>NZ_DS990130.1 GCF_000187895.1 Phocaeicola plebeius DSM 17135 | reverse complement strand
AGTCGGGTTGCAGAACTCCAGTCCGAACTGAGAAGCGGCTTCGGATGCATCTGTCGCAGTAGCTGCTCTGTACCGCCCATTGTAACACGTGTGTAGCCCCGGACGTAAGGGCCGTGCTGATTGACGTCATCCCCACCTTCCTCACATCTACGATGGCAGTCCCGCCAGAGTCCTCAGCATTACCTGTTAGTAACTGGCGGCGAGGGTTGCGCTCGTTATGGCACTTAAGCCGACACCTCACGGCACGAGCTGACGACAACCATGCAGCACCTTCACAAAGGTCCGAAGACTGACCTGTTTCCAGATCATTCCTTTGCAATTTAAGCCCGGGTAAGGTTCCTCGCGTATCATCGAATTAAACCACATGTTCCTCCGCTTGTGCGGGCCCCCGTCAATTCCTTTGAGTTTCACCGTTGCCGGCGTACTCCCCAGGTGGGATACTTAACGCTTTCGCTAAGCCGCTGACTGTATATCGCCAACAGCGAGTATCCATCGTTTACCGTGTGGACTACCAGGGTATCTAATCCTGTTTGATACCCACACTTTCGAGCATGAACGTCAGTTACGGCTTAGTGTGCTGCCTTCGCAATCGGAGTTCTTCGTGATATCTAAGCATTTCACCGCTACACCACGAATTCCGCACACCTCAACCGCACTCAAGGACGCCAGTATCAACTGCAATTTTAAGGTTGAGCCCCAAACTTTCACAGCTGACTTAACGACCCGTCTGCGCTCCCTTTAAACCCAATAAATCCGGATAACGCTCGCATCCTCCGTATTACCGCGGCTGCTGGCACGGAGTTAGCCGATGCTTATTCATAAGGTACATACAAGCTCCCACACGTGGGAGGTTTTATTCCCTTATAAAAGAAGTTTACAATCCGTAGGACCTTCATCCTTCACGCTACTTGGCTGGTTCAGACTCTCGTCCATTGACCAATATTCCTCACTGCTGCCTCCCGTAGGAGTTTGGACCGTGTCTCAGTTCCAATGTGGGGGACCTTCCTCTCAGAACCCCTATCCATCGTAGGCTAGGTGGGCCGTTACCCCGCCTACTACCTAATGGAACGCATCCCCATCGTACACCGATAAATCTTTAATGATGCTATCATGCAATCTCATCATACCATCAGGTATTAATCTTTCTTTCGAAAGGCTATCCCTGAGTGTACGGAAGGTTGGATACGCGTTACTCACCCGTGCGCCGGTCGCCGGCAATTGAAGCAAGCTTCAATCCCGCTGCCCCTCGACTTGCATGTGTTAAGCCTGTAGCTAGCGTTCATCCTGAGCCAGGATCAAACTCTTCATTGTAAAATATTTTTACTACCCTTTCGGGTATGTTTTATCTCTGTTCAGGAAACCGATTTTTTTCATTTTCCTTGTTTCCAAGGGTTATTGACGGTTGTCTTCCGTTCATCCCATATATACATTATATAAAGGACTACTTCTTGTACTACATCCTAGTCTGTTTATCTAAAGTCTTTCAAAGAACTATCTTTTCTCAAGCTCCCGTTTCAGCGGGAAAGCGTTTGCAAAGGTAAGGCGTTTTTTCGTAACCTCCAAATTTTTTCGAAAGTTTTTTTGAAAAAATTTTTCAGAAGGTTTCAAGAAGGCGTGCGGCTTACCCTTTCTCGCTCCCTTGCTCATCTGCAAGGTAAGATACTCGGTGCAGCATCGGCACTCTCTTCCGTAGCCTCAGCTTTACTCAGTCTGTCATCTTCAGCGGCTCTCCCTCTCGAAAGCGGTTGCAAAGGTACAGACTTTTTCCTTTTCTGCAACTCTTATGGCACACTTTTTTGAAATATTTTTTCAGGGGTTTATCTAACTCACTGATTTACTTTATGCTATAAAGCATATTTTTTATCATCATGCGAAAACGGATGTGAAATGACCTACATTATATAACTCGTGCGTACGCGTACGTGTGCGCGAATGGATGCAGGGAAAGTTTCACGAAAGACTGAAAAAAATAGCTGCAAAGCCTGAAACTGCGCACAAAGTCCGGCAGACGGAACGGAATTTTTACACGGACAAAAAGGAACTTTTTACGTTTCCGCTACGAAAAACCTACGGCTCCGCAACGCAAAACGTACGGTTCGCACGGCGGAAACATACGTTTCGCCGAAGGAAAACATAAAAACAAAAGAAACATCTTGAAATCATACGCCTAGTGTTTTTCAAAATTAAAGCGCTTGGCAGAAAAACGAAACGACATACACTTCATAACAACGATGATTGAAAGTGCATATAAATTGTCTGCGAACAAGCAAAAAATATATTTGTATAGATACGACACCCCAACTATTATTCTTAATCAACTGGCTATCATACATATACATATATTATCGGAAATAAGTCTGTAGAGACCATTTGTCGCAGACATGAATTTTTTCTTTCTATATTTGCAATCCAGAAACTACTCCACAAAATAGTAGACAAACAAACTTTGCAAAATAATAAAGAAAACAAGTTATCGTATGCACAAAATTGGAAAAGCGCTCCTGCTATTATGCAGCCTTACATCTGCCGGTGAAATAGCCGCACAGACCGTCAGTGGAAAATTAATCGATGAAAACAAACAACCTCTCCCCTACGCCAACGTGGTCCTTCTGACACTCCCCGACTCGACCTTCGTCACGGGAACCGTCACAGCTGAAGACGGTACATTCAGCCTGAATACCACCACACCGAATCAGCTTGTACGTATTTCTTCCATCGGATATAACACCGTATACAAACCCGTCCAGACTGCCAACTTAGGGGTAATACAGCTGACATCAGACACACAACAGTTAGGGGAAGTAGTAATAAAAGCCGATTTGCCGAAGACACGTGTAAAAGGGGATGCCATGGTGACTACCGTAGCAGGTAGTATCCTTGAAAACGCAGGAACAGGAAATGACCTGTTAAATAAGATACCCGGCGTTTCGGCTAATGAAGGGGATATTAAAGTATTTGGTGCCGGAACTCCTGAAATATATATCAACGGCCGTAAAGTAAGAGATAAATCCGAACTCGACCAGCTTGCTTCCGACAACATCAAGAGTGTGGAAGTGGTGAACAATCCCGGCTCGCGCTATGATGCGACGGTTAATGCGGTTATCCGTATTCAGACCAAAAAGCCGCAAGGTGAAGGATTCGGTTTCAACAACCGTTTTTATACAGGTTACGGCTACGGATGGAATGTGCTCGACCAGTACAACTTCAATTACCGAAAAGGAGGCTTCGACCTTTCGGGTATGCTGTATGGCAAGAAAGGATACACAGAAGACCGCAAGACCATCACACAGAAAACGCTGTTGGATAAAACCTGGATACAGGATTCATATCTCTGCACACAATATGACATGAAAGATATTTCGACCATGCTGTCGCTGAACTATCAGTTTAACGAGAATCACTCTCTGGGTGCACGCTATGATTATGACCGGACCCCTGAACGTTATGAAACAGTAGATCCGATGAATACCTTGGTGTATCAGAATGATGCTCTTTATGAGGAGAGTCACACTTCGGGTTGGAGAAATACGCAGGAAACCAGACATACCCTCAATGCTTATTATAACGGGCGTATAGGAGACTGGAATATCGACTTCAATGCGGACGGATTCTGGTCGGATACGAAGAATCCCCAGGAAATACTGGAGCAGTTCACCCCAGCGGGAGGTTCCTTAGAGAAACAGACTGTCACCACCAAAAATCTGACAGACAATACCCTTTATGCTACCAAACTGATTTTTGGTCATCCACTATGGGGAGGAAACCTCTCTTTTGGCGGGGAATACACCTATACGAACCGGAATAATTCATACATGAATGTGGAAGGAATCCTGGATGACAATAACAGTAATATCAAGGAAAACTCCACTTCGGCATTTCTGGAATATGCCCGCAACTTCGGCAAGCTACAGGCACAGATCGGAGTACGGTATGAGCATCTGTCTTCCGAGTATTACGAGGATGGCAAGTATATGGACGAGCAGAGCAGGACATACGACAACGTATTCCCATCCGTATCCTTGAATCTTCCGATTGGTAAAGTACAGACACAATTGACCTACACCGGCAGTATCTACCGTCCTTCATACTGGATGCTGAGAAGTGACATCATGTACGGCAACCGATATACCTATGAAGGAGGTAACCCGCTTCTGAGACCGTCACTGATAAATCGTCTTACGTTGAATGTATCATACAAGTGGATATATCTCAATTCACGATACATACACGGAGAAGATGCCATTACACAGCTGAGCAGGGCATATTCGGAAGATGATCCGACCGTTTCGTTATATTCCTTCTACAACATGTATAACAGTGACAAGTTATATACCACTCTGACATTGTCTCCAACAATCGGATTATGGTCTCCCCAGTTCAATTTCCTTTTGCTCCAGCAATGGTATAAGGTGGAAACATCCAATGGAACACAAAACTTCAATAATCCGATATTGAACTTTGCCTGGAACAACAATTTCAAGTTGCCTCTTGGTATCAGTCTCGATGTAGATTTAGGTTTTGACACTCCGGGTGACAACGAAAATACAAAGGTTGAAGAATGGTGCTGGTTTACCAACATCAGTCTTTACAAGAGTTTCCTTAAAGACCGTCTTTCGGTTCAGCTGAAAGCCTATGATCTTTTCAACTCATATCAGGCAAAATCAACCGTTTATAGTGGTAACCGTCTGATGACAGGAAAGATGGAAGCCCGCAGAAATATTGGCATCACTTTACGCTATAAGTTCAATGCTACCAAGAGCAAGTACAAGGGAACAGGAGCAGGCGACAGCCAGAAGAACCGTATGTAAGTTTTATATCAGTTCCAGGAATGAATGTCATAAAAGGTACGACTGAAGCATATAATGTTTTATAACCTGAACGCCCTCTTGAAAACCAATTTTTAAACAGAATACACAATGAAAAGACTGAAAGGATACCTACTGATTTTACTTTTGAATTTAGTCTGCTTTATAAGCCTGTCGGCACAAACCGATGCCGAACGGAAGTTTCTGGCTTCCACCGACTCGCTGAACACACTGCTCTTTGACGCATATACCGGAAAGGACTATCCGGCTGCCGAAGCCCTCTGCCAGAAGATTATCGACTTATACGACGCACACGCGACACAGCTGGCCGAAGGCTATGCTTACTTCAAATATTCCAGCTACTATAACATGGCCAGCGTCCAGGCAAAACAAGGGAAAAAACAAGAAGCTGTCAACAGCTTACTCAAAGCGTTGGATAGCAGAAAGATGGAAATAAGCTACAAAAAGATAACTAACGACGAAGATTTGAAAGGCATTCTGGATGCAGCTGAACTGCAACCTGTCCTGAAGCGGCTGAAAGAGACTAGCGATTACCTTTATATCCTGCAGAATGCGCCGGAATACACCCGCACACAGTCAGTCGACAGCCTGCCCCGGATTGTCTATGCGCAGGCCGACGAACCCGACCTGAAGCGTGTCCGTGACTATTTCCGACTAGATAGCGTAGCCGTGGCGGGCGACGAATTGGCTACTATCAAACGTATCCTGACTTATATTCACGACAAGATACGCCACGACGGGCAGAACGGCAATCCGAAGGGTGGAAATAACTCTATCAATTTTGCTGAAGCCTGCAAAGACGGCAGCCGTGGTTTGAACTGCCGCGGGTTGGCTACGGTACTGAACGAGTGCTACCTGTCGATGGGCATTCCGTCGCGCGTCATTACCTGTATGCCGAAGACGTATATCAACGACTGCCACGTCATCAACGCCGTCTATTCGTCCACTCTCGGCAAATGGCTCTGGATAGACCCCACGAACAATGCTTGGGTGACAGACGAACAGGGCAATCTGCTGAGCGTACAGGAAGTGCGTGCACGCCTCAGAAACGGCCAGTCAGTCCGGGTGAACGAAGAAGCCAACTGGAATAATGAAAAGAAGACCACGACGGAAGACTATCTGTACGAGTACATGGCCAAAAATCTGTTCTATCTGGAAAGCTGGACACGCTATGGATTCAACACAGAAAGCGATCGGGAGAAACTCATCAACTACATCTTCCTGCAACCTACTGGCTGCGACAGCGAGGAACGGAACCCGAGAAACTATTCCGTCAACGATGACCGATACTTCTGGCAGGCTCCTCAATAAGCGAAGAACTGATTGATGAGAATGCAAAGGGAAAGACCACGAATAATGTAGACCGTGAAACCGGTATAACCATGTAAACTTGTACAATCATTATAAAAATCACACTCTAATTACATTTTAAAGGACAACCTCGCAAGAAGTTGTCCTTTATTTGTTACTGGAAAACTGCATGTATAGAAAAACAGGCTATCGAAAAAGTCTTTCTTCAAGAATTTATCAGCTCTTAAAACATAAAAAATACAAATTGTAGAGATACACTATTCCAATTCTATTTTTAAAAAGCAATAAATCAGCTGCATATGGATTTTATCAGGAATAGACCTGTAGAGACCGTTTTTCGCATACATGCAATTCTTCTTTCTATATTTGCAATACAGAAACTACTATCAAAAAAGTAGACAAACACACTTTGCAAATAATAAGAAAAACAAATTATCGTATGCACAAAATTGGAAAAGCGCTCCTGCTATTATGCAGCCTTACATCTGCCGGTGAAATAGCCGCACAGACCGTCAGTGGAAAATTAATTGATGAAAACAAACAACCTCTCCCCTACGCCAACGTGGTCCTTCTGACACTCCCCGACTCGACCTTCGTCACGGGAACCGTCACAGCTGAAGACGGTACATTCAGCCTGAATACCACCACACCGAATCAGCTTGTACGTATTTCTTCCATCGGATATAACACTGTATACAAACCCGTCCAACCTGCCAACTTAGGAGTAATACAGCTGACATCAGACACACAACAGTTGGGGGAAGTAGTGGTTAAGGCTGATTTGCCCAAGATGCAACTCAAAGGCGATGCCATGATTACCACCATTACGGGTAGCGTACTCGAAAAGGCTGGAACAGGTGAAGATTTATTGAACAAGATTCCGGGCGTTTCTGCGGAAGATGAAGAAGTAAACGTATTTGGCTCGGGCACTGCCGAGATTTACATCAACGGACGCAAGGTACGCGACAATTCTGAAATTGACCAGTTATCATCCGAACAAATCAAGCGCGTGGAGGTTGTGAAGAATCCCGGAGCAAGATACGATGCGTCCGTGAAAGCCGTCATTCGCATCATTACAAAGAAAGCAGCAGGTGAAGGATTCGGATTTAATAACCGTTTCGTAACCCGCCACCGAAGAACGTACGGGTGGACTACTTTCGACCAGTTTAATTTCAATTACCGGAAAGGAGGTTTCGACCTGTCGGGAACATTGTTCGGAGGCAGATTCCGCAACGGGAATAACCAGCAGATTGGCATGAAGACTTATCTCGACAAACTGTGGGAACAGAAAATGGATGCTTCTTACGGAAAGAACTCCAATAGTAATGTCCAAGGTGTTCTTTCACTAAACTACCAGTTCAATGAGAAACACTCCATGGGTGTACGCTACGACATGGACAAATACTTCAACTCTACAGGCGACTGGCGTTACACAGCCAATATCTACGCTGACCAAGAACTGTACGAAAACAATGCAAGTACAATGATTGGTGAAGACCCTTCTACAAGACACAGCCTGAACTATTACTACAACGGACAGATAGGCGATTGGAACATTGATTTCAATGCCGACGGTTTGTGGAACGTAAAAGAAGAAAGCCAGCATACAAGGGAAATCACCAATGGAGAAACGGAGAACGATGTCAATACCTTCAATAAAAATAACGGAACATTGTATGCCACAAAACTGATCGTGTCGTATCCTTTATGGAAGGGGAATCTGTCATTCGGCGGTGAGTATTCGCATACCAGCAGAACAAACCTCTATCACAACCAAGAGGGCATCCTCGACAATGATGACAGTAAAATAAAAGAAGGTTCCACTGCGGCTTTCATGGACTACTCACACTCGTTCGGCAAGGTAGATGTGCAGGCTGGAGTGAGATACGAAAACGTGAAGTTCGACTACTATGAGCAAGGAAAACACATCGACGAACAAAGCCGCACGTTCAACAATGTATTTCCTTCTGTCAACATAAACTTTCCTATAGGAAAGACACAAATTCAGCTGAGCTATAGCGGTGGCATCACGCGTCCTTCGTACGATATGCTGAGAGGAAACATATATTACGGCAACAGATATACTTACCAGACGGGAAATCCATTTCTCAAACCTATCATCAATCAAGACCTTATATTTTCCGCATCCTATAAATGGGTGAATTTCAGCTTTACCTATAACCGTACGAAAGACGATATTATTCAGGTTTGCGAACCTTATTCGGAAGCTGACCCTACCATATCCTTGCTAAAAACTGTCAATACGGAGCCCTACAACAATATCATATCAGCTATCACCTTATCACCTACCATCGGCTGGTGGAGTCCGCAACTCACCGCACAAGTCTTTAAGCAGTGGTTTCATACACAAGGACCGGACGGCAAACTCACACTGAATAAGCCAAGGACAATCATTGTATGGCGTAACAGTATCACTCTTCCGGCAGGATTCCTGTTTGATGTAGATGGCACTTATTACACCAAAGGACATTCACAGAACATGTACATGGGTATCAACTCTCTAGATGTGTCAATGGGACTTTACAAGAGTTTCTTCAAAGAAAGATTGAGTTTCCAACTTCAAGTCACCAATTTGTTGGAAAAAGATGATGTGGATTGCACTATTTATAGCGGCATCAAAACCATGACAGATTATATCACCAATTTCAGAAGAATCTCACTGACCATGCGCTACAAGTTCAATGCTACCAAGAGCAAGTACAAGGGTACCGGAGCTGGTGAAAGCCAAAAGAACCGTATGTAACAAGAAATCGCTATATTTGTATGACGAAAAAGTGATATCACCTTATCAACAGCCACATGAAACACAAAATAAAACCCATTCTCTATATAGCAGGCATCTTGCTGCTGTTTGCTACTTGCACAAGGCAACCCCACGCAAGTGCTCTGCTACAACAAACGGACTCTTTGCTGCATCATCACCAACCAGATTCTGCCTTACAACTTCTGTTTAATATCAAGGATGAAACGTCTCTTCCGGAAGCGGAACGGATGAAACTGATATGGAACAAGGCGATGGCCCACTACCAGCTGGAAATGTCTTTGTTAGAAGATTCCCTGCTCTATCAGGCTATTGCCTACTACCGCCAACAGCCAACAGATACCGCACGATTGCTGGATACTTACCTGCTCGAAGGCATGTACCTGAGGTGGAAAGAAGCAAACGATGAGGCCATCACGGTGTTCGACAAAGGCATTGCTCTGGCCATCTCCCGAAAAGACACCACCAACATGTTAGTGCTGCAGCGCAAGAAACTGGAAGTGCTATACAAGCAAAGCCGTTTTTTAGAGTGTAAAGCGATGATTGAAGACATGCTTCGCATTGCTCACAAACTACCGGTGAAGGAGCATTACCAGATGGTGTATTCACTGGCCCTCGTATCGCAGTTAGGAGGAGATACATCGAACATTGATTGTCCGGAGAAAGGGTTTCAACTGGCATTAGAGGCCGGTGATACCTTGTTCGCCCATCATATTCTGCGAAACCATGGCTGCATGCTGGTAGGAGCACACAGATACAGGGAAGCCATCGCCCAGTTCCAAAGGCTTATCCGTCTCAATCCCGATTTCCTGCCGTATGCTGTCCAGTTAAGCCTTGCAGAGATTTATATAAACTTAGGAAAGAATGATTCGGCGTTCTATTATTTGGATAAAGCCGCCCAAAGCATGGACAAAGAGCAAAAGCTGAAAAAAGACCAAATCATGTTGTCATTCAAATCCTTATATTATCAGATGCAGTCCGCATTAAATGAAAGGATGGGCCTTCCATATAACGGACAAGATATTCAGGCGATATTGTGACTCCATCACAGAAGACCTCAAAGATAAGCACAACACAGCATTGCGGCAGCAAGAAACCAGAGCCCAGCTGCAACAACGGAACTACGAACTCATCATCAACCGCCAGCAAATGGAACTCCGCATTGCAGTAGTTGTATCCTTGCTGTTAGGAGTGATTCTGGCACTTATCGTCCTCTACCAGCAGAACCTGAAGAAGAAGGAACGCACCATTCACCGCCTTTCCAGCGAACTGCAAAAATATAGTAAGCAGTTAAAGGACAACGAAGTATTGATGGCACAAAACAATGAAAGTATCCAGGAACTGCAAATGCAACTCTCTACCCAGAAAGCCAGTGAACAGGAAGCACAATTGTCGCTCATCCGGCAACTGGAAGAACAGAACCGGCAATTGAGTATTGCCAACCAAGATTTGCAACACCAAATTGAAGCGCACTGGAAACAATTGAAGAGTGCTCCGCTTAAAACGCCGCACCTTCAGGAACTCACCACCGAAATGCTGCGACTCAAAGAGAGAGAAGAAGCACTGACCGGACAACTGATTTCTACCCACCCGTTAGTGGCTGAACTACGCACCAAACCACGCTTTCTGCAACCCGAGGATTTTGTCCGGATTGCCACCTTGGTCAACAAAATCTATCCGCATTTCACCGAACGGCTTACGGAAGCTTTCCCCAACCTGACTGAGCTGGACCAGCAACTTTGCTGCCTAATCAAATTAGGCTTCAGTGTGTCGCAAATAGCTGTATTCATGGCGGTATCCCCCACCTCCGTATCGCAGCAAAAATCAAGGATGAAGAAACGCATCCTGCAACAAAAAACGGACAGCTTTACCGAAGGAGAAACGCTGGATTTATGGCTTCACAGATTCTAAAAAAGGCCCTCTGTATATATACATACAAAAAGAAAACAACATAAAACACACTTTTTCAGCAATTTACAAAACAAAGGCTGTATATATGGATTTATTTTAAAGTAAATAAGAATGCGCTAACTTTGCCAAAAGTATAATTATAGCGTGAAAAAATAAACTCCAGAGAAAAGATGAATCGTTTGAAAAAGACATACGAAAAACGAAATGCGATCCAGCCAAAAATGAATCACAAAAGCCATATCCAGCACATTCAGACGCTGACCAATGAAATGGAACAATTGAGGGAAAGAGAACACAGACTGGCCGAACGACTCATCTCTGAACAGCCGCTCATCAACGAATTGCGCCACAGCCCGCGCTTCATTAAAGAAGCAGACAAAAGTTGTCTGGCTGCTTTGGTAGACGACGTGTACAATAACTTCACTTCACGTCTCACCACCCGTTTCCCGAATCTGACGGAAATGGATATTCAATATTGTATCCTTATCAAACTTCATTTTACGGTATCGCAGATTGCCGTACTTTCGGCCATCTCTCCTACTTCAGTCTACCAGCAGAAATCACGGATGAAGAAACGCATCCAAACACTGGAGCCTGAGCTCTTCACGGATGGAAAAACACTGGACGAATGGCTGAATGAATGGTAAAAGGAGGTTTTTCACGCTATACCCCCTCCTTCTGAAAGATTTGTGTTATCTTTGAACGGATAAAATCTGTAATCTTTCATACCGTTTATTATTATGATACAACAAACTACTTTCACACTCCGGGCACGCGCGCGCGGCTTTCACCTCGTGACCGACGAAGTGCTCAGTCACCTGCCTGCCTTACCCAAGACCGGACTGCTCAATCTTTTTATCCAGCATACCAGCGCCGGACTGTCAGTCAACGAAAACTGTGACCCTGACGTACGCAGCGATATGGAAAAGATATTCAACAACCTGGTGCGCGAACGCGAATCCTGGTACGACCATACTTTGGAAGGCTGGGACGACATGCCCGCCCATGCCAAATCCTCACTGGTGGGCGCCAGCCTGTCTATCCCCATCACCGACGGACGACTGAACTTAGGCACATGGCAGGGAATCTACCTCTGTGAATTCCGCAACCACGGAGGAGGACGGCGCATCGTGGCTACCATCCTCGGAGAATAACTCAGGAAGCAGGCTGTGGCATGGAGAGGCTGAGACTATCAGCGAAACATTTTCCGGCTTCTCCGGTCAACACCACGCGCGACAAGTCGATTCCTTCTGCAGCCGTTTCCGAAATCACTCCCTTGGCCGCCATCCTGCGGGCTACCAGCCGGAAGTGTCCTTCCTGATTTTCTTTCAACCGTCCATTAGCTTCGAACGAACTGCGATAATGTTTCGGCTTTGGGATAATAGAAGCCAAGTAAATGCATTCTTCCAGCGTCAGTTGCGACGGACGCTTGCCAAAATAAAACTCTGATGCCTCTAACAGCCCATACACTCCCGGTCCCCATTCGGCGATATTGAGATACACCTCAAACATACGTTCCTTCGAGGTAAGCCGGTTCTGTTCTATCAGCCAGACAATCAATGCTTCTTCCAGTTTCCGTGCGATATTTTTCCGACGATTCAGAAACACGTTCTTGACCAGCTGCATGGAAATTGTACTTCCTCCGCGCGCAAAGCGACGTGTTTTCAAGTCGTAAACCATCGCTTCACGAATAGCATCGGGAAGAAATCCCTGATGGTAAAAGAACCCTCCATCCTCACTCTGCAATACGGCCATGCGCATCAGCTGCGGCACACTATCGAGAGGAAGGAAATGATTCCACGACGGCCCCACCGGAAAAGTGCGTACGGGCGTCTCATCCTCATAGGCCGTATACTCAAACTCTTCCGACATCTTGCTGAGATCGGTTGTTCCGTAACCCAGTATCCGGAAATGTTGCGGACGCAGGTCGGAATAAAACTTCAGGCTGTCAGGACAGGCCAAATCGGCATCCAGTTCGAAATCGTACGCCAGCTCTCCTTCCACCCGAATTCCTTCCAAGTTCTCAAAAAGTCCATGCGGAAGGGAGTTGAAAAGCTCCTTAGCCGGAAACAGGGGTTGATGTATGGAAGCCATGAGGTGGCTGGGCGATTCTACCCGCAGGTAAGGATGAAACTGTAAGTCATTGAAACGTATCGTACTGCAACTGTCCAGTTCCAGGGCATGCGACTCCACATTCAATTGAAAATCGAGTTTACCACGATCCAAATTAATACGTTCCGGCGACAAGCGACGATGGAATACTTTCAATCCGTCTACTTCTGTCTGACCAAGTAAGATTACTTTTTCGTCTTCTTTCTGCTGCGTGAAACTTAACCACAACCTGTCGAAGGCCACTTCTGCTCCCAAACGGCGACGAATGTAAGGCACAGTCAGTTCAGGTGCCTGAATGCTGACCGACACACGGCGCTCACTGGCATTGATTTCTCCTTCCGTTTCCCAATGCTGCGTGTGTCCTTCTTCTACAAAAGTAAGTTGGCTGCGAAACTGGTGATTCTCAATACAGAACTCCGGTACATACAAACTGACGGAATCGCTGTCCTTCCGTTCGCGTACATGCAGGCGAGTGAGACGTCCTTCAGAAGGCAATAAACGGAACATTCCACTCAACAAAGTCTGCACACGCTTGTCATACCCCACCTTTTCGGAGGCCCGTTCCGTTTCTTTTTCTCCCTCCGATCTGCTTCGGAACAAGAAATCATAATTGGCCTGATGGTTCTCTTTGACAAAATCCACGGTCAATCCGTCCAACGCCACGTCCATCACCTCCACATTTCCTTTCAGCAATTGCCAGAATCCCAAGTTAAACGTGGCAGACCGAAGCGTCAGTAATGTATCCCTTTTCTCGGGAACAACTGACAGCCCGTTCAAGAAAAGACGTCCGGTCCCTTCAAAGCGTAAATCATCATAATTCACTTCCAATCCGTAGCGCTGCTCCAGTTTGGCTATCCGCCTTTCTGCCATCCGGTTTAAAATATGATTACGAAAAATCCATAACCCACCAGCCAGTAACAGTAATAACAGCAGCAAGCCTGCACCTGTATAAATTAGTATTCGTCTCATAACGTTTTTACTCCACTATTACAAAGGTAGCAATTTTTCAACTAAAAATATCATATTTTTTCGCCCGCATAATCCCCATTTTAGTATGAATAGTTTTATCTAACAACTACTTAAGCACAGCAATCCACATTCGGATTTGGATAAAAATGGATAGACGTTTACTTTTGAAAAAATAAATACAGAATCACATTCATACAATCTCTCTTTTACTAATTTCATTTCGTACATTCCGGTAACTGTTTCTTCACTCAACACAGGTCGCCGGAATAGTACGGAATGTTTTTTATCCACAAGAATCGGGTACTGTTTCATGGATATTCCAAAAGAAATCGTATCTTTACACCATAATCATTTTTTATTAACTAAAAACTTTAGAATTATGGCTAGTAGAAGATCATTGAAAAAAACAGTCAATTATATTACAGAACTGGCAGCAGGACTCTGCCTGGTAGAATCGGCAAACGCAAATGCAGAAAAACGGGAAGCTTACAGCGAGGTATTCCTGCAGATTATTAACCTGCGTAATGATATCATCAGCCGCATCAGCCACACAGAACCGGGCAGCGTGAAATTGTTCTACAAGAAACTGAGAGCTGACTTCAATGCTGAAGTAGACAACGTATTCAAGAAACTGGAAGAACTGTCGAAATAACAGCACATGAAACAAGCTATCTGCCGGTTTATCTACCACAAACTGCTGGGCTGGAAAGCAGAAGTAAATGTACCCGATTTTAAGAAGTGCATCATCTGTGCAGCTCCGCATACCACCAACTGGGACTTGTTCATCGGAAAATTGTTTATCACGGCCATAGGGCGTGAATCGGGTTTTCTGATGAAAAAGGAATGGTTCTTCTTCCCATTGGGAATCATATTCCGGAAAATGGGAGGTATCCCCGTACATCGTGACAAGCGTACTTCTATGGTAGACCAACTGGTGCAACGCATTGAAAAAAGTGACACATTCCATCTGGCCATTACACCGGAAGGAACACGTTCGGCTAATCCCGACTGGAAAAAGGGATTCTATTACATTGCCTTGGGGGCTAAAATTCCGATTGTACTGATTGGAATAGATTATGAAAAGAAGTGCATTACAGCAGGAAAATACCTCTTGCCCACGGGTGACATTGAAAAAGACATGAAGGAAATCAAGTTATATTTCAAGGATTTCAAAGGGAAACACCCTGAGAAATTTACCATAGGAAATATTGACTGAAATGAATCAAAAAAAACGTCCTTGCGTTTCGTTACGAACGCAAGGACGTTTTCTTTTAAACGCAAGTACATTTTACTTCAAACGCAAAGGCGTTTGAAAAGAAACGCCTTGACATTCTGAGAAAGAGAATATCAAGGCGCTTTTATAGAATTTCAAATCACTGATTTACAGCAGCGAAGAAATATACTCCTTCATTTCAGGAACTGCACGACGTGCTTCCTGATACAGCTTATACTGTGCCAGCGTACGCACATAGTTGTGTTCAGCGTATTTTATCTGATAATATGTATCCCCGTTAATATAGTCGGCCAGGAAGCGCACGGCCTGCATGTATGGGAATAACATCACAGCGTATGGCAACATCTCTATTTCCAGCGGAGTAAGGAAGCTCTTAGCCGATTCAATGTATCCTTTGGCAAAGGCACGGAAAATATCCATGTTGAAATGAATCTTGTTCAAATCAGGTTCATCTTCAGGAGCCGTATTTCCGGCGGAACGAAGGAAATCACCAAAATCAGAGAATACGAAACTTGGCATGGTTGTATCCAAATCGATTACACACAGCACCTTTCCGTCTTTATCAAACAACATGTTAGATACCTTCGTATCACAATGGCAGATACGTTTCGGCAGTTTCCCTTCCCGATACAAACGTTCAGCCGCACACATTTCTTCCGCATCTTTTTCAATTTCATCTACAAGCGACTGCACTTTCTCCATGCGTCCTGCCGCATTCTGTGCCACAGCTTCACGCAACTGCTGCATGCGGAATTCCATGTTATGAAAATCAGGGATGGTTTCACCCAGTTTCTCGGGAAGGTCGGCCAGCATAGCTTCAAACTCACCAAACTTCACACCCACCAGATAAGAAGATTCAGGAGTTACTGCTTCCAGTGTCTGCGACTCAGGAATGAACACGCACACACGCCAGTAACGTTCTCCATCAAAATAATATGTCTTTCCTTCGGCAGTCGGTACAAAACGAAGTACCTTGCGATCTATATCCGTTTCATGAGCCTTTTCCAGTTTCTCACGAATATGACGGGTCACACACTCAATATTATGCTGAAGAAGTGCTACATCCTTAAATACCTGATGATTGACACACTGCAATATATAGTCGCAAGCCTGCGGATCTGCAGTCTGAACTTTATAAGTCTGATTAATCAAACCGGCTGTCAAAGGAATTATTTCTTTCACCTCTCCAACCTCCGGGAATTGTGCAATAATTTCATTAAGTGATTTCATGGTTACCAAATAAATTAGGTTTACTATATTATTTAATTAGAATCTATACTTATTCGAAATACCTTTTAAAATATTCTGATTTTTCTTCACTGCAAATATAGGGAAGTTTTTACGGATTACCTTCATCTAATTGTAATATTTTCTGCAAAATCTTTGCAGTATAATAAAAAGTTTATAGATTTGCGCCCGTTAATAAAAACTAGACTCTATGAAAGCCACCATGAAAACACTCTCAGCAATTCTGATTTGCTGTTTTATTTCTACCATACAAATGTATGGAGAAAATATTCAACGCCCTGAAAGTGAAAACTACGTAAAGGGAGTGGAAGCCCTCAATGAAGGAAATCCCGAAGCTGCCTATACCTATTTAAATGCAGAAATCAATGAACATCCTGACAACGGATATGCACATTGCTACATGGCACTAATCTGCAATTTCTGCAATAATACCAAGCTGGCATTGCAGGCATTGAACTCCAGTCTGGAACTTATTCCGGAAGCCGATACAGAATACCGTTCGTTTGCACACTATTCCAGAGGAGTGCTGCTTACTAACCTGAAAATGTGGAAACGTGCCGAAGCAGACTTGAATGAAGCGATTCGTCTGAATCCGGAGGATGTAGAAAACTATAAATCACGCGCACAACTCTACTTTGAAACAGAACGTTATGAAGAGTCTCTTAATGATCTGACACGCGCACTCAAGCTCGACAGCAAAGCTGATGTAAACGATTTGGTGCTGCAACTTATGGCGGTAGCTCCTACTTCAGAATTCATGGAACGTATCACTGCTACTTACCAGCAACTGGACCAAGTGACTATCCATTAACAAATTCATAAACTTACATTATACTTGAAAGCCATCTCACTCTTTGGGATGGCTTTTTCATTTGCAGGGATAAGAATGATTTTCTATTTTTGCAAAAACAATCAATTTACTAACATTTTATCAATAAAAACAGAATGAATCAAACAAAAGGGCATCCAAAAGGACTTTATTTACTCTTCGTAACTGAGATGTGGGAACGGTTCAGTTACTACGGCATGCGCGCACTGTTCATGCTTTACATGGTACAGGCGTTGCTTTTCGACAAGGAAATGGCTTCACAAGTGTATGGCAGTTACACGGGGCTGGTGTATCTTACTCCGCTCATCGGCGGATACATTGCTGACCGCTACTGGGGCAACCGACGGTCCATCGTGGTTGGCGCACTGACCATGGCACTCGGTCAGTTCCTGCTGTTCCTCAGTGCCTGCTATTTTCAGGAAGTGGCATTGGCCAAATACCTGATGTTTTGCGGACTGGGACTGCTGATTTTAGGAAACGGTTTTTTCAAACCCAATATCTCGACCATGGTAGGACGGCTCTATACACCCGATGACAACCGGAAAGACTCGGCCTTCACCATCTTCTATATGGGTGTAAACGTAGGCTCTACCCTCGCCCCGCTGGTATGTGGACTCGTAGGGAACACCGGACATCCGGAGGACTTCAAATGGGGATTCTTGGCTGCCTGCATCGGCATGATATTAGGAGCAACTGTTTTTCAGATTTTCAAGAACAAATACATCTGCGACCCTGACGGCAATCCGGTAGGTGTTGCCCCACAAAGAAGCGCATCAACCGCACAGCAATCAGAAACTTCTTCACAGAAATCCACTTCGCGCACCCTTCTGATGATCGGAAGCACCCTTCTGCTTACCTTGCTTTTCTCCATCAATTGGAATGCAGACAGCACGCACCTGTTTGCCGACGCCGACTGGATTGGTTCACTGATTTACGCCACTACCATCGTCATGCCGGTGATTATCATTACCGACCACTCACTGAGCCGACACGAGAAACTGCGTATCGGAGTGATTTACATCATTGCATTTTTCGTTATCTTCTTCTGGGCTGCCTACGAACAGGCCGGTGCTTCACTCACCTTCTTTGCCGACGAACAGACAGACCGCCACATCGGGGGATGGGAAATGCCTGCTGCCTACTTCCAATCGTTCAATCCTATTATGATTGTGACACTGGCCCCTATCTTTGCAGCAGTATGGTCATTCTTGGGTAAAAGAGGCATTGAACCAAGTTCTCCCCGCAAGCAAGCCATCGGACTGGGACTGTTAGCGTTAGGTTATCTGTTTATTGCCTTCGGAGTGAAAGACATTGAGCCGGGTGTGAAAGTCAGCATGGTATGGCTCACCGGTCTTTACCTGATTCACACCATGGGCGAACTCTGTCTGGCACCTATCGGACTTTCATTGGTGTACAAACTGTCGCCTGCTCGTTTTTCTTCATTGCTGATGGGCGTATGGTACCTGAGTACCTCGGCTGCCAACAAGTTTGCCGGTCTGCTGAGCGGTTACTATCCGGAACATGGGGTAAGCAAAAGTTTCATGGGCTATCCCATTGAGAATCTGTTCGACTTCTTCATGCTTTTCGTGTTCATGAGCGGAGCAGCTGCCGTTATCCTTTTCCTGCTCTCAGGAAAATTAAAGAAAATGATGGAAGTATAAAGAACTGACTTCACATACCCATAAAAAACGCGGGCCTCTCTGTCGAAAGGTCCGCGTTTCTTTTATAATAAGTCCTTACTTTGAAGAAACTGATTATTTCATCAGTTCTGCAAGTTTTGCTTCCAAGTCCTCACCACGCAAGTCGCGAGCTACGATTGTACCGTCTTTTGAAACCAACAAAGTAGCCGGGATGGCACGCACACCATACAAAGCTGCACCTTCACACTGCCAGCCTTTCAAATCAGACATTTGCGGCCAAGTGATATTCAAATCTTTGATTGCCTTTTTCCAGCTTTCCGCATCGTTATCCAAAGATACACCTACAATGCCGAAACCTTTTGCCTTATACTTCGCATAAGCAGCTACCACATTCGGCATTTCCATACGGCAAGGTCCGCACCAGCTGGCCCAGAAATCAATCAGTGTATAGTTGTTGGCAGCGATGAAGTCAGACAATTTCACCGGTTTGCCTTCCGGCGTATTCAATGTAAAATCGATAAATTTCTTTCCTACTGCTGTCTTAGCCACTGTCTCTACATGTTCCTTCAAAGCCTTTACATCTTCATTATTAGCAAAAGCAGCCGGAACTTTCTCCAGCAAAGGCTGTACTTTTTCTACTTCGAAAGAAGAACCGAACATGGTCAGCAAGTGTACCCCTGCGGCACTAGCAATATTCTCAGACACGAGCTGATAAATACGGTCCATACCTTCTGTTTCCTTCTTGTCAAGAACTTCCATCAGTGAATCACGCTGTACTTCAGTCAACAAAGTATCACCCTTAATCTTCTGGTACATGTCGTTCATCTCTTTACCAATCTTCTGGTATTCATCCATGAACTTCTGATAAGTATCATTGTTCGGTGTTCCTGAAATGCGGCTTTCCATCGGGCTCAGATTCACCTGAATATTTCCTTTTTCTACAAACACCATGGCAGCCATACGGGCATCTCCCTTCATGTAAGTTACAAAACGAGATACAGCCACAGAATCGGGAGTTCCCTTAAATTCAAAAGTTCCGTTTTTTACGACTACAGAATCAAGTGCTTCAAAACCTTCTTCTGTCTGTTTCTGCAAGAATACGGTATCGCCATCAGCCACACCTTCGGCTGTACCCTTAATGATATAGCCTGCTTTTTCCTGACAAGCAGCCAAAGACATCAGTCCGGCTGCTGCAAATAATACAATTTTTTTCATCTTATACGTTTATTCCGATTTTTGTTGAAAATAACGGGGCAAAGATAATCGTTTCAAGGGAAACAGCCCTATTTTTTATAAAAGAAAAAGTACACAGCAAAGCAGATAAGCTCCGCGACACACTTCATCCGACAGTCCGGCATAATCTGTCAGTCCACTAAACTCCAGCGAAGAAAAGAAAAGCGTGATGAAAAGAAGTACGACAAAGTACGTAGCCCGGTTCTTGTAAAGATAAGCCATTCCTTCTACTACATCCGAATCGTCCAGATAGGAATCGGAAGCAAAACCATACACGATAGAAGGCAGAGCTACCCCTAACGAACACACTCCCCAGAATCCATCGGCCAACGGAGAATCTGACAATGTACCGATGGCACTGCGCACCGTATTCCAAGGACCAAAAGCCAGCAAGACACACAATCCGACGTACACTAAAAAAGTGACAGCTGCCAATCCGATTCCCCGTTTCTCCTTTCGGGAGAATTTCCGGGTACCCGACACCATCCTGTGACAGGCATCACCCAATCCGGAATGGAGAAATAGGCCTCCCCCAAAGAAAAGACACACCACAGCTTGAAATACGGGAGAAAGAATATAGTCATCTAAAAGCGTACGCAAGAGCCACCGCAGTCCTTCGTCACTCAAAAGACTGCGTACACCTTCCCACTCATAAATACTGCCGGTCCATGACAACAAGGCAGCCAGCAAAAACAGCAGCAGGAAGCAGGTGGCCGGGTGCAGGCTGAATTTATTCTTCATCGGGTTCCAGATTGTCGATATCAAGTATGCGCAACTCAAACGCACGGGTTACCAGGCGACAAGCATTGACTCCAGTCCGTTCATCAGAGCGGAACAACCGGTTTACAAGTTCATTCTGCCTTTTCTCAATCGATTTTACACCGAAAGGCATACCTTTAAGGTTGGTTATCATTTCCTTGGTATAGCCCAGAGCCAGGTGACGAAGCAGACGTTCGTCGTACTCGTCAATGTCATAATCAATAATTGCCTCCTGACGACGCTGTTCCACTTCCACCGTCTGCATGAAACGGGCGACAATTTTTTCCAGTATCGGCTCGTTGAACACCATCTTCTTTCCATCCATGACGGCCTGCACATCAGTTGCGGTCAACAGTTCACCAGTTTTCAAAATGATGCCTACTGCTCCAGCCCGAAGCGCATCCACCCAGAGTTTCTCGTTTAGAATCTCTCCGGTGAAGATAAGCACCTTCAGCTCCGGACGTTCCCGGTGAAGACGGGCACAAATCTCCACTCCGATAGTGGTAGAACCTCCCAACCCTAAGTCAAGCAATACCATATCGGGCGTACATGTCTCCATCAGCTTCCAGAACTCTTCCTCGGTCATGGCCGTACCTATGACCTCCGCATTCGGTATTTCGTGACGGAAAATTTCTTCCGTTCCCTTTAATTCCAGTTTGACATCTTCTACTATGACAACCTTAAACTTCTCCATTTTGTCTTGATTTTATGTTCATTCTATTTCGTTATTTCTTCTGCCTGAGCGGCAAGGTAAACCACACACTGAATCCCTTTCCTCCTCCGTCTCCCTGCCAAGGACTGGCATTGATGCGGCAGCCTCTTCGTCCGCCATACTCGTCATGGTCACGGATAACCTGCTTGCACACCAAGTACTCTGTACCTGTCAACCGCTGTCCGTCACCTGAAGGACACATCCGCTCTCTGTCGGGATAAAACAAAGCGTTCAGTTCTTCCTGCGAATAAGTCCGTCGCATATCAATGAAATCCATGCGTACAAAGCCGTCTTCTGCTTTTGCTTCCAAGCGTAAGGTTCCGGAAGTCTCATAACGCACCGCCTCATCAATCAGATTTTCGAGGAGAAAGAGCAACAAAACCCGGTCACCCGTTACCCATAGCGAAGGTACATCCATCTGCCATTCCAGCGTAAAGTTACGCTTGCGCATCACCTTACGCAAATATTTCTCCGCGCCCTCTGCCAGCTCGGCTACCCCCACTTCCGTACGACGGAAAGTAACCTCCTCCAGCTGCCGTGAAGCACACGAGCTGAGAAGCGTAAATATATCCTTGTAATACCCCACCAGTTCCGACATATTCTCCAACAACTCCGTCCGCTGCGCGGCCGTAACCTCACCGTTTAATTTATCGGCCACTTGCTTGATTCGGCTCGGATAATAGATTGTTTCATGCTTGATGGTAGAAAGGCAATTGTCGAGCACCATATTCTGCACATGCAATTGATTCTCCTCAAAGAGTGAACGACGGGCCTCATCCTGTGCCAGTTCAATGTCATGAAACTTCCGGTTCACCTGTACAATGGCATTATACAAAATAACCGCCAGATAGTTACATACCATTTCAACCAGCAAACGGTCTTCTTCCCGGCTATAGGCACGTGCCAGCTTTAAAGCCAATACTCCCACGCAATGTTTGTCGCCTCCTGTTTCTACCCACAAAGGCAAGAAACTCCATTTCATGACACCGCTCCACTGCATCTGTCCCGAATCGTAACACCGCTGGAGACGTTCATGCAATTCTTCTTCATTCTCTTCCGCGGTAAAACATGCCGTTTTCAGATGAGTGGTTTCCTCGTCATACACAGCCAATGCCAGATTCTCCAGCAACAGCATCTCGTTCAACTCGTTGAACATACTCCGTACAATCCGGTCCAGCACCTCATCACCGAGTCCTTCCGTACAAGAAGCAGCTGAAAAGATGGTACGGTTTACCACAAACACCTGCTCCATGTTGTAACGATAATGCAAACGATGGCGAAGATAAAGCGCATAATAGGCTACCAGGCATCCGCAAACCAGCAACACGAACAAAGACAAGGCAATACGCTTGTTGCTGGCCGAGCGCTGCATCTGCAAGCAATACTCCTCCAAAGAATTATCCTTACTCAAACGTTTGTAAAGAGCCGCGTAAGCCGCATTGTTATAGCGGTATTTCCGAAAATCCTTTACAGCCAACGAAGCCACAGCCGCTTCATTACGCACATCCAGCAAAATAAAATAATCCGTATCGAACGACTGGGCCAGCCAAGTCAACTCAGCCCCCTCTCCTTCACTCTCCAGTCGAAGCAACGGACCGCTTTTTCCCGAATAACGAAGATAATGAGCGTTCATATAATACAATACACTGTCGGCTAACATCAATGCTGTGGAATATTCTCCGTTCACATTGCACTCATACACCCAATTGGCATAGTCATTGGCAATGGCCAGTAAACTGTCATACGGAGCCACCTTTTCATTGCTGACTGTATGCGAGACAGGCTCCGGTTGGGAAGAACAAGCTACCCCTAACAGCAGACACAAGCCTATCCATAAAAATCCGACCATTCGCCGTGCTCCTTTGGGCAAACGGAAAGAGAAACGACTGCCTTTTCCTGGCGTACTTTGTATGTCGAACCGGCAAACCGCAAACAAGTTGTTCGTTTTCCGATACTTCTCAATAATTCCTTTGCAGTTCATCAGCCCGAAACCATGACCTTTCTGACGTTGCAACTCTGCCGCATCCGTGGCAGTATCCATACCAATGGCCCCCGAATCGTACACTTTCTCTCCCAAGATACGCATACGGTCCTTTTCCGAAAGACCCGGTCCGTTATCTTCCACTGCAATCTCCACATAGTCGGGAGTTTCTTCTGCGGAAAGACTCACTTTTCCACCTTCCTGCGTATATTTACGGGCATTTTCCACCAATGTATTCATCATAAAGAGCGTCAATGCCTTATCGGCTTTTACACAAGCCGTCGTTTCTCCTACGGTCAGTGTCTGTTTTTTCAATTCAAAAGAACGACGTCCCTTGGCAATCATCGCAAACAACTCCTGCAACTCAAAGTTTTCAATGTTCAGACTTAGCGTACCCTGCCGCATCTTAATCCATAAAGCCAGGATGTCATTGTATTCATTTATTTTTGTCACCAGCTCATCGATATAGCCTAACTTTCCCTGCTGTATAGCTTCTGTATTTGCAACCGGAAGTGTACGGAGCTTTCGTACCTCGTTTACCATACGGTCAATATAGGGTACGATTCCCGTCACAATCGACAAACACGCCTTTTTCACTTCATTCTGACGTTTGTTCTCCATCAGGTGAAGTTCATGGACGTACTGTTCTTTTTCCAGCCTTTGCTGTTCCTCACCTAGTGAAACCAGGTTCATGCCATGCTCCAAAGTCCAGGCCAAGTAA
Source organism: Phocaeicola plebeius DSM 17135 (assembly GCF_000187895.1). Lineage (GTDB taxonomy): Bacteria > Bacteroidota > Bacteroidia > Bacteroidales > Bacteroidaceae > Phocaeicola > Phocaeicola plebeius. The sequence continues at coordinate 735,992 of NZ_DS990130.1, read as the reverse complement.
GGTAATAACAATCGGATAAGTGTCTGCTCCTCCTTCCGCACAGGAACTGCAAACCACATCCACAGTTTTCCCACAATCACCTCCCTGTCGGGTAGTTGAAGGTCATACACTAACGGAGTACCCTCATGTAATTCCACATTTTCTTCCTCCCCCTCTTCCTCATCGCAGAATGTAATGCACACATCACGCACACCAAACAATTCTGCCAGTTCTGGTTTCATCACTTTTACTACCGCATCGGCCACCTCTTCCCTGCTGGTTGCCGAAACAGGTACCGCTCCCGTAATCTGCTGACAAAGCCCTAAAATGCGCTTGAGTTCCGTGAGATACATCGTATTCTTCACCCTCCAGGAACGGTTCAGCCAGATAAATAATACGACTAACACCAAGAAACCCGCCGCCACAAGCCACAGCAGCACATTCAACTGTCCCGTTTCCTTTTCCAATGCCAGAAAACGACTTTCCAATTCCTTATCCTGGCGGGTGTAGTCCAAAATATCCAGATACACATTGCGGTTATAATCCGATTCTGCCTTGCATCCCATGGCAGAATACGTACGACTCAGCTGTTCCCGTAACCGGGCTATCCATTCGGGCACCGTATTGATACCCTCGTCATTAATCCATTTCAATTCGATGGAAGTGCCGTCTCCTGGTAGATATGCCTGCAAACGGTCGAGTGAATCCTTGCAATGGTAATATTTCTCGTGATGCAGATTGACATAATTCAAGGCCTTCTTCAGATTAACCAATGCCTTTTCAGGCTGTCCCGTATAATTATAGAACGTCGCAATGGTACGATAAGTACCCGAAATCTGATACCAGTCACCATAGCGTTTAAATAAACTCAACGCATCCCTGGCAAAGACCAGCGGCAGACTGTCCACCGGCAAGTTGTCGGGATTGACCAGACGAAGCATTCCCGCCCTTTTCTCACTCAGCAACAAACGATTACTACGGAACACTAGCAGCTCGGCCATCGCTTGAAGCGCATTAGCCTCGAAATAGGTATATCCCCTGAACTGAGCTACTTGCAGACACTGCACCAGATACCCAAACTCTCCGATAGTCACTTCTTCACGTGTAGGCGCCTCGTACATACCACCCGATCCACGCATATAAGCATAATACAGCCATTGCGCCGTATCATTTTTCAAAGCCTCTTCCGGCACAGCATTGATAGCCTGCATAGACTCTTTGTCCTGCTGCAAATAATAATAATAAATTCCTGATACGATATAAAACTCCGAAAGTGCATAATTCAACCGCCCTTCCAGCCCACTCTTTTCAAGCGAAAACCGATCCTCATTGAGACGCCGGATACGTTGTAATGCACTGTTATGATAATCATAGAACTCCTTGTTCATGGAAGTGCGTTGACAGATTTTCATCATCCCGACATCGGCCACCAGACGCTCAATCTCGTTATTACTGGTTTCTGTAGCCTTTTGAAATAAACGTGCTGCATGCTCAAAGTCCATTCGCATGAATGCACAGAAACCCATATTGTTCAATGCCTCTGCCCTGCCCGATGCATATCCTTCGGACAATCTCCAAGCTTCTGTAGCAGCTTTAGAAGATAAAGAAAGATCCTTATAACGTGCCTCATACGCCACACGGTTCAATGAATCGACCTGTGCGTACACCCTCTGATGTACCGGACGTTTGCACGAAAGCCACAGCATGCCGCACACAGCACACACCATACATACTAGTCCAATCTTCCGAAATCCCTTCATAAACACGTTCGTACAAGTCCACACAAATGTACGAAGTTCCCCTTTAATAAGCACCTCGCCGTGTGATAAAAAAACAAAAGAGAGATTATAGCGTGCATCTTAACTGCACCGGCTATAACCTCTCTCCCTCAGACATGAGTCCGTCTTGAAACTATTTATTTTTTTGACTCTTCCAGAGATACTTTTCTAAATTCTTTCAAAACTTTTTCTAACTCCAAGGATGCCTTACGGGCACGAGTTCCTGCAGCTTTGTTACCTTTTTCTGCCTGCAATTCAGCATCTGCAACCAAAGCGGCATTCAATTCTTTGATTTTTGCAATTAATTCGTTCATAATTCTGACTACAATTTAAATTAAACGTATTCAAAGTAAATACAATTCCCTCAATGTGATAACTTTACCCTCTCTTTTTTTGCATCTTTTAATACAAAAAACTGCAGATAATGCAATTAGACAAGCTTTAGCTTCAGATTTATAACAAACCGTGTCTCTGACGTTACTCGGAAGCGATTATCCAACCGTTCATTCACAAGCCACACGATACGGTCGCCATCACACACCACCCACTGGCGTTCTTTTTCAAAACGAGAGAACTTTTTGTCACGCAAATAATTACGAACAGATTTAAAACCTTTCATCCCAAACGGAATAAACTTATCTCCTGACTGCCATTTGCGTAAAGTCAGCTCACCTTGTACTTTCTCTGCATCCACATAAGCTTCTTTATTATTATGAGGAACAGAAAAAGGAGGATTTACTTCCATCCGTTCCAGACATAACTCAGGCTGAGGTTCCACCTCTCCCGACGGACGACGTATCAACCGGTTACGGTCAATTAATAAAACCCATTCACGACTATAAAACATCCTTCCCGATTCTCCATGCAATGCACGGAACACATCATTCACTTGTGCTGCATTGAACCCCAACGGATATAGCAGTTCAAAAAGCAGATTCTGTGCGCCCGGCTCCCTGCACAAAGCAGGAATATCAATAGTTTCCCCATCAGGCATCACCCGTTGCTTAGCCGCCTGTATAGCCTCCTGATACACCTGTGCTACATCCGACAACCTGCGTGCAGTGTCCGCAATTGTATCACTCACTGACGGATTGATGGTTTCCAGCATCGGAATTACATTCAGACGAAGCTTGTTGCGCACAAACTCATCCTGCAGGTTGGTGCTGTCTGTCACATAATCCTGTCCCAACGAAGAAAGATAGTCCAAAATCTCCGCACGACTCACACACAGCAACGGGCGCACCACATCTCCATTCACCGGACGGATACCCTGCAAACCGTTGATACCTGTTCCCCGCACCAGGTTGAGCAGAAACGTTTCCACACTGTCATCACGGTGATGCGCCACCGCCACCACCTTTGCTCCGCATTCCTGGCGCAATTTTGTGAACCAGTCATAACGTAACTCACGGGCTGCCATCTCGACCGACACATTATGAGAAGCAGCATAAGCGTTTGTATCAAAATGAATCACGTGCAAAGGCACTCCTAACCTTTCAGCTAATGCCCGCACAAAACGCTCATCACGCACCGACTCTTCTCCCCGGAGATGAAAGTTACAATGAGCCGCCTCGCATGCATAGCCCAAACGCAAAAGCACCCGCAACAGAGCCACCGAGTCGGCCCCACCGCTCAATGCCACCAGCACTTTGTCGCTGAAGCCAAACAAGTGCTTTTCTTCTATAAACTGACTGACTTTCTTTATAAACATAGTACAAACTTAGAGATAAAAATGAAAAAGCTCCATACAGATGCTGTAATTTAAAAACATTCTAAATAGTTTGCAGAAAAAGATGCAATGCCCTATCTTTGCATCGAATTAAAACAGTGAATAAAACATGAAACTCTCTGAATTGAAAACTGGCGAAAAAGGCGTCATCATCAAAGTCCTCGGACACGGAGGATTCCGCCGTCGCATCATTGAAATGGGGTTCATTAAGGGAAAAACAGTGGAAGTGGTACTCAATGCACCGCTCAAAGACCCCATCAAATACAAAATAATGGGTTACGAAGTATCCCTCCGCCGACAGGAAGCTGATATGATTGAAATCGTCAGCGAAGAAGAAGCACGACGTACAGCCGCCACAGATACTTACCATGAACCTATTTCGCAGGGTATCCCCGTAAGCGATGAGGTTATGAAAAACATTGCACAAGGAAAACGACGCACCATCAATGTGGCACTGGTGGGAAATCCAAACTGCGGAAAAACCTCACTTTTCAACGTCGCTTCAGGTGGACACGAACACGTGGGCAACTACAGCGGTGTGACCGTAGATGCCAAAGAGGGTTTCTTTGATTTTCAAGGTTATCACTTCCGTCTGGTGGACTTGCCGGGTACTTACTCCCTTTCGGCCTACAGCCCGGAAGAACTCTATGTGCGTAAACACATCATCGAGGAAACACCCGACGTTATCATCAACGTGGTGGATGCAGGCAACTTGGAACGTAATCTCTACCTCACGACCCAGCTTATTGATATGAACGTGCGCATGGTAGTGGCACTGAACATGTACGATGCCCTGCAGCACAGCGGCAACAAACTGAACTACCACAAGTTGAGCGAACTGTTGGGAGTACCTATGGTACCAACAGTAAGTCGTACGGGCGAAGGCATTGACAACCTGTTCCACGTTATTATCGGTCTGTATGAGGGAGCCGACTTCATGGGGCAGAAGGAAGAAATCAAGAACGAAATTCTCCGCGACTTCCGCGAATGGCACGATGCCTATGTGCCCGGACATAAGTATGAAGGGGCAGGCGAAGAAGACAACTTCACCGCCAAAGGTTTTATCCGCCACATCCACATCAACCACGGACCGGAAATTGAACGAAGCATCGACAACGTAAAGAGGGAAATCAGTAAAAACGAAAATATCCGTCACAAATACTCTACCCGTTTTCTGGCCATCAAGTTGCTGGAGAATGACAAGGATATAGAGACACGCGTCATCGCTCCCCTCCCCAACGGAGCAGAAATCCTGGCTATCAGAGACAACGAAGCGGCACGTCTGCGTGAGCTGGGCAATGACGACAGCGAACAATGCATTGCCGACGCCAAATATGGCTTTATCTCAGGAGCCTTGAAGGAAACCTTTACCCAAAATAATCATGACACGGAAGCGTTTACACGAGTGGTAGACAGCATCGTGACCAACCGTTTCTGGGGATTCCCCATTTTCTTCATCTTCCTGTATATCATGTTCGAAGGTACCTTTGTGTTGGGAGAATACCCGCAACAAGCCATCGAATGGTTCGTGGGACTTATTGCACAGGGAGCAGAAACCTTCCTGAGTCCGGGCCCGCTGAAAGACCTGATTATTGACGGAATCATTGGTGGTGTAGGAGGCGTGATTGTCTTCCTGCCCAATATCCTGCTGCTCTACTTTTTTATTTCCTTTATGGAAGATTCCGGCTACATGGCACGTGCAGCCTTTATCATGGATAAAATCATGCATAAAATGGGACTTCACGGAAAATCGTTCATCCCGCTCATCATGGGATTCGGATGTAATGTACCTGCCATCATGTCATCGCGTATCATCGAGAGCCGCAAGGCACGACTGGTCACCATGTTAGTGAACCCGCTCATGTCGTGCAGTGCCCGCCTTCCCATCTACCTGGTCATGATCGGCGCATTCTTCCCCGGCAAAGCCAGTCTGATTCTGTTGTCCATCTATGCCATCGGCATCCTGCTGGCCGTACTCATGGCCCGCATCTTCACCAAGTTCCTGGTGAAAGGCGATGACAGCCCCTTCGTGATGGAACTTCCTCCCTACCGCATGCCAACCGCCAAAGTCGTGCTGCGCCACACATGGGAGAAAGGAAAGCAGTACCTTAAAAAGATGGGTGGAATCATCATGGTAGCTTCCATTATCATCTGGTTTCTGGGATACTATCCTAACCACGAAGCATACGAAACCACTGCCGAGCAACAGGAGAACTCCTATATCGGCCAGTTAGGAAAAGCCATTGAACCAGCCATCGAGCCGTTGGGATTCGACTGGAAAATGGGTATCGGCATTCTGTCGGGAATCGGAGCCAAAGAACTTGTGGTAAGCACTTTGGGAGTGCTCTACACTAACGAAGACGATGTGGACTCCGTCGATCTTTCAGAACGCATCCCTATCACACCACTCGTAGCCTACGGATACATGTTGTTCGTACTGATTTACTTCCCGTGCATTGCAACCTTAGCTGCCATCAAGCAGGAATCCGGTGGATGGAAATGGGCTATCTTTGCTGCAACCTACACCACCGTATTGGCATGGATTGTATCACTCGGAGTCTATCAGATAGGAAGTTTATTCATCTAATAATTTTTACCATTATGGATATTCAAGACATTCTCGTATATATCATTGTAGCCTGCTGCCTTCTCTGGGCTGGCAGGCACCTTTTCCGTACCCTTATCCACCGAAAAGGAAATTCAAACGGATGTGGATGCGGATGTAGCGGATGCAACGGGTGTCCTTCACACAAAAAATAGAACCACATTTTTTTGTAAAAATATAAGACTATGAAAAGATTAAATGTAATAGTGCTGACCGGAGTACTGATGATAAGCAGCACCTCGTGTGTCACCAAGAAAAAATTCCTTCTTGCAGAGAACGGAAGAATAGAAGCTCTTTCCAGAGGCGATAAACTGCAAGGACAATTAAATGAATGCCACAACGAAATGGACAAGATGCGTGGACAGATTGCCCAATTGCAGCAAGATACAAGCCGAAAAGGGACCTCAATCCGACATTACCAGCAACTGCTGTCGAGCAACATGAATGAACAGGAAAAACTGAATGCGTTGCTCGGTGAAAAGCTAAAAGAACTGGATGAACGCGAAAAAACCATTCAAGAACTGCAAAGCATGATAGACCAGCAAAATGCCCAGGTGCAAAATCTGCTCAACAGTGTAAAGGATGCCTTGCTTGGCTTCAGTAGTGACGAACTGACCGTACGCGAACAGAATGGCAAGGTCTATGTGGCCATGTCTGATAAACTGTTGTTTCAATCCGGAAGTGCCAAACTGGACAAGCGTGGCGAAGAAGCCTTGGGTAAACTGGCCGAGGTGCTGAACAAACAGACTGAAATTGACGTATGCATTGAAGGACACACCGACAACAAACCGATTCATACCGCACAATTCAAGGACAACTGGGACCTGAGCGTAATCCGAGCTACTTCTGTAGTACGTATCCTGATTGAAAAATACAAGGTCAATCCATTGCAGATACAACCTAGCGGACGTGGAGAATTCATGCCGGTGGCCGACAATGAAACAGCAGAAGGACGCGCCAAGAACCGCCGCACGGAGATTATCATGTCGCCAAAACTGGACAAACTGTTCCAGATGCTGAAAAAATAAGAAGAGCTGAAAATCTTTATACAATAGCCCTGACATGCTTCACCACACGGGAAGTCTGTCAGGGCTATCTATTATCAGTTCACAAGAAAGTATCATTTATAAATATAAAAGCTGCGCTCCACCGGTTCGGCAGTCTGTACCTTTCCCTTCAATCCATACTGCCAGGCCACGACCGTCACTTTAACCGGGAAACGGCTCCGTGGCGGAATCGGAGTAAACTCTAGCGTGTTGTTCTCCGTGATGCGAGCCGGACCTTCCTTCACGTAGTAATATACAGGCAAGCCACAGTCAGAAACCGCTTTCAAGGGCAACGATGCACTTCCAGTCTTCACGTCTTCCAATCCCGGGAAAAGAATGTGCTGACGTTTTCCTTCCGTCAGCCGGTAAGGGATGCGCAAATTTGCTTGCTGCACGGCTCCCTTATAGTTCTTATCGCCCGGATGACTGGCCAGCAACCAGATGTCCGACGTACGGCGCGGATTGTACATCCCCATCCGATAAAAACGGACCGTAAACGTAGTATCATCCACCTGCTCCACCGGACCACAAATACGTTCCAGACGAATCTTTCCCGCCGCATGTTCGCCCGTCATTTCCTGACGAAGCGAATCCGTAAAGCAGGCATTCAGATGAAACGTCACTCCATCTTCTTCGGGCAAGAACGTCAGCAACACCCCAGCATGCAGTTTCGGGTTATAATTCACCTGCTTGCCCTGCTGGCAAAAGCCTAAATACTGCATCTTTTTCAGTTTATGTTCCTTGTAACGCTGCTCGGTAAGCTCTGCCATTTCCCGGTCGAAATACCAGAAGGCATCGTGTGCATCCCCCTTGTAACATGCCACCGGTGCAGGGGTAGCACGCCTTACACGTTCATTGGACGACCAGCGCTGTACCAGCCAACCCTCAGCCGGATTCACTTTCTTCAGTGTCTTTCCGCCATCGGCTGGCAAGCGTTGCTCCAATGCTTTCCGGATAAAACGGGAAATGTAACGGGCTGTCTGTTCCGATACATCGAAATGTCCCCTACCTGTATCACAAAGAAACGAAATGCAACTCTCCGGATACATCATCCGAAAAGCCAATGCCGGATTTACCCGGGCTTCCCACCATTCATATTCCCCTTCAATCATCAGTCCGGGAATGCCGTTAATGTTCCGCGTCCGTCCCCACTCCAGGTTCTCACGCCCGTAACCGCACAAATTGGTGCGCGGCGCATCCCCATGGAAAGACACCACCGCCAGTGTCCGATCCGAATTCCACGCCGCAAAGTTCCACGGGAAGGTAGCCATAGCCGAATGCCCGAAAGGAATAAGAGGCAACTCACGCAGTTCCGTGTATCCGCTCACTTCCGCCAGATCGTTCATCATCTGGTCAAATACTTTCTGTATACCTTTGCGCACATCCCACTGCTGGTCTATTCCGGGAGCAATCCAAATCAGTCCCACTCCCATCTCGGCCAGTGAGTCACGGAAAGAAGGCATATCAAACAACATCTCTTCCGTCATGTTCTGCTGGCTCCACATCACGGCCGACAGGCGCTCGCAATGTGCCGGAACCCACAAGAAGGCCTCCGGTTCCTTTTTCGTTTCGTCCGATACAAAACCTTTCAATGTGACCGCCCACTGCCACTCTCCGGCACAAACTGTCTGCAGCCAGGCCATTACCATCCATAATATACACACTCCTCTTTTCATCTTTCTTTTATTTATTATTCGTTCCTACAATTTCGGATACCGTACGCGACACCAAATTCACGCTTTTGTAAATAGTTACGTATGGAGAAAATGATTTACCTAAAAAAGAATGCATTTTTAGGTAAGAAACAAAAAAGGCCGAAAAACAGCATCCTATTACAGATGCTATTTCCGGCCTTTTCCTTACTATATATTTCAGTATTTGTATTGTCTTTATTCTCCGTCTACCAACTGAAGTTTATAGCTATAGCTGTACTTCTTGTCCAGCAGGCGGTATTCATTGTGCGGATACATGCCCCAGCTGTTGTCGCCTCCCAATCCGCGTTGTTTCAGGTCAACATGTAGGCACACGTTCTTCTGCGGAATCACGTCCACCGTATGCTGTAATTTGCGACTCAGCCCCGGATCAAGGTCCTCCGGCGTAAAGTGCAGAGCGGTGAAAGCCAGTGGCTGCAACCCCGTCACTTTCAGTCCGAATCCCTGGGCATCAAGCAGTGAAACCCAACGTACATCGGTCTTGTTACCCGTTTCCTGCGGACGGATGTACGGATAGAACTGATTGCTGACCGTATCTTCATAACGTCCTACGAAAGTAGAGCTGCAACGGTCGGTATAATTTTCTTCCGGTCCACGACCGTAGTACACCAAACGTTCATAGTCCTTCTTCAGTTCCATGCGCATACCAAAACGAGGAAGTTCCAGAAGCTTCCGTCCCGTCAGGTCGATGCTTCCTGTTACTACCACCGAACCATCGGGACAGATCTGGTATTCCATCGTATAAGGCACCTGCACATCTTCCAGCATCCAGTCTACTGTTACCCGAATTCCATCGGCATCCTGCTCGCCCACTGACACCTTGCGCACCGAACGGTTTACATGAGCCGTACGCCACACACCGCAAAGCAACGGCATTTTGTTGCCGAAGTCATTGTCGGTCGGCACACGCCAGAACGCCGGCTCCGGATACTGCGACAGTGGAGACTTGCCATCCAGCGCATACTGAAAAAGCATTCCTTTCTTCAGGTCAATCTTGCCTGATACCCGGCCCGACTGGAACGACAGCACGTTACCCTTCACTTCGGCAGTCAGCTGTCCCTCTGCTTCCGGCTGTACGGCAAAGAAATCCCCCGTTCCAATCTTCAATTGCTCACGAGCCACTTCGAAGCCTGCCGGAACCAAGTCTGTAGCCTCACGCGTATAGGCATACAAGTTCAGATAATATTCATTTCCATCCGCAGGAATCTCCGGAAGCGACAGCTTCACTTCTTTGGAAGCATGCGGTTTCAGGCGCACTTCAAAACGTCCGGAGTCAGTCGGCAACCCATTCTTCACCAACTGCCAACGGAAATCATACGCAGAAAGGTCGGTAAAGTCATACAGGTTGCGCACTGAAATCTTTCCATCCGACAAATCGTCTGCCTTGAAATGGATGTACTGATACACCTTCTTCACCTCGTAAGCCTGCGGTTTAGGCACCCCGTTGGCTGAAATCAACCCGTCTGTACCCGTGTTCAATTCCGTTTTCTTATCCTCCAGCCAGCGATGACTGCCCATCTTTCCGTTGTAGGTCCAGTATGTGCGGCCATCTTCTGTCCGTGTCTTGAATCCCTGGTCCATGAAGTCCCAGATAAATCCCCCCTGCATATTCGGGCTGTCGTAAATCACCTCCCACAGGTCTTTGATGTTTCCGTTACTGTTGCCCTGCGCATGCGCATACTCACACATGATATAGGGACGCGTCTTACCCGAGTTGCGGTATTCCTTCATCCGGCCAAAGCTGGGATACATAGGGCATACCACGTCCGTATTCCAGTCTTCCCACGCTTGTTCAAACTGCACGAAACGGTCGGGATCGTACGCTTTCAGTCGCTTGTACTCATCGTGGAACACCATTCCGTTGCCACACTCATTACCCAATGACCAGCCGATGACGCACGCATGGTTCTTGTCTCTCTCTACCAGGCGCGTAATGCGATCCACATGTGCCGCATACCATTCCGGACGGTAAGCCGGATGCGGAATCGTATCCTTGAAGTAAGGCACGGAACCCATTCCGTGAGTCTCGATGTTTGCCTCATCCACCACATAAAATCCATACTTATCGCACAACTTGTAAAACAGCGGATGGTTAGGATAGTGGCACGTACGCACCGCATTCATGTTCAGCTGCTTCATCAGTTTCAAGTCGGTCATCATGATGTCCAGGCTCTGTACATGCCCCAGGCTGTCGTTGTGCTCGTGACGGTTCACGCCTTTGATATACACCGGTACCCCGTTCACTAACAGCTTTGAGTTCTTGATTTCAATTCGACGAAAACCCACCTTGCAGGCCGTGACCGACTGTGGCTTTCCCGACATATCGGCCAGTGTCAGCACGCAGTCATACAGATAAGGGTGCTCGGCATTCCATTGTTTTACCCGACTGACCGTTCCGGAGAATGAAAGCGTTTCCGCCTGTTTCTCCCGGTCAAAGCGTCTGCTCTGTGCCCACACCTTCTTGCCATTCTTGTCCAGCAGTTCCAGCTTCACCATACCCTGTTTCATCTGGTTTCCGCTGAACTCACGCAGGTCAACCGTTCCACGGAACACCCCGTGCTTATAATTATCATCCAGTCCCGCTCTAAGGAAAAAGTCCCAGATAGTCAGCTTCGGATACGCCTGAAGGTACACATCACGCTCAATACCCGACAAGCGCCAAAAGTCCTGGTCTTCCATGTAACTTCCGTCGTGCCAGCGGTACACTTGCACAGCCAGCAGGTTCTTTCCTTCTTTCAGAAAAGAAGTCACATTGAACTCCGCAGGTGACTTGGAAGCCTTGGTCATGCCCACCTGCTTTCCGTTGACAAACACACGGGCATAGCCGCTGATGGAACCAAAGTGCAGCATCACCTCACGTTCATCCCAACCCGCGGGCACCGTGAACCATGTGCGGTAGGTACCCACCGGATTCTCTACATCAATAAAAGGAGGATTCGGTGAGAATACATACTGGATATTGCGGATAATCGGTTCGCCAAAACCCTTCAGTTCCCAGTTGGACGGTACGGCAATCTCCTGCCAGCCTTCCTCCGAAAGGTCGGTACGATAAAAATCTTTCACACTCTCTTCTATCGAAGAAGCATAACGGAACTTCCAGGTACCGTTCAGTGAATGAATCCACGGCGAGCGGCTGTGATCCTCCGTACGCGCGTCCTCCGCATTCTCATACAACGCAAAGTCTACGTGCGGCTTCTCTTTGTTCCACTCGTATCGCGCAGGGTTCTCCCACTCGTTCTGCTGTGCCCATGTCAGACTTGCCAGACAGAGCAGGAGACCTAATATTGTTGTTTTCTTTTTCATGAACTATGGTTTGATTTCAAAAACAGCCGACACAAATGGCCGGCTGCTTTCACCAATTATAAATATAAATATTGAGACATTATTTCAAATCATTAAACAGCAACGGACCGTAGCTTGGATGTCCCCCGTCATACTTATCTTCCGTATACGTTTCCAGTAATGATTCTGTGTAGGGCATACTTAATTTCTTACGTTGTACATAATGATTGTATACCATATAAAATACAGGCTGCCAACAATTACCCCGCTCTGTATCCACTCCTCCATTTTTATCTTTGGTCTCTTTGGAAATAACGTCCCATTTACAATATTTGCCTGTGACATCCGTCCAAGTTTCAAAAGGCACATCATACCCTAAATTATATTTTACCGTATATTCATAACCAAATAAGGCACGGTTCTCATATGCAGAATAAAGGTCATTTCCTTGTTTCCAAGCTAATTCACAGATAGCAGATACGGCCCCAAGTCCTAGTACAGTATGCTGTTGATCACGTCCAGACTCTTGGCACTGTCCAGTATCCCCATCAATATAATGTGAAATAGTACCATTATCATTCCCATACAAATAAAAATTCACACATTTTTTATACATATCTACATCATCCCACAAGATAGCAGCAGCCATATAAGATTTTGTCACATGCAAGCCCCAGTTTCCATTCGTGTAAGGATCGGTATTATAAAACTCCTCCCACACCGGAAGAAAGACATTACGAAGCATATCGTTTACTTTCTGAATATCAGTCTCACTGATTTTATCATACGTATGGCTTAACATTTCTAATGCATAGACAATTTTGATTCCTTCAAGACCAGCCATTAATGCGGTATCATTTCCATCAATGTCTTTCAAAACCTCTGCATATGCCAACATCAGTTCCAATGATTTCTTCGCATAATTTTCATCCTGTGTAATCATCCACATTACTGAATTTAAATATACAGCATCAAAATCCTGTTCAGCATTTCGCTTGGTATATCCATAATTTCCATCACGTGCAATAACTTCATAAGGCCCTTTTATCGTATAAGAAGATTGTGCCAAAGGCTCTTTTTCCAATGCTTGAAAAACACTATAAGCAGGTTCCTGTTTTTCCTTTACCATCTGGCGAATATGATCAATGTCTTTCTGTGTATGAAGTATACCTGGATGTTCCAGAGACGGTTCATAATTTGCACCAGACAAAGGCCAGCTATCTATATCATTTACTCCATGCTCAAACTCAGCTGAACAGCTCATTGCCATTAAACCTACGGCAACTAATGGAAAGAATATTCTATTTAACTTCATATTTTTCTGTTTTATTGTTAGGTATTAGGTATAAGGAAAGAATGAAAGAGACGAACCTATAAAAACATTATTCGCCCAATATAGACTACAGATTTCGTCTCTTTCAATTTCCATTGTATTTATCGTCCCTTATTTCTTTTCTTCATTTATTAAACTCTTTAAAGCTTCTTCCGACTCGAATGTTTTAATCCAGTCCACATCTATTGTGCCCGTTTCATCAGCTTCATACCAAATTTTCCAAATTTCAAATACGACATTATCTACCTTCTGCAATTTTGTCGGCATCATTTCCGTATTCACTTTCTTTTTAGTAAAATCAGCATAGAAAACTTTGTAATCACCACAATCCAATACTTCCATGGCTCTGTTTCCCTTATTCGTATCGGCACCATATTTACCTCCAGATGATAAACCACCCCACATATCAAGATACCACTCCATCTTTGTAGATACTTCAAATACATCTTTGGGGAATCTCACTTTAAATGCCAAAATCGGATAATTAGCCACATTAAATTCAAACCCTCCAGTTCGTTTGATTCGGATAGCTTTATAATTTTTGTCAGCACCAGGGAAAAGACTTAAAATACCCTGATCTTCTAACCAGTTGAATTCCAGACATTGTCCGTTAAAGTTCTCCCATGAGTTCATAAACTCGAATGAATCATTCATTTTACCCTCAGCTACTATTACATTCATAGAAGCAGAAATAGGATTACCATCACCATAGTCTGCCGTAGCAGTAACCACAGCGGTTCCATATTTCTTAGCAATAAAGTGTCCGTTTTCATCAACCTCAACTACTTCCGGTTTACTGCTTTCCCATTTCAAAGCTGAAAGTGTCGCATTGCCCGGTTTTACATTGAGTTGAGGTACATAAACTTCACCTAATGCCAACTTATCTGATTCTTTAACAAAAGAAAGAGTTTCTATAAAGATGATGGGCTTCACAGTAATTGTAAACTCTTTAGTAAAATGCTTTCCATCTGTAGCTGTTGCCTTAACACGTGCAGTCCCAGCTTTCACGCCTTTCACAACCCCATCCTCGGTCACAGTTGCAATCTCGGGAGTCAAACTTTCCCATTTCAACGTAGGATAAGTAGGATCTGAAGGAATTGTTTGCCATCGCAACTGCAATGAAGCAGTTTCATAAACTTCCAGTTCATTTTCCGTCATATCAAGATTGATATCTTCTATAAAGATAATCTCATCTACCACCTTGATTTCAACAGTAGAAGTAACCGCAAAACCTACAGCAGGCATTACTGAGATAATTGCTGTTCCTGCATGTACAGCCTTTATCCGTCCCTCTTCATCTACACTAGCGATTTCAGGACTTCCTGATTTCCAAATTACTCCCTTATCTGAAGCATTTTCTGGCAATACGCTGTAATTCAATATAGTATCACTTCCTACCAACAACGGTAATACAGGTGTTACATCTAAATTAATATCAGAAATAAGTACCTTTTCATTCATTTCGGGTGACACCATTTCATCGTTGCACGAAACCATAGATGCCATTGTCCCTATTAAACAAACAGCCGCACAACCTTTATATAATATATTTTTGTATGTCATGATTGATATAATATTATTAGATTGCTAATACAAATAAAACTATTACTCCCAACCTGGATTTTGTTTCAAATTCGGATTTAATTTCAGCTGGTCTATAGGCAGAGGATACAAATAATGTTTCTCCTCCCAAACACGACCCTGTTCGTAAATAATACAACCTTCTGCGTCCATGGTTTTAGAAGAAGCGTCCGACCATTTTGTTTCATAATCAGTACCTCTCCATTTAACTCCTGTAAGATTCATCGGCATTTCCTCTTCTGCTGTTTTCCATCGTTTTAAATCATCAATACGGAAATTCTCATCATAAAATTCAACAGTACGTTCACGACGTATCTCAGTACGCATATCCAAATTATTGGCAGAAACAAAAGCATTGGTCAAATCAGGCATATTAGGATTAACACGCTTACGAGTCAAATTCAAACTGATAGCCAAATCTTCATCAGAAATTTTATCATCACGTTCAAATACTGCCTCAGCATAATTTAACAAAACCTCAGCATAACGGATAATTGGATAATCATATGCTTCCATTCCTGTAGGTACCCCATCACGTTCACAACACCATTTATGAGGGAAATACCCTGTACCAGTAGAAGGCATAAAGTTCTTATGAGAAGCATTCGCAATTTCTTCTGCACTTCCAGTCCAGTCTATACGTCCTCCTCCTGTTCCCCAATATGTATGTCCAGGAATCATAAGCGTATTGCTCATTCTGTTATCTCGGTCCTTGAACTCGGAATCCACTTTACTATAATCCCATGTCTGAGGGTTAATGGGTAAGCCATTACTTTGCAAATACATATTTGCCATTTTACGTGTCACGTATACAGCATTACCCAATCGTCCTTGTGTGATATTAAAACCAATAGAAGCCAATGTAGGATCATGACGTCTAGTAAAAATGTATTCCTTATTCCCACTTTTAGTAATACCAGCAGGATTCGATTTATCATTTTCAAGGATAAAAAGATATTTGTAAGCTTCAGTACCTAATTCCTCTGGAGCAAACAGTTCAAAGAAACCACTTTCTATTACATCATGAGCAGACGTTGCAGCTATATCCAATAATGCGCTTGAACGATCATTGTTCTGTCCACCATTACGAAACTTTTGCCAAGTACCTTCATAAAGAGCGACACGAGAAAGAAAAGCACTCGCAGCCTGACTAGACAAACGACCTTCATCTTTACTGCTAATCTCATTTGCTTCAGGAAGAAGTCTGATTGCTTCTTCCAAATCTTCCAGAATAAAATCAACCACCTCATCGCGAGAGTTACGGGCCATTTGCATTTCAGGTGAATCAATATCCAATGGAGTACGAGTAATAATGACATCTCCATATACCTGCAACAAATCAAAATAACAATAGGCTCTGAAGAAATGGGCCTCACCCACTGATGTTTCGATATCTGCCGGAGCAGCATAACCTTCAGCCTGCTGCAATAATGTGTTCACCTGACGGATACGATTGTAATTATTGGTGTAAGTTTTATCCGACGACGGAATACTATTCGTTCCATTACTGTAGACATCCAATGTGATTCCTGTCCGCAAATCAGAACGAACATCACTATGAGGACTATCATCCAATTGTTTAAAATCGACAGTCCAACCATAGAACTGAGTAGCAAACAATTTAAAATGGTCTGGAGTCTGCCAGTAATTTGTATCTGCCAACTGAGTTTTCGGCTCCATGTCAAGACATGACTGAAACGTTAGCATAGAAAATAATCCCAAAATATATGTTATCTTTTTCATCATTTCTTTATTTTTAGAAAGTAGCATTGATACCAAAAGTAATTGTACGGTTAAATGGATAGCGCTGTTTATTTTCCACTTTGCGTGTAGCCTCAGGGTCCCAGCCATCGTTTATATATGATTTTTCCCACAAATCTGCTCCCGCAACATATACACGTAGATTGCTCAAGAAACCAGTTTTACTTATCAAATTCTTAGGGAAGGTATATCCTAATACAATATCCTTCAAACGAAGATAAGCACCATTTTCTACAGACCATGTAGAAGCCATGTAATTGTAGTTGTTAATATCATTATTGTTTGAGTAGCTCGGATAATAGTTATTGGGAGTTTCAGGGCTCCAAACATTGCCTACACTTTGATTAGATGTATTCAACCAAATAGCTTTAAAAGGTACTTTCCATGCATCAATTTCGCGATAGATGGTACGATCTCCAACTCCTTGAAATACTGCATTAAAATCAAATCCCCTCCATTCGAAACCGAAGTTAAAAGAGAAAGACAGTTTGGGATCATCAGTACCTAAAAAGACTAAGTCATCCTGAGTCAGTTTACCATCCTTATTGACATCTTCATACATATGATCTCCTAAACGAAGGTTAGCAGGCATATTTACGGAATTGTTTCCTGTATATTTCTGTGTATACTTCATCAGCTGCTCATCTGTCTGAATTTTCCCCATATAACGATAACCAAATATAGAGTTTAACGGATAGCCATTCAATGCTGCATTGTATCCAGCCTCTACCACCACTTCTCCTCCATCAATCAATTCATTCGTCATATAAGTTAATGTTCCACCTAAATGGTAATTTACCTCACCTATCTTATCACGCCAGGTCAAACTTCCATCATATCCTTTGGCCATAAACTTTCCGGTATTGGTACTTGGTGCTGTACCACCTAACACACCAGGATATAAACGGGAAATCAACATGTTGTTATTTTTTTTCATAAATAATTCAAAGGTTCCGGTAAGTCGATTTCCTATGAAACCAAAGTCTAAACCTAAATTGTAATTATAAATACGTTCCCAAGTACGTACTTTACTTACCAACCCCGCTGATTCCACGTAAGTTCCTTTTGATGTTCCCAGTAAAGCACCACTATTTGACTTATAATTATACAACTGGATACCATCATAGCGTCCGATACCACTTTGATTACCTACCTCTCCGTATGAAGCGCGTAATTTCAATTCGCTCACGTAGTCATGAATACCTTCCATAAAGCTTTCCTCACTGATTCGCCATCCAGCAGATGCTCCCCAGAAGAAATTCCAACGGTTTTCTGGCAAGAATTTAGAGGAACCGTCATAACGGGCATTCAACTCTGCCATATACTTCGACTTATAATTATAGTTGAAACGTCCAAAATAAGACAATATAGCCTCTTCCCACTTATCAACTTTATCAATATAAACCTGTCCTTTACCATTTAATGATTCAATGGCAGACTCTACATCCATGACTTTAGTAGCGCTGTAATCATATGCTGCATAATCATACTGTACACCTCCCATCACAGCCAAATCATGAACCTCGTTCAACAACTTCTTATAAGTAAGGAAAGCAGAAGCCGTACAATTATCTGTGCGGGATGCGCTCTTCATGTAAGAAGATTTTTCCTGTGCAGGATAAGGAGAATTTTCATTTCTGATCAACGTGCCATCATACTGATACCAGTCAATAGACAGATATTGCTCATCACGCATTGCCGTATTTGTGCTATATCCTACAGTTCCCTGAAAATCAAGCCCTTCCAATATATTTATTTTTAAGACCTCATTTACGCTCATACTAGTAACCGTCAGTCTATTATCGCCACCAAGTTCTACCTGCCAGTTAGGAGTATGAATTCCACCCCATGCATAAGGTTTACCATCTATAGTCGATATCGGTAAACCTGGCTGAGGAATAGAAACACCTAAGACAGCACTAATCTGTGTGGGAGCTACCTGATGCTGACGGCTAGCGGCCATATTAGAATCCAAACTAACACGATTAGAAATTTTAAAACTATTAGATAAACGCACATTATAACGTTCATTTGAATTATTACCCCATTGCAAAGTACCTTGATCATTCAGATAACCCAATGAAAGACGGTAACTAGATTTATCAGTTCCTCCTGAAAGACTCAAATTGTGTTGTGTAGAATTTGCATTTCCCCATAACACATCTGTCCAGTTCATATCGTGAAATACAAAATCGGCTACACCAATAAAAGCATTAGGAATTGGATTAGGAACCGAACCATCTCCCCCATTCAAGTTTATCCAGCTTCCCTTTAAAGACTTTGCCAACTTAGCATAACGTATCCATTGATCATCCTCTCCATAACCATCATTAGTACGTGCCTGAATTACCCCATCGGCCCATTCATCAAGGCTCATCAAACGAGGTTGCAATCCCACGATTTTACGAGTAAACGAACCGCTATATTCTATTTTTGCTTTACCTGCATCCGGACGTTTCGTTGTTACCAGAATTACACCTCCAGCTGCCTTAGCTCCATAAATAGCTGCAGAAGCATCCTTTAAGAAGTTAATGGATTCAATGTCATCTGCACTTAACTGGGACATTTCACTTACACTGCTTGCAGGCACACCATCAATAATCAGCAACGGGTCTACAGAATTCTTAGATACTGCACCACGTATAGATATTCCCCATCCTTCCTCACCAGGAGCAGCAGAAGAACGAGTAATACGTAGTCCTGGTACCTGTCCCTGCATAGCTGAAAGAGGGTTACTCACCGTTCCTTTGTTTTGGAACATTTTCTCATCCACAACTGTTACAGATCCTGTCAAAGTCTGTTTCTTTTGAGCTCCATAGCCTACAACCACTACTTCATCCAAAACCTCTGTATCTTCCTTAAGAATGACTTTCGACAAATTAGGATTAGAAGCTGGCAATTCTACCGTTTTATAGCCAATATAAGAAATCACCACTACTGCATTCTTAGAAGACACATTCAACGAATAATTTCCGTCAATGTCTGTGATCACTCCATTTGTAGTTCCTTTTTCAAGAACACTTGCACCAATAACGGGGATACCCTCCGCATCCAGCACTTGTCCTTTCACACTTACCGATTGCAGAACCGATTGTACAGAAGTCACCTCCGCATGCATCGGAGCCACATTGCCGGCTACTAAAGCCGAAACCATCATGGCTGAAAAAAGGACTCTCTGCGATGAATTTTTCAGAAAACCATTCTTCATAAGATTAAACTTTAAATTAACGTTTTTACTTCTTATCATTATTTTATATACATTGTTTCATATAGTTGCGTACTTCCTTGCGGCTGATGAACAGATGGTTCTCTACCGTACGAACAGAAAGATTCAATTCGGCCGCAATATCTGCCGATGTTTTCCCCTCAAAACGATTCATAATATAGATTTTACGACGCTGACAAGGCAGACAATTCACTCTCATCAGTTCTTGCTTCTGCAAGTCACGTACAATGACACGGGCATCTGCATCTCCAGCACGCTGTGACTGATAATTTTCCTCCAGATAAGCGGCCACTTCCTGTTTTTTATAAAAATGGCGGAGATAGTCAGACACCAGATTACGTACAATCGTAAACAAGAAATATTTTACGGTATCGGGACGAAGCATAGCACGGTATTCCAAAAGGCGAAGATATGCGTCCTGAACCAAATCTTCCGCATCTTCTTTTTTCCCTATTTTCTTATAGATATAAAAGAAGACCGACTGATGGTAGTCCGCAAAAATCTGTGCTACTAGCTCATTGGATGTGTTCGTCAGGTCTTTCATAAATTAGCTTGTTTTGGTTTTTTGACACTGCAAATGTATCTACAATCCCAAAAAACTAAAACAAATGTAACATGGAATAAATCTCACCTTATCATGCAAGACTAGTTTCTACACAAACAATTGATTCACAACGAAATAAAACATCCCGCACGAGAGTCTCAAATTATTATTTGACACTTACGTACAGGATGTTTTTCACTATTTTGACACTAAAAAGTCCGTCAATCTACCGGACGATGCTCACCTGAGACTTGTTTGATGTATTCGTTCGGAGTTATTCCTGCCAGTTTCTTAAATGTGCGGAAGAACGAGGCGCGCGAACTGAAACCACAAAGTTCTGCCATGGCCGTCAGAGTATATTTTGCGTACTCATCTTTCAGGATAAGCGACTTGAATTCTTCTACACGATATTCGTTGATGTAATCATAATAATTCTTCTCCAAATACTGGTTAAAGAGATATGAAAGTGAGTGAGAAGTTGTGCCTATTGCTACGGCAAGGTCTGCCACTTTAAGGTTCGGATTGCGATAGGGTTT
This sequence comes from Phocaeicola plebeius DSM 17135, assembly GCF_000187895.1. Taxonomy (GTDB): domain Bacteria; phylum Bacteroidota; class Bacteroidia; order Bacteroidales; family Bacteroidaceae; genus Phocaeicola; species Phocaeicola plebeius. Next base: position 714,880 of record NZ_DS990130.1, on the reverse strand, counting down.
GTTGCGCTTCATTTCCTGCTCCAGCAAACGGAAAAGTCGCTTACACTCTTCCGGACTGACTTTATTCGTCCGGTATTTATCCTCAGTGGAAGATGTTGACTTTTTCTCAGGTTTCGGCATTGTTGGCCTCTCCAACACTTCTTCCTGCGCAATTTCGACTTCCTGAGAGGTTTCTTCAGGCTCTTTTTCCGTCTTTTCTGTCTCTATGACTACCGGCATTTCGGTATCATTAATGCCATTCAGTTTGCGCAATACAGACCATACGACGCGCAACAGACAACGACGGTATATATATACACCAGCCACCACCAAAGCTATTATAATAAATAGGTACAACCCGTGCAACCAGGAACGATTCGGAATGCAAATATCCAGCGTCATGGCAGAATCAGGATAACCAATCTGACGGATAATGAAGGAAGTGACCCCAGAAGGCAAATCATATAAAGAAACTTCCGATTTTCCCATCAAAGAAATCCATTCTCCTTCCTCTCCTAATTTATATTCATACATCAGACTGTTGGGATCACTATAAGTTAAAGCAGAGAACTGAATGGTCACACTTTTCTGAGAATTCTCCAATGTGAGTGAATAATGCCCCTTTTCTTCTGTAAGCTGCCGTTGCATGCTCTTACCGTTGACCAGTACATCTGACAAGGAGATTACATAACGACTGGGAAGCATGTCCATTTCTTTTCCGTTCAAACGCACCAGTCCCCTGGAATTACCAAACCAGAAGTTACCTTCTTCGTCTTTGATGGGAATACAGTTGATAAAAATCAGACTGGGAATACCATCGGCAAAATTAAAGGGAACTACCTGGTTTTTCTTGTCGAAACGATACATTCCTTTATTGGTGGCTACCCACAACCATCCCTCCGAGTCCTCTACTACAGCCATCAGGGACTTCCCGTCGAGCAAGGTACCTGGGGCGAGTCGGTTAAAATGATTCATGGTAAGGTCGGATACAAAAAGTTCTCCTTTATCGGGCAAGAAATAAAGTTGATGATCGGAGGTCTCATAAATCATGCGGATTTTTTCTTTGTGTACAAATCCTTCCGGGAACACGTCGTTCTTCAGACTTTCGGAAGAGGGATCCCAGATACAGATACCAGTCTCCGTACAAATCCATCCCTTATGCGATGAATCAAAATAAATTTCATACACGTTTCCTTCAGGAAGTTTGGAACTGTCGCTCGTGTAGTGACGCACAATTTTCCCGTCGCGAAAACAATAAAGTCCGGCAGAAGTACCTATCCACAAGTTTCCCCGGTTGTCCGGACGAATCACAAATATATGTCCGTGCAAAAAAGGTTCAGAAGCTACATCAAAATCATGTAATTCCAGTGTAGAAGCATCCAGCACATACATTCCTCCTCCATACGTGCCGATGTAGTATTTCCCGTTGAAATAGCAGCTTGACACGATGATAGAAGCACGCAGGCGGGGAGACTTAAAACTCCGGAAGCGTCCGTCGGCCTCATCTATACACACAAACCCGTCGCGCGAGCCTATCAGCTTCTGGCTTCCATGAAAAGCAATGGTCCTGACGGCCATATCCCGTGAATCAAACAGGTTTTCATATTTATAAGTCGAGAAGAGGTCACTTTGAAACAAAGTATAGTCTACTCCCAACTGATAGAAGCCAATCCACAACAGCCCGTCGCGGTCCACCAATACCGAGTACACTGAGTTGGAGCGAATCTGACTATCGGCATCACGGTCGTGACGAAATGAACGGACCACACTCTGGCGGCTCACGGAAATAAAATGCACCCCATTTCCGTCTGTCCCTACATAAAGCAAGTCTTTTCCATCACTAGACAAAGAAGAAATCACACCGCAACCCACATCCAGGTAATGCAAAAAGCTTTTAGACAAGGTATCGAAAGCCACAAGTCCGTCGGTCATTGTACCCATAAAGACTTTCGAGCCTATACGCGTAATGTTATAATAGGAAAGATTTTGTCCTTTCTTTCCCAGTTCGTCTGGAAAAGAAACCACTTTCTGGTCGGACAAACACAGAGATTTCAGTCCTCCCATTGTAGAAAGCCATAGCACACCACTGTCTCCTTCTGATATGCCTGTGACAAAATTAGCTTTTGAGAAAACATTCTTATCGACCAGTACATGGGCAAAAACGCCATTCTTATAGACGTACAAGCCCTTTTCTGTTCCCACATAAAGCACATCGCCCACCTTGCAGAAAGCATGCACTCCGCTCGTAATCATTTCAGGAGCTAGTCGTTCAAGTTTCTCAGCCCCCTCAGCCAAGCGGAAAAGTCCCATGCCGGTACCTACCCATAGCTCATTACCCGGCATTTCCATCAAGGCAAACACCCGCTTCAGGTTTTCATTGCTGCCTTCCACCATGTAATGCTCCAGGCGTATGCCGTCAAAACGTTCCACCGAGGTGTTGGTACCCATCCACACATAACCTTTTGAATCCTTGTAAATGACATTGATAACCAAATCAGGGAGTCCGTCGGATACGGACAAGTTACGAAATACCGAAGAAGCTGCCTCCACCTGAGGTACACACAGACAGGTTAACAAAAGCAACAATATATATGTCAGATATCTTTTCATTTCCAGTTCATGCTTCGTTTTATAAGCAAAAGTACACAGATTCTGTCTATATTCCATCAAGTCAGTATAAAAAAACAAGCTCCATGATACACCTGTTCATATCGGCAAGCGATAAAAATACCAGAACTCAACCACATAGAAAGAAATATCCGCTCGCATATTTTAGGTTTCTCCCGCGTAAGCCAAACGTTTCCCGAAGCAGAAACCTAGGTTCTCCGTAAAGGAACCCTACATTTCTGCCTCGGGAAACATAGTAAACGACAAGCGGTTTCCTGCTTATCTCCTAAGCGTTTATCAGATTACCTCAAGACTGTCAATACGTTAGCAACTGAAAGTGTGTATTTTTTCTTCCCTACAATTACCCGACAAGGGGCCGTAGCCGTGTACATCCATTTTCCATTCTGCTTCAGCAGCAATACATTGGCCGGTAAATCCGTACGAATGCTTACTCCCTTTGTTTCCAACTGCGTACCGTTGCCCAAGAAGGCTTGAAGAGTCTCTCCTTCTGCAGACTGACGGCACAAGGCATACCCTGCACAAGCTTGTAATTTTTCTAACGCACAATGGTGTGTTTTCTCATCCGACGATAGAATCCAGTCAATATTTCCATTGGTCAGTACGACACGGATACCAACATGACTACCCTTCTGTTCGCTTTCTACCTGAGGATAATCGACCGACGAAATGCAAGAAGGTTCATTTACGGTAGAAGGTTCATACACCGCTACGAAAGGACGGTTCCAGGCTTCCCCTTTCTGACGTGCCACGAAAGTAAGTGTTGGCTGGTCCTTAATGGAATACGGCATATCCTTGATGCGGCTCAACCCTTCCGTCATGGGACTCAGCGCCGAAAAGACTTCGCGTCCTTCCTCCCCTTTCATCCAAAGATTCATCGTAATATCGTCCTTGTCGGGCATCTGGATAGTGAATCCGGCCTTCACGTTCTTGCTTGTTACCGCCCGTTTCTTATTATAAATATAGGAATAGGCATACAGATGACCTCCGGCAAAGGCCAGTTCCTGAGTGGGTTGAAGTCCGAGTTCACTTCCGTCGGCTGCTGTCAATGTCATGTGCTGTCCTAAGTTGTGATAAAAATAGTCGTGCATCTTGTCGCCGCCTTCTACTTTCCGGCTACGGAATATATCGATATAATAACCTGCAGAATCGCCTACGTTGACAATTCCGTTAAGACGGGTCTGGTCGGCAAAAGTTTCCGGTTCGCGGAAATAGACCTCACTATAAGAAATCGGCTGATAAGGAATCTGTTCGCCAGCCGCAGGATACAAGGCACGCAACTTAAAGGAATGGTTGCTCTTCATGACGGGATAAGAAGAGATACCGTCCACACAAACCGTGTTATGCGAAGGGAACTGACTGTAGTATTCCAAGTAATCCAGCCCCTGATACAAGGTTTTTCCGATACCGGCATCCGGCCCGAGCACGTAGCCCTTGCCATACAGTTCCATACTGATGCCATTGGCGTGCATGTGATTACCTTCACTGCCGTTCAGTGACACCATCAGACTATGACGAGGGTTCATACCATTACGCTGTGCCAACCAGCTCACATTCGGAGCATAGAAAGTTGGAGTTACATAGTCATCAATCTTGCCTGCCTTCACTTTTTCATCCAATACGAGTGGTTTCCCAGCAAAGAAAGAAGTGATAGCTACCGGTGCTTTACCTCTTTCTGCCACCGGAAGAGAAGAAGACGGATCGAACAGTTTCAGCATGGCCGTAAACTTTCGTTCTTCTTCAGACTTTCCATGAGTACGGGCATTCTGAATCATATAACGGAAAATATCAGTCCGCAGTGTGGAAGGATGCGTATCGCCAAACCCACAGACCATACGGTTCGGGAAAAGGTATTGCGGCATAGCTTCTACAGCTTTCGGAAGTACCGGAATCTCCTTGGTAAGGTCCATGCCCAGATTCTCATCGAACAAGCTGACAAAACTGGCATAGTCGCCTACCACCACACTGCTGTAGCCAGGGCATTCTGCCCAGATTCCCGTGGCCGCATCAAACCCGTAATCGGCCAGTTTTTTCAATGACCACTGACGAATGGATGACTGGTTCACCAGATAATCGATATAATACTGGCGCCCTTTGCTGTCGGCATACTTTGCATCATCTTCCAGAATCAGGGCTATATTCATGATATAATGCGCCTGCAGCAGGTTCCAGTTGTTGTGAGGCACTCCGTTGGCAATGATGTTATCGGCACATTTCTTGAAAGCATCGGCATAGATGGTCATCTTTTCCGGCTTTTCTTTCTGCAGATATGCATAAAGGAAATCATAAAGCGGCACCAACGAGTTAATGACATCTTCATGAATCACCTCAAAGGAAGTCATTCCTACGAGCGTCTGCTGGTGACCGTAATTCAAATCGACGGGCACATTACGATAGTACAGACCTGTCATGTACACATCAAAGACGGAAGCAGCCGCCGTAGCATACTGCTGTTCGCCGGTCAGCCACCAGAGGAATGCCGCATCACGGGCTATACCTACGATTTCATTATTGATGCTCTCAATCATTCTTCCGGTTTTACTGATGCTCACCCACTCGTAAGGATTTCCTTTCAAGGTTTTGTTGGACAGATACAATCCTCTGGCATCTTCCTGATAAGGCTTCAGATTTTCCAGGCGTGGACGATTGTAATTGGTAGCATGGCTGCGTGCACCGGTAAACACCACTGTAGGAGCAGGTGCCTTTTCACCTCCGGCATGATCGTAGTATTCACCTTTTATATATACATCCGTAGCATGTGTGTTCCAGTACATCAGCAAACGGGAGGACAGCCAGTCCGTTCCCCGGTCTACATATTTGTCTGTCCGCTGCCGAAGCCGCTCATACACATCTTTTGCCCAAGGAGCCTTTCTAATCAACTCCTGAGTTTCTTTCTTCCCCTCCTGTGTGGTCAGATAGCGGGGATGTCCTTGCGGAAGCTTCAAGTCTAACCGCCCGGTTTGTGCATGTACCGCCCCTATAACTACAGACAGGCACAGCAAAAGAATCAGTCTTTTCATATCTTCTAGTTTTTTATTTTCACATATACTAATACGAACGGACACGTAAAAATACTCAAAAGTCTACAGAAGTTTTTTACTTTCGTCGTCCGCTGAAATGTTAAAAACGAAAGAGGACGAAAAAAAAGGAGGAAACATGCTCTAAAACATGGGTTTTTATTAGTGTAATTTTACACTTATCCGTAATATTGCATTCGAATTAGTGTTACTAATACACTTTGAAAAACAAATGAAATAGAACCAGTTTTTGATAACCGAGAAATCAATACACAAATAATTAAAATAATACTATTATGAATTGGAATTCAACTGAATTTATTTGGCTCGACTGGTTGGTTCTCGCCGTTGGAGTCATGGCTATTGTATGGGCTGTTTACCGTGCAATAAAGAAAGATCAGGAAAAAATGAAAGGTGCCGACAGTCAGGACTACCTTTTCGGAAAAGGGGAACCTTGGTACATTATCGGTGCTGCCATCTTCGCAGCAAACATCGGTTCTGAGCATCTTGTAGGATTGGCCGGTACAGGTGCAAAAGACGGTGTAGGTATGGCACACTGGGAAATGCAGGGATGGATGATCCTGATTCTTGGTTGGCTGTTCGTTCCGTTTTATCAGCTATTAAACAACAAAATGGGCAAGATTATCACCATGCCTGACTTCCTGAAATTCCGCTACACACAACGTACTGGTTCATGGTTATCTATCATTACACTGATTGCCTACGTATTGACAAAAGTATCTGTTACTGCATTTACCGGTGGTATCTTCTTTGAATATTTACTTGGACTTCCATTCTGGTGGGGAGCACTTGGCCTTATCTTCATTACGGCTATCTTCACTGTGTTCGGAGGTATGAAAGGGGTAATGACACTTTCTGCCATCCAGACCCCTATTCTTATCATCGGTTCATTCCTGGTTTTATTCCTGGGCTTGAATATGCTTGGCGATGGCAGTATCTCAGAAGGATGGTCACAAATGATGGCCGTTTGTAACGCCGCACACGACGGTTTCGGAACAACTCACATGTTCCACACTGACCCAGCAGACCCGATGTATCCGCAATTCCCGGGTTATGTGGTATTCCTCGGAGCATCTATCATCGGTTTCTGGTACTGGTGTACAGACCAGCACATCGTACAGCGTGTGCTCGGACAGACTAAAGGAGAAGACAACCGCAAAGTTATGGCACGCGCACGCCGCGGTACAATCGCAGCCGGTTACTTCAAACTGTTGCCTGTTTTCATGTTCCTGATTCCGGGTATGGTGGCATTCGCACTCTCACAGAAAACCGGCAGCAACATCGTAATGGACATCACCAACACACATGACACGGACGGTGCTTTTGCCATGATGGTAAAGAACATCTTGCCTGCAGGTGTGAAAGGTATCGTAACCATCGGTTTCATCTGCGCTCTCGTAGCTTCTTTGGCTGCATTCTTTAACAGCTGCGCGACATTGTTTACAGAAGACTTCTACAAACCTATGAAAAAAGGTATGAGCGAAAGCCACTACGTAATGGTAGGACGTGTAGCTACAGTCGTTGTCGTACTGTTGGGATTGGCATGGATGCCTATCATGATGAACATGGGTAACCTGTATTCTTATCTTCAAGATATTCAATCTTTGATTGCTCCTGCCATGGTAGCCGTATTTACACTGGGTATCTTCTCTAAGCGTATCACACCGAAAGCTGGTGAATGGGGACTTATCGGAGGATTCCTCATCGGTATGCTGCGCTTGCTGACTAACGTAATCACCGACTCTGGTAAAGCGGTAATGGACGGAGCGTTCTGGGAATGCACTTCTTGGTTCTGGCAGACTAACTGGCTTATCTTCGAGGTATGGTTACTGGTATTCATCGTTATCATGATGTACGTAGTATCCATGTTTACTGCCAAACCGACATCTGAACAAATTGCAGCTATCACTTTCACTGGCGACTACAAGAAAGCTATTCGCGAAAGCTGGAATATGTGGGATGTAATTGCCACATTGGGCGTTGTAGTTCTCTGCGCATTGTTCTATGCATACTTCTGGTAATCCATAAAAACTAACTTATAAATGAAGAGGATATGTAAAAAAGCTGCATATCCTCTTCATTGTTTTATAGAAACTACTGAAAAACACTCATTCTATGTTGAAAAACATCTGAAAAAAAGAACAAGCAATCGTTTTAAGTGTTACTTTTACACCATAGATAAAAACATCAACAATTTCATATGAAAAGCATGAACAAATCTTTTTTAGGGGCAAGTATCATCCTTGCAGTATTGAGCGGTTGTGCTTCCAAGCAAGCCCAGCAACCGGAACTGACATTATCAGGCTTGAACCCTGCTAATTTTGAGGTTTCAGCAGAAAATACCAAACCTATCAAACTTTACACCCTGAAGAACAATCAGGGAATGGAAGTTTGTGTAACCAATTTCGGAGGACGAATCGTATCAATCATGGTTCCCGACAAAAATGGAAAGATGACAGATGTGGTTCTTGGCTTTGACAGCATAGCTGACTATCAGAATATTCCAAGTGACTTCGGAGCTTCCATCGGCCGTTATGCCAACCGAATCAACAAAGGAAAAATTACTATTGACGGACAGGAAATCCAGCTTCCTACCAATAACTTCGGTCACTGTCTGCACGGTGGTCCTACCGGATGGCAGTATCAGGTATACGAAGCCAACCAAACCAACGACAGCACCATCGTACTGACCATGAAATCACCCGATGGAGACAATAACTTCCCAGGAAATGTAACTGCCAACGTGACTTACTCACTGACAGCTGACAATGCCATCGACATCAAATATGATGCTACTACAGATAAGACAACAGTCATCAACATGACTAACCACTCTTATTTCAACTTGAATGGTGACCCGTCTAAACCGGCTACAGATCATCTGCTTTACGTAGCTTCCGACAGTATTACTCCGGTAGACAGCACCTTCATGACAACAGGTGAAATGATGGCAGTAAAAGATACTCCGTTCGACTTCAACACGCCGAAGACCATCAGTGAAGGAGTAACAGAATTCTCTAACGAACAAGTGAAATTCGGTAACGGATTTGACCATAACTGGGTATTGAAAACCAAAGGTGACATCAATCAGGTGGCAGCCAAACTAACCAGCCCGACCACAGGTATCAGCCTGGAAGTGTACACAGACGAACCTGGTATTCAAGTGTATACCGGAAACTTTCTGGACGGAACAGTGAAGGGAAAGAAAGGCATCGCTTACCCGCAACGTGCATCTGTATGTCTGGAAACACAGCACTATCCTGACAGTCCCAACAAACCCCAATGGCCTTCTGTTATTCTGGCTCCGGGACAAACTTACCACAGCCACTGTATCTTCAAGTTTACAGTAGAAAAATAACAAAGACCAAAAGAAACCAAGTTGTAAAGAACCAAAAGTCACGAACTTCATGACCACATACTATAATCATAATCCCAAATTTTATGTCGGAATCGACTGTATTATCTTCGGATTCGACAAAGGCGAACTGAATCTATTGCTGCTCAAAAGAAACTTCGAACCTGCAATGGGACAATGGTCGCTGATGGGAGGCTTCATTCAGGAAAACGAAAGTGCTGATGATGCAGCCAAACGCGTATTAAGTGAACTGACCGGACTGGAAAATGTATACATGGACCAGATTGGCGCATTCGGAGCTGTAGACCGCGATCCGGGCGAGCGAGTTATTTCACTGGCTTATTATGCCTTAATCAATATCAATGAATATGACCGTGAGCTGGTGCAACAGCACAATGCTTTCTGGGTAAACATCAATGAATTGCCCGACCTGATTTTTGACCACAATGAAATGGTCGAGAAAGCTCGTGCCATCATGAAGCAAAAAGCCTCAAGGGCACCTATAGGCTTCAACCTCTTGCCAGAACTGTTCACCCTGACGCAGCTTCAAAGTTTGTACGAAGCGATTTACGGTGAACCGATGGACAAACGAAATTTCCGCAAACGTATTGCAGAGATGGGATTTATAGAAAAAACTGATAAAATTGATAAAACTGGATCAAGAAGAGGAGCCTCTCTCTACAAATTCAATGACAAGGCTTATCAGAAAGATCCGAAATTCAAACTTTAAGAATATGTTAGAAGCACTGAAAGAAGAAGTGTTTCATGCCAACCTGGATTTGGTGAAACACGGACTGGTTATTTTCACGTGGGGAAACGTATCAGCCATCGACCGTGAAAGCGGACTGGTGATTATCAAACCCAGTGGAGTGTCTTACGATGAAATGAAAGCAGAAGACATGGTAGTAGTCGACCTGGAAGGAAACGTGGTAGAAGGAAACTTACGTCCCTCAAGCGACACACCGACTCACCTTGTATTGTACAAAGCTTTTCCTGAAATCGGAGGTGTGGTACATACACATTCTACCTACGCTACCGCATGGGCACAAGCAGGCTGCGATATTCCGAACATCGGAACGACTCACGCCGACTATTTCCACGAAGCCATCCCCTGCACTGCCGACATGACAGAAGAAGAAGTGAAGGGAGCTTACGAAATGGAAACAGGTAACGTAATCGTGAAACGTTTTGAAGGCATGAATCCGGTACATACCCCGGGCGTACTCGTAAAGAACCATGGTCCTTTCTCATGGGGTAAGGATGCTCACGATGCCGTTCACAATGCCGTAGTTATGGAACAGGTAGCCAAAATGGCCAGCATTGCTTATGCTGTCAACCCACACCTGACCATGAATCAGCTGCTGGTAGAAAAACACTTCAGCCGCAAGCACGGTCCGAACGCTTATTACGGACAGAAAAAATAACATAAACAAATATCCAACCAAATAAAAACATAAAATCACTATGAACGCATTTGATCAATATGAAGTATGGTTCGTAACCGGAGCTCAGCTCCTTTACGGAGGCGATGCAGTTATCGCAGTAGACGCACACAGCAACGAAATGGTAGCAGGTTTGAATGCCAGCGGCAAATTGCCTGTAAAAGTAGTATATAAAGGAACTGCCAACTCTTCTAAAGAAGTAGAAGCAGTGTTCAAAGCAGCCAACAACGAAGAAAAATGTATCGGTGTAATCACTTGGATGCATACTTTCTCTCCTGCCAAAATGTGGATTCACGGCTTACAGCAGTTAAAGAAACCGTTGCTCCACCTGCACACTCAGTTCAACAAGGAAATTCCTTGGGATACCATGGACATGGACTTCATGAACCTGAACCAGTCTGCTCACGGTGACCGTGAATTTGGTCACATCTGCGCTCGTATGCGCGTACGCCGCAAAGTAGTAGTTGGCTATTGGAAAGATGAAAACACATTGTCTAAAATTGCTGTATGGATGCGCGTATGTGCTGCATGGGCAGATTCTCAGGATATGCTGATTCTGCGTTTCGGCGACCAGATGAACAACGTAGCTGTTACTGACGGTGACAAGGTAGAAGCTGAACAGCGCATGGGTTACCACGTAGACTACTGTCCGGTAAGCGAACTGATGAGCTATCACAAAGAAGTAAAAGACGAAGAGGTAGAAGCTCTTGTAAAAACTTACTTCAATGAATACGACCACGATGCAGCACTGGAAGACAAAGCTTCTGAAGCATACCAGAAAGTATGGAACGCAGCTAAAGCTGAATTGGCTCTGCGTGCTATCCTGAAAGCTAAAGGTGCCAAAGGTTTCACTACTAACTTCGACGACCTGGGTCAGACTGACGGAAGCTACTTCGACCAGATTCCGGGATTGGCTTCACAACGCCTGATGGCAGAAGGATATGGTTTCGGTGCAGAAGGTGACTGGAAATCAGCTGCTTTGTATCGTACAGTATGGGTTATGAACCAGGGATTGCCTAACGGATGTTCTTTCCTGGAAGACTACACACTGAACTTCGACGGTGAAAACAGCTCTATCCTTCAGGCTCACATGTTGGAAGTTTGTCCAATGATTGCAGCTAAGAAACCTCGTCTGGAAGTACACTTCCTCGGTATCGGTGTACGTAAGAGCCAGACTGCACGTCTTGTCTTCACTTCTAAGGTAGGTACAGGATGCACTGCTACTGTAGTAGACATGGGCAACCGCTTCCGTCTGATTGTAAACGACGTAGAATGTATCGAACCGAAACCACTGCCGAAATTGCCGGTTGCTTCTGCACTTTGGAAACCGATGCCTAACTTCGAAATCGGTGCGGGTGCATGGATTTTGGCTGGTGGTACTCACCACTCTTGCTTCTCATACGACCTGACTGCAGAATACTGGGAAGACTATGCAGAAATCGCTGGAATCGAAATGGTACATATCAACAAAGATACTACCATCGACAGCTTCAAGAAAGAACTTCGCATGAACGAAGTATACTACATGCTGAACAAAGCTCTTTGCTAATACTTAATCAAGTATATCTTAAAAGTGCTGGACAGAAGATTTCTTTCTGGCAGCACTTTTATTTTTTAATATTGCCTTATTTTTCACTTTAACTAATCGATTTTTAATATGAAAGATGCAAAGTCAACCATTGAGGCAGGTAAAGCCATTTTGGGTATTGAATTCGGTTCTACCCGAATCAAAGCTGTCCTGATTGACCAGGAAAATAAACCTATTGCTCAGGGAAGTCACACCTGGGAAAACCAGCTGGTAGATGGTCTTTGGACCTACAGCATTGAAGCTATCTGGGCTGGTGTGCAGGACTGCTATGCTGATCTTCGCGCAAACGTAAAAAGCCAGTACGGCATCGAAATAGAAAACTTGGCAGCCATCGGTATCAGTGCCATGATGCACGGTTACATGGCTTTCAACGATAAAGAAGAAATCCTCGTACCGTTCCGTACATGGAGAAATACCAACACTGGCAAAGCAGCTGCCGAACTGTCTGAACTCTTTGTCTACAACATTCCGTTGAGATGGAGTATCTCTCACCTCTATCAGGCTATCCTGAACAAGGAAGAACACGTGAAGGACATCACTTTCTTCACTACATTGGCAGGTTACGTACACTGGCAGATTACCGGCGAAAAAGTTCTGGGTATCGGTGATGCTTCTGGTATGCTTCCTATCGACCCTGAGACAAAGAACTACTCTGCCGAAATGATTGAAAAATTCGACAAGTTAGTAGCTCCTTACGGATACAGCTGGAAACTGACAGACATTCTGCCGAAAGTATTGCTGGCAGGAGAAAATGCTGGTTGCCTGACTGAAGAAGGTGCCAAGAAACTCGACGTATCAGGCCATCTGAAAGCAGGTGTACCTGTTTGTCCACCGGAAGGTGATGCAGGAACAGGTATGGTGGCTACCAATGCTGTAAAACAGCGCACGGGTAATGTATCGGCTGGAACTTCTTCTTTCTCTATGATCGTACTGGAAAAAGACCTGTCAAAACCATACGAAATGATTGACATGGTAACTACTCCTGACGGAAGCCTGGTAGCCATGGTACACTGCAACAACTGTACTTCCGACCTGAATGCATGGGTAAACCTGTTCAAGGAATACCAGGAACTGATGGGTATGCCGGTAGATATGGACGAAATTTTCGGCAAGCTGTACAACCACGCACTGGCAGGTGATGCAGACTGCGGCGGACTGATTTCGTACAACTATTTCTCAGGCGAACCTGTAACCGGCCTAACAGAAGGACGTCCGTTATTCGTACGTACAGCAAGCGATAAATTCAACCTGGCCAACTTTATGCGTGCACACTTGTATGCATCAGTAGGCGTACTTAAGATTGGAAATGACATTCTCTTCAACGAAGAAAAAATCAAAGTAGACCGCATCACAGGTCACGGAGGTCTGTTCCGTACCAAAGGTGTAGGTCAGAGAGTTCTTGCAGCAGCCATCAACTCACCGATTTCTGTGATGGAAACTGCAGGAGAAGGTGGTGCATGGGGTATTGCCCTGTTAGGTTCTTATCTGGTAAACAATGACAAGAAGCAGTCACTGGCTGACTTCCTCGACGAAAAAGTGTTTGCCGGAAATGCTGGCGTGGAGGTATCTCCTACCGCAGAAGACGTAGCCGGATTCAATGCTTATATTGAAAATTACAAGGCTTGTCTGCCGGTAGAAGAGGCTGCGGTAAAATACAAGAAGTAAAAAAATGTAAAATAAATAAGTTACTTCCACTTTGTAATTTACATATAAATGTCATACCTTTGCTCATAATTTCAAAAAGCGGGTGACTTGTGCCACCCGTATTTTATGTAGCATACAAATCAAAATTTAGTTATATGAACAGCAAACAAGTAATGAACCACGCTGCTGACAATATTCGTATTTTGGCTGCTTCAATGGTTGAAAAAGCAAAGTCTGGACACCCCGGAGGTGCAATGGGTGGAGCCGATTTCATCAATGTCTTGTATGCAGAGTATCTGCAGTATGACCCTCAGAACCCGAAATGGGAAGGTCGCGACCGCTTCTTCCTGGATCCGGGCCACATGTCACCGATGTTATATTCACAATTGGCTCTTATCGGTAAATTTACATTAGACGAATTAAAACAATTACGTCAGTGGGGCTCTCCTACTCCGGGACATCCTGAAGTGGACGTAATGCGCGGCATTGAGAACACTTCTGGCCCGCTGGGACAGGGACATGTATTTGCTGTAGGTGCTGCCATCGCTGCCAAATTCCTTGCAGCTCGTACGGGTAATCCTACTTTCAATAAAGAAACTATCTACGCTTATATCTCTGACGGTGGTATTCAGGAAGAAATTTCTCAGGGTGCAGGCCGTATTGCCGGTCACCTGGGTCTGGACAACCTGATCATGTTCTATGACTCAAATGACATCCAGCTTTCTACAGAAACAAAGGATGTTATCTCTGAAGATACAGCCATGAAATACCGTGCATGGGGATGGAATGTCATCGAAATCAACGGTAACGACTGCGAACAAATCCGTACTGCTCTGGATGCTGCAAAAGCAGAAAGCAAACGCCCGACGCTGATTATCGGTAAATGTATCATGGGTAAGGGTGCCCGCAAGGACGATAACTCTTCATACGAACACAATTGTAAGACTCACGGTGCTCCTCTGGGTGGCGACGCTTACAAGAACACCATGATCAACTTGGGTGCTGACCCTGAAAATCCGTTTGTTATCTTCGATGACGTAAAAGAAATTTACGCAAAACGTGAAGAAGAACTGAAAGCTATCGTAGCTGCACGTCATGAAGAAGAAGCTGCATGGGCTGCAGCTAATCCAGAAAAAGCCGCTCAACAGAAAGAATGGTTCAGCGGAGCAGCTCCGAAAGTAGACTGGGCTGGTATCCAGCAGAAAGCAAACGATGCTACTCGTAACGCATCTGCAGCTGTATTGGGCGCATTGGCACAGCAGGTTCCTAACATGATCTGTGCTTCTGCCGACTTGTCTAACTCTGACAAGACTGACGGTTTCTTGAAAAAGACTCATGCATTTGTAAACGGTGACTTCAGCGGTGCCTTCTTCCAGGCCGGAGTAGCCGAACTGACTATGGCTTGCTGCTGTATCGGTATGGCACTGCACGGTGGTGTAATCGCTGCCTGCGGTACATTCTTCGTATTCTCAGACTACATGAAGCCGGCTGTACGTATGGCTGCCCTCATGCAGTTGCCTGTGAAGTTCATCTGGACTCACGATGCATTCCGTGTAGGTGAAGACGGTCCTACTCACGAACCAGTAGAACAGGAAGCACAAATCCGCTTAATGGAAAAACTGAAAAACCACCACGGTAAGAACTCTATGCTGGTACTTCGTCCGGCCGATGCAGAAGAAACTACTGTCTGCTGGAAACTGGCTATGGAAAATACCGATACTCCGTCGGCTCTGATTCTGTCTCGCCAGAACATCAACATGTTGCCTGCAGGTACAGACTACTCACAGGCAGCCAAGGGAGCTTACATCGTAGCTGGTTCTGACGAAAATCCGGATGTCATCATGGTAGCTTCTGGTTCTGAAGTATCTACCTTGGTAGCTGGAGCCGAACTGCTTCACAAAGACGGTGTGAAGACTCGTATCGTATCAGTTCCGTCAGAAGGTTTGTTCCGCAGCCAGAGCAAGGAATATCAGGAAAGCATTCTTCCGGCTGGAGCCAAAGTATTTGGTCTGACAGCTGGTCTGCCAGTCAACTTGTTGGGTTTGGTAGGTGCAAACGGCAAGATCTGGGGATTGGAATCATTCGGTTTCTCTGCTCCATACAAAGTGCTGGATGAAAAACTGGGCTTCACTGCTGAAAATGTATATAACCAAGTAAAAGAAATGCTCTGATGAAAACAATAGGACTTGCATCCGACCATGCCGGATTTGAATTGAAACAATACGTGAAAAAATGGCTGGAAGCCAAAGGATGGGAATACAAAGATTTCGGAACTTACACAACCGACAGTTGTGACTATCCCGACTTTGCTCACCCGCTGGCTTTGGCAGTAGAAAACGGAGAATGCTATCCGGGAATTGCCATCTGCGGAAGTGGTGAAGGAATCGGTATCACCCTGAACAAACACCAAGGTATCCGTGCCGCACTTTGCTGGATTCCGGAAATCGCTCATCTGGCCCGTCAGCACAACAATGCCAACGTACTGGTGATGCCGGGACGTTTCATTGATGAAGCAATGGCCGACAAGATCATGACGGAATTCTTCACTACCGATTTTGAAGGCGGACGCCATCAGGCACGCATCGACAAAATTCCCGTTCGATAATCCCCCGCTCCTGCTTCGGAGAGGTTCTATTTGATAGAAATACGTACAAAGCCTGTTTTCCTGAAAAGGGAAACGGGCTTTGTTGTTTTTACTGAAATGTATAATTGTTTCACAAAAAAATAATAAGAAATCCTATTCCTACACCGCAGTTAAAAAAAATACCTATCTTTACACATGCTATCTTTAAGAAATAATGTTTCATACTATAAAAAACTTTGATACGAATCATGAAAAAACTATTGTTCATCTTATTGGCCTGCCTGCCGTTGTTCGGAATGGCCAAAGATAAAAAAGACAACTCCGACCCGAAATATCTGGCTGGAGCGATTACAATGGAGGATGGAAAGGTAACCTTCAATCATGAAATCAAGGCTCCTTCCCTTTCAAAAGAACAACTCTATCAGCAGATGCTAGACTGGGCCAACAACCGCTTCAAATCTGACGGAAAACTGCAGAGCCGAGTAGTCTACACCAACGAAGAAGAAGGTGACATTGCCGCCTCAGCCGAAGAATACATTGTGTTCTCTTCCTCGGCACTTTCACTGGACCGTACCCGCATCTACTACCAGTATCTGATCAATGTAGCTGATGGGGTATGCCACATGACCATGACCCGCATCCGTTACTGGTATGACGAGAACCGCGACGGAGGAGAAAAATATACTGCCGAAGAATGGATTACCGATGACATGGCACTGAACAAGAAGAAAACCAAACTGGCTCCTATCTGCGGAAAGTTCCGTCGTGAGACCATCGACCTGAAAGACCAGCTCTTCCAGTCGGCTACCGATGCACTGGGACAAAAGGTACTGGCTAACGAAACAGCTCCTGCTGTAGTTCCAGCAACTCCTCTGACCCCGGCCATGACCCTGACCGGCGAACTGAAGGAAGTGCCTGTAGCACAATTCTCAGACAACTGGAACAGTCAGTTGCAAAACGGACGCATTACCCTGACTGCCAACGATGAAGAAATAGAAATCAAGGCCGAAAACTGGGGAGGTTTTGGTAAATTGTTCAACAAAAACGTGGCTTACCTGCTGATTGCACAAGACCGCATCGCTCTTAGTGCCCTGATGGAACAGTGCAGCGAATATAAGATTTCATTCTATGCACAAGGTGCTTCCCAACCGACAGCAGTTATCGAATGTAAGAAGTCAATGAGCCAGAAAATGACGGCTGAAGATCTGAAATCACTTAACATTCAAGCAGATAACAGCAAGTCATACACCATGTATACAGGCGAAATCACACACACTCAGCTGCGTCAGTAATCACATAGAAAAACGTCCTTGCGCTTCAACCGAAACACAAGGACGTTTTGTTTTAAACGCTTTGACATTTTACCTAAAACGCAAGTGCGTTTTAAAAGAGACGCTTAGACGTTCTGTTACAAACGTCCAAGCGTCTCTTTTATGTCTGATTTTCAAGTTTGTTTTTATCCCTGACGAAGCTGGCGATCCATGGCAGCAGCCGCACGGCGTCCGTCACCCATCGCCAAGATTACAGTAGCTCCACCGCGCACGATGTCACCACCGGCATAGATGGTCGGGATAGACGACTGCATGTCATCGTTGACGGCAATAGTTCCCTTGCGTCCTAATTCCAGTCCAGGAATAGAATTCGGCACAATCGGGTTAGGCGATACACCTACACTGACAATGGCCATGTCGATGTCGAGAGTTACTGTAGCTCCCGGAATGGCAACCGGACTACGACGACCGGAAGCATCAGGCTCACCCAGTTCCATTTTCTGCAATACCACCTGTTTTACACGTCCCTTCTCATCGGCAATGTATTCTATCGGATTGTGCAATGTCAGGAATTCCACACCTTCTTCCTTGGCATGTTTCACCTCTTCCAGACGAGCCGGCATTTCTGCTTCCGAACGACGGTAGATAATCATCGCTTTCTCTGCTCCCAAACGGCGTGCTGTACGTACAGAGTCCATCGCCGTATTTCCACCACCAATTACAGCCACTCGCTTGCCGAATGTCACCGGAGTATCGGCATCTTCGCTGGCCGCATCCATCAGGTTTACACGTGTCAGGTACTCATTCGAAGACATGATGTTGATGGAGTTCTCGCCCGGAATATTCATGAAGTTAGGCAGTCCGGCACCCGAAGCAACGAAGATTCCCTTGAAGCCTTCACTTTCGAGGTCTTCCACACTGATGGTCTTACCTACGATGCAGTCCTTCACGAAAGTCACTCCCATCTTGGACAGGTTTTCGATTTCCACATCCACAATCTTGTTCGGCAGACGGAATTCCGGAATACCGTATTTCAATACCCCACCAATTTCATGCAGCGCCTCGAACACGGTTACGTCGTAACCCATCTTGGCCATATCGCCTGCAAACGACAATCCAGCAGGTCCTGAACCCACTACTGCAATCTTGATACCATTCTTGGCTGCAATTTCGGGCACTGAAATCTGTCCGCTTTCACGTTCATAATCAGCAGCGAAACGTTCCAGGTAACCGATAGCCACCGCTTCGTGTCCCATCTTCAGGTGAATACATTTCGATTCACACTGCTTTTCCTGCGGACAGACACGTCCACATACGGCCGGAAGCGCACTGGTCTTTTTCAGCGTACGCGCTGCTTCCAGGAATTCTCCGCGTTCGATGTTCTTGACAAAGCCCGGAATATCAATACCCACCGGACAGCCTTCCATACAAGAAGGATTAGCACAGTCCAGACAACGTTTGGCTTCTGTCAGCGCCTGCTCTTCGCTCAGTCCCAAGTTCACTTCTTCCTTACGGCTGTGTGAACGGTATTCCGGATCCAGTTCGTTCATCTTTACGCGCGGAATAGCCGTACGTTCTTTCGGCTTCATGCTTTTGCGCAGCACTTCACGCCATTCAGCGTTTCGTCCGGAAGCAGCCTGTTCAGCTTCACAAGTTGCAGGTTTAGTATCCAGTTTATGAATTTCTTCACGCTCAATATCCTTGAAAGCCCCCATACGTTTCAGCATCTCGTCGAAGTCCACCTGATGACCATCGAATTCCGGACCATCCACGCATACGAACTTCGTCTTTCCGCCCACGGTGATACGGCAAGCACCACACATACCCGTACCATCCACCATGATGGTGTTCAGTGAAACATCAGTCGGAATATCATATTTCTTAGTCAGAAGACAGACAAATTTCATCATGATGGCCGGACCAATGGCAAAACACTTGTCCACCTTTTCACGCTTGATGACTGCTTCTACTCCTTCCGTAACCAAACCTTTCTGTCCGTAAGAACCGTCGTCCGTCATGATAATCACTTCGTCCGAGCTCTCACGCATTTCCTTTTCAAGAATAATCAGTTCCTTGGTACGTCCGGCCAGCACAGTAATTACCCGGTTTCCCGCAGCCTTCAATGCCTGCACGATAGGCAACATCGGAGCCACACCTACACCACCTCCGGCACAAACCACTGTCCCGAAGTTCTCAATATGAGTAGCCTTTCCCAGCGGACCTACCACATCTGTAATGTAATCACCCACATTCAATTCGCACAAACGGGTAGACGAAAGTCCTACCTCCTGCACCACCAAAGTAATGGTTCCTTTCACCGGATCGGCTGCTGCAATAGTCAAAGGCATGCGTTCCCCCTTCTCGCCTACACGGACAATGACAAAATGTCCCGCCTTACGCGACTTTGCAATTAAAGGAGCCTCAATCACCAGTTTGAAGACCTTTTCGGAAAAATGTTCCTTCTGAAGAATCTTGTTCATAATTCTATCTGATAAGTTAATTATTTAGTTGTTTGTTTCATGAATAAATTGCCACAAAGTTAAAAGAAATAATGACATAATCAAATAGATTCTGCTCATTCAATAAACTTTTGGTAACCCCTTACAATATCTGACAAATCTGTTACACCCTTCATTATTTTAAGCAATTAGTTAAATATGCATCTTTTTCAATTGAAACAAAAACCACAGCATTAGAATATATTATAAATCAGCATTTTACACAATACCTAGAAAAAGAAAAATCGGCATTTTTTACTATTTATTACGTAAAAATGACTCTCGTACCAAATTAAAGACTATCTTTGTAAGGTTACAATATGACATAAAAGACCATGAATGAACAACTGAATCACATCAGACAACTGATAAATGAAGGACATGTAGACACCGCTATATCTCGCCTGAATGATTGGTTGCAAACGGCTTCCTCGCCTACAGCGGAAGCATATTATCTTTTGGGAAATGCCTATCGGAAAAAAGGTGACTGGCAGGGAGCGCTCAACAATTACCAGGAAGCGATTGCCCTGGACCCGGAAAGTCCGGCAACCGATGCCCGGAAGATGGTGATGGATATACTTAACTTTTATAATAAAGATATGTTTAATCAATAAGAGATATATACTATGGCTAAGATGAAAGGTGTGGTTATCGTAAATACCGAACGCTGCAAGGGATGCAACTTATGTGTGGTAGCATGCCCGCTGCATGTGTTGTCACTCACCCCGAAAGTAAATCAAAAAGGATATAATTACGTACAGCAGGTAGTGGAAGATACCTGTAACGGATGCTCTTCGTGCGCCATTGTGTGCCCGGACGGTTGTCTGACCGTATACAGAGCGAAAAGTGAAGAATAAAAATGCCCAACAAGCAAAATCGAAAAATTATGGCAGAAGAAGTTGTTCTTATGAAAGGTAACGAGGCCATAGCCCATGCCGCCATCCGTATCGGCGTGGACGGTTACTTCGGTTACCCTATCACCCCCCAATCTGAAGTATTGGAAACGCTTGCCGAACAGAAGCCATGGGAAACTACCGGAATGGTAGTTCTTCAGGCTGAAAGTGAAGTGGCAGCAATTAATATGGTATACGGAGGCGCCGGCAGTGGAAAAATGGTCATGACTTCGTCCTCCAGTCCGGGCGTCAGCTTGAAGCAGGAAGGTATCTCCTACATCGCAGGTGCGGAACTTCCTTGTCTGGTAGTCAACGTGATGCGAGGAGGTCCGGGTCTGGGTACTATTCAGCCCAGTCAGGCCGACTATTTCCAGACTACCAAGGGAGGCGGTCACGGCGACTACCACCTGATTGCACTGGCTCCGGCTTCCGTACAGGAAATGGCTGACTTTGTAGGGCTGGCTTTCGACCTGGCTTTCAAATACCGCAATCCAGCTATGATTCTGGCCGACGGTGTAATCGGTCAGATGATGGAAAAGGTAGTGCTTCCGGAATATCGCCCCAGACGTACGGAAGAAGAGATTCTGGCACAATGTCCGTGGGCAACGACCGGCTGCAAGGGACGCAAGCCCAATATCATCACCTCATTGGAACTGGATCCGGCCATCATGGAGCAGCGTAACTTGCACTTGCAGGCTAAATACGCAGAAATCGAAGAAAAAGAAACACGCTACGAGGAACTTGACACAGAAGATGCTGAATACCTGATTGTAGCTTTCGGCTCTTGTGCACGTATCGCACAGAAAGCCATGGAGCATGCACGCGAAGAAGGTATCAAGGTAGGTCTGTTCCGTCCGATTACATTATGGCCGTTCCCGAGCAAGGCCCTGAAAGAAAGAGCTAAACAGGTGAAAGGTATCCTGACCGTGGAACTGAACAGCGGACAGATGATTGAAGATGTCCGTCTGGCCGTAGAATGTAAGGTACCCGTAGAACATTTCGGACGTCTGGGAGGTATCGTACCCGATCCGGATGAAGTAATCGAAGCCATCAAGGAAAAACTGATTCAGAAATAAGCTATGGATACCGATAGAATAAGAGCCGTCTTAAACGTACTGTTTATGATTGGAGCATTGATTTCCGTCATTCTCTACTTCACACTGGGTGAAGACAAGACCGTATTCTTTTATGTATGCGGTGCCTCTCTTTTCCTGAAGATGATGGAATTCGTGTTTCGTTTCTTTCTACGATAAACTACAGGAGAACTAATTATGACAAAAGAAGATATAATCAAACCTGAGAATCTGGTTTATCAGAAGCCTCGCCTGCTGAACGATAACCCTATGCACTACTGTCCGGGATGCAGTCACGGAGTAGTTCACAAACTGATTGCCGAAGTCATCGACGAAATGGGCATGGCCGAGAAAGCTGTCGGAGTAAGTCCGGTAGGTTGTGCCGTGTTCATGTATAATTACCTGGATATAGACTGTCAGGAAGCTGCACACGGACGTGCACCTGCCCTGGCTACTGCCATCAAGCGCTTATGGCCCGACCGCCTGGTATTTACCTATCAGGGCGACGGTGACCTGGCCTGCATCGGTACGGCCGAAACCATTCACGCCCTGAACCGCGGAGAAAACATCACCATCATTTTCATCAACAATGCCATCTATGGTATGACCGGCGGCCAGATGGCTCCGACCACGCTGGTGGGTATGAAGACTTCTACCTGCCCGTACGGACGTGTTCCGGAAATCCACGGTTACCCGCTGAAGATGACCGAAATTGCCGCTACACTGGAAGGTACCGCCTACGTAACCCGCCAGTCAGTGCAGTCAGTGGCTGCCATCCGCAAGGCCAAGAAAGCCATCCGCAAGGCATTCGAATGTTCCATGCAGAAAAAAGGCTCCAGTCTGGTAGAAATCGTATCTACCTGCAACTCAGGATGGAAAATGACACCCGAAGCCGCCAACAAATGGATGGAAGAACACATGTTCTCCTTCTACCCGCTAGGCGACCTGAAAGATACTACCGAAAATAAATAATTATTTGCACATTATATGAAAGAGGAAATTATCATAGCAGGATTTGGAGGTCAGGGAGTTCTTTCCATGGGAAAAATTCTGGCATATTCCGGTCTGATGGAAAACAAGGAGGTGACTTGGATGCCAGCCTACGGTCCGGAACAGCGCGGAGGTACGGCCAACGTCACTGTCATTGTGAGCGACGAGCGTATCTCATCCCCGATTCTCAGCAAGTATGACACAGCCATCATCCTGAACCAGCCTTCGCTTGCCAAGTTTGAAAGCAAAGTTAAGCCAGGTGGAGTATTGATTTACGACGGATACGGCATCATCAACCCTCCTACACGCAAGGACATCCATGTGTATCGCATTGATGCCATGGACGAAGCCAACGAACGAAAAATGGCTAAGACCTTCAACATGATTGTATTGGGAGGATTGCTGAAAATCCGTCCCATCGTATCTATCGAAAGTGTGGTGAAAGCTCTGCGCAAGACTTTGCCTGAACGTCACCATCACCTGATTCCGATGAACGAAGAAGCCATACATATCGGTATGGACATCATCAAGGAAGTCTGATTTCTTACCGGAAGCGTACTTCTATATCACAGGCTGCCAGCGCATTTACAGAAAGAAATGCGGTTGGCAGCCTGCTTCTTTTTCCAGAGTTTCACTTCAAACATCTCCAATGCTACTTTTTGAAAGCCACAATCTCCCATTTTCGCATTTTTATTGTATCTTTGCCCCATTATGAAGAAGATATTTTTTACAACCCTATTCATACTGGTGTGCACCGCCCTCTCGGCACAGAACACCATTTCCCAATACGGACAAGGAATGTCGGCCACCGGAATGGACGGCAACAGATATGACCGAAACGGTAATCCGATTGATACAACCGCAGTGATTGATGCCAGCACCGTACCGGTGGGACTGAATGCCTGGAAAATCGACACACGCTTTGGAGAAATGACTCCCGTTCCGGTCGATACCCTGCAGCATGGATTCCAGAACTCCAATGATACAGGAGGACCTACGGGACATTATACCTACTTAGGTAACTTGGGAGCACCGCGTATCTCACACGTGTTCTTTGAACGGAAAGAAAGCAGCCAATTTTTCTTCACCGATCCGTACGATTTCACCGTACGAAAGCCCAGTGATGTGGTGTATACCAATACCAAATCACCTTTCACCAACCTGACCTACTTCAAGCAGGGAGACGGACGCTACGGAGAGGAACGTTTCAAAGCTTACTTTGCCGTAAATGTAAACAAGCGTATGGGCTTCGGGTTCGACATCGACTACACTTACGGCCGAGGAAAATACGACAGCCAGTCTACGGCACTATTCAACGGCAACCTCTTTGCCTACTATCACGGCGACCAGTACGACATGCACTTCAGCTTTATCAATGAGAACCTGAAGGTGGCCGAAAACGGAGGTATCACGGACGACCGCTACATCACCAACCCGCTGGAGATGGCCGAGGGAAACCGAACCTACGAAACGTATTCTATCCCGACCAATCTGTCGAATATCTGGAACAACAATACCGGGTATCATGCCTTCCTGACTCATCGGTATAACTTGGGATTCTATCGCGATGAAACGACTGAGAACGATACGATAACCAAAGAGGTATTCGTACCGGTGACCAGCTTCATTCATACCGTCAACGTAGACATCAACCGCAGAAAATACGTGTCTTATGACGTTGACCAGAATGAAGAATACTTTGAACATAACTATCTGGGCAAGGATTCACTGGACATCACCAAGAACTTCTCTATCAAGAACACCGTCGGCATTGCCCTGCGGGAAGGATTCAACAAATGGGCCAAAGCCGGACTGACCGTTTTTGCCAGCTTTGAGCATCGTAACTTTACGCTGACAGATACCATTACCGGCACTCCGGGACGACGCATCCCAACAACTCACAAAGAGAATGTCTTGTCCATCGGAGGCCAGCTTATCAAGTCACAGGGAAAGACACTGCACTACAATGTGTTGGGTGAGATAGCCATGATTGGAGAAGATGCCGGACAGTTCAGTGTAGAAGGACAAGGTGACCTGAACTTCCGCCTGTTTAACGATACCGTACGTCTGGAAGCCAATGCCTATATCAAAAACCTGAATCCTACGTTCTACTACCGCCATTTCCACTCTAAACATTACTGGTGGGACAATGACCTGAGCAAAATCATGCGTACACGCATTGAAGGAAAGCTGAGTATCGACCGCTGGCGGACACAGTTGAAGGCAGGAGTAGAAAATATCACCAACTATACGTATCTGGACAATGCGTCAGTGAAATATACCAACGCCAACGATGTGGTCAGCTACAAGAACGACATGGCCGTACGCCAGCATTCCGGAAACATCCAAGTGTTCAGTGCCAGCCTGCGTCAGGACTTCAAGTTGGGCATCCTTCATTTAGACAATGAAATCACCTACCAGAAGACCAGCAACGAGACCGTGCTTCCCTTGCCGGAACTTGTACTCTATCACGACCTGTACATCCGGTTCGGACTGGCCAAGAAGGTGTTGAGCATTGAAATGGGAGCCGATATGCGTTACTTTACACAATATTATGCCCCCGACTATGCCCCGGCTATCGGACAATTCTACCTGCAAAATCCGGATACACGTTATAAAGTCGGAGGCTACCCCCTCATCAACGGATACATCAACCTGCACCTGAAACGTACGCGTATCTTCGTACAGATGTATAACCTGCTGCAGCGTACGGGAGAAAAGAGCTACTTCCTGGCTCCGCACTATCCGCTCAACCCGCGTATCCTGAAAGTAGGACTCTCATGGAACTTCTTTGATTAATTCTCTGCCTATGAAGAGAAACCAAATTCTATACCTGGCAGGCGGATTGATTATTCTTGTCGCCATACTTCGGCTCTGTTCGTATCATGAAGAAGAACCGAAGTTCACACCACGCGACTATCCGGAAATCATCGAGTCAGGCATCCTCCGTGCAGTAACGGAATACAATACCATCAGCTATCATGCCGACAAGGACAGTCTGTCCGGCTTTGACTACGAACTGCTGAATGCCTTTGCACAAGCCAAGAACCTACGGCTGGAAGTCACTCCGGAAATGAGCTTTGAGGAACGGTTGAAAGGCCTCAACAAAGGAAAATACGACCTGATTGCTACGGAAACAACCGTAACTACCCGTTCCAAAGACTCCCTTCTTTTCAGCCACACTCTGCTGCTCAGCAAGCAGGTACTGGTACAGCGCAAACCGGAAAAAGGGAAAGACAGTCTGTACATACACAACCAACTGGAGTTAGGACACAAAACCCTGCATGTGGTCAAAGGCTCTCCTGCCCTGCTGCGCCTGCACAACCTCATCAGCGAGATAGCCGACACCATCTATATTCAGGAGATAGAACAATACGGTCCTGAACAACTCATGGCCATGGTTTCCGGAGGTGACATTGACTATGCCGTGTGCGACGAGAATATTGCCAAGGCAAACATGCACCTATATCCAAACCTGGATATTGATACAGACATCAGTTTCACCCAATTCTACGCATGGGGAGTAGCTAAACATTCTCCCATCCTGCTCGACAGCCTGAACCAATGGCTCGATGAATACATGAAAAGCGAAGACTATCAGAAATTATATAAGAAATATTTTCATTAAAACCACTCATCTATGATCAAACTAGATAAAGTAAACTGGGGATTCATCGGATGCGGTGAAGTCACCGAAAAGAAAAGCGGACCCGCTTTTAACATGATAGAAGGCTCACGGGTGGTTGCCGTCATGAGCCGCGACGAAGAAAAAGCCAAATCCTACGCCATACGCCATCAGATACCCCGATGGTACACCGACGCACAAGAGTTGATTGGAGACGAAGATGTGAATGCCATTTACATCGCTACTCCTCCTTCTTCGCATGCCACATTTGCCATCATGGCGATGAAGGCCGGCAAACCAGTATACATCGAGAAGCCGATGGCTGCCAGCTATGAAGACTGCGCACGTATCAACCGCATTTCGAAAGAGACCGGAGTGCCTTGCTTCGTAGCCTATTACCGCCGCTACCTGCCCTACTTTCAAAAAGTCCGTCAGTTAGTGGAAGAAGGCGAAATCGGCAACGTTATCAACGTGCAGATTCGTTTCGCACAGCCCCCGCGTGCACTCGATTACAACAGCAAGAACCTGCCGTGGCGTGTGCAACCCGATATTGCAGGTGGAGGTTATTTCTACGACCTGGCTCCCCACCAGCTCGATTTATTGCAGGACATGTTCGGATGCATCCTGGAAGCAGAAGGATACAAATGTAACCGTGGCGGACTGTATGAAGCAGAAGATACAATCAGTGCCTGCTTCAAGTTTGACTCCGGCCTGCCCGGCTCAGGTTCATGGTGCTTCGTAGCCCACGACTCCGCCAAGGAAGACCGTATTGAAATTATCGGAGACAAAGGTATGATCTGCTTTTCCGTCTTCACCTACGACCCGATAGCCCTGCATACGGAACGTGGACGTGAAGAAATCCTGCCTCCTAACCCTCCTCATGTACAGCTTCCGCTGATTAAAGCTGTAGTAGAGCATCTGCAAGGAAAGGCAGTCTGCACCTGCGACGGGGTCAGTGCCACTCCTACCAACTGGGTAATGGACCGCATTCTGAACAAACTTTAACTAATACACGATGGGGTGAAGCCACTCTCTTTGTTGACCATACTGTCTATACTCCTTTTCTATCCGACGCACACCATGGCTCAGGTAGAGAAGAAAGACAGCGTGTCAATCAACGAACCGGCTCCTGTGGCTTCTCCCCGACTGTCATTAAGCAGTCTGACCGACGGTATTGTCCGTTCCATCAAGTACACTGGAGAAGAAATCAAGAAGGCTGGGGCCAAACTGAACACCATAGACACCACTTACATCTCTCCCAACAAATATAATCTGGCCTTCATGCTGGAGCAAAGTTCCTGGTATGAACATTACCGGTTGGGCAGCAACGACGGACAGAGTCTGAATTTTGCCCCGAACATCAATACTAAGTTAGGAGTCTATTTCGGCTGGAGATGGATCTTTTTAGGACTTTCTTTCGACATCAAAGACCTTATCGGCAAAGGGAAGGAAAAAGCTCCCCGAAAAGAAATTGTATTCAATCTATACAGCGCTAAATTTGGTGTAGACTTGTATTACCGGAAAACAGGCAGCGACTTCAAGCTGTCTTCCTATGAAAAGTTTAACCTGAGCCAAAGCTATACGAACACACAGTTCAACGGTTTTCAAAGCAACATCAAAGGACTGAATGCCTATTGGATTTTCAACCACAAGCGATTTTCCTATCCTGCAGCCTATAGCCAGTCGACCAACCAGCGGAAAAGCTGCGGTTCTCTGTTGGCCGGATTTTCCTATTCCCAGCATAACATTTCTTTCGACCACACCCAATTGCCCGAGGAAATGCAACAGCAGCTCAGTTCCTCCCTGAAATTTCACAGCTTGCGCTATACCGACTACAACCTTAGTGTTGGCTACGGTTACAACTGGGTATTCGCTAAGAATTGTCTGCTGAATGTTTCTCTCCTTCCCGCCATAGCCTATAAAAAAGCACGTATCAACGACCAGCCTACTCAAAGCGGAACCGACTGGGCACAATGGATAAAAGACATCAACTTTGATCTGATTACACGTGCCGGCATCACCTGGAACAACAGCAAATACTATGTAGGAGCGTCTCTCGTACTCCACACGTATGACTACCGGAAACCCTCCTTCTCTATGACCAACTCTTTCGGAAGCTTACGTATCTACATGGGATTCAACTTCTGGAAAAAGAAAGAATACCGTGAGAAAAAAGAATAAAAAAGGGAGCTGCCCCAGTGAATAAAAGCAACTCCCGTATTTAAATAAAACAAACACAATGAACTTCTAGAAGTGAACGCCCAGTGTTAGCAGCAACTGATGACGTTCATTAGTCACTTTCGTAGCCTGCAAAGCCGCATCACTGAATGCATAGAAATCAGACTTATATACATCATATTTATAAGCTAAGTCAGTGTAGAACCACTTGCATCTGTAACCCAAGCCCACAGTTACCGTATTACGGGCTAAATCATTAGCATATTCTGTATCTGTACGCATATCATTTGCATTCAACGACTTGTATGCACCATCCTTAAAAGCCGATGTAGAATAATTGTAACCCGCTCTTACGCTAAACGCAGAAGATATACGAGTTTCCATTCCCAAACGCAGTGTATGTTGCCCTTTCAGCGTAGATTTGGTATACTCATTCTGATTCTCCATCGGAGTTCCATCATTATAATACAAGCGAGAAGAGCCGAAATTGGCGTACTCATATTCCGCACCTAAAGCCATGATACCTCCTAAAGTCGTTCCTGCACTGACATTGAATTTCCATGGAGTAACCAAACGATAGTCCTGCACAGATTCTCCGGCATAGTCTATAGTTCTTTCATTCGCCTTAAACTGCTTATTATCCTCCTCATTTTCATATTTATAATTCAGTTCTGAGTAAATTTCAGAAGAATAGATATCTGTCAATGAATACCAGGTAGGCGTATGAATGGCAAAACCGAAACGGAACGGAGATTCTTCTATGGGTCGGAAAATAGCTCCAAGTTTCAAATTAATCCCCGATCCTTCCGTACGATACAGATTCCGCAACTCATAGAAACCGGAATGACTACCATCATACAAGTCTTCTGTATAATAAGTACTGCGTGTATAATCCACATCGTTCACACCCAATGTAATTCCGAAATACATCCGGTCTTCCACATTAAATGCAACGTTAAAATCATACTGGTTAATGCCGCCTTCTTCCCGACTGCGGAATCCACCGGAATTTCCATTCCATCCAATCGGTAATTGATAGGTTCCTCCTTTTCCATCGTCAAAAGTACCTACTCCTACCAAACCAGTACGAATACCCATTACGCCTAAATATGGATAATTGACATTATTATATGGATTAGACAGGTTACTATGACCTTCCATTCCATAATTATAAATATTATCTATCTCATCCATAGAGAAAATGGTTCCTCCCACCATATTGGCCATCTGCTGCGTTTGTGAAAGACCGTTAAGCATTCCTCCAGCCGCAAACATTCTATTGAAATTACGACTCTTATGGTAATTGAATCCAAAGTTCAGGTAGCGAAGTGTAGTACGATTACCAATCTTTGTGGAATACACAAAACCAATCTGATCAAAGGAAGCCTTATTCCGCTTGTCATTCATCTTCTCCCCTCCAAAGTCACTCTCAGCCTTTGTGCTGTTCATACCAAAGGAAGTAGACAAGTCATGCCCCCTAAACAAACCGATACCAGCAGGATTGGTACCAATAGTAGAAATATCCGCTCCCAAAGCTCCCATGGCTCCTCCCATACCTACAAATCGGGCCGTACCGTTTAACTCATCACCAGCATAGCGAGCCGCATCATACGCATTCTGCGCCATAGCCTGCGCACTGCACATCAATGAGCAGGCCATCGCATACATATATTTCCTTTTCATACTTGATTTCTTTATTTAATGTTCAGACTATCTTCTGTGTGCACCTCCGCCACCACCAGAACTTACACTTCTTGAAGAGCCTCCACTGCGGGTTGTAGTAGAGCGATAGCTACCTCCTCCAAAATTGTTGTAGCTTCTGACAGATGAGTTTGAATTTGTCCGTGAATTGTTTATTCCGTTCATCCGGTTGCCGTTATTCTGGTTCATGCGGTCAAACGCTCCCGTATTACGATAAGAATTAGGACGTGTACTGCTTGGACGAGAATAAGTAGATTCACCAATACCTTGTGAAGGACGTGTATATCTCACACCTGTGCTACGTACTCTTGTAGCGTCATCCGGACGTACAGAACGTACCCCATTAGTTCCGCTCACTACACGACCTCCCGTTCTACCGTTTTGGTCCAAGCCACTCATCACACGACCTCCTGTTCGGCCATTATGGTCGAATACAGAGCCCACAGTACCTCTCCGTACCACATTCTCTGCACGGCGGTTATTGTAGGTATAAGAATGACCATGCCATCCTCCTCCCCATCCATACGACGGATAGTACGGATAATGATGATGCCACCCCGGTCCCCAGTAACCGGCCCAGTAGCCTCCCCAATAGCCACCCCAGTAACCGCCATACCAGTAAGGAGAATACCAGCTGCTATAATACCATGGAGAAGACCATCCCCAGCCAAAACTGAATCTCGGCCCGGCTATGCTCCAGTTCCATCTCCAATCCCACCACAACGGATTGCTGTAGGTAGGAAATACATAAGCATAAAGTCCGTCATCATACACATTCCAGTCCCATGACGGGAAAGCACCATACACTACATCCCAATACAACGGACTGCTTACCGGTATGGCATAACGCGGACTCCGGAAACGAACGATGCGCATGGCATATTCGTAATCATCCTGCGAACCTTCAAATCCGTTCACCCATTCCCCTCGTTCGCCATACGGTTTTTCCTGAATGTAAAGCGTATCATTCTGCATAGAGAATGTATTTTCACGTGATGTGTACCGACGGTTGTACTCATCTACATCACGCGTATTTCCTGCCACATCTTTCACTACAACCGGAGTGGAAGTAGTCGATGTGGAATACACCGTTGTCCCCTGACTATTCTGCTTCGGGGCCACTACGGTCTCCTTCTTCGTTTCCGTTTTTTTCTTCGGAACGAAGTAAAGGTCGTCGTTACTCTGCGCTGCCAAAATAAATGGCAAGCCAGCCAACATCAACGAAGCAAATACTTTCACCTTCATCATAATTATATCATTTAACGGTTTCACCTTTTTAATCTGATACAAAATTAGAAAGATATTTCTCCCCATCAAGCAGGAAATCCCTATTTCGAGGTAGGGATTTCCCTAAACTTGTCGAATGCTCAATCTTTTTACACTCCCAGGAACGGAACTACCACAAACTCGGCGTCTGGATATTCCCGTTTCAGCAAGTCGCGCATATATTCCTCCGTATCGCGACGGATAATCTCATCGTCTTCTTCCGGAAAGAGATTGTAGACCAACGTATGCAGACGGATGCCCCGACGCGTCATCGCTTCCAGGCTCAACAACGTGTGGTTGATGCTGCCCAAACGACCGGAAGTGACGAACACCAGCGGATATTGCTTCTGTGCCACATAATCAATGGTCAGCAACTCACGGGTCAGCGGCACCATCAATCCTCCGGCTCCTTCCAGCAACACCGCATCATAGCGGTCGCTCAGTGTCTGAGTGGCACGTTCAATCTTATCGAAATCAATCGGGCGCTTGTCTATCTCCGCTGCCAGATGCGGAGAGCAAGGATAAGAAAAAATCTCCGGCATGGTCAGCCGTTCCTTATCCTCCGGCAGCAAGCCGGTACCCATAATCCGGCGATGCAGCTCGATATCTTCCGACATGTCCGTATTCCCCGTCTGAATCAGTTTCTCCGTAATGGTACGGATGCCCCGTTCATTCCAGGTCTTGGCCAAGTAAGCCGTAGCATAACTCTTTCCGATATTGGTATCGATACCGCTGACAAAATTTACATTCTTTTTCATACTCGTAACCTTTTTATTTTCTACATATCACATAAATAGGATGAAAGGTCAGGTACACCTTTCCCCGTTCATCCGAGAACTGTCTCGTATAATTCCGACAGAATTCCTGTAATCTGCCGCGTGTCCATGGCTGTGCAGCCGTGCCTGTCACTCCAGTTTCCTTCAAATGCTTCAACACTTCCAAAGGAGAAGAGAATGACAAGCGCAACTGTTCCTCGTGGGCATATACCACTTCATAACGTGCCGTCAGCATCTCTTTCAGTTCCTCCAGTGACGGATACGACAATCCCGCCGCAGTCAGTGTCGCCACCTCCTCTGTGTTGTGAGGACCGAAGGTACTGAAAGCCAGATATCCTCCTTCGTGCAACAGCTTCCGGCATCCTGAAAAGAAACGTGGCAAATCTTCAAACCACTGCACCGCCGAGCACGATACAATCAGGTCCTGCCCCTCCGGAAAAGCTAATGTCTCCGCATCCTTCACCATGAAATGCACCTTTTCACCCAGCACATCTGCCAGGTAAGGTTCCACTTCCGGACAAAGGTCATTCAGCCACATTTCTTCCGGTACAGCCTGCTGCAAGTACATCCGTGTGAACATGCCCGTGCCGCAGCCAATTTCCAGTACCCGTTCCTGTATGTCCGAAGGAATGTAACGACCGGTCAGTTCTGCCATTCGGGATGCCACGTAACGCTGCACGTCGGCCTTGTCCAAGTAAGTCCCCACGGCCTTGGCAAAGCGCCGACTAATCAGGGCCTTGTCCATAAGCGACTTTCTCCGTTCAGCAACTCACGGAACAACTCCTCGTCATAGTGTTCCGCATCCACTTCTTCCACGGCCACTCCCCGCCAGGCTTCCCGTTGGTTCTGAGGCGGGAAAATCTTGTCGTTCGTCCCGACAATCGCCTTGTTCCAAGTCCACTCCACAGCCGGACGATTCTTTACTTCCGTCCACAAAACAGCTAGCTCCTGGTGCAAATCGTCTACCTCCCGATAAGGGTGATGCGACAGGAATGTCTTCACCTGGGCAGCCGACCCGCAAATTCGCCGACGGAAACGAATCAGTACCGGTTCCGAAAAATTCTCCAAGGTTCCCTGAAAGATGGCTTCAGGAATACCCTTTGTATCGTGAATAGGGAAAGGCGTACCGTTTACTGCCAGCCTCATCCCGTAAGGATACTCTTTTCCGGCCAACGTCTGGCAGGCTACCCATACCCCCATGGACCAGGCCATGACCCGTATCTCCCTGTAGCCCTCCAGCAGACTATAGTCAAAATCCAAATCCTTATAGTCGAAACACAACAGGCAGTCACATCCTTCCTGTACCGGTCCGGCAAACAAATTTTCGTCCGAGCCCCATCCAGCAAAGAAGAGCAGCAATGTGGAATTTCCTTCCTTCTTGATAAACCGTTGTTTCATATCTCAATTTCTTTCTGTTTTCATGATTTCATTTCATGACACAACCGTGCCATCTCATCCTCTTCAATCAGCGAAGTCAGCGAGAAACGCAACCGCGCTGTTCCCTCGGGTACGGTAGGCGGACGCACCGGCAACACATAAAAGCCGTGTTCCTGCATCTGCAAGGCCTTCCAGATGGCCTTCTCATTGGCTCCCACTACCAAGGGAATAATGTGACTTTCCGACGGACATTCCACCCCACTCTCACGGATAGCCGTCCGCAGGCTTGCTGAGATTTTGGCCAGATGCTCCCGCCGTGCCTGCATATCTTCCAGGTGCGACAAGACAAAGCGCGTCCATGCCACATTGATAGGCGGCAAGGCCGTGGTGAAAATCAACGTACGCATCCGGTTCACCAGGTAATCGTGCATCACCTTCCGGCTCACTACATACGCTCCCACGGAAGCCATCGCCTTGCCGAAGGTACCGCACAAGAAATCGATGTCCTTCAGACAACCTTGTTCCTCGGCTACCCCCAGTCCTCGCCGGCCCCGTACGGCAATGCCGTGCGCCTCGTCTACATACAGCATCACGTTGGTATAACGATGCTTCAGTTCCACCAGCCGGTCGAGCGAAGCCACGTCACCGTCCATGCTGAACACACTTTCGGTCACTACAATAATCCGGTGATACTCGCCGTGATGTTTGGCCAGCAGATTCTCCAACTGTGCATAGTCCTGATGACGGTAACGGATGCACTTGGCCACCGACAAGCGGATGCCGTCAATCAGACTTGCATGCACTAATTTGTCGGCTAAAATCAGCGTGTTTGCATCGGTCACCGCCGGAAGAATTCCCGTATTCATGTGATACCCGCTGCTGAACACCAGTGCACTCTCCGCTCCAAACAACGAAGCCAGCAGCGATTCCAGTTCCCGATAAGCAGGGAAGTTACCCGTCAGTAACCGCGAAGACGAGGAAGAAAAGCACAAATCCCTTTCCTTCACTGTCCGCAGAAATTCCTCACGCAACGCCTTATCCGAAGCCAGTCCCAGATAATCGTTCGACGATAGGTTCAGCATCCTTCGTCCGCCGGCCTCAATCCATTTCCCTTCGCTGCAGGTTTCCGGCAACACACGCAGGTTGCCACACGCCTCCAGTTTATCCAGTTCCAGCTGAAAATCTCCGTCCAGTCCGGGTTGTATTTCATTTTCCATAATTCACCTCCTTTGTTTTTATTCCGGCATTTCACCGACAATCTTACACAAACCACTCGTCAGTTTCGTCAGTTCTTCCGGACGAATGATGAAAGGCGGCATGATATAGGCCAGCCGTCCGAACGGACGTACCCAGATACCTTCTTCCACAAACCGGCGCTGCATCCAGCCCATGTCGACCGGCTTCTTGGTTTCAATCACTCCGATGGCACCCAGTACCCTGACATCGGCCACCTGCGGCAACAAAGCCGCCGGTGCCAGTTCCTCTTTCAGCTGTGCTTCGATACGGCGTACCTTCTCCTGCCAGCCTGACGACAACAACAGACGCACGGAAGCCAGTGCCACGGCACAAGCCAACGGGTTGCCCATAAACGTAGGACCGTGCATGAACGCACGCGGCTCCTTGGAAGAAATACAGTCGGCCACCTTTGCCGAAGCCAGCACCGCCGAGAAGGTCATATACCCTCCGGTCAGTGCCTTGCCGATGCACATGATGTCCGGTTCCACCTGCGCATGTTCCCATGCAAACAATTTCCCCGTACGTCCGAAGCCTGTGGCAATCTCGTCAAAAATCAGCAGCATGCCGTGTTCCCGACAGAGACGTGCTGCCTCCCGCAAATACTGTGGATGATAGAAACGCATGCCTCCGGCTCCCTGTACGATCGGCTCTAAAATCAGTCCCGCCAGTTCACCGTGATGCTGCTTGATGACTTCACGCAAGGGTTCGATGTCCTTCTCATCCCATTCGGCATCGAAACGGCACTGCGGAGAAGGTACAAAATATCGCACCGGAAGGGCCGAACCAAACAGGCTGTGCATGCCCGTCACCGGGTCGCATACCGACATGGCGTTCCACGTATCGCCGTGATAGCCCGAACGGATGGTCACGAAATTATTTTTCTCCGGATGACCTGCCGCAAACTGATATTGCACCGCCATCTTCAAGGCCACTTCCACAGCCACCGACCCACTGTCGGCATAAAAAATGTATTCCATGCTGGGAGGCACGATTTTCAGCAATTCCTTTCCCAATTCGATAGCCGGCTCGTGTGTCAGTCCCCCGAACATCACGTGTGACATCCGGTGAAGCTGTTCTTCTATTGCCTGGTTCAACACCGGATGATTGTATCCATGCACAGCACACCACCACGATGACATGCCATCAATCAGTTCCGTACCGTCGGCCAGCGTCAAGGTACAACCCTGTGCCCGTTCCACCTTATAAGTGGGCAGTGGGTTTGAAGTTGAAGTATACGGATGCCACAAATGGTTCCGGTCAAATTCGTCAAACAATTTCTCACAATTCATATCCTGCCTCCTTTATACGTTCTTTGTCTTTTGTTACTTTTGAGCCAAGGGTAGTCAGCAAATCCCCCACAATGGCCGAATTGATTCCCACATACAGCGCACGGTCCACCGTCTCCTCGCTCAACTGCGAGCGCCCTCCGGCAAAGCGAAGGAAAGCCGTCGGGTTCACCATGCGGAACATGGCCACCGTACGCAGCACCTCTTCCGCCGTCAGCGGCTTTGCGTGTTCCAGCGGCGTTCCCTTGATGGGCTGCAACAAGTTCAACGGGATGGACTGTACCTCCAGTTCCCGCAAGGTCAGTGCCAGTTCTACTCGCTGGGCCGGCGTTTCTCCCATGCCGATGATGCCTCCGCTGCATACGTCCATGCCCGCCCGTCGAGCTGCCTGGAGCGTTTCTATCTTCTGTGCCTGCGTATGCGTGGAACACAAGGTCGGGAAGAACGAAGGCGCCGTTTCCAGGTTGCAATGATAACGGCTCACCCCGGCACGATACAAGGCCGCAAGCTGTTCTTCCGTAGCCAGTCCTAACGACGCACACAATTCAATCTTACTGTGCGCCCGAAGGTATTCAAAGTGCTTGCAAAGTTTCTCTATCTCTCCCGCCGAAGGCCGACGACCACTGGTCACCAGTGAGAAACGAGCCACACCCTGGCTTTCGTTCATCTTTGCCTGACGCAAACATTCCTCTTCACTCACCAGTCCGTACTCCTCCACACCCGTGTGATGATGCACCGACTGGGCACACCATTTGCAGTTTTCAGGGCAACGACCCGACTTGGCGTTAATAATGGAACACATGTCAAACTTCCGTGAAGCGTATGCCACCGTAATGCGGTGAGCCACCTCACACAGTTCCTCAAAAGGCGCTTCCTCGAGCAGCCACAAAGCCTCTTCCGAAGTAAGCATGCCTCCTTCCTTTATCTTCTCTTCTAATTTCTGTAATCTTTCCATACGTATTTATCCTAAAAAAGAAGGGATGTATCCGCTTCGGTTAAGTCTGTCAGACTTGACCTGAAACGGGTACACCCCTTCCGGTTATTGTTATCTTATTTATTTCCTCTAAAAGCAGCGCAGGCACTTCTTCCCTTTGCGGCACCAGCAGACACCACAATCTTGTCCGGTCCGTTTCGAATAGACTTCCTCCAAGCCCTAGTCCTCCACTTCCAAAGAGTGCATCTTCCTCTGAAAGGTCAGTCCATGACGTGCCTTCTATTTTCTTTCCCTCGCACACTGCCGTTTTCTGCTTGCCCAATGAAGCATCTGCAATTCCTCGTCCCACCTGTCCGATGGTGACATGACGGTGCAGGCTCACAAACGCAGCATATTCCTTCCGGCTCCAGCGACGGAACCGAAGCATGACCTTTTGCGAACAGGGAGTGATACGATGCATCTGTTTTCTCTTTGTTTAAATGTATGGCTGCAAATGTATAGAAAAATCTACAGAAAATGCAAGGATTGAGGAGAATACGTTTTTTCGGTCTACAAATTCGCTTTTATCTTCTTTTCTATCTCTGCATCTGTTGTCTTTTCTGCATAGCCTTGGAGCTTTGCAATTATCGTGCGGTCTTTGCCTATCAAGTAAAACTGCGGAACTCCGCTACCAGCCTGATAATCATTTATAAGTTTAGCAATTGTATCCTTATCGGCTGTCAGAAAACTGTATTCTATTCCCTGATTTTTCACATAGGCTTCGCAAGATGACTTCGACCTTCCCCACGTTTCCACAGCCAGCACTTCAAGCTCATTCACCGCATATTCTTTTTTCAACCTGTTCAAGAAAGGAATCGAAATCTTGCATGGTCCGCAGCCTATCCCTGTGAACTGCAACAAGATGACCTTCGACTTTATACCGCTTAAAGAAACCTTCTGACCCTTCATATCAGTAAGCGTCCAGTCTGGAGCTTTTTTACCCGTCATATCCACAGTCGCCTTCTGAGACTTCTCTCCTTTTATACGCCGCACATAATCTGCCGGATAATAATCTTCCGCCACAATTTTTCCCTTTCCATAAGGATTATACACAAAATCGGAACAAATACCCTCACTGATGCTATGCTGCATCTCCCTGCGATAACGATAAGGCATGTCATTTTCTTTTGAAATCCAGATTTTGTAAATAGATGTCGGATCATATATATACGGATTCTGCGGCATGTAACAAGCTTTACCAAAGAACTCCACCTGATACGGTGTATGGATACTTAATTCCATCAGATAATCTTTCCCCTCATCCTTCAAGCTGAGGACTATGCTATCCTGAGTGTTCAATACATACTCAAGAATGGATTTCATGCAACCAAAAGCTTGCGGCATAATAACTCTGAATGGAAGGGGACTTTTCTGAGTGAAATCATCTATCCTTACTTCTTTTTCTTCTTTCTCTATGTAAGCAAACACAGTTCCGTCATATACCCAAAGTGGTTGTCTGAATTCCTTATCCGAGGCACACAAGAAAGAATACCCCACAGCAGTATCCTGCGGATTCACATGCTCATAAATTTCTGTTGGCACACTGTACACCGGCTCTTTGTCTCCCGGTTCCCATGCCTTTTTCACACAATGATAGGTTACCGATTCTACAGCGTTCATTTTCTCCAGTACATGCGACAGATAGTCCGTCTCTCTATTTTGTCCGTAAATCGGCAGAGCCAATAACATGGAGGAGAATAATATTACAATGATTTTCATGACATTATATTTCTATAAAAAATGAGTCCGCTCTAAAATACGGGATTACATTCCAACTTCTCTCAGAAACATTTAAAACGTAATTGCAACCCATTTTAAAGCGGACTCAAAAACAATTTATTGGAGTTTGAAGGAAACAGGTACGGTAAATTTTACCCTTACGACCTCCCCCCTCTGCATGCCCGGCTTCCACTTAGGCATGGTCTGCAGCACGCGCAAAGCCTCTGCATCCAAATCCGGATCTACAGAACGAGCCACCTTGAATTCGGTAGGAGTTCCGTCTTTTTCCACCACAAACTGCACGATTACCCGCCCCTGCACATTATTCTTCATGGCATTTTCCGGATATTTCATGTTTTCTTGAAGGAATTTCAACATTTCCTTCATTCCTCCCGGAAATTCAGGCATCTGTTCTGCGACCATAAACACTTCGTCTTTCGCCACACTGTCAGTAGGAGCCGCTACTGAATCTGGTGCGACGGTTTCTTCTTTAGCATCCTGTTTTTCGGATGCTCCCTGCGAGCAGGAGATGTTTCCGGCAACGAGTAGAGCAAAGGCCGGAAGCATGAACAGTGCATATTTGATATGCCCTGCACCGTTTGATTTTTTCTTGTTCATCATAATGATACGTTGTTTAAGGTGAGAGAAGTTGAAATTATTGGATAACCCGTACTTGTGGTTATATGCCAACCCAAGCAGATGATATTGATAGCTTTTAGTGGCAAACCCTGCCTCCATTACTTTCCTGTCGGCCAGGAACTCTAAGTTGAGTCTGACCTCGCGTTTCAGCAGCCAGGCAAAGGGATTCATCCAGCAGCAGATGCTGACCATCTCGGCAAGAAGTACATCGACAGAATGATGCTGCTTTACGTGCGCCATTTCGTGCGTCAGAATTTCACTGATTTCATCTTCCTTCACTGCGGCAGGATTCATGAAAATCCATCTGAAGAAAGAGAACGGTCCGGAAGGGTCATTCAAACATTTTACGCGGACACCGTTTATCTCTTT
Source organism: Phocaeicola plebeius DSM 17135 (assembly GCF_000187895.1). Classification (GTDB taxonomy): domain Bacteria; phylum Bacteroidota; class Bacteroidia; order Bacteroidales; family Bacteroidaceae; genus Phocaeicola; species Phocaeicola plebeius. Next base: position 674,755 of record NZ_DS990130.1, on the reverse strand, counting down.
TTCCGGCATACGTACAATGAGGCGATACAGACTGAATGCCTGAATCGCAAGCCGGACGAGCAATACCAGTACTCCGGCAAGATACAAATAACCTATCCACTCAGACAGCACGAACACACGGTTCCCGGTTTCTGCCGCTTCACTCCCCACCACAATCTCCGGCAACACCGCCGAGTAATCAAAGTGAGTGAGCATAATCATGCGGTCACGGCTTTCCAGCCATTCACGCACGTCGATAAAAGGCAGGATGAATGGCAATACAAGCGACACTATCAGGATAAATCTTCTGGAACGGAAGAAGGTATCCCGCGTGCATACCAGTTTATAGAGCGCGTAAAACAGGATTAATCCGACATTGACTTGAAGAAGGTATAGCATAAAAATAAGTTTTTATTTGTCTTCACGTTTTTCAATCAGGTTGATAATCTCATTCAGGTCTTCCTTGGAAATCTTCTGTTCCTTGGCAAAGAACGAAACCATCTCCTTATAAGAATTGGCAAAATAATTGCGCACAATGTTGCCCACAGACTTGCTGGTATACTCTTCCTGAGCAACTAAAGGAGTATACCGGTAAGTATTACCAAACCTTTCTGCCTGCAGGTATCCCTTCCGCTTCAGGTTGTTGATGACGGAGGCCACCGTGGTATAAGGTGGTTTAGGTTCAGCATAGCATGCCACCACATCCTTCACAAAACACGGTCCCAAGTTCCAAATAAAGCGCATGGCTTCTTCTTCCTGATAAGTTAGCTTTTCCATATCAAACGAGTTTTCTACGAACTTTTCGCAAATCTACGAAATTATCGTAAACAATAAGCATTCAAATGGTTAATTATATTGAACAAGAAATACATTTTCAAAACTATTCTATCACATTGCAGAAACGCAAGCGTATATAAAGAAATACGAACAAAAGATTTCTATGTTTCCTTTCCGGAAACCATACGGCTCTACAGCCGGAAACCTACGTTTCCCGTAAGAGAAACGTAAGGTTCTGCCACGGGAAACGTAGAAAAGGAAAGATAATTTACCCAAAAACGGATAAGCAATTATTTTCTTTTATTGAAAATAACAATAATGGCCACAATTATGACCAACGACAATGCGGAAACTACAATTTTATAGCCTGCGATAGTCGACCCTACATACTCCGTATACGGATAGAGTTCATTAAACAAGCAGCTAGAATCCCATAAAGTAGAAAGCATGGTCAGCAACGTCAGAAAAATCAAGAAACGATTCACCTTCCTGTCATTCCTTTTTTCCCGCCTCTGGTTTTCCACATCAATTAAATGATACAGCTGACTCCGTTCCTCACTAATTTCAAGTCCTGAGTCGATTGATTTGTAAATTGCAAGAGGTAAAAAATTATATGATATCTTGTGAAAACAATATGCACTCTCAAACGATACTAATTCATCTTCCAGCTGAGATATATCGCTTAAATTCTTACGGAAACGAATGTTCAACCTGAAAAGATAAAATTTCAAGAACAAACTATGTATGTATATCAATCTGAAGTATGTATCAGTCCAGTTATTCAGCAACCAGCCAGGTGCCTTAAACGATAAAATGGTAAACGTATCCATTAGACTCAAGGCACTCCAATTATTATAAAACGAGATCTTGCTTTTATGCAATACTTCTTCCAAATAAGAAGGAGAAATACCGTTGTCCTCATGTTTTGCATAAGAACCCACCCTGGACAATGTACCTAACTCGAAGAGCAGCACATCTTTTTCCACTTCATCAAGTGACACAGCACTTACAGAATTGACCACTTGAAAGACTTTCAGCTTGTTGCCGTTTTCTATCAGCTGATTAAAGCTTACGTTTTCTGTTTTATGAAACCACCGGTACAAATCCATAATGGGGTTGATTGCAGCATCAATAAATGCCCCATGCTTCACTTTGTCATAGCATATTACCGACCGCAACACAGACATTACACTTGTTATCTGATTTAAGTCATCCGTTTCCTGTTCAATTTCTATGGAATACATCAGCATAGCATAAGGCATGATATAAACCGTTACATTCTTCAGGAAAAAACGATACGGACTCTCACCCTCTCCTAACGAAAGAGTTACCGGTTGCTGTATATCGTAGCGATAGCTATGAACACATCCGGAACAACTGCCTCTCATACAAAATTCTACCAACTCATGATAAAAGAATTTCTTATATTCCTCTATCATCCCGTCGTCATACACTATTTCTTTCCAACCTTCAGTCAAAAAAGGTGTTTGGCCGTATTGCTCCGGAAGATTAAAATATCCACACAAGAATGCCACATGTTTATAGTCTTTCATAGTTATTTTTTCTACAAAAATAAACCTTTATTTGTGATTACGAAATTTTTAATGTACTTTCGGTTATTCGTCCTACTAAATCTATTACTTATGGCAAAATACATCTTCCTACAAGATTATTCTCTGGAAATCTCCGAACAATATTCCCAACTTTTGTCACAGCATATTGAGAATCTTCCTTATACTCTTTCCTTCCCTATTTATCAGGCTACCCAGAAAATAAAAACAGAACAATACGGAGCAGCGATGAACCATGTATTAGATTTTTTCGAAATCTCAGTCCAATATGCTTCGATTCTTCTATTCTTCATTTTAAAGCAAAAAACGACAAACAACACCACACACAAAGTACTGTGTTCCGTTGTAAATAAAATAGACAATAAACGTCCGCTGTCATTCGGCGACTGGGTTAATGACCTCTTTATTCCACTACTAACAACAGCTTCCATAGAACTCCCGGAACATTCTTTTGTCAAGTCCATGCGAATGCATGTCTGCTCAAAACACGGAAACATTCTTCTAGGAGGAAAGAAAGAAGCAAGCATTGTGCAAATAAGGAATGAATACAAGGGACATAGCACCACACTTTCCGAAGAAATCTATAGAGGAGTACTATACACTTTAGAGGAACGAGTAATGAAAATGCTGAATGGCTTGTCGGCTCTCTCTGATTACCAATTTTATGCCATTGATGAAACCGGCACTGCATGGAACTTAAAAAGTATCGAAACAAAAGCACTTCCGTCTGTGCCCCAACACCTGCATTCTCCATCACCTTTACATTATTACGTATATCGGGAAGGTCCTAATGACCAGGCTGAAATTACCGACTTATTTCCGCTAATATTCCTGAACCCTCAAAGACATGTATATGTATTCCAGTCGTTGAAGGATGAAAATGCCTCCTACATCTCTTCGAATGAGAATGCCATTACTTACATCAGTGATGCGTTAAATGAGGAAATTGACACTTGCTTCCAAAATATAATTCCTTCATTTGATATTTCCAAAGAATTAAATTGGGAGGAGCTGAAAACCTGTATGACCAAAGAGTCCATGGGCTTCATGAAGCGAATCTACAAAGAAAAGAAGTACAATCAGGAGTTGTTCGTCGACCGTGAACGACTTACATCTACTCTCTATCAATTCTGGGAAAGCGACAAAACTCTTTTCCCATTGCTAGGCGAAGCCGGACAAGGAAAGACCAGTCAGCTATGCTATTGGACTGAAAAATTACTGGAACAGAAAAAAGCCGTCCTGATATTCAATGGAGCAGATTTCAGCAATTACACACTGGAGCAGAAAATCAAGGCGCTGTTCGGTTATAACTACAAGAAACCTATAGCACGTTTACTGACATCATTACACGAAAAGGCAGAACAAAATAAAGCCTATGTATATTTTTTCTTCGATGCCATAAATGAATGTCTACACTATTACGATAGCGATGGGCAGGAAGAAGGACCACTACATCTATACAGGTTTATCAGACAACTGCTTGTACAGGAAAAATTCCCCCGGTTTAAAGTCTTGTTCACATGCCGGTTTTATACCTGGAAAAATCTCATTCAAAGACATTGTACCACAGATGCGACCTATATTTATCATGCCGGTGATGAAGAGGATTTAGCTATCAGAAACTTTACAGATACGGAAATAAAACAAGCGTACCATATTTATCAGCGTCTCTATCAAATGACGACATCATATGAGCACATTGACAAAAAAATACTGATTCGCTTAAAAGACCCGCTGATCTTAAAATTTGCAAGTAGTAACTATCTGGGAAAATCTTTATCTGAAAGCGCAATAGACTATACTTCCCTTTCACTATTCAACAAAATGCTGTGCGACATAAGAAATTCGTATGCAGGAAACCTGCAATACGATATTATCTCATGTATAGGCGATTACCTGCTAAATAAATACATGAAAGGATTTCCTGTCAGTACAATCTCTACAGAAAGCCTTAAAGAAGCCTACCATGAAACAGACTCAGCGTTATACGACCTCTCTAGAAAAATCTATAAAAAAGATGGTATCAGCATTGCCTATGCCGAATTGCTAAATAAAGCCGAGCGTCCCATTCTACGAGAAACAGAACGAATCGTTGACAACAGTCCTGTGAATGAAATCACATTTGTTTACGAACGGTTCTTTGAGTTTATTATGGCACGTTCGTTTATCAAGTTCCAGCGTAAAAAGGGTATGGAAAAATCAAAACCCATTCCGGCAGAAGCGTATTTAAAGGCCCTTGACCAAGCAACGGTAAACGTCGTATTCATCGGTACAATAAGAAACGCCCTGGTCATCGACTGTCTGGAAACTCAAAATTACTCCACTTTATTAGAACTTACAGCCCTTCATGGCGACAATTACATCGTAATGCAGCTTCTGACCGAGGTTATGAATATGTTAATAAGGGAGAATTACGAAAATGAGCTTTTTTGCCTGATTGACAAAATGCTGTCTGAAAAGATAGCCAATGGCAACGAGCTCATTTCGCAATTAAATTCCATCAACAAAAAAATAGAATCGAATCAAGCCAATGAAGAAGTTATCGCAAACTATAAACTACTCTCCCAAAAACTGGCTCCAGTCATCAGACTGCGCAAACTGGCCTCTGTCAGCACAATAAATGGAATTCTACTGACCGATTATTTTAATGAGAATCTTTACAAGAATGATGCCCTGAAGTTTTTATGGAGATTAATGCTAGATCCGATACATGATGTACGGAACGATGCTTGTATGTACACTTACTACTTATCAAACAAAACACATACATTGGATTATACTCCCTTGAAAAGAAACCTGTGTGAAAGCATCATCCTTCAAATGTTCCGTCTCGTTAAATCGCGTCCACTACTATTCAACATGAGCAGGAAGCACACACGGAAACGCTCTTTCATATTCTTTGAAACGGCTACGCGACTAGGTACACTACTGATGATAGACGAACTTGTAAAAAGGCAAAAAGACGGGGTAATCGTAAAGAATATGCTGCAAGAAATAGAATGTATGGCAAGGTATTTCACTTTAAACTTCTATTTGCTTCGCATATTTATGCCCGTGTTACAAATATTAATGCGCAAACAAATTACGTTCCAAGCCGTTTATGTAAACAATGCGATAGAATACCAGGGATTCTGGAACAAACCAGAATTTCTCTCCCCTTGCCAACAAGGAAAATGGACACGCGAATGTATAAAAGAAGCGATGAGCTTTGTATGGCACCACAGCAAATATCATGAATGCAAGAACTCGCCTGCCTGTTTGAAAGAGGAAGAACGGTTCAAACTTTTTTATCCCTACATTCTGTCTGCCTATAAAACAGGAGACAGCTTTACCTACTTCACACTAGAAAGAATTCTTGTCATCATGGGAGTCTGCAAGTGGCAAAACATAAAGCCATGTGTCGAAAAATTCTTTACTGATGAATACCGGCAATCTGAATGGTTTGATTATTCGCAAATGTCAATGCTTTATGTACTTTTCCAGATAGCTTTGTACACCAAAGAGGACCTTCAGGAGCTAACCGAAATTTACACACGGGAAAGTAAACTATGGACTTTACGCTGCAAAGGATTATTCAAAGCCCCCAACAGCCACAAAGCCAATCCGAACGGATTATACAAACGTAATGTAATGACGTGGTACTGTGTGGTATATTGTGCCAATGGCGGAGATGGGACCATCCACGAAGGAGACAGCAAATGTGTTCCAATATTTTATGAACTTATAGACATAGCCATTCGTGAAAAAGACAAAGAACTGCTCATTCATCTCATCGAAAACATTTCTGAGCTTATCACAGATTTTGGCTACATCCATACTGCAATGGAGTTACTAAAATATATACTTATACAATATGATACACCTGAAAAAGTAAAGGAAATTGATGAGAAAACCACGCAGAGGAACGGGTTATACCAATATAATCTAACCAAAGTGGTAGGCAATGTATTGAGTACTGCTAAAAATTATTATCAAACAGAAACCGATACTTTCATCAAAAAAGAGCTTATAGGGTTAAGCTTTCCTGGAATCCCCACGTATAGAGAAGAGATTTTGAGCTATAATCCCAGTGGAGAAACCCTATCCGACCTATTTACCCACAAATTCGGCAAATTCCTTACATGGGGATTGCTTTTTGAAGAAGCTATTGATAATTTTGCATACGAAGCTATGTGTACCTCCATTAACGCACCGAATTGCTTTTCATGGTATGACCAAGTAGTACGCATCTTACTAAAGCATCTATTTAAACTAAAACTTTGAATTATGAAAAAATGTATCTACGTTATATCCATAATACTGTTTTTTCTAATAATTTACACAGCCATGCCCTATATCATGAATTTTTTTGCTGATAAAGAAAATCTCCCAACGGAAAATCATAAAATGCTAATCGTAGGACATCGAGGAGGAGCCGGAATGGCACCGGAAAACAGTCTGCAGTGTATCGAGAAAGGTATTCAAACCGGAGCTGACATGATAGAGATTGACATCCATCTGACTAAAGACGGGGAATTGGTTGTTTGTCATGACCAAACGATAGACCGTACTACTACCGGAACAGGGAAAATAGCTGAAATGACATTAAATGAAATTCGTAAGTTCCATATTGTAGATAAAAACGGAAAGGAAACAGATGAAAAGATTCCTACCTTAGATGAAGTTCTCAAACTGATAAACGGAAGGTGCCGTCTCCTAATAGAAATAAAAAGAACAAACAACCTTTATCAAGGTATCGAGCAAAAACTTTTGGAATCTATCAAGGCACACCATGCATCCCAATGGATTATAGTACAATCATTCAATGACAGTGTACTGGAAACACTGCACGCATTAGACCATACTGTGCGACTAGAGAAGCTGGTTATTTTTAAACTTCAATGGATTCCTGTCATTTTTGACGGTACATTTACCTATTTCAGCTTTAAAAAATACCATTATATCTCTTCTTTCAATTTTCATTATCGAGCAATAACTCCTGCATTACTAAAGAAAATCCATGCACAAGGTAAAGAAGTAAAAATATGGACACTGGAGGAACCCAACAACTGGAAAGCTTGTCCTGTGGACGGGATTATCACAGACCGCCCAGATTTATGGACCACATTTTTCCAGAAACAATAATCTCATATATATTTCTTTATAAGAATATTGCTTATAACATTGCAGGAAACAAACGATATACTCCAAAAAAGAATCTCTTTCTATCCCCATAAATTATGGGGATTTTTTATTTTCAAACAGAAGTAATCTGTTTTATAAATGTTTTCCCACCAAGCCAATTGAATGAGTTCAATATAATAGTCCTTTTCAAGGGGGATAGAAATAAAAAACGTCCTTAATTCTTATCGAATTAAGGACGTTTATGCGGTGCGTACGGGACTCGAACCCGTGACCCCATGCGTGACAGGCATGTATTCTAACCAACTGAACTAACGCACCATTAAGTTTTTTCGTTGCTATCTCTCTCGATTGCGTTGCAAAGGTAGTGCTTTTTTTTGAATCTGCAATAGCTTTCCGAAAAAATATTCAAAAAAGTTTTACACTCCATTTTTTAGAAAGCCACGTACAGAGCCTTCTTACAAAAACCTTGTCAGAAAACCACCATCACAGACAAACTTTTTGTCGCTTTTATTAGGAGATTGTTTATAATTCGTTACTTTTGCAAAAACTATTTTTCTACAAAAAAACAGCACTGAATGAAAATTGCAATCATAAAATACAATGCAGGCAACCTCTTTTCGGTGGATTGTGCACTGAAGCGACTGGGTGTGGAACCTGTCATCACCAACGACAAGGAGACACTGCTCAGTGCCGACAAGGTAATTTTTCCGGGAGTGGGCGAAGCACGTACCACCATGGATTACCTGAAAGCTTGCCACATGGATCTTCTCATCAAAGAACTTAAACAACCAGTATTAGGTATTTGCCTGGGGATGCAGTTGCTCTGCCGCCATTCGGAAGAAGGTGATGCGGACTGTCTGGGAATCTTCGATACGGAAGTCAAGCGATTCCAGTCGACCAATCCTGAAGAGAAAGTTCCTCACATGGGATGGAATACATTGTCACATCTCCGCAGCCCGCTCTTTCAAGGTATGAAAGAAGAAGAGTTCGTATATTTCGTGCATAGTTTCTATGTGCCGGTCAACGAATTTACAGCGGCTACAACCGACTACATCACCCCTTTCAGTGCAGCCTTGCACAAAGATAATTTCTATGCCACCCAGTTTCATCCGGAAAAAAGCGGAAAGGTAGGAGAATGTATCCTGCGCAACTTTTTGAATCTCTAATCACAAAACATTATATAAAATATGATAGAACTTATACCAGCCATCGATATCATCGACGGGAAGTGTGTGCGACTTTCTCAAGGTGATTATCAATTGAAAAAGGTTTACAACGAGAATCCGGTGGAAGTGGCCAAGATGTTTGAAGCGCATGGCATCCATCGCCTGCATGTGGTCGACCTGGACGGAGCGGCTTCCAAGCATGTGGTAAACTATAAGGTACTGGAAGCACTGGCCGGACAGACTTCGTTGGTCATTGACTTTGGCGGAGGCATCAAAAGCGATGAAGACTTGCACATTGCCTTCGAAAGCGGAGCGCAGATGGTAACGCTGGGCAGCATCGCCGTAAAGGATCCGGATACGTTCAACCGATGGATGGAGGTATATGGCAGTGAACGGATTATTTTAGGAGCGGATGCCAAAGACGGGAAAATAGCCGTCAACGGATGGCTGGAATGCAGCCGTCTGGAGCTGATGCCGTTCTTGGATGACTATATAAAGAAAGGTGTCGCAAAGGTACTCTGCACGGACATCTCTCGCGACGGAATGCTCAACGGGCCGTCTTTGGAGCTATACAAGCAAATCATGGAGGCTCACCCCGACCTGCATCTGATAGCCAGCGGAGGCATCAGCGGCATGAAGGACATTGAAGCACTGAACGAAGCAGGTATTCCGGCAGTGGTATTCGGCAAGGCTTTCTATGAAGGGCGTATCACCCTGCAGGACTTGAAAGCTTTTCTTCCTTAACTCTTAACTCAAGAAACTGATTATGTTAGCAAAAAGAATTATACCCTGTCTTGACATCAAAGACGGACAAACGGTGAAAGGTACCAACTTCGTCAATCTGCGACAAGCAGGCGACCCGGTGGAGCTCGGAAAGGCTTACAGCGAACAAGGAGCCGATGAGCTGGTGTACCTTGATATCACAGCTAGCCACGAAGGACGGAAAACGTTTACGGAGCTGGTGAAACGCATTTCTGCGGAAATCAACATTCCTTTCACCGTGGGAGGAGGTATTCATGAACTGAGCGATGTGGAACGTCTGCTAAATGCCGGAGCCGACAAGGTGTCTATCAACTCTTCGGCCATCCGGAACCCGCAGCTCATCGATGACATCGCCCGCCATTTCGGTTCGCAGGTATGTGTGGTGGCCATTGATGCCCGACAAACCCCGCAAGGCTGGAAATGTTACCTCAACGGAGGAAGGCTGGAGACCGACCGTTTCCTTATGGAATGGGCGGAAGAAGCCAACAGCCGCGGAGCCGGGGAAATCTTGTTTACCAGCATGGACCACGACGGGGTAAAGGAAGGATATGCCAACGAAGCACTGGCCGAACTGGCTGACCGGCTTACCATTCCGGTCATCGCTTCCGGAGGAGCTGGCAAGAAAGAGGATTTCCGTGACGCATTTACGTTAGGAAAAGCTAACGCCGCCCTGGCTGCCAGTGTTTTTCACTTCGGTGAAATTCCAATTCCCGAATTAAAAGATTACCTTTGCAAAGAAGGTATCGCCGTGCGCAGATAACTGTTTAAACTAACTATATTATATAAAGTAAGATTATGGAACTGGATTTTGAAAAAATGAATGGCTTGATTCCGGCCATTATCCAAGATAACTATACGCAAAAAGTATTGATGCTGGGATTCATGAACAAGGAAGCCTACGAGAAAACCATGGAAACGGGTAAGGTGACTTTCTTCAGCCGTACCAAAAACCGTCTGTGGACCAAAGGAGAAGAAAGCGGAAACTTTCTGCACGTGGTTTCGGTAAAGGCCGACTGTGACAACGACACACTGCTCATCATGGTACACCCGGAAGGTCCTGTCTGCCACAAGGGTACAGATACTTGCTGGGGAGACAAAAACGAGCAGGACATCATGTTCCTGAAAGAGTTGCAGGATTTCATCGACCGTCGCCGTCAGGAAATGCCGGAGAAATCGTACACCACCAGCCTGTTCAATTCGGGAGTCAACAAGATGGCACAAAAGGTAGGTGAAGAAGCTGTAGAAACCATCCTCGAAGCCTGCAACGGAACCGACGAACGCCTGATTTACGAAGGAGCCGACCTGCTTTACCACTTGATTGTACTGCTTACGTACAAAGGCTACCGCATTGAAGACTTAGCCCGTGAATTGAAAGAACGCCACAGTGCCACCTGGAAAAAACACTAATCACGAGATATGGAAGAACAACCACTCATTTCTTACCAGCACGTAAACGTGAGCCTGCAAGGGCAGGAGATTCTTTCGGATGTAAACCTGGAACTCCGAAAGGGCGAATTTGTCTATCTCATCGGGAAGGTGGGTAGCGGAAAGTCTACTCTCCTGAAAACCATCTACGGTGAGGTGGAGATTGATGACGGAGAAGCATGGGTGCTGGGAAATGCCATGCGCACCCTGAAACGGAAGGACTTCCCTACCCTGCGCCGGAAACTCGGCATCGTGTTTCAGGACTTTCAGCTATTGACAGACCGTACCGTGCACGAGAACCTGAAATTCGTGCTTAAAGCTACCGGATGGAAAAGCCGTACCGAAATAGAACGACGAATCGGAGAAGTCTTACAGCAGGTAGGTATGGAAAACAAGGGATATAAAATGCCCAACGAGCTTTCCGGTGGAGAACAGCAACGTATCGTTATCGCCCGGGCCATCCTGAACAAGCCGGAAATCATCCTGGCCGATGAACCGACCGGCAACCTGGACGTGGATACCGGACGCCGCATCGTGGAATTATTGCAGGACATCTGCCGCCAAGGCTCGGCCATTCTGATGACTACGCACAACCTGAACTTGCTTTCGGAATATCCCGGAAAAGTGTACAAATGCGAACATCACCGGCTTACGGAAACGACAAATTCATAAAAAAGACAAAGGAGTAAAAGGATTTTTGCCAAAATGACCTCAAAATAGGGTTTTTATTATTACATTTGCTCCCGAAATTAATTAATTATAGAACATTTAAAATTCGAAACGTAAAATGAAAGTTTTAAAGTTTGGAGGTACATCTGTGGGTTCTGCACAAAGAATGAAAGATGTGGCCAAATTAATCACTGACGGCGAACAGAAAATTGTAGTCCTGTCTGCCATGTCAGGTACGACTAACACATTGGTTGAAATTTCGGATTATCTGTACAAGAAAAATCCAGAAGGTGCAAATGAAATCATCAATAGACTGGAAGCGAAATATAAACAGCACATTGATGAGTTGTATTCTACCGAAGAATATAAACAGAAGACACTGGATTTCGTAAAATCTGTATTCGATTACATTCGTTCTTATACGAAAGACATATTTACTTTATTTGAAGAAAAAGTCATTCTGGCTCAGGGAGAAATCATTTCTACCAACATGGTGACCAATTACTTGTGCGAACAGGGAGTAAACGCTACATTGATTCCGGCATTGGAATACATGCGTACCGACAAGAACAGCGAACCGGACCTGACTTACATCCGCGAAAAGCTGTCGGCACAACTGGAAGCTAACCCGGGTTATGAAATCTATATTACTCAGGGATTTATCTGCCGCAACGCGTACGGCGAAATCGATAACCTGCAGCGTGGAGGAAGTGACTACACAGCTTCTCTGATTGGAGCTGCCATCAATGCGTCTGAAATCCAAATTTGGACTGACATCGACGGTATGCACGACAACGATCCACGCGTGGTAGACAAGACTTCTCCGGTACGTCAGCTTCACTTTGAAGAAGCAGCTGAACTGGCTTACTTCGGTGCGAAGATTCTGCATCCCACTTGTATTCAGCCGGCTAAATATGCCAACATTCCGGTACGTTTGCTGAACACCATGGAACCAACTGCTCCGGGTACGCTGATTTCTAACGATACGGAAAAAGGTAAAATCAAGGCAGTAGCTGCAAAGGATAACATCACGGCCATCAAGATTAAGTCAAGCCGTATGTTGCTGGCTCACGGTTTCCTCCGCAAGGTATTTGAAATCTTTGAAAGCTACCAGACTCCGATTGATATGGTATGTACTTCAGAAGTGGGTGTATCCATGTCGATTGACAACACGAAGCACTTGAATGAAATCGTAAACGACCTGAAAAAATACGGTACGGTAACGGTAGACCATGACATGTGTATCGTCTGTGTAGTAGGTGACTTGGAATGGGAGAACGTTGGTTTCGAAGCAAAAGCACTGGATGCAATGCGTGAAATTCCTGTACGTATGATTTCATTCGGTGGAAGCAACTACAACATTTCTTTCCTGATTCGTGAATCAGACAAGAAGCAGGCTCTGCAATCTTTGAGCAACGTACTGTTCAACAGTAACCAGAAATAAAAGCAACCTTTTATAAAAGCTAAAGGCGGAGGATACGGTCAGTAAAAACCGCATCACCGCCTTTTTTATTCTTCTAATATAACAACAATCACAACTAAACCCGTTTTATGAAAGCTAATTTTCCAATAGAACAATTCCGAAAACTGGAAACTCCATTTTATTATTATGATACGAATCTGCTTCGTGAGACTTTGAACAAAATCAAGGAAGAAGCAGGTAAATACAATAAATTCTGCGTACATTATGCAGTAAAGGCAAACGCCAATCCGAAAGTACTGGGGATTATCCGTGAGAGCGGACTAGGAGCCGATTGCGTGAGCGGAGGTGAAATCAAAGCAGCTATCAAAGCCGGTTTCCCTGCCAGCAAAATTGTATATGCTGGAGTAGGAAAAACAGACAAGGAAATCAATCTGGGACTGGATTATGACATCTTTTGTTTTAACGTTGAATCTATTCCAGAACTGGAGGTCATCAACGAACTGGCTGCAGCAAAGAACAAGATTGCCCGCGTAGCTTTCCGTATCAATCCGGATGTAGGTGCTCATACACATGCCAACATCACCACCGGGCTGGCAGAAAATAAATTCGGTATCAGCATACAGGACATGGACCGCGTAATTGACCTGGCACTGGAGATGAAAAACGTGAAGTTTGTAGGATTACATTTCCACATCGGCTCACAAATTCTAGATATGGGCGACTTTGTGGCGCTCTGCAATCGTGTAAATGAGTTACAGGAGAAGCTCTTTGCACGTCAGATTATTGTAGAGCATATCAATGTAGGAGGTGGCTTGGGTATTGATTATGCACACCCCAACCGCCAGCCAATTCCTGACTTTGCAGAATATTTTGCTACTTACCACAAGCACCTGCGTCTGCGTCCGCAACAAACACTTCATTTTGAATTGGGACGTGCCGTAGTTGGACAATGCGGAAGCCTAATCACCAAGGTAACTTACGTAAAACAAGGAACCAACAAGCAATTTGCCATCGTAGACGGAGGTATGACCGACCTGATTCGTCCGGCTCTGTATCAAGCCTATCATAAGATTGAGAACCTGACCTCGGAAGAACCTGTAGAAACATACGATGTGGTAGGTCCGATTTGTGAATCATCCGATGTATTCGGCAAGGCTATTGACCTGAACAAAGTACACCGTGGCGACCTGATTGCCCTGCGTTCTGCCGGAGCTTATGGCGAAATCATGGCTTCAGGATACAACTGCCGTCCGCTTCCACAAGGATACACTTCGGACGAGTTAGTATAAGCAACTATTTTATTTGTTGAATAATTCGAAGGTAAATTTACATCCCACGGAGGTAAATTTACCTTTTTCATTTCCGATAAAGACCCCCACATCAAACAGGTGGGTAGCAAACCCGTAACCGAATTCCAGGTAAGGATTCAGATGAGGCATAAAAAGGATACCCGTATAAATACGTTCCTTCTGTACGAACGACAACAGACGAGTGACCGGATATAAGAGTATGAAAGGCGCCTCAAAAGTCAGATTTCCTCGTATATAATGGCTAGAAGCATTATACCAGCGACCGTCCAGCATCTGAAACGTACCTCCAATATCGTCATTCCATCCCTGAGGAAGATTCAAGTTGGCAAAATGCGCATAATCCACAAAGTACATATCCGACTGGTTAGTAAACATTCCAGCCCCCACATGATAAGCCAGTGAACGCACATTTTTCAAACGAATGACCTGCTCTACAGAGCCTTCAATTCGTTCGTAGGTACCGGAGTTCTTTAAGACTTTGATACCCCGTTCATAATCCAGCATAAAGGTAGGAAAGAAAGAGCCGACATTTATCTTTCGGTTACCGTTCATATAGTAATACATACCCGGTGTCCATTCCAAACGAATACGAGGAGCAAAACTATTATAATTGGAACGTACACGCGCTTCTACCTCCGGTGAACTTTTTGTATATCGCCAATGCATGGCCAAACCTGTGCCCAGCTTTAAGCCGTTACACAGCTCTATATTATGCGATACATCCACATATACATCCTTAAAGTAATCCAGTTCCAGTCCATCGAACGTAAAGGCACTGTCCGGAATCTGCTCCAGCTGATCAAGCACAACACTACTGTAAATACGGTTACCATTTCCTCCATGTATCTCAATGGACCCCAGCTTTCGAGGGTTGTAAATATATTCCACATCTGCCTTGGCATAAAACTCTTTCTTTGTAAAATTATAACCAATCTGAGGAACAATACGCAACAGGCGCCCGTCATGGAAAAGCTTGTTGTACTTAAACACCTGCCGATAGGATATTCCGTTCCGGTGGCTATAACTCACTAATAAGGGATTGATAATCGGAGAGCAGTTAATGCTTCCCACTTTAGAGATGTCAATATCATAACTGCTAATCAAGGCATCCCCTAACTGGCCTAAGAATACCATGTTCTTCTTCAGTTTCGTAGGCTCTGCCTTTATCGTATCGGCTTCCCGTTTCAATCGCCGCTCATCTGCCGAACGGTAAAGCGAATCCTCATAAGCAGACAAAGGAATCGGACGGATGCGGTTGAACGAGTCACGCTCCACCACAAGCCGGCTAGTATCACACGACAAGGTATAAGAATTCGACAGATTATGGTCGTTCGTTTTCTTGACAATCCATTCCTCCCCCGGCTTACGATAAACGACCGATGAATACTTCATCCACCCCGTGTACTTCATCTCCAGATGATTCTTCAGAAACTTGAAGTTCAAGTCAAGATTCAGCAGTACCGGAAGATATTTCGTATCGTCCTCCTCTCCCATTTGCATGCTCAGTTGGAACCTTACCAGGTCATAACGTCCCTTGAGATTCATTCTTCGGATAGTCCAGTCGGCTGATGAAAGCCACAGAAAACCTTCCACCAACTGCGTGCTCCGATAACGAGGTACAACACGAATGCAATACAATTCTCCCCCCAGCCGGTGTTCTACCCTTTCAAGCAAATAATGATAATGCACCTGGGCCTTTCTGTTCAACGGTGAAAGTATCCTGTTGCCCATCAGCGAAGGAGCATAAATATTGAACTTCATGTAGTCCATAATGTCGAATATCTGCCCTCTGGTGCTGGGGAAAGTCGTAGATATTGCCCTGACCTTTCGGTCATAAATGGCAGGAGCCGTATATTGCAGTTCACTGATAGACTCATGAAAATAATCATTAATTCCCTTCTCCAGGCGAAACATGGAAGGTACATACTTGATAATCCGGTTTTGCTTGTGTACTTTCAAATGACCTTTCAGATACAAATCGCCCTTGTATCCCTTCACTTCATGCGAATAAATGGAAGCAGAATGAAACATATGCTCCATAATAGAATCGGCAACGACAGGCTTTTTCGGAAGAGCTGGAGCATTGTCGCGAGCTATTCCTTGTCGCGGAAAGCCGCTGAGCAGACACACCATCAGCAAGCCCCACAAAGCTACATATAAGCCTTTCAATTTTCGCATATTCATGGCAAATATATAACAAACCACTTATCTGAAGCCATTTTTATGAAGAAAAAAAAGAATATTTTCAATTTTTCTTCGTACCTTTGTGCTTAATAACATGGTTTTGGAACATTTTATGGTAAAAAAGGAATTAACAGAAGCTGAGATTGCCGAAAGTATACCAGATTTATGGCAACCATTAACACAGCAACAACGCGAACTGCTGGCACAAAACTTTACGATTCAGAAATACAAAAAGAACGAAACGATTTATTGCGAAGGTGAAACACCAGAGAATTTAATGTGTTTGCTGAACGGAAAAGTAAAAATCTACAAGGATGGCGTAGGAGGACGCAGCCAAATTATCCGAGTTGTAAAGGACAAAGAATATTTTGCCTATCGTGCCTATTTTGCGGAAGAGAACTTTGTGACCGCAGCAGCTGCCTTTGAACCATGTACCATGTGTCTGATTCCTATGCCTATCATCGTACAGTTGATTATGGAAAATACGGAGCTTGCTATGTTTTTCATCAAACAATTGTCGAAAGACTTGGGAATCTCAGATGAAAGAACTGTCAACCTGACCCAAAAACACATTCGGGGACGTCTAGCCGAATCATTGCTCTTCCTGAAAGATACTTACGGCATGGAAGAAGACCAGTGCACACTAAGCATCTATCTCTCCAGAGAGGATTTGGCCAATCTTTCTAACATGACCACTTCCAATGCCATCCGAACTTTATCAAATTTTGCCGCCGAAAAACTGATTATCATCGACGGACGAAAAATAAAGCTCTTTGACGAAGAGAAATTAAAGAAGATAAGCAAGATTGGATAAGCTTTTGTGGATAAACATCCCATGTTTGTTCATTCATCAAGTGATATTGTTTCTACAACAAAAGAAACAATATCACTTTTTTTATGTCTCTAAATCCCAATACCTGCGTATTCAATTCCTTATATAAAAACTTGCTAAATTCATTTTACGAACGTACTTTTGTGTCAAAATATCATTTATATTACATTTATACTGACATGGGAAATACCACACACAAAGAAGAAACCCACAAAACTCTTCTCGCCCGGATGCGACAAAGACTGAAAGAACGAAAACGCCGGGTGATGCGCCTCATCGAGTTGAAACGTCTTCGGAGAATACGTAAAAAGACTGTACCCGGGTACACCTATTGCAAGAATTGCGGTACCAAGCTAGAGGGAATGTATTGCCATTGTTGCGGACAATATGCCCTTGACATCTACCAGCCTTTCTGGAAATACCTCAGACAATACATTGAAAATGTCTACCAGTTTGACAGCAAAATCTGGCAAACTTTGTGGCTGATGTTCACCCGCCCCGGATTCCTGACCAACGAATTCAATGCCGGAAAAATCAATTCCTACGTACATCCTTTCCGGCTCTATATGTGCATCTCCGTCGTTTTCTTTACCCTTTTCTTCATGATAGCCTCCGACAAAGCCAATCAGGCATTGCAAGCTGTAAGCTCACTAAACATCAACGACGGAATTGTAGCACAGCTCAAATCATCCGCTACCCTGCCCGATACATGTGTGTATGTATACCAAGGCCCTGAGTTAGTGAAGGCCTTTCAAGAAAGAGGAGTAGAAAAGGCCGAGGAGCTGTTCAAAGTGCAACGCCTGGACGACCGGTTCTCTCTCTCCTACATGCGAATGCCCCGAATCGTGGCTGACTCCTGCCTGCATGAAACAACTCTCCGGCAAAAAGACCTGAATACCATTCTGAATCTGAAAAAAGTAAAAGGTGAATACTTGAATAATCTGATTGAGGAAGAAGAGATTACCTCTGAATCCCTGCAAGCCGCGCGCCATTTCCTGGTAGACTCCACCGGTACCGCTCTTACTCCCGTATACGAATGGAGAGAAGACCATAACGATGAAGCACAGCAACTTCGTCAGGAATCCTTTCTCAACCAGTTTTTTGGAGATTTGTCCAAATGGACTCCGCTCTACATGATGTTCCTTCTGCCTCTGTTTGCCTGGCTTCTGCAAGGAATGTTCCGGAAATCCAAATTTCCTTACATGTGGCATTTCGTACATGCCATCCACCTGAACACCGTGTTTCTGATACTGATTCCTATTCCACTGGTACCCGTGCTGACAAGTGACACTTTTATGGAATCATTTAAGGGAAACATGCCAATGTATACTCTCCTTATCTTCGTAGCAGGCATGTTTGTGTACACCTACATTTCCCTGCATACAGTATACCGCCGAGGATGGATACGTACATTTATCAAGACAACCGTTTTCCTGGCTGTCTTTACCTTCATTTCACTAGCCATTGCGGCTGCGCTATTGGTATTCCTGCTTTCCACTCTTTCTGAGCAGCTTTAATATCAAACATTCACATAAAAAAAGCACTCCCGAGACATAACATTCATCTCTCAGGAGTGCTCTTTGCTTCAATATCCCTCACTTAGTCACTTAGATTTCCCGCAAAGCCTTGCAGAGCTGGTCGGGACAAGAAGTCGGCTTCCCGCCACAACGGATACCTTCCAGACGAGCAATCACTTCATCTATTTTCATACCTTCCACCAGGACTGAAATCCCTTTCAAGTTTCCATTGCAACCACCGGTAAAATGCACACCCTTCAGTATGCCATCCTCTACCTCAAAATCAATCTGAGAACTGCATGTTCCCATCGTACGATAAGTATATTTCATTGTCATCAATATGCTAGTCGAGTTAACATAAAAAGAGAACGGAGCACCACTTGCCGGATTATTCCGGCCGGATACTCCGTTCCGTCATTATCTTTCAAGAAAAGCTTATTCAGCGTCTTCTTCCGGTTTCATGTTAGTATATACGGTCTGTACGTCGTCAAACTCTTCCAGACGTTCTACCATCTTATCGATAGTTTCACGCTGTTCCGGAGTCACATCTTTCAGGTCGTTCGGGATGTAAGTGAAATCACCACCGACATCTTCAAAACCACATTCTTCCAAATGCTTCTGAATAGCCGCATAGCTCTTCGGATCACCGTAGATAGTGATAGTTCCTTCTTCCGGATCTTCATCGAATTCGTCTTCTACGTTGTAGTCAATCAAGTCCAGAATCAGTTCTTCCATATCGATACCTTCTTTCTTCTTGAAAGTGAACACACACTTGTGATCGAACAAGAAGGCCAGTGAACCTGTAGTACCTAAGTTACCGCCAAACTTGTTGAATACAGAACGAACATCAGCTACGGTACGAGTGGTATTATCAGTCAGTGTATCTACGAATACAGCGATTCCGTGAGGACCGTATCCTTCGTAAGTCATACCTTTGTAATCGCTCTGGTCTTTACCCATTGCATTCTTGATAGCACGTTCGATGTTATCCTTCGGCATGTTTTCACGCTTACAAGTAGCGATTACCGAACGCAGAGTCGGGTTGTTTTCCGGTTCCGGGCCACCGGCCTTTACCGCAATTGCAATTTGTTTACCCAGACGTGTAAAGGTCTTTGCCATGTGACCCCATCTTTTCAGCTTCGTAGCTTTTCTATATTCAAATGCTCTTCCCATTGGATGATATTTTAAATTTATTTTTAATGAGTTTCTTTTTCACTATTCTGTACCAGCTTACAATATTTCCAGTACGCCAAACCAGCAAGGCACAAGCATATTGCCCCACCCGTGATAGCCAACACATTTCTCCACGTTTCATTCGAAGAAAAATGCCAGAGCACCATTCCAGCCTGCAGAGCCAGAAACAATTCGATGTAAAAAGCCGCCAGGTATCCCCTTTTGGCTTTTATGTGATAATCTGGTTTAATATTGTAACGCATCATTCTTTACAGTTATCGAAGCACTGCTCCCAGCTTGTTCTGCAAGTTACCAATCAACTTCTGCATGAACTTGTCAATCTGCTTGTCATTCAGTGTAGCGTTTTCATCCTGAAGCATA
Organism: Phocaeicola plebeius DSM 17135; assembly: GCF_000187895.1. Taxonomy (GTDB): domain Bacteria; phylum Bacteroidota; class Bacteroidia; order Bacteroidales; family Bacteroidaceae; genus Phocaeicola; species Phocaeicola plebeius. The sequence goes on along the minus strand of NZ_DS990130.1, from coordinate 654,462 downwards.
AAGCTTACAGCATAGCTCTTCTTGCCAGCTTCCAGGTTCTTTCCTTCGTACACGTCAAACAATTCTACAGACTTGAGCAATTTCTTATCGGTTTCGTAAGCAATCTTTTCGATTTCAGCAAATTGCACCTTCTTGTCAATCAACAATGCCAGGTCACGTTTTACAGCCGGGAACTTGGAGATTTCCTTGTAGCTTACCGTATTGCCCTTGATGGCCTTCATCAGTTCTTTCCAGTTCAGATCGGCATAATACACTTCATTGTCGATGTCGAACGCTTTCTGAATCTTCTTGCAAACTACACCGAAGGTAGCCAGCAATTTACCACCACGGGTGTGTACAGAGATCGCTACCGAGTAGATGTCATCTGAAAGGTTACCGAACACCAGTGAGCCAAAATTCACACCCAGACGACGGAATATGTTCAGCACATAAGCCTTCAGTTCGTAAACCGATGCGTTTTCATCAGCATGAGCCCATGAGTTGCTTACACGCTTTCCGGTAATCCACAAGCCCATGTGCAACTCTTCTGAATAGCCTGACAGCACTTTTTCCGGATTCTTCTTCTCCGCATGGAAGTGATAGCAGTTACCGAACTCAAAGAACTTCAGGTCGGCATTCTTGCGGTTGGCATTGTGCTGGATGCTTTCCAGACCACCAAAGAGCAAGGTAGCACGCATCACGTTCAGGTCGTTGCTCAACGGGTTCATCAGGCGCACCAGATTTTCCGGTTTGTAAGTTTCCAATCCATCGTAATAAGCGGCCGCGGTCAAAGAGTTGTTCAGGATTTCATTAAATCCGCAACCCACCAGCTGTTCGCCCACCAAGTTCTGGAGTTTCACCGATTTGTCCACTTCTCCCTTCACGCTCAGGCTTGATTTCAGGGTTGTGGGGATTTCCACGTTGTTATATCCGTAGATACGAAGGATATCTTCTACCACGTCGCACGGACGCTGCACGTCTACACGGTAAGGAGGAACCTGCAAAGAAAGACCTTCGGCCGTTTCTTCCACAATTTTCATCTCCAGGCTGGTTACGATACTCTTCACCGTTTCTGCTGGAATTTCCTTTCCAATCAGCGAGTTTACATAATTATATGAGAGTTCTACCGCAAAATCAGCAATAGGATTCGGATAGTTGTCCTTGATATCAGAAGCAATTTCACCTCCGGCCAGTTCTTTCACCAGCAAAGCGGCTTCCTTCAAGGCATAGATAGTAATGTTCGGGTCGATACCACGTTCGAAACGGAAAGAAGAGTCGGTGCTCAATCCGTGACGGCGGGCAGTTTTACGCACCCATGTAGGATGGAAGTAAGCGCTTTCCAGGAACACGTCAGTAGTGGTTTCGGTAGTACCAGAATCCAAACCTCCGAATACACCCGCAATACACATCGGTTCTTCCGCGTTGCAAATCATCAGGTCCTTGTCGGACAATTTGCGTTCCACTTCGTCCAGTGTAACAAACGGAGTTCCCTCGGCACAAGTCTTCACCACAATCTTGCCGCCCTTAATCTTGTCGGCATCAAAGCAGTGCATCGGCTGGCCATAAGCGTGCAGAATGTAGTTGGTAATATCGACGATGTTATTGATAGGACGCACACCGATAAGGCGAAGCTTGTTCTGCAACCATTCAGGACTTTCCTTCACCGTTACTCCCTTGATGGCCACTCCGGCATAACGCGGGCAGGCTTCGGTATTTTCCACCACAATATCGATGTTCATGTCATGATTGTCTACCTTGAAAGCATCTACCGAAGGACGCTTCAGCGTAGCTTTATGACCGTTTTGAATGAGCCATGCGTAAAGGTCGCGTGCCACACCGTAGTGCGAGCAGGCATCTGCACGGTTCGGAGTAATGTCCACTTCAAGCACGTATTCGCTCTTCACGTTATAGTAATCTTTGGCCAGTGTACCCGGAACTACGTCGGCAGGCAACACGATGATACCTTCGTGGCTTGTGCCCACGCCGATTTCATCTTCGGCACAAATCATACCGTTTGATTCTACGCCACGGAGCTTTGACTTCTTGATGGTGAAGCATTCATCGCCATCATACAATTTTGTGCCCAGCGTAGCTACGATGACCTTCTGTCCGGCAGCTACATTAGCTGCACCACAGACAATCTGCACAGGTTCTCCCTGTCCCAGGTTAACGGTCGTAATATGCATGTGGTCAGAATTGGGATGCGGCTCGCAGGTCAGCACTTCGCCTACTACCAGGCCTTCCAATCCTCCCTTGATAGTTTGAACTTCTTCCACTCCCCCAGTCTCCAGACCGATGGAAGTCAGTGCGGCTGCCACTTCGTCCGGAGTAAGGTCGAAGTCGACGTATTCTTTCAGCCAGTTATAAGAAATATTCATATCGTAATAGTATTTTATAATTTCCCAAACAATGATGTGCAAAGTTAATACATATTTGGGATATAAGAGGTAAGACAAAAAATATTTTTAGCCAAAAACCATCAGAACGGCACATCGGGCACAGGCGCACCAAACGGATTGTCGGGCATAGGGGGCATCTCTGCGGGTGGAGGTGGTACAAAGTCCTGTCCGCCGCCGTTGTTCATCTTCGAACGGAGCACCGGAGCCTTCTTTTCTTCACCCGGCATCGGCACAATCATGTCGTCGTCGGGATTCTGGAAACGAGCATATTCGCCACGGAAACGGAGCAGCACATCACCCACGGCACCGTTACGATGCTTGGCGATAATGATTTCGGCCATGCCGTGCAGGTCGTTTCCTTTCTCGTCGGTATAAATTTTGTAGTATTCCGGACGGTGGATAAAGCACACCATATCGGCATCCTGCTCGATGGCTCCCGATTCACGAAGGTCGCTCAATTGCGGACGTTTTCCGTCGATACCTTCACGGTTCTCCACTCCACGGTTCAACTGGCTCAGCGCGATAATCGGGATGTTCAGCTCCTTGGCCAGTCCCTTCAACGAACGCGAAATGGTGCTGACCTCTTCCTGACGGCTTCCGAAAGACATACCGCTGGCATTCATCAGCTGAAGGTAGTCGATGATGATGATTTTCACCCCATGCTCACGTACCAGACGGCGTGCCTTGGTTCGCAATTCGAACACGGACAAGGAAGGCGTATCGTCCACGTAAAGCGGTGCGTCGTAGAGTTCCTTTATCTTGTAGTCGAGCTGTCCCCACTCGTAAGGTGCCAGCTGACCGCTCTTGATTTTCTCGCCCGGAATTTCGCAGACGTTCACAATCAGACGGTTTACCAGCTGCACGTTGCTCATTTCAAGCGAAAACAAGGCTACGGGCACTTTGCTGTTCACCGCCATGTTCTTGGCCATGGAAAGCACGAAGGCCGTCTTACCCATGGCCGGACGGGCTGCGATGATAATCAAGTCGGAGTTCTGCCAGCCGGATGTCATCTTGTCCAGCTGATGAAAGCCGCTCGAAAGTCCGCTCAAACCATCGGTACGTGCCGCCGCTTTCTGAAGCATTTCATAAGCCTCCTGAATGACCGGATTAATCTGCGTGTAGTCCTTTTTCATATTCTGCTGGGAGATTTCGAAGAGCTTTCCTTCGGCCTCCTGCATCAGGTCGTCCACGTCCTGCGTCTCATCAAACGCCTTGGTTTGTATGCTGCTCGTAAAAGAAATCAACTCACGTGCCAGAAACTTCTGGGCAATGATACGGGCATGATATTCAATGTGAGCCGACGAAGCCACCTTACCACTCAGCTGAGTGATATAGAACGGTCCGCCCGCCTCTTCCAGGTTGCCGCGCGAACGCAACTGCTCGGCCACGGTCAAGATATCAATCGGTTTCTGTTGAATAGCCAAGTCAGTAATGGCCGCATAAATCAGCTGGTGCCGGTGCTCGTAGAACGACTCCGGGCGAAGAATCTCGCTCACCAGCGAATACGCATCCTTCTCAATCATCAGCGCACCCAGCACGGCTTCTTCCAGTTCGGGAGCCTGAGGCTGGAGATGGCCGTACTCATCCATCGGCTTGGTCTTAGCCGTCTTTGCCACACGTGTATTTCTTCTCGGTTCTGCCATTTTGTTTTTGTTTAAGTGGGGCAAAGATACGATTTTTTCCGTGAATCCCGATTTTCTCGAAACTTTCTGCTATATTTGAGCAACGAAAAACAAACGACACTATGATTACATTTCCCAATGCCAAAATAAACCTTGGCCTGAATATTATTGAAAAACGTCCCGACGGTTACCACAACCTGGAAACCATTTTCTACCCCATCCACCTGCAAGATGCACTGGAAGTGACACGAAGAGAAAAAAATGATGCTCCTTATACACTTCACGTAAAGGGTACGGCCATCGAAGGAAAGCCGGAAGACAACCTGGTGGTCAGAGCCTACGAATTGCTGAAAAAGGATCATGACATACCGCCCGTTGACATCCACCTGTTCAAGCACATCCCCACGGGTGCCGGACTGGGAGGCGGTTCGTCCGATTGCGCATTCATGATTAAGCTGCTGAACGAGAAATTCCGTCTGGCACTGAGTCTGGAGGAGATGGAAGACTACGCCGCCCGCCTGGGAGCCGATTGTGCTTTCTTCATCCGCAACCAGCCGGTATTTGCCACAGGTATCGGTAACATATTCGAGCCTGTCCGTCTTTCACTTTCGGGTTATTACCTGGTGCTGGTGAAGCCGGACATCTTCGTCTCCACGCGCGATGCTTTCGCACACATCACTCCCCGTCGGCCGGAAGTTTCGTTGAAGGATATTATCTGCCAGCCGGTAGAGACGTGGAAGGATAGCATGAAGAATGATTTTGAAGACAGCGTGTTCCAGAAATACCCGGAAATTGCAGCCATCAAAGACGAGTTGTATGACCTGGGCGCGGTGTATGCCAGCATGAGCGGTTCCGGCTCATCGGTTTACGGTATCTTCCGCCAGCCGGTAGAACACGTGGACGAGAAATTCGGCGGATGCTTCTGCCGTCAAAGAGAACTGGACTAAGTTATCCTCTACGGAATGCATCCCATCCAATCATAAAACATGCCAGCGGACTATCAGAGAAACCTGAAAGTCCGCTGGCATATATTTTCCTCCAAAGAACGGTCCTAAATACCATTATTTATCAACAGATAATATACCAACGCCCAGTCCTGATCATTGGCATAAGGATCGTAAAACTGGCCTTTAACTCCATCTATCTTGTACGGATACAAATAGGCGCATGATGCTTTGCCATCCTCAAAAAAGAGACACAGATTGTTACGCACGATATTTTCTGCACGTACCTGGTAAGACTTGTCGCCCGTGCAAAGTGCATAATAATAGTAAACCGCTCCCGTAATCGTACTCCAATAATGCGGGAATGTATCACCAAACATCTCTCGTTTTCCAAACCAATATCCATCCCAATGGCGTATCGCAATTTCGTTCAAATGAAAGCTTGGCTGAAAACCATTGAAGGCCTCCACCACAGGCATCTGACGTTTTACCTCATCCAGATATTTCTGTTCCTTTGTCACCAGATAAAGCTGTGCCAGAAAATGAACGGCAGGTGCCACAATACTCTGCTCATAGTTAACTTCCGACTTGGGATAGTTCAATCCGTTCCGGATAAACACTTCGCCCGTTTTCTCAAAATCTTTCAAAAGCTTTCTGTATTCCTTTTGCATACCCGCCTTCTCCAATGATTCCAGACCGATGATCACCGGAATACCAATAGCATAAAAGCCATAACCAAACTGACGGTACATGGCCTGCAAGGTTTCATACCCGTAAGTGGCAAACTGCTTCTCACCTGTTGCCTGATACATCTGAAAATAAAACTCAGCCACCCACATGTAATTATATCCCCGGTTACGGTTCTTCTGGTCCACACTAGAATACGTCACAAAATCTTTCGTCTGCAATTTTTCACGCAAAAACCGGGCATATTTCAATAACGATTCCTTCAGCACCTCATCCTTTGTCAGGCGATATTGCTTGGCCAGCAGTACTCCCATACCCACACGTTCTGCCCCTTCGTCACGATCCACCGGGTTACAATTGGGGGTATCATTCAGGTAAATACTATCGCCTTCATTATCGTACACCATGTAAGCACCGAACCGCGGGTCGGACGGATTGTTCATCTGCTGGTGCGTACGAATAAACTCCACCCGTTTTGCCAACAAGTCTCTCTCCCCATTGATTACCAGCAGGTCAGCATGTGTATGCTTTCCTCCATTATAGAAAAAATCCAGACGTACCTCACCAGCCTGAAGCAACGGCACTTCTACCAGATACGTCCCGTCTTTTTCCACCACAGGCACAGAAACTCCGTTCATCCTCGCTGCATAGTTTTCCAGCGGGGAACCACTCTGTACATACATTCGAGCCGTCTCTCCCCTTTGATACACATATTTGTCGCATGCCACCAGCAAACTACCCTTTTCAAGCAGCTTCCGCTTAAAGTCTTCATTTCCATTATGCGAAAAAATCGTCCACGCTACTGCATAACTTTTACCTGGTTTCAGATAACAATCGGGCAAATTCAAGGCCAAAATTCCCCGATAGTGTGAGTTACCCTTCCGGTCGCCACGCTCCCAAACCTCATAGCTCTTCACGGCACCTTCCGTAACCACCATTCCCAGATGAGGAGCCGTACCGCCCATACGAAGAGCATTGACATAAGCCGCATTTTCTCCATCCCACACCTGCACGTTGGTACGCCCATTGATACACTCCTGTGCTCCGGGATAATTGTCATTCAAAGGAGTATAAATACCCATGTCGTAAAGGGATACCGGTTCTTTTCCGTAATTGGTGAAAATATATCTTTCCATCAAATCACCATCCTTAAATGTACGAACCACCTGTACCTGAATATCGCCTTCACGATAAGTCACCTGCCTTCCATCCGAACTTATCTCTATGGGGTTCTGCCATTCCTTTTTTATGCTCTCATGGCCTTTGGTAAGCGTAAAATATCCCAATCCCCAAGCCAGATTTTCTTTTACCCACGGATACTGGGTGCCATCAGTCTTCACGAGCCATTCCATCTGCCGTTCATCCCCCGATAAAGTCAGTTGCTCCACAGCTCCCGTTGAAGGGTTGATTGTTACTTTCACAGGAAAATCAGCCGCCCCAATGAATCCGGCTATCCCACATGTACAAAGAAAAATTTTTATTCGTCGATAAAATTGTCTATTCATAGCATGAAATTATAATAGTGATGACAAAAGTAGTGCAATTCTTTCGTTTTCAAATATCAAAAAATGGTCAAAACAACTTCATAAGTTGATAAAATCACCTTTCATTTCTGTAATTACTCTTCCAAATTTTCCATAGCCAAGTCATGGAAAAGCTAAATATGCATTAAGCTACCATTGCTCTGACGCAGCCCATCATTTTTCATTCAGTATCTTCATAGCTATATCCATATACCGCGTAATATCGGTCGTAATCTCACGATTATATACATCGCAACGCTTACGGCCCAGGCGCACGACGATGGCATCCCAATCAGGAATGGCGATGATGTATTGCCCCAGCATACCGCGCATGTAAGGGCAACGCATACCGTGATAATCCATCACCCACGTCTGGAAGCCATAATAGCTGAGTGAATCCCTACCCCACTGGTCTTTCAGGTACGCAGCGGGACGCATCAATTCATCCATATAGGCTTCGGGAACCAGCTGGCGGCCCTGCCAATTACCACGATGCAACAGGAGACTTCCGAAACGGGCTACATCGCGGGCCGTGGTATGGAAGCAACAGAAGGCTTTTTCGTCACCGTCTTTTTTGTCCAGTAACCAATAGGCATCCCGTTCGGCCTGCATCGGACGCCAGAGCTTCTCTTCGGCATAGTCGCTTAGTGTTTGTCCGGTGGCTGCCTCGATGACAAAAGCCAACAGTTGCGTCTCACCACTACGGTAGGAATATTGCACGCCGGGACGGTCAACTACCTCCAGACCCGTCACCAGGTCATAAAGATCGTTGCCGTAATAACCGTGCGTTGTGACAGAAAAAAGCGACGCGTACGCCTCATCCCACGCCATGCCGCCACTCATGGTCAGCAAATGGCGCAGGGTGACGTCAGCCTGCATTCCTTTTGTATAGGCAGGTATGTAGCGCGATACGGGGTCGTCCAGACTATGAATCTTTCCTTCGTCGAGGGCAGCTCCCGCCAGTAGTCCCACAATGGTCTTTGTAGCAGAATAGATATTTGAGGTCAGTGTGTCATTCCACCCGTCACGGTAACTTTCGAAGACGATGCTGTCACGACGGATAACGAGGAAGGACACGGTGCGCAGGCTGTCCAGGTAGTGCGCATCCTTCTCCGCCAGCTGGTAACGGTTATAATCAGCAGAAAGGGGCCAGTGCCACACGTCATCGGGATTATGGCGTACCGTGTGCCGGTGAAAGGTTTCCAGGTCATCGATGACGGGCATCCAGTGAATGAGTGCCTGACGGGCATAGTAGGGCAACGAAGCATACACCACACCTATTACCACTACCAGAGCGATGAGCAGGCGAAGAATGGTTTTCTTTTTTGTTTTCATAGGATTTCAGGTCGTTTCATCACAGGAAATATGGAATTTGTGACTCAGATTAATAACTCTGTGAAAGTTCATGTACACTACAGCATTTACAAAAATACATTTTTCTTCTATCCATTGTACAAAAACAGTCATAAGATACATCATATAGGATATATATACCTTCATTTCTATAGAAGCCATTTTATTCGTACCTTTGCCCCCACAATAAAAATGAACTCAATATTTCACCATGATACATTCCTTCCATACCCCAATCGAAGGCATCGCCTTACCGAAAGCTTTCACCTTTCCTTTCCACTACACCCCTCACCCGCTCACCCGACTGGCGGCTGATGAGGTACGTCAGTACCTGCTCACACGGGACGACTGGCAGGAGGAACTTCGTCAGGGAAAGATGTTCGGGGTACTGGTAATAAAGGATACCGAAGGAAAGCTGGGGTACCTGGCCGCTTTTTCGGGCAACCTGGCTGGAAGCAACCACCATGCGTTTTTCGTTCCGCCAGTGTACGACCTCCTGCAACCCGACGGCTTTTTCCGCATTGAGGAAGCGGAGATTTCCGGCATCAACCACCGGATTGCCGCCATGGAGGCCAGCGAGGCATACTGCTCGGCTCGGGAGGAATGGAAGAAGGCGGAAGAAGAGGCACAAGCCACACTGGCTTCTGAAAAACAGAAGCTGAAAGAAGCGAAAAACCTCCGTGAACAACGTCGAAAGGAAGGCGTTTCACCCGAAGAAGCGGAAGCGATGTCGCGCGAAAGCCAGTTTCAGAAAGCAGAGTTCAAACGGTTGGAACGGAGATTGAAAGAGAAGGTACAAGCGGCCGGAGAGGCTTTCCAGACCCTCGACCAGGAGATTCAGGCGTTGCGCCACGAACGGAAAACACGCTCGGCGGCTCTCCAGATGCGTCTGTTCGCCCAGTTCCGCATGCTCAACGCACGGGGGGAAGTGAAAGATTTATGCGAGATTTTCCGCTCTACTCCGCAAAAGACACCGCCGGCCGGTGCAGGCGAATGCGCACTTCCTAAATTACTTCAGTATGCTTACCTGCATCAGCTCCAGCCATTGGCTATGGGCGAGTTCTGGTGGGGCATGTCGCCCAAGGACGAGATACGCCGCGAAGGACATTTCTATCCGTCGTGCAAAGGGAAGTGTGAACCGATTCTGAAACACATGCTCGTGGGACTGGACGTGGAACCGAACCCGCTGGAGGAGGATGTACACCGCCAGACGGCACTGGAGATTCTCTACGAGGACGAATGGCTTCTGGTGGTACACAAGCCGGCAGGCATGCTCTCCGTACCGGGCAAGAACGACCTCGACTCTATTCTACAGCGCTTGCACAACCTTTATCCCAAGGCCACCGGTCCGCTCATCGTACACCGCCTGGACATGGCTACTTCCGGCCTGCTGCTCGCGGCCAAAACCAAAGAGGTACATAAGGAACTTCAGGCTCTTTTCGAAACACGTCTTATCCAAAAGCGTTACACGGCCCTGTTGGAGGGAGAACTGGAAACTGACGAGGGCATCATCGACCTGCCTATCTGTCCGAACCCGATGGATCGTCCGCGCCAGATGGTAAGCCGGGAGTATGGCAAACGGGCGGTCACTTCCTACCGGGTGCTGGAACGCAAGGGCGGAAGCACACGGGTTACATTCTATCCGCATACGGGACGTACCCATCAGCTCCGTGTACATGCCGCCCATCCGGAGGGATTGAACCATCCGATTGTAGGCGACGACCTCTACGGCCAACCGTCCGACCGTCTGTATCTGCATGCCGCCTCACTGGAATTCGTACATCCGGTAACTGGAGAAAAATTGCACATCGTAAAAGAAGCTGACTTTTAGCAGTCTGGTAGAAAACGTCGTTTGCTAAGTTCTATTTTACTAAGTAAATTCACACTTTCTCTAAATTTACACCCTAAAATTTTACATTTCGGAGGTTTATACCGCAAAAATGTTAAAAAAGTATTTTCTCAATAAACCACGAGAAGGATTCATTGTCTTAAAGCCGTAAGTGCACTGAAAATGATTATTCACTTTTAAATTTTGACAACAATGAAAACAACTCGTTTATTATCTACATTGATTCTTACCGTATGTTTAGGTTTTGGAAACGTAATGGCACAAAACACAACGTCTCAGGTTTGTCCTGAAAAAGCCGAAAAGCCCTGCAAGGTGAAACTCACTCCGGAACAACGCATGGACGCACAGGCTCAGCGCATGGGAAAACAACTGATGCTGGACGATAGCAAGCTGGCTCAGTTTACTTCTCTCTACAAGGAATACCTGACTGCCTTGAAAGAATGCCGTCCGGCTCCAGAAGAAAACCAAAAGGTAAAGCCATCTGAACGTACCGATGCACAGATCCAGCAGGACATTGAAAAGCGTTTTGAAACTCAGCAGAAGATACTCGATACCCAGAAGAAGTACTATGCTTCATTCAAGAAGATTCTGAATGCCCGCCAGCTGGAAAAAGTGTTCAGCATGCCTCGCCCGGGCAAAATGCACAAAGGTAACTTCCCTATGAAGCAGGGTAAAATGGGTAAACCGGGAAAGATGCCCGCTCCGGGATGTCCGAACGTATGCCCGGCATGTCCACAGGCTCCTCAAAACAAATAACTTACTATAATTATCATTAATCGCAGAAGCGCGGAACTCTCAAGGTGTCGGGAGACACTGAAGAGTTCCGCGCTTCTTTTATGTATGCTTTCCGCAAAGGAAAATAATATTAGTTTTTCTGCTGCATCATGTGGCGGGCATAGAACCACACCACTACGTAGCCGACGAAAGGCACAACGAACGCCCAGTGCATATCGGCGTAGTCGCCTACCAGTCCCATAAGTACCGGACCTACGGCACCGCCCACCGGCGACATCATCAGGAAGGAAGAGGCACGTTTCGTATGGCTGCCCAGCCCTTTCAGGGAGAGAGCAAAAATGGTGGGGAACATAATGGCTTCGAAGGCATAACCGCAAAGCAGGGCTACGAACGATACGGAACCTAAATCCAAAATCACCAGCAGCGTAGTGATGACCGTTCCCGTAGCACACCAGAAGAGCATCTTCTCGGCACGGACGCGACGCATAATCCAGCTTCCCACGAAACGTCCTACCATGAACAGTCCCAGTCCACCGAACGAAAGTACCAGTGAGGCATCGCGGGCATTCATCCAGCCGACCTCTGTCACGTAGTTGATAAAGAAACTGTTGATGGAAATCTCGGATACCTCGTAGGCAAACAGTGCAACCAGTCCGAACACAAAAAGCTTATGCGCCCACAGACCTACGCGATGGCCTTCACTGTCCACTTCCTCCTCATGGGGAATTTCCGGCAGACGTACGCGCATAAAAGCCAGCGCAGCCAGCAGGACAATCACTCCCATTACGGCATACGGAAGGGCCACATTACCGCTTGCTCCCTTGTCTTCGTCAGAGAAAAGCAAGAGACCGGTCAGAATCGGCGCAAAGATACATCCCAGCCCGTTGAATGACTGGGCGAAATTCAATCGGCTGGCAGCCGTTTCCCGTGCTCCCAATTCTGTGACATACGGATTGGCGGCCGTTTCCAGGAAGGTTAGTCCGCACCCGATAACGAATAACGAGAACAGGAACATATTGAACGAAGCTATATATTGTCCGGGAATGAACAACAACGAGCCTATTCCGTAGAGCAACAAACCAAGCACTACTCCCTTACGGTATCCGTGACGGTTGATAAATAATCCGGCCGGAATGGCCATGATGAAATATCCCATGTACATCGTAGCCTGAATCATGGCCGAATGGGTACGGGTAATGGTAAGCAACTCCTGGAAATGCTTGTTCAGCACGTCCAGAATGGCATGAGCAAATCCCCACAGGAAAAAGAGGGACGTAATCAGTACAAAGGGGAACAGGTATTGGCGTTCCACCAGGGCAATTCCTTTTTTCTTCATCGGTGCCCCTCCTTTATACATACGACAAGAGTTCCGGCAAATCGGTGATGATTACATCCGGAAGTGTTTCATCTATTTCTTCGTTGCCCCAGCCTTCACCTTTCAGCCAGGCCACCTTGCAACCCACGGTTTTTGCGGGTACCACGTCCTTGGAAAAGGAATCTCCTACCACCAGCACATTCTCGGCAGGCAGCCCCATGGCTTCCACGCCCAGGCGATAGATGGCTGGATCGGGCTTGCGCACCCCCACTACCGACGATTCGATGATGTCGGCAAAGAAATCAAACAAACCGAAGTCTTTCAGAATGGTCTGAATATTTCCATAGAAATTGGATACCAGCACCAGCTTGTAGCGTTCAGAAAGTGCCTTCACCACGGGACGGGTACGTTCCAGCACGTCCAGCACATAACGGTAGCAGCTGTCGGCCACTTTTTCCGCATAGTTTTCCCGGCAGGCTTCTTCTCCGTCCAGCTTGCCTTGTTCCACCAGGAACTTCACCTGAATGTCGGTCTTGATGCGCAACACATCGTGGAAGTTATGCTCCGGCTTGACCAATGGTACACGGGCCAGCGTACGTTCTCCATGCACGTATGCCTCGCGGAAACTTGCCTTGTCCACCGGCACCTGAAACTCTTCATACTTGCTCCACAATACTTCCGCCCAATGACGGCTGTTTGTATCGATTGTTCCTCCGTAATCAAAGATTACGCCTTTTACATCTGTCAGTTTACTCATCTTTAGTCTTATTTGGGGTGCCGTTGCCGACCTTCATCAGCAACACGCCAATTACAATCCATATCAATTCACGCACACGGGTAATCAGTCCCGTATAGATGCCAAACGCACTCGGAATGGCCAGTCCGCCTACCGCCAGCGCAAATCCTCCCTCGCGTGCTCCAAGCTGCATGGGCGAGAAGAAGAACAGGTTGGCAAACAAGGAAGTGAAGGCCATAATCAGGATACAGGACAGGAAGCTCACATGGTCGGTCAGAATGTTCAGGATAAAGAACACTTCGGCACAACCTACGATACGTGCCATGAACTCCAGTCCCAGCGCCACATAAAACGTACTTTTCCGTTGCTTGTGCAGTTCGGCAATCTGTGCGTCTACCCGCTCCAGTGTTTCCTTCTTTTCGGTCAGGAAACGACTGGCCCAGCGCTTCACATAAGGCACATGACACAACAGCTTGAACGTGCGCACCGCCATCCCATTACGGTATCCTTTCATAAAGAAATAAATGGCCAGCAGGCAGACAAACGCCACTACTGCCAGCATGACGCCCAGTCCCCAGTTCATCGGCTCAAAAATCACGAAGAGCACCGCCGATACCAGCCAGAACCAGAAATGGGAAAAGATATGCATCATCACATAGAGAATAACCGATGAGGTGGCCTTGCTGGCGCCTACGTAGGGAGTAAGCTCCATGATACGGTACGGCTCACCGCCCATCAGTCCCACCGGAGTGGCATAGTTCAGGGCAAAACCGGACACAGTCAACTTATAGACTTTCCAGAAGGGCACCTTGGCATGTTTCCCGTCGCGGATAATGACATACCATGACCAGGCATTCAGGTAATAGATGAACACCCACAAAAGAATCACGGCCGGGAACCATACCCCTGCCTTGCGCAAGTTCTGCCACAACTCCTGATAGTCCATATCGAACGTGCAGAGCATGACCACAATGGCAAAGATACCGAAAAACCAGAATATATTCCGAAACTTTTCCTTCATCACTTGGCGTATTTATGGTAAAGGTATGCGCACAGGGCTTCATGACGACGACGCATGTACACAAACAGGCTGGTCATCACCACCATCTCGAAAATGAAATACAACCACGGTTCTCCTATCAGCAGGCTGATGTAAAGGGCTATCGCGCGGGTATTGAATGTCAGGATGTTGGTGTACTTCATCAACGGCAAGCTCAGGGCACGGAACTCATCACGCAATTCCTGAGGAATGTTGTCACCGTAACGTTCCTGCACAAAGGCATAGAAACGCTGGAAGTTAGGAGTCATCTGTTCCTGCTTGCGGGTATAGTTGCCATAGAAATACAGGAAAGCCTTCCACCAGAAGTTGCCTTTCCACGGCAGACTATGGAAAATCTCACGTTGCTGCTTGAAATTATCCAACTCACTACCCGCCTTTCCCTTCAGAAAGAACAAGTGGATGTTGCGGTAATAATCGGCCAGCGTACATTGCTTGCTATGGCACACCGTACCAGAGAACCAGGCTATCAGCCAGATATAAATGCTCCAGGTCTGTCCGGAAGCTTCTCCCAGATGGAAAGGAAGCGGCTGGTTCATCAGGCGCAGACAGATAGCGGCATAGATGGTGATAAACCAAAGATCGCCGGCAAATCCGTCGAGCATACGTCCCCAGCGGGTTTTCTTGCCGGTCATACGTGCCAGCTGCCCGTCGCAACTATCATAATGGTTGGCCCACATCAAGAGGAAAATACCAATCAGCGTATGCGTCATGTCAGGATAGTAAAACATCACTCCTGCCGCTACTCCTAAAATGATGGACAGGATGGTCACTACATTGGGATGTACCCCGAAACGCTGGAAAAACAACGCCCACACATAACCTATCGGGCGATTAAAATGGATGTCCAGAAACTCTTCTGTATCCATGGACTTGAAAGAAGCCTCTACTCCTTTTTTTTCCGTACTCATTATTTTTCTAATTTGTGGATAATACGATTATAGATACACTTGGCTATTTCCGGTCCGGCTTCTTCACGGCAACGGGCAAAGCTGGGCCAGTCGTTGAAGTCGATGATGCGGATTTCACCGGTAGCCGATACCACACAGTCGCCTCCGTATACAGGCACATTCAGCACCTCGGCTGCCTTGTTGGCGTATGCCTGAAGCTGCTTGACATCGAACGGGAAACCTCTCGTGGCTCCGTTGATGGCTTCCAGTCCGAACTTGCTGTGTGACTGTTCCGTTGGATAGAAGGTATAAAAGAAATCTGTTCCCTGTACCCCGTAGAACTTCACCAAATCTCCCACCAGGTGCTCGTTGACTACTGCCACCGGAATGTTCCGTTTCCGGAAATCGGCCATCACCACTTCCGCTTCTTCCCGGCATTCCACGTACACCACGTCTTCTTTCACCATGGCATGCGAATTGCCTCGCTTAATCCAGCAAGGGAACACGGAAGGAGTAAACTTTTCATCAGTAGAAATAATAAAGCTCCGGGGATGCGGTACTTCATTTGCCACCAGCAACTCCGTCATCTGCTGACGGACACAGTTGTCAATGCCATACGCAGAGTTCACCACCAGTGCACCCCCGTCTTCCAGTTCTTTCAACCGCTCAATGGTGGCGCGGTCGCGGGCCATGTCGAAAATAAACTCACCCTCTATGTTCTGAGCAACAAATTCCTTTTCCGGATAAATTGTCACCTCACACCCCATTCTCTCCAATGCTTCTGCCGCAAGCCGAAGGATTGCCGCATCATTGTCTACGTGATTCGGGGAATATTCATTACCACGGCTCACACCAACCACCCGAATCTTCTCTCCTCTTTTACACATTCTATCTTGTTATTCTTATTTCTAGATTTTACGCAAAAAATCAATATTGGTTTATTCTGTTTTTAATCTTGTCCGTTCAAAAAAGCCTCTGCTTTTACAATGTCCCCCGCATGGTCCACATCCAAAATTTTTGAGAAAGGATAAGCCTTGAGCCGAAGTCCGTCGGCTACCAGCTGACGCTGAAAATTACGCATGCGCGACATGCCCTGCGCCATACATTTCTCCAATGTCACGATTGAGTTGGGCGACAGGCAATAGATTCCCCCTGAGATGTAACGCGTATCAGGCTGCAAAGTATCATAGAAACCGGTAATATTGCGGTCTTCGTCCGTACCAATATACAACGGTTTTTCGTCGTCGATGTAATCTGTGACGGCCATCATGCCATCCCCTTCAAAAGCCTTGAAAGCGTCAATAAAGCGTGAAAACTCCTCTTCCCGGAAAATCGTGTCGACCGTAGTCAGACAGAAACGGTCGTCCTTCAGGTAACGGCTCAGTTCGTAAAAACTGTGCATGGAGCTGGGTGTTGTCTTGACAATAACCCGCAAAGGCACTTCCGATGTTTTTTCCAGCTTGCTCAGGTGTTCCTTTGTCAAAGCCACCTCATTATTGATAATGACCACCACTTCTTCTGCCCCGTTCTTCGCAAAGATGTGAATCAGACGGTCAATCATGGCCATACCGTTCAGTTGCACCAGCGGTTTGGGCAACTGAACTCCTTCTTGTGCCAGCCGGGAACCTTCCCCGGCTGATATGATTGCAAACTTCATGTTATTCCTCTTCTATACTGTCTAATTTCAGTTTATCACTGTCATCTCGTTTCTCATAATACTGCTTGCGCAACGGACGGGCACTGATTTCTCTTTCCCAGGCACGGTTGCGGAACACATCCATGGCCACGTACACCGCCTGACGGAAAGAATCTTCCGAAGCAATGCCTTTTCCGGCAATATCGTATGCCGTACCGTGAGCAGGCGAAGTACGTACGATAGGCAAGCCGGCAGTAAAGTTCACACCCTCGTCCATAGCCAGTGCCTTGAACGGAGCCAGTCCCTGGTCATGATACATGGCCAAGATACCGTCGAAATGCGTATAATTGCCTGAGCCCATGAAGCCATCGGCAGGATACGGTCCGAAGCACTGCACACCGCGAGCGATCATCTCTTTCATGGCCGGAATAATCACTTCCTGCTCTTCTGTTCCCAGCAGTCCGTTGTCTCCCGCATGAGGATTCAGTGAGAACACGGCAATACGCGGATTGTCGATGCCGAAATCTTTCTTCAGTGAACGATGGAAAATCTCCATCTTTTCCATAATCAGTTCTTTGGTCAGTTCACCGGCAATGTCGCGCACGGGTACATGGCCTGTCACCAGTGCCACACGGAAATCACCTTTCAGCAGAATCATCAAGGCCTTCTGTCCTTCACCCACACGTTCTTCAATGTATTCCGTATGTCCCGGGAAATGGAACGCATCCGACTGGATGGTATGCTTGTTGATAGGAGCCGTCACCAGCACATCGAACAGGCCTTCCCGGTAATCGGCCAACGCTCTTTCCAGTGCAGCCAGTGCCGCTTTACCAGCTTCGGGAGTCGGCTTGGTCAGTTCCACCTTCAACTCCTCTTCTATGCAGTTCACCACGTTCACTCTTCCGTCCTGCACCTCTTCAGCAGAATTTACAATGCTGAAACTGGTCTGTATCTCCATGGCCTTGCGGTGATACGCAGCAACCTTGGGAGAGCCGTACACCACCGGCGTACAAAGTTCCAGCATGGTGGGGTCAGAGAAAGTCTTCAATATCACTTCATAGCCTACCCCGTTTATATCTCCATGGGTGATTCCCACTCTAATTTTACGATTTTCCATATTTATTGCTTATTCTGTTCAGCTTCTTGTTTGATTTGTTCTTCCGAGATGGAATTGTCTACCGGAATTTCCGACACTTCTTTTTCTGAAGGAAGCTTCAGTGTATACAACGCCGCGTTCAGCTTGCGAATCTGGTCGCGTTTCAGCTTACCCGGGTTATAGACAAAACCTTCCACCACGATAACCCGTGCATTGTCACGGTCTACCCGCACATGCGATACGAACGGGCCACCCATGGCATCGTTCTTCATTTCCCACAATCCGCGGGCCTCGAATGCATAGTCTCCCTTCACGGCAATGTTGCGCGTCTCAACAAACATGGAATCGGCTGTTTCCATGTACATGCCTTCACGCGCACCCGGCAGGTTGACTTTCATCACGGAGTCACGTTTATGAATGAAATACTCTTTGGTAAACGTATCGTGGTCGCGGAACGGATAAGCATACATCACGAAGTTCAAGTCATTCAGGTTGCTCGAAGCCCACAGGAAATTCTCACCCTGCTTGTACGATTCCATTTCCACCGGCATCCAGATGTCGCAATCAAACATGCTCTGTACCTTGGTCGAAAGTGTTTCATTGTGTTTTTTCTCCAGCAACTTCACCTGACGGTTCATTTCGGCACGGGTAAAGAAGTCGATAATCACCTGACCGTTTTTCGAAACATAGTCTGCAAACTCCTTCTGGTTAGGTGCCTGAATGGTCATAATCATCTGCGGAGACGAATAGGCATCACGCGTATACTTGAATTTGGGCTGCGTATAGATGTCCTGAATATCTACAATAATGATGTTACGGAACAAACGTACCGAACGGTCAAAAAAGTCAGGCCGCACACGCGAAATACGGAAAGAGCGTTCAGCCTGAGGCAATCCCGGCACATCCGTATCCAGCACATGAAACAGTGCACTGTCCGGACTCATCCAGCATTTGTCATCGGCCACCACCATCACTTCATACGGGCGTCCGCTTGACACCGGAGTAATGATACTCTTCCCTCCGTTGCGGCAGGAAGCAAGCGACAGCACCGCCAGGGCCATTCCAAGATAAAATGTCATTCGTTTCATGATGTTTCTTGTATTAAAAGGTTTCACTTTCTTTCTCTTTTTTCTCTGCCTGCTGCTGGGCGGTAGAAAGCATTCCGCAAGCCGCAAAGATATCTTCTCCGCGTGAAGCGCGAATAGTAGCAAACAAGCCGTGCTGTGTCAGGTAATCACGGAAAGCTATCATCGACTCCATATCCGTTCCCTCCAAGTCCACGTTCGGGATGGCATGGAAGCGAATCAGGTTCATACGACAGTCCAGTCCACGGAGCAGTTTCACCAGTTCCTTGGCATAAATCAGGCTGTCGTTCACTCCCTTGAACACAATGTACTCAAAAGACAAGCGGCGCTGCTTGCTGAAATCATACCGGCGGAGTATCTCCACCATCTCGGTAATGGAGAAAGCCTTCTCTGCCGGCATCAGTTCCCTGCGCTGGGAAGGGAAAGGAGAATGCAGACTGATGGCCAGGTGGCAGTCACTTTCTTCCAGGAAACGTTCCAGTCCTTTCCGCAGTCCTACGGTAGAAACCGTGATACGCTTCGGGCTCCATTTGTAGCCATAGTCGGCAGTCAGTATTTCCAAGGCACGCAGCACTTCGTCCAGGTTGTCGAACGGTTCGCCCATGCCCATAAACACCACGTTGGTCAGCGTATCCCGTTCCGGCACCGAATAAATCTGATTCAGAATCTGTGCAGCTGTCAGGCTGGTTGTGTATCCCTGCTTTCCGGTCATACAGAATTTGCAGTTCATCTTGCATCCCACCTGTGAAGACACACACAAGGTTGCCCGGTCGTCATCGGGTATATATACGGATTCTATGTAATCACCTTCGGGCGTACAGAACAAGTATTTCACCGTTCCGTCTACCGAACGCACCTCATGCACCGGCGCACTGGCTCCCACCTCGTAGTTCTCCATCAGCCGCTCACGGTTTTTGAGCGAAAGGTTTGTCATCTCTTCAATGGAGCCTACTTTCTTGTCGTACAGCCACGATGCAATCTGCCCGGCTGTAAATTTAGGCATTCCCAAATCCTGCACAATGGTTTTCAGTTCGTTCAGCGTTTTCCCCAATAAAGGAGTTTTTGTCGTCATAATACTCTTATATTCTACACATTTAGCGTACAAAGTTAGGGAAAAAATAAGATATATTGCCTATCTTTGTACGTATAAATGTATTAAATATGAATAACCAAGTAACTTGCTTCCTTTTATATGGAAGTGATAACCAGCTGAATAAAACCATAAAAGGTCTGACAGAGAGTTCCCGAACAGACCAGATATTCCTACTAACTGACCATCCGGAGGACAAAGACATTCCCACGGAGAAATGCCACCTTCTTCCCTCTTTCTCCTTCCAGCATACCGAAGGCATCCGGCAAATGCTTGCCCTCACCCGCACTCCCTACCTCCTTGTTTATACCAAGCCCTATACATTAGATATGGGCTACATGGCACTGGAACGCATGTGCGACTATTTAGCCGCACCGGAATCGGGCATGGTCTATGCCGACCATTATCAGGTGACAGAGGGAGTACGAAAGCCTCATCCGGTCATTGACTACCAGCCGGGAAGCGTGCGCGATGATTTTGACTTCGGCTCGGTGCTGCTCTTCAAGACGGCAGCCTTGCAGGAAGCGTTCGACACCATCACCCACCAGCCCGAATACCAGTATTCTGCCTTGTATGCCGTGCGACTGGCACTTTCACAGAAATACGAACTGACGCACATACGTGAGTTCCTTTATACCGAAATTGAAGAAGACACCCGCCTGTCGGGCGAAAAACAGTTTGACTACGTAGACCCGCGCAACCGGAGCGTACAACTGGAACGGGAAACGGCATTTACTTATTACCTGAAGAACATTCATGCCTTCCTGCCCCCTGTGGAGCGCAAAGTCGATTTGTCGGAAGGCGAGTTTGCATACGAGGCTTCGGTCATCATCCCCGTGCGCAACCGCATCCGCACCATTGCCGACGCCATTGAATCGGTACTGAAACAGGAAACAGACTTCCCGTTCAACCTGATTGTCATCGACAACCATTCTACCGACGGCACCACGGAGTGCATTGACCAATACGCCGGAAACGAAAAAGTGATTCATCTCATTCCCGAACGTGACGATTTGGGCATCGGCGGATGCTGGAACCTGGGTGTGCATCACCCTCTCTGCGGACGCTTTGCCGTGCAGCTCGACAGCGACGACCTGTACAGCAGTCCGTCTACCCTCCAGACCATTGTCGACAAGTTCCGCCGGGAACGCTGCGCCATGGTTATCGGCTCTTACCGCATGACCAACTTCCAACTGGAGACACTGCCGCCGGGCGTCATCGACCACAAGGAATGGACCGATACCAACGGACACAACAACGCCCTCCGCATCAACGGACTGGGAGCCCCGCGTGCTTTCTTCACACCGCTGCTGCGGAAAATCCGTGTACCGAACACCAGCTACGGCGAAGATTATGCGTTAGGACTGGCTTTCTCCCGGGAATACCGCATCGGACGTATCTACGACGTACTTTATTTATGCCGTCGCTGGGAAGGCAATTCCGACGCGGCCCTGAGTATTGAGAAGCAGAACCAGAACAACAGCTACAAGGACAGCCTGCGTACCCTGGAAATACGAAAACGCCAGGCCCTGCTCCGTCACCCGCTTTCATGGGAAGATGCAGCCCCTGCGGCTTCTGCCGAAACCTTCATCCGTCACCAGCTCGACACATGGCCACTGGCCCGCAAAAACCACGAAGCACTGGCGCACGTACAGACCCGCACACTTTCACTCGGCACGAACGACATCACCGTGCAGTTCAATCCAGCACGCGCCGTTTCCACCTGTGCCAAAGTAGACAAGGCCTCCATCGCTGCCCGCCCCTGCTTCCTCTGTCTGAGCCACAAGCCGGAAGAGCAAGAGTCTGTCCGCATCCAGCTGGACGAACCTTTCAGCCTGCGACTGAATCCTTACCCCATTCTGCCGGGGCACCTCACCATCTCCACGGAAAGTCACCAGTGGCAGACATTGGCCGACAAGACTTCGCGCCAGTTGCCCGAACGCCTGGTCGACTGGTTGGAGAAGAACTTCGCCAGCGGCTACACCGTATTCTACAACGGAGCCAAATGCGGTGCTTCTGCCCCCGACCACTTCCATTTCCAGGCCGTACGCCAGGAAGATGTACCTCTCATCCGCCAATGGGAAAGACTGATGAGCACAGCGGTAGAAAAAGGTTTCGAACCCCTCTCCGACGGCAAATCCTGCATCGCCTACGACATCGAAGGATACTTCTGTCCGATACGGGCCTTCATTACCCAGGGAGGACTGGCCACTGGTGTACGGCTGATTGACAGCTACCTGCACAGCCTGCCCCTGCACGAAGGAGAAACCGAGCCACGCTACAACCTCTTTGCCTGGAATGACCCGCGCTACGGATTTGTCACCGTCTACATCCCGCGCACAGCCCATCGTCCGCAGTGCTACACTGCCGAAGGCGACGCACAGCTGATAGTCAGTCCCGGTGCCCTCGATATGGCCGGCATCCTTGTGACGGCCCGCGAAGAAGATTTTCAAAAACTGGAGGCTGACACGCTCCGCCAAATCTACCACGAAGTAACACATTAAGCATCATGAAAGAACCTGAAATTAACGTGGGCATTGTCAATGCCCTTGAAATAGCCTTTACACTCAATGCCAAATTTCTGGCCAAAGGAGAAACCGTATCGGGCAAGCAACGCGTATCCTTCGACGAAGGAGGAATTTCCTGGAACGGCAACGTGTACCGGGAACTGACCTTCACCCCGTTGGAGGACGATGCCTCCTTCTCGCTCGAAGACGTAACCATCGGTATCAATTTCCACTGGGAACGTCAGGAAACACAAACCTTCCTCGGCACCCTGCGCCTGGTGGTCGACGAAGGAAAGATTACCGCCATCAACCAGGTGCCGGCAGAAGACTACCTGACCAGCGTCATCTCGTCCGAGATGAACGCCACCTCTTCTCTGGAGTTTCTGAAAGCCCATGCCGTCATCTCACGAAGCTGGCTTTTAGCACAGATTGAAAAGCGGAAGGCCCTCAGCAAACAGGGCAGCAACTTCTTTCCCTTCCTCAAGACCGAAACAGAATATATCCGCTGGTACGACCGCGAAGACCATACCATCTTCGACGTATGCGCCGACGACCATTGCCAGCGCTATCAGGGCATTACCCGTGCTTCCAACCAGAGTGTGGTGGAAGCCGTGAAGGAAACACGCGGCCAGGTGCTCATGCACAAGCATGCCATCTGCGACGCCCGTTTCTCGAAGTGCTGCGGCGGAGTGACCGAAGAGTTCAACTACTGCTGGGAAGACAAGCATTATCCTTACCTCAGTGCCGTGCGCGACTTGGACACGGATACCCCCCTGCCCGACCTCACCCAAGAGGAAGAAGCCGAACGATGGATACGCCAGCGTCCGGAGTCTTTCTGCCATACCACTGATCCGAAAATCCTTTCACAGATACTCAACAACTACGACCAGGAGACACACGATTTCTACCGCTGGAAGGTGAGATACACGCAAGCCGAACTGGCCGAACTGATTGCCACGCATACCAAGAGCGATTACGGGGAGATACTCGACCTTATCCCCATGGAACGAGGAAAATCGGGACGTATCAGCCGGCTGAAGATTGTAGGAACCCTGAAAACAATGACCATCGGAAAGGAACTGGAAATACGCCGCACCCTCTCACCTACCCACCTGTTCAGCTCGGCATTCGTGGTCGACAAGGGACCGGAAGTGAACGGAGTACCCGAATGGTTCGAACTGACCGGTGCCGGATGGGGACACGGTGTGGGACTCTGTCAGATCGGTGCTGCCGTGATGGGCGAAAAAGGATATTCCTACGACCAGATTCTGCTGCATTACTACCGGGGAGCTGAAATCCGTAAGTTATACTAAAAACGAACGACTATGCGCACACGCTCTCCCTGGTACTGGGTACCTTCGCTCTACTTTGCCGAAGGACTTCCCTACGTAGCTGTGATGATTTTATCGCTGGTGATGTACAAACGGATGGGCATCTCGAATACGGAGGTGGCCCTCTACACCAGCTGGCTGAACCTGCCCTGGGTCATCAAGCCCCTGTGGAGCCCGTTTGTCGACCTGCTCCGCACCAAGCGGTGGTGGATTGTCACTACCCAGTTGCTGCTGGGTGCCGGACTGGCTGGCATTGCCTTCACCATCCCCACCAGCCATTTCTTCCAGACCACATTGGCGGTGTTCTGGCTCGTAGCCTTCAGTTCCGCCACCCACGATATCGCCGCCGACGGCTTCTACATGTTAGGCCTTACCCCGCATCAGCAAGCCTTCTTCGTGGGCATCCGCAGCACGTTCTACCGCTTTGCCACCATCGCCGGACAAGGACTGCTCATTATGCTGGCCGGCTGGCTGGAAGAAATGACCGGACGCACATCGTATGCCTGGAGCATCACCTTCTTCACGTTAGCGGGCTGCCTGCTGGCTCTGTGGCTCTACCATTCCTTCGTACTGCCCCGTCCTGACCAGGACTGCCCGTCGGTTGCCCGACAAGGAGAAGCCCGGAGCATACTGACCGATTTCCTGCTCACCTTCCGTTCCTTCTTCCAGAAAGAACAAGCGCTTACCGCCATCCTGTTCATGCTGCTCTACCGCCTGCCCGAGGCACAGTTAGCCAAGATGGGCATTCCCTTTCTGCTCGACCCGGTGGAACAAGGAGGACTCGGCATGACCACGGCACAGATAGGCTTTGCCCAAGGAACGCTCGGCATTGTCGGTCTCACCTTGGGAGGTATCCTGGGAGGCATTGCCGTAGCACGCCACGGACTGCGCCGCTGGCTCTGGCCGATGGTATGGGCCATCTCCCTGCCCGATATTGTCTACGTGTACCTGAGTTACGCCCAGCCCGACAACTTAATCATCGTGAACAGCTGCATCTTTGTGGAACAGTTCGGCTACGGATTCGGTTTCACGGCCTACATGCTCTACCTTATTTATTTTGCCAACGGCACACACAAGACCTCGCACTATGCCATCTGTACCGCCTTCATGGCCTTGGGCATGATGCTGCCGGGCATGATAGCCGGCTGGATGCAAGAAACCCTAGGCTACCAGCTGTTCTTCATCTGGATTATGGTGTGCACACTGGCCACCTTCGGCGTTACCGCCCTGTTGAAAATCGACCCTGAATTCGGGAAGAAATAAAAAGAGACGTTTTGTCCGGCCTTTACTTTCCAGAAAGGAAGTGCCGGACAAAACGCATAAAATTCAATACCGTATCCGACTCCTGTCCCTGAGCCGATACAAAACAGAAATGCCGCTTGAACTGCAAGCCCTCAATGTCAATCACCTGAAAGTCTCCTTCCTTCAGTTCCCTCTCTAAGGCACAGATTGACACGATGCCCATACAGTTGCTGCACCGCAAGAACGACTTGATACCTTCCGTACTGCCTAAGTGCATCCGCACGTTCAGCGAAGAAAGCTTCAATCCCTGCTCTGCCAATACCATCTCAATGGCATCCAGCGTGCCGGAACCCCGCTCACGAAGCACCAGCGGCACACTGACAAACTCCTCCAGCGTCAGTTCCTCCTTTCCGGCCCAGCGACCGCGCGGACAAACCACCGGCACCAGCTCATCGCACAAGAACGGGTCGTAGCGCAGGCTGGGCAGACGGAACACTCCCTCCACCATACCCACGTCAATGGTATGCTCCTGCAAAGCCTTCTCCACATTGCGCGAATTGGTGTCCATCAATGACACACTCATCTTGGGATAACGCTCCGTGAAAGCAGCCAGCACAGGCGGAAGCACATACTGTGAGATTGTCGTACTTGCCCCTAACCGTAACTCTCCCGCATACTCATTGTTCAACTGGTGCATGTCGTACTCCAGCTTGCGGTAATCGTCCAAAATCCGTTCGCAGTGCTCCATCAGCAACTTCCCCGCCTCCGTGAGCGAAATGGAATTCCCCTTCCGGTCGAACAGGCGCACCCCGTAGAGACTCTCCAGCTCCCGTACATGCTTGGTCACTGCCGGCTGGCTCACAAACAATTCCTGCGAAGCCTTGGTAAAACTAAGGTTTCGTGCCACACTATAGAACGCTTTCAAACGGAAATCAGACATACCTCCACAAAATTAAAGTTCCTCTGCCCGGATGCCCAACGACTGAAGAATGGCAAATCCCAACATTTCAAAAGAATATTCATAATCGTGTGCCGGAGGATTCATGCCGAACACCGTCACACCATCTTTTCCCTTTATCTTTGCCGCCAGCCGCTCCACAGCTTCTCCATATTCCCCTTCATCGGGCACCAGCATGATTCGGCGTGCATCTTTCGATTCGGTCAGCAGTTGCAATGATTCCGTAAACAAGTCCTCCCGGCGAGCCATATCCGAAGGCTGGAAAGCATAAAGCGCAAACTCACCCAGACGACTCTGGAATGCCATGCCGTGAACTTCCTTTTCCAAATCGGAAGGAAGGCAGAAATTCATCCGGCTATGCTCCGCATCATACACAAAAATTACCTGTATCTCATTCTTTCCCGGCTCAATTCCGGCATCCAAAGCCAGACACTCCAGCAACACGGCCAGATCAGCCTTAGGCAGTTCGCGCCCAACCAACGGTGCAAAATGTGCCGCCATATCCTTACCCACACGGTCAAGGAAAACTGCATCAATTAAAATTACATCAGAAGCAAAGGGTATTTTCTTTTCCATATTAGTTAATGTGTTTCTATTTATACTTGTTTCTCCAGTTTACCGTCCTCCAGCTAATAGACCTACATTATTTACCCATGAATAGCATGCTAAAAAGCCAGACATATAACTTGCAATGGCATCCCTCAATGAGCCGGGACAGATATATTCGCCCCCATTGAAATCCATGTGAAATACCAGATACACCGTGCATTCCTTCTCCAGGCTGTCAACCTTCAGGCCTCTGAAAGCTCCTTGCGCCCTAAAAAAATAGTTCTTCAGCGTAGAAACCAACAAACTCTTCCCGAAACCTCGCGGACGGCTCAGAAAGTAAATAGAACCGTCCTTGGCAATCGAATAAACCATATCCATCTTGTCTACATATACATAACCGTCTTCGATGATGCGATCAAAGCTCTGTATTCCGGTTGGGTATTTCATAAATAAAATAATAAATTGACATTATAGATGATATCTGAAGCAAAGATAGAAAATTTCAACCACAATCCGCTCCCTTTCAGGAAGGCTTTTTTCTCCCCCGGAAAAAACACAAGTACATTCATCCGTAAACGCAAGTGCGTTTCAAGTAAAATGTAAAGGCGTTTGAAGTAAAACGTACTTGCGTTTCAGGAAAAACTCTTTGACGTTTCAAACGCAATGTACTTACGCCAGGACCGACTGACAAAAAGCGAGCCATAAATGACAGATTTTCAGTATAAAAGCGCAGTCAAGTGACAAATCGTCAGGTTTTCGTCTCCGGCAGACGCTGGCAAAGAATTTGAATAACACTAAGCGTAAAAAGTGAAAATAATAAGAAACCACAACTAATAACGAGAAAGGAGACCATTTATGAACTTTAACAACTTTACAATCAAATCGCAAGAGGCAGTGCAGGAAGCGGTAAACCTGGTACAGAGCCGCGGACAGCAGGCCATCGAGCCGGAACATTTGATGGCAGGTTTGCTGAAGGTGGGCGAAAATGTAACGAACTTCATTTTCCAGAAACTCGGCATAAACGGCCAGCAGATAGAAACCGTACTCGACCGGCAAATCGCCTCACTGCCGAAAGTTTCAGGTGGGGAAGCTTACCTGAGCCGGAGCGCCAACGAGGTATTGCAGAAAGCCGTGGAAGTATCTAAGGAACTGGGTGATGAATATGTGTCACTGGAAGCCTTGCTGCTGGCACTGCTGAACGTGAAAAGTACGGTGGCCACCATCCTGAAAGATGCGGGCCTTACCGACAAGGAACTGCGGGCTGCCATTCAGGAACTGCGTCAGGGACAGAAAGTCACCTCACAGTCGAGCGAAGATACCTATCAGTCATTAAACAAATATGCCATCAACCTGATTGAAGCTGCACGAAGCGGAAAACTTGACCCGGTTATCGGCCGTGACGAGGAAATCCGACGGGTATTGCAGATTCTGAGCCGACGTACGAAGAACAACCCGATTCTGATTGGTGAACCGGGTACGGGTAAGACGGCCATCGTAGAGGGACTGGCACAGCGAATCCTGCGTGGAGATGTGCCGGAGAACTTGAAGAACAAGCAGCTGTTCTCACTGGATATGGGTGCGCTGGTTGCAGGTGCCAAATACAAAGGTGAATTTGAGGAACGTCTGAAATCGGTTATCAACGAAGTGACGAAGTCCGACGGAAACATCATCCTCTTTATCGATGAAATCCACACGCTGGTGGGTGCCGGAAAAGGGGAAGGTGCCATGGATGCCGCCAACATTCTGAAACCGGCCCTGGCCCGTGGTGAATTGCGGAGCATCGGTGCCACTACCCTCGATGAATACCAAAAGTATTTCGAAAAGGATAAGGCATTGGAACGTCGTTTCCAGACGGTCATGGTAGACGAACCGGATACGGCCAGCTCTATCTCCATCTTGCGTGGACTGAAGGAGCGCTACGAGAACCACCATCAGGTGCGTATCAAAGACGAAGCCATCATCGCGGCAGTGGAACTGAGCAACCGTTACATTTCCGACCGTTTCTTGCCGGATAAGGCCATCGACCTGATGGATGAAGCGGCTGCCAAACTGCGTATGGAGCGTGATTCGCTTCCGGAAGAACTGGATGAAATCGAACGTCGGTTGAAGCAGCTCGAAATTGAGCGTGAGGCTATCAAGCGTGAAAAGGACGAGGCTAAACTGGCTCAACTGAACAAGGAGATTGCAGAACTGAAGGAACAGGAAACTTCTTACAAGGCTAAATGGCAGAGTGAGAAAGAACTGGTGAACAAGATTCAGCAGAACAAGAAGGAAATCGAACAACTGAAGTTCGAAGCCGACAAGGCAGAACGTGAAGGTGATTACGGACGGGTGGCTGAAATCCGCTACGGAAAGCTTCAGGCACTGGAGAATGAAATCAAGTCTATCCAGGAAGACCTGAAGAAGAAGCAGGGTGACAGTGCCTTGATTAAGGAAGAGGTAACGGCTGAAGACATCGCCGACGTAGTTTCCCGCTGGACGGGCATACCGGTAAGCAAGATGCTGCAAAGCGAAAGAGAGAAGCTGCTTCACCTGGAAGATGAGCTGCACAAGCGGGTTATCGGACAGGACGAAGCCATCGAAGCCGTGGCCGATGCCGTACGCCGTAGCCGTGCCGGACTGCAAGACCCGAAACGTCCGATTGGTTCGTTCATCTTCCTGGGTACGACGGGTGTGGGTAAGACCGAGCTGGCCAAGGCACTGGCAGAATACCTGTTCGACGATGAATCGCTGATGACGCGTATCGACATGAGTGAGTATCAGGAGAAGCATACCGTGTCACGTCTGATTGGTGCGCCTCCGGGATACGTAGGCTACGATGAAGGTGGTCAGCTGACCGAAGCCGTGCGCCGGAAACCGTACTCTGTGGTGCTGTTCGATGAAATCGAGAAGGCTCATCCGGATGTGTTCAACATCTTGTTGCAGGTACTGGACGACGGACGTCTGACCGACAACAAGGGACGTACGGTGAACTTCAAGAACACCATCATCATCATGACTTCTAACCTGGGAAGTGCCTACATTCAGAGTCAGTTCGAGAAGATTAACGACCAGAACCACGACCAGATTGTAGAAGAGACCAAGAAAGAGGTGATGAACATGCTGAAGAAGACCATCCGTCCGGAATTCCTGAACCGTATTGACGAGACCATCATGTTCCAGCCGCTGAACAAGCCGCAAATCGAACAGATTGTACGCCTGCAAATCAACGGTATCCGGAAGATGCTGGAAGGCAACGGAGTGACTTTGCAGATGACAGATGCTGCTGTAGACTTCCTGGCTACTGCCGGTTACGATCCTGAATTCGGTGCACGTCCGGTGAAACGTGCCATCCAGCGCTACTTGCTGAACGATTTGTCAAAGAAGCTTCTGTCACAGGAAGTGAACCGCGAAAAACCGATCATCGTAGAACGCGAAGGAGATGCATTGAAGTTCCGCAACTAAGTCAGCGGGGTTTCCCTATCTTCTATATAAAAACAAACCCTCCGCAGGGATTTCCTCAAAAGGATACCTGCGGAGGGTTTTTGTTTGTCTGTATGGTAAGAATTTTTTCTGAATCAGGGTATCGTCATGCGCTTCAGCTCATCCAGCGTGCCGTTGAACACATTCAGGTCCACATCCTCACGGATGCCCGGCAAACGTCCCACATCGGTATGCTGCCAGAAACGCCACTGCCCTTTGTATTCCACCGAGTCGGCATAATAATGGGCTATCCAGTACGGATAAGAGTTGAAAACGGAATCGTTCAGGTAACGGGTCTTAAATTTGTAAGAGGTATAGAGAATCGGTTTTACGCGATAATAGTTTTCGATTTTATCCAACCAGACTTTCAAGTCGCGGCGAAGCTTTTTCTCATCTTCTCCCCTCACCTCGATGTCGAGCACCGGAGGCAGGTCGCCCGATTCCAGTTTCACGGAGCGGATAAAGAAATCGGCCTGGCGGGAAGCGTCTGTCTTGGGATTGTAAAAATGATAGGCTCCGCGGATAAATCCGTGCTTGCGGGCCTCATCGAAATTATGGATAAAGGCTGTATCGCTGAAATCACCTCCCTCGGAAGCTTTCATAAATACGAAACGTACAGGGAAAGGAGCTGTCTGGGTTTTCTGCAGTTCGTTCCAGTCTATCTGTCCCTGATGGTGGGATACGTCGAAACCGTGCACCTCAAATCCGTATGGCAGACATACTCCGTATGCTTTCATGCCATAGCAGGGTTTCCAGCGGTAGGCGTACGGACGAATAAAGAAATAGTAAAAACAGATGACAAAACAGGCTCCAATGAAACCGAGCAGCAGATAGTAACACCACGAGGGCATCTGCCAGCGACGGATGGTTTTCTTCCCTTTGGAATTCCTGCCCGACGTTTTTCCGGAAGCGGTCTTCTTACTGCCTGTCGCTTTTCGGGGCGCAGGACGCTTGCGGGTTGTTTTTTTCACGGGCTCGTTCACCGCGAGAATGGGTGATTTCTTTGTCATCTCAAATAAGGTTTATAGAAAATTTCAACAGATGTACCGGCAGAACCGGTTGAGCTTGTTTCAACAAATAGCGAAGAATCCGGCCCTCTTTCGGTCGGCCTGATTCTTCGCTAAATTAATTTTCCTATAGAAAGTTCACTTCCGGGAATTCAGGAATCAAATTATTTTGCCTGTTCGTACTGCAGCGTCTTAGTAGGCTGGTCGCAAACTTCTGTAGGACCGAAGTACTGGATAGGACCCGGATATACGTAAGCTGTTTCCTTAGCCCAAGTGTCGCGTACGGCAGCGAATGCCTTGAACGGAGCACCATCCAGTTTCACCAGTGCTTTCTGGATAACCGGTTTCATTTCACCGTGACGACGTTCCATGTTCATCATCATAGTGATAGGCACACCACCTGCAATCCATTCTGCAGCAGGAGCTGTAGTGTTACGTACAGAAGACATGTAACCAGTCTTACCGTTAGCAATCAGCATAGATGCAGTGTAACCCAATGAGTAGCAGTAGTCAGCATCGAAGTTAGAAGGAGCAGCGCAACGTCCTTCGTAACCGAAGAAGTGGTGCTGAGCAGCAAACTTACCTACGAACTTGCCTTCTTCTTTCCATGCAGCCAGCTTAGTAGCTACCATTTCAGACAACAGCTTTTCAGTTTCAATCAAAGAAACCTGTACGTTTCCGTGCGGGTCACGGTCGAGTGACAACTGACGAGCTACGCCTTCCGGCAGAGAAGCATAGATAGCAGCGTTTTCAGGAGACAGCTTGCTGATGATGTATTCGCGCTGTTTAGAACGCTTGATGCTGTTGAATTCTTCACCGTTAGCAGCCAGGAAGTCGTTCAATTCAGCAATCAGACGCTTCATGGCAGGGATGAATTCAATCAAACCTTCCGGAATCAATACAGTACCGAAGTTGTTTCCGGCAGCAGCACGGTCGGCAACTACCTGAGCGATGTAAGTAACGATGTCATCCAAAGACATGTTCTTAGCTTCTACTTCTTCTGAGATGATACAGATGTTCGGCTGAGTCTGCAAAGCACATTCCAGTGCGATGTGAGAAGCAGAACGTCCCATCAACTTGATGAAGTGCCAGTATTTACGAGCTGAGTTACAGTCGCGTTCGATGTTACCGATAACTTCTGAGTAAGTCTTGCAGGCAGTATCGAAACCGAATGAAGTTTCAATCATGTCGTTCTTCAAGTCACCGTCGATAGTCTTCGGACAACCGATTACCTGTACGCCGTAGTTCTTGGCAGCATAGTATTCAGCCAATACGCAAGCGTTAGTGTTAGAGTCGTCACCACCGATGATTACCAGTGCCTTGATGCCCAGTTCTTTCAGGATTTCGTATCCTTTTTCGAACTGTTCTTCTTTTTCCAGTTTGGTACGTCCTGAACCGATAATATCGAAACCACCGGTGTTACGGTATTCGTCGATGATATCAGCTGTCAGTTCCATATAGTTGTGGTCAACCAAACCGCCAGGACCCAGGATAAAACCGTACAGTTTGTTAGCCGGATTCAGTTTCTTGATACCGTCGAACAAACCTGAGATTACGTTGTGGCCACCAGGAGCCTGTCCACCAGACAAGATTACGCCGACGTTCATCGGAGCAAATTCTTTTGCTTCACCTTCCACGAACTGGATCAACGGCATGCCGTATGTGTTCGGGAACAGCTTCTTGATTTCTTCCTGATCGGCTACAGACTGAGTCGGTTCGCCTTCCTTAGCTACTACAGCACCAGTCAACGCTTTCGGCAATTTCGGCTGGTAAGCAGCTCTTGCGATTTGTAATGCACTTTTTGTCATAATTGTTATTTTTATAAAGGTGTATGAATTAATCTTTATTATTGCTGTGCAAATTTCGTATTTTTTTTGCAAATATGAAAGAAAGCCGGCAATTTTAGCCGTATCTAGCTTCTTTTCTCTTCTTCTATCCGTGCCTTGATACGCTCCAGCAAACGAAGACAACCCTGCAAGCGCGGATTCTCATAACATACGTAGGCCTGCATGACTAACCGGCATACGGTTTCTTTGACATCGGGTATATAGATAGCCTTGTCCAGCTGCATCTCTGCCGGAAACTCGGTCTGCTCTGCCCAGGCTTTCAGCTGGTCTACTTCTTCAATGGTATATACATTCTTGTCCATATAATAATAGATGATATTAAAAGGGATAACCTACTGCAAAATGAAACGCAAAGTCGCGTTTGAAATCAGGAGAAATAATCGGATAACGGTCGCGCCCGGTGTACATCGGATTGATGGCCTTCATACCTCCGTCGAAACGGATAATCAGGAAGTCCAGGTCGAAACGCAATCCTAATCCGTAGGCCACGGCCAGCTGCTTATAGAAACGGTTGAACTTGAAGAGTCCTTCGGGCTGCATTTCCCGGTTACGAATGGTCCACACATTTCCGGCATCCACAAATGCCGCACCATTCAGTTTCCAAAACAAATGAGTACGATATTCCAAATTCAGGTCGAGCTTGATGTCACCAGTATGATTCACATAATCCAGGCTGTTGCTGTCGCCACGGTAACCGCCTGGTCCCAACGAACGAACGCTCCATCCACGCACACTGTTGGCACCCCCGGAGAAATAAAGCTTTTCAAACGGAAGACTCTTGGAGTTTCCGTACGGCACGGCCACTCCCACTCCCACATGGAACACCAGGGCATTACGGTCGTCAATCATAAAATTCTTGGCATAGTCGAAATCTGTCTTTACATACTGTGCAAAGCTGATGTTGGCCATCTGATAAGCTTCTCCGTTTTTCGGACGGCCGTTAATCATCCGCGAAAACAGATACAACAGGTTGCCCGACTCTTCGATATTGAAACGAATGGAGTAAGAATTGCGTTGCGACGTTTTCAGTGTGGTAGCACCCGAGCTGTTGTAAGTATACGTATACCCCAGACGCACGATGAACAAATCTTCATAGCTATAGCGCAGCAAGGGGTTTCTTTCGTCCATATAGTCCAGGTATTCACGGAAAGTTTCCGAACGATAGGGCATGTAGATGTAGTTCAGGTCGAACACATCGAAACGATGGGTCGCTCCCCGCTTTCCCCAACGGTAACTCCAGGCCGCAGAAGCTACCGTACGCTCAAACTCCGGGCGAATCTGCCAGTTGTATTTCATCGTCACCTCGGAAGTAGCACGGCTCCGACGGCGGAAATCAGACGAAAGGAAGGGAAACATGAATTCCGGAAAGCTCAAGCTGGTTTCCACTCCATATTCCAGGTAGTTGCTGTTGGCATATCCTTCCAGGCCCGTAACGGCTTCGTATGCTCCACGCAACTTAAAGGTGAAGGTTTCAGACCCCTTGAACAGGTTCCGGTGAGAATAAGCTACGGAAGCGGCAGCTCCCAAGTCGCCAGCCGAGTTAGTTCCTTCAATTTCAAAGGAAAGCGACTTGTTCTTGTTGCGGGTAAGCATGACATAGGCATCCAGATAAGCCGAATCGGCCTCCAGTTCTTCACGGAAACGGATGTTGGAATATTTCAGGATATTAAGACGTCCCAATGCAGAATAGGTGCTCTGCACATCGCGGGTACGATAAAGATTTCCGGATTTCAGATAATTATAGTCGCTGATGACCTGCGGACGTAAGAACAGCTTATCCTTGTAGAAGAAATTCACCCCGCCCGAACGAAGAGAATCAATTCCTTTCAGTCTGCCGGAAGTCAGTTCTGCAAAGTCCACATCGAACATGAAATCTACATTGCGTATATAATACTGGCGATGCGGTGAAGGGGGATCTTCCTTTTTCCGGCGATAAGGATGCAACTTCATAATCAAGTCGACATTGCGCGAGTTACGCATGGTATCTACCTGATACGTAATGAAGTCTTTGTTGAAACGATAATAGCCCCGGTTCTGAAGATACTGCGTGATGCGGTCGCGCTCCTGATCAAGCTTGTTTACGTCGAGACGGGAACCGGACTTCAGATAAGAACGGGCTGAATCTGCCATCAGGTAATCATGTATCTGGTAGTCGGCAATATCGTATGCCACATGCGAAATCAGGTAAGGCTCACCGGAATGAATCTGATAGCCGACCTTGATTTTTTTCCCCTTTACCTGCGTGCGCATACTCACCTGTCCGCTCATATATCCCATGTTGCGCACCGCCTGTTCTATCTGCAAGCGGGTTTCTTCAGCCAGTTTCGGGTCATAAATACGGGGAGCATCTCCCATGCGGTACAAGAAACGGTTGATCCACTTTGTGGAATCCTTGCCGGCTGCTCCGTAAATGTACATAGGAAGCTTCACCAGGCTGAACCACTTGGCATTGGGTGTCTGGCGAAGATACACATTCATCTGGGATGACTTGATTTCCTTGTTGTCTGATTCTACTTTTACATTGTCCAGAAGATAGTGCCCCTCAGGAATGAATTTACTGACCGAACATCCGCTCAGAAAAAGCAACAGGACAAGCAGGCCGATATAGATACGGGGGATTATCTTCATACAAACTGAAACTATATGCAAAATTTTATATGCAAAGATAGGCAATATTAAAAATATCTTCTTAGCTTTGTTCTTAAAATATAATTAAAAATCCCCGTCACACTATGCTGAGCAAAAACAGAATCAAATATATCCGGTCATTGGAGATGAAAAAATACCGGAAAGCAGAAAAAGCTTTCTTAGCCGAAGGTAACAAACTGGTCAACGACCTGCTGGGACACTTTTCATGCAAGCTGTTGATTGCTACGGCACAATGGCTGGAAACTCATCCACTTCTGCTTGCTCAGGAAACCATTGAAGTAAGCGCGGAGGAACTGGCACGTGCCAGCCTGCTGAAAACTCCGCAAGAGGTGCTGGCCGTATTCGACCTGCCTTCTTATACCTACGACGATTCTTTGCCGGGCCATTCGCTCTGCCTGGCACTGGATGACGTGCAAGACCCGGGCAACCTGGGTACCATCATCCGCATTGCCGACTGGTTTGGCATAGAGGATATTTTCTGTTCGCAAGGTACTGCCGACGCCTTTAATCCGAAAACCGTACAGGCCACAATGGGAGCTCTGGCACGTGTCAGGCTACATTACTGCGATTTGAAAGAGTTCATTCGCGTGCAGACAGAAAGAAACGTGCCGGTATTCGGTACTTTCCTGGACGGGAAAAACATCTATTCGCAGAAATTATCGGCACAAGGGGTTATCGTGATGGGTAATGAAGGAAACGGGGTGTGCAAGGAAATTGAGAATCTTGTTTCTCAGAAACTGCTGATTCCCAACTACCCGCAAGGAAAAGAAACCAGCGAATCGCTGAACGTAGCGGTGGCAACTGCCATCGTGTGTGCGGAATTCCGCCGCCGTCTGTCATAAACGTACCAGGCGGCTCCGGTCGGTGAATGCCATCTTCTGCAAGTCAAAAAACGACACATGGAAAGCATAAAGCGGCTGGTCTCCTACCACTGCAGAAGCCGTCCGCGCACGAAATTCCTGAAATGTTTCGTCTTTCCTTAATTCCGGAGCAGAAGCTGCCAGAATAATCAGTCCGCCCAGCCACTGGGTATTCCGGACTTCTTCTTCCAAAGGCTCCATCGACACCCAGGTATGACCCGATACTTCCAGCCCTATACGCTGCATGCGGAACAGTTTGTCCTGCCCCGCATGCCAGAGATAATGAGATGCATAATACTGCATAAGTATCAACGTTTGGTAATTTCCTGCCGCTTCACCCTACGAAGGGTATCGTTCGGAGCAAGTGTATCGGCCTTCACAGCCACAGAATCATTCTGCTGCGGCAAGTTCTCTTCACGCATGCGATAACGCATCAGACGTATATCGCTGATCAAAGCTGATGAGTGGTCTTTTCCGGTGTAATACATGAATCCGGTCACGCTCTTGTACTTGAATGCGGAATCCGGGCGAAGCATCAGACGCTGTATGCCCGAAGCCTCTACCACCCGACTGATTCCTTGCGTACTGTCGTTATCAAATGTCAGGTTCATGGCCATCACTACCTTACCTTCACGCTTGCCTTTGGGCAAGAAAGAGAAATTAGCTTCCAGCACCATCTTGTCCCTCTCGTGGAACGAAGTGTCGGCCTTCAAATCGAAAGTCACCTTATTGGTAAGTGAAGAAGAAGTCAGCCAATAAATGGTACGGTCTTGCCATAGGTCCACCGTATCACCCGACAATGAAACCGTCACCTCTCCGCTGCTGCGTACTGTCTGTTTTTTCAGCAGCTCGGCAGTAGTTTCCATGCGCTTCTGCAGATTCTGATAAATCGTATTCATCTCGTCGCTGTGGCGCGAATACCACACCATGGACGAATCAAACTCCGCCTCCGTTACTCCATGCTTCTGGAACACGTATGCCAGATAAGCCTGTTTCTTGTAATTCTCATCGTAAGGCAAATCATTACTCATCGTAGTCGCCAGATGATAATCATAAAGCAGGTTCTCCATGGCTTGCGGCTGGATAATATCTTCCGGCACTTTCTTGCCACAACTCCACATGCCGCACAACGCCAGCATGGTCACTCCTATAAGCGATATTCGTTTCATTTTTTGACCTCTTTATGAGAAGTTTCCGTATTCAGGTAATGCGAATAGAAAATAAGCAAGGCGATGATGCCGCAACTGATAGCCGCATCGGCAAAGTTAAAAATAGGACTGAAGAAAATAAAGTGATCACCTCCTACAAAAGGCATCCAGTCAGGCCAGTAGGTATCGATAATCGGGAAATAGAACATATCGACCACCTTGCCATGCAACCAGTCGGAATATCCCTGACCCAGTGGAACCCACGAAGCAATCTGCGAATGCGTGCTCTCGCTGAATATCTCTCCATAGAACACACAGTCGATGATGTTACCCACCGCACCGGCCAGAATCAAGGAGAGACAAACCAGGTAGCCATTCTTCACCTTGTCCGTCCGTTTCACCAGTTTCACCAGATAAACCGTAATCAAGATGGCAGCCACGATACGGAAAAGTGTCAGGAACAGTTTGGCAAAAATCTCCAGACCAAAAGCCATACCGTTGTTTTCCGTGAAATAGATATAAAACCAGTCGGTCACATGAATGTTTTCATGCAAATACATGTTTGTCTTCACCGCAATTTTGATAAGCTGGTCGATAATCAGCACTCCTGCCACCACAAGAGTAACCAGACGTCCCTGAGTGAAAAATCTTTTCATCTTCTTCAATTTGCAATTTGTATTCAAAAAAATTGAGAACTGAAAATTGAAAATGGATCACTTTGAAAAGTCCCGTTTCTCAATTTTCAATTCCCAATCTTCAATTAAAAATTCATTTCGTTACTTCTTTCCCTGCTGCTTGGCCTCGATGCTCAATGTAGCATGAGGAACAGCACGAAGGCGCTCAGCGGGAATCAATTTACCTGTTTCGCGACAGATACCGTAAGTTTTGTTTTCAATACGGACCAGTGCCGCACGCAAGTTTTGAATGAACTTCAGCTGACGGGCAGCCAGACGAGTAGTTTCTTCTTTCGATAAGGTATTGGCACCTTCTTCCAGCACTTTATATGTGGGAGATGTATCGTCAGTATCGTTACCATCTGTGTTCATTATACTACTTTTCAGTTTCTCATAGTCGCGTTCCGCGAGCTGAAGTTTCTCCATGATAATGGCGCGGAATTCCTCAAGTTCTGCGTCAGAATACCTTGTTTTTTCAGCCATAGTGCTTAAGTTTTAAGTTAATAATAGTATCCACCCGACTAAAGCCGGGTGGATGGGTTCATATTACAGCTTCGTTACATTTACATACAACGAGAAGTCATCAAAGTTAAGTTCAGTGCCGTCTGCCACTTCATCGGCCAGTGTCAGTGAGTTAGCCAGCACTTGGTTGCAAATATAAGTATTATATTCATTTATCGCGTCATCGGTATTTGAATTTTTTGACAGCACGATAGCAATCTTGTCAGTAATTTCAAAACCGCTGCTCTTACGGATATTCTGAATACGGTTCACCAGTTCGCGGGCAATACCTTCACGCTTCAGCTCATCGGTTACAGTCACTTCAAGTGCTACGGTCAGTTTGCCTTCGTTGGCTACCAGCCATCCCGGAATGTCTTCGCTGAAGATTTCTACGTCGGCAGCTTCTACCACCGCATCGGCTCCGTCAAGCTGGAAGGTGTAACTTCCGTTCTTTTCCAGTTCAGCAATAGCTTCCTGCGACATACCTGCCACAGCTGCAGCCACAGCCTTCATCTGTTTTCCGAATTTCGGGCCCAGTTTCTTGAAGTCGCATTTTACTTTCTTCACCAGTACGCCTGCCGCACCATCCACGAACTTGATTTCTTTCACGTTCACCTCGTTCATGATCAAATCTTTCACGGCTTCGATATGCTGCTTCTGCGCTTCATCTACTACCGGAATCATGATACACTGCAGCGGCTGACGAACCTTAATGTTGACTTTACGACGCAAAGCCAATACCATAGAAGTCACATCCTGTGCCATCTGCATACGAGCTTCCAGTTCTGCATTAATCAGGTTTTCATCGGCTACCGGGAACTTGGCAAGGTGAACAGATACTACCTGGTCACGTCCGGTCACCGCAATCAAATCCATGTACAGACGGTCTGCATAGAACGGAGCAATCGGCGCCATCAGCTTAGCTACCGTTTCCAAGCAAGTGTACAAGGTCTGGTAAGCAGACAACTTATCAGTTGACATGGCACTACCCCAGAAACGTTTACGGTTCAGACGCACGTACCAGTTACTCAAGTTATCGTTTACAAAGTCTGTAATCAGACGGCCAGCCTTTGTCGGTTCGTAATCGGCA
Organism: Phocaeicola plebeius DSM 17135; assembly: GCF_000187895.1. Classification (GTDB taxonomy): domain Bacteria; phylum Bacteroidota; class Bacteroidia; order Bacteroidales; family Bacteroidaceae; genus Phocaeicola; species Phocaeicola plebeius. The sequence continues at coordinate 614,641 of NZ_DS990130.1, read as the reverse complement.
AAGCAAGCATCCACATTCTTAATCAATGAATTCAACAGTGAAAGAATCCAACGGTCAATTTCCGGACGCTCGTTCATCGGCACATCTTCTTCAGCGTATGTAAAGCCATCTACATTGGCATACAGTGCAAAGAATGAGTAAGTATTATACAATGTTCCAAAGAACTTACGACGTACTTCATCCACTCCGTCTGTATCGAACTTCAAGTTGTCCCATGGAGAAGAGTTGGTAATCATGTACCAGCGCAACGGGTCAGAACCAAACTTCTCGATGGCACCGAACGGATCTACAGCATTACCCAGACGCTTAGACATCTTGTTTCCGTTCTTGTCGAGTACCAGACCATTTGAAATCACGTTCTTGTAAGCCACACTGTCGAACACCATTGTAGCGATGGCATGCAATGTAAAGAACCATCCACGAGTCTGGTCCACACCTTCCGCGATGAAGTCGGCCGGATAGTAGCTGCGTGAATCTACCAGTTCCTTGTTTTCGAACGGATAGTGCAACTGTGCATACGGCATAGCACCTGAGTCAAACCATACGTCAATCAAGTCTGATTCACGCTTCATCGGTTTGCCTGAAGCAGATACCAGGATGATGTCGTCTACATACGGACGGTGCAAGTCAATCTTATCGTAGTTTTCCTTGTTATATACACCCGGCTGGAATCCTAATTTCTTATACGGATTTTCTGTCATGAAGCCAGCTGCTACAGACTTCTCTATCTCGTTGTACAGTTCTTCTACTGAACCGATGCAGATTTCTTCGCCATCCTCACTTCTCCAGATAGGCAGCGGAGTACCCCAGTAGCGTGAACGGCTCAAGTTCCAGTCATTCAAGTTTTCCAGCCACTTGCCGAAACGTCCGGAACCAGTTGATTCAGGTTTCCAGTTGATGGTCTTGTTCAACTCAATCATACGGTCCTTGCAAGCAGTAGAGCGGATAAACCAGCTATCCAGCGGATAGTACAATACCGGTTTGTCGGTACGCCAGCAGTGCGGATAGTTGTGCACATGCTTTTCAGTCTTGAATGCCAGTCCCTGCTGTTTCAGCATCATGCAGATATATACGTCGAGCGATTCAGCAGCCTGTGCAGCCTTTTCATCGTATTTTCCGTCTACAGTGAACTGCGGATCGTATGCGTTCTTCACCCAACGGCCTTCATATTCCTTGTATTTTTCTACATCGACACATTCCTTTACGAAAGCCTCATCCAGTTCCTCCATCAGGTAGAACTTACCGGTCAGGTCAACCATCGGACGAGTCTCGCCTTTCTTATTAATCATGAACAAAGAAGGAATACCTGCCGCACGAGCCACGTTCGCATCGTCCGCACCAAATGTCGGTGCAATATGTACGATACCCGTACCGTCTTCTGTAGTGACATAATCACCCGGGATGACACGGAATGCTTTAGCCGAAGCTTCTTTCCAGGAACCGTCTTCTGCAACTTCCACTGGTTTCACCCATGGGATAAGCTGCTCGTATTCCATACCAACCAGGTCAGTACCCTTGTACTCGCCTACCACTTTGAACGGAATCAGTTTATCACCCGGCTTGTAGTCTTCCAGTGCAATGTCTTCTGCCTTTTTATTGAAATGCGTATAGAGCAAAGGTTTGGCAAGTACCACCGTCATCTTTTCTCCATTATAAGCATTGTAAGTCTGAACAGCTACATAGTCAATCTTCGGGCCCACACAAAGTGCCGTATTTGAAGGCAATGTCCACGGAGTAGTAGTCCATGCAATGAAGTAAGGTGTACCCCACTCTGCCATTTCCGGCTTCGGATTCTTCATCTTGAACTGACCTACCACGGTAAGGTCTTTCACGTCGCGGTAACATCCCGGCTGGTTCAACTCATGTGAGCTCAAGCCTGTACCTGCTGCCGGAGAATACGGCTGGATGGTATATCCCTTGTACAGCAAACCTTTCTTGTAAAGCTGCTGCAACAACCACCACAAAGTTTCAATGTAACGGTTATCGTAAGTAATGTACGGATTTTCCAGGTCTACCCAGTAACCCATCTTATGGGTAAGGTCAGTCCATTCTTTCGTGAACTTCATGACATCCGTGCGGCAATGCTTGTTGTAGTCTGCCACAGAAATCGTTTTACCGATATCCTCTTTAGTGATTCCAAGTGCCTTTTCCACTCCCAGTTCCACCGGAAGTCCGTGTGTATCCCATCCAGCTTTACGCTTCACCTGGAAACCTTTCATGGTCTTGAAACGACAGAATGTATCCTTAATTGTACGTGCCATCACGTGGTGAATACCCGGCATACCGTTAGCCGAGGGAGGACCTTCGTAGAACACGAAAGAAGGATACCCCTCACGTTCTGTCATACTTTTAGAGAACACATCGTTTTCATCCCATTTTTTCAGCACCTCCTTGTTTATTTCTGACAAGTTGAGCTGAGAATATTCAGTAAACTTCTTACTCATAATTATGTGGTTTTTATCTAATTTCTAATCATTCAGGAAGTAACCTCCCAAATTTAGGCTGCAAATTTATAAGAAAAAAAGGTTATATAAAAGAAATAAGAAAAAAATAGAGTAAAATGGAAACCGACTAACCACAATTAACAGCCACCCCCGCAAGAACAGGCGGGCAAGTCTTCTTTTCTGATTTCCGTAATGTAGAAACGGGCGAAGGCATTCTTAATCTCATCCCGCACACGACGGAATTCTGCTTCAATAAATTCCGGAGTTCCGGTGGCATGCGAAGGGTCGTCAAAACCGATGTGAAGACGCTTGCCGACTTTTCCGGTAAATGCCGGACAACTTTCATTCGCCCCTCCGCAAACGGTAATCACATAATCCCACTCCTGGTCAAGGTAGGTATTCACATGAGTCGGCACATGCGAACTGATGTCAATTCCGACTTCTTTCATTACCTCTACCGCCTTGGCATTTACCTGTGCGGCAGGCTCTGTTCCACCCGAATACACTTCTATATTTTTATCGAACGACTGCAAAAAGCCGTGGGCCATCTGGCTGCGGCAACTATTTCCTGTACAAAGAATCAATACTCTCATATATGTAACAATGATAAATTAAAGAACAAAATTAAACAAATAACCCGACAAGATAATGAAGAAAGCCACCGTTCCGAAGAATATCGCAATCAGCCGCCACGTCATCACTTTTTTCAGCAAAGTCGCTTCCGGAAGTGAAAGCCCCACCACGGCCATCATGAAGGCGATGGCTGTACCCATAGGAATACCTTTGGCCACGAATACCTCGATAACCGGCACAATACCTGCCGCATTGGCATACATCGGCACGGCAAGAATGACCGAAAGCGGTACGGCAAACCAGTTCTCCTTCGACATGTATTGCTCAAAAAATCCTTCAGGCACAAAGCCGTGCATAAACGCACCGATACCGATACCTATCAGGATGTAAATCAGTACACCACTGACAATCTTCCAGGCATCACGCACAATGACGGGAAGTCGCTTGATAAAAGTGGTATGGTCTTTCTCCCACTCTCCTGCCTGCGCCGAAGAGTTGGCCTGTATCTGCTTCACCCAGTCGCTCAGGTAAGGTGAGAGATGCATACGACCGAGCACAAAACCGCCTATCACTCCCAGCAGAATACCGCTAATGACATAGATAAGTGTGACTTTCAGTCCAAAAGAGCCGAGGAACATAGCTACCGCCACCTCATTCACCAGCGGAGAAGTAATCAGGAAAGCAAACGTTACCCCCAAAGGGATACCGCCTTTTACAAAGCCGATGAACAAGGGAATGGACGAGCAGGAACAGAACGGAGTAATGGCTCCGAAAATGGAAGCCAATACATACTGCAACCCATACATTTTATGCGTTACCAGATAGTTCCTCAAACGTTCTATCGGGAAATAAGCGTTAATGATTCCCATCAGCACACTGATAAAAAACAGTAGAATAAGAATCTTAATGGTATCATAAAAAAAGAAATTTACGGCTACTCCAAGCGGTGTATCGTCACTCAGTCCGAACAATCCGTAAACAAGCCAGTCTGCAAAATCTTGTATCATGTTTCTATCGTTATAATTCGTTTAAATACGAACAAGTATCTTATCATAAAAGCGGCAGCTGCCTCGAAGGCCGTTTCTGCCGCTTCTGAATCAATCCTCTTGTTTATTCGATTCCTAAAAGTTTCTTCACATCGCTTTCGGTGGGAACCTGTCCTTTCATCTTCACTACTTCGTCTACCACTACAGCAGGAGTTGTCATGATGTTGTAGCTCACCATTTCCATGATGTCATCCACCTTGGTCAGTTTCACGTCCAGGTTATTTTCCTTGATTACTTTTTCAATTACATTATAGGTGGTCTTGCACTTTGCGCAACCCGGTCCTAATACTTTAATTTCCATACTTGTAAAGATTTTGTTTGTTATCAAATTCGTTTATAAATACATTATCCAGCTATAATATATGCCGACGACGATAAACAGCACACCGACTATACGGGTCATCCATTTCTGCACCTTCTGCATCTTGCCGTAAAAACTGCTCAGCTGCTGTACACTGAAGGCTAAAATCCACGCCACGACCAGCACCGGTATAGCAGTCGCAATGGCAAACACAACGGGCAGCAGATAACCTGCTGTGGCCGTAGCCGACATTGGTATCAGCATGCCAAAATAAAAGACACCGCTTGTGGGACAGAAAGCCAGGGCAAACAACGCGCCTATTATCAACGCGCCCCAACCGCCTTTCCGGGCAAGTCCTTCCGCATTACCCTGAAATCCAAACTGAGGCAAGTTCAACCTATCACCGAAAAGCATGAAAAGACCTATCAGGAACAAAAGCGGTCCCAACACAAGCTCTCCCCACGACCCGATGGTCTTCTGTATGCCGAACATGCTCGACCCCTCTTTCAGAATCAGAATCAACACCACCCCAAGCAACGTGTACGAAAGAATACGTCCCAGCGTATAGAGCAGTCCGTTCCGAAAAATACGCTTCCGGTTCTCTATGTCTTTCCCGATAAAGCCAATAGCCGCAATGTTGGTCGCCAACGGACAAGGCGAAAGTGCGGTCAGCAGCCCAAGCAGAAACGCCGTCCATACAGGAGTAGAACTGTTGTCCAACAATGTCTGTAACCAGTCCATAGTTTCTCCTTATTATTTCAGCATGTCATTGACGGTCTTCACCAGTCCTTCCTTGAACACCTCCGGCGATTTACGGGCATTCCCGAAAGCAAACTGAGTCATATTTTCCGCAGTCTCCTGCCCGTTCTTGTAGCGCACCACAAAGAGTGACGACCAGGTAACCTCATATTTTTCGGCTATCTTCTCATTTTCCTTCTTGCTGATGTCTATCACCTTGAACACCACTTCTCCCTTCTTTGCCTGCTCCGAGAGATTCTCTTTCATCACAGCCAAAGTATTATTTTCAATGGCTATACATGTGGCACAACGCTGCTTTCCATGAAAATACAATACCTCTACATGGTCTTTAGCAGTTACCTCACTGTTTTCGACCACCACTTTGTCACTTGTTTGAATTTCTTTTTCACTTCTGCCCTGCATCCCACATGCGGCCAATGCCAAGCATACCGACAGAAGACATACCATCTTTTTCATCGTTCTTCAATATCTATTATTAGTAATTCGCAAAACAACGAACAAACACAGCAAAAAAAGAGCTTATTCGCAACAGCTCTCTTTTTTACATATCGGCTGGCCCAGGAAATCGGCAAACATTTTTTTGGCCAGTTTCCAGTTCTCCTTATTAATACAATACCTCACCTTAGGCGCTTCAATCTCTCCCTGAATCAGCCCGGCTTCTTTCAGTTCCTTCAAGTGCTGTGACACCGTAGCCTTGGCTATGGGCAGTTCTTCGTGAATGTCGCCAAAAAAGCAACATTCCTGCGAAGCTAAAAATTGAAGTATGGCTATACGAGCCGGATGCCCCATGGCCTTGGCAAAGCGAGCCATCTTCTCCTGTTCTTCTGAGTAGTTTTTTCTTACCATTTTCACCTCTTCTGTTTGTTGTTCGCAAAATTACGAATAAAATTATATAATGCAACAGAAAAAGCAATTTTTATCAAGCATACCTTCCATTTTAGCTATCTGCTTACTAAAACTTAAAAAAATCAGGAGAGACAATGCCTCATATTATATTTTGCAAACTTCCTAAAAGAAAAAGCAGACTGCTGAAAAGTTTTCTACGTTTCCCCCACATAAACCGTACGGTTTCCGATAGGGAAACCTATATTTCCGCACTGAGAGACTTATGTTTCCGCAACGGGAGACATAAAAAATAGCCTGAAGCTTCCGCAAAAACTTCAGGCTATTTATAAAACCCAACTTTTCAGTTGTTTATTTCTTTATCTTCTTTCGGTAAAGCTCCGCACGTGCCAGTATTTCATGCACAAACTCATAGGTATCGCTTCCACGCACATACCCGTTCTTGCAGACAGGGTCCTGATAGTACTCCTTATTGCTTTTCAACAGCATAAAGTGGGCCACATGATGCTCCCAGATGTAGCGGTTACGTCCGTATTTTTCAGCCAATGCCATGGCATCGGTCACATGGCCGATACCGGAATTGTAGGCGGCCAATATGAACTTGGCCTGTTCTTCCTTATCCGTGATTTTACTAAACGTACGCTGCATTCCGGCAATATACTTCACAGCAGCTTTGATGCTCTCTTCCGGATCCTGCTCTTTGCCCGGCGGCACTCCCATGGCACGTGCCGTAGCTGGCATCAGCTGCATCAGCCCCTTGGCTCCGGCCCATGATACGACATTCGGATTAAAGTTCGATTCGGTATAGGCCAGCGAGGCTAACAGTCGCCAGTCCCAGCCTATTTCCTTGGCATAATGCCGGAACAAATCATCGTAGTGGGAAATCTTGCCGTCTTTTACGGAAAGAATGGCTCCGTGTGCCGGACGTTTGGCCAGTTCAAAATAACGGCGGGCGCTGGCACGAAACTCCGGTGAATTGATGTTTTCGCGATGCCATTTATCAGCGGCCTCTGCCAGCAAAGGAGAAGTTTTCCGCACAGCCCACGAAGAACGCTGGTCGAAGCTGATGGCCAGGTTAATATCGAGCACCGGATAATAGGTGCGGTTGATGCGGGCAATCTCATCTGTGGCCACCGTGTAGTCAATACGCCCCTCTGCCACCCAGGTAATCAGGTCTTCCGAAGACACACTGTCGGAGGAAATCTCACAAATATCGATTCCCCCTCCCAGTTCGCGGTTCAGGTTCTCCAGACGGGTACGGTATTTTCCAGAATTGACATAGACTTTCTTTCCTACCAGTTCCGTAACGTCTTTCAAAGCTTTTTTCCCTCTTCGCTGTATGATTACCTGCCGCGTAATATCTTCTTCACCACAATAAATCAGGCTGTCTTTCAGCGGGTTGGTAATAATCAGGTTGTAGGCAACCAAATCACCTTCTCCTTTGAGCAGACTGCTGACCAGTTGCTCTTCGTCTTTCACGACCTTCACCTTCAGGTCGAGTCCCAGCGACTTGGCAAACTGCTGGGCCAGTTCGTACTGGAATCCCATAGGTTCACCACGATAATGGAAATAAGACACAGAGCTGTTGACAGTCAGCACCACCAGTTCCTTTCTTTCCTGAATCTGCGGTAAATCGACGGCAGTCTCTTCCGTTTTTTTCTCAGAGCCGCACGAAAAAAACAAAAAAAGGGCCAGCACACAGCACAGCCCCGTTATCCAGCCTTTCATTTGTCTACGATTCGTTCAATGTACATCTTCAGAATCTCGATGGCCTTTTCATTATGACCTCCTTGCGGCACAATCAGGTCGGCAATTCTTTTAGCCGGTTCGATAAACTCCAGGTGCATGGGTTTCAACACACGCACATAACGTTCCATCACCGCCTCAGCCGTACGTCCGCGTTCTATCACATCCCGCTGGATGACACGGATAAGACGTTCGTCCGGATCGGCATCCACAAAAATACGCAAATCCATCTGCTTGCACAGTCTGCGGTCGCTCAAGGCCAGAATACCTTCGATGATGATGACCTTACGGGGTTCTACATGCACGGTTTCTTTCTGGCGCGTACAGGTAAGATAGGAATATACAGGCTGTTCAATGGCTTCTCCCTTACGCAGCATGGAGATATGCTTGGAGAGCAAATCCCAGTCGAATGCCGAAGGATGGTCAAAGTTGATGTTCTGCCGTTCTTCCACGGGCACATGACTACTGTCCTTATAATATGAATCAAGCGGAAGCACTGCCACTTCATTCTCCGACAGACTTTCGATAATCCTTCTCACTACAGTTGTTTTACCGGAGCCTGTTCCTCCTGCAATTCCAATGATAATCATAACTTGTTTCAATAATTAATTTCTATATTTGCAATATTCAAAGATACGAAAATCATAAAAACAAACAAACATGGTCAAGCACATTGTTTTATTTAAATTGAAAGAAACCCTTTCTCCGGCAGAAAAAACCGACATTATGAACCGTTTCAAGACTGCCATCGAGGCTCTTCCGGCCACTATTCCCTTTATTCGTGACATTCATGTAGGACTGAATGAAAACCCGGCAGAAGTATGGGACATCTGTCTGGACAGCAGTTTCGATACGCTGGACGACGTAAAGGCTTATGCCATCCATCCGGCACACGTAGCCGCAGCTGGCATTCTGAAAGAAGCCAAGGAAAACCGCGCCTGCGTGGACTATACTATCTAAAACTCAGCCGTCATGGAAAAAATCATCAATCCATGGGAAGGAATGGAAGGATACTTCTGTTTCGGCTGTGCGCCCAACAACGAGTCGGGCCTGAAAATGGAGTTCTATGAAGACGGTGACGAGATTGTGAGCAAATGGATACCTGAAACCCGTTTTCAAGGCTGGTTGAACACCCTTCACGGAGGTATTCAGGCAACTCTGCTGGATGAGATATGTGCCTGGGTAATTGCCCGCAAACTTCAGACGGCGGGAGTGACTTCGCGCATGGAAACTCAATACCTGAAACCCATCCACACGACCGACTCTCACCTTACCCTCAGAGGAAGAATCAAGGAGCAGAAACGGAACTTTGTGTTCATTGAAGCCGAAATCTACAATGCACAGGATGAAGTCTGCACCAAGGCCGTCTGCACCTATTTCATTTTCCCAAGGGAAAAAGCAGAAAAGGAAATGTACTTCAAAGGCTGTTATACGGAAAAAGAAAAGGAATCTTTATAAATTTGACAGCAAAAGCGAGTTTTTTCTGATAAATATTTGCTCTTTTAATTCTTATCTAATATTTTTGTCGAAACAAAAGAACGATAATTATGATTTTAAATACTGTACATCATCGCCATCATCATTACCTAACGGTTCACACGGTAGGCTGACGACGCGTGCAGTTACAAGAGATAAGATTACACAAAGGCTTGCCGTAAGAATTTATTCCTCGGTAAGCCTTTTTTTATTTGACACTTTAAAAACTTAGAACAATATGTTAAGAATTGCCGTACAATCCAAAGGGCGCTTGTTCGAAGACACAATGGCCCTGTTTACTGAAGCAGACATCAAGTTATCTACCTCCAAACGCACCTTGCTGACACAGTCCAGCAATTTTCCGGTAGAAGTACTGTTCCTGCGCGACGATGACATCCCACAATGTGTGGCCAACGGCGTGGCCGACCTCGGTATTGTAGGAGAAAACGAATTCGTGGAACGTGCTGAAGAAGCGGAAATCGTGCACCGTCTGGGCTTCAGCAAATGCCGTTTGTCACTGGCCATTCACAAAGAAACGGAATACAACGGACTGGAATGGTTCAATCACAAAAAGATTGCTACCTCCTATCCCAATATCCTGAAAAACTTCTTAGCAGAACAGCACATTGAAGCCGACATTCACGTCATCACCGGTTCGGTGGAAATTGCTCCAGCCATCGGTCTGGCAGATGCCATCTTCGATATTGTCAGCTCCGGCTCTACCCTTATCAGCAACAACCTGAAGGAGGTGGAAGTGGTAATGAAGAGCGAAGCGCTGCTCATCGGAAACAAGCACATGTCAGACGAAAAGAAGGAAATACTTCAGGAACTGCTGTTCCGCATCAATGCAGTCAAAACCGCTGAAGACAAGAAATACGTGCTGATGAATGTACCGACCGACAAGGTACAGGAAATCGTAGCCGTTCTTCCCGGTGTGAAGAGTCCGACCATCATGCCATTGGCTACAGAAGGCTGGAGCAGCATTCACACTGTTCTCGATCAGAAATGTTTTTGGGAAATCATCGGCAAGCTGAAAGCCATCGGTGCACAAGGTATCCTGGTGCTGCCCATAGAGAAAATGATACTTTGATTTTCAAAACCTCATCACAAAGATTGTTACTATGAACATCATTACTTATCCTGAAAGAAATACATGGGCGGACTTACTGAAACGTCCGACGCTTCAAACGGAATCATTGCGGGAAACCGTACTCGAAATATTAAACCGCATCAAATTTGAAGGTGATAAAGCCGTACTGGAATACGAAGAAAAGTTCGACAAGGTGCGACTGAACTCCCTGTTGGTAAGCGAGGAAGAAATTGCCGAAGCAGAAAAGAAAGTCAGCATCGAACTGAAGGCGGCCATCACACTGGCTTATAACAACATCCGCACATTCCACGCCGCACAGGTATTCCAGGGAAAGAAAATCACCACACTACCGGGCGTGACTTGCTGGCAGAAAGCTGTAGCCATTGAGAAAGTGGGATTGTACATTCCCGGTGGAACAGCTCCTCTTTTCTCCACCGTCCTGATGCTGGCTACTCCGGCACAGATTGCCGGATGCAAGGAAATCATTCTCTGTACTCCTCCTGACAAGGAAGGAAAGATTCACCCGGCCATTCTCTATGCAGCCAAACTGGCAGGTATCAGCCGTATCTTCAAAGTCGGAGGGGTGCAGGCTATCGGAGCTATGGCCTATGGCACGGAAAGCATTCCCAAAGTATACAAGATATTCGGTCCAGGCAACCAGTATGTCACTGCCGCCAAACAGCAGGTTTCCTTACGTGACGTAGCCATCGACATGCCGGCCGGACCATCTGAAGTAGCGGTACTGGCCGATGAAACAGCCAATCCGGTCTTTGTGGCTGCCGATTTACTTTCACAGGCAGAGCACGGCACTGACAGCCAGGCCATCCTGATTACCACCAGTGAGACTTTGCTGAAGGCGGTGACAGAAGAAGTAGAACGCCAGCTGGCCCAACTTCCCCGAAAGGAAATTGCCAGTCGCTCCTTAGCTGCCAGCAAACTGATTTTAGTAAAGAATATGGATGAAGCCGTAGAAATGACCAACGAATATGCTCCTGAACACCTGATTATCGAAACCAAGGACTACCTGGAAATCAGCGAACGCATTGTCAATGCGGGTTCCGTATTTTTAGGCTATTATTCTCCGGAAAGTGCGGGCGACTATGCTTCGGGCACTAACCATACTCTTCCTACCAACGGTTATGCCAAGGCCTACAGCGGAGTTAGCCTGGACAGCTTCATCCGCAAAATTACCTTCCAGGAAATTACACCCGAAGGTATTGCCATGATTGGTCCGGCCATTGAAGTCATGGCAGCCAACGAACAACTCGACGCCCACAAAAATGCAGTATCCGTACGTTTAAATAAATAACTATGAAACCATTGAAAGAACTTACGCGACCGAACATCTGGGCTCTGAAGCCTTACTCTTCGGCACGCGACGAATATAGTGGGAAAGAGGCTTCCGTATTTTTGGATGCCAATGAAAATCCCTACAATACCCCCAACAACCGTTATCCAGACCCGCTTCAAAGAGAATTAAAGGGCCTGATTGGAAGAGTAAAGAAGGTATCGCCAGACCGCATTTTTTTAGGCAATGGAAGCGACGAGGCTATCGACCTTCCTTTCCGTGCTTTCTGCCGTCCGGGCATTGACAACGTAGTAGCTATCGACCCGACTTACGGTATGTATCAGGTATGTGCCGAAGTAAACGATGTAGAATACCGGAAAGTACAGTTGGATGAAAACTTTCAGTTCAAAGCTGCCGACTTACTGGCCGCTGCCGACGAACACACCAAACTGATTTTCCTCTGTTCGCCCAATAACCCGACGGGAAACCGTCTGTGCCGGGAAGAGATTCTTACCCTGCTTCGCTCATTTGAAGGACTGGTTATTCTGGATGAGGCATACGCTGATTTCTCCAGTGAAACATCTTTCCTGCAGCAGCTCGATGAATTTCCAAACCTGATTATCCTGCAGACCTTCTCCAAGGCATGGGGATGCGCCGGTATTCGTTTGGGCATGGCTTTCGCTTCTCAGGAAATCATCAACCTGCTGAATAAAATCAAATATCCGTACAACGTGAACCGGCTGACCCAGCAAGAAGCCATCCACATGATTGAAAAGCATTATCAGGTACAGCAGTGGGTAGAATCCTTACTTCACGAACGTACCCGTCTCATGCAGGAATTCCAGAAGCTTACTTGCTGCCGACGTATCTATCCTACTGATGCCAATTTCTTTCTGACACGAGTCAGTGATGCCAAGAAAATCTACAACTACCTGGTGGACAAGGGTATCATCGTCCGCAACCGGAATAGTGTCACGCTCTGTCAGAACTGCTTACGCATCACCATCGGTACGCGCCCAGAAAACGATACCCTGCTGGAAGCCCTGAAAAACTACAAGGAGGAGGAAGAATGAAAAAAGTATTGTTCATTGACCGCGACGGTACTCTCGTCATCGAGCCGCCCATAGATTACCAATTGGATGCATTCGAGAAACTGGAATTCTATCCGAAGGTGTTCCGCAATCTTTACTTTATCCGCCAGAAACTGGATTTTGAGTTTGTCATGGTAACCAACCAGGACGGATTAGGTACTGACTCTTTTCCGGAAGACACATTCTGGCCCGTACACAACCTGATACTTCAGTCATTCAAAAACGAAGGTATTGAATTTGACAATATCCTTATCGACCGGAGTTTCCCGGAAGACAATGCTCCTACCCGCAAGCCACGCACCGGTATGCTCACGGGCTACCTGAACAATCCGGAATACGACTTGGCCGGAAGCTTTGTAATTGGCGACCGCGCAACCGACGTAGAGCTAGCCAAGAACTTAGGCTGCAAGGCCATCCTGCTGCAACCGGATAAAAATCTGCTGACCGAAAAAGGACTGGAAGACACATGCGTATTAACCACCACCGACTGGGACCGCGTGGCAGAGTTTCTTTTTGCCGGTGAACGTACTGCTGAGGTATGCCGCAAAACCAAGGAAACCGATATCCGTATCCGAGTGAACCTGGACGGAAACGGCACTTGCCATATCCATACCGGATTGGGATTCTTCGACCACATGCTGGAACAGATTGGTAAGCACGGCGGCATCGACCTGGACATCCACGTAGACGGTGATCTGGAAGTGGACGAACACCACACCATTGAAGATACAGCCATCGCCCTAGGAGAATGTCTGTACAAAGCATTAGGAAGCAAGAGAGGCATTGAACGTTACGGCTACTGCCTACCCATGGACGACTGCCAGTGCATGGTTTCGCTCGATTTCGGCGGACGGGCCTGGCTGGTATGGGATGCCACCTTCACCCGCGAAAAGATTGGCGACATGCCTACCGAGATGTTCCTCCATTTCTTCAAATCGCTAAGCGATTCTGCCCGCATGAACCTCCATATCAAAGCCGAAGGAACTAACGAGCACCACAAGATAGAAGGTATCTTTAAAGCCCTCGCCCGCAGCATTAAGATGGCCATACGGCGCGACATTCATCATTTTGAAATTCCTTCCAGCAAAGGATGCATATAAAAAGAAGAAGCATGGAAACCTACAATCGGAATCCATGCTTCTTTTATTAGTTACGCAAAACGTGAAATTACTGCTTCTTAAGCTCCACACCCAGTTGCAGCCCATCATACTGGCTTAACAGCGAACTAGCTGTACTCACCGCAGAATTAGACGACTTGCTTGCTACAGCTCCTGTAATGGTCTGTGCCAGTGACATCAATTTGTCTGCCTTAAACAGCAGGCTCATGGTGTTTCCTGTAAGACCTTTCGAAACTGTCGCATTTACCTTCAGTCCTAAACGAGTTTTCATCGTCAGTTCCTTGGTATCTGCATTGTAGCTATAAGTTCCATTGACTGTTTTTCCGCCAATCACAGAGGTATACGTACTGTCTTCATTGAAAGTATAAGTCGCCCCTTCTTTGAAGCCCAGTTTTTCCAACACTCCACTCATTTTTTCCTCTACTTGCTTAGCGGCGACTTCACCACCAGCCTTGGCTAACAGGTTATCACTTTCAAATTTACAATCGGGACCCGCATAAGTCCACGTACCTGTCAATGAAGCACTTTCACCCGTTACCTTATTCGCTACCGCATTGGCTACACCCGAAAGGATTGATTTCAGGTCCTGAGCCATTCCATTGGCTGTTCCGGCAATACACAATGCCAGTACCAGCACACTTCTCCATAAAACACTTTTTTTCATCACTCTTCTTATTTTTATTTGGTAGATTCTTCTTCAACAAGTGACTTGCTTCACATGCTTGTCCATCTTAGCAAGCCTTGAAACTCATGTCAAGACCTTTTACAGAATGCGTCAGGGCACCAACAGAAATGTAATCCACTCCACATTCTGCATAGTCACGCAAAGTATCGAAGGTAATACCACCCGATGACTCCAGTTCCACACGTCCGCCTACCATTTCCACAGCCTTGCGTGTATTTTCCGGAGTAAAGTTATCCAGCATGATACGGTCTACTCCACCCAGGTCGAGTACCTGCTGCAACTCATCGAAGTTGCGCACTTCAATTTCAATCTTCAAGTCCTTTCCTTTTGCCTTGCAGTATTCCTTGGCACGAGTAATTGCCTTGTCAATACCACCGGCAAAATCCACGTGATTATCTTTCAACAGAATCATGTCGAACAATCCGATACGATGGTTTACTCCTCCACCGATCTTCACCGCCATCTTTTCAAGGATACGCATGCCCGGAGTTGTCTTACGTGTATCAAGTACCCGAGTCTTCGTTCCTTTCAGACGTTCCACATACTTGTTTGTCATGGTAGCAATACCGCTCATACGCTGCATGATGTTCAGCATCAGACGTTCAGTCTGAAGCAAAGACTGAATCTTTCCTTCTACCACCATAGCCACATCACCCGGTTTTACGTGCGTACCATCTTGAATGAACACTTCCACCTTCATTTCAGGGTCAAAGCGATGAAATACTTCTTTGGCCACTTCAATACCAGCCAGGATACCTTCTTCCTTTATCAAAAGTTTTGATTTTCCCATGGCGTCTGCCGGAATACACGACAGTGTAGTATGGTCACCATCACCGATGTCTTCTGCAAATGACAAATCTATCAAACGGTCTATCAAATCTTTTACTACTTTTTCATCCATTGTCTTTCTACTTTTTAAAATTCTAGCATTGGCAAAGGTAGAATTTTATTCGTACTTTTGCAACACAATTATCCGACAAGTATTTTGACTTTTCCCAATCTGAGATTATTTATGTCATTATCATTTTGTACGCAATATCCCACAGGTAAATATCATTTGCTAGCTATACTGACAGTAGGTGTTTGGGGAACTACTTTTATTTCGACGAAAGTGCTAATCGAAAACGGACTTTCACCTCACGAAATCTTTTTTCTCCGCTTCCTCATTGCCTACCTGGGTATCTGGAGTATTTCTCCACACAAGCTGCTGGCCAACAGCTGGAAAGACGAACTGCTTTTTCTTGCTACCGGATTGACAGGAGGAACCCTCTATTTCCTGACGGAAAATACAGCACTCAGCCTGACTCAAACCACCAACGTGGCCTTTATTATCTGCATGACTCCCCTGCTCACAACGGCCCTATCTTTACTTACCGACCGGAAGGAGAAAGCCAGCAAACAACTGATGGCCGGTTCGGTAATCGCACTGTTAGGAGTTGCCCTGCTCATCTTCAATGGCAGCTTTGTATTGAAACTTTCCCCATTAGGAGATTTCCTTACACTAGGCGCAGGCTTGTCGTGGGCCATTTACAGCCTGATTATCCGCAAACTATCAGGACGCTATCCGGCTGTATTCATCACCCGAAAGGTATTTTTTTACGGGATACTGACCGGACTTCCGACCTTTCTCGTACATCCTTTCCAATTTCCACTATCTGGATTCGCCAACCCAGTAATATGGACTAACCTTTTGTTTCTGGCAGTACTGGCCTCACTCATCTGCTTTGTCGTATGGAACATCGTATTAAAGCAACTCGGTGCCATTCAGTCCTCCAATTATCTTTATTTGAATCCCCTGTTCACCACCATAGCCGCTTCACTCATTCTTGAAGAACAGCTTACGGTGTTTGCCGTGGCAGGCGTCGGTCTGGTATTGGGAGGTGTATACTTTGCAGCCCGTAAATCCTAATTTTTCATCAATATCCAAAAACAGAGACTTCAATGAAATTTGTACTTTTAGTTGTAGGTAAGACAGTAGAGAAACATTACATCACGGCCATTGCCGACTATGTGGAACGTGTGAAACATTACGCTTCATTCGATATGGAAGTAATTCCTGAACTCAAAAACACCAAGAGCCTCAGCATGGACCAGCAAAAAGAAAAAGAAGGTGAAGCCATTCTGAAAACCTTGCAACCGGGCGATGTAGTGGTGTTACTTGACGAGCATGGAAAAGAATTCCGCTCCATCGAGTTTGCCAACTGGATAGAGCGGAAAATGCATACTGTAAACAAACGGCTGGTGTTCATCATCGGCGGACCTTACGGATTCTCTCCTTCCGTCTATCAGGCTGCCCAGGAAAAGATTTCCCTTTCCAAGATGACGTTCTCGCACCAGATGATACGGCTTATCTTCGTGGAACAGCTTTACCGAGCCATGACCATTCTGAACAACGGCCCTTACCACCACGAATAAACCGGTTATCTCAACCGCAGAATATCGCCTACTTTCGGAGCCGGGGAATCTGGCTCCATCTTATTCAACTTATACAAATTCTTCAAACGGATACCGAATTTCTGGGAAATAGAATACATGGAATCCCCCTGACGCACCACGTACACAATGTATTCCTTCGTCGCCCGACGACGTTTCTTCTCCAGATACACAATTTCTCCTCCCATGAACTGGTAGTCCTTCGGCAGTTCGTTGTAAGTGCGCAGTTTCTTTTTGCTGATACCCAATTCATCCGACAGTTTTTCAAACGTATCTCCCCTACGGGCGATGATGTACACCATATCATTGGCTAAATACGGCTGATGCGGATTTGGGAATTCTTCTATCCACTCCAAACCTTTCTTGGTATCGTAACGATCCAGGTCGTAGAGTTCAATGATGTTTATCAGGCGGTCGGCATAACGCGGGTCAGTGGCATAGCCCGCCTTCTTCAGGCCACGTGCCCATCCCTTGTAGTCTGTAATCTTCAAGCGAAACAAAAAGGCATAACGTGCTCCCGTACGCAAAAATTTGGAATGGTCACGATACGAATCCTTGGCATGACGATAAGCCCGGAAACATTCATTCGGTGCATCGTCATTGTGACGTACTGTCCGTCCGTCCCAGCTCCGTCCACACTTGATACCAAAATGGTTATTCGACTTGCGGGCCAGTTCACTTCGTCCGGCTCCCGACTCCAGCAGTCCCTGTGCCAGTGTGATACTGGCCGGAATGTGATAACGCTTCATCTCCTCCACTGCAATTTTATGATACTGCCGGATGTAATCTTCGTACGCCTTATTCTTGCGCTGAGCTGCTCCCAAAGAGAGTGCCATCCCTGCCAGACAGCACACCAAAATATATTTTAATGATTTCATGCAGTTCTTCTTTACCGTTTAACGTACAAAGATAAACGATTCACCACAGAAGCTTACGGGCAAACACTTAAAAATACAGAAAAACAGGGAGAAAAGCATTTTTTTACTTATATTTGTTTACCAACTACAAAAACAAAAGCCATGAAAGAAATCAAACTTGAAATTCGTATCCACTCCTTGCAATACGATGAACTTACCCCACAAGACCGTGAACTGATAGACAAAGCCAAAGAAGCCACCTCACGCAGTTATGCGCCTTACTCCAAATTCTCAGTCGGTGCCGCTGCCCTACTGAAGAACGGAATGATTGTGACGGGCACGAATCAGGAGAACGCGGCCTACCCTTCCGGTTTATGTGCCGAACGCACCACACTGTTTTATGCCAATTCCCAGTATCCCGACCAGCCTGTGCTGACACTGGCCATCGCTGCCCGAAGTGAATCCGGCTATCTCGATACACCGATTCCTCCTTGCGGAGCCTGCCGGCAGGTATTACTGGAAACTGAACAGCGCTACCAGCAGCCTATGCGTATTTTGCTATATGGAGAAAAAGCGATTTACGAGATAGACGGAACCAAAGATTTATTACCCTTATCTTTCGGCGGGGAGTTTTTGAAATAAACTCCCTCACCCTACCACATAACGGGCATACTTTCCAGTTAACCGGCGAAGCAGAATCACCAGTCCCCACGATACAAGGAAAGCAACTACCGCAGCAAACGGTATCTGCAATCCGACAGGCACGTGACACATACGGGCCAGCACTACGCTCGGACCGGTGAAGAAATAATGAATCATATACACTCCGAAACCGCATACCGTCAGATTGGCAAGGGCTTTCTGTATTTGCTGATTATTTACACGGACTTTCTTGCAAAGCATGAATAATGGAATGGTCATCAGCACCACGTTCGGTGAGCAATAGTAGAAGAAAAGTTCAAGCTGTTCTTCCGTGCAGTCGGGCGATGCGGTCATGTGACGGAAACCGAAGAACGTGACACAGAAACCTACGACAAACATAGGGATTCCCCATCCCAGTGTTTTTGCCAGGCTCCATTCCGTGTGACGCAGATAATGTCCTAACAGCAGATAACCGTTGAATCCGGCAAACATATAGAGCATATAAAACTCGTTCCAGGAACAGGAACCCCAGATGTAAGGCCCTACAAACTCCCTGTAATAAGGAACAAAAAGCGTCACGCCCCAGGCCACAAGGAACCAGCGCTGTGCTTTCCGGCTGGCTTTTTCCACCCAGGCAGAAAATACCGGCATGTACAGATACAGCCCGATAAGCAGATAAATGTACCACATGTGCACGTCTAGCAAAGAGAAGTTAAACGGCATCTGTGCAATGTATCCCAACGATACATCGAGTGACTGGCGCATCACCTCCTCACCTGAATACGGGAAAAAATCGAGAATGACTTCCGGAGCTACTCCCAGCAACCCGGTAACCCACGGGAAAAGATTGTAAATGACCGACCAAATAAGGAAAGGCCAGAACACACGCCCGATGCGTTTACGATAAAATGGTGCCACCTCCCCTTTTACCGGCAACAGCAAAGCTCCTGTAATCATCACAAACAAAGGCACACACGGACGAAGTAAGGAACCGTACACGGCACCCCACCACTTGATTTCCGCAATATTGGCCGGAGGTTCTCCCGGATAGAAGTTAAACGGGTCTGCCGAATGGCAGCATACTACAGTGAACATGGCTACCAGACGAACCACGTCGAGCCACACAATGTGTGTTTTTTGAGTAGGATTTAAAGTTGAGTCCATAATAACTAACTGATAATTTGAAGATTATACCTATATTTTCATAATATTCCAAAGGAGTCCTAACGAACAGAAAAAACGCAAGTGCGTTTCCACAAAAACGTACTTGCGCTTTAAGTAAAACGCCTAAGCGTTTTGATCAAAACGTCCTTGCGTTTTCTTCCAAACGCAAAGGCGTTTTTTGAGTCTTATTTATCGCCGTACATACGGGCACGCATTTCCTTGATATGGTCGGATGAAATATACTCGTCGTAGCTCATCATCTTATCGATGATTCCGTTCGGAGTCAGCTCGATGATACGGTTAGCCACGGTTTCGATGAACTCATGGTCGTGTGAGGCAAAGAGTACATTTCCCTTGTAAATCTTCAGGTTGTTGTTGAACGCCTGAATAGATTCCAAGTCCAGGTGGTTGGTCGGAGTATCCAGAATCAGACAGTTGGCATTACGTAACTGCATGCGGGCAATCATACAACGCATCTTCTCACCTCCCGACAGCACGCTGACTTTCTTCATCACCTCTTCACCGGAGAACAACATACGGCCGAGGAAGCCTTTCATCTCCACTTCATTGCCCTGACCGTACTGACTCAACCAGTCTACCAGGTTCAGGTCGCAGTTGAAATAATCCGTATTATCCAGCGGCAAGTAAGCCGTGGTAATGGTTACTCCCCAGTTATAGTGTCCGGCCTGTGCTTTACGGTGTCCGTTGATAATTTCAAACAAGGCCGTCATGGCACGCGGGTCACGGCTCAGGAAAACAATCTTATCGCCCTTCTCCACGTTGAAGTTCACGTCATTGAAAAGCACTGTTCCTTCTTCCGTTTCGGCACGCAGTCCGGAAACCTCCAGAATCTGGTTACCCGGTTCACGGTCCATCGTAAAGATGATACCCGGATATTTACGGGAAGACGGCTTGATTTCATCCACATTCAGTTTCTCCAGCATCTTCTTACGGCTGGTAGTCTGCTTGGATTTCGCTACATTGGCAGAGAAACGACGGATAAATTCTTCCAGTTCCTTACGTTTTTCTTCTGCCTTGGCCTTCTGATTCTGCTGCTGACGGAGAGCCAGCTGGCTGGATTCATACCAGAAGCTATAGTTACCGGCAAAGAGGTTCACCTTACCGAAGTCGATGTCCACCGTATGCGTACATACTGAGTCAAGGAAGTGACGGTCGTGGCTTACCACAAGCACGGTATGTTCAAAGTTAGAAAGGTATTCTTCGAGCCAGGTCACCGTATCCATATCCAGGTCATTGGTCGGCTCGTCGAGCAACAGGTTGTCCGGATTTCCAAAAAGCGCCTGTGCCAGCATCACGCGCACCTTTTCCTTACCACTCAAATCACCCATCAGCGTGTAGTGCTTGTCTTCTTTTATGCCCAATCCGCTCAGCAGGATAGCTGCATCGCTCTCGGCATTCCAGCCCTCCAGTTCGGCAAACTTTTCTTCCAGTTCGGCTGCCTTGATACCGTCTTCATCGGTAAAATCTTCCTTGGCATACAGAGCCTCGCGCTGCTTCATGATGTCCCAAAGGATGGTGTGTCCCATCAGCACGGTATCAAGCACCGTGTGGGCATCAAACTTAAAGTGGTCCTGGCTCAACACCGAAAGGCGTTCGCCCGGTCCCAGGGTAATGCTACCCTTAGTAGGGTCCAGCTCGCCTGAAATCACTTTCAGGAACGTAGACTTACCGGCACCGTTAGCTCCGATAATACCATAGATATTACCATTCGTGAACTTCAGGTTCACGTCGTTATACAACACTCTTTTACCAAATTGAACGGCTACATTTGAAACTGTTATCATCTGTTTTTTCTACCTTTTTTGAATTATGGCACAAAGATAATATAAAAATATGAGATACAGTACAAAGGAGAAGAGGAGGTTTCACTTCGGACAGACAAGTACCGCACGTCTTACGAAATCAGAACCAGTCTTTCAATTCCGAAGCTTTGGCCTTGCTGATGATGATTTTCTCGGGCACCGGCACCTTCAGGTTAATGGCCAGCCTCCCGTTGAACCACAGGCTGATGTCGGACACAGCCTTTCGCGACACGATAAACTGTCGGTTGGCCCGGAAGAAATCGTGCGGATTCAATTGCTCGCCCAGTTCGTCGAGCGACTGGGAGAAAACAAATTCTTTTCCCTCACTGTCTACCGCCTTGACCAGCCCGTTGGAAATATAGAAATACTGGATGGCCTCCACCGATACGGGCAAAAGTTTATCTCCTTTCACCGGCACCAGAAAATGCGTCTTGTAATTCTCTTCCTTTTTCAAGCTACGGATGATGGCCGACAAGTCAGGCTGTTTCTCTTCCTTCATCTGTCCGCCCAGCAATTCCAGTTTGTGCATGGCCTCCTGCAAATCTGTCCGGCTGATGGGCTTGAGCAGATAGGCCACACTATTCACTTTGAAGGCCCGCAAGGCATATTCATCGTAGGCCGTAGTAAAGATAATGGGGCACGTAATGTCTACCTGCGCACAGATGTCGAAGGCTGAGCCATCGGCCAGATGGATGTCCATAAACACCAGCTCCGGCATGGGATGCGTGCGAAACCACTCCACTCCGTCGAAAATGCTGTCCACTTCGCCGACGATTTCAAAATCGGTGTCCACTTCCTGCATCACGGCCTTCAAGTTGCGCAAGGCCGCTTTCTCATCTTCTATAATCAAAGTCTTCATATCAAAGGCAGAATAACGGTGAAACGATGATTTTCCTCTTTTACGATTATGTCTTTTTTATACAGCAACTGATAGCGCTTGGCCAGATTTGCCAGTCCGATACCCATTCCAGCACTCCCTCCCCGTTTGGGCTGAAACGGATTGCTCACCTCCACCGTGTCACCTTCGGCTATCACAGACACTGTCAGCGGACGGCGGTTACTGATTTCATTGTGCTTCACGGCATTCTCCACCAATAACTGCAAGGCCATGGGCGGCAATTTCCGTGACATCAGTTCCGGATGGATACGGATGTCAAACTGAAGATTCTCTTCATAACGCACCTGCAAAAGGTACATGTACGATTGTACAAATTCCATTTCCTCGCGCAAAGGCACAGAATGCGACTCATTGTCCTGCAAAGTGTAGCGCATCACCCGCGACAATTCTTCCAGATAATGGCGAGCCTTGTCGGGCGATTCCCGAATCAAAAGGTACAAAGTGTTCAGCGAATTAAACAGCATGTGAGGGTTCAACTGGCTTTTCAAGGCCTCGTACTGATTGATGACATTTTCCATGCGCAACTGCTGGTTTTCGAGCAACATCTTACGGCTCTTCCGGTTCTGATGGAAGAAATAGCAGCTTCCCGTCACAATGCAGGTTATCAGGAAATCACGCAAAGGATGAAGATAATGATGAAGCATGGCATCAATGGCAGGCACATCGAAATGCTGATGCAGGTAAACAAAACATTTGCCCAGCAGGTTACTTACTACCCAGGTCAGCACAAACGAACAAACCACCTTTTTCCACCCGATAGATACCATATCGCTATTGAAACGGAACACAGCTTCATTCAGGAAAAAGAGAAAAAGAAGGGAAAGGTACGTAAACAGCACCTCATTGCCCACATCGGCCCAGTGCATGCCCGGAAACGAAAGACCGTCGGCCGAATACGGATTCGACAAGGTAATCAGTTCCGGGAAATGCGTAAGGAATGCCACCATGATGGAGATGGCATTCACTATCAGCACATATTTATTACTCCAGATTCGCTTCATGCTGCAAAGTTATTCATTTTTTGCCGACTTACGTGCCGACACATACATGCCGGGACGAAAATCTTTCTGCGGATGAGCTACACGGGCATACACTTTGATGGAACGATTGGCATTGTCTACCATCTGGTCAATGGAAACCAGTACGGCTTCGAAGGTTTCATTCCCCATTCCGTTTACATGGAACTCCATACGGTCGCCCACATTCAATTTATCCAGATCTTTTTCGTAGGCTGTAAGCTGCAGCATCGGGGCCTGCTTGTCAATCACATCGCACACGGGCTCACCTACATTAAAATATTTTCCTACGTTCACGTTCATGTTCGTGACATAGCCGTTTAAAGGTGCTTTTATTTCCAAATAAGGCTGAATACCTTTTGTCTGCAAACTGCGGGCATCTACTCCCAAAATCAGCAACTGGGCTGCAGCTGCATCCAGACGACTCTTCATCGACAAATATTCCGCCTTGCTCTGCTGCATCCGCTTTTGCGAAGCTGCCTCATGTGAAGCCAGATTCTGCTGGCGAAGATATTCTTTTTCCAGGAATTCTGTCTGCGCAGCTGCATCGAGCCAGGTTTGCTGCAAGGCAATGAATTCCGGATTCTCCAACGTCAGAATGACCTGGTTTTTACGCACATAATCGCCCGGAAGGAAAGAAACACTGTGTACAGCCCCTCCCATGCTAAGGGTAATCGTTGCGTGTTGCTGTGGCGGTATCATCAAGATGCCGTTAAAAGAAGGTGCATTGGCCACCTGGGTAGCTCCCGTAGTACCGTCCACCTTCAGGCTGTCGGCAGATGCCTGAAGACTATCCTGCTGTACGGACTGTACCGCTGTAGATTCATCGGATGTTTTTTCAGTGGCACCACCTCCGCAAGAGGCCATCACCAACGAGTAGCATAAGGCTGAGAAAAAAAGAAATTGTTTCATCTTGCTATGTTTTTTTATTTTTATTCTGTATATAATTCGATTTCCAACACGGATACATTGTATGCATACACTGTCTCAATATAATTCCGGCGAATGTCACGGGAAGCATTCAGACTCTGCACAAACTCCGTAATGTTGATTTCACTTTCCTTGAACTTCATCAAGGCACTTTCCTGCAAAGCATCCGCCTCTTTCAACGCAGCCTTGGCATAATAATCCAGACTTTCCTGCTGCTGGCGCACACGACGGTAAAGTTCCTCCACCTTGTTATTCAGTTGCACACGGTTCTGGTCGGCTTCCCATTGAGCAATCTGCAGGCTTACCTTTGCCTGCTTGCTGCGACTGCGCTGCGGGAAGAACAGAATGGGGAAAGACACTCCCACCATCCACGAATTCAAGCCATTCAGCGGAGCAATTTTCTGACGGACATAACCCAGCGAGAACTCCGGGAAGAACTTGCTCCGTTCTATCCGGAGCTGTGATTTCTTTTCCTGTACCTGACTGGCAAAATAGTTCAGATGAGGGGCCGAAAGCATCCGGTCTTGCAAGGACAGCGGAAGCACAGCCAATGAACTGTCATTGGGAACCACCTGCTCACCGGCATAGCATGCCCAGGCGAAACGGCGGGAAGCCAGTTCCATCTCCTCCCGCGCCTGCAGGCTGCGAGTGTGAAGTTCGGCAGCAAGTGTTGCAATCATATTACGCTCCGTCTGGTCAATATCTCCCTGCTGATAACGCAAGTCACCGCTCTCACGCAATTTCAAGGCCAGTTCTTCTTGCGCTCCATACAAATGATACAGGTGGAAAGCATACTGATAATATACCCAGGCACGTTTCACTTCGGCCACAATCTCTTTCTTCACCATGTCACGGTAATGAGTACCAGTGGTTACCTGGGCATTCACCAGCGCATTCTTATAAAAAGGAGTCAGCAAAGAGCCTAACGACTGTTCCACGGCCAGTTCATTATCTTTCTTGTATTCTCCGTTCAATTGTCCCCAGGAATAGCTGAACGAGGTATTTCCTCCATCCCACACCTCACCACGGGCTGCGCGGCTGCGTTCAATCTCCGCACTGGCCATCTTCAGACGGGGATGGTTCTGCAAGGCTATTTCTACCGCCTCATCCAGGGTAATTGCTTTCTGCGGAGTAACTGCAGAAACGGATACAGCTGCAAGGAGCAACATACACGTCATACCCGCCTTGCGCCCCAACCGTGCACGGTGTTTTTTCCGGCCCCACAGATGGGCTATCACATTTACCAGACGATAAAATACCGGAATGACAATCAGGGTCAAAACAGTAGACACTATCAGCCCACCAATCACTACCGTGGCCAGCGGACGCTGTACCTCGGCACCGGCAGAAGTAGCTACGGCCATCGGCACAAAGCCCAATGAAGCTACCAATCCGGTCAGGAAGACAGGTCTCAACAGATGAGGACATCCTTTTGCAATAATTCGGTTCGTACACATGGTATATGTTTTTTCTTTTCGCAAATCATTAAAATGGTTAATCATCAGAATACCGTTCAACACGGCTACACCAAACAGGGCAATGAATCCTACGCCGGCTGAAATACTGAACGGAAGTCCGCGCAGCCACAGAGCTACCACACCACCAATCAGTGACAAGGGCACTGTAGAAAAGACAACCAATGAATAGATAACACTGCGGAAGGCAAAGAACAGCAACAGCAGAATCAGCATCAGCGCAATCGGAATGACAATGCTCAGGGTACGCACGGCATTCTGCAAGTTCTCAAACTGTCCACCGTATTCCCAGTAGTATCCCGGTTTCAACTTGATATTTTTTTCCAGAGAGGTACGTATCTGCTCTACTACCTGCTGAATATCGGCATCGCGCACATTGACCCCAATGACAATCCGTCGTTTGGTCGCATCGCGGTTAATCTGCAAAGGACCGTTTTCCAAATCAATGCTGGCTACCTCGCTGACCGGTATCTGAATACCTTCTCCCGTGCGGACAAACAGTTTGTCGATATTCAAGTCCTTCACCTTTTCGTTATCCAAACGAAGTACCAGGTCGAAACGACGTTCGTTTTCAAAGACTACCCCGGCGGTTTCTCCAGCGTATGCCGTACGAATAATGGAATTCAACTCTTCTATGTCAATGCCATAACGGGCTATTTTAGAGCGGTCATACTTCACCAACAATTGCGGAAGTCCCATGGCCTGCTCCACCAACACATCAGCGGCTCCAGGCACCTGTTCCACAAATTTCGCAGCTTCTTTGGCCTTGGCATACAACTCAGCCATATCCTCTCCATACAGTTTGATAGCAATGTCGGCTTTGGCACCCGTCATCAACTCATTGAAACGCAACTGAATAGGCTGGCTGAAGTTGAATTCTGCCCCTTCTACTGTTTCCAATGACTTCTTCATCTTCTCTACCATCTCTGCCCGACTGCTGGCCGATGTCCATTCACTGAAAGGCTTCATCACAATCATCACGTCGGCATCCTCTACCGCCATCGGATCGGTCGGGACCTCTGCAGTACCAATCTTGGCAACCACATGCTTGATTTCCGGAAAATCCTGCTTCAGTTTCTTTTCAGCCTCAAGCGACACCTCGATGCTACGGCTCAATGAACTACCTGCCGGAAGCGTCATCTGCATGGCAAAGTCACCTTCGTCGAGAGTTGGAATAAACTCGGCGCCCAAGCGGGTAAACAGGAAGAACGAGAGTATTAATAAGGTAAAGGCTGACACCAGCGTACCCCATACATGCGACAGGCAGAAGTCCAGTGCACAGCGATATACACGGTTCAATTTCTCAAAAAAGCGGTCGGCCAATGTCGGTTTTACCGATACCGTACGTTTCAGGAACAAGGAAGCCATCATCGGCACATAAGTCAGCGACAGCAACAGAGCACCGATAATACAGAACACCAGCGTCTTGGCCATCGGGGTAAAGTATTTTCCTTCGATTCCGGTCAAAGTCAATATAGGGAAGAACACAATCAGAATAATCAGAACGGCAAACGTGGCACTTCGTACGACATTGCCAGCTCCTTTCTCCACCTCTGCATCCATTTCTTCTTTGCTGAGGGTACGCCCCATCAACCGACGGCCGTAGATATGTGCCAAAATTCCTTCCAATATCACAATGGAACCGTCTACCACAATACCAAAGTCGATAGCTCCCAAACTCATCAGGTTGGCAGATACACCGAACACTCTCATCAGAATAAAGGCAAAAAGCATAGCTAACGGGATTACGGAAGCCACAATCAATCCTGCACGGACATTGCCGAGGAACAGAATCAATACCAGGAACACAATAATGGCTCCTTCCACCAAGTTGCGGATAACTGTCGAAATGTTACGGTTCACCAATTCTGAACGATTCAGATAAGGTTCTACACTGACGCCTTCGGGAAGCATCTTCTGTACCTTCGCCACGCGTTTTTCCAACTCCTGCGTGACCACATTGGCATTGGCACCTTTCAGCATCATGGCAATACCTCCCACGCATTCACCTTCTCCATCCTTGGTCATGGCACCAAAACGCTTGGGAGCCCCATAGCGTACTTTAGCAATGTCGCTTACATGTACAGGAATACCTCCACGATTGGTCACGACAATCTGTTCAATATCTTTCAAGTCGGTAATCATACCTTCCGAACGGATGTAATACGCACGGTTTACCTTTTCTATATAACTACCTCCGGTATTCTGGTTATTGCGGCTCAATGCATCGTACACATCGCTGATGGTGATATTGAGCGAATACAAGGCATCCGGGTCGACAGCCACTTCATATTGCTTCAGGTATCCTCCGAAACTGTTGATTTCCACGATACCCGGAATACCCGAAAGCTGTCTTTTCACAATCCAGTCTTGAATGGTACGCAACTCCATGGCATCATACTTGTCTTCATACCCAGGAGCTACTTTCAGTACATACTGGTAGATTTCACCCAAACCGGTGGTAATGGGCATCATCTCCGGCACACCCAACTCCGAAGGTATTTCTCCGGCCACGGTTTGTATCTGTTCATTCACCAGCTGACGGGCATCCAATGTGGGCACACTTTCCTTAAACACCACGGTCACCAGCGACAAGCCGAAACGGGACACGGAACGAATTTCCTCCACATTCATGATGTTGCTCATGGCCACTTCTATCGGAAAAGTAATCAACTGTTCCACCTCCTGCGGGGCCAAAGTGGGCGACACGGTAACAATCTGTACCTGATTATTGGTAATGTCGGGCACTGCATCGATGGGCAATGTCAGCATTGAATAAATGCCCCCAATCATTAAAAACAAGGTTGTCAGCACGACAAACAGTTTTTTTCGAATTGAAAAACGGACTATTTTCTTAAACATTTTCTTGTGTATTGATTGATGATGGAAACAAAATTACTTCACACCACACAATAAAAGCCCAACAAACGTGCGAAGCTGACAAATCAAGGGTTGAACTAACCTATCAGAATGATGAAATGCCAAAATCGGGAGTACACGTGTAATCTTCGTTTTTTCTATGTCAGTGTGGCAGTTTTTTATTATTTTTGCAGCCAATTTGAATAAAACTGCCATTAAGGCACGAAATTTGTTAGAGGGAAAAGAAAACTATTCAATCGAAAATAAAAAACCATTAAGATATGAACAACGAAAATAAAAATCCGAACGTGGAAGAAGAATTGAAAAAGCAGTCACAAGAAGCTGCCGAGAATGAACAAACGACTTCCGAAGCATCAGAAGCACAGGAAAATGCCTCTTCAGAAGAAAAGGAACTGACCGCAGAAGAAAAGTTGGGGAAAGAACTGGAAGAAGCTCAGAAAGTCATCGACGAGCAGAAAGACAAATACCTGCGTCTGTCTGCTGAATTCGACAACTTCCGCAAACGTACCTTAAAGGAAAAAGCTGAATTAATCAAAAACGGAGGAGAAAAGGCTATCAATGCTATCCTGCCGATTCTGGACGACTTGGAACGTGCACTGCAGAACATGCAGAAGGCAGAAGACGTGAAAGCCATTTATGAGGGAGTGGAACTGATTTATCAGAAGTTTTTGAAAAACCTGCACCAGGAAGGCTTGGAAAAGATGGAACCTGTGGGCGAAGCATTTGATACTGACTTCCATGAAGCTGTGGCTTTGGTGCCTGCTCCAAGCGAAGAACAGAAAGGAAAGGTACTGGATTGTGTACAGACCGGATATAAACTGAATGAAAAAGTCATCCGCCATGCAAAAGTGGTGGTTGCCCAATAATAAACAGGTATAGTCATGGCGAAAAGAGATTATTATGAAGTGCTGGGGGTTGCCAAAACAGCCACGGCAGACGAAATAAAGAAGGCCTACCGAAAGAAGGCCATCCAATATCATCCGGACCGCAACCCGGGTGATAAGGAAGCGGAAGAGAAATTCAAGGAAGCCGCAGAGGCTTACGAAGTTTTGAGCAACCCGGACAAGCGTTCACGCTATGACCAGTTCGGTTTTGCCGGAGTAGACGGTGCAGCCGGAGGTGGAAGTGGATTTGGCGGATTTGGCGGCCAAGGCATGTCAATGGACGATATTTTCTCTATGTTCGGCGATATTTTCGGCGGACACGGAGGCTTTGGCGGATTCAGCAGTGGATTTGGTGGCGGAGGCCAGTCACGTCAGCGGAAATTCCGTGGTTCAGACTTGCGCGTAAAGGTCAAACTGAACCTGAAGGAGATTTCTACTGGAGTTGAAAAGAAATTCAAGCTGAAGAAATACGTAGAATGCAGCCACTGTCATGGTACAGGAGCAGAAGGTGACGGAGGTACAGAAACCTGTCCTACATGTCACGGAACGGGTAGCGTAACCCGCACACAGCAGAGCATTTTCGGCATGATGCAGACACAGTCTGTATGTCCGCAGTGCGGCGGTGAAGGTAAAATCATCAAAAACAAGTGTAAGGAATGTAACGGTGAAGGAGTGGTTTACGGTGAAGAAGTGGTAACCGTGAAGATTCCGGCCGGCGTGGCTGAAGGCATGCAGGTGACCATCAACGGAAAAGGTAATGCCGGAAAACACAACGGGGTACCGGGCGACTTGCTGGTATTGATTGAGGAAGAAAAGCATCCAGAACTCATTCGTGACGAAAGTGACTTGATCTACAACCTTCTGCTGAGCGTACCAACCGCAGCATTAGGAGGTACGGTAGAAATCCCGACCATCGACGGAAAGGCAAAAATCAAGATTGAGCCGGGCACGCAGCCAGGTAAAGTACTTCGCTTGCGCGGCAAAGGTCTGCCCAACATCAACAGCTACGGCTACAACACCGGTACAGGCGACTTGCTGGTAAATATCAGCGTCTACATTCCGGAAACGCTGACGAAAGAAGAACGTCAGGCACTGGAAAAATGGCAGGAAGCAGAGAACTTCAAGCCAAATACAAGCCTGAAAGAAAAAATCTTCAAGAAATTCAGAAGTTTATTCGATTAAGCAACTGCTTTTCAGATACAAGAAAGGACTGTCTCCCCTACAGGTGGAGTCAGTCCTTTCTGCATTTAAACACGATTCCTGCAAGTCGCCGATTTCGGCCAGAAGCCTTTTCCCTGTACTTCCGAAGAAGTACTCCAGTACTGCATAGAGAGTATTCCAGTACTTTCGTGGAAGTACTACAGTACTCCTTAAGAAGTACTGAAAAGAGAACAGGACATTTCAGATTCTGCTCCGGTCCACATCGTCTTCTTTATCCAAATAAAATTTAAACCAGGACTAAAAAGAGATAACAGCCTAAATAGCAGTGACATTTTTTGTATTTTTGGGGTAACAAAAAAATGAAAGTCATGAAAAAATATATCTTGCTGCTGACATTGTTCTGTCCGTTACTCGTTTGGGCACAGACAGAAAATCCGAAGTCGCTTCCTTCCGACTCCCTTTCCACGACATTGCATGCAGAACAGCTCATGGCTAAGGATACACTCAGTGTACCCCTACCCGCTCCTGTTCCGCAGCATTACCTATACTCTCCCTTCGATATGTATGGCATTACTCCGTTCAATTACGGCTATGCCACCTGGGAGCTACATAAAGGATTCAATGCTTCCATCGGCATGAATGTCACGTTCAGTCCGAGCAAATACGCTCCTTCCGGAGTGGGTTTCGGTCAGGATGCCGCTTTCTTGTACGCCGTACCGCTGAACAAGCGCTTCAGCGTTGCAGGCGGATTGTATGCCAGCAACTTCAACTGGGGTGGCATCAACTACCGCAATGTGGGAATTACCGGCATTGCTGCGTTTAAAGTCAACGAGCGTATCAGTCTGTATGCCTATGGCAACAAGTCGCTCATGCCGAAACGTTCACCCTATTACTATCCCATGCCTAATTTCGCTCCCGACCGGATTGGAGGAATGATTAATTTCAAATTTAATGAAAGCAGTTCCATCAGCATCGGAGTAGAAGGAATCAAATACCCACAAGGGGCTTACTGGTAAATGAAATCGTAAAAAGATAGGTTATCCTGATAAAAATGATGATATTTGCAGCTGTTTTTAAAAAGCAGAAATCATGAATTATCAGGAAACACTTACCTACTTATATAATAGTGCCCCTCTGTTTCAGCAAGTGGGCAAAGATGCCTACAAAGAGGGATTAGACAACACGTATGCGCTAGATGACTACTTCCATCACCCTCACCGCAAATTCCATACGATTCACGTGGCAGGAACCAACGGGAAAGGTTCTTGTTCACATACATTGGCTGCCATTCTACAGGCTGCAGGCTATAAAACCGGACTTTATACTTCTCCTCACTTAGTGGATTTCCGTGAGCGTATCCGCGTAAACGGTACTCCGGTAAGCCAGGAATTTGTCATCGACTTTGTAGAAAAGCACCGTGCTTTCTTCGAACCGCTCCACCCTTCTTTCTTTGAACTGACCACCGCCATGGCATTCACTTATTTCGCTGAACAGCAGGTGGATGTAGCCGTTATAGAGGTTGGCCTTGGAGGAAGACTGGACTGCACCAACATCATTCAGCCCGACCTGTGTGTCATTACCAACATTAGTTTCGACCATGTACAGTTTTTAGGCAATACTCTGGAAAAAATTGCTTCAGAAAAGGCAGGCATCATTAAAGAAGGTACTCCGGTTGTAATCGGTGAAACCACCCCCGAAACCCGCCCTGTCTTCCAAGCTAAGGCAACTGCCGTAGGAGCGCCCATTGTATTTGCCGAAGACGAACACCTGCTCATCCATGCAACCCGCAACGAAGCGATGCATTACGTCTACCAAACTGCTGACTATCCTCAACTAGAGGGTGAACTGGGAGGCTTATGCCAGCTAAAGAATACCAATACCCTACTCTCGGCTATCCGCCAGCTTCGTCATGCAGGGTATAATCTGTCAGAAGAGAATGTGCGTGAAGGCTTCCTTCATGTCTGCGAGCTGACCGGTCTGATGGGACGCTGGCAGAAATTAGGTGAGAAACCGACCATTATCTGCGATACCGGACACAATACGGGAGGCATGCAATACATTACCGAACAACTCAGACATCAGACTTATAAAACCTTACATATTGTCATCGGCATGGTGAACGATAAGGATGTGAGTGGTGTATTGTCCATGTTGCCTAAAGATGCACGATATTATTTCACGCAAGCCAGCGTGAAACGAGCTCTTCCCTACCAGCAGATGAAAGCACTGGCCGAGACCTTCAATTTGCACGGAGAAGCCTACCCCCATGTGAAAGAAGCCTTCGAAGCAGCCAAGGAACAGGCCCAGCCGGACGATTTTATTTTTGTGGGAGGAAGCAGTTTTATTGTGGCCGATTTACTTTCTTTAAACAATTAAAGAACGTTCTTTCTTCGAAAATGTTTGGGTATATTGAAGAAAATCTTTTTATTTGCACAACAAAATAATGTGTGAACTAAAAGATTTTAATAATATGAACAACACATTTTACAAAGAAAATAATTTAAGCGGCTTAAAAAGAGCAGATTTTCAAAAAATTGTAGACGGCAAAGAGACAGATTTGTTTATTCTTTCTAACCAGCAAGGTGCCGAAGTAGCAATTACAAACTATGGGGGAGCAATCTTAACTGTGATGGTACCGGACAAAAACGGTAAACTGGCCAATGTGGTACAGGGACATGACAGTATCGACAATGTAATCAATAGTCACGAACCTTTCCTGAGTACATTAATCGGACGCTATGGCAACCGTATTGCGAAAGGCAGTTTCCTGATGGACGGACAAGAACATAATTTGACCATCAATAATGGTCCTAACTCCCTGCATGGAGGTCCGACTGGTTTCCATGCCCGTGTATGGGATGCCAAACAGGAAGATGAACATAGCGTAACGCTGCACTATCTCTCTAAAGATGGGGAAGAAGGTTTCCCAGGCAATCTGGACATCACAGTTACTTATACGCTGACAGGACAAAATGAACTGGTCATCACTTACGTAGCCAACTGCGACAAGAAGACCATTATCAACCTGACAAACCACGCATTTTTCAGCCTGGCAGGTTTGAATAATCCGACTCCGACCGTAGACAATAACATCGTCACAATCAACGCAGATTTTTATATTCCAATAGACGAAGTATCTATCCCTACAGGAGAAATATTGAAGGTAGAAGGTACTCCGATGGACTTCCGTACACCGCACACAGTGGGAAGCCGTATTAATGAACCGTTCCAGCAGCTCATCAACGGAGCTGGATACGACCATTGCTACGTGCTGAACAAACGCGAAACGGAAGCTTTGGTATTTGCGGCTAAATGCGTAGAACCGGAAAGCGGACGTTCGCTGGAAGTTTATACCACAGAGCCGGGGGTACAAGTATACACAGCCAACTGGCACAATGGTTTCACTGGATACCACGGTGCTACATTCCCGGCAAGAAGCGCTATCTGCTTTGAAGCACAGCACTTCCCCGACTCACCCAACAAAGGACACTTCCCGTCAGTCGTACTGAAACCGGAAGATACCTACCATCAAGTAACTATCTATAAGTTCGGAGTTGAAAAATAAAAATCTAATTCTTTAATTAACCTATAACAAACTAACACCTTTAAACAACATGTCACAACAACAAAAAAGCTATTTGTTACCCATAGTAATGATGTTCGCATTGTTTGCTATGATTTCTTTCGTAACCGGTTTGCCGGCTCCATTCGGAGTTATCGTACAGAGTGAATTTGGAGCTACCAACCTGGAAGCTACACTCGGATTTGCTGCGAACTTCATTGCATACGCATTTATGGGTATTCCTTCGGGACTTCTTTTACAGAAAATCGGATACAAGAAAACAGCATTGATTGCTATTGCTGTAGGATTCATTGGTGTAGGTATTCAGGCATTGGCCTCTAAAGGCGGATTCTCTGTATATTTGGCTGGAGCCTTCATCTCTGGTTTCTCTATGTGTATGCTGAACACAGTAGTTAACCCGATGCTGAACACTTTGGGCGGCGGCGGCAAGAAAGGAAACCAGCTTATCCAGACTGGTGGTTCACTGAACTCTTTGTCAGCTACTATCGTTCCGGTATTGGTAGGTTACCTGATGGGTGCCAACGTAGAAGAACGTACTATCGCTAAGGCTTTGCCGGCACTTTACATTGCCATGGCTATCTTCGCCATCGCGTTCCTGGTACTTTTCTTCATGGCAATCCCTGAACCAAGCTTGTCTAAGGCAAACAAGAGCAAAGGCGAACACAGCCCGTTGTCTTTCCGTCACTTCAAGTTGGGAACTATCGCCATCTTCGTATACGTAGGTATTGAAGTAGGTGTTCCTCACTTTGCAAACTTGTTTATGACTGCACAAGTGAATGAAGGCGGTCTGGGTATCGATCCGGCCATTGCAGGTTCTATCGTAGGAACTTACTGGTTCCTGATGCTTATCGGTCGTCTGATTGGTGCTTCACTTGGTGCTCAGTTCAGTAGCAAAGCCATGTTGACCGTAGCTTCTATTCTCGGATTGATTTTGATTGGTATCGCTTTTGTAACCCCATTGAGCAGCGTAGTCAACATGCCGGTATTCAAAAGCGGAGCTAGCCTGTCATTCGGACTGGAAGCTGTTCCTGTCAGCGTAATGTGTATGGCACTCTGCGGACTCTGTACTTCAATCATGTGGGGTGGTATCTTCAACCTGGCTGTAGAAGGACTGGGTAAATACACAGAAGCTGCTTCCGGAATCTTCATGGTAATGGTTTGCGGTGGTGGATTGCTTCCGTTGTTACAAGGTGGAGTAGCCGACTCAGCAGGTTACCTGAACAGCTTTATCGTAATTGCAGCCGCATTGGCATACTTGTTGTTCTATGCGTTGATCGGATGCAAGAATGTGAACAAAGACATTCCGACTGAATAAAAAAAGACATAAGGATGAAGGATGGACTCATTCTTCATCCTTTCTTGTTTATATACCAGAATTTATTAACCTTTAATTTTTATCATTATGGACATAGAATTTGTAAGAAGCCGCTTTATCAAGCATTTCGACGGTACAACAGGCTCAGTATATACTTCTCCGGGACGAATCAACCTGATTGGTGAGCACACTGACTACAACGGAGGTTTTGTATTCCCGGGAGCTGTAGACAAAGGTATGGTGGCTGAAATCAAACCGAACGGAAAAGATAAAGTTTGCGCTTATTCTATCGACTTGAAAGATTACGTAGAATTCGGATTGAACGAAGAAGATGCTCCGAAAGCAAGCTGGGCACGTTATATCTTTGGTGTTTGCCGTGAAATGATCAAACGCGGAGTTGACGTAAAAGGCTTTAATACTGCATTTGCAGGTGATGTACCTCTGGGTGCAGGTATGTCTTCTTCTGCTGCATTGGAATCTACATACGCATACGCTTTGAACGATTTGTTCGGCGACAACAAAATTGACAAATTCGAACTGGCTAAAGTAGGTCAGGCTACAGAACACAACTACTGTGGAGTAAACTGCGGTATCATGGACCAATTTGCTTCTGTATTCGGTAAAGAAGGTCACCTGATTCGTTTGGACTGCCGCTCACTGGAATACCAGTACTTCCCATTCAGACCGGACGGATACCGTTTGGTATTGGTTGATTCTGTAGTAAAACATGAACTGGCATCTTCTGCATACAACAAACGCCGTCAGAGCTGCGAAGCTGTTGTAGCTGCTATCAAGAAGAATCACCCGACTGTAGAATTCCTGAGAGACTGCACAATGGATATGCTGAACGAAGTAAAAGCTGAAGTTTCTGAAGAAGACTACATGCGTGCTGAATACGTAATCGAAGAAATCCAGCGTGTACTCGACGTATGCGATGCATTGGAAAGAGGCGACTACGAAACAGTAGGACAGAAAATGTATGAAACTCACCATGGTATGAGCAAACTGTATGAAGTAAGCTGCGAAGAGCTCGACTTCCTGAACGATATTGCTTTTGACTGTGGAGTTACTGGTTCACGCGTTATGGGCGGTGGATTCGGTGGATGTACCATCAACCTGGTTAAGAACGAATTGTATGAAACATTCATTTCTACTGCAAAAGAACGCTTCAAAGAAAAATTCGGTCGCAGCCCGAAAGTATACGATGTAGTTATCAGCGACGGTTCACATAAAGTTTGCTAATTCTATATCCATCATATCATAAAAAAAGCACGAATTTCGGTTCGTGCTTTTTTTTATGATATATACAAAGTCAATCGCCGCGATAATAATAAAGCAATGAATGCCGCGCAATAAAGTCCGCATTAAGCTTCACCAGCATCTTCTCTCCTACTTCAGGCAGTTCTGCATCTGGCAGTAAGTTCTTCTCAATACAATAATGCAGCAAATCCGGTGGGCAAAGCATCTCTTCCGTCAACATACGGAATGCATTTTGCGAAGCCTCTTCCCGATCGTAATAAGGATTTTCCGTGTCGGCAATGTATTCACACACGTCCTTCGCCAGCAAAAGCCCTTTCTGCTCATCCACCATCAATACAAAGTTCCGGCAACTCTTCATCTGCGGCAAGGTGTGATTTTCATCATCCGGCCACTGC
The DNA here is from genome assembly GCF_000187895.1 of Phocaeicola plebeius DSM 17135. Taxonomy (GTDB): domain Bacteria; phylum Bacteroidota; class Bacteroidia; order Bacteroidales; family Bacteroidaceae; genus Phocaeicola; species Phocaeicola plebeius. The sequence goes on along the minus strand of NZ_DS990130.1, from coordinate 577,465 downwards.
AGAATCTCTACCAGGAAGCGTTTCAATGAATCATAGCCGTTGAGATAAATAATCTTGCGTCCGCCAGTCCACAAGGTAAATAGACGATAAATCTCCGCATTCTTCTGCAGAATATTTTCCGGTATTTCCTTTTCCTCCTGATACAGACGAGGAACCGATTTCCAGCACGCAGCCTGCTTACCAGCCAACAACTCAATCCATTCGTGAAGGAACAATGCCAAAGGACCCGTAGGAATAATAAAACGGTCGTCTGGTGCTACTCGTTCAATGTAAGGCAGCATAGAAGGTTCCGTAAGGTAAGTGTGGCCGAAAAGCCATGACAATTTCCTGTCAGCCTCTTTTTCATCTATATATCCGGCAAAATAATCCTTCAGCAACTCATTCTCAGGAGCCACCTCATAAGCTTCCTCCAGTAATGGCAGAAAAGCCTGTGCCTGCTTCAAAATTGCAGTATCCAGCGGGTTCACATACCTATGTGAGTAAGGAGCCTTCTGCCAAGTATTCCAAATGATAAAACGTATATCCTCCAGGTTCACCTCTCCCTTCATATAATCTTTCCCTGTAGGATAAAATGGAAGACATCTGCCATACAAACGGGTATGAGCAGTGGCAAATCCCTGCCACAATCCCAGTCCGGAGATTATATCTTCCAGATAAGCCGCCACATACAAACTTACATTCTTGCGAAACGTCTCAGGCAATTCCTCCAAATGACAGACCGCATAAAGTTTATTGGCCAACTCCACAAAAAACGTATCTGAAGAACAAACTGTCGTATACGGATGAATAGCCAGCCAGTCGTTCAAATAAATCACATTCTTTTTCATATATATTCGTTCATTTGAATAATCAGTTTCGAGTAAAAAGTGTCACAAGCAATGAAATCAGTGTCAGGCCGATTCCTACACAGACAACTCCGGTCCAACCCCATGCATGCCAGAAAGTACCGGCCAGAAAGGTTCCTAGTGAACCGCCCACAAAATAAGTTGTCATAAAGATGGTATTCACCCGGTTAGTTGCCTTGGGAGCCTGCGACAATGCACAGGTTTGATTACCTATCTGCACACATTGCATACCGATATCTATCACGATAATTCCTATGATAAAACCTAAATAAGAGTTCTGGAAGACAAACATGATAACCCAAGCCGCGATAATAAGAAGACAACCTAGAAAAGTAAAAAACCGCACTCCAAACTTATGTACCAGACTCCCAACAAAAGAAGCTGTCAACGCACCAGCCACTCCACACAGTCCCAGCATACCGATGATGTTATTTCCTGCATAAAACGGTTCCCCACTCAACTTAAAGGCCAGGCACGCCCACAACGCCAGAAAACTACCAAAACAAAGTCCGGCCCGTGCAGAAACCAAACGAATAGTAGAATTGTCCCGATACAGCGTAAAAAGCGATTTCATCAGTCCTTTGTACGTACCTTTGAAATTTAGCGGCATATCCGGCAACACCCGAACTACCACAAAAATACAAAGCAACATGATGACGGCTGCAATATAATACATCGTACGCCATCCCCAATATTCTCCTACAAAACCACTGATTACCCGCGAACCCAAAATTCCTGTCAGCAAACCGCTGACCATCATCCCCACGTTACGTGCTTTATTCTGTGGCAGTGAGAACTGTGCAGCAATCGGAATAAAAATCTGCGGCATAACTGAACAAACTCCTGTCACCAGCGAAGCCAGCAGGATGTAAAACACATTCACAGACATGGCAATGCTACAAGTTGCCACCGACAATAAGAGAAAGTTAATAACAATGATATTCTTCCGCTTGTACAAATCCCCCAAAGGGATAATAAACAACAATCCCAGTGCATACCCAATCTGTGTGGTCATAGGTATCAGATTGGCAGTAAATTCCGAGATACCCAAATCTTCACTGATACGATTCAGCAACGGCTGATTATAATACAGATTCGCCACTGAAAGTCCTGATATAATGGCCAGTATCCACAGCAACGAAGCCGGAATTCCATTATTCTCTTCCAATTTCTGTTTCATATTGATAAACTCTTACTTTCATTCTGCAAAAATAGACAAAAAAACAAATGTCCATAATAAAGTCAACCACTAAGCAAAATGAAAATAAATTCAGGATTCATACAATAACCTTGTTCAATTCGCCTCCTTTGAAGTCAAAAGTTACAAATATATTACGTATAGTTACAACGATGCAAGTCACACAAAATCAGCTCCAAACATTCTACTCCGGAAATAAATTTACTTCTATTGCAAAATAAAAAAGTTAATTATTTACAGCCTAATTTGTTAAATCGTCCACTCTCCAATTATTCGCTGAAAAGATTTTTTAACTTTGCAACAGAAAAAGAGGAATAATACAAAAAGAATCAACGAACTTAACTACAAAGAATTAAGCGAACAAAAACGCTAAAATAGATTTACAATTTATTTAATTAAAAATTTATGGTACATCATTCCAAATTCCTGTATTCCGCATTGGTCGTTTCAGCCATGGCTGTCGGCGCAAATGCTCAGGTAACGACTTCTGCTATCAGCGGAAAAGTTTTAGATGAAACCAAAGCCCCGGTTATCGGTGCTACAGTGGTAGCTATCCACGAACCGTCAGGAACTCTCTACGGTGCAGTGACAAACGTAGATGGACGTTACACCATCCAAGGTATGCGTACCGGTGGTCCCTACAAAATTGAAATCTCATACGTAGGTTACAACAAAACTGCATTTACAGGTATTTCACTTGAACTGGGTAACACACTCAGTCTGAATGCCGAAATGAAACCAAGTTCAGAACTGTTGGACGAAGTAGTAGTCGTAGCTGATGCAAAAGCAAATGCTGGAGCCGCACACAACTTCTCTACACAGAAAATCGAAAACACTCCGACAGTAGACCGTAATGTGTACGACATCGTGAAGAACATGCCGATGGCCATGACTTCAAAGAACGGAGGTATCACATTCGCCGGCTCAAACAACCGTTACAACAGCTTCCAGATTGACGGTACAGTAAGTAACGACGTGTTTGGTTTGTCTGCATCTGGAACTAACGGTGGCCAGACAGGTGCCAACCCGATTTCTATGGATGCCATCCAAGAAATTCAGGTAGTCGTTGCTCCTTTCGACGTACGTCAGAGCGGATTTACCGGAGGTGGTATCAATGCCATTACCAAGCAGGGTACTAACACCACTCACGGTTCGGCCTACACTTACTTCAACAACCAAAATATGTATGGTAAATACAGCGCCGTACGTGATTACGAAAAATCTCCGCTCACCCAGCAGTACACTCGTACTTATGGTGGAACATTGGGCGGTGCCATCGTAAAAGACAAATTGTTCTACTTTGTAAGCGCAGAATCAAAAAAAGAATCTTATCCTTCAAGCATTTATCCGGGATATACAACCTCTTATCTTACTTCTGAACAGGCTAAGCAAATTGCAGATGCATACTACGATATGACAGGCTTCAAAGAAGGATATTCACAACGTAACATTGATAACAAATCATTCGGATTGCTAGCTCGTATTGACTGGAACATCAACCAGAACCATAAACTAGCATTACGCTATCAGCACAACAATTCATACGATGACAATTATGGAGTAGGTTCAACCAGCTACATGTTTGAAAACAGCGGTTACCGCATGAATAACAAGACAAACTCAATCGTAGCCGAATTGACTTCTCACCTGGGACAGAATTTGTACAACGAATTCCGTGCTTCCGCCAGCTTTATCCGTGACCATCGTGATGTAGCTTACCAGGGACCAACTGTACAGATCAGCAATATTCCAGCACCGGACGGAACAAACATCACTGCCAACATCGGTACGGAATATTCTTCTGGAGCCAATTACTTGGATCAGGACATCTACACTTTCGAAGATAACTTGTCATGGTACCTTGGAAATCATACACTGACCTTTGGTACTCACAATGAGATCTATAAGATGACAAACCTCTTCATCCAAGCTTCTAACGGTTCATGGTATTATAATTCATTGGAAGATTTTATTGCTGACCGCCCTTATAAATACACCTATAAGTATACAGATCCAACTCTGACAGGTGGTGATACTAAGTGGGCACCTGCTATGAAGTCTGGTCAGTTCGGATTCTATGCACAAGACAAATGGGATGTCAATAACAACTTCAATCTGACATACGGATTGCGTATCGACATTCCGGTTATCTTCAATAATCCGACTACAAACGACGCATTCAACCAGTTTGCTGAATCACAGAACCTGAACGCACGTGTAGGTCAGAACCCTAGTGCAAAAGTCTTGTTCTCACCGCGTGTAGGTTTCCGCTGGTACACTAACGATTCACACAACACATTGCTCCGCGGTGGTATCGGTATCTTCACAGGACGTGTACCGTTCGTATGGCTGTCTAATGCTTTCAATAACACTGGTATGGAAAGCAAAGGAACCACCATCACTCCAGAAGATGCAGATGGAAACTACACTTACGACGCACCAAAACTGGGAGAATATGCAGACAATCCGCTGGGAGCTGCCAATTCACAAAGCGGTGCTTCTGCAAAACCAGACATTGTAACTGTAGACAAAAACTTCAAATACCCGCAAGTATTCCGTGCCAACTTAGCATTGGAGCAGATGTTGCCGGGTGACGTGAAAATGACGTTGGAAGGTATCTACTCAAAGACCATGAACAATGTGTTCTTTGAAAATCTGGCACTGACTCAGAGTGGCAACAAAGTATATGCTGTAGCAGGAAATGAAGCATCTGCAGCTCCTTACTACCAATTCAACTCTGGTAACTATTATAGTATTATCAATCTGAAGAATACGAATAAGGGATACACATATGCTTTATCTGCTTTGTTGGAAAAACGCTTCAACTTCGGTCTAGACTTGTCTGCATCATATACTTTCGGACATGCAAAATCTGTGAACGATGGAACAAGTTCTGTAGCTTATTCTAACTGGAAATACAACTACTCTGTAGACACCAACTCTGGAAATGAACTTGGTTTCTCGAAATTCGATATACCTCACCGTGTAATGGTTCAAGCTTCTTACAACAGTCCGAAATATTGGAACGGCTGGACAAGCACCACTATCTCTGTAATTTACAACGGATTCTCAGGAAGTCGCTACAGTTTAACAATGAATGAAAAATCAGATTACAACGGTGATAAATGGTCTGGAAACTCATTGTTATATATCCCGACAGACGAAGAACTCAGCAAGATGAATTTTGTAGACATTACCGATAAACAAGGAAATGTTACAATGAGTGCAGAGGAAAGTCGTGAAGCATTCAAACAATGGATTGAAAACGATAGCTATGCCAAAAACCATAGAGGTCAATATGCTGAACGTAACTCAAACCTGAGCGATTGGGAGCATGAAATCGATTTGCACTTGGCACAAACTATCTACAATGTGCAAGGAGTTGGAAAACTAGAATTTACATTCGATATCATCAACTTCGCTAATATGTTGAACAAGAAATGGGGAGCAAGCTATAGCTCAGCTTATAACTTATCACCGCTGACTATGACAGGACTTTCTACAGATGCAGATGGCAATAAAATCGCATCTTTCTCTTACAACAAAGCTGAAATCCAGAAGAGCGATATCAGCTCACGCTGGCACTGCCAGGTGGGTGTAAGACTGACTTTCTAATGAAAGACTAACCCTTTACATAAAAGGTGTATTGCCCACAAAAGAACGGCAATACACCTTTCTTTTTATCACCCTAAAAACAAACTAGACTTATGAAAAAAATTATCTCGCTGTGTATGATGTGGTGCATCTGCCTCTCTATCTGGGCCGGAAAACACTACACCGTCATTGTATCCCTCGACGGGTTCCGCTGGGACTACCCGCAAATGTACGATACACCGTTCTTCGACCGGATGGCTCATGAAGGCGTAAAGGCCACCATGATTCCATCGTTCCCCTCGAAAACATTCCCTAACCACTATACCATTGCTACGGGACTGGTGCCCGACCACCATGGTATCGTAGCCAATACGTTCTGGGACCCACAGCGCCAGGAACTTTACAAGATGAGCAACCTGAAAACCCGCAACGATGCGTCTTATTATGGTGGAGAACCTATCTGGATTACCGCACAGAAGCAGGGTGTCAAGACGGGAAACATCTACTGGGTAGGCTCTGACATTGCCGTAAAAGGACAGCACCCCACCTACTATCACGTGTACGACCAGAAACCCCGGCTCACCCAGACGGAGCGTGTGGCAGAGGCACTGAGAATGCTGAAACTGCCGGAAGAAGAACGCCCCCAGCTGGTTATGATTTATTTCGAGGATTCTGATACCTACGGACACACTTATAGCCCGCACAGCAAGGAAACACGCCGCTGCGTGGAAGAGCTGGATGCCCTCATGAAATACTTATGGGAAGGACTTCAAAGCTTGCCTTTCGGAAAGGACATCAACCTGATTGTGACGTCCGACCACGGAATGGCGACTGTCAGCGCAGACCGCTTTGTGCCTATCAAGCACCTGTTGAACGAAAAATGGTATACTTTGATTGACGGGAATCTGCCGGCACAGATTTATACGAAACCGGAATACCGTGACTCTGTGTACCAGGCACTACAGGGACTGAATCACGTACGGGCATGGAAAAAAGAAGATATTCCTGCTTATTTGAACTATGGTAGCAATCCACGTGTGGGCGACATCATCGTACTGCCTGATTTAGGCTGGCTGGTGGAAGAAGGCAAGAAGACACTTCCGGGAGCCCATGGGTTCGACCCGACCTACGACGATATGCAGGTGATGTTCCGGGCATGCGGACCGGATTTCAAGAAGGGATACGAGGCTCCGAAATTCCGGAATGTATCGATTTATTCCTTGCTGGCCCGCCTGCTACACATCACTCCAGAGAAGACAGACGGATGCCTGGAAGAGGTTGAAAATATGTTGATTCAGTGAAGCTTACTGAAGCAGTCCAAAACGTAAGTACATTTCAAATCAAACACAAGTGCATTTGAGTCAAAACGCCTTTGCGTTTCAAGTAAAACGCAAGGACATTTAAACAAAAAGGCTTCGACGTTTTTCGGTGAACGTCGAAGCCTTTTTTCGTCATGTATAATCTGCTGTAAATTAGTCTTCCATCAACTTGCGATAACGTACGCGCTTCGGCTCTACATTGCCCATACGCTTCATCTTGTTTTCTTCGTATTCCGTGTAAGAACCCTCGAAGTAGAACACCTGACTGTCTCCTTCAAAAGCTAAGATATGGGTACAAATACGGTCGAGGAACCAACGGTCGTGGCTGATGACCACAGCACATCCGGCAAAGTCTTCCAGACCTTCTTCCAGCGCACGGAGGGTGTTTACATCAATATCGTTGGTCGGCTCGTCGAGCAACAACACGTTACCTTCTTCCTTCAGTGCCATGGCCAGGTGCAGACGGTTACGTTCACCACCAGAAAGCATACCGCAAAGTTTTTCCTGATCAGAACCGGAGAAATTGAAACGACTCAGGTAAGCACGGGCATTCACATCGCGGTTACCCATACGAATCAGGTCGTTACCGCCACTGATTACCTGGTATACAGTCTTGTTCGGGTCGATATCCTTGTGCTGCTGGTCTACATAGGCCACTTTCACAGTCTCTCCTACTTCAAACTCACCTTTATCCACACTTTCCAGTCCCATAATCAGGCGGAACAACGTCGTCTTTCCGGCACCGTTCGGACCGATAACTCCCACGATACCGTTAGGCGGCAACATGAAGTTCAGGTCATCGAAAAGCAGTTTGTCGCCATACGCCTTGGCCACATGCTTGGCTTCGATAACCTTGTTTCCCAAACGCGGACCGTTCGGAATAAAGATTTCCAGCTTTTCTTCCTTCTCCTTCACATCTTCGTTCAAGAGCTTGTCGTACGAATTCAGACGAGCCTTACCCTTGGCCTGACGAGCCTTAGGAGCCATGCGCACCCATTCCAACTCGCGTTCCAGCGTCTTACGACGCTTGCTGGCCGTCTTCTCTTCCATTTCCATACGCTTGGTCTTCTGCTCCAGCCAGCTTGAATAATTTCCCTTCCAAGGAATACCTTCACCACGGTCAAGTTCCAGAATCCATCCAGCCACATGATCCAGGAAGTAGCGGTCGTGTGTCACGGCAATTACCGTTCCTTCGTACTGCTGCAAGTGCTGTTCCAGCCAGTCAATACTTTCTGCATCCAAGTGGTTGGTCGGCTCGTCAAGCAACAGGATGTCAGGTTTCTGCAACAACAGACGGCACAAAGCCACACGGCGGCGTTCACCTCCCGAAAGGTTCTTCACCAGCTGGTCTTCGGGCGGACAGCGCAATGCATCCATCGCACGTTCCAGTTTGCTGTCAAGATTCCACGCATCGGTAGCGTCAATAATATCCTGCAGTTCGGCCTGACGCGCAAAGAGTGCGTCCATCTTTTCCGGATCTTCATAATACTCCGGCAAACCGAACTTCTGATTGATTTCTTCGTATTCGACCAGCGTGTCTACCACCTGCTGCACTCCCTCCATCACGACTTCCTTCACGGTCTTCGTGTCGTCAAGCTGAGGTTCCTGTGCCAGATAACCTACAGAATATCCCGGTGAAAATACCACTTCACCCTGGTAGTTCTTTTCGATTCCGGCAATGATTTTCATCAAAGTAGACTTACCGGAACCGTTCAAACCGATGATTCCGATTTTCGCGCCATAAAAAAAGGATAGGTAGATGTCTTTCAATACCTGTTTGTTGTTCTGGAATGATTTGCTCACTCCCACCATTGAAAAGATAATTTTCTTGTCGTCTGCCATATTCTTTATATTAGTTAAGTTATCTATTCTTCATTCGTTTCATGAAATAGCCGTGCACCACTGCCTGATAAATCAACAGACCAGCCAGCAGAATGAGCGATGCAGCGCGGAACTGTTGTCCGGAGATGTCTTCTGTGTATTTCCCGAAGAACACGCCCAGCATGACACCCGACTCCCAAAGCAACTGATAGGTGTGATAGCCCGTTCCGCGCTCACAGTGCAAAGGAAGACGTATCATCATCCGCAAGAACTGAAGCAGGGAAAAACCCATGCCCAATCCGGTCAGAAGACCGGCTCCCATTAGCATTTCTTTTTCGGTGGAACAGCCCAATATCCATACTGCCACACACATCAATACCAGCCCGACACCATTCAGCAAACGGCCGTTCACTTGCTTACGAACCACGCGGTCCAGCAGCAGGAAAACGATAAATCCGGCTATGATACAAATGTAGAAAAAAGTATCGAAAATCGAGCTGAACAGCACCCCTAAAATGAAGGGAACCACCATCATGTTCAGCCCCGGAATCAAGGTACGGAAAAGCAGAAAACGGTCGAACGACAGCAACGGAAGGTCCAACGGAGCACGGAAACAGACTTCCACCATGGAAACCAGTACGACCGGAAGGGAACAAAGTCCCACAAAAAGATAAATCTGCTGCTGGAAAGAAAGATACCAGCCTGCATTATATCCCAACAGGATGCCGCACAGCATACCGAGTACCCCCGACCAAGTGAAAACCACACTGGCCTTGTTTCTGTACTGGCTGGGAGTTACATCGATGACCAGGGTACTTCCCATTGCCATCAGTACCACCCCAAACAAGGCTCCCTGAAGCACACGCAAAAGGAAGATCATCCCCCACTCTCCGGCATATGGATACAACAATCCCAAAAGCGCCAGCAGCAGAAGACTACGCGTACACACATTCTTACGCTTAAACGTATCGACCAGATAATTATTGAACGCTCCCAAAAGGAAAAGAGAAGCTCCAAAGATAGCTATGGCACCTCCGGCCTGAAATCCCGTATACCCTCCTTCTGACACCATCCAGTGATGAAGTGCAGGAAACAGCATATACACTGCCGTATACAGGAAAAAATTAGCGATGAGCAAAAGATTAAAATTCTTGTTCCACATTTTTTCTACATCTGATAGAAAACACAGATGCACAGACTGCGACTTTTAAATTGTCCGGAAGAACCGGACTTTGCAGTCCATGCATCTGCGGCTTATAAGTGATAATCTTAGTATTGTTCTGACTCGTTAGGGAAGTCACAAGCTTTCACGTCGGCTACATAATGTCCGATGGCGTCGGTCATCACGGTATTCAAGTCGGCATAGCGACGAAGGAAACGCGGACTGAATCCTTTGGTCATACCCAGCATATCAGTCACTACCAATACCTGTCCGTCTACTCCTCCACCGGCTCCGATTCCGATAACCGGAATAGTCAGTTCCTGAGCCACACGGGTTGCCAGTGCAGCCGGAATTTTCTCCAGTACCAGAGCGAAGCATCCGGCTTCTTCCAGCAGACGTGCATCCTTAATCAGCTTTTCAGCTTCAGCATCTTCTTTGGCACGCACACCGTAAGTTCCATATTTATTGATAGACTGAGGCATCAGTCCCAGATGTCCCATCACGGGCATTCCGGCACCAATAATACGGCGAATCACGTCGATGACTTCTTCACCGCCTTCCAGCTTCAGAGCATCAGCATGTGTTTCTTTCATGATGCGGATGGCATTGCGTACCCCGTCAAACGGGTCTGCCTGATAAGAACCGAATGGCATATCCACCACTACCAACGCACGCTTCACACCGCGCATCACTGACTTTCCGTGATAAATCATCTGCTCCACGGTAATAGGCAAGGTCGTCACGTTACCCGCCATCACATTCGAAGCTGAATCACCTACCAGAATCACATCCACACCTGCGCCGTCTACAATCTGCGCCATCGTATAATCATAAGAGGTCAACATGGAAATCTTCTCACCTCTCTGTTTCATCTCAATCAAACGGTGAGTCGTTACTTTACGAGTATCACCAGAAAGATATCCTGCCATAGTTTTCTTCTGAATTAATAAAATTTCCGCAAAAATAGCCGATTTTTCCGAATCAGACAAGCCTTACAGCAAGTTCATCATTTCTTCATACGTAAAACAGGTGAAATCTGGAATCACCCGGGCGCACTGATTTTGAATGGCTTCCGCCGGATTGGTGGTGCTCAGTCCCACTACAGGCATGCCTGCTGCGTTTCCCGCCTGAATACCATGGAACGAGTCTTCAAACACGACACAATTGACCGGGAGCGTCTCGAAAACTTTGGCTCCAAGCAAAAAACAATCGGGATCCGGCTTGGATTTCTGAAACATCTCGGCTGTGAGTATCCGGTCCACCATGTTCTTCAATTCAGGATGTGCCGCATATACATTGGCCATTTTCTTCTCGTTCGAACTGGTCACTATGGCTATTTTCACTCCATGGGCACGAAGGCTCTGCATGAACTCTGCCACTCCCGGCACATATTCATAGCGCATCTCCGTCTCGAAACGGTTCAGGGCTTCTGTAATTTCAGCCTGTTCATGCTCCATTCCCTGAAAATAACGGTCGTAAATCTGCCGCAGCGTCTGTCCCTTAATGATTTTTCCGAATTCCTCGTATTCCGGATGGTATTTTTTTCCTACCTCATTCCAGAAGATACTATACTGTGACTCAGTGTCCATCACTACTCCGTCAAAATCAAAAAGTGCTGCTACGCATTTAGTTTTGTCCATTGGTATGTTTAGTTTGATTTAACGGTGCAAAGTTCTAAAATATTGCTTCATATTCCTAACTTTGGAAATTAAAATAAACAAACGTACATGAAAGAAAACAATCCGCACATATTGGGAGAGGCCCCTATCGGGAAACTGCTGGTGGAATATTCCATTCCTGCCATTATCGGAATGACACTGACTTCCTTGTATAACATCATCGACAGTATTTTCATCGGTCATGGTGTGGGAGCCCTAGCCATCTCCGGTCTGGCCATCACCTTCCCGCTGATGAACCTGCTGGTAGCTTTCTGTACACTGGTGGGCGTAGGAGGTGCCACACTTTCTTCCATCAGATTGGGACAGAAGGATAAAAAGGGGGCAGAAGACATTCTCGGCAACGTAGCTATTCTTTGTGTCATTAATGCCATCTTCTACGGCGGACTGGCATTTATCTTTCTGGAACCGATTCTCTTTTTCTTCGGAGCCAGCGAAGCTACCCTGCCGTATGCCCGCGATTTTATGCAGGTAATTTTGTTGGGCAGTCCGATTTCTTATGTCATGATCGGACTCAACAACATCATGCGTGCCACCGGTTATCCGAAAAAAGCCATGCTTTCTTCCATGCTGACCGTAGGCTGCAACATTATTCTGGCTCCGATTTTTATTTTTGTACTGAACTGGGGAATCCGGGGAGCGGCACTTGCGACCATCTGCTCACAATTCATCGGCATGCTGTGGGTATTGTATCACTTCTATAGTCAGAAGACTTATATCCGGTTTCAGCGTCACAGCATGCGACTGAAACAGCACATCATAGCCAACATTTTTGCCATCGGCATGTCGCCCTTCGTTATGAATGTGTGCGCCTGCTGCATCGTGATTTTCATCAACAACCGTCTGCTCAACTATGGAGGTGATATGGCCATCGGTGCATTCGGTATCCTCAACCGTATCCAGATGCTCTTTGTCATGATTGTGATGGGTATCACCATGGGAATGCAGCCCATTACGGGATACAACTACGGTGCACAACATTTCGACCGCGTAAAAAGAACCTTGAAACTGGGAATCACGGCAGGATGTATCATTACTACCTTAGGATTCATAATCGGTGAACTGTTTCCCGGTATATTTGTCGGCATGTTTACTGACAACCACGAACTGACTGATGAAGCGACACTGGCCCTGAGAATTGGCATTCTATCCTTCCCGGTGGTAGGTGCACAGATTGTCATCACCCAGTTCTTTCAGTCCATCGGAAAGGCCCGGATTTCCATCTTCCTGTCTCTTTCCCGCCAGCTGCTCTTCCTTCTGCCGGGACTGGCTTTTCTCCCACCTTTCTATGGCGTGGAAGGTGTATGGTTCAGCATGCCGTTATCCGATGCATTGGCCTTTGCCGTGGCAGCTTTGATGCTGGCATACCACTATAAGAAAAAGATGTCAGGCACCGATTTACGGACAGCTTAAAAACTTTCTGAGAAAAGAAGAGCCAGATTCAGCACAGATACAATCACTGCCATGGTGTAAAGCACAAAACTGCTCCACCGGGAGTTGGCATATTGCCCCATGACCCGTTTCGAGGAGGTCAACCCTACCTGCAAGAATATGGTAAACGGAAGCTGAATGCTCAGTATCATTTGTGAGATAATTAATCCCTGAAAAGGATTCTCGATGAACAGAATGACAACCAGTGCTATTCCTAATGAAAGTAGAATTCCTACACGAGAGTGCACATCCTTTACATGATAGGATTCACCAAACATGCCGGCAAAAATGGAACCGGCGGCCATCCCGCTTGTCACAGTGGAAGAAATACCTGCCATCAGCAAGGCAAGGGCAAAGATGGTAGCAGCCTGATTGCCCAGCAAAGGCTCCAACAAGCTCTTGGCCTGCTGCAACTCTTCCACTCCGATATGGTGAGCAAAGAAGGTAGCCGCAGCCAGTAGAATCATCGCGCTGTTGATGGCCCAGCCTACTCCCATAGAGAACAGGGTATCATAAAATTCATATTTTAATAGCTTACGGATAGAAGCATCGTCCTTCTTGTTGTACTCCCTACTCTGTACCACTTCCGAGTGCAAGAACAAGTTATGAGGCATCACCACGGCTCCCAGCACACTCATTATCACCAACAGGCTTCCCTCAGGAATGGAAGGTGTCACCCATGAACGGGCAGCCAAAGGCCAGTCAATGTCAACCAGGAAAAGTTCATAAAGGAATGACAATCCTATCACTGACACGAATGCAATAATGGAGCGTTCAATTCGCTTGTAGGAATTGGTAAACAGCATGATAGTAACAAAAAAAGCGGTGAGAAGGGAACCCCAGATGATAGGAATATCGAATAGCATTTCCAAGGCAATAGCTCCTCCCAAAATCTCTGCCAGAGAAGTGGAGATAGATGCCAGTACGGCTGTTCCCAAAATAGGACGTGACACCCATTTCGGCGTATATTTAGTGGCAGCTTCGCTCAAGCAAAGCCCGGTAACAATTCCCAAGTGAGCTACATTATGCTGCAACACGATGAGCATAATAGTAGACAAGGTAATCACCCACAACAAGGAATACCCGAAATCTGCCCCTGCCGCAAAATTAGAAGCCCAGTTGCCCGGATCAATAAAACCAACGGTCACAAGCAAACCGGGACCAATATATTTAAAGAAATCCAGTCCACCAAGATAACGCTGGTGGTCCTTACGTCGTAATTCTTTGATGAAATTCCACATATCTATAAATCTGTTTTAATAAGTAAAAACACATTTAGCCAATAGAATGTTCACACAAAGAGTAAAGAAATTTGTAATTAGTTCAAATTTAAATTATCCCAACCTGCGGCATGGTACCAAGAGATGGACTGTTCGTAATAATCATTCCAAGCTGTTTTATTAGCAACGTAAGGATTATATTCTTCTGGAATATACATACCGATTCCACAGAAACGAGTGCCATCAATAACTACCCCATCAAAATCATAATCAACACCAGACAAACAATCTTTAGCTATCACCGCCTGATTCAATGCACTTTGTACAGAAGCAATAGCTTCATTCAAATCAGTAGTTTTTACCACCCCACTTTTTCTTCCTAACTCCCGAAAGAAATCAAGCACATCATAAGAAAAGTATCGATAACTCCCCACTCCATACTGCTGTACGTTCTGCATGGACACAGAAGAAAGCGCATCCTCCCATTCTGAAAGTTTTGCTTTTACCGTACTGGCCAGATTTTCCATTTGACTACAATCCATCACTGCACATGTACCCCAGGCATCTTTTATTTTATTGAAAGAAATAAATTCATGGCATACAGCAGAATAATCCACGTTTTCAGAATACAAATAAGGAAGAATCTGATCGTACGGGAATCCATACACCGGAGTTTCCATTACGGAAGCAATGCAATATGAAGTTGTCTCTCTCAACTCATAACCCACTTCCGCTGTACCCATCATGCAGGCATCAAACAATACGAAATCAAGTTTTTCCGAAAAACTATTTTTCAACACATCAGCCAGATCCGGAATATCTATATTGTAACCATCGTCATCACCAAAGGCTTTTGACTGCACAGAATTCCCCTTCATCCACCCCGAAGCATGCGAGCCTAGAATAAGGCCATAACTGTCAGAAGGTGCAACAATCTGCATATCGGTAAACACCTCTTTCATCACAGCCGGATCAGTTGCAATCTGACTGTTCATGGTATACTCTTTTTTCTGAGCAATCTGACAAACTGCCTCAAATGTCAAGTTATCCCCACTTAAAACTGGTTGATTATTGACATTACCACGCCCGTCAGTATAGAAACTCATTAAGGTAGGATTACTCAAGGGAGTATCACCCGTATACGGACGATAGAATACCAGCAATGTGCATGATTCTTTCATGTTACCCAATGCGGTATACATATCGATTACGTTATCACGCAAATAGGTATCTAAAGAACCTGCCTTGTTATTCGAAATCAGATATGCCAGCACCGTACGTCCGGAACGTTTCGCAGGCTGTTGTTCCGGAATTTCATTAGAACAAGCAGCCAGCACAATCACCAGCAGGGTGTAAAGCCATTTCTTCATCTGCATTATTCAAAATCAGGCTTCTCAAACTTAAATTCTGCATTCACATCCTGAAGGAACAATGAGCCACCCTTGGTATATTTTTCCTTCAATTTCTTCAGTTCCTTCTGCACGTTTTTCTTTTTACGGCTGAAAAACATGAAACAAGTACGGTTCTTCCCATTCTGTTTCTGCTCCAAATAGTCTTTCAACTGGATGCTGTACAATGCACGGCCAATGAGCATTCCTTTATCATCTACAGCTGCACTATCCAGATACTGCACGTCAGTAAAATACACCAGTGAATCAGTAAATGAAGCAGAAACGCCTGCCAAATAAACTCCATATTTGTTCTTATCTTTCGGCCGCTTGCTGAATGCAGAAGCAGCAAATACCATCATTAACAGAAAACAGAAAAACTTTGTATAACGCATAATTTATCGATTTATGAGGGCAAAAGTACACAATTATGCGTAAAAACCGAAAGAAGACATATAAATTAACAAAGAAAAAGCCTTTCTACATACAAAAAGAGATGTATCAAGGTCTGAGCTAACCTTCATACATCTCTTCTGTTTTTTTGGAAATCAATCTCTACCTTATCCCAAATAAGATTTGAGCAGCTTACTACGAGAATTTTGTCTTAATCTTCTAATTGCCTTTTCCTTAATCTGACGAACACGCTCACGTGTGAGCCCAAACTTGTCGCCGATTTCTTCCAACGTCATTTCCTGCGTGTTAATACCGAAAAACATCTGGATAATATCCTTCTCTCTTTCGGTTAGCGTAGAAAGTGCTCTGTCAATTTCCCTCGAAAGTGATTCATTTACCAAGGAGCGGTCGGCCATAGGAGAATCATCGTTCACCAGCACGTCCAGCAGACTGTTGTCCTCTCCTTCCACAAAAGGAGCATCCACTGAAATGTGACGACCGGAAACCTTCAGCGTATCCGAAATCTTGTCTACCGGGATTTCCAGTTCATCGGCCAGTTCTTCCGGTGAAGGACGACGCTCGTTTTCCTGCTCAAACTTGGAAAACGCCTTGCTGATTTTGTTCAGTGAACCTACCTGATTCAACGGCAAACGCACAATACGCGACTGTTCAGCCAGTGCCTGAAGAATAGACTGACGAATCCACCAAACGGCGTAACTGATAAATTTGAATCCACGAGTTTCATCAAACTTTTCAGCAGCTTTAATCAAACCCAGGTTACCTTCGTTAATCAAGTCAGGCAAGCTCAATCCCTGGTTCTGATACTGTTTGGCCACAGACACCACAAATCGCAAATTAGCACGCGTAAGCTTCTCCAAAGCAATACGGTCACCCTTACGGATACGTTGAGCGAGTTCTACCTCCTCTTCTACAGTAATCAAATCTTCACGACCGATTTCCTGCAAATACTTATCCAAAGAAGCACTCTCTCGGTTAGTGATACTTTTAGTAATCTTTAACTGTCTCATTCTATATAAAATGATTTGGGTACAAAAGTACAAAATTAATTTTATTTAGGCGGCAGATTTCCAAAGAAAGAATCTATAAATTTCTTAAACAGACAAACTTACTCTCTTTTTGTTAACCATCTGCCATAAAGGACAACAGACTAAACCGTCTGATTGTTCATCTTCATGAAAAATACAAGGCAAATAAACATCAAAAAGGCGCTTCGGCAATCGAAACGCCTTTTCTTTCCAATTCTTTTTACCTTAGTAATATCTTTTATTCAGCTTGTGACAAGTCTACCGCATAATTGGCACGTCTTCCTGAAGGATAAACTCCCGTCATGAACAGTACCTGATCGGGTGACTGAGAAGCCTCTTTCATTACACTTTCCAAATCTTGTACGGTGCGCAACTGCTTGCCGTTGGCTTTCAGAATAATGAAACCTTTACGGATACCGCTGTCTTTCATTCTTCCGTTATCAATACCGGTCACTTCAACTCCATAGCCTAAGTTCAACTGTTTCTTCAGTTCATTAGGTACGGCACGGAAAGCTGCTCCCAGAAGTTCCATATCTGCCTGTTTTACCACCTTGGTTGTTCCCTGAGAGTTCTTCAACGTGATGGTAAAGGTCTTTTCTTTCTTGTCGCGCAATACGGTAACTTTCACCTTGTCACCCGGACGATACTTAGCCAGCAAGCCTTGAAGGTCGGCCATCGTCTTCACCTTATTGTCATTCAACTTCAGGATCACATCGTTCTTCTGCAAGAATCCGTCGGCAGAACCACCTTCAGTTACTTCAACTACCTGTACACCTTCAGTAGCTCCCAGTTCCTTCTGTTCTTTTCTGATTTCATCCGGATACCTTTCATCACCCATGTCACGACCACCGATACCCAGCAAAGCACGCTGTACGGTACCATATTGTTTCAAGTCGGTTACCACCTTGGTCATGATACTTACCGGGATAGCGAAACCGTATCCTGAATAAGCACCAGTCGGAGAATACAGCATGGCATTGATACCTACCAGTTCACCTTTCGCATTAACCAATGCACCACCACTGTTACCCTGATTGATAGCCGCATCGGTCTGGATGAAAGATTCTACCTGATTAGCTCCCAGTCCACGAGACTTCGCACTTACCACACCGGCAGTCACTGTAGAACCCAGGTTGAACGGGTTACCTACTGCCAGTACCCACTCACCTACTTTCAGGTTGTCAGAGTTACCTACCACAATAGCCGGGAAATCATCTCCTTCAATCTTTACAAGTGCCAGGTCAGTAGTCGGGTCAGTACCGATGACACGACCTTTCATTTCGCGTCCGTCGTGCAACTTCACGTTGATTTCATCCGCTCCGTCAATCACGTGGTTGTTCGTTACGATGTAACCATCCTTTGAGATGATGACACCCGAACCGAAACCTCTCTGTTCCGGAGTCTGTACTTGCTGCTGACGTCCTCTACCGTCACCGAAGAAGAAGTCAAAAATATCCGGTTGTCCCTGAATAGTCTGTATCTTGCTACGCTGGATAGACATGATATGTACAACGGAATTCAACGTACTCTCTGCCGCTTTAGTCAAGTCTACCGGCTGCATGCTGGAAGCATCGAACGCTGCGGTACGTAAAGGAGATGCCGTTTCAAAACTTTCATAAAAAGAAGTATTATCCTGATTTTTCTCCATCATGGCATACGCTGTAACCCCTGCCACTCCGGCACTCAAAGCAACGACTGCCACAGAACCAATCGCAAACTTAGTTATTGTTTTCATATCTTCTATTGTTTTAAATGTTAATTTCGACGTTGTTTTAACTTTTCATTTGCTAAAGTAGAACAAAATCCATACGATTGTACTCTTACCCTATTCTTTTTTCCGTCTTTTAACAATGAAAACAAGGGCATTAACCGCAGTTAACTGGCATATCTGACAAATTTACATTCATTACCAGTGAAATAGTGACAACGCTGACAATTCGTCCGGCCCGTTCTGACAGCTCCCCAAACACCCGAATCAAAAGAATCCTGACAATTATAGCACAAATTCCGTTTATTTGCGTACCTTTGCACGAAGAAAGCAGTCGGTCGGTCTGTCGCTGGTACATTATTATATAGTAAAAGAGGAAAGTCCGGGCAACGCAGAGCATCCTACTTCCTAACAGAAAGCTGTCCGTAAGGGTAGAGTAATGCAGAAGAAAATAACCGCCTCCACCCGGAGGTAAGGGTGAGAAGGTAGGGTAAGAGCCTACCAGCCGCATAGCGATATGCGGGCTGTGCATCTTAGGAGTTGTAAGGTCATGTAAACCGGCATTAACGAGGGTTGCTCGCCCCACGTCGGAGGGTGGACCGCTAGAGCCTGTCGGTGACGGCAGGAGTAGATAAATGACAGACTCCCCTGCTTGCAGGGTGACAGAACCCGGCTTATAGACCGGCTGCTTTCTTTTTCATTAAAACCAATCCACCATGAACGCACGACTCAAATCACTGATTCACTTTCTGGACGACGGTATCTGGCGCATCCGGGAAGAGGAAGTTTCTCACCTCCAATGGAAAGTATACACCTGTCTTAAGATTATTTACTTATCCATCAACCAGTTTATCAATGACCGTATTGTGGTGCGTGCATCAGCGCTGACCTACAGCACCCTGCTTTCCATCATCCCCATCCTGGCCTTGCTTTTCGCCATAGCCAGAGGGTTCGGATTCGACACCTTGATTGAATCACAGTTCCGCAGCGGGGTAACAGGTGCGCAGGCTGAACTTGTTATCAGCTGGATTAATTCCTATCTGGAACATGCACAAAGCGGAGTTTTCATCGGTGTGGGCCTCATTATGTTATTAGGAACCGTCCTGCTACTGATTGACAACATCGAACGCAGTTTCAATGCCATCTGGCAAGTAAAGAAGCCACGCGGTCTGTTCCGGCAGATTACCGACTATTCTTCTTTGATTCTGCTGCTACCGGTACTGCTCGTTATCTCCAGCGGTCTGTCCATCTTCATGAGCACCTATGTCAAAGAATTGCAGAACTTCATGGTACTGGCCCCGGTTCTGAAATTCTTCGTCCGCCTTATCCCCTATGCCCTTATCTGGGGAATGTTCATCGGACTTTACATCTTCATGCCCAACACGAAAGTCAAGCTGGCACACGCCTGGCTACCGGGTATTCTGGCAGGAAGTGCTTTCCAAGCCTTTCAGTATTTCTACATCAATAGCCAGATATGGGTTTCTAATTACAATGCCATCTACGGAAGCTTTGCGGCCATTCCTCTGTTCCTTTTGTGGACACAAATATCCTGGAGCATCTGTCTGTTCGGAGCCGAAATGAGCTACATCAGCCAGAACATATCCACCTTCAACTTCGGAAAGGAAACAGCCAATATCAGCCGACGTTTTCACGACTTTTTCTGCACCATCATTTTGAGTTCTATCTGCAAACGGTTCGCCACTGGCGGCCGGCCTTACACGGCAGAAGCCCTGAGCAAAGAACACAAGATTCCAATCCGCCTGACAAAAAGTATTCTGTATGAATTGCAGGATATGCGACTGATTTATGAAGCCGGTGCCGGCGGAGAAGAAAAATCCCGCGACCCTCAATATCTTCCAGGAATAGACATCCACCGGTTAAGCGTAGGCACCCTCCTCAGCCAGCTGGACGCCAATGGAGCGGAAGATTTCAAAATTGACCCGGGACATTATTCTACAGCCTGGCAAACCCTGATACAGGCCCGCAAAGAATTTACAGAAAAAAGCAGTGAGGTACTGCTCAAAGACCTATAAGAAACGCAAGGCGCAGCTTTCGGAAATCGTTCCAAAAAGCTGCGCCTTGAAGTTATATAATTTGAAAGTATCACTCTGTAAGCTGCATCATACGGCTCAGGTACTTACCAATAATATCAAATTCGATATTTACCACACTGCCCACCTTGATTGTATGAAAATTGGTATGCTCGTAAGTATAAGGAATAATCGCTACCTGGAACGTATCCGATGTAGGATTGCAGACTGTCAGGCTGACACCGTTCACCGTGACAGAACCTTTGTCTACCGTAAAGTATCCGCGTTTTGCCATCTCCTTGTCAAAGTTATACTTAAAGGTGAAATACCAGCTTCCCTGCGCATCATCAACCGCCGTACAGACTGCAGTCTGGTCCACATGTCCCTGCACGATATGACCGTCCAGCCGTCCGTTCATCATCATGCTGCGTTCCACATTCACCTTGTCGCCTACAGCCAGCAGACCGATATTGGAGCGTTCAATGGTTTCCTTCATGGCCGTTACCGTATAAGTACCGTCCTGGATGCTGACTACCGTCAGACATACCCCGTTATGTGATACACTCTGGTCAATTTTCAGCTCATCCACAAACGAACATTTCAATGTCAGGTGCAGGTTTTCCTGATCCTTTACCACCTTCACGACTTCTGCATATTCCTCTACTATTCCAGAAAACATAATCTTATGGTTTTAAAAATATAAACTGTGTCATTTCTTTTTCGACTCGGGAATCGGGCTGCTCCATACGGTTTCTCCGCCGGAAGATACGACCGAAATCACTCCGCCTGCGTAATCTTCAATGTAGCTGTTGCCCTTCACCAACATGTCTTCCGCCATGTGAATGGCCTTTTCCGGGGTCTTGATAGAAAACCCCTTATTGTCGCTCGAACTGCCGTCCGAGAAATAAATATCATACGTTGTCATGTTTCTTCATTTTCTTAATTGCAGGCGCAAATATATCAAATTCCTCATAATACCCGCAACAGATATACAAAAAATTTCCTGCAAGAAAAATGCATAAAAAAAGAGAAAACAACCTGCGTTGCTTTCTCCTGCGAGCGGAAAACGAGACTCGAACTCGCGACCCTAACCTTGGCAAGGTTATGCTCTACCAACTGAGCTATTTCCGCAAAAATTTAAAAATCAAATGGAGCGGAAAACGAGACTCGAACTCGCGACCCTAACCTTGGCAAGGTTATGCTCTACCAACTGAGCTATTTCCGCAAAATGTAGTGCCCAGAACAGGACTCGAACCTGCATGCCTCTCGACACACGCACCTGAAACGTGCGCGTCTACCATTCCGCCACCTGGGCATTACGGTCTTTCGACCTTCGCGCAACAAACGCTGGAGCGGAAAACGAGACTCGAACTCGCGACCCTAACCTTGGCAAGGTTATGCTCTACCAACTGAGCTATTTCCGCATTTTCGGTGAAGGAAATGAGACTCGAACTCACACGACATAACTGTCACCACCCCCTCAAAGTGGCGCGTCTACCAATTCCGCCATTCCTCCAAAAAGGAAAAGAAAAGAATTGTTTTCGTGGTGCCCAGAACAGGACTCGAACCTGCATGCCTCTCGACACACGCACCTGAAACGTGCGCGTCTACCATTCCGCCACCTGGGCATTGTTTTTTTCGCGCAACTCTTTTCTTTCACTGAGCGGAAAACGAGACTCGAACTCGCGACCCTAACCTTGGCAAGGTTATGCTCTACCAACTGAGCTATTTCCGCATTGTTTCTACAACCGTTCATCATTTTCCCGATTGCGAGTGCAAAGGTAGTCCTTTTTTCGAAACTACCAAAATTATCGACTATCTTTTTTTGAAAAAAGTGACAAATTTCTTTGGCTTCACAGGCCCCATTAAGGTATCTGCCTACCCTTTTTCCGATTAAAACTCCTTGTAAATGAACGTTTCGAAAGGCTCTTAGAACTGTTTCAAAAAGCATATTTCAACAGCCTAAAAAACACAAGGACATTTGACTGAAAACGTACTTGCGTTTCAAATCAAACGTCCTTGTGTTTTGACTCAAACGCACTTGCGTTTGAATCAAAACGCTTAGGCCTTTTTTCACGAATACCTAAGCGTTTAAAAAAAGACTATTTTACCATCCAAATTAGCACATCCGGTCACGATAATCCTCGTAATGGAAAGTGCGATATACTTCCAGTTCTCCATCCGCATGGAGCAGGGCTATCGAAGGATGATGGATACCGTTAAACATATTTGTCTTGACCATCGTATAATGAATCATGTCTTCAAATACGATTCGCTCTCCTACCTGCAATTCGTGGTCGAATTTCCAACTGCCCATATAATCACCACTCAGGCAACTGTTTCCTCCCAACCGGTAGACATGTTCTTCCCGAGCAGCTGTTTTCACCGCCTCAGCCGGAAGAGATTCGGCATTACGCACCCGCGGCTGATAAGGCATTTCCAGACAGTCGGGCATGTGGCAGGTAAAGCTCACATCCAGAATGGCCGTCCGTATCCCCCGACTTTCTACTACATCTACTACCGATGCCACCAGCGGGCCAGTCTGCCAGGTGAAAGCCGAACCAGGCTCCAGAATAATCTGCAGATGCGGATAGCGTGATTTCAATCCCTGCAGCAAGCCTATCAAATGGTCTACGTCATAATCGGCACGTGTCATCAGATGACCTCCACCCAGATTCAACCATTTCAACTGAGGGAACCAGCGGCTGAACTTTTCCTCAATATGCTGGAGCGTGCGTTCCAACTCGTAAGAACTCGACTCACAATGACAATGACAGTGGAAACCTTCAATACCTTCGGGCAACTGCTTCGGAAGCAGGTCGGCCGTTACTCCGAAACGTGTGCCCGGCGCACAAGGGTTATAGAGCTCTACTTCCACTTCCGAATATTCGGGATTGACACGGATGCCACATGACACATGCTCCGGATACGCCTTTGCCAGCGGATAAAAACGCTCAAACTGCGACAGGGAGTTGAACGTGATGTGACTGCTGTACTTCAGAAAGGCAGGAAAGTTCTGTGCGGTATAGGCCGGCGAATAAGTATGCGCCTTACTGCCGAACTCTTCGAAAGCCAACCGTGCTTCGTATTCCGAACTGGCCGTGGTATAACGGATGTATTCCCGGAAAATAGGGAACGACTTCCACATGGCAAAGGCTTTAAATGCCAGAATAATTTCCACTCCCGCCGTATCGGCCACATGCTTAATCAGCGTCAGGTTCTTTCTCAATAAATCTTCTTCCATGACATAGCACGGAGAAGGTATCTTATCCCAGTCTTTTATCATTCTTTTTCTCTGTTATTTAGTGTTTGAATCAATTATCTTAAAACGGGCAAATTTCAGCAGCAGCTGTTTTACGCCGGCGTGCTGGAACTGTACGGTAGCTTTGCAGTTGTCTCCGTTGCCTTCCACCCGAGTCACTTCCCCTTTGCCGAAGCGTTCATGCTCTATCCACATACCGGCAGAAAGTCCCCCTGCTGACGGACCGGCCGGAGCTGCCGAAGGACTCGCATCAGGTATACGGCGAAGCGTACGAGGAGGCACAAAGCGATGAGGTTCTTCCGGCATCGGCCCGCCATCAAACATAGATGGACCCGTTTCGCGAGGTTCGCGTTCGTAAGATGCACGGCTGGCTTCTTTCCGGAAACGGCTGGCCTTTTCTTCGATGCGTGTACCCATCAGTTCCTCCTGCGGCACCTGCAGGTAACGTACGTCAATATCTTTCAAGAAACGGCTCGGATTACAGAACTCCATCTTCCCGTATTTGAAACGGCTCTTGGCGTACGACAAGTAACAGTGCTCTTCAGCCCGTGTCACTGCCACATAAAACAGACGGCGCTCTTCCTCGAGTGCCCGATAGCAAGCAGATGACAGCGGACTCGGAAACAGATTTTCTTCCAGTCCCACCACAAACACATTCGGAAACTCCAACCCCTTGGCGGAGTGAATGGTCATCAGTGTCACCTTCGGCTGCGCTTCCCCCTGCTCTTCATCCTGATCGGTCAGCAAGGCAATCTCTGAAAGATAATCCGACAAAAGCACATGTGGGTTTCCTTCTTCCTGACGGCCGTCGCAGAAATCGCGCATACCGTTCACCAGTTCCTCTATATTTTCCTGACGGCTCATGTTCTCCGGCGAACGGTCCTGATAAATCTCTGCCATGATTCCCGAACGTTTCACCAGTTCCATACCCAACGTATAGGCATCCTGCTCACGAGCCAAAGTAACGAATTCCGAAATCAGGTCGCGGAATCCCTGCAACTTGGTATAGGTTCCTTTATTCAGTTCCACTCCGTAGCTCAGCGGTTCGCAAAGCACTTTCCACAAACTCACTTCACAACGTCCGGCCGCTTCGGTCAACTTGCCCAATGTGGTATTCCCAATTCCTCGTGCCGGATAGTTGATGACACGCTTGAAAGCCTCTTCATCGTGCGGATTCACCGCCAGACGGAAATAAGCCACCACATCCTTCACTTCCTTCCGCTGATAAAACGAAAGTCCTCCATAAATACGGTAGGGTATACTGCGCTTGCGCAAAGCTTCCTCAAAAATACGGCTCTGTGCATTAGTACGGTAAAGAATGGCAAAATCATGATAAGCATATCCCGACTTGGCATGCAACTGCGCAATCTTGTTGGTCACGATTTCTCCTTCTTCCACATCGCTATAAGCTGCAAACACGCCGATAGGTTCCCCCTTGTCTTTCTCGGAGAACACCTCCTTCTGAATCTGGTCGCGGTTTTTCGCAATCAGGCTGTTCGCCGCATTCACGATGGTCTGCGTGGAGCGGTAATTCTGCTCCAACTTAAACAACCGTGCATCTTTGTATGTACGGGTAAAATTCAGGATATTATCGATGTTAGCTCCACGGAAAGAATAGATACTCTGGGCATCATCACCTACTACACACACAAACTGGTGTTTCTGCGTAAGCTGGAGTACGATGCTGTGCTGTGCAAAATTCGTGTCCTGATACTCATCTACTAAGATGTAACGGAAACGCGCCGCATATTTATCACATATATCCGGACGAGTACGGAACAACAAATAGGTGTACAGCAGCAGGTCGTCAAAGTCCATCGCGTCACTCTGCCGGCAGCGGTTCCAGTAACGCAGGTAGATTTCATGCAACAGAGGCACCTTCGCAGCCCGGTCAGCTTCTATGAGTTCGGCATTTGCCGCGTATGCCTCCGGCAGCACCAGGTGATTCTTGGCATTGCTGATGCGGCCCTGCACCATCCCCGGCTTGTAAACCTTATCGTCCAGGTTCATTTCTTTTATGATAGTTTTCACCAGACTTTTGGAATCCGTCGCATCGTAAATTGTAAAATTAGGAGTAAAACCCAGCGCCTCAGCCTCGGCCCGCAATATCCGTGAAAAAATAGAATGGAAAGTCCCCATCCAAAGATAACGGGCACGTTCCTGCCCTACCTGACGGGCGATACGCTCCTTCATTTCACGGGCAGCCTTATTGGTAAAGGTCAAGGCCAGAATAGACCACGGCTCATAACCGTTGTCCAGCAAATAGGCTATCTTGTATGTCAGCACGCGGGTCTTTCCGGAACCGGCTCCGGCAATCACCAGCGAAGGGCCTTCATTGTACAATACCGCCTCGCGCTGACTTTCATTCAGTTCATTCAAATAGTCTGTCATACAGGTCAAAATAAATCCGCCACAAAGATAGCACAAATCCGTCAGTGTCCTAACACTTTTTTCGACTCTCCCCTTAAACAATTTCCCCCTTTGAGGTGTTATAGTAGTTGGTACAGTAAAACAATTACCATCGTATTAAGGTTATAAAGAAAGGGAGGCTTACCGACTGTCAAATCCGGCAAAGCCTCCCTCTTTTTATTGTCTCTCGGACAATTCTGTCTTAACTACATACACCTGATCAAAGGTTCGGATTCTTGGCAGAATCGGTGTCTGGATAAGGCATGTACACCTTGCTGTCACTCCACGTACCGCTCACTTCCACACCTTCTTTCACCTTCACACCCGGAGCTACTTCTACTTCCGGATTCCCTACACGTTCTTCAAATGTTTTTTGAAGCAGTTTCATACGGAACTGGTCCGCACGGCGCGTTACCAATGCCACCCAGTAACCAGCGACTTCCCATCCATGTTCTTCGAAAGCAGCCTCAGCCAGTTGTGAGGCGTTCATCTGGTCAATATCCACACCGTTAATGACTTTCCAAGAACCGTCATCTGCATACGTTTTTTTCTTGCTGCCATAGGTATCGCCCACCATTCCGCGCTTACGCACATCCTTCAGACACTGTCTGGCCAGCGTTAAATCCGCTTCACCGGCACGTGCCGCAGCTTCAGCATACCACAGTTTCACTTCCGCATAACGAATCAGGCGATGGCGGTGGCCGTTACACATATTCTGACTTGCAGGAAGAGTATAATCATAAGGAGCATCTATATTGGCCTTGGAAGCCGGATCCCAGTTCACAGAAAAGACACTGAACATCGGATGACATTCCGGAAATACCCAGCCTTCGCCCGACTTTTCATACCAGTCGTGGAGTTCATAGCCATTTCCGTCCTTATTGGGCTTCAGAATCTGCGGATCATAAATGGCATCCTTACGCGGTCCTTCAGGGAATCTCTTCCAGAAACGGATTTCTCCCCATGCATCTCCCCATCCGCCGATTGACTCAAACTGATTGCAGGAGGTAAGCTGTGAATCCTGTACCCAGTCTACATTCGGAGAATAGTTGATACCGAGAATCGTTTCCTTGTTGTAGTTATTGCTCATGGCATACACGTCGTAGTAATTATCATCCATGCGGATGTCATAAGTACCGTTTTGGGCGCCTTCAATCACTTTCTTCGCTTCTTCAGCAGCCTTCGCATAATATGAAGCTCCCTTTTCCAACGGCCATCCAGCCATTGCCATGTACACGGCAGCACGTGTAGACTGCAAAGCAGCCTTCGTGACATATACATTGACTCCGTTCATGAATGCCGGTGCATCCTTGTAACTTTCAGGAAGACTTTCGCATTCCTCTGAAGTCAAGTCGGCTACAATCTGCTCATACACTTTTTCCACAGGACTGGGACTCATGGTAAAGTCATCATTTTCATTATCCAGTGTCAAAGGGATGTCACCGAAAAGACGTACCAGCGTAAAATAAGCATACGCACGCCAGAATTTAGCCTGACCAATGGCCTGTTTCATAGAAGTCTCATCGGTTGGCGTCTTTGAAGCATTCAAAATAATGAAATTGGCAGCCTTGATAATGGCATAATGGTCGGCCCAGCAGTCCTTTACTCCCTTATTCGAGTTTACAGGAGCAAAACGATCTATTTCGGCCGCAGCCTGCTTGTTACTTCCCGGGTTGGTCGTAATGTCATCTCCCTGCCACTGGGGATACTGAGGATTCGTACGAGTTTGCGATGCATTCACCTTGCTATACAATGAATACACACTCATGTTCAATTCTTCCTGCGTACTGAAATAGCTTTCAGGTGTCAGTTTGCCCCGAGGGTCCTCCTGAAGCAAGTCTGCACAAGAAACGGTCAGCAGTGAGGCCGTCATCATACAGCCTAAAAATATTTTTGTTTTCATGTCACATCTAGTTTTGATTAAAGGTTAAAAATTCATACGCACACCAAAGGTAAAAGTGCGAGGAGTAGGATAAGCTCCCATGTCAATACCGGCATCTACGTCCACATTGCTGTTAGAGAAAGTAGTTCCCACAGGGTCCATGCCCTTATAACCGGTAATGGTAAAGAGATTCTGGCAGCTCAACGTGAAGCGGATGTCAGCAAATTTCGCCACCTTTTTCGGCAGGTTATACGACAAGCTGATGTTTTCCAGTCTTACATAGCTTGCATCTTCCACCCACTTGGTAGATACGGCCTGATAGTTATTTCCTGTCACCTTTAATCCCGGATACATGGCCGACTGTCCCACCTTATCAAAGTTTTCGGTATAAGCCTCACGCAAGGTAATGAATCGGGAGTCTCCCACCATTGAAGCCATAGTAAAGCGTGCCAGATTCAGTCTGTCTACTCCAAATGCTCCGTTAAAGAACAGGTTCAGGTCCCAATTCTTCCAGGTCAGCGTATTGTTCCAGCCAATAGTAAAGTCAGGTGTTGCCTTTCCTATTACCTGGCGGTCGGCTCCGTCAATCGCTCCATTGCCGTCCATATCCAGGTAAGTATCCTTACCCGATTCATCCAGTCCGGTCCACACATATCCATAGAAAGAACCGATTGCATATCCCGGTTTGATAATCGTCGCTTCATCTACCATACCCGATGCCGGTTTAGACCCGAAGAAGAAGTCATTCTCACCACCAGCCAGTTTTTCCACACGGTTCTTCAAGTAAGTTCCGTTTAAAGTAGTAGACCATGTAAAATCTTTATTTTGAATCAAATGGGCTATCAAAGATATATCCACACCCCGGTTGCTGATTTCGCCGTCGTTTACCCAATAGCTGGCACCACCTTTATAACTCGGCATCGTCTTTTTCAACAGAGCATCGGTCGTACGCTTGTCAAAATAGTCCACACTCACAGACAAACGGTAATTGAACATGGCAAAATCCAAACCAATATCAAACTGACGGGTCTTCTCCCATGTCAGGTCAGGAGTGGCAATGTCGTTAGCCCAATATCCTACGTAGTCACTGCTGGTACCAAAATTATATTTGGTCTGCGTCATCAATCCCAATGTAGAGTAAGGGTCAATGGCCTGATTACCCACAATACCGAAGCTGGCACGGAGTTTTAAATCCTGCACGGCCTTGACATTCTTCATGAACTTTTCATTGCTAATCGTCCAGGCAGCAGCCACTGAAGGGAAGAAACCCCATTTATTTTTTGAGAAGCGTGAAGAACCATCCGCACGGAAAGTTCCGGTCAGCTGATAACGGTCACCGTAGTTGTACATCACACGTCCCACGCCGGAAACCAGTGCCCAGTTCTGTATGCCGTTGCTTACGTCACGGCTCTGTGCCATACTGGCATCCCACCATCCGACCGATTCGGTCAAAAGATTTTTCCCGGAAATACCCATCAGACGCTCTTCATACTTGGTTACTTCGTACACGGCTGTAGCAGTGAGTGAATGCTTGTTCCATTTTCCCATGTAAGTAAAATTATTCGAACTCTGCAACATCATGCGATAGGTATCATTATTGCCCATGCTATTGGATGGATTAACACGCTTGGAAGCAAAACTATAAGACTTCGCATCATAATAATCCACACCATTGGTCGTAGTAAAGGTCAGTCCTTTTGCCAGGTTAAAACGCAGGTCCACATGTCCGGTCAGCACATTGGTCATCGTTTCTCCACCGTGCAACCGAAGAATACCTACCGGGTTGCTGGCAATGGCATTGATCGGGTCTTTCGCGTAATTATTGCCATCCATCATCTGCATAGTCGGAGAATAATTCATCGCAATCCAGATTGGGTTATCTTTTCCGGTTACAAACGAGCCGCCTTTTCGGATGCTGTGTGAAGCATTGATGTCTGTCGTGACATGCAACCACGGAAGAATCTGCGAAGTCACATTGGCCTTTGCCTGGTAACGTTCATTCTTGGATTCGATAACTACACCCGTCTGGCTCATATAGTTACCAGACAGATAATACTGCGTTTTCTCATTTCCACTGGATAATGACACTTTATAGTTTTGTGTAATACCCGTACGGAAAATCTCATCCTGCCAGTCGATTCCCGGATTGGAACCATCCAGATAAGCCGACATTTCATCCTTGCTTTTCTTTCCGGCATCTACCAGTGCCTGAGCATACTCACGTGTGTTCAACAAGTCATAACGCTTATACACATTAGCCACTCCAAACGAAGCGTCCAAAGTAATCTGTGAAGCTCCCGCTTTACCGGTCTTTGTAGTAACCAATACCACACCGTTGGAACCACGCGAACCGTATATGGCCGTAGATGAAGCATCTTTCAGCACCTGCATAGACTGAATATCTTCCGGGTTGATGCCATCCAGACCGCTTTCACGCACAATTCCGTCGACAACGTACAACGGATCATTACTCTTGTTGATAGAACCAGAACCACGCACACGAATCTTTACGCTTCCTCCCGGTACACCACTGTTTTCTACCTGCACACCCGACACACGGCCCTGCAATGCATCAGAGACTTGCGTAATGGGCTGGTCCTTGAAGCTTTTATTATCCAATACGGCCACCGCACCAGCCACATCAGCCTTACGTACGGCACCATAACCGATAACAACCACTTCATCCAGTTTCTCTGCATCTTCCTTCAGCACAACTTTCAACTCGTTCTGATTCTTAGCCGAAATTTCCTGTGTTACATAACCAATGTAAGAAAATACCAGTACGGCATTCGGAGAAGATAGATTTAAGGTAAATTTTCCATCAAAATCGGTGATGGTTCCGTTTGTAGTTCCTTTTTCCAGCACATTCACGCCAATCAGTGGTTCACCATTTACATCGACCACACTTCCGCTAAACTGTGCAACCTGCTGTGAAACAGCCGACTCAGCTACATTGGCAGCCATTAATTCGGCTGTAGAACCAATTGCAACAAACAAACTGAGAGTAATAGGGACAGACTGTAACAGTCTCCTTCCCCAAAGAGACTTTGTCTCTTGACAAGAAAATTGTTCTTTCATGATTTATTTCATGATAAATTAAAGGTTAACCATTAAAGTATAGCATGCCTTAAAAGAGAAGTGATAGCACCAAATACTTCAATGTGTTCAAATAGGTTAGTTAGTCTGCTGCAAAGAAATAGCTTTTTTATGTCTTGCACAAGCGATAAATCATTTTTTATCTCTTCAGTTCGTATGTTTAAAAGCAGCTATATAAAGAAAAATCAGCCAGTTCCCTTTATGAGAGCTGGCTGATTTCCTTTATTTTTGTATATCCGTAAAATCAGTTCTTGAAACTGTGAATCGGAGCAGGAATTCGTCCGCCACGATTCACAAAAGCTTCACAGCTGAAACGGTTGACCGGCATTACCGGTGCATAGCCCAGCAATCCGCCGAACTCTACCGTATCGCCCACTTCCTTTCCTACTACCGGAATGATTCTCACTGCCGTCGTTTTCTGGTTGACCATACCAATGGCCGATTCATCAGCAATCATTCCTGAGATAGTTGCCGCCGAAGTACTTCCCGGAATGGCAATCATATCCAACCCTACAGAGCATACACACGTCATGGCTTCCAGTTTTTCGATAGTCAAGGCCCCAGCCACAACCGCATCAATCATTCCCTGGTCTTCACTGACCGGAATAAACGCACCACTCAGTCCGCCCACATAAGAAGAAGCCATTACGCCACCCTTCTTCACCTGATCGTTCAGCAGGGCTAAGGCAGCCGTTGTTCCCGGTGCACCCGGATATTCTAATCCGATTTCCTGAAGAATCTCTGCCACACTGTCACCTACTGCCGGAGTTGGAGCCAACGAAAGGTCGATGATACCAAACGGCACATTCAAACGGCGAGAAGCTTCCTGTGCCACCAGCTGCCCCACACGCGTAATCTTGAACGCCGTGCGCTTGATAGTTTCACAAAGTACTTCAAAGCTTTTGCCACGAATCTGTTCCAAGGCATATTTCACCACACCAGGACCACTGACACCCACATTGATAACGGCATCCGGTTCTGAAACACCATGAAAAGCACCGGCCATAAACGGATTATCATCCGGAGCATTGCAAAGCACTACTAGTTTGGCACAGCCTAATGAGTCACGT
This sequence comes from Phocaeicola plebeius DSM 17135, assembly GCF_000187895.1. Classification (GTDB taxonomy): domain Bacteria; phylum Bacteroidota; class Bacteroidia; order Bacteroidales; family Bacteroidaceae; genus Phocaeicola; species Phocaeicola plebeius. Next base: position 544,915 of record NZ_DS990130.1, on the reverse strand, counting down.
TCTTTCGTCATTTCCGCCGTTTCCTTGATGATTTCACCCATCAGTTTCACTGCGTCCATGTTGATGCCGGTCTTGGTAGAACCTACATTCACAGAACTACAAATACGTTCTGTACAAGCCAAAGCCTTCGGAATGGAACGAATCAGCAACTCATCGCTACGACTCATACCTTTCGATACGATAGCCGAATATCCTCCGATAAAGTTTACACCCAGTTCGCCCGCAGCCTTATCCAGCGTCTTGGCAATCTGCACGTAATCATCCGGAGTCTTGCAAGCCGTTCCTCCCACCAGTGCAATAGGCGTAATCGAGATACGCTTGTTTACGATAGGAATTCCAAATTCCTTGGAAATGTCCTCACCCGTCTGCACCAGATTCTTTGCCAGACCGGTAATCTTATTATATATATTCTGACAAAGCACCTCCAGGTTACTGTCCGCACAATCCAGCAAGTTAATACCCATAGTAATGGTACGTACATCCAGGTTCTCCTGCTCTATCATCTTGTTGGTTTCAAGAACCTCAGTTATATTAATCATACCGTTTCCCGTTTTTATTAGATACGATGCATTTTGTCAAAAATTTCTTCACGCTGGCATTTGATCTGTACCCCAATGCCAGAACCGATATTCGCCAGTTCGCTCACTGCCTGTTCAAAAGGCTTTTCCAGCTTGGTCATATCCACAATCATCATCATTGTGAAATACTCCTGCACGATGGTCTGCGAAATATCCAGAATATTCACTTTATTTTCTGCCAGATAAGTACACACCTGAGCAATGATACCTACCGTATCCTTACCCACCACTGTAATAATAGCTTTGTTCACCATTGTTTCTAAAATAAATTGTTGTTTATGCCCCACAAAGGTAGACAATTCTTTCCATGTGTCACCTTTTCAAAAGAATTATTTTCAAGAAAGTTGCGTTTTCACAAAAAGAATGACATTTTGCAGGTACCCACCGATTCCTTTACAGACCTTTCGCCTTTGCTTCGTTCCAAATAGCATCCATCTCTTCCAGCGACATATCCATCAAATTCTTTCCTTCCTTAATGGTATGCGCTTCCAGGTAATTAAAGCGACGGATAAACTTCTGGTTTGTCTGCTCCAGCGCATTGTCCGGATTGATTTTATACAAGCGAGCCGCATTAATCAGGCTGAACATTACATCACCAAATTCGGCCTCTGCCTTCTCTTTGTCCATCTGACCTACCTCTGCTTCAAACTCGCCTATTTCTTCCTTCACCTTGCTCCATACCTGCTCACGTTCTTCCCAGTCAAACCCTACATTGCGAGCCTTGTCCTGAATGCGATACGCTTTAATCAATGAAGGAAGGGCATCGGGTACCCCGCTCAATACAGACTTATTACCGTCTTTTTCCTTCAACTTAATCTGCTCCCAGTTTTCAGACACTTTTTCTGCCGTATCCGCCTTCACTTCGCCAAATACATGCGGATGGCGGAAAATCAGTTTGTCGCACAACTTATCGCACACATCCTTAATGTCGAAATCGCCCGTTTCACTGCCAATCTTGGCATAGAATACCACGTGAAGCAATACGTCGCCCAATTCCTTGCAAATATTTTTCTTGTCGTCCTTCATCAGGGCATCACAGAGTTCATACACTTCTTCAATCGTGTTCGGACGCAAACTTTCATTGGTCTGTTTACGGTCCCACGGACATTTCACCCGTAACTCGTCCAGCACGTCGAGCAGGCGTCCGAACGCTTCCATCTTTTCTTCTCTTGTATGCATGATTTTCTATTTTTCTGTTTTACCCTGCAAAGGTACGACAAAAAAGCAAATCCTATTTCACTTCCACCTGCCAGTTTATTTCCAGCGGGTTGTTTTTCATGCGCCACACCACGGGTAGAGACGGATTGTCCCATATCCACATCTCACCCCCTTCATGACGGTCTACCACATGCAATAACGGACGTCCGGCATTCTTTTCCGATTCATCGGCTACCCGGTCATACACCGTCCGGTTAAACTCCATACTTCCCTTTTCTTTCAACTGCTGCAATGCACTCTGAGGTAACACATACGCTGTTTCCAAAGATGAGAGCGTCAGGTGATTTCCGTCCTCCGGCTGCAGGAAACACAACTGCTTTCCGTTTTTCAAGGCTTCCGGTGTCATGGTGTAACTGCCCGACTGCCAATGCAGGTTGCGTTCAATACCCCAGTTCATCTGTATATTCTCTCCCTGCTGACAGAAAACTACCTGATAACGGCGTGTCTGACCATGCAACTTGAACACAAACTTCAATGTATCCGATACGGCAGTCTGTGCAGACAGCATGCCCGTACTCCACAGACATGCCGTTAAAAATCCAAGTAAATATCTTTTTTTCATACGCATCTTATTTATCCAATCCCAGTTCCTTTCCCCAGCTTCCGGGCTTCTTTCCCATTTTCAAAACCAGCTCACCTCCGGCCATTATATCCTTGTGACGCAAAACAGAATATGGATAGTCTTTTCCATTCAATGTCACACCCTGGATATAACAGTTTTTATCCGAAAGTCCTTCGGCCACGACCTTAAACTCTTTTCCTCCTTCCAGATGGAAAGTCGTAGAGGTCAGTAGCGGTGTATGAATCAGGTAATAATCCTGTCCGGCATTCGGATACAAGCCTATCATGTGGAATGCCAGCCAAGAAGACATGGCACCTGAGTCATCATTACCCGGCAAACCTACCGGACCGTCGTTATAGTTCTTTGCAATAATCTCACGGATACGGTCGCTTGAGCGCCAGGGTTTACCCAGCCAGTGATACAGACAAGGTGTCAGGAAAGACGGTTCGTTGTTCACATTGAAGAAACCTTTATCAAAGAAAATGTCCAGTCGTTTTTCAAAATCGGCTGCCCCGCCACATTTCTCTATCAGCCCCGGCACATCGTGCGGAATGCTCAACGAATATTCCCATGAACTGGCTTCATAGAAGAACATGCTCCACCAAGGAGTGTACCATGGTCCTTCGAAGGTAACCGGTGTGTATTTAAACTTCGGCTGCATGCGAGTGGAATGACCGAAAGGAATAGAATCCAACCAGTTTCCTTCCTTGTCGCGCGGCATGATAAAGCCTTTCGCCCCTTCATGTTCATAGTCACCACGCCACAAGTTTTTCCAGTTTTCCGACTGCTTCAAATAACGCTGATACAGGTCTTCTTTACCCAAGCCTTTAGCCACCAACGCAATGGCATAATCACAATAAGAATATTCTACCGTACGGTTGCCAGCACGGTCAACACCATGAGGTATGTAGCCTAATTCCAGATAAGGAATCAGTCCGCCTCGGCCTTCTGCCTCTTCATTTCCACCGGGAGGCACCGTAGCGTCCTTCAGCATGGCTTCCAATGCTAGTTCATAATCAATTCCTTTTAATCCTTTCACAAAGGCATCGGCAATCACAATTTCCGCATTCGAACCACCCTGTGTACGACCGTTGCTGTTACCGCTACGCGCATCGGGCATATAACCATCACGTTTGTAAATATTTACCAGCGAACGTACAATATCGGCCTCCCGTTTCGGGTCAATCAAGGTAATCAAAGGAGAAGAGCTACGATATGTATCCCAGATAGCATAAAAATCGTCGTAATAAGGTTCCGGATCACTCCACAGCGGATTCTCGCCCGTACGGTCTACTGGCATCAGCATGGTGTGATACAGTCCGGTATAGAACATGCGTTTCTTTGCAAGCGGAGTCGACGGATTGATTTCTATTTTCTGAAGAAGTTGCTCCCACTGTCCTAACAAATCCTGATGCACCTTTTCAAACGACCAGTGAGGAATTTCAGAATGCGCATTGATTTTTGCCTTCTGCATACTCAGGAAAGAAATACCCACCTTCAACTGTACCACTTTGTCATTCTTCGCAAAGCGCAACAAGGCACCTGTCTTTTCTGCAGAGTCATACTGCGACTGTGCCTCCGTAATACGGTTTCCTTTCCAGGTAAGCGACTGCACAAACGGACGGTCTGTCTCCGCATAGAAATATACCGTATAAGCCTTTCCGTTGTTCCATCCGCCACGAATACGTGTATAACCAGCAACTTCATGGTCGGAAAGCACCTGAATTTCAGAACCGACAAACTGCTGAGCCTCGCGTGCATCCGGCACTGGATTTTCTCCCAAGAAGAAACCTGCATCCACTGCCAGCGATTTCAAAGAATCTTCCGGATACGTAAAACGATAGAAAGAAGCGCGATTGGCAGTAGTGATTTCCGTACGGATACCATTCTGCTTGAACTGCGTATCATAATATCCTAACCGGATGGTTTCATACTCACGGTAGTCATAATGGTTGACCCGGTCCATACCATTTCCAAACGGAGTAACCAGTACATTTCCATACTTAGGACCTCCTCCCGTACCACTGACATGCACCTGAGCAAATCCGTCTACCCGCTCCGGCATAGGTAACCATCCACTATTAGGAGAAGGTGTACAATCAGGTGAAGGCTTTACCATGCCATACGGACACGACGGCCCGATAAACACACGTCCCAGTCCTTCAGAACCGATACGCGGATCGACATATTGCGACAAAGGTGCTACATATTCCCCTTCGCTTTCAGCTACCACACGTGCCCAAAGCTCAGGCTGGTCGATATTCACTAAATCCGGCTGTGCCTGAATGGCTTTTTTGTAAGCCTCCTCATTCCCGTTTTGTATAGCAGCCATTACCAATATGCCATTTTTATGACAATAATTTACAAGATTCTTAGTAATGTTTTCCGGTTCAATCTCCACATACGAAGGCCGACATACAGCCTGCCATTTTTTAATTCCTTCTATATCCGATGCATTTACCTTTATCTTCATTTCAGGAGCCAGTTTGACAAACTCCGGAACCATTTTTGCATCGGCAAACCAAAAGAAACTATTCTTTTCGAATCCTTTAGCACGCACCAGCTTTACCAAATCAGCAACCGGAGTTCCTTTTTTCACATCAAAAAACACATTGGCCTTTCCCTTCAAAGAATCCAGCATGGTTTCAATACGCGGCACCTTAAGACCCCGGAAAGCAGGGCCGAACCATGAACCTGCATCCAACCGCTCTATTTCAGAAGAGGTAACCAAATGAATTGGCCCATGCCCATCCGTAGTACGGTCGAGGGTTTCATCATGAAGATTATACAACACTCCATCTTTACTTTTACGTACATCCAATTCTATCCATTCGGCTCCATATTTCAATGCAGCCCGTGCAGAAGGCAACGTGTTTTCCGGAGCTAAAAAATTTGCTCCACGATGTACAACCACTTCTATATCTTCAGAAGAAGGCCTGCCTTGCGCAGCAGGATTTGCATAACCCATGCCGGCCAAACCAGCCACAAACATAACGGTAAACAGCCTGGGAAATATATTCATGTTCATATAAAATTTATTAGATTGATACTTTTGGAAGCTAATTTACAATTTTTCGTCAATTTTATCTAGTATTTTATAGAATAAAGTTTTTCTACAAGAGAATATATCCGTCATAAAAAAGCCCCGTGCAGCACATCAAAGTTATCTTTTCTGCGACACGGAGCTTATTTTCAGATTAAAAACAATCGCTTGCTTCTGCTTTCAATCGCTTGCTCGATTAATATCCCTCATTCTGTTCCCAGTTCGTATTGGCATTCAATACATCCAGGGCCAACGGGAAAATTCGTTTGGTCAATTCGGCATTATCCGGATTAATATACTTGAATCCCCATGCACGTTCATAATCACCAAAACGAATCAAGTCATTCCTACGCCAATGTTCATCCAAAAACTCACGGCCGCGTTCATCCAATATTTCCTGCAACGAAGGATTGTAATCTATATCCAGCGAACCATCACGATTGGGTGACACATACGTACGAATCTGATTAAACAAACTCATCGGAGTATCGCCTAAAGTAGCCTCACCTCCACGGACAATTGCCTCACATTTTGTCAGAAGAATATCAGCATAGCGGAAAATAGGAATATCATTGTCCTGATTACGTTCATACAGATTATAGTCATTGGCATCCGGATAGAATTTGATAGAACGATACCCTTGTCTTGTTCCGTCTGCTCCCACATCCAAGTCACCATCTTCACGAATCAAGGTGATATGCTTCGTAAACTCTACTTGTTTTCCTTCGTACATATGAGGAGTAGTTGTTTTTTCACCGGTTACCGGATCATATTCAAAAATCAGTGTCTTTTCTTTTGAAGGATCTCCTACCACCACATCATTACGGCAGTCACCCGGCAAACAGAACAATTCTGCAAATTCAGGATTCATTGCAAAATTTCCTCCACAGCTCGGAGTCAGTACCGTAGTATAGAAACCGTTGGCACCACCATATCGCCAAGTACGATAACGGGCATAACACATTCCTTGGCTAAGGCTAGCTTCGTAAGGTACTGCATAAATAAAGTCTTTAATATGTGAACCGTTATTATACATGAACTTTTCCTTATAATCATCGCTCAAATCAAAAAGCTGAGAATTGATGATACGGTCACATGCCGCAATACAATCATCCAACTTTTCATTGGCCGCATTCGGATTCCAGTCTGCGCTAGTCACATCTTGTGTATATACATTCCAGTTGATATACAGTTTAGCGAGTAAAGCGTCCACCATCCAGCAAGTAGGTGTGCCATAAGTCGATTCATTCACTTCGCTGGGACACTTATCACGTACAGCCAGAAGTTCTGTCTCAATCCAGCGGGCAACATCTGCACGAGGAGAACGTTCTATAGAAGCAGAACCTTCGGTCAGTTTATAGTCCACGATAGGAGTGTCTCCAAAATTATCCATCAGCAAGAATGTATAGAATGCACGGGCAGCGCGTACCGGATTCGAAGTTTCCGGATTAGTTTCTCCCAAGTCGCGCAACAGCTGATTACAATTAGTTATACCTGCCAGAATATCGCTATACACGTTCAGCTGGCTATTGTTTGCCGAAGCCTCCCATGAATGAGTGGAACAGTTGGAATACTGACGTCCGTCCAGCCATCCTCCATTGAAACACACAGCCGAATATTCGTCTGAACTAAGGGAAAGCAATTCATCATAACGACGGGCCAACGGAGTACGGAATGCATAATACGCATTACTGATTCTTGCTTCCAGCGCAATGTCTGAGTCAATCGGATACTCCGTATATTGAGATTTGATGTCTACATCAAGGTCGTTACAACTGATTGTTGCGAGTGCCAGCATGGCACAGGTAAATATATTTTTGGTTTTCATATCAATTTTGTCTCCTTAATTTATATTAGAAGTTCATATTTACACCCACCATAAAGCTTCTGGTTCTAGGATAATTGCTATAGCGCATGTCCATACCCGGTTCCAGTCCGCCCAGGTTCACTTCAGGGTCTATTCCTTTATAACCTGTAAGAGTAAATACATTGTTGCATGTGGCATACACGCGTAAATTATTTACATAGTTACCCAGTTTACCGAAATTGTAAGCCAATGTCAGCGTAGACAAACGGAGATAAGAACCATTTTCCAAATAACGAGTAGAAGGAGCCTGGGCACGCGAGTCGTTAGCATGCTGTTCAGTAGCTACTTCTGACAAAATATTTTTACCGAAGCTGCTGAGTAAAGAAGGATCGCTATAGGTAGCACGAGTTGCATTAAATATCTTATTTCCGGCTACTCCCTGGAAGAAGGCACTCAGTGTCCATTTTTTCCATGTCAAATCATTGTTCCATCCGTAAGTCAGTTTCGGCTGTGCAGAGCCTGCCATACGGCGGTCACCATCATCTGGAGCATCGGTTGTTCCTACCAGATTGCCTTCTTCATCATAGTCATTGAAGATTGACATACCGTTTTCATCGTATCCGGCCCATTCCCACAAATAGAACTGACCGATAGGAGCGCCTTCCATCAATCGCTGTACATGCTGTCCTGAGTAGCTGTTGATGTTAGGATCGGCCATATCAATAAAGTTTACAGTATATTCAGAGTTAGACATTGACTCTACTTTATTTTTGTTGTGTGACAAATTAAGAGTGGTACTCCAAGTAAAGTCTTTTGTCTGCACAGGCACGGCATTAATCGTAATTTCAACTCCTTTGTTGCTGATGTCACCCACATTGGCCCACATTTCACTATAAGGATAGAGCAGCGTAGAAACCCGATAATTGTAAATCAAGTCACTGGTGCGCTTGTCATAATATTCTACGGTACCAGAAAGACGGTTATTGAAAAACCCAAAGTCAAGCCCCACATTCAACATCGCTGTCTTTTCCCATTTCAAGTCCGGATTTGCATTACGGGTAGCACCCAGCACACGGTAATTGTCGCCATCGGCACTAGTAAACCAGCCGGTAGAGCCATATACCTGACGTGAATAGAAGGCATCAAAACCCAAAGAGTTACCGCTGACACCGTAACCAACCCGGAACTTCAAATCGTCAAACACATCCTGTTCTTTCATAAAGTCTTCTTCAATGATTCGCCAAGAAGCAGACACAGAGGGGAAAGTACCCCAACGATTATTGACACCAAATGCAGAAGAACCGTCACGACGCAGGGTAGCCTGCAACAGATATTTGCTCTTGTAACTATAGTTAATACGTCCGTAATAAGAAATCATACGCAGCGTAGACAACAGATAACCGCTATTTATATTGCTTATATCGTCCATGGAAACACTGTTTGCCAGTGCCATATTATAATAAGAAAGCGCATCATTGTAGAAATTATAGGCTATCAGTCCAAAACCATTGTTATTATCTGCCTGTTCCCAGGAATATCCCAGCATGACACCTACTTTATGGACATCATTAAACGTATGGTCCCAGTTAATGTAGGTTTCCATCTGCTTCTTGATGTTTTCAGCCGTACTGCGTTCTGCCTGTCCGTTGCGTGACGCATAATCTACAATCTGAGATTTAGAAGAATGGTAGTTGTTGTAAAGGTATTGTTCATTCTGATAAGAAAGATTCAAATTCCAATCCAAACCATCGCAGATATGCAGTGTAGCCTTTGCAACTCCTTGCAACAATTTTTGCGTAGTTTCATAGCGGTCTTCATTGATAAGAGAAGCCGGATTGTAATATTGTGAGGTAGTTCTGCCATACCATGTTCCGTCTTCATTCTTCACCGGATTCAAAGGCAAGTAGTAGTTCATGGCATCCAAAGCACTTCTTCCCTCATTACTTGCAGGACCATTTTCATTATTGGTGATACTTCCATTCAAACTGATAGAAATATCCAGACGGTCATCGAATGCTTTTGTCTGAAGGAAAGAACGGGCTGTCAGGCGATCCATACCCGTACCGCGAACCGTACCCTGACGCTCCAGGAAGTTTAAAGAAGCATTATAAGAAGTCTTTTCATTACCTCCGTTAATCGAAATATTGTGATTATGACTGAAACCTGTACGAAGTACTTCACTCTGCCAGTCTGTATTAGCCGGATTATTTACATCATAATATCCAGATAAATCCAGATCATTGGCATCCGCATAAGCCAATACCTCGTCTGCAGTCATCATGTCCAGGGTTTTCATGGTTTTATCCCATGCCACATATCCACTGTAGCTTACATTGGTCTTGCCATTTTTATTCCCTTTCTTGGTTGTCACAATGATTACACCATTGGCTGCTTTTGAACCATAAATAGCTGTTGCAGAAGCATCTCTCAACACATCAATGCTCTCAATATCTTCTGGAGCAACCAGTGAAAGGCTCACTCCCGGCACACCGTCAATGACATAATATGGCTCCATAGCCTCCCCCGAACGAAGTGAAGAAGCACCACGTAATGAAATAGAAGGAGAACCATTAGGGTCGCTGGTATTGGCAATGGTCAGTCCCGGAACCTTTCCTTGAAGCAACTGAGCCGGAGAAGTGTACACCCCCACATTGAGATCTTCTGCCTTAACCGTAGTAATAGAACTGGTCACATCTTTACGGGTCATACTTCCATACCCGATTACCACCACCTCATCCAAGGTTTTAGTATCTTCATTCAACACCACATTCACCACATTTGAAGTCACTTTTATTTCCTGAGTGACAAATCCAATAAAGGAAAACACCAAAGTCTTTCCTTGTGGCATATCAACGGTAAATTTACCGTCTATATCAGTTACGGTTCCGTTTGTGGTTCCTTTTTCAAGCACATTTACCCCAATCAAAGGTTCTCCGGTTTTGTCGGTCACAACACCTGTTACCCGATTTTGGGCAAATGCCAAAGTACTACTCAATAAAAACAACACAAAGAACAAGCTTTGCGTAAATGTTCTTTTACTCTCTGATTGTACATTAAGCATAATACAAATTTTTAGTTAGAAATAAACTTTTTTTTCAGCGGCAAAAGTATCCCGACGATGTTACAAGAATATTTCCAGACTATTAAATCTGTATTTAAACAATTGACAAACAAACAGTTATACACACATACTAGAATACCTCACCACTTTTCAATGGTAAGGGCACAACAAAGATATTCAGGCTCACTTTTGCCTGAAATCCTGATGCAAAACTAGTGGATAAACCACTAAAGAAGGAGGAAAATAGTATAATATAGGAGGGAAATAGTACATCCAGAAGCTAATCTTCTGTGATTGCATCTTTTTTCAGGTCAATCACAAAATTCTGACAAGGCTCTCCATTCAGAAAAGCAAGGAAAAGCGTACCCAGACCTTTCACCATCTCCACTTCGGCCGAACGGAACGTAGAAATACGCGCACGGTCAAACAGATAACGATAAACCGCCAAACGAGTCCTCGGAATATCTTCCAAAGCCAGACGTTCTGCATAACGCAGACGATATAAATCCAGAACCAAATCTTTCATACACCAGTCAGTCCAGTCGGCATCATCCGACTTATCTTCTCCCGACACGGCTTCCAGCATCCGGGCACCGGTAAAATCCAGGCAGGCCCGCCAGGATTCCGGAAGGTCACGCGGAATAAATCGCAGACGCACCAAATCACGAAACTGATAATCGCAGAATTCTCCATACGTACGGGCAGAAAGAATTTCTTTATTCCATACAGGTGAATGTCCTTTCAGACTATCCGACTGGTATTCTGCGCGATACAAAGGAAACAGACTATCGAATCCTGGCACCGTGTCCAATGCTACCGTTTCCACCCGAAACACCTCATCGCTTTCAATGGTCAGAATCTTATAGGCCGGTACATAGGTCGCAATTGAAGGGACCTGTATATTATATAGATGTTTCCCGTCTTTTCCTTCCCAGATACCAGTATCATTCACGTGCATGTGTCCGGCAAAATGCAGACGCAGTCCGGCTTGCAGAAAAGCCTCACTCACTTCGGCTTCCGGCACACGGTGCAGATCGAACCGGCGGTCGCCCCATATCCGACGTACATGTTCCGACACACCGTCATTGAAATCGACCAACGGATAATGTGAAAATGACACCAGTGTCTTATGGCGCTTCTGTGCTTCCTCTACTACCTTTCGCACCCAAGGCAACAAAAACGGTTTATGTTTCAGTACAAGGTTGTATCCAGCACTGGAACCTTGATAGCTCCACTTTCCATCCTTCATTTCTTTTGGAAGATAAACTCCTCCGTCAATGGCCAGCAGCCAGAGTCCGTCTACCGGTTCTACCAGGTAACTGGCATCCGTAGCCGTCAGCGAATCGCACAGTGTGTAGGTCCGCTTGCTCAATACACTTTCACGGCAAGCATCCTCGTAAGAATACTTGTCATACGTATAAGAAGTAAAAGGACTTTCCCAATAACAATCGTCCTTCCGAGGGAAAAAGCCAAAATCGGCATAGCATTCCATCTGCGACACATAACCGGCACACGAATCCTCACGCGTCACACGGCTTCCGTCTGCTGCCAGAAAATGCGCGTTCTTTTGCATCAGCCCCAAAGGAAGAGCCGGATCATGATTACCTGTAGTCACAAAAAAGCGCATACCTTTTCTTTGCGTGTACGAATGCAATATATTCTTTATTTTTTGTTGATTGAAGAACTGCCCGTTATCGGTTAAATCACCCGGCAACACAACCCAGCGAATATTCCTGCGAGCCACGTCATCAAGAGCCGCCAGAAGCGCATAATAATTTTCATTAAACAAACGGGTGGACTGTACCTGTACCTCCATGGAACGCACTCGTTCGGCATGACCGTCCACATCTTGAATATGTGCATCCGATATAAATGCAATCTGTGTCTGTGCATTTCCCAACAGCATAATTCCCCACAAACATGCCACCAAGCACAGCTTTATCATTTTACTCATAAATACGTACTTAAGAATCTCTTACAAAGATAGTGATTTTATCAGAAAGGAGACTCTCCATTCTTTCTTTTAAAACAGCATCCTATTCTTGACATACTTTTGAAATATTTTCTTAACCACAAAGAATCTTTTACGTTTCTTACAGCAAAGCCTTATGTTTTCCCGACGGAAAACGTATAGCTCCACCCGGAAAAACATAAGGCTGTCATAAGGGAGACATAAAACACCCTGCTTCATTTCTCCCTACATACAAAGGGGATTATCAATCAATGATTCGGACACTGATGTTCTCCACCCTCATGATGATGATCGCAACCTACACCAGAATCCTGTATCTTTCCAGCCAGATAGGCCTCAGCCACTTCTATCACTGAGCCATGGCATCCTCTGATTACCTCTATACCACAAGCTGAAAGTTTGGCCAGCGCACCGGCTCCCATATTGCCGGCCAACATCACGGTCACCCCGTCAGCCTGTAATTTAGAAGCAATATCCGACTTACATCCACAACCCTGCGGAGAAGGGAGCACTTGCGTACGAGCTATACGGTTCTCTTCGTCTACCGTAAAAATGGTGTAAAACTCACAATGACCGAAATGGTCGTCTATCAGACCGTTTTTTGTAGGTAAAGCTATCTTTTTCATACGCGCTTAATTTGATAATTTATTGACGCAAAAGTACGAATTAAAAGTAATAAGCAGAAAAATATAGCAAAGTTATTGGCAGATAGGCGTTTTAGGAAAATAGTTTTGAAAGACAGAAAAAGCAATGAAAAAGCCAAGTTAGGACATCGCAACATTACCAATTCGTGACCATACCTGAAACAGGTTATAACGAGGTTGTAAAAATATAGGAAACATTAATTTCCAGTAAGTTAGTAATAACTCACGCAAGAGAATGCGGCATAAACGAGAATTGCAGTATTCCTCAATGATTTGCGTAGCGACGAAAGATTCTTCACGAACTAAATATGAAATCAAGAAAGAGGGAACAACAAGAGGGTTTCTCACGAAAGGGGAAATCCGTATGCTGATGGACGGCAAACCGAAAAACGCTAAACAGGAGCTTTACCGTGACCTGTATCTGTTTTGTGCGTTTCATGAGGTTGTCGTTTTCCGATATGCGCAATCTGCGTGAAGAAAATATCCATACATACTTCGACAACCATGAATGGATAAACATTAACTGCCAAAAGACGGATGTAGAATCGAACATCCGCCTGCTGGATCTGCCCCGAAGAATCATAGCAAAATACCGCGGACTGTGTGAGGACGGAAGGATTTTCCCTGTCCCCATTACATGACCTGCCTGTGTGGAATACGTGCCGTAACCAAACGCGGTATCACGAAACACCTTACATGGCACCAGAACCGCAACACGGCGGCGATAACCGTATTCCTGTCAAACGGCATACCTATTGAAACGGTGAGTTCGATACTCGAACACAAGAGCATCAAGACAACGCAAATTTATGCGAGTGCGCCCAGAATGGTCGCTTAATAAATACTTCTTTAGCAAGAAGTTAGGATTGGGTTCGATATAGTCCTATCGTCAATCAGTTTATCCAAAAGGGAAACCCGATGGAGAGTGTAGCATACTGATTAAAGCTCCAAGTCCACTAATAGTCAGGTGGCGACTGAGGGGCAAGACGAAAAGACATACATAAGGATGAAGCCTTGATTGGTTGAATGATAGTTCAGTGGTACCAAATCTTGCAACAACGGAAGACTATTATACATACGTTGTTTCATAGTACTCTGCCTATTTTGTGCGTTAGTGCAGAGCATAAAGAACCGACTATGACACAGCCGCAATAAGCGGACAAGAACGAAAGTCGCATCCGACAGTATGTCGTGCTAATAGTTATTAAGAGAACTAACTGGGGATTACCTAAGTCGGAACGCTGGAACAAACAGCTATAAAGAAAGCTTTTGAATATCCGATATGGTAACGGAACTTCCGTAGTAGTCTGAGCAAGGGAAAGCCTTGTACATGGCGAAGGGAAGTAGTCTGTAACTTTAATACAAACAACGGAAAACGTGAGAGACGTATGAGAAATCCAGAGCAAGTATTAAACATTTTAGCTGGACACAGCAATGAGCCCGAGTATAAATACGAAAGGCTTTACCGTATTCTATTCAATGAACAGATGTTCTTTGTCGCCTACCAACGTATGTATGCAAAGCCGGGCAACATGACACCCGGCACAGATGGCAAAACTGAGGATGAAATGAGCATTGATAGGATAAACAAACTCATAGAGAGTATAAAGGATGAGACTTATAGTCCCAATCCTGCAAAGAGAACTTACATTCCGAAAAAGAATGGGAAGATGCGTCCGCTAGGAATACCGTCTTTTGAAGACAAATTGGTTCAAGAGGTAGTAAGAATGGTGCTTGAAGCCATATATGAGGGACACTTTGAGTGGACATCGCACGGTTTCAGACCAAACCGAAGCTGCCACACAGCACTGAAAAGTCTACAAAACAATTTCAACGGTGCAAAATGGTTCATTGAGGGAGATATAAAAGGCTTCTTTGACAACATAGACCATAATGTGCTGATAGAAATAATGAAAGGCAGAATAGCAGACGACAGATTTCTTCGTCTGATACGGAAATTCCTCAATGCAGGGTACATGGAAGAGTGGCAATTCAACAAGACTTATTCAGGGACACCGCAAGGTGGTATCATAAGCCCTATTTTGGCAAACATATACCTAGACAAGTTCGATAAGTACATGGATGAATATGCCAACAAATTCAATAAAGGGACAGCAAGAAGCCGCAACAAGGATATTTGCAAACTCAACAGCAGAGTACACTACCTAAAACGTAGGATAAATGAAGTAGAGGATGTAAACGTAAGAACAAGGATGGTAGAAGAACTGCACGAAAAGCAGAAGCTGATACTTACAATGCCAAGTGGCAATGATATGGATGTAAACTTTCGCAGGTTGAAATACGTGCGCTATGCCGATGATTTCCTTATCGGAGTTATCGGAACGAAAAACGAATGTGAGACAATCAAAGCTGACATCACTAAGTTTATGCAGGAAAAGTTAAGGCTGGAGATGTCACAGGAAAAGACTTTGATTACAAATGCACAAGACAGCGCAAAATTTTTGGGTTACGAAATATATGTCCGTAAAGACTATGCCACAAAGAGAAACAGTAACGGAACAGTGCGCAGATACTTCAACGGGAATGTGATACTACACGTTTCAAGAGAAGTAATCAAGAACAAGCTGCTCAGCCTCGAAGCCATGAAAGTTGTCACCAAACACGGCAAGGAAACATGGGTGTCAAAAGGCAGGACTTATATGATTGACAATGAAGCGCACGAGATTGTATCTCAGTTTAATACCGAAATACGAGGGTTCTACAACTATTACTCAATAGCAAACAATGCATCGGCTTTGGGACGCTCTTTCGGCTGTATTATGAAGTTCTCCATGTACAAAACTCTTGCTCAAAAGCTGAATATGTCAGTGAGAAAAGTCATTGAAAGATACCGCAAGGACAATCTCTTTGCAGTGCCTTTTGTAAACAAGGGAGGAGAAACCAAGTACAGGGTATTCTATAATGAGGGATATGCCCGCAAAACGGATTGTGAAACAGCCCCAAGTGACAATCTGCCGTACATGTTCAAAACGCCATCGTTGAGTCTGATAGAAAGGCTTACAACAAAAACGTGCGAACTATGTGGCAAGCACGGAGAAGTGGTAATGCACCATGTCCGCACACTCAAAGAGTTAAAAGGTAAAAATGACTGGGAACGCAAAATGCTCTACATGCACAGAAAGACTTTGGTTGTATGTGCGGAGTGTAACGCAAAAATCCAGAGATGTGTCAAGTAAGATGATGTTACAGATGGAGAGCCGTATACATGGAGACGTGTAAGTACGGTTCGGGGGCAGGCAAACGAAAACCTACCGCTGTAAAGCGGAAAGGCGTTGTTTGCCGAGCCTACAGATTACAAAAGAAAAGTTCAATCAGGATATGGAAAATTCTGTCGCACGCCTTGGCAGCATAGAAAAGTTTAAAGGATACAACATCTAAAAGAAGAAAAACCATGAAACGAAATGTCATTACCATAGAAGGGAAATCGATAATTGTAACCGGTAACGATGTATGGATGACGGCATGGGAAATCGGAGAACTATTCAATGTAACAACAACGGCGGTAAATGCGGTTATCCGGGTAATCCTGAAAACGGACGTACTGAATGACTTTGAAGTGTGCCGGTATGTCTGGTTGAAAATGGTCTGAATACCGATGTCTATTCCCTTGAAATCATTGGCTCAATATGAAAACAGCAAATCATTTTTATCAACATCTTCAATATTTATTACAATGAATAGCATTCCCAAGTTTGGCAACACAATATTAACAACTCATAAATGAAACTACAACTCATAAAGGCATTGAACCTTCTTACAATATGATTCATTCTGGAAATTTATCTTTACTTCATCAAATAAGAGAGAGACTCATACCTTAAATCTTATTTCTGTTGTTTATATGTGATAAAAATCAAATAACATCGTAGTAACCAATGATGTCAAAAATTAATATGGTGGTTATAGAATATATTTGGATTTATGTTGATGAAATATGGCTTTCTGTAGAACTTACTTTGTGGACATCACACAAACAGGTAAATTTGCAGAAAACAAATGGTTATGAAGCATATAGTAACATTAACATTGACACTTTTTTCTTTTTGTGCTTGTACCTCTGAGAAGAATTTTTCGAATGATACTGATATTGTCCTTACGATGAATTATCCCATTGTCGGTACTAACCAGACTCTTTCATTCAACGACTGTGAAATAATCAGCAATGTATATGAAGGAGCATCATTTTATGGACAGGACTCCAATTATCCGGGCAATATTCCTTCATATACAAATAATGGAGACGGTACTGTAACCGATAATGTTACCGGACTTATGTGGAGTAAAAGTCCTGATTTGAACGGTGACGGCATAATTAACTATGATGATAAAATCAGTTTAGAGGAATCGGAACAGTTCATAAAAGAGTTTACTCTTGCCGGATATACTGACTGGAGAATACCTACCATAAAAGAGCTTTACTCACTGATAGATTTCAGTGGCATAGACATAAGTTCGTATTCCGCTACTTCTACAGAAGGGTTAACACCATTTATAGATACGAGGTATTTTGACTTTGGATATGGAGACCTGTCTTATGAAAGACTTATAGATGCCCAGATGCTGACAACCACAATTTATACATCTACCACAATGGAGAATGCAAAAACTCTTTTCGGGGTTAATTTTGCAGATGGCAGAATCAAAGGATACGGTCTCACTTCTCCAAAGGGTGAAAAGAAATTCTATGCATATTTTGTCAGAGGTAATTCGGATTATGGGAAAAATGATTTTGTAGAAACAGAGGATGGAACAATAGTTGACAAAGCGACAGGTCTGATGTGGATGAAAGATGACAGTGGGAAAGGTATGGCGTGGCAGGAGGCGTTAGAATATGCGGAAAACTACAGTTATGGTGGCTATGACGACTGGAGGCTCCCAAGCGTAAAAGAGCTTCAAAGTATAGTTGATTATGACCGTTCACCGGATTTCACATCGTCAGCTGCAATATCCCCCCTGTTCAACTGCACGCAGATTACAAACGAGGCAGGCCAAAAAGATTATCCTGCCTATTGGAGCTCAACCACCCATCAGCGATATGCTTCGGATAGGGTTGGAATCAATGCATGCTATGTATGTTTTGGAAGAGCAATGGGACATATGGGCAGATGGATAGATGTCCATGGTGCCGGTGCTCAAAGAAGCGACCCTAAAAACGGAAATCCCAATGACTATACCAACGGATTCGGCCCACAGGGAGATGCTATCAGAATTTATAATTATGTAAGACTTGTCAGAAATGCTGAAACAGATTAATAAAATAGACGGACAAATTATTGAAAGAACCATATATGTATTGCTGTGGTCTTTATTCCTTTTATTTCCTATACTTATCATTGGAGGAAACGGCAATCTAAGATGGGAAAGAGTTGTATTGGAATGGGTAAGACTTTTACCATTTCTGTTGTTCTTCATCATACACAACAGTCTGCTGATTCCTGCCTTTCTGATGAAAAAGAGATACTTCCTGTATGGTTGTGGGTTGATAATCAGTATTATTGCTGTGATAATGCTTTCCCCTATATGTAGAGAAATCCAAATTCTCGTGCTTCCTGAAAGGCCTCCATACACAATCCCAGGTATGGGGCAACAGAGAATGGCTGCCGTGTATGGAGTACGGAATCTGTCGGACAAAATTCTGTTTATGATTCTTATTATGGCTTTCAACCTATTGCTGAAGTATTTCTTTATGCAGCAACAGAAACTCAGACTGGAGGAAACTAAAAGCAGGGAAGCCATACAGACAGAACTGAATTTCCTGAAGAATCAGATAAGTCCGCATTTCTTCATGAATACTCTGAACAATATCCATGCACTGATAGATTATGACCCTGATATTGCAAAGGAAACTGTATTATCGCTCTCTCGTATGATGAGACATATACTTTATGAATCAAAGTCAAGGCGGGTTCATATAAAAAAGGAGATGGACTTCATCAGGAGTTATGTGGAACTTATGAGATTGAAAACCTCTGAAAAGGTTGCCATTTCATGCAATATACCGGATAATCTTCCGGACAAGAGTATTCCACCTCTGATTTTCACATCACTGATTGAGAATGCCTTCAAGCACGGGGTAAGCCTGAAGGAGAAAAGCTATATCTGTATAGATTTCTCTTTTCCGGATGAAGGTCACATGAAATGCCGGATTGCAAACAGCAACCACTCTGCAAACCGTCAGGGCGAACACAAAGGCATAGGTCTGGAAAATACCAAACGCCGTCTGGACATAGAGTTTCCTTCAGCCTATATTCTTGAAATAAGCGATACCCCAAATGAATATACAGTAAATATAAACATACCGATATGATAAAGTGTATAGCAATAGATGACGAGCCTCATGCACTCAGACAATTGGCAGAATATATAGAGGCTGTTCCTTACCTTTCTCTGGAAGGAAGTTTCGAGAGTGCTTTCGATGCCTGCAACTTTTTACATGACAATGCCATAGATTTGATATTTGTTGACATCAACATGCCGGACATAAACGGGATAGATTTTGTAAAATCATTGTCTAAAAATGTAAAGATTGTATTTATCACGGCACACAGCGAGTTCGCTTACGAGGGTTTCCAGCTTGACGCAGCCGACTATCTGCTGAAACCCATCAGCTTTACTGATTTTCTGAAGTCTGCAAACAAGGTGAACGAAAGATATTTCCAGCAGAACAGCAGTTTGCCTGAAATCCAGCAGAACAGGGATTATCTATTTATAAAGTCAGAATACCGTGTCATACGCATAAACTTCAAGGATATAAAATACATAGAAAGCAAACGTGAGTATGTGAAAATATTCCTTGATGGAAGCGAGCCGATAACTACTCTTATGAGCATAAAGAAACTGGAAGAAACTCTGCCTGGCAATATGTTCATGCGTGTCCACCGTTCTTTTATAGTTAATCTAGACAAGATTACTGTTGTGGAGCGCAACAGAATCATTTTTGACAACAAGGTATATATACCGATCAGTGAGAATTATGGTGAGAAGTTTCAAGAATATATGGAGAAGGGGTTTGTATGACTCTGTTTTCATCCTTATGATGGCTGTTATATCTGTATCCTGCGATAAGGTACAAGTGGATTCTGACAATGAAAATGAGAATGAGAATGATACCATACGTCTATGTGTCGTTTCAGACATGCATGTAGGTTCATCGGAAATATTCACAGACATAGCCAGTGAGATTATGAAAAAAGATGTTGGGTGTATCATAGCAACCGGTGACCTGGTAGAAGGAGGTAAAGGTGCTACTGTTTCAGAGTTTTCACAGCAATTGTCTGAATGGAAGGAAATAACCACCCCTTTAGTTTCAAAAGGTATAAAGATACTGCCCCTGAAAGGGAATCATGAGGATGATGTCAGAAACGGCGCCGGTTTATGGAAGGAATTCTTATCAGGATATGTACCTGTCGATGACGGTATTATGAACTATACTTATGTATATAAAAATTTGCTATTAGTGTGTCTCGACAACTATAACGGAGAAGAAAAGGTCGATATATCATGGTGGGAGGATGAACTTAAAAGAAACCGGGACAAGAAAGTATTGGTATTCGGTCATGAACCGGCATTCAAGATTTTTCATGATGACTGCCTTGATGATGATGTGCAGAACCGTAATGATTTCTGGGAAATACTTAAACGATATAATATAAGGGCATATTTCTGCGGACATGACCATTTTCTCGATGTTGCAGAAGTCTCAGGAATTCATCAGATCTGTTCAGGTACAGGAGGTGGTTGGCTCATGGAAAAATATAGTAACTATAACGGATACAATGGAAACTATACTCCACATAGATTAATACATAAGTCTTCTTATGGATATATTGTGATAGAGTGCATTCATAATCATATATCTGTTTTTTGGAAAAGTCTGAATTATACAGAAGAGATTATGTTACTTCTGATATAAAACTTGTTGAATATTCTAATTAATGTAGCTTTATGAAAGTTTTTGTATTGTTGATGTGTACTGCATTCCTGATAACAGGTTGTGGTACAACGGTAAAGGCCGTTCCGGCAAGAGAAAGACGTGTAGTATTGGTTGAGCAGCACCGCCACAGACATAAAAAGCCTAGAAAGGTTGTAGTAGTTGTCGGTACGAAAATAAAGGAACGACCGGCCAGAAGTGTTGTCATTTATTATAAGGATGCCCCTTATCTGTATGCAGACGGAGTATATTATAAATCTGTGGATAAGGACTATGAAGTGATTAAACCACAAATCGGAATGGTTGTACCTGAATTACCGAGAGAAGGAGTGACCAAAATGAAGATTAAAGATGAAGTCCTTTATGCTTATGACAATGTGTTGTATAAGAAGATACCCACATCAAATGGCGTACAGTTTGAAGTTCAGGGATTTATCAATGAATAAAATAAGAAAAGTATGAAAAAAAGATTGTTTTTGTCGTCTGCAATATTACTGATTATGCAGGCGGGTTATTCGCAGGTGAAATATCCAATAGTGGATACAGGACAGAATGAATGTTACAGCAACAACAAGGTAATTGACATGCCGGAACCGGGACAGGATTTCTACGGACAGGATGGCTGTATACAGGGAAACCAGCCAAAGTATAAAGATAACGGTGACGGCACGGTTACAGACCTTGTTACCGGACTTATGTGGGAAAAGGATATGGGAGAGAAACTGACTTTCGAGGAAGCGAAGGAAAAAGCGGAAAAACTCAGAACCGGCGGTTATGATGACTGGCGTGTGCCGACAATAAAGGAACTGTATTCACTTATACAGTTTACAGGAAGGTCTATGGGAGAGCGCGTCATAACTCCGTATATTGATACCAATTATTTCAACCAGCCTATAGGTGACAAGAGCAAGGGAGAACGTGAAATTGATGCACAGACATGGTCATCTACTATCTATAAAGGCAAGACAATGGGAGGACAGACAACCGTCTTCGGCGTCAATTTCGTAGACGGAAGAATAAAAGGATATCCGCTAAAGAAAAGAAGGGAAGAAAACAAAATGTATTTCCGTATGGTGAGAGGCAATACAGAGTATGGCAAGAACCAGCTTGTAGATAACGGTGACGGCACAGTTACCGATTATGCAACAGGGCTGATGTGGCAGAAAGCGGATGACGGAAATCTTTATGACTGGAAACAGGCTCTGGCCTATGCAGATACACTTTCACTCGCAGGCTATTCAGACTGGTATCTTCCAAATGCCAAGGAACTGGAGTCAATAGTGGACTACACCAGAGCACCGTCCGTAACAGATTCTCCGGCAATATCTCCATTGTTTGAGTGCAGCAAGCATGAACTCTATGATGGTGTTGATGGATATGCATATTATTGGAGCTCAACCACCCATTTGGATGGTCCGAATCCTTACAAAAATGCAGTTTATGTATGTTTTGGCGAGGCATGGGGAAGAGAACCACGTACAAATGAATTCTGTGACGTACATGGTGCCGGAGCTCAGAGGAGTGACCCTAAATCAGGTTCATTATCAGAATATCCCCGATTCTTCGGACCACAGAAGGATATGCTTTGTGTATTCAATGCCGTAAGATGCGTCAGAAAAATAAAATGATAGACAACAAGTAAAGATGATAGCATGAAGAAGATAATTTTTATTATATTTTCTGTTCTAGTATCATTCCTCCCTATATCAGCGCAGAACGGTAACTGGCATTTTGCCGTTGTTGGGGATACGCATGTACCCGATGCCTATACCATTAAGAAGATTATACCATCACTGATTGAAAACAAGGTAGAGGTTGTATTGTTTGTCGGTGATTTGATACAAGGTGGTAAAAGACAGACAACGCAAGGCATGTATGAGGAACTATCGCAGTGGAAGGAATTAACACAGCCTCTAAGAGATGCAGGCATAAAGATAATTGCGATACGAGGCAATCATGAAGCAGATGTAAAAGGGGATAACCTTAAACCCTGGAAAGAAATGATTTCTCCAGACCTGAACTTGGTATCCACCTACAGAAATGTAACATTCATTGGAATGGACAATTATCTGGACGGCGAGCATACCGTTGACAGTGGATGGTTAAAAAAGGTTCTTAAAGAAGCAAATAAGGATAATATTATTGTTCCATTTGGCCATGAACCTGCATTCACCTGTAATACGTTTCATCCGGTATGTCTTGATGCCAACGAAAGCAGCAGGAACAAGTTCTGGAGCCTTCTTGAAAAGTATGGTATAGACTATTACTTTTGCGGACATACCCATCAGTACAATCATTGTACCGTAACCCATGATGGAAAAACCATCCATCAGATAGTTTCAGGTGGTGGCGGTGGCTTCCTGCAACCGAAACGTGGTGGTATTCAAAATGCTGACGGATATAAAATCGAGCCTATCGATCTAAAGAGCGAGACAGGATATGTTCTTGTAAACGTCTCAGATAGAAATCTGTCAACCAATTGGATAAGTATTTTTGATAAAGATGTAAAGAACAAACCAATGCCTCAAAGGAAAAATAGACCAGGTGGACAACGAGAACGTTTCTAATCTTAAATTCAATTTGGTTCTATAATTCTATAAGATATAAACGTAAAGGCGAAAACTGAAAGCATACATCAAATACATATATCCACTTTCATCTATTCTGAATAGAAATCTACAAGATGGGAACAAATAGACTTCTGTCAGTGATAGTCTTCTTTGGAACAACGTTTTCTTTGCTACTTCCTTTTTCCTCCGCCTACTTACCGAAAAAAGTGTATTCATAAAGAAATCGACAAAAAAGAACATGAATAGGCACAACAGCCGTAAAAGCATCATCAAAATTTGCTTTTTATAGAAAGACTTGTCTGTGAAGCTTAAAAAGCTGATTTCGTCAATAGATACCATTAAAATACTACTTTTACATACGAAGAGTTCTTTGAGAGTTACGCAACGCGCAGAAAAATAAAACAGCAGATAACTAACTAATTCGTAACTTATTACTACTATGAGTTGGTAGCTGCAATTCATATTCAATCACTTAGTTCTTTTTCGTAATTTTAATTTGCAAAGGTAAAGAAAAAATGCCTGTACTTACACTATCGGGCCAGAACAAATGAAGTTTTCGGGCAAAGCCCCCTAAAATCCAAGTAGTTTTATTATTTTTGCAGCCGATTATACGATAAACATAATAATAAAGATATTATAACCATGGAATTAGCAAGTAAGTACAATCCCGCTGACGTGGAGGGAAAATGGTATCAGTATTGGCTGGACCACAAACTTTTCAGTTCTAAACCCGACGGACGTGAACCTTACACCGTCGTCATTCCTCCCCCTAACGTGACGGGAGTGCTCCACATGGGACACATGCTGAACAATACCATCCAGGATATTCTTGTAAGACGTGCCCGCATGATGGGAAAGAATGCGTGCTGGGTACCGGGTACAGACCATGCATCCATCGCTACTGAAGCAAAGGTGGTAAATCGTCTGGCTCAACAAGGCATCAAGAAAACAGACCTTACACGTGAAGAGTTCTTGAAACATGCATGGGCATGGACAGAAGAACACGGAGGCATCATTCTGAAGCAGCTCCGCAAACTGGGCGCATCATGCGACTGGGACCGCACGGCTTTCACCATGGACGAAACCCGTAGCAAGAGCGTAATCAAGGTATTCGTGGACCTTTATAACAAGGGACTGATTTACCGTGGCGTACGTATGGTAAACTGGGACCCAAAAGCACTGACTGCCTTGTCTGACGAAGAAGTAATCTACAAAGAAGAGCATAGCAAACTGTATTACCTGCGTTATTACGTAGCTGATGACGACATGAGCGGTGAAACAGGAGCTGAAGGTGAAATCGTACACCGCGACGCACAGGGCCGCCGTTATGCCGTAGTAGCTACTACGCGTCCGGAAACCATCATGGGTGATACGGCGATGTGTATCAACCCGGCAGACCCGAAGAACCAGTGGTTGAAAGGTAAGAAAGTTATCGTTCCGCTGGTAGGACGTGTGATTCCGGTTATTGAAGACAGCTATGTAGACATTGAATTCGGTACAGGTTGTTTGAAAGTTACTCCGGCACACGACGTGAACGACTACATGCTGGGAGAAAAATACAACCTTCCTTCTATTGATATTTTCAATGACAACGGTACACTGAGTGAAGCTGCCGGATTGTATGTAGGTATGGATCGCTTCGACGTACGTGCGCAGATTGAAAAAGATCTGGATGCAGCAGGATTGCTGGAAAAGGTAGAAGCTTATACGAATAAGGTAGGTTTCTCTGAACGTACCAACGTAGCCATCGAACCGAAACTGTCTATGCAGTGGTTCCTCAAGATGCAGCACTTTGCCGACATGGCATTGCCGCCGGTAATGAACGACGAGTTGAAGTTCTACCCTGCCAAATATAAGAATACATACCGCAACTGGCTGGAAAACATTAAAGACTGGTGTATCAGCCGTCAGCTGTGGTGGGGACACCGTATTCCAGCTTACTACTTGCCGAAAGGTGGTTTCGTAGTAGCTGAAACTCCGGAACAGGCATTGGAACTGGCTAAGGAAAAAACCGGAGATGCAAACCTGAAGATGGAAGACTTGCGTCAGGAAGATGACTGCCTCGACACCTGGTTCTCTTCATGGTTGTGGCCGATCTCATTGTTCGACGGTATCAACAACCCGGGCAACGAAGAAATCAAGTACTACTACCCGACTGCCGACCTGGTAACCGGACCGGACATCATTTTCTTCTGGGTAGCACGTATGATTATGGCTGGCTACGAATACATGGGCGACATGCCGTTCCGCAACGTATACTTCACCGGTATCGTACGCGACAAGATTGGCCGTAAGATGTCAAAATCACTCGGTAACTCACCCGACCCGCTGGAACTGATTGAACAGTTCGGTGCCGACGGAGTGCGTATGGGAATGATGCTGGCTGCTCCTGCCGGAAACGATATTCTTTTCGATGAAGCACTTTGCGAACAAGGACGTAACTTCAACAACAAGATATGGAATGCCTTCCGTCTGGTAAAAGGCTGGCAGGTAGCCGACATCGAACAGCCGGAATATGCCAAACTGGCCACTGAATGGTTTGACTCTATGCTGGCCAAGACCGCAGAAGAAGTAAACGACCTCTTCGGTAAATACCGTCTGAGCGAAGCGTTGATGGCTGTATATAAGTTGTTCTGGGACGAATTCTCAAGCTGGTATCTGGAAATGGTGAAACCTGCATACGGACAGCCTATCGACAAGGTAACCTACGAAAAGACATTAGCATTCTTTGAAACCTTGCTGAAACTGCTCCATCCGTTCATGCCGTTCATCACAGAAGAGTTGTGGCAGCACATTTACGACCGTCAGCCGGGCGAAAGCATCATGACCCAGACGCTCGTAAAAGACATGCCTTACAACGAAGCACTGATTGCACAGTTTGAAGCTGTGAAAGAAGTAATCAGTGGCATCCGTACCATCCGCCTGCAGAAGAACATCGCACAGAAAGAAGCGTTGGCACTTGAAGTAACTGGAGAAAATCCGGTAGCCGGCTTTGGTTCTGTAATTGCCAAACTCTGCAACTTGTCAGAAATCAAGCAGGTAGAAACCAAGTCGGAAGGAGCTGCTGCCTTCATGGTGGGTACTACAGAATATGCCGTACCATTGGGTAACCTGATTAACGTAGAAGAAGAGCTGAAGAAACTGGAAGCTGACCTGAAATATCAGGAAGGATTCTTGCAAAGCGTAATGAAAAAGCTGAGCAACGAAAAGTTTGTCAGCAAGGCTCCGGCCAATGTCATTGAAATGGAACGCAAGAAACAGGCTGATGCAGAAACGAAGATTGCAGCATTGAAAGAAAGCATTGCTGCATTGAAGCGTTAAGCTGCTTGTTTCCCTAAAAATAAAACCCTTCCTAAATAGCTGACAGTTATTTAGGAAGGGTTATCTTTTAATAAATCAGAACAATACAAGACCTACAGACAGGGCGCTGAACTCAGGACCGTACGCCGTATCAAGTATCTTACAAGGACTGTATTTTACGTAAAATCCAATCGTCTTATAACCTATAGCTGCCTGAATATCTATTGTTACCGGAGTTTGATGGATGTTGCTATCGGTCAGCTTAAATTCCTGCCCATCCTGTTTATACCTTGTTTTCAGACTGGCATGTGTATTGAAATTGACAATTGCTCCCAGACTGAAGTTGAAATTATTCTTTGTTTCATGAGTAAGCATGACAGGAACAGCCCAACTGAAAACTTTGATACGTGAAAACTGAATATCGGCTCCTTCTGGATAACTACCGATGTACATATCACTACCCGCATCTTTTATAAAACGCTGCTTGCCAGTCATCCGGTAATTGCGCCAGCTGCATGCCACTCCGAGAGAAAGAGAGGTTTCCGTAGCCCACGGATAACACTGCCATCCGAGAGTAGGAGTAGTAACCTCCCATGATGATCCCATGCTGACATCCATATTTTCAGGAGCTCCCTGCACGCAGGAAAGTCCTATCTTGAAATCTTTCAGCACAAACTCATTACGCTTATGCCTTTTTTCCGACGTGCGTTTTCTAAAGGGAATATTAAAATCCCAGTTGCCACTGCGCTCCTTTGTTACCGAAACATCCGAAGGAGATATTTCCACCTCACGAGCATAACGGAAACCCGGATTATCTTTCTTTCCACTGATTTCCACAAGGAAGCGGTTTCCAGACTCAGTGATTGTCACCCGTTCGGGATTCTCCACACTCATGACACTTTCCACCTTCAGTGAATCTCTACTTTCGGCATATCCGCCAGTTGCAGTCAGCAGAGTGACTGCAAGCAAAAACATTTTCTTCATATCTTATCGTATCTTGTTTGTTTGCATTTCATTTGAACATCTGTTTCAGTTCTTCCAGAGTAACTTCTCCTTCCATGTATACCACCGTCACTTCGGCCTTCTTTTTGCTGCCAGGCGCGACCAAAGTATTCCGATAGAATAAATACCTGTAATTGTCATCCCGTGGTGGAAAACAGTAAAAACCGTAATATAATTTCTTACCCACTCTGCCTTCCTCCTTATCAACTGCCGCTAGAGCATCCCGACTGACCAACTCCTCTATTTCTTCCGACACATCCGGAGCATCAGTGACTGTCAAGCTGCGAAACAAGGTCAGATGATACTTTTTCAATTCTTTCCCTTTGATAAGCACCTCTACGGCACGTTTATCATGCTTAAAGCGACTTTCAAACAAGGCGTCTACATGCATACCTTTCTGTGCATACCCAGACAACACAGACAGCATGATTATCCATAATATAACCCATCGTTTCATATCATCTTGTCATTAATTATCCATTGATATAGTATCATTTTCTTCCAACGTCTGAAACAAATCCGACAACTGCATTTCGACAGTTTCCTCCGGTGAATAGTGACGAACCTTTTCCACAGACTTCAAAGCCTCGGAAAATACAATTTCCTTGTCGGTACAACGTTCCCCGTTAATATAAGCCACACACACATTGGTTCTTTCCGTCAGCTGCCAAGTTGTAATCAGAACAATGATTCCCATAGCCGCAGCTGCTACATAATGCCACATTCGTACACTGCGTGTATGCGGTCGATTGTATATGGAACGTCTTGTAACAAAATATCCCATCACAGCACGAAGTTCATCGAACTCCTTGCCTTGTGCAGCAGGAGTAGCTAAAAAACGTGCCAGTGCTTCTTCTTCAGCCTCACTCGTTTCAGCCTCAAAGTAGCGGTTTGCCAGCTCTTTCCACTGTTGAAAAGTTCGTTCGTTGTTTTTCATCGCTCCATTTGTTTTAAGTAACATTCTCTAATTTCTTTTCTCGCTCTCGATAGTTGCATACGTACTGCTGCCTCCTGCATACCCAATATGCCGGCTATTTCATTATATTTCTTTCCTTCATATTCTTTCATGTGCAGAATCTGCTTCTGAAGTGGCGTCAATCTAGATTCAATAATACGCTCAACCATACGGAACTGCTCTTCCTTTTCCAACACCTCGGCTGCTGAATCGAAAATAGATTCATCTCGATTTTCGTCTAGCTCCACCGTAAGCAAATGATTCTTTTTACGCAAAGTATCGATGCACAGATTCTTTACCGTAACAACTGTAAGCGCCTCTGCCTCTTCGCGCGAGTCGATTCGGTCTGCATGTTTCCACAGACGGAAGAAAGCCTCCTGCAACGCATCGTCGGCATCCTCTCTGCTAGGAAGGAAGCGCATTGCCAACTGGAGAAAACTTTTTCTCAAATCGGTGAAAGTTGATATCAATGTTTCTTTACTCATGCTTATTAGAATCGTCGTAGAAGTCGTTTCTCAAAAAGGTAAACGTAAAACTATATCTTTTGTAACAAAAAAAGACACAAAAATCTTATCTTTTATTCTCAGGACAAATAAAAGATAAGACAAAATGAGTACACAATCATCTACAACAGAATCTGGTCAAACAATTGATTACCCCCAAAAGTCCACCATATTTCCGAACTGACATATTCTCCTTTGAGGAATATAAATGAAATTCTGTCAGCTAAAACTGACAAATGAAGCAGACGATTTGTCAGTCTTTGCCAGAGCAATTGATTTACATCAACAAAACAACAGAAAAATAAAATTATATGCTATAAAACATGTTTTTCAAAAAAAAGGCATTACCTTTGCAGTGTAATAAAACGAACGAAGGAACCAGAAAGGGTTCTGGAGGAAAGGATAAAAAGATTAAGGATAACAACAATAGGTAACAAAGATTTGAAAAGTCCTCTGCGAAGAGCACCTCGAGAAACAATAACTAAACTAGAGATTAAGATACAATAGGTACTAACAAAAAGCAAATGAAAGGATAACAGTTATGAAAAAGGTAACAAAGATTTTCAAGAAGATTGCAAATGCAGATCCTATGATCTGGGGGTACGTCATGTTGAGTGAAAACGCTCACACGAAGTAACCCGCTGCCGATGACCGGCGGATTTATTATGATTAGAAAACAAAACAATTGACAATAGAAAGTCCGGAAATCTATTTTCTGACCATGTGCAGAAGGTAAGATTTCCGGACTTTTTTATTTTCTTGACGATATAATCTCTATCGAATCGGTTGCAACTTGATAATCTCCCCTAATTCAGGAATTATGACCGGCATGCCGCGCTTCTTAGCTTCTGCCGCAAACACATGAGGAGGATCGAACAAAGGTTCATCCGAAAGGTCAAAAGTGCCATAGTGCATTGGAATTGTAACCTTTGCATGCAAATCTGCCGAAGCAGTCAATGCATCGTATGGAGATATATGATTCGGCTTCATAAACCAGCGAGGTTTGTAAGCTCCAATTCCTACCATGCAATAATCTATATGAGAAAAAAATCCTGCAATTTCTTCAAAATGCCGGGCATATCCGGTATCTCCACTATTATAGATGGTAATACCATCTCCCTGAATCATAAATGAGCCCCACAAGCGCTCTCCTCCATCGCTTACACCACGTTTGCTCCAATGCTGGGCAGGTAAAAAGGTTAAGCGGAAATCGCCATCGACATACTGTTCATACCATGCAGCTTCTATCACTTCCAGATTAGGGAACCAGCTTTTTATCAAAGCCCCCGTATTCAAGCCACAAAAGAGCTTAAGTTGAGGATTATCTGCTACCAGACGTGCTACACTCGGTTTATCCAGATGGTCAAAATGATCATGACTAATAAGCAGATAGTCTATCTGACGAAAAATAGACGGATCGGCAGGGAATTGACTTCGGCGTTTGACAAACGGAATACTTCCATATACAGGATCAATCATCAAACGCTTTCCACCCAATTGAAGAAAAAAAGAGTTATGCCCCAACCAAATCAATGAATTACCCACCACTTTCTCCAGAGAGGTGAGATAATGCACTTTAGGATTCCATTTGATTGTACGCTTTTCTTTCCGCTGGGGATTAGGAGAGAACCGCCATTTCAGGACACTTCCCATCCCCGGTTTCCAACGGTGCTGACGGTTAAAAAATTTGCCATTCACAGTCGGATTCCCTCTCCAATGAGGGTGTATGCTTCGCAACCCCTCATTGCGGCGGAATGTGATTCGCTCTCCCATTCTAGCGGAATTTAACGTTCCAACAAATCCTTCAAAAAGGCATCCAATTCTTCATCCAACCCTTTTAGCAGCTCATCATTCAGCAACAAGGTCTCATCTTCGTCCACAAGAAGCAGTTCGGCTACCGTTTCTTTGTCTTCATCTACCAGCACAAAAGAGTAAGGCTTCATCAGACAAAGCTTCTCCAGTTTTCCGCTCTCTTTCAGCGCCTCAACCTCTGCACGAAGAATCGGTTCTACTACAGTATAGAAATCATCACTCTCATATTCTACCCACTCATTGATAATCGTACGCGACAATTCCTGATCGTCATCGTCGAAAATAATCAGCTCACCACTTTCTGAGTTTGGTTGCAAATGAATATCTGTAACGACCGTTTCATCTCCTTCTGATGCATACCGGCAAATGGCTGTTTTCAGAGCCGAGACTATTGAAGCACGTGATTGTTCACTCATTTTCATAGGCTATATTCTTTTTATGTACTCAAATGTACAAAAAAAATGAATCGGACAAGATATTATTAATTGATTTTGTTTCCAAAACGAGCCATTTGAAGGTTCAGCAACTGAAAATCCTTGGCACGTTCCTGCAATACTGTAGAATAAAAGAGTGCAGCACGTTCTTCTTCCGAACCTTTAGATGCACAACTTTTTGCTTTTTCAATCCAAGAAACAGCCTCATCCATCAACCCCTGTACCTCACAGGCTAAAGCCATATTGAAAGCAGCACGTGATTTCAATTTTCCCTTTTTCAATGAGTCGTATAAATTCTTCCACAAACGGCCTGCTTCCTGCCAGTCTCCTTCTCGTAGTGAAACTGCTGCATCACGCATGTCGGGATTTCCTCCATCAAAATAAATTCGTTCTACATTCTTCCAATGAGGAACTAACTGGTTAACAAGCGTAATACCGGTATGTTGAGAAGCTTCTTTCACTACATCATGGTCAGATAACATAGGAGTTAAATCCCATAACATACTATCCACCTTACTGATAGTAACCACAGGCATTACCCTAGAAGGAATGTATGCACGCACTACCGGACGGATTTTCAAATCAAAAGCAGCAAAAGGGGAGATTAAACCCGGATAGTAGATTTCTTTCTTTCCGGTCAACAATTGAATTCTGTCCACTGAAAGAATCATATCGACCCCAAGTACTTGAGTTAAACTGTCTACTACCGGTTGAGGGAGAATTTCTCCTCCTGTCAATTCCTGCGTAATTGCTGAATCTGAAATAACTACCTGATAGAAATAACGACTATCAGCCAGTCCTCCAGCCAAACTTTCCGACAAAACCTTCCCATCTCCTTCCAATCGGCCCAATGTCAATAAATCCTTTTTAGGGAAAGGTATAGCAGGAGCATGGTTCACTACTGCCACCGTACGAACCTGCTCAGGAAAAGTAACCTCTGCGGGATATAACTGATCAAACGTAAAAGGCTGAAGTCCTCCACAAGAAACCAGCATAGTAGCTGCTAAAAGGATTCCGGCCATAATGTATTTCTTCATAATTCACTACTTTTTTGTTCGCAAACAAAAATAATAAATAAAAAAGACACGGATTCCATCGTTTTCACAGATTATTCTAAATTAAGAAATAAAAATCTGCAAACGGTGAAAACCGTGTCTTAAATATCTCAATCAAATGCTTAATCAGGCATTTTTCCCGTGACAGTTTTTATATTTTAATCCGCTGCCACAAGGACATGGGTCATTGCGACCGACTGTCTTTTCTGAGCGATAAGGCTCTTGCTTCTGTTCACGAGTATCACGACCTGCTGCTTCACGCTGGTCTGGGTCAGTCAAATCCTGCTTTTCTTCACGATACTGCTGGCGGGGAGCCTGAGGTTCAGGAGCGGCTTCACGCACTTGTTCCGGCTCCTGCACCGGTATCTGACCACGCATCAATACAGAAATAGTGTTGTTGTTAATCTTGTTGACCATGTTATCAAACAGATTCACAGATTCCAGTTTGAAAATTAATAGTGGATCTTTCTGCTCATAACTTGCGTTCTGCACAGAATGCTTCAGTTCATCCAGTTCACGCAGGTTTTCTTTCCATGCATCGTCAATTGTATGCAACAAGATGGCTTTTTCGAACGACTTCACAATTTCTTTTGACTCGCTTTCGTATGCAGCTTTCAAGTTTACTGAAATGTTATACATACGCTTACCATCAGTAATAGGTATCATGATATTTTCATACATGTGTCCCTGAGCCTCATATACCTGTTTGATAACCGGATTAGCAATCTGAGCCATACGTTCAGTCTTACGTTTGAACAATGCCATAGCTTCCTGGAAAGTCAGTTCTGCCAGATCGTCTTTCTTCTTGGAACGGAAATCTTCTTCAGTAAACGGAGCTTCCATAGCCAGAACCTGAAGAATTTCCATCTTGGCATCATCATAAGTAGGCTGCTGTACGGCATTGTAGCAACGTTCCCAAATCATATCTACAATATCCATTCCGATACGTTCTCCCATAAGCGCATGACGACGTTTGGTGTAAACCACTGTACGCTGCTTGTTCATCACGTCATCATATTCCAACAGACGTTTACGGATACCAAAGTTGTTTTCTTCCACCTTCTTCTGTGCACGTTCAATGGAGTTAGAAATCATCTTGTGTTCAATCATTTCTCCTTCCTTAAATCCTAACTTATCCATCACAGTAGCAATACGGTCGGATGAGAACAGACGCATCAAATCGTCTTCCAAAGAAACAAAGAATACAGAAGAACCCGGGTCACCCTGACGTCCGGCACGACCACGCAACTGGCGGTCTACACGACGTGATTCGTGACGTTCTGTACCAATAATAGCCAGACCACCGGCAGCTTTCACTTCTGCACTCAGCTTAATATCGGTACCACGACCGGCCATGTTCGTAGCAATAGTTACCGTAGAACTCTGACCTGCCTTCGCTACAATTTCAGCCTCCTTCTGGTGTAACTTCGCATTCAATACATTATGCTCAATCTTACGCAGGGTAAGCATCTTGCTCAACATTTCAGAAATTTCTACTGAAGTAGTACCTACCAGCACCGGACGACCAGCCTGTACCATCTTCTCAATTTCTTCGATTACGGCTTTATATTTCTCACGTTTCGTTTTATAAACGCGGTCGTTCATATCAATACGGGCAATCGGACGGTTTGTAGGTATCACCACTACATCCAGCTTATAGATATCCCAGAACTCTCCTGCTTCTGTTTCTGCAGTACCGGTCATACCTGACAATTTATGGTACATACGGAAGTAGTTCTGTAAGGTGATAGTTGCAAAAGTCTGTGTAGCAGCTTCTACCTTCACGCCTTCCTTCGCTTCTACAGCCTGATGCAGACCATCACTCCAACGACGGCCATCCATGATACGTCCTGTCTGTTCGTCGACAATCTTTACCTGACCATCCATTACCACATAGTCCGTATCTTTTTCGAACATGGTATATGCCTTCAACAGCTGGTTGATAGTATGTACACGCTCTGCTTTAATGGCGTAATTGGTCATCAGCTCATCTTTCTTAGCCAGACGTTCTTCATCAGAGAGCCCTTTCTGATTTTCAAGTTCAGACAGCTGAGCTGCAATATCAGGAAGTACGAACAAGGTAGGATCCTGTGAGTTACCAGTAATCAGATCTACACCTTTATCAGTCAAATCTACACTCTTCAGTTTTTCATCGATCACAAAATACAAAGGTTCTACCGCTTCCGGCATACGCTTGTTATTCTGTTCCATATAGATTTCTTCCGTCTTCAGCATACCAGCCTTGATACCAGGCTCACTCAGGAACTTAATCAACGGTTTGTTTTTAGGCAATGCCTTGTGGCTACGGAAAAGAGCGAGGAAACCAGCTTCCTGATCTTCCTTCTTATCTGAAGCAATCAAACGCTTGGCATCGGCCAAATACTGGGTAGCCAGTTTACGCTGCGCTTCTACCAGACGTTCTACCAACGGACGAAGCACTTCAAATAATTGCTGGTCACCTTTAGGCACCGGACCTGAAATAATCAACGGCGTACGTGCATCATCAATCAATACAGAGTCCACCTCATCGACAATGGCATAATTATGCTTGCGCTGTACCAAATCCTTCGGAGAAACGGCCATATTATCACGCAAATAATCGAAACCGAATTCATTGTTGGTACCAAAAGTAATATCTGCCATATAGGCACGACGACGAGCTTCAGAGTTAGGCTGATGCTTGTCAATACAATCTACACTCAGTCCATGGAACATATAGAGCGGGCCCATCCACTCAGAGTCACGCTTTGCCAAATAATCGTTGACAGTTACCACGTGTACTCCATTACCAGTCAAGGCATTCAGGAACACCGGAAGCGTTGCTACCAAGGTTTTACCTTCACCGGTTGCCATTTCCGCAATCTTACCCTGATGTAATACCACACCACCAAACAACTGTACATCGTAATGTACCATGTTCCAGGTCATTTCGTTTCCACCCGCTTTCCAATGGTTTTTCCAAATAGCTTTGTCACCTTCAATGCGGACAAAGTCACGTCCCTGTGCAGCAAGTTCACGATCAAAATCGCTAGCTGTTACTTCCAGTTCTTCATTTTCTGATAAACGGCGAGCTGTATCTTTTACAATAGAAAAAGCAGTCGGCAACACTTCACTAAGTGCTTTCTCGTATTTTTCCAGGACTTCTTTCTCCAACTTATCAATCTGAGAGAAAATAGCCTCACGTTTTTCAAGGTCAGTAGATTCAATTGTTGCTTTCAGTTCTTCAATCTTTTTATTCTCCTCTGCGGCTGAATCCTTGATAAACTTCTTCAATTCTTCTGTTTTCGCACGTAGTTCATCGTTCGTCAACTTGGAAATTTCCGGATAAACGGCTTTTACCTTTTCTACCCACGGCTGAATTTCCTTCATGTCACGAGTCGCCTTGTTTCCGAACAGCTTGCTTATAAATTCATTAAATCCCATTGTATATTTCTTTTTATTATTTACTAATTAATTATTTTTTAATCCTACCGCTACAAAGATAGGTAAATTACGAATTATTCGCATAATATTTATTTACGAATATTAATCATTGGAGCATCTGAGCAAGCATTTGGCGCCCGTATGCGCATAAAATGAGCTAAAGTAGGTACAATTGAAGTAATTTTCACCGGAGAATAAAGCTTTTCAGGCTTTACATCAAACCCCATAAACACAAGAGGAGCTGCAGTATATGCTTCACGAACGACCTCTATTTTCTGAGAATATTCGTTGACTACGGACCATCCAGGCATTACTTCTACATAAATATCACCCGAGCAATTTGGATTATATGTATTTCTAATTTTTCCAATCTTCGGAGTCCATGCCCCCAAAAGTAAACGCTGCGCTGAATAAGCATTCTGTACCCCACTCATTTGCACCACAAACTCCGAAGAACGGGTCATAACTTCCACCAAATTCAGTTTACGTTCTTCTATCAATTTATGATTCAAATAAATCTGTCGGTCATAATAGGTTTCCACATATTGACCTTGCCCATAAAGAGCCATTAAATACATGTTCAGCAAAGCTGCACAGCGCTTAATATGAAATTCTCCACCAGGAATCCTGTATTTAACCGGATCCACAGGTTCCGGATCGGTATAACCCGTAGAAGTGATGAAGAATAAGGTATTACGAAGCCCTATTTTACGGTCTATCAAATCCAACAAATCTCCAATACTGTTATCCAGACGAACATACATATCCTGTATCTCCATCGCATATTCCGTATTGGGTTTGTGATCATAATTTCCTGCATAATAAGATAAGGTCAATAAATCCGGAGCTGCGTCCTGACCAATTTGTGTATTGCTTAAACATGCATTCACCAAACGATTTACCTCGTCATTTATATATGGGCTTGTTTTAAACTTCTTATATTTATCCAAACGCTCATCCGAGAAATTATGCTTAAAGCTAAGCTGCTTAGTTTCAGTAGTGATATACTGATAAGAAGTTACCGGTAAATAAGGGAGCCATTCCAAGTTGTTAATACGAAAATCAAGCCCCTCCTTGTCATTATAATTGCTCACCCACAACGGGCAATCACCATAGTAAGTCGTGCCAGCCCACTTCCCAGTTTCATCATTCAACCAGAAAGCACCATTCGCTGCATGTCCGGCAGCTAAAACAGCCATTTCACGAGTCGGTGCAATAGAATAGACTTCAGCCTGCCCCTGAGTAGCAACCTTCAATTCATCCGACAAAGTAGAACAACGTAACAACTTAGCTGAAGAGTTTTCAGAGGTGTATACTCCCATAAAATCCTGGTCATCTACAGATTTTATAATCCGTAAAGACCCGCGGTCCATCCACCGATTAGAAGGTATACCATTATAATAAGGTGTAGTGCCTGTATAAATCGAAGCCGTCGCCGACGAACGGTCTACATTAATAAAATCATATTCCGCATTGGTATATATACGCCCTTCTTTTAAAAGGCGTTTAAACCCTCTTTCCCCATACAATACAGAAAAAGCTTCTATGTAATCTGCCCTCAACTGATCAATCGTCAACCCCACCACCAATCTTGGGACTGGAGAAGGAGCTTGCGCCTGAATTCCAGAGATGACAAATACAGTCAATAAAGATGTCAGTATACGTTCTTTCATTACTTTTTATTCAATACTAATACATGGCTTGCAGCATTTACCAGCAAACCGAGTGCCAAAGGTAATACTGTTAAATTAAAATCTTGCGGTAAAAACGGGAATAGCACCATAAAAAGTGTTAAATACACCAGATTGCAAGTATGATACAGGTCTTTTTTATGTTTTAACTCACGATAAATCATAAAAGGCAGATAAAACAATGGCAACGGATTAAACAAGAGCAGCAACCAATTTGAACCTACAGTCGGATGAGAAGAAATGAAAAACAAGAAAGCAATAATACAGCCAGCCATTCCTTGAACTGCATACAATAATATATCCCACCCCCAGAAAATCATTTGCTTCCTCCACTGGAAGAATCCGATAATTACATTCAAAAGCAAGAATAAAGCAGCGGCTATCATCGGGGTTATCTTCCTAGATGATTCTGTGTCCAATTCTGCATCCACAATTTTTTCCTCACGCAAAACCAAAGGCCGTCTGACACCATCAGGAGTTTGAATGTATGCATCCTGAGCAAAATAACGCATATAAAACGGAGCAAACATTTGCTGCCTTATATCTATCGGCTTATCAGCTTCCGCCCCAAGACACAAATCTATACCCAATTCATCCCACGGAGACCCTTTGGTAAATTCATGCACAATCCCTCTGAAAGTTTTATGCCAATCTACGGAAGGATACACAACTTTTCCCTGAATACTTCTTTCTATCTGATCACGAGCACGAGTCGTACAATTATCATAAAAATAATTATAACGGTAAACCCTGTTTTCCGGTAGATAATTATCCTGAAGTAATTTCAATAAAGATATTTTCTCCAAGTATGTCAAATTCAGGACCTGCTGATAAACTGAAGAACCCCTGAATGCATATTCCGATTCAAAATAAGAATAAGGTGTGATTCCTAACTGATAGTCCGTTTCACCTTTCACAAAACGATATACAAAATGAGGAGTATCGAAACTAAACATACCATAATTAAACACTAAATCTACTCCTTTAGAAAAATTCTGGTAGCGAATAGCCGTATGTCCAAAAAGTGCATATATCTCACTACCTGGCGCACACGTCAGCAAACTAAACTGAATACTATCAGTTTGTGGTACTTTTTTTATATCACTAGAAATTTCCCCCCAAACTTTGGTTGAAGAAAAAACACAGCTTATCAAAGTAGCACACAGCAAAAAAACAAACTTCTTTTTCATAAACTAATGCAAATATCAACCAAATACCAAGACTTCCCGAGGTATCTGAATAATTCATAATATTTTTTTCTGCATGCAAAAATACATGGATTCTGCCATAAGAACGAAATAAATAATCAGTTTTATTGATGTTCATATCCAAATTTTGTCTTACTTTGCAAGCGAAATAAAGAAGAAAAACGTGAATTTAGTAATTGATATCGGCAATACTGTTGCAAAACTGGCAGTATTTGATGGTGACAAAGTGGTGGAGGTTTTAAGAGGGTCCAATCATTCGCTGGACTGGCTGTCTATGTTGTGTAACAAATATCCAATTAAAAGAGGTATCATTGCATCAGTCATCACGCTCAGCAACACCATACGACGCCAATTGGCTGGAGTTCCATTTGAAATTATTGAGCTCAACCACAAAACCCCCATCCCTATTCATAATTTATACAAAACACCTGAGACTTTGGGAATGGACCGGTTAGCAGCCGTGGTCGGTGCTAACTATATTTCACCTGGAAGGAACCTGCTAGTAGTAGACGCAGGGACTGCACTAACTTATGAATTCATAGACGCGGAAGGGAATTATTGGGGAGGAAACATTTCACCTGGGATATACACCCGCTTCAAGACATTGAATGCGTGCTGTGACAAACTTCCCCTAATCGAAAGAAAAGGTGAAACGCCTGAATTCGGATTTGACACAGAGACCGCGATTCGTGCCGGAGTTATAAGAGGCATAGAATTCGAAATCATTGGTTATATCACTCTGCTACAAAAGAAATATCCCGACCTTTTGGTTTTTTTAACTGGAGGAGATAAATTTTCTTTTGATACAAATTTAAAAAGTATCATCTTTGCAGATAGATTTTTAGTATTGAAAGGTTTAAACAGAATATTGAATTATAATGTTAAGTAAGAAAATACTTGTTGGTTCATGGCTTTTAGCTAGCTCTACTATGGTATGTGCACAAATAAGCACTAATTCACCTTATACACGTTATGGACTTGGAGACATGTTTGACCAGAGCTTTACAAACAATGCAGCAATGGGAGGAGTTGGATATGCACTCCGAACGTCTGAGCACATTAATGCCATGAATCCAGCTTCTTATACGGCCGTGGATTCTCTTTCCTTTATCTTTGATGCAGGTATGTCTTTAAAAAGTTCCAACTTCCAAGAAGGGAAATATAAAGCCAACGCCAAGAACTCCAGTTTTGATTATATCGGAATGCAATTTCGCTTACATCCAAGACTGGGTATGACTATTGGATATACTCCTTTTTCCACTGTGGGATATAATTTTACCCGTTCAAAGGAAATAGAAAATAGCA
Source organism: Phocaeicola plebeius DSM 17135 (assembly GCF_000187895.1). Taxonomy (GTDB): domain Bacteria; phylum Bacteroidota; class Bacteroidia; order Bacteroidales; family Bacteroidaceae; genus Phocaeicola; species Phocaeicola plebeius. The sequence goes on along the minus strand of NZ_DS990130.1, from coordinate 504,821 downwards.
GTGACGTAACTATATCCAATAATTTCTATGGAGATGGAGGTCTACAACAAATTTTTGGAGGACTGGGATTCAAGATTCTGGACAACCTATCTATCGGAGCCAATATTGGTTATTTGTATGGGAAACTGAATTACCAGACGACAGCGACCCTCAGTAATGGAGGTGACCAAACCATAACCTACAATACTTTGTCTATCAGCAGTTACAATGCTAGTTTTGGCCTTCAATACACTCAGCCTATAAATAAACAAAATGAACTGACATTAGGGCTTACTTATAGTTTGGGACATACTTTAAATGGACACGATACGCAAGGTACACAGATTACTAATGGTTCGAACTACTCTGTAGTAAATCAAGAACAAATTAATGACTCCTATGGAATTCCTCATATATATGGAGGAGGTTTAGCTTGGAAATATAAAAAAAATTTGACAGTAGAAGCTGATTATACACTGCAAAAATGGAGTGGAGTAAAATATAATAACCGCACGGACTTATATCAGGATCGATCCAAAGTAGCTATTGGAGCAGAGTTTTTACCTAAAGAGTTCGGACGAAACTATTTTACCCGTATACGCTATAGAGCAGGGTTCTATTATGCAAACTCTAATCTTCAGATTCCAGTTTCACAAAATATGATAGATGGTCCTAAGGAATATGGCGTCAGCGTGGGACTAGGTTTACCACTTAAACTATACCAACGAAACAGTGTACTAAGCATTACCGGTCAGTACATCCATGCCACTCCTTCTGTAAGCGACATGTTATCGGAAAATCGGTTCGTCCTAAAAATAGGATTGACATTCAACGAACACTGGTTCATGAAATGGAGAGTAAATTAATATGAAAATAAACACAATGAACAACTAATCTTACATACGATGAAAATGAAAATGTTTACAATGCTGTGTGCTTTATCTTTAGGCACCACAGCAGCTTTCGCTCAGAAAGGTGTAGAAGACGGATCTCGTTTCGGACATGGAGAAGACAGTATCCGTTGCTTGCAAAACATCAGTATTTACAGTGAATACGTAAAAACTGACAACTTCACAGATGCATACAAGCCTTGGATGGCTGTATTCACAGAAGCTCCTTTAGCTCAAGTAAGTACTTATACAAACGGAGCTAAAATTTTACGTGCCTTGATTGCCAGCTCTAAAGATGCCGCACAACAAAAAAAGTATCTTGACGAACTGATGGCCGTACACGATCAACGCATCAAGTATCTTGACGGATTGAATCAGTTGGTAAAAACTCCAACAACAAAAGGATCTATTCTTGGAATGAAAGCTCATGACTACATCATCTTCTCCGGAGCTAATGTAGACGTAAACAAGGCTTACCAAATGATTAAAGAAGCTGTCGACTTGGAAAAAGCTACATCTGATTATTTCATGTTCCAAGATTTGATGGACATTTCTGCCCGCAAATTAAAGAGCGATGACACTCATAAAGAACAGTTTATCCAAGACTACCTGACAGCATCAGGTTATGCAGATGAAGCTCTGAAAGCAGCTACTAAAGAAAGAGATAAAAAACTGCTGAAAACAGCAAAAGACAACGTTGATGCTTATTTCATCAATAGTGGTGCTGCCAGCTGCGAAAACTTGCAGGCTATCTATGGCCCGAAAGTAAGTCAGAATAAGACAAACTTGGAATACCTGAAACAGGTGATTAATGTAATGCAGATGCTGAAATGTACAGAAGAAGAAGCTTATTTCGTTGCTTCTGAAGCTGCACATGCAATGGAACCTACAGCTGCAACTGCTGCTGGATGTGCTTACATGTACTACAAAAAAGGTGACTTGGACAAGAGTGTACAGTACTTTGACCAGGCTATCGAACTGGAACAGGAAGCAGAAAAGAAAGCTGACTATGCATACAGCGCAGCAGTTGTATTGTTCAGCAAAAAACAGTTGAGCAAAGCTAAACAATATGCAAACAAAGCTATTTCTTTCAACGGAAGCTACGGAAAGGCTTATATCCTGATTGCACAAATGTATGCATCAAGCCCGAACTGGAGCGACGAAGCAGCTTTGAACAAATGTACTTACTTTGCTGCTATTGATAAATTGCAGCGTGCAAAGAGTGTAGATCCCAGCGTAGCAGAAGAAGCCCAGAAGCTGATCAACACATATGCCGGACATACCCCGAAAGATGAAGACCTCTTCTTCCTTGGCTTGAAAAAAGGTAACTCTGTGACAATCGGTGGATGGATCGGAGAAACTACAACCATCAGATAAATATATGTCAGCCAAACTTAAAAAGCACATATATAGGCTATTTATCAACATAACAGTTGCCACATGGGCAACTGTTATGTTTCTTTTTGTTCCTGCATGCGGAAACAAAGAGAAACCTACTGCTGCAGCCGTAAAAGAAGGAGATTCTCTTCCCGATATGCGTACTACAGGAGTAACCACCCTCGTGTCTGACTCAGGAATGATCAGATACAAGATTATTACAGCAGAATGGCTTATCTACAGCCATCGGAATCCTCCATTCTGGGCGTTTGAAAAAGGAATCTATCTAGAGAAATTTGATAGCCTTTTCCATGTAGATGCAAGTATCAAAGCTGATACAGCTTATTACTATGAGCCCAAGAAACTATGGGAGCTACGTGGAAACGTCCATATTCAAAGCCAAAGAGGCGACAAATTCGACACGGAATTGATGTTTTGGGATCAAGGAAAAGAAAAAATCTATTCCGATAAATTTATCCGTATCGAACAAGTTGACAAGGTACTGACTGGATACGGTTTCGAATCCAATCAGCAAATGACCGAATACCAAATCTATAACAATACGGGAATCTTTACCGTTGAAGACAATGCTGTCCAAGCAGACAGCACACAAACTTCCAAATAAAACTATTAGTATGGAGCTTATCATCCAACTACTTATATCTATGGTGTTTTCTGCCTATTTCTCAGGTATGGAAATCGCCTTCGTTTCTTCCAACAAATTGCGTTTTGAAATGGAAAAGACGAACAATGTATCGTCTTATATCCTTTCCGTATTCTACCGGCACTCAAATAATTTCATTTCCACCATGCTGGTAGGAAACAACATCGCATTGGTCATCTATGGTATTTTGATGGCTCAACTTATTGAACATTATATACTTGCAGATGTGATTTCAAATCAGGCATTGCTTGTTCCCATAGAAACCGTAATTTCCACATTGATTATTCTTGTCACCGGAGAATTTCTTCCCAAAACACTCTTCAAGATTAATCCCAACGCTACTCTGAAGTTTTTCAGCGTACCGACATTTGTATGCTACATCATACTCTACCCCATCAGCCGTTTCTCATCGATGCTTTCAAGCGGTATTCTTCATCTTGTAGGAGTAAAGACAAATAAAGAAGACCGGGAAAAGGCATTTACCAAAGTCGACCTAGATTACTTCATACAAAGCAGTATTGAAGAAAAAGAAGGAGAAGAGATTGACAATGAAATCAAGATATTCCGCAACGCACTTGATTTTTCCAATGTCAAAATACGTGACTGCATGATTCCTCGAACGGAAATCATAGCTGTGGATTTTGATACTCCGCTCACTGAACTCAAAAAGGTATTTATTGAAAATGGCATCAGCAAGATAATCGTTTACAAAGAAAATATCGACAACATTGTGGGATACATTCATTCATCCGAAATGTTCCGAAGCAACGACGAATGGCAAAATGGCATTCGTAGCATCCCTTTTGTGCCTGAAACAATGGCTGCCCACAAGTTGATGCGAATCTTCAAACAACAAAAACGTTCACTGGCTGTAGTAGTAGATGAGTTTGGAGGTGTTTCAGGTATCGTGGCATTGGAGGATTTGATTGAAGAAATCCTAGGCGACATTGAAGATGAACATGATACCACATCCATCGTCGCCAAGCAAATATCAGATAACGAATACATCTTCTCTGGAAGAATAGATATAGAAAAAGCCAATGAAACCTTTGGCCTGAATCTGCCTGAGAGCGAAAATTACCAGACCATCGGCGGACTTATTCTGAATGAATGTCAAAGCATACCCAAAGTAAACGACGTCATTCAGACTGAGAATTTTACCTTTAAAATTATCAAAGTAAGCGCCAATAAAATAGAATTGGTCAAACTGTTTACCACGAAATAAGCATTTTTTTGAGAGAAAATAGTGACTAAACAGTATTTTTTGTATCTTCGTGCGCTAATAACAGAACTATAAAAACAATAAACAAAAAAATAATAACTTTAAATGGCAACTTTACAAAAAATTCGAAGCAAAGGACCTTTGTTGGTCATCGTAATCGGTCTTGCCCTTTTTGCATTTATTGCCGGTGACGCATGGAAAGTACTCCAGCCGCACCAAGGTAAACAAGACGTAGGAGAAGTGAACGGGGAAGTTCTCAGTGCACAAGATTATCAGAAAATGGTGGACGAACTCAGTGAAGTCATCAAACTGACCAATGGATTGAATTCGCTGACAGAAGACCAGTTGAACAACGTGAAAGATCAGGTATGGCAAAGTTATGTCAACAACAAGCTGATTGCTGAACAGGCAGAAAAATTAGGCTTGAAAGTGACAGACGCTGAAATACAGAGCATCATTGACCAAGGCACACACCCGTTGCTGATGCAGACTCCTTTCCGCAATCCGCAGACTGGTATGTTCGATAAAGATATGTTGAAAAAGTTTCTGGTAGATTATGCAAACTTGAATGCAAGCCAAATGCCTGCACAGTATGTAGAATACTATCAGAAGATGGGTGCTTTCTGGCAGTTTGTAGAAAAGACTTTGGCACAAAGCACTTTGGCTGAAAAATATCAGAACCTGGTAGCAAAATCTTTGATCTCTAACCCTGTAGCTGCTGAAGATGCATTCAACTCACGTACAGAACAGAGTGACCTGTTGTTAGCTGGTGTACCTTACAGCTCTATCAATGATTCTACAATTCAGGTTTCTGACAGTGAAATCAAAGACCGCTACAACGAAAAGAAAGAACAGTTCAAGCAGCTGGTAGAAACACGCGACATCCGTTACATCGATGTAAAAGTGGTTCCGTCTGATGCAGACCGTAAGGCTGTAGAAAAAGAAGTAACTGAATACAGCAACCAATTGGCTAGCACAACAGCCGATTTTGGAACTTTTGTTCGTTCTACAGGTTCTTCTGTAAACTACTCTGACGTTCCGGTAAGCAAATCCGTATTCCCTGCAGACGTGGCTTCACGCCTTGACTCTACGAATGTAAACGAAGTATACGGTCCTTACTACAATCAGACAGACGATTCATTCAATGCATTCAAGTTGCTTGCAAAAGTTTCTTCTCCTGACTCAATCCAGTTCCGTCAGATTCAGGTATATGCTGACACTGAAGAAAAGACAAAAACACTGGCCGACAGTATTTACAATGCATTGAAAGGTGGTGCTGACTTCGCAGCCGTAGCTAAGATTTACGGACAGACAGGTGAAGCAACTTGGGTAAATGCACAGAGCTGGGAAGGTTCTGAACTGGATGCAGACAACAGCAAGTTCATCAACACATTGTTGAACCAGCCTGTAAACGAACTGGCTAACCTCAACATGGGACAAGCTAATCTGATTCTGCAGGTAATGAACAAGAAGAGCATGCAGACTAAATACAAAGTAGCTGTCGTTAAACGTGAAGTAGAATTCAGTAAAGAAACTTACAATGCAGCATACAACAAATTCAGCCAGTTTGTAGCACAGAACACTACTATCGACTCAATGGTGAAGAACGCAGAAGAAAGCGGTTATACACTGATGCCTCGCACAGACCTTTCAAGCGCAGAACACTATGTAGGTGGCGTACGTTCTACTCGTGAAGCACTGAAATGGATTTTTGCTGCAAAACCAGGTGAAGTTTCTCCGCTGTATGAATGTGGTGAAAACGATCATCTGATGGTAGTTGCTCTTGACAAGATTCATGAAGCCGGTTATCGTGACATCAACTCAGTAGCTGAAATGCTGAGAGCTGAAATCCGCCGCGATAAGAAAGCTGAAAAGATTATGGAAGAAATGAAGAAGTATAACTCCATTGCTCAGGTGAAGGGAATGAAGGATGCTGTAAGTGATTCTGTAAAACACGTTACATTCAGTGCTCCTGCTTACATTTCAGTTACACGCAGCAGCGAACCGGTTATCGGTGCTGTAGCTGCTAAGACAGCTGCCAACAAGGTAAGCGCACCTATCAAAGGTAATGGTGGAGTATACATGATTCAGGTATACGCAAAAGAAAAAGGAAGCGAGAAGTTTGATGCAAAACAAGAAGAAGCTACATTGACTAACATGGCTGTACGTATTGCAGGTAACCAGTTAATCAATGACTTGTATCAGAAAGCAAAAGTTGTAGACCAGCGCTACCTCTTCTTCTAAAGCTTAGCTAAATAAATAAGAACCCTATAAAAAGACAGACCGTTTTGAATGTGAAAGCATCAAAACGGTCTGTCTTTTTATTTTAAAGAACAAAAACCTCTTTACAACCCCATATTGTTCACCACCACATACACCTGATAATGTGTAGTTGCCTGTACTGGAGTCAGTGGCAAATACCCTTGAAGGATACGCCCTTCTTGAGTAATCTTTAACGGATAGGCAGATAAACACCTGTGATGATTTTCCAGAGCTTCCCCCTCAGCTGCATAATGCTCCACCACATATTGTCCCGAAGAAGAAGGAGAGACATAACGATCAAAGAACAGGCGAGACACCACTCCCATATTCATGCGAAGATTAATTTCCACACACGGATGTACCACAAACTCTTCTGTAAGGCGGCAAATCATCATATCTACCCCCAAATACCCTTCATAATCATCCTTCAACAGCCGTTGAAGTGCGGAAAGCAGACAGCTTCTTACTTCATGTAGAATCTCCCGAGATACATACGCTGACAACCGATGCTCAATTTCTGTATTTGATAACAGAAGATTAAGCTTGTAATTTCCATGGGCATCTGTTTCAAACAAAGAATAACCGGCAAAACGGACTCCATTCTGCTTCTCCGCATAAAACTCCATCGCAAAATCAACCACTTTATCATAAATGGGCTCTGCCATTACAACTCCCTGTACCCTCAGAATACGTGCGGCCCACCCAGCCAGTTGCGCATTCCAACTGGCAGAAGATACTTTCAGTAGCCCTCTCCCACTTCCCGACCATGGAGCTTTCAATACCAATTCTCCTCTTTCCTGAAGATACGCTTCCAGTTCAACCAGAGACACACAAGCTTTCATCTCCCCGCAAGTCCCATCTATCTTCACTAATTCAGGCAATACCTCCAGACAACGCTGACGAGACGAAAAAAAACGGAAACGCCTGACAGCATCTTCCGAAGGCAAAAAGCGCTCTTCTACTCCTTCCTGTCTGAGCCGGTGCACCAAGGCAGGTGTCCACCCCCAGGGGATATAACGAGCTGAAGGCCATTCTGCCGTCCAAGCTGCACGCGGCAATAACCCATCGAGCCTTCTTTCCATCTCCATGCTTCCTCCACACACCTCTTTCAACTGCTTCTTCAAAAGAGATACAAGAGCCATATTCTCCACCTTCACACAACTTCCTTCTTCAGCAAACCACCATGGAAGAGCAGATAAATCCGCAATCATACGCACAATCTCTGCAGGAGATTTATAATAAGGAGTGAAATTGGCCATCGCCATATCATAATCCGGATTAAACAAATATACGTTTGGAAACATGCTTTTCTCAATTAAAACCCTACAAAAATACGAAAAAACAGTTCCGTATCCCTAACTTCCTCCTCTTCATCATCGAAAGAAGAATATTTTTTCTCTGAAAGTTTTCTGCCGAGAAAACAAATTCGCGAAAAATCAATGAAAAATATTTCAAACTTAAACCTAAAATAGGGTAAAAACAAGTAATTTTGCACTACACAAAATATAAAAGAAGAAAGTACACCTTTTTATGCTTAAGAACAGCTAAAAGAAAGTATATTTGCATATCGATAAAACAAAAAGAAAGAAAATACAACTAAATACAATACAAAAAGACAATACAACTAAAAGTAAAGAGTTTTAAACATTAACTAAAAACACGAAAGCAATGAAAAGAATGCAACTCACCGGAATCGCACTGCTTTTAATGACAGGCATTCCAGTCATTTCAATGGCACAAGACAAAGTAGAAGCTGACATTGGAGCCGATCTTGTAAGCGGATACATCTGGCGTGGACAGGATTTAGGAAATGTGAGCATCCAACCCTCTGCTTCCGTATCCTACAAAGGTTTCTCCCTTTCAGGCTGGGGTTCTGTCGGACTGGATAAAGAAGACACCAAGGAATTCGACCTTACTTTAGGATACAGTACAGGAGGATTCAGCGTATCTGTCACTGATTATTGGTTTGATGGCGGTCCTGAGTATTTTCACTATGGTACCCACAACACTTCACATGTGTTCGAAGCGCAAGTCGGTTACGATTTCGGTCCCTTAGCCGTGAACTGGTATACAAACTTTGCTGGAGCTGATGGTGTAAAAGCAAACGGTAACCGTGCTTATTCTTCCTACTTCAGCATCGCAGCCCCCTTCAAGTTAGGTGGTCTGGACTGGTCGGCAGAAATAGGTGCTACTCCATGGGAAACCAGCTTCTATAACAATGGGGCAAGCGGATTTGAAGTTTCAAATATATGCCTCGGAGCTAGCAAGGAAATCAAAATCACAGATTCCTACTCGCTGCCTATATTTGCCCAGGCTATTTGGAATCCGGCCACAGAAGGAGCTTACTTTGTGTTTGGCATAAGTTTCTGACAAAAATATACTACAATACAAATACAACATCAATAGGATTAATGATTTCAAGAGGCAAAAAAGATTACACAGGATAACAAACAATACAAAATACAAATACAATTTATTATGAAAAAGATTGAGGCAATCATCCGTAGAACCAAATTCGAAGAAGTAAAGGAGGCATTATTGGCCGCCGACATCGAATGGTTCTCCTACTATGAAGTAAGAGGTGTCGGAAAAACCCGCGAAGGTCGTATTTACCGTGGGGTAGTATATGATACCAGTTCCATCGAACGAATCCTGATTTCCATCGTGGTGAGGGAAAAGAATGTGGAAAAGACCGTACAAGCCGTCATGAAAGCCGCTTATACCGGTGAGATAGGTGACGGACGCATTTTCATCATCCCCGTAGAAGACTCCATCCGTATCCGTACAGGCGAACGTGGCGATATTTCGCTTTATAATGCGGAACAGGAAAAATAATCCCGGAAAATCAACTCAGGTATTAATTCTTAATAGGTAAAAATTATGAAACGACTTACAGAAGGTGTGCACACAGCAGCATACCGCAAAATCCTCATACCCTTATTCTTACTTCTGTTTCCATTGATTACAACAGCGCAGACCTCTGTACCTGAAGAGGTTAGCAACGCTGACAAGATAGCGGAATTATCTACCGGACTTAACACCGTATGGATGTTACTGGCTGCCATGCTGGTATTTTTCATGCAGCCGGGCTTTGCTCTGGTTGAAGCCGGATTTACCCGCAGCAAGAACACAGCCAACATCCTGATGAAAAACCTGGTGGACTTTATGGTAGGTTCCATTCTGTTCTGGTTTATCGGTTTCGGACTGATGTTCGGTGTAGGAAATGTATTCGGTACTCCACACCTTTTCGACCTGGATGCCATGGACAATATCATTCAAAACGGATTACCTATTGAAGGTTTCCTAATCTTCCAGACCGTATTCTGTGCCACTTCTGCTACCATTGTGTCAGGTGCCATGGCCGAACGTACCAAATTCTCCATGTATCTGGCTTACACGATAGCCATCAGTGTATTAATCTATCCGGTTTCCGGTCATTGGACCTGGGGAGGAGGATGGCTTTCAAACGCAGATCCGGATTCATTCATGATGTCTGTGTTCGGTTATACATTCCATGACTTTGCCGGTTCAACTGTGGTTCACTCTGTAGGTGGATGGATTGCATTGGTCGGTGCCGCCATTCTTGGTCCGCGTTTGGGCAAATACGGAAAGGACGGAAAATCAAAAGCCATCCCCGGCCACAACCTGACACTTGCTTGCCTGGGTGTATTCATCCTCTGGTTCGGATGGTTCGGTTTCAACCCGGGTTCACAGCTTGCAGCAGCCGGATACGGTGACCAGACAGCCATCTCACACGTGTTCCTTACCACCAATCTGGCAGCTTGTACCGGAGGATTCCTTGCCTTGATTGTAAGCTGGATTAAATATGGTAAACCGTCACTCTCTCTCACACTCAATGGTATCCTTGCCGGACTCGTCGGTGTAACAGCCGGATGCGACCTGGTATCACCTATGGGAGCCGCTCTTATCGGAGCCATCTGCGGAACTGTCATGATTTTCGCTGTAGAATTTATTGAACACCGTCTGAAAATTGATGACCCTGTAGGTGCCTCTTCCGTACACGGTGTATGCGGCAGCCTCGGAACCATTCTTACCGGTCTGTTTGCCGTAGAAGGCGGCACATTCTACGGAGGTGGCTTCGGATTCCTCGGTGCACAAATTTTCGGTGTAATCATCGTCGGTGGATGGGCCGCATTGATGGGATACATCATCTTCAAAGTCCTCGACAAAGTTCACGGTCTGCGCGTTCCAGCCAGAATCGAAGAAGAAGGTTTGGATATTTACGAACACGGAGAATCAGCTTATAACCATTAAAACTGAACATTCACTACTAACAATAAATAACCAATAAAAATTTACAGTCACATGTCAACATTAAGATTCAGAGTTGTAGAAAAGGCCTTCCAAGCTAAACCCATGGAAGTACCTACCCCTGACAAAAGACCGGGAGAATATTTCGGTAAATATGTATTCAACAGAGAAAAGATGTTTAAATACCTGCCTTCTACGGTATTTGCACGATTGATTGATGCCATGGATAATGGCGCAGCACTCGACCGCCAGATTGCCGATGCCGTAGCCGAAGGTATGAAACGATGGGCCAGCGAACTGGGTGCTACCCATTATACTCACTGGTTCCAGCCACTGACAGAAGGAACAGCCGAAAAGCATGATGCATTCGTAGAACACGACGGAAAAGGTGGCATGATGGAAGAATTCTCCGGAAAGCTCCTTGTACAGCAGGAACCGGATGCTTCATCTTTCCCGAACGGCGGAATCCGTAACACCTTCGAAGCTCGCGGATACAGCGCATGGGATCCTTCCTCACCTGTGTTCGTGGTAGACGACACCTTGTGCATCCCGACAATCTTTATCGCTTATACCGGTGAATCACTCGACTACAAGGCTCCGCTTCTGAAAGCCCTCCGTGCAGTCAACAAAGCGGCAGTAGACGTTTGCCACTATTTCGACCCGAATGTAAAAAAAGTGATGGCTTACTTGGGATGGGAACAGGAATACTTCCTGGTAGACGAAGGTTTGTATGCCGCACGTCCAGACCTGTTGCTGACAGGACGTACACTGATGGGACACGAAGCGTCTAAGAATCAGCAGTTGGAAGACCATTACTTCGGCGCTATTCCTACCCGTGTGGCAGCTTTCATGAAAGACCTTGAAATCCAGGCACTCGAATTAGGAATTCCGGTGAAGACACGCCATAACGAGGTAGCTCCTAACCAGTTTGAATTGGCTCCGATTTTCGAAGAATGTAACCTGGCAGTAGACCATAACATGCTCATCATGTCATTGATGCGAAAAGTAGCCCGCACACACGGATTCCGTGTACTGCTACACGAAAAACCCTTCAAGGGTGTCAATGGCTCCGGTAAACATAACAACTGGTCACTCGGTACAGATACCGGTACTCTGCTGATGGCTCCGGGAAAGACTCCAGAAGAGAACCTGCGTTTCATCACATTCATCGTAAACACCCTGATGGCTGTGTACCGCCACAACGGATTGCTGAAAGCTTCTATCATGAGTGCAACCAACGCACACCGTCTGGGAGCCAACGAAGCACCTCCCGCCATCATCTCTTCCTTCTTAGGCAGCCAGTTGAGCAAAGTACTCGACCACATGGAAGACAGTTCAACCGACGAACTGATTGCCTTAGGAGGTAAACACGGTATGAAACTCGACATTCCGCAGATTCCGGAACTGTTGATTGACAATACCGACCGTAACCGTACTTCACCATTTGCCTTCACCGGCAACCGCTTTGAATTCCGTGCCGTAGGTTCTGAGGCCAACTGCGCCAGCGCCATGATTGCCCTGAACACAGCCGTAGCTGAACAGCTTACCGAATTCAAGAAAGAAGTGGACGAACTGATTGAGAAAGGTGAACCGAAGATTTCGGCCATCATTCAGGTGATCCGTAAATACATCAAGATTAGCAAACCCATCCGCTTCGACGGCAACGGATACAGCGACGAATGGAAAGAAGAAGCTGCACGCCGTGGTCTGGACTGCGAAACCAGCTGTCCGGTCATCTTCGACCAGTATCTGACAGAAGACAGTGTACGCATGTTCGAATCTGCCGGTGTCATGACCCGCAAGGAACTCGAAGCACGCAACGAAGTGAAATGGGAAACCTATACCAAAAAAATCCAGATTGAAGCTCGCGTTTTGGGCGACCTGGTAATGAACCACGTAGTTCCGGTAGCCATTGAATACCAAAGCAAACTGATTGACAATGTCTACAAGATGAAGCAAATCTTCCCTACAGAAGAGGCCGAAAAGCTGTCTGCTGAAAACATGGCCATCATCCGTAAGATTGCAGAACACACTTCTTACATCAAAGAACACGTAGATACCATGGTAGAAGCCCGAAAAGTTGCCAACAAGATTGTAGACGAACGTGCAAAAGCCATCGAATATCACGACAAGATTACTCCGATGCTGGAACAGATTCGCTACCACATCGACAAACTGGAACTAATTGTGGATGATCAGATGTGGACATTACCCAAATACAGAGAACTGCTGTTCATCAGATAATCCATCCCCTAAAGGATTATCTCTTATTTCTTATTGGTTGTTTGAGAAAGAGGCCGCGACCGTGAAGGTCGTGGCCTCTGCGTTTTCTTACTCTATTTATAATCTCCCATTATCATTCCATTCCCCGTAGAGAAGCCCTTTTCGCGTATTCTCTATAAACTTATTCAAGCGGCTTTCAAAAAGTTCCTACAACGTGGCCTTTTCCGCAAATTAAAAAAGCCGCTTGCACATGACGAAATTTGTCAGTTCCAGCTGATTGGCTCTGCACTTTTGAGACTTAACCACTTTGTATCCCTTTTGTTCAAAAAACGATTTTGCAGTCAAGCTGATCTCCGAGGTAATTTCAGTAACTCCATACGCTTTGGCCATCTTCTCTACTTCCGAAAGCAACTGAGTAGCTACTCCCCTGCCCTGCATGTCCTTGTGTACAAACATGGAATGCAAATATCCCTCTTTATTCATAGAAGAGAAACCAGCCATATTGTCTTGTTCATCAAAAGCCCCAATAAAATGATGTTGAGACAAAAGTTCTTTCCAGTGCAACAAGTCATCACCACAAGAAGCCCAGTCTGCTACCTCTTCTTTTGTATAGTCCCTCAAATTCACATTAAGCACTGTAGAACGGAACAAGTGCTGCATTTCCGGAATGTCTTTTTCTTCAAGCGGACGTAAAGCATAAACAAGCTTTGTTTCTTTACAATTTTCCTTAAGAAAATCTTCTTTCGTCAACAAAGTAAAATGTTCTGTCCGCACATCACCCAATGGAGAAAGTTTGCCCTCTTCCGTATGATGGAACTTGAAACCACATTTATCCATTACTCGGCGAGATTTGGTATTTCCGTCATAATAACCACACCACACTCGTTTTACTCCCAGTTCCTCAAAACAACGCCTCAACAGGCGATTGACGGCCTCCGGAATCAGCCCCTTTCCCCAATGAGGAACTCCAATCCAATAACCAATCTCTGCATCTCCTTCCTGCATGTCAGCGCTGTGTACGCTGTCTCCAAACATAATGCCCACACTGCCAACAGGTTCATTGATTTCTTTCAACACTACCGCATAAGTTTCCGGTGCTGAAAGAATATCACGTATCACCTCTCGGCTGTTTTCTACAGACGTGTGCGGTGGCCAACCGGCAATCGGCCCTACAGCCGGATTCTTGGCATATTTATAGAGTGAAAGGGCATCTTCCTCACGCCACGGCCTGAGTATCAGTCTTTCTGTTTCCATAATTATGTGAGTTATATTTTATTTTTTATATGCCGCAAGATTAGCTATCATCTTTTTCAAATTGGCTTCATTTTCCTCATCCGAAATGGAAGGATCTTTCATAAAACGACCACAAGGTAAATCCGGACATCCCCCACAATTTTCCCGCTTTTGTTCCTTACAGCATTTCCAAATGGGACATACCGCATCACCTGTATACTGAAGCCAGAACACCTTACCTTTTATCTTTCTGCATCCTTTGCATTCCTTTGGGAATGACGCACAGTCCACACACCTTGCTCCACACGGAGAGGGATAAAAATAATCATCTTTCCAATACCACCACTTACATTTCTCTCTATCCGGGTTTTCCGTATGAACAAAATACTCTAAAGCCCGATACAGATAAAGCTGACAGCGGTCTATCGTACACCCACGCAAACGGCATTCTTCCTCGTACAAATCCTCCGCTTTCTTTCCTTTCAGCGATGCGATAGAGGTATACCCCATGGCTATCAAGTCTTGTTCTGTCTGTGAACCTACATTGGGGATTTTTCGTAAAGAAGATTTTTCCTGGTTGTTAGTCATATCTTATTTTTTATTCATCATTTTTCTTTCTCAGCGATTCGACTACTTTCATTGCATTTCTCCTGGCTGCTACGATGCTTGGCATCATTTCGTATTCCAGCATATCAAGACAGGCCACTAGTTCATTTGCCAGTTCCGGAACAAACCGGCACATTTTTGCAGCCAGTTTTATCATCATCGAGCGGCTGCTGTCCGATTCCTTCTTGTCGACAGCATGGGCAAGACAAAAATCAAACAAGTCCGTCCTGAAGTTCTGCTTCGTAGACAAGTCAATCAGAATAGAAAGAACAAGTCCCCGACGTATATGCAAACAAGGCTTCATTGCCCAGTCTGCAATCTTATCATAAAAGGGAGAGACATAAAGTCTTTTGTCTTCTGCCGGTAAATAATACAGTATCCATGCCGCATTGTATGCCGACTGTGCATCTTCCGCATAAAGCATAAGGTCACACAACTTACCGATGCCAGCCTCATCATGATGCAACTCGCGAGACAAAGCCATTACCTGCCATTTGGACAGCCTATCCTGCAAATGTTCCATTTCGTTTTACTATGTTTCTATATGCAATAAGAGCAAATCTAAACAATAAGAAACAGAATAACAAACAAGCCACTATTTCTTTCACATTTACCCCTCAAAAAAACACAAGTACATTTCAACTCAAACGCCTAAGCTTCTTAAGTAAAACGTACTTGCGTTTGAATCCAAACGCATTTGCATTCTCTATCAAACGTAAGTACGTTTTTCCCTTGTGCTTAAAAAGCCCCAATTTTTCTTTATTTATTCAGAAAATATACATTTCAAAGGCATTTTTTAGTATCTTCGCACCAAACTAACTAGCCTGACTAACCTATGTCTGTACTCCGATATTTCATCATTATAGGGATACTCGCCGTGGGAGTATACGTTTTTTCGTGTACCTCCCCAACTGAAGCACCTTCCCCTGAATCTACAGAAATAAATACTCATACCGATAGCCTGTTGCAGTTCAGGATTTATCTTGAACAGGCCCGCATCAGCCGTTTTAAAGGAGAAAATCAGGAAGAAGCTCATTTCTTAGACGCTGCGGAAGACATCGCGCAATGTCTGAACGACTCGTCCGTATATGCGAATTTATGGCAGGAGAAAGCCATGCTTTACCTGCCGCATCAACCGGAAAAAGCTAAAGAATTCTTTCAGAAAGCACTTGCTTATATGCCTTCCGGAACTCCAGCCTCCATCGCACAAAGTGAACTTTATCTTTCCCGCATTTATTTAGAGCAAGGACAGACGGACAGTGCCTTCCATTACATCAATAACGCCATTCGCCAAAATCTGCCGGACAAGGAAGCTGCCGCCTTGTACCTTCAGAAAGGGTACATTTTTGCCTCTCTTCTGCAAGCTGACTCGGCCACGCATCATATCCTGCCTTTTTTGTCTGATGCCTCCTTAAAACAACGTACGGAAGCCTACCGTCGTCTGTTCGAAATGTACGGAAAGAAACAGAATGAGAAGCAGGAAAACATCTACATGCGAAAATACATTCTGTCGCATGACTCGTTAAGTGCCGAACGAAAAGAAATGGTCATCGAAAAGATACAGGATATGCACGAATACAAGTTGCAACGCGAACGGGCCAACAAAGCAGAGATGCAGGCAGCACACCACAAACTGGTTTTCTACCGGATTGCGGTCACCTTAGGCGTAGTGATTCTTATCCTGCTTTTACTTCTTCACCGCATCCGCGTACACAAACAAAAGCTGACAGAAGAACTAAAGACTACCCAGTGGATGCGCATGGAAGAAACGCTGAAAAGGAAAGAAGCGGAAGTGGCACTGGCTCACGAACAGGAGAAATTGAAACAGCAGGAAATTGACCGGCTGAATAAAAGCGTGGCCTACTACCGGCAACTGAATGCCATCACGCTTCCTTCTCTGTTGCGGAAAAGGAATTCGCAAGGCGCACTTCACTTAACGGAAGAGGAATGGGAAATCATTCAGCAAAACGCGGACACTTGCTTCGACGGATTTACCAGACGACTGAAGGAATGTTACCCGCAACTTACAGAAGAAGAACTTCGTTTCTGCTGTCTGGTAAAGATGGATCTTCCCTTGTCATTACTGTCCGAAATTTACCATATTGCCAAAGGAAGCATCTCGCGCCGGAAAATGAGACTAAAGGAGAAAATGCACATCGAAAATAGCAGCTTTGATGAGTTTATCACCGCATTTTAAGTGTCATGTACATCATAAAAACTATCAACCATCTAATTTCCAATAGATTAATCTTCGCTTGTGTACATCAGATTTTTCCCTGACTTCCATCTGTTCACTTTACCTTTGCAGCCGTAAATCTATTTAAACATACGCGACTCATGAAAGTGAAACAACTACTTTATGGGATGATGTACGGCTTACTGATTTTCTTCACGGCATCTTGCAGTGAAGAAAATTCAGAAAATCTACCAGACAATGTAGCCATTTATCAAAGCTACCTGGTGGCTTTTTCTGATTCACAGCCTACCCTGGCCTACGCCCGTTTCTCCCCAGAGAAAGACGTACCCCTGAAAGAAATCAAGCTTACAGGCGGAGCATCCATCATGGCCAATGGCAAAGAGATGGAATACCATTATTTTGATGGGAATACAATATTCGGTTATTCCTATTCACTGTCACTCGGAAAAGACGAACAAGTCTCATTCGTGTTCCAACGCAAACGGCAGCAAGAAACCCGTATGCTGACCAATTATGTCTACAAGGAATGGATTAATGAGATACATATTCCTTCGGAACTTACCACGATTGCCAATCAGGAAATGGTTGAATGGAAGGGTGAGAAAATCGCGTCCAATGAAGAACTGGAGGCCACGCTGGACAATCCCTCTCATTTGGAGGAATATACCGCTTATTATGGTACATTAAATGAAAGCCGTGACGGAGTTTCGTTTAAGAATGTGCCGAAAGGAAAATATATGCTTACGCTGAAACGCATCCTGAAACTGGAAACCAAAGACAATGACGCTCCTGCCAAAGGAGAAATCAGACTGGTTTTCTACGACAAGAAAGAAGTAACGGTGAAATAACAAGACATAGCTTAAAATGAGAGGAGTTTTTGTAATCATTTTGCTAATCTGTAGCTTGTCTGTGTATGGTCAGACTGAAAAACGCCCACTTTGGAAAATACAACTGGAGGGCGCACTGGACAATTACAGCAGATGGGAGGTAGAGCCGTCTGTCACTTTCCAGCCTTTCAAGTATGCCGGCATCGGAGTCAGCTTTCTTTTTAGCAAAAGTTTGGATGACATCCATCTCAATGGTGTCTCTGCTGATAAAAAATTCCGCTTTGAATTGAACGACGAAAAGGTTCTGTCCACCCACCTCGCATGCAGAATTGCGCCACAATTCTACACGCCTTCGTGGATATTAGGACATGACCGGGAATATGCCTTGTACCTGACATTCAGTCCAGGCATCACTTGTTCGTTTCCACCCACTAAACATATAACCCTGGCCTATTTCCCAAACTCTACAGGTGTATGGACTCCCCACCACTATGAAGAAATCACAACTTCCCGTGCGGAGCCTTTATCCTTTCAGCTGAAAACTTCCGTTTCGTTGGAAATAGAAGAAAGCCTGATAATCTCTCTGGGATACACCCTCTCTAACCTTGACCCTTACTCGGGCCTCCGGGAAACCGTTTTCGACGGAAACATGCTGAATCTCGGAAAGAAGTGCCCATTTTTTCATTCACTCTCAATCGGGATAGGCTGGCGGTTTTAAAAACTGGGTCGGATTAACGTCCGGCCCAGTTTTTTATTCTGTTCATAGCTTCCTGGCAATCTTCACGTTTACCAAAGGCTGTCAGTCGCAGGAATCCTTCTCCGCTTGGTCCAAATCCAACTCCCGGAGTTCCTACCACATTGACTTCGTGAAGCAACATTTCAAAGAAGCTCCATGAATCCAGTCCTTCGGGTGCCTTTACCCAAATATAAGGCGCATTCACTCCTCCATAGAGTGTAAATCCGGCAGCATGCAATCCTTCACGCATCAAACGGGCATTCTCCATATAATAAGCTATGGTTTCCTTTATCTCAGCTTGTCCTTCGGCGGTATAGATGGCCTCTGCTCCTCGCTGGGTGATATAGCTGGTACCATTGAACTTCGTACACTGCCGACGGTTCCACAAATGATTCAAAGCTACTTGTTCGCCTGAAGCCGTCATGGCTTTCACTTCTTCCGGCACCACGGTATAACCGCAACGCACTCCGGTAAAACCAGCAGTCTTGGAGAAGCTGCGGAATTCTACGGCGCAAGAGCGGGCTCCTTCTATCTCATAAATAGAATGTGGCACATCACTTTCGTGAATGTAAGCTTCATAAGCCGCATCATATAATATCAACGCTTTGTGCTCTAAAGCATAATCCACCCACTTCTGCAATTCGGCTTTGGTCAGTGTCGTTCCCGTCGGATTGTTCGGATAGCACAAATAAATCATGTCTACCGGCTCCTGGGGGAAAGAAGGTATAAAATGGTTTTCTGCCGTACAAGGAAGATAAGTCAGACGGTTCCATTGCCCGTTTGCCTGCAATTCTCCAGCTCTCCCAGCCATGACGTTACTGTCAATATACACCGGATACACAGGATCCGTTACCGCTACTTTATTGCCTGTGCCTAAAATGTCTCCAAAATTACCGGTGTCACTTTTAGCTCCGTCACTCACAAAAATTTCTGTCGGGCGCAATTCTACTCCACGCGAGCGGTAATCATGTTCCAGAATAGCCTGAATCAAGAAATCATATCCTTGTTCAGGACCGTATCCATGAAAGGTTCCGGCATCGGCCAGTTCGTCTACCGCACGGTGCATGGCTTTGATAGAAGCCGGTGGAAGCGGACGAGTCACGTCGCCAATTCCTAATCGGATAAGTGCGGCTTCCGGATGAGCCGATTTAAAGGCATTCACTTTTTTAGCAATGCTCGAAAACAGATAGTTTCCGGGCAACTTGATGAAATTATCGTTTACTTGTATCATATATATCTTGTCTTACTCTTTTAATTCGATTGTTCCGTCAAATACTTTTACTGCGGGTCCTGTCATATACAAATGCTGCCCCTCTCCTGCCCAGTCGATGGTCAGGTCACCTCCATCCATACAGACTGTTGCATGGGAGCCGCATTGTCCGGAAAAGGCTGCTGCCACAGCGGTAGCACATGCTCCCGTACCACAAGCTTGTGTGATACCGGATCCTCTTTCCCATACCCGCATGCGTATGTTTTCTTTATTCAATACCTGAGCGAACTCTACGTTTACCCGATCCGGGAAAAGCGGATGACGTTCAAGCACCGGTCCTACTTCCGCAAGAGCCACCTCTTCCATTTTATCTACAAAAATAACCAGATGAGGGTTTCCCATTGACACTGCTACCCCTTTCCGAAAGGGATAAGCATCACCCAAATCCACCCAGTGAATATCGGCAGGAATTCCCATATCTACCCGAACAGACTCTACCTTTCCCTCCTTCACCTGCAAATGCAGTTCCTTGATACCGGAAAGCGTATCCAGCAAAATATCCGTCTTCGTAGTCAGTCCATATTCATACAAATACTTCCCGATACAGCGACTGGCATTTCCGCACATCTTGGCCTCAGAACCGTCCGCGTTAAAAATACGCATACTAAAATCAGCTTTGTCCGAATCGCCAATCAGCACCAGTCCGTCACTGCCTATCCCCGTATGAGGACGGCTCCAGGCTATGGACTTTTCTTCCGGATTAGTCAACGGGTATTTCATCGTATTCACATAGATGTAATCATTACCCAGACCATGCATCTTTGTAAATTCTATTTTCATATCTGATAATCAGTTTAGTTTTTGTATCCCTCTTCATGTACATCGGTTACCGCACGTCCGCTCGGCTCATTGATATGCTGGAAAGCTTTATCCCAAGCCAGTGCCTCCGCTGTAGAACAAGCCACACTCGGTACGCTGGGAACACTCTTAGCCGCACTCTCACTCGGGAAATGCTCCTCAAAAATAGAGCGATAGTAGTACTCTTCCTTGTTGCGGGGAGGATTCACCGGGAAACGTTCAGCCGCATGCGCCATCTGTTCGTCGGATACTTCTTTTGACGTGAATTCCTTCAGCGTATCAATCCAGCTGTATCCCACACCGTCACTAAATTGTTCTTTCTGACGCCATGCCACGCTTTCAGGCAACAAGTCGGCAAAAGCTTCGCGTACGATTTTCTTTTCGATGGTTTTTCCGGGGCACATCTTGGCTTCCGGATTCAACCGCATGGCCACATCCAAAAACTCCTTGTCCAGGAACGGCACACGTCCTTCTACTCCCCAGGCAGCCAATGATTTATTGGCCCGCAAACAATCGTACAAATAAAGTTTGGACAATTTACGCACAGTTTCTTCATGGAAAGCCCGTGCATCGGGAGCCTTGTGGAAATACAGATAACCACCAAAAATCTCATCTGCTCCTTCTCCGCTAAGCACCATCTTGATACCCATACTCTTGATGACACGAGCCAGCAAGTACATAGGTGTAGAAGCTCGAACTGTCGTTACATCATAAGTCTCAATGTAATAAATCACATCGCGAAGTGCGTCGAGACCTTCCTGAATGGTGTAGTGAATTTCATGGTGCACGGTACCGATGAAATCAGCCACTTCACGTGCCTTGGCCAAATCGGGGGCTCCCTCCAGACCAATGGCAAAGGAATGAAGCTGAGGCCACCATGCCGCCATCTTTCCATCCGTTTCCACACGACGGGCTGCATAACGCTTGGCAATAGCAGAAATGACCGAGCTGTCCAGCCCTCCTGAAAGCAATACACCGTAGGGTACATCACTCATCAGTTGCTCACGTACGGCTTTTTCCAAGCCTTCCCGCAAAGCACTTACCGATGCCGGAGCATCAGCTACTGCCTCATACTGAGTCCAGTCACGAACGTACCAGCGGGTCATCTTCCCGTCCTTGCTATAATAACAATGTCCGGGTAAAAAGGGTTCATAGCGTTCACAAAAACCTTCCAACGCTTTCAGTTCGCTGGCACAATAGACTTTGCCATCGCTGTCATAACCAATATAAAGTGGAATTACGCCGATAGGGTCGCGAGCGATGAGAAACTCATCTTTTTCTGAATCATACAGCGCGAATGCAAAAATACCATTCAGCTTCTCCAGAAAATGTATTCCGTATTCTTTATAAAGCGCCAAGATTACTTCACAGTCACTTCCTGTCTGGAAATCATATTTTCCGGCATACTCCTTACGAATCTCACGGTGATTGTAGATTTCGCCGTTCACGGCCAGTACCACTTTCTTATCGGGTGAGTACAAAGGCTGTCCGCCACTCTGCGGGTCTACTATCGACAAACGTTCATGCGCTAAGATAGCCGATCCCCCACAATAAATTCCACTCCAGTCGGGACCACGATGACGAATCTTTCGAGCCATGGCCAATGCTTTTTCACGCAACTCTGGAGTCTGTTTTCTGATATTTAAAATAGCTGCAATGCCACACATAATCGTAAAGTTGTATTTATATTTTGTATGAAATCAATTATTTTCGGCTTAAATATGCATCAATGTCGGCTGCGGCCTTCCGACCGCCTGCAATGCACTTCACAACCAGACTGGCTCCGGTAGCTGCATCACCGGCCACAAAGACATTTGCCGGGAATTCGGGTTGTACCGGACGAAGGAATCCCATTGCCAGTAATACCAAATCGGCTTTCAGAATTTCTTTCTTGCCGGTTAGCTTCATCACCGGACGTTCTCCTTCGGCTCCCGGAGTCCATTCCACTTCTTCCACTTCTACACCGCACACTTTCCCGTCTTCTTCCAGGAAACGGTTGGAAGTCAGACTCCACCGACGTATGCATCCTTCTTCATGACTGCTGCTGGTTTTGAGAACCACCGGCCACTGCGGCCACGGAGTATTCGGATTATGACCTACAGGAGGTTTCGGCATAATTTCAATCTGCGTCACACTGAGTGCTCCCTGACGGTTACTTGTACCGATACAGTCACTACCCGTATCTCCACCTCCAATTACCAGCACATGTTTGCCTTTTGCCGTGATGCGTTCCTCCTCCGAAATATGCTGCCCAGCCAGCACGCGGTTCTGCTGTGCCAGCATCTCCATGGCAAAATGAATACCTTTCAGTTCACGTCCGGGGATATTCAAATCGCGTGCCTGCGGCGTACCCGTACAAATACAGTATGCATCAAATCCTTCGGGAAGGTTTGTCACGTCGATATCGGCATTAACCTTGAAAGTGATTCCTTCTGCTTCCATCACTGCCACACGGCGGTCGATTACCGACTTGCTGAGCTTAAAATTCGGAATACCAAACCGCAACAAGCCTCCCACGTATTCCAGTTTTTCGAACACCGTCACCGTATATCCTCTGCGGTTCAACTGATTGGCAGCCGCCAGTCCTGCAGGTCCGGAACCGATGACAGCCACAGACTTCCCGTTTCGTTCATATTGACGAGGCTGTACATACCCTTCACGAAAAGCAGCTTCAATGATAGCGGCTTCATCTTCACGAATGGTTACCGGTGCATCCATACTCAACTTCAACACACAACTCTTTTCACACAATGCCGGACATATACGGCCAGTGAACTCCGGAAAATCATTGGTTCCGGTAAGTATCTCATAAGCTTCTTTCCATTTTCCCTTGTACATGGCATCCTGGAACTCCGGAGGACGATTGCCCAACGGGCATGCCCAATGGCAGAAAGGTACCCCACAGTCCATACACCGCGATGCCTGGAGCTTTCGCTCGCTTGTGTTCAACGTCTGTTCCACTTCACTGAAGTCCATGATACGGTCGTGTACCGGACGATATCCGGCTTCTTGTCTGGGAACGGTCAGAAATGCTTTTGGATTTCCCATATATCTAGTTTTTTACTGTTCAACAATTAATCAATAATCACGCTGTACTTCGGCTATCTTCTGCTGCAGTTTGCGCATCTGCTCTTCAGCCAGCACTTTCTTGTATTCAATCGGAGTTACCTGAATGAATTCTTCCACATAACGGCTCCAGTTATCCAACATCGTACGTGCCAGTTGAGAACCGGTGTACAGATAATGCTGACGAACCAGTTCATGCAATTCCTTGCGGGCTGTAGCATCTTCCAACAGAGAAAGTTCTACCATTTCCATGTTACAGAAGTAATCGAAGTTGCGGTCTTTATCCCATACGTAAGCAACTCCCCCACTCATACCTGCGGCAAAGTTACGTCCGGTCTTACCCAGTACGACTACTCGTCCGCCAGTCATATACTCACAGCAATGGTCGCCTACTCCTTCTACTACCGCAATGGCTCCAGAGTTACGTACGGCAAAACGTTCACCTACGCAACCATTGATATAAACCTCTCCACTTGTGGCACCATACAACAAGGTATTACCAGCGATTACGTTGTTTTCGGCCAAGAAATTGCTTCTTACCGGAGGCTGTACCGAAATATGTCCTCCACTCAAGCCTTTACCCAGGTAGTCGTTCGCTTCACCTTCCAGCTTGAAGCTGACCCCATGTGGAAGGAAAGCACCGAAACTCTGTCCGGCTGAACCTTTGAACTTCACCTGGATGGTCTGTGCGGGCAATCCAGCTTGTCCATACTTGGCAGCTACGGCTCCAGAAAGCATGGCTCCTACCGAACGGTCGGTATTGGATATGGCATATTCCAACGATACCTCCTTACGGTTTTCCAGTGCTTCGCGTGCGGCAGCCAGCATGCTCACATCCTTCACGTGCTCTATCTCATGACGCTGTTCTGTTACATTATGTAAAGCAGCTCCGTTATCGACTTTATGCAACAATTTACTGAAATCGAGCAATGAAGCTTTTTCATGAGTTGTCGGGCGTATTTCAATCAAATCCGTACGTCCTACAATGTCTTCCAGACGGGAGAATCCCATCTCTGCCAGGTATTCACGTACCTCTTGTGCCAGGAAACGGAAGAAGTTGACTACATAACGATAATGTCCGCGGAAATGTGCCCGCAACTGCGGATCCTGTGTAGCTACCCCGACAGGGCATGTATTGGCATGACATTTACGCATCATGACACATCCCAAAACAATCAATACAGAAGTTCCGAATCCAAACTCTTCTGCTCCCAGCAAAGCCATGCTGATGATATCGCGTCCAGTCTTCAACTGTCCGTCAGTCTGCAAACGTACCTGACCACGGAGTCCGTTGAGTACCAGTGTCTGCTGTGTCTCGCTCAGACCGATTTCCGGAGAAATACCAGCATAGCGCATGGAAGAGGCCGGAGAAGCTCCAGTTCCACCTTCTGCTCCTGAAATGACAATCAAATCAGCCTTTGCTTTTGCCACACCGGCTGCAATGGTACCAATACCACTCTCAGCTACCAGCTTTACACTGATTTTGGCTTTCGGGTTCACGTTCTTCAAATCGAATATCAGCTGAGCCAAGTCTTCGATTGAATAAATATCGTGATGAGGGGGAGGCGAAATCAGCGAAATGCCCGGAATAGAATGACGCGTCTTGGCAATCACTTCATTTACCTTGAATCCCGGAAGCTGTCCACCTTCACCCGGTTTAGCTCCCTGTGCCACCTTAATCTGAATTTCTTCGGCATTCACCAGGTATTCAGTGGTTACCCCGAAACGTCCGGAAGCTACCTGCTTGGTCTTACTGCACAAGGAAATACCATCGTAGGTTTCATGGAAACGATCGGAATCCTCTCCTCCTTCACCTGTATTACTGCGGGCGTTCAACTTGTTCATGGCCAGTGCCATGGCTTCATGTGCCTCTTTACTGATAGAACCAAAAGACATGGCTCCCGTTACAAAATGCTTTACAATTTCCTCTACCGGCTCTACATCTTCCAATGGAATCGGATTACGGCGGAAAGAGAAGAAGTCACGCAAGAATATCGGACTTTCCTTTTCATCTACCCGACGCGTATATTCCTTGAACTTGGCATAGCTTCCCAAACGAGTGGCCAACTGCAAAGCACTGATAGTTTCCGGATTCCAGGCATGTTTCTCACCATCCTTACGGTAGGAGAACTGACCGATGTAAGGCAACAAATCGTCGACCTCTTTTGCAAAACCTGCATCATGGAATGCCTGGTAATCTTTGGCAATGCTTTCCAATCCGACACCTCCAATGGATGAAGAAGGGGTACCAAAGTAAGTAGAAAGCACTTCGCTGCCCAAACCAACGGCTTCAAATATCTTCGCTCCACGGTAAGAACGTATCGTACTGATACCCATCTTACTCATTACTTTATAGAGTCCTTTGCAAACGGCTTTTATGTAGTTCTTTTCGGCAGTTTCATAATTCAACTGTACATCGCCTTTTTTCACCATGTCATCCAGAATGGCAAATACCATATACGGATTGATGGCGCTCGCTCCATATCCCAGCAACAAAGCGGCATGCATCACTTCCCGAATTTCTCCACTTTCTACCACCAATGCGGTCTGTACTCTCTTTTGTACAGAAATCAGGTGATGGTGTACGGCACTTACAGCCAGCAAAGAAGGAATGGCTGCATGTGCTGCATCAATCTCACGATCGGAAAGAATGATGTAGTTTACCCCTTCATCCACTGCCGCCTCGGCTTTCTTGCACAACTCATTCAATGCCTCACGCAGACCTTCCGCTCCTCTTGCTGCATCGAACAGCATCGGCAACTTCACGGTATTGAACCCTTTATAGCGAATGTTGCACAATATATCAAGCTGTGTATTGTTCAGAATCGGATGTGGCAGACGCACCATCTTACAATGTGATTCACTCGGCAACAAGATGTTGGTTCCTACGGCTCCGATATATTCCGTCAACGACATCACCAGTTCCTCACGTATCGGGTCAATTGGCGGATTGGTCACCTGCGCAAACTGCTGACGGAAATAATTGAACAATATCTGAGGCTTGTCAGACAACACAGCCAAAGGAGTATCGTTACCCATGGAGGCAGTGGGTTCGGCCCCATTCATACACATTGGAGTAAGCGTACGTTCTATGTCCTCGCGAGTGAATCCGAATGCACGCAGGCGACATTCATAATCAGGTACAGAATTGGAAATCTTACGGCCACTGCGTAATGTATCCAGTTCAATACGGTTGGTAGAAAGCCACTGACGATAAGGCTTGGAAGCCGCCAACTGGCTCTTCAGTTCTCCATCGTAATAAATACGTCCTTCCTGGGTATCTACCAACAATATCTTGCCTGGCTGAAGACGGCCTTTTTCCTTAATGGCTTCAGGTTCAAAATTAATGACTCCGGCTTCGCTGGCTACCACCATCATATCGTTTTTGGTGATCAGGTAACGCGCCGGGCGTAAACCGTTACGGTCGAGCATACCACCTGCATAACGTCCGTCGCTGAACAACAAGGCTGCCGGTCCGTCCCAAGGTTCCATCAAAATGGAATGGTACTCATAAAACGCCTTCAGCTCCTCACTTATCGGATTCTTGTCATTGAATGACTCTGGCACAAGCATAGCCATGGCATGCGGCAGGCTCAATCCGGACATCACGAAAAACTCCAATACATTATCGAGTGAGGCACTGTCGCTCATTCCCGGCTGTATAATCGGACCTATTTTCTTCACGTCACCCAGTAAAGGAGTGGAAAGCACACTTTCACGCGCCTCCATCCATCCTCTGTTTCCACGAATGGTATTGATTTCTCCATTATGGGCTAACAAGCGGAAAGGCTGTGCCAAACTCCAGGTAGGAAATGTATTCGTACTAAAACGAGAGTGTACGATGGCCAGTCCGCTGGTAAAGTAAGGCTGGGTAAGGTCCTGAAAATATTCACGCACCTGTACCGAAGACAGCATACCTTTATATATAATATTTTTGCTGGACAACGAAACAATGTAAAAGTCCTTATGATGTACACGACGTTCAATCTTTTTACGTACAATATATAAGGTACGTTCAAAGTTTTCCAGGTCGGTTGCCCCGGTAATGAACACCTGCTTAATGTCTGGTTCAGTCTCCAACGCACTTTTCCCTAAGATAGAAGAATTCACGGGCACGGAACGCAAGTGCATCAATGACAAGCCTTCACGCTCTACCTCCTCAATCAGGATGCTCAGAATGGACTCCTGTTCCTTCGCGTCTTTCGGAAGAAAAACCAATCCCGTACCATATTTCCCCTTTTCAGGCACCGGAATTCCTTGTAACAATATAAACTCATGTGGAATCTGCAGCATAATACCTGCACCGTCACCCGTCTTGTTGTCAGCGCCTTCTGCGCCACGATGTTTCATATTTTCCAAGACTTTCAAGGCTGCATCCACCAATTCATGTGATTTATTACCATGAATGTCTACAATCATACCTACTCCACAAGCATCGTGCTCGTACTCCGGTTGATAAAGCCCGGAAGATGTCTGATGACATTCTGTTACTTCCTGCTCTTCTTTTCTCATAAATTTTCCTGCTAACCTCATTTTATCTTTCATTATTAATACCCAAAACAGAGTTTACATTCTATTTGTCCACAAAAATAATAATATCACTTCCAATATGACACTTTTGTAGGATTTTTCATTACAATATTTTCATCTACGTCAGCTACACCTTTCACTTTCTTTATATAGTAAATAAAAAAGTTTCAGAATAAAACAGAATAGATACATTTTAATTACATTTATCACAAAAAGACAGAAACAATGTATTTTTTCATGCACAGCACATACCTCTTTTAATAATTGTCTGTTATTTTGTAAACGAAAATCATAATATGGCTTGAAAACAAAATACAGATGGAAACATTAAAACATGAATGCGGGGTCGCTCTTATCCGACTCCTGAAACCACTGGAATATTATCAGGAAAAATATGGTACATGGATGTATGGCTTGAACAAGCTTTATCTGCTGATGGAGAAGCAGCACAACAGAGGACAAGAAGCTGCAGGATTAGCCTGCGTAAAACTGCAAGCCAACCCTGGTGAGGAATACATGTTCCGTGAAAGAGGACTCGGAGCGGGAGCCATTACAGAAATCTTCAACAACGTTCATCAACAATACAAAGATTTAACGGAAGAACAATTGCACGATGCAGAATTTGCAAAGAAGTGCCTGCCCTTTGCCGGAGAACTTTATATGGGACATCTGCGTTACTCTACCACCGGGAAAAGCGGTATCTCGTATGTTCATCCATTTCTCCGTCGCAACAACTGGCGTGCCAAGAACCTGGCATTGTGCGGTAACTTCAATCTGACCAATGTAGACGAAATCTTTGCTGATATTACTGAAGCCGGACAACATCCCCGGAAATACGCAGATACCTATATCATGCTGGAGCAGGTAGGTCACCGGCTGGACAGAGAAGTGGAGCGCCTTTACAAGCAGTGCAAAGAAGAAGGCTTGAAAGGAATGGACATTACGCATGCCATTGAAGACCGAATTGACCTGACAAACGTACTGAAAACATCTTCTCCATCTTGGGATGGAGGTTACGTCATCTGCGGAATGACAGGAAGCGGCGAGACCTTTGCCGTACGCGACCCATGGGGTATTCGCCCCGCGTTCTGGTATCAGGACGATGAAATCATGGTATTAGCTTCGGAACGCCCTGTCATTCAGACGGTATTGAATATCCCTGCTGAAAGCATCCATGAACTGATGCCTGGCCAAGCTGTATTGGTCAATAAGAAAGGTCAGCTCAGACTGGCACAAATCAACAAACCCGGAAAATTAAAACCCTGCTCTTTCGAACGCATCTACTTCAGCCGAGGAAGTGACGTGGATATTTATCGGGAACGTAAAAAATTAGGAGAAAAACTGATTGAACCGATTCTCTCTGCAGTCAATCATGATATTGCCCATTCTGTATTCTCATTCATTCCCAATACAGCTGAAGTAGCTTTCTATGGAATGCTGGAAGGACTGGACAATTACCTGAACCAACTTAAAATCAAACAAATCGAGGCTCTGGGTCACACACCAAACCATGAGGAGCTGAAACAAATTCTTTCTCAACGCATCCGAAGCGAGAAGGTAGCCATCAAGGATATTAAATTACGTACTTTTATTGCAGAAGGAAATACCCGTAACGACCTGGCAGCTCACGTATATGATATTACCTACGGAAGCCTCGTGCCACATGAAGATAATTTAGTCATCATTGATGACAGTATCGTACGAGGAACGACCTTGAAACAAAGTATCATCAGCATTCTCGACCGTCTGCAGCCCAAAAAGATTGTCATCGTATCCTCTTCGCCACAAGTCCGTTATCCGGATTACTATGGTATTGACATGGCCAGCATGGAACAATTCATCGCCTTCAAGGCTGCCATTGCTCTGCTGGAAGAGCGTGACATGCAGCACGTCATTGAATATGCCTATAGAAAATCCAAAGAACAAATGAACCTGCCTAAGGAAAAAATGCACAATTACGTAAAAGAAATCTATGCATCCTTTAGTGATGAAGAAATATCAGAAAAGATTGCTGCATTGCTGACTCCTCCCACTACGCGGGCAAAAGTACAGATTGTTTACCAAACGTTGGAAGGACTGCATGAAGCATGTCCGGCACATCCAGGAGACTGGTATTTTAGTGGAGACTATCCTACTCCGGGAGGAACACGCCAAGTAAACCAGGCATTTATCGACTGGGTGGAAAAGAATTATCAATTCTAATCCCCCCAAAAACGAACTGAACTAAGTTTCCAGTACTCCCGAAGAAGTACTGTAGTACTGTCTATGAAGTACTCCAGTACTTTCACGGGAGTACTATAGTACTTCTTTGAAAGTACTGAGATTACACAAATGATGCTACGATTCTCCCCCTTTACAAATTATCAAATCGAGAATCTATACCTGAAAAGCAAACCAACAAATCCCCGCCTTTGATGCACCAAAAAGAGATTCAAAAAAACTTAATCAAAAGATGAATTTTTGACAACTCCAGTTTGCAATATTATGAAGTATTCGTATATTTGCAGCCTAGAAACAGAATTCATGGAAGCATTTTACAGAACACATAATTATTTGGTTGAACATACCAACGCTCCTGTTCGCCGTGATCTCATGGATGAAATAGACTGGAATGATCGCTTGATTGGTATAAAAGGTACAAGAGGGGTAGGCAAAACCACATTTCTTTTACAATATGCAAAAGAAAAATTCGGGACTGACCGTTCCTGCTTGTTCGTAAACATGAATAATTTCTACTTTTCACAATACAGTTTAGTAGACTTTGCCGGGGAATTTGTTAAAAGAGGGGGAAAAGTCCTGCTTATTGATCAGGTTTTCAAGCTTCCAGACTGGAGTCATGATTTGCGTACATGCTACGAACGTTATCCGCAACTGAAAATTGTATTTACCGGTTCTTCTGTAATGCGCCTGAAAGATGAGAATCCCGAGTTGAACGGGATTGTCAAGTCATATAACCTGAGAGGATTTTCTTTCCGTGAATTTCTGAACTTACAGACAGGAAATCATTTTTCAGCTTATACGTTGGATGAGATTCTGCACAATCACGAGCATATTGTGAAAACAATCTTACCACACATCAACCCGCTCAATTATTTTCAGGACTACATCCATCATGGTTTCTATCCTTTTTTCCTTGAAAAAAGAAATTTCTCGGAAAATCTGCTGAAGACCATGAACATGATGATTGAAGTGGACATTCTCCTGATTAAACAAATCGAACTGAAATATCTGTCCAAAATCAAAAAATTATTATATTTGCTAGCGGTAGATGGTCCTGTGGCTCCTAATGTCAGCCAATTGGCTAATGAAATTCAGACATCACGTGCCACAGTCATGAACTACATAAAATACCTGGCAGATGCACGACTCATCAACATGGTTTATCCGAAAGGGGAAAGTTTCCCTAAAAAGCCGGCTAAAATCATGATGCATAACACGAACCTGATGTACAGCATTTACCCAGTAAAGGTGGAGGAACAGGATGTGCTGGAAACCTTCTTTGTCAATACCTTGTGGAAAGACCACAAAATCAACAAAGGAGATAAAGGTACCTCTTTCCTTGTAGACAATACGCTACATTTCCGGATTTGTGCAGAAGGAAGCAAATATAAAAGCAATCCGAACATATACTATGCCATGCATAAAATGGAAATAGGACACGGTGACCAGATACCTTTATGGTTATTTGGATTTTTATATTGACAATAACGATTTTATTACTTCATATTTAATTAGTAATTGTATGACTAAACAAAAAAAATTCATCACTTGTGATGGTAACCAGGCTGCAGCACATATTTCATATATGTTCTCAGAAGTTGCAGCTATCTATCCTATCACCCCGTCATCTACAATGGCTGAATATGTAGACGAATGGGCTGCCGCAGGTCGTAAAAACATCTTCGGCGAAACTGTTTTGGTTCAGGAAATGCAATCTGAAGGTGGTGCTGCTGGTGCAGTACACGGATCTCTTCAGGCTGGTGCATTGACAACTACTTATACTGCTTCTCAGGGTCTTCTGTTGATGATTCCTAACATGTACAAAATTGCAGGTGAGTTCTTGCCATGTGTATTCCACGTTTCTGCACGTACACTGGCTTCTCACGCATTGTGTATCTTCGGTGACCACCAGGACGTAATGTCTTGCCGTCAGACTGGTTTCGCTATGCTTTGTGAAGGTTCTGTACAGGAAGTTATGGATTTGGCCGGTGTAGCTCACTTGTCAACAATCAAGTCTCGCGTTCCGTTCTTGAACTTCTTCGATGGTTTCCGTACATCACACGAAATCCAGAAGATTGAAATGTTGGAAAACGAAGACCTCGCTCCGCTGGTAGACCAGAAAGCTTTAGCTGAATTCCGTGAACGTGCACTCAGTCCTAACAAACCGGTTGCTCGCGGTATGGCTGAAAACCCGGATCACTTCTTCCAGCACAGAGAATCTTGCAATCCGTTCTATGAAGCAGTTCCTGCTATCGTAGAAGAATATATGAACGAAATCAACAAGATTACAGGACGTCACTACGGCTTGTTCAACTACTATGGTGCTGAAGATGCTGAACGCGTTATCATCGCTATGGGTTCTGTAACTGAAGCTGCTCGTGAAGCTATCGACCACTTGGTAGCAAACGGCGAAAAAGTTGGTTTGGTTTCTGTACACTTGTATCGTCCGTTCTCTGCTAAACATTTCTTGGCAGCTGTACCTAAGACTGCAAAACGCATTGCAGTTCTTGACCGTACAAAAGAACCGGGTGCAAACGGCGAACCTTTGTATCTTGACGTAAAAGACTGCTTCTACGGACAGGAAAATGCTCCTCTTATCGTAGGCGGACGTTATGGTCTGGGTTCTAAGGATACTACTCCTGCTCAGATTCTTTCTGTATACGAAAACTTGGCATTGCCGACTCCTAAGAACCACTTCACTATCGGTATCGTAGATGACGTTACCTTCACTTCTCTTCCTCAGAAAGAAGAAATCGCTTTGGGTGGCGAAGGTATGTTCGAAGCTAAATTCTACGGTTTGGGTGCTGACGGTACTGTAGGTGCTAACAAGAACTCTGTAAAAATCATCGGTGACAACACCAACAAATACTGCCAGGCTTACTTCTCATACGACTCTAAGAAATCTGGTGGTTTCACTTGCTCTCACTTGCGTTTCGGTGATCATCCTATCCGCTCTACTTACTTGGTAACTACTCCTAACTTCGTAGCTTGCCACGTACAGGCTTACCTGCACATGTATGATGTAACTCGCGGTCTGCGTAAGAACGGTACATTCTTGCTGAACACTATCTGGGAAGGCGAAGAATTGGCTAAGAACCTGCCGAACAAAGTGAAGAAATACTTTGCAGAAAACAACATCACTGTTTACTATATCAATGCAACTAAGATTGCTCAGGAAATTGGTTTGGGTAACCGTACTAACACTATCCTGCAGTCTGCATTCTTCCGTATCACTGGCGTAATTCCAGTTGACCTGGCTGTAGAACAGATGAAGAAATTCATCGTGAAGTCTTACGGCAAGAAGGGTGAAGACGTGGTTAACAAGAACTACGCTGCCGTTGACCGTGGTGGTGAATACAAACAATTGACTGTTGATCCGGCATGGGCTAACCTGGAAGTTGAAGCTGCTGCTGCAAACAACGATCCGGCATTCATCAACGAAGTTGTTCGTCCTATCAACGCTCAGGATGGTGACTTGCTGCCAGTATCTGCATTTAAGGGTATCGAAGACGGTACATGGCATCAGGGAACAGCTAAATACGAAAAACGTGGTGT
This sequence comes from Phocaeicola plebeius DSM 17135, assembly GCF_000187895.1. Classification (GTDB taxonomy): domain Bacteria; phylum Bacteroidota; class Bacteroidia; order Bacteroidales; family Bacteroidaceae; genus Phocaeicola; species Phocaeicola plebeius. Next base: position 470,894 of record NZ_DS990130.1, on the reverse strand, counting down.
AGCTGCATTCGTTCCGGAATGGAATCCTGAAACTTGTATCCAGTGTAACAAGTGTGCATACGTTTGTCCTCACGCTGCTATCCGTCCGTTCGTACTGGATGCTGAAGAACAAGCTGGTGCTAACTTCCCGACTCTGAAAGCTGTAGGTAAACAGTTCGACGGAATGACATTCCGTGTACAGGTAGACGTTATGGACTGCTTGGGTTGCGGTAACTGTGCTGACGTTTGTCCGGGCAACCCGAAGAAGGGTGGCAAGGCTTTGACTATGAAGCCGCTTGAAACTCAGTTGGCTGAAGCTGCTAACTGGACTTACTGCGCTGACAACGTGAAGTCTAAACAGCACTTGGTAGACATCAAGGCTAACGTGAAGAACTCTCAGTTCGCTCAGCCGTTGTTCGAGTTCTCTGGAGCTTGCTCTGGTTGTGGTGAAACTCCGTATGTGAAACTGATTTCTCAGTTGTTCGGTGACCGTGAAATGGTTGCTAACGCTACTGGATGTTCTTCTATCTACTCTGGTTCAGTTCCTTCAACTCCTTACACAACTAACGAAAAAGGTCAGGGTCCTGCTTGGGCTAACTCATTGTTCGAAGACTTCTGCGAATTCGGTCTGGGTATGGAATTGGCTAACAAGAAACTGCGCAACCGTCTGGAAGAAGCTATGAAGTCTGCTATCGCAAACGAAGCTACTCCGGCAGAATACAAGGAAGCATTCCAGGAATGGATTGACGGCCGCAACGATGCGGATAAGAGCAAAGCTGCTGCTGAAAAGATTATCCCGTTGGTAGAAGCTGCAAAAGACAAGTGTGCTGCTTGCGCTACTATCGCTGAATTCAAAGACTATCTGGTAAAACGCTCACAGTGGATTATCGGTGGTGACGGTGCTTCTTACGATATCGGTTACGGAGGTCTTGACCATGTAATCGCTTCTGGCGAAGATGTAAACATCCTGGTATTGGATACTGAAGTTTACTCTAACACTGGTGGTCAGTCTTCTAAGGCTACTCCGCTGGGTGCTATCGCTAAGTTTGCTGCTTCTGGTAAACGCGTTCGCAAGAAAGACCTGGGTATGATTGCCACTACTTACGGTTACGTTTACGTAGCTCAGATTGCAATGGGTGCTGACCAGGCTCAGACTTTGAAAGCTATCCGCGAAGCTGAAGCATATCCTGGACCATCATTGGTTATCGCATACGCTCCATGTATCAACCACGGTTTGAAAGCTGGTATGGGTAAATCTCAGGCTGAAGAAGCTAAGGCTGTAGAATGTGGTTACTGGCACTTGTGGCGCTTCAACCCGGCTCTGGAAGAAGAAGGTAAGAATCCGTTCTCACTTGACTCTAAAGAACCGAACTGGGAAGGCTTCCAGGATTATCTGAAGGGTGAAGTTCGTTTCGCATCTGTAATGAAACAATACCCGACAGAAGCTGCTGACTTGTTCGCTGCTTGTGAAGACATGGCTAAGAAACGTTATGCTTCTTACAAGCGTATGGCTGCAATGGACTGGAGCGACGAAAAAGCTGAATAATTTATTTTAGCATAATAACAGAAAACGGCTGCCTTATAAAGGTGGCCGTTTTTTATATAAATAAGATAACATTATCTTGCTTTTAAAATATAAGAAGACGAAAAGTAACAATTTTTTCTTAAGTTTGTATCGAATTCTATAATGACCAAACAGTTTATATGAAATATTTGATTGTTTCAGACATACACGGATGCCTTCCTGCTTTGGAAAAAGTCCTACAATTTTATCAAGAACACCGGTTTGACATGCTTCTCATCTTAGGAGATATATTAAACTATGGGCCTCGAAACGGTCTTCCTGAAGGACTAAATCCTAAAGGCATCGCAGAACGATTAAATGAAATGGCAGATGAAATTGTAGCGATACGAGGAAATTGTGATTCAGAAGTAGATCAAATGCTATTAAATTTCCCCATTTTGTCTGATTACACATTGGTAGTAGATAACGGAAAAAAGTTATTCCTCACACACGGCCATATTTACAACGAAGAAAAACACCCACAAAACGGATATGACATATTCTTCTACGGACATACCCATTTATGGAAACTAGAAAAAGCAGGGGATACAATGGTTTGTAATACAGGTTCCATCACTTTTCCAAAAGGAGGCAATCCTCCCACTTTCGCAAGCTATGAGAACGGAAAAATCACCGTACACCATTTAAATGGTGAAACCTTAAAAGAACTTCAGATATAAAAGAATACAAAAAAGGCTGCCAACCTATCGTAACCCATAACAGACAATACATAACATTACGATTCGGAAGGCAGCCACTCCCCATCTCAATTATTTAATTATAGTAATAGACAAGTATGTTTTTAGAGTTCAGAGAATGGTTTTGGTTTTCCTCCCAAAGGGAAAGATATTCCCAAAAAGCCATTTACTGACTTAGAATTATTTCCAAAGAACATATAGTCAGTACCTATGAACAAGGGACCTAATTTCACAGCAAGACCAATTGATTTTCCACTTGCCTGAATCGGAGAATAACTAATTGCTGCATTCAACCAATTTTTCGGACGTAGTGTAGCCGAGAATGTCAATTCATTCAATGTTTTCGGTTCTGCAAAACGAGCAGTATACATTGCACCAACACTCAGCTTATTATTCAACAATCCATACTCACCAGCCAGCAACAGTGTAGAATACAAACGAGTTTTTGTCTTTACCTTTTCTGGTGAACCTTCTTCAAAATCAAAACGTTCAAATGACAAGAAATCACCGCCGATATAACGGTCATAATTCTCTGAAGTAATAGTTACATTTTCACTACCAGTCACTGTAGCTACAGTTGTTTCGCTCTCCTTCCATTTTAAGAAACCTAAATCAAGAATTGAAGCTGATACAGTCAAATTATCCCAAACTTTATAACTTGCTCCTAAATCAATACCAAAACCAGAACCAGCAATACCTAAATCCCCTGCATCCAAATCAAAATCATCAATCATTCCATTGTTATCAAAAGTCATACCACCGCCTTTCAGAGTAGTAATTACATTACCATCAGCTGAATAATTGTAATGCGCACCATACCAGTCAGAAGGAGATAATTCACCATTAGAACTATAATCCTGATAACTTGCATAATTAGGATTCGGTACTTCCAAATCCAGATCAAACTGATTAATATTCATTTCTGCACGAGCTAAACCTAACAACACTTTTACACGTGCACCTACAGTTAATTTCTCTGTAATCCGACGAGAATACCCCAAACCAACTTCCGCATATGCTTTCATATTCAAGGTCTGGTTGGACAAACTATAATTCTGATTAGTTCCTGCTATATTTTCCAATGAAAAACCATTCATTGTACGCATCATAGAGAACATATCCTTTGACAATGCTGCACCGAAATCAGCACGTAATCCCACATTAAAACTCCAAAATCCTTTTCCCCGATACCAGCCAAAAGAAAGAATATCCGTATTCAAGTTTACATTTAATCGATTGTCTGTCTTTAAACGATCAAACAACTTATCATTTGAATATAAATCACTTCCAGAATTCAGGATATCAATAATATCACTTGTTCCTAACACATTAGAAGAGGCTGACATATTAATAGACCCAATAATCGGCATATTAAAATACCCCTTGGTAGGTTGCAAACCTGGATTTAACTGTAAACGGGCACTAGTCCCTTCCATAAAATAAGAGGAACGCAAATACTGAGCCTGCGCCGTTCCACCCAACACCATTATGCTTCCTAACAGAAGCATAGCCTTACACCCAATTTTTCCCATACAATTATTATTTGCAATTTTTAATGCAAAAATAAAAATATCTGTAATAAAGACGAAACAAGAAAGTAAAGCCTACCAACTAAACATCATATATTCAACACTAAGCAATCCTTTTTTGATACTAAGCGGATAAAAACATTTCATTACAATTGACAAAAACGTTCCATCATTTCCTTACGGAATTTTTTAGAAACCTGAATTTCATCTACATTATTAAAAGGCGGATACATCACGCACTGACATCCCTGAACCATCAACAAATAGTTCATATTTATAATATAAGACTGATGAACCTGTACAAAAGCAGAATCATAAGCGCACAAATTTTCAGCCCTTGTATTCCGTTTTAAAGGAATAAAAGAACCGTTCACCAAAGCCACTTCCCAAATTTTACGATCGGAAACATACCGAAAATATCCGATATCCGACACACGTAACACGCGTAAGTCTCCCATTGGAGTCACTACCATAAAAGATTTCTCTCCAACTCGTCCACCATCCGACTGGATATTTGCCGGACTTTTAATACCATCTGCAGACCGCAAACGCTCCAAAGCCACCGATAACTCCTTCGGGTCAACAGGCTTTAACAGAAAATCAAAAGCATAATTACGCAATGCATCAATCAGATACTTATTATAGGCAGTATAAAAAATTATATGCATATCCCAGTTCTGAAATTCATGCACCTTAATAGCCAAGTCCATCCCTAACATATCCGGAAGTTCCACATCCAAAAATAATAAATCCGGACGTTCCTTTTCTATTAAACGAATCCCCGATTTGCCATTACGGGCAATACCATCTACAGAAATCCACTGATATTTTTTAAGCTCAAAACAAAGGTTATCAATGGCTGTTTCTTCGTCATCTATGATGACAGCCTTAATCTTATCATTCATACTTTTCTGTTTTTCTTTAATTGATATGAATAATCCAAAGGAACCACAAAACGTACTTCACATCCCATTTCTTTCTCTTCCCCGATAAGTACATTATTAATTTTCATAAGAATAGGACGAGAATTATACATATTCAATAACTGAATAGTCTGCGTTATTACCTTCATGCCAGTTCCTGTTCCATAGCTTACACTCGTTTTACGGTAACCTCCCCCATTGTCACAAATCACAATCTCCACCTGATTGTTTTCTAATTTATGAACTTGTATAAGCAACAAGCGCTTTCCTTCTTTTAAACGCAGACCATGCTTAATTGCATTTTCCACCGGTATTTGCAACAACATAGAAGGAACCTTCATTTCTTGTAAATCCAGTTGTTCAGCCAAATCCAGACGATACTCAAACTCAGAACCTAACGACTGTCTTTCCAATTTTACATACGTATCTACAAAGTCTAATTCATCAGCCAATGACACTGCCAAGCAATCTGTCAGTTCCAAATTACGACGTATTAATTTTGTAAGTCCAATCAAGTTCTGGCTCTCTTTATCTCCCTTATGCAAATTCATTTCACGATTTAATACGTTAAAAATGAAATGAGGAGAAATCCGGTTTCGTACATTTTCCAAACGCAAGGAAGTCATGGCATTTTGCATGCGCCATTGTTCTCTATCTCTCTGCCGCTTACGATACAATATGACTGCAGACACAACAGCTATCAACAAAAAACATCCTCCCACAATTCCATACATCAACTGATGTAACTGAAGTACCTGATTTTCTTTTTCTCGAATAGAGATTTCTTTTTTCATCAACGTACTATCCTGAGTATATTTCAGCTCAATTTCTGCAGCCCTCATTTTTACCCTTTCATTCCGAATGGAATCATCTATACGATGATTTTCCTTTAAATAATGATAAGCATGTTTATAATCCCCAACTTTCTCATAATAACGCTGTAAATAACGATTACGTACGTGAATCATGTTAGGTTCCACCTCGTCATATTTAACAGCCTTTTTTAAACGTTCTCTGGCCAATGCCACATTTCCTTGCTTAAGAGCCAGTTCCATAAGTTGAGTATCAATACAATATAACGCCGTAGAATGATGTATAGAATCAAAAAAACCTCGGCATTTTTGCAAATAATAAGAAGCAGAGTCCGTGTTATTCAGAAGGAGAAAAACTTCACCCAAATTAATCATGGTCAAATTTCGTTCAAAGGTCATATCGGGATATTGATTCACCACGGCCAATGAACGACGAAAATACTTCAACGCTGTCATATAGTCTTGCCTGTAATAATAAGAATTACCCCTATTATTCAGGTAAATATGCTTCTCAAAAGGATGCATTTTATCATAATACTTATAGGCTAAATCATAATAATAATCGCATGCGGAGAAATCCCTTAACTCCATATTTACTTGAGCCAAACCATAATAAGCAGGAAACCTTTGCTCATCTGGCATATTCAAAGAATCGGCAATGGTAAGTGAACGATTATACCACAAAGAGCCTAAATCGTAACGTCCCTGTTTGACATATACATCGGCCAGATTCAAACAAATATCGGGCAAAACCTCCCTTTTACCTCCACGATTAGCATAGTCAAAGGATTTCAGATAGCAATAACAGGCAGAATCCACTTGAGAGGTACGCACAAAAATATTTCCACGTGCATTATACACCAATGCATACAATCGGGCTATCTCCTGACTACCTTGATGTCTGTTACAGAAAGAACTGATTCTATCCATGAAATAATCTGCTGAATCAAGCTTAAAAGACAGAAAACAGTTTCTGACTTTCAAAAAAAGCAAACGATAATACATCATACTATCTGTAACGGAAGGGAGTAATGTATCAACCATCCGATTTACCTTTTCCGGAGAATCAGCCGACAACTGCTCCATCTGCTGATAAAGTTTCTCTATTGAGTCCACCCTGTTTACCTCTCTCTTTCCCCTACACCCAATCATGGCAGAAAAGAAACACAAACAGCTAATCCATATAACTATATAATGATTCCTCACATTCAGTTTCATATATCTCTACCCAAGTATTAACCAAACAAAAATACGTAAAACTATTCAGGCTACAAAAAAAGTCTAATTTTTTCGCATAAGACGTAAAAAAAGATTTACAAATAGACAAAATAAGTCATCAAAACATAGCTTTTTATCATACATTCTTATCGGTAAAATACCTGTAAACTTTTTAATTATTGGACAAAGCGCCCCCATGTTTGCAGGGAAATATGTACATTTGCAACTAGAAACAAGAACTATACATACAAATGAACGGTAAATCCTCTTACGAATTGCCAGATTTGGCTCATTCCATGGGAGCACATCTAGGCATTCAGTTCCTCGAAATGGAAGAGGGATATGTCAAAGCCCAAATGCCGGTAGACGAAAGGACCTGCCAACCATTTGGCATACTTAATGGCGGTGCATCCCTAGCCCTCGCAGAAATCGTAGCCGGACATGGCTCCATTCCATTATGCAGTGCAAATGAAATGCCTTGTGGCATTCAAGTCAGCGCCAATCATCTTCACATGGTTCCAAAAGGAGAATTTGTCATAGCCACCGGACGTCTCATCCATCGTGGACGGACATCTCACCTGTGGAATGTAGATATTACCAACCAGGAAGGAAAACTAATTTCTACAGCTCGCATTGTCAATCAAATAGTCAAGAAAAGACCATGAAAACGCCGGAAACTATATATCACCATCTTATTGACTCATTCACCCATAGCAACGTATCTTTTGCGTTGTACAGACTTCCTTGGACTGATGAACCCATTCTCATCATGCAAGAGGAAGGCCAACCTGAATGTATCAGTAGCCTGAATGAGTTAAATCAGAAAAAAGGATTTCTTCTTTCTCCTTTTCATCTCACCTCATTCCGCCCGGCTACATTAATCCGTCCGGATATACAGGCACACGACTGGGGAGAAATAAAATCGGTCCTGCAAGAATGGATTACACGCCATCCGCAGTATACAGATTCTCATGCCACTGCACAAGAAAGTGTACCAGAATCTTATACAACTTCTGAAAAAGAAGAAAAAGACTTGTACACCGAAACATTCAGCCGTTTCATCATGCCGCTTAAAGAGAAGCAGTTCCGAAAGCTTGTGCTATCCAGAAGTACCACACAGATAATTAATGAACAGTTTTCTCCTCTTTCTGCCTTTATAAAGGCTTGCAACAGCTATCCGCGAATGATGATTTCGCTATGCCATACCCCTAGTACCGGCACATGGATAGGCAGTACCCCCGAAATTATACTTAGCGGACACGAAAGAAACTGGCATACAGTAGCATTGGCTGGAACTATGCCCATGCAAGGAGAAATCATGCCTACAGAATGGAGTAAAAAAAACAAAGAGGAACAGGCCTTTGTAGGAGAATATATCCGTAAGGCTATCAAAAAGTTTGGCAGCAAACTGACCGAAAAAGGTCCGTATACCGCACGTGCCGGTCAGTTAGTCCATCTGAAAACGGATTTCCATTTCTGTCTGAAAGATACTTCTCACCTGGGCGATGTATTACAAGAATTGCATCCTACCCCAGCTGTCTGCGGATTACCTAAAGAAGAAGCTTACCAGTTCATTCTGGATACAGAGCCACACGACCGTCTTTTCTATTCAGGCATCATCGGATGGATAGATCCCGAAGGGGATACCACACTTTATGTCAACCTGAGGTGTATGCACATAGAAAATAAGAAAGCGACACTCTATGCAGGAGGAGGTATTCTTCCCGATTCCACAGCTGATGCAGAATGGGAAGAAACACAGCAGAAAATGAATACCATGCGAAATATCCTGTAAATCTAACATATTAAAAATCATGTACACAGACAAGAAAAATATTCTTCAGCTTGTGGCGCTACTAAAGGCGCACCGGATACAAAAAATTGTGCTATGCCCCGGAAGCCGGAATATCCCGATTGTACAAACACTTGTAAACATTCCGAAATTTACCTGCTACCCCGTCACAGACGAACGAAGTGCAGGATTTTTTGCCTTGGGACTGGCACTGAACGGAGGTAGCCCGGCTGCCATCTGCTGCACATCAGGTACAGCCTTGCTCAATATCCACCCGGCCGTAGCCGAAGCTTTCTACCAGCAGGTACCGCTTGTCGTCATTTCGGCCGACCGCCCTGCCGCATGGATTGGCCAAATGGACGGACAGACACTTCCTCAACCTGGCGTATTCGGAAGTTTGGTGAAAAAATCAGTCAACCTGCCAGAAGTACAGAGTGAAGAAGACGAATGGTACTGCAACCGCCTCATCAACGAGGCACTCATGGAACTTGACCATCACGGAAAAGGACCTGTACATATCAATGTACCTATCAGTGAACCTTTTTTCAAGCTACCGGTCACGGAACTTCCTGAAGCACGTGTCATTACCCGCTATCAGGGACTGAATGTGTACGACAAGGACTACCAGCCACTCATCGACCGCTTGAACCGCTACCAGCGACGGATGGTCGTAGTGGGACAAATGAACCTGATTTATTTGTTTGAAAAGAAATACACCAAGATGCTCTACAAGCATTTTGCCTGGTTTACCGAGAATATCAGCAACCAGACCATTCCGGGCATGCCTATCCGCAACATCGAGCCATTGCTCTGCTCTATGGATTTCGAAGCCCAGCAGAAGATGCGTCCGGAGTTACTGATTACTTACGGAGGACATATCATCTCCAAACGATTGAAAAAATTCCTTCGCCGTCATCCACCGGTAGAACACTGGCACGTGGCTACTGACGGACAGGTAGCAGACCTTTTCGGTTCACTGACCACCGTGATTGAAATGGACCCGTTTGAGTTCTTAGAAAAGATTGCCCCGATGATGGACAGCCGCACACCGGAATATCCCCGCACATGGGAGGCTCTGTCGAAGAATATTCCGCAAGCCGTATTCCCCTACTCCGAAATGAGTGCCATCGGGAAAGTCATCAATCACCTGCCAACTCCTTGTTCCCTTCACCTGGCTAACAGCTCCACTGTGCGTTACGCCCAGTTGTTCCCTCTGCCAAACGACGTGGAGGTGTTATCCAACCGGGGAACCAATGGCATCGAAGGTTCTTTGTCTACTGCCATCGGCTATGCTACGGCGTCCGACAAGCTCAATTTCATCTTCATCGGCGACCTGAGTTTCTTCTATGACATGAACGCACTCTGGAATGCCAACTATGGAAGCAACGTACGCATCCTGCTCCTCAACAACGAAGGTGGAGAAATATTCCATGCGCTACCGGGACTGGAAATGGCAGACAGCAGCCGACGCTTCATTACGGCCACTCACCGCACTTCTGCCAAAGCATGGGCTGAAGACCGGGGATTCCAGTACCTTTCTGTCCACAATGAAGAGGAACTTGACCAGGCAGTAGAGATATTCACCCAGCCATCCATTACCTCACAGCCCATGCTGATGGAGGTATTTACAGAAAAGGACAAGGACATCGAACACCTGAAAACGTATTATCACAACCTAAAAAAATAGCAATATGTCACAACCCAGAGAATGGAAAACCATCAAGGAATACCAGGATATTCTTTTTGAATTTTATAATGGAATCGCCAAGATTACCATCAACCGCCCGAGATACCGCAATGCGTTCACTCCGACCACCACTACTGAAATCAGTGACGCATTGTATTACTGCCGCGAGTGTCAGGACATCAATGTTATCGTACTGACAGGAGCTGGCGACAAGGCTTTCTGCTCAGGAGGCGACATGCACGTGAAAGGCCACGGCGGATATGTAGGTACCGACGGAGTTCCCCGCCTGAATGTGCTCGACGTACAGAAACAGATTCGTTCCATCCCGAAACCGGTGATTGCCATGGTCAACGGATATGCTATCGGTGGCGGACACGTGCTTCACGTAGTCTGCGACCTGACCATTGCTTCAGAAAATGCTATCTTCGGTCAGACAGGGCCTCGCGTGGGCAGCTTCGATGCCGGATTTGGTTCTTCTTATCTGGCTCGTATCGTAGGCCAGAAGAAAGCCCGCGAAATCTGGTTCCTCTGCCGCCAGTATTCTGCCCAGGAAGCACTGGATATGGGACTAGTCAACAAAGTCGTACCGTTCGACCAACTGGAAGATGAAGTGGTAGAATGGGCTGAAACCATGATGCAGCACAGTCCGCTCGCCCTGCGAATGATTAAAGCCGGACTCAATGCAGAACTCGACGGACAGGCTGGTATTCAGGAACTCGCCGGTGACGCAACCATGCTTTACTACATGACAGAAGAAGCACAAGAAGGTGGAAAAGCCTTCCTCGAAAAGCGGAAACCCGACTGGAGCAAATACCCTAAATTCCCCTGATTATTCTCTCATTTCACTTTTTTATCGGACAGAAAGCAGAAACCACTTCCGCTTTCTGTCCGCTTTTATTCCCTTCACAACAGACCTATATGTACACACTGAAAATCATTCCGCGCACACTTCATTTCAAACAACCGGCCGGTACCTCACGCGGGGTATATCACACCCGGCAGGTATGGTATCTGCTACTTACTGACACTGAAACCGGACAATATGGCGTAGGTGAATGTGCTCCTCTGCCCGCGTTAAGCTGCGACGACCTGCCCGATTATCCTCGCCTGTTAGCTGAAATCTGTGAGAAAACAGCCGCAAATGGCTACATTGATTATGAAGCACTTCGTCCTTACCCCTCTATATTATTCGGACTGGAAACCTCATTTGCCCATCTGCAGGCCAACAGTCTGCAGTTCTGGGATACCCCTTTCAGTCGCGGTGAACAAGGTATTCCCATCAACGGACTCATCTGGATGGGAAATTTCGATGAAATGTACCGCCGCATAGAAGAAAAGATGAAAGCCGGATTCCGGTGCATCAAGGTGAAAATCGGAGCGATTGAATTTGAACGTGAACTGGAACTGCTGGCTCACATCCGTCACCATTTCTCAGCTGCCGACATCGAACTCCGGGTAGATGCCAACGGAGCCTTCAGTCCTGAAGATGCCTTACGGAAACTGATACAGCTGAACGAATTTCAACTGCACTCCATCGAACAGCCCGTACGCGCCGGCCAATGGGAAGTCATGAAAGAACTGTGTGCTACTTCACCCTTCCCCATCGCACTGGATGAAGAACTGATTGGAGTAAATGAAACGGAACGGAAAATCCAGCTGCTGGATACCATCCGCCCACAATACATCATCTTAAAGCCGTCCTTGCACGGAGGTATCCAGGGAAGCAAGGAATGGATTACATTGGCTCAGGAAAGAGGCATAGGCTATTGGGTAACCTCCGCCTTAGAATCCAACATCGGACTCAATGCCATCGCACAGTGGTGTGCCACTCTCCAGCCTGAAATGCCTCAGGGGCTGGGCACCGGTATGCTTTTCACCGACAACATTGACTACCCGCTGCACATTGAAAGCGACTGTCTGTGGTTCCATCCTGAAGAAAAGACACCCGATTTCCTGACTTATCTGCAAACCATCTGACATGAACGCCACTCCATTTATTACAGCAATAGCCCGTCAGTCCATCTTGATTGACGGGAAATGCTACACTGCTCATGAAGTCCATATACCTGAAGGCGAATCACAAAGTCTGCTGCAAAAACGATTCCATGCGGAATATGGAGCAGACAGCTTTCAGGCCTCACTTGCCGATTTCTTAGCAGAATGGTTTAATGACAGCACCACCGTACTGGTGCATACCTCCGGCTCCACCGGAACCCCCAAACCGCTCCGGGTAGAAAAACAACGCATGATGCAGAGTGCCATGCTGACAGTCCGTTTTTTAGGTCTGAAACAAGGAGACACCGCCTTGCTTTGTATGCCCCTGAAATACATTGCCGGAAAAATGGTGGTCGTCCGTGCGTTGGTAGCCGGCCTGAACCTGCTACCAGTTACTCCTTGCGGACATCCGCTGGCAGAGATAAATGCCGCTCCTGAATTTGCTGCCATGATACCCATGCAGGTATACAATTCACTGCAAATACCTGCCGAAAAAGAATGTTTGCAACAAATACGCCATCTCATCATCGGCGGTGGAGCAATAGACAGTACATTATCCACGGAATTAGCGTCATTTCCTCATGCCGTATGGAGCACCTACGGAATGACCGAAACCCTTTCTCACATCGCCCTGCGACGACTGAACGGACCGGATGCCTCCGACTGGTACACCCCCTTCCAAGGAGTCAAGGTCTCACTCTCTCCGGAAAACACCCTGACCATTGAAGCACCAGCCGTTTGTGCAGAGAAACTGACCACAAACGACATCTGTGAGTTCAATGCCCAGGGACAGTTTCATATTTTAGGACGGAAAGACAATACCATCAACACCGGAGGAGTGAAGATACAGATTGAGCAGGTAGAAAATGCACTGAAAACTGCGCTGCCGATTCCCTTCATGGTGACTGCCGTGCCCGATCCGAAATTTGGAGAATGCATCGTCCTGCTGCTGGAAAGCGAAGAACAGACCGATGTCCCCCCTCTGTTAGCACAGGCTTACAACCAGCTTCCGGTCTATTGGCGACCGAAACAGACCTTCTTCGTCCAGCATCTTCCACAAACTGAAACCGGAAAACCCGACCGCGCCACCGCACGAAAAGTGGCCCAAGAAATCGCAAGCGCGAAAAAGAAATAAGTAAAAATCCCCTTGTATATGAGCATTTGATTCTTTAACTTTGTTTAAAATTCAAATGCTCATTTTTTAGCTGACATCAAAACTATGGAAGAATACACTTTCCTCGCCCCCTTGCTGCTGACTATCGGGGGGCTCATCATTGGAGCGATATTGAAATCATTGCTCAAGCACAGCCGCCTGCCCTACACGGTAGGTCTGTTTGCCATTGGAATCATTTTAGGAGTCATGAACCGTACAGGCGTCTTTCAATCGCTACCGGAACTGCATGATGCGGTCAGTTCCGTCGCCAATATCAATCCCGACCTGATTCTTTATCTTTTTCTACCCATCCTGATTTTCGATGCAGCCTACGAACTCAACCTGCACATTTTCAAGAAGACATTGGCCAACGCTACCCTGTTAGCGGCACCGGGACTTATCATCTGCATGCTGCTGACGGGAGCCCTCATGATGGGAGTAGCGACCTTCATCCCCGGTTTTGAATCGTGGACATGGGCATTTGCACTGATGTTCGGAGCCTTAATCAGTGCCACCGACCCGGTGGCCGTAGTAGCCCTGCTGCACGAGTTGAAAACCAGCAAACGCTTCTCTACCCTTGTCGATGCGGAATCCCTGCTGAACGATGGTACAGGCATCGTCTGCTTCATGCTTTTCTTCGGAGCATACGCCGCCGGAGAAGCCACTCATGCCTCTCCTGTCATTACATTTATCCGTGAAGTGGGCCTCAGTACCTTTTTAGGATTTCTGTTGGCACGGATTATCATCTGGTTCATCACGCGCATCAACTCGGAAGAGATGGTACAGAACAGTGTTATCATCTTAGCGGCTTACCTCACCTTCATTCTCTCCCAATATTATCTTGGCGTATCGGGAGTGATTGCCCTTGTGGCTTTCGGACTGACCGTCACTTACGTAGGAAAACCCCGGTTAAAACCGCAGGTGAATACGTTCATGGAGCATTTCTGGGAACTACTGACCTACATAGCCAATACCCTGATTTTTATCCTGGTGGGAGTAGTCATTGCCGAAAAAGTGGATTTCTCCTGGGGAGCATTAGGCGTGCTGATACTTATCTACATCGCTCTTAACCTTATCCGCTTTGCCATGATTATGCTGCTCTACCCTGTGATGAAACGCCTGGGATACGGACTGACCCGACGCGAATCGGTTATCCTTACCTGGGGAGGATTACGTGGTGCATTGGCCATGACCTTGGCCCTGATGGTATCTTATACCCCGGCTATTCCGGAGGACATCCGCAGCCAAGTATTGTTCTTCACTGCCGGCATCGTTACCCTGACACTCTGCATCAATGCCACCACCATGCGCGCACTGCTGAACCGTTTGGGACTGACTCACGTGCCTTCTGCACGTACCATGTTGGCCTACCGCATTGAGAAGTCAATACGCGACAATTCCGAAAAATACCTGGAAGGATTGAAAAAGAGAGACGCCTTAGAAGGAGCCAACTGGCACAAAGTGGAAAGTTACATGACCGCACAACCGCAGGAGCCGGCCAAAAATCCACAAAACAAAGCCATGCTGCCGGAAATCCGTCTGCGTGTATTGGATAAGGAAAAAGCCATCTGCCGGGAAATCTATGAAGAAGGAGTCATCTCCAAACCCGTATTCCTCCGGCTCATGAACTCGCTGGATGAATTGTATGACCATGACGGAAACTACCCGCTGAACGTTCGTACCTCCATTTTCAAGTTCTGTCAGCGTACAGACCTGCTGAACACACTGCGAAATATTCCTTATCTGCAAAACTGGATGACCTTCTATTTCCGCGAACGCATCACGGTAGTGTACGACTTAGGCCGTGGCTTCATTATTCTTCAGAAAGGAAGTCTGAAACTACTGGAGGACCTGCGTGCATCAGAATGGGTAACCGGCGAACAGGACTCCGTGCTGGACACACTACGGGAAGAGATAAATGACAATATCAATCGCATGAGTGCCTTTATCAATAACTTGGCCGATAATTTCCCCAAAGCATACGGCCATGCACTGACCATCAAGTCCATCCGTATGCTGCTGAGCAATGAGCGTCGCACTGTAAAACAGCTTATCAACAACGGTATGCTTTCCGAAAAAGACGCAGAAAGAATCCTGGACGACATTGACGAACGTACGGATGAAATCAATTCATTCAGCCATACTTTCACCGCTTCTTTCTTGCGATGGCTGTTTTTTATTAAGAAAAAGAAAATCTATCGCAATTAAAAAAGGAAGCTGTGCCCTTACAAGGCACAGCTTCCTTTTCCAATATAATCACTGCTCACTTCTCCCTGATATTCTGGATGCCGCTGCAACCATATCACAGCATAAGAGCAAGTAGCAATAGCCTTCAATCCTTTGCATCGTCCATAATCATAAGCTGCCTGTACTAACGCAGAAGCTATGCCTTTCCCTCCAATAGCTTCCGGCACAATCGTATGTCGGATATCCAGCCCTTCGTCGTGAATTTTATAACTCACATGGGCTCTATGTCCCTCCAGTTCCACATAGAACTCCTGCCGGGATTCATCATGTTTTACTTCCATATCTTTTCTTTTTAGTAAACTGTACACAAGATAGGAAATATTCTTATTTTTACAAAAGAATAAAGCTAAAAATCAATGAAATTTCCGTTCCTTATCATGACTAAAGAATACCAGTTTCCTCCGATTACAAACATCATACAAAAATTATTTTTTCCTTGGAAGTATATTCGCCGAGGGACACTCGTAGTTAGTAATCGGCAATTTCACTTTTTTCAGATCTTTCAATCTGAATTTAGGCATATCTACACCTTTAGGGTACCTCTTACGAGAATAGATACGAAAGTACTCTAAACAAGCATCTTTCCACCACACCGCATCATTCGCTTGAATATCCAGCCGTTTAGCCACCGCCTGAAAACGCTCCTCATCCACATACAGTTTCATCTGGTTCCACACTTTCTGAAATTCACGTACCTTATCAACGCCTTGCTGATATTTATAACACAATTCATCCCAAAGAGTACGTCCAGACTTTAATGAATGATTCCAGTCTACATGATGAAACCACAACAAAAATTCCTCCGGACATAGCTCCAATGAATTGAATACGTGGGCTAAAGAGTCTGGATACTGAGACACCGCATCACTTCCAGAACGGCTCCGGTCAAACCCCAAACCTTTTTTGTCTGCCTGATGATAATACGACGGCAACCAATCTGCACGGGCACCCGGTACCTCACACCAGGGTTCTGGTCCGTAATGATGACTCCAGGCAAAAATATGATGTAATCCTAACGGCATCATGTAATCTACCACCGCCTCCCGACTATCCATCATTACTTGCGTCATGGGCTCTACGAACTTAGGGTCGGACGTAAAAGTCTGTGCCAGCCACTCTTTAGCTATTTCTTCAGAAGAAAGCGAAGGATTCCATGCCAGCCGGCCATACGCATACCAGTTAGCCTGTGCAAAATCATGTCCGCACCAGTTGGTATCATCACCTATATTGGCCACTCCAGCCACCCCTTTTAAAGAAGCAGGAGACACATACCGATAAAACTCCTTCCACATAGTAGCCAGGTAAGCCAGGTGATTGGAATGCCCTAAGTATTCCTGTGTAACCTGAAATTCAGCCATCAACGGGGTGTGGGGCATCGCACCAAACAACGGACTGTAAGGTTCTCTCGGCTGGAAGTCAATCGGACCGTTTTTCACCTGCACAATCACATTATCTAAAAACTTTCCATCCAAAGGTTTAAACTCCAGATAAGCCTGTTTGGCTCTGTCGGCATCCGACGGACTGTACACAAACGCACGCCACATCACGATTCCTCCGTAGGGTTTCAGGGCCCTTGCCATCATATTCGCTCCTTCGGCATGCGTACGCCCGTAATCGCACGGACCAGGCTGTCCTTCTGAATTAGCCTTGACCAGAAAACCTCCAAAATCAGGAATAAGACTGTAAATCTCATGTACCTTCTTTTTCCACCACTCAACGACCTCCTCATTCAACGGATCGGCTGTAGACAATCCTCCCAACTGCATGGGAGAAGCGAAGTTGACCGAAAGATAGACTTTTATTCCATACGGCCGAAAAATATCCGCAAGCACGCGTATCTTTTCAAGGTATTCGCTGGAAAGTATTTTAACCGAAGCGTTGACATTGTTAAGCACTGTCCCGTTGATACCAACCGAAGCATTGGCCCGGGCATACTCCTGATAACGTGCCGACATAGTATCTGAAAGTTCGTCCCACTGCCACAAGGACTTACCGGCATATCCACGCTCTATCGTACCATCCAGATTATCCCAATGATTCAGCACACGTACATCGAAGGCCGGTTTTTCCGCAATATCCAGACGGGTACAATCTGCCCCTTCTGCCTGCAAACGTAAAAGATGATAGG
The DNA here is from genome assembly GCF_000187895.1 of Phocaeicola plebeius DSM 17135. Lineage (GTDB taxonomy): Bacteria > Bacteroidota > Bacteroidia > Bacteroidales > Bacteroidaceae > Phocaeicola > Phocaeicola plebeius. The sequence continues at coordinate 453,169 of NZ_DS990130.1, read as the reverse complement.
CCGCATAAAGCAAACCCTGTTCAGTAGTGGAGCCAAGCACTATCTTTTCATCGGAAGTACGTATGGTGTACCCTTCCCTCCCCAGCTTACGATGAGCTTCATCAGCAAACAGTTGTAGCTCAACCGCCTTTCCACGCCATAAAGAAGCCAGTTCCTCACGAGCTATGGCAATGGTAGGAGAAGAAATTGAACAACAGACAGACGCCTTTTCACAAGACGCCTGTCGCAACCAGAGTTTACTTCCATCTTCCGCAAATAAGGTCAGTCCGAAAGACAAAAGACATATACCCAACAAGTACTTTTTATTCATCCGCACTTCCTTTTATGGTCTGAATCTTACCCTCTTCATCGTATTCCAATTCAACCACTTTTAAACTGCGAAGCCAGGTCTTTCCACCTGAAGGAACACAATCATGATGGAAAAGATACCACTTTCCTTTATATTCTGCAATAGAGTGATGGGTAGTCCATCCTACTACCGGAGTCAGAATTACGCCCTGATATGTAAACGGTCCATAAGGATTGTCGCCTACCGCATAACACAACAGATGAGTATCGCCCGTAGAATAAGAGAAATAATATTTACCTTTATATTTATGCATCCACGAAGCCTCAAAGAAACGATGCGGATCGCCTGCAAACAAAGGTTTGCCATCTTCTCCCAATACGATGACCGGACGGGGTTCTTCTGCAAATTCCAACATATTATCCGATAATTTTACCACACGACTGGGCAAAGCCGGTTCATTATCAGCTGGGAGACATGGACTTTCAATGGCTTTGTTATCACGGTAACGCTGCAACTGTCCTCCCCAGATTCCGCCAAAATACATGTAGTAGCTTCCGTCATCATCGCGGAAAACTGCCGCATCAATACTGTAGCTTCCACGAATCGGATCGGGCTGAGGAATAAACGGACCTTCAGGTTTATCGCTAATGGCTACCCCCATACGGAAAATATCATTCCGGTCTTTCAACGGAAAATACAAGTAATATTTTCCATCCTTGCAGGCAATGTCACAGTCCCACAGCTGGCGTCCGGCCCAAGGTATATCAGCAACCTTCAAAGCCACTCCATGATCGACGATTTCACCCTTCATCACGTCATCCGTCGACAATACATGGTAATCATTCATATCAAAATGGTCACCGTTGTCATTTTCAGGAATACCTGATTCACGGTCGTGTGAAGGATAAATATACAAACGTCCGTTAAATACATGTACTGACGGATCTGCCATATAGTCGGCAGGAAACAAATATCTTTCTTCCTTTTTCATTTTTATATTGATTTATGAGACTCTTACTGAAAGCGTCTCCTGTTAAACGTTATTTCTGTGCAATAGCTGTCGTATCCGACTGCTCATCTATCATTTTCTGTATAAATTCCTTAGGTTGATAGTTCCGGTCAAAAAGCAACGGATAGTCTCTTCTTCCACGAATCGGGAAATCATTCTTCCACGAATCACTATCTGTAACTCCCCATGCCGTTACACGCGTCACAATATCGGCATGTTTTTCAAAAAGCTGGAAGAACTGCTGCATTCTTTTGTTCCAAGCCTGGCTGACAGAGTCAGGGAGTTCCTGCGGATAAGGATTCAATGTTTTCTTAAATGCAACCGTATCCGAGATGTTGGCACTGCGAAGTGCAGTAGGCAGCGCACTCATATCCCATTCTGTAATCATCACCTTGACACCAGCAGAAGCAAAAGCAAGCATACTTTCTTCAAATTTCTGAATGTCGGGGTAATCCATTCCCATGTGTCCTTGCATGCCTACAGCATCAATACGCAATCCTTTTTCCTTCAATGAACGGACAAGCTTCACAACTCCTTCCCGACGACCCTGCACGTCCATACCATAATCATTATAATAAAGTTCGGCATCCGGGTCAGCCTCGTGCGCATACTGGAAGGCCAGTGGAATAAACTCTTCTCCCAAGATTTCATAAAATTTACTTTTGCGATAAGAGCCGTCTTCCACAATAGCTTCATTCACCACATCCCAGCCTTTCACCTTTCCTTTGTATCGTCCTACAACGGTCTGGATATGCGTTTTCATACGCTGTTTCAACTTTTCAGGAGAAACATTCTGACCCTTTTCATCTACGCAGAACCAGTCCGGAAGCTGAGAATGCCAAATCAAGCAATGTCCTATCACCGTCATTCCATTATCTATTCCGAACTGCACAAAGCGGTCGGCATCCTCAAAATGGAACTCTCCCTCTTTAGGCTGAATTTCTCCGCATTTCATACAGTTCTCTGCCACAATGGAATTGAAATGCTGCTTCACAATCTTCACTGCTGAAGTATCAACACCAGATGACTGACGTACATTCAGCGCTACCCCCATTAAAAACTTGTCTCCTACAACCTCTTTCAAAGATTTCTCTGATACAACCGTATCAGAAACCTTACTCCCGCACCCCATAATAAACAGGCTGCACAGCATCCATGATGCAATGTGTTTGTTCCTCATATAGCTTTTTCTTAATTAATAGTCACTCTTACTTCTTCGAGCAGTTAATTCTGCCTGCATTTTCTCATTGTATTCTTTACTGATAGGATAGAAACATAATGCCACCACACCGACAAAAAAGAATGCGGCTGGAATCAGACTTGATGAAAGAATGATGCCATGAACGGCTGTATCACTTTGAGCTATATCCGCTCCAGAAACATAACCAAATCCCGACAGCAAGAAGCCCAATACAGCTCCTCCAATACCTAATCCGGCTTTCAGGGCAAACACCACTCCCGAAAAGATAAATCCCGTAGCACGACGATAATTGATATATTCCGAATGGTCGGCCACATCGGCAATCATAGCCCAAAGCAAAGGAACCGTTGGTGCATAAGCCAAGCTCTTCAAGAAGTTCAATACGAACATCATTTCAATATCGTATTTTGAAGGGAAATAGAACAAAGCCGTGAAAATAGCCGTCAGCGCAAGACATACAATAAACGTACGCTTCTTGCCATATTTGTTGGCTAAAAATTCTGATAAACAAATTACGCCGAAAAACTGAACCAAGGCTCCCACCATATTGAATACGCCAAAGCCCACTTCGTATGCTTTGTCCGGAGAAGTTACAATCAACCCGAAAGCATCAAGTATATGATACCCGACTGAAGTTCCACCGTCAGTGGCTACCAACCCGATATTATCCAGGAAAGTAAACAAAGCTGCCTTATCCACATAGTTTTCAAAATAATAGTTCATGGCACTTCCCCACATAGCCAGTGTGATGAACACAAAAAGAGTCAAGAAAAACATGGCACGCCAGGGCACACTGCTTAATACATCTTTTATATCCTGACGGGTATCATTTTTCTGATTGGCAGGCGGAGTAATACGTTCTTTTGCTGAGAAAAATACAATTACCAAAAACAAGAAACCTACGGCAGCAAACAAGGATATGGTACAGAGCCAGCCATGTGCCTTGTCACTACCTTCCGAAAACTTGCTGACCAACGGTAAGGTAAGTCCTTGTACCACAAACTGTGCAATTGTAGAAAAGACGAAACGCACAGAGGTAATACTGGTACGTTCTTTAATATCTGACGACATGACTCCTCCCAATGAAGAATAGGGTGTATTATTAAAAGAATACATCGTCATCAGTAAGGTGTATGAAATTGTAGCATACAAAGCTACCAGTCCTTTTTCTTCAATGCCCGGATTGTAAAAGGCCAGTACATAGAACACCATGAAAGGAAGTGCTGTCCATAATACCCATGGACGATATTTTCCCCATTTCGTCTGAGTCCGGTCAGACAAAATACCGACAGTGGGATCTACAAACGCATCCACAATACGTGCTACCAACATGACGGTTCCTGCAATTGCTCCTTCCAGCCCAAACACATCCGTATAGAATTTGGTCTGGTAAATCATCATCATCTGGAATACCAGATTTGCGGAACAGTCTCCTAATCCATAGCCCACCTTTTCGGCCATGGATACTTTCTGATTCTGAATCTTACTCATATCTGTTTATTATTTTTCATTCTGTATTACTGCTTCCACCAGACGGGTAGCTGCTGTTTTTTTATCCAAAGGATGGATGTCATTCCATTCTCCCGTATCACTATTCTTTATCAGTGTAACGTGTGCATTCTCACGGGCAGTTTTCGCCTGCTGTTTTCTCAACTCAGCCCATGCTGCTCTTCCCGGATCATCCGGTGCCAGGAAATCAGCTAATTCAATGATATAGAAAGGAAGATTTTCATCTTTGAAAAGTGTTCTCCAGTCGGCTATCAATGCACTGAGCAAAGACGAATATTCGCTCCAACGGCCCACATTTGACTCTCCCTGATACCACACCACTCCTTTGAACGTATAATGACGTAATGGATAAATCATCCCATTATACAAGCCAACAGGAGTGTAATGAAAGGCTGTAGAAGAAGGAGAAGGGGGCATCACCGTACCTATTTTGTGCTTCCATCCCCCTTCCAGATTTACTTCTTTCCCGTCACAAATCAACTTATAAGGCTTTTCCTTTACAAAAGAAGGACGTCCTCCATAACTAAACAACCGTACAGTAAGTTGATTTTTTCCCTTCTTCAGCAACTTGGAAGGTACTTTATAAATACGAGGAGGATACTGATAGGAAACAGTGCCGACGAAATGTCCGTTTACAAACACAGAGTCTGCATCCACAATGCATCCTAAACGTAAAACGGCTTCTTTCCCACTCCAGTCCTCTGGTATAAAAAAGTCCTTCCTGAACCAATGCACTCCGTTCAAAGGACGGCCATTACGAATGGCCCAATTATCTGAAAACATATCTACCTGTTCCCAATCCGAATCATCATAATCCTCCGTATACCAGGGTGTCACACCATGAAGTCCTGCATCAGACTTATACAATACTTTATTCCATGCCTGTTGATGCAGCCTTTCAGTCTCTGTTATCCGAGAAACTAATTCTGTATCCTCATACAAGGCCTTCTGATGTACATACTCCGGAAAGTTTTGCAATCCTTTTTCACTAACCCAAGCTTCCACCGGAGTTCCTCCCCAACTTGCATTAATAATACCTACCGGCACATTAGTCTTTTCTTCCAGCAACCGGGAAAAGAAATAACATATCGCAGAAAAATCTTTTACATTTTCGGTCGTCATCGGACGCCAGGTTACAGGACGAATATCTTCTTTCTGTTGAGAAAAATCATACGAATAAGGAACTTTCACATATCGAACAGAGGTATTTTCATATCCTTCTATCTCGTCTGCATATTTATCCATTACTCGATTAACCGGAAGTTCCATATTAGACTGACCTGAACATAAAAAGACATCTCCTACGAGAATATCATTTAAAACAATGTCGTTAATTGTCATAGAGTAAGGTCCTCCGGCTTTCATAGCAGGCAGTGTTACAGCCCATTTCCCATTCTCATCCGCCGTTACCTTATATTGTTTCTTATGAAACTTTACACAAACCTTCTCAGACGGATCAGCCTTACCCCATATTGTTAACGGAGCATTTCGCTGCAACACCATACCGTCTGATACCAGCACCGGTAAAACCACCTTTGCAAAAGCTCCAAAATCACAAGAAGCAAGCAAGGCTAAGCCTAATAAAAAACGTTTAATAATAAAATGTGTTTTCATATACTTTTCATTGTATTTTTCATTGATTTTTCACTGTAACAAAAATAGTGAAAGGTTATTAATACGTATGTCCGACAGGATACCAAGCTTACATCTATGGTTACATTTCATTTTCTATTGTAACAAAAAGCATATGTATATGTTACACCATCTCTACAATAAGGGTATTAACGTCCACATACACTGCTTATTTTAAGCACCGCCCTACACCAGAAACTCTATAAAAAGTATCTATTTAATTCCTTTACTTTTCATTGAGAAATGAAAAAAAAGAATTTACTTTGCATCACTAACAATACGTACATTTCAACAAACTTATCCATTAGGGAAATAACCAAGTGTAAACTTATGATACAGATAATGAAAAACAAAACCTTTATTTTAATCATCTTTCTGTGTTTTCTACCTCTTTTTTGTAAAGGACAGTTTTGTAAGTTATATTCAACTCATGGAGATATATCCAGCAGTATGATTAACCATATATACCAAGATTCCAAAGGATATATATGGGTGTCTACAGAAGATGGATTAAACAAATACGATGGCGCCAAATTTGTTAATTACAAAAATCATTTCAATGATTCTACTTCATTGCTTGGGAATCATGTATACAGAACATTTCAGGACGCCAAAGGCAATTTGTACGTACTTTCAATCAAAGGACTTCAGATTTACAATTATAAATCAGATTCTTTCATTACAATTAATAAATCCAACTCAAGTTATGAATACAACAATAAAAGTATTGCACAGCTCAGCGACGGCAGCATATTAATAGGAACAAGTGGGTATGGCATCAAAGAACTATCTTTTAACGATAGTGGAAATTTTCAAGTTAAAGATTGGAATACATCTTTAATTGGACATACTATCAATGATATCATGGAAGACCATAAGGGGAATATATGGATTTGTACGGAATACCATGGAGTGGTCAGAATTGACAAAAATAAAAAAATTCATCACTATACTCTTGGAAAGCCTTATGGAAATCAATTTATCAATTGTTGTACAGAAGACTCAAATGGCAATATATATGCAGGAACCAGCGGACGAGGAGTATTTATATACAATCAAGAAGATGACACCTTTCATCAAATATTTCATTCCAGTTTCCCCATTAAAGTATTTAAGCAGAATAATAATCTCATGCTGATTGGTATTGATGGAGAAGGAATTGTAGCTTATGACATTTCAAAAAAATCCATAGCCAACACGGATTTTTACATAGACAACATAAACATCAAGAAAAGCAAAGTACATTCTTTGCTGACAGACAGCAGCAATAATCTTTGGATTGGTATCTACCAGAAAGGAGTAGCATTTATTCCTTCACAAGCGAATATGTTTAACTACATCGGAAACTTCTCATCTATCCGAAATTACATAGGAAGCAATTGTATTACAGCTTTGTGCGAAACCACAGATAAGGGTAAACTAATTGTAGGTACAGACAATGATGGTATTTATTTATTAGACAAAAACTACAACTTTATTCAACATCTAACTCAAGATAAAAACCCGGATGTTCCTCCTACCGTCATGTGCCTTTTTGAAGATTCCAATAAAAAGGTATGGATAGGTTCATACCTTAGTGGAATATCTTTATTCGATTCGCAAACAAACAAACTTTCAAAAACTTCACTGCGAAATAATGAAGGGAATGAAATAACAAAAGTATATAGATTCGTAGAAGACCCTCATAAAAGATTGTGGATAGGCACAATGGGAACAGGGCTTTATTATGTAGATTTACCAGCTTCATCGGCTTCTTATAGTGACCTGAAAGTACATCAGGCTCTATCAGAGAAAGAAATCAATCAATGGATTAATACTTTATTGTATATTCCAAACGGACGATTGTATATAGGTACTTATGATGGTATTAAATGCATAGATACTGAGAAACTCAAAGTCGTAGGTAAGGAAAAAGTGCTCATAGGCTTAAGTATAAATACCATTGCACAAGGGCCAGACGACCATATATGGGCAGGAACCCCGGAAGGAATTTATGTAATGGATTATAATTTGAATATAATTGAGAAATTTACAACTCACAATGGACTCCCCAATAATCTGATCTCATCAATCATTGTGGATAAAAACAAGGATATATGGGTAAGTACAAGTCAGGGAATTGCCAAATATAATTCACACAACAAATCGTTTATTCCTTTCTTTGCATCAGACGGATTATACAATAATGAATTTTCAAGAAATGCCTATTGCATATCTCCCGACGGAAAAATTCTGTTTGGAGGAACCAATGGTATTGTCTTTTTTAACCCGAATGACATCGAAACACAGAAGTTTCAAAGCAATATAAGAATTACCGGTTTCTATCTGCATGATAAAGCAGTCAACGAAATGACTCAATCCGGAAGTTATCATGTGATAGATAATGATATATTTCATACCAAAGAAATCAATCTGTCCCACTATGACAATTCGTTTTATATAGAATTTGCTACAGACAATTTCATTTCCCCACAAAACTATTTATATTCCATGAATAATGGAACATGGAACTCTTTTCCCAAAGGAAGCTCCCGTGTTTCCTTCAGTAATCTTCCTGTAGGAAAATACGAATTTAAAGTAAAAGCAATCAATGGCACTTCTGAATCTAAAATAAAGACAATAGTCATTAATATACATCCTGCATGGTACAACTCCGGTCTGGCATGGGTTATCTATATCTTAATCATCATTAGTATAATAGCCATCTTTATACATCAGGCTAAAGAAAAATACAGAGTAAGACAGGAGATGCTAAAGCACAAACACTTGGAAGAGATTAATGAAAGTAAATTACAGTTCTTCATTAATATTTCTCACGAAATCAGAACTCCGATGTCTTTAATTATCAGCCCATTACAGAAATTAATATCTACAGATAATGACAGCGAAAGACAAAAAAGCTATTCATTGATAGAACGTAATGCGCAAAGAATTCTAAACCTGATCAACCAATTAATGGACATCAGAAAGATAGATAAGAACCAAATGAAGCTAAGTTTCACAGAAGTGGATTTAATCAGCTTTATCAATGACATAAAAAATACATTTGCATATCAAGCAGCTGCTAAAGGAGCTAAATTAAACATTATAACCCAAATGGAGAGCCTGAAAGTTTGGCTGGATCCTAATAACTTTGACAAAGTAATCTTTAATTTACTCTCAAACTCCTTCAAACATATCCAGAATGAAGGAGAAATCAACATATATATCAACTCCGTCAATAACTCTTCAAATGTTTATCCATTGAATAACTATGCAGAAATCATTATTGAAGACAATGGAACCGGCATAAAGGAAAGTGAGATGGAACGTATTTTTGAAAGATTCTATCAAATAAGCGATGACCGGTCACGAAGCAAAGGAACCGGAATCGGACTTCATCTATCTATGTCGCTCATAAAGATGCATCATGGTACTATCACGGTCAAGAACAATGAAAACAAGTCCGGATGTAGTTTTACCATCCATATTCCATTGGGATGTAGCCATCTGTCAACCGAAGAACTTTATCAGAATAGTAATAAGAATATTTCAGAGCAACCATCCATTGAAGATCAGCCTCTGCAACATATTCCGGCTTCTATTGAAGAAAACGAAAATAGCGAAGACGGCACTAAAAAAGTAATCAGGAAAAAGCATTCTATATTAATTGTAGAAGATGAAGATGAGATACGAAATTATCTGCTCACTGAATTAGGAAGTCATTTCCGTGTGTTAAGTTGTAGCAACGGGAAGGAAGCACTCGACCTTATTATGCACCACATGCCTGATTTGGTTCTAAGTGACATCATGATGCCGGAAGTAAACGGTATCACGTTGCTTCGTAAATTAAAGCAGAATATCAAAACCAATCATATCCCGGTAATCCTTCTTACCGCCAAAAACAGTGAAAAGGATTATATCGAAGGACTTTCCCTAGGGGCAGACGCCTATATAGCCAAACCTTTCAACCTGGATATTTTAATAACAACTATTGAAAACCTGATTAAAAACAGAGAAATATTACGCAATAACTTTAGCGGAAAGCAAGAACAAAACGACAATATTGAAGTGGCACAACCTCAGTCTGCAGATGAAAAGCTGATGCAAAAGGTTCTAAAAGTAATCAATAAGAACCTGAATAATCCAGATTTAAATGCAGAAATGATTGCAGCCGAAGTGGGTATAAGTCGTGTACACCTATACAGAAAACTAAAAGAACTGACCAACCAGTCTACCCGGGATTTTATCAGGAATATCAGACTGAAACAAGCAGAAATCCTGCTGAAATCTGAAAAGAATTACAGTATGTCTGAAATAGCCCAACTGGTAGGTTTCAACAATACGACTTACTTCTCCAATGCATTCAAAGAATTGTACGGAGTATCCCCCAGTAAATATACGGAACGCTGTAAAGAAAAAGAAGAGGAGAAGAAAGATGAATAAAAAGAGAGGAGATAGACGGGGTTGACCGAGTCCATCTCCTCTCTTCGTATAAATACCCTATTACTTACTCTTTTTCAAAAGTTCAAGCATGGTAAAGGCATATCTCTTGCCAAGTTCTCTATAGCCAGCTGCACTAAAATGCAATCGATCGGATACGGCCTCACATCCTTCAGAAGAAACCACATGTACTACAGGAATCGTTTCAGGTAATTTCTGAATCACCGGATTCATCGATGCACAAGCTCCCCCTTGCCCCTCAGACACAAGCTCACCAACTAAAAGAGGCAATGAGTTAGGCTGCAAACCAAGGTCTGAAAGAATATTATCGTATACTTTTTTTACCTTCATCGGCCAATCCGAATCTCCGGTATTGGATTCTCCTTGATGAAGAAGTATACCTTTTATAACTCCACACCGAGAAGCTTGTTTAGCAAGCTCGATTAATCTGGCATAAGGATTTCCATCATACTCAGCTACCATATTTTTTAACCAGTCTGGAGATCCAGCCACATACGATGCATAATTATCCTTATCAAATAATTCTATTCTACATCCTCCCACAGCCACATTAATAACACCTATTTCGACATCAGCTGGAAGGCTATCTGCCAATGTTCGTCCAAAATAGTCTGCTGGAGTTAAACCCGTTCCACATCTTGCCAAAGGAGGAACAGCAGTGTACCACTTACCTTTTTCCCGTCCTAAATCCGGGCAATCTACAGCTTGAAGCACCTTGAAACGCGGAGTTACATTCACCGTATCACACGCTTCTATTTTTGCATTTCCCTCCATATTCGACTGTCCTAAACAAAGATAGATATGAAACTTCTCATTCACCTTCTCGGTTCCAGTCTGAGCCTGTGCAGAAACAGGTCCCAAAGACAAAGCCATCAATGATGTCAATGTCACAAACATTCTTTTCACTTCCATTAGTTCAAAATTTATATTCAACAGTTATCTCTATTTATTTTTATCAAAAAGCTATTTTTAACTCCTCACCCTTATAGACTACAGACTTTTCTGTTACGTTCGATTTTACATCTGAGGACAAAGCTATTTTTACAATCTTAAGGTTCCGCACCGGTTCCATCCCCTCATACTGACCACTCCGTTTACCAATAATCAAAATGGAATGCGCATCATCCCAAAACAGACGAATGCAAGAATATCCTCCTTTTTGATAGTTGTAGTCTGTACCTTCATCCTCATACAATTGATAGGCTCCATCTGTTCCTGCATAAACACGTATCTCCAAATCTGATTTCAAGGCTTTCTGCGCATTTTCTGCATATCCTGATGACAAAGGCAAGACAGTGCCAGCCTTGACAAATACAGGAATGTAGTCCGGAGAGACTGAAGTCTGAATCCAACCCGTTGACATATACTGATTGTCATGGAAATCATACCATCCACCCTGAACGGCAGGCAGGTATGTCTTCCACACGACAGGCCCCTCTTCCACGATAGGAGAAACCAGCAGAGACCGACCAAACATATATTGATATTTCAAAGATAAAGCTTGAGTATCCTGAGGGAAATCCATCATCAGAGGACGTAACATCGTACCATTTCCCAATGAGACACATGCTGCTTCAGAATAGATATATGGTAAAAGGCGGTAACGCAGCTCTAATGATTTACGAGCCATATCCGTCACTTTATCTCCATAATTCCAAAACTCCGTATTGGTCATATACCCATGTACACGCATCAAAGGTAAAAAGACAGAAGTCTGAAGCCATCTGGAAAAACGCTCATGAAAATGTGCATCTGTATACTGTGCATCGCCCGGACGAAAGAATCCTCCAGCATCATAAGTCCACCAAGGCAGACCACAAACAGAAATACCCAGTCCTGCAACAATCTGACGACGAAATGTATCCCAGTCATTCCCGACATCTCCAGACCAAGTAGCAACCCCATATTGCTGAATGCCAGGAAATCCGCTACGGGTAAGCAGAATAGTTCGAGAAATAGAATCACGTTGTTTTCCCTCATCAGTGGAAAGACCTCGTAAACCTTCATATATCGTTTTGTTGACCACAAGTGGATACACATTCCGGAACACTTCTCCGGGGAAAGTGGAATGGTTTACCCTACGTCCTACCAAATCGTCATTTTCCGGCTCCGTTGCATCCAGCCACCAAGCATCTATTCCTATCGGAAGCACCAGACTATCCCGAAAGTTCTTCCAATAAAAAGAAGCAGCTTCCGGTTTAAAAAAATCAACCCAAGGAGTACCTGGTATGTAATAGGACTTATCAGCTAAACGTTTTCCTAACACAGAATTCTGGTCCACTTTCGACCAAACCGACAACATCAATCTCATGCCCATCCGGTGAAGACTGTCGGTCATCTCCCGAGGTGCAGGATAATCTGTCTCGTCAAAACGCATGGCATTCCATCCATATTTTCCCCAGTACTGCCAGTCCTGTACCATCAAGTCAACCGGCAATTTTTTTCTTCGAAACTCGGAAGCCGTTTCCAGAATCTCTTTTTGAGAATGAAAACGTTCCCGGCAATGAATGTATCCCAAAGCCCACGCAGGCAACATAGGGACTTCTCCTGTCGCTTCCCGATAAGAAGCAATCACTTCATCGGCTGTTCCTGCAAAGAAAGTATAATCTATTCCATTCGATACCGGAGAGCGAAAAGTAGTAGTTTCATCTACTTTTCTAAAATACACTCTAGGTGCATCCTCATTAGTCAATTCGGCCCTTAAATTATGCTCTCCCGCTTTTAAATCTACCAATATGGAAACTGTAGGTGGCAACCAAAGATTATTCATGTCGACTACCGTATGCCCATCAATTGCCAGATTATGTCTACGCGCCATTACACTTCCCACATCCAGCATCAAAGCATACTGTCCGTCTGATTCTACTTTCAACTTACCCACAAATACATTACTTTCACGCACTTCCTCCTTCCCCCCTTCAGTAGAAGTCACATTCACGGTTACTTTATTTCCTCCCAAACCCGTTTTCTGAAGTGCAACTACCGAAGAAGCAGGATTAAAATCTGTCAAACCATAATTATTCCACAAAAGTCCGTATCCTTTATTCGACATCACAAAAGGAATGGCTATCTGTGTATTAACCTGGGTCAGTCTTCTGGTTAAACCACGCACATTCAAATAACCATCCTGAAACTGTCCTAACCCGTAAAGACACTCATCAAACGGAGAATGAAAAGTCTGCGTAGAAACATACGTTTTTTCCCCTTGCACAGAAGAAGACTCTATCAGACTCGCCTCCTCTCCTACTATTTCCTTGCCACCAGAAGAAAAGAACGAAATCCGTCCGTCAGATACAGAAAACCTGACATTCAAATTCTTTAAAGACAAAATATAACCATCCTTCTCCTTTTTCAGTACATAATCAGGAACCTTCTTTGGAAGATATACTAATTCTGGAACTTCATGAGCTATACCCATGCTTCGAATCACTCTTACAGCGTTGTTGGTCAGCGGACGAAGTTTCAACAGAGTGTCTGCTAATCGAAAAGTAACCTGCTCTGTCTCCTGCTTTTCCAACGTCCATTCCTGCAACTCATTAGCAGACGAGAGGCCGGGATCATTCCCGGCCAAACATTCTCCTCTCCACCCTACACAAGTGAAAACGGATAATAAAAATAAATTAACCCTGTTCATAGCATACGCAATATCATCAGTAATTTAGCTTCCAATAATCAAAATAAGCCAAATCTTTCGGAACCTTTCCCTTAAAAATAAAATACAAGTCGTGTACACCTGTTACCTGTGGAATCTGTTCTTCCATCATCCGCCAACGATCACTTCCCCCAGTTCGTGGTACTTTAATCTTAGCTAACACCTGTCCGTCCAGCCCGTCAAGACGTACTTCCATAACAATTTCCGCATTGTGAGTGGTAGACAAACGAGCAGAAAAACGAGAAGGAGCTTTCTCACCGAAATCAACAGCCCGTACTTTCGTATAAGCTCCATCTGCTAAGGCTGTAATAAAGACACCTACCTGAGGATTATAAGCGCTCTTCATCTTTTCTGACCATGCCATTGTTTCCGCTTCCACCTTCTGGTACGGACAAAGAGGTTTTAAACTCTTCGTAACACCCTCTTTCACCATCTTCATGCAAGGAATTTTTCCATCAGACTGGAAATCAAGTTCCCTAACACACACAGAACGAGTAAAGCCACTTCCACCAGGAAGAGAAGCATCGTGATAAAACAAATAAGTTTTTCCTCTGAAATCAGCAATTCCAGGATGATTGGTAAAACTTCCTCCTTCTGTAGCCATCAAAGTACCTCCATACTTCCACGGGCCTTCCGGACTTTCAGCTGTAGCATACGCTAAATGTTCAGGAACCGGTCCTCCAGCATAAAAGAGGTAATACATTCCCTTACGTTTATACAGCCACGGAGCCTCTTCATACAAAGTAGGACGTTGTGAATCTCCTTCCCTGCGTCCAAAAGCTTCCGGCTTCATCGGTACCGCATGTATCTCCCCTTTATAAGATATCATATCCTTATTCAGCTTCACATAATAGCAGTTCGGATTTCCCCAATAAAGATAAGCCTGTCCATCTTCATCAATGAAGACCGTAGGATCTATATTGCCATAATCAGCTCGTACCAAAGGAGCTCCTATCGGATCATAAAAAGGCCCGTAAGGACTATCAGCCACAGCTACTCCAATAGCCGTTTCACCTTTACGGTCCGTCACAGGTACATACATATAAAATTTACCGTCACGTTCAATACACTGGGCAGCCCATGCATCTCCACCTGCCCATTCAAATGTCTTGAATGACAAAGGAGTGGGATGTTCGGTCCAGTTCACCATATCATCCGTAGAATAAAGTTTCCAGTCGTTCATGGTAAACCACGTAGAACCGTCTTCATCGTGACTTGTATAAAGGTATAGCTTGTCATTGTATACCATAGGAGCTGGATCAGCCGTATAAGATGTTTGGATAATGGGGTTTTGTGCATTTACTGCCAAACCAGAGAATAAAACCACTCCCTGCATAATTCTGTACCATCGAATATTTAGTAAAGACAACTTTATATCTTTTCTTAAAATCTTTTTTATCATATATACTCTATTTATGCTGTAAACTAATATCAGAATTTCCAATAATCCAATTCAAATAAATCCTTATTATTCTCTCCTTCAAAACTAAGGTACAAATCATGTATGCCACTGACCGCATTGACCTCACAAGAATAAAGTTCATACTTAGATGTTTCATTTCCCTGCGGTATATTCACGTTTCCCACAATCTTTCCATCCGGAACATCCAAACGAATTTTCAGATTTCCTCCCTCAAGAGGCAATGCGGAAACTTCAAAACGGCGAGCTTTATTCTTTCCAAAGTTCACTCCACGTACACAGATGTACTCTCCATTGTTCACATCTACCATCGAAAGAGACTTATCTGCATTCGGAGCAGTTTTCAATCCATATCCCCAAGCCATAGTTTCAGCTTCTACCTTACGGAACGGATTAAAAGTACCGATCTGCTCCAGCTTGGTATCCGCCCAATAAGGTACTTCTTGAATAGTTCCATCTTCATTATAGTGCATTTCTGCCACTGACACCGAACGGCGTTCATAATGAGTATTCGTTTCCAGTTTTAACAAATCATAATTCAACCCAAAGACATACGATTTCCCCTTATAATCCATAACACCAGGATGATTGCCTCTGGTTCTCTCCGTAGGGCGCATAATGTATCCTTTCGTTTTCCATGGTCCTGTAGGACTATCACTCATTGCATACCCTATTCCCTCCGGACAACAGGTAGAAGCAAAAGCCAAATAATAATGTCCATTACGTTTATAGAACCACGGACCTTCCTGATAATGCTCCGGAGTTTCTTTTAGCTTTACAATATCTCCTGAATATGAAATCATGTCTTCATTTAATTTCACATAATAACAATTGGGATTTCCCCAATACATATAAGCTTGCCCATCCTCATCGATGAACACGGTAGGGTCAATATCATCCCAATGTTCTTTCTGCCATACAAGAGGCTTTCCAAGAGGATCCTTAAATGGTCCATAAGGACTGTCGGAAACAAGCACACCGATTCCATTTCCATGAATCGGACAATACATATAAAACTTACCATTGCGCTCAACTACCTGTTCAGCCCAAGCTCCATTATCACGCTTCACCCAATCAAAGCTCTTGAGAGAAGCAACAACCCCATGATCAGTCCAGTTAACCATATCGGTAGAAGTATACAACAACCAATCCTGCATTTTAAACCCTTCGGCATCATCTTCATCATGCGTCGTATAAAGAAATACCGTATCATTGTATACCATCGGTGCCGGATCGGCAGTATATTTCGTTTGAATAATAGGTCGTTGAGCATTTACATTCAGACAATTCAACAGTCCACAACCACCACACAGTAACAAAATCTTGCTAATATTCATAATATTCAATATTTAAGTTTATCAAATTCATTTCACTTTACCCACCTAAAGAATCAAATCTTTTTTATTCATGATTACTTCCGGGTAATCACTACACCTCCATTTTTAGGAATAGAAAGATTCAAAGTCTGTTTCTTGCTGATAAGCTGTTCCTTGACTGAGCCTGCCAGTTTATCATTATCTTCATACAAATTGACGATTTCTCCTGCTGCAAACAAAGTTGAAACATCTATCTTTAATTTAATAGTTTCATCCTGTGCATTAATTCCTGCCACGTACCATTTACCAGCATGTTTACGTGCCATCACAATATATTTTCCAGGATAACCGTCTATAAACTTCACCTCATCCCAAGTAGTAGGCACTTTTTTCATGAAATCCACGACCCAAACTGGAGCGTCAGTTAGGTTATTAGGTGCCAATGCAAAATGCTGCACCGGACTCTGAAACAATACTGCCGTAGCCAATGCAAATACATCGGACGTAACTCTCAGCCGTCCCCCCGGTTCATTTTTCGCATTATAATATTTGTTCAAAGTACTTCCTCCGAAATCCATACTCCCAATCGTATTACGAACAAACGGATGGATACATGCATTGAATGCTTCTGCATCGCAGCTTCCCTGAGAGAAATTCATGTTTTCACTGGCCAATACCGCTTCACTGGCCGCATAATTAGGATACATACGTTCCCATCCACGCGGAATGGTACATCCATGAAAAATAACCAACAGTCCATAATCGTTTGCGTCAGCTAAAATGTCTTCATAAAGCTGCATGGTGACCTGCTTGTCACTACCTATGAAATCGACCTTAATACCTTTGATACCTATACGTTGCATCCATTTCATTTCTTTCCGACGCTCAATGATATTACTCATTTTTCCACGAGGTCCTTGAGGGGCATCATTCCAGTATCCATTGGAGTTATACCACAAATATAGCCCTACATTTTTCTGTTTGGCGTAGGCAGCCAGCTCTTCTATCTTATCATAACCTACCTGTGTATCCCAAAGCGCATCTACCAGCACCGTACGATATCCCATAGCTGCACAAAAATCTACATAACGCTTTTGGTCATCCATATTCATACTGGCATCTCCGGCAATAATCCAGCTCCAAGTTCCACAACCGTATTCTGCGGTATAGTCTTTCGACGGTTCATATAACGGCTCTACCACATCAAACGGTACAGTTGTTTCTACAATAGGAGCCAGTGTAGAACCCAAGGTTATAGTACGCCAAGGAGTCTTACCCGGCAATGCAATTCCCGGAGAAATCGTGCCATTGCCGTTAAATTCACCTTCCTGCGGAAAACCAATGGTATACACCCCATCTTCATGCCCCATCAAACGACTACCGCAATAATAACTGTTTACTCCAGTTTCAGAAATTAAAATCCAACCTTTATCTGAATTTTTAAACAAGCAAGGGAATGTATATCCTTCTCCCCAACCATTTTTTCCCATCGTATCATCTACTGTATATGGAGTTTCATAGCTAGGAGAAGTTCTGGCGAAACCACCCATCGGTCCGCTTTGTGGACATAAGAAAGTAGTCGTACCTTCCGGCATGACAAACCCCGTAGTTTCCTGCTGTATCACACAGCACAAAATATCCTTCTTAGGATAAACGGTATATCTAAAAGCCACGTCATTATTACTTACCCGAAACTCCACATCAAAAGCAGTTCTCCCTTCCTTTGTAAATGGAACGACTACTGATTCAGCCGCATACTCCACCTTACTTTTTTTTATGTTCGGTAAACGGTAGTTCTTCCGGATAGAGGTCTCCTTGATTTCACTACCGAGTGATAAAGAAGATGTAAAATCACCAATAGTAGTCTTCATACCCAACGGAGATTTCTCAATAAAAGTTACTCCATCATAGAATACCTGATAAGAAGGAATTCCACCTTCATCTGACACTACTACCTTCAAACGTCCATCAGGACTCAGCACCTCTTTTTCACTTGCATATAAACTTGTCATACAAATCATCGCAGTAAACGATGACAATAATACACGTTTTATCATAGACATTAGTTTTATTGTTATGTTTCCCTTTTAGTGCAGATAAAACGACTAAAAGGGAAACGTAATATTACACATCATTCTGTAAGCAGGCGCAACATAAAGATTCCACCAGCCACACTATTTTTCTCACTCCTAAACATGACTTCAATCTGATTCTTTCCTTTTACCAAAGTTTCGGGCAATTTATATTCCACATCCACAAACTCTTCCTTGTTCCATTTACCCACGATATTCTCAGTCGCCACGACCGTACCATCGACCACAATTTCAAATTTCCGATTGCCTTGTTCATAACCCCAATAAGTAGCCATAAGGGAAAGAGGCTGTTTGCCGTTGGTAGAAAGTGTATATTTGAAATATCCTCCATTACGAGCATCTCTCCACTTCTTACCTTTCCACATTCCTGTTTCAGAGTTTTCCTTTTTCATCTTATGATCTACTTCCGGTTGCTGTTCACCTACACTTACAGCATCCACCGTACGGGCATCCAACGCCATCAACCGTTTTTCCTCTTCTTGTGTGCGTTTGGTGTACGCACTATATCCATCAGAAGTCATACACAACCAATACATCATATACCGACAGTCATGCAGACGACAGAACGGTTCCAGCACCAGTCCGTCAAACTTCGGGTCATTGAATATGCCTGAAAGTTTATAACGCAATGTATTACCTTTCATCGGTTTCAAGCTGTTCAAATAACCAGTCACAATTTCTTTAGTTCCTATCAAGACCGGAGTTTCACTCAACGGAACCAACTTACCCGAAGCAATGTGTCCCCAACGGCCATCATTCGCAACCAATCCGTCCAAATTTTCTGTACCAACCGATGCCCCCATCAGGATAGGACCAC
The DNA here is from genome assembly GCF_000187895.1 of Phocaeicola plebeius DSM 17135. Classification (GTDB taxonomy): domain Bacteria; phylum Bacteroidota; class Bacteroidia; order Bacteroidales; family Bacteroidaceae; genus Phocaeicola; species Phocaeicola plebeius. The sequence goes on along the minus strand of NZ_DS990130.1, from coordinate 433,788 downwards.
GCATAATGGCCACAAAATCATCTTCTCCTTGAAGGGTTTCCAAACGCATTTTCATGGGCAAGGATACTTCCACCTTATCACCATCTTTCCATTTGCGATCAATGCAGATATAAGACGAACCAGCAACCTTCTCCGAAACATCTACTACCTTACCATTGCATTTTACTTCATACCCTTCTGTAACCCATGCCGGACGTCTTAGCAACAACTTAAAATGACACGACTCTCCACTTTTTAATTTTACTGTAAGTCGAGACGTTTCCTCATCAGGAAAGTTTGTTTCCTGTGTAATCGTGACCTTCTCCTGCTCCCAATTCAGCCGCGAAGAAATGAAAAGATTGACAAACAATGAGTCCGACGAATGAGTATAGATGAACTCACCATATTTCCCGTGATTCTCCATTCCGGTTCCTACACAACACCACATAGCGCTGTTAGGTTTTGAATACACTCGATAATGTGCCGGTCGAGCTGAAGTAAAATATACATAACCACCATGCTTTGGATGCTGTGTAGATAAAATATGATTGTATAACGCCTTTTCATAAAAATCGACGTATACAGCCTTTCCTGTCATCCGGAATAAACCTTCCGTAAGTTTCAGCATATTATATGTATTACATGATTCAGGGCCTTCTCTATCTTCCACATGACTTCTAAAATCATCCATAGATGAAAAATATTCCCTCCGACTATTCCCTCCTAAAGCAAGAGAGCGCTTACATGCCACAATATTCCAAAAGAAATCAGCTGCATCCATATATTGATTATCCCCACATACCTCTGCAATACGTTGATATCCGATAACTTTGGGAATCTGTGTATTCGCATGTATATTGTCCAGATTATCCTTATGAGCTACCATACTATCAAATAACCATCTATGAGAAAAACGTTTAGCTGTAGTCAAATATTTTTTCTTACCCGTAATCTGGTATGCATCGGCAAAAATTTCATCCATCCCACCAAATTCATTAGCCAGCATCTGTTCCATCTGATTATCCGAAAGTCCTTCTGTAACAGAAACTCCCCAGTCACATAATCTCAAAAACATATCCAACGCTTCCTTATTACCCGTATACATCCAAGCATCCCTCAAACCAGCAAAGATTTTATGTACGTTATACCATGGAGCCCAATATTTCCAAATTGACTCTACTTTCCCGTTTTTAATATCTGCCCATAGTTCTTTTCCATTAGGAACACCTCCAATATAACCGTCACCATTACTTTCCTGACAACGTTTCAATTCACCTAACATGTATTCCATCCGCTTCCTGCATTCTTCATTGCCGGTCGCGGCATAATTCATAGCCATAGCCGATAAGTAGTGTCCACCTACATGTCCGTCAAGCCCTGCCCAATTAGGAAATGGCTCCGCTTTTAAGGGTAACCCTGCTTCTTTAAGAAATGGAGCCAGAAGCCGGTCTACATCATATTCCATCAGCACCTTGAGATTTAATTCCTGTGCATGTTTAAACGGTCCGTCAAGTAACTCCACATCGCCTAAAGGAAAAGTATTCTTATATAATCTATCTTGAGCCTGGATATCAGGAGAAATGCCATTCAACATCATCAAAAGTATTCCTCCTGCAATAAAATTCATTCTCATAGTCACAATCTTTATTAAAGTATACAATGCGCTATTCTTTATTTCTTAATGTGTTTATAATTAAAGAAGTCGATATCAACAAAACCACCCAGACTCTTTGTCGCATAATTAAACAAAGCAAACTTAGTGCCCATAAAGAAACGACGATAATCAAAAATCATCTTAAAATCAGTTCCGATTTTCTTCCAGTCTTTATTATCGTAACTATAATAGAATGAAACTATATCCTTATTCAATCTGAAGTCCCCATCCAAACGAAGGTATATCACATCCGATGTTAATTCCACCTTTTGAATTTCATTTCGATCAATGCCTGTTACAGACTTATTTTTATCATCCAATTTGACACTTTCTGTTTTCATAGTCAAATACTTCTGGCTTCCTTGACAAGTGACAGCTAAAATTCCAGCATCTCCATTAAATGCACTCAATCCGGCCACATCACCGGCCTTCATGCCCGAAAGGTCCATACAAACCACTCCAGAACATTTCGGCCCTTCCATACGTTGAGTTAAAGTATTAGGTGCCACAAACAAATTATCCACAACTCGTCCGGTCGTCAGCCGTAAATATCCCTTACGTGCATTCAATGACCAACATTCATTCATCGGATTATGATTCCACTGCCAGTTTAATTTTAGCTTTTCGCCACTAAAATCATCACTCACTACCAATCCTTCAGAAGAATATCCTTGTACAGGCTTAGACATTGTAGCCGGCACATGTCCATTTTCATCTCCTAACATCGGCCAGCCGTCTACCCATCGACAAGGCATCACAGTCAACACACGACCTACCCCATTACGATCCTGAAAAATAACTCCATACCAATTTCCTTTTCCATCATCTACAATCGTACCTTGTGCCACGTACGGAAAACCAGCAAATGCATCTTCCAATATCACCTTTTTCTCATAAGGACCGGTAATTTTATCTGCCCGGTAACATACTTGTCTGCGTTTACCTCCTCGAGGCCATGAAATCATCAGCAAATAATACTTCCCATCGTGTTTTATCACCCTACTACCTTCCAGTAAAGCATTTTCCTCTTTATCTCTTTCGAATATCTTCATATCCACACCTCCCGGCATGACATCACTCAAATCCGGCTTCAGTTCACGCAACTGTCCGGTACCATAAAAGATATAAGCTTTCCCATCGTCATCAAAAAACAAAGACGCATCATGAAAATGAGGAATACGTGACGACAATGTCCATCCCTTTTTAGGGTCAGAAGTAGTATACACATATCCTTTGTAAGGGGTGTCATTCGGAGAAAAATAAGCATAATATGTTCCATTATGGTAACGCAAAGAAGTAGCCCACTGGCCACGTCCATATACAGTTCCTTCTTTCAAGTCATAATTCGGTTTATCATCCAACCGATCATACAGATAACTTACTATTTCCCAGTTGACCAAATCTTTTGAGTGCATGATCGGCGCTCCCGGAACCAAATGCATGGTTGTACTCACCATATAAAAGTCATCCCCTACACGTATCACATCCGGATCAGGAACATCTGCCCAAAATACAGGATTAGAGAAAGTTCCATCTCCATTGTCACCACACTGGGCATTGACTACGTCAGGGTACACGCCTCCCATAGCCATTAACAGACAAGCTAGCAAAAAGTGTTTTTTCATGATTTTATTCTATTACAAATGATTCATTCTGTTAATTCTTTACTTTGCATACACGACATACCGCTTTCCCGGTTCTGTTTTCAAGTCATATTCATAGATTCTCTTTAGTTCAGGCTTTTCCGGATTCGAGAGTTTCTTCGATATTAAAGGTGAAGCAACTTCAGCCTGACAAAGTAATTCATTCGGACAATCCCCTGAAGCACGCTTCAAACCTTTGCCTTTCAAAGGAATATACGACCGTAAACGTATAGTTCCACCTATCCGCGAATAAATTACAGCCTTGGTAAGATGCACATTTTTCCAATCCATATCTACAACAAAACCTCCTCGTGCTACCAAGCCTTTTACATTTCCATCCTGCCATTCATCAGGTACGGCTGGAAGTAAATGCACTGCACCATCATGACTCTGCAAAAGCATTTCTGCCACTCCTGCTGTAAAGCCAAAATTTCCATCTATCTGAAAAGGTGGATGTGCATCAAACATATTGGGATACGTACGCCCTAAAGGATACTTACCTGCCAGACTGTCGCAAGGTAACAATGAAAGCATATTCCGAATGATATTATACGCATGATTTCCATCCAGCATACGTGCCCAGAAATTAATTTTCCAACCAATACTCCAGCCCGTAGCCATATCACCTCTTTGCAGCAATGTATTTTTAGCAGCCTGAAATAATTCTGGATGCCGGTAAGGAGAAATCTGATTACTTGGATACAGTCCATACAAGTGAGATATATGACGATGCTGGTCTTTCGGGTCATCCACATCTTCCAGCCATTCCTGAAGCTGATTATATTGTCCTATTTGCATAGGAGGCAACTGACTTATCAGAGACTGAAGAGAATCACAATATGCCTTGCTATCCCCTATAATCCGTGCAGCACGAAGAGTATTGCTCAATACATCAAAAGCTATTTGGTTATCCATCGTGCAACCGGCTACAATTGATACTCCGTTCGGTCCATGTTCCGGAGAGACAGAAGGGGCAGTCACTCTCCAACCATACCGAGGATGCTTAGTCATAAATGACAAGAGGAAATCAGCCGTACCTTTCAACACAGGATAATATTCACGAAGAAAATTCTTATCACCCGAATATAAATAATGCTGCCAAAGATGTTGAGCTACCCAGGCTCCTCCATTAGGCCACATACCCGCATCGGCAAAATCCACCGGTCCGGCAGCCCGCCAGATATCCGTGTTATGATGTGCCACCCATCCTTTGGCTCCATATAACACACGAGCTGCTTCTTTACCTGTTACGGAAAGTTCATGCGCCATCTGAAAAAATGGCACATGAGTTTCCGACAAGTTAGTCACCTCTGCCGGCCAGTAATTCATCTCCGCATTGATATTAATTGTGTACTTACTATCCCAGGGTGCATATAAATCCTTATTCCATATTCCCTGAAGATTAGCCGGCTGACTGCCTGGCTGCGAGGACGAAATCAACAAATAGCGCCCATACTGAAACATCAACGCAGCCAGTGAACAATCTTTTACCTTATTGAATTCGTTAATACGTACATTCGTTTCCTTCTTTGAAAATTCCGAAGATGGCAAATGTAAAGCCACTCTTCCAAATTGCGCAGAATAAATCGCCTTATGCTCGTCGTACAACTTTTTATTCTGTTTATCCCATGCCCCTTCAATGGCACAGCGTGCTTTAGCGTATGCATCTCCCGACACATCCTGATAATTCACAAAATTAGTTGCCGCACTGAGAAAAACGGTAGCCGAAGATGCACCTCTGACAGACAAGCGTCCATCTTTACATTCTATTTTTCCATCCGATTTCACACGCATCATAACCACTGCATGAAGTGCAGCTGGAATACCTTCATGCTCTGCTCCGTTACATTTCATTATAAGATAGTCTCCTTCGCTCTTTACCTCTGAAGTCAGCGGACAAGTATATCTCAAATCCACATCCAATTTCTTATTACCTTTATCTGTCGCCATTTCTACAACCATGACGTTATCAGAAAAAGACGTAAATACCCGACGGGTATATTCCACACCATCACACCGAAAACGTACTGAAGCCGTGGCATCTTCTAAATTCAAATCACGATAATAAGAATCAACCTTTCCCTCACAATTGAAATCCATCAAAAGACTCCCCAATGTCAAATAACGCATTCCATGATGCGATGTCATAAATTTTTCATCCAACAGCGTTCTGGCTTCCAAATTTTTATTCTCAAATATAAGCCGTCTTACCTCATCCAGATAGCCTGAAGCACCAGTTCTGTTATTGCTATATGGACCGCCGGCCCAGAATGTTTCTTCATTCAGTTGGATTTCTTCGTGATTTATTCCACCAAACACCATTCCTCCCAAATGTGAATTACCTACAGGCAATGCTTCCCACCAATTACGTGCCGGAGCAGAGTACCACAACTTCAAGTCCCCTGCACTGTTGGCAAACACACCAAGAATCGAAGTCGCCAGAAACACACATACGTACAGAAATTTCTTCATAGATGCCTATTCTTACAATTATTATTTACTGAATGTTCCTGAAACAAAAGGCAGACACAAATATAAAGCAGAATGCCAATATTCCCAATCGTGTCCGCCGTCTCTTACCCTAAACTGACACGGTATTCCCGCTTTGCGCATGGCCTGAAAGAATTCGATGTTTCGGTCAAGCAAGAAATCGTCATCCCCACAATCCACAAACCATCTCACTGATTTCAGTGCCTGAATCGTACCTGCATCTGCATTTATCACACGCTTGATACAGCTCCGTTCTATCACTGCTCGTGTCAAAATAGCCAGCTTACTGTCCGGATTATCAAAACGGGCTGCTCCTTCTTCGGGAATTGACATCAACGCACTCATCGCATACACCGAAGCAAACTTATCTGCATGCCACAACCCATAGCCGGTAGCTCCTCCGCCTCCCATGGATAATCCGGCTACTGCACGATTCTCTTTATTCCCAATAACGTGATATTTATTTTCTACATAAGGCAGGAATTCCTCAAAAAAGAAATCTTCATAAAGCCAGCCTGACATATTAAAGAAACCATTCCATATTTCCTTGTAAATATCACCACCAGCATCAGGCATCACAATAATCATCTCACGAGCTTCCTGTGAATATATCAAACGGTCGGCCACCTCCTGCACATGTCCGCGCCATACCCAGTCTTGATTAGTTTGCGACATTCCATGAAAAAGATAAAGCACTGGATATTTTTTTCCCGGAACTTCTCCATAAGATGGAGGAAGATACACCGAGCATGTTCTTTCTGCATTTAACTTTTTACTAAAGATTGTATCATTTACGACTCTGCTACGCGAAAATAACGATACGGGTATAAAGCATAAAACCCATAAAGCAATAAAAAAAGAATGTTTATCCATAGACTTAAAATTTAATCCATACAAAAATACGCACCAAGCATACAAATTACAATAAATTACGTTACCAGGACTTTCGTTCACGTTACACATAAGCGATATTGCATTTACAAAACGTACATTTTACATATACTCATATTACATTCTCATTTATATCAAACTAATAAACAAGAAATTACATAATCACGTATCCTATCGAAAAGAAAACAGTATCTCGTAACATAGAATAAAAGATATGCAACATGCCGTCACACATACCCCACACAAAACAAGTAAATTTGCCAATGAAAGATTACATAAATACTTCATTTAACCAACACAATCATTCAATTATTTACAACTAATTATTTAATCATGAAAAATCAATTTAAATTACTCACATTGGGAACACTAAGCCTCATCGCTGCCTCGTGTGGAAACAAGGTAACGATGCCCGATTCGGGTACTCCAGTGTTCACACAATTTACCTACACGGGGAAAGATGTAGTATATGAAAAGAATCCACTGGCAGAAGGAGAATTTTATAATCCTATACTACAGGGATGTTACCCTGACCCCAGCATTTGCAAGAAAGGAACCGATTATTACCTGGTATGCTCATCTTTTGCCATCAACCCCGGAGTACCCATTTTCCATTCTACGGATTTAGTAAACTGGAAACAGATAGGACATGTGCTCGACCGCCCTTCACAGCTAAAGGTAGAAGATTCTGGAATCAGTGCCGGTATTTACGCTCCGACTATCCGATATAATTCCTACAATGATACCTTCTATATGATTACTACTCAGTTCTCAGGAGGGATGGGAAATATGATTGTGAAAACCAAAGACCCGATGAAAGGCTGGAGCGATCCTATCAAATTGAACTTTGAAGGCATTGACCCCGACATCTTCTTTGATGACAACGGCAAGGCATACGTCACTCACAACGATGCACCCGAAAAACCATTATACGAAGGACACAGAGTTATTAAAGTTTGGGAATACGACCTGGAAAAAGACCAGATTATTCCGGGTACAGACAAAGTTGTAGTGAACGGAGGAGTAGATTTGTCTAAAAAGCCTATCTGGATAGAGGCGCCACATCTTTACAAAAAAGATGGAAAATACTACCTGATGTGTGCAGAAGGTGGTACCGGAGGCTGGCACAGTGAAGTAATCTTTATCAGTGACAATCCACAAGGTCCTTTCAAGCCTGCTCCTGAGAATCCGATTCTGTCACAGAGACATCTGCCGGCTGAACGCCCGTTTAAAGTAGACTGGGCTGGTCATGCCGATTTGGTAGAAGGTCCTGATGGACAATACTATGGCGTATTCCTTGCTATTCGCCCTAATGAAGCCAACAGAGTAAATACCGGACGTGAAACCTTTATATTACCTGTAGACTGGAGCGGTACTTTCCCTGTATTCAAAGGCGGTCTGGAGCCTATCCAGCCTAAACTGGCTATGCCACAAGGTGTGAAGAATGAAACTGGAAAGAACGGATATTTCCCTAACGGAAACTTTACATTTACAGAAACTTTCACCGGAAGTTCACTTGATTACCGCTGGGTAGGAGTAAGAGGTGCCAGAGAAGGATTCATTTCTACTACTGCGGAAGGTCTAACAATTACACCTTACGAAACCAATATCAAGGCAGTTCTTCCTACTTCTACATTGTTCTATCGTCAGCAGCACCTTAATTTCACGGCTACCACTACCCTGAAGTATGTGCCTCGTACAGAAAAAGACCTCGCTGGAATCACTTGCTATCAAAGCGAAAAATTCAACTATGTATTTGGGGTAACAAAAAAAGCAGAAGATAGCTATATCGTACTGCAACGTACTGAAAAGGGAGAATCTTCAACCATTGCCAGCGAAAAGATTGAAGGAAACACTCCAATCAGTCTGCGCGTAACAGCAGAAGGAGATAAATACACATTCAGCTACTCTGTAAAAGATAATAACTACCAGACCGTAGGAGGAACCGTTTCCGGAGATATTCTTTCTACCAACGTAGCTGGCGGATTTACCGGTGCAATGATTGGTTTGTATGCTACTACTTCCAACGATGCGGAAGCTTTATAATCAAAATTAGTAACCACAAAGAGTATAAGAAATATCTTCTATACTCAAAGAAAAGAGGCTGCTTAAAAGCAGCCTCTTTTTATTCTCATCATTTAACATGTATGACAAACCTTCGATACCCAGTAAGACTAGGAACACCATCATCATTTAATTCTAAAATTAAATGAAAATCTTTACCTGTAGCATCTTCAGGAATGTGTAACACACACATTCCTTGCTTGTCAGACTCAATTTCTACCACACCTTTATACGTACCAGGCTCCTCATACACATACCAATTATAATATAAATTATTTCCATCAGGGTCATACGATGAAGAAGCATCCAACTGCAATACTTCCCCAGCCTCAACTGTTTTACTAGAAAAATTAAATGTTGAATCATTCTCAAAGACAACGACCGGATGATGATTAGCATCCGAAAATTTATCTGTAGTAGCCCAACACATCCTCGCAGCAAAATCATTCAAAATATGCTGTCGCCATTTATTAATGGCAGCAATACCCTCAGACGTACTAGCATGCATAAAATAGGGATCATAAATTTTCTCACTCTTACCTGATTTTTCAATAAAATCCATTCCTCGTATACCTGCAGTACGTTCCATTTTAAATCGGCCTCCCCATCCACCGTACGCAAGGCTATCCGGAACATTCAATCCATTCGCATATACATATAAAAAAGAAGGAGAATCACCTTCCGAGGCCCATATCCTGTCTGGATAACAACCTCCTAACGGTTTTCTTGACTGAACATTATCTTTAATCCATTCATCACCAGGTCCCCATCCATAAATTTCCGTATTTCTTATATAAAAGATTTCCGGAAAAGATTTAGCAATCCAAGCTCCAGCATCATCTTGCCCTAACACATCATAAATTCGAATTTTAGCTACAAATTTTTGGAATTCTTCTGGACTTCTGGTAGAATGGACTTTCCAAATAGCTTGTGCTATCGTATTCATTCCACTCCATGCAGCAAGCCAGACAGGACGAGCGTCTTCTTCCTTATCTACCGCCGCAATAATTAATTCAGAACCCGGAGAGTCCTTACCTACCCCAACTCCTGACATATTCGATTTTTCTTGCCCCCTTTTTACAATACTCTTCAAATAATCAGGTGATGGAAAATCGTTTGCATGTTTCTTTAAAAAAGGATAAGCATCTGCATAACAATCAATGACTTCTGTTATATCTGAAGTTCTATCCGGGTCATCTACCCAAGCATTTGAGCTAATGATTCCCTCTATATCCATTCTATCTGCACATACCAAAAGGTGTATCAATGATTGCTTGTCATCCGGATCAGCTCCACCTAAATCTGTAGTTACAATCAATCTTTGTTTTCCTAAATCATTTCGTGCAAACAGAAATCCACAAAAACCCAAAAACAAAGTCAAAATAATATATCTCATATCAAAAACTGTTTTATTGTCAATAGTCATCAAACTAATTGCTCATCATAAATAAAATATCCACTTTACCTCGTTCTTCTACATGGAGACTCATTCATATATAAATAAGACTTTTTATATCCCCCATAATCAACCACAATCTTTTCCAAAACTACTGCAGGATCTAAAGGCGAAAAATCAATTATATAACTACCGTCCTGACTTACAGGCAAATCAAGACGCACCTGTTTTTCAACTACACGCCTTGCTACCGTAGGATAAAATGTAGTATAGATATTCTCAGGATGTTCATTCAAATCATGATTATAATTCACCGTCACTTTATTACCATTTCTAAAACCTATAGCATATCTATGACCGTCTGTGTTATGAAAAGCAAGAGTGGATTTTACAACCACAATGACATTCACAGTCTTACACTTCTTTATCTCCTCTGGTAAAACCATCTTATAAGAAACCGTAGTACCCTCCACAGACTTTGTATAAGGCATTAATGTGATTCCTCCCAATGTTCTTCCCATATCGGGAATCACCTGCCATTTGAGGCTCTCAGGAGACTTGGTTTCAAAGAAATGCTCAGCTTCCATAGCCACATATCCGCCAGTCCCTTCAAAGATGTATCCCCCTACATTTTCCTCTGATAATCTGAATACTTCCGGTTGTTTGTCAACTGAAAAGTCATCATTCCATGAAGTATAACCTATATGCTTTTGAGTCATCATCCCCTTCCATTTTCCATTGCTCATAATGTTATTATAGTCTTCACTCAATGCTTTATCACGAGCAAAGCAAGCTTCTACCTTGTCAGCCCAATCATTAGCTTCCGGATTTCCTTCTTCATAAAGTTTATGGTTCATGGCCTGAGCATAATACATCTCATAAAGATTAGACATTGCCTGAACAGGAAATAACAGCAATTGCTTATAAGCATCCTTATATTCAGGAGCAAGTGATAAATATTGACGTAATGCTTCAGCTTCTAAACGTACATAATCATCTGCTACTTGCTTCCATTCCCCTGTTTCAAGATTATAAGTGTCACAATCCAGCATTTCCGCCGTTACACGACCATTATACTTGGTATACAAATTAAGAATCCGAGCTGCTTCCTCAGCCTGCCCTTTACCAAATATTTGTTCACAGAAGCAATAAGGATGTTGCATAAAATTATCAACAGAATAATCATTCGGATTCCATGCCATATCTAAAAATAAAGTAATAGGATACTCCATCGGTTTAAGATCCCCCACATTAAGTATCCAAAGTTTGTCCACTCCGTATTCATAAGTAAGATGAAGCTGCTCCCACATTCCTTGTATTGGAGTCATATTCATCCATTTTGAATTTCGGGGCGCTCCCACATAGTCTACATGATAATACATTCCCCATCCTCCCGGATGCTTACGCTCCTTATCGTTAGGAAGACGACGCACATTGCCCCAATTATCATCACAAAGCAACATTATTACATCTTCAGGAACCCGCATTCCCTTGTCATAATAATCAAGTACCTCTTTATATAAAGCCCATACCTGAGGAGTTTCCTTTGCCGGCTTTCCAGTCACATCCTCAATAATTCGACGTTGGTTTTCAACTATAGACTCCATCAGTTTTACATTGGTATCTTCACTCATAGCCTCATCCCCATCTCCACGCATACCAATAGTAATTATATCTTCAGTATTTTTTACCCTCTCAATACCTTCTCGAAAAAACTGATCTAACACTTTTTTATTCGTCGAATAATTCCATGCACCATATTCATTACGTTTACGGGCCCATTCTTGATGGTTTCGCGCCATAGGTTCATGATGTGATGTACCAATAATCACCCCCATTTCATCTGCAGTCTTACTATTGAGAGAATCATCTGCATAAAAAGCCCATCCCCACATAGCAGGCCATAAAAAGTTTCCCTTAAGGCGAAGAATCAGTTCACAAACCTGGGCATAAAAACGATGATCACCAAAATCTGTTCCATAATATTGCTTTACCCAGCTTGTCAGACAAGGAGCTTCATCATTCAAAAATATACCACGATATTTTACGGCAGGTTCTCCATCTGTATAAATACCCGGTAATATATAAGCTTCTGTTCTCTTTACTACTGGCACATCCATCCACCAATACCAAGGTGACACTCCAAGCTGTTTTGACAACTCATAAACGCCGTAAATAGTACCTCTACGGTCACTACCAGCAATTACTAATGCTTTTTTAACTCCATTAAAAGGAGCGTCAACGGTTGTTATAATATATTTCTCATTTTTCCCTTGCAATTGTTTCTTTTCGAACTTCTCCTTCTGGATAAGTTGCTTAATATACTTTGAATTCAGACTTCCTACGATAATGCAATTCTCATCCGAAATTTCAGTTGTCAACTGAGGCTTCATCCCAAACACCTGACTAAAATCCTCACATAAATTTTCAGCAGCAATATGAATACCTCTTTGATCTTCTTTATCTATAAGGATATTTATTATTTTGTTATCAGATACTAAAGAAAACGCATTACTTTCTTTTTCAAAAACCACAAACCGATTTGCTGAAAATGTATCCAAACATACTATAAGCAAAAGGCAAATTAAACTATGTATTTTCATGGTATAAATTTAAAATCATTTATTTCAAAAAACGACAACAAAGACTCGTAATCAATTCCACATCCAATATTATGAAAATTTCTCTTATCCCCATCTTTTACAAATAACAAAAACAGGAATAAGAGAAACTTTCATGTATAATTTTATTCTTGTGAAATTATCACTCTGAATTTTGTCTATTAAACACTTCTAATTTTAGTATTACAAATGCTTAATTATTTTTCCTGACTCAATTCTTCAGATGGCTCTGCTATAACTTTACCAGCAAGTCCATTAGCAAATCCAGCATATGTCGGTTTACGTTTAAAGCTGCTATCCCATAAACCAGTAGGTTCTCCTGGTCTCCAACCAGAATCAGCCGGACTATCTGTAGCACACCACTGAGTAATACCATATTGCTGTTCTACAGGAATTATCTCAAAATATTTACTGATAATAAACTGATAGAACTCTGCCATTTTCAGTTGTTGCTCATAAGTTACATTCTCAGTCTTGATAGCAGTACCGAAAGCTTTGTCTACAATACCCATATCCAATTCTGAGATTTTGATAAGCTTACCACTTGCAGCTAAAATCTTAAACATATTAACGATTGCATCTTCCTGAGCTTTTTGATCTGCTTCGTTCAAAATATAGCTTACGTGCATCTGGGTTCCAATACCATCAATCTTTGTTACACCATCTGATTCCCATCTTTTAATCCATTCAACCAAGCTCTTTGCCTTTTTGTTGCCATCCCACCAAGACTCAAGATTAAAATCATTGATAAACAACTTCAACTTAGACGGATCGCCTCCATATTCCTTGAAATATTTACGTGCTCTTGATTCAAGAATACGTACATAATCAATATCGCCTAAATAATCAGTCCAATAGAAATTAGTTGTAGGATCTCCATTTTCAGATGATTGTAATTCATAAATACCATCACCATCACTATCAGTACCAGAAACTGTTTCATTTGCCAAATCCCAAGCTGTTACATAACCACCTGTTGCTTCCATCATACCTTTAACCCAGTTATCCAAAGCCCAAGTAAGCGTATCTTTCTTTTCTTCAGGAGTCAAAGGAATTGTATTTCCTTTTTCCTCCAATTCCCATTTAATATCATCAAAATAATAAGTATTAGCTTCTGGCAATACAGACAAATTAAATGCAATAGTATTCATACCACTCGCACCTGCTTGATCCTCAGAAATAGTTCCTTCATACACAAATTCCTGCCAAGTGGTAGAGAAAGTAGGATTAGTAAACATATTATAGAAAACATATCCACCAGGTTCATTATGCGACTGAGTTTCACATCCAGCTTCTTTATCTGCGCGATATTTCATGCTAAAACGATATTTTTCGCCAGCCATCATCATTCTCGGAGTCTTTACAAAGAATTGAGTATCCCAAGTATTTGTCGGATTATCTCCTGATTTAACAACAATAGCACGTCCAGCTCCATCAGCACCTGTTCCCGCAGCACCAAAAGTAGCAGCTTTAGGACCAGATGTCATTTCCGTTGCATAAAAGCAAGAAGTATCATCACTTTCACAGTCACTATTTAAAAGCATATTATTCCAAAGTGAAATTGACGGTGCTTCTTTATGCGTTACTTTAAGCCATTCAATTTCTATATCTCCAGCAAAGTTTCCAGATTGAAACATCACAAAACCATCAGCTGTATTCACTCCTGTAAATGTAAGTTTAACTTCCTGCCATTCAGTTGTAAATGATAAAGCAGCAGTTTGTTGTCCTCCCCAATCTCCAATACAACATGTCAAATATCCATCGCCACTAGCCTTTATCTTAGCAGTAACCGTATATTCTATATCCGGACTAGCAACTAAACCATTCGCCACATGATATTGAATTTCGTAAAAATTCTCAATAGCTTCCGGATTATGAATTAACAAATTACCATCAGAATTAATACTAGCATCTACTTTATCACCATGCCAATAAGTATAAGATCCTAGTGTAGAATAATCTACATACACATCATTTACCTCTTCGGCATCTCCTGGATCAACTGTGATTTCTTTATCAGCAATCAACCCATTCAAATAAGTCATATTCTGCTGTGCATGCCAACCTAATGTATGACCGTAAATCGTAATACCTGCAGCTTTGGCTACATCTACAAAATTTGAAACCGTTGAAAAGTTCATCGTACCATCATCGGCTACAACTGAGGCATATTTCATTGCATTGCCTGCAGTCATCTCGTCAAAGTTTGTAGTAACCGCTTCATAAACTACACCTTGCTGAACAAAATCACTTACACTGGCCGCTAATCCCAACTTGAAGTTGGGATTTTTAGCACGGTCCAGATATGATTTCAACACGTCATAATTATTCAAATATTCATATTGAGCAACGCTTGTCGGTTTTTGAACCGAATAGGGCAATAGGGCATCGTCAACACATGATTCTACTACCATCCCTAAGGCTAATACCGGAAGCAATTTCATATATTGTTTCATGTTTTCTTTAATTTAAGGTTATTTATTATATGTAACATCAAACCATTCAGCCTTAACCTGACGATCGCGCATAACCAATGTATCCTTAGTTGCATAGACAGTAGAACCTAAATCCACTGTATAATCCAAATACAAGACGTCACGATCTTTATTATTAAAGGAATTCTTTTCTCCCTTCTCTACATACTTACCAGAACCTGAAACAGTGCAACCCGGAGTGTCTGTAGAAAGTGTACATTCATTATTATCATTAAAAGAAAGAATCAAGTTGCAATTTTGATCATTAAGAGTCAAAGCAAAATTAGCATCCTTCAATGAGCGAGTTGTCAATTCACAAACTTCATCACTTTCAACAGAACCTGTATGACGAACTACTGTATTAGTAGCACCACCTTGAGTAATTTGATCTACCCCACGACGCAAATAAACTGCATCCCACGGATTAATATACTTCACGGCATACAAAATGTAATCTTTCGGCAATACATTCCAGTCTGACTTGTTGCAACGAACAGGATTTTCCACTAAAGGAGAGCCTGACAAAATAGAATCCGCATTATGTACATTTGACATTACCAAAGGAATTACATAGGTAGTTTCTATTGCTTTAGGATCAGCAAAGAAAGCATCAGTCAACTGTACTTCTACTCCCGCACTAATCTGACCTTGAGGTATAGTGATTTGGTCAGAAGAAAGTGTATAATATTCAGCAGGCATAGGAACCACGTCTTCTCCTGTAGAGAACTTCAAGTTGTCACACAAAGAATTTACCACTTCAATATCAACCACAGGCGATGTTTGATTTTCATATACACCACCCATTGTTGCCTTAATCATACATTTATGTTGATTATCAAGTGTATTATCAAAAACTTCATCATTACCCAAAACGATAGTACGCACCGGATACTGATAAGCAAAATATACAGTAGTTGTTCCATAGTCAGGGAAAGACCAATCCCCATTCTCACACGAAGAGAAAGAAACCAACGCTAACAGTGAAAACAAATAAAATAGTTTTTTCATTTTTCCAGTCATTAAAAATTATTCCACATAAAATCAATCCCAACCCTTATTCTGTTCCAATGCATCAAATTTCACTACTTCGCTATAAGGAATAGGACCAAACCGCATGAAATCATTATATGTACGGCTTTCAACATTAAATACCTGATAGGTTCCTCCACTAATACGTATTCCTTTTGCCGGTTCGTTCAAATCCATGTTCCAACGGCGCAAATCCCAAAAACGGAAACCTTCAAAACACAATTCCAAACGACGTTCATTTCGTATTAAATCACGCATTTTAGCCTGATCATTCTTCACACTTTCCAAATAAGGATCATTTCCTGAAGTATCTTTAATTCCGGCACGCTGACGAATGGCTTTAATAACATCATAAGCAGAATAACCATGTAAACCAGTACCTGTAGGTCCCCATGCCTCATTAGCTGCTTCCGCATAATTCAAATAAATTTCAGTGTAACGGATACGCGGACTATAATGTGGCTGTCCTGTAGTGGTTGTAGAACTCAAATATACATCTTCACGCAAATGTTTACGCAGATAATAACCTGTACGAGTAGAATAGCCGTTTTCTTTATTTAAACCATCATTGTTAGAAGTATTATCTACACTTGTATCAATTGTCTTGCCATCAGTACCCATAACAGTACCATTCACCACAATATAGAGAGCCAGACGTGGATCACGGTTGGCATAAGGATTTTGGTCATCATAACCAGCTTCAGGAGAGTCAATTGGATAACCATTAGCCATCGGGAAAGCATCAACTAAATTCTGAGTCGGATTAATCTGACCGCTACCGTAAAGGCTGGGTGGGAACTGCGCCTGCTCTAATGAATAAGCTGTAGCATCCTTACCATTTCTCCAAAGCATCTCCGGAGGATTAGAACCTCCAGTCAAGCTATTAATTTCATCCGCATTCTTATACCACGTATTTCCCTGAGCTGCCAAACCTGCTACTCCACCTATCAAATCCAGGATTTCACCATTATAGTCAGCAGCTTCTGCCCATGTTCCTTTGCTACCTTCTGCAAATGCCGGGCTGGCAGCTAAAAGTGCAGCTTTTGCACGAAAAGCCAACGCGATACGTCCACTCATACGAGAACGGAAATTGTTACCAAACACAATGTTGTACTGGCTGAAGTTAGCTCCTTCAGAACGATATACTTCCGGAACTTCTGCATCGGAAGAAATATTCTCATAATCAAGAGGTAACAATTCTTCAGCCCGTTGGACATCATCATAAATAGCCTGAATACATTCATCAAAAGTGTTTCGCGGATAGTTGAAATTAGAAGTTTCATCTTCTAATTCCTCCACAATAGGTACTCCCATCAAACGACCATCCTCTGTGTATCCAGCATGAGCCTGCAACATATAAAAATTAAACATTGCACGCAAACCATAAGCTTCACCTTTCAAACGGTCACAAAACATTTTATTCACAACCGGATCTTTTACCCATGAAACCTGATCAACCTGAGTCAAGAAAAGATTAATGTAATGAATAGCAGCCTTACAAGATCCCCACTGATCCATCGGATTATTATTTGATGTCCATGAACCAGTAGCCATCTTCAGATAACTGTTACTTGTCTGGTTAGTTACAGCGTCATCTGTAGCCACATCATTAAATGACTGTGAATTGTAGGGATTACGAGTATAAGCATTAGCCAAAATTCCTTCTGCATACAAAGGATCTTCAAGGCCATCCGAAACTTGCTTATTATTTTCAATTGCTGGTGTAAATAAATCATCGCATCCCACCAGTAAAAAAGCCGCGACAAAAACTGTCAATATTTTTTTCATAAGAATCTACTTTTATTTATCAATTTAGAAACCTATCTTGAAACCAATGTTGTAGAAACGAGTCTGAGGAGCTGCTCCTGTATTCAGTTCCAGCTTTTCACGTTCTTTCGATATTGTCAACAAGTTGCTTGCATAAGCATATACTGAGAAACTACGTACAAATGAATTTCCCAACCATTGTTTAGGCAAATCATAAGTCAACTGAAGACGAGACAGATTAAACCGATTAGTCTTATACATCCAGAAATCAGAATTACGATAGTTGTGATTATCCGTTTGTGTAGTCAAACGTGGATAAGTTGCGGTTTCTGCAGTTTCAGGAGTCCAGCGTCCACGTACCACTTCTGAATACTTCTTATCTCCATATACCCAATAATAATCACCACTCATGAAAGCAGAAGCACCCCAATAACCGGTACCTAAAGCAAACAAAGTAAAGTTCTTCCATTTCAATGTAAGGTTCAAACCTACTGTCAACGGAGTTCCTTGCCAGCCATAGCGTTCTCCCAAATAAACTTCATCCTTTTCATCGATAATCTTATCACCATTCTGATCTACATATTTCAAATCACCAGGTTTCAACTCACCGAAAGAAGAAGTGATTCCTGAATTCTGAATTTCCTCTTCACTGTTGTAGAAACCTTCAGCCTGTAATCCCCACATACCATCAGTAGGTTTGCCCTTACGATAACGATATGCATCTTCATACAGTTCATCTACCTTTGTATTCTCATTGGTATAGTAAGTAGCATTTACTCCCAAATTAAAATCAACTTCACCCATCTTCTTATTGAAATTCAATGCTAAATCAAAACCTGTACGGGTACTATTGTTATAGTTCACATAAGGAAGCAAAGTACTTTCGGGCCAATAAGACACAAAATAATTCGGATAACTATTAGAAGGTTGAACCAACATTCCTTCAAGGCTATTCTTAAAGAATGATGCATCAAAAGTCAACATCTTATTCCATAAAGAACCGCGTAATCCTACGCTAATCTCCTTACGCTTGATGAAAGACAGATCTGAATTATTACCGCGTCTAGCTTCTGTTGCATGGCTCTGGTTACCATCAGCCCAACCCCACCAAGCACCATTAGCCTGGTCGTAGCTACTTTGGTACATATAGTAATCATCAATTCCCAAGTCTGTATTTAATACCGAACCTGAAACACTCAACATTAAATCATCCAGAACCGATGAATCTTCCAGGAAGCTTTCATTGCTTAAACGCCATCCCAAAGTAAGTGAAGGTGAGAAAGCATTACGATTATTTTCCGGAAGACGAGCAGAATGGATCAAAGCTCCTCCAAAACTCATATAATATTTGCTCAAATAATCATAATCAACCTGCAAACCTAAATTGACATTGCTAGTTTTATGATATACGGCACTTTCACCTTGCTGATATCCGGCAGCAATCAACATAGCAGAAATATTGTGACTATCTGCAAATTTATTGTTATAGTTCAACTGAGCCGAGAATGCCATAGTCTGACGATTCCAGCTATCGGCAATATGCTGAATACCATCGTGTACGTCATCACCATACTTTGTCAGACCCACAATCTGATCCTGGCCGTTCACATTAGCCCATTGAGGTTCATAAGTAGCATAAGTATCACCATAATAGCGATTGTAGGTTGTTGCATAATCTATCGCAAAACGAGTCTGAAAGGAAAGGCCTTTCAAAAGCATAGAAAGATCCACATCTACTCCCATGTCAAACTGATATTGACGACTTGTATAGGTATTGACACCAGCCGCATAAAGATTGGCAATTTCATTAGTCTGATCTACTTGTGTACCGCCTAACAGATATTTTCCATCAATTAAGTAACGACTATTATTTACAAGATTCCAGGCATCCGTATTATTCTGCATAATATAATCAACAGGAATCAGCGGAGAGATACGGTTGGGTCTCAGCGAAGCTGCAGCTCCCCAGAAATTACCACGGGCACTACGTCCATCATAGAAAGTAGCATTGGCATTCACGTAAGTCTTAACATATTGTCCCAGATTCACATCAATGTTACCACGTACACTAAAGCGAGTTGTACGGTCATCTTTCGCATTACCTACCTTTATCAATGAACCTGTATTATAAAGGTTGATATTGGTATAAAACCGTGCCTTTTCAGAACCACCTGAAATTTCAGCCGTTACATCCGACTGATTGTAAGCCTTTTTCAGATAATCATCAGAATAAAGATTTACATCCGGATAACGATAAGGGTTTATTCCAGAACCATGGTTATAAATATCCACATCACTATATAACGGATCCATGCCATCATTTACACGAGCTTCATTATACAATGTCATGTATTCAGCTGATCCTAAATATTTCGGATAACTTTTCGGAACGAAAAAACCGGTATTACCTCTTACATCAATACGAGTATCTCCTTCCTTTCCACGTTTAGTTGTGATATAAATAACACCTTTGGCAGCACGGCTACCATACAGAACCACAGCAGAAGCACCTTTCAGGAAAGTAATGTCTTTAATTTCAGAAGGCATTACGTTGTTTGCATCACGGGGCACTCCATCTACCAATACCAGATAAGAATCCATTCCCCACAAACTACTTCCGTTCCAGCCACTAACCATGTTCTCCATGCCGTCTAAACTGTATGTGAAATAATCCTTTTTCATTAATTCTTCTACATTTACAGAAGAAACTCCTCCTAAAAGGTCTTTTTTGTTCACCTTTCTATAAGCAACCTGTACTAATTCCTCTTCAGCAACAGATAAAGAATCTGAACTGGCATCCAACAATTCTGACGGCAAATTTTGAGCGCCGACATACAATGAAGAAGTTGCAAGTGCCGCACATAAAACAGACTTTATTCGTATGTTTTTCATTTTAATTCCTTTTTAATTAGCATTCAAAATTCTCAAGAGCATTACCAACCGGGATTTTGATATAATTCCGGATAAATATTCACATCAGAAACCTTCAAAGGCAACCAATAATGTTTCTCAGAGAAATTACGAGTTACAATCACCTCTTCTCTGAAATTAGAAACACGACTTTGAGTCGGATCTTCCTGATCCAGTTCCACACGATCAAATTCCTGAGAAGTTTTAATAGTATAAGGATACTCAGTTAATAGTAACCAACGACGCAAATCATTGAAGCGATGTCCTTCATAAGCTAATTCTACGGCACGTTCACGTCGTAACTCGCTCATAAATCCGTCTAATGAGCCGGCGTATTTACTAGCAACATCATCTACACCCGCACGTTCACGAATCTTATTTACAGCATCGACAGCGGTCAAAGAGCAACCGTCAGCTTTTGCAGATGGGCCTCCATAACCATTGGCCACAGCTTCAGCATACATTAAATAAATATCAGACAAACGCATCCAACTTACTTGAATAGTCAAAGCATCACCATAATCGCGAAAGCCTTCATCAAAACCATTCACTACAAGTGGAGTAAACTTATGCAGCAAGTATCCGGTACGACTTTCATTTTTTACATCACGATAATTACCTCCAGTATAAAGATTGGCATACTGAATTTGTTTATCCTTTTGCTCTGAAGTAAATTTAGCTGTATTCTGAATTACCTGCAGTCCATCATAAGTAATGTCGGCATAGAAACGGGGGTCACGATCACGCCAAGGATGTTCTTTATCAAAATGAGAATCCGGGTCATTCAACGGAAGACCGTTTTTCATACCATAATAATTTACATAATTAGCCGTCGGTGAGAAAACAACACCATTTGTCTCATTTGCCAAAGTAGAAGGAACATATTGAGGACCCAAACACCAGCCTGATCCCATCCACCAGTCGTACATCGGAGTCTGGAAAATAGCTTCAGTAGAACCCGGGTTCTTGCTATTCTGTTTAAATGTATAGAATATATCGGTATAATGTTCAAAGTCAACCAATGCATATTGGGTTTGTCCTTTTTCTACCAGATTCAACAATTCTGCAAAAGCATCAGCAGCCTTCTTGCAGTAATCCGCATTATAACTTCTGCTATTCTGAGACTCATAGTTCATCAATGGACTACCAGCCCACAAATAGTTCTTTCCTAAATAACCCAGAGCCATAATCTTATTGATACGCTGCTGGTTATTTCCATATGTAGCCTTACCAGTAGTGGTATCATCCCAATCAATAGGTAACAGATCGGCTGCACGACGGAAATCTTCGGCTGCACGGTCGGCACATTCCTGATAGCTCAAACGTGGGTTACGCAATGGTTCAGAAGAAGATGGTACAGAATCAATATAAGGTAAACCACCGAAATACTGCATCAATTCAAAATGGAACCATCCGCGGAAGAAATAAAGCTGACCTAATATCAAGTCACGCTGCTCTTCTGTGGCTTCCACCAGTTTATCAATATTCTCAAGTCCTAAATTACATTTACGAATACCATACCATGCCAATGGCCATAAAGATTTTTGCATACGGTCAGTAGAGTTAGCCACCGTATTGCTACGGTCCATCCAACCACATTGCCAGCCATCATAGCTGGACTGCCAGCCCCAGAAATCTCCCATATCAACCTTGTATCCCATATGATAGTCGATACTAAAAGAGATAAGTTCATCTTCTCCCCAGTTGAATGAGTTGTTCCAGTAGCCATGTGCAAAATCAGGAATACAGTAATACAGCTCTTCCGTAAAACCCTGGAAATTCCGGAAATTTTTAAAAGCATCCTCAGGGTTCACACTACTTTCAGGTGCTTTGTCAAGATAATCTTCACAAGAAGTCATTCCTACACAGCACAATGAAAGAAGTCCCCCATAGAATAATGTACGTATATTGTTTCTTTTCATTTGACTTTTCATTTTATAATGTGAATTTTAAACCGAAATTAATACGTTTCACCGTAGGATAAGCACCCTGAGAAGCCCAACCTGTTCCTGCAAAATTTGATTCACGGTCATCAGGCATACGAGTCCATACCCAAAGGTTATTACCATTAACATAAAGTTTCAAATTAGAAAGTCCTAAACTCTTGATCCAACCGCTAGTAAAGGTGTAAGACAATTCTATATTCTTCAAACGAATGTATGAACCATCATAGAAATAACGAGCTGCATCATAATAACTGTTAGTCGTAGAACCAAAACGTGCCATCGGTACATCTGGATTTGGATTATACTTGCTCCAACGTGAACCTTCATCATAGGCAATCAACTGTTTCTGACTAAATGTAGAGAACACTACCTGACGAGTTACGTTATTCACACCATAGAACTGAACGAAGAAGCTCCATCCCTTATAATCAAAACCTAATGAAGCACTATATGTATTCTGAGGACTGCTAGAATATCCATAAGGAATCTGGTCGTAAGAGTTAATAACTCCATCACCATTATAGTCTAGGATATAGTAAGTTCCAGGCAATTTCTGATCATCATTTGACTCAAATGCTGTACTTCCGTAAATATCATCCATAGTCTGTGTATAACCATGGTCTACATAAGTATGAGTCTGACCAATTGACTTTCCGGCATCCTTCTGGTAGTCGGGTAACAATTCTGGATCATCAGCTTCAATAATTTCATTCACGGCATGAGTCATATTCATATTAGCCCATAAATGCAAACTATTTCTCAGAGTCTTGTTAATACGAAGTTCCAGTTCATAACCACGGTTTTTAACTTTACCCATGTTTACCCAAGGTGCACTTACAATACCTCCAAAATAAGAAGGCATAGCACGATCCGAACCGCTGATAAGAATATCCGAACGTTTATCTCTAAAAATTTCAATATTACCAGCAAACAATCCGTCTAAGAATGAATAATCAATACCAAAGTTAAATTTACGAACAACTTCCCAATGAATATCCGTATTACCTACAGTCTTCTGACGATAAAAAGTATAAGGACTTGCTACATTATACAAACCTGTTGCAATGTTGCCTCCTGTTTCCCACTGATCCATATAAAGCCAACGACGAGTTGTATCCCATTCATCACCGATTACGTCATTACCGATTTCACCGTAAGAAGCTCTCAGCTTCAACATATCAAGGAACTTGATTTTCTTCATGAACTTTTCTTCACTCAGCATCCAGCCAATGGCACCTGAATTAAAGAATACAAAACGATTATCAGCACTAAACTTATCAGAACCATTATATGCACCGTTATATTCCAAGAAATACTTATTGGCATAGTTATAGGTAACACGGAAAGCCCAGTCCTCACGATAATTAGGAACAATACTACCTTTCGCACGTTCCTGACGGCTGAATAATCCCATAGCACCTACCGTATGATTACCAAATGTATTGTTATAATCAATCTGGGCAGAATAATAGAGATGACGTTCCGTAGCATTATTATCAATAGAACCACCTTCAGCAATCCAGTTAACTTGTTCATGGAAATCAAAGTTATGACTACCCTGGCTTGGATTATAGCTGACTGCACCCGTTTCTGGATTAATGTATTTGTACAACGCCTGATCAGTTGAGTTTACACCACGGTTTTGTTCGTAAAATACATTGTCCCATGAAATAGAAGCTTTGGCACTTAAACCTTTTACAATAAAGTCCAGTTTCTGTTCTAATGTAAAGTCAGTTGTCAAACGAGTAGTTGTACGTGTATTCTGTCCGGCCAAGGCCAATTGAGCAACTGAGTTATTGGCATTATTTATCGGGTCATATCCCCATGTACCATCTGAATATTGAGGATAAAATACATTAGGAGGTGTACTATAAGCACTACCCCAGATATTATATTCATAATCAGTACGAGGTCCTTGTTTTACCCCATGTGAACCTGAAAGGTTTGTCTTTAACAATGTTGTCTTGGTAAGCTGGAAGTCAAGGTTACTACGCATATTCACACGGTTATAACCATAAGTAGTCTGATAGCCACGTCCATTATCATATTCCTTAAACAAGTCACCTTCGTGCTGATAGTCAATGGCTGCATAATATTTCACAAAACGTGTACCACCACTCACACTGACATTGGCATTTTCAGAAAATGCATAATCCTTAAACATCCAATCTGCCCAGTCAATATTAGGATAGCGTTCTGCTTCTGCCTGATTTGCAGGATTACGATATTTATTCATTTGTTCCTGTGACATCATGTACATCCAAGAATCAGGAGTCAAACCTAATTCATATTCTACTGCATCATTACGCAATTGGAATGCATCGTATGAATCAAGTTTGTTAGGCAGTTTTGAAGGCATCTTTAATGCCATGCTACCACCTGCATTAATAGTCGCTTTACCTTCCTTACCACGTTTAGTAGTAATCAAGATTACACCGTTAGCACCCTTTACACCATAGACAGCAGTTGCTGACGCATCTTTCAACACTGAAATAGATTCTACAGAGTTTACATCGATACCTGACATCGGACGTTCAATTCCATCGACCAAAATCAACGGAGCGCTATTGTTCCATGAACTTGCACCACGAATGACAATTTGCGGATCTTCCTCACCCGGCATACCTGTTGAAGCTGTAGTAACAACACCTGGCAAGTTACCAGTCAACGCAGATCCCAAATCAGAAACTCCACCGGCACGTTCCAATACTTTTGAAGAAGTCTGCGTAATAGCTCCAACGACAGATGCTTTTTTCTGTTGTCCATAACCGACTACTACAACCTCATCCAAAACTTCTGTATCTTCACGCAGCACGACTACAATCATCGTTCTTCCGTTAACCTTTACATCTTGTGGAGTCATTCCCAAATAAGAGACTGTCAAGACTGAATTTCTATTGGGAACTTCAAGGGTAAAATTACCATCAAAATCGGCAACTGTTCCTACATTCGTATTACCTTTTAATACGATTGCTGCACCAATCAAAGGTTCATCATTTGCATCAAGCACCTTTCCTTTCACTACAACACCATTCTGAGCCATTAAAGAAACGCTACAGAAAAAAAGAAGTAAAAAGAAAATACGGCTTCGCGTGAGAAATAACTTCTGGTTAGAAGAACTATTCTCGAGAAACTTTTGTCTTATGTTTTTCATTATACCAAATAATTAAAAATAAAAAAATTACAAAGAGTTACCTAATAATATCCTTTCGTTATCCTCCGTCTTTTTTATTAACAACCATACGCATTTCATTTAAGATTACACATTTATAAATCATTTAACACAACGCAAATGTAAATCTTAATTAATAAAAGGGAATTATACCATATTACCAACACCTATGTTACATGTTACATCATTATCCCGTGTGTAACATTTTCTTTATTCTACGATACATTTAGGCTGTACAACATAAAAAGAAGGGCCCCATCTTTTACACAATCTTAATTTCTATACACAAACGTAACTTTGTGTTACATATCAAACACAAAGGCGCTCGACTCCAAACGTAGTGTACTAAATAAGTTGACACAATTTATTTAGTAACATGCGTAAAAATCGAAAGTTTTCAAAGGCAGAATGCCTGTCTTATCTGGAAGAATATATGTGTTCTTCTCAGAACCACAGTGAATTTGAACGAGAAAAAGGTCTGAAACGCACCACAATTAGCCGCTGGCTTCGTATCTTTGGGCTTGAAGATAAACCAAGTCCCATTATGAGCAAGAAACTAAATCAGACCGAGCAGGAGCTTCATGACCGTATTCATGAGCTCGAGCGGAAAATCAAGTCTCTGGAAGTAGAGTTGAAGCAGTCCAACATGGCCCGTGACGCCTACGACTACATGATCGACCTTGCGGAAAAGACCTATAACATTCCGGTAAGAAAAAACTCCGGTGCCAAGTAATCCGGGGCCTGTCTCAAGGCGGACGCCGTTACCGCGTGCGTCCGCTTTGCAGATTGCTTGGCATATCAGCACAGGGATACTACAAGCATGACTATGCCTCAAACGAGGCTGACATACTCTCTGCCAGCATTGTATTGTACTGCCTGTACGTCCGCCAGAAGGAATGTCTTCCCAAAGCGGGCTGTCGGGAACTCTACACACTCTGCCGTGAATACTTCAGGGAAAAGTTCACCATAGGACGGGACAGGTTTTACAATGTGCTCCGTTCCAACTCGCTCATGCTCAGGCGGACAAGGTACCGTCCTCGTACCACGGACTCCAGACACGGTTACCGTCTTTACAGGGATCTTGTAAACACTTCTCCCAAGTACACGCCTGCGGGCAATGGCCGGCTTGTGGTGGCGGACATCACCTATATCTATACCAGAGAAGGTTTTGCCTATCTTTCACTGGTGACTGACGCCTACAGCAGATACATAGTCGGATACTGCCTGAGCAGGAGTCTGGATGCAGAGGGACCGCTGAGAGCTATGTACATGGCTCTGGAGACCTACCGTGCCTACGGAATCAGTACGGAGGGCATGATACACCACTCTGACCGTGGCGTGCAGTATGCCTCGAAGCAGTACACGAACCTGCTGCTTTCACAAGGCATCAGAATCAGCATGACCCAGACGGGAGACCCGCTTCACAATGCTCTGGCCGAGAGGATGAACAACACCCTGAAGAACGGGTGGCTCTTCAATGAAGGTGATATGGACTTCAGACAGGCAGAGGAAGCCGTAAGTAAATCCGTAGCGATGTACAACAATGCCAGACCACACAGGGCACTGGGTATGAAGACCCCTATGGAAGTCTTTTCAGGCAGAGGAGGAAACCCTCTTATGGAATATCGGTATAACTGAAAGATATGCTCGTCGGGACGGGTGCTCCCGCCCCTTGCCGCACGGCGCTCCCCGAGCGATGAGTTTTTAGAGAGAAAATATACGGATATTGAGTTTTTGTTGTAGTTTTGCAGAACTGACAACCTTTTTAGGAATATAATGTTTAACCTGTCAACTTAGTCAGGAATAAATTTTCAAACTGACAACTATTTTCAGTACACCTCAAAACGCAAGTACATTTCAATTAAAACGCCTTTGCGTTTCAACTAAAACGCAAGTGCATTAAAAACAAAACGCAAGGACGTTTGACTTCAAGCGCCCTTGCGTTTTGTTTATAAAAGAAACCACCGTGATAAATCACTATTCCGCAAGCGTTTTTCCCTTCCTGCGAGAATAAGCCAAATGTTTCGGACTGCCAATCAGCTGAGCTGTATAAATGCCGGTATGACCGGAGAAAAGATAAGCCACCACACAAGCTATACCTAAATAGAGACCGGGCTCTGCTCCAAAAAGTTCAATTCCCATCAATGTACAAGCAATGGGAGTGTTCGTTGCTCCAGCAAACACAGCCACAAAACCAATTCCAGCTAATAGCCCCATCGGAAGAGGTACCACTGCCGACAATGCGCTACCTAAAGTTGCTCCCACAAAGAACAGAGGAGTAACTTCACCTCCCTTGAATCCGACTCCGATAGTGAAAGTGGTAAACAAAATCTTCAGCAAGAAATCATACCACATCTGCTGTTCCGAGAACGAAGCTACAATAGTAGGTACACCCAAACCGATATACTTCGTCGTTCCCATCATCCAGACAGCTGCAGCAATCACAAGTCCTCCTATCAGCGGACGGAAAGGTGGATAACTGATGCGTTTGGCCATTCCTGACCAAAAACCGATGGAACGTGAAAACAACATGGCAGCCAGTCCGAACAGAATACCTGCACCAATGGTCCACAACAAATTGGACGCTTCCGGAAAAGGAACTTCAGAAACCACATAGTGCGTATGTTCCACTCCCCACGCATGGCAAACCATACTGGCCACAGCAGCCGAAAGAAAGCTCGGCAGAATAGCTTCGTAACGCATACGTCCTACCACAATGACCTCCAAGCCAAAAACAGCCCCAGCCAATGGGGTGCCAAATACAGAAGCAAAACCTGCACTGATACCAATTGCTACCATCAGACGATGGTCTCTGCGACGCATACGGAACAGACGGGAAAACTGGTCGGCTATAGCTCCTCCCATCTGTACACCGGTTCCTTCTCGTCCGGCAGAACCACCAAACAAGTGTGTCAGTACAGTTCCAATATATACCAAAGGAGCCATACGGAAAGGAATAATATCATGAGGAGAACGGATTTCTTCAATCAGGTAATTATTGCCGCGAGAAGCTGTTCCTGCCCAGTAATGATACATCAAGCCGATAAGCAAACCGGCCACTGGCAAAAGAGCAATTATCCAAAGATGGTGTTCGCGATACTGTGTAGCCCACTCCAGAGATACCAACAGCAAGGCAGAAGCCGACCCAATACAAGCCCCTGACACAACTGAAAGGAAAAGCCACTTACATAAATAAAGGAGTAACGGAAGCTGTTCAAACTTCCACCAGTAATTCTGATTTCTTAAAGTCTTCATATTTTTCTAAGTTTTCTTGTATCCATATCTCAAGTTTTCGCAAAAACCAAAGCCAGAACTCTTTCACATAGCATGGATACAGACATAGCCCTCCCTGCTGGCCTAAAAAAGAGACCTGCTCCGGTAGGAACTATCAGCTACTTCATTAGCGGTTTATCACAGGGAAGTCCCATTCCCTTGATTCGAAAATCGGCTGCAAAGATATAATAAAATCCGTAAACATAAAAAAACTGTTCCCCGACTCTCGTCGGAGAACAGCCACAACACAAACACAAAATAAAACACGACAAAACTACTATGCAAAAATACAACTCCCTGCTTTCATTTCTGATGAAAATCAGCGGCCGTTCATTATCTATATCACATACACAAGAACCGCAAGAGCTGTATATTACATGTAACGTTCATAAAATATCTTTAGTTCAGTATTTTTTATTTTATTAAGAATTCTATTTACATGATACCTTTTTCACGGAGGTGAACCTGCCATTTCCATGCAGAACGTAAGGTATCTTCGATAGAAGTTTCAGCTTTCCATCCTAATTCAGAGTTTGCATAAGAAGGATCAGCCCAAACCTTTACGATATCACCTGCACGACGAGGAGCAATCTGGTAATTCAACTTCACACCGGTAGATTCTTCGAACTTATGAATCAGTTCCAATACAGAAAGACCACGGCCTGTACCTACATTGAATACTTCAACTTTATCTTTCTGCTTGTCTTCCAAAATACGATTCATGGCAATTACGTGTGCCTTAGCCAAGTCTACTACGTAGATATAGTCACGAATACAAGAACCGTCAGGAGTATCATAATCATCACCGAATACGCTCAGTTTTTCACGGATGCCCATTGCAGTCTGAGTAAGATAAGGAATCAAGTTCTGTGGAACACCATTCGGAAGTTCACCGATTAAAGCTGTAGGATGTGCACCAATCGGATTGAAATAACGCAACATCACTGCATGAATAGGAGAACCAGAAGCAATGGTATCACGGATAATTTCTTCATTAATCTGCTTGGTATTACCGTAAGGAGACTCAGCCTTCTTAATAGGAGCTGCTTCTGTTACAGGCAACACATCCGGCTGACCGTATACCGTACAAGAAGAAGAGAAAATAATGCCTTTTACTCCGTGTTTCGGCATCAGTTCCAACAAGTTAATCAATGAAACCAAGTTGTTACGATAATACAGCAACGGTTTCTGTACAGATTCACCTACAGCCTTGCTTGCTGCAAAATGAATGATACCCTGAATACCTGGATATTTAGCAAAAACATTATCCAAGCCTTCATAATCAAGACAATCTACTTTTTCAAAAGCCGGACGTACACCTGAAATCTGTTCGATGCTGTCTACTACATCAGCGCGCGAATTGGAAAGATTGTCCACAATTACCACTTCGTAACCGCTATTCTGCAACTCAACTACAGTATGAGAACCGATATATCCAGTTCCACCTGTCACGAGAATTCTTTTTTTCATAACACTAAGGTTTTTCTTATATTTAACTCCTTTATTAAAGTCATTTACTATATCTCTACAAAAGTAGAAAAAAGGATTGAAATGTCCATGTACCTCCCATTAAAAAATTAAAAAAGTGTTATTCGGAATATACCAAATAACACTTTTCCAATATGTTACTGTCAAAAAGACAGAATTAATTCAAACCAAACAGCACTGCCAGTCCTTTATCTACGCCTGAGAAGCCCATAAATGCCATAGCCAGCAATCCGGCTGTGACAAGTGCAATACTCATTCCACGCATACCTTTCGGAATGTTTACCAGGCTCAACTGTTCGCGAATTCCAGCAAACACAATCAGCGCCAAAGCAAATCCTAAAGCTGTAGAGAATGCATATACTACTCCAGTCAACAAATCATAGTTTTTCTGGATTACCAGAATAGTCACACCTAAGATACAGCAGTTTGTTGTAATCAGAGGCAAGAACACTCCCAGCGCCTGATATAAGGAAGGAGAAACCTTTTTCAGAATAATTTCTACCATCTGAACCAATGCGGCAATGACCAGGATAAAGGCAATAGTCTGCAAATATCCCAATCCAAAAGCATCCAATACAAACTTCTGAATGACATACGTCACGATGGTGGCCAGCGTCAACACGAAAGCTACCGCTGCTCCCATACCCATGGCAGTTTCTACTTTCTTGGAAACACCCAGGAACGGACAGATACCCAAGAATTGTGACAACACCACGTTGTTCACAAAGATTGCGGTAATAAATATCAATATATATTCCATATCTTTCTATTTTTAAGGGTTATGCTTTTTTCAAGCGGTTTACAATCGCAATAAGGTATCCCAATACGATGAATGCACCAGGAGCCAATACGAAAATCAGCATTCCGTAATCTTCCGGCATGATGGCAATGTTAAACAATTTGCCAGTTCCCAGGAATTCACGTACACCACCCAGTAAAGTCAAGGCAATGGTAAATCCAAGTCCCATACCCAAGCCATCAAAGAAAGAAGACAAAGGGTTATTCTTAGCCGCAAACGCTTCAGCACGCCCCAGCAAAATACAGTTCACCACAATCAACGGAATGAACAATCCCAATGTAGCGTACAATGCCGGTACGTATGCCTGCATCACCATCTGAAGCAAGGTTACGAACGAAGCAATTACCACCACAAAAATAGGAATACGTACCATGTCGGGCACCAGATTCTTAATCAGAGAAATCACCACGTTTGAGCAAATCAGCACAAACATAGTGGCCAATCCCATTCCCATACCGTTGATGGCCGAAGAAGTTGTACCCAGTGTCGGACACATACCTAAAAGGAGTACAAACGTAGGATTCTCTTTTACAATCCCATTCATTAACACTTTAAAATTATTCATAGCCTGTCCTCCTTATTTAACGGGTTCCACATTCGTTGTATCACTGACTGCTTCTTCAGCCGGCTGTTCCTGCTGAGTAGCTCCGCTGGCTCCATCTACATGCTGATTCTTATAAGCTGCATATGCATTGTTTACAGCCAGCAAGAAAGCACGTGATGTAATAGTAGAGGCCGTAATAGCATCAATCTCTCCTCCATCCTTGCTGACAGTCAAAGGAGCTTCACCCGGATTTTTTCCGGTAATATCACCTTTGGCTCCCTTCTTGAACCAGTCGGCAGCCTTTGAACCAAGGCCCGGAGTTTCCGCATGACTCAAAAGAGAATAATCAATGATCTTACCTTCATTGTCAAAACCGACCAACACGGTCAGCGCTCCACCAAAACCGTTGGCAGCTGATTCTACTGCTGCTCCGATAGGCTGTCCGTTTTTAGTCGCTTTGTAAATCTTATAAGTGGCACCATTGACTTCTACGGTTTCAGGAGCTTCAGCCGGATTGTTATCAAAACCGGGAACTACTACTGCAATGGCATCACTCAAAGTCTTGGCATTCGCCTGAGCAATAGGTTCAGCAGTCACATCGTTCACCCAGCCCAGCAAACCTCCGGCCACTACGGAAAATCCGGTCAGTGCCAGAGCCATATTCTTTAAAGATGATTCTAGTTTTTTCATTTCTTCACTACCTCCCCGAAACGTTTTGGTTTACAATATGTATTAATCAACGGAGTGAATGCGTTCATGATGAAAATAGCGAACGACATACCTTCCGGATAGGCACCGAAAGTACGGATCACCACTGTCAGGAAGCCGATAGCTACACCATAAATCAACATTCCTTTGTGAGTCATAGGTGAAGTCACATAATCTGTAGCCATGAAAATCGCACCCAACATCAAACCTCCAGTAAACAGATGTGCCAATGGGGAAGCATACACTGTAGGATTAGCCAAGTGCATCAGACCTGAGAATACGAATACGGTTGCCAGAATGGAAACCGGAATATGCCAGGAGATAATCTTTTTCCACAACATATAGACGAGTCCCAGTAACAAAGCTAAAGCACTTACCTCACCGATACAGCCCGGATTGTTACCCAGGAACAAAGACATGGTATCAGGCAACTGGCTCAATGCATTTGCATCACCATGTACTGCCATCTTCATCAATGCCAACGGAGTAGCAGTAGTTTCCGCATCCGTATAACTAGTCAGCTGACCGACTACCGGCCATGAAGTCATCTGTACAGGGAAAGAAATCAGCAGGAAGATACGTCCCACCAAAGCCGGGTTGAACGGGTTACATCCCAATCCACCAAAAGTCATCTTTCCGATACCGATAGCTACCAGTGCACCGATAATGATAATCCACAACGGCAGGTTAGAAGGCAGGTTAAATGCCAGCAACACACCGGTCAGGGCAGCCGAACCGTCCATGATAGTAGTACGTTCGCGCTTCAATATGAATTTGGTGATAGCCCATTCAAAGAACAAGCATGCAATGACAGAAGTCAGTGTCACCACCACTGCTCCTAAACCAAACATGTAGAAAGATACAAGCAAGGCCGGTATCAGCGCAATCAATACGCCGTACATGTTTTTCTGTACACTGTCGCCACTATGTACATGCGGCGATAAGGATACTATTAATTTGTTTGCCATAAGATTCTCAAATTATTTTTTTGCATTACGTGCACGGATGATACCGCCCACCTTACCTTTACCTAAACGGATGTAATCCAACATCGGACGATGAGAAGGACATGTAAACTGGCATGAACCGCATTCGATGCACGACATAATCATTTCGTGTTCCACACGTTCCCAGTCGCCATGAGCCGAACAAGTAGCCAACAAGTAAGGTTCCAGTCCCATCGGACAAACGCTTACACACTTCGCACAACGGATACATGGCTGAGGTTCTGCACGGCGCGCTTCCTTATCGTTCATAATCAGTACACCAGAGCTACCTTTACAGATAGGTACTTCGGTATTTACCAAAGCCTTACCCATCATCGGACCACCACCGATTACCTTTCCGGTATCTTCCGGCAGACCTCCGGCAGCTTCAATCAACTGGCTCATCGGAGTACCCATACGAGTCAGGAAGTTAGAAGGATTCTTCAATGACTTACCGGTTACCGTTACCACACGTTCAAACAAAGGTTTATTCTTCTGTACAGCTTCGTATACTGCATACGCAGTACCTACATTCTGTACCACTGCACCTACGTTGATAGGTATAGCAGGAGGAGCCGGTACCTGACGACCGATTACTGCATCAATCAACTGTTTTTCACCTCCCTGAGGGTATTTCACTTTCAAAGGTACAATTTCAATACCCGGGTAAGCGGCTGCCTTTTCTGTCATCAGCTTAATGGCATCCGGTTTATTGTTCTCAATACCGATATAGGCTTTGTTTACCTTCGCTCCCTTCATCAGAATCTGTACGCCTACCAGAATTTCATCTGCTTTTTCCAGCATCAGACGATGGTCGGCAGTCAGATAAGGTTCACATTCTACGGCATTGATAATTACACATTCTGCCTTACATCCGGGAGGAGGAGTCAGTTTCACATGAGTCGGGAAACAAGCACCACCCATACCTACGATACCGGCATTCTTGATTTTTGCGACAATTTCTTCCGGAGTCAGGTTGCATTCCTTTACCAAATCCTTGCTACGGTCGATTGTTTCTTCCCATTCATCACCTTCTACGTCAATGAAGATGGCAGGCTTGCGATAGCCACTTGCATCAATTACGCTATCTACCTTGTTTACCTTTCCAGACACGGAAGAGAAGATAGCTGCCGAAACAAAGCCTCCCGCTTCGGCAATCTTGGTACCCACCTTTACCACATCGCCTTTCTTTACAATGGCAGTGGCAGGCGCACCAATATGCTGAGACAACGGGAACACCGCCTGCTTAGGAAGTGCAAGCGTTTCAATAGCTTTCCCGGCTGACAATTTATTTTCTGCTGGATGAACTCCACCAATTCTAAACGTCTTCACTTTTATGTTATTTAGTATTATACAATTATAAGATTAAGCCTCTGTATTCTTTGGAGCTTCGGCAGCCGGAGCTGTAGCCGAAGTTACCGTTTCATTCTTTACGGCTTCAGTTTTCGGACTGGCTGCTACAGTTTTCTCTACAGCCGTTTTTTCTGCTGCAGGAGCTTCTGCCTTCGGTTTACGAGGAGGGAAGTTCACTGCAACAATAGCCTGCTGTGGACATTCCATCTCACACTTACGACATGACTTACATTTAGCCGGGTCGATATAGGCCAGGTTGTTCTCCAATGTAATAGCTTCAAATGGACAAACCTTTACGCACTTACCACAGCCGATACAAGCTGCTGCACATGCTTTACGAGCTACAGCACCCTTGTCCTTGTTAACACACTGTACGTACACTCTGCGGTTGTTCTTTCCTTTCGGACGAATCTCAATGATGTTACGCGGACAAGCCTTGCTACAAGCACCACAAGCCGTACATTTTGATTCGTCTACTTCAGGAAGTCCTGTTTCCGGATTCATGTGAATGGCATCAAACTGACAAGCTGATACGCAATCGCCACATCCCAAACAGCCAAAGGTACAACCGGTTTCACCTCCGAAAGTAGAATTAGCTACCACACAAGAACGTACTCCGTCGTACTGAGTCTGTTTCGGACGGTTGGCACATGTTCCATTACATCTCACTACCGCAACCTTCGGTTCTGAAGCAGCTGCTTCCAGTCCCAAAATACTTGCGACCTTCTCCATAGTAGGCTGACCACCTACCGGACACATTTTCCCTTCCAGAGAACCAGCTTTCACACAAGCAGCTGCAAAACCGGAACATCCCGGGAAACCACATCCACCGCAATTGGCCTGAGGAAGCACTTCTGCCACCTGAGCAATTCGAGGATCTTCATACACAGCAAATTTCTTAGAAGCCACGTACAAGATAACAGCTGAAATCAAGCCAATGGCACCCAGTGAAATCACTGCAACCAAAATTAAACTCATAATATAAAGTTAGTTTATTAATTATTAATTGATTCCAAAACAAACACAAAAGTACGTCTGAATTTCTCCCGGCAAAAGAAAAGTATCAGATAATAAGGTATAAGCATACATAAAGAAGCAATAGAAGAAACGGCCTCATCCCCTCCCGTAAAATACATAGTGATAAAAAGCGAAACGAGCAACACCACAAAAGGAAAAACAAAAGCCCACATTACAGCTTTCATTCCCAGGGATGTCGCTCCGCTTATCATGACTTGGCTCCCGACCTGACAGGCGAGACCAGACTTATTGTATACATCTATCAGTTTCTCCTTCGATTCAGCTGCACTGCAATGCCCTTTTATACTGCACGCAGAACAAGCCGACGTCTGTACAATCCTCACCTTCAAGTAAGAACCGTTAATGCTTTCCACAATACCTAGATGTTTTATTTTATCAGTCATTTTTGCAAACCACACATTACAAATGTGTGGCAAATGTACGATAAATATTGTATTGTTGGTAACGTTAACGAGGAAAATCTGCTTAAAAAAATTAAATTCACCAAGACCTGTTCAGAAATCCGGCAAATTACTACTCCTCTAACTTAATTCACAATTGTATATCCAGCCTCTAACAGTGCATTACGAATAAGTGAAATATGCTCTGCGTTACGAGTTTCCATTACAAGCCTTAGGAAACAGGCAGTCACATTACTATTATTATTATTTCGCTCATGAAGTACGGAAATAATATTTCCCCCCAAACGAGCCACAATAGTAGCCACTCCCATCAGTTCTCCAGGTTTATCATGCAAATCAAGCGTTACAGTATAAGAGCGGCCGGACATATCCAACCCACGTCCAATCACACGACTCAAGATAGTCACATCAATATTTCCTCCCGACACTACGCAGATTGTTTTCTTTCCTGTCACCGGAACCTTATTGAACATAGCAGCCGCTACCGCCACAGCCCCAGCCCCTTCAGCAATAAGTTTCTGCTGTTCCATCAATGCTAAAATAGCGGCACAGATTTCATCTTCTGTTACAGTCACAATACCATCCACATACTTACTGCACAAATCAAATGTATGCTCTCCCGGTTCCTTTACTGCAATACCATCTGCAATCGTAGACACTGAAGATAAACATTCGCGACGTTCATGTTCAATAGACCGCAACATACTCGGAGCACCCTGCGCCTGCACACCATACACCTTTACATCAGGCTTTAAAGATTTCAACGCATAAGCCACACCAGATATAAGTCCTCCTCCACCAATAGGCACTATCACGACTTCCACATCTGGAAGCTGATTTAACAATTCCAATCCAATTGTACCCTGCCCTGCAATAACGTATTCATCATCAAAAGGATGAATAAACGTATAACCTTTTTCTTCCTTTAACTGCAAGGCTTTTTGATAAGCATCATCATATACTCCCGGAACCAGACAAACATCGGCTCCATAACGCTTAGTAGCTTCCACTTTAGAAATAGGAGCACCTTCCGGAAGACAAATCAACGATTTTATACCATGTTTCGTTGCACCAAGCGCAACCCCTTGTGCATGATTCCCTGCAGAACAAGCAATTACTCCACGAGACTTTTCCTCCTCTGTCAGGCAGGAAATTTTATAACACGCACCACGCAATTTAAATGAACCTGTATACTGCAGATTTTCCGGTTTCAAATAGATCTGACTCTCATTGTTTATCTGAGGAGCATATATCAAATCCGTTCTTCTTATCACATTTTTCAAGGCAAATGACGCCCTATAAATACAATCCAACGTTAACATAAAGATAGATTCTTATTATTTTTCCGCGCAAAAGTACAAAAAAAGTCGAATTTCAAAAGAAATAAAAAAGAAAAAGGCATTCAAATGCAAACTTCATTCGAATGCCTTTTTCTAATTATTCATCGTCCTTTAAAAAAGTTATATCAATTCCTCTTTCTTTCAATAGTCTCTGAAGCTTCTCTAACAGCTTCTTGCAAAGTTTGAAACAAGTCGATTTACTGATATTCCTCTTTTCAGCCGCTTTTCTAAAACTTAAGTTATGAAAAAAAAGATCCTCTATCAACTCTCTTTCAAAAGGAGTAAACGATTGAAGTATATTCATTATTTCTATATATATACGTTCACATTTCAATAATTGCTTCTCCTTTCTATAAAAAGTCTTTTCCGACACAAACACCTGTGCTACATTATCTTCAAGAGCAACTAGTACAGGAGCATTCTTTTTTCTCCGATAGTAATCATTTACCATATTAACAGCTATCGTCATTACCCATTGAAAGAAATGCCCTTGCTCATAATATGATTTATCCAATCCCTCCAATACTTTCAACAATACTTCCTGACGTAGATTATACACATCCTCTATATTATGAACATGCATCTTAATATACTTCTCTACCATCAATGAGCATCTATGATAAAGAATATACTCTTCACTATCGGACTCCTCATTACGATAGGCGAATTTAGGCCTATCAGTCAAACGGATTTTACCCATTTTGAAATTTTTTTAAATCTTGCTTATCCCCATACATAGAGATAAGCAAGAGAGTTAATACATATTTTTATAATCTCAAAATGAAAAATTGTCACACTTTCAAAGAATTTGCAAGCTCCTTAGTCTTTAAAATTTCATTTACATAACAAAAGTATATATTTTTGTCTAATTAAACAACATTTTTACATAAAAAAATTGCCATCAATCACAATTTGAAAGATATAAAAAAGGCGTCAAAAAGAGATTTTTTGTCTTTTTGACGCCTTTTTTACTATCTTAAAAGCTTAATCAAGCTTAAGAACCGCTAAAAATGCCTTCTGAGGAACTTCTACCGTACCAATTTGCTTC
The DNA here is from genome assembly GCF_000187895.1 of Phocaeicola plebeius DSM 17135. Taxonomy (GTDB): domain Bacteria; phylum Bacteroidota; class Bacteroidia; order Bacteroidales; family Bacteroidaceae; genus Phocaeicola; species Phocaeicola plebeius. The sequence continues at coordinate 394,774 of NZ_DS990130.1, read as the reverse complement.
ATACGTTTTTTTCCTTTTTTCTGCTTTTCCAAAAGCTTACGCTTACGGCTTACGTCACCTCCATAACATTTAGCCGTCACATCCTTACGAACTGCCTTGATGGTTTCACGCGCAATGATTTTTGCACCGATAGCCGCCTGAATCGCAATCTCAAACTGCTGACGAGGTATCAATTCCTTCAGTTTTTCGCACATCCGACGTCCTAAATCATACGCATTATCAAAATGGGTCAACGTAGACAAGGCATCAACCGATTCTCCGTTCAACAGAATATCCAGCTTCACCAACTTAGAAGGGCGGAAACCTGACTGATGATAGTCAAAAGAAGCATATCCCTTGGAAATACTTTTCAACTTATCATAGAAATCTATCACAATCTCACCCAAAGGCATCTTGTAATGCAATTCCACACGATTACCAGAGATATAATCCTGTTTCACCAGTTCTCCACGCTTACCCAGACACAACGTCATAATCGGACCGATATAATCTGTTGCCGTAATAATGGAAGCATCAATATAAGGTTCTTCAATATGATCAATCAACGTTGGGTCGGGCATTCCTCCCGGGTTATGTACTTCCTGCACTCCTCCCTGCTTATCGTAAATCATATACGATACGTTAGGAACAGTGGTAATCACATTCATATCAAACTCACGGTCCAGTCGTTCCTGTACAATTTCCATGTGAAGCAGTCCCAAGAAGCCGCAGCGGAATCCAAAGCCCAGTGCTAAAGAAGATTCCGGCTGGAAGGTCAGAGAGGCATCGTTCAACTGAAGTTTCTCCAAAGAAGCACGCAGATTCTCGTAATCTTCCGCCTCAATCGGGTAAACTCCGGCAAAGACCATCGGTTTTACTTCCTCAAATCCATCAATTGCCTTATCACACGGACGACTGATATGTGTAATGGTATCTCCTACCTTCACCTCTTTAGAAGTCTTGATACCGGAAATAATGTATCCTACATCTCCCGTACGCAACTCTTTTCGAGGAACCATATCCATTTTCAATACACCAACTTCGTCGGCATCGTATTCTTTTCCTGTATTGAAGAATTTCACTTTATCGCCTGTACGAATCACTCCGTTAACAACCTTAAAATATGCAATGATACCACGGAATGAATTGAAGACAGAATCGAAAATCAAAGCCTGCAGCGGTGCATTCTCATCACCGACTGGAGCAGGGATACGTTCTACTACCGCCTGAAGAATATCCTCCACACCCATACCAGTTTTTCCCGATGCACGAATAATATCTTCACGCTTGCAACCCAACAAATCGATAATTTCATCTTCCACCTCTTCCGGCATCGCACTAGCCATGTCGCACTTGTTCATCACCGGAATAATTTCCAGATCATGTTCCAAAGCCATGTACAAGTTCGAGATAGTCTGCGCCTGCACACCTTGAGATGCGTCGACAACTAACAATGCTCCTTCACAAGCTGCAATGGAACGAGACACTTCATATGAAAAGTCCACATGTCCCGGAGTGTCTATTAAGTTCAGAATGTATTTTTCACCTTTATAAGTATACTCCATCTGAATGGCATGGCTCTTGATTGTGATTCCACGTTCACGTTCCAGGTCCATATCGTCCAACATCTGTCCCTCTGTGACCTTAATTGTCTGCGTATATTCCAGCAAGCGGTCAGCCAGTGTAGACTTACCGTGGTCAATGTGTGCAATGATGCAAAAATTTCGGATATTCTTCATATATAATATTACAACTTATCAAAATTATTGGGCAAAGATACGCAAAAAATGAGATTTTTATGTATGTTTGCCATTGAAACTAATCATAAAACATAAATAACACGTATGAAAAAAACATGGATTATTGTTATCGCAGTAGTAGCTGTTCTTGTGATTTACTGCGTCAGTTCGTATAATTCTTTAGTCACTCAAGAAGAAACCGTAGGCACTGCATGGAGCAACGTAGAAAACCAATATCAGAGACGCTCAGACCTGATTCCTAATCTGGTCAACACCGTCAAGGGATATGCTGCACACGAAAAAGAAACATTCGATGCAGTGGTATCTGCCAGAGCAAAAGCTACTCAGATGACCATCGACATCGAAGACCTGACTCCTGAAAAAATTGAAGCTTATCAGAAAGCACAAGGAGCTGTGGGCAGTGCATTGAGCCGACTGCTAGCTGTGACGGAAAACTATCCGGAACTGAAAGCCAATGAAAACTTTAAGGAACTGCAGGCACAGTTGGAAGGAACTGAGAACCGTATCAGCGTAGAACGTCGTAAATTCAACGAAACTGCACGCGAATACAATACCAACATTCGCCGTTTCCCGAAAAATATCGTCGCAAGCATGTTCGGTTTTGAAAAGCGTCCTTATTTCGAAGCTGAAGAAGGCAGTGAAAAGGCACCTGAAGTGAAGTTCTAACCCACCCTCTTCACAATGAAACGAATATCTTTATTCGGGATACTCTTTTTACTGACAACTGTCTTCAGCACTTTACGAGCTGAAGGATACAAGGTAGAAGAGATTCCCATGGTACACCTGCAAGACCGGACACGGTATGTCAGCAATCCTGACGGGATTCTTAGTGCTGCCGCTGTAACCGCAATGGATACTACCCTCTTTGCTTTGGAACAGAAAACCGGTATCCAGACCGTAGTCGTAGCCGTACGAAAGATAGAAGGCAATGACTGCTTTGACTTTGCCTACCAACTGGGAGAGAAAAACGGAGTAGGCCAAAAAGGAAAAGACAACGGACTAGTCATTCTGCTGGTCACAGAAGAAAGATGTATCCAATTTGCTACTGGGTATGGGCTGGAAGGTATTCTTCCCGATGCCATCTGCAAACGCATCCAAACCCGTTACATGAATCCTTATTTAAGTAAAGGTGACTGGGATTCCGGTATGGTAGCCGGTATTCAGGCCGTACGACAAGTACTGGATAAAAGTTCCGGGGCTCCCACTCCTCCCGAAGGTGAATCAGACGGACTGCTGATTTTCATCATCCTGGGATGCTGCTTTATCCTTGTACCTGCCTTATTATGGTATTCTGCACGCCAACGAAATAAATGTCCGAATTGCCATAAGCATACCCTGCAACAGGTTTCGGTTCGTACCATTTCACGCATAGGCAGCGTACGTACCGAAGAAATTACCTATCTGTGCAGCAACTGCGGACATGTACGTCACATTCACCGAAAAATAGATGATGACGATTTTCATCACCGGGGAGGTAACGGAGGTCCCTTCCTTGGAGGTCCGTTCTTTGGAGGTGGTTTCGGAAGAGGCGGAGGCGGCTTCAGCGGCGGCAGTTTTGGAGGAGGAAGCTTCGGAGGCGGTGGCGCCGGAAGCAGATTCTAATCACAATCAATTATACTATACAACAATGTACAATAACACTTTTGGAAATATCTTCCGTCTCACCAGTTTCGGTGAATCACACGGAAAAGCTATAGGCGGAGTTATCGACGGATTTCCGGCAGGTATCGCCATCGACATGGATTTTATTCAACAAGAACTGGACCGGCGTCGTCCCGGTCAATCGGCCATTACCACAGCACGAAAAGAAGCCGACCAGGTAGAATTTCTTTCCGGAATATATGAAGGAGTATCTACCGGATGTTCCATCGGATTTGTGGTATGGAATACCAACCAGCACTCCAACGATTATGACAACATGAAAGACGTATTCCGTCCTTCTCATGCCGACTTTACCTATACACAAAAATACGGTATACGCGACCACCGGGGAGGCGGACGTTCTTCAGCCCGTGAAACTATTGCCCGTGTAGTGGCCGGTGCCCTCGCTAAACTGGCATTGCGACAGCTCGGCGTTCGCATCACGGCTTTCACTTCGCAGGTAGGAGAATTCAAGTTAGATAAAGACTATACTGCATACGATTTGAGTACCATCGAAAACAATCCGGTACGCTGTCCGGATCAGGAACTTGCCAAGCAGATGGCTGACTACATTTACCAGACAAAAGGAGAAGGCGACACCATCGGTGGTGTTATCAGCTGTGTCATACAAGGATGCCCTATCGGATTGGGACAACCGGTTTTCGGCAAGCTTCATGCCGCCTTGGGTAATGCCATGCTGAGCATCAACGCTGTCAAAGGCTTTGAATACGGACAAGGTTTCAGTCACATGGAGATGAAAGGCAGCCAGCAAAACGATATATTCTATCGTGACGAAGACAAAATAGCCTTCCGCACCAACCGCTCGGGAGGTATTCAGGGAGGTATCAGCAACGGACAGGATATTTATTTCCGCGTAGCCTTCAAGCCGGTAGCTACGGTATTGATGGAACAGCCTACAGTCGACATCCATGGCAACGAAACCATTCTGAAAGCCCGTGGACGTCACGACCCTTGCGTATTACCCCGTGCAGTCCCCATTGTGGAAGCTATGGCAGCCATGACAATACTCGATTATTATCTGCTCAATAAAACTACGCACTTATAAATAAAACTACCATGGAAATCAAACAATACATCCAAGAAAATGAAGAACGGTTCCTGAACGAACTGTTCAGCCTTATCCGCATACCCAGCATCAGTGCGCTTCCTGCGCATAAGGATGACATGCTGGCCTGTGCGGAACGCTGGCGTCAGCTACTGCTCGAAGCAGGAGCCGATGAAGCAATGGTCATGCCCTCAGAAGGACATCCGTTAGTCTATGCCGAAAAGCGCGTCAGCCCCGACGCTCCTACCGTACTGGTCTATGCGCATTATGACGTCATGCCGGCCGAGCCGTTGGAATTATGGAAAAGCCAGCCTTTTGAACCGGAAGTTCGTGACGGTCGCATTTGGGCACGCGGTGCCGACGATGATAAAGGACAGTCCATGATTCAAGTCAAGGCATTTGAATACCTCGTACGTGAAGGACTGCTCCGTCACAATGTAAAATTCATTTTTGAAGGAGAAGAAGAAATTGGCTCACCCAGCCTGAATGCTTTCCTAAAAGCACACAAGGAACTGTTGAAAGCCGATGTGATCTTAGTGTCCGACACCAGCATGTTAGGAGCCGACCTGCCGTCTCTCACTACCGGACTAAGAGGACTGGCTTACTGGGAAGTTGAAGTAACTGGCCCGAACCGTGACCTTCATTCCGGGCATTTCGGTGGTGCAGTGGCCAACCCTATCAACGTACTTTGCGATTTACTTTCAAAAGTCATCGATGCGGACGGACGTATTACCATTCCTCATTTCTACGATGACGTAGAAGAAGTACCGGCTGCCGAGCGCGAAATGATTGCCCAGATTCCGTTCGACGAGAAAAAATACATGGAAGCCATCGGGGTGAAAGCCCTGAAAGGCGAAAAAGGCTATTCCACACTGGAGCGCAACAGTTGCCGCCCGTCATTTGATGTCTGCGGTATCTGGGGAGGATATACCGGCGAAGGTTCCAAGACTGTATTGCCTTCTAAAGCCTATGCCAAGGTTTCCAGCCGTCTGGTCCCTCACCAACAGCATGAAAAAATCTCCCAGTTGTTTGTAGACTACCTCACTCAGCAGGCACCCGACTATGTACAAGTGAAAGTCACTCCTCTGCATGGAGGTGAAGGCTATGTGTGCCCGATTGACCATCCGGCTTATCAAGCTGCAGAAAAAGGATTTGAAAAAGCCTTCGGTAAGAAACCACTGGCCGTACGTCGTGGAGGAAGTATTCCTATCATCAGCGATTTTGAACAGATTCTGGGCATCAAAACCATCCTGATGGGATTCGGACTGGAAAGTGACGCCATCCACTCCCCGAATGAGAATTTCTCACTTGATATTTTCAGAAAAGGAATAGAAGCCGTAGTGGAATTCCACCAGCAATATAAATAACACTGCACAAAGCACATTCCTAAAGGGCACTGCACAAGGAGAAACAGATACACTCACTCCTTGTACAGTGCTTTCATTCTTAATGCTTTCGATGCTTATCTCTTTTCGGTACGCAGCAAATAAAGCCACGTGTTATCTTCCCACGCACCGTCTTCCTGAATAATCTGGAAAAATAGTTCCATTTCTTCTACCTCTTCCTCCGGAAGCCCTTCTGCTCCCTTAGATCTGATATAGCGCGAGACAGCTCTTTGACGATACGGACTGGCAATATTCAGATACAATGAGCCGGAGTTATCCCCCCTTGCAAAATACATAGGCAGGAAGTCTCTTCCGTCATTAAAGAAATCGGTGAAAAAAATTGAACATGGCAGCGGCTCCCCAATCAGTTCCGTTTCCACATAACGAGACTGTTCCTGCGTAAAAATCCAATTCATACGGTTCGGTATCATACTGGAAATATCATATTGCAGCGTAGCAATCTGCACAAAGTTCTCTTCTCCCACTTCTCTCACAAACACATCCAGCGTAGCGTCCGCATGAAATATCACCCGCATCATCTCCGTACGTTGAGCCACCCTCTGCCCCATTTTGCGCAGCACATCTTTCACCAAATCCGTTTTTTCCCATACCTGTCCGTTCCATTCCACTTCTCCCGGACCACCAACGATTAACGACAGACAGTCCTCTCCAAAATGAAAATCATAAGGCGTGTCCAGTTCGATACAAGATTCGTTCATCTGATACCGGCAGGTGATGGACAATTTTTTCTCCTCTTCCTGTGGCATGAAATACCCTTCCACCTCCAGATCATAAGGCTTTCCGGAAGACTTTCCGGAAAAAACAATTTCAGACACTCCAGGAACTACATCCACCGCCAGTTTAATGTCATCCGGAAGTAAGGATGAAATCGTCAGCTGTAGTTTGGTCGTATCCGATTCTATCGCATCAAATTCCACTACGGGATATGCCCATGCATCTTTCACTCCCAATGCTTTCCCGTTCCATTGGAAATCAAAAGCCGAGCCAGAAAAACGAATCTCACACATTTCACTCTCCGGGTTCAGTAGCGGCAATGCCTCTTCATTTTTACAGGAAAAGAAAAGTAATAGTATCCCAACGGACAAACATTTCAAAACCGTTCTCATATTCTTTCAATTAAAAGTTAACAAAATCAGTTCTCAATGGGAACAAATGGATATACATTGTAATACCAGTCACCAGAATTATAATAATCCCATCGGAACCTAGGGACAAAAGTATGGCTTGACACAATCGTATTTTCCCTACCATCATTTTCCACTTTCATTTCAATAGTTACCACTAATATATAACGTAACATAAAAGTCAAATGATTGATTTCGCAATAAATATACTTTTTTTTATTCATAAAAGCAACTCTAGGGCAAGAAAACATTATTCATTTAGCCAATACTATACGGCTCTTTCATAAGCCAGTACTACCGGAGAAGTACTAATTTAGCTGAAATGAAAGAGCCATGGCCAATATATCAACTTTCAATACGTGCAAGAAACGGCTCTATTCTTCCACTATCAGTTCCAGCAGCACCGGAAGATGATCGCTATATCCTCCGTGATACCGCATTCCTTTATAGGTGCGGAAAGGCGTATCCCCTCCATACACATTATCTTCTTCCAACAAAAAAGGAAAACGCAAGATAGAAGCTTTTTCTTTTGAAGTCCTTGTACGGGCATCCGGCTGCAACAGACCACCGTTCACCACCATCTGATCCAGTACCCCCCACTCTCCTTTATAACGATAGGTCCCTCCCTGCTGGTTATCCATCAGATTATACAAGACACGTGATTCCGGCTGTCCAGCCAAGGCAGACACCCGAATCCCTTCCTGTAAGGACTTTCCATCAGGATAATCATTAAAGTCCCCCATAATAATAAGACGGGGATTCTGCCGTTCAGCCATGACCGAATCAGCAGCCTGACGGATTCTGCGGGCCACCCACAAACGATAGGGATCTGTTTTCTTTGCCTCTCCCACACGCGAGGGAAGATGACAGACAAAGACATCTAACGTATCTCCGCTTACCACACGTCCCGATACATACAGCACATCCCGCGTAGGACGCATACCCAATGAATCTGACGGAATACGAATTTTCTGTGAAGCGAGCAACCGGAACGAGACTGGCTGATACAACAGAGCCACATCGATGCCACGCTCATCGGGCGAGCTGGTCATGACATATTTATAACCCACTTCACGAAGCGGAGAATAACGGGTCAAACTTTTCAGGCAATAGTCATTTTCCACTTCACACAAGCCCACCAAATCGGGCACCTGCTCCTTTCCTGCTGCCAGTATGACCTTTCCAATCTTATTCACCTTATCCTGAAAGCGACTATACGTCCAGTTCCGTACACTCCCCGGCAAAAATTCCGTATCCTGCTTTAAGGAATCGTGACGGCAGTCAAACAAGTTTTCCACGTTGTACTCCATCACCCGGAACGCATGCTGTGCCTGAGCCGGTGCGGCACTCATGCCGCACACAGCCCATAGCAAGCTATAAATTAATTTTCTCATGAACGAGCCGGAATATTTACCAGCACATCCAGCAGATGACGCCAGAACTTGTCCACCGTAGGAATCAGCATGCGTTCATCCGGTGAGTGCACGCCACGCAGCGTCGGTCCGAAAGAAACCATATCCAATGACGGATATTTCTCCAGGAACAATCCACATTCCAGTCCGGCATGAATCGCTTTCACTTTCGGTTCCACTCCAAACAGACGTTTGTAGCTTTCTACAGCCACCTTCAGAATAGCAGACGACGGATTCGGTTTCCAGCCCGGATAACCGTCACCGGTCACACAAGTAGCTCCACCCAACTCGAATGTTGAACGTACCATCTGCGACATATCCTTACGAGAAGAAAGGATAGAACTACGCTGACTTGTCACTACCACAATCTTGCCGTCGCGCATCTTCACCGAAGCCAAGTTAGAAGAAGTCTCCACCAAACCTTCAATGTCCTGACTCATGGCATACACTCCATGATGTACGGCATACAGTGAATGCAGGAAGCGTGTCATGGCTTCTTTCTCCATCACCTCCGCACAAGGAGTTTCCGACTCCAGTTCCATGGTCAGATTCGGTTCTGTCACTGCAAATTCATTCTCTACCTCAGCCAGGAATATATTCAATGCCACCCGTACATTTTCTTTATCAGCCATCGGTACGGCACAAACGGCATGGGCTTCTCTCGGAATGGCATTGTGCAAGTTACCTCCGTCAATGTGGCTCAGACGCAAATCATACTGCTTCATCAAGATTACCAGGAAACGGTCGAGCAACTTGTTGGCATTGGCACGGTTCTTATTGATGTCGTCACCAGAATGTCCGCCGGTCAATCCTTTAACCGCCACACGGAAGAAGAAATAACCTTCGGGAGCTGCCGTCATCGGACAAGGGAATTCAGCTGTGGTACCAGCACCTCCGGCACAACCAATAAACAATTCTCCTTCATCTTCCGAATCCAGGTTTATCAGAATATCTCCGCTCATGAAACCTTCTTTCAAGGCAAATGCTCCGGTCAGTCCCGTTTCCTCATCTACGGTGAACAAACATTCCAGCGGTCCGTGCTGAATATCATCTGCAGCCAGCACAGCCAGCTCAGTCGCCATACCGATACCGTTGTCAGCACCCAGTGTGGTACCTTTCGCCTTCAGCCATTCCCCATCAATGTAAGTTTCAATCGGGTCTGTCTCAAAATTATGCACCGTCTGGTTATTTTTCTCGCATACCATGTCCATGTGCGACTGCAACACCACTTTTTTCAGATTTTCCATACCAGCGGTAGCCGGTTTGCAAATCAAGACATTTCCAGCCTCATCCACTTTATATTCCAGCGCATGGGCTTTTGCAAAGTCCACCAGATAATTTCTGATTTTTTCTTCCTTCTTGGAAGGACGCGGCACACGGCAGATTTCTTCAAAATAATGAAAAACCGATGCCGGCTTCAAATCTTTCTTTTCCATAAAAGTATTTCAATAAACGATTAAAAATTAGATGCAAACAAAAGTTAAATACAGCGTTTTTCCTCACATAAAAGGCTTTTTTAAAGACAAAACCCTGAGGAATCGTGACAAAAACTATATCTTTGCACCACAAAATTAATAGAAATGCTCAAGACTCTCCTGATAACTTTGTTAATAGTTGCTATCTGCATAGCGCTATTATCGGTGAAAATACTTTTCAAGAAGAATGGACGCTTCCCTAACACACACGTCAGCGGAAGCAAGGCCATGCGGAAAAGAGGTATCGGATGCGTGCAATCGCAGGACCGTGAAGCCCAGCGCATCAATCCTCACGCCATTCCGGAAAGGCAGTCGGCAGCAACAGAACAATGAAGCTAATAATTAACTAAAAAACGATATCAATATCATTATGAAAAAAATGAATGTTTTGAAAGGACTCCTGGCTCTTGCCGTAGTATTCCTGTTTGCACAATGCACAGACAACAAGGGAACTTCTACTGAAGCTTCTGCTCCGGCAGTAGCAGGTACAAATATGAAGATTGCCTACGTAGAAGTTGATTCGCTGCTCACTAAATATCGCTATTGGAACGACCTGAACGAACTGATGATTCAGAAGGAAGAAAACATCCGTACGACATTGAATGAAAAAGCAAAAGAACTGGACGGCGAAATGAGAGAATTCCAGCGTAAGTTGGAAAACAACGGTTTTGCCAGCCGCGAACGTGCAGAACAGGAAAACGCACGTCTGTTGCAGAAACAGCGCGACTTGCAGCAGTTGCAGGAAAAGCTTTATGCTGACCTTCAGGCTGAAAACCAGAAGAACAGCTTGCAGCTTCGCGATTCTATCAACTCATTCTTGAAAGTATACAACCAGAAAAAAGGCTACAGCCTGATCATCAGCAACACACAGTTGGACAACCTGTTGTTTGCAGACAAGTCACTGGATATCACACAGGAAATCGTTGACGGCTTGAACGCACGTTACACTCCTAGCACAAAGAAATAAATACTCATTTGATTTTATCATACTAAAAAGTCCGGCCATTGCGACCGGACTTTTTTTATTTCCTGCAGATGCATCTTTTACATCTCATTGAGCAATGCATTCATTTCACTTACCATTTTAGCAGGAGACTTCTTATTCGTCTTTATCCAACCTTCCGGTGTAAATTCCGACAGTTTGGCATTCAGCTTCTTCAACTTTCCGTTTGCTCCCTTGGCTGCCAGTTCTTCCCGAAGGATATGGATTTTCTCACAATCCTGCAAACCTTCCACCAAACGTTCGAAACGGATACTGCTACGCGGACCAGGATAGATACTATACGTATCACCGGCTGCCCACGTACGGAAACGTGAATCACGCAGCGGATCCATCGGCCAGCTGTTTACTGCCCAGCGAAGGTAACCGTCATATCCTCCAGCCACCGCATGAAGTACCGTCCAGGCCGCTTCGGCAGGTTCAGAGAAAGTAAATGTATTGGGGAAAGCTTCCGTACAGCAAGTATACACCGTACTGATTTGTCCTTTCCGTTCACGTTCTGCCTTTACCTCTTCCGGGAACTGATTGCCATAAGGGATACTCAGATAATACAAATCTCCCTGAATCTCCTCATGATAATTGCCGGCCAGCGTAATCTTGAATTCCGGATCGGCCGCCTTAATCACCTTAATAGCTTCACGCATGGCCTCCATCGGGCGTTCGTCCATAGAAATGGCCGTTTTTTCGAACCACCCCTTCTCACGTAAGTGACGGGAAAAATCTTTCAAGAACGTACCCCAGTATTCAGCGTAGGCCTCCTCGCCCGGAGCAGCCTTGATAAACTGCACGCGGTTAGTAGCCTGATCAAAATAATCAAAGCTCAACGCCCATGGAATCATCGTATAGCAGCTAATCAAATCCTTGATACCCACTTCGTTCATCATGAATTCCACCCACTTGTCGAACACCGTATAATCGTACACCCACGTACCATCCAGCTTCTTCATCCGGAAAATCATACTGTCGTAATGGTCCTCCGTCTGTCCGGCCCAAGGCTTGTGCATAATGCTGGCGGTAATGGCCCGCTGCCCCGCATTGGCCAGCATTTTCATGATAGGACGCATGGCGTCAAAGTGCTCCTTGCTCCACAACGGCACCTGATAGTAACGCGCCACGGCATACGGATTCTGCCACAAGTCCAGGTGAAACGCCCATTTCTGCGGCTCCGGCAACGTACGGTTCACCACTTCGATTTCAAACGGCAATTTCATGGCTTCAAAATTCTTTCCAGACACCGTCAGCGTACCTTTATACTTTCCGGGGCGTGCATCAGCAGGCACCCATACATTCAGCCACACGGGCTGCGTACTGCGCGCCTGAACTTCACGTACCCGCACAATATCGAGCACATCGGCCACCATGGAAGAATCCCATTCCGCCTTGTTCTCACGAGGACCACAACCTCCGCTTCCATCCTTATTCAATTCATCCGTCATTACATAACGTACAAAATACGTATTCACGGCCGAGGCGGGAATTACCGAAGAACCGTTCTTCAATTCACTGACAGCAATTTCCGCTCCTTCCAGTTCTTTCTGCGTCCAAAGCACTGCCTGTGCATTCACACGCTCTCCCTTCCAGGCCTTCAACCGGAGCGTACCGGTAGCTTTCACGTCGGGCACATTCAGTTTCTTGTAACGCACATCCGTCGTTCCCCAACAAAACCGAACCGGAGCAGTCATCTTACTCCACACCTCTTCCCCGTCGTGCGGCTTCGTATCGGTCAGTTCTACATAATCTCCCAGTGGAAACTTTTCTGCCTGCTGAGAAAAACAGGCCGGCCCGCATGCAAGCAGCGCCGATAAAAACAACATTTTTTTCATGGTTTATTATTTAGGTTTAGTGCTAACTTGAAAATCTTTCTGCAAATTTCTGATAATTCAAATCTACAAAATTACTCCATTTTTTATATCATCCAATCATACATTCTTGTTACTTCTTCCTTTCATCTATACAATGTAGCTTTGCTAAAGAATAATTTGTACTTCTACCTCCCTCATTATTCTTCACCAACACACCTTTGGCAATCAAATCGTTTATATCATTCAAAGCCGTATCCGACGAACATTTAGCAATTTTAGCCCATTTACCAGAAGTAAGTTTACCCAAGAAACCATCAAACAGCATATTAATCAGTTTACGTTGCCGCACATTAAACTCTATATCCCTAAAATACTCCCAAAACTTGGCTTTTTCCAGCACAGTAGCCAATGTATCTCGTGTTGAATCCAATGCTTTTTCAAGACACTTCAGGAACCAGAGAAGCCATTCCGTAATGTCTCCATCGCCTTTCTGAGTTCTTTCCAATATCTCATAATACTCTTTTTGCATTAACTTGATTTCAGCGGACATGCTATAAAACCTTTTACCAGTATTCTCTGAACGTGCCAGCATCATATCAGTCAAGGCCCTGGTAATTCGTCCATTACCATCATCAAAAGGATGTATAGACACAAACCATAAATGAACAATTGCTGCCTTAATTACTTCGTCTATATCTTCTTCAGTATTAACCCACTGAATAAAACGCTTCATCTCTTCGGGTACTTTTTCTGGCGAGGGAGCCTGATAATGAACCTTTTCACGCCCCATTGCTCCCGAAACGACCTGCATTTCACCTGTGCGATACTTCCCAACTTCAATTCTGTACAATCCACTTATTCCAGACGGAAACAATACATTATGCCATCCGAAAAGACGGTCGTCAGATAAAGGCTTTTTATAATTTTGCGTAGCATCCAATAGCATCTCCACTATTCCTTCCACATATCGGGAAGCTGGAACAATACCAGCCGTTTCAATACCTAAACGACGAGCAATAGAAGAACGCACTTCCTGCAAATTCAACATTTCACCCTCAATTTCCGAAGAACGAACCAGTTCGACAGACATGGTAGAAAGCATAGCCTCATCCTGAAATTCAAATCCAAGAGTAGAAAGACTACCTAACACCATTCCTTGTTTCACCCTGATTCGCCCTAAAAGCTTAAGTACTTTACTACTATCGTAGGTAAACTGCCACCAGTTTTCTCTTTCATGTAAATACATATAGTAACTTTTAGCAATAAAGATAATGATTTTTCGGTGAATAAAACATCTATTCACCGAAAAAAATCGGAGAATAAAACATCTATTCACCGAAAAACAGTACATTTCCTGATAAAAATCACAAACACATTACAAAATCCCCAACTCCTTTGCAACCCTACATGCTTCAATGGAGCTTTTCACCTGAAGCTTACCCAAAATCTCCTGACGGTGCCGACTGACCGTATGCACACTGATAGAAAGCTGACTGGCAATCTCCTTGCTCATCAGCCCCTTATCTATCAACCGGAGAATTTGTTTCTCTCTGTCCGACAAGATTTGTGCATCCTCCTGACCACCTAATTCCATCATTTCTCCGGTAACCGAATGAATCACCCTGCTCTTGCCGGAAAAGCCGAATAACCATGGAGTATACACGCATAATGCCAGCCACAAACTATTCCCTATAGGAGAAGGAACATAAAACAACCGGTGCAGCACAAACTGATAGTTTCCCTGCGCATCCTTTATACGCAACTTATTGGCCAGATAAAAATCAGTCCGCTTTGTCTTGGGCTGACGTCGCACAAAGTGAAAGAAACGAAGCTCCTGCAAATACTTGTCATGCAAATCATCGGGATGAATCTGCTTCAAAATCTTTTCCTCCCAAATAGAATCTATTTTCTCTTCCGTGCCATTCTCACAATTCCAGCCAAACACCTGGGAAAAGCGCCCATAGTACACGTAACTCACATTCGTATGCATATCACTCAGCACAGATACCGCATTTTCCATTTCCGCATACCCCATGGCAATTTGCTTGTATTTTTCCAGTTCTGCCACAGGCTGTTGCCCTACCTTGTAAAGCGATTTCTGTTTCGAAAACTCATTGTTCAGTTCATCGACTATATTCATACGAAAATGGTTATTAATAATCATTGCAGATTCTTTTCCGGCATCTTACATTTGCAAAGATAATTTCCCTACGGATTTTATCAACAAATAAATCAAAGAATCGTAACCAAATTATCAGATATGAAAAAACAACTTATATTAGGAATGGCTCTTGGAGCATCCCTGCAATGCGGAATGGCCCAGTCACTGGAAAAAATGCAATGGTTCAACGAACCCGAACAATGGAAAATAGAAAACCAGACACTGACCATGTACGTCACCCCGCAGAGTGACTACTGGCGTATTTCACACTATGGTTTTACCGTAGATGACGCCCCGTTTTATTACGCAACTTACGGAGGCGAATTTGAGGTCAAAGTAAAAGTGACCGGAGACTATAAAACCCGTTTCGACCAAGCCGGCCTGATGCTGCGCATTGACCACGAGAACTACATCAAGACAGGCATTGAGTTTGTAGACGGGAAATTCAACCTGAGCACCGTAGTCACCCACAAAACCTCAGACTGGAGCGTCATCACACTGGACAAGCCGGTTCCTTACGTATGGATTAAAGCGGTAAGACGACTGGATGCCGTGGAAATATTCTATTCGTTCGATGACAAGGAATACGTCATGATGCGAAATGCCTGGCTTCAGGACAACACTCCCGTACACGTAGGACTCATGGCAGCCAGCCCTGACGGAAACGGCTTCAATGCTACTTTTGAGCATTTCAAAGTGAAACACCTTCCTGACCTTCGCCGACAGGAATGGTTGAAAAAGAATGCGGAATAAGAAACGAACAAGAGGTCGTCTTCCCAGTTCTTCTTACAGTGGAAGGCAACCTTTTCCTTTTTAAAAATTGATTTTTTGTGCCCATAAATAAAAAAGGACTACCATATAGGTAGTCCCTCATCAGCTTCTTTTATTGTGCAATATAAAAGCCTATAGCTTACAAGTACACTTTATGCCATCAACGAAATATTTATCATTCCGGCATAAAGAAAATCAAGGCTTCTTGACCTGTTTTGTTTACATATCCCATTTTTTCAGGAGTAGAAATCAGAATACGTTTACTATCGATACCAAATTCTTCTGTAAGTATTTTGCGAATGGCATCGGTACGTGCGATTTTAACACGTTGTGCAGCATCATCCTTAGCTTGAGAATCAGCAAAGGCTACAATGGTGATACTATTGGAATGATCCTGCATCCAGATTCCAATGTCTTCCAGTTTCTCCAGTTCAGATGCATTTAGAAAACTACCCATAGTGTCAAACAGAATCGTTACAGACGGAGATTGCCGTATGGGTTCAAGTATAACTTCGCGATTAGTCTTTATTATTTGGGCATTATTCAGTTCTTCCTGCAAGTTACAGATTTGCTTTCTCATAAGATTTATCTGGTCGTTCATACGATTGAGTTCACTAACCGAAATCTTCTGAGTATTAGATTTGACTTTCTTACTCCACCTACTGAACATATTTTTGAATGTATAGCTCACCCCTGCACTCAAATAAAATGAAGGTAAAACCTTACTTTTATCATTTACATCATAATACTTAGGCTGTATTAGCAAGCCCGGTTCCAGATAGATATTCCATTTGGGAGTAAGGTTATAAGCAGCCTGTATACCCAGATTACCGGTCAATACATTCATATATGAATAATATTTCAAAGCATCACCAAACCTGTGATGATAAAAACCGATTCCCAGCGTACCATTCAAATTGAAAGCACGATAGTGATTTCCACCATACAAATGAGCCATATAAGTCAGCTGACCTCCAAAAATCTGGCCGCGACTGTCTTTCAGCAAGCGAGTATTCCCGAATGCACCCTCCAGTTTTATTCCGGCCCATTGGTTCATCCAAATTCCTCCTCCAACTTTTCCCGTTGCCTCCACGTAACCATTAGTGTTCATCAGCGCTTCAGTATATACACTTCCTGTAACAAACCAGTTATATTTTTGGAATTCATCCTTTAACTGTGCCGTCACATTTGTTGACAGCATAATTGCCCCGGCTGCTAGTACTAAGTTTAATATTCTCATATTGGTCAATAGAATTATGCGTTAAGTTTACATCGGAATCACATTCACAGAGACGGTTTGTCTCACTGGAGTATGCTTACCTTTCACAGAAATATTGGTAAAAATTAATTTATCACCTTTCATCGTTTTGGTTAGAATCTGCTTCATTTCCGGAGTCAGTTCCGCGCCGTTGGAATGCGCCATTCTCACCGTCTGATTCTGTCCCTTAATAAGCATCAGGTCGAACCCAGTCACTGTTTCCTGCGTATTTA
The DNA here is from genome assembly GCF_000187895.1 of Phocaeicola plebeius DSM 17135. Classification (GTDB taxonomy): domain Bacteria; phylum Bacteroidota; class Bacteroidia; order Bacteroidales; family Bacteroidaceae; genus Phocaeicola; species Phocaeicola plebeius. The sequence continues at coordinate 377,686 of NZ_DS990130.1, read as the reverse complement.
CACCACCCTCCATATTCAGTTTAATCCGACTGATAGACTGAATCTCTTTTTGACTTAATGGCACATTACTTCTGTACTCCCGTTGTCTGCCGCTAGACGCTATATACATAAGTGAAGGAACAGGAGTAGGCAGCGGCATGACTTTATATTCGTATCGAGCCAGCACTTTCCCCCCGCTTTTTACAGTCAGCACAGCAGTCTGCTCTTTCCCGTCTGGAACAGCTATGTAATTACTTCCTTCTTTCCGGATACTTCCATTACTAAGGCTTACCTCCAGGTTAGTCGGGCTTTCCGATAAAGCAGTTACACTGATAAGATTCTCATAATTCGCAAAAAGAGGAGCTTGATTCTCAGTCATCACCAGCATTTTCATGTGCCCATCTTTGTTCTTCACAGTCTGTCCGTGCATATTCCGGTTTTCCAGATGAGCCACAAGCGCTTCCAGCAAATTATTATCAAGTACCGGCCTCACTTCCTGCCGTGGCATAAGCGAATCATTACCTTTTACCCGTTCGTTTACACAACGCAGAGTCTCGTTGAAAGCAAGCCACAGATCCTTTTGAATTTTACTCATCATCATTTTGCATCCAATGACCGGCAGATTGGCAAAATGCCTTTCTTCCCAGCTTTTCCCTTTTTCATCAGCATCGGTATTCAGCAGGCTCCCAATCATTTTTCTACTAGTCTCATCAAAAGTAAGTTGCAGACATTTCTTTCGGAATGCCTCGACAGCCACTTTCAGTTCCGATGCATTCTGCTGATGCAGCATGATTGCCTCCACGGCATTTAAGTCATCGTCCACGTTCATACCTTTGGTAAAACTCCCTTCCTGTGCAACAACCTGTATGGTATCCTCCAGATGCATAATATTTTCATCGATAACCAGCAACTCTTTTTTCAGCTGAGCAGCCTTCTGCACTGCATCCATATTCCCACATGCCGCAAGTTGTTTTTCCAGCCCCCCGTTGTAAACCTTCAGTGTCTCTACATTTTTCTTCATGTCCTGGTTAGCAGTGGCAAATCCATCCAAAACCTCCCCAGAAATATTAATGGCCAACATGGCAATCAGAATAACATACAATAGATTAATCATTTTTTGCCGTGGCGGCAATTTATAATTACTCATATCTTGTTCAGTTCATTGTATCCAACATCTTTCTGTACTTCTCATTTAAAGCAGCAATTTCGTCAGCAAGTTTTCGGGCAGATTCTTGTATTACTTCATTGCTACCACCATTCTTGAGTTGTTTGATTTGTGCCTCGTACATTTCGTTCAGCTTGTTGATATACAACTCATTTAATGTTTCCACATTTTTATTGAGTTGCAGCAGAGCCTTGCTGTCAAGATTCCTCACATGTTTTACATTGCTTTGGGTTATTGCAGGATCCGTATTTGCATTTTTATCATTCAGGATAGGATACACACGCTCCCATTTGTACTCGCGAGCCGGTTCATCAAAACCAGAAATAAAAAAGATAAACACTTCCGTACACAAGCCAATCATCAGGAACAAGTCATCGTATGGCGCATGCATGATTTTCAGTACGGCTCCTAAAATTACCAGACAGGCCCCCCAGCAATAACAGATATTATAGAAATTTTTACCTGTGCGGCTACCTAAAAAAGATTTGAGTGACATAATAATACATTTTAAAAGCCGCAATGGTCTACTCCATTACGGCTTTATATTAAGATGAGATTTATTTTACCATTTTGATGATAGCTGCCCGGCTTAAGCGCGGATTATCCTGGAACATGGTGTCTACACCGCCTCTATACTCCATAGTAAGTTGATTCTTGTCTACACCATATTTGTCTACCAGCGTATTATACACGGCTTCAGCTCTTAATTTACTTAAACGCTCGTTGAACTCAGCAGTACCAGTCTGTTTGTCTGCATACCCAGTAATCACGAATTTATTTTCAGGATATTTCTTTATCAGATTTGCATACGCTTCCAGATTCACAGCCTCTTTATCGCTCAGGTAAGCCTTGTTGATATCGAAGAAAGCCACATACTCAACAGCATCTGCCAGCCTGTTTTCATTCTCAGGTGCAGCAGCAGTTACCACAGGACGGTTATTTTTTTCCTCTTCCAGTGTATTTACCTGTTTTCTCAGGTTCGCATTTTCCTCATGCATGCTCTTTAGCTGGCTCTGCACCAATTCCATTTCCGCAGCAGAAATGTTCTTGCTGGCCCCCTTGAACTGTTCTTTAAAGGTATATGTAATACCAGCAGTCAGGTAGCCCGACAAAGCTGCATCCTTTTTCTTCTCCGGATTATAATACTGAGGTTGTACCGTCAGTCCCGGTTCTGCATAAATACTCCATTGCGGAGTAATGTTATATACAGCCTGGATACCCAGATTACCATTAATCGTATTCATGTAGGAATATTTTTCCAGTGCATCACCTGTATTGTAGCGGTAAAATCCAGCTCCCAGCGCCAGATTCAGGTTAAAGGGCTTGTAAGTCTTGGCTCCATATAAACGTGCCATATAAGTCAGGTGCCCCCCGTAGACCTGTCCGCTGTAGTTATTTTGCAGATGTAATCCTCCGGCAATCCCTTCCAGCTTTAACCCGAGCCAGGGATTTACCCAAAGACCAACCCCCAGTTTTCCAGCTGCAGTAATATATCCATCGGTATTCATAAATCCTTCCGTAGAAACTCCTCCGGTCACAAACCAGTTATTTTTCTGGAAAGAGTTCTCATTTTGTGCAATGCTGCTTGTGGGTAACAATAAAGTCACCATAGCCCACATAATAGTTTTTTTCATTCTTAATTTTAGTTTTTGGGATTACTTTTTTCCGTGTTGTATGAAGACCACCTTCTTGTTCTATACAAGAAAGCAGTCTTTTCTTTTTACGTCAGTCTAGCAAGTAAAAGATTATTGAGCATTTCCACTCGTACTTGTACCTCCAGAATGCTGGTCGGCCGAAGCATTGATATAGCTAAATGTAACGCCGGTATACTTCTTCAAGGTAGCAGTTATCGTGCTATTGTCCGACAGAGGGAAGCTATAAGTGATTGTATCATATTTCCCTTCTGCTTTCCAATACATGATACTGTTTCCACTTACATTCGTAGTTTCTTCGTAGTTTACGCTGTAAGTACCTTCTGCACCTTCCTGAGCAACGATGGCATTTTTCACTAGTTCAGCCAGTTCACCGCTAGGTGCAGTAACGTATGTCCATCCCATTGAAGCAGTATAGGAAATCTTCACATCAGTTTGTGCCTCAAAGTTTCCACTGTTATCCACTTTACCTTCTTTAATCAGCGAATTAGTAGTAGTCTGTGAAGTTCTGGTAGAAGATATACGGAATTCATAATTTCCATCAAGTTCTCCCGAACTCATAGTAAAGTTATAACTGTTGGTATTTACGTCATACACAGCTTCTCCCAACACTTCATCTGCTCTTGATTTGCTGCTCTTAAGCACAGTTACATTTTGGAAAGCCGTACCAGCTTCAGCCGGATTGTTTACAGACAAAATAACAGGATTCTCCTCTGATGCCACAATGCTTCCCTCCTGGGTTTCTATATAAACAGCCATAATTGGAGTAGAAACCTGTTGGCCAACCTGTGTAGAAGCAACTTCCGGTATATATTCCGTCATAGAAACTTTTGTACCCTCTTCTACCACTTCTTTCGGAACATAAGCACCTACACTGCTGACATTCTTCAAGGCACTTTCATCCGATACATTTGAAACTTCCGTTTCACCTGTATTACCATTAGATTCAATCAACACATTTTGGCTGACATCAGCAATAGTCGCATCCTTTGCCTTTTTCGTCATCAATACAGATACGGCCACACTTGAACGGTTCGTCAATCCAGCCAGTTTTATGCTGGTAGAAGCCTGCAAGTATTCATCCTTTACAAAATCCACCACATACTCTTTTTGCTCATTAACGGTCAGAGTAAATTGTCCGTTTTCATCTGTAGTTACCGCATCCAGTCCAGAAGTTGAAACAGTAACCCCACTCAGCGCATTATCACCCTCTTTTACTTGTCCTACGATATAATATTCCGTTATATCTTTAATCGGATCTTCCACTTGTTCCGGACTCTTTTCATTGTCACTCACAGAACAAGAACTCATGCAGGCACCTGCAATCAGCAAAAGTGCCATTGCCACTAATTTAGTTGTTTTCATTTTTTCAATTGTTTTTGGTTTGTTGGTTTTTAAATATGTCATTTTCCAAATTCCTCATAGTCTTTCATCAGAAAATACCGTATATATTCCGGCTGATAAAAGCCACGTGTCCGGTTTTCTCCGGTAATAGTGGTGTATAATATTCCAGGTTTATCGTTCACAGAACTTACCCCTTTTGTTATAGCCCTGTATTCATACGTAAAATAATCAGCCGGTTTAAGTCGCACACCTTTCCAGCGTTTATATTTTCGTCCAGGCAATGGAAGAGCAAAGTTAAAGCCACCGTCTACCTGGCCTTCCGCATACAACGCATACAACCCCACAGTACATTCACCAAAATGTCTTATCATGCTGCCTTTTACTCCATAGTCCCCATATACGAAGCGCACAGCCTCTCCGGTCAGTTCCGTATTCCATCCAGGAACATATACCCTTCCATACAACCGGGCATCCAACCGTGGTTTTCTGGTCAGTGACCATTCCTGGTCTACAAACATAGAAAACACTGTCAGTCCCGTTTTTACACCAGCCTCCCACCGTCCGTTATCATTTCTCCATCTCAAGTCGGCCATACCTCCCAAGCGGTGATTGGTGAACTGCCCCGCAGTGACGGTCAGTGTCCAGTTCTTCTTCAGATAAAATCCCTGTCTCACTGCCACAATCCCCGGCCGCACCTGTTTTAACTCACCTTTCTGGTTCCCAACGATTGGCAATATCACCTGTGCCGCCAGTTCCGCTCCCTTCCAAAGCGGCATTTCAATGGCCGGAGCCAGTGCAATGGCATATCTGTACAATTTGTCAAGGCTTGAGTTTTCCAAAAACAAATGAGGGTAGACCACAATATCCGGCCGCCAGGCACTTTTATGTTCCGTCTTCGTCCCTTCCAGCAATGACAGTGTATAGTCAGTTTCACAGCTCAATTTCATTTGTCCGAACACCTCGCACAAATTCACCTCCTGACGGCGATAAGCATTTACCAGTTCTTTATCCAGACATATTTCCAGCTGCGGCAGTCCGTTGGCATCCATTACCACCATTCGCAGTTCCTTATCCTCCGTCATACCCTCCAGGGCCGATTTTATGGCATGTCCCACCCCTTCGTATGAACTTCTAAACGCCCGGTCCTCAAAAGCTACGGCAATCCCCTTGTCCGATTGTGCCATGCGGATGTTCTCCATACCCAGTTCTGCCAGTTGCATGTCCACCTGTGCAGACAAGTTTATCACCGCAGAAAAAGATACGCACATAATCATCAGCTTCCTTCTCATATTCAGCCCCTCCCCTAATGAAACAATGTACATTCATATCGCAGTCCGCCGGCAATACATTCAAATCCCCCCGTAAACGCACATAACGATACACGGTTCCACAGTCTCGCCGTAATACCCAGATTAAACTCGCGTGTATCATATTCCGCAATCAGACACAACTGCGGACAGAACGACGGCCTGTATGTAATACCTCCGAATACTCCATTTCTCAGCATATTCCATTTGCTGGTCCATCCTTGATAACCAGCCGTCACACCCAGTTCGTGTCCGGCGAACAAGAAATGCTTGGTAACAGCCCCGTAAATACTGCGATAATAATTGTTACCCAAATCTCTTGCCGGGTCGTTGACCCCAACCGCCACCGCCGGCCACCACTTCCCCTCTTTGAGAGGTTGCAGTTTAATGGACACCGACCGGTCTTGCTGATTGTATTTAGGTTTAGCTGTCATGTACGATCTTTTTAATAATGTTTCGCGGTACGTCAGTTCCAGAAAAGAGAAGAACGTTATGTTTACAAAGTAATTTCCTGTATGATAGTCAAATGGATTAAGATGTTCAGGCAAGAAATTACCCCCTATCATGAATCTTCCCGTTTCGTTCATTTCCGCCGAAGGTGCATTAAGCAGACCAGTTACTCCTATCGTGTATTGTGCCTGCACCTTTTGAGGTGTAAAAACAGACAAGGCAACTCCCATAATGAGTAAAAAGCCCAATGACTTTATCGTACGTCGTGCCATATATAAATTTTGCAGTTTTAACCTGTATATAAGCTAGTACGCATTCTTTTCACCGTGCAGGGCATTGGCCACAGTCTTGTAGATAATGAACAAGTCTAGTCCGAAAGTCCAGTGTTCAATGTACCAGATATCTCCGCGCACGCGACCTTCCATGTCTTTCAGTTCCTTGGTCTCCCCACGAAAACCCGTCACCTGACTCCAGCCCGTAATGCCCGGCTTCACGAAATGCCGCACCATGTACTTGTTAATCAGCTTTGAATACTCCTCCGTATGCTTCAGCATGTGCGGACGCGGCCCCACGATACTCATGTCACCCAGCAGCACGTTGATAAACTGCGGCAGCTCATCGATGTTCGTCTTACGCATGATGTTTCCCCAGCGTGTCTTGCGCGGGTCATCCTTGGTAGCCTGCAGCGTGTCGGCCTGTGCGTTCACCTTCATGCTACGGAACTTGTAACAGTAAAATTCTTTGTCGTTCAGTCCGTTTCGTTTCTGCTTGAAGAACACAGGGCCCGGCATGGTTATCTTCGTCACGATGGTCACGATTATCAGGATGAAGGGAAATAGCGTACACAGAAACAACAGTGAGAACACAATGTCGAACGTCCGTTTCAGTATCTGGTTACTGATTTTGCTCAGCGGGTCCGGTCGCAGACTCAGGAAAGGCACATTACCCATCATGTTGAAGTACACCCGGTTGTGCAGGTAATTATAAATGTTCGGCACACTGTAAAAATGCACCAGATGATTCTCACAATAATTAATCAGCGAGCGGATAATCACATGCTCCTTTGAAGGCAGACAGCAATACAGATAATGCGTATTCCCGTGCTTCTCCAGATACTCCTCCACATCCTGAGGCTGTCCCAGATACCGGCATTCTTGCGGAAATGCAGAGTTAGGCAGAAAGTCAAAATACCCAACTACCTTATACCCAGCTCCGCTTTGCGATGTCAGTTCGTAATACAGTTCCCGGTTGTTTTCCGAACTACCCACCAGCACCACATAGCGCACATTTCCCCCTCTGGAGCGATACCTTTTCACCGCCCACCTCATGGTGATACGGAACACAGACAGACAGATAAACAACAAAAATAAGAACGTCAGATAGAATGTTGAAAATGAGTTCATGAACCCTCCCAGTTCCAACAGAATTCCAGCAAAAACTCCGAAAAACAATGTAGCCCGAAACACTTTAGCCAAAATCTGATAGGAATACACATTACGACGATAAAGCACCACCCCAATCTGCATAGCCGACACAAAATAACACAACATGACAGTTAATATAACCTGCATGTGAGGTGCTGTTAAAGTATTGTGCCAAGGTGTATCTTCTGTCGCCAGAAAAAGAATATAGAACAATCCTCCGGTAATCAGCGTTTCGCAAATAACGATAAACAGGATTAACCAGCTGTTATATCCATTATATCTCGGTTTCATATTTATGTAATAGAAAAAGGCCTACGTAATATTCAATAGCGTTTTATGACAAAGCCACGTTTCTGTAAATACTAAACAGCTTGTCAATCTGAGAGTCAATACAGAAATCGGCCAGAAAAATCCTTCTGGATTCAGAACCAAATTCTTTTCGCTTGTTTTCATTTTTCCATAACGACACTATTTTTTCAGCAAAAAGTTTCGTATCCAATGGCAGCAGATAGCCATTTATATTATCACATACACAATCTTTATTCCCCACCTTATCACTTGCAATGATAGGCTTACCTAAGCTCATGGCTTCAATCACACTAAGAGGAAGCCCTTCATATCTGGAGGTAGTAATATAAAACATAGAGCCCCTCATTATATTCAGGCATTCTTCATGCGAAATCCATGGCTTGAGCAGAATTGTATCCTTCAAATTTTCTTCCTTAATCTTTTCTTGCAGCTGGGTAAGTTCAGAAGAATAATATCCCACCCCGAGAAGCTTCAGTTTCAGCGGACAACCCAGTTCTTTTACCTGTTTCATCACTTCAGCCAGAAAAAGAGGATTCTTTTGATAACACGGACGCCCTACGTAGCAGATATAAGGTGTTTCCGCTGCATTTTTTTCTTCAGCAGGCTGTGCAAGCACATTTGCATCCGGAACAGAGTTATGCCATACAAGCGCATGATCCTGACGGTACTTCACGTCTTTCACCCCCATTTCCTTTTCACTTTCAGAACAAGCCAGCAGATAAGTATTCATTTTAGTAAACCTCTCAATCATCAAGTATACATTTCTTTTGAGGCGCGATGGAGTACACAAGAAACTGAATGCATGCGCAGTATAAAATGTCTTCACCCCAGTCATCCAGCCGGCCAGTCTGCCAAAAATGCCCCCTTTGGCACTATGGCAGTGAATAATATCCGGCTTTTCAGTCAAGATACATTGCAGCACCTGAATAAATCCGATAAAATCATGTATAGGGTTTAAGTTACGATACAATGCGACTTTGCGTTCCCGTACCACCTTTCCGTTTCTTATCACCGGCGGATGTTCATCCTTTTTACCGCAAACTATCACAAAATCAATGGAGTTATCTTTACAATTCGATATTGAATTACGGACATAAATATCCAATCCACCAATCATTTGGCCGATATACATTATTTTCATAAAAACAGGGATTATAATTAGTTAGTTGTTTTGCGATTCTGTATAAAGCTGATATAAGCTATCGATCATGCCGTTTATTTCAAAACCTGAATTTCTGATTTCCAGGCTCATGTCCATTCTTTCTACGGCACCTCTTTTCACGACTTCTTTAGCCCACTCTTGAGCATTCTGTTTTAACGATAAAAACTTGATATAAGGAGAATAGCTTACTTCAGTAGTTGTGCTGTCTGATACAAAAACAGGCATTCCGCTGGCCTGCGCCTCGATGAGCACCACGCTCAGTCCCTCATAAAGCGAAGGAAACACAAAAGAGTCCATGCCCTGCATGATTCTTTCCCTATCGCTCCGGAATCCCAGAAAAATCACCTTTTCAGTCAGTCCCAAAGCCTTCACTTTAGCTTTCATCGCCTCCATCAGGCTTCCTATCCCCACCAGCACCAGTCGTGCTTCAGGCTTCATTTTCACCACCTCCACAAAGATGTCCAGCAGAAAGCTGTGGTTCTTCTGGTTCTCAAATCGTCCCACGTGACCTATCACGAAATTGTCTTCCAGGCCAAGTTCCTTTCTTACCTCCTTTCGTACGGTTTCATCGTAAATGAACTGCTTGCAGTCAATGGCATTCAATATCACACGTGCTTTCCCTTTTTCCACACATCCTTTACCAAAAAGCCATTCACAAGCCAGCTTTGAGCATCCCACCAGATGAGTCGCATTTTTTTTCATCGGGGTTTTCAGGAAGTTCCCCAATAAGATTGACACCGGGTTTTTCGACTGAAATCCTGTGTTGTGCGAGTGTGCCACTCTTACGGGTATCCCCCATTTTTTAGCAGCTTTCAATATGTAATAGTTCTTTGACCCGGAGTGCACGTGCACCACATCGTAGTCATGATGATTTTTAAAGAATTCGTCCACCGCCTTCCAATAGCTGAAAAAGTCCAGCGGTGTCCTCAGCCAGATATTCTTTAATTGATATACGGTGATTCCCATATCCGTGAGTTCCTTTTTCAGCGGATACTCTATCCCGTCGTCCAGATTCAGCATATCAATGACCATTCTGTTTCGGTCATTGTGTGCCAGAATGTCCTTGGCCAGTGCCTGTATACCTCCCAGGCGAAGCCGGTCAATGAAGAATAAAACTCTTAATGGTTTGTGCATAAAGATATTCTGTTAGTCGTTTTTACCTAGAAATAGCAATTTTGTCCAATAATTCTTTTGAAGGACTAATGTGCACCCATAGCATATAGATAAAAAGGCTCTTATAGAAATACTTAAAAAAACTCAAAGAGAATATTTTATAACAAAGTTGCCTGAAGTTGATATAATGAAAAATTTCCCTCAATGAAAGATTGAATAAATTCATCCTGCACTGTGATACCAGGAAAGTATTGCCGGATTAAGGCACTTTGCTGAATAAATACGGCTTTGTCAACATCTTCACGTTTTAATGAAGATATCCGGTTGGAATTAAGCCGGAACTGACGTACAATCCCATGAAGAAATTTTTCATCCATAGGCAAACCTAATTTAGCTCTGTCTGCCAATAATTGTTCACAGATATAATACGAATCCAGGCATTTCGGTTTTCCTCTGAAAGTACGGCTAATCCCCTTAAAGTTAGTCCGGTAGCAATACACGCAATGACTCGTGGTACTGATTTTCTTAGCCAACGGATGCAGAATAAGAGCACATAATGTATCCTCAAACCAATATCCTTCCGGAAACTGGATATGAGCAAATAAATCTGCTTTATAAACTTTACCCCATGCAAAACCATATAAATTGTTTGCTGAAGCTCGTTTCTCATCTGAATGAGTGTACCTTTTAGTCACAACAGCACCACAGAACTTCAAGGAAGCTCCTTCCACAATGTCCGCATCGGTTTCCTGCGCCATTGTCATCAATGCTTCTATAGCACCGGGAGCCAGTCTGTCATCCGAATCCAGAAACATAAGATAGCGGGCATTTATTTCTTGCAAACCTGTGTTTCTTGCCCCGGATAAACCTTTATTTTTCTGATGGATGATTTCAATACGATTATTTTTCTGATAAAATCCCAATATCTTGGGAGTACCGTCAGTAGAACCATCGTTGATAACTTTCACTATGTAGCTGAATGACGTGTCTTGCGAAAGTACTGAATCCAGACACTCCTTGATGTACTTTTCCACATTATAAGCTGGCACTATAATTTGCAGGTCATATTGCGGAGTTGCGGCTACCAGGTTTTGACAGATACAGGAATGGTGAGGATCCGCATGTAGTGTGTTCAGTAAGATTTGTGCCTTTTCCACTTCTTTAAAGCCAATAGGAATTTGTTCGCGTGACTTAGCCTTGCATAAACGATACAGCCCTTTGTTAAGTTTCGTCTTTTTCAAAAAAAGATAAAGCAGATGATTCATAAAATATTTACTATATTTTTATTGTAATCAAATGAGTAACAGGATTACCGGAAAGGCCACTCCCTGATGCCGTACCCAGCTTCCAAAGTCCGGCTCAAAGGCAGCAGAACATAGCAAGAAAGCAATGTATAAATACATAGCTATTGTGCGGGTAGGATTCAACGTTTTGTCCCGATTCATAAAAGTTCTTACAAGAAAAGTAAGTAACAGCCACTGATAAACCAACAGAAACAAATAAGTAACCTTCAGCTTTATCAGCAGTTCAATAGGTATCATCAGACGTAGAATCTTAATAAAATAATCTACCGCAAGCAAGGCCGGATTACTATTGGGGAATAAAGGTGTAATTTCTGAAGCTGCCGGAGTTTTGTCTCTACTATTAGCCGCCACCATCTCGTCGTATGTATCCGCATTGTTTGTCATCAGATAAGACATAAAGAAATAATGCAACACGCCAAATAATACAACTAACAGAAACAATTTGCCGTATAACTTCTTCTTGTTAGTTGATGTTTCCACATTTGTACCTTGCTTTTCACCGAACAATTTCCCTACCATATAGTTTAATAGCAGGAAATACATCAATACCAAACCAAAATATTTGCGTGAATAAAGAATGGTCAGTATCAAAGCGATAATAAGAGCTATACTTTTAGCCTGGTAGGTTTTAGGCAAAGCAATAGCTAATGCCATCAGAAAGAAAAACACCATTTGATAAGGTTCTTTGGCTAAATTCAAGCAAAAGATATTCAATATAGCCACATTCAAATAAATAAAGAAATTTTCTTTCCATCCGGCAAACGGATTTCGTTCATAAAAACTTTTTACACAAAAGAATATCAGAATGTTATATAAAATAGTAAGGAAAACTTCCCATGATTGATAGGATGTAAATCCCAAATCAAATAGCTGAAAATACGAGATAGTATTATCTCCCACATTAGTGGCACTATTACTTGCCCCCCAAAAATCAGCAGCCTGGAATCCCTGAAAAGGAACCGATTGGATTTTAGGAACATATCCCCATCCTATACTCATATTCACTAACTGACGGCGCATGACAGTCCATCTCACTATCTTGGCTACAACAATCAAAGGTATAATCCAAGTATAATAATTTCTTATATTCTGTTCGGTAGTGGAAATATTCATACGAATAAATTCATAAAGGCATATAACGACTTTTACAAAGCTTCAAGTAACATCTTTGTAGATTTTTGTCTTAACGAATCAATGTTCTTGTGCACTTTCTCAAAATCAATTTCCATTTGCAGGCAAGAACTTATTTCTTCCTTCCCGCTAAGCAGTCGTTGGGGAATACCAAATGTATCTAAAAGCGAATAGATGCGTGAATTGGTAGAAACCTGGCTGTCATTGTTATATCTTCTGAATGAGAAGAACGGTTTTTCAAACAACGTAGAGAATACCGTACAATGAAACGAGTCGGTTAATACAAACCGTGCATCACGTATCAGGGCGATAAAGTCCAAAGGAGATACATCATACAATGGATAATCTGCAAACCCTTCATCTCCTTTGATATATTCATCCAAGTGTGGCAGCTGCACAATTTTACATTTTAACTCTTTTGCCAGCCGTTGCGCAAAGTCGCGCTGTATGGGATTATTCCCTAAAAAATAGCAGAGAATATATTCTTCCTTGATTCTCCGCTTGGCTGGTGCCTGCTGATTCCACTCCTCTGCCGTGAATAGCAAGGTAGGATCACACACCAGAGGAACCTCTTTCCCGGTCAGTTGCTTAATCAGTTTTTGTCCGCTGGTTTCCCTTACAAAAATGGCATCCAGTCTGTTCAGGAAAAGTTTGGCCATTTCAGCCTGCTTATGCGGCAGCTGGCTCACCCCAAAACTGGTGGCATAGGCTATCTTCTTTACGTCCTCAGGCACGAAATTCAGCGTATAATAATCAGCAGAAATATTGGAAGGTAACCAGAGTTGGTCACTCCCCACCACAAACGCTCCGTAAGAATGAGCATTCCTACCTAGTTCTGCCTTCGAAGTATATACGCCCGACAACTCAAATTGGGTTTCGGCAAAATGAGAGAAGATGCGGTCGCGTGCAGCCAGGTTACGGGCATATTCCGGATTGGTTCTTTTGGCAATCTGCTTCCGCACGGTAGCCATCTTGTCGCGTATTGTATTGATGTCAAAAATCTTGCTTAAAAAATACCGATATTTCGCTTTATTGATTTCAGCTTTCAAGCCGTCTATGCAGATGGTTTCATTTTTCAGTCCCAGCTTGTCGAATATCATTTGTGTGGCCAGAGCCTGCAACTGGCTGCCGTAGTTATGCTGGAAGTAGCAGGTAACTAATGCTATTTTTTTCATGATTCCAATTCGTTAAAAAGTTTATTCCAATATCTTCCAATATTTTCTTGTGAATATTTTTGACAGTCATCCAGAGCGTTTTCTGCCAGCATATGAAGGGAAGTCGGATTATTCATTAATTCAAGCATAGATGTAAAAAATTTCTCATTGTCACCATAATTCACTATTATGCCATTTCGCTGAGAAGTTATAATATCCGTGACAGATAAAAATGAATTCATAACAATAGGTACGCACCCGTTTTGTTGTGCCTCAACCAGTGTCATGGGAAATCCTTCTGTAGCACTAGTCATTAAAAAAAGTGCACTTTCTTTGTAATAAGAGATTGGATTCTGCAATCCTTCAAAACTGCATTTCTTTAAATGAAGATTTTCTGCTTGCTTTTTATAATCATGAAGTGAAATGCCGTCTCCTACAATTTTCAGTATCCAGTCCGATTGGGGATATTCCTTTTCAAATCTCCCCCAAATAGAAAGAATGGTAGATATTCTTTTTTCATATTCAGAAAGTCTTCCCACTACCAAAGCTATATGTCGTTTTCGTTCCAACTCTTTCTTGGAAAAGTCTGTACTGAACGACAAGGGATTAGGAATTGCAATGAGTTTATTGTCCTTGTTGCTGATACCAGCAAACTGACAGAAAGCATTTTTATAAGTTTCAGACAAGAGACAAACCCTATCTGAATAAGTATAAGCATTACGGTAACAGTATTTAGTCAGGCGAATAATCTGCGGATTATAAACAGGAGAAAGAATAGCTTTGAGAAATATTTTTAAAGACTTCTTTGTAAAGCCCTGGCATCTTTTTATATCCTTTAATTCAGTTAAAAAGATGTCTTTTCCTGGAGCAAAATGAAGGCAAGTAATAATTTTTACGTTATATCCTATTTTGTTTGTTGCAAGCCTTAGTCGTTTAGCTACATCCATTGAAGTCTGGATAACGACTATATCTATCTGGTTTTGTTTTAAGAATAAAGCCACTTCCTGCGTATTGTCTCTTATTCCCTTTCTCAGATTCCAGCGGTCATGTAATCTTCTCTGTATAAAACCATCTACCGGAGTTTTATCAAATGAATCGGGAACAGACTCTGCATAGATAGAATAAACCTTCCATCCAAATTCATGACGGAATAAATTGGTCAAGATAGAGGTAACTCTTCCTATTCCGCCTGTATAAGGCGTTATTGTTTGCTGAGTATAGAATGCAACATTCATTTTAAGAATAATATTTTGTGTATAAGGCCAAACTTTTTGCGAGATACCAGTTGCAGTATAAGATAAATCTTAGGAAAATTATTTCTCAAAATCTGTTTAAGGCTAAAGGCTTGCCCCACCCAGCTTTTGTAGTATAAATGCCATGCGTATGAATCATTGCTAAGTGCTGTCATATTGGAAAATACGGTGGGTTGAGCGATTCTTATATTATAAATAGGAAAATATTGATTTTCTGTTGTGTACCGATACCCATATTTCTCCATGAATTTGGCCAGTATTTTGACCACCACAATATCCATCAGATTTTCAGGTAAATGCAGTTGGTTATAAAAGTCCATGCAATCCTTTAAATAAGGAATTCCTTTTTCAGCCATCATCACTCCACTTTGTATACCGAGTCCTGGTACATATTGCTGATCCACAATACGCTTTCCGTTTTCATCTATGTATTGTTTCCGCACAGGCTCTAACATCAATGGCTGGTATTCCTGACTTGAACAAAACGAATATTGCAAGAATTCATCAAAACTTTTCAATACCATAATGTCTGTATCCATGTAAATACCACCTTCTGTGTATAAAGCATATATGCGACAATAGTCTGCCACAAAAGCCCATTTCTTTGCAGCGTATGCTTCTTTACATAATGGAGCCATGTTAAAGTCGAAGTTGGTTTCATCCCAGCGTTTTATTTGGTAGTCTGGCAGGTATTTCTTCCAGGAAGCAATGCAAAGTTGCAATAGTGCCGGCATTTCTTTTCCGCCAAACCAGCAGTAGTGTATTATTTTAGGTATCATAATTAAATCATTGCATCTAAATATTTCCCGTAGTTTTTTGTAATAAGTGCTTTTTCCAACAATTTCATATCTTCATCTGTAGTGGTGAGACCTTTAAAATATTCATTTTTCAACCGACAAGATTCAAGAAACATAGGAAGTTGCACTTTCTTTAAAAAAATTGTTCGATAAAAATTTGTACGCAATTGGTAAAGAAATTTTTCGTACATATTCTGTGAAAAAGGCAAGCCTAATGCTTTTCTGTCTTTCAACAATTGTTCTGTAAGATAAAATGTATCTAAGGATTTTGATTGCCCTTTACTTTTACTAGTAATTCCTTGTTGATTATATCTATAGTAATAGACTACATCTTTTATTTGTGCCATATTTTGTGCCATATCAAAAAGGAGAAAGAAAAATATTGTATCTTCAAACCAATAATCTTCAGGGAAATGTACCTTCTTCATTAGTTCTGAATTTATAACTTTACCCCAAGGAAATCCTGTTAATAACTGGAGATGCTCTTCTGGAGTATGAGATACCCTTCTTATAATTTTTTGGTTGTTAAAATAAATTGCTCCTCCTTCAACAATGTCAGCATTCATGGTAGTTGCAGCATTGAGTAATGCTTCAATTGCTCCGTCAGCAAGTTTGTCATCACTGTCTACAAACATAAGATATTTACCATAAATATTTTCTAATGCTCTATTTCGGGCTCCAGAAAACCCTCTATTTTCTTGATCAATTATAATCACGTTGTCTAATGATTCATATTGCTTTAAAATATTACGTGAATTATCAGGACTACCATCATTAATTATTGTGACAATGTAACTATAATGTGTCGTTTGATTAAGTATAGAATCAATACATTCCTGAATGTATTGTTCTACGTTATAGACTGGAACAATAATTTGTAAATCAAACTTTGGATTTATTTCATTATGACATAAACTGCTATTCTTTGGATCAGGACAAATTATTGTAAGTGCTTTTTGTGAGTCTATTTGTTTATTTGAGAAATGTTCGATTAGATATAAAAGTAGTTGTGTGATGGGACGTAGCCTAAATAATTTGCATATTTTCAATATAACTAAATAAATAGGACGTTTACCTAAAAAATAGTATTTCATTTTTCTTCCGTGTTAAAATGATATAGTTTATTTGGAAATGTGTTGCTTTGTGAGTGAGCTTGTTATTGCTACTTTTATTTCTAAGATCGAGAGAAATATAATTTTATTGACTTCTTGCTCAAAATTAATACAACGAAAATAAAATATTCCGCAATATTATTATATGCCTATATATCATCTGCATATGATACAAATATTCGCTTTCAGATAGCGTCCGTTTATATATAATGCCAATTTCTGTAATATAATTATAGGTTGTTCCATGTCTTAAAATTATTGTATTACAATATAACCAATAAGTATGTAAAAATATGGAATCTTTTTATTGACGAATCCGTAGAAAAATAGATTGCAAGTTAATTTATAATTTCCAACTTAAATAATTTAAATGATGGAACCCCAAAAAGTAATTGATTTAATGTTTAGATAAGCAATTTGCAATATCCTTTATGATAAAAAAGGATGACATCCTGATAAGTATAATGCATTTATTTTTGCTAAGAATTTTACAATCTGTAACTACTTAATCCACAACAGAACTCATTAAAGTAGATATGAAATCCGGACCTAATAATCATCAATGAAGCTAAAATATTCTCCTTGAACATTATCTATTCCTAAATTCCTCGCTGAACTTACGCCACCATTCTCTTTATGAAAGACTTTTATCCGCTCTTTTTTTAGAATACTCATCACAGATAGAGTCTGAATTATCTTTACATCCGCCATCAATAAGTTCAAAATTTGTAAAATCTTGCACTAAAAACACTGTCAAAGCGTTGAATAAGGCATTATTCCGTATTGTATACAGATATAAGGGAAATTCTTTCATGAATATAAAACAATTTATTTTTTTATGATTTTATGAGAAAATACTTTTACCTTCTCCAATAAGAATTTACGTTCAGACACCGTACAACCTAGCTTAAAAATAACAGAGGAAGTACTCAATACACATATTATACAGACTCCTAAAAATGCTCCCCAACCTCCATAACCAATATAATGATAGACAACAAAAGGAATCAGAGGAGATAATATCACTACTACTAGAATTGGAAAAATGACTTGTTTAATATAAACAGAAAGTTTTAATCCAATCATAGGGAGCACGATTCGTAGACGGGCATATTGAGTAATTAATTCCACCGTAATATGAACCATAAAAACCCCTTCAGGTGGAATATGAAAAAATTTAAGCAATACATAAGCAATAGGAACAATAAATAAAAGCATGGTTCCCTCTATTAACTGAAATTTTTTCAGTTTTCCAGTAGCGTGCACCGATACGATGATAGGATTGGAAAGGGTATAAAATAATCCGGTTACCAAAATAAGCCGGAGAAAATTTATTGTATGTTCCGGTACAATGCCCAACCAGATATGCAACACAAATTTTGCTTCAAATAGTAAGGGCATGATGACGAAAAATAAAATATAAAAGGAAAATTTAGAGCTTTTAATCAGCAGTTTATGCATATAGTCCAAATCTCCTTGTGCATAACTTTTGGTAAGTTGGGGATTAAGTGCCATCTGGAAGTTATTACAAAACTGCTGACAGGCACTTTGCACTTGAATGGCAATTCCACGGGCCGCATTGACTGCCGGACCAAAGAAAATGTTCAAAAGGATATTCAGACCCTGAGTAAATCCCATTGCCGCAAGATTACCATTCAATGTCCACCCGGCAAATGCAAAAATTTCCTTGAACAATGTCGGAGTATAGACCATACGTGCACGGGTTTCTTCAAAATGCCGGGTGCAATAGATGCCATACACTATACGGTTTAAAAGTTGGATACAAAAGAAAAGAAAGGAATAGACAATAAGACGATCATATGGAATAAGAGGAAGTACACAGGCTATTCCCAGTTTTAAAACCACATCCATGATAGAAATATAGGCAAAAGCAGACATTTTTTCATGGGCAATGACAGCAGAGTTATAAGGTACTGCAATCAGACCTATCACAGAGGATAAAACGGCAAACTGGTAAACCCACATGGCAGCATACTGACGTTCCGTGGGAAGATTCAACTGAGTAGATACAAACCATAAACCAATAGTTTCAGCAACGAGCAGGACAATACCTGCCATGATAAAATGAATACTCAGGATATTTCCGAAAGTATTCTTCATCAGTTGCATATCCCCTTTCCCTAAATCGTAGGTGATGTAACGTGAGGAAGCTGCACTCAAAGAACCTGTAAGATAACCCAACATGGCAATGACACCAGCCACCACATTATAAATGCCGAAATCTTCCACTCCTAAAGTCCGTAAGATGACTCTAGAAGTGTAAAGACTGATTATCAGTACAAAAAATGTACGGATGTAAAGAAGCAGAGAATTTTTTGCAATACGTTTGCTTCGATTCAAATCATTCATGAATTATTTTGCATTTAAATAATGACAAGCTTTTCTTTCAAACAAAATCAGCCCATTCAATCCGGTCTAATTCTATCAAAACGGATTTATGAAAGGATTTCCGGGTGATATTCCTTTGTAAAAAAGCTGAACCATGCACATCGCTGCCTGCCAAATCATACAAGTGATTTTTCAATAACAACAAGGCTTTTTCTTTTGCAGCTTTACCATACACGGCGTTCAATGAAAACAGGTTTAACTGGAAAAGCACTCCCAGCTGTTTCAATGCCTGATAGTCTGAAAAATCCATATACGCGTATCTTTCCGGATGGGCAAGAATCGGATAATATCCCTTTGACTTGATACGTAACAATGTTTCTCGAAAACCTACCGGCGGATGCATATAGGATGTTTCCACCAGCAATGCATTCTTCTTTTCTCCAAATGGAAGTAAATCGCCGGATGCCAGTCTTTCTTCAAACAGATTATCCAGCATATTCTCCGCAGAAAGGCGTAAGATGACGGGGCCTGTGTAAGCCTTTTGCAGTTTGTCAAAACAGCTTCGCAGATGTTCCGTGGAGTTCGGCAAATCTTCCATGATATGGGGAGTGAGCCAGACTTTCTTCACTCCCTTCTTTTCATAAAAATGCAATATCTTCAGGGCTTCATCTATAGTTTGAATACCATCGTCTACCCCGGGAAGGAGGTGACTGTGACAATCCGTAAACCCCGAAAAATAGCCAATATCATCTAATGAGTATTTTTTGCCGAAAAACCACATTTACTCCTGATCGCTATAGTTTTTATAACCATACTTATAGCCATATTTATAGCCATACTGTCCCGTACTTTCTGTTCCATTGAGCAGCACAGCCATTTCCTTAAATCGCTTTTCTCTGTATATAGTTTCCAGTTCGGACAACATGCTGCGTTCCAACAAACCAGCACGGACAATGAACAAGGTACGGTCGGCCATTTTTTCAATAATCTGGGTGTCGGCCATGATATCAATAGGCGGACAGTCAATGAATATGTAGTCATACTGACTGCGCAAATCTGCAATCAATGCTTCAAAACGTCCGTCAAACAACAATTCCGTGGGATTGGGTGGAATGGTTCCTACCGGCAGAAATGTCAAGTTGGAGTACAATTCATTGTCTGTGTCAGGGGTGATTACGGTCAGTTGAGTTCCTGAAACCAGCAGGTCTTGCAGGCGACTGGCTTTTCCCGCCAGATAATCACTTAATCCACACTTGGGGGTTCCAAAGTAGGAAGAAGCGGATGCCCTACGCAAATCACCGTCTATCACCAAGACTTTTTTCCCTTTAATGGCAAAACTGACGGCGGTATTCATTGTAATGAAAGTCTTTCCGCTGCCCGGATTAAACGAAGTAAACACATACACGTTCTTTTCCGGATTTTTATTGGAGATGAATTCCAGGTTCGTACGCAACACACGGAAGGCTTCATTAATCATATTCCGGCTGCCGGCTTTTACGGCAATGACACCTCCTTCGTCTGCCCCCTTATTCCGTCCTGGCATTCTATTGCGCTT
Organism: Phocaeicola plebeius DSM 17135; assembly: GCF_000187895.1. Classification (GTDB taxonomy): domain Bacteria; phylum Bacteroidota; class Bacteroidia; order Bacteroidales; family Bacteroidaceae; genus Phocaeicola; species Phocaeicola plebeius. The sequence goes on along the minus strand of NZ_DS990130.1, from coordinate 357,126 downwards.
TTTGGTGCCCGGCTTTACCAGCAAAGGTATCTCACCCAGGAAGGGCAGACTGAGGCTGGCCAAATCCTTACGCCCTCTGATGGTAGTGTTGGCGCCTTCCTTCAATACAATCACAACGACAGGAAGGAGCAAACCTATCACAAAGGCCATCAAAAGGATATTTTTCTTTTTGGGGGCTACCGGAATAAAGTTGCCGTTGGGAGGAGTAATGAGCCGGGTATTATAGGCCGTGAAGGCTTGAGACAGTTCGTTTTCCTCTCTCTTCTGAAGCAAGAACAGGTAAAGTTCTTCTTTCACTTTTTGCTGTCGGCCTACAGCCTGCAAATACTTGGTTTGATCGGGGGCTTCGGCAATCTGTGTGTTCGTGCGTTCTTCACTGTGGCGCAAACTGGCAATTTGAGTCTGAACGGAACTGATGAAATTATCAATAGAAGAAAGAATGGCACGACGCATGGATTCAAGAGACTGGTCCATATCCAACACCAAGGGGTTCTGGTCACTACTGTTGGATACCAGATTATTTCGCTGTAACTGGGTGGCATTGTATTCGGCTATCTGCTGCTCGATACCGGCACTTCCTATACCTGAGTTGACCGGCAGAAGCTGATTCTTTCCGGTACTTGAGGCCACGTGGCTGCGTATCTGTCTTGCCATGGAAAGTTGGGTATTCAGTGCCAGCAACTGATTGCTGTTGGCCTGCGACTGACTCAGATAAAGACCCGAAACGGCATTTATATCGGGCAGCAGGTGGGCGCTCTTGAAGGTAGAAATATCTTCATCCACATCTCCCAACTCGCGTTCGATTACCCCCAAACGTTCATTGATAAACTGAGAAGTGCTGACCGTTACCTGATTTTTATCTTTGAGCCAGTTTTCATTGTATATTGTTATAATGGTATTCAACACGTCTTCTGCCCGTTGGGTAGACACATCATTATAGAACAAATCAACTACGGTAGTTCCTTCGGAATTCAATATAGCCGAGAAATTGCTTTTACATTTTTCCTGGGCTTCCAGGATGCTGGAACGCCGGATACAGAATACCGGATAGGCTGTTTCCTTGTTGTAATAGATAGTGGGAGTTACAACCATTTTTCCAATGCCGATAGAGAGGGTATCGTTCAACTGGCCGCTAAAATTTTTTCCCTCTAATTCCGGGTTGTCAAAGGTGGAAAGCCGTATGCGATTATTTTCCTCCAATTCAAGTTCCATAGAAAAGGTCATGTCATCATTCAGCCCGATAAAGGAAACCTTTACCGGAAGCTCCGTGCCATATACGGTCCGGTTATGAAACCATCCTTTCACCGAATAGTCTACATCAAGATTCAGTCTTTTTACGGTTTCATTCAGAATGGTGGGCGACTGGATGGTAATCAGTTCATTGTTTACATCGGTGTTTACACTGTTTAATCCCATATCCGCAAACATGGACGATATGCTGCCGGCGCCCGACTGTCCGTTGGCGTTTTCCTTTACCAGCAAGGATGCCGTACGCAAATAAACGGACGGGGTACACAAAAGATAGAGCACTGCCGCGCCCATTACGACCACAAGGGAAAAGATGAACCACCTCCATTTGTCAAGGCAAATGGACAGGATTACCTTAGGATTCAATGCGTTATTGGATGGATTATTGACTGTTTCCATGTTGCTTTGTTTTCTAATCAGTTAAAAATAAGAATACCTATTGACGTTAGGAAGGAGGCCAGCGACAACCAGAAAGAGGTGCTGCGCACATTATTTCCATTCACTGTAGACTGACGTGCCCTCATGTTGTTAGGCTCTACATAAACCACGTCATTTTGCCGGAGATAATATACCGGAGAAGTGTAAAGTTGCTCTCCTGAACAGAGATTAACTCCGTATACACGCTGCACACCGCCTTCTTCACGCATCACTAATACGTTCTCTCTCTTTCCATAAATGGTCAGGTCGCCCGCCATGCCGAGGGCATCCAGTAATGTTACCCGATCTTTGTCTATGCTATATCTTCCCGGACTGTTCACTTCACCCATGACCGTAACGGTAAGATTCATAAATTCCACTGTCACAACAGGGTCTTTGACCAGATTATTCTGTATCAACTGTTCCTTTATTGCAGAAGCTATTTCCTTACGGGTCTTTCCGCCTACGTGCACGGTGCCCAATACAGGAAAATCAATATTGCCTTCTGCATCCACGGTATAGCCTGATACACCTTGCGATGTTCCACTACCCTGACCTATTTGCCCGACAGTTCGCGTCATCACAGGCAAATTGAACAAATTAGCCAGTTGCGGATCGCGGCTGTTTACCACAATGGTAATTTTGTCTTCCGGCTGCACGGTAATGGCCTGCGCTTCGGGTAAAGTGATTTCGCTTTTTCCCGGCTGCAAATCTTGAAAATACACGATTTCCCTGGAGGAACCACAAGAACTCAAAAGCCCTACGCCTACGAGGCATAGGAACTGCACACATGTAAATAAAATATATTTCTTCATCGCATCAATTTTTCTCTGACTTTGTAGCGAGCAATATGAATTTGTATATCTCAACTATTCCGCGAATTATAATAACTGTATATATTCTGGTTCAACTTCTACGGCAGCTGTTATCAGCATAGGCAATTCCACCAGCAAACGTTTGCGCTTTGACCCGCGCACCGTGAGCAAATAGCCTTCACATCCGTCAAGCCGACCTCCGATAATGCGTATTTTACGTTTAAACATACAAGGCGTAATGTCCTGAGGAGAATAATATTGAGGAAACCTGGAGGACTCTACGGCCTGCTTAAAGCTTGCCATATCTTTATCTCTCACAATCATCGGTTCCCTCCCTTTCAAGAAACGGTATTGAAAGGTATGAACCCTCTCTACAATAGGGTCGATAACCGTACGGCTGCTATGAACAAATATCAAATCATGGATAAAGGGCAGTTCCTTGCGTTCACGTTTCCCGTTTCGTGTGACAATCTTTGTCACCTTAGGCGTGAAATTTTCGATTCCCATATCATCCAACATCTGATAAGCTGGTATTTTGGCATTGCTACGGGTCAAATCCCTCATCACAAACCATTTTGCTTTATCCCCTACCATAACAGTCTGTTTTCATCAGAGAAAAGGTTCTATTCCTGCCTGCATTTACATCATACTGAAATACAAGCAGTTACGAATATTTTCCCTAAAAGTTCGGGATTTATGACCCCTTTCCTCATTTTTCATGTAATGCCTTTGTGCGGCCCTTTTTATCCCCGCTCCCAAAAGTGTTATCTCCCCCTTGTAGCGGTACATCTCTCCGTAAGAGATGTTTGTCTTATATAAATTTCGAAACATATTGATTATCAAGTATGTAGACTCAGTAACAGATGTAACTTGTAGAACATTTGTTCGACAAACATCTTTTATAGAAGCTATCAATCTCATTTTCACTTAAACATTTCTGTTTTTATCGTTGTATTTTTGATAATTATGTGTAATTTTGTGCCGCAAAACATCTCTTACGGAGAGATATGTTTTTTTGTCAAACAATAAAAATCCCCTTGAACAGGGGCTTGCTCAAGGGGAATCCAACTCCGGCAAGGCTGTTTCCACTGTTTATTCCTCACCGTTTCCATATTCCTTAACCGATGGACTGGATGACCATGCTGTTTGCTTTGTCTACCACAGATGAATCAAGCAATGCCAGATAAATGCGGGTAGTACCCTCCGAATCATGACCCAACGCTTCGCTGATAACAGGAAGCGGCACATTCCGGCTTTTGGCTATGCTGGCCCATGAATGCCGACTGACATAAAATGTGAGTTTGATGGGACAACCTACCATCATACCGATTTTCTTTAACCGCTTGTTCATCAAATGGGAAGCATTCAGGTATTGCCGCCTTTCTTCCTTTCCGGGCACCTTGATGACGGGCAACAGATAAGGTGAGTCAGGATCTGTATGTTTACGCACAATGTCCTGCATAGGCTGCTCCCATTTGATACAGAGTTGCTGCCCCGTCTTATGACGCCGATAAACCAGTACCCCATTCTGCAAGTCTTTCTTTCTTAGAAAGGCCAGATCGACGAACGACATGCCACGAAGATAGAAGCATAGCAGAAACAAATCGCGGGCAAGACTTAACGCGGGACTGTAATCCAGGTCGAGGGCCTTGATTTTTCCAATCACTTCTGACGAAACCGCACGCTTGACGGTCTTCTCTACACTTGTATTGACATGACGGAACGGGTTCCGGTTTTCAACCAGCCCTTCTTCTGAGGCCCTATTATACAAGGCACGCAAACTACGCATGTAAAATGAAATGGTGTTCGGACATTTTCCGTTTTGCTTTAAATATGCCTCGTATTCCATCATCATAAGAGAATCCATTTCTTCGAAAGTGACCTCACCGGCTGTAGCACGGAAGCGGATGAAACTATTCAGCGAACTGGCATAAATTTCTGAAGTCCGTTCTTTTCCCATACGTTGGGTTTGACCGATAATCTTACGGGCATAAGCAAAGAATCCATTGTCTTGATTTTCTGAAGAACGGAAAGCCTGGACTACTTGTTCTGAAGTGAATTTTCTTTCTTTTTCCAACTTCCTGATGATGCTTTTTAAACGTTTTAAGTCTTCTTCCGTACGATATCTTAAGGTTTCAAGATAACGGTTTCGTTCAGGATTCTCATCTAACCGCTGAATTTTACCCGATTCTTTGTCCCACTCGGAAATGTACAATTTATAACCAGTACTTATCAGGCGTGTCTGTCTCTCGTGTATTACCTGATAACACAATGTTCCCTCTTTGCCAATAACTGAAGAGGGCCTGAATTTAATTTTTATCGTTGCCATAACAATATTGTATTTTAATAATATAAAAACGATATACCCCAATCATGACAGGCTTGCTTGTAAGAAAACTACAGCAAACCCCAGACATATTCTGATATAACAAAATGTCAAAGCAAACTTCCCTATACTGAAATCCTCAATTTTAGCAATGCAGGATCATGCGATTCTATTTTTTGCACACAGAATTTTTATTTCAGATTCAAGAACAAAGCTATTTCCATAATATTAAGACATTATTACAGCAACAAAGCAATAATCAGTCACACAATTTATAAAAACAGGAAATATACGAGCAAAACGCAATTTCTACCTTATCACACATTTCGCTTCTTCCAGCAGCGAAAGTCTTCAAAAGTCTTCACTTACCAACCTAGCTCAGAACGCCCAGAAACGGCTTTTCCAAAACGCAAGTGTATTTGGACTCAAACGCACTTGTGTTTTTCTTCAAACGTAAAAAAGTTTTCTCAAAAACGCTTCGGCGTTTTCTTCCAAACACCTCGGTATTTTCACCCGAAATCTCGCTTTTCATACAGATTTTCTCGTGTTTGATTACCTAAATCCGCCCAAACCTTCGTTTTTATACAAAAGACACCCCTTCCAGAAGGCTTCTGAGAGGGGTAATAAAATCTACGGCAAAAAAAATGCGAAATTCCGACATTCAGAAAGAAAGCAGAATTCCGCATTTTAAATCTTTTATCCGGGAATAAGCGGAAAATAAAATCAAGATAACGTTTCAACTTAATACATATCCCAGTACTTTTCGCACTCGTGAAGGTAGTCCGTTTCCGGATGAGAGCCGAACACCAGCGCATAGAAGGAAGTACCCCGCAAACGGGCACGATGAATCTCGGCCAGCAGGTCGTCCGCAGGGGGCGGCATCTCGAAATCGGAAATCAGCACCACGTCGGACCGATGCCAGCCGTGGGTGCGCAGCATCATCAGGGCTTCGGAAAAAGCCGGACGCACATCGGTACCTCCGTCGAAACGACGTTGCAGGAAGTCCACCAGCATCGGAAAATCAGTTTTCAGGTCACGAATCAGCAAGGTTTGTATATCTTCTGAAAAGTTGATGACGTAACACTTTCGTGAGGTGGCCTCCGTCAGGCGGGCAATGGCCAGCACGGCCGATTTGGCCAGGCGTTCGCGGCCTTCGCGCATGGAGCCGGAGGTATCTATACATATAATATAAGGCCCCTGCGAACTGACTTTCTTTTTCTCCGGTGAGGGAGTGGAGGTGTCTTCATGCGAATAGGAATCAAACTGTTGCAGGCGTTTTTCTACATAACGCTGCATGAAGAAGGGATGCAGCACCTCATCGGTGAGGTAGCAGTACTCCACAGGCAGCAGGCTGTTGAGGTCGTCGCCCAGGGTCACGCCTTCCACATCACTCTGTGAGGCATGACGAATGAGGCTGTCGGCTCGCAAGCCCGACAGGGAGTCAAAGCTTTCTTTCCGTCCGCCAGCGTTCTTTCCCAGGCAGCGCACCAGCTCGCGTATCTGGCGGTTCTGCTCCATAGCTTTTTCGTAGGGGACTACTTTCTGGTAGAGTTCCGGATGGTTCCGCAACAGCCATTTCACGCGCGAGCCCCGAAGATTGCCTTCCGTTTTCAGGCCGAACGATTTATCCAGAATCTGAAATCCTTCGCACAGGCGGAAGAGGTGCTGGTACTGGTAGTCGTATTCCTTGACCGTGAGCAGATGGTGCCACTTGTCGAGGAAGAGTTCCTGCAAGGCTGCCCGTTCTTCGCTCCGTTCGGGAAGCCGGGACAGGCGACCGATGTAATAGGATACGTCGAGTTCGGCCAGGGTGTAGCGTTTGCGGAAGGCGGTTTCCATCCGTTGCAGGAATATCAGGAAATCGGTCGGCGGCAGGGTTTCGTGCTCATAGAAGACTTCCCATTCGGGGGTATAGCGGGAATAGAATTCCTGCAAGGAAGGGGCTGTCTGGCGATAATAATCCCAGATGCACTCTTCCAGTTCGCTTTCCAGCACGGTGTGGTGCTGAAGGTATTCTTCCATCCGCGCCCGGCTTCGCTCACGAAGTTGCTCCAAATAGGCTGTCTTCAGGTCTTTCAGACGGATATTCCTCGTTCTCTTTCCGGTATGCATGTTTCATTTCCTCCAACTCGTTCCGATAGCGGAACAGGGCTTTCGACGGTTCGCCCAGTATCCGGCTCATGGCTTCTTTCTCTCTTTTCCCGACAAACAGGTGGTTTGCGCAGTAGTCGGCTTCTTCTTTCACCCAGTCGCCGCAATGGGCTTCTGCATGGCTGAGCCGTTGCTCCAGCTGACTGAAGCGTGCGGGGATGTCTTCCTGTACCTGTACTTCCATGGCGGGCAGGGCCGTACAGTCGGGAGTACACAGCAAGGGGTATTCATAGTCGTTGATAAATACTGAACGACGGCCACGGCGCAGGGTATAGACTTTGGATGGGGATACCTTGTTGCGCATGGAGGGGTCGTACTTCTTCAGTACATAGCAATCGGTCTTGTACTTGTCTTTATGCAGATAGAACTGTTTGCCGGTGTCATCCAGCTGCTGGTAGTCGGATGCAAAGAGGAGCAGTCGTCCGGCCAGGCGTACGCGCTCCACCTGATAGTAGTATGCATCGACCAGTTGCAGTCCGGCATCGGCCCGTTCGCGCAAGGCTCCTGCCGAGTCGAGTTCTTTCTTCAAGGCCTGCAAATCGGTTTCAATGCCCGACAGGTTCAGCACGTAGCCACGCACGCTCTCGCCTACTGCCGTCAGCACGGCATCGCGTGCCCAGTCTATCTGGCTGGTCTCGTTCCACAGACAGTGTACCATCAGCAGGCAGTCGGACAGGCGTACCTCGGTGTTTCCTTGCAAAAAGGCAGCGGCCCGCAGCAGACGGACGATTTTCTTCCAGCGACGGTCGGACACGTAGAGTGCTACATCGGAAGGTGAATCGGCATTCTCCAGCTGGCGGTTATAATCTTCCAGTTTGTCTTTAAGGGAATGGATGACTTCCAGCACAGAATAGTGCAGGCCGACGGATTTCATCTGTTCCTGCCACTGGCGGTATTCTTCGTCGCTCACTGCCAGGCTTTCGTCCATTTCCGGTTCGCTTTCGTCGGCTGTGGAAATCATCCGGTCAAAATCGGACAGGTCTTCAATACCGCCCACTAACTTACGCACCAGGAAGCGGTCGTACAGTGCTTCCAGGCCTTGTCCTGAAGCCGGAAGTTCGTTCGATGCAGCAATCAGTCCTTTCATGGGAACCCGTACCGAGAACTGTCCGTTCCGGAAGATTTTCTCATTGATGACAGTCAGAAGAGCATTCTGTATGGCGGGACCGGCTTTCCAGATTTCATCCAGGAAGACGACGGTGGCGGTGGGCAGATAGCCTTCGGTCATGCGTTCGTAGGTGTCTTCGTTTTTCAGCCGGGCGATGGATACGGGACCGAATATTTCATCGGGGGTACTGAACCGCGACATGAGGTATTCGAAAGCTGTCCCTCCACGGAACATCAGTTTCAACCGGCGGGCTACCATACTCTTGGCCACTCCCGGAGGACCCAGCAGGAAGATGCTCTCTCCTGCCACAGCCGAAAGCAGCGCCAGGGCCATGACTTCTTCTTTGCCGTACACCCGCTCGTTCAGGGTGTCCAGCAGTTTCACGATACGGTTCTTCAACGTTTCCATTTTACATACAATGAAGGAATAAACTTATGGTGCTGCGACAACACGTTGAGGGTCTGGAGTACGACCGACAGGACAATCAGTCCCAGTCCTAAGTAGAAACTGAAGTTCAAGTCTTTGGCTTCCTGAAATATCAGCATGGCGCCGATGATGCTGTATATCGGCTCCAGGTTATAGCTCAAGTTGACCGTAAAGGCGGAAATCACTTTCAGTACCTGAATCTGAAGAATATAAAGTCCCACGGTGCATACCGAAGCCAGGCAAAGCAGGTAAATCAAATCCTGGGCGCCGGGAAGAATAGAGGGTACCGGAAAGTAATGCAAATAGGCCGGCAAGATGCAGGAGAGCCCTAAGAAACCACCCAGCATTTCGTAAAGCAGCATAGTGCTGGAGGTGTAGTTCACGGCTACCTTCTTGTTGACAATGGTAAACAGAGAAGCTAAAGCCGACGAAATGACTCCCATGCAGATACCCACCCGGTAGCGGGTGTCAAAATGGAATATCAGCACAATGCCCAGCACGGCTACCAGACTGAACAGAATCTCCCGCAAGGAAATGCGGTGACGATTGATGAGGGGCTCAAAGATGGCGGTAAAGATGCTCATCAGTGAAAGACAAACCACGCCGATAGATACATTGGAAGCTTTGATACTTCCATAGAAGAATATCCAGTGCAAGGCCAACAGCAATCCCACAGAGCCAATCTTGGTTACATCGCCCAAGGTCACTTTCCGCAGCTTTTTCAGAAACGAAAGCAGCAGGAAAAACATTACGGAGGCGAACATCATACGGTACCACACGAGCAGACCTTCATTCAGGGAAATCAGTTTTCCGAAAATCCCCGTTCCTCCGGCAATAAGAATGGAAAGATGCAGTTTTATGAATGCTTCCTTCATATAAAAAGAATCTAATGTGAACACGATACAAGAAAGCGAAGAACTCCTCACGTATGACCGGCGGAATTCTTCGCTTCTTCTTATTTATTATCTATACAATTGCTACCTGATTACAGCGGCATGTTACCGTGTTTCTTCGGCGGATTGCTCTGGCTCTTGTTCTGAGTCATTTCCAATGCCTGAATCAGTTTATAGCGAGTATCCTTCGGAAGGATGATTTCATCGATGTAACCCTGTTCGGCTGCACGGTAAGGATTAGAGAATTTTTCCTTGTATTCTTCTACTGCCTTCGCCTTTTCTTCCGGAGTAGCCTTGCGGTACAGGATATTTACGGCACCGTCGGCACCCATTACGGCGATTTCGGCTGTCGGGTAAGAGAAGTTTACATCGGCACCGATAGGCTTACTGTTCATTACGATGTAAGCACCACCGTAAGCCTTACGGGTAATTACGGTAATCTTAGGCACTGTAGCTTCTGCGTACGCATACACAATCTTCGCTCCGTGACGGATGATACCGTTGTGTTCCTGTGTGCATCCCGGCAAGAAGCCCGGTACGTCTTCGAAAGTAACGATAGGAATATTGAAGCAGTCGCAGAAACGGATAAAGCGAGAAGCCTTGTCAGAAGCATCGATGTCGAGCACACCGGCCAGGTAAGCAGGCTGGTTGGCTACGATACCTACAGAACGTCCGCCCAGGCGAGCGAATCCTACCACGATGTTCTTGGCAAAGTGAGGCATCACTTCAAAGAAGTAGTGGTTGTCGACTACCGGTTCGATAATGTTCTTGATGTCGTACGGCATATTCGGGTCATCCGGAATGACTGTCATCAGTGATTCTTCTGCACGGCGGATGTCGTCTGTGCAAGGAATCATCGGCGCATCTTCCATGTTGTTAGACGGAAGGAAGCTCAACAGTTCACGGATGCTCATCAAAGTTTCTTCTTCAGTATCGCAAAGGAAGTGAGTTACACCGCTCTTGCTGCTGTGGGTATAAGCACCACCCAGTTCTTCCTTGTCCACCTCTTCGTGTGTCACGGCCTTCACTACGTCCGGACCTGTGATGAACATGTGGCTCTTTTCTTTCACCATGAAGATGAAGTCGGTCAGTGCCGGAGAGTAACAGGCACCACCTGCACAAGGACCTAAGATGGCTGAAATCTGCGGAATCACACCTGAAGCGATGGTATTCTGATAGAAGATAGAAGCGTAACCTGAGATACTGCCTACACCTTCCTGAATACGTGCACCACCTGAGTCGTTCAAAGCAATCACCGGAGCACCGTTCTTCAATGCCAGTTCCTGCACTTTCACAATCTTCTGTGCACCTGTTGCGCTCAGTGTACCGCCGTATACGGTGAAATCGTATGCATATACGTACACCAGACGTCCGTCAATCTTACCGTAACCACAAACGATACCGTCACCCGGAATGTGATTCTTATCCATTCCGAAGTCTGTACAGTGATGGATTACGAACTTGTCCATTTCATTGAACGTACCCTTATCGAGCAACATGTCGATACGTTCGCGGGCTGTCATGTGACCGTTGGCGTGCTGTCTTTCCACGCGTTCTACGCCACCCCCCTGAGAAGCAAGCTTATCCAGCTCCTCAAATTTCTTATATTGTTCTGCTGTTGTCATTGTTCGTCTTCTTTAATTACATCCAAAGTCATTATCACCTGATTGCTGTTGACAGAATCTCCTTCGTTCACCAGGATTTCCTTCACTACGCATTCGCTGTTTACCTTGTAGTTGCTCTGCATCTTCATAGCTTCAATCACTACTACGATATCACCAGCCTGCAGACGGTCGCCTGCTTTCACCGGAATCTTGACTACCTTACCCGGCATCGGAGAAACAATCTTATCCTGCTGTTTCTCGTCACCACCCTTGCGCATGCGCAGGTATTTAGCCTGTGAATCGATGATGTCAATGTTATATGACTGATAATGTGCATTTACAGTATAGCTTTTTCCACCTTCCTTACGAATCAGTTCGGCATTGTACGACTTTCCTTCGTGCAGAATGGAGCAGCTACCATTTTCGGCCATCACGATGTCTACATCGTATGGAACACCGTCAATGGTCAACTGTACCTTGTTGCCTTCTTTGCTGACCAATGTCACATCCGCAACTCTGTCTCCTATATGTATTTCCATAATCTTCTACTTTAATTCAAAATACTTAGATTCTCAGCACACCTTTTTTCAGGCCAAACTCACGCCAGCGGCTGATAGGACGGTTGTCGCTTGATGCCGACTTGTTTTCTTCCAGGTTCATCAGGTAGTCAATGTAAGCCGCAATCATGGCGATGTTTTCAGTTTCCTCTTCTTTCTGTCCGGCCCACTCACGCAGCATGTCCTGATGTTTCGGGATGAACAATGTGTTGTAATGTCCTTCTACAAAATCGGGCACGTTCATGATGTGACGCAGGTAACCGATATTGGTCTTCAAACCGGTAATCTTGTATTCGTACAACACGCGACGCATACGTTCGATAGCAAACTCACGAGTAGTAGCCCATACAATCAGCTTACCAATCATCGGGTCATAATAGATAGGAATTTCGTAGCTTTCATACACATAACTATCGATACGCACACCGATACCGTTCGGTTCCATCAGCTGACGGATGACACCCGGTGAAGGCATGAAGTTGTTTTCTGAATCTTCTGCACAGATACGGCATTCGATGGCATGTCCGCGCTGTTTCAAATCTTCCTGCTTGAAGTGCAACGGCTCGTTATTGGCAACACGAAGCTGTTCTTTTACCAGGTCGACACCTACCACTTCTTCTGTAATAGGATGTTCTACCTGCAAACGGGTATTCATTTCCAGGAAGTAGAAATTGCGGTGCTTATCGACCAGGAATTCAATTGTACCAGCTCCTTTATAGTGTACAGCCTTGGCTGCTGCTACAGCTGCCTCACCCATTTTCTGACGCAATTCAGGAGTTACAAAAGGAGAAGGAGTTTCTTCTACGATTTTCTGGTTACGGCGCTGGATAGAACATTCACGCTCGAACAGGTGTACGGCATTTCCGAAATTATCTCCCAGAATCTGGAATTCGATATGATGCGGTTCTTCCACAAATTTTTCCAGATAAACGGTGTCGTCACCAAATGAAGACATAGATTCTGAACGGGCAGTATTATATGCTTCTTCTACTTCATCTTCGCTGTGAATCAGACGCATACCCTTACCACCGCCTCCCATAGAAGCTTTCAGCATGACCGGATAACCGATTTTATTACAGATTTCCTTTGCCTCTTCTACACTCTGCAACGGCTGTTCTGTACCCGGAACGACCGGCACTCCAGCTGCAATCATGTGTTTACGGGCAGAAATCTTGTCACCCATCGCATCCATCGTCTCAGGATCCGGACCAATGAAGATAATACCTTCCTGACGGCAACGGCGTGCAAATTCTGAATTTTCAGACAAGAAGCCATATCCCGGATGAATAGCATCTACTCCATGACGTTTTGCAGCCATGATAATTTTATCTATGTTCAGATAACTTTCGCGAGATGCTGCCGGACCTATCAGGCAAGCCTCATCTGCATAAAGTACGTGGCGAGCCGTTCTGTCGGCTTCGGAAAAAACTGCTACGGTACGGATACCCATTTCACGGCAAGAACGCATCACGCGCACAGCAATTTCACCACGGTTAGCGATTAATACTTTGTGTATCATGCTTTATGTTTTAATAATGATTTCTTTTGATGCAGGACTATTCTCATATAGTCCAATAAATAGAGCATCTGTATGCCCCTCATAGTCAGTTCGGCACAGATGCCCCAAAAACTGTGCAAAAATAGCAAAAAAAGAGACACCGTTCCAACGAATGTCTCTTTTTTTGCCAAATTGCTACTCTTTCCCTCAAAAATACCTAAAAATGAGGAGAGGATTATCTATTTAAAAACAATAACGCAAAGTCGAGTTTGCGAAACAATGAAAACAAACAGAAAGCCGCATTAACGGGCCTGTCTTACTGTATGCAACACTTTGCCTTCCTTATTAATCATATACAGGCACAATTCTTTCTTATCGGCAGAAATCAAAGAGAAACCTGTCTCTCCGCTACAGAACACAGTGCCTTCTACAGCTTTTACCTTGCGGCTTAAAGATGCGGAAGTGTTCACTACATAATCGATCTTGCTTCCTGCTTTGCGAATATGCTGGAAGTTATGGATATGTCCGCACAAGTACATGTTTACATTGTTATGCTTGCGCAAAATGCTGTCTACTCGTTTTTCCATATCCAAGCGTTCCGAATCATTCTTGTCTGTATCCGCATAAATAGGATGATGACCTACGACCAGCACCCAGTCTTCTTTGGCAGATGTCAGTACAGAATCCAGCCATGCCAATTGCTTGTCCATATCTTGCTTGCATGCATCCGGATATTTCTCCGTATCCTCACGGTATTTATCCAACAGAGGAGCTGTGTCAATCATTACCAGGCGCACTGTAATATCATCGTTCTCCAGCACCTTTGTGTAATAACGTGCCGGCATCTCCCAACGGGCACTCACCTGACTATAGTCCAATACTGCCTGCGTATTACCACGATATTCATGATTACCCAATATAGGATACCATGGAATCATCAGTTCCGGATGGCTGTACACCAATTCGTAGTTGGTCATCCACAACGGGTCGTTTACACTGCGTACGCCTTCAAAGTGATGCACATCGCCAGCAGCTACTACAACTTCAATATCTACATTCTCTGCCATCTGACCCATCAATTCGGCAATAGGTTTCTGGTCGTAATATCCATTACGGCCCAAATCATTTGCCAGATAAAAATTCAAGGGTTTCTCCAATGCCTTCCACTCAGAAGGACCTTGTGCAAAAACTGCCCATACCGATAAAAGCAGACAACATGTACAGAAAATTCTTTTTAATGAGATCATAATCATTTTAGTTTTATCAATTATTTATTTGTTGTTGCAAAGGTAAATCCCAATTCTGAATAAAATCAGGAAAACTCTTCTGCAGAAAATTTTCAAAAAATAAGTCCGAAACACAACTGTCCGGACTTATTCGTCTAAGGAAAAATGCAGTTTCACAACTGCCTTAACAAAACCTAGAAAAGGATGTTATTATTTTGTACCGTATGCTCCGAAGCGAGCTTCCACTTTCGGAGAGGTATAAGTCACTCCATTTACTTCCAGACCTGCTGCGAAATAAGGCTGCATAGCTTCATCATTACCATTGTAAGCACCAGTCAGTACCGGTGAACCAGCCTGTACATGGAAGTCCCATGCATCCTGATATACATAATCAGTCAAACCAACTTCATTAATCGGATAGTTTACAAATTTCGGATCATTAGTAGCGCATGCCTCCTGTGTCTTTGTAATTATACTGTGTGCATCTACCACTCCTTCATTATAATCTTCATGCGCATAAGCATATCCTTCCCAAGAGTAAGCCACACCTGACTCATCAGCAAACACTACGTCACTTTTCTGTGTACCTGAAGCATAGTAGTTATAGTCAATAACCGACTTATCATTGTATCCTTCTTCCGGATCATTCGGAATGTCGAAGCTAGGAGTCATGGCTCTGAACTTACAGTTCACCATCAGGTTATTGAACACATTAGCCAATGCATTCTTTTCTACATACACGCCACCACCTTTTTCACCGTCACGACGCCATCCTGCATTAATAATGGTATTGTTGTATGCCTGGATTTTTGCCATATCACGTGTTTCACTCTGACCTGAGCTGGAAAGTTTCAAGCCGTTGGTGTTCGGGCTAAACATTACGTTTCCAGCTACATCGACCACACATCCTGCTTTTACGTTTACAGCTTCTGCACCATCATATCCGTTTGCAGCAAACACATTGTTAGCAATAATGGCATTTCCACCCATCAGATAAATACCATCTGACCATCCGTTGCGCAATACAGAGTTGGTAATGACATAATGTCCATTGATGTTATTGGTTGTAATCTGCGGATATGCATCATCTCCAGCGGTATATACTTCAGTTGCAGCAGCAGGAGAACCTTCTACAACCTGACCTCCTGTATACTCAATGATTGTATGGTCAATCAACATTTCCTCACAAGTAGATGAAGCCACAATACCTCCCCAAAGACCTGCGAAAATATTTTCTTCTGTACGTTCATCTTCCGGAACAGAGAACAAGATAGGCTTTTCAGCAGTACCTTCACAATACAAGTTCCCGTTTACGGTAAATTCTACCGGAACATGATTAGCTCCTACTCCCGCTGTACTTACAATAATTTTCACACCTTCTTTGATTACAAGGCTTTTACCTTCGGGTACTGTGTAATGGTTAGTCAGATTTACTGTAGTATCTGCAGGCCAGACAATGATGTCGCCAGTTGTCTCTCCATTTCCACCATCGGTATTTTCATCGTTATTTCCATCATCATCGTTTCCGGGAGTCTCAGTTCCATCCCCATTTGCAATCGGGTCTTCTTCTGTACAAGCAGCCATAAAAGACAATGCTATCAGAGCCGTTCCGGCCAACAAATAATTCTTCAGTTTCATTTTGTAATAATTTAGAAATGTTAGTCAATATAGTTCTTTATCTCTTTATTATAGTTTGTATCTGATTCCCAGCATAAATGACTGTCCGTGCCATTCCTTACGTTCTATCACATTGCCATTATTACGTTCGGAATTGACATTCTCCGTACGAGGGCCACTCTGAATAAAGCGAAGCAAAGGAGTATCCAGCAAGTTAGATGCCTTGGCAAAAAGGCTGATACCGTTCTTAAAACTTTTCTCTACAGAAGCATCCAACTGCATATAGCCATCTTCCCAAATATCATCATCATACCAGTTAGAAATATCGCTCAAGCGCTTTCCGGTATAACTTCCGGCAATCTGTCCTTCCCAGCCATATTTGGTGCTTTTGAACAGCAATGACAGGTTAGCTACATGGGCAGCCTGACCAAACAACGGACGTGTCTGAGTGCATGCCTTCACATCATTTCCATCCATAATTCGCTTTTCGGTCGTAATGGAAGAATGCGTGTAAGTATAATTGGCTTTTATTCCAAACCAGTTAAAATATTTCATTACATCCACTTCTACTCCCAAGTTGGTAGCATTACCAAAATTCATCGGCTTATAATAGGTATCCTGTCCTTCGTTCAGCAATCCGTATTCAATCGGATTCTTCAGTTTCTTGTAAAACATACCCACCATGAACTGCTCGGATGATTTCGGGAAGAATTCATAACGCAAATCGAGGTTATCGGCTACCGTATGCTTCAAATCCGGATTTCCTTTTTCTTTATAATCTTCATTGATAATGCTGTAAGGAACAATCTCAAAGAAGCTGGGACGATTGATGGAACGGGCATACGAGAAACGCAGGTTCGCATTTTTATGTACTCCATATTTTGCATGGAAGCTCGGCAATACATCCGTATATTTCTGGTATCCTTCAGGATCTGTATTTTCTGTAGGGAACTTCAAAGTGTAACCTTGATTGGTATGTTCCACACGAACTCCGACAATAAATTCCCATTTCTGGTATGTGTATTTCACCATTCCATATCCTGCACCAATCTTTTCAGTGGCATCATAGTTTAACGGGTCACTGATGTTACCGTATTTAAGCGGGGTAAACAAGATTTCATCGTAGTTATTCCAGTCCTCTCCCTGATACTGCGGATCTTTCACTCCCGTTGCAGAATTGAAAGTATATTCATTGAAAAAGCTGTCACGTTTCTTATCACGGTACATACCTCCTACCGAGAAGTCGAATACAGAACCTCCATCCAGTTTCAACTTATACATCAAATCAAGGTATCCTGCCTTGTCCTTATCGGAGTTATGTTCCCAACGGCGGATTGCTGCTCCAGAAGTCTGTACATGATTACCCAGAAAAAAGATTTCCGCATTATCCGGTGTTTCACTGTATGCCTTTGAAAGTACAGCCGACCAATTCAAACGAAGCACACCGCCTTCCAGAAAGGCATGCTCACCTTTCAGCGTGGAATTGATAATATACTGATGATTCCACTTCATACGTACAGCTCCTTCCTTATCGTCATGCCCGTCACGTACTTCTGCTTCTCTCATATCCATATATCCATTGTACCAGGTCAGTTTATGATTGGCATTGATATGATAATCCAGCTTGGCATGTGCCCCGATACGAGTCTGTTGCGAAGAATAATTTCGGTATTCGATACCATTGTGGGTTGTTCCCGGCTGATAATACAGCTGGCTTTCTTTTCCTCTATACGTATTCAGGTAACTACCTGCCAGCATCACACCCAATTTATTGTTAAAGAAGCGGTCACCGTAAGATAATCCGGCAGTCAAATCGGGCAACGGCTTGTTCCATTTCATCCGCAAATTATCTGTCGTAAAGTTATCCATTGTCACACGGCTGTCTTCCGGCATGCCCATCTGCTCGTAAGGAGATTTCTTCACAATCGCTCCATGATTGAACGACTGGAAATCGCGGTCAAAATACATTGCATTGTAACCGGTTGACAGATTCGCTGTAAACTGACGTTCAGAAGGCGCATCCTTCATAATCAGATTAACAGCTCCACCGATTCCGTCACCCTCCATGTTGGCAGTCAAAGATTTGGTCACTTCCAAACGGTCCAGCATTTCTGACGGGAAAATATCCAGCGGTACAAAACGGTTCTTGTTGTCCGGACTCGGAATTTTTACTCCGTTTACCAAGGTATAGTTGTAACGCTTATCCATACCACGAAGAATCGCATACTGTCCTTCACCGCTACTGTTACGTTCAATTGTCACACCAGACATTCGCTGAATCACGTTGGCTACCGTAATATCCGGAGAAAGCTCTATCGCCTTCGCACTCATCACATTCACCACGTTCATAGCCTGACGTTCGATACCTCTTGCACCAGCTTCCGTTCTTCCCGGATTAGAAGCTACCACCACCACTTCATCCAAAGCGACGTCGTCACTTTTCAAAGGAATTACAATTTCTTTCTTATCTGCTGCTATGCTAACTTCATATTTTTTATAGCCCACATAAGAACAGACCAGCGTATATTTGTCTCTGTTCACCGACAGATTAAAACTTCCGTCCAATCCGGTTACCGTTCCTTTTCCTGGGTCTTCCTTTACAATCACCGATGCACCTATAATCTCCTCTCCAGTCTGTGCATCCTTAATTTTACCTTTTATCACACCAGCTTGAACTCCAGCCGACATCAGTGATAACAATACCAATACAATCTTAGATTTCATTTGCTTTCCTTATTTGCCGCAAAAGTATCCCGTATGATTTTCATAGGTATTGCATAGAGATTTCTATTGTGTTACATTTACACCCAATATCCTTTACAATAAAAAAGAGGTACTTCCAGGTTCAACCCGCAAATACCTCTTTTTACAAACATATTACAAATACGATTATTTATCCTTACTCTCTGGAAGGGAAATTCCTTTTACAACCCGCTTCCAGTATTCCCTTACATCGTTCCAATGATAATAAGGTGAGACATCTGTCTGCAAAGGGAGTGCGACTTCACGCTCATTCAGCAGCAATTTCACCAAAATATCCTGACTACCTCGTTTTCGATAGAAAATAAGCTGAACATTACCACACATCGGAATCAGGCGATAAGTGCGATATGTATCCGCTATTTTATTCCAATCGGCAGTTTCCTTTTGCAGTGCATTTATCCCCATCAACGTAGCCAGCGGAGCCAGGTTCGTGTCATGCCCGTAACGTAATGTCACTGCATTTTTCCGGGAAGCAATTACCGTATCGGCTGTTTCTATGAAATTATTCAGTAGATTTCTTTCCAGCTTATACATGCACGCATCGCTCAACGGAGAAGGCCCTTTTTCGTAATACCATTCAAAATTATTCCGCTGCCACAAATCATATTGTTCTTCGGGAGTAAATAAAAAAGAAAGATCCGGTTGCTTGTAACTACTTTGACTGATGCCATGAAGTTCAAACAAGTCCATCATCAGTTTTGCGGCATCCACATGCTTTTCCACATAAACAGAGTCACGGAAAATCTGTTTCATCAATCGTTCCGGATGTACATAAACACTATCGGCAGCACGATACACAGAATCCACATTCTCCAAATGCTGTGCTTCATACAAAGGATTCTTATACTTTATATAATAAGCATCCGCTTCACTGGTCTGTGTCGTAACATTTAGTTTAGGGTTCAAACCTTTCAATTCCACGCATCCGGCAGCCATGGAAAGAAAAGCACGGGTCTTGTATGTGGAGCGTGCATCCACATGCGTACCGTCACTGAACACCTCAGGGTAACGGTGGAACATCCGGTCTATCAACTCCCGATGCTGCTGTGCTCCCTTCGGAGTCAACTCTCCATAACGTCCCTCTGCCTCCTGGGCCAGAGAAGCCACCACCTTCAGCACACGCTTTCCATCTGGGGTCAACACTCCCTCCTCGTCTGCCTCAAGAAGGAGTGACAACGGCGCAGCATATTTCTTCTCTTTTGTAAGATACCGGGAGCCATGCCGGGCAAACATGGATATATAAAAAGGTTCATATCCAGCAGGAGCCGGAGTCAACTTCTCCTCCGGAGCCTGATAAGCATAATATTTTCCTGCAGCCAATGCCGGATTCTTTCCAATCTCCTCACGTGCACTTTGTCCCTGCACCCACAAAGGAAAAGCCAGGAACAGCACAATCCATCCTCTTTTCTTCATATATTTTCCAAATTTTAGGCGTGAAGTTACACCATTACTCCACTTAATCCTCTCTTATGCAACTTGGAAAATCATGAAAACACTTCCCATGAAACAGAAATGAAATCCTCTTGTCATTACTTTGAGAAAACGGCTACTTTGCTTCTATGCTGACAATTTCCTGCAAGATGCTTACCGCACTCTTCACATCTGTCACTTTCGATACCACCATGCTGCGCCGTCCGTTCTGCTCTCTCAGATTGCAATAACGAGGATTCTTGGCCATGTAATCAATAAACTTGCCGAAAGCCATACTCTGATAATACGGACTATCCAAGTTGCTGACGAAGTAGAGCGTCATCCGTTCTGCCTTTAATACCACTTTTTCCACGCCCAAACGCTTAGCCAGACGTCTCAATGGAACAATACGCAACAACTCTTCCCCTTCTGGCGGTATTTTCCCGAAGCGGTCAACCAGCTTGGCCTTAAAGGTTTCCACATCCTTATCCAGTTCAAGTTTATCCAGTTCACGATACAGCAACATTCGCTCACTACTGCTTGGAATGTACTCATTCGGGAAGAGCAGCTCCAGGTCACTTTCCACCGTACATTCATCCACAAACTCCTCTCCGCTGATTTTTTCTTCGCCCGCTTTGATTTCCTCGGCATACAAATCGGCAAATTCCTCATTCTTCAGTTCTGTAACCGCTTCATTCAGAATCTTCTGATAAGTTTCATATCCCAAGTCAGCAATAAAACCACTCTGTTCTGCACCCAACATATTTCCAGCTCCACGGATGTCCAAATCCTGCATGGCAATGTGAATGCCACTACCCAAATCGCTGAAATTCTCAATGGCCTGCAAGCGACGTCTGGCTTCCGGTGTAAGCGACGACAAAGGTGGTGCCAGCAAATAACAGAATGCTTTCTTGTTGCCTCGTCCCACTCGTCCGCGCATCTGATGCAAGTCGCTCAATCCAAAATTCTGCGCCTGATTGATAATGATGGTGTTGGCATTAGGTATGTCAATTCCACTCTCAATAATCGTTGTGGCCAACAATACATCATAATCATAATTGACAAAGTCGAAGATAATCTTCTCCAGTTCTTCCGGCTGCATCTGTCCATGCCCGATACATACCCGACAATCCGGTATATTCCGCAGAATCATCGCCTTCAGCTCCACCAGATTCTGAATACGGTTGTTCACAAAGAAAACCTGCCCGTTGCGGCTCATTTCAAAATTGATGGCTTCGGATATAATTTCTTCATTGAATGTATGCACTTCTGTCTGAATAGGGTAACGGTTGGGAGGAGGCGTCTGGATGACAGACAAGTCTCTGGCCCCCATCAAAGAGAACTGAAGGGTACGCGGAATAGGAGTTGCCGTCAGTGTCAGCGTATCTACATTGACCTTCAACTGGCGAAGCTTTTCCTTCACGCTTACGCCAAACTTCTGCTCCTCGTCAATGATAAGCAGACCCAAATCCTTGAATTTGACACTTTTGCCAATAATCTTATGCGTACCGATAAGGATATTGATTTTACCGTCGGCCAGCTCTTTCAGAATACGGCTTGTATCCTTTGCCGTACGTGCCCGGCTCAGGTATTCCACCTTACAAGGCATATCCTCCAAACGTTTCTTGAAAGTCTGGAAGTGCTGATAAGCCAGTACCGTAGTCGGCACCAGCACCGCCACCTGCTTGTTGTCAGTCACTGCCTTAAATGCGGCACGGATAGCGACCTCTGTCTTACCAAAACCCACGTCGCCACAGACAAGACGGTCCATCGGCTTATCACTCTCCATGTCCGCCTTTACTTCCTGAGTAGCCTTTAACTGATCCGGAGTATCTTCATACAAGAAACTGGCCTCCAGTTCGTGCTGCAAAAAGCTGTCCGGACTATATTTAAACCCTTTCTCCTGTTTACGCTGAGAATAAAGTTTAATCAAATCACGGGCAATATCCTTGATTTTAGTCTTCGTCCGTTCCTTGATTTTTTCCCAGGCTCCTGTGCCCAGCTTACTGATACGGGGCTGTTCTCCTTCTTTTCCTTTGTACTTGGAGATTTTATGTAATGAATGAATGGATACAAACACCACATCCTCATTCTGGTATACCAGTTTGATGACTTCTTGCGTAGTGTTCCCGTTCGGAATACGCACCAGTCCTGCAAAGCGTCCGATACCGTGGTCGATATGTACCACATAATCGCCCGGTTCAAACATATTCAGTTCCTTGAGCGACAATGCCACTTTTCCACTACGTGCCTTATCACTGCGAAGGTTGTATTTATGGAAACGGTCGAATATCTGATGGTCCGTGAACACACAAATCCGCAACGCATGGTCCACAAACCCTTCATGCAACGTACGGTCTACCGGTTCAAAGGTAATGTCATCGCCTCTTTCCTTGAATATATCTTT
Organism: Phocaeicola plebeius DSM 17135; assembly: GCF_000187895.1. Taxonomy (GTDB): domain Bacteria; phylum Bacteroidota; class Bacteroidia; order Bacteroidales; family Bacteroidaceae; genus Phocaeicola; species Phocaeicola plebeius. The sequence goes on along the minus strand of NZ_DS990130.1, from coordinate 334,660 downwards.
CAGACGTTCCGTCTGCTTCATGCTGTCCGAGCAGATATACAGACGGTATTTCCGTTGCAGAAAATCGGTGAAAGAACTTGCAACCAAATCAAAATTCTTATGGAAAATTGGTTGTACGGAGGTCTCGAACGACAAGCGTGCCTGCGGAGTTCCTAAGGCCTTATGTCCGAAATCTATCCGGAAGAAATCAAGGGCACGCACCGTAAATTCGGCTCCGTCAATCAGTTTTTTGGACAAATTCATCAGTTCCGTCTGCTCGCCTTCATACGCTTTCAGTGCCTGAGGAGAAACTGCCTCATCGTGTACGGCCTGAATGCGTTCACGTACCCAAAGCAAATCTTTTACCCACAACGTAGCGTCTTTATCCACGAAATCCAGAAAACAGATATCTGCTCCTTCCGTTCCCGAAAGTTCAGGTACAATACAGATAGAATCTTTCTTTTCTTTTGACAACTGAGTCTCTACTTCAAACGTACGCAAACTATCAATCTCATCTCCGAAAAAGTCAATTCGGTACGGATATTCCGATGCAAAAGAATACACGTCAAGAATGCTGCCGCGCAAGGCAAACTGTCCCGGCTCATAGACATAGTCCACATGCTCAAACCCATACTTGGAAAGCGTCTCCATCAGTTTGACCGTATCTTCCTGCTGTCCCACTTTCAGGGTCAGCATCGCATCCGAAAGCCGTTTCCGTGAAACCACTTTCTCTGCCAAAGCTTCCGGATAAGTAACTACCGTGACCGGCTTCTTCTGCTCCAGTCTGCTCAGCACTTCCGTGCGAAGAATTTCATTGGCTGCATCTTTCTGTCCGTATTTGATGGCACGACGGTAAGAAGACGGGAAAAACAGAATATCAGCCTCTCCGTCTACCTGTACCAGGTCATGATAAAAATACCCGGCTTCCTCCAAATCATTCAGTATAAACACATGAATTCCCGGCATCGTCTTGACCGATGCCGAAGCAAATAAGGAAGCACACGAACCGTGCATGCCTTCCAAATAAACAGTCTTTATATCCTTATTTTTACGTAAAGAAGCCAAGCCTGCCACATTAGGATGCTGGGCATATACCTCTTGAAGCTCTTTTATACTCATTGTCTCATCAATAGATGCTGCAAAAATAAGCAATCTCGTTTGAATATGCGCACAAAAAACAAAGAATACCGCAGCAACTCTTCCTTAAAATTTGAAGCTGATGCTTCCGTACGGCAAACAATTTCCTCTCCAGTGCACGGAATAAAAACTCAAAATATCCTCTTCGGAAGGGTTTCCCACGACATTATACACGCCCAAACGAAGCAACAGCAATTTCTCACCGAATGATTTCCGGTAAGAATAGCCCACATCTACCCGGTAGTTCAGCGGCTCACGCTTTTCACGAAAATCTTCCACCGACAAAGGCTCATAATCTTCATTCAAGAACCGGACTTTTCCGGAACGCAACATCCCTCCAACAGAGAAAGAAGAACGAGTCGTCAGCTGATACGACAAAGCTCCTCCCAACTGATGAGGTACATCGTACAAAGAGGGCACCTTCCCTTTTTCCGGCAATTCACCAAACCACTCTCGGCTTCGGGAGTAAGCATACGACAGTTGCAGGCTCCAACGCTTCCAACGCTGATACAAATATCCCTTTACCCCATAACTGTCTCCATTTCCTACCATCAAGTATTTCTGCCAGCTCTCATCTTCAACCCACGTGTCCGGGCGCAAAGCCAGCACATTCCGTCTTGTTTTATAGTACACAGAGACTTCACACTGTCCCGAATCCATAAAATGTTTCCAACCCATCTCATAATGCTCGGAAGAGCGAGGCTTGAAACCGTCAATGCTGGGCATTCTGAAATCTGTGGGCAAAGAGAAGCTGTCGAAACGAAGGAAATGATAAAATTGCTCCATCTTCGAAAAGTTCAGATAAAGCAGATTTCTTTCCGACGGGAAGTATTTTACCGACAGACGTGGCTGAATACTATAGTACGACCGGTGGTGCTGTGGGCAATAGGCTACTCCATGCACACCCACCTGTACTGAGAATTCTGGAGAAATACGCAACAGGTTGTCATAATAAACCGACACTTGATTCACCGGTTCATGCCGTACCCGCATCTCCTCACCTTGCGACACCAAATCGTAGACTTCATACGCATATTTCACTCCCCAGCGCGCATGATAAAGATTCTCCAGCGAATAGCTAAAATCCGTCGTCACGTTGAGCGACTTGATACCGCTATGTATATATCCGTCCGTATCCTCTTTTATCTCTCCCATATAAGCCCGATTGGTATGAGCTGAATAAAACACTGCTGTCGAATTTCCCAATCTTCCCTTCTGCGTGGCAAACGAGAGCTGATAGGCCTGATTGTCCCAACGCAACACTGACACATTTTCTCCGTTTTCCTCGATGGGTAAATGAAAATCATCCCGGGCACCGTAGGCCAGAAAATTCATCGTGGTAACAGGAGACAAGTTATACGATAACTTGGCATTATAATCATAAGTAGAGTGATTCAAACGATTTTCCTCCGACAAAAGACTGTCAAAGAAATCCAGCCAGCTTCTACGTGCACCAACCATGTACGATAGTTTATTCTTGATAATCGGTCCCTCGAGCATGACGGAGGCAGCCGGCATGTCCAACGTCAATGTACGTACATGCTCCTTTTTATTTCCTTCTTTCAAATTAACTTCCGTGACCGACGAAATACGCCCCTCCAGAGGAGTCGGGAAAAAACCTTTATGAAAGACCATATTCTTCACAGCATCTCCATTGAACACAGGTAAAAGCGAACTGAAATGTCCGGGATGAAAAACCGGCACGCCATCCAGCAGTAGCTGATTTTCACCATATCCTCCTCCATCAACCATAAAATTCTGGCCAGCCAAGGAAGAAGTCACCCCCGGCAGAATCCATATCTGTGAAAACAAGTCACCTCCACTAAAAGCCAGCAAGTTGGATGGAGTCAGTTCTCCCAATTCATTTTCCCGTTTACCCGACTCCACGGTAACCTCTTCTATCTCAAACAACAACGGTTTCAGACAAGTACGCACAAAGCAATCTCTCGTTACCTTAACCGACTGTGACTGCGGAGCATAGCCCATATAAGAAGTTTTCAACGTGTATGTTCCTTCGGGTACATGCAAACGGAAAATACCTTTCCCGTTCGAAATAGTATTCCATTGTTTTCCATCTTTATCCTCCAATGTAACGACCGCCCCATACAAACGTTCTTCGCTGTCCTCTTCGGACACCGTACCGCTGACATCATAACTTTCAATCTTCCGTGCATGAATCACCAGCTTCCGAGGAGGTACTACAGCAATTTTCACCTGATAACCGGAGAGAATGCGACGCACAAGTGTCTCCACAGTCATTTTTCCTCCATGCTCTATCCGGCATACATCCCCCAGTTCCATCTGTGCCGGATTATATGACAATACGATTCCCGTACTTTTTTCAATCCATTCAAACCACTGCAATACGGTAGCGGAAGAGGAGCTCACCTGTATCCACTCTTCCGCTACCGTATTCGCTGATTTGACTTCCTGTCCCCATGCTTCCGGCCGTACTATCACGCACATCCACAGCAAGAGGAACAGCCATTTACTTTTCATATAATCTGTAATGTTTTCCTTTCACCAATGTCTCGCATTTACATCCACAAAGAAAAGCCAGTTCTCCGGCTATGTCCGGTTCATCGATATTTATCCGGGTCGTAATCTGATTTTTCTCCAGACCTTTGGCTAAATCAATCTGTATACCCGTCTTTTCCTGAATAATCTTTACGACCTCGGTGACAGGCGTCTGTTCAAAAACCAGTACCGAATCATCCATATTGAACACCTCTTGTGGACGAAGAATCGTATCCGTTTTCAACATGCCATCTTTCAGTTCTGCCTTTTCATTGGCTTGAATCACAACTTCATGTTCAGCTGCCTCTACACGTACCTTTCCGGTTTTTACAAACACCCCGGCTTTTTCTTTCCGTGCTACGTCAACCAAAAACGAGGTACCTAACACTTCCACATCCAGGAAATCGGTTTTTACCTTAAAAGGAATCCCATGCATTTTTTTCACCTGAAAGAAAGCCTTTCCTTTCAACGCTGCCATTCTTCCTTCACCTTTATCCGAATAGTAATAAGACAATGTAGCTTCAGGATATAACATAACCTCTGAACTATCGGGAAGAAGTACCTGTTTTACCGAATTTTCCGCATTGGCGTAATACATTGTTGCATCCTCCGTCGGTGTACGGAAAAGATAAAAAGCACCGATACCTAGCAGCACCAGCAACGAAGCCGCCACAGAAAGGAAAAAGGTAATTTTACGTTCAAATGCCATTATCCGTTTCCGGTTTTCCAGGCGCGGCTCGATTTTTTGCCAGGCCTTACCCGCATCAAAATGAATTTCTGCAGAAGCCTCCATCGGAGCATTCATCAATCTGCGCATCTGCTCAAATTCCTGTTGATGCGACGCAATCCATGCATCCAGTTCCTGTTGCTGAACAAGACTCAGCGTTTCACCCGTAAAATAGCGGGCCAGTAGTTGGTTGATATCTTCCTTGTTACTCATAGTCTTATTCACAATTTATAATAATGGACAATATAATGACAGCCACTGTCACCAGCAGTGCTCCATGCTCTGCCACATACATACGAAGCAACTTGACAGCCTTTGTCATCTGATTTTCCACTGTTTTCTCTGACACTTCCAGTTTTTCAGCAATTTCACGATATTTCAGTCCATGGAGTTTAGCCAGCAAAAAAACTTCCCGGCATCTGGCAGGTAGAGTATCTAGCGCCGATTCCATTATGTCCTGAAGGGTTTTACCTTCTTCTGGACCTTCGTCCGGCATGCAACTGGCAGAAGCCGGATATGCGTCTATCGACACCGTATCATCCCTACGCTTCCGCAGAAAGGATACACAACTGTTTCTCACGGAAGTCGTCATATAGGCAGCAAACTCCTTTTCAGGCATATCATCCAAACGCTTGTTCCATACGCTGATAAACAGTTCCTGCACAATATCTTCCGCATCATCCTGGTCAGAAACATATCCATAGGCTATACGGCACAGCCTTGAATAATGTTCCTGAAACCGAGATTTGAATATGTCCTTTCTATCGGCACTCATTATCATGATTCTGTCAATACAAATAATCAGAATTTCAAACTTACACCTGCTGTCAAGAAGCCTTTATTTCCTAATCCTGCTTCTACAAAACCACCAATCCGGTCATTTCCTACTCGCAAGGCTATCGGATTTACCTGGTAAGCAAAAGAAGTGCTCAAATCGGCTTTCTTTGCGGCCTTTTTTCCTGTTTCCGTCAAAGCTGTTTCTTTGTGACGACTCAGGTTTACACCGGCTGCCGCTGTTCCATATAATTCAAACAAGCCTCTTTTATAATATACAAATTCAGCAGCAGGAAGAACCAGGAAGTTTACATTGCTTTCTTTCAATGAAGGAGTCTGCTCACCCGCCAATGCCAACTTACTGCTGGAAGTAGAAAAGCCCAAATCAGTTCCTACCTTGAAACGCCCTAAAGAATAGCGATAGCCAAAGCCATATACCAGACTGTAATTTTCATCGGTCCGCTTGCTTCCTGTCACTGCATCAACTAATCCCATTCCCAGTATATCTACCGTACCCTGAGTCAACCCGTCACTGACAGACAAACGTATTTCGTGTTTATTTTCAGAAGGAGTAAAACCCTGTCCTTTTACCAGATTTGTACTTGCCAACATACACAAAGATAAAGCAATCAATTGAATTTTCATAATGTCTAGTTTTTTTAGTTTTAAAAAGTCTTACGTCTAATTCTCTGTTGTTTCACCCGGCCTGGTGGTTTTGTCTTCATAACGCAGTTATTAGGTAAAACCCCTATCCGAAAAATCATTTTTTTTGAAAAAAAATCTCCACATCCCATTAAATACCTGATAATGAAGCTTAAATAAAAACATCTGTAACTGATTTTTTTTCATTTATCAATATTCTACCGGCAAAAAGTGAGAAATAATTATTACTTTTGTCTACAGGAAAAAGTTTTTTACTAAGGTATTTTTCTGATTGTATTTTATAAGACTTCTGAAACGACATCATGCATAAGGAAATCATTCAACTGTTAAACGAGAAAAGATTAAAAGAAGCGTTTACCCAAATTAAGGAATCGGCAAACACGCTTAATAACTGGGAACTAAAGTCGCAGATTGAAACCCAACAGACGACTTATGAATATATGCTTCAATACATGGCAATGGGCACACAGGACCCACAACGTGAAACAATTTATAACCAGTTACTTTGCAAGGGATATGAACTGGCTGACAAGACTTATTTCCTGAAAGACTGGGAAAAAGCGTATGGCTATTTTGCCGATAAATTCCGTAAATTTTCTCAAACTCCTCCACACTCATTCAAGGAAATCGGCTTCATGCTGGAAGCAGCTAAGCACACGTCTGCCACTCCCCAAAACACAGAGGAAGAAGAGGCTCAAAAATTACAATGCTACACGCTTCACAAAAATACAGTCGATGAATTATTCAATAAGATATGGGTATCTACACAATGGAGTGAAGAAGACTATCAGGAAGCCCGTGAACTTCTACTTTCTCCGTCTATGGCCACCAACGACAAAGCAGTAATGATGAGTGCCGTCACGCTCAATCTGCTTCAGCTCTTTGACAGCCGAAAATTCCTGCTGTTACTCACAGCCTATCAGCAAACCCAAGAACCGGCTGTTACCCAGCGGGCATTGACAGGAATTGCTCTTGCCACCTATTTCCAGACTGACCGGATTAAACTCTATCCGGAACTGGTTTCTGCCTTGAAGCTGATGGAAGATGACCCTACAGCATTGAAACAATTGCACGATATACAGATTATTTTCCTTCTTTCACGCGAAACGGAGAAAATAGATAAAAAAATGAGGGAGGAGATTATTCCCCAGATGATGCGCAATCCCAATCTCAGAAATTCAGAGTCAAAAGTCATTGAGATAGAAGACATCGAAGACCTCAATCCGGAATGGCAGAAGGACATGGAACAAATAAACAGCCACATTCGTGAATTAGGAGAGCTGCAAATGGAAGGAGCTGATACCTACATGACTGCCTTTTCACAACTCAAGACCTTCCCGTTCTTTCAGGAAGCAGCCCACTGGTTTTACCTGTTCAGCATGAAAGTGCCCGATTTATACCAGATTTTCAAAGACAAGGAATTCAATGAAAAATCGTTGTTCGGACTCATGATTAACTCACAGATGTTCTGCGATTCCGATAAATTCTCTTTCTGTCTGGCCATGCAGTCGTTGCCTCATGACCAGCAGACATTCATGCGTTCGCACATGAAAGGAGAAGAATTGATTCCCAAGGAACTGGAAACAAGTGAAAATCCGGAAGAACAGAAAATCAATGCCATACAACGGCAATATATCCACAATTTATACCGGTTTTATAAATTATGGAGATTCAAACAGGAAATGCAAGACATTTTCCGTGAAAAACTGGACTTCTGGAACAACACCTTGCTCCGCCCCTTGATACTGAAAGGAACGTATCACAACCAGATTGCCGGATATCTTTTTTCAAAGGGATACATGCAAGAAGCTGCCGAACTTTATGAAAGCCTGGCTCAACAAGATCCGGCAAATGCAGAAACCTGGCAAAAACTAGGATTCGCCTACCAGAAAAACAAGCTTTATGATAAAGCGGTAAAAGCATACGTGCAGGCAGACGCACTAAAGGCCAACCATTTATGGACACTCAAGCATCTGGCACAGTGTCACAAATTGTCGGGTAATTACTCTCAAGCAGCTTTCTGCTTTCAGAAAGTGCTTGAGTTCGATCCAGACAACCTGCACATCCTGATGCAAACCGGACAATGCCTTGCGGCACTGAAGAATTATCCGGAGGCCATTAAGGTTTTCTATAAGGTAGAATTCCTGGAAACACATCCGGAAAAGGCACGGCGTGCCATCGGATGGTGCTACTTCATGTCCGGGAAATACGAAGAAGCTGTCCGGATGTATGAAAAGTTGCTCGCTTTGGAAAACCCACAAGCCAATGACTGGCTAAACTCAGGCCACGTGTATCTGGCTATGGGGAATATACCTCAGGCACTAATTCACTACCGGAAAGCGGAAACGGCCTGCAAATCGGACGAGGAGTTCATCTCACAGTTCCTGGCCGACAAAGATGCGCTGACGGCACAGGGTCTGTCAGATAGTCAGGTTTACCTGATGGCCGATATCCTGCGCCAGAAATAACAGCACATAAGATATACCAATAGAAACAAGTCCGATAAAGCTTATCACCCTACCGGACTTGTTTCTATTTTTTTGATATAAGCCAATGCAGCTCCTATGGCCGTCTGATATTCCGCGCTTGCCGGAATGATAAAACGCACATCGTACATCTGCGCAATGGTATCGAAAACCGGACGGCATTGGGGCAATTGTGTCAGATTGCCAATCAGCACAAAATCACGTATTCCCATTTCCAATGCTGAAAGTACGGCTGCCTGCCCGATGGACTGCAATACCATGTGCATCAAGCCCAAAGCCAAATCTTCGGGAGATACATTGTTATCTAATTTTCCCAACAAGGAAGCCGTGGCATCAAGCGGCAATCCGGGCAAGGAAGTCTGACAAATATCTTGAATCTGTAAGTCCACGTTCTGCAAATTACCCTTTCCAGCCAGTTCTGACACCCACAGAATGTCCTGCGTATGCAACAACAGACGCGACAATCCCATCAGTGTACCTCCCCCGATACCGATTCCGCCCACATGGCGAATCACATCGTGTTCCACTTTCACAAAGGAAGTGCCCGTTCCCATACTCACCACCATGAGCCGGTCCAGCCCCGTGGCATACTGTGCACTCAGGCCGTTGGCGATAAATTCATCCGTACGAGCCGTAGGCAGACCGTACAAGGGCTGCTGAATGTATGAACTTCCCACTCCGGTCAGCATTACCTGCTCCACCTCCGAAAGCTGGATGGAATGGTCGTATATATATTTTCCGAATGCACCAAACAACGAAGTGACAGGGTCCTTGGCAGTCACAAACATCGGATGCTTAATTTCACCGTCTTTCACCCCGACAATCTTGGTGGTACTTCCTCCTACATCTATTCCTATTATCATAACTTATAAGATTTTGCTATTTTTACAATATGGGCGCAAGTCTACAAACTTTTTTCGGGAAAGCAGACACTTCTGTTACTTTTTTTATAAAAATTTGAAAGCCTTTCCCTATGTAGCCCACTTTCGAATGAAAAGACACTTTGCTTTTTTGCAAAGTTCCGAAAAGAAAAACGCTTATTTTCAAGACTTTTCAAGAGCACTTAAACGCATGTTCCCAAACGTCCAAGCGTTTTGAATCAAACGCACTTACGCTTGATTCAAAATGTACTTGTGTTTCAACTAAAACACTTAGGCGTTTGCTCTTAAACGCACTTGCGTTTTTGGAAAGAAAAATTCGGAGCACGAAAAGGAATCACATTTTTATTTCTATCTTTGCAAAGATATAAATGAAACACCATGCAGACAAGTGACAGTATTGTGATTATTCCTACTTACAATGAGAAGGAAAACATCGAAAATATAATCCGGGCGGTATTCGGACTTGAGAAAACATTCCACATTCTAGTCATCGAAGACAACTCTCCCGACGGAACAGCCGACATCGTACGCCGTCTCCAAAAAGAGTTTCCCGAACGTTTGTTTATGATTGAACGAAAAGGCAAACTCGGGCTGGGAACTGCTTATATTACCGGCTTCAAATGGTCTATCGAAAAGGGATATGACTACATTTTTGAAATGGATGCCGACTTCAGCCATAACCCCAATGACCTGCCAAGACTTTACAAGGCTTGCCATGAAGAGGGAGCTGATGTATCCATCGGTTCACGCTACGTAAGTGGAGTAAATGTGGTCAACTGGCCCATGGGAAGAGTACTGATGTCCTACTTTGCTTCTAAATATGTGCGGTTCATTACCGGACTGCCCATTCATGACACCACCGCCGGCTTTGTATGTTACCGCCGTAAAGTACTTGAGACCATCCACCTGGACCATATCCGCTTCAAAGGGTATGCTTTCCAGATTGAAATGAAATTTACCGCTTACAAATGCGGTTTCCATATTACAGAAGTACCTGTTATCTTTATCAACCGCGAATTAGGTACTTCCAAAATGAACAGCAGCATCTTTGGGGAGGCCGTATTCGGTGTCATCCAACTGAAATGGGACAGCTGGTTCAAGAAATATCCTAAACATGCTAATTAAGAAGTATTTATGAAACGTACGTGGATACATCATGCAATCATCGTAAATGAAGGACGCCGCTTTGCCGGTTCTGTGGTGATTGAAGGAGAAAAGATACAAGAAGTCATTGAAGGAGACGGCAAACCCGCTGCCGACTGTGAAGAAGAGATTGATGCACAAGGATGCTTTCTGTTGCCAGGAGTGATAGATGACCATGTGCATTTCCGCGATCCGGGACTTACTCACAAAGCAGACATGGCTACCGAAACAGCTGCGGCTGCGGCTGGAGGAGTAACTTCGTTCATGGACATGCCCAACTGTAACCCGCAGACCACAACCCTGGAGGCATTGGAAAACAAGTTTAAGGATGCGGCTACCAAATGTATTGTCAATTATTCTTTCTATTTCGGAGCCACAAACAACAACGCCGACCAGCTGAAAGCATTGGACAAAACACACGTATGCGGTGTGAAACTGTTTATGGGAGCCAGCACCGGGAATATGCTGGTCGACCGCATGGAAGCCTTGAAAAAAATATTCTCCGAGGCTGGTATGCTGATTGCAACTCACTGTGAAGACCAGCAGATTATCCGCGAAAATACCGAACGTTTCAAACAGCAATATGGCGAAGATCTGGACATTTCTTTCCATCCGCTGATACGCAGCGAGGAAGCCTGTTACCATTCTTCGGCACTCGCCGTACAGTTGGCGAAAGAAACAGGTGCCCGCCTGCACATACTTCACATCAGCACGGCACGTGAATTGGGTCTGTTAGAAGACCGCCCGCTCCAAGAAAAGAAAATTACGGCAGAAGCCTGCGTATCGCACCTTATGTTCTGCGATGAAGACTATGCGCAACTAGGGGCACGCATCAAGTGTAATCCCAGCATCAAGACAAAAGCCGACCGTGATGCGCTGAGAAAGGCTCTGAGCACTAACCTGATTGACGTCATCGCTACCGACCATGCACCTCACCTGTTGAGTGAAAAAGAAGGAGGAGCACTGAAAGCCGTATCAGGCATGCCGACCCTGCAGTTCTCATTGGTCAGCATCTACGAACTGGTACACGAAGGTGTCCTGTCTATCGAACAGTTAGTTCAGAAAATGTGTCACGCACCGGCCCAGCTTTACCAGATTAGCCAAAGAGGGTTTATCCGACCGGGCTATCAGGCCGACCTTGTTCTGCTGAATCCACATAAAGAATGGACTGTAACCACCGACTGCATTGAAAGCAAGTGTGGATGGAGTCCGATGGAAGGCCGTACCTTCCATGCACAGGTAGAAAAGACATTTGTCAACGGTACAGTAGTTTATGAGAATGGAACAGTAAACAAAGCGCACCGTGGACAAGCCCTTCGGTTTGAACGTTAAAAGAAAGCGAATGAAAACAGACATCACGACCGTCCGTTACGACATACACGACCTGGCTGAATACATCAACTGGATTTATTTTTTCCACGCATGGGGGTTTCAGCCACGCTACGCAGCCATTGCCGACATTCATGGCTGTGATGCCTGCCGCGCCGGGTGGCTGGCTTCATTTCCCGAAGCTGAACGCGCCAAAGCTGCCGAAGCCATGCAACTGCACAAAGAAGCAGTACGCATGTTGAACAAAATCGACGGGAAATACAAGGTCTATGCCATTTATCGCCTGATGGAAGCCAATGCCGAGGGCGACAACCTATGGTTAGAGGGCACTTTATTTCCTCTGCTCCGCCAGCAGACCCGCGTCCGCCCCGACGACCCGTTTCTCTGCCTGAGTGACTTTGTCCGTCCCCTTTCTTCCGGTATCAAGGATACGGTAGGAGGATTCGCCACGACCATCAATCCGGCCATGGAAGAAGAATTCAGCCATGACGACTACCAGTCCTTGCTCATCAAAACACTTGGGGAAAGACTGGCAGAAGCCGCTGCTGAAAAGATACACGAAACCCTGCGCAAAGAGGTATGGGGATACGCCAAGGACGAAAAGCTGACCATGAAACAGCTGCTCAATGAAGACTATCAGGGCATACGTCCTGCTGTGGGCTATCCTTCCCTGCCCGACATATCAGTCAGTTTTCTGCTCGACAAGCTTATTGACATGAAACGCATCGGCATACATCTGACAGAGAACGGAATGATGCAACCTCATGCCTCGGTATGCGGACTGATGTTTGCCCATCCGGCTTCACGCTATTTTTCGGTTGGAAAAATAGACGAGGAACAACTCATGGACTACGCTTCCCGCCGGAATATAGATGCCGACGTACTGCGAAAATACCTCGCAGCCAATCTGCAACCCTAAAATGAATAGCAAATATGATTCTACTAAGAGTGTCACTGATATTTTTGGCCTTGTTTCTGCTACCCGACTGGTATATATACAAGACCTATTTGACCAGCCTGCACGATAAGAAGTGGAAACGTGCCTACTGGCTGCCCACCTTATTACTATTGCTCGCATTAGTAGTTTTCCTTGTTGGACATGACAGTTTACATGAATATTTTGGGACTTACCTGATTGTTGCTCTATGCTTCACTATTCCTAAAATGATATTCATGCTGACCAGTATTCTGCTGAAACTGATCAGAAGATTGATAAAGCGCCCTATTCCTCATGGATGGATTTCACTGGCACCCGCATTGTTTGCTTTCGGATATGTATTGTTTGGAGCCATTAAGGGAAAGGAAAATTTTCAAGTAAAAGAAGTTACATTCTACTCGCCCGACCTTCCGGATGCATTCGATGGCTATCGCATTCTGCAATTGTCGGACATCCACTCTGGAAGCTGGAAAGGAAATGGAAAGGCACTTCAGGAAGCCATCGATATTTGCAACCGGCAAGATGCCGATTTGGCTGTATTCACTGGCGACCTCGTGAACAGTCGCGCTGACGAATTGCTGGAATTTATGGCTGTGTTCTCACAACTGAAAGCGCGCGACGGAGTGTATTCCGTATTGGGTAATCACGACTATGGTTCCTATGTAAAATGGGAAAACGAGCAGGCCCGTCTGGCTAACGTAGACAGCCTGATTGCACGCGAAAACCGTATGGGATGGTTCATGCTGCAAAATGACCACCGTATTATATATAAAGGTACTGATTCCATTGCTATAGTTGGTGTGGAAAACAGCGGGAAACCACCTTTCCCTGACAGAGGCGACTTACCCAAGGCTCTACAAGGCACAAACGGCATGTTCAAGGTCCTGCTAAGTCATGACCCGACACACTGGCGCCGGAAAGTGCTTCCGGAGACCTCGGTACAGCTTACCTTGTCAGGTCATACCCACGACATGCAAATCAGTCTGTTCGGCTTTTCAGTGTCCAAGTTTATCTATCCGGAACACAGAGGTATGTATCTGGAAGGCAACCGGGGACTATACGTCAACATTGGGTTAGGCTATGTGCTGTTCCCCATGCGGCTGGGTGCCTGGCCGGAAATTACCGTCCTCACATTAAAAAAAGGAAATAACAAATCAATCCAATAAAATCTATCACACTTATGAGATTCTTATACATCATTTATCAAATCTGTATCGGGCTTCCCATTTTTCTTGTGATGACCATTCTGACCGCACTGACCACCATGCTGGGATGCTGGCTGGGCAACGGACACTTCTGGGGATATTACCCAGGGAAAATATGGTCACAACTCACTTGTTTTCTGTTTCTGCTTCCGGTGAAAGTGGAAGGACACAAAAACATTGACCACAAAACATCGTATGTATTCGTAGCCAACCATCAGGGAGCGTTCGACATATTCCTTATCTACGGATTCCTGGGAAGAAACTTTAAATGGATGATGAAGAAAAGCCTGCGCAGCATTCCTTTCGTCGGAAAAGCCTGCGAATCGGCCGGTTTCATTTTTGTAGACAAATCCAGTCCACGCAAAGTGTATGAAACCATCAAGCGTGCAGAAAAAATCTTACAAGGAGGTACTTCACTCGTGGTATTTCCGGAAGGCAGAAGAACCTTTACCGGTCGCATGAACGAGTTTAAGAAAGGGGCTTTCCTGCTAGCTGACCAGTTGCAACTTCCGGTCGTACCGATGAGCATCAGCGGTTCTTTCGATATTCTGCCACGCACGGGCAAACTGCTCTCCTGGCATCCGTTGAAGCTGACCATCCATCAGCCCATCTATCCGCAAGGAAAAGGACAAGAAAACCAGACCATGCTGATGGAAGAATCCTATCAGGCCATTGAAAAAGGTTTGCCGGAAAAATACAAAGGAGAAAAGAAAAGTGGAGAATAAAAAATAAATATCGGGTAGGAAGAATTTCTTACCCGATTTTCTTTTTAATGAAGGGGAGCATGCGACATATTTTCACGTGCCACAGACACATATTCCTTCACCATGTAATTGTTCTTGAACGCTTCAGGAGCCGCGTCAACGATTTCCTGCATCAGCGGAGTCATGAAGGGATAAGGCATGCTGTTACCCAACATAATGAACAATCCCGGTCCCAATACGTTCTCGTAATTGTCCTGAATAAAAGTCTTGGCCAGCTGGTTCATCTCCGTAGCTATCTCGTCACGTTTTTTCTGGATTTCCTGATGCACCGTCTGCAAATCCTTTCCATCCATAATCATGCGACTTTCCTCGCGCTCTACTTCGTAAGCACGGTCATCGAGCGAGTTTTTCTGTACCACAAAATCATTGAAACAGTCGTTCAATGGAGTCCCCTTGATGGTAATTCCCGCATTGTCTATCTGAATATCAATGTGGCCCGGTTCTATCACTAAAGGCATGATGCACTCATCATCCATATACAACGAAGCTAAAACCGTGGAATCAACCTTTCCCTGCATTTCGAATAAGCCATGAATTACTTCTGCCGAATCAATGTTGACCAATTTATCACCCACCGGGATTTTTATAAAAAGCATTTTACCGTCCAACATAGAAACAGACGAAGTACCTTCTATCTTATATTTCTTACTGCAAGAGGTGCAAAGCATGGCACACAACAGGAAAAAATAAAGTTTATACATGCTGAAACCTTTTAAATTTGTGGGCAAAGGTATAATCTTTCAAGGAAGCGCCGAAATATATTATCAAAATTTATACTAAGATAGTGGTTTATTACCTTTTAAGTGAGCCGTGTGAGAATGGTGTGCGTTTTTTTACTATTTTTGTGCAATCTATATTTTAACACTATACATAACAATGAAAAAACTGAAAGTACTCGCACTCGCACTTGTTTGTGCTGTATTCTCTCCGGCCAAGGCCGATGAAGGAATGTGGTTGCTCCAGCTCATGCAGGAGCAGAACCTTGCGGACCGAATGAAAGCGCAAGGACTGAAAATGGATATCATGGATATCTACAACCCTGACCAAATTACATTAAAGGATGCTGTCGGAATTTTCGGACGCGGATGTACGGGTGAAATTATCTCACCCAACGGATTGATTCTGACCAATCACCATTGTGGATACGATGCCATCCAACAACATAGCTCGGTGGAACATGACTACCTGACCGACGGATTCTGGGCAAAAAGTTATCAGGAAGAACTTCCTACACCGGGATTGACCTTCAAATTCGTAGACCGTATTGTGGATGTAACGGAAAAAGTAAACGAAGACATCCGTAAAGGAAAAGTTTCTGAAGCAGAATCTTTCGGAAGCAAATACCTGAAGAAACTGGCTGCCGACGAACTGAAGAAAAGTGACCTGAAAGGCAAACCGGGCATCTCTACACAGGCTCTTCCGTTCTATGAAGGTAACAAATTCTACTTGTTCTTTATCAAGACTTACAGCGACGTGCGTATGGTAGCCGCTCCTCCTTCATCAATCGGTAAGTTTGGAGGTGAAACCGACAACTGGATGTGGCCGCGTCACACAGGTGACTTCTCTATGTTCCGTATCTATGCCGACAAGGATGGTAATCCGGCTGAATACAGCGCAGAGAATGTGCCTTTGAAAGTAAAGAAACACCTGACTATTTCACTGAAGGGATTACAGGAAGGCGACTATGCCATGATTATGGGATTCCCCGGAAGCACCAGCCGCTACCTGACAGAAAGTGAAGTACGCCTGCGCATGGAAGGCATCAACGTGCCGCGTATCACCGTACGCGAAGAACGCCAGAATATTCTCCGTAAGGAAATGGCTGCCAGCGACAAGGTACGTATCCAGTATGCCAGCAAGTTTGCCGGTTCAAGCAACTACTGGAAAAACTCCATCGGTATGAACAAGGCCATTGTGGACAACAAGGTTCTGGAAACAAAGGCAGAACAGGAAGCTAAATTTGCTGCTTTTGCCAAAGAAAAACAGAATGCTGACTATGCAGCCGTAGTAGGAAAAATTGACGAATACGTGAAGCGTGTTACTCCGCTGCGCACACAGCTGACTTATTTCACTGAAACCTTCAGAAGCGGTATCGAATTTACCCTGACTTCGAAGATGGAAGCACTTCAGGACTTGGCTACTGCCCTGCAGAAGAACAAGAAAAAAGATGTAGAAAAAGCCATCGCTACCCTGAAAGAAGCCTACGCTGACATCCACAACAAGGACTATGACCATGAAGTAGACCGCAAGGTGGCTAAAGTACTGCTGCCGCTTTATGCAGAAAAAGTACCGGCTGAAGCATTGCCTGATTTCTATCAGACTGTTAAGAATGCATTCAAGGGCGATTACAATGCTTACGTAGATGCCCTCTACAACAACAGCATCTTCGCCAATGAAAAGAACTTCAACGCTTTCATCGAGAATCCTACTGTAGAAGCAATCAACAAGGACTTGTCGGCTGAATATGCTGCTGCAGTGAACAAGAAATACAAGGAACTGGCAGACAAGCTGGATCAAGCCAACGGTGACATTAACCTGCTGCACAAGACTTACGTACGCGGTCTTTGCGAAATGTATGCACCGACTCCGAAAGCTCCGGATGCCAACTTTACGATTCGTCTGACTTACGGAAACGTAAAGGCTTACGATCCGAAAGACGGTGTACACTACAAATATTACACTACACTGAAAGGGGTAATGGAAAAAGAAGACCCGAACAATCCGGAATTCGTGGTACCAGCCAAGCTGAAAGAGTTGTATGCTACGAAGAACTACGGACGCTACGCACTGCCGAACGGGGAAATGCCGACTTGCTTCCTGACCACCAACGACATCACTGGCGGTAACTCAGGTTCTCCGGTCATGAATGGAAACGGTGAACTGATTGGAGCCGCATTCGACGGTAACTGGGAATCTCTTTCCGGAGACATCAACTTCGACAATAACCTCCAGCGTTGTATTGCCGTAGATATTCGCTACGTGCTGTTCATCGTAGAAAAATTGGGAGGCTGCAAGAACCTGATTGATGAAATGACAATTGTAGAATAATGAAGCATAAGTTATTATTATCCTTATTTGCCACACTTTCCCTCACCGCTCATGCGGATGAGGGGATGTGGATGCTGACCGACCTGAAACAGCAGAATGCTGCCGTGATGCAGGATTTAGGACTGGACATCAGCATTGACCAG
The DNA here is from genome assembly GCF_000187895.1 of Phocaeicola plebeius DSM 17135. Taxonomy (GTDB): domain Bacteria; phylum Bacteroidota; class Bacteroidia; order Bacteroidales; family Bacteroidaceae; genus Phocaeicola; species Phocaeicola plebeius. The sequence goes on along the minus strand of NZ_DS990130.1, from coordinate 316,927 downwards.
GTGTACTGCCCGGACAACATCAGCCTGAAAGATGCCGTAGTGCATTTCGGAGGCGGATGTACGGGGGAAGTCATCTCCTCGGAAGGACTGGTGCTGACCAACCACCACTGCGGATACGGTTACATCCAGCAGCACAGTTCAGTGGAACATGATTACCTGACCGACGGCTTCTGGGCGATGACGCGTGAACAGGAGCTTCCGTGTGAAGGACTGAACGTGACCTTTATCGACCGGATACTTGACGTAACGGAATACGTGCAGAAGCAGTTGAAGAAGTCCAAAGACCCGGACGGAACCAACTACCTCTCTCCTTCTTTCTTAGCCAAGGTGGCTGAAAAGTTTGCCAAAAAGGAACGTATCCGTACCAACGAATTTACGACTTTGGAACTGAAACCGTTCTATGGAGCCAACAAATACTACCTGTTTGTCAAGACATCTTACAAGGATGTGCGTATGGTAGGTGCTCCTCCCTCTTCCATCGGTAAGTTCGGAGCAGATACCGACAACTGGATGTGGCCCCGCCACTGCGGTGACTTCTCTATCTTCCGTATCTATGCCAGCAAGGACGGAAAGCCAGCCAATTACAGTGCCGAAAACGTACCTTTGAAAGTAAAGAAACACATTGCCATCAACCTGAAAGGAGTGAAGGAAGGTGACTTTACCTTCGTGATGGGATTCCCCGGACGCAACTGGCGTTACATGATCAGCGATGAGGTGGAAGAACGCATGCAGACTACCAACTTCATGCGCGACACCATTCGCGGCGTACGCCTGCGGGTGTTGGGAGAAGAAATGGCTAAGGATGCACGTACCCGTATCCAGTATGCAGCCAAGTATGCTTCATCGGCCAACTACTGGAAAAATGCCATCGGTATGAACGAAGGACTGGTACGTCTGAAAGTACTAGACCGCAAGAAACGGGAGCAGGAACAATTGTTAGCTTTCGGAGATTCTATCGGAAATGATAATTACCGGAAAGCCTACGAAAGCATCAAGCAGATTATAGCACAGCGTCACGATGCAGTGTACCACCAGCAGGCGATTTACGAAGCCTTGATGCTGGGAACTGAATTCTTTAAAATACCCGATACGGATGCCTTGAGAGTGGCACTGGAAGGCCAGAAACAGAAAGACATTGACGAAGCCGTAGCTGCCCTGAAGGAAGCCGGCCAGAAGTTCTTCAACAAGGACTACAATCCGGAAGTCGACCGTAAAGTCTCCAAACAGCTGATTGCCTTGTATGCCCGACTGATTCCGGCTAACCAACGGATTGACATATTCCAGACCATCGAAAAGGATTTCCAGGGAAATACCGATGCGTTTGTGGATGCCTGCTTCAACCAGTCCATTTTCAGAAGTCCGGAAGCACTGGATGAGTTTCTGAAGCAGCCCGATGCACAGCAACTGGAAAACGACCTGATGGTGAGATATGCCGCATCCGTACGCAACGGATACCAGGCTACCAGCGATGCCATGCAGGAGGAAACCAATGCATACAACGCAGCTCACAAGACTTGGGTAGAAGGTGTATTGCAAATGAAGAAAGCCAACGGACAGCCTATCTATCCGGATGCCAACTCTACTCTCCGATTGACTTACGGAAAGATTGGCTCTTACGAACCGGCTGACGGAAAGGAATACCTTTACTATACCACCTTGAAAGGAGTGATGGAAAAGGAGGACCCGAACAATCCGGAATTTGTGGTACCAGCCAAGCTGAAAGAGTTGTATGAAAAGAAAGACTTTGGTCCCTATGCCATGCCCGACGGACGAATGCCGGTCTGCTTCGCCACTGCGACAGACAACACAGGAGGTAACTCCGGTTCTCCGGTATTCAACGCGAAAGGGGAACTAATCGGTACCGGATTCGACCGCAACTACGAGGGACTGACCGGTGACATTGCCTACAACCCGCAACTGCAACGTGCGGCTTGTGTAGACATCCGCTATACCTTGTTCATCATTGACAAGTTTGCCGGTGCTTCTCATTTGCTCAAAGAAATGACTATCATCCGATAAACAGAAAAAGCCAGACTTTCCGGTCTGGCTTTTTTGTTTCAGGCTTGTGCCTCATTATCTTCTTCCAAGATTTTCTTTATCTCCGCATCAGCCTTGTACAGCTTGTTCTTGCAGAACTTTATCAGCTTCTGGGCTTCCTGCAAGTATTCGCCCAACTGGTCGATATCCAGTTCATTGCTTTCAATGCGAGACACTATTTCCTCCAGGCGTTTCATCGCCTCTGAATAGGTTTCCTTCTTTGCTGCCATATCACTTATTTATTACTTTACTCCTAAATTTACCTTTTGCCAGACGGGTCTCCACTTCATCTCCCGGCTTCAGTTGAGAAGCATCCGTCACCACCTTTCCATCCAGCAGAGTAAGGCTGTATCCTTTTTTCAATAACTTCTCCGGAGAAGCCGAATCTACCCGCTGTGCCAGCAGTTCCAGCCGGTGTGTCTCACGCTGTACACGGTTCTGCAAAGCAGAAAGCAAGCGAGGCATCAATTGCAAACGGTAGTTTTCTTGCAACAAGCGCGACTGCCAGGCTGTTTTCATCCGGTTTTGAAATTTCTCCTGACGGAAGTTTTCCCGCTGCAACCGCATCTGTACCTGTCCCGGAATCCGGGTTATAAACGAATCCAGCCGTTGTTTTTCCTGTTGCAGTAAACGAGGCACCTCCTGATAGATAACCTCCTCGTATGTTTCCAGCTCCTGTGCCGTCTGTCTTACATGATTAATCAGAAACTCAGCCGCAGCTGTCGGAGTCTTGACACGTGTATGTGAAATCATATCCAACACCGTATCGTCTCGTTCATGACCGATTCCGGTAATAATAGGAAGCGGGAACTGTGCGCAGTTTGCCGCCAAATCGTAGGTATCAAAACCTGAAAGGTCGGAAGTGGCTCCTCCTCCCCGGATAATCACCACCACATCCCAGTTATCGCGTGTCGAATTAATACGGTCGAGTGCCTGAATGATGGACTGTTCTACCTGCTCTCCCTGCATAATGGCCTGAAAAAGCCGAGGATAAAATACAAAGCCGAAGGAATTATGCAACAACTGATTACAGAAATCGCCATACCCGGCAGCCGTAGCCGATGAAATGACCGCAATACGCTGCGTCAGTACGGGAAGCTCCAGTTCCTTATTCAATGTCAGGATTCCCTCCTCATCCAACTGCCGGAGAATTTCCTTACGACGACGTACCATATCGCCCAAGGTATAGGTGGGGTCAATATTGACTACCGTCAGCGAGTAGCCATACAGCTCGTGAAAATCGACCGTGACTTTTACCAGTACCTTCAAGCCTGAAACGAAGGCCTGCCCCGTTTCCCGTTCAAAATAACTCCGCAAACGGGTAAAAACATTTGCCCATATAATTCCTCGTGCCTTGGCCAGGAGCGCATTGCCGGTAGCATCTTTCTGTACAAACTCCAGATAGCAATGTCCGGAATAATTTACGCGTACATCGCTTAATTCAGCCTGCACCCAATATTCATCCGGCAGGCAGGAGGTGATGCTCCGTCTGACCAAGGAGTTCAGTTCGAGTAAGGAAAGAGGCTTATTTTCCATCAGTATCCGCTTTCAGTTTCATGGCCAGCTGGTAGGCTTTCCACATATCCGTCACTCCATATCCGTATATATTATCGGGATAAGCATTACGGTCGCTGGCTTCATGCACTACCTGAATAAGCTGACGCACCGTAAGCCAAGGACATGCCTGCCACAAACAAGCCACCAGTCCGCAGAAAATAGGCGACGCAAAAGAAGTACCATTGGCAAAAGCGGTACCTCCATCCACTCCTATCACTGCCGAGTGTACTCCCATTGCCATGACATCGGGTTTGATACGCCCGTCCGCCGTATTACCGATGGAAGAAAAAGCGGCATTCACTCCCATATTATCGATGGCACCTATGGTCAATATATCTTCCGCATCGGCCGGAGGAGTGATTTTTTTCCATTCATCCATACCGGAATTTCCGGCACTGCAAACTACCAAAAGCCCTTTCTTTGCTGCATACGAAGCAGAAGCGGCCATCAAAGAAGTATGCCCGTCCAACTGACGATACGTATAATTATCAATCGGGTCGTCAAATGAATAATATCCTAAGGAGGTATTAATAATATCCACTCCTACACTGTCGGCAAATTCCACCGCTGCAGCCCAGTTATCCTCTTCCACCGGCTGTTCCGTATCATTATCTTCACTTCTTAACAGCCAGTAGCTTGCTTCGGGAGCTGTTCCCACCATGACATGAGGCGTATTTACAGCCATACACGACAAGACTTTCATGCCGTGATTATGCTCCCCATAAATATCTGAAGAAGGATTGACAAAATCATGTGTGCCTAAAATCGTCGTATTTTTGAAGATTTTCATGGCATCCACATTATAAAAGCCAGCATCAATGACTGCAATCTGCATCCCTTTGCCTTTAAAGCCGGCCAAATGCAGGCTGTCTCCATGGTGAATCTTGATTTGTTCAGCCCCCATTCCATAGTAATCATCCTGCTTTTTCCACTGATTCTTCACCTGCTCCTTTCTGTCTTTGTTGCGGGGCATAATGGAATCTGGAGATACCCATACTTTTTTGATGGAGCGGACAAATGAATTATCCAGGAAGCGCAAGGCAACGGCCTCATCGGGTACTTGCATCAGCACGGTATTGTTCCATTTGCTGGATGAGATGTATTTTCCTCCCTGCGACTCCAGGCGCTCAATATAGGCACGGCAAACAGGCAAGTCGGTAGAATCGACGGCTACCCCCTGACTGGCACGACGGGCAAGCGCCCTTTCTGACAAAAAAGTTTCAGGATGTTCCAAAGAATGTACAGACTTTGACTTATCAGTCAATTGCACTCTGTATTTATATAAACTCTCTGCCGAGACACTACTTCCGCAGAGCAAAAAGAGAAGAGCTAATCCTATTCTATTCACTTTCATCCACATAGCTTTTATTTTGGAGCGCAAAGATACACAAAGTTTTCCCTGAATGCGGAAAAAAGTTTACCTTTGCACGATTTTTTAGAAAATCTAAAGATTTCTGGATAACAATTAATAAGGTAAATAATTATGTCGCAAAAAGGAACAGCCACAGAACTTGGCACTGAACGAATTGGAAAACTATTGATGCAATATGCCATTCCGGCCATTATTGCCATGACTGCTTCTTCGCTTTACAACATGGTAGACAGTATTTTTATCGGACACGGAGTAGGTCCCTTGGCCATATCGGGACTGGCCATCACCTTTCCGCTGATGAACTTGGCCGCTGCTTTCGGTTCGCTGGTGGGAGTCGGTGCCTCTACCCTTATCTCTGTTAAACTAGGTCAGAAGGATTATACTACCGCCCAGCAGATTTTAGGAAACGTCGTATCATTAAACCTGATTATCGGGGTGCTGTTTACCATTGTCTGCCTCTTGTTTCTAGACCCCATCCTATATTTCTTCGGCGCCAGTGAGGCTACACTGCCCTATGCCAAGGATTACATGGTAACCATTTTATTAGGAAATGTAATCACCCACATGTATTTAGGACTCAACTCTGTGTTGCGTTCTGCCGGACATCCTCAAAAGGCCATGGCCGCCACCATACTGACCGTTATCGTCAACACTTTGCTGGACCCCTTGTTCATCTACACCTTCCACATGGGAATAAAAGGAGCAGCCGTGGCAACTGTCCTGGCTCAGGTGATTTCACTCTGCTGGCTTATCCGAATTTTCTGCAACAAGAATGAACTGCTTCACTTCCGGAGAGGGATTTATCGCCTAAAAAGAATACTGGTAGAAAATATCATCGGTATCGGGCTGGCTCCGTTTTTCATGAACCTGGCCTCCTGTTTTATCGTCATTCTGATAAACAAAGGGTTAAAACTATACGACGGAGATTTGGCCATCGGTGCGTTTGGAATCGTCAACCGCATCGTATTTTTATTTGTCATGATTGTGATGGGGCTCAACCAAGGAATGCAACCCATTGCCGGATACAACTTTGGTGCACAGAATTATCACCGTGTAAACCAGGTAATGAAATATACCGTCATTGCTGCTACCATCGTTACCACCAGTGGCTTCTTAGTGGGCGAACTGATGCCGGAGCTGGCCGTAGCCGCCTTCACCACCGATTCACAGCTCATCCAGCTAAGCGCCAAAGGTCTAAGGGTAGTGGTCATGTTCTTCCCTATCATCGGCTTCCAGATGGTTACTTCAAACTTTTTCCAAAGTATCGGAATGGCCAAGAAAGCCATCATACTTTCTTTAAGCCGTCAGGTACTGATTCTGATTCCCTGCCTGCTTATCCTTCCACTTTTCTGGGGAGTAGACGGAGTGTGGTACAGTATGCCGATTTCTGACATAACCGCCAGCATCATTGCCGGAAGCATGCTCTACAGTCAGTTCCAGAAATTCAAACGACACGCTGCCGAAACTGGAATCGAAATAAAATAAAAGACAAAAAAGTGACATTTTTCCGCAGAAAGAATTATATTTGTTGTGTATCAACTAAAGAGTTACACTATGGACGGACACTATGTTATCAATCTCGGACGCCAGCTGGGCAGCGGCGGAAAAGAAATAGGTGAAAAATTAGCGAATGACTTAGGCATTGCCTTTTACGATAAAGAGCTTATCAACTTAGCTTCTGAAGAGAGCGGACTTTGCAAGGAATTTTTCGAAAAAGCCGATGAAAAAGCTTCTCAAACTATTTTAGGAGGATTATTCGGAACCCGCTTCCCGTTTATTACAGAAGGAGCTTATCCGTACAACTCTTATCTCAGCAACGATTCTCTGTTCAAAATTCAGAGTGATGTCATCCGCCATCTGGCAGAAAAACAATCGTGTCTTTTCGTGGGAAGATGTGCCGACTACATTTTGCGCGACCATCCCAGATGTGCCAACATTTTCGTGTCAGCTTCACCGGAAGCCCGCATTGAACGACTGATGAAACTGCACCACATCAGTGCGGAAGATGCAGAAGACTTAATGGAAAAAGCAGATAAGAAACGTTCGTCTTACTACAACTACTATAGTTACAAGACATGGGGATCCGCTGCTACCTATCATCTATGCATCGATTCTTCTGTATTAGGTATTGATGGTACCGTGGAATTCATCAAGAATTTTGTCAAATTAAAACTTAAACTATAGAAGATATTCAGTAAACATTATATAGATTAGTTTGTTATATAATTCATTTTGTGACTGATTCTGAAGTTGTGTAATCCACAAGCAATAAGAATCACCATATTTTCGAAACTGAATTTATGGCATCTAAATTGTTCTTTGACAATACGGCCTTTTTTCATACCACCTATGGCATGCTCCACTTTAATTCTGATTTCAAAAATCTTTTTATCATGGACATGACTTTCGTATATATAACTCAACCATACAGCTCTGAAATTACTGGTACACAATAGGTTGTATCAGCTTGTATGCTCTTAGTAACAGCACACGTAAGATTAGTGATTGGATTAGAAGAGAACCTTGGTAATCGTATATCGGTAGATACAATCAGTACCATTACAGACCGTGTACTTCCGGAAATAAAGGCATGGAAATCACGTATGCTTGAGAAAGGTTTTACTGAAGCAATCCAAAGTGTTTATCCCAATACGTCTGCTTTGTTTTGTACATCAAATTCGTAATTCCATCAAATATAATCAAAAGGAATTTCTGAAGGATTTGAAATGCGTTTATCAGGCTGTAAATAAAGAAGCGGCAGAATATGAACTTCTTAAGTTGGAAGAAAAATGGGGCGAACAGTATCCTATCGTTATTTGTTCCTGGCAGAATAATTGGGATAAGCTACCCGAATACTTCCAGTACACTCCAGTCATCCGTAAAGTCATATATACACAAATACTGTTGAAGGGTAGCACCATCAAATCCGTAAAACAACAAGAAACAAGGGCGTGTTCCCGTCGGATACAGCTCTTGAGGAACCGGTTTATCTTGCATACCGCAATATACGGAAAAAGTGGAGTATACCCTTTGCCAATTAGGCTACAATCTCACAGCAACTGACCATAAAGTTTAGAGAACGATTTAAATTATTGTAATTTTATGCGCGTCGGGACGGGTAGTCTCGCCCCGACACATTGGACGTTCCCCAGACAATGAGTTTTTTAATGGAAAATAATGCGTGACACAGTTATCTTTACACTACCCTCCTTCTACTATGGTATAATATTTAACATATCCACTTTGGAGCCACCTCACAGAATGAAGACAGCCTCTCTTTCATAATAAACCCTTAGTAGTTATTCTTTTTCATCTTCTGCATCATACCAGCCATCTTGCTGCCAGTTACCATCTTCATCATCTTACGAGTCTGGTCGAACTGCTTCAGAAGACGGTTTACTTCCTGAATACTTGTTCCACTACCCTTTGCGATACGTGTACGGCGTGTTCCGTTCAGAATTTCCGGATGAGTACGTTCTTCTGGAGTCATAGAATAAATAATGGCTTCAATGCTCTTGAACGCATTGTCGTCGATATCAATGTCCTTAATGGCTTTTCCTACACCCGGAATCATGGAAGCCAATTCCTTCAGGTTACCCATCTTCTTAATCTGGTGAATCTGAGTCAGGAAGTCATTGAAGTCGAACTGGTTTTTCTGAATCTTCTTCTGCAAACGTTTCGCTTCTTCCTCATCGTACTGTTCCTGCGCACGTTCTACCAGTGACACGATATCACCCATACCCAAGATACGGTCGGCCATACGAGCCGGGTGGAACTGATCTACGGCATCCAGTTTCTCCCCGGTACCCACGAACATAATCGGCTTGTTGACTACCGTACGGATAGACAGGGCCGCACCACCACGGGTATCACCATCCAACTTAGTCAATACTACACCGGTGAAATCCAAGCGTTCATTAAACTCACGAGCTGTATTTACCGCATCCTGTCCGGTCATGGCATCTACCACGAACAGCGTAGCATCCGGATTGATAGCTTTCTTGATAGCTTCAATCTCGTTCATCATCTGTTCATCAATAGCCAGACGTCCGGCAGTATCAACAATTACCAAGTCATACCCTTTTGCTTTTGCTTCCTGAATGGCATTCAAGGCAATCTGTACAGGATCTTTGCTGTCCAGTTCACTATATACAGGAACTTCTATCTGCTGGCCGAGCACTTTCAACTGCTCAATTGCAGCCGGACGATATACGTCACACGCTACCAGCAAAGGTTTACGGTTCTTCTTTGACTTCATCATACGGGCCAGCTTACCAGAGAAGGTAGTCTTACCTGAACCCTGCAAACCTGACATCAAGATAACAGCCGGACGACCTTTCAATTCAATTTCGGCAGTATCCCCACCCATCAAGGTAGTCAGCTCATCGTGTACAATCTTCACCATCAACTGACTGGGCTTGACAGCTGTCAATACATTCTGTCCCAATGCCTTTTCCTTTACCGTATCTGTAAAGTTCTTGGCTACTTTATAATTCACGTCCGCATCCAGCAATGCACGACGTACATCCTTCAAGGTTTCGGCCACATTGATTTCGGTGATTTTACCTTCACCTTTCAATATCTTAAACGACCGTTCTAGTCTTTCACTTAAATTATCGAACATATATGTTGCTTTTTTATTTATTATCAAAAATTTCCAACGTGCAAAATTACAAAAAAATCAGTATGCTCAAATCTTTTTGTTCTGCCATTTTGCTTTTTTCAGATAAATGAGACTGGAACCTAACATCAATACGTAATAAATTACTTCCGTAGTGAAACATACGTCCACTGGAGCCTGGATGACCATGCCCACTACAATGATATAAAGTGCATAAAAAACTTGTACAAAAATTTCCAATACCAGCGCCGCCTGTGTATTGCCTGTTCCAGATATGCCATTGAAGTACACATTGGCCAGTGAAGCAATCAACATGGCCCCACATACCACGTACAATGCCGACACAGATTCTACCAGCAAGGCTTCTTCATTTGTATAGACCGACAAGATACTTCCGGGAAACGCCACGCACAAGCCTACGCACACTACCATAATCAAGAACGACATCCGGGATATTTTATGCAATAAGGTGACTACCCCAGATGAACCACCGGCACCTATCAGATTGCTCACCAGCGTATTGGCTGTAGTGGAAAGTGCCTGCACGGGAATCAGCAGTACTACATATACACTTCGCACGATATTAGCCACCGCCAGCTGCCGCTGTCCGAGTCGTTCAAGGGCCATAAAGAAGACAAACCAGATGGCCATGGCCAGAAAATACTGTACCATCGTAAAACAAGATATGCGAAGGATACGCAGCACCATACTTAAATCAAACTGTCCAAAACGATTCAGTCCATATTTTTTCAGGTCTACTTTATAATAGGTATAAAGCAAAAAGAAGAGCAACGAAGAAGCTTCGGCTATGACAGACGCCAAGGCGGCACCACGCACCCCCATTTCCGGTAAACCTAACTCTCCGAATACCAAAGCGTAATCAAGTACCACATTCACCAAAGCCATCACCACCGCATTCATGGTCAGCACTTTGGTACGCGTAATGCCGATATAAAGTCCACGAAACATCACGTTTACAAAAGCAAAAAGGAACCCCCAGATACGCCAGGTAAAAAATTCATACGTAGCCCCGTAAATAGAATCAGAAGTAATCAGTAACCGAATCAACGGAGCGGCAGAAAAATACATCAGTATCAGCAGACAAACCGCCATCCCGAAACTGAAAGCCGTTCCCTGCCACATGATAGGGCCCACCGCCCGATAGTTTCCTTCTCCATTGCGACGGGCTATCAGAATCTGCGAACCGACACTAAAACCAAAAGCAATAGTATAAACACAAATGTAGAGCAATCCGCCCATGGCAGCTGCCCCCAAAGCGACTTCACCCACACGTCCTAAGAAGGCCGTATCGGTCACATTTATCACATTTTGCGCCAATAAGCCCAGAAAAATAGGATAAGTAACACGCCAAATTTCCTTATTGGTGTACATATTTCAAAATAATAAAAATGATTGGGAATTGCATACTTTTGCAAAGATACACTTTTAAAACCAGAACTACACAAAAAGCACTTAAATACCTTCCCTACCACTTAGTTTCAAATAAAACAATTTCAAATAGAATAATTTTTACTCATTTCGTTGGTTTGTGTGCAATTTAACACTATTTTTGCAGCCGATTTTTAACAAACAACCTAGAAACGAATGAAAAAACTTCTATTCATCAGTGCAGCGACACTGTGTATCTCTTTCCCGACTTTCGCGGGAGATTATCTGACCAACACCAATCAAAATGCCGCATTCCTCCGAATGATAGCGCGAGGAGCTTCTATTGATATAGATGGCGTGTACAGTAACCCCGCAGGACTTTCTTTCCTTTCGCACGAGGGATTCTACCTGTCACTGACCGGACAAAGTGCCTACCAGACCCGTGAAATTGACGCTACTTTCCCACTCTTTCAGCAAGCTGACGGAACCAACGGCAGCCGACTGTACAAAGGAACGGCCTCTGCCCCTTTCATTCCAAGCTTTCAAGGACTATATAAAAAGGACAATTGGGTAATCTCTGCCAGCTTTGCCATTACCGGTGGTGGAGGAAAAGCCTCATTCAGCAACGGTCTTCCAATGTTCGATGCATTAGCTATGGGAATGATTCACCAACAAACTGGCGGACAAGTAACTCCCCAGATGTATGACATTAATACTTCTATGGATGGAAAACAATACATTTACGGAGTACAGTTGGGATTGAGCTACAAAATCAATGACTGGCTGAGTGTGTTTGCCGGCGGCCGAATGAACTACGTAAAAAGTGGTTATGAAGGTTACCTGAAAGCCTACATGAAAGAGAATTTAGGCGGAGCTCAGTTAGCAAACCTAGAACTGGACTGTGACCAAAGCGGATGGGGACTGACTCCCATCATTGGTGTAGATGCCAAACTAGGACGCTGGAACTTGGCTGCCAAATATGAATTCAAGACAAACCTGAACATTGAGAACCAGACTCACACGCTGGAAGTGCCTACAGGTACTCCAGAAGCAGTCATAAAACCTTATGCAGACGGAGAACAAACTCCCAGCGATATTCCCGCTTACCTGAGCGTAGCTGCCGGATACGAAATTTTGCCTAATCTTCGTGCTTCTGTAGAATATCATTTCTACGATGACAAACATGCAGGTATGCTGAACGACCGACAGAAAACCCTCAAGCACGGTACTCACGAATACCTTGCCGGTATGGAATGGGACATTACCAAACGACTGACCGTCAGTGGTGGTTTCCAAAAGACGAACTATGGTTTGAGCGATGATTTCCAAACCGACACCAGTTTCTCATGCGACTCTTATTCATTGGGATTTGGTGCCAGAGTCAACCTTACACAGGCATGGAGTATTGATGTAGCCTATTTCTGGACACATTACAACAAATACACCAAAGAAACAGATAACTACAATGGTACAGGTCTGAAAGGAACCGACATTTACAACCGCACGAACAAAGTATTCGGATTAAGTCTGAACTATAAATTCTAATTACCCCCCTCTTCTGGCTTCTCCTTTGCACAAAAAAGAAGAGAAGCCAGAAGTTAACCTTAAAAAAACTTTACTTTCCCCTTCTTATTAGAAAGAAAACAGATAGTTTTTGTTATTTTTGTCAAGTAAAACCTTGTACTAATTCTCAAAAATTAAACTATGAACAAAAAACTATCATGGCTACTGCTTTCCACTTTATTGGGAGGAGCCGTACTAACCGGATGTTCGGAAGAAAATCCAAAACCGACAAACGGAGAAGGTGATCAGAATCCCACATTGAAGAACCCCACAGAACTCTATTATGCCAACATGTTCGGCAAGGAGGCTATGAGTACCTACTATTACTGGAATAAGGAAATCAGTAGTGACCTGGACAACTGGAACATCGAGACCAACAATGACCCAATCGGCACCGTTGACCGGATAAGGTACCACCAAGGGGATAAATACATTGACAAATGGTCCATGCTCACCGATGACATGGCTTCCTTCAACAGCAGTGTGGAAGGTGTTTCTACTACATTTGGATGGAATCTGACCTTTTACTTGGTAGAAAAAGAAACGAATCAATATGTAGCAGTAGTAAACTTCGTTCATGAAGGGACTCCTGCCGCAAAAGCAGGATTTAAACGAGGAAACATTATCCTTTCTATAAACGATGAAAAAATTACCCCCGACAACTATACGGATTTATACTACAAACCTACCTTAAAGGTTTCCCTCGGAGAACTGAAAGAAAATACCATCGTCAGCCAAAACAAGTCAATAGAGCTAACAGCCGTCAACATGTACGAGAATCCCATCATCTGTGACTCCGTATATGAATTCAACGGAAAGAAAGTGGGCTATCTGGCCTATACCGGCTTTGACCTGAAATCCATCAATCCACTAATTGAAATCGGAAAAAAGTTTAAAGCCGAAGGTATAGAGGAACTGGTTTTAGACCTCCGGTACAACGGAGGAGGTTATGTTATTACTGAAAATGTGTTAGCCTCCATGTTTGCTCCGCAAGAAGCTGTCAGCAGCAAGAAAGTATTCGAAAAAGAAATCTACAACAGCTATTTGAGCGAAATCTACCAGAAACAAGGAGAAAATCTGGAAACCCGTTTCACCACAGAATTCAATTATCCGGAAGTGGAAGTCAATGCAAGCACCAAAGATGCCAACATCGGATTAAAGAAAATCTATGGATTAATCGGTTCCGGATCAGCATCGGCCTCCGAAGCACTGCTTGGTGGATTAATGCCTTATACAAACGTACGACTCATCGGTACACAGACACACGGCAAGTACTGCACCGGATGGATGCTCAGCGCAGAAGATATGTATGAAAAATGTCCGCAAGAGCTGAAGAACTGGGGAATCTATGTAATGGTCAGCATTTACCAGAATGCCGATGGAAAAACTCCCTGTATGCCTGATGGGCTCATTCCGGATATCCAAATTGAGGATGACCCGATACAGGCTTATCAAATAGGAGATGTCAATGAGCCTCTTTTGAAACAGGCACTCACGGAAGCCGGACGTTCATACGAAACTGACGGCGTACGCAGCCGTAGTGCGGTTTCCCCACACTTCAAGGCACTTCCGCCTGTAAAAACACCACTTTTTGGAAAACGTATCCAGCTGATTCCATCATTCGTTGCTTCACACTCCAAATAATGGTTCAATAAAAAAGTTCGCCAGACTCCGTAAAAGAATCTGGCGAACTTTTTTATGAAATCATCTATGATTCAAACATAGTCTCATTCTTCCCATACCAGATAAGCAGACACCAGCCAATGATTCAATTCATCCTTATTTACAGGCTGGGCTTCAGGTATGCTGACAGTAAATGTGTGCTTTCCTGCTTGCAAGCCTGGAAGCTCAATTACCTCCGGCAATACATCCGACCCGGGACACCAGTTAGAACGCGATAAATCAGAAGATGCCAATGGTTCCTCTACCTCCTTGGTCTTATAACCATCTTCACTAATATAGGCCGCCAGACGTTTGATAAGCCAGACACCAGTAGCCGGATTGAAACGACGGAAAGAAGCACAGTCATCTCTCCAAGGAACAAAGCTATAAACCTCTTTTCCATCCACGGAAAGAATATTGCGCTTCTGCACAAATTCATCACCACCGGAATGGCCTCCATGACCGGTTACAATATATTTCAAACGCACATTCTTCGCGTTCTTCGGAAGCAGAAAATCAGTAGAAACAGATTTACGGGCAAAAATGTCCGGATAAGACTGACCGATATAATATACCGTATTCATCAGAGGTTCCACATGACGACGGACAAGCTTTTCACATGTAACCGGAGTCTCCTTGATTTTCAGTTCCATGCTAGCTACATAACCTTCTTTTGTCCATGTGTCAATAAAGATACCGACATACACTTCACCTTTAAGGGCCGAATATAAATCGGTAATGTCCTGCTCCCATTGTACACATTTCTCCCACTTAGGAATATAAACCGGACGACGCTTGCTGGACAAAGAATCATCATCTTCACTGAAATGCCCTACCCCGAAAGGTGTCATGAAACGCATCAGCTCTATTGTAGGCAAATAGTCCTTTCCCGGTACAATTCCAATCATATTTTCCAGTTTCAAACTGTCTATTTCCGGAAATTTTCTCTTTCCCTGTGCAATACTCAGCAAATTCACAGCCGAATTCTTGGGAAGCACAAAACAAGAACCGGACTTATCCCAACGGTCACCATTAGAGGCTACGGTCAGCTTCAAGCTGACTGTCACATCCCGCTGGTAATCGGGAATCTGAATCTTCTTCAAAATAATACGACCGTTCACCAGGTGAATAACTCCATCCGCACCCGCTGTAGAATACCCTGCATAGGTATCTGGTACAAAATGAATATTCTCCTTGTCAAATACCGTCAAATTCAAATCTCCTTTTGCAGGAAGTTCCTTATGTCCTGCCGCACATACGTTCAACGCCACGAATAAGGAAACAAACATACTAACTATCTTCATATACTCATTTTATTATTTTGCAACATCAAAACCTCTTTTATCCAAATAAGCCTTAAACTTATGCAGATACTCTTCGTCCGGCCCGTCAAAGAAGGAAACCCCTGAAGCTCCATTGTTGAAAGCCTCATCCAATGCCTGCTCAAAGGTATTCTTAATATCAGGGAACATCAATCCGGCATAAATTTTAGCCCGGCCATTGATTGTCTGTACACTTTCCTTCACCGAACGTCCAATCCACTCCGGCCCTTCATAATAAAAGCCATTGTAAATCATCGGGAAGTATGCATCGAGCGACCACTGTCCCCAATCCTGACGCACCATTTTGCGAGCCATAGAAGGTCCCGGGAATACCGCAGCAGAGATACATTTGCCATCTGCCTTGATGGTCTGCGTAATCTTATTGACCACACGTGTAATGGCATCCAGACGGAAATTTATCCATGACTGGTCTTCCATTGGATACTTCAATTCCAGCGGGTCTTTTCCGGTCTGCTCCTTAAACATCTTCCGGCATACCTCACAATAACAATAATCATATTCCGGCAATTCAGAAGTCTGCTCAATTCCGTAATTCTTCCATAAGCTTACCGGTAACACGACATCTGGGAAACGCACATAATCCAAATGCACTCCATCCACATAAGGCAGATTCGCTTCTTTCAGGTAATCTGCAGCCAAATATTCAGCCACACCTTCATGGTTCGGACACAAGAAGCGGTAATAATCTACATAAGCAGGTTTGTCATAGCATGACTCCCCTTTACGGTTCACGGCAAACCAGTCGGGATGTGTCTCACGCACTTCTCTGCGGTTCATGGTCCACTTCCAATAATGTGCCTCCAGACCCGCTTCCTTACACATCCGGTAAGTAGCCTCATCATAGCCTTCAAACATTACTCCACTGATGCCGCATTCTTTCATCAGAGCAAAGTATTTCTTATAGTACGTATCTCCCTTTTCCTTATTAATGCGCATCCATACCCAGTTCTTTACCTGACGGGGAGTAATGGCTTCACGAGTAAACCTACCGTTATGGTCTACCACATAACGCACTTTCTCTTCAGGCACGCTTACTGACATACAGAATGTACGCTGTGTAGCCTCTACCAAGATTTCAGCACCAGCGGGCAAGTCCTTCAATTCCGCCTCGGTCAGGAAGAAATTCTCTTTGGAACGAATGTAATTTTTCTCCTTGGCATAATTATCCAATTGTGCATAGAACATAGCCCAAAGCAACTTATAGGCAGCCATATTGTAAGGATACTTGAAGGAATCAGTACCCTTTCCTACCACCTTATCCGACAGATACAAGAACCCCCATCTGTCGGGCATATGCATATCGATGCGTCCGGTAGGCATCCATACCCAGTTTTCTTCACGCTGTCCAGGCTTCAACCACTGTACACGTGAGAAGTTGATACGCCAGCAGTTTCCAACCTGAGCCGGGTTAGAGAAATTCACTGTCAACGCTTTATGAGGAATAGCCATCTCCACACTCCACTGTTTGTCCTTATCTTTCGACTTGTTCAAGGTTCCTTCACGATGAATAGCCAGCTGAAGTCCCGGACAATCCCACTGAATCATAAAATTACCCCCCGAACGGTAAGGTTTGTCCAGCATCAAGTCAAAAATAACTCCCTTCGCATTGGTTTCTATTTCAAAGTAATTCTGCCCGTCTCCATCCGGATCCAGGAAAACTTCAAAGTCATTATCATAATAAATAATCGTATCCCGCTGACTGAGTTTCGCCTTGATGTCATCCTCCTGCAACACGGCTCCTACATAGAGATAATTATCATCCCACAACATTTTGGCAGAAGTATCATAACAAGGTTTGGCAAATCCTTCCCCACTTATATCTACAAAAGAAGAAGTGGACTGCGCCTTTTGCCAGTCTGCCTCATTCAGTTTTCCATCTACTTTAATTTTTCCATCCACACGATAGCATACATAGCCTTCGGGAAGCGTCAGCATACGTTCATACTTTTCATACAACCCCTGCCCCCAGAGCTGTCCTGCCATTGCAAATGCAAACAAACTACCTATCAATTGTTTTCTCATAATCAGTTTTTTTCATTAATTACTTTCAATAACTTGTCCCGCCCCCCGATACAATTTAACCGGTCCATCCAGCAATACGGCAATTACCGTAATTTGTGAATCAAGCACATGATCGGGCACATCAATATAAAGATTACCAGGCACCTCACTCCAATAGTTCTTATTATATACCTTATAAGACAACATGGAACCATTACCTACTACCCATACCCGGTTGACTTTATTCATCAGCCCTTTCACTTCAATGGGGCCATTAGGCTTATAAGGTAAGTAAAGATACAAGATATCTCCCCCTTTATTCAGTGTTGTATATCCCTGGAAGTGTTCTGCTGGAATACCGGCACGGGTATCATAAATCGCCTCCTTGTGCTTTTTCGTCCAACGCCCGAACTCTTTCAAAATAGCTACCTGCTCTTCTGGAATTGTACCGTCCTCTTTCGGTCCGATATCCAATAACAAATTACCTCCCATGCTCAGGCAATCCACAAAAGTCCGTAATAAAATATAGGGTGATTTATAGTTGGAATCTGTATGTTGGTAGCCCCAAGAATCATTCATGGTCATGCACAGCTCCCAATATTTATCCTCAGGACGCACAATAGGAACACCTTGCTCTGGCGTAGCATAATCACCATATCCCTGAATACGTGAGTTGATGATCACATTCTTATTGTCCGACCGAAGCAAATCTACAATTCCTTTAGAGTTCCATGCCTCCGCAGTTTGCTCCCAATCTCCATCGAACCAATACAAGTCCGGCTTCCAAGTCTTGTTCAACTCTGCCAATTGTGCCATATTAAAATCCACGAAGCGCTGCCAACGTACAGGGTCATTCGTATAACGCACCTCCGTACGTGTCATGTTCGGATAATCAGGATGCGACCAGTCCAACAAGGAATAATAGAATCCCAACTTCAACCCCTGCTTGCGGACCTCCTTTACAAATGGACTGATTAAATCTCTTTTAGCCGGTGTACACTTAACCGTACTCAGCTCACCCGCTTTTGTATCCCATAAAGCCATCCCATCATGATGCTTCGTTGTAATCACCGTATAACGGGCTCCACTTTCTTTAATCAAGTCCACCCAAGCCTTAGGGTCGTATTTTGAGGCAGTAAAACCATCTTTTTGACTCATATATTCCTCATAAGGCAGATACTTATTGAAGAAAGACCAGCTTTCGGAAACCCCCTTCACCGAATAAATACCCCAATGAATAAAAATACCCAACTTAGCATTTGAGAACCACTCCATCCTTTTTTCTTTCATAGCATCCTGCTGCGTTTTTTCCGGTGTCTGACTAATGGCAGGCGCAACCGAACAACAAAGAGCCGTACATAAAGCTATAATTTGCTTGTTTAGCATATTGATAAAAATAAAAGATTAATACAATTCAATCGACAAACCACAAGGAACCTCTGTTATTCCAAAAACTGCTTAAACATAAGGTTAAACAAAGCATCTATCCAAATCATAGAAATATTCTATATATGGCAAATATAGCAAATTTTCAAACATTTCTATTATAATTAGCCTACAAAAGGACATAAAAAAACTCCGCCAATTAGCGGAGTTCTATAACAAAAGCGGAAGCTGGGGGATTCGAACCCCCGGTACGGTTACCCGTACGGCAGTTTAGCAAACTGCTGGTTTCAGCCACTCACCCAAACTTCCAGTAGCCGACTGTAGCGCATACGGGAATCGAACCCGTGTTTCAGCCGTGAGAGGGCCGCGTCCTAGGCCACTAGACGAAAGCGCCATTCTCTTTTCTCAACCGAAGCGGAAGCTGGGGGATTCGAACCCCCGGTACGGTTACCCGTACGGCAGTTTAGCAAACTGCTGGTTTCAGCCACTCACCCAAACTTCCAATCTTCTTTGGGAACGCATTTTCTCTCAAATGCGGTGCAAAGATAGAGCGAGTTTTTGAGTTGTGCAAACTTTTGCCGAGATTTTTTCACAAACACATTTTACTTCCAGCTTTATTCTAAATCTTATACCACTTTGTAATTAATGCAAAATGATAATATACCACAAACTAGGTATTGTACAAAACAAGGTTTTTCACTACCTTTGCACTCGGTTTAGAAAACCACATTTACATAACTTTTTAATATTTCAAATTTATGGCAATGAATTTTAAAGAAGGTCGTTGGAACCATGAAATCAACGTCACCGATTTCGTAAAGACAAACATTACGCCTTACGAGGGCGACGCTTCATTCCTGGTCGGTCCTACTGAACGTACAAAAGCTGTTTGGAACAAATGTTTGGAAGCGCTAGCTGAAGAACGTGCAAACAATGGTGTACGCTCACTCGATCCGTCCACAGTATCAACCATCACTTCTTTCGCACCGGGATATATTGATAAGGAAAACGAAGTTATTGTCGGCTTGCAGACTGACGAAGTGTTGCGCCGCGCAATCAAACCTTTTGGAGGTATCAAGGTAGTAGAAAAAGCTTGCCGTGAAAACGGAGTAGAAGTTGACCCGAAGGTTAAAGATATTTTCACTCATTATCGCAAAACTCATAACGATGGGGTCTTCGATGCATACACAGAAGAAATCCGTTCTTTCCGCTCACTTGGTTTCTTGACAGGACTTCCTGACAACTATGCACGTGGACGAATCATCGGTGACTACCGTCGTCTGGCACTGTACGGTCTGGACAGACTGATTGAAGCTAAACAGAATGATTTACGTCATCTGACAGGCCCAATGACCGATGCCCGTATCCGCCTTCGCGAAGAAGTAGCTGAGCAGATTAAGGCGCTGAAGGAAATCAAGGTCATGGGAGAGCAATATGGTCTTGAACTGGGACGTCCGGCTCACAATGCACAGGAAGCTGTTCAGTGGGTATACATGGCTTACCTAGCTGCCGTAAAAGAACAGGATGGTGCTGCCATGTCATTGGGTAACGTATCGTCTTTCCTGGATATTTACATCGAATACGATATGGCTCATGGCCTGATTGATGAAGCACACGCTCAGGAATTGATTGACCAGTTTGTCATCAAACTGCGTATGGTACGCCACTTGCGTATGCAGGCTTATACTGACATCTTTGCCGGTGATCCGACATGGGTTACAGAATCCATCGGTGGACGCTTCAACGACGGACGTACAAAAGTAACCAAGACTTCATTCCGTTTCTTGCAGACATTGTACAACCTCGGTCCTTCACCAGAACCGAACTTGACCGTACTGTGGAGCCCGGAACTGCCGGAAGGTTTCAAGAACTTCTGCGCACAGGTTTCTATCGATACATCTTCTATCCAGTACGAGAACGACGACCTGATGCGTGAAGTACGTAACTCTGACGACTACGGTATCGCTTGCTGTGTATCTTATCAGGACATCGGCCGTCACATCCAGTTCTTCGGTGCACGCTGTAACCTGGCCAAGGCATTGCTGCTGGCTATCAACGGCGGACGCTGTGAAAACACCGGTACACTGATGGTGAAGGATATTCCGGCATTGAGCGGTGATGTATTGAACTTTGAAGAAGTGCTTGCCAACTATAAGAAAGTGCTGAAAGAAATGGCACGCGTGTACAACGAAGCCATGAACATCATCCACTACATGCACGACAAGTATTATTACGAAAAGGCTCAGATGGCTTTCGTAGATACTGATCCGGTCATCAACCTGGCTTACGGTGTAGCAGGTATGTCTATCGCTGTGGATTCACTTTCTGCCATCAAGTATGCGAAGGTAACAGCTCGTCGTAACGACATCGGACTGACAGAAGGATTCGACATCGAAGGTGAATTCCCTTGCTTCGGAAATGACGATGACCGTGTAGACCACCTGGCTGTAGACTTGATTTACTACTTCGACGAAGAGCTGAAGAAATTGCCGGTTTACAAGAATGCCAAACCGACCTTGTCTATCCTGACCATTACTTCAAATGTGATGTATGGTAAGAAAACTGGTGCAACTCCCGATGGCCGTGCCAAAGGTGTGGCATTCGCTCCTGGAGCCAACCCGATGCACGGACGCGACAAGAACGGTGCCATTGCTTCTCTGAGTTCTGTAGCTAAATTGCGCTACCGCGACTCACAGGATGGTATCAGTAACACCTTCTCTATCGTACCGAAATCTTTGGGAGTAGATATGGAAAACCGTATCGAGAACCTGGTAACGATGATGGACGGTTACTTCGTGAAAGGTGCGCACCACCTGAACGTAAACGTATTGAACCGGGAAATGCTGGAAGATGCCATGGAGCATCCGGAAAAATATCCTCAGCTGACAATTCGTGTATCTGGTTATGCGGTGAACTTCATCAAACTGAGCCGTGAGCATCAGCTGGAAGTAATTTCACGCAGTTTCCACGAACGCATGTAATTCTTGCATAAAGAGTATATAATTTTAACTGGACACAAACTACCCGGATTTCAGTCCGGTAGTTTGTGTCTATTATTTTTATCCTGTCATGATTAGAGTACATTCATACGAATCATTAGGCACTTACGACGGTCCGGGAATACGTCTCGTTGTTTTCTTGCAAGGCTGTAATTTCCGATGCCTTTATTGTGCCAACCCCGATACCATTGACGCCAAAGGAGAAAGTAAAGAAACTGCTCCTGAAGAGATTCTCAAGATGGCTGTAAGTCAGAAACCTTTTTTCGGGAAGAAAGGAGGTATTACTTTCAGTGGAGGAGAACCGACCTTTCAGGCCAAAGCCTTGGTTCCCTTATTCCGCATGCTGAAAGAAGCGGGCATTCATATCTGCGTGGACACAAATGGAGGAATCTGGAACGAAGATGTAAAGGAACTGCTTTCGCTGGCAGACCTCGTTCTGCTTGACGTAAAAGAATTTAATGACGAACGCCATAAAGCACTCACTGCCAGAAGCAATGCACAGACCCTGAAAACTGCTGCTTGGCTTGAAGAAAATCAGAAACCGTTCTGGCTGCGCTATGTATTGGTACAGAAATACAGTTATTTTAAAGAAGACATAGAAGCACTTGGTGAACATTTCAAAAATTATCGCATGATTGAACGGGTTGAAATACTTCCCTATCACACCTTAGGCGTACACAAATACGAAGCTATGAAACTGGACTATCAGTTGAAGGATGTGAAACTCAACACGCAAGTTCAATTGGTCGAAGCGAAAGAGTTGTTCGAAAAGTATTTCAAGACAGTTTACGTAAACTAACAAATTAGTTTACAATGCCTTATTCATCCCCAGTACTTCTTAAGAAGTACTATAGTACTTTCAAGCAAGTACTGAAGTACTTCCCCGGCAGTACTACGGTACTTTTTAGGAAGTACTGAGACCATTCCTAACCGCGTAAAACAGAAAGTCACAACTTTTTCTGAAAAAATTTATCATCTCCATGCAGTAATTACATCTATGTTTCATTTATTATACAAACAACAAGAAACAATAAGACTATAATTACTATATGGAAAAAATAAGGTTAGTGAACAGTACCGAGATGGGAAAAGAAAATTCAAAAAGAATTTCCAGTAAACAGCTGGAAGCAAAAATTACAGCTTTCACCATTATATTGGCTGTAATCGTCATGAATATATTGTGGTGGACAGGTACCCAGTTCTTGGAGTTGAACAATAACCACAATATAACAGAAACTGCAAGACCTTTTAGCCAACAGGCCATGCAGCACAAATAACCCTTTTCAAGGAAAAAGGCAAAAAAGAAGTCCTGGCACCTCAACTCAAAATGCCAGGACTTTTTTTTTGTATTCTATTAGCATCTACAGCAACAAGACTGTCAGTTCACGAGCTCCATGTGCTCCCATTACCAACGCTTGTTCAATATCTGCAGTTTTTGAAGGACCTGAAATGAAAACGCCGTAACCATACTCTCCTGTATCTATTTTCTGATAGGCCTCGTGCATGTTATTTACCAGATTTTTCCGGTCAAGCAGAAGAATTAAAGCTTCAGAAATAAAATACACCGCACGCTGTTCCACATCCTGCTGCACCCAGACAGCCCCATTCTCACACACTCCGATACGTCCGTCTACTACAGCCAGGTCTGTGCCATCCAAATCGGCAGAAGCAGCCACATCATCAGGGTGAAAAGTGGCACAGGTAATATTCTTCAGATTGGAAGCGATGCGTTTGGCATCCGGATACAATTTACAAACCAACTCGTTGACATCTTCTCCCTCATTGACCGTCACCACACGTCCGCCGACCTCTGCCACAACCTTACAGAATTGTGCTACCGGATCAGCGTACGTAATTGCCCCTTGCTCCAATGCAGACAAGTCCGGCTTTTCATAACGTACTCGCGTATTACGACGTATGTTCTGCAATATATCTTCTCTACTACTCATAGCTTCCCTATTTTACTTTACCCTTTTTCCACATTTCATTAAAACTTTCCTTGGCAAACTGTGGCATTTCATGCTCTTTTCCCCAGTCATTCAACCCATTGTACACCAATGAACGAGGGAAAGAATTCACCCACGATGCCCGTGCCAGAGCCAAATTAAATAAAGACGGATGTTCCATCAGCACTTTCATTCCACCCGACATCAAACGCTTGGACGAGCTGGCTACTCCCAAACCATCCAGTTTTTGTCTCCAACGATAAATCTGGTCTGCCAAATCTACTTTCGCCGGACACACATTCTGACAAGAGTAACACAAAGAGCAAGCCGACACATTATCATAATAATGTAGAGGTGCTTTCAGCATTCCCAAGTTAATGCCAATCGGGCCTGGAATAAAATAGGTATAAGAATATCCGCCAGAACGACGATACACCGGACACGTATTCATACAAGCTCCACAACGCAGACAGTTCAGCGTCTTCACATGCTCCTGATCGGCCAGAATATTACTACGTCCGTTATCTACGATAATGATGTGCAGTTCACCTCCTTTGCGGGGTTTGCGATAATGTGAAGTATAGGTAGTGATGGGTTGTCCAGTACCAGAACGTGCCAGCAAGCGGGTAAATACACCCAGTGCTTCACGGTCGGGCACAATCTTTTCCAATCCGAAAGCAGCAATCTGCAATTTAGGTTGCGAGGTACCCATATCCGCATTACCTTCATTGGTACACACCACAAACTCACCCGTAGAAGCCACGGCAAAATTAGCACCTGTCATGGCAGCTTCTGCTTCAATAAACTTATGACGCAGATTCTTACGCGCCGCATGGGTCAAATAAGTCTGGTCATTGTTGCCCGGCTCCGTACCCATCTCTTTCACAAACAGTTCACCGATTTCTTCCTTCTTGATGTGGATGGCCGGCACCACGATGTGACTGGGTTTCTTATGCATCAGCTGAAGAATTCTTTCTCCTAAATCACTTTCTACCACATCAATCCCTTTCTGAATCAGGAATTCATTCAGTCCGCATTCTTCGGCCAGCATAGATTTACTCTTGATAAAGCGATGCACATTGTGTCCGTGCAGAATATTATAGATTATAGAACAATACTCATCGGCATCTTTCGCCCAATATACATGGGCTCCATTTGCCTGTGCGTTCTTTTCGAACTCCTGCAAAAGCAAATCCAGGTGACTGTTGCTGTACATCTTGATGGCAGAAGCCATGTCGCGCAACTGTTCCCATTCCGGTACCTCCCGGCTAATCTTATCTCGTTTGGCACGCATCATCCACAAGGTCTGGTCATGCCATCCCGCCAGTTCCTTATTTTCCTGAAACTTCTCGGCGGCTTTTGAATGTTTCGTACTCATAGTCCTGCAGCTAAAACTTCTACAATATGAATGGTTTTGATAGGCAACTTCTCTCTGGCAATTATCCCGTTCTGATGCATCAGACAGGAGCCATCGGCACCTACGATATATTCTGCACCCGTATCCATGTGACGTTTCACCTTATCACGTCCCATCTGTCCGGATACGGCGTGTTCTTCCACCGCAAACATACCTCCAAATCCACAACACTCATCCGGTCTTTCCGGCTCTACCACTTCAATGTCTTTCACCAAGGAAAGCAAATCACGAAGCTTATTATAATACGGGATATTCAATTCGCTCGGTGAAGAAAGGTGCATCAGACGCACTCCATGACAACTGTTCTGGATACTGACCTTGTGAGGGAAAGAAGCCTGCAAGGAAGTGGGTTTCACCACGTCATGAATAAATTCGCAGATATCATAAATTTTGCCTTCGCTGGCACAACGATGAGGTTCCTTGGCTAATAGCTGTCCATAATGATCACGCACAAATACCACACAGCTGGCCGACGGGCCTACAATGTAATCATACTGTTCAAAAAGACGGTCAAAACGTTTGGCCAATTCTACTGACTCTTCTTCAAATCCTGCATTCGCCATCGGTTGTCCGCAGCAAGTCTGGTCCAGCGGATAATCTACATCCACCCCCAGGCTTTTCAGCAACTTAAAAGAAGCCACTCCCACCTGCGGATAAACGGCATTGATATAACAGGGAATAAATAATCCTACTTTCATATACTTAAAATCTGTTATTCGTCTTCTTTCGAGCAAAAGTAAAAGGTTTTCTCCGGAAATGAAAACTTTATTTCAGATTTTGAAAACGATTTAAACCACCATAACAAAATGTAAAAAATGCGTGCGCCCCGCGAATCACTTCGCAGGGCGCACCCAACTAATAACTAACTTCTTTTACTTTTGTGGTTTACGTAATTTCTATATGACTAACACTGCAAAGATAGGTGTTAAAGGCTGCACCCGCAATACCCAAATGTAGGTATTTTAGAATTAATCCAAATAACAACCTTTCTAAAGATTCATTTTCACTTCACTCAACTCTACCAACTTATTTACGATGGCATAAATGGTCAGTCCGGCAGCCGAGTGAATCTGTAATTTTCGCGTAATGTTCCGGCGATGCGTAATGACCGTATGCACGGAAATATAGAGTTTTTCGGCAATTTCCTTATTGGTCATTCCTCTCACCACACAACCTACGATTTCTTTTTCCCGCTGGCTCAATGAGTCCTGATCGCTTTCTTTCTCATTCGCTACGTTCATCAGCAACGAAATTTTATGCGACAAAGAATCCACGTCGTCAAATAAATTGACCGAGTCATCGTAGCCTTTGAGCTGGTTGGCATCCACCATCGTGTAAATCAGCGATACGAATTTCATGGCAGCTTCCGGATATTCCTGCTTGAAAGCAGCCACATCGAACCATCCTCCAAACTGAGGGTTGATAATCAAAATTTGTGGAGTATGTGCCTCCATACAATGCTTCAGGCCCTCTTCTGAAGAAACCTCGATTACCTGTACCGGCAAATCAGGCAGACGCCTCAACACAGACACGAGTCCGCTGCGAATAATCATCGACGTATCTGCCACAGCAATGTATATTGTTTCCTGCGGTTTCATTTTATCTCCTTTTCCAACTCCATGATTGCGGGCACGAAGATAAAGTCTTCCACCCGGTTGTGCGAAGCCAAATCCTCCTCACAACTAAATATATCGAACAAGGTAGCATTCAACAGCTGGTTATCCCCGCCCGACGGATAATATTTGATAATGATATTTTTCAGCTCGGTCAACTTGGCATTGATCTGGTCATGGTGACGGGCAAAAACTCCGATGCTGTAATCTTTCAGCCGTTCTCCCTTCAGCAAATGTTCCACATAAGTAAATACCTTTTCATTCTCATATTCCATGTGCTTGCGTACCTCGTGCACGTACGCATCGAAGAACTTCACAATCAGAAAAGCGACTTCATTCTCCGATGAACAATCGATTGCCTCTATCAGTTTCCGGCGGATAGAAGGCAACTGGAAATCCAGAAAATAGGAATGAGCCTTTTTAAGGTATTCTACCAGTGCAGGAATGGAAAGCCCCTGCAAATGGTCGTGAATATGATTGCTCTCCTCGCCCAGGAAATTGACCACTATCAGGAATGTATTGCAATCCACCTGATTCATGTCGCACACTTCCTGCACGGACTTGTCACCAAACCCTAATGAAATGCCAAAACGGCTCATCACCTGCAGAAGAGCATAATTCTCACAAATCAAGTCGCCCATCTTGTCGGTGGGTTTATACATTCGCGTAGTATTGTTACACATAAATATCGTATTCATAAATTCACATTGCAAAATAAGAGAATCCTTTCAACACCCGCAATCACCATTTGTAGGTATATTGTCTGAAACATATCTGTCAGGCAAAGATAAGGCAGGCACCGCATTTCTACCAGTCGAAAATACACAAAAATCCCTAAAGAAAAGAGAGAAAACGAGCCATCATATCCAGAAAAAAAATACCTTTGTTACATAAACTTTAAAATTATCATATTATGTATACCATACAGACCAACGCTTCCGGCACACGCAGCATGGAAATTTCTGAAAAGCATCTGGAAACTATCGAAAAATATTCGCTCTTCCAACAGCTTATTGACAGCAACGGAATTGTGGACGAAACCGTACTTGACAAACTGAAACTGAACATTCGTTCGCTCATTGCGTCCATGGAAGAAAACAGCAAGGACTTGCTCGATTTGTGCATTGACGTGATTTATCACAACAACATGAAAGCGTTCGGCTTACACCAGCTCATCCTTCTTTATATCAAATGGGAAAGAGAAAAAGAAGAGAAAGAGGAACAAGAAGAAACTGAAGAAAACCACAATTAAAGAAACGCCTTGAAAGAATACAAGCTGACCGACTGGTTGCCTACTACCAAGAAAGAGGCTGAACTGAGGGGATGGAACGAACTTGACGTCATCATCTTCAGTGGAGATGCGTACGTGGACCATCCATCTTTCGGTGCTGCCGTCATCGGACGAATGCTCGAAGCTAAAGGACTGAAAGTAGCCATCATCCCCCAACCTAATTGGCGCGATGACCTGCGCGACTTCAAGAAACTAGGAAGACCAAGACTGTTCTTCGGCGTATCTGCCGGATGTATGGACAGCATGGTCAACAAGTACACTGCCAACCGACGGCTGAGAAGCGAAGATGCCTATACACCTGATGGACGCCATGACATGCGCCCTGAGTATCCCAGCATTGTCTATACGCAGATTCTGAAAAAACTGTACCCTGACGTACCAGTGGTTTTAGGCGGTATCGAAGCCTCTCTTCGACGCCTGACGCACTATGACTATTGGGAAGAGAAATTACGCCCTTCCATCTTAGTAGAATCAGGAGCCGACCTGCTTATTTACGGAATGGGAGAAAAACCCATTACGGAACTGAGCGAGCGCTTGCTTGAAGTAGAAGGAGAAGTTCATGCTGGAGACTTGCCGCATGACATTCCACAAACAGCCTACCTGATTTCACAGAAAGAGGTAGCTGCTCTGCCGGAAAACCCGAACGGCCAAGGCGACCTGACACTCTATTCGCATGAAGAATGCCTGAAGGATAAGAAAAAGCAGGCACAGAACTTCCGACACATCGAGGAAGAATCCAACCGCTATGCGGCAGCTCGCATCCTTCAGCAGGTAGGAAAGCAGGCGGTGGTAACCAATCCGCCTTATCCTCCCATGACGCAAGGAGAGCTGGACATGTCGTTCGACCTTCCTTACACCCGTCTTCCGCATCCTAAATACAAAAACAAGCGGATTCCGGCCTATGAAATGATCAAGTTCTCTGTCAACATCCACCGGGGATGCTTTGGCGGATGTGCTTTCTGTACCATCTCGGCCCATCAGGGAAAGTTCATTGTCAGCCGAAGCAAGGAAAGTATTCTCAAGGAAGTGAAAGCCATCGCTGAAATGCCCGACTTCAAAGGGTATCTGAGCGATTTGGGAGGTCCTTCGGCCAACATGTACCAAATGGGTGGAAAAGATACGGCTCTTTGCCGTCGCTGCAAACGTCCGTCGTGCATCCATCCCAAAGTCTGCCCGAATCTGAACACTGACCACCAGCCGTTATTAGAGATATACCATGCAGTAGACAGTTTGCCAGGCATCAAGAAAAGCTTTATCGGCAGTGGAGTGCGTTACGACCTGCTTCTGCATCAGAGTAAAGATGCAAAGACCAACCAGAGTACCAAGGAATATACTCGCGAACTGATTACACGTCACGTAAGCGGACGACTGAAAGTAGCTCCGGAACATACCAGTGACAAAGTGCTATACCTGATGCGCAAGCCACCGTTCGAGCAGTTCTACGAGTTCAAGCGTATCTTTGACAAAATCAACAAAGAAGCGGGATTAAGGCAACAGATTATCCCCTACTTCATCAGCAGTCACCCTGGCTGTACGGAAGAGGACATGGCCGAACTGGCGGTCATCACCAAGAAACTGGACTTCCACCTGGAGCAGGTACAGGACTTTACGCCTACCCCCATGACCGTCTCTACGGAAGCATGGTACACAGGCGTACATCCCTACACACTGGAACCGGTATTCTCGGCCAAAACCCCTCGTGAAAAACTGGCTCAGCGTATGTTCTTCTTCTGGTATAAACCTGAGGAACGGAAAGCCATTATCAACGAATTACGAAAAATTGGTCGAAACGACCTTATCAACAAGCTATACGGGAAATCATGATTTTTCACAGCAAAATTCGTCCGTGTCAAGCATGACGCGGACGAATTTTACGTACTACAGCCGACAGACTTTTCTGAATGGTCCGGGTCAACACAATCAAGGTAACGGCCACCAAGATAAGGAATATTCCCCAGCCTTCCTGCATGGTAAACTCTTCCCCAAAAATCAAGGCACCGATACATACAGCCGTCACCGGTTCCATGGCTCCTAATACCGAAGTCATTGTTCCACCAATATTCTGTACGGCCAATACCAAGGTAATATTGGAAATAACAGTAGGCACCACCGCCAGCAAGAACAGATTACCGATTGAAACTGCATCCGGTACCGGCTGTATTCCCTGATTGGTTAATGCCTTTATGGCAAACAGCACCGTACTTACGATAAATACATAAAAAGCTAATTTCCGCCCACTCATATCACGCAATCTTGATTTATTGACTGCCACAATGTATCCGGCATAACATACAGCCGAAAGCAGAACAATAACCACTCCCGTCGCATCGGCCGACAGCTCATCTCCTTTCAATGAAAGTTCAGATACACCATATATTGCCAGTAGAATAGCTACCCACGTTACCCAGGAAGCTTTCTCACGGAACAAGACCAACATCAGCAAAGTCACAAACACGGGATAGGTAAAATGAAGCGTCGTGGCTACCCCGGCTCCCATAAACCCATATCCCCAGAACAGAAACATGGCTGAACCAGTATACAGCAGTCCCAACAAAAGAAACATCGGAATATCACGGCTCTCTATACGAAATGACTCCTTCTTTACTTTCATCATGGCCCCCAATGCAAAGGTGGCAAAGAGAAAACGATAAAAAAGAATCGAATCAAACATCATCCCTTTCTGCATCAAAGGCAGCGTAAACAAGGGTATCAAACCAAATGTTACCGAAGTGGCAATCCCATAGAAAAAACCTTTCAAACTATTCATATACTTAACTTACAATAAAAATGAGTTTGCAAAGGTAAACAAATTACCATGATATTTTTACATAAAACTTGACCTACAATATTTTTTCAATATCCATTCTTTTTTCTTTTCTTTGTGATACAAGAAGCATCATCATGAAAAACATTCCGACTCACAACTTCAAATACATCATAAACGGCCGTCATGACCACAACTGGGGTTTCACAGTACAGACTGTAGGCTCGGCTATAATTCACCCAAACTATGAAAGTTATCCTCCAATATGCGGACATCCCACAGAATTTACTTTCAACCCATCCAAAGGCAGACTTCTGCCCATATTTGTACAGCTTTACATCGCTAAAGGAAAAGGTATATTCTTTTCTTCTCCCAATGAAAGTATGGAAATCAAAGAAGGAGATTTAATTCTCATACCTCCCTACACATGGCATAGCTATCTTCCCCACAAAAGCACGGGATGGAAAGAATATTGGATTGGATTCGACTGTCCGCATATAGAAAATTGCTTGAAACACAATCTATTTAACAAGAACAAAAAGATCTATCGAATTGGTATACAGGATAAAATCATCAATTTATACGAAGAAGCCATACGTATAGCCAACGAAGAGAAATCAGGATATCAGCAATATTTAGCAGGTATTGCCAACCTTATCTTCTGCATGATTCCCTATTACAATAATAACCGGAGTTTTGATCCAGCAACTGAGGATATCATCAACAAGGCCAAAATTATCATGAAAGAGGAACTTCTCAACGGAATATCTCCCGAAAAAACAGCAGCTCAAATCAAACTAAGTTATTCATGGTTTAGAAAGATCTTTAAAGATTATACAGGAGTTACTCCCTCTCAGTATATTCAAGAATTAAAAATGCAGGAGGCTAAAATATGCTTAACTACCTCCCACATTCAAATAAAAGAAATTGCCTATCACCTTGGATATGAAGATATAGCCTATTTCATCAAATTATTCAAACGACACACAGGGAAACGTCCCTCAGAGTATCGAAAATCATTTTTTGAATAAATCATTAGAAATAAGTACTTCATCTGTTTTCAGTTGAAAATACACATATTCATCATCTGAATGTGTCAATTTCACATAAGGATTATCCGACAATTGCATATTCTTTATAGAAATACGCTGCTTATTCACTTGTAAATGAGCATCAATTCTATTCTTCGGGAAGCCAACCAAACAAGCTTTCCGGGTATGATTCTTCACTTTAATCTCATACTCACTTTTATTAGAAGTTACTTGAACTTCTATCCGAGAATTTCCCACGGGAACTGTACAATCAATCCACGACAAGCCTCCCAATTGAGGTTTCACCATAATGGTATCCCACCCCGGCGTAAAAGGATATACTCCAGCTACATACTGTGGCAACAAGGACAATGCTCCGCCAGCCCAGCCATGGTTAATACTTCCACCTCCAGCTCCCCCTACGGTCCAGTCTTCCCATAAAGTAGTCAACGGACTTTCTACCATCACGGTATATCGCTGTTTCATTCTTTGTAAAGCATCTTTTACATATCCTTTCGATAACAGAGCTTCTTGTATATATTTTTCCATATACGGACTGGCTCCTTTTCGCTTCATCAAGAAATCACGCACTTTATCCCACTGACTTTTATCTGCAAAGCCTGCCAGTAAAGCCATACCATTGGCACGGTCATCCGTAATTCCCTTATAACCAGCCGACCTAAAATTTTCTCCTGTCCAAAAAGCGTTAGAAGCAGAAGTTCTGACAAGTTCCAGTTGAAAAGTATAATAATTTACAAAAGAGGTGTCATTTAACAGTTTTCCCATACCAATGGCTGATTCCAGTGCCAAACAATACCATGCGTTATCCAATACAGCCACATCAATATTATCACCCCAATCAGCCCAATCCCATCCTCCAGCTCTGTGCTTTACCAGTCCTTTTTCATCAATATTCCATAAAGAAAGATATTTTTTCATTTTAGGATACACATATTCTATCGTGTGCAAGTCCCCTGTATACTGATAATAATTCCAGAATCCATATTTCCCGATAGCAGCCAACATTTGCAAAGGCAATTCTTTATCCCATGAGCCTGCAGGCACAGGAGAGTATAAAGTCCCATCCTCTTTCTGCCAATCCACCAAGTTTAGCATGGCTTTTCGCACCGCCGAAATCCCATTCGTATCACAGGAGTAGAAAATCTCATTCAGAATAATGGCCGCATCTCCCCACCACTGAGATCGTTCCCTATCAGGGTCTTGTATGGCATCTCTCATATTAAGATTCATCGTATTCAAGGATTTCTCCCATAAACGATTATAAAACTCATCATTACAAGTAAACTTCCCGATTATCTCTGTATTAAAACGAGTTTCCCGATACCCCACTTTCAAGCATTTCACTCCTTTGGGAAGAGTATAGAAGATACGATGCCCATTGATATAATTAGGCATCTCAAACTCCTGCACTCCCTTCTTTGTGATATATTCGGCACGGACATTGTATTCACTTCCTCCCTTGTAATTGTCACTCCGGATATCAATCAGCTGACCAGCCTCAGCTTTTAAGCAAATATAAGGAGTTACTGTTATATTTTTAGGAAGTGTTCCGGTTATCAATACTGTATCTTTTTTCTCCTCAGATTCCACCTTTTCGTATTTCACGATTCCTGAATCTTTCCAGTTAGGGAATGGCCTTTTATGCAATAAGTTCCATGGTGCACATGGATATTCTCCCAACACAGAAGCTTGCTGCCATGAACTATCATCATAATTCAATTTTTTCCAATTTCCTAAACCTTTACGCGCATCAAAATGTACATTATATTCCGGTAGTCTATAATTAGGTTTAGGCTCATTACTCTCTCCAAATGACGGATGCACGTGTACTTTCCACGATGAATCTGTTCCTACAGATTCTTTTCCCCATCTTATATTAGCCAATAAGCCACACATCCCGCTATTTTTATGGCAAAAACCATCTTTGCCCCAATACCATACTAATACTGAAACAATGTTCTTTCCCCTTTTCAAGTATTTGGAAAGGTCTACTACGTCATAATATGTATCAGTTGGATTGGGTCCTCTCTTCAATCCTCCTTCAAAAATGACCAATTCCTCATTTACCCATAACCAGTATTTGGAATCTACAGCTATATCCATATATACTTTATCAGGTTGCGCATCCATATATACTACTTTTCTAAAGCACAACCATTGATTAGGAGTTTGTTGTTCAGAATTTACAGAAATCCATTTAATCCCTTTTAAATCAGCACTCCCTTCACAAACCGCATACAACGAACATACATTTGTGACCAACAAACATAACAACAAAATAAAAAATCTTTTCATATAATTTTTTCCTTCATACATTGTAAAACGTCTTTATTTCCATTTGCAAATTTAGGCGACAATACAATATCCGAATTTAGACAGAATGATTTTATATGGATATTTTCTGACTTATTTATTCAGGGCATAAAAAAGCGAAGCCGCAAGAACCTTTCATCTAGCTCTCACGACTTCGCTTCTATAAGATTCTACAACTTATCGTTCTCCTATCGGCTTGTAGTCCACTTCCTCCAGCACATTCTTGTACGCCGGACGGATAATGCGACGACCTTCGAAGTTCAGTTCCTCAATACGGTGTGCCGTCCATCCTACAATACGGGCCATGGCAAACAGCGGCGTATAGATTTCATGCGGCAAACCCATCAGTTCGTAGATAAAGCCTGAATAGAAATCCACATTCGAGCAAACCTGCTTCTTGGTTCCTTTCACTTTCTTGAAGCATTCGATGGCACGCTGTTCCAACAGTTCAAGGAAGGCAAATTCTTTCTCACACCCCTTTTCTGCCACCAGTTCACCAGCCAGTTCTTTCAGCAATACGGCACGCGGATCGGAAATCGTGTATACCGCATGACCGATACCGTAAATCAACCCACTGCCATCGTAGGCTTCTTTATTCAGCATACGGGTCAGATAGGTATCGATTTCGTCTACATTCGTCCAGTCAGAAATTACCTCTTTCAAGTGATGGAACATCTTTACCACCTGAATGTTGGCACCTCCGTGCAGAGGACCTTTCAACGAACCGATTCCGGCTGCAATGCTGGAATAAGTATCCGTGCGAGTAGAACTGGTGACACGTACGGTAAATGTAGAGTTGTTACCACCTCCATGCTCTGCCTGAAGCACCAGCAACAAGTCGAGCATACGCGCTTCCAGTGGAGTGTATTCTTTCTTAATCATGTAAAGGAAGTTTTCGGCCAGCGACAGATTCTCGTGCGGATGGCGAATGTGCAGCGAACGTCCGTGTATGCTATGACGATAGATGCTATACGCATACGCAATGATGGTCGGGAACTTTGAAATCAGTTCGATGGACTGACGCATCAGGTTGTCGCGTGAAATATCATCCGGATTTGGGTCGAACGTGTACATTTCGAGCACGCTACGTGCCAGGATGTTCATGATGTTCTGCCCTTCCAGATCGATAATGTTCATGGTCGTCTTCTTGTCCAGCGGCATATTGTCATTGATGAGTTCCTTGAACGAAGCCAGTTGTTCGCTGTCCGGAAGTTCACCCGACAACAGCAGATAAGCCACTTCCTCAAAGCCGAAACGCTTCTCGCGCAGCAAGGCATGAGCAATGTCATCCAAATCGTATCCACGATAGAACAACTTACCCGGAATAGCCTTCAATCCCTGGTCGGTACGTTCATAGCCCACCACATTACCAATCTTTGTCAGTCCCACGAGCACACCCGTACCATCTTCGTTACGCAGACCTCGCTTTACATTGTATTTCGTGAACAGTTCGTTGTCGATGCGGCATGCCTGCTTGGCACACTCGGAAAGTTTGTAAACTATATATTCTTTCTTCATAAACTTCTCTTTTTATCCATTAAAAACACTCCGACAAGAAAATCCTCTGACTATTACAGCAAAGAAATGATTTCCTGTCCAAATTCATTCGTGCCCAACGCGTGACCATTCGGCATGAAACGCGCCAAATCATGAGTAGCCTCCCCTTTCGAAAAAGCTTTCTCCAAGGCATTCACAATCAGTTGGGCAGCTTCTTTCCAGCCCATGTACTCCAGCATCATGACAGAAGAGAGCAGCAAGGAACACGGATTCACCACATTCTTTCCGGCAATGTTCGGTGCCGTGCCGTGAGTAGCTTCAAAGATGGCATGTCCGCTCTTGTAATTGATATTGGCTCCCGGTGCGATACCGATACCACCCACCATGGCTGCCAGCTGGTCGGACACATAATCACCGTTCAGGTTCAGCGTAGCAATGACTGAATATTCTTCCGGAATGAGCAGGGTGTTTTGCAGGAAAGCATCTGCAATACAATCCTTCACCACCACTTTTCCATCGTTGATGGCTTTGGCTACGGCAGCCTTGGCCGACTCTTCACCCAACTCTTTCTTCAAGCGGTCATATTCGTTCATGGTGAAAGTCTGGTCCTTGAACTCAGTTTCAGCCACTTCGTATCCCCAGCGCTTGAAACCTCCTTCCGTAAACTTCATGATATTTCCCTTGTGTACCAGTGTCACTGACGGCAAGCCGTGTTGCAACGCGTATTCAATGGCTGCACGTACCAGTCGCTGGGTACCTTCCTTTGACACGGGTTTCACACCAAATGAAGAGGTTTCCGGGAAACGTACCTTGGTCACACCCATCTCATCACGAAGGAAAGCATAGAATTTCTGTGCTTCCGGTGTACCTTGTTCCCATTCGATACCCGCATAAATGTCTTCCGTATTTTCGCGGAAAATGTGCATGTTCACCTTGTGCGGCTCTTTCACCGGAGAAACGACTCCTTTGAACCAGCGTACCGGACGCAGGCAGACATACAAATCAAGCGTCTGACGCAATGCCACGTTCAGCGAACGGATACCACCGCCTACCGGAGTGGTCAACGGACCTTTGATACCTACCAGATATTCCTTGAATGCTTCCAGCGTAGCCTCCGGCAACCATTCACCAGTCTGCTCAAAAGCCTTTCCGCCGGCCAGCACCTCTTTCCATTCAATGCGGCGCTTGCCTACGTAGGCCAGCTCTACTGCTGTATTGACAATTTTCTGACAAACCGGAGTGATTTCTGCTCCTACTCCATCCCCTTCGATAAAAGGAATCACTACGTGATCGGGAACCACTAGTTTCCCGTCCTGCATATACATCTTATTGCTCATTTCTCTCATTTTTTAAAGGTGTTCAAGGCTGAACCGGCCTTAAACCAGTTAATTTGCATTTCATTATAGGTATGAAGCACTTCGAATGTTTCTGTCGTGCCGTCTTCGTGCGTCAATACGGCATGCAACGGTTTACCCGGAGCAAAGCGTTGCAATCCCAAGATAGAAATCCGGTCGTGCTCACGTACCTTGTCGTAATCGTTCTTGTCGGCAAAAGTCAGTGCCAGCATACCCTGTTTCTTCAAGTTTGTTTCATGAATACGGGCAAAACTCTTGGCCAGGATTACCCGCACGTTCAGAAAGCGCGGTTCCATGGCGGCATGTTCACGACTGGAACCCTCTCCGTAGTTTTCTTCTGCCACTACGATAGAGCCCATGCCCTTTGCCTTGTACTGCTTGGCCACTGCCGAAACGGCTTCATATTCGCCAGTCAACTGATTCCATACGCAGTTAGTCTTACCGTTGAATGCATTGACAGCACCCATCAGCATATTATCGGAAATATTTTCCAGGTGTCCGCGGAAGCGCAACCATGGTCCGGCCATAGAGATGTGGTCGGTAGTACATTTTCCCTGCGTCTTAATCAGCAGCGGAAGTTCCATGAAGTCTTCTCCATTCCATGCAGCAAACGGTTCCAGTTTCTGCAAGCGCTGTGAGTCCGGCTGAATGGTCACTTCTACCTTTCCTCCGTCGGCCGAAGGAGCCACATAACCATTGTCATCTACTGTAAATCCTTTCTGTGGCAGTGTTTCCCCTATCGGCGGATCAAGTCTGACCTCTTCTCCCTTCTCATTCTTCAGGGTATCCGTCAGCGGATTAAAGCACAGGTCGCCCGCAATAGCAAACGCCACAGCCATTTCCGGTGAAGCAATGAACGCATGCGTGTTCGGATTGCCATCGGCACGCTTGGCAAAGTTACGGTTGAACGAAGTCACGATAGAATTGGCCCGAAGCGGATCGTCGGTCACTCGCTTCCACTGTCCGATACAAGGACCGCAGGCATTGGTCATCACTACACCGCCGATGCTCTTCAAATCCTCAATCATGCCGTCGCGCTGAGCCGTGCAATATACCTGTTCCGAACCCGGATTGATAATCAGCGAAGCCTGCATCTTCAAACCTTTTGCCTTTACCTGACGGGCTACCGAAGCTGCACGACTCAAATCCTGATAAGAAGAGTTGGTACAAGAACCAATCAATCCCACTTCCATCTTCTGCGGGAACCCTTCCTTCTTCACACGGGCAGCAAATTCCGATACCGGACAAGCTGCATCGGGCGTAAACGGTCCGTTCACATACGGTTCCAGTGCAGAAAGGTCAATTTCAATCAAACGGTCGTAATACTTTTCCGGCTGCAGTGCCACTTCCGCATCCGCCCGCAAATCGGCCGCATTAGCCTCAGCTAGTTCGGCAATATCTTCACGTCCGGTAGCACAAAGGTAGCGCTTCATCTCCTCATCGTAAGGGAAAACAGAAGTCGTAGCTCCCACCTCAGCTCCCATGTTACAGATAGTAGCCTTGCCGGTAGCAGACAACGAGCGGGTTCCCTCTCCGAAATATTCAATAATGGCATTCGTTCCTCCCTTCACGGTGAGAATACCTGCCAGTTTCAAAATCACATCTTTTGGTGAAGCCCATCCGTTCAACGCACCGGTCAGCTTCACCCCAATCAGTTTTGGCATCTTCAGTTCCCATTCCATGCCAGTCATTACGTCCACTGCGTCGGCACCGCCCACACCAATGGCAATCATACCCAATCCACCGGCATTCGGGGTGTGTGAGTCGGTTCCCACCATCATGCCACCCGGAAACGCATAGTTCTCGAGTACAACCTGATGAATGATACCTGCTCCCGGTTTCCAGAAGCCGATGCCGTACTTCGAAGCCACACTTTTCAGAAAATCGTATACCTCTTTATTGGTAGTGCAAGCAGAAGGCAAATCCTCTTCCACTCCTTTATATGCTTGAATCAAATGGTCACAATGTACGGTAGCAGGAACAGCTGAAACGGATTTTCCCGCATTCATAAACTGCAACAGCGCCATCTGGGCCGTCGCATCCTGCATGGCTACGCGGTCCGGACGGAAGTTAACATACTCTTCCCCCCGACGGAAAGCTGCCACCGTGTTTTCGTCGTATAAATGTGCATACAATATTTTTTCAGCCAAAGTCATGGCACGCCCCAGTTTCTTACGGGCCTTTTCTACTTTTTCTGCATACGACGCATAGAACGTCTTCTGCATTTCCATGTCGTAAATCATCTGAACAATCTTTTATAACTTCGTGCGCAAATATATTGAAAATATCTCACAATATCACACTTATATCAAATAAAAAACAACAATCTGCCACAAAACCTCATTTCTTTATAACAGAGGGCTGGTTTTTACCGCATTCCGGAAAGCTTTTTGACATGCCATTATCCTTAAATTGAAAATTCCCTGCATATTCTTGCTATTTTCCTTGTTCGTTTTCTACGTTTTCCTACTGCAAACCCTATGTTTCCCGTCGCAAAAACGTAGGGTTCCCGAACGGAAAACATACGGTTCCGCGACGGGAAACATAAAAAAACTTGAAAAGTTTCCGAATAAACTTACCGAATTTAGAAAAAAGCAGAGCCATCACATAAAAGCCAAATTATCCGCCTTTTCTGCCAGTAGAATCTCCCGCATTTTATTCGTTTTCTTCGGGATTTTTTGTAAGTTTGGAGAAACTCTTATTCAACTATATTATGGAAACATATCTATTCTGGCTGGTCCCGGCGGCATCGCTGCTGGCATTGGCACTTGCCGGATACTTCTACCGGCAAATGAAGCAGGAAAGCGAAGGTACCCCCACCATGGCACGCATTGCATCGTATGTCCGGAAAGGAGCCATGTCTTACCTGAAACAGCAATATAAAATAGTTACCCTTGTATTTATCGGACTGGCTGCCTTGTTTGCCATCATGGCCTATGGGTTCAACTTGCAAAATCCGTGGGTACCCGTAGCATTCCTCACTGGAGGTTTCTTCTCCGGTCTGTCGGGTTACTTAGGTATGAAAACCGCTACGTATGCCTCTGCACGTACCGCAAATGCCGCACGCAACTCTCTGAACAAAGGATTAAAGGTGGCATTTCGCAGTGGAGCGGTTATGGGACTTGTGGTCGTAGGACTGGGATTGTTTGATATTTCTTTCTGGTACCTGCTGTTGGATTTCTGCATTCCGGAAGATGCACTGAACCCCACTGCCAAGTTATGCGTCATTACCACCACGATGCTGACTTTCGGAATGGGCGCCTCCACCCAAGCTTTGTTTGCACGTGTAGGAGGAGGTATTTATACCAAGGCGGCCGATGTGGGAGCTGACCTGGTGGGAAAAGTAGAAGCGGGCATTCCGGAAGACGACCCACGCAACCCGGCTACGATTGCCGACAATGTAGGCGATAACGTAGGTGATGTGGCCGGAATGGGAGCCGATCTCTATGAATCCTACTGCGGTTCGATTCTGGCTACCGCTGCCCTGGGAGCTGCTGCCTATATCGGCACGGGAGATACCGCCATGCAGTTTAAAGCCGTCATCGCCCCGATGCTGATTGCAGCCGTAGGTATTATCTTGTCCATCATCGGCATTTTTGCCGTGCGCACCAAAGAAAATGCAGGCATGAGAGAATTGCTCAAGGCTTTGTCTACAGGCACCAACCTCAGTGCGGGATTGATTGTCATCGCCACCTTTAGCATTCTTTGGGTACTGCAAATTGATAACTGGCTGTATATTTCACTGGCTGTAGTCATCGGACTGATTGTAGGCATCGTCATCGGACAATCTACTGAATTCTACACTTCCCAATCCTACAAGCCCACTCAAAAACTGGCGGAAAGCGGAAAAACAGGTCCGGCTACCGTCATCATTTCGGGCATCGGATTAGGAATGGTATCCACTACGATTCCGGTCATTGCAGTTGTAGCCGGCATCATCCTGTCTTACTGGCTGGCCTCTGGTTTCGATTTCACCAACATCAGCATGGGACTTTATGGCATCGGTATCGCTGCCGTGGGTATGCTGTCCACTTTGGGCATCACATTAGCCACGGATGCCTACGGACCGATTGCCGACAATGCCGGCGGTAATGCGGAAATGAGTGGTTTGGGAGCAGAAGTCCGCAAACGCACAGATGCACTGGATTCACTGGGCAATACCACAGCCGCTACGGGTAAAGGTTTCGCCATCGGTTCTGCCGCCCTGACCGGACTGGCACTACTGGCTTCTTACATTGAAGAAATACGCATCGGACTGGAACGTATCGGTACCACCGTACTGGAACTTCCCAACGGACTGGAAGTAATGATTCAGGAAGCCGGATTCACGGACTTCATGATGTTCTACGATGTCACGCTTATGAATCCCAAGGTACTTTCGGGAATGTTTATCGGTAGCATGATGGCCTTTCTGTTCTGCGGACTGACCATGAATGCTGTAGGAAGAGCAGCTGCCCACATGGTAGAGGAAGTACGCCGGCAGTTCCGTGAAATCAAAGGTATTCTGGAAGGAAAGACTGAACCTGACTACGCACGCTGTGTACAGATTTCCACCCTTGGCGCACAGAAAGAAATGGTATTCCCGTCACTGTTGGCCATCATCGCCCCCATTGTGACAGGTCTGCTGTTTGGTGTGCCGGGCGTCATCGGTCTGCTGATAGGTGGACTTTCTTCAGGCTTCATTCTAGCAATTTTCATGGCCAATTCCGGAGGTGCCTGGGACAATGCCAAGAAATACGTGGAAGAAGGAAACTTTGGCGGGAAAGGCAGTGAAGTACATCGGGCCACAGTAGTAGGCGATACGGTAGGTGACCCGTTTAAAGATACCTCCGGTCCCAGCCTGAACATCCTGATTAAACTGATGAGCATGGTAGCCATCGTCATGGCTGGTCTGACCGTTTCATGGAGCTTATTCTGATAAACTAGGATAAAAGCAAAATACCCCGAATCCGTAAGCTAATCAAGCTGTCAGATTCGGGGCATTTTCATGTCTTCACAAGAAGTATGATTTATTCAATACCTAAATATTGCTTCCAGTATTTCTCACCTAAATCAAGAAATACTAAGCGATTTATCACAATAGGTCTATCATAAGGAATATATCCCTCCTTATAACAAGTATAGGTGGCACCTTCAGGATATTTTTCATAACTAATCTGATACTTGAAACATCCTACTCCTTTAAAAAATTCATAAGTATCCCGGTCATTATTGTCCGCTACATAAATATGAGATACATCACCATTTTCATCAAACTCCGCTCCCCACATGGTTATTACATGTCCCTCTCTTATCGGTCCCACAGAAAGTCCTATCGCCTTCTTGGTACTCAAAGCATCTTTTATCACTTCATTGAAACGCTCCTTACTAAGACCTCCTACATTGGTTCCCAAACGTACACCTTCCGGAAAAACATCCTTGAAATATCCTGCTGGATTTAAAGGCTTATTATGAGGATACGAAGGAGCTATTCCATGTATGAACCAGTTAGCACCTTCATCCCCCTTTCCAGCCTCATTGGGAAATGCATCTAAAAAACACTGAAAAATATTACTTTCCTGTTTTTTACCAGATGGGTATGTATAATCCGGTCCTGTATACTTATCCCCATACATGTCGATATAACGTTTATTCTGGTCAATCCACCATTGCAACATATTTGACGCTGTAGCAGCCCAACACATATACCCATCGGGCACTCCATCGGGATTCGCTGTAGGATTTAGTTTATTACAATCATACCAACCATATTCTTTCTTCCAAACCAAAGCAGTAGATGTAAACAATCCGGGATAAAGTAACTTCCAGTCCTTTTCATCGGGAGAGGTAATTCCATAAACCCATACTTTTTTATTTGCCCACTGCACATCGCCTTCCTTGAGCGACAAACGAATAGTCACTTGCTTACCTGACTCAAAATCAGACAACACGGTTCCATCCGAGGCATTATCAGGAGCCTTAAAAAAAGATTCTTTTCCCTGCGTCACAATTTTCAACAACCCTTCTCCTTCTCGATAAGGAGTAGTCTCCTGTGGATATATAACGGCCTCCCAATTTCCATCCGAATTTTTCCATGGAGTAATCCACTGATATTCGTCAGTGCTCACAGAGGTTTCACCTGTCAGCAAGTTTACCTTTCCATCGACCTTACTGCGCACAAAGACCTCTACATCTTCCGCATCATTTTGAAGTTGTATTTTCAAACGGTGTAAAACATGGTTAAACATCAATGCTGATCGATAACTTCCTTCTTCCAATACGGTTTGGGCAAACAATAAATCGGAAGCATCCTTTCCAGTTCCCGACTGTACGGAAGCTACCGAAAATGAAGAAGATTCAGGAGATATTCTTGAAGATTCCGATAAAACAGGATAATGCGCCGATAAAGTCAAACGTCCTTTCCCAAATTCGGAACGCTTCAGACGAGGATACCACTCACCATCCGTCAAGGTTAGTTCCCGATAAGAGACGTTTCCTTCACATGCTACATAAAGCCCAATGCAGTCTCCTTCACTGAAACTTCCGGCACCCTCTTGCGACAAATCAGCACGCGAAAGTGTTTTCGTAAAAGTCAACGACAAATATTCATCACTCGATGATGTGATATCATCCTCCGTCGAACAGGAAGAAAATAAAAAGGCCCACACCATCACACACATCCACCACACATTTTTTCGTAAATTCAATGTTTCAATACCCATAAAGCTTTATTAAAGATTCTATATTGGTTGTATAAAACGTCTGCAAACGTAAAACAATAGCATTTACAAAACAACCTTTATCCACATAAAGTTCTAACATAATCAACAACAATTACAAAAAATACCAAATGAAACCAAAAGACTCCTCTCTTTAAAAGCACAAAAAAGGCCGTCTCACCATCCAGATGAAACGGCCCTTCTTATTATGTGTAAGGGTATTACAATTCTTCTTTTGCCAATACATGACAATTATGCGCCTCAAGCACTTTCAGACACTGTGACATGTCATTCGGCTTGATAACCACATGAGCCTGATCGGCTTGTGCAAACGCATACATATACTCAATGAAAATCTGCTCTTCGGCCAAGTATTCCAATACCACAGCCAACGAGCCGGGCACATTGGCACACGAAAGACAAACCACATCAGTCGACATCACGGCAAAATTCTTTTCACGCAATACTTCTACCGCCTTGTCCACATCAGACACAATCAGTCGCAGAATACCAAAATCTGCTGTTTCGGCCATACTAAAAGCGTGCATATTGATACCGTTTGCTCCCAAAGTATGCACTACATCATTGATTCTTCCGGTCTTGTTTTCCAAAAAAACAGACAATTGCTTAATTATCATAGTTCTTTTTGCTTTAGTTATACCAATACTCGTTTATCTATCACACGCTTGGACTTCCCTTCGCTGCGGGTAATGCTGTTCGGTTCTACCAGTTTCACGTCGGCACTGATGGACAATACACTCTTCAAGCGGTCGGACAGTGTTTTCTTCAGTTTCAGCATAGAACCGATGTCATCACTGAAGAAATCACGACGCACTTCTACCTGT
This sequence comes from Phocaeicola plebeius DSM 17135, assembly GCF_000187895.1. Taxonomy (GTDB): domain Bacteria; phylum Bacteroidota; class Bacteroidia; order Bacteroidales; family Bacteroidaceae; genus Phocaeicola; species Phocaeicola plebeius. The sequence continues at coordinate 272,206 of NZ_DS990130.1, read as the reverse complement.
ACTTCCAGGGTATCCAGATTGTTCTTGCGGTCTACCACCAACATATATTGCGGTTCGAACTCTTTCATACCCAGGATAACACTTTCTACCTGCGACGGGAAGACATTGATACCACGGATAATCAGCATATCATCGCTTCGGCCCATAATCGGCGTCATACGCACACTGGTACGGCCGCACGAACACGCATCAGCAATCAGTGAAGTCAGGTCCTTCGTACGGTAACGCAACAACGGCATGCCTTCTTTGGTCAATGTGGTAAATACCAGTTCTCCCTGTGTGCCGTATGGAAGGGATTCCAGGGTAACCGGATCAATAATTTCCGGATAAAAATGATCCTCGTTGATGTGAGAGCCAAACTGTTCCTGACATTCGTAAGATACACCCGGGCCCATAATCTCACTTAGCCCATAAATATTGTATCCCTTCAAACCCAAACGATTCTGTATTTCCTGACGCATGTTTTCTGTCCAAGGCTCTGCTCCGAACGCACCGATACGCAGTCCTAATTCCTCTTTTCGGATACCCATCTTTTCCACTACCTCTGCCAGATACAAGGCATACGAAGGGGTACAGGCAATCCCCGTGATGTGCAAATCACGAATCAAACGTACATGTTTTTCCGTATTTCCTGTAGAAGCCGGAATTACGGTAGCTCCTAAGTTCTCTACTCCATAATGTGCGCCCAATCCTCCGGTAAACAATCCATAGCCATAGCTTACGGAGAAAGTATCGTCACGGGTCACCCCGTATGCCGACAGACAGCGTGACATCACTTCCGACCAGATGGACAAGTCGCGACGTGTATACCCCACAATCGTCGGATTACCCGTTGTACCGGAAGAAGCATGTACACGCACCACCTCTGAAGGAGGAGCCGCCATCAGTCCGTAAGGATAATTGTCACGTAAATCCTGTTTGGTAGTAAAAGGCAATTTGGTAATATCGTCTATACTCCGTATATCATCTGGAGTCAGGTCCATTTCCTGCATTTTATGACGATAGAAAGGTACATTATGGTATACATACTGCACCAGTTTGCATAAGCGTTTTCCTTGCAGCTCGCGCATCTGTTCACGCGGCATACATTCTTTGTTCGGATTCCAAATCATAAGCTGTGTTTTTCTTTATTTCAGTAGTAGTTTTGTGATTTCTTATTTCAGCGGATGGTCTTCCTGAAACGCTTTCATACGTTCCTCCAGCACCGGATAAAGTTCTTCACGCATGCGCGACGTACAGGCTCTCACTCCTTGCTGTTCACTTCCAGTGGTAGACAAGGAAATACTGCTCACGCCATACATCATCAGTTCACGCAGCAATTCGCCTCCTGTCAGTCCGGGGTATCCCAAGGTGAAGAAGAAACCATCGCCCACCTGCTGAGTGACATCCTTATCATACACAATCGAGAAACCGTGGTCAGTAAAAATCTGCTTCATCCGGCGTGCCCGACGTTCATACTCGCGCACATCTTCTACGAAGTTGATTTCTCCTGAAATGGATTTCTCCAACATCTCGGCCATGGCATACTGAGTAGTAGCCGTACAACCGGAGGTAATCATGTACATGATAGAAGCGATGAAAGTCGGTCCGAATACGCCAGAATCTTCATAACGGGCTGCCAGGGCCGGATACTGCGTATCAAACAATTTATCGGACACGCAGGCTAAAGCTATACGCTGGCCGGCATAGCTGAAAATCTTGGACGCCGACAACATCAGAATATAATTATCGGTATAACGTGCAACCGTAGGTACAAAAGGTGGCTGGTAAGGACGGCCGAACGCATGACGGAAGTCCATGCAGAAATAAGCCTGGTCTTCCAGCACAATTACATCGTACTTCGTAGCCAGCTCTCCAATAATCTTCAATTCACTTTCTTCCAGACAAATCCATGCCGGATTATTAGGGTTAGAATATACTACAGCGGCAATATCTCCTTTTGACAGGAAACTTTCCAGCTTGGCACGCAGCGGTTCGCCACGGAAATCATGAATGTCGAACAACTCCCATCCAATACCCAAAATACGCAACTGAGATTTTTGTATCGGGAAACCTGGGTCGATAAACAAGACCTTGTTCTTTCCCGGAATTCGCTGGGTACAGGCGATAAAGGCACCGAAAGAAGCTGCCACAGAACCGGTAGTGGGCAGACATGCCCGCGGAGAAATATCAATATCGATAAAGGCTTTCACGAAACGTGAAGCAGCCTGTTTCAGTTCTGCCACTCCGGCAGCTGCCGGATATTGCGAACCGACTCCTCTATCGAGAGCTTTCTTCTCTGCCTCAATACCTATTTTATTGGCCGGAAGACCGGGAGATCCCTGGTCCATCCGGATAAAAGGAATACCTGTCAGTTCTTCCAGGCGGGAAGCTACCAGCAACACATCCCCTATGGTGGCATTGGCCAAGTCGGCCACTTTCATTTCCTTCGCTACGGAATTTACCAGCTCTTCACTAAACACGCGACTCATAGGCTCTCAGAATTTCAACTGTTTGACATATTCATGACCTATATCGAAGGCACGATAGTTCATCTGCACCACTTCTTCGCCTTTTGACGCAAAAATACGGCCTACACTTTCGCGCAAGACTTCTGCATCCAGGATTTTCAGGAAAGGAGCGGCAGCCCCTAACAGAATGACATTGGCCGATTTGGGCATGTGATTTTCTTTCGCCAGATTTTCCACATCCAGCACGACTACATGAGGCTGTGACTTCAATTCCTGCATCAGCTTTTCTTCCTCCGGATAGTTCGGTATGTTTTTGAAAGGAGCAGCCGAAGTAATAATCCATCCGTCTTTTGATAGATACGGCAGGTAGCGCAAAGCTTCCATCGGCTCCAGTGAGATAATCATATCAGCCGTTCCCAAGGCAATCAGGTCGGAAGCAATCGGGGCATCCGACAAGCGAAGGTTAGACTGCACATCCCCTCCACGCTGGCTCATTCCGTGTACTTCTGCCTGTTTCAAGTTCAACCCTAAATGAAGAGCTGCTTCTCCGATAATCGTAGCGATGGACAAGATTCCCTGTCCGCCGACTCCTGAAAGTATAATATCTGTTTTCATTGTTTCTGTGCTTTTTGCTGTTTCAGTTTCCGGTTCAAAGTCTGCATACATTCCCTGCGCGGAATAATGACAGATACACCGTTGTATTCTATTTCCTCACGAATGACACGGGTAATTTCTTCCATGTTCTTAGGAAGCGGCACGACCACCCGCACATGTTCCGGTTCTACTCCCAAGCCCAGACAAATGGCTTCGAACTTATTGGTTCCGGCTGAATCCTGTCCTCCGGTCATGGCAGTAGTCAAGTTATCAGAAATAACCACCGTGATATTGGACTTGTCATTCACGGCATCCAGCAGACCGGTCATTCCAGAGTGAGTAAATGTGGAGTCGCCAATCACTGCAATAGACGGGAACAAGCCTGCATCCGCAGCCCCTTTGGCCATGGTAATGGAAGCTCCCATATCCACGCAACTGCTCAACGTACGGAACGGAGGAAGTGCGCCCAGTGTATAGCAACCGATATCACCGAAAATCTTGGCATCCGGATATTCGGCAGCTACTTTATTCAGAGCATCATACACATCACGGTGTCCGCATCCCTTGCACAAGGCAGGAGGACGAGGAACTACATTTTGAGCAGCAGCATAAACCTGTTCGCAAGAAAGTCCCAAAGCCTGACGCACATTATCCGGCGTCAATTCTCCCGTACGAGGTAACTCACCGCTTAAACGGCCTTTCACCACATATCTAGAAGGAAGAATACCTTTCAGCTGTTCTTCAACAAAAGGCTGTCCGTCTTCCACTACCAGAATCTCTTTGCAAGAGTCGGCCAGACGGGTCAAGGTTTCCACCGGTAAAGGATACTGTGAAATCTTCAGCAAAGGATACGGACATCCATCCGGATAGGTTTCCATCACGTAGTTGTAGCCAATTCCACAAGCCACGATTCCTTTCTCAGCTACACCTTCCTGACCTGCCAACCGATTAAATGCAGACTGTTCAGCCTCATCGCGTAACTTTTCCTGAGTAGCGATGGCTTCCACATACCGGCGGCGGGCATTACCGGGTAAAAGTACCCAATCAGAAGGAACCGACGGACGCCCCGTGCAAGTCACTTCCTTTCCTGATTCCTGCACTTCGACTGCCGCACGAGAGTGTGCCATGCGGGTAGTAATGCGCATCAGTACCGGCGTACGCATTTGTTCCGAAAGATCGTATGCATACGACATCATGTCGTAAGCTTCCTGCTGAGAAGACGGTTCCAAAATCGGAATCAGGGCAAACTTGCCGTAAAAACGGGAATCCTGCTCATTCTGAGAAGAGTGCATGGACGGGTCATCAGCAGCCAGTACCACTACCCCTCCGTTCACGCCTGTAATGGCCGAATTGACAAAGGCATCGGCACAGACGTTCATTCCCACGTGTTTCATGCAAACCAAGGCACGTTTCCCTACATAAGAAACACCCAAGGCAGCTTCCATGGCTGTTTTTTCATTGGTACACCAGCTACTGTGCAAACCACGTTCTTTTGCTATCGGAGAGTTTTGAATATATTCCGTAATTTCAGTAGAGGGAGTTCCCGGATAAGCATACACTCCCGAAATCCCCGCGTGAATGGCTCCCAGCGCAATAGCCTGGTCGCCCAACAATAAGCGTTTATTTTTCATATAATATAGAAATTAATTCAGTGTAAAAGAGTCGGCATCGTTCAATACCGGGAATTTTTTCCGGAACGACTGCAGTTCCTCCATATCAATCACAACTTCTGCAAAACCTTCTTTCCCATCCGCACAAGCAGAAAGTGTTCTACCATACGGGTCTATTCCTGCTGTTCCTCCGCTATATTCGCAATAAGGATCTTTCCCTACCCGGTTTACCCCGAGTACATAGCACTGGTTCTCGATGGCACGGGCACGCAACAAAGCTTTCCAGGCTTCCACTCTGGGCGAAGGCCAGCTGGCTACATAAATCGCCGCATCATAATCGCCCCGGTTACGTGACCATACCGGGAAACGCAGGTCATAGCAGACCTCCAGCAGGAAACGCACGCCACGGAAGTTCACAACCACCCGTTCCTGTCCGGCTGTATAGTGTTTGTCTTCCCCTCCATACGTAAACAGATGCTTTTTATTGTACCACTGCACGTTTCCGTCAGGATGCACAAAGTAGAAGCGGTTATAGAATTTTCCATTTTCCTCGACTGAAACACTTCCGGCAATGGCACAATTACGTTCGGCAGCTTTTTGCTTCATCCACTGAAGGGTAGCACTATCAGATGATTCGGCAATACCTTCCGGCGAAGTACAAAATCCGGTGGAAAACATTTCCGGAAGAACAAACAAGTCTGTTCCTTGTGCGTGGGCACTAATAAGTTTATCCATGTAAGCCACATTGGCTGCAGGATCGGCCCAACGAATATCTGTCTGTAGTAAAATAACTTTCATGCTTTTCATTCATTAGAAACGCCCAAAGGTAACAAATTAATCATAGAAACCAAAAATTAGCATCAAAATACTTCAAAGGCATACGTATTTGTATATTTTTGCAAACGCTTATACAAAAATACCTCGACACGTTGCTGTTAAGGTCTCGACTCGAACGTGACGAGACATCCGCACAAACGTGTCAAGACCTCGTCACGTACGTGTCGAGGTAAAAACGTCAAGAACATGATGATAAAACCCCAGCCTGCTGTCTGTTTTTCATGAAAGAGTCGTGGCTTTTTATCCTAAAAGAACCTTATAAATAGGGATTATTTGCAAAATGTTTTTTATTTTTGTGCCCAGAATGAGTTAATATACTAACAAATGAACGTATTAGAATTAAGCGAACAGGAAATAATCAGACGCAACAGCCTGAATGAGTTGAGAGCAATGGGGATTGAACCATACCCTGCTGCCGAGTATGTAACCAACGCTTTTTCGACTGACATAAAAGCCGAATTCAAAGATGATGCTGAACCTCGCAAAGTATCCGTTGCAGGACGTATCATGTCTCGTCGTGTAATGGGAAAAGCGTCTTTCATTGAATTACAGGATTCTAAAGGCCGTATACAAGTATATATAACCCGCGATGATATCTGTCCGGATGAAAACAAAGATTTATATAATGTAGTTTTCAAACGTTTGCTGGATTTAGGTGACTTTGTAGGAATCGAAGGTTTTGTATTCCGCACCCAGATGGGCGAAATCTCTATCCATGCACAAAAACTGACTGTATTGTCGAAATCAATTCGTCCGCTCCCGATTGTAAAATACAAAGACGGAGTAGCTTACGATAAGTTTGAAGACCCTGAACTCCGTTACCGTCAGCGCTATGTAGACCTGGTAGTAAACGACGGAGTAAAAGAAATCTTCCTGAAACGGAACAAGGTCTACAACTCTATGAGAGAGTATTTCAACTCCAAAGGATATATCGAAGTAGAAACTCCGATTCTTCAGTCAATTGCCGGAGGTGCTGCAGCACGTCCGTTTATCACTCACCACAATGCGTTGGATATTCCATTGTACATGCGTATTGCCAGTGAGTTGTACCTGAAGAGACTGATTGTGGGTGGTTTCGAAGGTGTGTATGAAATCGGTAAGAACTTCCGTAACGAAGGTATGGACCGCACACACAATCCGGAATTTACCTGTATGGAAATCTACGTAGCTTACAAGGATTACAACTGGATGATGAAGTTTACAGAAAACATGATTGAAAAAATCTGCCTGGATGTAAACGGTACTACAGAAGTACAGGTAGGCGACAACGTAATCAACTTCAAAGCTCCGTTCAAACGTGTAACCATGCTGGATTCTATCAAGGAATTCACCGGCTATGACCTGACAGGCATGAACGAAGAACAGATTCGTGAAGTTTGCAAGAAGCTCAACATGGAAATTGATGACACCATGGGTAAGGGCAAGCTGATTGACGAAATCTTCGGCGAATTCTGCGAAGGCAACTACATTCAGCCGACTTTCATCACTGACTATCCTATCGAAATGTCTCCGCTGACAAAGAAACACCGCAGCAATCCGGATCTGACAGAACGCTTTGAGCTGATGGTGAACGGTAAAGAACTGTGTAACGCTTACTCTGAATTGAATGACCCGATTGACCAGCTGGAACGCTTCGAAGAGCAGATGAGACTGAGCGAAAAGGGAGACGACGAAGCGATGATTATCGACAAGGACTTCGTTCGCGCATTGGAATACGGTATGCCTCCTACTTCGGGTATGGGTATCGGTATGGACCGTCTGGTGATGCTGATGACTGGCCAAAGCACTATTCAGGAAGTGTTATTCTTCCCGCAGATGCGTCCGGAAAAAGTAATCCCGAAAGATGCACCTGCTAAATTCATGGAATTAGGAATCGCAGAAGAGTGGGTTCCGGTAATTCAGAAAGCCGGATATAATCTTGTGACTGATATGAAGGAAGTGAATCCGCAGAAACTTCATCAGGACATTTGTGGCATCAACAAGAAATACAAACTGGAACTTGCCAACCCCACAGTAGACGAAGTTGCTGGCTGGATAGAAAAGATTAAATAAATGAATGAAAGTGTATGAAGGACAAAGCACATGTCTTGTCCTTCATATCTGTTTTTCATTAAATATAAGAGTATGAAATTACCCGGGAAAATAGCGATTATGGGGGGAGGCAGCTGGGCCACTGCTATAGCTAAAATCATTTTAACCCAGGCTGAATCCATAAACTGGTACATGCGCCGTGACGACCGAATTGAAGAATTCAAGCGTCTGGGTCACAATCCAGCCTATCTGACAAGTGTGCGTTTCGACATGAAATGCATCAACTTTTCATCAGACATCAACAAGGTAGTGAGAGAGTCAGACACACTGATTTTTGTCACCCCCTCACCGTATCTGAAAAGTCACCTCAAAAAGCTAAAAACCAAACTGAAGGATAAATTCATCGTTACTGCTATCAAGGGTATCGTACCCGACGAAAACCTTATCGTATCCGATTATTTCCACAAGATTTATGACGTTCCAGAAAACAACATAGCCGTACTGGCAGGTCCCTGTCATGCGGAAGAAGTGGCATTGGAACGGCTTTCTTACCTCACCGTAGGATGCAAAGATATTGAAAAAGCCAAGATGTTCGCACGGCAACTGGCCGGTCACTACATCAAGACTTCGGTCAATACGGACGTAGCCGGCATTGAATATGCTTCCGTGCTGAAGAATGTATATGCCATTGCAGCCGGAATCTGCAGCGGTCTGAAATATGGAGACAACTTCCAGGCCGTACTGGTATCCAATGCCCTACAGGAAATGAACCGGTTCTTAGACACCGTACATCCCGTAAACCGTTGTACAAACGATTCAGCCTATCTGGGCGACCTTCTCGTGACTTCTTATTCCAATTTCAGCCGTAACCGCGTGTTCGGTACCATGATTGGTAAGGGATATTCTGTAAAAAGCGCACAGATTGAAATGGAAATGATTGCCGAAGGATATTATGGCACCAAATGTATCAAGGAGCTGAACAAGCACCTGCATGTCAATATGCCCATTGTGGATGCCGTCTATAATATTCTTTACGAACGTATATCACCAATGATAGAAATCAAATTATTAACTGACTCATTTAGATAAAATCAGAAAACAGTTATGGAAAACATTAAACTGAACATTGAAAAGACTTTAGATTTTATATCTAAGGAAAAATTGGCTTCTTATGAACCAAAGGTAAAAGCTTGTATGGAAACGCTGGAAAAAGGCACAGGCTTAGGAAACGACTTCTTGGGTTGGTTGCATTTACCTTCTTCCATCACAAAGGAACACTTGAATGACCTGAAAGCTACTGCACAGACACTTCGCGAAAACTGCGACGTAGTAATCGTAGCTGGTATCGGAGGAAGTTACCTGGGCGCACGTGCGGTCATTGAAGCGATGTCAAACAGCTTTGCTTGGTTGCAGGAGAAAAAAGCCGGACAGCCTACTATTATTTTTGCCGGACACAACATCAGCGAAGACTACTTGTTCGAACTGACTGAATTCCTGAAAGACAAAAAATTTGGTGTAATCAACATATCTAAATCTGGAACAACTACAGAAACTGCTCTTGCTTTCCGTTTGCTGAAAAAGCAGTGCGAAGACCAAAGAGGTAAAGAAATGGCTCGCAAGGTTATCGTAGCTGTTACAGATGCAAAGAAAGGTGCAGCCCGTACAACAGCCGACAAGGAAGGTTACAAATCATTTATTATTCCTGACAATGTAGGCGGACGTTTCTCTGTATTGACTCCGGTAGGCTTGCTTCCTATTGCAGTAGCTGGAATCGACATTGACAAGCTGGTTGCCGGTGCTTGCGAAATGGAAAAAGTTTGTGCCAACGAAAACATGTACGAAAACCCGGCTGCTTTGTATGCTGCTACTCGTAACGAACTGTATCAGAGCGGAAAGAAAATTGAAATCTTAGTAAACTTCCAGCCGAAACTTCACTACTTCATGGAATGGTGGAAACAGCTGTATGGTGAATCCGAAGGTAAAGACCTGAAAGGTATCTATCCGAGCTCTGTAGACTTCTCTACTGACCTGCACTCTATGGGACAGTGGATTCAGCAGGGTGAACGCAGCATCTTCGAAACAGTAGTTTCTGTAGAAACTCCAAGCCATGAACTTCACTTCCCGAGCGATGAAGAAAATCTGGATGGTCTGAACTTCCTGGCAGGCAAACGCATCGATGAAGTAAACAAGATGGCCGAACTCGGTACACAGCTTGCACACGTAGACGGTGGAGTTCCTAACCTGCGTGTAAGCGTTCCTTCACTGAACGAATACTACCTGGGACAGCTTATCTATTTCTTCGAAAAGGCTTGCGGAATCAGCGGATACCTGCTCGAAGTAAATCCGTTCAACCAGCCGGGTGTAGAAGCTTACAAGAAAAACATGTTTGCTCTTCTGAACAAGCCGGGATACGAAAAAGAATCTGAAGCAATCCAGGCTCGTCTGAAAAAATAAATAAACGAGAGTTTATCACTCCGTTTTTTGATTGACAGGCACGAATTACATGAAAAGCACTCTTTCTTCTACAAGGAAAGTGCATTCATGTAATGCGTGCCTGAATATTATAAACCATATCATCATGTTCCAACAAGAAATCAACCAATATCTTACCACCCATCATTATACACGCATTAATTTAAAGGCCGTATTGTTCGATATGGACGGAGTATTGTTCGACTCCATGAAGAACCATGCCACCGCCTGGCATGAGGCAATGAAGCAATACGGAATGAGCCTTAGCAAAGAGGAAGCCTACCTCCACGAAGGACGTACCGGTGCGGCAACCATCAACATCGTCAGCCAAAGAGAAAGAGGCTATGAGGCCGATGAAAAAGAAATCAAACAAATCTATCAGACAAAGAGTGATATATTCAATCAGTTGCCCAAAGCCGACCCTATGCCCGGTGCTTTCGAGGTGCTGAAGAAAATAAAAGAAGCCGGACTGACTCCAATGGTGGTTACCGGTTCCGGACAACTTTCCTTATTAGATAAACTGAACCATTATTTCCCAGGCATTTTCCAGCGGGAACTGATGGTGACTGCTTTCGATGTAAAATACGGAAAACCCAATCCCGAACCTTACCTGATGGCTTTGCAGAAAGCCGGCATACAAGCCAACGAAGCAGTAGTCATTGAGAATGCGCCGTTAGGAGTCAGAGCGGGAGTAGCTGCCGGAATCTTCACCATCGCATTGAACACCGGTCCGCTTCCAGACAACGTACTTCTGCAAGAAGGTGCCAACATCTTGTTTCCGTCCATGTCTGCGTTTAATGAGAATTGGGAAACTTGCCGCCAAAGTTTACAAGAAGTATCTCTATAAAGAAAAATCCACGGAAAACTAAAACTAACATTTCAGTTTCCCGTGGATTTTTTATGCCAAATAAATTACTTATTCCAAAGCAAACAGCTTGCTTCTTGACAGTAGAGAAGAGCCTATAACATTTGCCTTTTCTTTCAGTTCAGACAACACAATATCTGAGTCTTTATACATCAAATTCAACGTATACTTACGAACTGCAGAAATAACCGGTGGCAACAAATACTCTCCCACCTTCGAGAATTCTCCTCCAATAATTACCTGTTCCGGATTGAAGACATTAATCAGGTCACCAATATGGCGTCCCAGCTTTGCACCGATTTCTTCCACCAATTCAATCGCCAGCACATCTTCACGACGAACAGCAGAAATAATATCAGCCAATGTAATCTCATCGATTGTCTTTTCTTTCAACAATACAGAGTTCTCTCCCTGACGCAGACGCGCAATAAACTTACGATACAAAGCAGAGCAAGACACTTCCGTTTCAATACATCCTTTTTTACCGCAATAACAAATCTGCTGATTGTCATATCCGTAATTATGACCAAATTCTCCGGCAAAGCCAGACATACCAGAATACAACTTACCATCTATAATGATAGCAAGCCCCAGCCCCCAGTTTACATTCACATAAATCAGGTTTTTCGGACATTTTTCTGAACGCATGATGTATTCTCCGTAAGCCATTGCACGGCTATCGTTATCAATACATACATTAATACCCATTCTTTCTGTGAACATCTCAGCCAAAGGTTTGTCACCATAAGTCAGATGCGTGTAGCTGCAACCTGTTTCCGGATTTACTCTTCCGGTCATACCAATACAGATATTCAAAATCTTTGATTTATCACACGGAAGCTCATCGATAAACGTTTCTATCTCCTGACAGATACGCTCCAAACATTCCGGTGTATTTTCCAGCTTAAATGGTATTTCCATTTTGGTCTGAAGTACTTCTCCCTTAAAGTTGATAGCCCCCAGACTTAATGACTGTACAGCCAGAGCGACTCCTATAAAATAGGCAGAATCCGCATTCAAGCCATACAAACTTGGATGGCGTCCTCCACTGGTTTCCAGTTTTCCACAATCATTCACATATCCTTCCTTGCACATTTCATCTACAAATTTTGTCACGGTAGGAACACTTAGTCCCATCGACTTGGACAAATCTGTAATTGTAGTGCTACCCGCATAAATCAAGTGCGTAATGATACGTTGCTTCACCAATGCACTTTTAACGCCTTTCTGTATATTCGTCAATAGAGTCTGACCCATATTTGTTATTTTTTATAGAAACATTTACAAATGTAGAATTTTTCTTTAAAAACTCATACATAAAAAATCTATTTTTTTATTTGCCTTTCTGAATAAGCTTTGATATATTTGCATAGAGTAAGAATTTCTTATCAATTAAGGAACAAGTTAATTTAATTTCAATATTCAAAATTCTAACCACCATGAGATTAATCATTGAACCCGATTACAGTTCTCTGTCCAACTGGGCAGCAAACTATGTTGCAAAAAAAATCAACGCAGCTAATCCAACCAAAGAAAAACCGTTTGTATTAGGACTTCCCACAGGTTCATCTCCTCTGGGTATGTATAAAGCCCTGATTGAATTAAACAAAAAGGGAGTGGTATCATTCAAGAATGTAGTGACTTTCAATATGGACGAATACGTAGGTTTGCCGGAATCTCATCCTGAAAGCTACCATTCATTTATGTTCAACAATTTCTTCAACCATATTGACATCTGCAAGGAAAACATTCACATCCTGAACGGTAATGCAGCCGATCTGGAAGCTGAATGCGCCAACTATGAAAAAGAAATTGAAAAGTTCGGCGGCATTGACCTGTTCTTAGGAGGTATCGGTCCTGACGGTCATATTGCTTTCAACGAACCGGGATCTTCACTGACTTCACGCACACGTGTGAAAACACTGACTACAGATACCATCATCGCTAACTCACGTTTCTTTGACAATGACGTAAATAAAGTGCCTAAGACTGCCTTGACTGTAGGAGTCGGAACTGTACTTTCTGCAAAAGAAGTGCTGATTATCTGTAACGGTCATAACAAAGCACGTGCTCTACAGCACGCAGTAGAAGGCGGCATCACACAGATGTGGACCATCAGCGCATTGCAGATGCACCAGCACGGTATCATCGTATGTGACGAAGCTGCTACCGATGAATTGAAAGTCGGCACCTACAAATACTTCAAGGATATTGAAAAGAACAACCTTTAATTCATTGAATCATGAGAACCAATCTTAGCTCTCAAATTTCACTGAACCGCGTTTCCCCACGCTACTATCGTCCGGGAAACGCCGTAGAACGTTCTGTCCTTACACGATTGGAAAAAATCCCTACCAATATCTTTGAAACAATTGAAGAAGGTGTAGAACAAATTGCCAATGAAATCGTAGCTAAAATACAGGACAGACAACATGAAGGAAAATTCTGTACAATCGCCATAGGTACAGGAGCTTCCCTCCGTCCACTGTTCACAGAACTCATCCGTAAACATAAAGACGAAGGAGTAAGCTTCCGTAATGTAGTCTTCTTCAATCTATATGAATATTATCCATTGGTTGAAGGGGCAGGAAGCAGCTTCAACCATTTAAACAAACTTTTCCTTTCACAGATAGACATTGACCACCAAAACATCTTTACGATGGATGGTAGCATTCCACAGGAAGCTATCATTGAACACTGCCGCTTGTACGAACAGCGCATACAGACTTTTGGAGGTCTTGATATGGTCATTATGGGTATCGGCCGTGAAGGAAACATCGGTATGAATGAGCCAGGCTCACATGCCAGCTCTACCACCCGTCTGATTTTGGTTGATGCCACTTCCCGTTCTGAAGCCGCACGTAATATCGGTGTAGACAATCTTCCTCCCTGCTCCATCACCATGGGTATCAACACCATTATGGGAGCAAGAAAGATTTACATGCTGGCTTGGGGAGAAGACAAAGCAGACATTATCCGAAGCGCGGTAGAAGATAAAGTAAGTGACACATTACCTGCATCTTACCTGCAACTTCATACAAATACTACCGTTTGTGTAGACCTGGCAGGAGCAGCCCATCTGACCCGTATCCAGCGTCCATGGCTAGTAACCAGCTGTGAATGGAACGACAAACTGGTGAGAAGTGCTATCGTATGGTTATGTACTACTTTGAACAAACCTATCCTGAAACTGACCAACAAGGATTACAACGAAAATGGCTTAAGTGAACTGCTGGCTCTTTACGGTTCTGCTTACAATGCCAACATCAAGGTATTCAATGACCTTCAGCACACCATTACCGGATGGCCGGGCGGAAAACCGAATGCTGACGATACATACCGTCCGGAACGTGCCAAACCGTTCCCGAAACGTGTAGTCGTATTCTCTCCACATCCGGATGACGATGTAATCTCCATGGGAGGTACACTGCGCCGTCTCGTACAGCAGGGACATGAAGTACACGTAGCTTACGAAACTTCTGGAAACATTGCCGTAGGCGATGAAGAAGTAGTACGCTTCATGCATTTCATCAATGGCTTTAACCAGCTGTTCGAAAACAGTGAAGATAAAGTAATCTGCGACAAATACGCTGAAATCAAGCAGTTCTTCTCTACTAAGAAAGAAGGCGACATGGATACACGCGATATTCTGACCATCAAAGGTCTGATTCGCCGTGGTGAAGCTCGTACCGCTTGTACGTTCAACCATATTCCGCTCAGCCGTTGCCACTTCCTTGACCTTCCGTTCTATGAGACCGGAAAGATTGAAAAGAATCCTATCAGCGAAGCCGATGTAGAAATCGTTCTGAACCTGCTCCGCGAAGTAAAACCTCATCAGATTTACGTAGCTGGTGACTTGGCCGACCCGCACGGTACCCACCGCGTATGTACGGACGCTGTCTTTGCCGCTATTGATGAAGAGAAGAATGCCGGTGCAGAATGGCTGAACGACTGCCGCATCTGGATGTATCGTGGTGCATGGGCTGAATGGGAAATCGAAAACATCGAAATGGCCGTACCCCTGAGTCCGGAAGAACTTCGTGCAAAACGTAATTCTATCCTGAAACATCAGTCTCAGATGGAAAGCGCACCGTTCCTGGGCAATGACGAACGTCTGTTCTGGCAAAGAAGTGAAGACCGCAACCGTGGAACCGCTTCACTTTACGACCAGTTAGGCCTGGCTTGCTATGAAGCTATGGAAGCATTTGTAGAATATAAACCTATCTAAGTGCATATTACATTTTAAGCAAAAGACACAGAAACGTAGAAGTCCATCCTCAAGGAAGAACTTCTCGTTTCCGTGTCTTTTTTATTTCTGTTTTTACCAAATCTTTATTACCTACATGAAAAAACTACTTATACCCGCATTTGCATTCTGGCTCAGTTGCCTCTTCCCGTCGTGCACCTCGACTTCTCCCAACCATTTTCTAAAAGAAGCCGATTACCGCAACAAGGTGGAAGCTGATTTCGGACAAAAGAAAGAGATTCTCAATCGGGGAAATCTTTTTGACATTTTCAATGAAGACATGTCACTGGAGGAACGGGAAGCCATGATGTTCCTGTATGCCTACATGACTCCAGGCGATATTTCCGACTATTCCGGAGAATTTTACCTGAAAAATGTACGCCTGGCACTTCAGAACCGCAAAGAGACTTCATGGGGAGCCGGAATTCCTGACATGATATTCCGCCACTTTGTACTCCCTGTCAGAGTGAACAACGAAAACCTAGACAATGCACGCGAAGTATTCCGTCAGGAACTGATGCCGCGTGTGGAAAAACTGTCCATGTACGATGCCGTGCTGGAAGTAAACCACTGGTGTCATGAAAAAGTAATCTATACCCCGACCGACATCCGTACCAGTGCCCCGATGGCTACTGTCAAGACGGCTTACGGACGCTGCGGTGAAGAATCTACCTTCCTGGTAGCCGCTCTCCGTGCCGTAGGTATCCCTGCCCGTCAGGTGTACACTCCGCGCTGGGCACACACAGACGACAACCATGCCTGGGTAGAAGCCTGGGTGGACGGCAAATGGTACTTCCTTGGTGCCTGCGAACCGGAACCGGTACTGAATCTGGGATGGTTCAACGCTCCTGCCAGCAGAGGAATGCTGATGCACACCAAAGTATTCGGTGCATACGACGGACCGGAAGAAGTGATGAAAACCACTGCCAACTATACGGAAATCAACATCATCGACAACTACGGACAGAGTGCACCCGTCACTGTTACGGTGGTAGATGCTCAGGGTAAAGCTGTAGAAGGCGCTCACGTAGAGTTTAAGATTTACAATTACGCTGAATTCTTCACCGTAGCCAACAAAACGACCGACGCACAAGGAAAAGCTTCGCTTTCTGCCGGATTGGGCGACATGGTAGTCTACGCTTCGGCAAATGACCACTTCGGCTTGCAGAAAGTATCTTTCGGAAAAGATAAAGAAGTCACATTGACACTTTCTCACCGTCCGGGAGATGTATTTACCGATACCTTGCACATCGTGCCGCCGGCTGAAAAGGCCAACTTCCCGGAAGTGACCGATGCACAGCGTAAGGAAAACACCCTTCGCATGGCTCAGGAAGATTCTATCCGCAACGCCTACGTAGCCAGCTTCCCGACCGAAGAAAAGGCCAAAGCTTTTGCAGAAGGACTGAAACTGGATGTGAACCAGACAAGCACATACATTCTGAAATCCAGAGGAAACCATGCGGACATCATGCAGTTCCTGTCGAATGCAGCAGAAAAGGGACAGGGTGCCCGTGCATTGGAATTGCTCAGCACACTGGCTGATAAAGACCTGCGCGATACACCTTGCAGCATCCTGGAAGACCATTTGTATGCTACCGATGCGAAAGCTGACGTGAAAGAAGTGCTTGCACCGCGCATTGCCACTGAAATGCTGACTCCTTACCGCACTTACCTGCAGAAAGCCTTGTCTGCCGAACTAGCCGCACAAATCAAAGCTGACCCGCAAGTACTCGTGAAATGGTGTAAGGACAGCTTGTCTATCCGCAACGACCTGAGTACGATATTCACCATTACTTCACCCGAAGGCGTATGGCGCAGCCGTGTGACTGACTCACAGTCAAGAGACATTTTCTTTGTAGCTGCTGCCCGCAGCTTAGGTATCCCCGCCTGGAAGGATGAAGTAAACGGTAACATCTGCTACCGCCTCAACGGAAAACCGGTATTGGTGGACTTTGAAAGTTCAGAAGGTGGAAGTCTGTCGGAAGGTGTATTGAAAGCTACTTACCAGCCTATTCCGCGACTGGACAATCCGAAATACTACACACACTTCACCCTGTCGAAATATGACAACGGCACATTCCAGTTACAGAACCATCCGGAAGATGCCAGCTGGGCTTCTCTGCTGAAAAACGGAAGCAGCATGTCGACCGGTTATTACATGATGGTAACGGGTAGCCGTATGGCCAACGGAGGCGTATTGAGCCAGGTTTCATTCTTCACTGTCGACAAAGGAAAGACCACGGTAACTCCTCTCTGCATGCGCAACAATACGGAAGAAGTACGTGTTATCGGCAGCTTCAATTCAGAAGCACTCTACACCCGTCCGGACACCGATGAACAAGTATCCGTACTCAACACTACCGGAAGAGGATATTACATTGTCGGCGTATTGGGCGTAGGTCAGGAACCGACCAACCATGCCCTGAAAGACATCGAAGTAAAGAAAGCAGAATTTGAGAAATGGGGACGTACGATCGTACTGCTCTTCACAGACGAAGCAGCTTACAAGAAATTCGACCGCAAGGAATTCCCCAATCTTCCGTCGAACGTAGTATTTGGTATAGACAAGGACGGAAGCATTCTGAAAATGATTGCTGAAAATATGAAACTGGGCAGCAAACCCACCCTGCCGGTGATTATCCTGGGCGATACGTTCAACCGTGTAGTCTTCGAATCACACGGATACACCATCGGCATGGGCGAGCAACTGCTCCATGTTATCCACGGACTGTAAGCGCCTCGATGGTGCGACGCACCTTTTCGGGAGTCGTGACCGGATGAGCATATTCATCCATATCCGTACCTCCCATCGACAAAGCCGGATTGCGAAGAAGCATCCGGCTTTCTTTTTGTTCGCGCGCCGAAAAATGGAACTCACCGGCTCCCGTCACACGAGCCAGTTCCGCAATGTTATGTTCGTTCACTCCGCAACCCGGCATGATGATAATGCGATCGCCCGCCTGCTTCACCAGTTCAGCCAGCAAAGGTGCCCCTTCCATGACCGTAGGCATCTGGCCGGAAGTCAGCACACGGTTCACCCCCATGCCTATCAGTTCTTCAAGTGCCTCACGGGGTGACTTGACATAATCAAACGCACGATGGAAAGTCACCGAAAGTCCTTTAGAAGCTTCCATCAGACGCTGCATGGCCGGCTTGTCCAGCTCGCCTTCCGGTGTAAGACAACCGAACACCACTCCATCGGCTCCCGCCTGACGGGCAGCCCGAATATCTTCTTCCATAATCTCCAGTTCAGAAGGTGTGTACAGAAAATCTCCTCCACGCGGACGGATAATGACATGCAGACGGATGTCAATCAACTTACGGGCCACTTTTATCTCGCCCAACGACGGAGTAGTTCCACCTTCCGGCATGCCGGCACACAATTCTACCCGATGAGCGCCCCCCTGCTGGGCAGCCACGCAACTCTCTGCAGAGTTGGCACAAATTTCAAACATGTAGTTTTTCATCTCTCAGTCAACTTTTAACAGTGATTTTTTTCACCCTCAGAAAAGGCCTTTGCATCTACCGGAAAACGCTTTGACGTTTTAATCAAAACGCAAGTACGTTTTACTTGAAACACAAGTACGTTTTGTATCAAACGTAAAGGAGTTTCAGCACAAACGCAGAAACGTTTTTCTCCGAAAGTACAGACCTCGTTTTCTGAAGGCAGGTAAGTATAAACAAAAAAGCTTATTAAACCGTTCTTTTTCAGTCTAATAAGCTTTATGTACGCCCGTGGGGAGTCGAACCCCAATCGAAGGAACCGGAATCCTTTATTCTATCCATTGAACTACGGGCGCAAATATCAATAAGCACACTTTCCAACGTCCTTTTTGAAAAAGGATATTTCGAAAGCGTGACAAAAATACAATTATTCAGTCTTTTCTCCTAATTTTTTCCTGAAAAAATAGAGAACGAAAACTAAAATAGTTGTACCCTTACACGCCTATACAATCACACGCATCAGAACTGAAAGTAGATAAACGGCTGAATATCGCTGCTTTTCACCTGAATAACCAGATAAATCAATGCAATCATTATCAGTGCCTGGGCTACGAGAGGCATACGCACCATGCCCCGGCTGCACGCATTCTGCCAGCTGTCGGGACAGAAATGAAGCAAGAAGCCTACTCCCATCAGTGCAAATACCTTCCAATAGCCCGTCAGGAGCTGCTCCAGCAATTCCGGATGGAAGGCTGTAAATATCTGGCGAATCATGGTCACCGAAGCCTCAAACGTGGAGTTTCGGAAGAATATCCAACAGAAGCACACAAAATGGAAGGTCAGCACCACGGCAAAGAATTTGCGTACTCCCCGACTGCGGTATTGCTTGGGCCGGCCCAACAGGTTGCGGAAGAACTTATGCAAGGCCAGTGCCACTCCATGCAATCCGCCCCACACCACAAAGTTCCACGAAGCACCGTGCCACAAACCACCTAACAGCATGGTCAGTATCAGGTTGATGTAGGTACGGACTTTTCCTTTCCGGTTACCCCCCAGGGAGATATAAAGATAGTCGCGCAACCAGGACGACAGGGAAATGTGCCATCGGTGCCAGAAGTCGGTCACACTGTCCGACTTATAAGGGGAGTCGAAGTTGAGCGGGAAACGGAATCCCAGCAACAAGGCAATACCGATGGCCATGTCACTGTAGCCCGAAAAGTCACAGTATATCTGCAAGGCATATCCGTAGACGCCAAACAGGTTTTCCAACCCGGAATACAACCCCGGATTATCGAAAATACGTTCTACAAAGTTCACACTGATATAGTCTGAAATCACCGCTTTCTTGAACAAGCCGCTTACAATGAAGAAGATGCCTTGTCCGAACATCTCAGATGATACAAACAAGGGCTGACGGATTTGCGGGATAAAGTCGCGGGCACGCACGATGGGCCCTGCCACCAACTGTGGAAAGAACGACACATAAAACGCGTAATCCAACAAGTTAGTCAACGGTTTCAGGTCACGACGATACACGTCGATGGTATAACTCAGCGACTGGAAGGTAAAGAAGGAAATTCCCACCGGAAGGAATATGTCCAGCGGTTCAAACTGCCCGTGCCACAACGGAGCCAGCATCTCATAAAAGAAATTGGTGTACTTGAAATAACAAAGCAATCCGAGATTGATGCACAAACTGCATACTACCAACAGTTTCCGTTTCCAAGGCTGTACGGTCAGTTCCATCCTGCGAGCCAGCAAGAAGTCGGACACCGTGACAATGCCTAACAGAAAGAAATAAAACCCGCTGCTCTTATAATAGAAATAATAAGAAAACAAGGTAACAAACAGCAGACGCGCCGTAGTCTTTTTCTGCAAAATCAGGTAAATCAGGCTGAATCCGAGAAAAAGCAGCAAGAAGAAGCCACTGCTGAAAATCATCGGTTGCGACGCATCGTACGTCAGCACATCCTTAAGTCTGTCCCAGTCAATTCCAAGTTCCGTCCAGTTGAGTTTCCACATAATTGTTGTATGATTTGATAATCGCTTCGTGTAATAATAATCCCTGTAAAATATATCCGTCCTGCGTAAAATGAATCTTGTCGCGCTGGAAATAGTTTCCGTTACTCCAGTTCAGACAGGCATAGCGTTCACCTCCTACCACGTGATACATATCCCATATAGCGAGTTCCCGTGAAGCCGCATAATCCAGTTCTGTCTTTACCACTAATTTCGTGCGAGGATTGATTACCCTTGCGCCCCGCCGGCCATTGCGGACATAGGCTCCGGGAGGAGTAGTCAGCAGATATACCGCCTGCGGACATCCTTTCTTCAGTTCTCCCAACAGATTGTCCATCTGCGCCAGATGCTCCGCCGAAGAATAACGGCGACCATGCGCTTCATTGGTGCCGAACGAAAGAATAACCAAGTCCGGATTCAGTTCGATAATCTGACGAATGTTCTCAGGGGTAGCAAAAGAAGCACAAGTCGCTCCGTTTACTCCTACGATGTGATATACAATCCCTGCGGCTCCCGTTTCCTGCGCCAGTCCCGAAGTACGGTAACTCACCTGCATATCGAGTACAGCTTCCCGTCCGAAATCGTCTTCCAGCTGACGCCGTACAATATAAGGATACACATGCCCCCGCACATGAGAATCGCCGATGTGCACGATACGTAACGGACGGTCGAGCACGGAAAGCTTCTGCCAGAAAGGCTCCAGTTCATGCGTTGGGTCTATAATCGTATTTTCAGTTGTTCCCTTAAATCCGGCAGGCATCGGATTGCTGACTTCCACAAAACGCATCAGCTGCTGCATGGCCTCGCTGTCGGACACATGTCCGGAATGACGGTCAGGACGCGATTTCTCCGGCAAAGCATCCTGCGCTAAAAGCGGCAATGCTCCCAAAAGGAACCCGAAGAGTATCCCCAAAAAACGTATCTCACTCCATTTCATAAGCTTTTCGTTTTTCGTACTGTTCCTTGCCGTACATCAAGGTCTCAAACAGAAGTCCGGCAATGTGCTTTCCTCCTCTGAAATTGATGTGAGTATAATCATAATTGGCCATCTGAGGCTTGTGGTTCACCATCTCTACCATACTACCTTCTCCTCCCATGGCTTCGAACATATTCCAGAATGCCACCCCCGTTTCTGCCGCAAGTGCCTGCTGGTAACGAATCAAACGCTTCACACCCGGCATGGTACGCAATTCACCGTTTTCATCCTTGTTTTCTCTATCTCCCACACCGACAATCAGGACAGAAGCCTCCGGAAAGGCCGTCTTCAAACGCTCCACTATAGGTTTCATCGCATCCTTGTAATAGGTATAGTTCATTACCTTGTCTGAAGCCACATTCAACCCGTACTGCAACACAATCAAATCGTATGTACGCAAACGGTTGTATTGGCGAAGTATCGACATCGGAATATTACCCAACTGCTGTCCGCTGCTTCCACGGGTACTGAAGTTATCGACTACCACACCTTGACGCGGATCCATCGTCACGGCATAGAACAAAGCCGTAGAATCCAGTTGTTCCACTTTCCAGCGCACAGAGCCGATACGTCCGTTCACAGACACAGCTTGTAATTCATCTTTTCCATCTACAGAGAATGGCTGTGCCTCTCCCCCATTGACGGATGCAGTCAGCCGTAAAGAATCGGAAGTCAGAAAATAACAGGTAGACACTTCGCAGGTATCAAGATGCGACAAGAAGCGTTTCTCACCTTTCAAGCTTACATAAGCTCCCGAAGAAGGAATAAAATAATGATTGGAAATATCCTGACGAGAACGGTCAAAATAGGTGGAATCCGTAATAGAATGACTGCCCCATCCGCCAAACGAATGATGTACCGTAGGGCGGAAGCCGGCTATTTTCGTTGTGATGGGCACATATCCTACCCCACATCCGCCAAAACGTTTCTGCAACATTTCACGTAAGTCACCGGTCAAGATGTCGGCCTCAATAAATGAATCTCCGAAATAGGCAATACGTACCGGGCGGCCTAAAGAAGAAACCTTTCCCAAAGCCTCATAAAAATACTCCATTCCACGCCCCGCAGAATCGGCATATTCTTCAATGCAGACCATTCCACTCTTGCAGGTATCCACAAAAGCAGGCTTTACGGGAGGCGGCAATACCAGTGTATCAGAATCCATAGGTTCTGCTACTTCCTTCTTTATACGAATATCTGAAAGCAAATCAACCCTTCTCAAAGGTTCGCCACGAAAAGAAACAGACGGCAAAAAATGCATGGCAAACAGACCTGCCACCACCAGAAGGGTGAACAGAAAAGTGTATAACAATTTATTCTTCATGAACTTTCCTCTAAAACCGGGTGCAAAGATAGTGAAAGGTGAGAGCAATACCAAGCCAAAAGCTTGCTTTTAAGCGCAAGTATTGCCGAACCGCATCCTATCTTCGAGAAATCAAAGATAGTGAAAGGTGAGAGCAATACCAAGCCAAAAGCTTGCTTTTAAGTACAGATATTGCCGGACCGTATCCTATGTTCAAGGAATCAAAGATAGAGGAATTTTAAGTAAAAAAGATTATCCGATATGCTTTTCTCGAATATTCTTCAAAAAATCATCGACCATGCGGTAACCTTTTTCTGTGGTAATCCCCCGCATGTGTAAGATAGTGATTTCACTATAGATTTCAGCCAGCGGATAATGGTCTGTAATGTCTGAATAAATCAACAAGTCCATCTGCATGGCCATGGCCTGATTTATAATCTGGAAATTAATGTCGCTGCGAAAAATACCTTGCTCTACCCCCTTTTGAAAATAGGCCAGCGCATCAGCATCTCCCCTGCGACGGTCATCGTGTATATATTCCAACACCTTGGAATATCTGCGCAAGTCACGAAAAAACAAAGGGTTTACCGTACATAACTCATTGAACTTACGCTCATAAAATGTAAGGATTACTTCCAGCACATTGTTCGCGCTGGAAGCAATCTCTTGCATATACTCATTCATACAACGACGATAGAAACGGAAAACTTCCAGTAGAAGTTCTTCTTTATCTCCAAACAGCTCATAAAGCGTACGCTTGGATATAGAAAGCGAACTTGCTATATCGTCCATGTGCACAGCCTTAATCCCCAAAGTCATAAAAGACTTGGAAGCTGTTTCCACCACACGCAACTTTAACTCTTCACGGTCGTTTTCCTTTCTTCGCCCTGCCATTATCTATATCAATGAATAATTCCTAATTTTGAAGTTTCCACAAACTGGATAATGTTTTCAATTTCCGGTCCGTTAGGAATCTGTTCACGAATACGTCCCAATGCATCATGCAAAGAAGTATTGGCCTTATAAAGGATACGATATGCTTGTGCAATGTGTTTGATAATGGTTTCAGAAAAACCGGTATGCTCCAGCACCTTTGTATTGATGCTATAGAATGCAATCGGTTCATGGGCTGCTACAATATATGGAGGAATGTCCTTGATGAAACGGCATCCACCCTGCACTACTGAGAAACTTCCCAGGCGTGTATTTCCCTGCATCAGCACATTGGAAGTAAGGATGGCATTGTCATAGATAATACAGTTGCCTGAAACCTGTGAACCGTTACCGATAATGCAACGGTTACCCACTTCCACATCATGAGAAAGACGGGCCCCACTCATGATGAAGTTACCATTACCCACTTTCGTAGCATGTGAAGCATGTGTACCGCGAATAATCACGGCATTTTCACGAATCACATTGTTATTGCCGATAATAGCCAGTGTTTCTTCACCTGTAAAGGCAAAATCCTGGGGAACTGCTGCCACAACAGCTCCCTGATAAACTGTATTTCCATTTCCCATACGTGTGCCGCTCATCAGACTGGCATAGGGCATAATCACGTTGTCATCGCCTATCTCTACATTCTTGTCGATATAGGCAAATGGATGAACCGTCACGTTCTTACCCAATTTGGCTGACGGATCTACATAAGCTAAAGGACTTATCATAGTTTTCTCATTTTAAGGTTAATCAATTTCTTCCTCCTCCCAACGCACTGTACAAGTTGATGACAGCTTGCATACGCTGGAAATTATCAGCTACCTCTGACAGCTGTGCGCTCAACAGATTCTGCTGTGCAGTCAGGATTTCCAGATAAGTGGCATCTCCACTTTGGAACAAGGCTTTGGTATAAGTCACCGCCTTATCCAACTGTTCTACCTGTCCACGGTCTTCCACCAGTTTCTTATTCTGTGTATCGAACAGATACAAAGCATCGCTCACTTCCTTACCAGCTTCCAGGATAGTCTGCTGATAATTCATCTGAGCAATCTTTTCTTCTGCTTTTGAAACCTTCAGGTTAGCAATCAGCTTACCGTTATTGAAAATAGGCTGAGCCAATGAAGCCAAAGCCTGCAACATAAATTCACCCGGATTAGCCACTGTAACACCTGAGCCGTTTGTCCATCCAGCCAGACCTGTAATGTTCAAGCCCGGATAGAATGCTGCACGTGCGGAATTAGTTGTATAATAAGCCGCAGCAAGCGTCATTTCAGCCATCTTCACGTCCGGACGGTTTTCCAGCAACTGCATCGGTACGCCCGCAGCCAGTTCTTCCGGCATAACCTGTTCGTCCAATGTACTGCGTTCGATGGTCTGAGGAGCCTTAGCCAACAGCACAGCTAATGAATTTTCTGTTTCACGCACCTGACGTTTCAAATCCATCAATGAAGCCTCAACCTGATGGCTGGCAGCACGCATCTGTGCTACAGCAGCTTCGGTTGTCATACCGGCAATTTTCATGGCTTCCATTACTCGTACGTTTTCTTTATAGATAGCAGCCGTTTCAGTCGTAATTTCTACCTGACGGTCGAGCATCAGCAAAGAATAGTACACGTTAGCTATACCACAAATAATTTGTGAACGTACAGCCTGTTCTGCATACTGGCTCTGTTCGTAGGCTACTTTCTGACCACGTTTGGTATTCAGAATCTTTCCGAACAAGTCAATTTCCCAGCTGGCAGACACTGGAAGCTGGTATGCCTTTACATAATTTCCACCTCCCATGCTGGTTGTAGAACCTTGTGGAGCCAGATTAATAGAAGGCAAATAAGATAATTTAGCTGCAGTCAGCATCACATTCGCTTCCTGTACACGGAGCGCAGCAGCCTGCATATCTACATTATTAGCCAATCCTTCCTCAATCAAGGCCTGCAGTTTGGCATCACGGAAAATGTCTTTCCAAGGCAAATTTCCCATATTAGCCGTATCGGCAGCCAGTGTATCGGTTGCCGAAGCCGGGTCACGATAGACGCCTGAGGCATCTATCGTTTCCGGACGGTCATAAGCTTTGTAAATGTGGCAACTGCTCATCATGGCAGCCAGACACATCATTCCTATTATCTGTTTTTTCATTATCAATCTTATTTATGCGTATTAGGAGAATACTGTTCAATTTCAGCTTCCACTTCACTTTCATCGAGGCTATCCCATTCCATTGGTTTGAATTTCTCCTGTAACCACTGGAATACCACGAACAATACCGGAACGATGAAAATCTGGAAAATCATACCGATTAACATACCACCGATAGCCGAAGCACCCAATGTACGGTTACCGTGAGCTCCTACACCCATAGCCAACATCAACGGAATCAAACCGACAATCATGGCCAATGAAGTCATCAAAATCGGACGAAGACGGGCTGCAGCACCCAATACGGCTGCCCAGGAAATACTCATACCTTGTTTACGACGGTCAAGGGCAAACTCAACAATCAAGATGGCATTCTTAGCCAACAGACCCATCAACATAATCAAGGCAATCTGCATGTAAATGTCATTTGACATGGTTCCCAAAATCATCTTCAATGCAGGAATACTTCCCAATGCACTAAATCCGTTGACGAAGATGAAGCTACCCATCAAACCAAACGGTACAGAAAGCAATACGGCCAACGGCAGAATGTAACTTTCATACTGGGCACTCAGCAGCAAGTAAACGAAGACGAAGCAAAGTACGAAGATAATACCTGTTGTACTGCCACTTGACTGTGCTTCCTCACGTGCCATACCTCCCAATTCGTAACCGAATCCCATCGGAAGATTTTCCTTAGCCACTTCAGCAATAGCCTGCAATGCCTGACCGGAAGTATAACCAGAAGCAGGAGCCACCATCACCTTCATTGAAGTGTACAGGTTGAAACGGTTGATAATATCCGGACCGTATACTTTCTTCATGCTTACGAACTGTGTGATAGGAGCCATTTCTCCATTGCTACCACGTACTTTCACTCCGTTCAACGATTCCATGTTCTTAGTAGCATCCGGCTCAGCCTGAATCATTACACGATACATCTTACCGAAACGGTTGAAGTTAGAAGCATACAAACCTCCAAAATATCCCTGCATGGTAGAAAGAATATCGCTCGGGCTGATGCCTGCCTTTTTACAAGCTGCTGCATCAATGTCAAGCTGATACTGCGGGAAGCTCGGGTTGAAAGTAGTCTTCGCTGAATTGATTTCCGGACGTGCTTCCAATGCAGCTGTATAGCTATTTACTACTTCAAAGAAGTGATCCAGTGAACCACCGGTCTTATCCTGCATGTTCAATTCAATATCGCTTGATACTGAATAACCCGGAATCATCGGAGGAGCAAAGAACAATACCTGTGCATCCTTAATGACTTTCTGTGCACGCAAGAACAAAGTAGAATAGATAATATCTGAATTCTGCATCATAGAACGTTCTTCCCAGTCTTTCAACTTGATGATGACAGAACCGTAAGAAGGTCCTTGTCCACCAATAAAGCTATATCCAGAAATGATAGTACGAGACTGAACGGCAGGTTCTGCAGCTACCAGGCTGTCTACCTTGGCCAACACTTCCATAGCGCGTTCCTGAGAAGTACCAGGAGGCAATGTCACAGCACCCATGATAGTACCAGTATCTTCATTCGGCACCATACCCGTCGGAGTGGTCTTCATAAAGAACATCAACAATACGATAGATGCAGCCACCAGTCCGAATGAAAGCCATTTCTTATGAATAAAGAATACGACACGCTTCTTATAGCTCTTCAGCAATGAATCGTATGCTGCGTTGAAAGAGGTATGGAAACGATCGACCATACTCATCTTCTTCTGCTTGTGTTCTGAATCATGCGGTTTCAGGAAAATGGCACACAAAGCCGGAGACAGTGTCAACGCGTTCAATGCTGAGAATGCGATAGAAATCGCCATCGTAATACCGAACTGACGATAGAATGTACCGGCTGTACCTCCCATGAAACTTACCGGGATAAACACGGACATCATGACCAATGTAATAGAAACCAGTGCACCACCGAGTTCACTCATGGCATCGATAGAAGCCTCACGAGATGATTTGTATCCCTGGTCCAACTTGGCATGTACACCTTCCACCACCACAATAGCATCGTCGACCACAATCGCAATGGCAAGCACCATCGCCGAAAGTGTCAGCAAGTTCACACTAAATCCAATCAGTTTCAATACGAAGAAAGTAGCAATCAAGGCTACCGGAATGGCAATGGCCGGAATCAATGTAGAACGCATATCCTGCAAGAACACATATACTACGATGAACACCAGCACAAACGCCTCAATCAAAGTCTTGATAACTTCGTGAATAGACGCATACAAGAAGTCATTGGCATTCTGAGCCACGTTAATCTTCAATCCGGCAGGCAAGCTTTCTTCAGCCTTACTAATAACATCCAGCAAGTTGTTGATTGTTTCAGTCGCATTGGTTCCTGCCATCTGGAATACGATACAAGTTACAGCCTTATGACCGTTTACTGTATTATTAAAGGTATAAGCCAGACGTCCCAGTTCGATACGGGCTACATCTCCCAAACGGAGCACTTCACCGTTAGGCAGAGCCTTCACTACAATATCTTCAAATTCTTCAGTCTGCTGCAAACGACCTTTGTAACGAATGGTGTACTGGAAAGTCTGATTACCACGTTCACCAAACTGTCCAGGTGCAGCTTCAATATTCTGTTCTGCCAATACACCAGAGATATCAGACGGAACTAAATTGTACTGAGCCATCACATCCGGCTTCAACCAAATACGCATAGAGTAGTCCTGCCCCATCACGTTGGCATCACCTACACCTTTTACACGCTGAACTTCCGGAATCAAGTTAATCTTGGCATAGTTTTCAATAAACTCAATGTTATACTTATCTTCTGCATCATACAATGAGAAAATCAACAACATAGAGTTCTGACGTTTCTGTGTGGTCACACCCACCTTGGTTACTTCTGCCGGCAACAGACCTTGTGCCATAGACACACGGTTCTGTACGTTGACCGCAGCCATATCCGGGTCAGTACCCTGATTAAAATAAACACTTATTTCAGCAGAACCATTGTTTGAGGCACTAGACTGAATGTACATCATGTTTTCTACACCGTTAATCTGGTCTTCCAGCGGAGCAATCACTGAGTTCAACACAGTCTGTGCATTCGCACCTGTATACGTTGCTCTTACCGATACGGTAGGAGGTGCAATGTCCGGATATTGTGTAACCGGCAGGGTGGCCAAACCAATCACACCCAGAATTACTATCAAAATAGAAATTACGGTTGACAGTACCGGACGGTTAATAAATTTATCTAGTTTCATTCTTTAAATACCATTTATAATTATAGTTCTGAGAGATTTTCATCAAACACATTCCCCCAGCACCATAAGAATCATTTTTTATTATTTAAAAGCTGTCTGAATGTTACCATCCCGCTGGTCTTGTAACGCCTTCTGGAATTTAGCTTCTTTTTCAGCCTGTGTAATCGGAGTAATCTTTTGTCCGTCTTTCAATGTCTGAACACCTTCTACAACAATCTTATCCCCAGGCTTCAGTCCACCTGTCACGATGTAATGCTTACCATCATTCAAGTTAGAGACTTGTACTTCTGTATGCTTGATAGTATTGTCAGACTGTAATACATACACAAACTTCTTGTCCTGAATTTCCTGAGTAGCAGTTTGAGGAATCAGGATAATGTCGCTCATAGTGTATGGGAATACCACGTTAGCCATACCTCCACTACGAAGGATATTCTGCTTGTTCGGGAAAATTGCACGCATGCTTACAGAACCAGTTGTCTGGTCGATTACACCACTCACGGCATCAATCTTACCCTCTTCTGAATACATTGTTCCATCAGACAACTGCAACTTGACAGCAGGCATTTTTTCCAACTGTTCCTTCAATGTACCACCTGCTTTAGTCAAAGCCAGTAACTGTTTTTCAGTCATTGAGAAATATACGTACATATCTCCAATCTGAGAAACGGTAGTCAACGGTTCAGCCGCAGAAGGACCAACCAATGCACCTACACGATACGGGAAAGTACCAATTACTCCATCTGAAGGACTGGTTACTGTACAAAAACCCAAATTCTGTTTTGCAGCGGCATAAGCAGCTTCAGCCTGAGCCAGGCTTGCTTTAGCTGAAAGCAAATTGTTCACAGCTGTCTGGTATTCAAAATCACTGATAATTTTCTGCTCATGCAACATCTTCTTGTTTGCTTCAGTTGAAGTAACAGTTTCCAGGTTAGCTTTTGCTGAAGCAACGCTTGCTTTAGCCTGATCGTATGCAGCCTTATACTGTGTAGGATCAATCTGGAACAAAGCCTGTCCCTTACGAACTGTAGCACCTTCGTCTACACACAACTTCACGATAAATCCTGATACTTGCGGACGAATTTCAATATCCTGCAAACCTTTAATTGTAGCGGGATACTGGGTTGTCTGATTGCTAGAAGCAGCTGCAAGTGTTTCAACCGCAAATTCATCATCACCCATTTTCATACCCCCCTGACCGCCTCCACATGCAGTCAGCACCGAAAGAGTCAATGCATAGAATGCCACTCGGCTAGAAGAAAAACTTCTGTTTCTTTTTGTGCTCATACTTATATTCATATATAAAATTTAGTTTTATCTCTTCTCTCTATTAAAGTTTTCCACTGAAAACTTTACACCCTTCTCTAGTTTTTTATCGTGCAAATATAGAAAAAAAATCAAGGTCCGGAAAGTGGCTTTAACTAAGAATAACCATAATGCCCTAATATCATTACATATAGCCAATATTATCAGACCAATCGACAAAAACTATCGACAAAAAAGTTTTATTATCGAAAAAATAAGTCTAATTCATTTTATAGTTTTTTTCAGAAAAAAACAGTCCATTTGTTATTTTATTCCTACATTTGCGCGATACATTATTCTTTGAAACAACTAAAAAACGAAGAAATATGACAAAAATAACGAAAGAAGCAGCCTTGCTCTATCACTCACAAGGCAAACCGGGGAAAATAGAAGTAGTCCCCACCAAACCTTATCAAACTCAACGTGATTTATCACTGGCGTATTCACCAGGAGTAGCAGAGCCATGTCTGGAAATCCAGAAGAATCCGGATACGGCATACGACTATACCGACAAAGGTAACTTAGTAGCCGTTATCTCTAACGGAACTGCTGTACTGGGCTTAGGAGACATAGGTGCCATGAGTGGAAAACCCGTAATGGAAGGAAAGGGACTGCTTTTTAAAATTTATGCTGGAATCGACGTATTCGATATTGAAGTAAATGAAAAAGACCCGGATAAATTTATCGAAGCGGTAAAAGCCATTGCTCCTACCTTCGGAGGTATCAACCTGGAAGACATCAAAGCTCCTGAGTGCTTCAAAATAGAACAGAGACTGAAGGAGGAACTGGACATCCCGGTAATGCATGACGACCAGCACGGTACAGCCATCATCTCCAGTGCCGGATTGCTGAATGCACTGGAAGTAGCCGGAAAGAAAATTGAAGAGGTAAAAATCGTAGTCAACGGTGCCGGTGCATCTGCCGTATCTTGTACTAAATTATATGTAGCCCTCGGTGCACGCTTGGAAAACATTGTCATGCTCGACAGTAAAGGAGTGATTTCTAAAGAGCGTACAGACCTGAACGAGCAGAAAAAATTCTTTGCTACTGACCGTACTGACATCCATACACTGGCAGAAGCCATCAAGGGAGCCGATGTATTCCTTGGTCTTTCCAGAGGTAATGTGCTGAGCCAAGATATGGTACGCAGCATGGCTTCTCATCCTATCGTATTTGCTCTGGCCAATCCGACTCCAGAAATTTCATACGAAGATGCCATGGCTTCCCGCCCGGACGTATTGATGTCAACCGGACGTTCTGACTATCCGAACCAGATAAACAATGTGATTGGATTCCCCTATATCTTCCGCGGTGCACTTGACACTCGAGCCACTGCCATCAACGAAGAGATGAAGCTGGCGGCCGTACATGCCATTGCCGACCTAGCAAAGAAACCTGTACCCGACGTAGTGAACGAAGCTTATCATGTGAACAACCTGACCTTCGGACCTGAATACTTCATCCCGAAACCGGTTGACCCGCGTTTGATTACCGAAGTATCTATGGCCGTAGCTAAAGCAGCCATGGAATCAGGAGTAGCCCGTAAACAGATTACCGACTGGGATGAATACAAAAATCACCTGAGAGAACTGATGGGACAGGAAAACAAGCTGACCCGCCAGTTGTATGAAACCGCCCGCCGCAATCCACAGCGCGTGGTATTTGCTGAAGGTATTCATCCGAACATGCTGAAAGCAGCAGTAGAAGCCAAAGCTGAAGGTATCTGCCATCCGATTCTTTTAGGTAACGAAGAACGCATTGAAAAATTGGCTAAAGAACTTGACCTGAGCCTGGAGGGCATTGAAATCGTCAACCTGCGCCACGACCGCGAATCAGAACGCCGTGAACGCTATGCACGCATCCTCTGCGAGAAACGTGCCCGCGAAGGCGCAAATTTCCAAGAGGCCAACGACAAGATGTTTGAACGCAACTACTTCGGTATGATGATGGTGGAAACCGGCGAAGCTGATGCCTTTGTAACCGGATTATACACCAAATATTCCAACACAATCAAGGTGGCTAAGGAAGTTATCGGCATCCAGCCTGGATACAAGCATTTCGGTACCATGCATATTCTGAATTCCAAGAAAGGAACTTATTTCATTGCCGATACATTGATTAACCGTCATCCAGACACCGATACCTTGATAGACATTGCCAAACTGTCGGCCAAGGCTGTGCGTTTCTTCAACCAGGAACCGGTAATGGCTATGCTGTCTTATTCAAACTTCGGTTCCGACGCAGAAGGAAGTCCGGCGAAGGTACACGAAGCTATCAACCAGCTTCATCAGGAATATCCGGATTTGGCCATTGACGGTGAAATGCAAGTGAAATTCGCCTTGAATAATGCCCTTCGTGATGAGAAATATCCGTTCACACGCTTAAAAGGAAAAGAAGTAAACACTTTGGTATTCCCTAACCTGAGTTCCGCCAATGCTACCTATCAACTCATTCAAAACATGAGTGAGACCGAAGTGATCGGCCCGATTCAGATGGGATTGAACAAACCAATTCACTTCACCGACATTGAAAGCTCTGTACGCGATATTGTCAATATCACAGCTATCGCCTGCATTGATGCCATTGTCGACAAGAAGAAGAAAGCACAATAAACATTACTGATTTATTTCACCTTACACGGAGGAGCAGCCGCAAGCCAAAACATTCACCCTTGCCACCGTTCCTCCGTGTATTATTTTTCTATAAACCATGAGAAAACCACTCAATCATACACAATGTGTCGTACTTACTTTATGCTGGGCTGCACTTTGCTTTTTAGTACTCACCTCTACTCCCAAAATTGACGGTCCGCTTGTCATTATGATTCTCATATCAGGAGCTTTGGTGTTTATCCCTGTAATTAAATCACTTAAAAGCAGAAACAAATAAACACGAATAAATAGATAAAAAGGGATTTTTGACGCTTTTTTCTTACTTTTCTTGATTTATTGTTGCATAAATAAATTTTTATCTATATTTTTGGCACATCAAACAAAAAGAAACATATTACTGTGATTTTTCAAAACCAATAAATAAGACAGATAATCTTTTTTAATTATGAATGCAGCTAAAGTTCTGGAAGATCTGAAAAGAAGATTCCCCAATGAACCTGAGTATCATCAGGCAGTAGAAGAAGTGTTAGGAACTATCGAAGAGGAATACAACAAACACCCTGAATTCGACAAAGTAAACTTGATTGAACGTCTGTGTATTCCTGATCGCGTATATCAGTTCCGCGTCACTTGGATGGACGACAAAGGTAACATCCAGACCAACATGGGTTACCGTGTGCAACACAACAACGCTATCGGCCCGTACAAAGGCGGTATCCGTTTCCACAGCTCTGTAAACCTGGGAATTTTGAAGTTCCTGGCATTCGAACAGACCTTCAAGAACTCACTGACTACTCTTCCGATGGGTGGTGGCAAAGGTGGATCTGACTTCTCTCCACGTGGTAAATCAAATGCAGAAGTAATGCGTTTCTGCCAGGCATTCATGCTGGAATTGTGGCGTCACATCGGTCCTGAAACTGACGTTCCTGCCGGTGATATAGGTGTAGGCGGTCGTGAAGTAGGTTACATGTTCGGTATGTACAAAAAACTGACTCACGAATTCAGCGGTGTATTGACTGGTAAAGGCCGTGAATTTGGTGGTTCACTTATCCGTCCGGAAGCTACAGGCTACGGTAACATCTATTTCTTGCTGGAAATGCTGAAAACTCGTAACATCGACATCAAGGGTAAGACTTGTCTGGTATCTGGTTCAGGAAACGTAGCACAGTATACTGTAGAAAAACTAATCCAGTTGGGTGCTAAAGTAGTTACCATGTCCGACTCTGATGGTTACATCTATGACCCGGACGGTATTGACCGTGAGAAACTGGATTACATCATGGAATTGAAGAACCTCTACCGCGGACGTATCCGTGAATATGCAGAAAAATACGGTTGCAAATACGTAGCAGGTGCTCGTCCTTGGAATGAAAAAGCAGACATCGCTCTTCCTTCTGCTACACAGAATGAAATCAACGGTGATGATGCAAAAGCACTGGTAGCAAATGGAGTATTCGCCGTATCAGAAGGTGCAAACATGCCTTCTACTCCAGAAGCAATCCGCGTATTTCAGGATGCGAAGATTCTTTACGCTCCGGGTAAAGCAGCCAATGCTGGTGGTGTATCTGTATCAGGTCTGGAAATGACTCAGAACTCTATCAAACTGAGCTGGAGCCAGGAAGAAGTAGACGAAAAACTGAAGAGCATCATGAAGAACATTCACGAAGCTTGCGTAAAATACGGAACAGAACCTGATGGTTATATCAACTATGTGAAGGGTGCTAACGTAGCCGGATTCATGAAAGTAGCTAACGCTATGATGGCTCAGGGAATTGTATAACTCTCTATCTCAATCATAATAAAACGGATGGGGCCTATTCAGGTTTCATCCGTTTTTGCTTTCAAAGAACGACTTCCAATAAAGACCTTTATCCAGCAACACCAGAATCACGATTTTTATTTTCAGGTCTTCATTATACATTCACTTCATATAAGTGAATAATCTCCCGCCAGAAGCATCCTGTTCATACACAATATAAAGAATAAAAACAGATTACGTATAACAAAATTCATGGTAAACAAGTTTATCTGTATCCATTATTAACAAATGAAACAAGAGACTTGTTTACCATGAATTTCTATTCAGAATGAACCTTCACATAAGTTCTAATAATCATATTCAAGACTAAACTCATCCACCCACATGGTAGAACCAGCTCCTCCTGTAAAATAATCACCATATTTACTAGCTGAACATACTATCAACAGATACTTGGGCACACGGCTAGTAGAACGATAATCCAAATCAATCTCAAAATCCTTATAAGCCGATATCGTTTCACCACAATTCATTTCACCGTATGCGATGATATTCGGGTCATTTTTATCAAAATATTTTGAGTTTTTCGGATTTGTCCGTATTTCTACAGGTTCACTCCAATCTCCTAAAGCTATCCAAACAATACATGTATCAGGTTTCCCCATCAAAGCTGCATGAGCATCATCTGTATAATTGATTGTGGATACAGTATATTTAAAATGCCCTTTTAGTTTTGTAGGCCGGGCAGAAAATTCACGCCCAAAACCTAAAATACCATTCGTTCCATCAGTTGCTCTATATTCACCAAGAAACAAATTACCAGCGGCAAACTTTCCAATACTTCCAATACCCACAAATTTTGAGCCCAAAACTGCAGCCTGACTACCCGCAGCAGCCCCACTCCAAATATCCGATGTAGGTTGCGTGATGTTGTCATTTGCAGACAAGGTGGTACTACCCCAGTTACCTGTATCCCACCAGGATTCATCCCCCTCCTTCCAAGGGCATATCACCTTCTCATCCTGATGCCATTCATCAAAACTCATATTAGGAATAGTCACAGCATCGCCGGTGGTAAAGCTCATTTCTTCTCCATATTCCTCACCTGAATAAGCACGACATACATACGTTGTATTTGCTTGCAAATGGATTATACGAGCTGTGAAATCACCTCCATCATGCTTCAGTTCAGAAGCATCTACTCGTATCCAGTCAGCATCACCTTCTTTTTTATATTCACAGCCATTATCTTCACCATCGCGGCCAAATCCATTTACCCAAGCCACATTCGTCCATGCATCTACGCTATTTACTCCTACAGTTATATCTGAGAGATTCACATACAAAGTCCACTCTTCATCTATAAAATCACTAAATTGCACCTGTACCTTCGATGTAGCAAAGGCTCCCTTTTTCTCCCATTGAAGCGTAGGTACTCCCTCCACTCCATTTTGTGTTGCACCCTCCGGTCCAAGTTTCAAGTCTGTCACTTCAATATTTCTTAAACCTTGTTCTCTAGGAATATTGACAGAAGCTTCATGAGTTTCAGGATAAAAC
This sequence comes from Phocaeicola plebeius DSM 17135, assembly GCF_000187895.1. Lineage (GTDB taxonomy): Bacteria > Bacteroidota > Bacteroidia > Bacteroidales > Bacteroidaceae > Phocaeicola > Phocaeicola plebeius. The sequence continues at coordinate 235,812 of NZ_DS990130.1, read as the reverse complement.
TTAGCCTGCCCGATCTGTCCAGTCACAGTGAATGCACGTGCTATCGTCTGATTTGCCTGTATTGTCCATACATAGTCCTGATACAAAGACAAAGTCACCGATAAAGGCTTTGTCAAGTCTATAATTGAATCAGGGCCAATACTAGCTGTTCCTCCTTCTGTGATATCAAAAGTCTGTACTCTTACCTTCTGAGGGTTTACGGTTTCTCCAAGCTCCAGCGTCACCTTTCGTTCATCATTCGAAATCACAGCACTTCCCACCTGACCTTCCACAGTCATCCCCGTTATATAAAGTTTCACGGTAGGATAAGGTAAGTCATTCTGTATACAGGATACTAGCAAACAAACAGACAAGCAAACCATCCATCTCACTACTCTTCTATATGCTACCATCTTTCCCATCATCAGATACACACCGTTATACCAATATTAATATTAAACAAGTTAATCTTAAAGTTCGCTCCACTATTCGTACGCTTTCCAGTTTCACCTGTACTCTTTTTCTGTTTTTCCCAATTATAGGTAAACCCCGCTACTCCAAACGAAACTTCGGCACCCACGTTAGGCATGATAAAAATAGCAATTCCTGGATTGATTCCAACCTTTAACTGGTTGATTGATGTATCTGTATATTTTAAATCATCATCCGCCCCACGTGAAAAACGAGTAGACCCTGTACTATATCCCAATGCTGTTTCATTAAAAAGCCCGAATAATCCTTTGTGATCCAATCCAATATAGGAACGATGAAAAAAACTGAAAGAATATGAATCATCCGTATATTTTATATCTTTCAACGAAATATCCAAATCTTCAATATTCAATGCTAAATTATTGATTCCACCTGAAATACGAGAATAGCCAAATTTCAAGCCAATCACCGTATTATCCTTTATCGCATAACCGACAAAAGGCTTTACAGATAAAGTACGTAAGTTTAAATCAATATCCTTCAATAAGGAAAACAATAATCTACTATTGTCACTTTCAAAGTTAAAAACCGAAACCGTTACACCGCCTATCCATTTATGCTTTGGTATAAAACGATAATTAGTGATTCCACGATCATATCGACCCACAGGTTTAGTGTAAATAATTCGTGAAGAATCAACAGGCATTTTCGTTTCTGGAATCGGCACATACACAGTGTCATGAACCACCACCAGTTTATATTTAAACAACGAATCTCCACGGACTACTGATACAGAATCCACATTCTGAGCTTTCATTTGCAAGCAGCCCACACAAAAAAGCAAACACCACACTATGTACCACAATTTTATCTTCATCATGCTTACAAATAAAATGCAATTCCCAAGCCTATTGAGAATATATTAATTTTAAAATTCGCAGAAGTGGACGACTGTTCACCTGTTTCTACTTGATTTGTCACCTGCTGCTTCTTACTCAAATTAACTCCTAGCACACCAATACTCACTTCTACCGCTGTATAGTTATTGATAAAAGCCACCATTCCTGGAGAAACTCCAAATCCAAGATCTACTGACTTAGAATAGGTACCAGTAAGTGCTTCACCTTTTCCATTCGATACCTTCGACTGGCTTCCACCTACCTCCAACTGAGTCTCACTAAAAATCGCAAACCGTTTACTGTCACCCAATGGTATATAATTTCGAAAAACAGCCATGGCAGAATAGGAATGTTTCAGCTGATACACATTGTTGATATCAAATTGATTTTCATCATCAAGTTTCAACTGTGTCTCATCCATACGTACCAACGTACGTCCATACTTAAAGCGTCCTCCCAACGCCATATTGTCTTTCAAGGCATAGGCAAACATCGGACTGAGTTTGAAAGAATACCCGTCCGAATTTATTTTTTCCACAACCAGAAAGTCATAATTATTTTCCGTATGTTCTGAATACGAAACAGAACTTCCGACAATCCATTGTCCTTTAGGGACAAAAACTTTTGGCGGAAGTTTCTTTTGAGTATCTTGCGCATACCCCCCTAAGGCAGTACACGCAAGACATATTATACATAACAGTTTCTTCACAAATTCAATCGAATTATTTTCTTATTCATAAATCAGCTCCATATCGTCAAGCCACATCTTGCTAGAAGAACTTCCTTCGTAGTAATCACCATACCGACTAGCAGCTGCCACAATAATGATTGACTTAGGCTTACGATTATAGCCTCCATAACTTTCATAATCCAAAGGAATGATAATTTCCTTCATACTAGTTTCTGTTTCTGCACCATAATTTTCAGTAAAGATATACTCTCCATATCCAATGGTACCACTATCATGTGGATCAAATAAAGAAGGCCCCTTTGTCCGTACAACTACAGGCCACTCTGCACCATACTGGCTATCATCAGACTGCCATTCACCTACAGCCACATAAATAATACCATTATCGGTAGAACCTTCTTCCAAATGTCCACCAAAATCTACTATACCAGGCGTATAACGTACCCAAACTTTCAAAGCTGTCGGACGACTTGTACATGGACGTCCCCAACCTAAAATACCTTTTGTTGTATCTTCCGTTCCTATAAATTTACCTGAAAACAAATTTCCAGCAGCAAAAGTACCCATAATAGAAGTTGAAGCTAACTTCACTGAATAATCACCACTCTTTTTTATTGAAGTATCTTGACTCGTTATACTTTTGCCAGCAGTTGCAGATCCTGTATTTCCAGTATCCCACCACATTTCTGTACCTTCTTTATAAAAGAACAAACAATCTTTTTGTCCCAACAAAGTAGAAACCTTCAATGTTTGAGTATATTCAAAACTTGCATTATCTGGTTGGAAAGCTGTTTCTGTTGTAAATTCATAAGTAACAGATGATGCCTGCTCACCGTCCATAGCCTGATATTCATAAGTAGTACCAGGTGTCAGTCCAGTGATTTCCTTACTAAATAAATTTTCTGCTAAATCTGCATCCACCGTCGTCCAGTCTGCTGTATTTTTAACACGATAACGGAATTTTGGAGTAGAAGCCAACGTACCTGTCACAGTTCCATGCAAGGTTGCTTTTGAAGTCCACACTTCATACGGAATTATCTCATTCGTCACAACCGTCGCATTTGAAGCAACAATATTCCAAATCACTTTACGACTCTTTCCATTTGCATCAATCGCTTCAATTGTAGTAGATACACTGCCTTCATTTGCTGTCATTTTGGCAATCAACTCTTTTGCAAACAACAAAGTCCAGACATCTCCGTTCAAAGAAGTCTTTGAATCAGACACTGAAATACCAAAAGTTTTCAGTTCTTCATCTTTACCATCCAATTTCAACATATCGAACTGATTGGCAATAAATCCCCATTCGGTAAAACGTTCATTCTGAATGATTAAAGAGCTCAAAGACGAAGAAGTAGCAATTTGCAGATAAAAATCCTTCTGTGCACCAACTTCCAAATATATAGGCTGCTCAAGGTCATAAGAACTTTCTTCCGAATCCTTGCATGTAATCACCGGACGTTGTCTGATAGTAATTACATGTTCTTCTTCTGCCAGCGGAGTTTCATCTACTTTAATCTGCAAAGCAGCACCACCAGTAGGATCCTGACCCACAGCCGTATAGCTATAGTTCAAATTATAAAGTGTAGCCGACTTTAAGTCACTCAATTCAGTAGATTTTTCATACGGCTCACCTCCTAATGTCTTTGCACTAAACTTACAAGTCAATTTAGGGTTATCTTCCGGCAGACTGAAATATCCTTTTGCATCCGCATTTGCTGAAGAATAAACTAATTCTCCGGTAGCCGATGTAACCGTTACCTGACAATCTCCCTCGAATGCCTCCTTCAACGACTCATCCCAAGTAATCGCTACTACAGTATTGGCAATTCCACAATCTACCTCTACAGTACTAACTTGTCCCTTCGTAATAGTAAAATCCTTTTTTCCTTCAAAAAAGCGCTGTTCAAACGAAGCAGCAACAGAATCTCCAGCCGTTACCCGTACAGAATAGTTACCATTTACCAATGCAATTTCCGAAGGTACATTTTCTACTCCCTGATACTTCTGTATCAATGTTTCGCCATCATAAATACGAATCTTGCAATTTTGTTCCAGCACCTCCTGTTCCTCGCTGGCTAAGCTACGAGAAACTACGTTTACTTTATCCGACACTCCGATAGAAAGCTTTAAACTTCCTTCTGCCTCAGCAAATCCGACCTCTTTTTTACAAGAAAAAAGACTAAACATTATACAACCCAAGACAGCTATATATAATTTAACGTTTTTCATTTTGTTACTCTTAACTTTAAAACTTTTGTTACTTCTAAATTCTGCTGATCCACCACATGAATCACAAAATTATGGTCACCAGAGAAAGTCAATAACAAAGCTGTGAATGTGGAAATATCAAAAACCGTATTTTTCTTTCCAATAACTTCATCTCCGGTAGGGAATCCCAAACCATTCAATCCTTCCTGTAATTCTCCAGGATAAGCTAAATCAAAGCTATTAGATAAGCCCACCTCTGTAACATCTAATGTCTCAGATTGAATATCAACATAAAGATGTGCAATCCCGTTCGGAGCATTTATTTCCACTTTTAATGTTGCTGCTCCTGTTATATTTAACACATCATTATCTATATCAAATGCACTTCCATTAAAGTTGGCTCCCACAATAGTCGGAGCATTTTCATCGCCATCACCATCGCCATCACCATCACCCGGATCTTCACCGCCTTCTTCTGGGAAATCATCTATTCCAGGTTCCTTTCCCGGATCAGTTCCAACGACTTCATCCGATCCTGTCATCGATGAATCAACTACAATTGCCACACCTAAGGTACCATCGCCCTCAGAACCATCACTTACAGGTGCAAACTTGTATTTAATAATATTATGTACACCGATTTTTACACTCTCAAACCGTTCGCTATAATCTATACTTTCTCCATCAATTGTACCTTTCAGAGTGACAATCATAGAAGTCGTTTCACCTTCAGGAGCAATCAGATAAGCCGAACGTGTTTCTGAGTATGGAATTTCTAAAGAATTCTCACCCACAGTAATTGTCGTCACGACATCCTCTCCCATTTTACCTTGGAACTCTTCATCATATTCCACTGAAAATAGCATGTTTGCCAGTTTACAAGTAATAACAGGAACATCAACTACTTCATTTTCTTTTACCTCACAGGATGCAGTTCCTTTATAATAAGGTGTATCAAACCCATTAGATGGACTTTCTGCAGATGTAACCACAATAGAATAAGTACCCACGGCCAACGACACGATTTCAGGCATTGCATTGTAATTCCATTGTTCTACTTTCTGCGACTGAGCATCATATATGGTCACCAAAAAATTACTTACATCCACTGTTGATTCAGCACGTGAACCCACATACACCGTCTCAACATTCGTATCTACTTCTGCCTTCATTGAGGACAAATTCAAATCCCCTTTCGCACTAGAGACACTTTCCATGGCTTCACTATGGCAAGCTGTAAAAGCCAGTAGACCAGTGAACAGCGTCAAACAGATTAAAAATATTTTCTTCATATTATGTCGGCTTTTTATTCGTAATTCAGTTTTATATCATCAATTCTCAATACACTTCCAATATGAGAAGTCTGATCCTTACCTGCAATCTCCATTGTCACCTGACTATTATATCCTGGAGAATCTTGAGTAGAAGATTTAAACACCATATAAATGGAAGACACTTTTTTATTCTCGGAATATTCAAACGGTAACGTAATTGTTGTTCCAACTGCTTCAGCTGCACCACTTGCTATTTCATTTGAAGCAATTACAGTCCCATCTTCTGCCTTTAACTCTATTTTCATATAAAAAGTTTCTGAATCAACCGGACTATATTGATACCAAAAAGATAAAGAATTAGGTCTACTAACAAAAGAATGACCTTCTGATGCATGATCCCCACTATCATTAGCAGTACCAATCCATATTTCACCTGCACGAGAAGTTACAGATCCACCTGTAGGTATAGCCCAAGCACCTGTAGCAATAGTAGCTATCTGAATAGATTTTTCTCCACTTGACTTATTAGAGGAAGACCATGAAACAGTAGGAAAAACCTTAAAATCAAGATTTGCTGCTGTACATTCTGATAACATTGTCTTTTTACTATTAACAGCCCACCATATATCTGCTTCATTTTCATTCCATGGCAAATACCAATCACGATAATGAGGATTACCAAAAAAATCTGCACTTACATTAAAGCTATGACTTTCTGTATGCCAATCTTCAAATCCTGCATTTCCCACTTGAGACTTAGGTTCAGTGGTTAAACTAAGTTCTTGAGAAAATGAGGAAGCTTCTCCCGCACGCTTATATACCGCACGCAAAGTGTAAGACACTCCCTGAGTTTCAGAAGCTCCTTCTCCCATTCCGCTCAACAAAAACAGCCCTGTTCCACTATCATAAGACTGGTTAGGCCACGTTTTCCATTCCTCTCCATCCTTATATTGTATTTCTACCGTAGAAGAAGAAATAGTACGCGATGCACGCGATTTAGCAGATGCAACTACTTGAAGATATGCTTTCGTCGCCCACACATCCGCATCACCATTCTTTAAAGACAAAGTAAGTTCCGGATCTTCCACTTTAAAAGTGCCTTCAATAGTTTTCGCACCATACTGTGCTTTAAACTTCACCCCATTTTCTGTATCCACCAATGGTTCTGGATAAGTAAATGTCACCTTATATTTATTTTCTTCCGTTCCTGGCTGTATATCAACATTTTCAGCAGTAAACTCCTGATAAACACCCAAGTAAATATAATAGAACTTAATTAAGGCAGGATCACCCTCTAAAGTCAAATCAGCAGTCATCGTTGTGCTACCATACGAAACATATTCAGGCAAAGTCACAGCAAAACCGTTGTTACGAGTAGAAACTTTCAATACCAGGTCTTCCGATACTTTAGTCAAGATATCTGTAGCCCGAAGTGTAAACGTATGTACATCATCTCCATCAGAAGTACAATATAAATGAGGAAGTACATTTTTAAAATCAACCAATGCTATTTTATCATGGTTAGTTCCTAATCCTTTTGTATTCAATCCAAGTTCAGTCATCTTCTGCGACTGTTCAGTCGTAAGATTCATCAAATCCACACTTTCCGGCCACCCCTGTGCCTTCAAAGCCTCAGAAACCGTTATCAATTCACATTTAGCCAACCCGGAAGCCGCATTTAGATAAGCCTCTAATTTATTGGAAACAGTACTACCTTCCACCACTTCAATCGCATTTCCCGATGTAAATCCATAAGCTGTAAATTCAGGAGCCGGTGCATTCAGAGCCTCATCCGAAATATTAATATCCACATTCTGCTCTGAAGAAGGATTATCATTAAACACAATCTTCAAAGAAGCCGTAGAAGCGTCCACATCCATTGTCAAGCGATATTCGTGTTTCACTTCTGCCGTAAAATTCTTTGGATTTAAAGTCACCTTTTGAGATACACCCTGACGGGTCACCTCCAAGAACAATTCCAGATTTCCCGGAACAAAATATGCCCCACGTGTTTCGTCTGCAGCATAAGTTATCTTATTTCCCTTCGAAGAACTGACATACGCACTGTAAGAAGAAAAATAAGACTTAAAATCATCCGTATACGACAGAACAACTCTGGCTTTATTAATCGTACACGTTACAGAAGCCTCCGCTGTTTCATCTTTACCAACTTCCACAGTAGTACTTCCCAAATAACTCAAGGCATCAAAACCTTCCGCATTCGCATCTCCATACGAAGCTGTCACCAAATATGTACCTACAGGAACAGATACGGGTTGAAATTTCCCAAAACTGTCCCATGAATTAGAAATCTTACCATCGGCAGATTCTATCGCCAATGCAAAATCATTAATTTCAGGAGCCACATCTTCTGAAGCTCTGGATTCAGCATCCGCCAAACTCTGGTCCGTGCTAACTCTCACATCTATGCGCCCTTCAAGCGAACTCCGTGTATCTTCTTTCGTACACGAAGCTAGTCCTATAAACAAAAAGGACAACAATCCATAACAAATCTTTTTCATCTTCTATTTTCTATGAAAACTTCTATTTTTTTCGGGTGCAAAATAACACCAAATCACAAATTCTCACAAGGCCTATTTCTTTTATTTTTGGCTGATTTTTAAATAAGAGTAAAACATACACTCTTTATTTTACCTGAATATTAATACAAATCAGCTATTTAAACCGCGAATTAATAGTCTATTTTTAAGATTACCATATTTCCTAAACAAGCAAAAATATTTTGAATACATTTCGCCCATCATCATACCTCATATTCCTATTTCAACAACCCAACGAACAGAGAATCTACAAATGAAATAAGTGATAATAATAAGCTTATGAAGTTTTTTTCTTATCTTTGCAAGATATAGTAATATCTAATCTATAATCAAAACAATGAATTTAAAGTACATTTTAACCGGATTTTTACTAAGCTTATCTATAAGCTCCTGTATTCAGGAAGAAGCTCTAAATGTAGAAGCAGCTATAGACAGCTGCACCGGAACAAACATCCAATCCACCACAATTGACCACTTAAGAAAAGAAATAGAAGTCTATGTACTAGACGGTACTGATATTTCCCACCAGGAATTGATTTTCACTCTTCCTGAAGGGGCTTCCATTCAGGCAGAAGAAGCTGAAACAAACGACCAGCCTCCTTTATATGATTTCAGCCAAAAAACATTACGAACATTTATCGTAACTTCTGAAGATAGAGCAACGCAAACCAAGTACCTTATTCGAGTAAACAAACTGACTTTACCCACAAGCTATTCTTTCGAAGAATTAAAAGAAATAACTCCATATAACGTATTTTACTTGACAAATGAGTCCGGTATTATGCAGTGGGCAAGCGGAAATCCAGGATACGACTTAAGCGGAATGGCATTAGACGAAACTCAATACCCGACTGTACAACATCCTACTGGCTATTCAGGAAAATGTGTAAAACTCACCACCCTTAGTACAGGAAACTTTGGAAAGCCTATAGGAATGCCTATTGCTGCCGGAAATTTATTTATCGGATCATTCGATACTCAAAATGCCGTACTTGCTCCTTTGCAAGCGACCCACTTTGGATTTCCGTTTACCAAACGCCCTTCCAAAATTACCGGCTGGTTCAAATATAAAGCAGGAGAGGTTTTTACCGATAAATCAGGAAACATTGTTACTGGCAAAAAAGATAAAGGAGACATCTACGCAGTACTTTATGAAGCTCCCAGCAGTGATTTCTCATTAGATGGCAATCTTTTTCCGAATAATGGTACCGGAATAGATGAACACATTGTCCTTTTAGCACGTATTTTCGAACAAGAAATGACAGAAACAAGTGAATGGACAAAGTTTGATTTAGACTTCAAGCCTCAAAACGGCAAAACAATCAACACTGAAGACTTAAAAAATGGAAAATACAAACTTGCAGTTGTATTCTCCTCCAGTGTCATGGGGGCGTATTTCCAAGGAGCCGTAGGAAGTGAACTATGGATAGATGAAGTAGAAATTATTTGTGAAAATTAATTATTATAGAAAAAAGACATATGAAAAAACATATAAAACCAATATTAGCCCTCCTTTTATGTGGCTTTACTCAAATTAGCCATGCACAATCATCAGAGCACAAAGGTTTGATATGGCTGGCTTCACACGGACTTGACTACGAAGTAAAAGCAGGAATAAATATAGGAGGAACTTCCCCTTTACCTCTACCTAAAGAAATCAGAAGTTTAGACAGCTATTCTCCCGGACTCGCCATTACATTGGAAGGAAATGCCACTAAATGGATTGACGCTCAGCAAAAATGGGGAGTAAGTCTGGGTATAAGGCTTGACAGCAAAGATATGGAAACAAAAGCCAGCGTAAAAAACTATGGCATGGAAATATTCAGTGAAACCGGAGGAAAAATAAAAGGACTTTGGACTGGAGGGGTAAAGACAAAAGTAAAAATGTCATATCTGACTATTCCCGTCCTAGCTAATTATCGTATCAGTAGTCGCTGGAAAGTCATGGCAGGTCCTTATTTTTCATATATGATGAACGGAGAATTTTCGGGAAATGTATACGAAGGACATTTGCGAACTCCTGACGCCAGTGGAAGCCGGGTTAATTTTGAAGGAGAAAACATGGCCGCGTATGATTTTTCAGACAATCTTCGCCATTTCCAATGGGGGTTACAAGTAGGTGGAGAATGGAAAGCCTACAAGCACCTGAATGTACATGCAGATTTGACCTGGGGCCTGAACGACATATTTGAAAAAGATTTCACCACGGTTTCATTTGCCATGTACCCCATTTATCTGAATCTCGGATTTGGATATGAATTCTAAAATATCCATTTCATTTATAAAATAAAAAAGCATCCGTCAACTTGAATACAAGATCTGACGGATGCTTTTTCTATTCTGTAACAAATGTGCAACCTCAATTATATGCTGAATCCAGACCGTCTTATCGGCAACACACCTGCCACTGCAAAAATCATTATACTAACATTTAAAAAGAAATACTCAGTTCATCTACGAATAACACACTACCCGGCGCACCAGAAAACTTGTCACCATCCTTACTTGAAGAGCAAACAATAGCCAATTTGTATTTCTTGCTTGCATCCCATGACTTTCCGTCCTTCCACTCAAAGGCCACATTGAACGAAGTGTACTGTGCTTGCGTACCAGCATCAGCCACAGAAGCAATAGCTACAATTTTGTCCGAAGTAAGCAAATTTGTACCGTCCAGATAATCGGTAGAGAAATTCGTCACTTCATACAACACAGCGTTGATAGCCGGAGCATCTGTTTTATCCACTTCATTCACTTCATTAGCTTTAGACGGGTCTCCCGGATATTTGGCCTCATAATAAGTTTTTCCCGGAATATACTTATAAAAGCCACTGAAGGATTTAGGTTCCTTTGTACACGGCTGACCGAACTGTGTACTCTTCAAAGTATTGGATATATTCACAGAAAAAATACCATTAAACAATGATCCGGAAGTAACCTTTGGCACAGCCGGAATAAAACCGCCAAATCCAGCCTGTCCTTTCGTATCCACTGTTTCCAGACGGGCAGCATGTCCAGAGTGTGCATCTTCAACTTCAGTCACCAAATAAGGAGCTTCTTTAGAATACAAATTCGGATACATCATTTTAACCCATTTCAATCCTTCATTAGAAGTAGCCCAACCATCAACCGGTTCATAGTAATGTGTATATTCTTCTCCATCTGCATTCTTCATTTCCCACGTATCCAAGTTGCTGGCGAAACTATACTCCTTCATTTCTGCTGAAGAAACCGTATATGATTTAGCAACTCCCTTTTCAGACTGTACCTTGAGGGTCACTGTTGAAGAGAAATCAATTGCAGTTCCAGCCACGTATTCCTCATTATTATACATCACCTTGGCACCTTCCGACACCTCAAACACAGGAACCAGCTTCAATTGCTCTGCCGTAGTACCCGGCATCACATAGAAAGTCACGGTCTTATCACTAATTTCAGGCTGTACAACCACGACATCACTATCAAATGTCATTCCCAATAAGTCATTCCCAGTTTTCTGCAAGTTACCAGACACATACTTATAATTGATTGTAAAGTTGGCCGACTTCATAGTAACATTCAAAGTCAACACCTTCTCATTCAGACTTCCAGAAATCGTATAGTCCACTGCTTCCCGTCCAGCTTTTTCATCCTCATCGTTATGTCCCTTTACTTCTTCAAATATTAACGAGCCATCTTCCGACTTCTGCATTTTGATACTTTCAGCCTCTATAGGTTGCGTAGCATTTCCTTTTTCTACTAACGTAGGGAAAGATATATAAGTACTTTTTAATTGCACCTTATTATAGCCCACAGCAACAAGTTCTACCCCATTCGGCCACTTCAGTTCAAATCCCTCTGCCTGGTAGTCTGAAGTAAATGAACCTCCTTCCAATGGATAAAATCCTTCTACAGTCTTCGAATAATCCGCGTCATCCACTTCCTTGCTCACACGCGTTCCTTCAAACGTCACAGCGATGTTCATATCATTGCCATTGTCCATGTGTTGAATCACACCGATATTCAGTTTAGCGTTTTCATCAGCTACCGTACCAGTGATAGTAATATCCAAACTACCCAGCAATTCATGCTGCTGAGTCACCTTAGTTTCCACCAGTTCCACATTTGAAGGCTCACCATCCAACGCAATACCTTTCACAATAATGTCACCAACCTCTAACGGACTATCCGCAATCAATATAGTAAAATCACGCAAAGACATCTCAACCTTATCGGTTCCATCTTGCTTTACAAAGATACGCTGAGCCAGAGGCTCTGGAGTAATATTCACACCATTCAAAGAAACAGAAAGTGTACCATCATAAGTACCAATGATAGGAGTCTGCAAATCTACAGGAGTCCCCTCGTCACTACCTCCCGGTACAGTTTCCTCATCACTACAAGAACTAAATAAATTCACCGCACACAGCACAGCAAATAAGTAATAAAATAAACTCTTTTTCATTTCTTGATTATATTTTTAATTGCAACTGCAAAGGAAAACAATAAGCTTTATCCATACAAGGTCGATTTATATTATTTTTATCCCATTTTTCAAGTTATTCCTATAAAAGAGAAGGTAAAATGCAGATTTTACATTATTTAGAAATCAAGTAGCAGCATATAATTAGTCTATATTTAAGATTTTCTAATCCTCACATAAACTCTATATCATAATAATGTAATCAACCATACGTAGCAACAGGCTATTTAATAAAAGGTTCAAAGTTTATTAAAACCATCCATCTAAGCCAAGAATAAAGAACATAAACGTATTTGACTTAAAATTATATACGTCAAAACAATACTTTTTGTATATTTGAAAACCTTATTACATACTGTCAGAACACTAACCACAAAAAACAATAATAAAATGAATCACTCGACAATCTACCGAACCTTAGGTATCTTACTTTTTATCACTTTTCAAACAATCACAGTCCATGCACAATTTTCCGTAAAAGGAACACTCGTCGATTCACTGACCCATGAAAGTGAACCCTATGCCACCATACGCATTACGCTCGACAAGTCGCCTGAAAAACCGGTCAGAATGAATGTGACCGATGATAAAGGAAAATTCCAGGAGAAATTGCCTCAAACCGGGAAATACACTCTGCAAATCACCTCTGTAGGAAAACGCACAGTAATCCGCCATTTTACCATCACCGACAGCAAACGGGTGGCCGACCTGGGTACGCTGTACACTGGCGATGATACCCAGATGCTGAAAGGCGTGGAAGTAGTGGCTCAGAAACCGCTTGTAAAAGCCGAAATCGATAAAATTTCTTACAGTATAGAAGACGACCCTGACTCCAAGACCAATACCACCCTCGAAATGCTGCGGAAAGTACCGCTCGTTTCCGTCGACGGAGAAGACAACATACAGGTAAATGGTTCCAGCAATTTCAAGGTACACGTAAACGGAAAGCCGAACACGTTGATGAGCAACAACCCCAAAGAAGTGCTCCGCAGTCTGCCTGCCAATTCCGTCAAGTCCATTGAAGTGATAACTGAACCAGGAGCCAAATACGATGCAGAAGGCATTGGAGGTATCCTGAACATCATCACGACCGATGCCAAGATGCAGGGGTACAATGTTACTCTCGGAGCAAATGCCAATAACATGGGAGTATCGGGATATGCTTACGGAACAGTACAGGTGGGCAAATTCACCCTCACCGGAAACTATTCGTACAATCATCAGAACCAGCCGCGCAGCCTTTCCGAAAGCGGACGTGAAGACTTCACTTCTACCGACTACCGTCACCTGCTGACACAAGGCTCTTCCAAGAGTACCGGAGATTTCCAGTTTGGAAATATTGAAGGAAGCTATGAAATAGACAGCCTGAACCTGATTACATTTTCAGCCAACATATTTGGCGGAAAATTCGATACACATGGCGATTCACGTACCGTCATGAGTGACAATGACTGGAAAGAACGCTATAGTTACCTCACCCTCAACCAGTCTAACAGCCAATTTGGAAACATCGGCCTCAATGCCGACTACCAGCATTCTTTTAAGAAAAAGGGAGAATACCTCACTTTATCCTATAAGTTCAACAATTCACCGAACGGGAACGATGCCGACACCTACTATGACGAAGTGAAGGATGTACCTTTCAACCTGCTTCATCAGTATTATGACAACGATGCCCATACGGCAGAACATACGGCACAGATTGATTATGTCAATCCGCTGAATGATATGCATTACATAGATGCCGGCATGAAATACATTTTCCGTGAGAATTACAGTGACAGCCAGTATTTTCTGGAAAATGCAGAAGGTGAAATGGAGGCCAGTCAAGACCTTTCCAGTAAATACCAGCAGGGACAACACATTCTGGCTGCTTACGCAGACTATCAGCTGAAATGGAAAAAATTCGGTGCAAAAGCCGGTGTACGCTATGAGCACACGTTTATGGACGTGGAATATGACTACATGCCCGAACGCAACTTCAAGGCCGGATTCGACGACGTGGTGCCTACCTTGAACCTGTCCTACATGCTGGGCACAAGCGCCAGCCTGCGTGCCAACTACAACATGCGTATCAACCGCCCGGGAATATGGTACCTGAACCCTTTCCGCGATACCAGTAACCCGACTTCCATCAGCTATGGTAATCCGGATCTGGACACAGAAAAAGCCCACATCCTTGGCATGACCTTCAATTCCTTCAGTGCCAAGTTCAGCCTGAATGCCAACCTTACTTATACGTTTACCAATAACGGTATCGAACGCTACTCCTTCATGAACAACGGGGTGCAGGAAAACACCTATGGCAATGTGGGCAAGAGCCAGCGTACACGCCTGGCCTTATGGATGAACTGGAACCCGGGCAGTACCACCCGTCTCTCACTCAACACCAGCGGAAGCTATTCCGATTATCAAAGTAAGGAGCTGAATTCGTACAACAGCGGATTCTCCGGCGACGTATTTGCCAACGTACAGCAGACCATCCCCTGGGAACTGCGGCTCAGCCTTTACGGCGGTGGAAGCACTCCTTACGTATCCTTGCAGGGAAAAGGTTCTTCCTTTTATTATTATGGCATCAATCTGAGCCGTTCTTTCCTGAAAGAAAAACGGCTTAACATATCACTTTTTGCCAGCAATCTTTTCCAGAAATACACCTCCCACAGCAGTGAAACATGGGCAGAGACCTTCCGTTCATGGTCGAATAACAGCTATCCTTCACGCAGATACGGAATCAGCATCAGCTGGCGGTTTGGAGAACTGAAGACACAAGTGAAAAAGACACAGCGCAGTATTACCAATGATGATGTGAAAGCAGGAGGAGACAACCAGGCTGGCGGAAGCATGCAATAAATTCATTATCTTTCTGTATCTTTGCCAAAAACAGAACAAGATGGAAAAGGAATTACCTAAAATAGATTTGCCCGAGGAATGGCTGGTAGGTACCGGAATCAGCAAGGAACTACTGGGATTGTACAGAAACTATCCGGTACGCCTGAAATGTGAAATTTTTGTACTTTGCACATCCGGAGAGGTAGAAGCTTCGGTCAATCTTAATAAGATAACGGTAGAAGCCAACGATTTTATCGTACTCACTCCCGGAAGTATCTTCCAGATAAACGACATCAAAGGAGACCTGAACATTTATTTTGGAGGTTTTTCCTCTGAATATATAGAGCGTAATCTCCAGTCGCACTCTTTTCTGGATACCATGTACCTCACACTGGGACGCCCGGTTATCCGTCTGAAGCCGGAAGGAGCCAAAATGATGGAGGAATATATGCAGCTGCTTATCAAGATGTATGAGTTCCTTCCAGAAAAAATCAGACCGGAAATGGCTCCCAATCTTTATGCCGACATACACAAAGGCATCTCTATACTCTACCGCAACAAAACCGACGGAGTGCATTCTCTGTCAAAAAGCGAACTGATTTGCCGTAACTTTGCCCAGCTAGTGATGCAACATTACAACCAGACACGCAATGTGGCCTGGTATGCTGAAAAGCTACAGATTACGCATGCTCACCTCTGTACTACAGTGAAACAGATTACGGGAAAGACTTGCGTGGATATCATTTCCTCCATGGTCATTATGGATGCCAAGTCACAGCTGAAATCATCCCAGCTTTCCATCCAGAATATTTCCGATTCACTGAACTTTGCCAATGTGTCTTTTTTCGGAAAATACTTCAAACGTTATGTAGGCATGAGTCCGCTGGAATACAGAAATAACGGATGTAGTGTACTAAATAAGTTGACACAATTTATTTAGTAACATGCGTAAAAATCGAAAGTTCTCAAAGGCAGAATGTCTGTCTTATCTGGAAGAATATATGTGTTCTTCTCAGAACCATAGTGAATTTGAACGAGAAAAAGGTCTGAAACGTACTACAATTAGCCGCTGGCTTCGTATCTTTGGGATTGAAGATAAACCAAGTCCCATTATGAGCAAGAAACTAAGTCAGACCGAGCAGGAGCTTCATGACCGTATTCATGAGCTCGAGCGGAAAATCAAGTCCCTGGAAGTAGAGTTGAAGCAGTCCAACATGGCCCGTGACGCCTACGACTGCATGATTGACCTTGCGGAAAAGACCTATAACATTCCGGTAAGAAAAAACTCCGGTGCCAAGTAATCCGGGGCCTGTCTCAAGGCGGACGCCGTTACCGCGTGCGTCCGCTTTGCAGATTGCTTGGCATATCAGCACAGGGATACTACAAGCATGACTATGCCTCAAACGAGGCTGACATACTCTCTGCCAGCATTGTATTGTACTGCCTGTACGTCCGCCAGAAGGAATGTCTTCCCAAGGCGGGCTGTCGGGAACTCTACACACTCTGCCGTGAATACTTCAGGGAAAAGTTCACCATAGGACGGGACAGGTTTTACAATGTGCTCCGTTCCAACTCGCTCATGCTCAGGCGGACAAGGTACCGTCCTCGTACCACGGACTCCAGACACGGTTACCGTCTTTACAGGGATCTTGTAAACACTTCTCCCAAGTACACGCCTGTGGGCAATGGCCGGCTTGTGGTGGCGGACATCACCTATATCTATACCAGAGAAGGTTTTGCCTATCTTTCACTGGTGACTGACGCCTACAGCAGATACATAGTCGGATACTGCCTGAGCAGGAGTCTGGATGCGGAGGGACCGCTGAAAGCCATGTACATGGCTCTGGAGACCTACCGTGCCTACGGAATCAGTACGGAAGGCATGATACACCACTCTGACCGTGGCGTGCAGTATGCCTCGAAGCAGTACACGAACCTGCTGCTTTCACAAGGCATCAGAATCAGCATGACCCAGACGGGAGACCCGCTTCACAATGCCCTGGCCGAGAGGATGAACAACACCCTGAAGAACGGGTGGCTCTTCAATGAAGGTGATATGGACTTCAGACAGGCAGAGGAAGCCGTAAGTAAATCCGTAGCGATGTACAACAATGCCAGACCACACAGGGCACTGGGTATGAAGACCCCTATGGAAGTCTTTTCAGGCAGAGGAGGAAACCCTCTTATGGAATATCGGTATAACTGAAAGATGTGCTCGTCGGGACGGGTGCTCCCGCCCCTTGCCGCACGGCGCTCCCCGAGCGATGAGTTTTTAGAGAGAAAATATACGGATATTGAGTTTTTGTTGTAGTTTTGCAGAACTGACAACCTTTTTAGGAATATAATGTTTAACCTGTCAACTTAGTCAGGAATTAATCTTCAAACTGACAACTATTTTTAGTACACTTCAGGATAAGAATCTAGCAAACTATCCTTCAAAAAAACGCACTTGCGTTTAAAGGAAAACGCCGAAGAGTTTTGATTAAAGCGCACTTGCGTTTCGGGTAAAATGTACTTGCGTTTTCAATCAAACGTACTTATGTTTTTTAGTACCCTGAAAAATCCCATGAAAAGAATTTATTTTTTACTCGTTTTCAGCCTGATAGGAGTTTCCTTACGAGCCATATCTAACATCCGGATTACTCCCGTTCCTTCCCTCCCCCAACTTCCGGTCAGTGCCATACACCGGATTTTTCAGGACAGCGAAGGCATGATGTGGTATGGCACGGTCAACGGACTGTGCTGTGACGACGGATACCAGATTAGCGTCATCCGTTCCGATATCAACACACCGGGACTGCTGAACGATAATACCATCCAGTCCATTGCAGAAGATGAAACAGGTAGAATCTGGTTTGGAACCGACCATGGAGCCTACATTCTTGACAAGGCAACCAGACAAGTCACTCCGCTAGATGCCGAACAACTGCAGACCAGCTTTATCTACAGCATACGAAAGACCTCCGACGGATATATGTGGATAGCGACGGGGCACAGGCTCCTAAGATACAACACCTTGGGAGAGTTACAAAAGACTTATCTGCTATACGACCATGAAGGAAAACCCTCATGGATGGCCGGTTTTTGCGAAAGCCGGCAAAAACAGATTCTGATTACCGTAGGAAGAGAAGGTATCTACCATTACGACAAAAAGACAGACACCTTTACCCGTTATGCCAATCCTCCTTCAGAGCGAAACCTCACCTGCATTGTGCAAGACCGTACCCACAATTATTTCTGGGTAGGCACCAGTTCCAGCGGCCTGCTCCTCTTCAACCCTTCCGCTCCCAAGGACTCCGTCTACACTTACTCACCGTTACCGGTCAATCCCATGGGAGAAACCGAAGGAGAAATTTTGTATATGGAACAGGACAGTCACGAAGGAACTCTCTGGATGACCACCCGAAGCTCCTTGATTGCCATGCGCTACGATGAAGCACATCGCTCCCTGCACCAGACAGATTTCCGTCTGCCCGCAGAATACGGAAACATGCTCAATGAAATCTATCAAGACAAAGAGGGAAATCTCTGGGTAGCTTCTTTCGATGGGAAAAGTTTCATTATCCACTTCACGGAAAATGCTCCGGAAGAATTCACGCTGCCAGCTCTGCAGCAGCGGGTACGGTTCCAGCCGGCCATCATGGCACTGAGTGATGCGGGCGAAGGCAAAATGTGGATTTCACAAGAACGAACGGGACTCGGCCTGTACGACCTGTCCCGCCACGAAGTCATGCTTTACAGCGATGTCCTCGCCCTGAAGTCTCTTGCCCTGGGCTCTATCAAGCAAATGACCGAATCACGGAGAGAAGGCAACGTATGGGTTATTCCCGAAGGACGCAACCTTATTTATGAACTCGGACGAGAAGGTATGCGGATGAAGCACATCCGTACCCTGAGTCTTCCCGACAAGGCCAAAAGGCACTTCACCCAAACCTACGAAGACCGCAACGGCACGCTCTGGGCTGGAACGAACAACGGATTATTCACCTTTAGCCTACGTGATAACCAATGGCATACGGTGTGCGACACACTGGGGCAGGTCAGTGCACTTAAAGAAGACAAACAGGGAAATCTATGGATTGGCACCACCAATAAAGGGCTTTATCAGCAATCCTCCAGAGGGAAATGCAAAAAAATACCTTCTCCCCTCTCCATTACCTGCCTGAGTGTGCAGGAAGACAGCCTCATCTGGATAGGAACACAAGAGGGAGGAGTCTACGCCCTGAACCCACAGACTGGAAAACTGACCGACCACACCCGGCTGTGCGGACTGAACGGAAACATTGTCAACCAACTGGAGTTCGACGTATACGGCCATTTGTGGATAGACACCAACCAGAAACTGATAGAGTATAACCCGAAAAACCATTCGTTCTCCACTTACCTCACTACCGACAATTCCATGCTGCTCAGGCGGTTTATCCCTACAGCTATCTGCAAGGGACACGACGGACGAATTTATTTCGGAGGTATCCCAGGAATCTGTGCGGTAACTCCTTCTGCCCGACTTGACCAGCCCAGCAAGAACATTCCGACATTTATTACCGGAACATACGTCATGGGAAAACCTGTCACCAATGAAAACTCCCTGACACTCCACCCCGATGAATACGACCTGGACATTCATTTTTCTTCCCTCGACTATCTGAATGCCTCCAAGATACGTTATGCTTATCGTCTGATTGGACTTGACAAGGAATGGAACTACACCGCCGTAGGACAACATACCGTCAATTATAAACATCTGCCTCACGGAAATTATGTGTTCGAAGTGAAGGCAACCGACGGATATGGAATCTGGAGTGACAAAATCACCCGCCTGCACATTGAACGTTTACCTGCTTTCTACCAGACAGGCTGGGCCATTACCTTATATATATTACTACTGGCAGCCGGAGTCTTCCTCGGGCTTCGTTTCTACCTTCGCCGGATGAAGCTGAAAAATGAAGAACTGTATGCCGACAGCACGGAACTGATGAAGATGCGTTCTTACCTGAACGAAAAATCAGTCCCCCAGGCAGAAGTACGGATTTCGGACATGGAATTTGCCAAACTGGATGAGATTCTATTGGAAAATATCCTGAAAGCCGTGGAAGAAAACCTGAGCGAACCCGACTTCGACGTACAGCATCTGGCCCAAAAAGTCAATATGTCACGCTCCACACTGACCCGCAAGCTGAAAGCCATTACAGGGCTCACTCCGTTGGAGTACATCCGCCGTGTAAAGATGCAGCATGCCTGCCGGATGCTGGAAGATACCCGCGCCACCGTGAACGAAGTAGCCTTGGCACTGGGATATTACAACCGGAAATATTTCACCACCTGCTTCAAGGAAGAGTATGGAATCACTCCCAGCGAGTATCAGAAACAGCAAGGAAAGAGGGATACATCTGAATCAAAAGAGGGATAAAAATGAATCAAAACACCCTCTGAAGCATTTCAGACTGCTCTTTGGCGCATTCTGTTCTCTTTGTCTGACGGAAATCTCTTTACATTTGAACCATCAACCTTTGTATGTAAAAACAATCTGATAAAAAAATGAGAAAAGAGATTTTATTCCTAACCGCACTGGCATCTTGCCTGTCTTCCTTCGGTCAGACTTTTGAAAAGACCGCTCAGGGAGGAAAGTTCCAGACTGCACAGCCCACATTGAACGGGGAGGTGATTTTCTACTCTCCTTCCATCGTGCGCATTGTAAAGTATCCTTCGGCTGAAATGCCCGAAAAGAAGAGTTATCCAATCATCAAGACTCCCGAAAAGGTAGAGATTTCTTACAAGCAGAACGGGAACACGGTAAGCATGACCTCCGGAAAAATGACAGTAACACTCGACGTAGCTACCGGAAAAGTGACTTATACCGACCCACAGGGTGAAACTTTATTGAAAGAAAAGGTGGAAGGCACCAACTTCATTCCCCGCAAGGATGTAAACCGCGATGCCTACACTGTCAGCCAGGCATTCAGCCTTGAACCGGAAGAAGCCATTTACGGACTGGGACAGCGCCAGAGCGGAGCTATGAACCACCGAAACCAGCAGATTCACCTGTCAAACGGCAATACCAACATCTGTATCCCCTATTTCACATCTGAAAAAGGATATGGTGTATACTGGGATAATCCGGGCATCTCTGATTTCAGCGATACCCCGTATGAAACCTCCTTCTCTTCGCAGGTAGGCCTCTGTTCTGATTACTATTTTCTTTATAAAGACGGTACACAAGACGGCGTAATTGCCTGTATCCGCGACCTGACCGGAAAGGCCACCATGTTCCCGCTCTGGACCATGGGCTACTGGCAGTGCCGCGAACGTTACAAGAGTCCCGACGAACTGTGCGGCGTACTCGACAAGTACCGCAAGCTACAGATTCCGCTCGACGGTATCGTGCAAGACTGGCAGTACTGGGGATGCGATTCCAACTGGAATGCCATGAAATTCATGAATCCGCGTTACATCAACAAGATGGACGATAAAGAAGCACTTCGCTACCTTCCGAATGGAGAAGACAAGAACGCACGCTATCCGAAACCCCGTTTCAAAAGTCCGGAAGAAATGGTGGAATATGTTCATAAGCACAATGCCCACCTGATGATTTCCGTATGGGCCAGCTTCGGTCCCTGGACCGATCAGTTCAAGGAGCTCGACAAGATGGACGCCCTGTTGGAATTTGAAACATGGCCTCCGAAATCGGGTGCACATCCTTACGACCCGTTCAACAAAGACGCCCGCGACCTGTACTGGCGTTACCTCAGCCACCTGCATAAAATGAACATCGACGCCTGGTGGACCGACTCTACGGAACCCGACCATCTGAACCCCAAAGAAAGTGACTTCGACCTGATGACGGCCGACGGTTCTTTCCGCTCGGTACACAATGCATTCCCGCTAACCCACAACCAAGGTATCTACGAACACCAGCGTGCTGTTTCAGACGAGAAACGTGTGTTCCAGATGACCCGTTCCGGCTACCTTGGACAGCAGCGCTATGGTGCCCTGAGCTGGAGTGGCGACGTGGTATCAAGCTGGGATGTACTCCGTCAGCAGATTCCGGCCGGATTGAACTATACACTTTGTGGTATCCCCTTCTGGAATACAGATATAGGAGGGTTCTTCGGATGGGAATACAACAACGACTGCACCAACGTAGCTTATCAGGAACTGCACGTACGCTGGTTCCAGTGGGGATGCTTCATGCCGCTGATGCGTAACCACTGCTCTTCACCGATGATGAACGAGATTGACCTCTTTGGCAAAGAAGGCGACTGGGCTTACGATGCACAAAAACGCATCATCGAACTTCGCTACCGTCTCCTGCCTTACATTTACAGCCTGGACGGAGCCGTAGTACAGGAAGACGGTACCATGATGCGTCCGCTGGTAATGGATTTTGCCCACGACCGCAAGGCCATCCTGCTGGACGATGAATACATGTTCGGTAAAAACATCCTGGTATGTCCGGTCACCGAACCACTCTATACCAAGAAAGTAGAAAAGAACAAGGGAGTTACTACCGTGCCCGATGTAGCGAAAGCTTCAGCTCCGGTAGAAGTGTACTTGCCTAAAGGAACAAAATGGATTGACTTCTGGACCAACGAAACAGTAGAAGGCGGCCAGCACATTAAACGCGAATGTCCGGTTGACATCCTGCCACTCTACATCAAGGCGGGAAGCATCCTTCCGCTCGGCCCGAAAGTACAGTACACTACCGAAAAGAAATGGGACAACCTGGACATCTGCATCTATCCGGGAGCCAACGGCGAATTCGTACTCTACGAAGACGAGTTTGACAACTACAACTACGAAAAGGGTATGTTCTCTACCATCAAGTTCAGCTGGGACGATGCTTCACGTACACTGACCATCAGCGACCGTAAAGGCGAGTTCCCCAAAATGCTGAAACGCCGCAGTTTCCGCATCACCCTGATGCAGCCCGGCAAGCAATCGGCCGAAACTGTCATGGTGAGCGCAGACAAGAAAGTTAACTATTCAGGCAAGAAGCTGACAATCAAGCTGTAAATACACCCTAACATACAAAAAAACGGGATGCACTTCAAATGTGAAGCATCCCGTTTTTGTATATATTATTTTTTAATCTTCCGGCAGCTCTACCACACCGAGCTTTTTCTTCCCGTCCATCTTGACGGACAAAGGTTTTTCAAACCGCACCCAGCGCAGGTATTTGGTTTCTTCCACCGCCGGCATGCTGTCGAGCAAGGCCTGGTTATAAATACCGTCGTTCATATAGGCATTGATGGTGAAGTATCCCACCCCGAAAGAGGTCAGATTCTGGAAGAAGTGGGTTCCCTGACTGGGATCTACACGGTAATTGGTCAGTCCGGCTTCCACGATGATACGGGCTGCCGAAATGTTGGGCCACTTCACCGGAATACCCAGCCACGTGTCACTGCTTCCCCAGCGTCCGGGGCCAACCAGTATGTAATGTTTACCTTCATCCAGGAAACGGCGGTTGAGTTTCTCGATGTCGTAAGCTATCAACTGGTTATTGGAGGCAGAATAGCCTTCTGTCTTGACATAAATCACATCTTGTATGTCGTCCATCACTCCGTGTCCCAGGGAGTTTTCACTCTTGAGTAACAAACGTTCATCGGGAATCACGCTCAGGTCTTCATCCAGTCCGGCTTTTACATCGACCATCGGACGTATCTGCAACAGATAGAAGATGCCGCTCTTTGTACGGGCATCAAAATTGACGGCAAACTCGATTTCCACCGGACGGCGCATTTCGCCCTGACCGTATTTCTGTGCCAGCTGCAAGATGCGGGCCAGCGGGAATACATCGTGCTGAAGGATGTTGGCAAAGGTTATCAGCTTGCGGCCGCCGGGATAAATGCCGTCACGTATCACCATGTCGTACGGATCGTAAGTAGAAGCGATGAAGTTCAAAGCTCCGTCGGCTTCGGCGTCTTTCACATGGAGTTTCAACAGGTTAAATCCATCGTCGAGCGAGAAGTTCTGTCCCAGGTTCTTCAAGTCGAGGGCATAGAAGCGGGTCTGTGTTTCACGCAGGGCGATTTCCATTTCGCTGGTCTGGAGCACCTGCGTAGGATGATACGGACACACGCGCAAGGTCAGTCCGCCGTCGACAATGTATTTTCCTAACCCCAAGGCCAGACTGACGGTACCTTCTTCGGCCAGCTCGTCATTAATCGGGTAATAGTTGATGGAGCGGGCTACTCCGGAAATGGCCGGATAATAGCGGTCGCCATACTGGGTGCCGACTACTTCCTGCAGGATGACAGCCATCTTTTCCTGGTCTATCACGTTGCTGGTGGCTTGCATGTAGGCCTTACTATCCTTATAATATACGGAAGCATATACTCCCTTGATGGCATCGCCCAGCATGCGGAGCATTTCGTACTTATCGTCCAGATAGGGAATCATATAAGTGGAATAGATTCCGGCAAAGGGCTGGTAGTGGGAGTCTTCCAGCAGACTGGAGGAACGGATGGCAATCGGTGCCTTTACCGCATCGAAGAAGGCAAAGAAATCTTCCACCAGCCGGTCGGGCAACTTGGCACGAAGGAAGGCGCGGAGAATCACGTCGTCGGCCGCATCGCTCAGGGCTATCTGGTACAACTGGTTGGAGTCCATGAACTCATCGAAAATATCGGTACAGAGGACTACGGTTTTCGGAATCATGACAGAGGCATTCTCAAACTCATCAAACTCCGTGTGACGTTTTACCATGTTGTCAATGAAGGCCAGACCGCGTCCTTTTCCTCCCAATGAGCCATCGCCGATGCGGGCAAAGTTGGAATAACGGTCGAAGCGGTCGCGCTGGAACACGGCTACTACGCCCTGGTTTTTCATCTTGCGGTATTTTACGATGGCTTCGAATATTATCTGGCGGTGGGCATCGATGTCCTGAAGTGACTCCCACGTAATCTGTTTCAAGAATTCGGCTACCGGGAAGATGGCACGCGAATACAGCCAGCGTGAAATGTGGTTGCGGCTGATGTGATAGAGGAAGGATTCTGCAGGGATGGCAAATATCACGTTCTGCAATTCCTTCAGGTTGTGGATACGGGCTACTTCCTTCATGGTATGGGGGTCGCGGAAAATGAAATCACCGAAGCCGAAATTGTCTGACACAGCTTCACGGAGGTCGATATTCATTTTCTTGGAGTTCTTATCAATGAACACGGCACCCAGTTCCGGCGCATAGCTACGGTTACTTTCTTCTGCCGACTGAAGGATAAGGGGTATAAAGGGGTCCCGCTTACGGACTTCGCGCAGCAGGGTGACACCGGCCTGGGGGTCGTTGACTCCGCCGTGAGGGAAACGGGCATCGGATATGATACCGAGCACGTTGTTCTGGTACTTATTATATAGTTCAGTGGCTTCTTCGTAGGAACGGGCCAGCACGATCTTAGGGCGTCCGCGCATGCGAAGGGTTCGCTGGTGCTCGTTCAGGGCTTCTGTGGCAAATTCCTGGCTCTGCCGGAGAACGAACTTGTAGAGGTTGGGCAATACGGAAGAATAAAAGCGTATGGAATCTTCTACCAGCATAATCATCTGTACGCCGACTTCCTTAATGTCATGCTCCAGGTTCATCTTGTCTTCTATCAGCTTGATGATGGACACCAGCAAATCGGTGTTTCCCAGCCAGCAGAACACATACTCGAAGATGCTCAGATCTTCATGCTCCATTCGTTCCTTAATACCGTGCGAGAAAGGAGTCAGTACAACCAACGGTAGATGAGGGTATTGCTTCTTGATTTCACGGGCAATGTCGAAGGTATCGCTGTTGTCGGAACCCGGCATACAGATGACCAGGTCGAACATGGTGTTGCGCAACTGTTCCCAAGTTTCTTCTGCCGTGGAGACCTGCGTGAAACGAGGGGGATAGCGCAAACTCAGGTTCATATATTCATTGAAAATCTTTTCGTCAATGCGGCCGTCATCTTCAAGCATGAACGCATCGTAAGGGTTGGCCACCAGCAACACGTTGAAAATGCGCTTGGTCATCAGGTTGGCAAACTGCGTATCCTTGAAATAAAGCTGACGGAGTTTAATTCTTAGTTTGGTAAGCATGGTATCTTCTTTTAAAGCTTATATTACAGAAACAAAAATCGGAATTTCACACGATTTTTGCAAATCTTTCTTGAGAGTTGATAAAAAACTAACAAAATTCAACCTTCAGCTCAAAAAATCGGGTAAAATCCTTTGAAGGTATAAGTAATTTCCTATCTTTGCATATACAAAATATTTCATTTTGTCAGACCTTAAATTATTTGATTATGGACATTAACAAAATCATGTCATCACTGGAAGCCAAGCATCCAGGTGAATCTGAGTACCTTCAGGCAGTCAGGGAAGTATTGCTTTCTATCGAAGATATCTACAATCAACACCCCGAATTTGAAAAGGCGAAAATCATTGAACGGCTGGTAGAACCCGACCGTATCTTTACATTCCGCGTGACATGGGTGGACGACAAGGGTGAAGTGCAGACGAACTTAGGTTACCGCGTGCAGTTCAACAACGCCATCGGCCCGTATAAGGGAGGTATTCGTTTCCATGCTTCCGTGAATTTGTCCATCTTGAAGTTCCTGGGATTTGAACAGACTTTCAAAAATGCCCTTACTACTCTACCGATGGGCGGCGGAAAAGGTGGCTCCGACTTCTCTCCACGCGGCAAGAGCAATGCGGAAATCATGCGTTTCTGCCAGGCATTCATGCTGGAACTGTGGCGTCATCTGGGACCGGATATGGATGTGCCGGCAGGTGATATCGGTGTAGGCGGACGCGAAGTGGGTTATATGTTCGGTATGTACAAGAAACTGACCCGCGAATTTACCGGTACGTTTACCGGCAAGGGACTGGAATTCGGAGGTTCACTGATTCGTCCGGAGGCTACAGGCTTCGGAGGCTTGTATTTCGTGAAACACATGCTGGATGAAAAGGGTATCGAAATCAAGGGCAAGACAGTGGCTATCTCCGGCTTCGGTAACGTGGCATGGGGAGCTGCTACCAAGGCTACCCAACTGGGAGCAAAGGTAGTTACCATCTCCGGACCGGACGGCTACATTTATGATCCGGAAGGCATCAGCGGAGAAAAGATTGACTATATGCTTGAACTGCGTGCATCGGGTAATGACATCGTAGCACCATATGCGGAAAAATTCCCGGGAGCTACCTTCGTGCCGGGACGCCGTCCGTGGGAAGTGAAGGTAGATATCGCATTGCCGTGTGCTACCCAGAACGAATTGAACGGTGAGGATGCACAGAACCTGATAAAGAACCAGGTGCTCTGCGTAGGAGAAATTTCCAACATGGGATGTACACCGGAAGCTATTGACGCATTCATCGAACACAAGATGATGTATGCTCCAGGAAAGGCTGTCAATGCGGGTGGTGTGGCTACTTCTGGACTGGAAATGAGCCAGAATGCCATGCACCTGAGCTGGACTGCACAGGAAGTGGATGAAAAACTCCATCTGATTATGCACAATATTCATGAACAATGCGTGAAATACGGTAAGGAAAGCGATGGATACATCAATTATGTGAAGGGTGCGAACATTGCCGGATTTATGAAGGTGGCTCACGCCATGATGGCTCAGGGAATAGTCTGAATATTAAGGATAATTAAAAAATCAGACAAGCATGAGGAACGGATGAAATATTATTCGTATCTTTGAATGCTTTAATTTTTAGCACAAAATCTCGTTTAGTTGTATTTGTATTTTGTATTGTAGCTTGCGCTATCCGCCTGTGAAGGTCTGATAGCGCATTTTTTGTATATAAACGAAAATATAGGAAAACAAAAAAGTCCCGCAGGAACTGCAGGACTTTCAATTTGTTACGGGTGACTAGTGGGACTCGAACCCACGACATTCAGAACCACAATCTGACGCTCTAACCAACTGAACTATAGTCACCATGTTGGTAGGAAAATTTTTACTCTTGAAGAAAGGGTGACTAGTGGGACTCGAACCCACGACATTCAGAACCACAATCTGACGCTCTAACCAACTGAACTATAGTCACCATGTTGGCTTCCTTTTCAAAAGCGATGCAAAGGTAAAGGATTTTTCTGAAACTACAAACTTTTCTTCAAAAAAATCTTCTATTTTCTCAATATATTGCCTTTTTCCCTGCCAACAGCGTATTTTTCATCAATGAAACGATGGTCATAGGACCTACTCCACCAGGTACCGGCGTAATGTAAGCACACTTTGGAGCAACCTCGTCGAACTTCACATCACCCGTCAATTTGAAACCGGATTTGCGGGTTGCATCGGGCACGCGGGTAGTACCGACGTCAATTACTACGGCTCCTTCCTTCACCATATCGGCGGTTACAAAATTGGGCTGTCCCATGGCAGCAATCAGAATATCGGCTTCCCGGCATTCTTTCACCAAGTCTTTGCTCCGACTGTGGCATACGGTTACAGTAGCATCGCCCGGACAGGCTTTCTGCATCATCAGCATGGCCATCGGCTTGCCCACAATGTTGCTTCGTCCCAGAATGACGCATTTCTTTCCTTTGGTGTCTATCTGATAACGACGCAACAGTTCCATGATTCCATTAGGGGTAGCAGAGATGTAGCAAGGAAGACCGATGGACAAGCGTCCTACGTTAATGGGATGGAATCCGTCGACGTCTTTACGGTAGTCTATCGTTTCAATGACTTTCTGCTCGGAGATGTGAGCCGGCAACGGAAGCTGTACGATAAAACCGTCTACATCGGGATCGGCATTCAACTCCTGCACCTTTGCCAGAAGTTCTTCTTCTGTCACATCCGATTCGTAACGAATCAAAGTCGACTTAAACCCACATACCTCACAGGCCTTGACTTTTGCGGCCACGTAAGTTTCACTACCTCCGTCATGCCCTACCAGAATGGCAGCCAGATGGGGGCGTTTTCCTCCGCGGGCTACGATTTCGGCCACTTCGGCTGCAATTTCCTGTTTCACTTGTTCTGAAACTGCTTTTCCGTCAATCAATGTCATAAATCACTCCTTTCTGTTTTTACAAATTACACAAATGTAGAAATTTTAAAACAAACGACCTGCTTATTTTTCGGTTTTTATAGCAATTATTACAGCAATAGAAGAATTCTTGAAGTAACAGAAAGCAAGTCGACAAAAAAATATTAACTTTGCCGCGTTATTTTAATTATGAAAAGGAGAATTCTCAACATACTGTATATTGCTACAAGTCTGCTGCTGACTTTCAGTTTAGCCCCTCAGGCACATGCGGCTAAAACGAATTTCACCGTCGTGATTGACGCCGGGCATGGCGGACACGACCCCGGAGCGATAGGCAGAAGAGGAAAGGAAAAAAATATCAATTTAAGCGTAGCACTGAAACTGGGACGGCTCATCAAACAAAACTGTCCGGATACCCGGGTGGTGTACACACGTGAAAAGGACGTGTTTGTTCCCTTACACAGAAGAGCTGAAATAGCCAACGAAGTCAAAGCAAACCTTTTTATCTCCATACATACCAACTCTCTGGCTTCAAGAAGCAGCAAGGTCAGCGGTACCGAAACATATACGTTAGGTCTTCACCGTACGCAGGAGAATCTGGAAGTGGCTCAAAAAGAAAATGCAGTAATTCTGATTGAGGATGATTACAAGCAGCGTTATGCCGGATTTAACCCTAACTCTGCAGAAAGCTACATTATATTTGAGTTTCTGCAAGACAAAAACATGGCACAAAGCGTGAAGTTCGCAACAGCCGTGCAACGCGGATTCCGGAATGCCAACCGGATAGACAAAGGGGTACATCAGGCTGGATTTCTGGTGTTACGCGCCACGTCAATGCCCAGTGTGCTGATAGAACTGGGATACATCACCAACCCCACGGAAGAGGCTTTCCTGTTATCTGAACAGGGCAGTTCAACACTGGCTCAAAGCATTTACCGGGCCTTTCTGAATTACAAAGGAGAGAAAACAGCAGGAAGCAGTCAGCTGATGCCTGTAGAAAGTGCAGCTCCTCTTACAGAAGCCACAGATATACCGGAAGCAGAAGTAGCAGAAGTTTCTGCTGCATCTGCCCGACAGACCGCTCCGCAAAGTAAAGAAGTGAGCCCTGCCGGAAAACCTGTATTCAAGATACAAATACTGACTTCCGACCGTCAACTGTCACCCAAGAGCAAGCAGTTCAAAGGACTTTCTCCTGTGGAAAGCTACAAAGAAAAAGGTATTATAAAATATACCTATGGTTCAGACACCAACTACAACAAAATACTCCGCCTGAAACGGAGCAAAGTGGATGGCAAATTCAAGGATGCGTTCATCATCGCTTTTAAAGATGGAGTGAAAATGAACATCAATCAGGCCATACGAGAATTCAAACAAAACAGATAACAAAAGAGAAAAGATAACTATATGAAAAAAGAAGTAAAAATCGGATTAGCTGGAATCGGAGCATTACTGATTCTCTTTTTCGGCATCAATTACCTGAAAGGAATCAGCATGTTCAAACCGGAAAGCTATTATTATGTAGATTTTACCGATGTGAACGGACTGGCTCAGTCGAGCCCTGTGTTTGCCAATGGTTATAAAATAGGTATTGTACGCGACCTGCAATACAATCACCAGAATCCCGGACATGTGATTGTTGGGATTGAAGTGGACCAGGATTTGCGCATTCCTGCAGGAAGTAAGGCAGAACTAGTGACAGAGATGCTGGGAACAGTTAAAATGAATATGCTGCTGAAGCATGAATCAACAACCTTCCTCAATCCGGGGGATACGATTGAAGGTACGGCCAATACGGGCATTTTAGGAAAAGCTGAAAAGGATTTACTTCCGAAGGTGGAACAGATGATGCCTAAACTGGATTCTATTCTTAGTTCACTGAACCAGCTGTTGGCTGATCCTGCATTAAAGCAGACACTTCACAATGCGGAAAAACTGACAGCTTCATTGAACGCTACCAGCACACAGTTGCATAGCCTGATGAGCAAAGATATTCCGCAACTGACAAGCAACGTGACTGCCATTACCGAAAACCTGAAAGGTATCAGTGAGAACCTGAAGGGAATTGACTATGCAGCCACTTTCCAGAAAGTGGACTCTACCCTTCAAAACGTACATCTGCTGACTGAAAAGTTGGGTAGCAAGGATAACTCCATCGGATTACTGTTGAATGATGATGCTTTATACAAGAACCTCAATGCAACTTCTGCCAATGCAGCTTCTCTCCTGAAAGATTTGCAGGAACATCCGAAACGGTATGTACACTTCTCTCTTTTTGGAAAGAAAGATAAATAAACACATATAAATCAAACAGATAAAAGAAGGCATACCCAGCTTATGCCTTCTTTTTTGTCTCCTTAAACGGAGCTCCATTTTTAAGCATAAAATATTACAAATAGGTTACTATATAGAAATATTCTAAATAGTATCGTTTTAGGAATACATTTTCTCACAGGAGTGCAACCCTATGATTTTCAAAGGAAAGCAACAAAGCAATGGGATTTGAAGACTAACACTTGGATATAGCTAAACAACTGACAAATAAGAGATTACTAAAATACAAGTCAAATTCATTTTATCAATAATTTAACAACTTTGTAACCTCCTATTTATCAACCCCTTAATTTATTAAAATAAAAAGCAAGGAAAAAGGGATTTGTTTTTCTGAAATTTGATTACGAAATTTGCAAGCGTAGAAGTTTCGCTTTATTAATAACAACGCACGTATGATTGAACATAACCAAGCTGTTGCATTGTGGAATCGTTGCCTGTCATTTATCAAAGACAATGTAAATGCTACAGCTTTTAAAACATGGTTTGAGCCTATCGTACCTTTAAAATATGAAGCTACGGAGAAGGCATTGACAATCGGCGTCCCCAGCCCTTTCTTCTATGAGTATCTGGAAGAAAAATATGTGGGATTGCTGCGCGCCGCCATCTATAAAGAAATAGGTGAAGGCACGGAGTTGATGTATTCTATCCTGACAGATAAGACAAACCATATCACCGTCAATATAGAAGGAACCAAACGTTCGTCTGCATTGCCGGAACAGGCTCCCGTATATAATGGTAATAAAACTCCGAATCCGTTACAAGCTCCGGCTCCTCAGGATTTGGATCCGCATTTGAACCCGAACTATAATTTCGAGAACTTCATCAAAGGAAACAGCAATGAGTTCTCCAGAACGGTAGCAGAAACGGTGGCTCAAAATCCGGCACGTACTTTCAACCCGTTATTTATTTATGGCCCGTCTGGTGTGGGTAAAACCCACCTTATTAACGCCATCGGAACACGCATCAAGGAATTATATCCGGAGAAACGCGTATTGTATGTATCGGCTCACCTCTTTCAGGTGCAGTATACAGACTCGGTACGTACCAACCACTTCAATGATTTCATCAGCTTCTACCAAACAATCGACGTGCTGATTATTGATGATATTCAGGAATTTGCCGGAGTAACCAAGACGCAAAATACGTTCTTCCACATATTCAACCACTTGCACCAGAACGGAAAACAGCTTATCCTGACTTCAGACCGTGCTCCCGTAATGCTTCAAGGTATGGAGGAACGACTGCTTACTCGTTTCAAATGGGGATTGGTAGCCGAACTGGAAAAACCGGATATTGAACTGCGAAAGAATATCCTGCGCAATAAGATAAAACGTGACGGACTGACCATTCCGGAATCTGTAATCAGTTACATTGCAGAAAGTGTGAACGAAAGCGTACGTGAACTGGAAGGTATCGTCAATTCATTATTGGCACAGTCTATTCTGTTCAAACGCGAAATTGACCTGGATTTGGCACAGCGCATTGTCAGAAAAGCTGTGAAGTGCGCCGAAAGCAAACCTATGACCGTGAGTGATATCATCACCAAGGTGTGCGAACATTACAAAATAGATGAAACGGCCATTCATACCAAGACCCGTAAACGGGAAGTAGTACAAGTAAGACAAGTGGCAATGTATCTGGCCAAGAAACATACAGATACTTCTTCTTCCAAGATTGGTCAGCTAATCGGAAACAAAGACCATGCTACTGTGCTACACGCCTGCAAGATTGTAAAAGATCAGGTAGATGTGGACAAGGCATTCAAAGCAGAAATTGAAGAAATCGAAATGAGTCTTCGTACAAGATAAGAGAAAAGGCAGCTGAGGTTTCAGCTGCCTTTTCTCTTATCTTTTTTGCATCGTACATCAATCATCAAACCCCTGACGCTTCAACACCTTCTTCAATCCTTCGGACATAAACTCATTATCACTCTTCTTATAACGAATATCGGTAAAGATTTGAGCCAGCGTCTCTGTATGATTGATTTCTACGAAATGTTTGTTTTCGGGTAGACCTTCCTTGTATGCATAGATTTCATCAATCATAGACGGCGTATAATCCTGGTATTTTTCTTCATGAATAATGCCTTGAACCGGCAAACGATCGGGCTGTTCCGGGCATTCATCCGGATAACCTACGGTAATCGTAGCGACAGGAACAACTAGCTTGGGCAGTTCCAGCAAATCAATGATCTGATCTGGATTATAAATGGTAGTTCCAAGATAACAGATACCCAATCCGGCCTCTTCTGCCAATGTACAGAAGTTTTGTGTAACCAGCAATGCATCGGTAGCAGCATTCAGAAAAGAAATAAAGTTGTCATAACCCGGCACAGCCTTCCGCTGTTCACACCATTTGCTGAAACGATTGAAGTCGGCACAAAAAGTAAGCACTACAGGAGCCGAAGTCACCATAGGCTGGTTAAAGTGAGCAGGTGCAAGACGGGATTTCATTTCCGCATCACGAGTCACTACCACACTATATAACTGCATATTTCCCATTGTGGAAGCGCGAAACGCTTCTTCCAATAATTCATTCAGCAAAGCAGCAGGCACATCGTCCTGCTTATACTTGCGAATGGTACGTCTGTTCTTTATTGATTCCATAATAAATAGGCTTTATGTGATACTACACAAAGGTAACAAGAATCATTGAATATCCCTACTCCCTTCTTAAGCAAGAAACACGCATATTTCAACAATGTTTCCCAATTCGGAAAACTTTTCAGATATATAAATTTTATAACAAACTAAATATCAGATATATATAAAAACAAAATAGAAAACCACCCGCATTGTTAATAACTTCTTTCTTTTTTATTTTGCCAATTAAAAAAACATCTTTAGCTTTGCAGAGGTTTGTTAGAAATAAAAGCGAATTCTACACCTTTACAATTTTTATTGACAACAAACTTATTCATATAATAACCGTGGAAAAGAAAACGTACAGCTACGATGAAGCCTACAACGCTTCGTTGGAGTATTTCAAAGGAGATGAATTAGCCGCACGTGTTTGGGTAAACAAATACGCAGTGAAAGACTCGTTTGGAAACATCTATGAGAAATCTCCAGAGGATATGCACTGGCGAATTGCCAATGAAGTAGCCCGTATAGAGGCTAAATATCCTAATGCAATCAGTGCTCAAGAACTTTTTGACTTACTTGACCATTTCAAGTACATCGTTCCTCAGGGGAGCCCGATGACGGGAATTGGGAACGATTACCAGATTGCTTCACTCTCTAACTGCTTTGTAATCGGACTTGACGGAAGCGCCGACTCATACGGAGCCATTATCCGCATCGATGAAGAACAGGTACAACTGATGAAGCGACGTGGTGGCGTAGGACATGACTTGTCACACATCCGCCCGAAAGGTTCTCCGGTTAAGAACTCGGCCCTGACTTCAACCGGTCTTGTTCCTTTCATGGAACGTTATTCCAACTCTACCCGTGAAGTAGCTCAGGATGGACGTCGCGGTGCACTAATGCTGAGCGTATCTATCAAGCATCCGGACTCTGAATCTTTCATTGATGCCAAGATGACGGAAGGAAAGGTTACGGGCGCCAACGTGTCTGTAAAGCTGGATGATGAATTCATGCAGGCTGCTGTAGAAGGGAAGCCTTACACCCAGCAATATCCGATAGATTCTCCTAACCCGATGGTGTCAAAAGAAATTGATGCTTCAGCTTTATGGAAGAAAATCGTACACAACGCATGGAAATCGGCTGAACCGGGTGTATTGTTCTGGGATACGATTATCCGCGAATCTGTGCCCGACTGTTATGCCGACCTGGGATTCCGTACGGTATCGACCAACCCTTGTGGAGAAATTCCATTGTGTCCGTACGACTCATGCCGCTTGCTGGCTATCAACTTGTACTCCTACGTAGTAAATCCGTTTACTCCAGAAGCTTATTTTGACTTTGAGCTGTTCAAGAAACACGTGGCACTGGCTCAGCGTATCATGGATGACATCATCGACCTGGAACTGGAAAAGATTGAATGTATTCTTGAAAAGATAGATTCTGACCCTGAAAGCATGGAAGTGAAGGGAAGCGAACGTCACTTGTGGGAAAAGATTTATCATAAATCCGGACTAGGACGCCGTACAGGTGTAGGTATCACTGCGGAAGGCGATATGCTGGCTGCCATGGGATTACGCTATGGCACGGAAGAAGCAACTGAATTCTCAGAAAAGGTACATAAGACAATTGCACTGGAAGCTTACCGTTCGTCAGTAAACATGGCTAAGGAACGTGGAGCTTTCGAAATCTACGATGCGGAACGCGAAAAGAACAATCCGTTTATCAACCGTCTGAAGGATGCGGATCCGGAACTGTACGAAGAAATGAGAAAGTATGGTAGAAGAAACATTGCCTGCTTGACCATTGCTCCGACAGGAACTACCAGCTTGATGACACAGACTACTTCTGGTATTGAACCGGTATTTATGCCTGTGTACAAACGCCGCCGTAAAGTAAATCCGAACGATGCGAATGTGCACGTAGATTTCGTGGACGAAACAGGAGACGCATTCGAAGAATACGTGGTATTCCACCACAAATTCCTCACTTGGATGAAAATCAACGGCTATGATCCAGACAAACGCTATACACAGGAGGAAATTGATGAACTGGTAGAAAAATCGCCTTACTATAAAGCTACGTCAAACGATGTAGACTGGCTGATGAAAGTAAAGATGCAGGGACGTATCCAGAAATGGGTAGACCACTCTATCAGTGTAACCATCAACTTGCCTAACAATGTAAGCGAAGACCTTGTCAACCAGTTGTATGTGGAAGCATGGCGTTCTGGCTGCAAGGGATGTACGGTATACCGTGACGGCTCACGTGCCGGAGTGCTTATCTCTACCAAGAAAAAAGACAAGAAGGAAGAGGAAGAATGCCGCTGCAAACCTCCTCAGGTGGTAGAGGTACGTCCGAAAGTGCTGGAAGCTGATGTGGTACGATTCCAGAACAACAAGGAAAAATGGGTAGCATTCGTAGGCTTGCTCGACGGAAGACCATATGAAATCTTTACCGGTCTGCAAGATGATGAAGAAGGTATCGTATTACCGAAATCAGTCACCAGCGGACGTATCATCAAGAGCTACGATGAAGATGGAACCAAACATTATG
The DNA here is from genome assembly GCF_000187895.1 of Phocaeicola plebeius DSM 17135. GTDB lineage: Bacteria > Bacteroidota > Bacteroidia > Bacteroidales > Bacteroidaceae > Phocaeicola > Phocaeicola plebeius. Next base: position 199,052 of record NZ_DS990130.1, on the reverse strand, counting down.
ACTTCCAGTTCGAAAACAAGCGTGGCTACAAGATGACCATTGAAGGACTTTCTGAAAAATTCAACAAGGAATACTGGAACTACGCCAAACTGATTTCAGGAGTACTCCGCTGGAGAATGCCTATTGAGCAGGTTATCAAACTGGTTGGTTCTCTGCAACTCGATAGTGAAAACATCAACACCTGGAAAAACGGTGTGGAAAGAGCACTGAAGAAATACGTTCAGGACGGCACTGAGGCCAAAGGCGTGAAATGCCCGAACTGCGGACATGAAACACTGGTATATCAGGAAGGCTGTCTGATTTGTAAGACATGCGGTTCTTCACGTTGCGGATAATCGCTGATAAAATACATATTTTATAAATGCACAGGCATGAATCGTACAGGTTTCTGAGTTTCAGCAATCATACGATTCATGCCTCTCTTATTCATGAAAGAAGATGAAACAAAGCGACATGTATATTCATTTGAAGGGACTGAAGATTTTCGCCTTCCACGGGGTACTGCCACAGGAAAACAAAGTAGGTGCCGAATACACTCTCAATCTGCGGCTGAAAACCGACTTCAGTCAGGCCTCACAAACTGACGACCTGAACTATACCATCAATTATGCCGAAGTGTTCAAGGCCGTGAAAGAAGAAATGAAAATCCCTTCCCGGCTGTTGGAGCATGTCATCCAGCGTATTGCCGGACGATTGTTTCACGATTTCCCGCAAATCACAGAAATCAAGATTGCCCTGTTCAAGCAGAATCCTCCTATGGGAGCGGAATGTCAGGAAACAGGAGTAGAATCTATTTACACCAAAGACTAACGCAATATGAAAAAGATTGTCATTTTTGACCTGGACGGAACTTTACTAAACACCATTGCCGACCTGGCAGCAGCTACCAATTATGCGCTGACTCAGTTTGGCTATCCCACACATGACACGGACGCTTATCGTTTCTTCGTGGGAAACGGCATCAACAAATTGTTCGAAAGAGCTCTTCCTGAATCGGAAAGAACACCGGAGAACGTGCTGCGCATACGCTCTAAGTTTGTGCCTTACTACAACCTGCACAATGCAGATTTAAGTCGCCCCTACCCCGGTATCGAGAAACTACTCGCACAACTTCAGGAACAGCATATCCAGATAGCCGTAGCCTCCAACAAGTATCAGGAAGCGACAGAAAAACTTATCCGCCAATATTTTCCCTCCATCCATTTTACAGCCGTATTCGGACAGCGGGAAAATGTACCGACCAAACCCGACCCGCAAGTCATTCATGAGATTATGGAAATAAGTGGCGCACAGAAAGAGGAAGTGGTCTACATCGGTGATTCCGGAGTAGACATGCAGACCGGACTCAATGCAGGAGTTAGCACCATAGGCGTATGCTGGGGATTCCGCCCGAAAAGCGAATTACAAGAATTCAACCCAGCTCTTCTGGTTGAAACTCCAGAAGAAATTGCAGCGTTTCTGCAACTTTCCTAAGAAAATTTCTAAACCGTCCTTGTGCTTTCCCTAAAACGCAAGGACGTTTAAATTCAAACGTAAGTACATTCGATATAAAACTCTTTTACATTTCAGTTAAAACACAAGTGCATTTTAAACCAAACGTAAAAGAGTTTTCTCTAAGACTGAAATCACTCACGAGACAGCCGCTTGAGAGCCAGATGATGACCTGCTTGAGCGGCTTTTTTATACCAGAACATGGCCAGATGCAAATCAGGAGCACCAGTCCATCCTTCTTCATACCCTTGTCCGATACGATAGAAAGCATAGGGATCTGACGAATGGCGGTACGCCTCAAAAGCTTGCGGAAGTGACACGGGCAACGTCCCGCATCCTTTCCGATACAAATCACCCAAGTTGGCTGAAGCATAGGTCAAATCACCTTGGCGAACGGCCTCCTTAAACCAGAATTCCGCCTGATAGCCATCGGGAAACACCCCTACCCCTTCCTGATACAAAGTACCGATGTCATTCAATACCACTCCGTCTACAGGCGTTCCTTCACGATATTCCTTCCCTAATTCCAGCAACATGTCCACATCTTCCCGCGAAAAGCTTTCCCATGTCTCTGTACCGTCAGTCTGCCATGACTTAACCCGCCCGATGGAAACATGCTGTGGCACGTCGACCTCCACATCCATCGCATAGGCCATGCGATCGGCCAGAAACTCTTCCTTAGTCGCTTCTAACAGCCAGCCTTTCCGAAGCAGATACTGTATGTAACCATAAATGCGTGAGGTAGAAGAATGAAGATTCACCCCATATTTCTTCAACTGTTCCAAAGACACATAACGAATTCCGTCTTTAGGTAGTTCCAGGTAACAACGGGGAATGACAGAAAGTATCACTTTCAGCGAGGCAATTTCCTCTCCGATACAGTCTTCTATCCATTGCGCTCCCAGCCTTTCATATACACTGTAAGTCTTTCCATCCTCCCGCGACATCAGTTTCGGAGTGTGTCCGTTCAGATGCAATCCCAAGGTATCAATCAGGTAAGGAAAAAATTTATAGTCGTCGTATGAAGACAGCCCGTCCATGCCTATCACTATTTTGCCATGCATATCATCGGAAATGACAAACGAAGTGGTGGAATGCTCCGGACGATGAAAATAATAATGAGTTTCCCCACGGTAAGTACCCTGTACGGTCAGTTCCACAGGAACCTCCAGCTTGCGAAAAAAATCCTTTATTTGCAAAGGAGATGCCGCATTCAGTTGAAAAGAAATTCGCATAGTTACTCTTTCTGCTTTTAATAAATCTTTGCTCGAATCTCACCACTACCTATGCACAAACGAGCATCCTTGTCATAAATCACCCCGAATTGTCCGGGCGCTATGCCCTGTATCGGTTCCTCGCTGGAAACATGCAACGTTCCGTCTTCGGCAAAGCGCACTTTCCCAGTCTGAAAGGTATCCGTGTGACGTATTTTGAAACAAATTTCAGTTTCCTGTTCTTTCCATGGATTCAGAGTGATAAAATGAAAATCCTTTACACAGAAGAAATGCCCAAACTGTTTTTCTGTATCATACCCATGCGACACATAGATAATGTTTTCTTCCACATTCTTGTCTACAACGAACCACGGACCACCGCCCAGTCCCAGCCCTTTACGCTGGCCTATGGTATGAAACCAGTATCCGCGGTGCTGTCCGATAACCTTTCCGGTTTCCAGTTCCACGACTGGCCCCGGACGTTCTCCCAAAAAACGACGGATAAAGTCATTGTAGTTTATCTTACCCAAAAAGCAAATACCCTGGCTGTCTTTCCGCCGTGCACTTGGCAAAGATGCTTTCACTGCCATATCCCGCACTTCTTCCTTGAGAAAACCTCCCAAAGGAAACATCAGGCGAGACACCTGCAAGTAGTCAATCTGAGCCAGGAAATCGGTCTGGTCTTTTACCGGGTCTTTGGCCGTAGCCAACCATGTATATCCATCTATATCCAGCGTAGAAGCATAATGCCCCGTAGCAATCTTATCGTAACCTTGACCAGCCTCCCGATCAAAGCAACCAAATTTTATCAACTTGTTGCACATCACGTCCGGATTGGGAGTCAGCCCACGGCGTACCCTGTCTACCGTATATGCCACCACATTGTCCCAATAAGCCTGCTGTAAATCGACAATATGGAAAGAAAGGCCATACTTACGTGCAGTGGCAGAAGCCAGTTCAATATCCTCCTCCGCCGTACAAGTCAACCCATCGTCCGTATCCATACCGATTTTTATATAAAACAAATCAGGCTTATGTCCTTGTTCACACAACAGATGCACGACTACTGCACTGTCCACTCCTCCCGAAATCAACGCTGCTACATTCATATCTTTCTTTTTTAACGGCAAATATACCACCGGCATTCCACATGCCCAATACCCTTTTCAGGGTATATCTCATTTCATAGCCTGGAACTGCTCGATAAGCGAAGTGATGTTTGCTGTAAACAAACGGGCTGAAATGGCCAGCAAAATGATACCGAAAAACTTACGGATTACATAAATACCACCCTTTCCCAGCAGACGTTCAATACGATCGGTCAATTTCATGACAATAAATACCCATACCATATTAAGAATCAATGCCAGCACGATGTTGATGGGTGCATATTCCGCCCGCAGTGAAAGCAAGGTGGTAAACGCACCGGCACCAGCCAGCAAAGGGAAGACCAAAGGTACCAGCGTGGCCTCCTTAATCGGACCTGTATTCTTGAAAATCTCAATATCCAGAATCATTTCCAACGACATCAGAAAGATGACAAACGCACCGGCTACCGCAAATGAAGCGATGTCTACCTGAAACAAACGCAACATCATGTCGCCCGCATAAAAAAATCCTAGAAGAAGTGCAAAAGCAATGAGAGTGGCTTTAAGGGCATTCACGGACCGCCCTTTCTGTTTCAAATCCAGAATAATAGGAATGGAACCAATAATGTCAATCACGGCAAAAAGAACGATAAAAGCACTCAGAAACTGCTGAAAATCTAATCCACTCATAGCTATATCCAAAATTATTACTGCAAAGTTATGATTTTTCTACACACTTGCAAGGGAAGAACAAACATTATCAGACTGTAAGAAAGAATAAAAAAGATAAAAGGTATAAATGGACGATACTTTCAGTAGGGAAATATACTTAACTTTGTATGTTAAAAGATAACTTAATAAAGTTAACGAGAAATGGAATTGACAATGTACGATAAGCTTTTACAGCTGCCTCTATTTCAGGGTATGTCGAAATTTGACTTCACTGACATTCTGGAAAAAGTAAAAATTCACTTCAACAAATATGAACCTGGAAGCTGCCTGGTTAGACAGGATACTCCATGCAACCAACTCATTTTTGTGCTGGATGGAGAAGTACAAATAGAGTCCAAGGATAGAGCACATCAATATACAATTTGGGAAACTTTTAAAAGTCCGAATGTAATCGAGCCTTATTCTTTGTTTGGCATGCGTCCTTACTTCACAGCTTCTTACACGGCGGTTACGGAGGTCAACACACTGAACATTGACAAATCATACATTCTCAATGAGCTATGCCGGTATGAGGTGTTCAACCTGAACTACATGAACATGTTGAGCAACCGGAGTCAGGTAATTTACAACAAATTGTGGAATTCGCATATCGGAAAAACGCGCGACAAGATTATCAACTTCCTTCTGCTGCGCTGCATGACTCCATACGGAGCGAAAAAACTGTCCATCCGAATGGAAGATTTGGCACGCCTGATTGACGATACCCGCATCAACGTATCGAACGTATTGAACGACCTTCAGAACCGGGGACTGATTCAGTTAGGACGGCGTACCTTCAGCATTCCCGAACTAAGGGAGGTAGTACTGCTGTTAGATAAGAAAGACTAAGCGTAATTACAACCTTTATTTATTTGAAGCAATATGAACAATCCATTTTTACAACCTTATCATACACTCCACGATACTACTCCTTTCCAGCAGATACGGATTGAAGACTACGAACCGGCCGTTCGAGAAGGCATGCGACTGGAGGACAAGGAAATACAGCAAATCACCAGCAATCCGGAAGAACCGACTTTCCAGAACACCATTTTAGCTCTGGAGCATGCCGGGAAAACCCTCGACCGGGTCACTACCGTACTCTTCAATTTGCTGAGTGCGGAAACCTGCGACGCGCTGGAAGAAATAGCAGAAAAGCTGACTCCGGCACTGTCTGAACATGCCAACAACATCAGCCTCAACGAGCAGCTCTTTGCCCGCGTAAAAGCGGTATACGATAAAAGAGAATCCTTGCAGCTGACTCCTGAAGAATGTCGTTTGCTGGAAAAGTCATACGACGGTTTTGTTCGCAACGGAGCCAATCTGTCTGAAGAAGACAAGACTACTTTCCGAAAGCTGAGCATGGAACTGAGCAGCCTGACATTGAAATTCTCGCAGAATCACCTGAAAGAAACCAATGGATACGAACTGGTGCTGCACACCGAAGACGAACTGGCCGGACTTCCAGAAAGTGCCATAGAAGCAGCCGCACATACGGCACACGAAAAAGGGAAAGAAGGTTGCTGGGTAATCACTCTGCAAGCCCCAAGCTACGTGCCTTTCATGAAATACAGTGACAAGAGGGAACTGAGAAAGACGCTCTACATGGCTTATAACACCCAATGTTGTCACGACAATGAATTCAACAACCTGAAGATTGTGGAACAGCTGGTCAACCTCCGCATGGAACTGGCTCAACTGTTGGGCTTCAAGAATTACGCTGAATATGTACTGAAAAAACGCATGGCCGAAAACAGCGAAAATGTATACAAACTGTTGAACGACCTGCTGGAAGCTTATACGCCAACTGCCCGTCAGGAAGTAGAAGAAATCCGTGCCCTGGCCCGCGAACTGGAAGGTGAAGACTTCGAACTGATGCCGTGGGATTTCTCTTACTATGCGGAAAAGCTGAAAAACCGGAAATTCAGCCTGGATGAAGAAGCGCTCCGCCCTTACTTCGAACTGAGCCGTGTAAAAGCCGGTGTATTCGGACTGACTACCCGCTTGTATGGCATCACTTTCAAGGAAAACAAGGAAATTCCGGTATATCATCCGGACGTACAGGCGTATGAAGTGTTCGACCGCGACGGAAGTTTCCTGGCTGTACTCTACACAGACTTCCATCCCCGCGAGGGCAAGCGTTCGGGTGCCTGGATGACCAGCTATAAGGAACAATGGATAGACGACAACGGATGTAACAGCCGTCCGCATGTGTCTGTCACCATGAATTTTACCAAACCGACCAAGGACAAACCTGCCCTGCTGACATTCTCGGAAGTAAATACCTTCCTGCACGAATTCGGGCACGCATTACACGGCATGTTTGCCAATACCCGTTTCCAAAGCATGAGCGGAACCAATGTGTACTGGGATTTTGTGGAACTTCCTTCACAAATCATGGAAAACTTTGCCATAGAAAAAGAATTTTTGAATACATTCGCATGTCATTACCAGACAGGCGAACCCATCCCACAAGAACTGATTCAGCGCATCGTTGATGCTTCCAATTTCAACGTGGCATACGCCTGCCTGCGCCAGCTCAGTTTCGGATTCCTTGATATGGCCTGGTACACTCGCCAAAGCAAGTTCGAAGGCGATGTAAAAGCCTACGAAAAAGAGGCATGGCAGCGTACGCAACTGCTTCCGCAACCGGAAGACACCTGCATGAGCGTACAGTTTGGTCACATCATGTCGGGAGGATATTCTGCCGGATATTACAGCTACAAATGGGCTGAGGTGCTGGATGCCGATGCTTTCTCCGTATTCAAGGAGACAGGCATCTTCAATCAGGAAACTGCCCGTTCATTCCGTGAGAATGTACTGTCAAAAGGAGGTACTGAGCACCCGATGACATTATACAAACGTTTCCGTGGTCAGGAACCGACCATTGAAGCACTATTAAAAAGAAATGGTATAAAATAAGGATACAAATGAAGACATTCAGACTCTACTGGTTCTTTACGTTACTCCTGTTACTAGCCGGATGTAACCAGAAAGACGATGTTAACGAAATTTTCTCCAGCGGACAGACGTGGCACTGGAGCAACTCCTATAGTACCAGTGACTGGAAGGATGACAACAATTTCAATTCCACACTGACACGTGATGAAGTAGCTAAAATCAACGACAGCCAGGACAGCTACAACATCATTTTCAAGGAAGACGGTACCGTGGAAGGCAACGGAAGTAATTTCAGTTTTACCGGTACATGGAGTGCCAACGGAGAAGACCAGAGCTTTTCTATCCAGTTAAAGCCTAGTGGAAACCGCAGTGGCCTGGACAAAACGTTTTATGACGAAATAAGCAATGCTAAATTCTATCGGGGAAGTTCCAGAACCATCAAGCTGTTCAACCTCGACAAGAATCATTATATTCAATTCTATCCCAAAGGATTCAACGATTAAGCATACCACTATGAAACCAACGGAACATAAGCAAGAAATACTGGACAAACGCTACATGCGCATGGCCTTAATCTGGGCAGAGAACTCCTATTGCCAACGGCGACAGGTAGGCGCATTGATTGTCAAAGACAAAATGATTATTTCAGATGGTTACAACGGTACTCCTGCCGGCTTTGAGAATGTGTGCGAAGATGAGAACGGAGTAACCCGCCCCTATGTGCTTCATGCTGAAGCCAATGCCATCACCAAGATAGCCCGCTCCAGTAACAGCAGCGAAGGAGCTACCATGTATGTCACCGCCTCCCCGTGTATCGAATGTGCCAAACTGATTATTCAGGCTGGTATCAAACGAGTGGTATATGCAGAAAAATACCGTTTGGAAGACGGGTTGGACTTGCTGAAAAGAGCCAATATTGAAATTGTATATCTTAACCCCAATGAATAAATAACATGAAAAACAATAACACACGCTTTATCCCGTTCCTGTTGGCCATCTGCCTGATTGCGGGCATCGCCATCGGCACATTCTATGCCAACCATTTCTCAGGAAACAAGCTGGGCATCATCAACACTTCATCCAACAAGCTGAATGCGTTGTTGCGCATCATCGACGACCAGTATGTAGATACGGTAAACATGGGCGAACTGGTGGAAGAAGCCATGCCGCAGATTCTTTCGGAACTCGACCCGCACTCTTCTTATATTCCGGCCAAGGACCTGGAAGCTGTAAACGCCGATTTGAAAGGTAGTTTCAGCGGTATCGGTATCCAGTTTACCATTCAGAACGATACCATCCATGTAAACAGCGTCATTCAGGGCGGCCCCTCGGAAAAAGTGGGTTTGATGGCAGGCGACCGTATTGTAGAAGTAGATGATTCTGCTTTTGTCGGCAAGATTGTGACAAACAGTGAAGCCATGAAACGCCTGAAAGGTGAAAAAGGCAGTAAGGTGAAACTGGGTGTTTACCGTCCGGGCGAAAAGGACTTGCTTCATTTCACTGTTATCCGTGGAAACATTCCGGTGAAGAGTATCGATGCCGCCTATATGATTAATGAAAAGGTAGGCTACATAAAAGTCAACAAGTTTGGTGAAACCACTTATCCGGAACTGCTTATCGCACTGGCCAAACTGAATCAGAAGAACTGTGAAGGCCTGATTGTCGACTTGCGTGGAAATACGGGAGGTTATATGGCTGCTGCCATCCAGATGGTCAACGAGTTCTTGCCTAACAACCGTCTGATTGTCTACACCCAGGGACGCAAGTCGCCGCGCGAAGACTACAACTCCAACGGAACAGGAAGCAACCAGAAAATGCCGCTTGTAGTACTGGTGGACGAAGGTTCAGCTTCTGCCAGCGAAATCTTTGCCGGAGCCATCCAGGACAATGACCGTGGTACCATCGTAGGACGCCGTTCTTTCGGAAAAGGTTTGGTACAGCAGCCCATTGAATTCAGCGACGGCTCTGCCATCCGTCTGACCATCGCACGCTACTACACCCCATCCGGACGCTGCATACAGAAACCTTACGAAAAAGGTAAGGAATCGGAATACGAACTCGATTTGCTCACCCGTTATGAACACGGCGAATTCTTCTCTGCCGACAGCATCAAGCAGGATGAGACTGAAGTATATCACACCCGCCTAGGCCGTCCGGTATACGGAGGAGGAGGTATAATGCCCGACATTTTCGTACCACAGGATACAACCGGCATGACCTCGTACTTCCGCATGGCTGCTAACCGTGGACTAATTATCCGCTACACGTTCGACTATACCGACCAGAACCGCAGCACCTTGCAGAAATATGATACTCCGGAAAAGATGGAAACCTACCTGAAAGGACAAAACCTGCTGAATAAGTTTGCCGCATGGGCGGAGAAAAAAGGCTTGAAACGCCGTAACAACCTGATGATGAAGTCACGCCGCTTGTTCGAAATGAGTTTGTACGGAAACATTATCTATAACATGCTGGGTATGGAAGCATACGTGGAATACCTGAATGAATCGGACAAGACCGTACTGAAAGCCGTAGAAATTCTGGAAAAAGGTGAATCTTTCCCTCAGGCTCCAAGCCCGCAAGCAGCTACTGACAAAAAGGAATGATACCTTATGGATAAAAAGGAACTGCGACGGTTAATCGCACAAGAAAAACGGAATTATTCCGTTGCTCAAAAAACTGAATGGTCTTCCAGCTTGTTTCAAAAGCTGGAGGACCATCCATTGTTTTTGCAGGCACACACTCTCCTGCTCTATCACTCGCTATCCGATGAGGTACAGACTCACGAGTTCATCAAGCGCTGGCATCCATACAAGCGCATCGTACTTCCCCTTGTCAAAGGAGATGAACTGGAATTCCGGTATTATGAAGGGGAAGATTCATTACAAATCGGTGCTTTCGGCATTGAAGAGCCCACCGGTAGCCTGGTAGAAAATCTGCATGAAATAGAGCTGAGTATTATTCCTGGTGTGGCCTTCGACCGCTCAGGCAACCGGTTAGGACGTGGAAAAGGATATTACGACCGCGCCTTGACCAAACTGCAATCCTATCGCATAGGGGTATGCTTTCAATTCCAACTGCTTCCACATATTCCCGTAGAAGCCACAGACCTGCCCATGGACGAAGTATGGACGGAACAAGGCTGCATATTCAACGGAACACAATGTTCACAATAACCTGAGAACCGACCTGGGCATTCAGGTTACGAATCAGCATTTCACGTCCCATCATCAGTTCCTGACGAATCACGGAAGAAGAAAGACTGACATAAAGTACCTGGTTTTTAATAAAAAGATTCGTGGTGTAACGGGTAATGACCGGTCCCACCACATCTTTCCAGGCATCCACCAGACGATATTCATTCAATGGAGTCTCCAGCCCTTGCTGGCGGAGAAACTGCCGGAGCACATCGCCAATCTGTTCAGTGTTATTCCGCTTCATAAGACTCCTTTCGTTCGGACACTTCTCCGTTTTCCACCTCAAACAGTTTGTAATCGCCCTCTATCTTTTTCAAGATACGGTCCAGATGGTCACGGTTGGTATCGGTAATAAAAATCTGTCCGAAATTATCTCCTGCCACTAATTTGACAATCTGCTCTACACGAAGTGCATCCAGTTTGTCGAAAATATCATCCAGCAGAATCAAAGGAGTCGTACCGCTTCCGGTACGCTTCAAAAATTCAAACTGTGCCAGCTTGAGGGCAATCAGATACGTTTTGTTCTGCCCCTGAGAACCTTCCCGCTTCATGGGGAACTCTCCCAGCTGCATAATCAAATCATCCTTATGAATACCTTTCAAGGAGTAGCCCATCACCCGGTCACGCTGACGGTTGGCACGCAGCAGGGCAAGCAAATCCCCCTCTGCCGCATGCGACTGGTAAGAAAGTTTTACTTCCTCCTGATTTTGGGATATATAAGAATAGTATGACTGGAAAATCGGAATAAACTCATCGATGAACTGCTGACGTTTACGAAATACCACTTCACCCGTAGAAGCCATCATCTCTTCCCATACGTTCATCAGTTCTTCGTCGGGCTCCAGTTCCGCTTTCAGCAACGTATTACGCTGTACCAAGGCTTTATTGTAGCGAATCAGCGCATCCAGATATTCCCGGTCGAACTGCGAAATCACCACGTCCATGAATCGTCTTCTTTCCTCACTCCCCCCGGCAATAAGCAACGTATCAGCCGGAGAAACCATCACTAAAGGAATCAATCCGATGTGGTCGGACAAGCGGGTATACTCTTTCTTATTCCGCTTGAACTGCTTCTTCTGCCGACGCTTCAACCCGCAATACACTTCTTCCGGATCACCGTCTTCTGTTTCATAAAAACCTTGCAGCACAAAGAAGTCCTGTTCATGCCGTATATTCTGAGAATCAATAGGGTTAGTTGCACTCTTACAAAAAGAAAGATAATACACAGCATCCATCAGGTTGGTCTTTCCCATCCCGTTCTTTCCGATAATGCAGTTCATCTTGCGGGAAAAAGCCAGCTCGGCCTGTTCCAGATTCTTATAGTTTAATATCGAAATGCGTTTAAGCCACATAAAAACAATCACTATTTGGGATACAAATTTAACAATAAAAGCAAGATTGATTAAAAAAACTGCCCGCAAATTTCATTTATACACATAAATCAACTACTTTTGCTGTCCAAATACGTGGATTGGAAAAATAATAAAAAACAAATATCAAATGACTGAACAAAAACACACTAATGACCCGTTGAATGTAGACGAAGCGCTCAGCACTTCAGAAGCATTCCTGATTAAAAACAAGAATGTACTTTTGGGAGCAGTAGTTGCTCTGGTAGTTATCGTCGGAGGTTTCCTCGGATACAAACATTTCATTTCTGAGCCGAATGAACTGAAAGCTTCAGAAGCTATCTTCAAAGGTGAACAGTACTTCGGAGCTGATAACTTTGAAGTTGCCTTGAAGGGTGACAGTCTGGGATATGCAGGTTTTGTGAAACTGGCAGACGAGTTCAGCGGTACAGATGCAGGAAACTTGGCAAACGCATACGCAGGACTTTGCTACGCACAGTTAGGCAAATACGAAGATGCTATCAAATATCTGGATAAATTCAGCGGTGATGATTTACTGGTTGCTCCTTCAGTAATGGGAGCTCTGGGAAACTGCTATGCACAGACTGGACAGCTTGACAAAGCTGCCGCTACTTTGTTGAAAGCAGCCGACCGTGCCAACAGTTTGTCAATTAGCCCGATTTTTCTGATTCAGGCTGGACAAATCCTGGAAAAACAAGGAAAGAATGCAGAAGCCGTAGAAGCTTACAAGCAGGTTAAGAACAAATACGGTAACTCATATCAGGCAATGGACATCGATAAGTACATCGAACGTGCTTCTTTGAAATAAACCACAAGAAACATACTTCTATTAGTATAAGTATCATTCAGGCCGGACCGAGGTTTTTCGGTCCGGCTTTTTTCTTTAACATACAAACTTAAAAAGACAAACAATATGGCTACAGCTTATCACAATCTTTCAGATTACGACTTTAACTCCGTACCCGATGCCTCACAGATGCGCTTCGGTATCGTAGTATCTGAATGGAATCATAACATTACGGGAGCTTTACTTGAAGGAGCAGTCAACACATTGAAAAAACACGGAGCAAAGGATGAAAACATCCTGGTATATTACGTTCCGGGTAGTTTCGAACTGACTTTCGGCTCATCACAACTTGTTAAAAGTGGAAAAGTAGATGCAGTCATCGCATTAGGCTGCGTAGTACGTGGCGATACGCCTCATTTTGATTATGTGTGTGCCGGAGCCACTCAAGGTATTACAGAACTGAATGCAACTACCGATACACCAGTCATTTACGGCCTCATCACAACCAATAACATGCAGCAGGCAGAAGACCGTGCCGGAGGGAAATTAGGAAATAAAGGTGACGAATGTGCAATTACAGCAATAAAAATGATCGATTTTATTTGCAAGTTAAAAAAATAATCGTACCTTTGCATCGCAATTGAGAAAAGCACTAAATCTTGATTGCGGACGGGCAAATACCAGAGTGGCCAAATGGGGCAGACTGTAAATCTGCTGGCTTACGCCTTCGGTGGTTCGAATCCATCTTTGCCCACTAAAAATTGCGGAAGTAGCTCAGTTGATAGAGCATTAGCCTTCCAAGCTGAGGGTCGCGGGTTTGAGCCCCGTCTTCCGCTCTTTTTAAAATATTGTTGGGCAAGTACCAGAGTGGCCAAATGGGGCAGACTGTAAATCTGCTGGCTTACGCCTTCGGTGGTTCGAATCCATCCTTGCCCACCGCAAATTTGCGGAAGTAGCTCAGTTGATAGAGCATTAGCCTTCCAAGCTGAGGGTCGCGGGTTTGAGTCCCGTCTTCCGCTCATGAAAAAAGCCTGTCTTTCGACAGGCTTTTTTCGTATCCTTTTCTTGCTTATTTCCGGAAAGGAGGTTTCACTACCTGCGCTTTCAGTTTTCTTCCACGATTGTCCAGATAAATCTCCGTACCCGGCTTACTGTATTCGGTCTTCACGTATCCCATACCGATACCTATCTTACGCATAGGCGACATGGTTCCTGAAGTGACCTGACCAATAGGCTCTCCGGCTTCATTCAGCAACGCATAGCCATGACGGGGAATTCCACGGTCAATCATCTCAAAACCTACTAATTTCCGGCTGACACCTTCTGCTTTTTGTTTCTCCAATGCCGCACGATTGGTAAAATTCTTACCCTCCACAAACTTGGTAATCCAGCCCAATCCGGCTTCCAATGGAGAGGTTTCATCAGTAATGTCATTTCCGTACAAGCAGAAGCCCATTTCCAGACGTAATGTATCGCGAGCTCCCAAACCAATCGGCTTGATGCCAAACTCCTGACCTGCTTCGAAAATCGCATCCCAGATTTTCATGGCTACTTCCGGATAAAAATATAATTCAAAGCCCCCGGCTCCGGTGTATCCGGTATTGGAAATAATCGCATTCGGTACTCCAGCAAATTCACCAACTTTGAATGTATAATAAGGAATGGATGACAAATCTACGGAAGTCAGTTTTTGAAGCGTTTCGCAAGCCTTTGGCCCCTGAATGGCCAGCTGGGCCATACGGTCGGAAGAATTCTCCAGTTCCGCCCCTACCCGATTATGAGCCACACACCAGTTCCAGTCCTTTTCAATGTTTGCCGCATTGACTACCAACATGTATTTATCCGGTTCGTATGCATACACCAACAGGTCGTCCACAATCCCTCCGGTCTCATTAGGAAAACAAGTGTACTGCACCTTGCCCGGCGTAAGCACAGCAGCGTTATTGGAAGTCACTTCCTGAATAAATTCGAGTGCATGAGGGCCTTTTACCCAAAATTCACCCATGTGAGATACATCGAAAACACCTACCGAATGGCAGACTGTGAGATGTTCATCAATAATTCCTGAATATTCAATTGGCATGTTGTAACCCGCAAACTCATGCATCTTGGCTCCGAGTGCAATGTGTTTCTCGGTAAATGGAGTTGTTTTCATAAGGTATATATTAAGGTTGATAAATAAGTTGCGAGTCCGACCTCGGCAAGGCGAACCCGCAACCGTTGTATAATTAGCAGTATCTTTTAGCAGTAAGTTCCGCAATCTTCACTACCACATTCATGGCTTTTTCGATAGACTGTACAGGAACAAACTCATAACGTCCGTGGAAATTCAATCCGCCGGCAAAGATATTCGGACACGGAAGCCCTTTGAATGAAAGCTGCGCACCGTCCGTACCTCCACGAATTGCTTTTACTTTCGGAGTCACCCCAGCTTCCTGCATTGCTGCAAAAGCTATATCAATGATATGCATCAACGGTTCCACCTGCTGGCGCATGTTATAGTACTGGTCTTTCAGCTCTACGGTAACCGTACCCTCTCCGTACTTCTCGTTCAACTGTGCAGCATAGTTCAGCAAAGCCTGCTTACGTGCTTCAAACTTCTCACGGTCATGGTCGCGAACAATATATGAAAGCACCGTATTTTCCACTTCACCTTCCATACCAATCAGATGATAGAAGCCTTCGTATCCTTCCGTCGTACCCGGTGTTTCATTTGCAGGCAACAGAGAAGCATATTCATTGGCCACCAACAAAGAGTTAATCATCTTGTTCTTTGCATATCCCGGGTGTACATTACGTCCCTTTACCCGAATCTTTGCAGCTGCGGCATTGAAATTCTCAAATTCCAGTTCACCGACTTCTCCTCCGTCCATGGTATAAGCCCATTTCGCACCGAATTTCTCTACATCAAACTTGTGAGCTCCCAGACCGATTTCCTCATCCGGATTAAAACCGATACGAATATCACCATGCTTGATTTCCGGATGTGCAATCAGATAAGCCACCGCACCTACAATTTCTGCAATTCCGGCTTTATCGTCCGCCCCCAACAAGGTATGACCGTCGGTCACAATCAAATCCTCACCTACATGATCCAGTAGTTCCGGGAAATTAACAGGAGACAGAATGATATTCTCCTCCGCACACAGAGGAATATCCTTTCCATCGTATTTCTCTACGATACGCGGTTTCACATTCTCTCCGCTCATATCGGGACTGGTATCCATGTGGGCAATAAAGCCGACCACCGGAACCTCATGGTCCACATTCGAAGGAAGTGTGGCAAACAAATACCCGTTTTCATCCAAGGAAATATCTTTCAATCCCAGTTCCTCCAGCTCCGTTTTCAGGTATTGCGCAAATACCATCTGCTTCGGCGTACTCGGAGTGACACCGGTCGATTCGTCCGACTGCGTATCAAAAGTCACATACTTTAAAAAGCGTTCAATTACTGTCATATCACTTTATTGTTTACAAATATCTTACTTTTGTAAAAGTAAAAAATACCCAGAGAATGACCAAAAGACTTACCATTTTTTATCAGAACGCAAGGATGATTTACCTACTTACGGCAAAAATCCAGACACCAGTCTGACTTTTAAGTTAAAAAGACAAGGGAATCCAAAAACTCTTAAAATAAGCCCAATCAGATTCGACCCTTTTTTGTAATTTTGTCGCATGAAAAAATACTTACTCATTTGCATCTATTGCCTGTTCATCGTAGCAGGATATGCACAAGAATCTCTTCAAGACAGTCTGCCACACCATCAATTGACAGAAAAAGAGCTCAAGAAACAGAAAAAAGCAGCCCGCAATTTTCATTATAACATATTGGGAGGACCGAGTTATACCCCTGATTTTGGCTTGCTGATAGGCGGAAGTGCCCTGATGACATTCCGCATGAACCCGAAAGACACCACCATGCGCCGTTCAGTTATCCCTGCTTCCGTAGCTTTCATGTTCAACGGGGGACTAAATCTGGTGGTAAAACCACAGCTTTTCTTCAAGAACGACCGCTTCCGTATCTTCGGACAGTTTACATTCAAGAATACCCAGGAAAACTTCTATGGTGTAGGATATAATACCAATAAGAATTATGTACGCAGTGATACGACCAGTCAGTATCGCTACAGCGGCATACAGATTAATCCGTGGTTCCTTTTCCGTCTGGGAGAAAGCAACTTTTTCGCAGGGCCACAGATTGACATTACCTATGACCACATCATGGATCCGGCCAAATATCTGGTGGAACAGCCTGACTACAAACGTGCAGGAGGTACTGCCGACGGCTACAAAGATTTCAGTTCCGGGGTAGGTTTCCTGCTTACTTACGACACACGCGACGTTCCAGCCAACCCTTACAAAGGGCTCTACTTCGACTTGAGAGGACTGATATACCAGAAGTTTTTAGGCAGTTACTCTAACTTCTCTCATCTGGAACTGGACTACAGACAGTACAAGAGCGTCGGGAAACGAAAGGTAGTGGCATGGACGGTACAGAGCAAGCACTCTTTCGGGCACAATCTTCCGCTAAATAAATACGTACTGAGTGGTACTCCTTTTGACTTGCGAGGATATTACATGGGGCAGTACCGCGATAAGTCTTCGCACGTGGCACTGGCCGAATATCGCCAGATGTTCAATACCGACCAGAGCAATTGGATTAAAAGAGTAATCAATCGTCTAGGCTTCGTAGCCTGGGGAGGATGCGGATTTATGGGACCTACGCCTGGAAAAATAGAAGGAGTGCTTCCTAATGCCGGCCTGGGACTTCGCATAGAAGTACAGCCCCGCATGAATGTCCGACTGGATTTAGGACGCGATTTCACCAACAAGCAGAATCTGTTTTATTTCAACATGACCGAAGCATTCTAACACATACAGACATACTCCATTTCCACCACAGGGTAAAATACCCTCCAGTGAAACATTTCCCGCAATAAAAACACTAATATTTCATAAAGTAAAGGATACGCTTTTTCCCTTATTTAAAAGTCAGCCCGTTAAACAAAGCAGACTTTCCACCTTGATCTGTACCAATCAGCTGAAGTTTACCATTCTTCAAAATAGCTTTACAAGTACCTTCTCCATCGTCCATACCTGAACGTCCAGGCACAAACTTAAGGTAAGCTATATTTCCTTCCATGCGTGTCAGAGAAAATTCATAAGTGACCAACAGCGACTTACGACCACTTGGTTCCACCACATATACTGACATAAAACCATTACACAAAGCTCCATCATTGTAAGGATTCAAATTCTTTTTCTCACTCACATTCAAATCAAAACTCATTACAGCATCTTTTTGAGGAGTAGTGGCACTCCAAGTTTTATTCCATGCCGAATTCCCAGTTTGTGCATAAACCATTCCTGAAAAACAGAGCAAAAAGATTAATAATACCCTGCAACTTTTGTAAAAATAACACTTCTCCATAATTCAAAATTTAATAGTTACAATTCATCATATAGATACAACAAATATACTAAGTATCATTACAAAAAATATCTTAATACAAGCTTTTTATGTTTCTAAAAATACTTGTCTGAAAAAACATTTTCTTACCTTCGGACATTATAATACATATACAACGTTCATATTACTTTATTTATTATTACATAATCATGATTTTTACAGCTGAAAACATACTGATGATTGGCTCTATCCTTATTTTTTCCAGCATTCTCATCAGTAAAACCGGATACCGGTTTGGTATTCCCACTCTTCTACTTTTCCTGATAGTAGGAATGTGTTTTGGCAGTGACGGACTCGGACTGCAATTCAACAGTGCTTCAGATGCGCAATTTATTGGAATGATGGCACTGAGCATTATCCTGTTTTCTGGAGGTATGGATACCAAATACAACGAAATCAAACCCATCCTTACTCCCGGTATTGTCCTGTCAACCGCCGGTGTATTGCTTACAACCTTGCTGACCGGTATATTTATATTCTATATTTCCGACTGGAACCGAACCAACATAGAATTAACCCTGCTTAGTTCCTTGCTGCTCGCCGCTACCATGTCGTCTACAGACTCTGCTTCTGTATTCAACCTGCTCCGCTCCCAACGCATGAACCTGAAACAAAACCTGCGTCCTATGCTGGAGCTGGAAAGTGGAAGTAATGACCCGATGGCCTACATGCTGACCATCGTACTGATACAAGTGATTTCAAGTGGAAGTAATCCTGATTTTCTACTGATTACCAAAGACCTGCTTGTGCAGTTCTTCTTCGGTGGAGTCATCGGTTACGCCATGGGACGATTCAGCGTATGGCTGATAAACCGCATCAACCTGTCCAACAGTTCGCTTTACTCAATCCTCTTGTTGAGCCTGGTATTCATTACCTTCACCATTACGGATCAGCTGAAAGGAAATGCTTATCTGGCGGTCTACATCATGGGAGTCATTCTTGGAAATACCCGACTGGCTTTCCGAAAAGAAATCAATACCTTTATGAGCGGACTGACCTGGCTTTTCCAGATTATCATGTTCCTTACTTTAGGATTGCTGGTCAACCCACACGAAATGCTCGACATTGCAGCGGTAGCCTTACTGATTGGTGTGTTTATGATTCTCGTCGCCCGTCCGCTCAGCGTATTCCTCTGTCTGCTGCCTTTCCGTAACATTACGAATAAAGGCAGACTGTTTGTTTCGTGGGTGGGACTGAGAGGAGCTACTCCCATCATTTTTGCAACTTATCCGGTATTGGCACAGATTGAAGGTTCACAGCAATTGTTCAATATTGTATTCTTCATCACGCTTCTGTCTTTGGTTATTCAGGGGATGACCATTACAAAGGCGGCAAAAATCCTACAACTGGACTTGCCCGCACCTAAAGAAGGAAATGAATTTGGAGTGGAACTGCCGGAAGAAATTGATACCCGTCTGAATGACCTCACCCTGACAGCCGAAATGCTGGAAGACAAAAACAGACTGGCCGAAATGCAGATTCCGAAAGGAACATTGGTCATGCTCGTGAAACGTGGCAATGAGTTCCTCATTCCCAACGGACAAATGGAGTTGAAACCGGGAGATAAATTACTGCTTATATCAGAAAACAAAAACAAGTCGGCTGATTAATTCTCAGCCAACTTGTTTTTCAAATATTCATAAAAATCGTACTGCGCACGTACATCGTCGTTACCCGGTTTTCTTTTAAAGATATTCCGCAACTGATTGTCCACCCAACATGCCTTCCGGTTGGCCGACAGCTGAAGCTCCAGCATGTCTGTCAATTCCCGACGAAGTCTGCCGTCGAGAATAGGAGTTACCGCCTCGATACGACGATACAAATTACGACGCATCCAGTCGGGCGAACCGATAAAAACTAACGGATCACCTCCATTCCCAAAGTACCACACACGGGCATGCTCCAAGAAACTGTCCACGATACGGGTAACCCGAATATTCCGACTAAACGATTCTCCCGGAACCAGACAGCAAATTCCTCGTACAATCAAATCAATCTGCACCCCTGCCTCACTGGCACGATACAGCTCATCTATCATAGCCGTATCCTGCAAGGCATTCATCTTCAAAATAATCCGGCCAGGCTTTCCATCTTTTGTCAAATCGATTTCCCGCTGAATCAGGGCTTTCAATTCTGGAAGCAGATTGAAACGTGCTATCAACAGGCGTTTGAAACGAGGCTCTGTCACTTCTTTCCGCAAGACCTTAAACAGGGTACACATGTCGTCCACTATCTGCTTGTTACAGGTATACAAAGCTATGTCTGCATAAATCTTTGCCGTTTTCTCATTAAAATTACCCGTACTGACATACGCGTAGCTTCTTAACCGTTCTCCCTTGTCATTCTTCCGGAGAATCAATGCCACCTTGGCATGTACTTTCAATCCCGGAATGCTGAATATAATGTCAATCCCCGCCTTTCGCATCAATTCGGCCGTAGCCAGGTTATTTTCCTCATCAAAGCGGGCTTTCAGCTCCACAAACACCGTGACATGCTTCCCGTTTCGTGCGGCAGCAATCAAGGCATTAATCACTTCCGAATGTTCTGCCACACGATACTGCGTAATCATGATTTCACGACAAAAAGGATCATGAACGGCTTCATACAGAAAATGAATGAAATGTTCAAAACTGTGATACGGATAATAAAGCAGCATATCCCGTTTGGCTATCCGACGATACATAAAGTGTTTTTCGTTCATTCCAGGCAAGAACATCGGCTGCGGCTTGACGATGGCCGGAATATCCGGATTCGGGTTAGGGAGGGACGCCAAATCTTCCAGGTTCAGATGCTTGTCGCCTGGCACAAGCTCTTCCCGGTTGATACCCAATGCTTCTACCAGAGCATCCAGAAAATCATCCGGCATTTTCCGGTCATATACAAAACGACAGATAGCGCCAATCTTCCGCTTCTTCACCTTCTCCTTCAATTTTTCCACCATGCTCTCAGCAGGTACATCATCTACAAACACATCAGCATCACGTGAAATCTTACAACAATAACTGCATTCTACCTTGTAGCCAATAAACACCTCTTTCAAATTGGCCTTAATTATATCCTCCAGAAACATGAGGTAATAATTTCCCTCATGCGAAGGAAGCTGCACAAAGCGGGGCACCTTACTATAAGGCATTTTTATAATATAATATTCCGGCTTCTCCTGCGCATCTTTCCATACCCTTACAGCCAGATACAAACGTCTGTCCCTCAAGAAAAAGCGCACATTATCCGGATCGATTTTCACCGGCTGAATGTAGGGAAACACTTCTTCCATAAAAAAGCGATGCACAAACTCCTTATGAAAATCCTCCACCTCGCTTTTACTCTGGTAAAACGCCACATGATTACGTCGTAATGCCGGAAGAATCTTTTCTTCATAGATGCGTACACGGTCTTCCAACTGACGGTTCACGGTATCCGTAATCTGCCGGATCAAGGCATGAGCCTCATCCACGGTCATGTCTTCACTCTTACCTCCAGATGCAACCGCCTTATGTTCTGCCACACGTACCTGGTAAAACTCTTCCAGGTTAGACGAATAAATAGCTATGAAATTGATTCTTTCGAACAGAGGAAGCGTATCATCATCTGCCTCCAGCAATACGCGATGATTAAATGACAACCAGCTTATATCTCGGTTGAAATAATTATAGTGTTTTTCCATATACTGAAATCATTCAAGGTTTTTTCAAATGTAGTATCTTTGCCGGACAAAAGCAAAAGAAAAATGAAAAGAATCGGACTCTTATCGGATACCCACGGCTACTGGGACAAACGTTACCTGAAATATTTCGAAAATTGTGACGAAATATGGCATGCCGGCGACATCGGTTCACTGGAGGTAGCCGAACGTCTGGCGGATTTTCGTCCACTGAGAGCTGTCTACGGCAACATCGACGGACAAGACTTGCGTATACGTTTTCCAGAAATCAACCGTTTCCAACTGGAAGGTACCGACATACTCATCAAACACATCGAAGGTTATCCTGGAAAGTATGATTCTTCCATTCGGGAAACACTTATGATACATCCCCCGAAGCTGTTTATCAGTGGTCATTCACACATTCTAAAAGTTAAATACGACCGCAACCTGGGGTTACTCCATATCAACCCGGGAGCTGCCGGAAAATATGGTTTTCATCGGGTACGCACACTTGTACGATTCAACATAGAAAACGGAAATTTCTCTGACCTGGAGGTAATTGAATTGAATGATTAAAACAAAAAAGTCTTGTCACATTCAAAAAACTTTCCGAAATTTGCATTCAAAATAAAACTCTATATGAAAACTTATCTAGTTACTGGAGCTGCCGGATTCATCGGAGCCAATTATATAAAATATATTCTGGGCAAACATGACGACATCAAGATTGTAATTCTCGACGCTTTGACATATGCCGGGAACCTGGAAACAATCTCACAGGACATCGACAACGAACGTTGCTTCTTTGTAAAAGGAAATATCTGTGACCGTAATTTGGCCGACCAGTTATTTGCTGACTACAAGTTTGATTACATCGTAAACTTTGCAGCTGAAAGTCATGTGGACCGCAGCATCGAAAATCCGCAATTATTCTTACAGACCAACATTCTGGGAACACAGAACCTGCTGGATGCAGCCCGTCGTGCATGGGTCACAGGAAAAGATGAAAACGGCTATCCTACCTGGAGAAAAGGCGTTCGATTCCACCAGGTTTCTACTGATGAAGTATATGGTTCTTTAGGGGCAGAAGGATATTTCACCGAAGAAACTCCGCTTTGTCCGCACAGTCCGTACAGCGCCTCAAAAACCAGTGCTGATTTAATCGTGATGGCTTACCGTGACACCTATAAAATGCCTGTCACTATCAGCCGCTGCTCCAACAACTACGGACCATACCATTTCCCTGAAAAACTGATTCCTCTCATTATCAAGAATATTCTGGAAGGAAAACGTCTGCCTGTATATGGAGACGGTACCAACGTACGCGACTGGCTCTACGTGGAAGATCATTGTAAAGCTATCGACATGATTATCCATAACGGAAAGGATGGTGAAATTTATAATGTAGGAGGCCATAACGAAAAACAGAATATTGAAATCGTTAAACTGACCATTGCAACCATTCATCAGATAATGACCGAGCAACCGGAATACCGGAATATACTTAAAAAGAAGGAAATGACTCCTGACGGACAAATCAGCATTGACTGGATTAACGATTCGCTGATTACTTTTGTCAAGGACAGACTCGGACACGACCAGCGTTATGCCATTGACCCGACCAAAATCACCCGCGAGCTCGGATGGACACCTGAAACAAAATTTGAAGATGGTATTGTAAAAACAATCCGATGGTATCTTGACAACCAGAAATGGGTGAAAAATGTAACCAGCGGAGAATATCAGAACTACTACGAGAATATGTACAAGAATCGCTAAATAACCTTTCTTTACATTACATAATAGAATGTCATTCCGGAAAGAAATTTCCAGAATGACATTTTTTATTTCCACCAATCCCTTTTCACTTTATCAGCAAGCAAAAAGAAATAAAAAACATTTTGACAACTTATTTCAAAAATCACTTGCATATTTATAAAATACACCTATCTTTGCAAGCAAATAAACATTTAAAGAAATTCACACATGAGTTACCTTATAAAACCAGCCAATTATAAGCCGCTGCTTGATATGAAACAGACCGAGCTGGGCATCAAACAAATTAAAGAGTTTTTCCAGCAAAATCTCTCGTCCGAACTTCGCTTGCGCCGTGTTACTGCTCCTTTGTTTGTACTAAAAGGAATGGGAATCAACGACGACTTGAGCGGTACGGAACGACCAGTCAGTTTCCCCATTAAAGACTTAGGAGACCAGCAGGCAGAAGTAGTTCACTCACTGGCCAAATGGAAACGTGTCACTTTAGCCGACTATCAGATTGAACCCGGCTACGGAATTTATACCGATATGAATGCCATACGTGCCGATGAAGAGTTAGGCAACATACATTCTCTTTATGTAGACCAGTGGGACTGGGAACGGGTTATTACGCCGGAACAACGTACAGTAGACTTCCTGAAAAGTATTGTGACCCGTATCTATGCAGCCATGCGCCGCACAGAGTACATGATTTGTGAAATGTATCCACAGATTAAGTCATTCCTGCCCCACGATGTACATTTCATTCATTCGGAGGACTTATTGCAAATGTATCCTGACAAGACTGCCAAGGAACGCGAAAACCTGATTACAGAACGTTTTGGAGCCGTTTTCATCATCGGAATCGGAAACAAGCTGAGTAACGGACAACCGCATGACTTGCGTGCTCCGGACTATGACGATTATACCACTGTAGATCCCAAAACAGGGCTTCCTGGCTTGAACGGTGACTTGCTGGTGTGGAACGACGTGTTGCAACGTGCACTGGAAATTTCCTCCATGGGTATCCGCGTGGACAAGGCTGCCATGCTCAAGCAATTGGAATTAGCCGGAAAAGAAGAACGTACCAAACTGTATTTCCACCAGCGCCTGCTAAACGACACACTCCCTCTGACCATTGGAGGAGGTATCGGACAGTCACGCTTGTGTATGCTTTATCTGAAGAAGGCACATATCGGAGAAATCCAAGCCAGCATCTGGCCGGAAGACATGCGTGAAGAATGCGCACGACTGGGTATGCAACTTATCTGACAAACACATAGATCATCATATAAAATAACAATCCCCTTGCTCCGTTCATACGGGTGGAGCAAGGGGATTTCTTTTTGCGTATTTATTGATTTGTTGTTTCTTACCAGTTGATAGGAGTCTCTCCATGAGCCACCAGGTATTCATTGGTGCGACTGAAATGCTTGTTTCCAAAGAAACCGTTATAAGCCGACAAAGGAGACGGGTGCACGGAAGTTAACACCAGATGCTTGTTGCGGTCAATAAACGCTCCTTTCTTCTGCGCATAAGCCCCCCACAAGATAAACACCAAATGTTCTTTCTGTTCAGCCAGCACACGGATAGCCGCATCCGTAAACTCTTCCCAACCTCTGCGCTGATGTGAACCAGCCTGATGGGCACGCACCGTCAAGGTAGCGTTCAGCAGCAGCACACCCTGCTCGGCCCAACGAGTCAGGTTACCACTGGCAGGAATCGGCATACCCAGATCATCGTGGATTTCCTTGAATATATTCTGCAAAGAAGGAGGAAATGCTACCCCGTCGTTCACCGAAAAACACAAACCATGCGCCTGTCCCGGTCCGTGATACGGGTCCTGCCCGATAATCACCACTTTCACCTTATCAAAAGGACAAAGGTTGAATGCATTGAAAATCAATCTTCCGGGAGGATATACCGTAGTCTGCTGATACTCCTGACGGACAAAATCGGTCAACCGGACAAAATAATCTTTTTCAAACTCCGGCGCCAGTGCCTTTTTCCAGCCTTCTTCTATCTGTACATTCATAATACGATGAGTAAATAATTAATCCCAAAGGTTCAGTTTATTCTTTTGAGCTTCCGCAAGTGAAACCGTCTGTACCGTTTTCTGACGGTTCTTTTCACGCAAAGCCTGATATTCTTCATTCAAAGCTTCCACAAAAGCCGGACGTTGCTCACGATTCAGCAACTTAGCAGCCACCAATGCATTTTGTGAAGCATCCTTCATGTATACCACCGGCGCATGATACACCGGAGCAATCTTCAGTGCCGTATGCAGCTTCGAAGTGGTAGCCCCGCCAATCATCACCGGAATATCCAGTCCAGCCCGCTGCAGTTCGGTTACCACGTGCACCATCTCTTCCAGCGAAGGAGTAATCAGTCCGCTCAGTCCTACGATATCCACCTTTTCACGGATAGCCGTTTCCACAATCTGCTCGGCCGGTACCATCACGCCCAAGTCTATAATTTCATAGTTGTTGCACGCCATGACCACCGACACGATGTTCTTTCCGATGTCGTGCACGTCGCCCTTCACCGTAGCTACCAGCACCTTTCCAGCACTGCGGGTACCTTCTTCTTTTTCCGCCTCGATATAAGGCTGAAGAATAGCTACCGCCTTTTTCATGGTCCGTGCAGTTTTCACCACCTGCGGCAAGAACATTTTTCCCGAACCGAATAAGTCTCCTACATGATTCATACCTGCCATCAGCGGTCCTTCGATGATGCTCACCGCATTCGGATAACGTGAAAGCGCCTCCTGCAAGTCTTCCTCCAGATAATCCGAAAGTCCTTTCACCAGCGCATATTGCAGCCGTTCTTCCACCGTAGTATTATTCCTCCACAGTAGTTGAGCCGACGCACTTCCTTCTTGAGAAGCAGTACCTTCTTTCTCCTGCTTCAACCGTTCTGCCGTTTCAATCAAGCGTTCTGCAGCATCCGGCCGACGGTTCAGCACGACATCCTCAATCCGTTCCAGAATATCCTGCGGAATATCCGTATACAATACAGACGTAGCCGGATTGACAATTCCCATATCCATTCCCTGCTGAATGGCATGATACAAGAATACGGCATGCATAGCCTCACGAATGTAGTTGTTGCCACGGAAAGAGAACGACAAGTTGCTCACCCCTCCACTGACATGAGCCCCCGGCAGATTCTTACGTATCCATCCGGTAGCCTGAATGAAATCGACCGCATAATTATTATGCTCTTCAATACCCGTAGCTACGGCCAGCACATTAGGGTCGAAAATGATATCTTCAGGAGCAAATCCTACCTTATCTACCAGAATGCGATATGCCCGTTCGCACACCTCAATCTTGCGACTGTACGTATCGGCCTGCCCCTTCTCGTCAAAAGCCATGACGATGACTGCCGCTCCGAGCTGTTTTACTTCACGGGCATGCGCTATAAAGACCTCTTCTCCTTCCTTCAAGGAGATAGAGTTGACAATACATTTTCCCTGCACACATTTCAGTCCGGCACGTATCACTTCCCACTTGGAAGAGTCAATCATAATGGGCACACGGGCTATTTCCGGTTCCGAAGCCACCAGATTCAGGAAGGTAGTCATCTCTTGTGCGGCATCCAGCAAGCCATCGTCCATATTTACGTCGATGACCAAAGCGCCGTCTTCCACCTGCTTGCGGGCTATCGACAAAGCCTCATCGTATTTCTTCTCATTAATGAGTCGCAGAAACTTACGTGAACCTGCCACGTTACAGCGTTCACCTACATTAACGAAATTGATTTCCGGAGAAACTTCGAGCAACTCCAATCCCGACAACCACAAATGCGCGTGCTTCTTCACAGGCACACGAGGCTGTACCCCTTGTATCAGTTCCTGATACTTGGCTATGTATTGTTCCGTCGTACCGCAGCATCCTCCGATAATATTTACCAGCCCTTCTTCGATATACTCCTTCACTTCGGCAGCCATATCTTCGGGAGTCTGGTCATATTGTCCCAGCGAATTCGGCAATCCGGCATTCGGATAAGCACTGATATAATAAGGCGCACGTGAAGCCAGTTGTTCCAGGAAAGGTTTCAACTGACGGGCACCAAATGAACAGTTCAACCCGACGGAAAACAAGTCAGCATGTTCCACCGAAGCCAAAAAGGCATCCAAGGTCTGTCCAGACAAGGTACGTCCGGCAATGTCCGACACGGTAACCGACAGCATCAAAGGTACCCTACGTCCAATTTTTCCCATCGACAATTCTGCTGCCCGAATAGCCGCTTTGGCATTCAACGTGTCAAAAATAGTCTCAATCAGCAGGGCATCCACTCCCCCTTCCAGCAAGGCTTCCATCTGCTCACAATAAGCTGCCTGCAATTCATCAAAAGTCAGCGCACGAAAAGCCGGGTTATTTACGTCCGGACTCATGGAACAAGTCTTGTTGGTAGGCCCTACAGAACCCGCCACAAAACGCGGCTTTTCCGGATTCAATACTGTAAACTCATCGGCCATCCGGCGTGCCAGACGTGCTGCCGCAAGATTGATTTCCCGACAATAAGCCTGCACATGATAATCGGCCATCGACACCGAAGTGGCATTAAAGCTATTGGTTTCAATAATATCGGCACCTGCCACAAGGTATTTCCGATGAATATCTTCTATTACTTCCGGACGAGTAAGACACAGCAAGTCATTATTCCCTTTCAATTGCCCGGGAATATCCTTAAAACGTTCTCCCCGGAAATCAGCTTCCGAAAGATTATATTGCTGTATCATCGTACCCATGGCCCCATCGAGCACCAGAATACGTTCCCGTATCAGTTGTTGTATCGTCTTTGTCTGCATAGTTTTCGTGCACCATTATTTAATTTAGCGTTTGAACATACGGTCCATCATACGTCGGTCTTCTTTTTCCTTCAACGTCTGACGTTTGTCATACTGCTTCTTACCTTTGGC
Organism: Phocaeicola plebeius DSM 17135; assembly: GCF_000187895.1. Lineage (GTDB taxonomy): Bacteria > Bacteroidota > Bacteroidia > Bacteroidales > Bacteroidaceae > Phocaeicola > Phocaeicola plebeius. The sequence goes on along the minus strand of NZ_DS990130.1, from coordinate 170,495 downwards.
CAGCGCAATGACTACCTTGGCAAGTCCCCGCTCGTTAATATACATGCGAGTCGGCACAATTGTAAAACCAGGCTCATCAGAAGTACGCTGCAACTTGCGCAATTCTTTCTTTGTCAGCAGCAGTTTGCGGTCACGACGAGCCGTATGATTGTTATAAGAACCGTAGAAATACTCTGCAATGTGCATGTTCTTTACCCACAGTTCTCCACGGGAAAAGAAACAGAAAGTATCTACCAGACTGGCCTTTCCCTGCCGGATAGACTTGATTTCCGTTCCGGTCAGCACAATTCCGGCCGTGTACGTATCGATAAATTCATAATCGAACGACGCCCGCTTGTTCTTGATATTAATATTATTTGAAACAGGTCTCATCAATTCAAAATTACAGACAATTTATTAAACACAAATTCTATCATCACCGGAGAAAGCAGTATTAGAATGGAGGCGACAACCGTATAGGAAGTCAACTTACTCTCCGGAATTTCCAAAAAACGTCGTGCCCCTTCAAACACCACAGCCACAGTGTACAGCTGAAGAATCCAGTGAAGTATTTCAATGGAAATCAGCCCATTTACCATATCGAGCACAAACAGAACCGTCATAGAGTACCCCACAAACACTTGAAGAGTTTCCTTTGGAATATACTTATTGAACAGGTTCCAGCTGATTTTATCCAGCAGATACACCGCAACAAAAAATCCACCAAACAAAGACACGGCTATAGCGCAGCAGCGAGTTAAAGCCCACTGGAAAAACTCCGAGCTGACATCACGCCCGATAAAAGTACCTATAAATTCCGATAATCCGCACAATCCGATAAGCGGATAAACGTACTCCGACATCATCCTGCTTCCCTGCCCTTCAGCCGCTTCTTTTTCCCAAAAGCGTCCGGGTGAAGAAAGTAAAAATGCCATTTTATTGAACAATTCTTTATAATTCATTCCCAATTCTTTTCATTATGCGATGAAACGAATTGCAAATTTACAAAAAAGTATGAGATAAAGGAAAGAGGGACTTATCTTTTCAAGCTATTTAAAATTCGGTATTCCCAAAATAAAATCAGCCTAGAAAATTCAGAGAAAAACAGTGTATGGAAAAGACTTTCAGAGAGGTGTTTTAACGCCCCCAAAAATGTACTTACGTTTAAAACAAAACTCTTTTGTGTTTCAACTAAAACGCCCTTGCGTTTAACTCCAAACTCTTTGACGTTTGAATGTAAACGCAAGGGTGTTTTTTCAAAAAATAAAATCGGCACTATAAATAGCTGTATAAGCCATTTTATAATGCCGATTCTTATCTTTACGATTTATGTTTATTATTAATTAGCAGCAGTTTCTTTATACAAATCATATACTACCGTCTTAGTTCGTTTTTTATTGGTATCTTTTGTCGGTACAGTGTAACTGTTATTATTATATTCGTAATCTACTTCCAGTTTTTCGGGCTTCTCTCCATGAGCATTCTCATATTGAGCCAGTAAAGAAGACAAACTTACATAAACAGCATCTGAATATTTCACTGTATAATCATTTGCCCAAGCCTCAGATGTTTCTGCACCTTCTTCAGTAGAAGAATCATCTATACCCGTAAGCTGATAACGCAAATATAACTTCAGGGTCTTAGTCGTCACGTTATCTTCTTCAGGCACATAATACACATTCAAATGGTGATTTACCAACTCAGTACTTAAATTTTCATTGGTAGTACCTTTTTTCAGAAAATAGGCAGGAGTCAAAACCAAATATTTATTATATCCCCATATTCCACCACCATTTTCTCCTAAAGAATAGAGAGAAACTGTAGAAGTTACATCAGGTAAGGTTGACTCAGCATAACCTAAATCGTTCAAATAAACTGGGTCGCTTAACAATGTGACCGGTAATTTTTCTGTTTCTGCAGTCAAATCCACATCATTATACTGGCAATAAACAAAAGCCAACTTAGAACTAGCAGTAGTAGTAATAGTCTTATTAGGAACAAATTCCAAGCCATCGGGAGTTGAGAAAGTCACATTACCCCAGCCTGAATTCACTTCCAAATAACCGTAATATTCACTAATTCCATCATCTTCTGAGTTCAAACAAGAACTAAACCCCGCCATTGTTAATAATGCAGCAAAAATGACTGCCAATTTCTGTTTTTTCATACTCTATTCTACTCTTATCTTTAGTTTAATAAATATTTTTAGATTTAAAATTCACAAAATAAATACGAAAAGAAAAAAAGACTGCACGGGAACAGTGTTATTTTAACACAAATAAACTTTTCATGATTATTTTACTTCTGCAAAACTATCCAAATGCTCGTCTACATACGTCGCTATTTGTGCGGTAATCTGCTCCTCCTCTTCCATATATTGTTCTTCCAAATCATCAAAAGCTTCATATTGCTCATACATAGCCATGAATTCCTCTTCCGTACGTTCCTTCTCCAAATCCTCACGATGAGCATCGTATATTTTTTTAGCCTCGTATATTAACTTTGAAAACTCTTTTGCCCCAAACATACGCATCGCTTTGGCAAACGGATTATCAAAAATATACGGTCCGTATCCATTCTGGATAAGCTGTACGAAACCTCCTTCCATCACTTCCTCCCGAAAAAAATGATAGCCTAACAAAGTATGCTGATACCCGTTCAGCAACGGCATGGTATCCGCATTAATCTTTCCTCCTGTCACCTCCAGGTATTTATCGATAAATACTTTCAAAAAAGCATCCATTCCCTCTTCTGCCCCTTTGCGCAAATCCGCATCCGAAACCGTAATCTGATTCATTTCCATTCTATACCTAATAATTGTTACCTATCTCTATGCAAACCCATAACAGGGTATCTTTGCTGTATCCAGGACAAAGATACAAGTTTCTTTCAGAAGATGAAAAACATTTTGTCAACCGGAGTTTGCAAAACAGCCCAAACCGAAAAAAATATCATTAAAATGTAACAAAAAGTTTGGTTTCACCCGTTGCAGAACGAAATAAAACGACTAACTTTGCGAATGGATTAAGGAAGAAATTCCCTAATTCAGGGTTTACGAAATACCTATTTTTTATTACCAATAAAACGTAAAGAATATGACTTATTCACACGAAGTTGAACACATGTGTGTTGTAAAAAAAGGACCTAATCATGGTCCAGCTCCAATTCCTGAAGAAGGAAAATGGGTTAAATCAAAAGAAATTAAAGACATCTCTGGTTTAACTCACGGTATTGGTTGGTGTGCTCCTCAGCAGGGTGCCTGCAAGTTGACACTGAACGTAAAAGAAGGTGTTATCCAGGAAGCATTGGTTGAAACAATCGGTTGCTCTGGTATGACTCACTCAGCTGCCATGGCATCTGAAATCCTGCCGGGAAAAACCATCTTGGAAGCATTGAACACTGACTTGGTGTGCGACGCTATCAATACAGCTATGCGTGAATTGTTCTTGCAGATTGTGTACGGACGTACTCAGTCAGCTTTCTCTGAAGGCGGTCTGATGATCGGTGCTGGTCTGGAAGACTTGGGCAAAGGTCTGCGTAGCCAGGTAGGTACTCTGTACGGTACTTTGGCAAAAGGTCCTCGTTACCTGGAAATGGCTGAAGGCTATATCAAAACTATCGCTCTTGACAAGAACGACGAAATCTGCGGATACGAATTCGTTCACCTGGGCAAGTTCATGGATGAGATCAAGAAAGGCACTGACGCAAACGAAGCTTTGAAGAAAGTAACTGGTACTTACGGACGCTTCACAGCAGAACAAGGTGCAGTTAAACATATTGACCCACGTCACGAATAATATAAGGAGGAAAGAACATTATGATTAGAGAAGTAAAATTTGAAAGCCAGGACCGTCGTATCAAACAGATTCTTGCTGCTTTGAACGCTAACGGTATCAAAGACATCGAAGAAGCTAACGCTATCTGCGAACAATATGGTCTTGATCCTTATAAAACTTGTGAAGAAACTCAGCCTATCTGCTTCGAGAATGCAAAATGGGCTTACGTAGTAGGTTGCGCCATCGCTCTTAAGAAAGGTTGCAAAAACGCTGCTGAAGCTGCTGAAGCAATCGGTATCGGTTTGCAGTCATTCTGTATTCCGGGTTCAGTTGCTGATGACCGTAAAGTAGGTTTGGGTCACGGTAACTTGGCTGCAATGTTGCTGCGCGAAGAAACTAAATGTTTCGCTTTCTTGGCAGGTCACGAATCATTCGCTGCTGCTGAAGGCGCTATCAAAATCGCTGCTAAAGCAGACAAAGTACGTAAAGAACCTTTGCGTTGTATCTTGAACGGTCTGGGTAAAGACGCTGCACAGATCATCTCTCGTATCAACGGATTTACATACGTTCAGACTCAGTTTGACTACTACACTGGCGAACTGAAAGTTGTGAAAGAAATCGCTTACTCAGATGGTCCTCGTGCAAAAGTAAAATGCTACGGAGCTGACGACGTTCGCGAAGGTGTAGCTATCATGTGGAAAGAAGGTGTAGACGTATCTATTACAGGTAACTCTACTAACCCGACTCGTTTCCAGCACCCGGTTGCAGGTACTTATAAGAAAGAACGTGTTCTTGCAGGTAAACCTTACTTCTCAGTAGCTTCAGGTGGTGGTACAGGTCGTACACTTCACCCGGATAACATGGCTGCTGGTCCTGCTTCTTACGGTATGACAGATACTATGGGTCGTATGCACTCAGATGCTCAGTTCGCTGGTTCTTCATCAGTTCCTGCTCACGTAGAAATGATGGGATTCCTGGGTATCGGTAACAACCCGATGGTAGGTTGTACAGTAGCTTGCGCAGTTGACGTTGCTACTGCTTTGAATAAGTAATCTATACTTAATCAAATATATAAACTCCTGTAATCTAAATGGTTGCAGGAGTTTTTTATTTGCCGTAAATTATAGTTTAGGGATATTCTAATAGCCTTCTTTTTGGTTATCTTGTCTTATCAGGTAAGAAGAAAAATGATACTATAACAACCTAAAACATGGTTCCTCCAAAGGCTATTACAGTCAAGCCCAAAGCAGAACAATTGCCACTTAATTAAGCACTAAAAAAGTGATTTTTGCAGCCCATTTGCAGCCCAATTTGCCATTTTCAAAAATGGGCTGCAAAAACTTATATAATCAACTATAGTACAATGAGATATACTCCATTTTACAATCATTTTAATATGGAAAAACATTGTACGATGGTTTACTTTTCATTGAGAGAAAGTAAGCAAAACAAGAAAGGTTTATCACCTATTGAGGTTTCTATCTCCACAAACGGAAAAAGAATCTATTTCAGCACAGGTAAATATGCACGTTCTACAGACTGGAATAGAGAAAAACAGTTAGTAAAAGGTAAGAGTGAAGAAGCTCAATTAGTAAACAGCTATCTTACACAGCTAAGAAACAAAATATACCAGAAAGAAATTGAGCTACTTCAAATGGGCTACCTAATCACAGCAGAGCTACTAAAAGAAGCTGTTGCAGACAAAGTAGAAGCATTGAACGAAAAAAGCCTGTTCGAAGTCTTTGAAGAACATAACAGAGAACAGGAAAAGCTGGTTGGAAATGGAGTTTCTAAAGCTACTTATTGGATTTCGGTCTATACAGTAAGATTACTCAAAGAATTTGTTCAGCAGAAATACAAAAGAGAAGATTTATACCTACGTGAATTGAATCTGAACTTTATCCAGTCTTTTCATACATTCCTAAGAATAGACAAAGGAATGGCACAAAATTCATCTACCAAACATCTAAAACTACTTAAAAAGATTGTCAACCTTGCAGTAGCTAATTCATACATGGCTACCAATCCATTCATTACTTATAAGATAGAACGTGAACCCGTAGAAATAGACTTCTTAGATGAAGAAGAACTGAGAAAGATTATCAACTTTGACACTCCCCTACCCAGACTGGAGAGAGCAAAAGATATGTTCCTCTTTGGGTGTTTCACTGGATTGAGCTACATCGACATCAAAACCTTAGCACCAGAACATTTTGAAAAGGACAATACAGGTAGAATTTGGATTAAGAAACGCAGGGTAAAAACAGGAGTTCTATCACGCATCCCCCTACTCCCTATTGCCAAACTGATATTGGATAAATACAAAGGTGGAGAGAAATTACTTCCTATCCAAGACCCAGCAGATATAAACAAATACCTAAAGGATATAGCCATTTTGTGCGACATCAAAAAACGAATCACATTTCATACAAGCCGCCACACATTCGCAAGTACGGTTACTTTAGCTAATAATATCTCGCTGGAAGTCGTTTCTAAGATGCTTGGTCATACCAATACCAGAATGACGAACCATTATGCCAAACTGATAGATAAGTGCATAGGTGAACAGATGGACAAGCTCATGGACACATTTACAGGAGATTCCAACTACTAAGCCTTACAAACTATGATTATCCCATTTGCAGTATTTGTGAGTGGGATTTTCTTTTTTAATTTTGCCTATAACCAATAGATTTAAAATATGCAACCAATAGATAAATTTCAATGGAATAATATAAATAAAGAGAAAGAGTTATTAGAATATATTTCTATATTAGAAAATATATTTATCCCAGACTTTGACTTTGCAGATGAAGACCCTTTTTGCTATTATAATATATCCATTGTAACGGAAGAAGAGGAATCTCCAGAAAAATGGGAAGAAATAGGCAATCAGCCATTGATACCTGCTATATCAGAAACTTTACAGATATTCTCTGATAGATATAACAACAATCTAATATCCGAGTATTTTAATTATGGTGACTATTTAGGAAGTGCGTTAATCCAAAAATTCATAGCAGAATTAGAACTTGACGTAGAAAAATTTTGGATGCTTATACTTTTCATCTATGATTATAGTTATCATTATTATATAAATGGAGCAGAAAGAAAAGAATCACCTTATGAACAACTCCAAAAGTTTACTACATCTATAATAAATAACGTAGAAGATTTTAATGAAAATACTGGAACAACATTTATTAAACCCATAACTCTAAAACTATGCATAGAAGGAGAACCAGAAATCATTATAGATAGTCCTACCACAATCCATTATATAGCAAGCGCAACAGATACACTTGCGGAAAAAGAAAGTTTAAGCACTATGCCAGTAATGAAATATAAAGCAAAAGCACAAACATTTAAATCTACAAAAGATTCTCCACTCATAGCTTTTTTTGCAAAAATGTTTCTTAGTTTTTTTGATACACAAGAGCAAGTCGTAAAAAAAAGAAGAAAAGGAGCAAAACATTCTCAGAAAGAAGTTGACCTTATCTGCCAGTTGATAGCTTTTACAAAGCTATCCATTAAGGAATGTTGGAAACAGACAGAAAATGATACACTGAAAGCATTCTTAAAACAATACAAGAACTTTGAACCAAAAACAATAAACAGCATTTACCCCTCATTTAGATTATAAATTGTTTATCTTTTTTAGAAAATCCCATTACTCTATTCTCTCTAAAGGGAATAAAGTAGTGGGATATTTTATTCCTTAAACCTTACTCCATATCACTCTACTTTTGTACAGTCAAAGGAAATGAGATATATTCCTAAGCTAAGGGTAATAAAAAGCAATCAAGTTTTATTACCTATAACGAGGATAGAAAGCCCATACCTTTGCAACGTAATCAGAAATAAAACGGTGCGCACCTTTTAATGATGATTATCTGACAGTTCCCTCAGAATGGGAATAAAGTAAAAACTAAAAAAAGAAGAATCATGGAGTTTAATATTAATGGAACAGTTATTCCACAAGTAGAGAAGTACGATAATCAAGGTGCGCACAATGCCATCAAGTCAATGATGCAGAGAAAAGAAACTCTAAGCATTAGATTATATACCGACAAGGAAAACTATCCTTGCATTTGGGTAGAATCTTATAATGTTGCAGGTTTCAAATACTATGTCAATCCAGCTTCTTTCAAATGGATATACACTTATCTGACAACTGGAGAAAGTGAAGATGGAGGAATAAAGCCAACTGAACTTACCCCTTTTAAAGCAAACGAAGATAACAATTTTCAGTTATCCATATTGAAACAGCTCATTGAATCTGGAAAACGTGTGCAGTTCGTACCGTTGTTTCGTGAGGTCAATAATTATATCAGTGCAACCAGCGCATTTCTCCGTGGCAAGATATTCTTCCGAGTGGAACGCACGGATGAACTTCTGAACTACCTGCGTGAAAAAGAAGCTATAATCTGATAATTATTAACCTAAAGAGTGGGAGCTAAAAACTCCCCTCTTTTAAAACGAAAACAAGATGAATACTACATATATCAATATAGAAAAGAAGAACGGAAAAGTTCAATATCTGACAGAAGTCTTACCAGAAATTCCAACAAATACTATACTATATAAAAAACTGACAGGACTGGGAGCAACTTATGGCGAACTGAAAGCTGACAGAGATTCCATTATCCTAGAACCAAATGTTCCAGTAATCAAAGGTAAATGCAAAGACCCGAAACACACAAAGGACAATCTTATGGGAGTTTACGAGAATGTAACGGTAGATTCTATTGTAAAATACCTGCAAGCCAGTAAGGAAAAACATATAAAGCTATTATCCACTCCAGAAAGTTTTTCTAAGATTAAAGCTGCATTTGAAGAAATTGACAGGGACATTTATTCAACCTGCTATCTTTTATTCGACGAATGTCACAAGATTGTGAAAGATGTAGACTATAGAGAAAACATAACATTACCTTTCGATGATTTCTTCATGTTCGAAAACAAAGGGCTTGTGTCTGCTACTCCGCTGGATTTTACCGACCCAAGATTTTTTAAGCAGAAATTTCAGATAATGGAGATTCAACCCAATTTCGAATATGCCCAACCATTAAACCTATACCATACTAATAATGTGCTACAGGAATTAAAGAAACGAATCGGCAATACAGAAAAACCGATATTTCTCTTTATCAACTCTACGGAAACCATTTATTCAATTATGGATAAACTGGATATTCTGGAACAATCTACAGTATTCTGTGCATACAATAGTGTAAAGAACCTAAAGGATAAGAAGTTTAGTCAAGCCTATTCAGATTGGGATGCAGCCAAGATGAATAAATACAATTTTCTGACAAGCAGATTCTTTAATGCTCTGGATATTGAACTAGATTTCCAGCCAGAAGTTTTTATTGTAACCGATGTTACTATGGCTACCCAGAGCATAATAGACCCGTTTACCGATACCATACAGATAATTGGAAGATTCAGAAATGGAATAGCTTCAGCAAATCATATAACAAATACAGACTATAAATTTCAAGTAAGGTCAAAAGCCCAGTTACAGTTTAGAATCAATGTGTTTGAAGAAAATTATAAAATGCTCAAGGCATACTATGACAATGCAACCAATGATGAATTAAGGGATGCGGTCAAAGCAATACTTAATAATCATCCGCTCACTCCTTTATTAAACATAGATGGAACAAAGAACTGGTTTAAGATAGACAATTATCTGGCAGAAAATCTGGTACAGGGATATTACAACTGTTTTGATAAATTGATAGAGCACTACAAGCAATGCAAATCCTTTAAATTGAATTATGAATCAACCGCCTACAAATTGAGTGACACCGAAAGGCTTAAACGAGAAAACAAATCACTAAGCATTAAAGCTAAGCGTAGGGAAATTGTGGAACAACTGGAAATTCTGAAAGGGGATGAAACCAGCATAGCGATGGAACATAAAAGAGAACTTATCCGAACTGACGCTTTTATAGTTCAGGCTTATGATGAGTTAGGTAAGACAAAAATTGAGGAACTGAAATACTCCCAGTCCCAAATAAGAGAAGCCATAATACTTAAAAGGTACAATGAGAATCGGACAGGTACAGAGTTCATTGAAATGGTGAAAAACAAGTTTAAGACAGGACAATCCTATGAATTATCTCAGATTAATAAAATCAGGGATGAAATATACAGCTTATTGAATATGCCACCTATAAAGAAGAAACCAAAGGATTTTCTAAGTGATTTTTTTGAGCTAAGAGATTATTGGAAGAACAGACAAAGAGCATTATTTCTGGAATATGAAAAAGTTTAGTCAGATACAACATTTTATCATAAAACCTCTTATTATAACCCCTTTTCTAAAAATGTTGTACTTACCCGAAATGAAAGTCCAGATTCAATTTATCTGGATTTTCTTCTAAACTACAATACAGGCATACCAATAGTTTAAATTCAGAATATCCTCAAATTTGAATTTCCAATGTGTGACCCTAAGATTAGTTCCCCACCTATAAAGTAACTACCTTTATACTACCTCCAGTAGATAATCCCACTAACAAGATTCTCTATTTACAAATCATTCAATATTTCTAAAATGCAGGAATTTACCTATGAGCAAATCAGAGAAAAAGCATTAAGACAAGGAGTAAAAGATAACAGAGTTCATATAGGATTATGGGCTAATATTAATAACTATCTAAAGACAAGGAGAAAGAAAAATGGAAAGGTTACTACCTATTATATCTCATTGCAGAAACTGGCTTATTAACTTACTAATGCTTGAATTGATATGATAATCCACTTGCCAACTGGAAAGAAGTTCAACAACCGAAAGGAAGCCAAGATTTATTTTGGCACAGCCTACTATTATAAGATGGAACGTGAAAAGAAAGATTTAATGTTTACCCATAATGTTCAATCAGCTACTAATGAATATGAAGAAAAGATTAATACCAACAAATTGCGAGAACAGAGCAACGATTAATTATTCCATGCTGCCACATTTCAAATCTGCCAATATATTTAGGTTTTTCTGCCTGTCATTATTCAGAGATAAACACTACAATGTACGCAAGACTTTAGATGAACTGAAAAGAATCACAGGAGATAGTTTAAGCAATTTCAATAGTCAGTTTAAAGACTTCTTACGAATCAAGCATTACTATCTGGATAACGGATTTGAGAATAAGACCAAACGGTGCATATACCACATTCCACCTATGGAATTAAAATGCGTTACCTTTTCAAGAAAGATTATTGGAATTGAACTTGAATCAGAATATATAGGCTTTTTCATGCAGTTAGTTCTATTATCCAGATTTGCTGATATTGAACTATCCAAAAACAACATTATTGAGAAACTAAAAATGGATAAAAAGACCTATGAAAAATACATTATGGAATTGAAGTTGAAAGACCTTATAGATATTCATAATGACAAACTGATTCTTAAAGGTGAAGAATACATATTAGAAACTGATTTTAAACATCAAAGAATCCCCAGTACAGCAGAGCTGACTCCTAAATTCATACCGAAGTTCATTATAAAACACAAATAACCCTATCAGAGGGGAAAACAGCTATTATATTATATAATTAATACAAACAGCTTTTTCCCCTCTTAATACCTTAAATCTACTTTATAAGCACATAAAGTCTGATTTTTTTAACAGATACAACATTTAAGGTAAAAAATGGATTTTATAACCCCAATCCCAAAAATGTTGTACGGGATGCCATACCCCAATTTTATCCCCCCTCACACCAAGCAAAGGAAAAATGAAAATTGGCAGGCACCTACCCACCCCCAGATTCATTATAAATTTTACTATTTACCTCACATCATTGATAGACTTTATAGGATGATACACAAATACATAGATAATATAAATAGCCTAATCGTATCACACCTATAAATGTACCAAGAGTATTTGTAATCGTACCAAGAGGGAATCGAAGCAATTCATTGCTTCATGGCGATTCATTGCTCTGGAGTTAATTCAATCAATAATCATTTAAACAATTTATCATTATGAGAAATTTAGTTATTATGCCAGCTATGGCAAACAATCGTGAGAGAATGAATTTGGGTGAATATGCAGAAGAAGCTACCATTATCATGGACGAGCCAGTAAAGCCAGCCAATCATTTTATCGAAGCCAACACACAGGAGGTAACATTGAATCATTTGAAAAATGATTGCATTACACCAGTGTTCTCTAAAGACAATGAACTTACAATCAATCATGCTCAGTTTGTAGAAACAATACAGGATGCAGCACAATCTTTCTTTAGTGGTGAAAAGGTGGAACAAGCCACAATCAGAGCAAGCCACATTATCAAAGGTAGAATCCCTGAAGCTATCCATAAACCAGCCAATCAACTGTTGGAATCTGACAAGACTATCTATTATGAAAGGGCAGCTTTTAGCATTGATATTCCCACCATTTATGAAACAGTAGGAGGAAACAAGCTGAATCTCTCCATCGTAGGAGTAAGAGCTTACAACCAGATGAATCTATATTCAAAGAAAGTTCCTGAACTTTTCCGTTTGGCTATCGGATTCAAAAATCAAGTTTGCTGTAACATGTGCATCTTTACTGATGGTTACAAGGATGATTTGAAAGTAAGTAACACTACAGAGCTTTATCGTGCTGCACTGGAACTTTTCAGTAACTACAACCCAGCCAAACATCTTTATCTGATGCAGCAATTAGGTAACACTTCAATGAGTGAACACCAGTTCTGTCAAATAATAGGCAAGATGAGACTTTATCAATGCTTGCCAACAGGCTACCAGAAAGCACTACCCAGAATGTTGCTTACTGATACACAGATAAACAGTGTGGCAAAAGCATACATTAATGATGAAAACTTTGGCAGCTTTGAAAGTGAGCTTAATATGTGGAAATTCTACAACCTATTGACTGGAGCTAACAAGTCAAGCTATATTGATTCATTCTTAGACCGTTCTCTTAATGCTACAGAAATGGCTTTAGGAATCAATTCAGCTTTACATGGTGATGAGAAATATAAATGGTTCATTGATTAAATGAGCTTTATTGATTGAGAGAGAAAAGGGCATTCTTCATGGGTGTCCTTTTCTTAAATATCAAATAATTAACCGTTTATATTTGTAAGTACGCAAATAAGTACATATCTTTGTGCTATAACAAAGGAGGATTTATGAGAACAGCCAATTACACAGATTTAAGAGCCAACTTGAAAAGCTACATTGATGCGGTCATTGACGATTATGATACTGTAGTTGTCAATCGTGGTAATGGCAAAGGAGTAGTAATGATTTCTTTGGATGAATACAATTCTCTAAAAGAAACAGAATACATCATGTCGTCGCCCGAAACAATGGAAGCAATACATAAAGGCGAAGAGGATATTAAGAACGGAAATTCTATATCCCAGAATGAAGGTGAAAGCATAGAGGACTTCTTAAAACGGGTAGCATGTACAGAATAACATTATCAGAACAGGCACGAAAAGAATACCTATACTTTACCCAAAGCGGTAACAAAGCAATATTGAATAAAATCAAAAATTTACTGGAAGATATTGCGGCACATCCTTATACAGGAATAGGAAAACCAGAACCGCTTAAATATGAACTTGCAGGAAAATGGTCAAGAAGAATCAATGCAGAGCACAGAATTGTTTACTCCGTGCATGATGATATAATAGAGGTTTATATATTCTCTATGAGATACCATTATTCCAAGAAATAACACACATATTACTAATATTGAAGAAAGGACAGCTATTAAGTTAGTTGTCCTTTTTTATTTCTGCCAACATCTAAAATTTACAATCATGGATAAACAGATAGATAAACTTATAGACCATATCAGAGATTTAGAAAACCGTTTGGGTGAAGTGGATAACAACCTTAGATATATAAAGGTAGTACAGGCATTGAAACATTCCTTAGATAAATTGGATGATATGCTTAGAAATAACATCAAATTGCAGCGTGAATACCAAGCAATCTATCATAGATATTTCTATACAGGTTGCGGATTCTCCTTTTATGATAGAATCTGTAATTCTATACTGGATTATAAATATGGAAACAAACCTTTTTAAAATTGACATTATGAATATAGATTATAAAGTAGGAGAAGTGAAGCTTTCCTACAAACCCAAATTCAAGAATCAGCAAAAAGTAACCTGTTCAGAGGATGCTTATAAATATATGCTTTCTACATATAAGAAAGAAACTATATGCTACAAGGAATATTTCAAAGTCCTGTTCCTAAATCAAGCCAACCAAGTTTTAGGATATACTCTAATTTCAGAGGGAGGACTAACAGAAACAACAGCAGATGTTAGACTTATATTCCAAGCTGCATTACTTACTAATTCTGTAGCTTTAATTCTGGCACATAATCATCCAAGTGGAAACTTAAAGCCAAGCCCAGAGGATATAAGACTTACTAAACAAGTAAGGGATGCAGCACAGCTCATGCGAATAAAAGTCTTAGACCATATCATTCTTACTGATGCAGAATACTACAGTTTTGCTGATGAAGGAATGCTGTAGCATAAACAAGGGCACTCAATATTTTAGTTGGGTGTCCTTTATTAATAATATTCACTTTGGATAAAAATAATTGTTTCCTTAGTAATCAGTGAGTTAGTAAATCCAACTCAAAATTAATATTCACTCTTATTCATTTACTTATAAAACAGAACATTATGTCACTTAAATATTCAAACACGACAGCAGACTATCTTGTTTGGTCAGATGCAATGAACCTTATAAGAAAACTGGCTAAAGATGATAATTATAAAATATCACTTCTAATAGCTATTGGCTGTTTCACAGGATTGAGAATTTCTGATATTCTATCTTTAAGATGGAAACAGATATTAAATACAGACGAATTTACTGTAATTGAGAAAAAGACAGGAAAGCAAAGAACTATAAGACTGAATCCCCAATTACAGGAACATATCAGAGAATGTTACGAACATATAAAGCCAGTTGGAATAAATGCACCTATCTTAGTAAGTCAGAAAGGTACAGTCTTTTCAGTCCAGAGAATAAATATCATTCTTAAAGAAGTGAAGAAGAAATATAAGCTAAAGATTAAGAACTTTTCCTGCCATTCACTTAGAAAGACTTTTGGCAGACAGGTCTATAATATGAACAGTGAAAATTCAGAGCTGGCATTAGTAAAGCTCATGGAACTTTTCAATCATAGTTCTGTTGCCATTACTAAAAGATACTTGGGATTAAGACAGGAAGAAATATTGCAGACTTATGAATCTTTGAGTTTCTAAATTACAGGTAGGACAAATCAAGAACAAGGTTAGCTTTATATACCCCAATCAAAGTTTGTCCTACCTAAATTTTAAACTCCAGATATATCTAAAGTCTGATTATTTGTGTTTGGCATTTCAGCCTTATAGTAACAGGTCAAATCCATAAGTTTTTAGACTTTAGAACCACCTTAACCACTATATTCTATATTGGGAATAGCTGTTTGTAAATAGCCCAAAATATAGCCGCATAAAGAGTATATATGTTCCAAATCCTTTCCAGATTGTTAAAAATCAAGGATTCATACACTTTTATTCCTTTTATGTTTATTTGATAAATAATATATTAATATATTTGCAGAAAAATTTAAACATTGATAATCAGATGAAAGTTTGGTTATGTGTTCCCCAATGATTTTTTATTAATAGCTTATATAGGGAATAGATAAGCATAATATTTTTTATGAAGAAAATTCTATCAGTTTTATTATTAAGCTTGTTTACTTTACTTCCAATGCAAGTTCAAGGACAATTTGTGTCCTATAATCAAATTGAAAATGGAAAATACGAAGCCGTTATTTATTATAGTAGTACGACTGGACAAAAATCAACTTATGAGTTGGTAGTAACAGTAACTAATGATGTAGTAACAGCTATACATTTCGGGAATGGTGGTTCTGTACATTCTGGCTTCAACAATGAAGGATATACTTATTCTGGTGGGCAACTATCATTTAGTAGAGATTATCATGGAAATATAACTGGAGCATCTACAACTGTAAAAGTGACATATCCTAATGGAACTACACAATATTTTCAAATAGAATTATAAGATATACGGAAATGAAAGAAATTAGATTTCTGGCTATTTCATTATTGGTTGCATTAAGCATGGGATTTAGTTCATGTGCTACCAATATTCCGATAAGCCTTTTATGTAACGAACAACATATAGAAATTTATATTAATGAAGAATACGTAGGACGAGGATTGATTAACTATGTTGTTCCCAAAGGGACTGATTATATCAATGTTTCATGCAAAGAGAATGGTATTGAAATATACAATAGAAATTACTACGTAAAAGGAAAGAAAAATCAATTATTTGAATTGGATATCCCCAAAGATTATCGTTATTCTTCTGGACAGCAAATTAAACCTCAAATCAAATAATATAAGTCAATTATGAGAAGATTATTATTTTTAACAATGCTATTGTTTGTGTCTACGGTAATATGTCAAGCAGCCAAACGTCCTAAAATAGTCAAAATAACCGTCGAACCTAAAGAAGCGGCTATATATATAAACAATACTTTAGCAGGCTATGGATACGCTGAATTTACACACCCTAAGAAAAAGAATGAAGTTATAATCATACGATGTGAATGCAATGAATATAAATCCATACTAACTAAGTTCTATGGAGAAGATAAACGTAGCAGCATATCTTTTGCATTACAACAAGATGGGTTTTATCGTGCTTCTGCTGCGTCTGGTATTGTAAATAAATACTTCACAATCGATTTAGATTCCATTTATTACCAAATAGATGGAGATAAAGTAGATGTTTCACGTGCATGGAAATTACTTCATCAAATCCTTCTAAATTACTTTGATGAAATAGCCACTACAGATATATATGGAGGATACTTGCAAACCCCATGGCAATATAAAACATTCAATCTTTCTGAAAAACAAATTAGAAATAGAGTAACGATTAGAGATATTTCTACTCCTAAACGCGCTGCTTTCCAAATAAAGGTTTCATCTGAAGTTGCAGGAACTATGGCTGCAAGACATGGAGAATTTACAGAAGTTGACCGTATCCCTAAAGAGTTGGAACCTTTGATAGAAGAATTACAAACACGAATTGGTAAAGTTAGTAGTCTTTAATTTAAATCCTTTTTTAATATACAAATTATGAAAAAACTAGTATTTACTATTGGAATGGCATTTATTACATTTTTTCAAATAAATGCCCAAAGCTTTAAAGAAACATTTGATGCAAACTCACTTGAATGGACTGAATGTGCTTATGAAAGTAATAGTGGAACTGCTATTATTGACGAAGGGAAAATGACCATTATCTCAAAAGGTGAAAACAAAGGATTAGGAGTTGCCCTTACAGCCTTAAGTGGTGTAGCCACTAAAGTAGGAGAAAACACCTTTTTTGAAACACACTGCTATGCCCCACTTGATGTACAGAAACCTTTCAAGATAAGAACTCACGTCAATATTCAAAAATTAGCAAATGACCGCACGACAGGGCTGGTTTTTAACTATAGAGATGGGGGAAACTTCTACAGTTTTAACTTCAACAATGAAATGGTGCGCTTTGAACGTCGTGTGAATGGATTGGTAGTTGGTGCCATTCAGCAAGGAGTGAAATGGAAAGATAAAAAGAAAGTTGACCAAGAATGGGAACTTATAAGCGATGGTAACGTTCTTACATTCATTGTTGATGGAGTACAAATATTAAAAGTTCGTTATATGCCATTAGAATATTCTGGATTTGGTTACTATACATTTGGCAAACAAGAATTACAAGTTGATGATGTAGAATTCATTCAATTATAAAATAAATAATATAAATTATTTATAAACAATCCTATTACAATGAAAACATTAAGATTCTTAGGAATAACCTTGTTAACAGTCATGTTAGCTGTAAACTTTACAGCATGTAGTGATGAGGAAGAATCACTTGATTTAAACTCTTTAGAGGGTACTTGGATGCTTATTCACTCAAAAGGTTGGGAGTTATGCAGTAATGCCCCAGAAAAAGATGAATGGGATAAAGATTATGATTTTAGCACCCTTAATAGCGATAGTGAGAGAATAATAATTACAAAAATTGCAGATAATAAATATTCTTTCTCTTTTGGTTATTATACAGGTACTAATTGGTACAATGAACCAAGTACTACAGGAACGATTAATGGTCAAACAGCAGAGTTAAAAGATTCACCTTATTATTCAAATCCTGTTATTGAGAGTTTAACATCTGATAGAATGGTAGTACGAGTAACTTATAATGAAGTTTCCACTGGAGAAGAGGGACATTATCATAGCGGAGATATAACTAATACTTATATAAAGAAATAATACATAAGCAATAAGAACAGCATTTGAGCCTAAAAACTCTTATGCTGTTTCTTCTTTTATAGAGCTACTACATTTTAAGGAAATATCCAGATTATAAGCCCCAAGAAATAAAATGTCGTACCAATCATGGAAGTTAAAAAAGGAATAACTATCTTTGTTTTGAACTCATAAACATAAGATTTATGGAATATATAAATGAATTTCACAAAGAATGGATAGAACGCACTCGCCAATCAATAGCATCTTGGAGCAAGCAGCCTATATCGCTAGAAGAGAAAAGGAAACAGCAGGAACGCTTGAACCAACAGAGAGCTATAAGAGAGGGCAAACAAAAGAGCTGATTGACTTCGCCAATTCCAACAATTTATGGATTTCTCTTTCTGAACTAAATGTTGAATTTCTTAGTAAAGGTGGAGAAAACGAAGTCTATACAGGAAATAAAGATAATATCGTTATTAAACTGAATAATTTTGAATACGCAGGTGATGATTTGGAGAATTTCTTCATCCGCATAAATGCACACAACAAGTTATTTGGTAACGTACCTTATCAGATGATAGGTTTCGCCTATAATAGCCAACAAGAATTCTGTGCAGTTCTTATACAACCTTACATTTTGGCTGAACGAGAAGCTACAGAAGATGAAATAGCTACCTATATGAAAGCATTAGGCTTTGAAATGGACTATTACGACGAATATCATAATTCAGAATATGAAGTGTTTGATGTAGTTCCTAACAATGTACTTTATGGCATTGACGGTGATTTATACTTTATCGACACTCAAATCAGAACACGGTCTTAATCCAAATATGGATTTCTCTTACAAACGAAATTGCATTGGGAATTTGACCATAATGCAGCCCATTTTTATAATTAGTTCTTTTATTTATTTACACGGAGTTTATCTATTGCCACTATAGATTTGATTTATAGTTAATTAAGCTGGTTACAGGGATGCTCGGTCGCTGCTTCTTACGGTATGACAGATACTATGGGTCGTATGCACTCAGATGCTCAATTTGCTGGATCATCATCAGTTCCTGCTCACGTAGAAATGATGGGATTCCTGGGTATCGGTAACAACCCGATGGTAGGTTGTACAGTAGCTTGTGCAGTTGACGTTGCTACTGCTTTGAATAAGTAATCTATACTTAATCAAGATAATAAATCCCTGTAGCTCTATGAGTTATGGGGATTTTTATTTTGTCCGTACTTCATGGATAGAAGATAATTCCCTATTACTTTTTGCTTGCTTTTCTTCTTGTAAATAGTTATAGGTACATACTGATATTGAAGCTGAATATCGCTTTATTTGAGCTTGTTTTTTAAGGTTAAGAAGTGGCTGATTATCCTTGAAAATGGGCTGAAAAGAGGATATTTTGTGACCAATTTGTGACCATTTTCCCATTTTTTCAAAAGTGGTCGCAAAAATCAATTCATCTACCTAATACACAGAAAGATATATCATATTTAAAAGGACTTCCCAATGTACATTTTTTGTCCTTACAAATTCAAAGAAAACAGAATTTAAACAAAAAATGTACCCCTATTATCACTTAACGGAGCATAGGAGTACACTAAAATATTACACAAACGATTATTTCACCGGTTCATAAATCAGCGTATAGGTTTGAGTAATCACTTTGTCATTATATTTTGAATCGATTGTTTCTACAATCGTTTTAGGCAATCCAGTCGTTTCGTCAAAATGATAGGTATAAGTAGAAGACGTTTCCACATAACTTTCATCTCGATATACTTTACGTGTCACCATATAATTTATACTACGCTTGCCTATGTATCCATCAAAAAGCTTCAAATCACCTCCACCTAATAAACCTGTACTAAGATACTCATCAGAACCTATCATTCCCAACATTGCATTAATGTCAACATTCAGCTTTTCATTATTCAGATAATTACCATAAGTCATTGAGGTGAAACGAGGTTCGGCAATCGGCCCTACCTTTACCATGTTTCCATCTTCCCATAGAGCTGTAGCATACTCACTTTCCACAACCCTGCCTCCTTCGTCATACTTAATGAAGTATTCATCCGGCTCACCACCAGCTTCCATCAGTTCAATAACACGACCTGTAGAGATATCTACCTTATAAAGCATTGCAAAGTTATCCTCTGGAGTATCATAAAAATGAAAGGCTTCCGAAATCTGTCCGTTCTCACCATGGGTAAATACTACCGTTTCTTCAGGCCATTCATTGTATTTATAAGCGATACGAAGCGGACGATTCTGCTTGTCGTATATATAAGAAATATCATAAAGAGAAAATTCCTTAGAGCCTTCCATCAAAACCTTCTTCAAAAGATATTTTCCCGTTTCGGACTTCTGTATAGTCTGTTCTGCTTCTTTTCCTGTTGTCTGATTCACTTCTAACAAGGTGGTATCATTGTCAGCAATCACCATGATAGTAGCACTTCGATCTTTCCCCGTCGTATTTAACTGTAACTTCAAGTCCAATATCACATTTTCTCCAGCCTCGCCACTCTTGGGTTCAAAGTCTATCCAATCTGTCGATTCACCGGAACGTGTCGCTGTTCGGACAGAAGCCGTCCACTGGGCAGGTGCTGCAAACAATACCTCACCTGTTGACTGATCGGCATAAACTACCACTTTTTGATTTTCACTTTCAGGAACGGAAGGATCTGTATCTCCATCTCCATTCGGATTCTCCGGTGTCTCTGGAGCCGTAGATGTTACATCATCTTCGCTACATGCAAGTGTACCAGCCACCAAAAACAAAATAAAAACACCTCTCAATAATTGTTTACTTCCCCAATTCCATTGTCTAGTTTTCATAGATTTATTCTCATTTTATGTTATTTACAGGTGCAAAATTAGTATAAATTCATGAAATAGAATTTATACACGTGACTAATCAACAATAGATTCAACAGAGAAAACACTCTCACTGGCAGCACGCTCTTCCATACACTTGATTCTTAGATCAAGACCTGGGCGTGTAGAAAACAACTGGTTCAGTTGCAGGAAAACTGTCCGCCATCTGTTCCTGCAGCATTTTCAAATTCTGTAATAAAAGCACCATAGCCCAGAGAATTATACGGATACGCGCTTCATAAGATAAGTTTAGTTTATACAAAGATATAGAATTACACGTATCCATTTACTTAGAAATAATTGAGAAACAGAAAATTACCACAAACTCATTTACGGTAATATTGTGCCAATGAAAAAGCACGCCGAAGCGCTATGCGAGTGCAAACAAACGCACATACAGAACCAATAAAAAACAGCATTCCAGTAGAGACCATAATATTTCCCAGTCCTACAAGCGGAGAAACTACACCGCCAAAAGCAAAGCCCAATGCTCCCAGCAAAGCCGATGCCATACCCGCATTTGCCCGTTCACTATCCATCGCCAAGGTATTGGATGCGGTAAAAGTGAGTCCTAACATAGAAAGCAACGCCAAAAGCAGCACTTCATAAATCCAAAAACTGCAACCGGCACACAATGCTACACACAGAAGGAAAGAAGCGATTACCATTCCGACACTTCCCCTATATAAAGCTTGTTCCGGATGGGCAAATCTGACAGCCGAGGTCGCAGAAATGACAATGGCTATAGCATTGGCTCCAAAGCAGATGCTGAACATCAAAGGCGAAAAGCCATAATGCTCCTGCATAATAAAAGGAGAGGAAGCAATATTGGCGAACAACACTCCCTGAGCAAAACCAAACTGAAGGATATAACATACATACCGACGGTTGTGAATGACGGTAAGAAAACTCTTATACACATCTGACCAACGTGCATTCTGGCGACGTACAGCCGGCAGGGACTCCGCAAAATGCAGACTTCCAAGCAACAACAATATACCTAATCCGAACAATACCCAGAAAATACCGTGCCAGCCTACGCTTTCGGCCATTCCTCCTCCAGCCACCGGAGCTGCCACCGGAGCCACTCCATTGATAGCCCCAATAATAGCCAGCATCTTTGCCAGTTCCCTGCCGGAATACTTATCGGCTGCGATGGAGCGTGAAATCACAATTCCCCCGGCACCGGCTATTCCCTGCACCACTCTCCAGCCCACAAACTGCATGATGGTCCGAGAATAGAGACATCCCAACGTTGCCAAAAGAAACAGACACATGGCCACAATCAAAGGAAGCCGGCGACCATACTTGTCACTCAGCGGACCAAAGAACAATTGCCCCACGGCCAAACCTATCATGCTGGCCGTCAATCCTAACTGCACCTGTGAGGAAGTGGTATGGAAATAGTCAGTCATGGCAGGCAGAGTAGGCAGATACATATCAGTCACAAACGGACCAAATGCGGTTAATATACCTAAGAATACGAGAATAAATAATTGAGAATTGCTTCTTGTCATAATGTCCTTTTTTAAAACGCTGCAAAATTAGACATTATGACGAAGTTTTCATCTTCCTTTTACCGCACAAAATTTTTCAAAATCGGAACTATCTCATCTTTTTCTCGAAGAAAAACCGTATTTTTGTTTCATAAAACCATCTTCACATGGATATTTCCTTATTATCATCTCTCACCGCCATCCATTATGATGAAGGCAATCTGGCCTTTCTGAAAGCTTCCCTGCTCCATTTCGACTGTGGCATTCAACTACAATGCACCAGCGGAGAAGGTATTCTCTCCACCGGTGCACAGCAATTTCACCTACACAAAATGTCAGAACTTATTTTCTGGGAAGGAAGTATCATGCAACTTATAGATGCATCCGATGATTTTCACGTCCGCTTTCTGCTTTATCCCAAGAAGCTCTTTCTACAGGCAGCCATTTCACTCGACACCACGTATTTCAACTACATGAGAGAGTTTCCACAATACAACCACGAAGAAGAAAGCTGGAAAAACATCAGTCTATGGATGAACATGGGACAGTTGCTTTTTGCCCAGCCTCCTTCTGCATTCAGCGAACGGCTGGAACTGAATTTCCTGCAAGGTATGCTGATGTGGATTTTCAGTTCCATCCCCGACACGTACGTATCAGTGGCCGAATCGTACACCCGGAAGCAACTCTTGTTTCACAAGTTCATGCATCTGATTCACGAATATGCCGCACAAATGCATCAGGTATCGTTCTATGCCGGAAAGCTCTGCATCTCTCCGCGTTACCTGCACGAAATTACGGAAACCTACTCCAACGGAAAGACTCCGAAAGCGCTTATCGACGAACAGCTGACTGCCGAACTGAAAGTCCTGCTCAACAATCCGGCTTTATCCATTGCAGAAATAGCCTCCCTCTGCCAGTTTCCGGACTCTTCTTACCTGAGTCGTTTTTTCAAGAAAAATACCGGTATCTCTCCCAAAGAATACCGCACGCAAAAACAGCCCTGAATTATAGGAGTCCGCTTTCCATTTCATTACGAACTGCCGCCATCATGCCTTCCACTTGTGCCAGGGCAAACATACGTCCGCAGAAAGAGTAACCGGGATTGTATCCTTCTTTTTCATCGCCCAGCATCGTACGTCCATGATCTACTCGCATGGACAGTCCGGGATTTTCTTTCTCAAAAATACGGATTAGCTCCAGCAGATGACCTCTTCCTTCCAGATGTGATGTCTCTCTGAAATCTCCTTCGGGCAATATTTCCGTACTGCGAAGATGGACAAAGTGGGTTCTCCGGGCAAAACGACGGGCCAGTTCACGGGTATCATTCTGGCTTCCTGAGCTCAAGGAACCGGCGCAGAAAGTCAGTCCGTTATGCGGATTGTCCACGGCATTCAACAGCCAGTCGATGTCTTCTTCGCTGGTGACAATACGCGGAAGACCGAGCACCTGAAAAGGAGGATCATCCGGATGAATACACAGATTAACTCCATATTCATCGCACACCGGCATCACCGCATTCAGGAATTCACACAGATTTTCCCTCAACTTCTGGCGGTCTATTCCTTTATATAAAGCAAGCAGTTCGCGGAACTTACGGACGGGGTATTGTTCTCCCTCCTGAATGTTACCGTCGATAAACCCTTGCGTTTTTACAATAATCGTATCTATCAGCTCGGCTTTTTCCTCAGGAGTAATACGGCGGTCCAGTTCTTCCACCTTCTGCAATTCTTCCGGTGAATAATCACGTTCCGCTCCTTCACGCTGCAAAATCTTCAAGTCGAAATAGGCAAAACGTATCCGGTTAAAATAAAGCGAAGAACTTCCGTCGGGCAAGGCATAATGCAAATCTGTACGTATCCAGTCGATGACCGGCATGAAGTTGTAGCACACCGTCTTCACTCCACATTTCCCCAAATTAGCCAGACTGATTCTGTAATTCTCTATCAAGGCATCACGCTCAGGGCCGCCGTACTTGATAGCCTCGCACACCGGAAGGCTTTCTACAACCGACCATCTCATGCCGTACGATTCAATATAGTTTTTCAGGTCATTAATTGCCTCTGTGGTCCAAACCTCCCCGTTGGGCACCTCGTGAAGCGCCGTCACAATGCCTTCCACCCCAATCTGCCGAAGCATGGAAAGCGTGATGCGGTCTTTCTTACCAAACCATCTCCAAGTCTTTTCCATCGTTACCGTTCCCTTAAATTATACTCCACTGAATGAACTGAATCCTCCGTCGATGGGCAAAGTAACTCCCGTAATGAAGCTGGCCGCCTCACTGCACAGGAACTGTACGGCTCCATTCAGTTCTGAGATGTCACCAAAACGCCTCATCGGAGTCTTGGCTATGACTTTCCGGCTACGTTCCGTCAGCGAACCGTCAGGATTTATCAGCACAGCACGATTCTGGTTGCCGATAAAGAAACCGGGCGCAATGGCATTCACGCGAATCTTCTCACTGAACTTCAAGGCCATTTCCTGAGCCATCCAGCGAGTGAAATTCTCTACAGCACTCTTGGCCATGGAGTAGCCCGGCACACGGGTAATGGCTTCATAAGACGCCATAGAAGACACATTGATAATGCTACCGCTTTTCTGTGCGGCCATAACTTCCCCGAACACCAGGCAAGGATATACCGTACCGTTCAGGTTCAGGTCTACCACCTTGTTCAAGTCTTCCACCTTCATATCGAACACGTGCTGCGTTTCGGTCAGCGTACCTCCCGGGATATTTCCTCCCGCTGCATTGACCAGGATGTCTACTCTTCCCCACTGAGCCAGCACTTTTTCTTTCACTTCCCGCAAGCTGTCCATGTCGAGCACATTGCAGGTAAAACCGCAAACTTCTCCCCCGGTCGCTTGCAGTCTTTCCAACGTTTTTTCCACCCGGTCAGAATGTGCTCCAATCACTACAACTTTGGCTCCGCCCTTCAACAGGCCTTCAGATATGTTACTTCCCAATACCCCGGAACCGCCTGTAACTACAGCCACTTTTCCGGATACATCAAACAAACTGTTCATATTATGTCCATTTTTATCTGCCCCAAAGTTAGAGGAGAAATAAACATGAACATTTGCCAATTTTTGCAGGTTATTTGCGTAACTTTGCAGTATCTTACTTTTTCCTTTTCCTAACATGAGAAAGATACTCAATGAACAACTGGATATTACGGATGCCCACCCGCTGAAGGCCCGGTTCTACGATTACAAGAACTTCACTTATCCCTGGCATTTCCATAGTGAGTTTGAAGTGATTTACATCGAAAAGGGATATGGCCTGGGAATGGCAGGCGACGGCATGACCGATTTCTCCGACCAGCAACTGTTTCTTTTAGGTTCCAACCTTCCTCATTACCTGGAAAACGCACCGGAATATGACTTGAAGGAAGAATTAAGAGTGAACGGGGTTATCATCCAGTTTGAAAAGGATTTCATGCAATATGCTTTCTCGCACTACAGCCAGTTTCAAGGTATCAATCGCCTGCTGGAAGAGGCACAAAGGGGGCTGCTGTTTTCATTATCCAATTGCACGAATGATATTCCGCAGATAATAAAGCGCATCCCGCAAAAAGAAGGGGTGGGACAAATAGTGGAGTTCCTGCAACTGCTGGATGCACTGACGCATCTCACTCCCAAAAAAGTCATCTCCTCTCCTGCCTACGATCCGGTTCCAGCGCGGTTTAACGGACGAAAGATTGAAAAGGTCATGGCATTCCTCAACAAGCATTACACCCAGCCAATCTGCCTGGAGGATGTAGCCTCATACGCTGCCATGAACACGACTGCCTTCTGCCGTTTTTTCAAGGAAAACACCGGAAAAACATTCAGACAACATATCACGGACATGCGAATTGGCTATGCCTGCAAACTATTATTAAACGGGAAATGGAATATTTCAGAAATCAGTCTGGAATGCGGCTTTGAATCAGTTGCACACTTTAACCGATGCTTTAAAAAGCATACGGGGATGACTCCCACTTCTTATCGGAAGAAAATTCAATAAACTACATGTTATCAACACATTACCATTTTCTCTAAACGAGATAGAGATTAGCACTCAAAAACGCAAATACGTTTTCTCTCAAACATAAGTACATTTTAGTCTAAATACAAGTACATTTTAGATTAAACACCTTTGCGTTTGAAGTGAAACGTACTTGTGTTTCAAACAAGCCACAAAGCCATCCTTGAAAAAGCACATTTATATCATCATACAAACATGAAAAAAGCGACTATCTTTTTCAAGATAATCGCTTTTTTCTGAGTGATCCGCCTGGGGGCGGAACCTTATATTTTTTATCGCTAATAATCAATTACTTATCTTGTAGCTTACCATTTAGTCCACCTATTTCACCTCGATTGAACTTCTTTGTTCTGCACTGAGATACAACTCTTTGTCAGTAATGCAAAGATACTGATTTTTCTTTTGAAAATCAACGAATACCACAAGAAATGTTTACTGGAATGCCTCTTGCCTGTTTTTTTCAAGAAGTTCTTCTATATCAGATTCACGATAAAGTATTTTACCTCCAATCTGATAATAGGGTAAAATTCCATTATTCCTATATTCTTGTAAAGTGCGTCTTGATACTTTAAGGTAATTAGCCAGTTCCGAATCATTCATATATCTATGCCCATTGAGTGTTGGGGTATTATCTTTCAGAATACTTTCAAGTCTCATAAGCGTTTCTTTGAGTCTATTGTATATCTGAAGAATTTGTTCATTATCTTGTGTGATTACTTTGCTCATGACTGTTATGCTTTTCTATAAATTTCTGAATATCTTCTTTTTTATAATAAATCTTTTTCCCAATTTGAGAATAAGAGATTTGGTCTGTATCTCTAAGATTCTGTAACGTTCGGGGAGCGATTTTAAGAATCAGGCAAACTTCTTGATTATCCAACCATTCTCCTATCGTTTTATGTGAAGAAGCAGTTATCAATTTATCAATAGTATCAAGGAAATTTTCGATTTCCTTTAATGTCTTTTCATATGTGGCCGTTTCAATTCCAATGATTTCCATATCCAAAAGATTTTTGAGTTTGTACAAATGTATTTTGAATATGTATAAAGTACAAAATGTTGTCATCAGATGTCTTCAGGTAGCATCAAATATCAAGACTTGTATTTGTGTTAACCTGTTTTCAATTTCGTATTACATAGTTTACACTTTTGGTTTACATCAACATAAAATAGTAAAATTTTATATACTTGATTATCATGGATTTATAAGCATATCGGTCTTTGTCTCAGATTTAGGCATACTATTTTCATTACTATAAGTATATACTCTTAGAGTGCGCACGAAGAGAGTATCGATTTATTCACTTATAATATTGGAATTATGTCATATATAGATAATGAGATACTCGAAAGACTGATAGGAACTATGATAGAGGGATTTGCCCGCATTGAAAAGAAACTGGATCAGATGAACCGTCTGAAAGAATGTATGAACGGAGACAGACTGCTTGATAATGTGGATCTGGCAGAACTCCTTGGTGTGTCACAAAGAACATTGGCACGTTACAGGCAAGAGGGCAAGATTAAATATTACTCGGTTGAAAAGAACGGGAAATCATTCTATCTCGCCTCGGAGATACAGAGTTTCCTTCTCCAGCGAGGTAAGAACATAGTAAATAATAAGTAGCAAATAGAATAAGTGACCGTATTCTGATGGAAAGATGATACGGTCACTTATGCATTATACCGGGATTGCGGTTACTTTCAATGTCTCCAGATTGACATAGGCACCGCGATACAGTGTCTTTCCTTCCTTGAACATTCTCCATAATATGTCACATCCGATATGTGCCAGTGTGGAGTTAATGAACAAATCCTGTTTTTCCAGGGCTTCCGCCAAAGAACAGCTTGGTCCTGATTCTTTTTCCTTGATTTTCGCATAGTCCACTTCCTCGGTAATGACATTCATTTTAGGCATGGGAATATATTCCTGTGAAGAAGGTTGGAGAACTTTCTCACGTACCGTCCCGATGATGACCTGTCCTTTTGTCTGGCTGTTCCCGAAATCCATCCAGTATATAGGAACCAAATAGTCATTGAAGTTCTCTTTACGAGTTTTCTTTAGAAATTTCCAAATCTCAAGACGTGAACGTATATTGTCAGTGCAGGTAATAAATATGTTGGCTGTATCATATCCTGAAAATTTCTTCGTTGGGAAACATTTCGGTTCGGCAGTCCATGCGTATCCGAAGAAACGGTTGATGCGTGTGACAAGTGATACGGCCTTGTTCAGTCCCAGTTCCGTCTCACTGAAAAGCTGACGTCCTATATTGGCCTGGCTTACTGTGTCGGGATCGAATACGGTGACATGTAGTCCGGGATGGCCCAATGCTTGAAGTGCCATACTCATACGTGCCAAATTAGTTATCACTTGTGAGCCGGTACCTCCGGCTCCGATGACGAATACCGTTACCGGATGACGCGGATTGAGCAGGTAGCGGTCTGTAAAATGTATCTTTTTCATGGAAGTATGTCTTTAAGTTTTTTATTCATGGGCTTGAGTTCGTTCATGTCGAACGGATTGTTTCTTATGTTCTCGGTGACGATGACAAGATTTGAAACTGTAGGATTCACATTTCCTCCCAGATGGGAGAATTCGGTCAGCCAGAACCGTTTTTCCCAGTATTCCAGCAGGGAAAGGAAAGTCGGGTTCTGTGGCTTTTCCAGAGAGCTGCTGCCAAGGCAGACACTTGATCCGGTCACGTTGAAGAACGGGGCACGGAACAGCGGTGTCGTTTCCACCGGACGTTTTCCCTTGAAGGCGAACACGTCCATGCTTCCGTTTCTTACATGGTAGACAATTCCCGGCAGATTGAACATGCCGTCCTGTATATTGAGATTCTTGTGAAAGAACATCTGTCTTTTTCTGGGCGGATTGTACCAAATATATTCTTCCTGTCCTTTTCTCGGATTGCAGGCCAGCATATTTTCAGGGGCTCTGCCTGCCGGTATCCCGCTCATTTCCTCCGTATAGGATTCCAGCAGGGTATTCATGAATTCGTATGTGACGGGGATACCTGCCCCCATCTGTCCGCTTTTTCCGATGGGACGCAATTCTATGAAGTACCTGGTGTCAGAATTTCTTCTGTCTTCATACTTGTAGGCGATGATAGCAGCCTTCGGTACCATCATTTTCTGTATGTTTTTTGTCAGTTCATTCATGATGTTTATAAATTATTGGTAACATGTTCTACAAATTTCTCAAACCATTTCTCAAACCGTTCCGGATAGTTGTCCGGCTTGAACAGTTCCTCTGTTTCCGGTGTGATGAAGATAAAAGATACGGGAGTCTGGTTATATGTCTCCTGACAGTCGGCACTGAAGCAGCTTTCAACATCTTTTGTAACCGTATCCGTGATGGAATATACGAGTAGTATCTGGTAATTGAGCGGTGGTGGTTCAAAATCCTTTTCCTTTTCGCTTGCAAAATCATAGTCATAATTCATGATATGCGGACTGTCATTTGAGATCAGGGACATTCCTTCATTAATCAGCTCCAGCAGTCTTCTTTCATTGGCGTTGGAAGGATTACAGTTTCGGATATGCTCTTCCAGATTCCTGCAAAATGCTTTGGTGTACATCCGGCACAGTTTTCTGTGGATTCTTCCTTTTTCATATGACCTGAAGAGTTTTTCCTTTCTGTACAAATCCTTTTTCTCTTCGTTATCAAGTTGCTCAAAGTCCACACAGTCAATATAAGATTCCGACATCTCAAAATATGGGGTATCGGTTATATCCATCATCCAGTGATGCTTGATGAACCGCCTGATAAACTCCAGTGCGACCTTTTTAATTTCACCGTGCAGCCTTTCCGTAAAGTCTATCGGCATAAAGAAAAGCGTATAATCCGGCCATTCATGAAAATGGTAGATACAGAACTGGAGCCTGTCACCGACAAGTTCCAGATTCACATGATGAGATACTATGGAATCCAGCGCATTATATAGCAGGCATATTTTCTCTCTTGTGGAAGTCCTGCCTGTAGGATGGTATGGCAGCTCCACATCCAGGAGCTGCGCATACTTCATGGCTGAACGGTACAGGAAATCAAGATTCTCTTTGGTGGTGACATTTACCGTTGCATCCCTGTCATTCTCCACATACAGATCGGGAGCGATGGAAGGTATTCTCGTGTTCAGAAAACCATGAGGCTTTCTGCTGGAGGGAGTCTTCTTTTCTTCCTGCTCCTGATACCCCGGCTTATGTCCGTATTTTCGAGTTCCGATATGATAAGTCTGGCTAAATTTTCCAAAGCCCGTTCCGTAAGTTGTGTACATGGTTTCTTGTCTTTAAGTTGTCCTTTTTTCATGTCCTTACCCTTTCACTCCGATGGTTGTCTTGAATTCATATACCGCCCGGTCGTCCTCGATTTCAGGCCCATGTACGGTCGCGGTGGTCAGTTCTGGATAGTTCATTGAATAGAAGTCCATCACTTCAGCCGGAGACATGTTTACGTTCGGATCGTCCAGTACGATTTCCTGACTGTTTTTCTTCATCTTGAATACTCTTTTCATTCCTTTAATTTCCAGTGCCATATTGTTTATAGTTTATTGGTTTTACAAATCATTTATTTTGTATATCAGCAGTATACCATTTCTACCTGTGCCTCGTCCTTCATCCGGTACTCAGCCGGAAAATCCGGATATTCCGCATATGGGTCCTCTCTTAGAAGTTCCCTGTCATTCTCGTCTTCCGGATCGAAGCAGAATGTCTCATGTGTAGCCGGTGCAGTCTGGTATTCCCGTCCGTTTCCGTTCTGTACCTGTGCTGTTCCGTTCGGTATATGGCCGTTTGTCGGCTGCCGTACCTGTTGTTGTGGATAAGGAACCGTCTCAGGCTGGTAAGCCGGCTGCTGCGGATAGGGCTGCATTGTAGCTCCTTGTGGCATACTTGTTCCTTGCATTACGGGGCGGTTTGGAGCAGGTTGGATATATGCTCCGTTCGTTCCATATACCGGTTGAGGCATTTCCTGTGGAATCTGTTGTGGAGCAGGCTGCATGACAGGTTCAGGATTCATAGTATGGGTTGGTTGCTCCGGGAATATGCTTGTTTGCATACCGGGCTGTGGCTGACCGTTCATGTTGCCTTGTGGTTGGGGAATTACCGGTGCCGGTTCCTCTGTCATACCGAACAGACTTCCTTCGCTGGCCTGTTTCTGTACTTCCTGCATCTTTTCGTCAATCTCCTTCTGTTTTTCTGAAGGAGCCAGCACCCGTGCCTGTTTCAGCCATGTCATTGCTTCGGAGAACCTTTTTTCGACAGTTGCATCATCAGCCTTCTTGAGGAGCTTTTCCATCTTTTCACGTTTTTCCCTGGCTTCCTTTGATTCAGCCGGTACTGTTGGAGTTTTGGATGATTTGGCCTGTGATGTAGCCTTTTCTGCCTGTTTTTCGAAATTTTCCGCATTGACAAGCAGCCCCTGTACCTTCTGTATCGGTTGGAGTATGGTCTGCAGGAAGCCCATATCCAGTTCTGCCGGTGTTCCGTTCACTACCAGCGGCACCATGTTCTGCCGCGTATCCTCTTTCAGGCTGTTCCGCCTTGGCATGACTGCTACGCTCAGGCTGTTGTCCACTTTACGGATATTGATGTTCAGATCCGTACCCGCTGTAATCATCTGATAAATTGATTGAAAAAACATAATTGAAAAATTTTATGGTTATACATAAGTTTCCTTGAAGAATTCTTTCAGGACATCCTCCCTGTCCGGTCTGCTTGCAATATCACGCAGAGATTCCAGATAGTAGCCGATGTTTTTAGGCTCATCAACAGTATTGGGCAGACGTCTTTTGACCGGTCGGATATGTTCGCTCTGTGGCCATACAGCCGGCATGACAGGAGCGGAAGATATACATGTACTTGTTTTCATATATGTAGGTTTTATTGGTTAGAAAAACAGGAGTCCGACAATGAAAAAGATAAATGCTATCCTGACAATCAGTAGAAGAACTCTGAAAAGAAATCCTATGATTCCTCCGGTGAGCAGGAGCATTGCAATAATACCTGTAGGCATGATACCTTTTTCTGTCAGCATAAGTATTCCGATAACCAGTACCAGGGTTACCGCATGCTTGCTGATACTTTCGATAATCTGTAGTTTCATAATCCTTAATTTTATGAATGAATAATCCCATCGGGATGTGTTTTCCCGATTTTATAGGCCTCCGGCCTCTTGGATTGCCTTTTTGCGCAAGGCCTGGCAGGAAAAAATACCGGAGCGCAGCGAGGATGATTTTTTCCTGTCCAGCCAAGCCCTTGAGGGCAGCCTTGCGGCAAAAGGCAGGCAATCCAAGACCTTTGCCGCTTAAAAGCGGAAAAACATATTCTTTTCTGTACGGATACAAAAAAATGCAGACCTTCAGGCCTGCATTCTCTTGGTTGATTAGGTATAGATGTTATTCTTCTTTTGTGGAATAGGTGTTGAAAATGTCATCAGTCATTTCCTTGGCGAGAGTCCTGATCCTGTTCAGGAAGTCCTGTCCGGTTATCATTCCGCTTTCAAGTCCGGCCAGCTGTTTTTCCCAGTCTGCGGTGAGTGAAGTATCCGCAATTTTCTTTCCACGGATGGTTTCGTAGGTGAACATGCCTTTCGGGGTCGGAACGATATATTTCCCTGAATAACGGATATACTTACGGTTAACCAGTGTACGGATGATATTGGTACGTGAGGATACTGTACCCAGTCCGTTCTGTTCCATGTATTCCACCAGTTCTGCATCCGTGAACGGATTTACCGGCAGCTGTTTCTTGTGTACCATGTTGCATCCGCATACATTCAGAGTATCACTTTTCTCCACTTCGGGGAGTTCATTGACAGAATATCCTGATTTTGGAACCATGTCGGAACGCATAAACACATCATGCCAGCCGGCTTCAATGATTCTTGTTTGTTCGGCCTTGAAATGCTGTGCCGCACAAACCGCTTCAACATTTGTCGTTTCTATGCGGCATGGAGCCATGAATGTTTCAAGCATCCTTCCGGCTACAAGTCTGTAAACCTGCATTTCCTTTTCGGACATATTTCCGGGACGGATACCTGTAATGATGATGGCATGATGTACATTGGCTTTTTCTGCGTTTATTACGTGGCGGGACAAACTGGATATGTCAATACCTCCAGTTCCTTTAGCGGCAGGGAACAGCTCCCATGATAGCAGACGCGCCATGATTGGTGAAAGCGAGTCAAGCACATCCTCCGTCAGATAACGGCTGGAAGTCCGCGGATAGGAAATCAGTTTCTTTTCATAAAGAGACTGGGCGATGTCATACACCTCTGATGCGGTAAAACCATAGCGGATGTTCGCTTCCTTCTGAAGCTGTGTCAGGTCAAGCAGATCCGGTGGAAGTATTTCCTTTACGCTGTGACTGATACCTGTAATCTGTGCCTGATGTGCCAGCTTGCAGTCCTGAAAAAACATTGTTGCGGATTCTTTGTCGGGAAGATCCTGTGTGCGGCGCATCTTGAAGAGGATGCCGTCCTTTTGCAGGCTGATGTAGATGGGCCAGCTGTCCGATGAAATATGGTTCTCCCTTTCACGGTAGCGTCTGCTGATGGCAGCCAGTACCGGTGTCTGCACCCGTCCGAGGGAATTGTTGCCAAGGCCAGTCGCCTTACACATGGCATAGCTGGCGTTGATTCCGAGAATCCAGTCCGCCTTGTTGCGGCTGTCGGCAGAAAGGAACAGGCTGTCGTAGCAACTGTCCGGCTTCAGGTTTTCCATGCCTTTACGCACAGACTCGTCGGTAAGAGAGGAAATCCACAGACGGAAGCAAGGCAGTGTACAGTTCAGGTATTGATAGACATAGCGGAATGTCATTTCCCCGTCACGGCTGGCATCGGTAGCCGCAATGATGGTATCGCATGCCTGAAACACTCTCTCGATTACTTTAAGCTGGAGCACGGCATCAATGTCCGGTATCCATCCGTTCTCGGTGCGTGTATGCCGTACCATCAGTTCGAATTCGGACGGGATGAAAGGAAAGTCATTCCGTTCCAGCTTCTGGGTTCCGTAGTCCTTCGGCATGGCCAGTGACAGCATGTTCCCGAAAGTCCATGTAACCATGTAGCCGTTTCCTTCCACATATCCGTTTCTTACTTTGGTTGCACCGATGATTCTTCCGATTTCTTTTCCTACACTTGGTTTGTCTGTTAATATGGCAATCATGATAAATTCTGTTTTTATCTCTTTCCATACGGTAAGTCCGTATGGAAAGAGAGATGATACATTATGGTTTCTTATTTATTCACCTGAAGGGTTGATACCGTTTACGCTGATGACCGGATTTCCATTCTCGTCTTCAATCAGACTGAGTGTGGCGTCCATGGTCAGTGAAAATACAGGAGTCTTGATTTTAATGGACATGACATTGGTTTCCTCTCCCTGAAGGAGCAGGTCCATGTTTCCGTCCTTTTCAATTTGCGATCTGCTGATACCTACCGATTCCAGTTTCTCCCAGTCGATTTGTTCAGTCTTGTAGATATGATGATTGGTCTTGTTCATGTTCTTTCCTTTTTTAGTAATTGATGATTTGAATGATTTGAATCCCGTTCAGGTCAGACAGCCTGTTTTGCTCCCTTCTTCTGTTCCTGCTGCTGGGTATTGTCAGTCTGTGAAGCACGCTGTGAAGTATTGCGGCGCACATCCGGATTTTCCTGGAAATATTGCAGCTGTCCGGTGTTTGCGTTTACTTTCAGATAGGAATCGAACGGTTTGCCGTTGGGACCTTTCATACCCGTTACGAGGATAGCCTTTCCGTCCTGAAGATTAGCTCTTTCCTGTGCCGAAAGCAGGTGTCCGTAAACCTCAGCCGGGATGGCTGGTGCCTGTCGTTCGTTGAAACCGTCCGGAGTTCTGGAATACTGTGGTCTTCCGCTTGCCAGGTCCAGCTTGACGAATGACGAGAATTCCTCACCTTTACGGTTGATCATGTTCTCAAGATAGATGGGCTGCCCTTTGCGTAACGCTTCCTTGTCCTCCGGTGTGAGCTGTACCGAACAGATTTCCTTTGGTATGTAGATTTCTCCCGTTTCCGGATTGTGGCGCGTATATTGGAGCCCGCCTGTAACCTTGTCCATGGTAACAAAGGAAGAAAACAGTTCGCCGTTCTTTCGTTTCATATCCTCTACAAGGATGGTGTGTCCTTCGTTCAACGCTTTGAGCTGCATGGGGGAAAGCGGCACACCGCCGAGTGTCTGCTGGTTGAAGGCCTGGTCTTTCGGGAAGATAAATTCGATGCCTCTTCTTTCCGCACTATATTGCAGATTGGCATTAAACTCTTTACCTTGATTGGACTTCATTCCCTCTACGAATATCTGTTCTCCGTTTTTCAGTTTCTGGATTTCGTCCGGAGTCAAGGTTATCCCTTTGATTTCATTCGGGATATAGACATGCTCCTGCCGTACGGCTACCAGTTCGTTGGTATTCTTGTCAATGGAAATCAGACACGGCTCTGTCGTGTTGCCACGCAGGTTAAGGTCAGCCACGCGTCCCATGTTTCCACTTTCACGCAGGTTTTTCTTGTCCTCTTCCGTGAAGATATGTCCGAAATAAGGACGGTCCAGTTCAGGTTCCTTTCTGATACCGTGGATGCCCAGCATGACCTGCCCGCCGTTGGATATGAACGAAAGGCGTGCATCAAGTTTTGCGGTCAGTACCCCAGGAATGTTGAGTGTCAGCGGCATGGTTCTGTTGGTCTTGTATCCTTTCAACATGCTGTCAAGCTGTCCGGACTGCTCCAGCATTTCTTTGGATATGCCGAACTTACCCAGTTCCTCCCAATTAATCATGTTCTCGTTGTAGCGGTACGTGGGTGTCTGCTGACCTTGTGGTTCCTGCTGTTCGCGCCCCTGTGCGGCAGCTTCCACCTGTGATACCTGTTCAGGCTGAGCCTGTGTTGTCTGTTCCTGTTTCTTTGCCATTGTTGTTTCCTCCTCTTTTGTTTGACTGTTTTTCTGATTGTTTGCCTTCGGTACGATTTCATAGCGTTTCAGAAATTCCTTTACCGCGTCTGTCTTCTTGCCTTCGGCCAGGTCCTTGAGAGCCTGTTTGTTCTGCTTGTAATCGTTGAAGGTCATGCGGATAAGCCTGAAATGCGTAGGCTCCTTCAGCTGGCTCCAGAAGTTCTTGATGAAGTTTTCGAGAATACTCGAATTCTTGTCGAATTTCAAAAATGAGTTCTCGTTCTTCTCTTCCGGTGTAACCGTCTGATAATTGCCTTTCTCGTCCATCTTACTGATTACTCTCAAACCCTCCTTTGGGTCATTCTTGTTATGTACCAGCAGAAGTTCGTCAATTTGTTCCACATAAGGCTTTTCCGGTTTCTTAGTCCGGCCTTGCCTTTTTTCCTTGTCAGGACTGTTTTCTTGTGCCATAATCTTTTGTTTTGAGTGACTACTTGATTTGTTTCACAGTCCAAATGTAAAGTGATAAATTGAGTAAACAATTGATTTACAAATAGATGACATTAGATGTCATCAGGTGTCATCAAATGTCATACGAAGAATAGGAAAGAATGTAGAAACAGTAGAAAAAGAATGAAAAGAAGTAGGAAGAGTTGGAATAAAAGCATAGCAAAGCCACAGGACTATGCAGATCGGAGGGAGCTGAAATCCCTGTCTTATTTCGGGATTTGATAAACAGACTATGTTTTGTTATTTGGGAAAGTGGGTTTTCACAGTATTTGTGAGGCTATATATAGAATATAAGGATAGCCGCCTTTGATTCACGACTATGCGTCACGTCGGTCGCAGTTAATCCCTGTAATCTTTTCTTTAATGCCAATCCGTTTGCCGCCGCATTCTTTTTCAGGTGAATTTTCATGGCGATAGCCATAAAGAAAATTCTCCTGAAAAAAGAAATAAATGCGGCTGGCAAAGCTGGATTGGGATTTATCTTTGATGTAAGGGATAGGATGAGAATATATAAAAATTGTTTGAAAAGGCTTGTGACTTGGGAATATATAATATTTTCATATAGAGTGCTACATAGCATAGTATTCCGGACGATGTTCTGTAAAGTCTAAGCTCATATTTAAAAATACCACTCTATATAGATAGAAATACCCCCTATTCATTGTTCGTTATACTTATATATTTGCATAGAAACTTAAAATGCGAATTTATGAACTTGAACTTAAAATCTATTTTTTCATTTTCTGTGTTATTTTTCTTTATGCAATCTCTGTCTGCATCGGACAATGGTGCCAATCAGTGGAGAAACAATCAGAATGTATGGCAGGACCAGACCATAAACGGAATTAACCGTTTACCTTCCCGCAGTACTACTTATTCTTTCCGGAGAGTGGATTGGGCTTTGGATGGAGACAGAGAGAAATCGGAGTATATGTCGTTGAACGGCCAATGGAAGTTTAACTTTTCCGAGGATATGGCATTGGCTCCCGCCGGTTTTTATAAAGTGGAGTACAATTCATCATCATGGAAAACTATTCCTGTTCCTTCATGTTGGGAGATGCAGGGATATGGCTATCCTATATATACAAATACTATTTATCCTTTCCCTGATCGTCCGCCATATATTGACAGGAATAATCAGACGGGGTGTTATATCAAGGAGTTTGTTGTTCCTGACAAGTGGAAGAACGACAGGATTATACTCCATTTCGGAGGCGTCTATTCGGGATTTAATGTATGGATAAACGGACAGAAGGTGGGATATTCCGAAGACAGTTGTCTGCCTACTGAATTTGATATTACCGAATACGTTAAGAAGGGGGAGAATAAACTGGCGGTGCAAGTGTATAAGTGGACCGACGGAAGTTATATGGAAGATGCCGACCACTGGCGAATGGCTGGTATCCATCGTGAAGTATATATCATGTCCATTCCGCAGGTGGCAATATATGATTATGGAGTAAGGACACGCATCGATTTCCGGAAGAATATTGCACGGTTACAGATCCGTCCGGAAATAACAAATCAGAATATGGATGATTTGAAGGGATGGAATCTGTCAGCCCAATTATATGATGCCGATGGGAAACCGGTGTTTGGAAAAGATATTACCGTTACTGCCGATTATGTGGTGAACGAACCTTATCCTCAGCGCGATAATGTTTATTACGGAATGATGGAGGGAATCGTTTCCAAGCCGGAGTTATGGAATTCTGAACACCCTTATCTATATACTCTGGTTCTAAAGCTCACAGACAATAAGGGCAATGTGGTGGATGCGAGAAGTAGTAAGGTAGGCTTCAGGGATATTAAAATAAAAGGCAATCAGATTCTGGTGAATGACACTCCTATTAAACTCATTGGCGTAAACCGCCATGACCATAGCGAGACAGGAGGAAAGACTGTCACCCGCGAGGAGATGCTCGAAGACGTTCTGCTTATGAAACGTTATAACTTCAATACAGTCCGCACATCGCATTATCCTAACGACCCTTATTTCTATGAACTGTGCGATAAGTATGGTATATACGTAATGGATGAGGCTAATCTTGAAACTCATCATCAAAGGGGGTATCTGTCCAATAGGCCTGAGTGGGCTAACTCGTTCATGGAGAGAGTGGTAAGAATGGCTGTGAGAGACAGGAACCATCCTTCTGTGTTTATGTGGTCGTTGGGCAACGAGTCTGGATGCGGCCCTAATCATGCAGCTCTGTCAGGATGGCTGAAAGATTATGACCCAACCCGTCCTGTTCATTACGAGGGGGCGCAAGGACAGCCGGAAAATCCTTTATACAAACCTATCGGACGTAAGGAAGCGTCAATCGTTACTAGTGAGATAGATTTTAATGTGAACGAAGATGTCAAACCGGCAAAGAAAGAGCTTTGTGTGTATGCCAATCCCGATGATCCTTTATACGTCGATGTCATTAGCCGTATGTATCCTATGGTCGATGAGCTTATAGCAATGACTAAGAATCCGGTCATGAACCGTCCGATAATAATGTGTGAATATGCACATTCTATGGGAAACTCTACCGGCGGGCTGAAAGAATACTGGGATGCAATACGTTCTCATGATGCGCTTGCCGGCGGATATATTTGGGACTGGATAGACCAGGGATTGCTGGATAATGAACGGAAATATAATAAGAAATCATGGAATTATGGTGGTGACTATGAGAAAGGGGAGCACAACGACCAAAACTTCTGTATAAATGGTGTTATCAGTGCCGACCGCTCCATTAAACCTGCTACTGAGGAATGCAAGTACGTGTTTGCTCCTGTATCATTTACAACTGATAATGTCTATAGTGGAGAGATAACTGTAAAAAACAGAAACTTCTTCCTTTCAACAGATGAGTATCGTTATTTTTGGCAATTGAAGGACGAAGACAGTGTATTGCAGGAAGGTGAGATTATTGTGCCGACAACACCAGCTGGTGAGAGCTGTAAACTAAAACTTCCTATTCAGAATTTCAAGGCCGATGACGGTGCGGAATATTGGTTATGCCTGAGTGCCAGGCTCAAGAATGACAATCTGTATGCCAAAGCTGGATACGAGGTTGCCTGGGAACAGTTTAAGTATCTTTCTTTACCAAAGATAGTAGAATGCGTTGATACTACATTGGATATGGAAATCGATTCAGATAACAAGAAAGACATCAGCGTGAAGGGAAAGAACTTTTATCTGAATATCAGTGATGGTTATATCAGTCAGTATAAGATAGATAATGAAAGTATCATCACATCTGCTCTGAAACCAAACTTCTGGAGAGCGTCAACAGACAATGACTGGCGAGGATGGAAGGTCGATAGACTGTTTGCATTCTGGAAAGATGCTCCATTAAAGCTAAAGACAGTTTCTATAGATGTACGCAAATCGGAAGGCAATCTTGAGGTTAAGGTGCTAAAGGCTATAGATGAAAGACTGAGACTTACCTTGAATTATAAAGTAAAAGCAGACGGAACAATAGGCGTTCATTATTCAATGATGAAGTCTCCTGAAATATCAGAAATGTTGCGCGTAGGATTGCAATGCGAATGTACCAATCGTTTGTCGGATGTGACATATTATGGACGTGGCCCATGGGAAAACTATTCCGACAGAAAAGCCTCTGCAATGGTGTCTATATATAACTGCAAGGTGTCCGCTCTGGGATTTGACTATGTAATGCCGCAGGAAAACGGAAACCGTTGTGACGTGAGATGGTTTGCCTTGCAGTCGGATAAGGCAGGTGTGATGATTGTCGGCGATGAACCCCTATCTGTTTCAGTGTGGGAGATGTCGCAGAATGCGATTGATAAGGCTAAACATATAAATGAACTTGAAAAGGACTTGTATTCTAATACTCTTAATATCGACCTGGTTCAGGCTGGAGTGGGCGGAACAGATAGCTGGAGTCTGAAAGCCCGTCCTTCAATAGACAAGCGTCTTCTGAAGGGAAGCTATTCATACGGATTTACTTTTGTTCCACTGGGCAGGGATGCAAATCTTAAGGAAATGGGCAGAAAAATATATTGATTAACAGGCGATTGTTAGTGATAAAATGGCTGTTGGAGTCTGGGAATGGATTCTAACAGCCATTTTTCCTTAAAATATTTAGTTAATCTATTTCCCCCCCCCCCTATTTAAATGAAATTTTCCCCCTTTGGTTATATTACATAGTATATATATTTGCAAGTGTCAGTAAGTAGCGCGCAACTGATAGAACAAAACTTTTTATTTTAAGAAAAACACTAATTACAAAAAACTCTAGATTATGAACAGAACACTATCATTAATGTGTATGCTGATTCTTATAATGTTCAGCTTACCATTAAAAGCACAGAACGGGAGAGTTTCTGGTTGTATAACAGATTCCGATGGCTTACCTGTGATAGGTGCAAGCATTTTAGTTAAGGGTACAACAAACGGTATTATTTCGGATTTGGACGGAATTTATGTTTTGGAAAATGTACCAATGGAATCGACATTGATTTATAGCTTCGTAGGATATGATACACAGAATATTGTGTATAAAGGTCAGTCTACAATAGACGTTCAATTAAAAACCTCCGCCATTGCACTCGATGAAGTTGTAGCAATAGGATATGAGGTTAAGAAAAAAAGTGTTGTTACAGGTGCCATCAGCAGCATCGATTCCGATGATTTATTGCAATCCAAGCCTGCAAATGCCGTAAATGCATTGAGCGGTAGGGTTAGTGGTGTGAACGTTGTGACAAATTCAGGTCAGCCGGGATCAGCGCCCAAGCTGGTAATTCGTGGTGTCGGTACAAATGGAAACTCTAATCCTCTTTTTGTAATTGACGGACTGCCTATGGACGACATGAACAGTGTAAATCCCAACGACATTGAAAGCATGGAAGTCTTGAAGGATGCAACTTCAGCTGCTATTTATGGTGCCAGAGCCGCTAATGGTGTAGTCCTTATAACCACAAAGAAAGGAAAGAAAGGAAAGACATCGCTTGCTTATGATGGTTACTATGGTTTCTCTACAGT
Source organism: Phocaeicola plebeius DSM 17135 (assembly GCF_000187895.1). GTDB lineage: Bacteria > Bacteroidota > Bacteroidia > Bacteroidales > Bacteroidaceae > Phocaeicola > Phocaeicola plebeius. The sequence continues at coordinate 128,598 of NZ_DS990130.1, read as the reverse complement.
AGCAAAGAAACCAACCATGCTGAATGATGAACAGTACATTATGCTGATGAAAGAGTTTGCCGACAATGATGATATGCCGCTTGCCGGTGGTGTACCTACTGCTCCAACAGGTTATAATACAGACTGGTTTAATGAAATATTGAATACAGCTCCTGTTACTGAGCATAACATTACTGCTAACTTTGGCAGTGATAAGGGTTCAAGCTTGCTTTCATTGAATTATCTAGACCAGAATGGTATTATCGGTGAAGATGCGTCATTTTACAAACGATTCAGCACAAGGCTGAACAGTTCCTATTCTATAAATGATTTCTTAAGTGTAGGTGCAAACGTCAACTATGCATATATAGAGAATAGTGGAGTGGCAACCGGTATCAATGGTTATAATCCGATATCATACGCCTATAATATTGATCCTACTACTCCGGTTTATGATGAGAATAGCAACGATACTTTCGGATATGGAGTCTCTCCTGTACCTTATAGCCGTATGTGGAACCCTATTGCATTTATGGATGAGGCACCTAAGAATAAAAATATTACCCAGCAATTTTTTGGTAATGTTTATGCTGAGATCACTTTTATTAAAGACCTTGTTTTCCGCACAGATTTTGGTATTAATCATCGGAATTTCCGTGGAAGAATGTTTGCACCAAAGTTTTTTCATTCTGCAGAATGTAAAGAAGATAATTCTAGGGTAGAACAAAGTACAAATGCTAATAGTAGTTGGCAGTGGGAGAATACATTGCGATATAAAAAATCTTTTGGTGAACATTCTACATCTGTCCTGTTAGGTACTTCTGCATCAAGAGATGTTTATGAGTTTATGACCGGAACACGAAATAAATATCCAAATGAAGCAATGACCAATGAGAATTACTGGTATCTTAATGCTGGTGATGTTATGACATCAGCTAATAGTGGCGGTGCTAATCCTAGACATAGTATGTTCTCATATTTTGCTCGTCTAAGCTATAATTATGCTGAAAAATATATGGCGGAAGTTGTGGTCAGACGCGATGGGTCTTCAAATTTCGGTCCCAATAACAGATATGCTACTTTCCCGGGCGTTTCATTAGGTTGGAATGTTTCAAATGAGAAATTCTGGAAAATTAAGAACTTTGATGTCTTCAAACTTAGATTCTCTTGGGGACAGAACGGAAATGAGCGAATTTCTCCATTCTCCTATACTTCTATTATTGGCAATAATTATAATTACACGTTTGGTAATGCCATCACTGTGGGATCTGCTCCTAATAACCTTGTTAATCCAGACGTGAAATGGGAAACTTCTGAACAATTTAATGTTGGTGCCGATATGACATTCTATAATGGTATGATTAGAGCAAGTTTCGACTGGTTTAAAAAAAGTACTAAGGATTTGTTGTTCCAGCCAACAGTTGAAGCCATTAGAGGTAATAATGCAGCTTTTAGAAACCTTGGTAATATAACAAACCAGGGTGTGGAAATGCAGATGACATTTAATAAAAATTGGAACGAAATCAACTTCTCTATTTCCGCAAATGCCTCATATCTTAAAAATGAGGTTGTAAAGATAGGAAATGCAAATGGATATACTGATGGTGGTAGCTGGAGAACATCTGTTAATGTAACGCGTATGGAGGAAGGTCATGCTATGGGTTATTTCCGCCTTTATAAGAACTTAGGAATATTCCAAAATGAAGAGCAGATACAGAACTATAAATCAAAAGACGGTAAAGTGATACAACCTGATGCCGTTCCGGGTGACTTTATATGGCAAGATACAAATAACGATGGGCAGATTACAGATGAAGATAGAACCGATTGTGGCAATCCTTGGCCAAAATGGACATTCGGTTTGAATTTAGGTGCCGACTGGAGAGGTATTGATATGACAATCTTCTTAACAGGAAAAGCTGGATATAAAGTCTTCTCTGATATTTACCGACAGGAAGCATACGGACGCAGCAACCTTCCATCATTCTATCTTGACAGATGGCGGAAAGAAGGTGATGATAATGGAGTGCCTCGTCTTTCATCCAAAGATCCTAATGGAAACTTTGGCAAACCATCCGATTTTTATCTTTATGATGGTTCGCATTTAAAGATTTCTTCACTTGAGGTAGGCTATTCATTCCCAACTAAATTAATAAACAAGTTGATGCTGAATAAAGCAAGAATTTATGCAGCAATTGATAATCTTGCCACTTTCACCAGCTATCCGTTTATGGATCCTGAAGTAGGAAATATGGCAGGTGGCAATATTCTTAGCACAGGTATTGACTATGGTACTTACCCTCAGGCCCGTACATTCAGATTTGGTTTAAGTCTTAATTTCTAAAATTGAAAATTATGAAGTCGAAAATACATAATAATATTCTTGTCCTCATGTTTGCTGCTATTGCATCATCATCTTGCAGCGACAGTTTCCTGGATACAGCTCCTATAATGTCCGAAACAGAAAGTTCTTTTTATAGGACCGATGAACAGATGTTCAAAGCGCTTACTGCTTGTTATGATCCGTTAGCTCACATAGGTGGTGCTTCGGGTAATGCACTTGCTTCCATTGTACCTATGGGTGAAATCCGTTCGGATAATGCTCGTACTGGTGGTGGCTCTGATCAGGATCAGCCTTACATGCAGGCTATAGAGGATTATTCAAATACGAGTGTCAATTCTATTTCCGATAATTTGTGGAAAACTCGTTACCGTGGTATATATAGATGTAATCTTGTAATAAATTCAGAGTATGACAGTCCGGAAGCTAAAGTTTATAAAGCTGAAGCTAAGTTCTTACGTGCTTGGTATCATTTTGAATTGTTGAGATATTATGGTCCATGCTTTATCAGTCTTGAGACTCTTTATCCTGAAGGATTCAAGTTTACGAGAGATACTCGCGAAAATGTAAATAAAGCAATAGAGAAAGATCTTCTTGAAGCTATCCCTTCTCTAAAGGATAATTTCCCGGACACAATGAAAGGACGTATTACCAAGACTGCGGCTCAAGCCCTGTTGGCCAAGGTCTATCTTTATTGGGCTGACTGGAGCAACGATGATGCTAAGATTTTTGACAAAGCGAAACCTTTATTGGAGGATGTAATTTCAAGTGGTAATTATACTCTGACGGATGATTATTCTAAATTGTTTGCGGCTCATCAGGAGAATAACGAGGAATCTATATTTGAAATACAGACCTCTACCAAATCTGGTAATACAAACTGGGGTAATATTGATGCAGGCGAAGGTGCTATGTGGGTGACTTTCTGCGGACCGAGACAGTTGAAAAATAGTCCTGATTATGATAATGGATATGGCTTTTGTCTGCCTACTAAGGAATTGTATGATTATTTCCTTCCGGATGACCATGTGCGTCGTGATGCGGCGATATTTACTTACGATGAACTTGTAACCAAACCTAATGCCAATATTCAGGATGAATCAAAAAAAGTTGTTTGGGAGACAGGCTCTTACGGGCCTGATTTCCAGGGATATGCCCAGAAGAAATATCCTCCTTTCAAAAATTACGATATGATAGGAAACCCCAATCTAAACAAGCCTGGAAACGTAAGGGTCATCAGATATGGTGAAGTGTATCTGATGCTTGCCGAAGCATATCTCAGAGGTACTAATCCTGATGAAGCAAAAGCGAAGTATTACATAAATGAACTCAGAAAGAAGCATGTTCATGCAGACGACGGAAGTTATATTGATGTTGACAAGCTAATGCAGATGTATCCTGACAGATTTAAAAGCGTAATTGATGTTCTATGGTATGAGCGTCGTTGTGAACTGGCATGCGAGGGTGACAGATGGTTTGACCTCGTCCGCTCAGGACGTGCCGAGGAGGTCATGATGCCTATTCTTAGAAGAGATTATGGTATCTCTGCATGGAGCAAGAAGTTCAATTATCTTCCTATCGGCTCTATTGAAATAAGCAATTCGGGAAACTCGCTTACAGAGTATCCGGATGAAGTAAATGAGTGATAGGGCAGATTAAAATCTTTATCTTCTTGTTAAAAAGGCAGACTTTATCATCAGCATACTGATAATGAAGACTGCCTTTTATAATTTCAGATTATGTTATTTCTTATTTCTTGTACCACACCCTTACATAATCTATCAGATATTCAGAATCCATATTGTTGTCGTCCGGCAAGGCTCCGAACCATTTGTTCGATTCGTTGTTAAGATTGATGCGTAATGGCTGGTGCCAGTACTTGTTCTCTATTTCTCTGTACAGTACTCCGTCTATATATAGTCGGATATATTCCTTGCTCCAGTCAAGTCCCCATACGTGAAAGTCTTTCTGCAATTCGAATGGTATATAGTATTTGGCAGGGAAGTTGATATGTTTCTTTATATCACCCTTATCTGCTGGAGCTTTAAATACATGCACGTTCGAGTTCAGGTCATGTCTGTTGGCAGGATTGCCGGGGCAGTTCTCGCAAATGTCTATTTCAGTCCACCAGTTTCTTTCATTGTTCGACATCCAGAAACCGAAAACCCATGGCGAGTCGTTTGGTCTCAGTCTTGCTTCGAAATATCCGTAAAGGAAAAGTTCTTTGCTTACCAGGAAACCGGCAGTGTGAGTATATCCTTCGGGCAGTGATCCTGCTTCCGGCTTGTAAGTTCTCATCACGCAACAGCCGTCTTCAAATGTAGTATTCTCCTTTGCAAAGAAAGTAGGTTGTCTTCCTTTCCATTTAGGGTTGTTCGGGAACCATCTTTCCTCATTCAGCTTCTTTCCTTTGAACTCGTCAGAGGCCTTTTTGTTTAGAACCCATCCGCCTTCGTTCTTCTGGTCGGAAAGAGGGTACTTGTTGTTAAGTCTTTTCGGAGCATTGCTGAAATCAATGCTGTCCTTGTAGAACTTTTTCGGAATTGTAAGTTCTGTGGTTTCATTACCTGTTTTTGTACTGACTTGAGCATTTAGGTCTGCTACAGTTGTACACGATACTGCTGCGAGTAAGTAAATCAAATAGTTTTTCATAAATTTGTTTTTACAGTTTGTTATATTGGCAAATTTACTCTATATATATTTTATTCTTAGGGTGAAATTGTTGTGTAATAATAGGCTAAACCTTTTTTGTTGAAATATATATTTACTTGTAATTCGATATTGGCAGTTTATTATCATATATGAGAGGGGGTAAATTTGTTCAATAATAGGTGGTAAATATTTTACCCCTTACTATAGTAATTAAATTATTTATTGTAAATGGAACTCAAGTGTATCTTTGCTTACAGAAAAAATTAATGTCATTATTTAATGTAATAAGATTATTATGAATAAGAAATCCATGAAAACGGTTTTAGGAGTTGCGGCATTAAGCCTGTTGGCGTCGTGCAATTCTACATACGCTCCTAATGTAGATTCTACTGTATCTTTAAAAGGTACTGATGTGTTCAAGGCCGATTCGGCATCGATTGCTCAAAATTACACTATTCCTGAATGGTTTAAGGATGCCAAGTTCGGTATCTTTATCCACTGGGGAGTTTATTCCGTTCCTGCATACGGCAGTGAATGGTATTCCCGCTGGATGTACAAGGAAGGTCATCCTATTAATAAGTATCACGTACAGACTTACGGTCCTTTGACCAAATTCGGATATAAGGATTTCATCCCTATGTTCAAAGCCGAAAATTTCAATGCCGACGAGTGGCTGGCAGTGGTAAAATCATCTGGAGCACAATACATTGTTCCGGTGGCCGAGCATCACGACGGATTTGCCATGTACAGCAGTACTTTCAATAAGTGGAATGCTGTGGATATGGGACCGAAAAGGGATATAATCGGCGAATTGAAGGAAGCTACCAAGAAAGCCGGTCTGCGTTTCGGACTTTCTTCTCACAGATGCGAGAATGCATGGTTCTATGAATATGGAATGGAAACTCCTTCTGATGTTCAGGACACTACAATCACTCTGTATGGCGAAAGACTGCATGAGCCCGAAGGTCAGGGTATGACACCTTATTGTGGTAAGTATGAAGGCTCGAACGAACGTTCACGCCGTCAGTTCCTTATGCATACATACGAGCTTATCGACAAATATCAGCCTGAATTGATATGGTTCGACTGGACTGTGGGAAAATATCCGTTCCAGCCTACTTTCTATAAATTCATGGCTTATTATTACAATTCGGCTCTTGATTGGAATAAAGAAGTTGTGGTTAACACTAAATTCGGATATGGCGACAATATCCAGGTGTTCGATATAGAAAGAGGTAAGAGCGACAGAATCCGTGAATATCCATGGCAGACTGATACTTCTGTAGGCAAGAAATCGTGGAGCTATTGTGTGGGCGAGGAAAACAAGAGTCCTGACCATATCATCGACGACTTTGTTGATATTGTCAGCAAGAACGGTAACTTATTGCTGAATATAGGTCCTAAGGCCGACGGTACTATTACAGACGAACAGAAGAACGTACTTGCCGAGATAGGTAAATGGTTGAAGACTAACGGTGAGGCTATTTATGGCTCACGACCATGGGTGATTGCTTCCGAAGGACATAACGCAGGCACCGCAGGTTATATGACAGACAATACAAAAACTGAATATACAGCGGACGACATTCGCTTTACTACATGCGACAATAACCTCTATGCCGTGTCTCTGGCTTGGACAGATGGTAGTGTTACTATCAAGTCATTGGCTACTAAGTATTGCCGGAACGTAGAAATTGAGTCGGTTGAAATGCTTGGAAGCTCAGAGAAGATTGACTATAAGATGACTGACGAGGGTCTTGTAGTAAACTTCCCTAAGAACAAACCTACTGAATATGCACATGTGTTCAAGATTAAGCTTAAAGGGGTGGTGGTTTCCAAACCGCTATACGATAAGGTTGATAACGGATGCCTTATCACTGTACGTGTGGCAAACCATAATGCAGAGGATGCAAATGTCACTCTTAAAAGTGTAGTCGACGGTAATGAGGTTTCAACTCAGGTAGCTGTCAAGGCTAAATCAGAACAATGGGTTAAAATGCAGAATAAGGACGTAAAATCATTCGATGATATGTCTTGCAAGTTCTATTTCAATGATAATCTGACTTATGAAAACGAATTTAAAAAATAATATAATGAAGGGAATGGCTGTTATGCCATTCCTGTCTGTATGTGTTGGTGTCGCAGCACAGCAGAAACAGATGAATGTCATCTACATCATGTCGGACGACCATACTTCGCAGGCTATCGGCGCATACGGAAGTCGTCTTGCAGTACTGAACCCTACTCCTACAATTGATGAACTGGCAAGGGACGGTATGCTCTTCGAGAACTGTTTCTGTACAAACTCCATCAGTACCCCAAGCCGTGCATGTATCATGACCGGACAGTATTCCCATCGTAACAAGGTGCTCACTTTGGATGAAGTGCTTCAGCCGGACCAGGAATATCTGGTTGATGAGTTCCATAATATGGGATATCAGACTGCCATGATCGGTAAATGGCATTTGGGATGCGAACCGTCGCACTTCGACTATTATTCTGTATTCAACGGTCATGGCGGACAGGGCGAATACTTCGACCCTACTTTCCTTACAAGTGACGTAACTGACAAGAAATGGCCTAATAACCAGATAAAGAAAATGGGTTACTCCTCGGATATCGTGACCAACCTTGCTATTGACTGGTTGAAGAACAGACGCGACAAGTCCAAACCTTTCTTCATGATGCATCATTACAAGGCACCGCACGATATGTTCGAGTACGCACCGCGCTATGAATATTATCTTGACGATGTGGAAGTGCCTGTTCCATTGTCATTGTTCGATACAGACAAATGGGGCTCCGAAGGCACAAGAGGCAAGAACGATTCACTTCGTCACTTCATCGGAACTTCTGTCTCAAGCCGTCATGAAATCCGCAATTATGTAATGGAATATAAGTGCAATACAGGTGATGAAATGGAGAATACATACCTTGCCTACCAGCATTACCTGAAATCGTATCTGCGTTGCGTAAAGGGTGTGGATGACAACCTGAAACGTCTTTTCGACTATCTCAAGAAGGAAGGACTCTGGGAAAATACCATTATCGTATATACAGGCGACCAGGGTATGATGCTTGGCGAACACGACCTGCAGGACAAGAGATGGATGTATGAAGAATCTCAGAGAATGCCTTTCATAGTCCGCGACCCGAGATGTCCTTACAAGGGAGCCAAGTCGGACCTGATGATTAACAACATTGATTTTGCTCCAACTCTTATAGAGATGGTCGGTGGCAAAGAACCTTCATACATGGATGGAAAGAGCTTTGCCTCTGTGTTCGAAGGCAAAAAGCCAGAAAACTGGAAGGATGCTGTTTACTACAGATACTGGATGCACATGATTCATCACGACGTTCCGGCACACATAGGTATCCGCACGGAAAACTATAAGCTGATACTTTTCTATGGCCGTCATTACGACGACAAACGTTACGGACAGAAATCAATGTCATGGTTGAAGAACAGCCACAAGATTGTTCCTACTCTGGTTTCTTTCGAACTCTACGATGTGAAGAACGACCCTTACGAAATGGTAAACCTGGCTGATAATCCTAAATACGCCAAAGTTCTTAAGGACATGAAAAAGAAACTGCGTGAGTTGAGAAAACAGGTGGGCGATACAGATGAGGCTTATCCTGAACTCAAGAAAGTGATTGATAAGGCTTTAAGATAGTAAGTTGACTGACTGATAATATTTATGGACAATAATTTTGTTTTTGGTTATAATATTCCGACGAAGATTCTCTTCGGATGTGGCGAACTTAAACGTCTTTCAACAGAGACATTGCCCGGCAAAAAGGCTTTGATAGTCATTTCATCCGGAACATCAATGCGTAAATATGGTTATCTGGATAAGGTGATTGGTCTGCTGAAAGAAAATAATGTTGATGCCGTGGTGTACGACAAGATATTGCCTAACCCAATAAAAGACCATGTAATGGAAGGTGCGGCAATCTGTCGTGAGGAAAATTGCGATATGATTATAGGTTTGGGAGGCGGAAGTTCGATAGATACAGCCAAATCCATTGCAATCATGGCATGTAATGATGGCGATTATTGGGAATATGTTGAAGGAGGTATCGGCAAGGGGCTTCCTTACAGCAAAGCATTGCCCATCATAGCCATTCCTACAACAGCCGGAACCGGAACCGAGGCTGACCCATGGACTGTCATAACCAATCTGGAAACAAACGAAAAGATAGGTATCGGCTCCACTTTAACTTTCCCATGTCTGTCGATAATCGACCCGGAACTGATGGTTTCAGTTCCGCCACATCTGACTGCCTATCAGGGATTCGACGCATTCTTTCATGCAGCCGAAGGCTATATTGCCAATTGTGCAACCCCAATAAGTGATATTTTCGCTCTTGAGGCCATCAGACTGCTGTATAAATATTTACCTGTTGCGGTGAAGGATGGAAATAACCTGAAAGCGAGGGCAAAGGTGGCTTGGGCAAGTACGCTGGCGGGAATGGTTGAATCCACATCCAGTTGTACTTCCGAACATTCTCTCGAGCACGCTCTCAGCGCATACTATCCCGCTCTTCCTCATGGTGCTGGCCTGATAGCTATAAGCGAGGCCTATTTCTCTACTTTTATTTATGACAGGACAAAGAGATATATGCGCATGGCAGATGTTATGACCGGACGCAAGAACCTTAATCCCGAACATTTTATAGATGCTTTGGTGAGAATGCAGAAGGAATGCAATGTCCGCGATTTGAAGCTTAGCGACTGGGGAATAGTAAAGGAAGATTTCCCTAAGATGATTGATAATGCGCGAACTGCCATGGGTGCATTGTTCAGTCTGGACCCTCATGAACTGTCGGATACCGAAATACTCGACATATATATAAAGTCATACAGATAAGTCTTTTTAAGAACAATCCCAATACAGTCTGTTACTGTAATTTCTTTCGGGCATCGTATCTATTATTGAGTGTAATGGTACGATGCTTTTTTGTTTTATACTATGAAATGAAGTTAAAGATTTATTTTTTTCTTGATTGATTTTGATACGCATTCTAAAGTGGAAAATATCTATAATTATCTATTAACTACTGTAAATACTTGATGTTTTAGATAAAATCAATAACTTTGTAATCTTGATGAAATATAAAGAATACATAGTTATATGTTTAGATTAATCTTAAGTTTAATATCAGTTCTGATTATAGTTTGCAAATCCTTTGCATCCAATGAGTTTGTCACAAGAAAGTACACTACTCTTGATGGACTTTCCCAAAATGATGTGCAATGTATTTATCAAGACTCTAAAGGCTTTATATGGTTGGCCACGAACGACGGACTGAACAGGTTTGACGGATATGAATTTAAGGTTTACGGATATCAGTCAAACGGTTTTAACAGTAATCTGATAGTATGTATTGACGAAGATTCACATGGAAATCTGTGGATAGGTACAGCCGATAGAGGAGTGTTCCTGTTCAATTCTGTAAAGAACGAATTCGTTTCATTAAATCTTGGTCACAGCGGTATTGATAAAAATTTCACTTGCGATAAGATTCTTGTCGACTCTAAAGACAGAGTCTGGTTTCATTCCTCTGATGAGAGTATATACCTTGTAAATTATGATTTTCAAAATGGCAAAATAAATACTGTCTTAAGATCAACATTAAAATTACCATACATTTCCGACATCATAGAAATAGATAATACGATAATGCTCTCCTCCGAAGACGGCCTGTACGAATGTAACGTCGATGGAGATGAATTACTGCTTAACAAACTATTGGGATGCCCTATAGCTTCAGCCATAGTCATCTCATCTTCTCAAATATTGTACTCAAATCTGGAAAATCATCAATTATGTTTATACGACAAGCATACCTGCAAGGTAAGTACCCTGTTGGAAAACTGCGATATACGAAAAATGGTATATAAAAACAAAAGATTATTTTATGCCACTACAAGCACTGTGAATGTGTTGACTTTTGATGTATTGCATGCCATCGAGTCAAAACCACAGGTTATTGCTACATATTCTTACAGCTATCCGCAAACTGTAGTTCTTGATAAAAACGATATTCTTTGGATAGGATTTTTCAAGAGTGGCTTTATGAGTATACGCGAAAATAATAAACCTATAGATTTATTCAGAGGAATAGGAAATGACCATATATCGTCCGTTTATACATTTGCCAAATCCGATATATATTTAGGTACAGAAGGCTCAGGGCTATATCATTTTAATTCCATTACCGGTAATGCCAGACTTATTCCTTTCACGGCAAACAGGATAGTATACTCAACAGCATACTCAAACTACACCGACTGCATGTATGTGTCTCTGATGTACGATGGTATTTACAGTTTCACTTCTGATAATGATTATAAAAAGATCTCAGGCTTGAGAAATGTGCGCGCAATGCTTGCCGATGGAAAATATTTGTGGATTGGCACATATAATAAAGGTCTTTTTAGATATGATTTGTCCACAGGTGTGATGAAGGAAATCAAAACATCTGACAATAAAGAACTTAAGATAGTAAGAAACATCGTTAAAGATCATAAGGGTAATATATGGGTAGCTTCCAGCTTCGGTCTTAAAGTATTGGAATCTGCAGATTTGTATATAGATAATCCTGTTTTGAACTCAGTCAAGGGACTTGATGAACTCGACTATATAGTGCCTGTATGTGAAGACTTGAATCATAATATCTGGTATGGAACACTTGGACGCGGGTTAAGGAAAATCGTGGATTTGGATGAAAACCATAATGCCTGCGTTGAAAATTTTAGCTCTGCAGACGGGTTGAGCAGCAATACAATAAAATCAATTGTTAATGGCACGGATGGAACATTATGGATTTCTACCAATAAAGGAATTAATTCGTTGAATATCAACACACAGAGAATAAGATCTTATGATATTTTCGATGGTCTTCAGGATTATGAATTTATGGAACTTTCTGCTGGAGTAATGACGAATGGAACAATGATATTCGGTGGCGTAAACGGAATTAACGTCTTCAGACCTGACGACTTTGATGTGATAGATTTCAACGGTAGTCCTACACTCGTTGATTTTAAAATCTTCAATCACAGCGTTGAGGCAGATTCCACATATTCAGCTTATTTCGACAAAAGTGTAAGTTTTACAGAGCACATTGAATTGCCTTATAATTTAAACACTTTCTCATTCCAGTTCAGCTCCCTGGATTACAGAAGTCCTTATAAGGTTGGTTACGAATATATGCTCGAAGGCGTAGATGATTCATGGATTTCCACCTCCGCTTTTCATCGTGAGGCTTTCTACACAAAGCTTCCTTCAGGCGAATATATGTTCAGACTGAGGGTCAGGAATAGCGATGGAGTCTACAGTTTGAATGAACTTTCCATACCTGTCATTATTAACCCTCCTTTCTGGCGTACATGGTATGCCTATACACTCTATTTTATATTGCTTGTCTTGTCTTTATACCGGTTCAAGGTGTATTATACCTCACGGGTGCAGCGCAGAAATGCTCTATATATAGCAAACATGGAAAAACGCAAGACTGAAGAACTTCTTGAAAAGGAGACTACATTTTTTACCAACATATCGCATGAATTGAGGACACCACTCACACTTATTCATTCTCCACTTAGTATGATTATTGAATCGGGCAAGTATTCGTCCGACAAGTATCTTGCCGGCATGCTGCAGACAATGGAGCATAACAGTAAGTTCCTGTTAAGTCTTGTCAACCAGCTGATGAACTTCTCAAAGAGCGAGAAAGGAATGCTTAGTCTGAATCTCAAATATGGCAACTTCTCGTCTTTCTCAAAAGAAGTATTTCAGCAGTTCACGTATTGGGCAAAACAGAAAGGTGTAGGGCTGGAATATTCTGTCTCACGCAGTGATATAAGCTTTCTGTTCGACCCTCATCTTATGGAACAGATAATCTATAATCTCGTATCGAATGCCATTAAGCATACTCCTGCCGGAGGATTTGTATCGTTTACTGTCAATGAACAGGATAACAAAATAAACATCTCTGTGGCAGACTCGGGAAACGGAATATCCGACAACCTGAAAACACACCTCTTCGAGCGTTTCTACAGTCAGAATAAAAACTCTGCTGAAGGAGGTACCGGTATAGGTCTGTTTCTGACCAAGCGGCTTGTAGAGATACATAATGGAAATATTACGTTTGTATCAGAGGAAGGTAAAGGCACTGTTTTCCATGTTGTAATTCCTATGATAACTGAGGGGGACATGGTTACGGAGAATATCTCTGCCAACAGTGGGGAGGATGAAAAGTTTGCTGATGTGTTAAGAAGTGAATCGTGCGAGCATGAAGAGATGATAGACATAGAAGTGGACGGAGAATCTCCGGCTATATTGATTGTTGATGACAATAAGGATATATGTAATATGTTGTCATTACTGTTGTCGGATAAGTATAAGATAATGATAGCCCATGATGGGGAGATGGCATGGAACATGATTCCAGATTTGCAACCGGATCTTGTTTTATCCGATATAATGATGCCGGGCATGAATGGTCTGGAACTGTGTGAGAGAATCAAGCAGGATGTAAGGACATCTCATATTCCTGTAGTATTGCTTTCAGCCAAGACTACATTGCAGGATTATTTCATCGGATATAAATTCCATGCAGATGCTTATTGCTCTAAACCTTTCGACAACAAGATAATGAAAGAGCTGCTTAATTCCATTATAACCAACAGGAAGCGGATTCTTCAACACAAGAAAGTTCCGGCAATAAAGATTTCCGAGGTAAGCACTACATCTACCGACGATAAGTTCCTTGAGAAACTTGTAAAGATAATAGAGGACAACATTACAGACTCTTCGTTCCAGATAGAGGATATATGTAAAGGTCTTGGCGTGACGGCCTTGGTTCTGAACAAGAAGCTGAAAGCACTTATGGGAGTAACAGCCAATGCTTTTGTACGTTCAATAAGAATGAAGAGAGCGGCAGAACTGTTGAAGACAGGACGGTATTCTGTATCAGAGGTGACATACGATGTAGGGTTCAATGATTTGAAGTATTTCAGAGAATGTTTCAAGAAAGAATTCGGTGTATTGCCGCAACAGTACAAAGAACAGAGTATACAGACCGATTTGGATTCTTAATATAAGTGGGGGTAAAATTTTACCCTCTTTTTAAATATATAATTCTCCCCTTTTGTACCATTATAAATAAATAATTTAGCGTCAGTTATAAAAGGAATTTCATAACCTATTGCTAAATTAAAATTTTTACAAATGAGAAATCAGAAAAAATGGTACCATGGCAGGTACATGTTGTTCGTGATGCTTATCTTCTATACATTGTCTATGTATTCACAGAAGATAACAGTTAAAGGAAAGGTGATTGATGCTGCCAATAACCTTGAAGTTATAGGCGCAGCTGTTCAAGTTGAAGGTACTTCTCTTGGAACTATTACTGATATGGATGGTAATTTCGTTCTTCAAGGGGTACCGACTAAAGGTAACTTAGTGTTCAGTTTTGTTGGGTATAAAACTGTAAAAGCTGCAATCAAGAATGGTCAGATTTATAATATCAAGCTTCAGGAAGACACAAAAGTGTTGGATGAAGTGGTTGTTGTAGGTTATGGCTCAATGCGTAAAAAAGAGGTGACAGGTGCAGTGGCACGTGTAAACTCAGATGAGATTACTAAGATCAGTACTTCCGACTTGGGTACAGCTCTTCAGGGTATGGTTGCCGGAGTTAACGTTCAGGCAAGTTCTGGTGAGCCTGGAGCCAAATCCAACATCCAGATTCGTGGTTTAAGTTCTATCTCAGGCGACAGTTCTCCTTTATATGTTGTCGATGGTGTCCCGTTCGAGGGCGACCCGGGATTGAGTAGTAGCGAAATAGCAAGTATAGATATTCTTAAGGATGCTGCTTCGGCTGCCATTTATGGTACTCGCGGTGCTTCCGGTGTTATCCTTATTACCACAAAGAAGGGTAAGGAAGGAGAAATGAAGATAGCTGTCGACGGATATTATGGTGTACAGCACATTACTTCGAATATTCATTTGCTTGATGCCAACGAGAGTATATTTGTAAAAGTGATGTCTAACAGAATGATGGAAGGAAACCAGAATACAGACGACCTGGCCTGGTCTAATCTGAAAACATATCCTGTGAATTTCTTCAACAACTCTAGTTTATATGAATATGTAGTCAATAATAACGCGCCAATACAGAATTATTCTGTTACTGCGAATGGCGGCAAGAAAGATTTGACATATAACCTTACCGCGAACTATTTCGACCAGAAAGGTGTGTTGATAAATTCCGATTACAAAAGATATAATATTCGTTCGAATACACATTTTCAGCGCGGAAAATGGACTATCAACACTAACATCGCTATGAAGATAGAAAACCAGTTATCTCCGGCTTGGGGGTTATTGAACGAATGTTATGACTACTCGCCTACTCGTTCTCAGATTTATCC
Organism: Phocaeicola plebeius DSM 17135; assembly: GCF_000187895.1. Taxonomy (GTDB): domain Bacteria; phylum Bacteroidota; class Bacteroidia; order Bacteroidales; family Bacteroidaceae; genus Phocaeicola; species Phocaeicola plebeius. Next base: position 113,182 of record NZ_DS990130.1, on the reverse strand, counting down.
ACAGGCAAGTATAGTAAATGCAGCTGGCGATCCTGCAGATTTACAGGGCGTAAGTTATACATTGGGAAGATTGAAAGAGGAAAATCATAAGGACACAGAATCATTTAACGGTAATTTTTATCTTGCTTATAATGTAATTCCCGGACTGAATGTTTCCACACGTTTGGGCTTTGGATATAACAATCAGAAAGCTGTCTCAATTCGACCTGAGTTTGAGGTATATAATCAGAAAGGCGAAAAGGTAACCAGCTCTAATTACCGTTCGCAATTAAAAGATACTCATTCAAAGAATACCAGTCTCACTTGGGAAACAATGGTAAATTATAATAAGAAGATAAAAAAGCATGATATTAAATTTACCGGAGTTTTCAGTATGGAGAAATATACATACGAGATGTTCTATGCCAGTATAATGGATTTGGTTACTAACGAGATTCCGAACCTAAATGCGGGAACATCCGATATGACTGTGGGTACAGGCAGTGGCCAGTGGGGACAGGACCGTATCAGTACAATGGTTGGTATGTTGGGTCGTCTACAATATAGCTATGCAGACAAATACATGGCAAGTGCCAGTATCAGGCGCGACGGTTCATCTAAGTTCTCCGAAGAAAATCGTTGGGGATTGTTCCCGTCATTGTCTGTAGGATGGAATATTTCTGAGGAATCATTCTTCGACAGATTCAGGTGGCTAGTAAATTCGTTAAAATTAAGATTCAGCTATGGTACTACCGGTAATCAGAACTTCCCTGATTATTCATACGCACCAGCTATATACAAAAACTACGACTATACTTTTGGTACCGGAACTTCCGAAATTCTTGCAAATGGTTTTACCCAATTGGGATTTGCCAATCCGAATGTGAAATGGGAAACAACCCAGCAGCTTAATGCCGGTATCGACATGGCTTTATATAATAACAAGCTTATCTTAGGTCTTGATTTGTACAAGAGTAACAAGAAGAATATGCTTTTCCCGATGGTCGTGCCACCGTCAAATGGAGGGGGCCAGAGTTCAACTGTTACATTGAATGCCGGAGATATGGAAAACCGTGGTGTTGAGTTTTCACTTACTCACCGCAACAAAATACGTGGTGTTAATTACAGCTTGACTGGTACATTTACCAAAAACGTGAATGAGATTGTGTCTATGGCAGGAAAAAATGAGTTATATTTCTTCCCCGACGGTAAACCTGTTTCATCAGGAAGTGATTATGTAACTGCAATCAAGAAAGGATATGAAGCCGGTGCTTTCTTTGTTATGCCAACCGCAGGGGTAATCAATACTGAACAGAAGCTTGCAGAATATCAGAAATTACAGTCAAGTGCCCGTATGGGTGACCTTATGTATATCGATACCAATAATGATGGTGTTCTTAATGATGACGACCGTGTTTATGCCGGTAGTGGTATGCCGGATTATGAACTTGGTTTGAACTTCTCGGCCGACTATAGAGGCTTCGATTTCTCTATGAACTGGTATGCTTCAGTTGGAAATGAAATAATAAACGGTACGAAGATATATACATATCAAAGAAGAACCAATAAGGAACTGATATACATGTGGACCCCTACCAACTATACCTCTACCATTCCTTCTTATCGTACAGAGGGTCATAACAACTATCGTGCTCATACTGATATGTGGATTGAGGACGGTTCATTTGTCAGACTTAAAAATATTATGTTAGGATATTCATTCCCCAAGAGTTGGGTATCAAAGCTTGGATTGGGCAAGTTCCGTTTATACGTTGCAGCCGATAATCTTCTTACACTGACAAAATACGACGGATACGACCCTGAGGTCGGTAGTAATGGATTGTCACGTCGTGGTTTGGACTATGGAACATATCCTATAAGTATCCAGATGCGTGGCGGATTCCAGATTAATTTCTAACTTTTAATAATATAAATATATGAACTTCAGATATAAAACAATAGTATTCAGTCTGTTGATGTCGGGCATGACATTGGTTTCATGCGACGATTTCCTTACGCAGGAAAACATACATCAGCTGACAACACAGAATTTTTATAAAACAATAGGCGACTGCGAGAAAGGACTGGCTGCTGTATATAATGCTTTGAAAAATACCAATATTTATCATCCGCTCGATGAGAACCGTAGAAGTGATATAGCAGTTGAAGGTAATAAGGACAGAAAGCAGTTTGATAACGAAGCCTATAAGCAAACCTTTAATGATTCATACGGAACAGTCCGTGGTAAATGGTCTGCACTGTATACTGGTGTGTTCCGTGCGAATCAGGTTCTGGCCAGTATAGAGAAAATCCGTCCAAATGTTACAGATGAACCTCAAATAACCAAGCTTGCTCAGATTGAGGCACAGGCATATTCTTTGCGTGGCTTGTTTTATTTTTATCTCAATAATTCATTCAATAATGGTAATGTTCCTTATATTAATGAAATTGCAGAGGTAGAAGAAGATTACTATAAAAAGGTTACACCAAGTGATGAAATCAAGAAATATTACAGAGAAGATTTACAGAAAGCTCTTGACCTTGGCTTGAATGACAAATGGGAGAAAACCGATTTGGGACGTATCACCTCTTGGGCTGTAAAGGCAATATTAGGCAAAAGCTACCTTTATGATAAAGAGTATAATAAAGCTGCCGAATATTTTAAGGATATTATTGATAATGGAGGTTTTGCTTTGGTTGATGACATAGTCGATAATTTTACTGCTGCCAATGAATTCAATTCGGAATCTATTCTCGAGGTTTCCTATTCTACACAGTATAATACAGAATTCGGTACATGGTCGGAGTCTACCTTATATAATATATGGGGAATGAATGTAAATGGCTTGGGCGATGCCTGGCTTAACACTGTTCCTGCTTTTTGGCTTGTTGAAGCATTCGAAACAGAGCCGGTGGACAGACTTGATGAACGTAACTGGATAAAAATGCAGTCCGACAATTATGGTGATCCTGAACATAGGGATATTATATACGACCAGTTGGGAACAACTTTCAGCTCGCAGGTGGACCGTCAGGGTGTCGTATATAACAGAACGTACGTTTATACGTGGGATGCAACAGCAGGAAAATATGTTGGAGTACGCGAACGACTCGTCTCAACTGTCGGAGATAATAAAGTTTTATACAATAAGATTACCGGCTACGATGACATAGTTCCGGAATTTAAATGGGAAGACGGTCAGGCATATCGCCTCAGAAGCTATTCCATGCGTGCATCTGCCTCTCTTGCAATAAACGGCGATGAAAGTCTGATATATTATCAGTCTCTCCCACAACAGGTATCAAAATTCAACCGTGGCTCTTCAGCGTATTTCAGAAAATTATCAAATTGGGATACACGTAAGAGTGAAACTGAATTTAAGCCTGCTATGGCCTCAGGAATAAACTATCGTCTTATCCGTTTGGCAGATATATATCTGATGTATGCAGAATGTCTGATTAAAGGCGGTGCAAGCGATGGAAATGTTCAGTCAGCTATCAATGCCATCAACAAGGTACGTCACCGTGCTGGAGTTGTGCTTATCGGAAAATCGGAACAGGGAGAATTCAAGAGATATACATACGATGAGAAGGAATATGCTGCAAGTGATGTAATGAATCATCTGATGTATGTGGAACGTCCTCTTGAACTGTGTATGGAAGGACATGCCATACGTGTCATTGATTTGAGACGCTGGAATATAACTAAGGAAAGGTTTGATCAGTTGGCATCCGACGAATATAAGTACTGTATGATTCAGACCAAATATCTTAAGCCTAATCCTGATGACCCTAATGCTTTGGTATCAGCATTCAACTTTGGAAAGCAGTACAGATTTTATGAGCTGCCGCCAGAAAAGAGAGGAAACGCTTTTGTGGATTATTTCCAAGCATCATTGAACTACGGTCCGCAAGTGGCATACTGGCCTATTCCAAATATAGAAATTACATCAAATCCTGATATTAATAAATAAATACGATGAAAAATAGATTTTTATATATTGCTCTTTCATTAATCTCGGTTCTGACATCTTGTAAGGATGATGAGTTTGAACCGTTGAATAACGTGGCTGAATGTACCTGGCATGTGAGTACAGATCAGGAAAACGTTTCACCTATTCAGCTGAATCTTAATAACTATATAAGTATAATGGACTTATCCCAAGGCATGTTGTCGCATCAGTGGGTTGTGTCGGATGATGGTACAAAGTTCCTTAATGGTAAGATGGAGTGGGGACAGACAGACTATACAAACCTGATTGATGAATCCATCCCTCATACCAACGATTTGAAAACCATACATGTGTATTTCACTAAACCCGGTGACCATACGGTACGTTTGTGCAATACTTTCCGCAGACAGGTTGTATATCCATATTCGGTGTATGACGACAATACCGGAGGATATATCAAAAAATATTGTTATGCTAAGCAGGAGGGTGATGTATATGTGATGGATACAACTTTCCATATCCGCGTGTATGATCCTAACCTCGTACCGGCCGTAAAGGTATACAGTGATCCGGAGTGTACACAGGAAATAAAGACCGGAATAGTCGGTGGAACTGAGGAAGCTCCCGAATACGAAAAATACGAACTTGAATATGGTAAGTCTGTCTATATTAAGGACGATTCATACGGATTGCCTAACAAATGGACTTTCAAATGTGCGGATACTGGCGTAAATGACGAATTAACCAGTTTTGACACTCCATACCAGTTCACTGCAAAGAAATTCAGCGATAAGCCATTGCTTCTTTCCATGACAATAGAAAGAACTTCTGCCAGTGAGGGTAAAGGTAAGTACACTCCAAAAGCTTCGCCAAAAACTCTTGTTGTGCCTTTGGCTATTACAGTAGTACCTAGTGATGATCCTATTACTTATAACATCCGTCAGATTGACCAAACACACATTGCTATAGATTTGGATAATTCTGAGTTTGGATATAAAGAGATAAATCCATCATCTCTAAAGCTTACTTACTCCAACTCGTATAACAGACCGTCAGCTGTCAGGGGTAGCGTAAACATCACAGCAGCAGAAGTAAACAAGCAAAGCAGATATGAACTGATTCTTACTTTGGTTGAGAAAATCTATAACACAGATGAACTGACCCTTACAGGAACTTTAACTGAAGCGTTGGTTGGAAATCAGAACCTTGAGATAAAGGCTACAGCTCCAAACGTAGCGACTACTTTTGGTGCGTTCCTGGATGAAGATTTTGAAAATCCTGACACATATGCCGACTGGAAAGTTATTGATGCCGATACCAAAACACATCCTGTAGTTCCTTCACAGGTTGTGGACAATCCTCTGAAGGATGGAATAAACAACAGTGCAAAATGTATGTTTGTCGAAGCATTTGACCGATGCAGGGCATTACTCTCCAAGACATTTACTGGTGGTAAAGGTACATATACTTTCAGCTACAAATATTATACACCGGGGTATAAACAGGGTAAGGGTATGAGTCCGTATTTCGTTCCGGCAGGTAAAGAAGGAGCTGAAGATATGACATGGCAGAGCAATAAACCATGGTGCGGCATTGTGAATGGCTCCGACAGCAAATGGATGTCGGCCACAACCACTGTGACTTCAAAGGCTGAAATGGACAATATATTGCTCAGTATGCGCTTTAATGCCTTTAAGGATAATATTTATTTTGACGATATATTCTTCGGATATATTGAAGTAAGACCATAATAAATTATAGTAACAATGAAGCTAATAGATAAAATTTATAAGACAATTACATTCTTATGTGCTTTGGTTTTGTTCGGAGCATGTGATAATGACAAATGGGCTGAGGTAGAACTTGATTCTACTCCCGTGTATGAACTTACCTATCTCAAGAATGTGGAAACAGGAAAGACAGGCGAGGTTTCCAAGTTTTCTGTTTATCGCGAATTGTTCGACCTCATTGCCTGGAAGAATGACTATCAGACTTTGAGAATGAATAAGATCGAGTTCTTTGCCGAGTCGTCTGAGGCTCCTTCGGAATTGCCCGAGTGGCTGAAAATCAATTCGGATACAGAAAAATATCTCTCATTCTCTTTCAATGAAGTCTATACTGAAAAGGAAGAAGTTATCAATCCTGAAACAGGCGATAAAGAAGAACAGGAAGTGACGAAGAAGAGAATGTTCATGTTTGAAGGTAAGAAAGAAAATAACTCAAGTGGCGGTTACGGCCATCTTACTGTTACTGAAAACGACGGAACAGAAGTTGAATATGAAGTGGTGCTGAACGATGTACTCAAACCGGCCGATTTCTGATATTAGTGTTTAAACAGAAGTGATAATCTTAATGGCAGGGAATACTTTAATTGAACTATCGGAGTGTTCTCTGCCTTTTAAATTTTGATAATACAATGAATAACATAATTCTTACAGCTTTGTCTGTGTGTTTGTCTTTCTCGGTTTTTCCTTTATCATCTTCCGAGAATAAGACTTATAACACTACTGTCACAGTGGATTATGCCACTCAGAGATACCTGAATGATGTATCGGCACTTGACAGAGGTAAATATTTCAATATACACACATCTAAAGATTCTGATCCAGATGTCAGGAAATTTCTTGCAGATTACGGTGTAGGAATCGGCCGCTCTTTCTGGGGACCGTTCTCTTATTCATATGGCAAGACAAAAAAGGTTGGCGAATATCCTTTTTCAGAAAAGCCTTTGAACTACACTGATTTGAAGGAAACAAAACGATATGTCGCTACGGAACATGCCAACGCGCGTACCATACAATGGGGCATAGACCCAGTGAAGGCGGGTGCATGGGCTGCCGAATACTATTCCAAGCATGTGAAAGGGGCAGTTCCTGAATTTTTCGAACCCATTAACGAACCCTTTGTCCATGCACGCGACAAATGTTTCAATATGCATGGTCAGGAAATGAGGATGCTCATGGCAGATTTTTATGCACAGACAGGAAAGCATATTCACGCTGAGCCAAGTCTGAAAAAAATGAAAATCATTGGATATGCCGCGGCATATCCGGCTATGGAGTTGCGCGATTTCGACCATTGGAATAATACTATGAAGATGTTCATTGACCGTGCCGGGGAGTACATGGATGGCTTGTCGGTACATCTTTACGATGGAATAAACATAGTAGGCAAGAGTTCCCGCCGTTCGGGAAGTAATTCCGAAGCTATTCTCGACCTTATGGAAAACTACTCGTTCATCCGCTTGGGGAAAGTTCTTCCTCTTGCCGTAACCGAATATGGAGGAATAGACAACACTTCCAAAGGATATCATCCGATAGCCTCTGTACGAACTGTCGCTTCGTTCAATCATATACTGTTCAATCTTCTTGAACGCGAAGACAAGATGCTCATCTCAATACCCTTTGTTTCTGACAAGGCCGAATGGCATATAACGAAACAATATAATTTCGAACCATACGGAGCTGCTTTATTTGTTGCCAACAATCCTTACGACTTGAAGAATACCGCATGGAAACTGAACGACAAGAAATATTTCTTCAAGTTATGGAAGGATGTGAAAGGCGAACGTGTAGATATTGTTTCCGACAATCCGGACATACAGGTGGCAGCTTTTAAGGACGATGACAGGCTTTACATAGCTATCGACAATCTTGATGACTATACACATAAGGTAAACTTGAAAAACGTACTGAATTGGAAGGGTGTAGATAATGTTTCAGTGCGCTCTTTGAAGATGATTTTCGATAAAGGTATAGTTTATGATGAAAAGACGCTGAACTCTATGCCTCAAAGTATTGACATTATAAAAGATGAGACAATAATATTGTGTGCCGACATCAGCCGTAAAAAGTATTCAAACAGAATAGTTCGTACTAAATATTATAGCAACACTTATCTTCAGCCGGTGGAAGCCGGAAAACCAATTGTGTTTGATTTCGATGGTCTGAAACCGGGTACAGGAAGAGCTGTTCTGCGTATGTCAATAGGCAGGAAGCACGAGATGTCGAAGAAACCTGAAATAATGGTTAATGGCAAGAAAGTCGACATGCCCGACAATTGGAGAGGATATGACCAGACTGGCAGAGACGATTTCTTCGGTATGATAGAAATACCTTTCGACTACCGGTTAATCAGAAAAGGAAAAAATTCGGTGTCAGTAACATTCCCGGATAATGGAGGCCGTGTGGCTACTATGATTCTTCAGACTGAACGCTACGATAAGAAAGTGAGAAAATAATGTATCCACATCAGGACTGACAAGTTTCTGTGTCTAAAAGGAAAGAAATTATGAGCTATAAATATATTTTTCTGTTATCGGCATTTACCCTAGGTGTTCCTCCCGGTATTTATTGTCAGGGAAGGAACGAGGTGGTTGTCGACTATAATACCCGTCGCTTTTTGAGCGGTGTTTCAGAACTCGACCGTTCTAAATATTTCAATATTCATTCCACCTCCGATGATGATAAGGATGTAGGCAAGTTTCTTGCCGACTATCAGGTCGGTCTTGGAAGAAAGTTCTGGGGACCATACTCGTATGCGTATAACAAGACGCATGAGGTAGGCAAATATCCTCAGATGAAACCATACAGCGGAAATATTTCCGTAAAAAGATATATTGCCACAGAGCATCCCTATGTACAGCACATACAGGGCGGCATAGACGTTCAGGCTGCAGGTGCATGGTCGGCTGAGTATTATTCCAACAGCGAGCTGGTACCTGAGTTTTTTGAACCCCTCAATGAACCGTTCGTTCATGCAAATGATGCCGGTTTTACCGTTCAGGGACAGGCTATGCGCGAACTGATGGTCGATTTTTATGCTTCAATAGGTAAACATATACACAATAATCCGCGTCTTAACGGAAAGATGAAGGTGATAGGCTATGCCGCAGCCTACCCCGCCTGGGAGGATGGGAACTTCAATTACTGGAACACCCGCATGAAAATGTTCATCGATCGTGCAGGTGCATATATGGATGGATTCTCTGTACATCTTTATGATGGAATAAATGTAACCGGCACCGATACGAAACGTTCAGGAAGTAACTCCGAAGCAGTTCTTGATATGGTTGAGGCGTATTCCTATATTAAGTTCGGACATGTCAAGCCTCTTGCCATTTCCGAGTTTGGAGGTATTGACAACAGCAAGCCCGACGACAGCTATGATGACATAAGCAGTGTGCGGAGTGTTTCGTCGTTTAATCATTTTCTGTTTAATCTGATGGAACGTCAGGACAATTTGTTTATCTCAATACCTTTTGTCTCAGATAAGGCTGAGTGGCATATCACCGCTGCAAACAATTATACTTCATATAGTGCGGCACTGTTTATTCCCGACAATCCTCAGAATCTGAAGAATACCACATGGAGGCTTAATGACAAAAAATATTTCTTCGAACTCTGGAAGAATGTAAAAGGCGAACGTGTTGATATAACCAGCAGTAATCCTGATATTCAGGTACAGGCATTCAAGGATGGAGGCAGACTCTATATCGCCCTTGATAATCTTGATGATAACCCGCAGACTGTATATCTGAACAATAAGAATAGCTGGAAGGATGTATCGAATGTCACAAAGCGTTCTCTATATGTCAATTATAACGCAGGTATAGAATATACGGAACAGAATGTCCCGTCCATGCCTGAAAGCATCTCAATTGTCCCAAATCAGACCATAGTCCTTGTAGCAGATGTGTCTTCGTCAGCATTCACGAACTCCATAATCCGCAATAAATATTACAGCAGTGAGTATCTGAAACCGATTTCCGCCGGATCATCCCTTTCGTTCCCCTTCACAGGAATCGAGTCCGGTTCGGGCAGAGCAAGCTTGCGTATGTCGATAGGCCGTCCTGTCTCTGCTTCCAAGAAACCGGTGGTAAAGATTAATGGTACCGCTGTGAGTGTTCCCGACAACTGGAAAGGCTACGGCCAGAGCAACCGCAATATATTTTTCGGTATGATAGAAGTACCGTTCGACATACAGCTGCTGAAGAATGGCGATAATAATGTCGACATCACCTTTTCCGACGGAGGAGGTCACGTATCGTCCATGATACTGCAGGTTGAGAAATATACTGTCTCTACCTTGCAGAATGGAACCTTCAGCGAAGGACTTTCAGCATGGCAGCCATTGGGTAACTATGGTACGGTTTGCGTACAGACTGACAATGCAGGCAATAATGTAGCCTGTATATCTGGTCATGCAGGACTCATGCAGAGGGTTGACATGGAGAGTGGCAGGACTTATCGCTTCTCTGCTGATGTAAAGACCGAAGGAGCATGTAAGTTGAAAGTCATGCTACAGGATATGTCTACAGGAACGGTATATACAGAGGAATTTTCTTCTCCCGGCAATTATAAAGCCGTATCTTTCGATTTTAATTCTACAGTGAAAAAAGTAGTGTGTGCCATTGTGTGCGAAAGACAGAACGACGCGGCTTGGATTGATAATATAGTCTTATTACCACAAAACTGATTGTTATGAGGAATTTTATTAGCTTTTATGTACTGATAGTTCTCTGTTTCACAATAATCTCGTGTAAGGATGAAACAGAAATTTCCGACTTTGAAGTGTCTGAAGTGACTTTTGATACAAAGTTACGCGATGTCTTGACCCGGAAAGGATTTAATTTCAGCGAAAACGGAGAGCTGATTTGTGACAATCAAGTTCTCAATACCACTTCTTTGGACTTGAGTAGATGCGAACTTACATCTATTAGCGGTTTGAGGAGTTTTCCTTCGCTCGCAGATGTCAATCTTGAGTGTAACAGTTTTTCTATATTCGACTTTGCTGACCTGCCCGAAGGAATAAAATCGGTAGCTTTACGCGGCAATGACGGCATAACTTCGTATCTCAATCTTATTTCAACCGATGGCACTACGGTGCTTTGTAAAAGTCTTACAAATCTGAAACTTCCTTACTTTGCAAAATGGAATACAGATGTCATACCTGCATTCTATAAAGCCATGACGGACAAATGTCTTGTCGTGATGTCGGACGAGGATGGAAATTACACTGAATATACAGTAAACCGAAGAGTACCGGATCCTTTGCTCCGTTCATATCTTTACAGAAACTTCCCGTCGGTGTTTGTCTCATCGTTGGAGATTGATGTCACGAAGAGGATAACCGAAGGGAACGACCTCATTTTCCTGTCGCAGACAGCTAACCTTGAGGGTGTGGAGTATATATTGTCAAATCCCGGTTTCAGAGGAAAAGTAGACATTTCGGGAGTGAAGTCCAAGCATTATTCCATGTCGTATGTCAAGCCGTCTTCGGGAGTTTCAGTATTTTCAATCTCTAATATTGATACACCTTTGGGAATGGATTTAAGTTCCGCATCATCATTGAAAGTACTTAGGGTGGAGAATAACAGTTCGCTTCAATTGGTAGTTGTTCCTTCTGTTATACTTAATGATGATGTTTCCGAAACTTCAATATTCGACAGTGAAATCCATATATCCGGTTGTTCTTCATTGGAGCGTGTCTCTCTTCAGGGCAGCAAAGGCGGCAATATGATAGGAAAATTGCACTTCGCAGATCTTCCGGCACTCGATTATCTTGATGTGTCAGCGGTGGAAGCTGTAAATACAGTCGTTCTGACTGACGTAAATCCAGGTATTGGCAGTATACTCCTCCCATCTGAGCTTACAGCGTTTCTTGACGGGACAGGACGTTTTTCGCCTACATCACAGATAGCTCTGTGTATAAATCATCCCAAGGTCTCTTCATTTATGGAGTATTGTAAAAATGTTGCAGATATTATTGATGTGAGCTTTTTTTATAAATAGATTTTGTTAACATTGTTTAGCGTGTTTATACCTATTTTTGAAATATGTGTTCTGTGAAGAACACATATTTTTTTCTTCGTTTTTTACTTGTTTTAAATGCGGTCGCATTCTATCTAAAATGCGGGCAAGTTTTACCTTAAACTTGCCCACATTTTATCCGGAACTTGCCCGCATTTTTTTCCTACTGCTTTTTCTTCATTTTATGGCGTGTAAATATATAGGTTCTGTATTCGCCATCGTTTACTGAAAATCTTTGCACCTTGTTTGTAATATATTTATATACAAGATGTTAAGTTTTTTACCCCTTGCCAAGACTTTACTGATTTTTACTGAAAGATACAACCCCGTCCGATACCTCATAATTTTGCATCAGACGAAAGTCAGAAACGTAATCATTAAAATGAAATATTATGAACACAGAATATCTACTGTTAAAATCGGTTAAATTATTTCCCCTGCTGCTGTTCAGTCTGTGCAGTAGTTTCAATGCCTCTTCGCAGACTGTATACAAGTCGGAAATCAATGAATTGAGAGTATCCGGTTATATCAGATCAGGATTTGCAAGAGAAGTAGGTGGTAAAATACCGGAAGGATTATCCGTCTGAACAACATACTTAGCACAGACGAGATAATATGGTTCGGAAAGAGATTCTATGACAGATACGCAATCCACATGCTCGACAGTTAGTGGTTGAATCCGAGGCAGAAAACCATAGATCTCGATATGGAAAACATATTGCCGGAGTCGAGGACTGAGGGTACGGACGTAAAGTGGGGTATATGGCGGTTTGAAAAGTTATTCTTATGTAAATTAGCCGGTAATACGGTATTATTCTTCTGTCGGGTTTTATATATCGTAAAAACACATGGTTTCAGTTGCGAAATAATTGTGTTTCAGGGAGTGGTAGAATTTTACCCCACCTTTTACGATGTAAATCCCCCTTAATGCTTTCATGAAACTTATATACTTTTGTCGTGTAACAAAAAATCTAAAACGACAAAGTTTATGAGAAAAACAGTATTGTATTTATCTGCTGCATCTTTATTCCTGTCATCTTATACATTAAAAAATGATAAGGAATATTCTTTGGCTGAAGAGCATATAAAAAATTTGCCTGAGGCTCCTGAGGGTTATAAATGGGTAGTTAACGAAGATTATACTGATGAATTCAATGGTAAACGTCTTAATGCCGCTAAATGGCATGCTAAAAGTCCTTATTGGACTAACGGTCGGCCGCCTGCAACTTTCAAGGCAGAGAATGTTAGTGTCAAGAAAGGTTGTCTTCGTATAATCAATACCGTTTTGTCGCCAACAGAAGGACTTGATGGAAAGCCGGGCGATAAATATCGTCTTGCCGGTGGAGCGGTTGCTTCTGTAAAGAACCAGGCACATTATGGGTATTATGAAACAAGGATGAAGGCTTCGCTCACTACCATGTCGTCTACTTTTTGGCTTTCCAACCGCCCGGTAATGAAGGAAATAATGAAAGGCGGCAAGAAGATAAAGACATGGAGCAGTCAGGAACTTGATATTATAGAAACAATGGGTATAATAAGAAGTGTCAACCCTGATAATCCGTGGAACAAGACATGGAATATGCAGATGAACAGTAATACTCACTATTGGTATCAGGAACAAGGAGGCAAACGTACTGACAATACGGCGAAACGTTCGGATGTGGTTTCGTATATGACAGACCCATCGGCAGAAGATTTCCATACTTACGGTTGTTGGTGGGTGGATGCAAATACCGTGAAATTCTATTATGACGGAAAGTATATGTACACTATCAAGCCTACAACAAAATATACAGATACTCCGTTTGACCGACCTATGTTCATACATATAGTTACTGAAACATACGATTGGGAAAAACAAGTACCTACAGCTGAGGACTTGAAGGATAAGGACAAAAGTACTACTTATTATGACTGGGTCAGGGCTTATAAGTTGGTTCCAATAGAAGAGTGATTTTAATAGATACAACATAATACTTAAATTAAAAACCTTAGAAAAAATGAAAAAAGAAATTTTAGCAATGATGGCTTGCGGAATGATGATGACTTCTGCATACGCTCAGGAAATTAAGAACGGTGATTTTGAGTCAGGTGACTTGACATCATGGAATGTCTGGGAAAAGAAAGATAACAAAATAGTTGATGCGAAAAAGGCACATTCAGGCAACTATGCTGTTGAGGTGAAGGTTGGTATGTGGCAGGCTGTAAACATCAGCTATGAAACTGGAGCAGAATATCAGATTTCAGCTTATACCAAATACAGTTGGGGTGACAAACCTAACTTCAGGATTGAGTACTATAATCCGGATTCAAAGAAACTGGAAGAAATTGCCACTGCTGAGGTCAAGAAAGACCGTAAGAATTACAATCTTACAACAGTTAAATTCAAATTGCAGGAAAATGGTTTTGTATATCGTTTCACAGCTGTTCCGGGTTCAGGTAATGGTGGATGCTTCCTGCTTGATGATGTCAAGATAGAAAAGGTTAAATAACATTGTTTGAGGGTTTAGTTATAAGATTAGGTAATTAGATTTAGTTGTTGATTTATTTATTGTGATTGTAATCTGGCAAATCGGAAAAATATGTTCTAAATAAATAACATATTTTTCTGATTCCGGATTGAAAAAGGTAGATTGATTTGTTTTCATGGTAATAAGGCATATTCAGGGTTTCCTCTTATGCCTTTTGAATATTGAAAATTTTGTTTGGCGCTTAAATAACATTTTATTATGGTTGATATAAAACCACGGATTCTGTCAGTATACAACCTTTTCATACTTCTTTTTATACAGTTTACGGCAATCTCGTGTGATAAGGATGATGATGGCGTAGGTGGAGGTGATGGAACACCGGCTGAGGAGATAAAAATTGAATATGTAGTGTTCAAGGATGGGCAGACTGACAACAAACCTGTCAGTTATATAGAATTACCATATAGTGGCACTGTGGAGTTGGGTATTAATATAACCAAGGATAATCTCCCTTATACCGGTTACAAGTCAATAGTTTGGGGAACTTCTTTCCCTGATGTGTTGATGATTACACCATCGGACGATAAAATGAGATGTACGGTCGTGGCAATCGACGGGGGCAGAGATTCTAATATCGGTGCTTCTGTAGATACGGGTAATGGAATAAAAAGTGCGGTATGCCGAATATCAATACCTCCCGGAATTGTAGATGGCGGTCATGATGATTTTGAAGATGACGGTACTGAATGGAAACCTGATCCTAAAGAATAAGAATATGAATAACAAGTGATGTGATTTTTTATTATTGAAACTGTTTAACAAATAATTTATGTCATGAAAAATACGATGCTATTTTGTGGAGCGGCTTTGATGAGTATTGCAATGCTCCAGTCTTGTACAAAAGACGAACTGTCGAATGTAAATGCAGTCAGTGGTCCTCAGGATATGACTTTTGTTGCCGGTACGCCTTCAAGCCGTAGTTCGTTGCAGAATGGAACAACGGTGTGGTGGACAACAGGAGATGCAATCAATATCTTTTCAGGCCAAGAAAATAACAAGTTTACTACCGCTACAGGTGGTAGCACAGTTACAACGTTTACAGGTAAGGCTACACCTAACAATTCGTATACAGCTCTTTATCCTTATAATGCCGAAGCTGTGTGTCTTGAAGGTGTCGTAACTACTACACTGCCATCTGAACAGACAGCTCCGGCTTGGGGATTCGATGCAAATGCAAATATATCTTATGCTACTGCAACAGATAATAACAAATCTTTAACTTTCCAGAATACTTGTGGATTGGTTAAGTTTAAAAATAATCTTACTGACCTTACAGGTATTAAACTTACTGCTGGTGGTGATGTAAAGATTGCAGGGAACGTAAAAATTGATGCTTCAGCAAACCTGACAGTGGAATCCGGTTCTAATGTTATAACTCTAACCGCTAAAGAGGGAACATTTGTTGGTCCTAATGAACAAAATAAAAATGCCAAGGAATACTCAATGGTTGTAGCTCCGGTGACATTTACCGATGGATTTACTTTGGAACTTACAAGAAATTCTGGTACTAAAACTTATAACTTCAGTGGTGAAAACCTTATAGTTACTAAAGGACAGATTGTAACGATAGTATTGAATGATGATCAAGGAGGCGGTGAACCTCCTGTAGATTTGGAAAAACAAACTACTGTTGCCGTTTCTTCAGCTAAAGAAATTGTTCCTGATCAGACAACAGGTAATGACCGAATTGAACTTACACTCGATAAGGAAGTTTCTGGAACATTCACTGATGCTGTTAACAAAGCATTTACCATAACAGTAGCAGGAAAAACAATTCCTGTTGCTTCCGGTTCTGTGAATGGAACTACTATGACTCTTATTCTTGGTGATAAGATTTATAGTAATGACGCAAATATTAGCGTAAGTTATAACACTGATTATGCTGTTAGTGCTTTGACTGCTAAAAACGAAAACAACGAAGATGCTAATATCAAGATTGAATCTGCCAATGTTGCTTTGACTCATGCAGATGCTTTTGATTTTAACTTCGCTAACATAGATGCAGTTAAGGAATATCTTGCAGAAGGAGTTGCCGAAAAAATTAATGCAAGTGGAGAATTGGAAATTGTTCCAGCAGATAATCAATTCCCAGTTACTAAATCAATGTCATTCCGTGATGGTTGTACTTACAAATTTACTTATACATACGCATCTAACGACTGTGCAACAACATTCAGATTGGGAGCATCTGATAAATATAAATTCTGGATTGGAAGAAATACCGGAAGTGGAACCTATACAAATACATTCACAATCAGTAGTTCTACTTCTGCTGAAACTCCAGCTTCAAGAGCAGATGGTTCACTTGTGTGGCCGGTTCTTGAGAACGTTATTTTAACTGTACAGACTAATGTCCCTGGTGGTACTGATGCTACTGGAACCGCTAAAATCACTTCTTTTAAGATTGAAGAAATTACAGAAAGACCAAGTACAGGAGCAGATGCAAGTTTTGACTCTACAACAGAAGGTTTCAACAACGGAGCAGAATGGACTCCTAACAAATAAATATAATAATACAATTATTCGTGAAATGAGGGAGGAATATATATTCTTCCCCATTTCGTTTTAGAAAATGTAAACAATATCACAAAGATGAACTGTTATAGATACTACTGGATGTTATACATCCTTATAGCCGTTTTACCTTCATTTTCCTTCGCAAAAAAAACTGATGCTCAGCAAGTTAGGGAGATGATTGAACAAGTGAACGATGCCTGGCAGAAAAATCATGCCCCCGAAGCAAGGTCTTTCTGGGATTATGCGGCATATCACACCGGTAATATGGAAGCCTATTTCCTTACTGGGAAAGAAGAATACAGAAAGTATTCGGAGGCATGGGCTGAGTATAACCAGTGGATGGGTGCGAAAAGCAACAACAAATCTGAATGGAAGTATAAATACGGGGTAAAGGATGATTATGTGCTGTTCGGCGATTATCAGGTGTGCTTCCAGACTTATGCGGACTTGTATAACATCATGCCGGAGAATTATAAAATCAAGCGTGCACGCGAAGTCATGGAGTACCAGATGAGCACACCGCGTAAGGATTACTGGTGGTGGAGCGACGGACTTTATATGGTGATGCCGGTAATGACGAAGATGTATAAGATTACGCATAATCACCGGTATCTTAAGAAACTGTATGAATATCTTTGTACGTCGGACTCAATAATGTATGATGAGGAGGAAGGACTCTATTATCGCGACGCAAAATATGTTTATCCCAAGCATAAGAGTCTGAACGGAAAGAAGGATTTCTGGGCAAGAGGCGACGGATGGGTGCTTGCCGCTCTGGCAAAGGTGCTGAAGGACCTGCCGGAGGGTTATGAGCATCTGTCTTTTTTCGAGGATAAGTTTGTGCGTATGGCAAAGGCGGTTGCATGTCTGCAGCAGCCGGAGGGCTACTGGACAAGAAGTATGATGGATCCGGAACATGCTCCGGGACCGGAAACAAGCGGTACCGCTTTCTTCACTTACGGTATGCTTTGGGGGATAAACAACGGTTATCTTGACAAGGATGAATTTATGCCTGTAGTGGAGAAAGCATGGAAATATCTTACCAAGACTGCACTGCAGAAAGACTGGTCGGTGGGTTATGTCCAGCCAATCGGTGAAAAGGCTATTCCGGGACAGGTGGTTGACGCCAAGTCGACTGCCAACTTTGGGGTAGGCGCATTCCTTCTTGCCGCTTGCGAGTATGTGCGTTATCTCGAGGCAAACAACAACGAGACAAGAAAATACTGGACGGATATGGCTTACAGGATGGCTGCTCCTGTGTTGAGCAATATGGCGAAAGGGGAACTACAGAAAAATATGATTCTTGAGGTAAGTCCAAACTGGGATAACCGTAACAAGAAGGTTGCATATATGGAAACTTTCGGACGTCTCATGGCCGGTATAGCTCCATGGTTGAGCCTGCCTGACGATGATACAGCAGAAGGACAGCAGCGCAAGCAACTGAAAGAATGGGCATTGAAGAGTTATGCAAATGCGGTGGACCCTAATAGTCCGGATTATCTGTTGTGGAACGGTCATGGTCAGGCACTGGTTGATGCTGCCTATATTGCGGAAAGTTTCCTGCGCGCGTTCGACCAGCTGTGGAAACCGCTGGACCAGACAACAAAGGAACGCTACATAAAAGAGTTCAAAGGTCTCCGACGCATTGACCCTCCTTACACTAACTGGCTGCTGTTCTCGGCCACCATTGAAAGCTTCCTTGCCAAAATTGATGCCGGACAGGATACATATCGTATAAATTCTACTTTCCGCAAGGTGGAGGAATGGTATGTAGGCGACGGATGGTACGCAGACGGACAGCACTTTGCATTCGATTATTATAGCAGTTATGTGTTCCATCCTATGTATCTCGAATCTATACATGCAATAATGGAATCGGGCGTGAGGACACGTTTCGACTATCGCAAGTACTATGACAGGGCATTGATGAGGGCACAGAGGTTCGCCATGATTCTGGAGCGTTTCATATCTCCTGAAGGAACATTCCCTGTTTTCGGACGCTCTATACCTTACCGTATGGCAACAATACAGCCACTGGCTCTTATAGCATGGTATAATGAGTTGCCGGCGGGAGTATCGAAAGCACAGGTGAGATGTGCGCTGACAGCGTGTATGAAACGTATGTTCAAGTCGGGCAATAACTTTAATGAGGGCGGATTCCTCACCATAGGATTCTGCGGACATCAGACTGGCATTTCGAATCATTATACAAACAATGGCAGCCTGTATATGACTACACTTGCATTCCTTCCGTTGGGATTGCCTGCCTCTGACCCGTTCTGGACTGATGCCGACCAACCTTGGACTTCTGTTAAGGCATGGGGAGAAATGGAGTTCCCGATAGACCACCGATGGGGGGATACAATCAGGACATGGGATTTATATTAATTTACTAAATATTTGCAACAATGAAATATTCTACTATTATTACTAAAACCATTTGCTTGAGTGTTCCGTTCTTCGCTTTGTCATGTGAAGACCCTCAGGAAGAGTTCTCATATATTCCGCCTGAGGTTATTTACTCACAACCGGGGAATGTGGAGGACTATAATACTCCCGGCGACAATGCAGGCGATAATGACGATGATGATGTGGAACTGCAACTGCCTGTTCCCGGTCCTGCTGAAACCTATCCTAATAGCACCAAGCAGTATCAACCGATAATTGTCGAGTATGCGGAAAAACCTGACAAGGCTTTTATAGAGGCAAAGACAAGGATATTGCCATACCTGGTTGGTTATGAACAGCAGACAAAAACACAGGATGAGTATTTGCAAAGCGTGAATAAATATGGCTCATACGCAAAAGGGCAAAAATTCAAGGCTACCGGACGGTTCAGGGTTGAGAAAAACTCAAATGGAAGAAGTTGGATAGTCGACCCCGAAGGTTATCCATATTATGTAAGGGGTATCGCCTCATTCAGAATGGATGGCAACAGCTCAGCTTTCGGCAAGCTTTACAGTTCAGTAGATGACTGGGTGGCAAAGTCGCAGAAACAATTCTCTGAAATAGGATTTCATAGTGTCTGCGCTTTCGGTAAGGAAGAAGGCGACAAGGCTGTAAATGATTATAATAAATCGGCTTCAAGTCCTCTGACACAGGCTCCTTCCTTTTCATTCCTTGCAGAGTTCAAGAATAGCAAGGGAATTAGCTATCCGGGGCAGAACGTGAATCTTAAGATAGGTCTTGTGTTTTATGATGGATGGGATGAATGGTGCAAGGAGTATCTCAATTCGGATGCTTTCGGCATGTTCAGAAACAACCCGGATGTGTTGGGATTCTTCTCGGATAATGAGATAGACTTCTCTACATGGGGAAACAGGCTGCTCGACAGATTCCTGAAAATTTCAAACAAGCAGGATCCTGCTTATATTGCAGCCGCCAAGTTTATGACGGATAAGGACAAGAGTGCAAATGTTTCTGATGTAACGGATGAACTGAACAATGAGTTTGCCGGTATTTGTGCGGAAAAATATTATTCTGCCATAAAGAATGCGGTTAAGGCATCGAAGGACCCTGAATTGCTTTATCTGGGTTCACGCCTGCACAGCCTTCCTAAATACAACAGTTATATAATTAAGGCAGCGGGAAAATATTGTGATGTCATTTCCATAAATTATTATAGTAAATGGTCGCCTGAAAAAGGCTACATGGATGGCTGGAAGAACCAGGCGGGCGGTACTCCTTTCATGGTAACGGAATTCTATACCAAGGGTGAGGATACTAAGCTTGACAACTCAAGTGGAGCCGGTTTCGTGGTACGCGACCAGCAAAACCGTGGATTCGCTTACCAGCATTTTACCTTGGGACTGCTCGAAGCCAAGAATTGTGTAGGATGGGTTTTCTTCAAGTATCTGGATGATGAGGATTGCAATAAAGGTATGCTCGATTATAACTATAAACCTTATACATCATTGACCAAATACATGTCGGATATTAACTGGAATGTTTATAATCTTATAGATTATTTCGACAAATAAATCCATAATAATAATTTAAAACCGATTTTCTACTGCTCTGAGTATGATACATATATTATCATTGGATACCTGTAAGTATAAAAAGCGACTGTTAATTCCAGTATTTATATTTTTGTCAGCAAATGTTCAGGCTCAGCTTCATTTCAGTACTACTCTACAGAACATGATTCTATGGCGTGGCATTGAAGTGGCCGACGGACTGATTCTCTCGTCCGATTTGTCGGTTTCCGACCCATCGGGGAGGTTTACCGTCGGTTTCCTTGGCGGATCGAACACCAGGGGGAGTTATAAGGAGCTGAGCCAGTATATAATATATACTCATGGCAGGTTTCAGATTAAGGCTATAGATACATATAATTTCTCGCCGGGGGCTACATATAATAATAAGGAGTTCTTCAACTATAAGCCTGATGAGACGGGACGTTTTATAGACCTTATGCTCAATTATACGGGCGACAGGAAATTTCCGCTGGAGTTGAGCCTCTCTACACTTGTTTACGGTCGCGACAGGGATCTGGACAACAGCAAGAACATATACTCCAGTTTCGTATATGTGGGCTATACCATCTCATCTATCAGAACGAAAAGCTAAGGGTCGGTCCTGGTATTGGAACAGCTTTCGCATTAAGAAATTCAAGAAATGAAAGTGGGGAAATGGTGAACAGAACCATGTATGCCGAATCGGCAGGAATTACTCAGGTGTCCTTGAATGTAATTTATAAACTTCGGGTAATGAAATATGAAATCCCGTTGACGGTGATGACGTATTGGAATCCGAAATCCAACCAGGGATTTTTCTACACAGGAATGCAGTTCAATCTGTTTTGATTTTTATAGAGTTTGGGGTGACTTTTTATCTCCTTCATGAGGGGTAAAAATGTCGAAAAAGAGGGGGTATAATATCCCCTCTTTCTTTTTTAAAAATCTCCTCTATTGTTTTGATGGATACTTCATACTTTAGCATCATCGAAAATATAAAGAAAGTGAAATGTAATACTAACATAATAATATTAATAATATCATGAAGACAGAAGGATATAAAGTGAAAAGTTATTCTCAGCCAGTGAAAAGATATTGTCAGACTTTGAGTCTGCGTGACAATCCGGAATTGATTGAAGCCTACAGGAAGGCTCACAGTAAGGAAGAGTCATGGCCTGAGATACGTGCCGGAATACGTGAAGTGGGAATTCTGGAAATGGAAATATACATATTGGGGTCTAAACTTTTTATGATAGTGGAAACTCCTCTGAATTTTGACTGGGATAAAGCAATGGCAAAGCTTGCCACTCTGCCTCGTCAGGCCGAATGGGAGGAATATGTGGCAAAATTTCAGCAGTGTGCCGAGGGAGCCACATCGGACGAGAAATGGCAGATGATGGAACGTATGTTCTATCTGTATGAATAATAAATAGAGTAAAAAATTAACCTTTAAATTCTTTTTCAAAATGGAATATCGTGAATTGGGAAAGACAGGACTGAAAGTGCCTGTATTGAGTTATGGTGCATCTTCGTTGGGTGGAGTTTTTCATTCTATTAAAGAAAGTGAGGCTATACAGTCTGTTTTTACAGCAGTAGAACATGGACTGAACTTTATTGATGTTTCTCCATATTACGGACATTATAAGGCAGAAACAGTACTGGGTAAGGCTCTTAAGGAGTTGCCAAGAGAATCGTTCATACTTTCAACCAAGGTGGGACGTTATGGCAAGGATGGTGTTAATACATGGGACTACTCGGGCAAGCGCGCACAGGAAAGTGTATACGAAAGTATGGAACGTCTGAATATAGATCATATTGACCTTATCAATGTTCACGATGTTGAGTTTTCGGATATGAACCAGGTGGTGAACGAAACATTGCCTGCTCTGGTGGAACTGAAGGAGAAAGGCCTGGTGGGTCATGTGGGTATAACCGACCTTCAGCTTGAAAACCTGAAATGGGTTATTGACCATGCAGCTCCGGACACAGTTGAGGCGGTGCTTAATTTCTGTCACTATTCGCTTAACGATGACAAACTTGTTGACTTCCTCGATTATTTCGATGAAAAGGGTGTAGGGGTGATAAACGCTTCACCATTTGGTATGGGACTTCTCACACAGAGAGGTGTTCCTGAATGGCATCCAGCCCCAAAATCACTGATTGAGGCATGTGCAAAGGCTGCGAAGTTTTGTAAGGAACAGGGATATCCTATTGAGAAGCTTGCAGTACAGTTCTCTGTTAGTAACCCAAGAATACCTACAACACTGTTCAGTTCGGCAAAATCAGAATCTGTACTTCAGAATATTAAATACATTGAGGAACCTATCGACTGGAGTCTTGTGGAAAAGGTTAAGGAGATAATAGGTGATCAACAAAGAGTAAGTTGGGCAAATTCATAAATACTGTTGCTATGGATTATACAATAATTGACGCTCACTCACATCTGTGGCTTTATCAGGATACTGAAGTAGATGGCCTGAAAATAAAAACTACAGAGAATGGTCAATCATTGTTTATGGGGGAGGTGAGACAAATGCTTCCTCCCTTTATGATTGACGGAAGAAATACGGCAGAGGTTTTCCTGGCAAATATGAACTATGCCCAGGTTGGAGGAGCTGTTGTTACTCAGGAGTATATCGATGGTATACAGAATGACTATCTACTAGAGGTCATGACAAATTATCCCGACAGGTTTTTTGTGTGCGGTATGTGTGAATTCAGGAAGCAGGGTTACTTTAATCAGACTGTTGAACTTATAGACAAAGGGTTTAAGGCCATAAAGATTCCAGGACACCGTCTGCAGCTAAAGGACGGAAGGGTGATGCTCAATTCGGACGAAATGATGAAGATGTTTCATTTGATGGAAGATAAAGGAGTGATTCTTTCCATAGATATGATAGAGGGAGACCTTCAGGTTGGCGAGATGGAAGAAATCATTTCAGAATGTCCGGGTTTGAAAATAGCCATCGGTCATTTCGGCATGGTTACAAAACCGGACTGGAAGAAGCAGATAATGCTTGCCCGCCATAAAAATGTAATGATTGAGTCTGGCGGTATCACATGGCTGTTCAATGACGAGTTCTATCCGTTCAACGGTGCTATAAGGGCTATCAACGAAGCTGCCGACCTTGTCGGTTTCGAGAAACTGATGTGGGGTTCCGACTATCCGCGCACAATTACAGCCATCACCTACAAAATGTCGTACGACTTTGTGATTAAATCAAAAGAATTGGAAGAGAGAAGCAAAAAACTTTTCTTGGGCGAGAACGCGAAAGCCTTTTACGGTTTCAAGAATCTGCCTGAGTTACCTTATATTAAAAACATGTCAGAATGAAAAACAAATATTTTATACCGCTTTTACTGATATTCAGCTTGTTCTTCATGTGGGCTATCAGCAGTAATCTGTTGCCTACAATGATCAGGCAGTTGATGAAAACCTGTGAACTGAATGCTTTCGAGGCCTCGTTCACTGAATCTGCCTATTGGCTGGCCTACTTCCTGTTTCCCATACCGATAGCAATGTTCATGAAACGTTTCAGCTATAAGTCGGGTATAATAGTCGGTCTCATTCTTGCTGCTATCGGAGGTCTGCTTTTCTTCCCTGCAGCTGAGATAAAGGAATACTGGGCATATCTTGTAATCTTCTTTATTATGGCAACGGGAATGTGCTTTCTTGAGACGGCTGCCAATCCGTATGTGACAGCTTTGGGTACACATGACACGGCTTCGCGAAGATTGAATCTTGCACAGTCGTTCAACGGTCTTGGTGCTTTCATCTCCGCAATGTTTCTGAGCAAGCTTATACTTACCGGACAGAACTATACGCGCGAAACGCTGCCTGCCGACTTCCCGGGAGGCTGGGAAGGATTTATCCAGATGGAGACAGACTCCATGAAGATGCCTTATCTGGTTCTTGCCGTGTTACTCATCATTCTTGCAGTAGTGTTTACACTGTGTAAACTTCCAGACATAGATAACGAAGAATCGCACGGAGAGAAGGGCAAGCTTATCAATTTTGCAGTGTTGAAACGCAAGCATCTGAGATGGGGAGTCATCGCACAGTTCTTCTATAACGGAGGGCAGACAGCCATCAACAGCCTGTTCCTGGTTTACTGCTGCATGTATGCAGGTCTGTCGGAGGATGAGGCGACCACATTCTTCGGACTGTATATGCTGGCTTTCCTTGGCGGCAGATGGATAGGTACTATGCTAATGTCGAAATTCAGACCTCAGGATATGCTGCTTACATACGCTATAGTAAATATCATACTGTGTGGAGTAATTATTATGTTCGGTGGTATGACAGGACTTTATGCCATGCTTGCAGTGTCGTTTTTCATGTCAATCATGTATCCTACCCAATTCTCACTTGCTCTACGCGACCTCGGCGAGGACACCAAGAGTGGTTCGGCATTCCTTGTAATGGCTATTATAGGTAATGCATGTATCCCTCAGTTTACCGCATTTGTGATGAATCATAACGCGGATTTCTATCAGGTGGCATATATAATACCTCTGATATGTTTCTTCTTTACAGCATATTATGGCTGGAAAGGTTATAAGATAGAGAAAAAACATCATTAAAATAATACAATAACAAATTTAAATAAATACATAGATTATGAAAGCTGTTCAAATTACTGAAGCCGGAAAGGTTCAAGTAGCTGATATAGTTAAACCAACACTTGGAGTCGGAGAAATTTTACTTCGTATCAAATATGTCGGATTCTGTGGTTCCGACCTTAATACTTACCTTGGAAGAAATCCTATGGTCAAGATGCCTGTTATCCCGGGACATGAAGTGGGTGCTGTGATAGAGGAAATAGGCGAAGGCGTTCCTGTCGGTTTCGAGAAGGGAATGAACGTGACTGTAAATCCATATACCAACTGCGGAAAGTGTGCCTCATGCCGCAACGGACGTGTCAATGCCTGCGAACACAACGAGACTTTGGGCGTTCAGCGTAACGGTTCGATGCAGGAGTTCCTTGTCCTCCCTTGGACAAAGGTTATTCCGGCTGCCGGCCTCTCGGATAAGGAATGTGCATTGATTGAGCCTATGAGCGTAGGTTTCCATGCCGTCTCAAGAGCACAGGTAACTGACATTGATACTGTGGCCGTGATAGGTTGCGGAATGATTGGACTTGGTGCCATAGTAAGGGCATCGCTTCGTGGAGCAAGAGTAATAGCCATGGATATTGATGACGAGAAACTTGAACTGGCAAAACGTCTCGGTGCATCGATGGTTATCAATTCTAAGACAGAAAATGTGGTTGAAAGAGTAAGGGAACTTACTGACGGTTATATGGCTGATGTGGTGATAGAAGCTGTGGGCAGTCCTGTCACATACGTAACTGCCATTGATATTGTTGCTTTCACAGGTCGTGTGGCATGTATAGGCTATGCCAAGAGTGAAGTGGCTTTCCAGACAAAATATTTTGTTCAGAAGGAACTCGACATACGCGGTTCGCGCAATGCAATGCCTGAGGATTTCCGTGCCGTGATACATTATCTTCAGAATGGAAATTGCCCGATGAACGAACTTATCTCTGCCGTAGTGAAACCTGAAGAGGCAGGTGAGGCTCTGCAGAAATGGTCGGAAAATCCAGGTAAGGTATTCAGAATGTTGGTTGAATTTTAATTTTATCAATTTTAATTTTTGACATTACAATGAAAGCTTTAAATAATAAGACTGCAGTAAAGGCAGTACGTCCGGAACGTATCATACAGTTTGGTGAAGGCAATTTCCTTCGTGCGTTCGTTGACTGGATTATCTCGAATATGAATGAAAAGACAGATTTCAACAGCAGTGTTGTTGTGGTGCAACCTATAGATAAAGGTATGGTTGATGCCCTCAATGCTCAGGACTGTCTTTATCATGTCAATCTTCAGGGACTTAACAATGGCGAGGTGGTGAACTCATTCAGAATGATTGATGTCATCAGCCGTGCCCTGAATCCATATAGCCAGTATAATGATTTCATGGCACTGGCAGAACAGCCTGAGATGAGATTCGTAATCTCGAACACTACTGAAGCAGGTATCAACTTCGATCCGTCGTGCAAGCTCGAAGATGCTCCTGCAAACTCTTATCCGGGCAAGCTGACACAGTTGCTTTATCACAGATTCAAACATTTCAACGGCGACAAGTCGAAAGGACTTATCATCTTCCCATGCGAGCTTATCTTCCTCAACGGTCACAAACTGAAGGAAACAATCTATCAGTATATTGAATTGTGGAACCTTGGTGAAGAGTTCAAGTCATGGTTTGAAACAGTATGTGGTGTATATGCCACACTGGTGGACCGCATCGTACCGGGATTCCCTCGTAAAGACATAGATAACATAAAAACTAAACTAGACTTTGATGACAATTTAGTTGTACAGGGTGAGGCTTTTCACCTGTGGGTAATCGAAGCACCGGAATCGGTTGCCGAAGAATTTCCTGCAAACAAGGCGGGGCTGAACGTTCTGTTCGTCCCGTCGGAGGAGCCATATCATGAACGCAAGGTGACTCTCCTGAACGGTCCTCACACTGTATTGTCGCCGGTGGCATTCCTTTCGGGCGTCAATATCGTGAGAGATGCTTGCCGGCATGAGGTGATAGGTAAGTTCATCAAACGTGTGATGTTCGACGAGCTGATGGAAACCCTTAACTTACCGAAAGAAGAACTTAAGAAGTTTGCAGATGACGTTCTTGAACGTTTCAACAATCCTTTCGTGGATCATCAGGTGACATCAATCATGCTTAACTCATTCCCTAAGTATGCCACACGCGACCTTCCGGGAGTGAAGGAATATCTGAAACGCAAGGGTGTTCTTCCTGAAGGACTCGTCCTCGGTCTTGCAGCCATCATAGTATACTACAAAGGTGGAAAGCGTGCCGATGGTGTAGAGATAGTTCCTAACGATGCACCGGAAATCATGGCGATGCTTACAAGTTTGTGGAACGATGGCTCGGTAGAAAATCTTGTGAAGACAGTTCTCGCCGATACTTCCATCTGGGGTGAAGACCTTAATACCATCCCGGGACTGGCAGACCGTGTAATTTACTATATCAACAAAATCCAGAGCGAAGAAATGCTTCAGACAGTAAAAGACCTTGTAGATTGATACTTCTACCTGTATTCTTCAATTTATAAATGTTAGTTTGTTATGACTGAATATATCCAGATAAACCCTGCGGACAATGTGGCTGTGGCACTGCACCCATTGTCCAAGGGTACTATAATAGAGGTAAACGGCAATTTTATAGAACTGGCTGAGGATATACCTGCCGGTCATAAGATTGCCTTGAAGGATTTTGCAGAAGGTGATATGGTGATAAAATACGGTTTCCCTATATCGCACACTGTGAAAGAAGTCAGGAAAGGACATCTGCTGAACGAGAAAACTGTTAAGACTAACCTTTCCGGTCTGAGTACATATACTTACACTCCGAAGTTCGAGAAACAGACTTTTTCGAACGAGAACCGTACATTCAAAGGATATTTGCGTGCCAACGGAGAAGCCGGCATACGTAATGAGATATGGATTATCCCTACGGTGGGTTGCGTGAACGGAATAGCAAACCAGTTGGCCGAACAGCTTCGCAAGGAAACAGATTGCGAGGGGGTTGACTCCATTATATCTTTCCCTCATAACTACGGATGCTCGCAGTTGGGTGACGACCATGAGAATACCCGTAAGATATTGCGCGACATGGTCCTTCATCCCAATGCCGGAGCTGTCCTTGTCGTAGGTCTTGGCTGTGAGAACAACCAGCCTGATGCCTTTCGCGAGTTTATAGGTGACTATGATACCCAAAGGATCCGTTTCCTTGTTTCTCAGAAAGTAGATGATGAGATAGAAGAGGGTATGAAACTTCTTCGTGAGATGTATGCCATAGCCAGGGAAGACAAGCGGACTGATGTCCCCCTGTCAAAACTGCGTATAGGACTCAAGTGCGGCGGGTCTGACGGACTGTCCGGTATCACGGCCAATCCGATGCTTGGGGTGTTCTCTGACTATCTTGTTGCCCAGGGTGGGACAACAGTCCTCACGGAGGTACCTGAAATGTTCGGAGCCGAGACACTGCTCATGAACCGTTGCCGTACGCAGGAGATATTCGACGATACAGTGACCATGATAAACGACTTCAAGAACTACTTCATCTGCAATGACCAGCCTATATATGAAAATCCTTCGCCGGGAAACAAGGCGGGAGGTATTTCTACACTTGAGGAGAAATCATTGGGATGTACACAGAAGTCGGGAAGCTCGATGGTGGAGGATGTTCTGAAATATGGCGACCGTGTCACAACACACGGACTTAATCTGTTGAGCGCACCGGGCAACGACCTTGTGGCAAGTACGGCTCTTGCTTCTGCCGGATGCCATATCGTACTGTTCACAACAGGTCGAGGAACACCGTTCGGAACATTCGTTCCAACCGTGAAGGTATCGACCAACACACCGCTGTACGAGCAGAAACATACGTGGATTGATTTCAATGCCGGAACTCTGGTAGAGGGAGAAAGCATGGAATCTTTAAGCAGACGTTTTATAGACTTTGTGGTGGAAGTGGCAAGCGGAAAGCAGGCACTGAACGAAAAGAAGGGATACCGGGAAATAGCTATCCTTAAGCAAGGAGTAACTTTATAAAATGTTTTATTTTTTTAAATGATGAAACTCTCCGTTGATATCTGAAATATAAATGGAGAGTTTTTTTGTTTTTACACTTTTGAAATTATTTTTGTCATTAATATTAATCTGAAAATCGATATGACCATAAAAAACATTATCACAGTCTTAACTATCTTTCTGTCCGGATTCTGTTATGCCGGAACCTCCACTAAAGTGGATTTCAACTTCGATTGGAAATTCAGCAAACCAGCAGGCTTCGTGCCTCAGGACACTTTGTTCCTGAGTCCAGATATAAAGTGGGAGGATGTGTGTCTGCCTCACGACTGGAGTATCAGCGAAGGATATACCAAGACTCAGACAGCCGGAAGCAATGGTTTTCTGCCTGGCGGTGTGGGGATTTACATGAAGAATTTTCTCACCTCGGATGATATGAATGGGAAAAAAGTGTTCATTCATTTCGAAGGTGTATATAATAACTCAAAGGTTTGGATAAACGGGCATCTGTTGGGATTCCGTCCTAACGGATATGTGGGATTTGAATATGAACTTACTCAATATCTGAAACCAAAAGGTTCGATGAATACAATAACTGTCTGCGTTGACAGAAGAGCGTATGCCGACAGCAGATGGTATGTCGGTGCCGGTATATACAGGAATGTGAGTCTTATTCTAAGAAACGAGCTCTATATTCCTTCAGACGGAATATTCGTTACCACACCACAGGTAGGCAACCGTTCGATGGTGAATGTGGTATGCGAGGTGAAGAATGCTGGAACAGGTGTAAAAGGAGTCACCGTGAAGCACGAAGTAGTGTACGACGGCAAGACAATAGCTTCTGTTTCCGATGATTTTGTTGCCCTGAAAGGCGATTTCAATGAGTTCACTGCATCTGTTGAACTGGAGAATTGTCATCTCTGGAGTCTTGAAACGCCTTCGATGTATGAGCTTCATACTACTCTGATTGCTTCTGACGGATATGTGATGGATAAGAAAACAACAAAATTTGGTATCCGCAACATTAAATTCGATGCGGATGAAGGCTTCCTTCTAAACGGAAAATCCGTAAAAATAAAAGGAGTGAACATACACCACGACTTGGGATGTATGGGTGTTGCCGCATACGATGATGCCCTGTTGCGACGCCTTCTGAAACTTCGTTCCATAGGCTGCAATGCCATACGTACAGCCCATAATCCGCATTCGGAAAGTCTGCTGGAAATGTGCGACAGTCTGGGACTTCTTGTAATGAATGAATTTATCGACGAATGGAAGGTAGCAAAGAAAAAGTGGATTACTGAGCGAGCTAAGGAAGATGCGCCCGACAGCATATCAATAGGATATACCAGATACTTCGATACGCATGCCGAGCACGACCTCAAGTCGTTCATCAGGCGAGACAGAAATCATCCTTGCGTGATACTCTGGAGTATAGGCAATGAAATAGAATGGACCTATCCATATTACTGGGCATCGAGCAAAGACAATAAAGGGTTCAAGGGGCTTATCCATACGGGCGACCCGGAAACAGACAACAAGTCTATACTGAAAGAGTTCAACCGTCTGTCAGGAGGAAAAGACGATTTGGCTGAAACAGCCGCTGTCCTTGCCGGTTGGGTTAAGGATGTGGACACTACCCGTCCCGTCTCTTCAGGAGTCGTTGTTCCGTCAGTTTCGCGTCTCTCCGGATATACAGACGTGCTTGATGTAGTGGGATATAACTATAAAGACAAATATTATGAAATCGACCATAAGCTATATCCATATCAGCCTATTATCGGTTCGGAGAATGTTGGTCAGCTCTTTGAATGGACAGCCGTGGCCGACAAGAAGTACATAGCGGGCATCTTCGTGTGGACAGGATTCGACTATCTTGGCGAGAACGGTCCATGGCCTGCAAGGGGTGGAGACTGTTCTTTCTTCGATTTCGTGGGCAACAAGACAGCGCGTGGCCATTTCTTTGAATGTCTGTGGAAAGACACACCGAAAACCCATATTGTAACAATACCTGAAAAAGAAAGCGAGTTCAAGATGGATGCTGACGGAAGTTTCACCTACACTCCACGCCCGGGATGGATCAGACGCTGGGAGTGGTACGACACACGCGATAAATGGAAGTACCGCAGGGACGAGGACATACTGGTACAGGTATATACCAACGCCCCAGAAGTGGAACTGTTTCTGAACGGCAAATCGTTGGGAACAAAGAAACGCAGCGATTTCATGGAGCATAATATACTGATGTGGAAGGTGGCATACAAGGAAGGAACACTCCTTGCGGTAGGCAAGGACGGCGACAGAATATTGTCGAAAGACACTTTGTCCACAAGCGGCAAGCCGTGCCGTCTGGCACTGAACTGCGACCGCAAAACAGCTACCGACAACGGTTATGACCTTATCCATGTAGAAGTATCCATTGAAGATAAAAAAGGAAACACAGTAGTCGATATACCTTCGGATGTGAGGATAATCCTCGACGACAAGTTTGAACTTGCCGGACTTGACAATGGATCGCCTTCGATAGAAGATTTGAACATCAACGTCATAAACAATAGTGTAAGGACATATAACGGAAAGTGTCTGTTTGTCCTGAGAACCATAAGAGGGAAGAAAGGAACATCCTTTGTAAAGGTTGTAGGTGACGGTGGAATACAGGGCAGATGTAAAATTCTGATTTCCCACCCTATATCACATTAATATCCCCCTCATATATTATAAGTGAAAGATATAGTTTTATGACATCAAAAAAACATGTAAAACCTAAGATTATGAGAAATAAAAATCTTTTAGCTTTAATAATCCTATTATCAACCCTAAAGGTTTCAGCATCTGATTCAAATGTTGATTTCAATAAAGATTGGAAATTCGTACTGAAAGATTCTGCTCATTATTCATATACTTCTTATGTCCCTGGTGATGAATGGAAGAAAGTGAACCTGCCACACGACTGGAGTGTTGGTCTGCCTTACGACTCCATCTCTGGCGAAGGGTGTGTAGCTTTCCTTCAGGGAGGAATAGGATGGTATAGCAAATCATTTCCCACAACAATCAGCGCAAATCAGAAATGCTATATAGTGTTCGATGGAGTATATAATAATTCTGAGTATTGGATAAATGGCAAAAAACTTGGATATCATCTTTCGGGATATGCTCCTTTTTATTTTGATGTCACAGACTATCTCAATCCCAATGAGGATAACCGCATGACTGTAAGGGTCGACCACAGCCATTATGCCGACAGCAGATGGTACACCGGTTCAGGTATATACAGGGATGTGAAAATGATTGTAACCGACAGACTGCATATTCCGGTTTGGGGAACATTTGTCACTACTCCCGTGGTTACTGATAAATATGCTAAAGTAAACAACCAAATTACCGTGCGCAACAGTTACTCTGAACCCAGAACAGCTGTTGTTGAGATAGTGTATAAAGATAATAAAGGCAATATCGCAGCCTTTGAGGTCTTCAGTATAAAACTGAATGCTGGTGAGGAGAAAATTATCGACATCGTATCGGAGATAAAACAGCCGGATTTGTGGAGCGTCGAGATACCAGTCCTCTATACAGCCGAGACCCGTATTAAGAATGGCGATGAAGTCATTTCTGAAAACACTGTCAGGTTCGGTATACGAACATTCCACTTTGATGCAGACAAAGGTTTCTTCCTTAACGGAAAAAATATGAAGATAAAAGGAGTATGCCTGCATCATGATGCCGGTATAGTTGGCACAGCAATGATACGCGATGTGTGGTACCGACGTCTGAAAACCCTTAAGGAAGGAGGATGTAACGCCATCCGCCTTTCGCACAATCCGGGAGCGGATGAGTTTCTGTCTTTGTGCGATGAGATAGGTCTTCTGGTCCAGGAAGAGTTCTTCGATGAGTGGGATTATCCCAAAGATAAAAGGCTCAATATGAAGGAAACGGTAGAAGACTATCCTACTCATGGTTATTGTGAGCATTTCCAGGAATGGGCTGAAAGGGATTTGAAAAACGTAATGAGGAGAAGCCGTAATCATGCCTGTATCTTCCAGTGGAGTATAGGTAATGAAATAGAATGGACTTATACCGGATGCCGTGAGGCAACAGGTTTCTTTGGAGCCGATTCCAACGGTAATTACTTCTGGAACCAGCCTCCATACTCTAAAGAAAAAATCAGAGAAATGTGGAAAATCCAGCCTAAACAAGCATACGACATTGGTCGTACAGCGCAAAAATTAGCAGCATGGACACGCCAGATGGATACTACACGAGTGGTTACCGCCAACTGCATCCTGCCTTCCATAAGTTTTGAGACAGGATATATCGATGCACTTGATGTGGCTGGTTTCAGCTACAGACGCGTGATGTATGATTATGCTAAGAAGAATTATCCTGACAAACCTATAATGGGTACAGAAAATCTTGGTCAGTGGCACGAATGGAAGGCGGTGATTGAAAGAGATTTCGTTCCGGGTATGTTTATATGGACAGGAGTCGATTATCTGGGAGAAAGTGGAAGCCGCCTTTCAAGATGGCCTCAAAAGTCAATAGGATGTGGTCTCCTGGATATGTGCGGCTATGTGAAGCCTTCGTACGACATGATGAAATCATTGTGGACTGACAAGCCTTTTATTGCTATATATTCACAGACTCCAGACAAATCTTCGTATCTCCAGGTAAAAGATGGCTTTACTGATAAGAAAGGACATGAATGGGATAGAAGATTATGGGTTTGGGATGATGTAAACTCTCACTGGAATTATCAGAAAGGTGACTCGGTAATAGTAGAAATATATTCCAATTGTGATGAAGTGGAACTTTTCGTTAACGGCAAGTCGATGGGAAAGAAGTATATAGACGATTTTGAGGATCATATCTATAAATGGGCAGTTCAGTACAAGCCTGGCACTATTACCGCAAAAGGAAAAAATAAGTTAGGTAATACCACTACAGCTATAAGGACTTCAGGCAAAGAACATTCGATATTGCTAGCGGTTGACAAACAAAGTATCGCAGCAAATGGAAAGGATGTTCTGCATGTCACAGCCCAGCTTACAGACAAAAAAGGTAATCCTGTAAAGACAACAGAACAGATGCTTAAGTTCAACATCGATGGAGAGTACCGTCTGTTGGGTATAGACAATGGAAATGTAAAGAACGTATCTCCATATCAAAGCAAGGAGATTATGACATATCAGGGAAGATGTATGCTGATGCTTCAGTCAACAGAAAAAACATCGGTACTGAATATCAGTGCAGAAACAAGTGAATTACAGTCGAATAAACTAACAATTAATATAAAATAAAGTCTAGTATGAGAAAAATTATTTTTGCAGCCGGCATGATGTCGCTATTGGCAGCATGCGGAAATACAGGCAATACACAGACTATTGCCGTTGACGACACTCAGAATTATGATGAGCGTAAGGCCGATTCATTGGGAATACCTAAGGGAAATAAGTTAAGTGCAGCTATGAAACGTGCCATGAAATGGGAAAATCACGACAATAAATGGTTCTTTGAGTATAAGATGGAACCACTTAAAGGTGATCTTGCTTATGAAGAGGGCGTAGTAAGAAGAGACCCGAGTGCAATGCTGAAAATAGGTG
Source organism: Phocaeicola plebeius DSM 17135 (assembly GCF_000187895.1). Taxonomy (GTDB): domain Bacteria; phylum Bacteroidota; class Bacteroidia; order Bacteroidales; family Bacteroidaceae; genus Phocaeicola; species Phocaeicola plebeius. The sequence continues at coordinate 78,219 of NZ_DS990130.1, read as the reverse complement.
ATACATATTATGTGTGGTATTCAAAGAGCTATGGACCTACCCAGGGATTTGCTGGAGATATAGAGAAAGATAAGGTTTTCCCGTGGGACAGATGCGATATATGGTATGCCACATCAAAGGATGGATTGACATGGAAAGAGCAGGGAATTGCAGTGAAGCGTGGTGAAAAGGGTGCTTACGACGATCGTTCTGTTTTCACTCCTGAGGTAATGGAATGGAAAGGAAAGTATTATCTTTGCTATCAGGCTGTAAAATCTCCTTATACAGTCCGTGTTAAGAATACTATCGGTATGGCATGTGCTGATTCCCCCGAAGGACTGTGGACCAAGACAGACAAGCCAGTACTGGAACCTTCTGATACCGGCGAATGGGAAGGCGATGAGGATAACAGATTCAAGGTTGTATCGAAAGGCGATTTCGACAGTCATAAGGTACACGACCCGTGTATAATACCTTATAATGGTAAGTTCTATATGTATTACAAAGGAGAACGTATGGGAGAAGAAATAACATGGGGTGGTCGTGAAATCAAACACGGTGTGGCTATTGCTGAAAATCCTATGGGTCCGTATGTGAAATCGGAATATAATCCTATTTCAAACAGTGGGCATGAAGTCTGCGTCTGGCCTTATAAAGGAGGTATAGCTTCTCTTATTACTACCGATGGTCCTGAAAAGAATACACTTCAGTGGTCGCCTGACGGAATAAACTTTGAGATAATGTCTGTAGTAAAGGGTGCACCACATGCCATTGGTCTGAACCGTAGTGCAGATGCCGAAAAAGAACCTACCGAAATATTGAGATGGGGTCTTACTCATATATACAACAGTTCTGATTACCAGAGTATAATGAGATTTTCTACTTGGACATTGCAGACACATACTGCTAAGGGTGAATCAAAAGAACGTAAATAAATTATTCTAATTTAAATTAAGATACCATGAAGAGAAAACTGTTTACTATTTGTTTAGCATCGTTGCAATTTGCATGTGCAGCAGAAAATTTAAATAATAAATCATACGAGTGGGACATCTATCCTGTACCAGCTAATGCTGGTGACGGTATGGTGTGGAAACTTCATCCACAGTCGGACGACTTTAATTATATTGCTGACGAAAAGGATAAAGGAAAAGAGTTCTATGCCAAATGGACTGATTTCTATCATAATCATTGGACAGGGCCTGCTCCTACAATATGGCAGAGAGACCATGTTTCCGTTTCAGACGGATTCCTTAAAATCAGAGCCAGCCGTCCTGAAGATGTCCCTCTAAAGAAAGTTGTAAGCGGACCTAACACAAAGGAACTCCCGGGAACCTATACAGGATGTATTACATCGAAGACTCGTGTAAAATATCCGGTTTATGTAGAAGCATACGCCAAACTTTCAAATTCAACCATGGCATCCGATGTATGGATGCTTAGCCCTGATGATACTCAGGAAATCGATATTATAGAGGCATACGGTGGTGATAGAGACGGTGGAGGTTATGGTGCCGACAGACTTCACTTAAGCCATCACATATTCATCCGTCAGCCATTCAAGGATTATCAGCCAAAGGATTCAGGTTCATGGTATAAGGATGACAAGGGAACATTGTGGCGCGATGATTTTCATCGTGTTGGAGTATTCTGGAAAGATCCTTTCACACTTGAATATTATGTAGATGGAGAACTCGTCAGAACTATAAGCGGTAAGGATATTATTGATCCCAACAACTACACTGGTGGCACGGGGTTGGTTAAGGATATGGACATCATAATAAATATGGAAGACCAAAGCTGGAGGGCCGTTAAAGGTTTAAGCCCTACGGATGAGGAACTGAAAAATGTGGAAGATCACACTTTCCTTGTCGACTGGATAAGGGTTTATACACTGGTCCCAGAAGAATAGGATTTTTATAGTTTATATCGTAATTTAATAAACACTTCATATATTCAACTTTTTCATTAATGAGTTTCAGTTGTAATATGAAGTGCTTTTTTATTGCTTGAATTTGAAATAAATATTTGAGAATGATATATACTATGACTAGTTAAATATATAAAATTATGATGTCAAAAAATCAATAGAATGTTCCTGATGACTTCATTATTGCGTAAAAGACTATTTATTGGATATTTTATTACTGGATTTATAGTCATAAGTATGGTTACTGCGATGATAAATGAACGTTGTCGGTTAAAAGAACTTAAGAATCTGATAATTCAAATTAATGAAGCTTATGAGAATTCCAATAAAGTTCATTTGTATATTACTAAGTTGGCAACTTTAGGTGAATCGGTTATAGCATGGGATGAGTCTGATTATAACATATTTCATAATCACCTTTTTAAAACAGATAGTGTTTTACTTGAAATTAAATTAAGGAGTGGTGATTTTTTATGTCCGGTTCAAATTGATTCTTTACGGGGATTGCTTAGAACGAAAGAAATGTACTTGTTTCGAATAATGAAAGCAATCCAATTTGCGAATAAATCTGATAGTATTCTTACTAATGAATTGCCTATAATAGCTACTCAAACAGTAAAAGTGAAGACAATAACTCAGAAAAAGAAAGGAATTGCCGGATTATTTGGAAAGAAGGAAAAGATACAAGTTCCCTATATTACTAATGAAATACAAGATTTTAATAATAGATTGGTTTCTGCCAGAGATTTGCGAAACAATCAGATTGAAACCTATGTGGATAGCCTGCGTTTGCATAATAGGATGTTAAATCAGAAGTTATATGATTTTGTATCGTTTTTAGATAATCAGGTACAGTTGTCATTTACAGAACGAAACTCAGAGGTAACAGAAGTCAAACAAGAATCCTTCCGATTATTTATCGTAATGATGAGTATTGCGGTTTTTATAATATTAATTTCATTTTTAATTATACAATCAGATTTACGTAAAGAAGAAATAATTAAAGCCAAATTACAACAAGCTATTCAGGAAAACGAGAATTTGCTTGATATGCGCAAGAAAATCATCCTGACAGTTTCACATGATATTAGAGGCCCACTTGGTAATATCCATAACTGTGCCGATCTAGTATCGGAAACGCGAGAGAAGAAAAAGCGTGAAATATATTTAGATGACATCCGCCATTCTTGCCAGCACGTCTTGCATTTGGTCAATAATCTGATGGATGCTTACCGTATTAATGAAGCTGGAGATTTACATAATGATATACCTTTTTATCTTAACCGTTTTTTAAAACGAATTTCAGATGAGTTTTCTCGTAAAGCGACTTCAAAAGGTCTTATTTTATATTCTGAACACAAAGGATTAAATGTAACTGTAAAAGGTGATGCGGACAAACTCGAACAGGTACTGGCCAATCTACTTACAAACGCTATCAAATTTACTTCCAGAGGAAACGTCAATTTTCATACTGAATATTCAGAGGGAAAACTTCGGATTGAAATTAGAGATACCGGTATAGGGATGGACGAGGAAACAATGAAAAGAATATTTGCTCCATTTGAGCGTGCCGCACAGGATGTCAATTCTGAAGGTTTTGGTTTGGGACTTTTTCTTACCAAAGGATTAATTAAGGTTTTGGAAGGAAAATGGATGTGGAAAGTACACTCGGTAAAGGAAGCGTATTCAGGCTGGAACTTCCTTTGCCTGAAACGGATGAGTTAGTTGAGGAAGACAAATCGGACCATAATACAATAACTATATTGCCTAAGAATGTTCTTGTAGTGGACGATGATCCTATACAACTGAAAATAGCAGAAGATATGCTCGGGCGCAAAGGTATATCCTGTAAAACCTGTAAGAATGCACGTGAAGTAGTGGCCGCTCTTGAAAATTCTGAATATGATTTGGTCTTGACAGATGTACAAATGCCTGATACTGACGGATTCTGTTTGTTAAGATTGCTTCGCAATTCGGACATCGGCAATTTTAGAACTGTTCCAGTAGCAGTCATGACTGCCCGTGGTGATGGAAATTCCGGAATTTATGAAAAAGAAGGATTTGCAGGCTGTATTCATAAACCGTTCAATATCCACGGACTGCTCGCTTTTTTATCCACCATTGTATCTCGTACACAAGTTTCAGTTTCCGGAGATTTTGATTTTTCCAGTTTACTGGAGAATACGGATGATTATAGTCATATGCTTTCTCTCGTTGTTATGGAATCTGAAAAAGAACTGGAGGAGATGGAATCTGCTGACAGGATAACCGACCGTGAGACCATGAGAAAAATAATACACCGGATGATGCCTGTATGGGAAATGCTCGAGAAAGATAATATTTTACGTGATTTTCAAAGAATATTGCATGACAGTGATAGCCAAAACGAAACTGTTCATGAACATGCAATACAAATCATGGAGTGGCTTAAAAAATTAATAGAAGAAACAAAAAAGGAACTGAAGAAATATGAAAATCCTCATAGTTGAAGATAATATGATACTCTGCGGTATGATTGAAAAATGGTTGCAAAAAGCCGGTTACGAAGTTCTAACCGCAATGGACGAGCCCGGAGCACGTAGTATTCTGAAGAAAAACGAAATCAATCTTGTGTTGGGAGACGTACGTCTGCCGGAAGGAAATGGTATCAGCCTTCTGGAATGGATGATGCGTTCTAATGTGGAAGTTCCATTTATTGTCATGACAGATTATGCCTGTATCACGGATGCGGTCCGTGCCATCAAGCTCGGTGCTAAGGATTATTTGCAAAAGCCTGTTCATCAAGAGCAACTGATAGAATTAGTACATAGCATGCTTAAACAACCTGTTATTGTACGTAAAGAATGTTCTTTTGTTGAACGTACCAGTGAAGCAGCAAGAAAATCCGCTTCACTGGCTCGTCGTGTGGCACCGTCGGATCTTTCTGTTATGATATTTGGTTCGAGTGGAAGCGGTAAAGAGGTGATAGCCCAGATGATACACCGTTATAGTGACAGACGTGACAAACCATTCGTTGCCGTCAATTGTGGAAGTATACCTAACGATTTGCAGGCTTCTGAATTTTTCGGTGTAGTCAAAGGAGCTTTTACAGGAGCTGTTGCTGATAGGAAAGGACATTTTGAGACGGCCAATGGAGGAACCTTATTCCTGGATGAAGTTGGTAATATGCCGTATTCCATGCAGATTCTTCTTCTACGTGTCCTTCAGGAAAAGGAGTTTAATCCGGTAGGAAGTGATAAAGTGAAACATACGGATGTACGTATCATTTCTGCTACCAATGAGGATATGAAAAAAGCGGTGGAGGAAGGTCGCTTTCGTGAGGATTTGTATTATCGCCTTGCAGAACTCGAAATTGTTCAACCGCCATTAAAAGATTGCAAAGACGATATTCTTCCGCTTGCCGAATTCTTCAGAAGAGAACATTCCTGTAGAATCCGTGTCAAGAATGAGGGATTTACCGAAGAAGCGAAAGCATGCATGCTGGGATATGACTGGCCTGGTAATGTGCGGGAATTGAACGCAAAAATCAAACGTGCGGTAATTGTTGCGGATAATGTATTATTGGATGTTTGTGACTTGGGACTGGACAATGTAGATTGTAGTGACAATCCGGATATTCGTATCATTCAGGAAAAGGAAAAGATACGAAACCTGCTTGAGAAAAATCATGGTAATGTCAGCAAGACAGCAGTGGAACTCGGTTGCAGTCGTACAGCCCTGTACAAGAAAATGAAGAAACTTGGTCTGAAGTAATCTTTATTCTTTAAGGCGGTATACCAGTCTGCATACATTGTTTCGGAATGTTTTGGACTCACGCAAAGTCCATTGTCCGAATTGAATCTTTCCGGTTATGTTTTTCCCGCTTTTGTATGATATTGGAAGCAGGTAAATGACCAGTTCATCTGCGAGTCGGAAGAGAAATACACCACCCACATATTCTGCACTTTTTTCATCTTCTACCTTCATGAAAAATGTGCAGTCTTTTTCATGTCTTTCCTTGGCATCCATCAAATCAAGCATACCGTAATGCGGATACATGTTAAATGTAGCCCGCTCTTCCCAATAAGGGAAACCGTTCCGGTCTGTCCTGAGCCATTCCATCAGTTCCTCATTTTTATCCGGTAGAAATCCGTCCAATGTGACGGGCATAATAATCTGTACTTTTGCCATACCTCTGCTTGTTAAAAATAAAAGCATGAAACCCATGCTTATTTCGAACAGAGGCTCTGACAAAGCCCAACACAGAAACTCGCATGGGCTCACGCTATAAGGTATAGCATAAGCCTCACGCAATAGCCTCCGTGTTTTTGAATTTGTCAGATTCCTGTTCGAGACATCTTGCGACTTATGTATATAATCGACGGAAACATCCCGTAATCCGCCGTTATGTTCTATTTCAATTTCAAAGATAAGGAATGTTCCCTGAAAATCAAACTGATTCAGGATTTATTTGTCATTCTGTATCTATTCAGCTTTTCTTTTCTCCTCTTCTGCACTTTCTATTCCCAGCCGTTCACATAGTTCCGGGTCGCTCTTGATACGTTCCATCTCATCGTTGATGATAGCCTGTGCATCCGCCTTTATCTGGTCATAATTGCGCTGTATCTGTTGGAGCATGATGTCATTTCCTTCACTGTCCTTGAACCTGTTGATAACCGGGATTTTTTTATAAGCCTTTTCTTCCGCACTTACTTTGGCATGGTCCACGATAATTTCCGCATGGAAAATCTTTTGGTCGATTTTCTCACCGAAATTATCCGATACGGAACCGACAAACGTACCCTGTGAGAGGTTGGAAATTTTGGATGCTGGAATCAGTGAGTCCAGCTGGGTGTTGATAGATGTAGAGACATCCTGACGGTTGATGGATATGGACTGCCGTTTCTGCAAAATCTTTCCGAAGCGTTCGGAAAGTGTCTTGGCCGTTTCGCCGACCACCTGACCGCTGAATATGTTGCCGACTGTATTTTGAATCACCTTGCTTTCCTTTTCACCGTAGTCACGGTTAAGCTGGCTGAAGTCCTGGAATCCCAGACAGACCGCCACCTTGTTGGAACGTGCCGTTGCAATCAGGTTGTCCAGTCCTCGGAAATAGATGGTAGGAAGCTCGTCTATAATGACCGTGCTTTTAAGCTGCCCTTTCTTGTTTATCAGTTTGACGATTCTGGAATTATACAGTCCGAGCGCTGCGGAATAGATGTTCTGTCGGTCCGGATTATTGCCCACACAAAGGATTTTAGGTTCCTTCGGATTATTGATGTCCAGAGAAAAATCATTGCCTGTCATGACCCAGTACAGTTGTGGAGAAATCATTCTGGTAAGCGGAATTTTCGCCGAAGCTATCTGGCCCTGAAGCTGGTCTTGTGCCCCACCCTTCCAGGCATCCATGAAAGGAGAAAGGTAGTTCTCCAGTTCCGGATAGGAAGTCAATATGGTAAACAAATCAGAATAAGGTTTGTTCAGCAGTTCCACGGCATGAGGGAAGCTGCAATAGATACCATTTTTGTATATTTTCAAATACCAGATTATAGCTGCCAAAAGGATAATAGGAGACTCTACAAAGAAGTCACCCTGTTTTTCAATATCGGGTAAGTCAAGGGCATTGCTGCCCCCTTCTCCCCTAAGAACCGTACATGAGAGTTTCCCCTCATACGGCTCAAGCAACTCAATATTTCTATTTGTTGTTAGAAATCGGCTCATACTTTCAACATTTTCGTTTATTTCGCTTGTAGCAGTTGTTGTGGACAAGTTGCCGTACAATCGAACCACCAACAGATATTTCGTTGACGTTCCATGCTTTTGTACAATCTATTTCCTTGCCACATAACGGACAAATCCGGTTCTGCTTGTTCCATAAATATAAGAGAGACTTACGTCCCTTGAGAGATTCCAGCATTTGTTGCTCCTTTCGCTGAAAGAAATAATCATCGTATTCCGGGTCGAAAGGGTTTGCCTCACCTTTGATTTGCTTGTACGGAGTATAATGTATATCCGACAACCTTTTAAGGGTCAGGTAGTTCACTTTCTTGCTCTTGGTTTCATATTTCCATGCAAACGTCCATTTACGCCCCCGAATTTCATGCCAATATTTGTCTGCAACCCAAGACTTGCGTTTCTTTGGATGGCGACGTAAAGCCCATTTCTTCGTGAGATTGTAAATGTGATTGTCACAACCATGAAAAGCATCGGTTGATGCACCATATCGGTAATAGTTGCCCCAACCTGTGATTACAGGATTAAGCATTCGTATCAGCGATTCCTGCTTACACATTTTATGTCCTTTAACGATGTCACCGATTTTTGCCCTGAAGCGTTTCTGTGCATCTTTGGACGGGGATGTGTATAGCCTTTTGCCAAACTTCCTCACATTGAAACCTAAGAAATCAAAACCGTCGTATATGTTCGTAATGGTAGTTTTCTCTTCGGATAAGGTTAGCCCTCTTTCTTTGAGAAATTCTATCACGATAGGTTTGACTTCGTTTTCCAATAGCTCCTTTTCTCGACCTGTGATTATAAAGTCATCCGCATAACGAATAAGGTTTACCTTGTAGTGGAATGTCTTATTGTTGCGCCATAATCTTTTGAATCTTTCAGCCAAGAGTGGTTGAAGTCCGTCAAGTGCTATATTTGCAAGTGTCGGTGATATGATACCTCCTTGTGGTGTACCCTCTTCTGTCGGGAATAGTTTGCCATTGAATACAGCTCCACATTTCAGCCATTTTCTGAGTATCGTCTTATCCATAGGGATATGATTAAGAAGCCAGTCGTGGCTGATATGGTCGAAGCAGCCTTTAATGTCTCCCTCCAAAATCCATTCGGGAGAATGCTGGCGGTTTAGAACCGTATCAATCTGACGGATAGCGTCCATTGTCCTGCGTCTCTTGCGGAAACCATAAGAAAAGCGGTCGCCTGTCGTTTCGGCTATCGGTTCCAATGCCATGAGATATAATGCCTGCATCGCCCTGTCTTTCATTGTCGGTATTCCCAGCGGTCGGAGTTTACCGTTCTTTTTCTTGATGTGAACCCTACGAAGCGGCTGCGGATTGTAACCACGACGTTTCAGTTCACCGATTGCTTTGTACTTGCGCTTGGGAGAATCCCAAAGCTGTTTATCTACTCCAGACGTTTTCTTCCCTTTGTTGGAAGTAACCCTCTTTACCGCCAATGCCTTGGCGTAAAAAGAGTGGGTCAGCATCCACTGCAAGGCTTTCACCTTGTTATGTCTGCCTTCCTTTTGAGCCTTTACAATACGCGCTTGTAGCTTTCGGACATAGGCTTCACACTTGGACCAGTCCATTCCGTCCCAAGTTAGATTCCTACTATCAGCAGGCGCACACGATGTTTTAGTTTCGTTCATTTGCTTTCCTCCTTTTGAAAGTTCTAAAAGTTATCTTGTAAAGAGTTACCATATACGGAAGTCTGCCCACTTTCGTGTCGGATGATGTCACCAATAACAACCCGTGATGTTGATTCAATCCGTATCCACCCCATTACAGGGTGGCATTCGCTTTTTCCGTTATCTCATACCTGCACCCCATTCGGCTTGCCTTGCGGTTCGCTTACTCGCATTCTTACGAGAGAGATACAGGCTTGCCCTGTTCCACGTAATTGACAAACGGATAGTTTAGGTTCTGCCAAGTCCGCCGGCAGTGCTGTGTCCGTGTAACCCCAACATGGGCAAGGGTTATCCGACTGCTTACCTTTTGGTGAGAGCTAAAGTATCTTGCGCTCCTTCAAACCTTACGACGGCTAAAGTCAGTTCACTTACGTTAACCATGCTATCCAGCCTCGCCACTCAACGGTATGATACTAACCGCCCTTGACATTCCCTCACGGTTCAGTCTTGTCCTTTCGGAAAGTGTACTTTGTCCTATAAGCTTGGCACAACCCATCACTGGAGATGCACCTTATAGTAGGCTACCGCTGACGGAACAGCGGGTTAAATCATGCAATTAATATTACTGTCTAATAATCAATTACGTGACTTTACAGGTCACACCCAGGTCTTGTTCAAATTTAACATGATGGTATAGCTTGCTTCGTATGCGTCAGATATGTCTGTCATGAACTCCGGATTGATGGGATTGCAGCGGTGTGAACGGTGCGGATCATCAAAATTGATGACGTAAAAATGCGGTTTTACCTTATATTTGTCCATATTGTGCAACAATGTATTATAGGCAATGGTTGAAAGGTCATCGAATTTGTAATCATAGATATATACACTGAAACCTTTGGAAATCATCTGTTTGATGTAGTTGTTCACCACTGCGTAGGATTTACCGGAACCCGGTGTTCCCAATACGATGGTCGCGCGGAAAGGATTGACCACGTTGATCCAGCCGTCGTTGAGCTTGCCGCCATACTGGAATCTGGTGGGCAGATTGACAGAATATTCATTCTCCATCAGCCTTGTCTCCTGCATGAAGGATTCGTTTTCCATATTGAACACATCCTCCATCAGGTTATGCCTGTAAAGCCTGCTGATCCACAGTCCCGCCATGAGCAGGCATAGATAACCGGCTGCAAGTGTCACCACATACAGGGCAGTAATCGCTTCGTGTGGAAAAGGCAGGTCAAGCAGCCACCAGTTCATGAAAAACAGAACCGCCCCGGCAGTGAGTACCGCCCATATACGCTGCCATGTAATCTTCTCACCCTTGACTCCGATAGTACCCATACAGGATATGGCCAGCAGAAGCACTGCCATCAGTTTTGTCCAAAGGATACAGCCGAATATACCGGTTGTCCTGTCAAAGTTCATCAGTATCCGGTCTATGACATCCAGATTCAGATGCCAGGCACTCATACTGGGATAGCAGTATACATAAACGTGGACTACCAGAATAAAAATACTGACAGCCCTGCCGAATTCCATAATCTTGGCAAGGGCTCTCAAATCGTCTTCCTGTTGCATAATGATGTAGATGATTGTGGGGGAATCCGTTGTTCCCCCTGTTGTTGACTCATTTTGATTGATCAGATACCGCGTGATTTGCGTTTCTGCGGTTTCTTTTTCCGTTTCATGCGGCGACGGAACGCTTCTTCCTCGTAATCGACTGCCGGATTTGCCTCAAAGGAGAAGATGCCTGCCGCCTGTTCAAGCGCACTGTTTTCTTCCATACGGTGGCCGTACCGTTTCCAAAGTTCCTCCGGACCGGACTGTTGTCTGTCCTGCCAGGGTATTCCTTCCCACCAGTTGACAAGGCCGTTGAATACGTTGGCGGAAAACTCCTTTCCCATACGTGAACCGTTGAACGCCTCGCGCCGTTCATGGTCTATGAATGTGACACCGTAGATACGTCCGGTATCGTTCCTTCGGAATACCACATCAATGTGCTCCTGTTTCAGCAGTTCCCTGAATTCCTGTTCCGATTTTGCGTTACGCATGGCCCATACGACCTTGCCGGATATGGCAGGAGCCCATCTGCCTTCCTTGAAGTCCTGTGTATGCCGTAACATACGTTCGGACAGTCCCGTATTTCCGAAACGCTTGCCGAACCTTGCACTTTTTATCGGAGGGCTGACTACTTTTCCAATATCATCTGTAGCCGAATAGATGATACCCGTATAGGGTGTTCCCATGTAATCGCCTAGTAGTTGTCGGGCTTCAATGTTCAGTGTGGAAAGCAGTGCGGAATACTCTCCGAAAGTCTGGAAACGGTAGCTTTCCAGTACGGCCTTTAGTGTGTTTCCTATCTGATGGCGTATATCCCCCTGTGAGGCATCCACCTTTTTCAGTTCCGCTTTCGGATTCCGTCTTTCCGCATCCGCACTGTTACGCAGTCCGAATTCCTGTTCCAGTTCCCGGCAGGCTGTCATTGAACGGCGGTGTTCATAGGAGTCATTGATTTTCCTTCCTTCATCGTCAATGCATACACTCACGATATGTATGTGCGTGTTGCAGGTATCTCCATGTCTGTACACGATGAACGGCTGGTCACCATAACCCATTTTCTGCATGTATTTCTCTGCCAGTTCCGCCAGCCTGTCATTGTCCAGCCTGTCTTCCGGTGCCGGGCTGAGGGCGATATGCAGGACCGGCTTATCCGTCCTCCTGTTTGCCGTCAGATGGTTTTCAAATGAAAGGAGAGCTAGACGCATGTCCTCGCTCGGCAGTCCCGGGCGGTCGGAAATCATCCGGTGTCCGGAAAGGATTTCCGCCGTCCCCTGAAATACCTTTTCATGATTATAGGCCAGTGCCCCGTAAAGACTTTCTCCGTGACTTATCTTTGCAACCATTTCTTTTCATATTCTTTAGTTAAGGCCATAATCTGTTTGTTGAGCAGTATCAGTTCCAGGGTAGCCTTTTCAAGTTTGTAAAGCAAGGACATCGCCCTTTTTTCCCCGAAGTTTTTCTGTACGGCCCTTACGACCTGATTGTAATTGTTGCCTATTGCCTGGAATTGTCTGTAAAATTCCCCGAGCCGGATGTAATAGTCCATGGAAACCTTGTCCACCTTGATTACCTTCAGCTGTTCTGAAAAGATTGATTTCTTGATAAAGATTGTCCTGTCCCTTGCTCCGGATTCCAGAAACAGTCTTTCAAATCTGCTTTTCTCCTGTGCGTTCAGACGGAAATTGTACTTGTAGTCCGCCGGATCAGTCTTCGGTTTTCTGCCTGTCCTTCTTGCCTGTTTTTTCTCCATGCTTTTCTGCTTTTGGGTTATTTTTCTTTCTCCGTCAGATTTTCCGACTTTGGAGGAAAATCTCCCGACCGTTAGGGAGGGCAAGTTGGTTTTTGTATGGCAGAATACTTTCTGTCGTACAAAAACACAACTTGCTCTGTTCGTTTGAACAGAGAATCCACCTCCGGCGGATTGCTGCGCGACGTGAGCGGCGTGCTGCTGTCCGTCGGAAGATATTCCAAGCCGTCTATCGGTTCTGACTTTGCAAAATTATGGCTGTGTAAACAGTTGTGAAATAGTGGATTATATGACATATAAAGACGTCTGATGACATCTGATGTCATGGTACAGGCTACATATTACCTGTATGCTTGAAAGACCTTATTTTTGACGCGATTTAAGCGTGCAATATTGCAATAACATAATAACATAACAACATGGTATTGCAATAATATAAGGACATAATAACATGGCAATATAACATTGCAATAACATAAGGACATAATAACATGGCAATATAACATTGCAATAACATAAGGACATAATAACGTAACAACATAGTATTGCAATAATATAAGGACATAATAACATGGCAATATAACATTGCAATAACATAAGGACATAATAACATGGCAACATAATATTGCAATAATATAAGGACATAATAACATGGCAACATAATATTGCAATAATATAAGGACATAATAACATGGCAACATAATATTGTAATAACATAAGGACATAATAACATGGCAATATAGTATCACAATAGCGTAATGCCATTGTAAGATTAGTGAAAGAAAAAGTGAATATTAACCCCAAAAACAAAAGGTATGAACAAACGTCCGATTCTTGTCGCCTTCAGCAATCAGAAAGGCGGTGTGGGCAAGTCCACGGTAACAGCGGTTCTTGCCAGTTATTTTAATTATGTAAGAGGTCTGAAAGTTGCTGTCGTTGACTGTGACTATCCACAGTTCAGTCTGGAAAAACTAAGGGGAAGGGATTTGAAGAACCTTGAAAAAAGCGAGTATCACCAACGGCTTTTCTGCCGTCAGTTTGAAGACGGTTCCCGTAAGGCCTATCCGATTGTTACTTCCACGCCGGAGTCAGCCGCAGAGATTCCCGGCAAGCTGGAAGGCGACTATGACCTGATATTCTTCGATCTTCCCGGAACGGTGAACTCCCGTGGTGTATTTGAGTCCGTCATGAACATGGATTTTATTTTCACTCCCATTGTAAAAGACCGTATGGTCATGCAGAGCAGCCTTTCCTTTGTATCGACCGTTCAGGATTTTATCGGACAGCATCCGGAAGCTCCCCTGAAGGACATACGTTTATTCTGGAACCGTATGGACAGCCGTACTTCCAAGGAACTGTATGTAATGTATAATGCAATAGTGCTCCGTATGGGTTTGAAGGTCTTTAAAACCGTACTTCCGGATCTTGAACGCTTCAACAAGGAAATGACACCTTCTTCCAGACAGCATTTTCGCTGCACCCTTCTTCCTCCTTCCGAATCATTATTGAAAGACAGCCGTCTTGAGGCGTTTGCCCAAGAGATGGAACGTATCATATTTCCGGGATAAGAACTATGGCAAAGAAAAGAGAGATATTCAAGGTGGATGAGGATGCCTTGAAGGACATGATGGCCAGTGAATCCATTTCCTGTGGTAAATCTGGAACTGATGTCGGCGAGAATGTTCTTCCTGTCACAGAAAAGGAAAAAAATGTGCCGGAAGTAAAGACACAGGGACAGGAAAAGTCCCGCAAGACGATTCGCGCTGACCCCGGACTGGAAGAGAAGGTGGAAATGTATAAGGAACTGTTTCTGGACAGAAAGAAGTCCGTACACAGAAAGCAGACCTATATCAGCTATGACATGTATTGCAGGCTGGCCCGTATCCTTCCCCTTCTGAGTGATGACATGAGTGTGCCCGCTTTTTTGGATAATGTGCTGGCACACCATCTTGAGACTTACAGTGAAGAGCTTGGCGAGCTGTTTCGCCGAAAAACCCCAAAAACATTCTGAAAATGATGTGGATTGTATTGACTGTTGCCGTATTGGTTTGCGGCCTGCTGTTATGTTGCGTTTATGTACTGTCCAATAAGATTTGTTCACTGAAAAGACAGGTCAGAGAGTTGAATGAGAAAATAGGAATAGCGAACTGCTTTCCCGAATATAGCCGTGTGTATCTGAACGATGCTCCAGTCGGGAAAGGACGTCAGATTCGTATCCGTTGCGGTTTGTACAACAAGGCAAGCCGCCTTATTCCGTTTATGGCTCCCGGCATGAGTGTTTCAGTCTATGTGAGCAATATCGTGGAGGAACACTTGAAACGCCACGGAGAATTGCTGAAGAATGAACTTGAATGCTTTCTCTATAAGGATTCTTTATGGAAGAACTGATATACTTCTGTGTACGGATTGTCTGTATAGGCTATTTGCTGTACAGCGTGTATAGCTGGAGAAGGCGTATCGAAACTGTTTGTACCCTGCTTTATGGGAAACCTTGCGTGAAGAAGGAAAAGAAAGAAGCTGCCGGAACGGAATCTGCGGTTTCAGATGCAGAAGTGATGGGAAGTACCCGTTATGTCTATCTGGACGAGAATGCCGGAAAGACTGTCGCTCCCTTCATGAGCCAGCCACTTGAAAGGAATTTTATCGGTGAGGAGGAGGACGTGCAGCAGGAAGATGTGGAATGCAACCTTCAGCTGGAAAAGATGAAACTCCTGCAGGAAGTCCAGGAAGACCTTGATGCGGAGTCTCCCGAAGTTGAATCCGTATCACCTGTTCTGTCCAGCAGGGACATGGAAGTACTCGGCGAATATCTGACACATCAGGATGAAGCCGACCATGAGAAGGCCATGCAAGCAGCCCGTGTCCTGTTCTCCATCAGGCAGACCAGCCTGATGGACGTGTTCCTTTCCAATATGGAGAATTCCGCTATTGTAGAGGAACTGATAGACAGGTATCTTGATGAGGACGGCAATCCCAGACCGCTTAAGGTAAAGGATGGGAATGAACCGTCTGACGAGTGGCGGAAATATATCTGACACCGATATATTCAGGCATCCCGGAAATCTTTTCGGGATGCTTTTTTTATGTCTGTAAGGCTTCCTGAATGACATCTGATGACATCCGGTGACACCTGATGACAGTGTTGTATCACAGCGGTTTAAGCCTTATATATTTGCAGTCGAATTCAACATTTATGTCAAACCCAAAAATGATTCGACAATGAAGAGAAGAATCCTATTTTCAGTATTGTGTGTGCTGGCAGCGGCAGGTGCCTTCGCACAGGGACAGGGTCTTGCCGGCATCAATGAGGCTACCAGCCTTATGACTTCGTATTTCGATCCGGCCACCAAATTGTGTTATGCCATCGGAGCCGTACTCGGTCTGGTCGGCGGTATCAAAACGTATGGTAAGTTCAGCAGCGGTGACCCGGATACGTCCAAGACTGCGGCAAGCTGGTTCTTCGCCTGCATCTTCCTGATTGTGGCCGCCACCATTCTCCGTTCCTTCTTCCTGTAAGCCATGGATTACCGTATCAACAAAGGAGCAGGCCGTCCGATTGAGTTCAAGGGCTTGAAATCACAGTACCTGTTCTTTTTTGCCGGAGGCCTTGTATCGGTCTTTCTTGCGGTGGTTGTCCTGTATATGGCCGGTGTCAGCCAGCTGGTATGCCTGTCTTTCGGGGCGGTATCCGGTACCCTGGCCGTATGGCTGACCTTCCGCATGAATGCCCGCTACGGTGAGCACGGGCTGATGAAGATGCTGGCCGAGAAACGCCATCCGCGCTATCTGTCAGCCCGTCGCAGAATATTCAGAGCATTAACCAAAAAGAAGAGAAAGAAATGAGAAGTGTATTGAAGGCCTGTGATCTGGAAGACAGATTCCCGATTTTGGCCGTGGAAAACAACTGCATCGTAAGCAAGGATGCGGACATTACGGTAGCCTTCGAGGTCGAGCTGCCTGAACTGTACACGGTGACGGCGGCGGAATATGAAGCCATTCACGGTACCTGGGTAAAGGCCATGAAGGTGCTTCCCAATTATTCGGTCGTGTACAAGCAGGACTGGTTCGTCAAGGAAAACTACCGGAGCGAAGGAGACGGGACGGAAAGTTTCCTGTCCCGCAGCTATGAGCGTCATTTCAACGAGCGCCCGTATCTCAGGCACCGCTGCTTCCTGTATCTGACAAAGACCACACGCGAACGTGCCCGTCGCCGCAGTGATTTCAGTACCCTGTGCCGCGGCTATATCCTTCCCAAGGAAATCACGGACTGGGATTCGGTCGTGAAATTCCTGGAGGCGGTGGAGCAGTTCGAGCATATCATGAACGATTCGGGGCATGTCAGGATGAAGCGTCTCAGAACGGAAGAGGTGGTCGGAACGGAAGAATGTCCCGGGCTGATTGAAAGATACCTGACTCTCGGTATGGAGGACACGCACCCCGTATTACAGGACATCTGCCTTGATCCGGAACGTATGCGCATCGGTGACAAACGTCTTTGCCTGCATGTGCTTTCCGATACGGAAGACCTTCCCGGCAGTGTGGGCACGGACATGCGCTATGAGCGCTTATCCACGGACCGTAGCGACTGCCGTCTTTCGTTTGCGGCTCCGGTAGGACTCCTGCTTTCATGCAACCATGTCTATTCGCAGTACGTGTTCATCGATGACGCGCAGGAAATCCTGCAACGCATGGAAAAGACCTCACGTAACATGCTGTCCCTGTCGAAATACAGCCGCAGCAATGCCGTGAACTATGAATGGGCAGAAATGTATCTTGACGAGGCGCATACGAAAGGGCTTGTTCCGGTACGGTGCCACTGTAACGTACTGGCCTGGGCGGAAGACGAGGAAGAGTTAAGGCGTATCAAGAACGATACCGGCAGCCAGCTTGCCCTGATGGGATGCGTACCCCATTACAACACGATAGATACCCCGGTGCTGTACTGGTCTGGTATTCCAGGCAATGCGGGCGATTTTCCGGCTGAGGAAAGTTTCTATACCTTTCTGGAACAGGCTGTCTGCCTGTTTGCTTCGGAAACGAATTACCGCAGTTCGCCCAGCCCGTTCGGTATCCGTATGACGGACAGGCAGAGCGGCGTACCGCTTCATCTGGACATCAGTGACCTGCCCATGCGCAAGGGAATCATCACCAACCGCAACAAGTTCATACTCGGTCCCTCCGGCAGCGGTAAATCCTTCTTTACGAACCATCTTGTCCGCCAGTATTATGAACAGGGTACCCATATCCTGCTGGTGGATACCGGAAACAGCTATCAGGGACTTTGCAGCCTGATTCATGACCGGACACATGGCGAGGACGGTATCTATATCACCTATGAGGAGGACAATCCCATCGCCTTCAATCCGTTCTATACGGATTCCGGGGAATTTGACGTGGAAAAGCGTGAAAGCATCAAGACACTGATACTCACACTCTGGAAACGTGAGGATGAAGCCCCAAGGCGTTCGGAAGAAGTGGCCCTTTCGGGAGCGGTGAACGCATACATCCGCAGGATAACGGAAAACAGGGATGTCAGACCCGATTTCAACGGATTCTACGAGTTTGTGCGTGATGACTACCGCCGGATGATTGAGGAGAAGAAAGTCCGTGAGAAGGATTTTGACATCGACGGTTTCCTGAACGTACTGGAACCGTTCTACCGTGGCGGTGATTATGATTTCCTGCTTAATTCGGACAAGGAACTGGATCTTACCAACAAGCGCTTTATCGTATTTGAACTGGACAATATCAGCGGAAACAAGGTGCTTCTGCCCGTGGTCACGCTGATAATCATGGAAACCTTCATCGCCAAGATGCGCCGTTTGAAAGGTATCCGCAAGATGATACTCATTGAGGAATGCTGGAAAGCCCTGATGTCCGCCAATATGAGTGAGTACATAAAGTATCTCTTTAAGACCGTCAGAAAATATTTCGGGGAGGCTGTCGTGGTCACCCAGGAAGTGGATGACATTATCAGTTCCCCTGTCGTAAAGGAAGCTATCATCAACAACAGTGACTGCAAGATTCTTCTTGACCAGCGGAAATACATGAACAAGTTCGACCATATCCAGCGCCTTCTCGGACTGACCGACAAGGAACGCGGACAGATCCTGTCCATTAACCAGGCCAACCATCCCGGACGTTTCTACCGTGAGGTCTGGATCGGTCTTGGCGG
Organism: Phocaeicola plebeius DSM 17135; assembly: GCF_000187895.1. GTDB lineage: Bacteria > Bacteroidota > Bacteroidia > Bacteroidales > Bacteroidaceae > Phocaeicola > Phocaeicola plebeius. The sequence goes on along the minus strand of NZ_DS990130.1, from coordinate 59,489 downwards.
TACCCACTCGGCCGTGTATGCCACGGAAGTCAGCGATGAGGAATATGCCGTATATACCACGGAAGAGTCGGAAAAGCTGGAATTGCAGAAGCTGGCCAAGGAACTGGGCGGAAATCTGGAACTGGCCGTGAAACGCATTGCGGAAATGAGAAGGGAAAGGAAAAGGTCAAACGGTAAAGCATGACGGTTATGAATGACAGTTTTGAATCGGATGAAAGAAAGCGTAAGGAGACCATTGAATGTCTCTACTGGTCCCTGATGAACGGATGGGACATACCGAAGGAGATCCGTGAACATTACGGATTTTCAGAAGACTATGAGCTGTATCACCGGCTTGAAAGTATGGAACCGGAAGATTACAGGGAAAGAAGGCTCAGAGGCGAGATACCTGATGCCGTAGAGGTCGATGTAAGACTGACACATGCTGTGGAGAAGGTCTTCGAGCGGCTTTGTTCCCCTCCTCCCGTACAGTATCTCGACAAGCTGTACGGGGAACTGGAAAAGCTGGGAGGTTTCATAGCCAACCCGAAGAATATTGACAGCCCTTTCATTAATTCCGGTTTTCTCATGAAATACGGCATTGACCGGAATTCCCCTGATGAAATCAGGCGGCAACAGTCAGAAAAGGCCTATAAGGAACTTTATGCCAGGTTTGAAACCATGGTCGGCCTGAAGTCCCCAAACAAAAAGGACGACAACGCTATCCGCAAGGAATGCCAGCAGCCAGCCTGTAAAGAAAGGCTGTCCGGAAAAGCCCGCATCCCGGTCAGTCCGAAGCCAAAAAGACGCAAGATGGGGCTTTGAAAAATTTAGTAAAACAAGAACAACATCATTAAAAAAGACAAGACATGAAAAACAGACAGTTGTACAGACTGGCCGCCTGCCTGATCGGGGCGGCATCACTGCTGCTGCAGAGCTGCAGTGAGAGCAGGTTCAAGGACTGTGACCGCCTGTGCGGTTCATGGAGCAGTGTGGAAGGCAAGCCCGATGTCCTTATATATAAGGAAGGGGACGCCTACAAGGTGACGGTCTTCGCACGCAGCGGAAAGACACGGAAGCTGAAGCCGGAAACCTATCTGCTGGTGGAAGAAAACGGTAACCTGTTCATCAATACCGGCTACCGCATAGACATCGCCTACAATGAGGCGGCTGACGTATTGACCTTTTCTCCGAACGGTGACTATGTAAGGAAGGAGGTACGTCCATGAGAAAAAGACTGCTGCTGCTTTGTGCAGGAACCTTATTCCTTGCCGGACAGATACGGGCACAGTGGGTGGTGACTGATCCGGGAAACCTTGCCCAGAGTATCATCAACATGTCGGACAATATCGTGCATACCTCTTCAACTGCGACAAGTACCGCCCAGAATTTTGCGGAGACGGTGAAGATATACCAGCAGTACAAGAAATACTATGATGCCCTGAAGTCCGTCAACAATCTGGTGAAGGATGCCCGTAAGGTCAGTGAGATTATTCTGATGGTCGGTGACGTGTCGGAAATCTACGTGACCAATTTCCAGAAGATGCTGGGTGACGAGAACTTTTCTCCCGAAGAGCTGGATGCCATCGCTTTCGGTTATACCAAACTTCTGGAAGAGAGCAACGGGGTGTTGCAGGACCTCAAGCAGGTAATCAACGTCAGCACCCTTTCCATGACCGACAAGGACCGTATGGACGTGGTGGATGACTGTTATGCCAGTATGCGCCGTTACCGCAATCTCGTGAATTACTATACGAACAGGAATATAGCCGTGAGTTTCCTGCGTGCCCGCAAGAAGAATGACCTTGACCGTGTCCTGAAGCTCTATGGTAATGACACCTCCAAATACTGGTAGCCTATGGTATTGTTATCCGTGGATTTCTCGAATCTCCATACCATTCTGGAGAGCCTTTACAATGAAATGATGCCCCTTTGCGGAGATATGCTGGATGTGGCCAAGGGACTTGCCGGACTCGGTGCCCTGTTCTATGTGGCCGTCCGTGTCTGGCAGTCGCTTGCCCGTGCCGAACCGATTGACGTGTATCCGCTTCTGCGCCCGTTTGCGATAGGCATCTGCATCATGCTTTTCCCGACTCTGGTACTCGGAACGATGAATACGGTGCTGAGTCCGATTGTGCAGGGAACCCACAAGATGCTTGAGGGGCAGACGATGGACATGCAGCAGTACCGTGAGCAGAAGGACAGGCTGGAACGGGAAGCCATGCTCCGTAATCCGGAAACGGCCTATCTGGTCAGCGATGAGGAGTTTGACCGTCAGCTGGACGAGCTCGGATGGTCGCCCGATGCCATGGCAACCCGTATGGGCATGTATCTGGAAGTGGGCATGTACAATCTGGAAAAGAATATCCGTGACGCTTTCCGCAGTCTGCTGGAACTGCTTTTTGCCGCGGCATCCCTGCTGATAGATACGGTAAGGACCTTTTTTCTGGTGGTATTGTCCATCCTCGGTCCCATTGCCTTTGCCTTCAGCGTGTGGGACGGTTTCCAGTCCACGCTCAGCCAGTGGTTCACACGTTACATTTCCGTCTATCTGTGGCTTCCCGTGAGTGACCTTTTCAGCTGTATGCTGGCCAAGATTCAGGTACTTATGCTGCAGAACGACATCCTGGAGCTCCAGAACAATCCGAACTATTCGCTGGACAACTCCAATTCGGTATATGTGATCTTCATGCTGATAGGTATCATCGGATACTTTACCGTGCCGACCGTGGCCGGATGGATTGTGCAGGCAGGCGGTGGCGGAAACTACAACCGAAACATCAACCGTACCGCGACCAAGGCCGGAGGATTTGCAGCCGGTGCCGCAGGTTCCGGACTGGGAAATATCGGAGGGCGTCTGCGTGGAAAATAAACAGAACAGGAACATTAAAATCATGAAAACAGATGGAATTCAAATCACTGACCAATATTGAAAGCAGCTTCAGACGGATACGCCTGATGCTTGCGGTCTTTGTCGGATGCTGCACGCTCGTGACCGTCTTTGCCCTGTGGAACTCATACCGCTTTGCGGAGAAACAGCGTGAGAAAATTTATGTACTCGATGGCGGCAAGTCACTGATGCTTGCCCTCTCACAGGATCTTTCACAGAACCGTCCGGCTGAAGCCAGGGAGCATGTAAGAAGGTTCCATGAGCTATTTTTCGGGCTGTCGCCGCAGAAGGATGCCATCGAGCACAATATCAACCGTGCTCTGCAGCTGGCGGACAAAAGCGCCTATCATTACTATGTGGATTTTGCCGAGAAAGGATATTATAACCGTCTCATTTCCGGTAATATCAATCAGGTGGTACGGGTGGACAGCGTGGTCTGCGACTTTTCCGGATACCCCTACAGGGCCAGGACGTATGCCCGCCAGATGATTATCCGTGAGAGTAATGTGACGGAACGTTCGCTGGTGACTGACTGCCAGCTTCAGAATACGTCCCGTTCCGATGACAACCCCAACGGCTTTATCATCGAACATCTGACCATACTGGAAAACAAGGACATAAGGAGCGTAGAGCGATGAAAAGGAACCTGACGAGACAGGCAGACCTTCAACTCAGGAGGTTCTGCCACAGACTTACCGTTAAACAGCGCAAGGCCGTTCTCTGGATACTGTTTGTCCCGTTTGCCGCCGCATGTGTCTATACGGCATGCAGACCGTTTATAGGCAGTAAGAACAGGGAGTCCGGAATGGAATTTATGGAAAAGGATTCACTCCGTATGGAGTTCATTCAATCTATTGTAAGAAATGGAGAAAGAAAAAGTCAAGAAAGTAATGGAACGGCTGATGAAACCGTTCAGGCTCCGGTCCTCAAAGGACAGGAAGCCGCTGAGTGAGGAACAGAAACGCAAACGCGCCAGATTTGTTGTGTATCCTCTGATGTTCCTGCTGTGTCTGGGAAGTTTCTATCTGATATTCTCACCTTCCGGGCAGGAACGGGAGCGGCAGGATAAAGGACAGGGATTCAATACGGAAATCCCTTCTCCCGAGGACAGCCGCCTGGAAGGAAACAAGAAGGATGCCTATGAAAAGGCTCTGATGGAACAGGAAAGCAGGAAAAGGAAGACATTCTTTGAAGCTGCGGAGTCCATGTTTGCCAAAGAGGAACGGAAAGACAGTGTCCGTCTTCCCGATAACATTCCACCGGAGAGGCAAACAAACACGGAAACGGAAACAGAAAAAGGCAATGCCGGACCGGTCAGTTCCTCGGCCGGAGCCTACCGTGAGATGAACCGTACGCTGGGAAGCATCTATGAACCGCGGACCGATCCGGAAAAGGAAAGGCTTCTGGAAAGGATTGAGGAACTGGAGCGTATGCAGCAACAGCAGCAGAAACAGGAGCCACTGTCAGGCATGGAGGAAAAGATGGCCCTGATGGAAAAATCCTACGAACTGGCCGCCAAATACAATAACCGTCAGGCAGTGGAGACTCCTTCTCCCGTCAGAAAAGCGGAGGACAAAAAAGCCATACCGGTGAAACAGGTTCACAATGAGGTGGTATCCTCGCTTTCCAGACCTATGAGCGACGAAGAGTTCATATCCGCTTTTTCGGGAGAACGCAATGCCGGTTTCAATACGGCTGTCGGCAGGAAGACAGTAACGGAAGGCAATACCATTGCTGCCTGTGTACACGGTACGCAGACCGTATCCGACGGACAGGCCTTGCGCTTGCGGCTTACCGAGCCCATGTCTGTTGCCGGACGTTTCATACCGAAAGGGACTGTACTGGTAGGTGGCACACGCATACAGGGTGAACGGCTGGAAATCATGGTCAATGCCGTGGAATACAAGGGAACTATCCTGCCGGTGGAACTGGAAGTCTATGATCTGAACGGACAGCAGGGAATCCTGGTGCCGGGTTCACTGGAATATGACGCTGCCAGGGAGATTGCCGCCAACATGGGAACCTCGATGAACAGCAGCATCAACATTTCCACCGATGCCGGGGCGCAGATTGCCTCCGATCTGGGAAAAGGTGTGATACAGGGCGTTTCCCAGTACATATCCAAACGGATGCGTACGGTAAAGATTACTTTGAAGGCCGGACACCGGGTACTGCTCCATTCACCGGAGAAATGAAATACAGGAAACTATGAAAGAAAAGACAACCATTAAACAAAAGCACATGAAGAAGATTCTGATGATGTTTGCCCTTTTACTGGGCGTATCGGCTGCCTGGGCGCAGCAGAGTAGCGGTGATTATTATGAGGGGCTGACCCGCAAGATCGGTTTCAGCCAGATGATTCCGCCGCACGGACTGGAAATAACGTATGACAAGACCGTCCATGTCATTTTTCCGGCTCCGGTCAAATATGTGGATCTCGGTTCTACAAACCTGATAGCCGGCAAGGCCGACGGTGCCGAGAATGTAATCCGAGTAAAGGCCACGACACGCAATTTCAGGGAGGAGACCAATATGTCTGTAATAACCGAAGACGGGAACTTCTATACCTTCAACGTGAAGTATGCCGATGAGCCGTTACTGCTGAATGTGGAGATGTGTGATTTTATCCATGACGGAGAATCGGTGAACCGTCCCAACAATGCCATGGAAATCTATCTGACCGAGCTGGATAACGAGTCACCCCGTCTGGTACGTCTTATCATGAAATCCGTGTATGAGAATGACAAGCGCCGTATCCGTCATATCGGCTGCAAGCGTTTCGGTATCCAGTATCTGCTCAAAGGGCTGTACACCCATAATGACCTGCTTTATTTCCATACCCAGGTAAAGAACTCCTCGAATGTTCCCTTTGACGTGGATTTCATTACGTTCAAGGTGGTGGACAAAAAGGTGATGAAGCGTACGGCCATGCAGGAGCAGGTGATTTATCCGCTGCGTGCCTATAATTATGTGACACGTGTAAACGGCAGGGATTCGGAATGTACGGTATTTGCCCTTCCCAAGTTTACAATACCGGACGACAAGAAACTGGTTGTAGAGATGTATGAGAAACAGGGCGGCCGTCACCAGAGTTTTGAGGTGGTCAACGAAGACCTGGTGCGTGCGGAAACCATCAATGAACTGAAGGTACGATGAGAACGAAAGTATTGTATATGCTGGCATTGCTGCTTGTCCTTTCCGTGGGACAGGCAGAAGCCCAGCGGATTCTGCCAAGGATGCAGGGTGTGGAAATGCGTGGAGGTATGGCTTCCGATAACGGATACTATATGGGAATGACACTTTCAAGTTATGCCAAAGGCGGGAACAAATGGGTATATGGAGCGGAATACCTGCATATGAAACACGGTTACCGTCATGTGACCATCCCTTCGGCGCAGTTTACGGCAGAAGGTGGATATTACCTGAATTTCCTTTCCGATGCGGGAAAAGTGTTCTTCCTCAATCTGGGAGGATCGGCACTGGCCGGATATGAGACGGTAAACTGGTCCGATAAAAAACTCTATGACGGGGCCACTCTGAAAAACGGCGATGCCTTTGTGTACGGCTGTGCCCTGACGCTGGAGATGGAACTGTACCTTGCCGACCGTGTGGCATTGACGGCTTCCTTGCGTGAGCGTTTCCTGTGGGGCGGAAGTCTCGGACATTGCCATACCCAATATGGAATCGGCATTCGTTTTATGATAAATTAGCGGGTTATGGAACTGGAACAGATTAGACGGATTTCTCTTGTCGGTTTTCTTGAAGATCTGGGGCATATGCCTGTATCCCGTAAAGGAAATGATGTCTGGTTCAGATCCCCTTTCAGAAATGAGAGAACCGCATCCTTCAAGGTGGATACGCAGCGGAATGTCTGGTTTGATTTTGGCCTCGGAAAGGGAGGTGACATCTTCCATCTTGCCGGAGAACTGACCGGAAGTACCGGTTTCATGGAACAGCTGGAGTTCCTTTCAGGGAAATCCGGCATCCTTCCCCTCCGGCCTTTACAGGAACGTAAGAAGATACCCCGCGTTTCCGGATTCGAGGACGTGAAAGTGACGGAACTGAGTCATGAGGCATTGAAAGGTTACCTGAAAGAGAGAGGCATTGATCCGGCCATAGCCGGGAGATTCTGCAAGGAAGTGGCATACGGAATACGGGGCAAACGGTATTTTGCCATAGGCTTCATGAACCGGAGCGGCGGCTATGAACTCCGTAACCCGATGTTCAAGGGATGCATCTCTCCCAAGGACATTTCCTGTGTGTCCCTGTCCGGAAAGAAACAGGATACGTGCTGTGTGTTTGAAGGATTTGTGGATTTCCTTTCGGCATTGGTATTGCGGATTGTGAAGGACGAGGACTGCCTGGTGCTGAACTCTGTATCCAATCTGGAACGGTCGTATGCCGTTCTGGAGGGTTACGGTAAAATCCTGTGCTTTCTTGACCGTGATCGGGCCGGGATTACTGCACTGGAGACTTTGAACATACATTTCGGGAATAAGGTTATGGACTGTTCCGGTCTGTATGATGGATTAAAGGACTTGAATGAATATCTGACAAAAACAAAGGAAAACAAATGAAGACAGAAAAGAATATGAGAAAAGGATTTGGGCTGGCAGGCAAGATTGCCATGTTCTGCATAGGTCTGGTCAGTCTTGTACTGACCTCGTGCGAATCCGAGCTGGAAATCCAGCAGAGTTATCCGTTTACCGTGGAAACAATGCCGGTTCCAAAGGAACTGAACAGGAATGAGATGGCGGAAATACGATGTGAACTCAAAAGTGAGGGCGATTTTGACGGTACAGTCTATACGATCCGTTATTTCCAGTATGACGGGGAGGGTTCCCTGAAACTGGACAACGGTCTTGAATTCAAGCCGAATGACCGTTATCTGCTGGAGGACCGGAAGTTCAGGCTGTATTATACTTCACTATGTGACGAGGCGCAGAACTTCATTGTCGTTGTTGAAGACAACTGGGGAAACATGACGGAAATGGAATTTGATTTCAACAATGCGGGCGATGAAGAGACAGATGCTACGGAAGATTCAGTGTCAGTTCAGGAAGGAGGTGTCCTATAATAACCGTAAGGTCTCTAAGGTCAGTACTGCCATTGGTGGTACTGGCCATGACGGTAACTTCCCTGCGTGCACAGGAGAATGTGGAAGACTCACGTTGGGAAACGGCTGTCAGGTGTATCAAGAAATACGAAGGATGGCATGGTCCGGAACATTATCCGTATGTTGCATACGGTCACCGTATCAGAAAAGGGGAAAAGTTTCCCGTCAGTCTGACAGAAAGTGAGGGAGACAGTATTCTGAGAAAAGACCTGAAGGAAATGTGTGCGTTGTTCCGTCATCTGGGAAAGGATTCGCTTTTGGTTGCATGTCTGGCATACCAGGTGGGACCATATAGGTTGCTCGGTTATGGCAGGATGCCCAAAAGCACGTTGATAAGGAAACTGGAAGCCGGTAACCGGGGCATTTATGCGGACTTCATACGATATTGTCACTATAAGGGAAAGAAAATTCCGTCAATTGAAAGGAGAAGAAAAGAAGAATACAGATTACTGTTTATGCCATAGAAAACAAGACAGCCGTGAATTTATCATGATTCACGGCTGTCTTGTTATAATATCCTGTCTAAAAAAAGTGACAGGGGATAAATGAACCGATTATACTGTTTCAGAGCATCCATATCCAGCTTCATGTTTTTGTAAGGATTTGAATCGTCTGTATAGAAATAGATGTCTGTTGTCTGGTTACCATTTTTTATAATTTTCCCGTTCAATGGTATCGCGTCCACATCCTCGAACTTTTCAAGGGGAAGGCCTTCAATAGAACCGGTTTCCTGTTTGCCGAGACTATTTGTATAGTGATTGAACAGTACAAATCCTTTTCGGGCATAATCAATGTGAATGCCGTATGGACGGTTGCGGTAAAAGTTTTCTCTGGCTTTTTCCTGATAATTTTCCATTATAATACCGGTTTGACAATTTCAATCTTCAATCCGAGTGCATCAATGATACGGCAGAACGTACTGATACCCGGATCTACAATACCTTTTTCTATTCTGGAGATATAGGACTTGTTGGTCCCGATTTTTTCAGCCAGTTCGGACTGGGTCATCTTTTCCTTCTTTCTGGCATCGCATATAATCTGTCCCATGCAGTAGGCGTATGCCTCCTTACGGAACTCCTCACGTTCAGGTGTTCCCGGCTTGCCGAATTCCGCATCCATGATAGCATCGATGCTGGTCAGGTTTTCATTTCTTGCTTTCATAATACTCCTCCTTTATCTTTAATGCTTTTTCTATTTCAGAAGGCGGTGTCTTCTGTGTCTTTTTCTGAAATCCGTTGAACAGGATTACGATGTTCCCGTCATCAAATATGAAGAATACCCTGAAGATATTGCCTCCATATTCAGCACGGATTTCATAGAGCTCTTCACGCAGATACTTTACGAACTTGCTGCTTACCCTTTCCTGTACTTTCAGCATATCAAGAATGTAGTATATCTTACGGGCTTCCTCTTTTCTGAGAGATGAGATAAAGTCCATGAAATAATTCTTGTAGGCTGATATGGTCCTTTCCTGTTTCATGCTGCAAATATATATAAAGTTTACATATCAGGCAACTTTGAAAAGATGAAAATAAATTATTCCTCGTTTTCCAAGTTGGTAAAGTTAAAACATTCCGTAACGATGAAGTCTTCTCCTCCGTATTCTGCCAACGCCATGAAATCGGACAGGCTGTCGCAATAGAAGAAGATGGTATCATCATGCTCTTCCGGAATGTTTTCGAGTGCTATGGAAACTTCCGTTTCTTTCATATCATCTTTCCAGATGATACGGCATAAGGCCAGTTGCGGTTCGGTATTGTAAGTCTCTGTAAACTCTTTATATTTCTGAGATATTCCCTTCTTTACTTCAGATGTGTCGCTTATGACTACTCCAGTTTTACAGTTGTCGCACCACCCATACTGAAAAGAGTCATCTGTATAGTGGTCAAAGTCCTTTGTATTGGGATTTATCATCGCTTCACAGGTTACGTCTGTACTTCCGCATTTGCAGCATATGACATTATCTTCTTTTATATGGAAGATATTTGTCATGGCTTCCAGAATGTCGTTAAGCCATACCGGATTGGCCAGAGCCGCCTCATGGCGGCTTGTGACCTTGTAGTTTTCTCCGGTTATCTTATCATGGACTTCAAGTATGATTCCTTCTCCGACGGCAGTTACCTTGTGTACGGAGCATTCGCACGGATCACCTGTCTTGTCAAACAGGATTACGAAAACCGGATTGTCATTGTCTGTCAATATTACTTCGGAAACCGAGTTTGCCTGCATCAGTGCAAGTATCCTGCCGACGATTTCATCGCACAGGTTTTCAATTCTTTTTTGGAGAATATTCATATTCAGATAAGATTTAGATGTTGGACTTCTTTTTTGTATTTCTCCAGTGAAGGCTTGTATCCCTGTTCATGGATAACGTCCTTCAGCTCTTTCAGGGTATAGGTCCGGGCTATGTCCAGTCCGTAGTCTTCCGCAAAGGCTTCTATTCCAATTAGACAATACCCCATATTGCGGTGTACCGTTTCTGCATTGATTTCCATAGAGTCATCTGTTCCTTTGGGGAGTACAGCCTGCTCCTTCAATTGACGGATCTTGTATTGCAGGCCGGAGGCGAGCCTTTCCATGTTCCTGTCATGGTAGGTCAGCCCGTCCTTGCGGATACAGTATTCCACTGTCTGCCCCATGAAAGAGTTGCGGAATATTTCGCAACCCAGTATGGTACGGATATGTTCCACCTCATAATACCGCATGGCCTGTACATCCTTCAAATCCTTTTGAATCTTCGGAATCCGGAATTGCGGGTCGTTGTCACATATTGTCTTTTCCAGCCATGTCCGGTGGAATGTAGTAATCTGTTTTCTGAACACTGTCTTGGCAGGCATATATCGGTTGGGATGGCGTGTCATGATAAGATAGTATTCACTTTCATGCCATCCGCGTTTACATTTTTGTAAGGCGATGTAAGCGAGTCCTATACGGCAGTATCGGCGGCTGTCATCACGGTCCCTGATATGCTTGAAATCCGTTTCACATCCATAGAATTCGGCTGGAAGCCCTGTATATTTTTGGAATTCCATGACCCGTTCCTTGAAATACCGGATATTATCCTGGTCTTTTTGACATAACAGCCTGGACATTTCAGGTGTGATGAATTCCATCCGCAGATAATGGAAGTATTGAGGCTTCTCCTTGAGAACCTTCTGGGCAAGTTTTCTGGTCTGTAGTTTCTTCGGCAGTTGAGGGAGCCAGCGCAGACTATGGCCGTATTCGGTGAAATATTCCACAAGTTCCCTGTTCCAGCATTCCGATGGAATATCAGGGTAGAACGAATCCCTCCTGGCCAGTGCCATACAGACCTCTTTCGTCATCAGGTTCGGTTCAAGAATGAAGTTGTAACTGTTGATTTCTCTTTTTACTTCAAGTGTATGAATAAGTCTTTCCGGTGTCCGGAACCGTCTGGGAAGTTTGTTAAACAGGTTAGGTTCCAGCTCCATTGCTTTGTCAGTCATGGCATCATCCGCATGTTTGGAGAACCACTCGTAATGTCCGTATGAATCGAAAATGCCATGCAGGTTGCCTGTCTTGTGACAGATGGCCTTCCATACGGTGTCATAGTCAAGCCAGCGTGTATCCACTTCCTTGATACAGCGTATGGCCCATTCCTTGTAGTATGCTGCCTGTTTGAAACATTTAGGCATCATTTTGTCGATAGTCATGGTTGCGATACGTCCGTCATGGATCAGTTCTTTCCAAAGTCTGAAATCCTTGGCTTGTCGCGGAACGAAAGAAAGCATGACGCTTGTTTCATATAAGAACTGCTGTTCATACCTCTCTGAACAGTACCGGTAACCTCCGTTTTGCTGTACGTCACGGTAAAGGGAGTATATTGCATCACGGACTGTTCCGTTGTTCCATGAGGATGAAGGTATCAGATGCAGGTAGTGCATGAAATTCCTGTGTGCGAACAGCGATTCAAGTATGTCACTGTTCCTGTATTTTTCCGGTATGTCAGGAAAATTACTCTTTTCGGCCTTTATTGCCCTTAGACAAATCTGGCGGTTACGTTTTTCTTCAGGTATCTTCGAAAGCTGCCAGGAACGCCATCCGTAATCATCTGTTTTGAATATACTGTCAAGTATTTCAGAAGTAATATATTTCTCCGGCAGATAGTTGACCAGTTCCGGACGGTGTTCGGTCGCGGCCAGTTCAACCATTTCCATTGTGATGAATTTGTCCGGCATACATGATATAGCCTTTGTCATATTGATTTCTTTCATGATTCCAGTTTTTTAGGTTTGATGACTTTTATAAGTTGTGTTTTGCGGAATACATATACCGTTTTCCCTTTTTCACTGACTCTTTTGGGAAGGCTTTTCCAGGTATCCCATCCGTTGACAATTTCCGGAGTGAATTCCAGTTTTCCCGTTTCGCCGATTACGGCAAAGGAAAGTCCTTTGTCCAGAGGGGAAGGTGTATGGTCCTTGTCGGGAACAAAGACAGAAAATTCAGGATTGCTGATTTCATAGATTTTTCCTTCATAGCCCAGAAACCATCTGCCATTTTCATACAGGTAAGTCCAGTCACCGAGCAGGAAGAACTTTTCCTTGCCTGATATTTCCTTTGCTTCGTGAATGGGATTCCCATTATTCAAAGGCCAACAGCTTGTCTTGTTTTCATTTGATGAGAGGCTGCCTCCCAGATGGAGCAGGTTTCCCAAAGCGAGCAGTTTTCTCACCCTGTCTTCCGTGCGGTAGAATGTCCTGAGTATTCTTCCGCAGTTTTCAAAATCCCCTTTTTCAAAAACGGTGATGTACCGTATTCCTTCCGGCAGGGACATTCCGATGTAAGTGTTTTCATCATTTGTCATAGTCGTATATTTTTATATGATTGTTTATGAATGCGATTCTTTGTCATTCCAAGTCTCTTACGCGGACTGGATTATAGGGACAGGACTGTACTAGGTAATTGGTATTTCTGCCCTGAGTCTGACTGTATTGTCTGAAACATTCGATGTCGTTTTCCTCCAGTTTCAGTTTTCTTCTGTTCCTCTGCAGAAAGTCTGCTGCCTTTTCTATGGAAGAGAAGACCGCCTTTGGCTCGAATGAACTGTATTCGTGCCATGCGTTGCAGCTGAAAAGGATATACATTTCAGCCTTTATTCTGTTACTTGCAGCCATATCTTATCTGATTATTCGGGTTGATAAATGACAAAACCCGATTCCGCTGGTGACGGAACCGGGCTTGTCGTATTCGGTTTCAGGTTCTAATTCTGGTTATATGAAAGCAGGAAATCGGCCATTGCTCCGTTCTGTGGAATCATGGCAGGAAAATCAGTCTTTCCCGGTTTATAGATTTCTGTCGCTACATTGTAGACATCCCACGCTGTAATGCGTGGCTGTTCAAGTGAGAGTTTGAGCAGTTCTTCCGTAAACACGGAAATCTGTCCCTGGTTAAGTGGATAGGTGTCCACCTGTGATGCCAGTCTTTTGTCTGCACTGTCATGGGATACACGCATAGCCGTCAGCATACCGATGATCATGTACAATTCACCGGGTGTCAACACCTTTTCCTTGAGCCTTTGGATTCGGCTTCTGTCCGCATCCATGTCACGCTCAAAATTGCGCATCCAGTCATCTACCTTCCCGAACAGTTCCTCGGTAGTCACCTTGTCCTTGCCGTAGTTGGCAACGCTTCGTTCGGGTGAAAGGATGCACTGGTTGTGGCAGATACGTACACAGGGACCTATTGCCGCCTGGATACCGTCCTGATGGTAGGCTACCACGAGTGTAGTTGTCAGTTCATCGGTATCCCCGTTCAGAATGCGGATGGTCGTGAAGATCCTGCGCAGTACATGTGCCTCTACCGCCTTCTCTCCATAGGTCTGTTCCACCTGTGGCAGGATGACCACTCCGGGCTGTGTACGGTTCTTGTTCTGGGCGGCGAAGATTTCCTCCACCTCGTAGTTCAGGTTGTGACGGCGGCAGATGTCCGTCATGCGCTGGATGACCTGGTAGTGGTAGATTCCCCTTACCGGATTGCCGTAGATGTCGTTCTCCTTGTAGGTACGCTGTAGTGTTTCAAGGTCCATTACTTCGATTCCGTTGTTCTGGAAATCAAACTGTCTCTGATTGTTCAATGTTGCTAAAGCTTCCATAATTATATTTTTAAATGGTTGGTAATTATTTGTCCAATAGGTTGATGATACGGACTGCCTCTTTGAAGCGTCCGATATTTTCCGGAAGAGGATTCCTGTATTCCTCTTCCTTCATGCGTCTTATAGAAGGTATTCCCGTCAAGGGCAGAGCCTGGTTGACTTTCCATCCGTCGGTGAATGCCTTCGGCTGGAGACTGTCATGACAGATCACTTCCCCGACACATCCGTGGACGAGCATGTTGCATACGGTCATCATGCAACAGGTCCGGCTGATGTCTTCTCCGACCAGATAGTTTCCCGGATTGTGCGCATGGTATGCCAGCAGGAGTCTTCCGCTGCCGCATGTGGGGTCTCCCATCCTCTGTCCGGTCTCTTTTTTACCTGCCGCGCACATGACCATGAGTTCACAGATATGTGACGGCGTGAAGAACTGTCCGTTTGCCTGCTGTCCCGGTTTTGAGCAGTAGGCCATGTGGAGTTCACCGAAAGCGTCGAACCAGCCCGACCTGCCGATTTGTTTCTGCATGATACGTGTCCATTCGGCTGTCATTTCCATGAACGAGGCGTTTTGCTGACGTTTGTATTTCCAGTTGCTTATTGGCGGTGCTCCAGGAGAGAAGCCGTGGATGATGAAACGCAGCAGGTCGTTGAATACGGTCTGTATTTCATAGCCGCATGAGGAGGCAAAGCCTGTGATGAGCCTGTCGAGCGGCCTGACTTCGTTGGAGATTTCATATCGTGCCATATTCCTTTATATTATAATTGGTTATAGACTGTCGTTGATTCTGTATACTGTTACGGTATGGTTTTCATTGTCCGTGTGGATTCTGACGGGACCGTATCCCATGAATTTCATGCGGATTTGTCCGTGCTGTCCCATACCGTTCCATTGCTCACGTGATATTTCCTTAATATCCATGCGGTATCCCCAAAGTACAAGAGAGTCAGGCAGGATTCCCTTGTAGAGTCTGCCTTTCAGGATTGCGGCCAGCTCGTCCAGCTCGCTCCGGCTGTACAGCGTAAATGAATCGCTGCGGAAGGTGTATTCGCCTGTCCTTTCCCTGTCCCGGTGTTTCATGATATGATAGCGGAACCAGTTACGGGTAGTGTAACCGTCATACAACGGATTCGGTTCTCTGTATTCCCATTTCCTGACCGGAACGTCGAACCTGAGACTACCCGTATTGCTGCGCTTCCCGAATCCCCATGTCCTGAATATGCGGATTTCTGTACCTGCGGGTTTCATGTTCCGGATATTGACCTGCGTCCAGGGACTTCCGGTGGTATCATAGGCGGCTTTTCCCATGTCATCGAAACAGAATACTGTTTCCGGTATCAGGCATATATCCGCATATTTTCCTGTTATCCGTTCTATATGAGCTTTTCCGAAATAGTCACCAGAACGTGAGACAAATTCCACGCAGTCTCCTTCTGTCGGGCACATCTGCCTGCTTCGGACATTCTCCATCAGTTCCAGCATACGGTTCACTTTCCGTACTTCCTTTTCTGTAATGGGATACCCGAAGTCACCGTTTGCCAGTTCAAGACTGTCAAGGTCATATCGTATCTTTGTATTCATCCTGTTCTCCTCCTGTTTTGTGTATAGCGTTCAACCTGTCGGGTGATCATATCACAGAATTTCTGGCCGTTTTCTTCCTCACCCCTGAAATAGGCGGCCATCATCAGCAGGTTCTTGTTGTAATAATGCACCCATTTATCATGGAAATGTGCGCCGGGAACCTGTCCGAATGTTTCCTGAAACAGTTCCAGGGTCAGATCCTCGTCCTGTCTTCTGTTGTATTCCCATATTGCCAGAAGCAGTATGTCATTGTAATTCAGTCTCATATTGCGTTGGTATTTGAAATGGCCATTATGATGTTGCAGCAACCGATTTCCCGGACATTCTCCTTCAGCTTTCCGTTGTTTACCAGTCTGTCGTATGCCTCATGCACAAACCTGTATGCAGGCGAATCATATCCGACACCGTGCAGATGTGATGTCGTCGCCACATTTATCCGTGATGCCATCATGGAAAGTATGTCCTCTTTCCCTGCCCGGCGGTTGCTGAAGGCATCCAGTATATTCCTGTGGATGCACATTCCGTATCTGGCACGGTAATATTCCATTTCTTCTTCATCGGTGAAGGAATACACCTCTTCCGCTATCGTATCCTTTACAAGACGGAATGTACGGCCTCCTTTTTTCAGTATGGCTGTAATCTGTGGAATATGCAGTATTTCACAGTAGCCGCTTATTTCCATCGGATGCACGTACAGGCGTGTCTTTCCTTTTACAAGATACATGGCCTGTGATGTACAGCCGGTTATGTCCGTGTCGAATCCCTCTCCATGAAATTTCTCTTTTATTTCCTTGTAGAATGCGTCCGTTTTCTCATGGGAAAGACCTTTTCCCCATTCATATCCGCTTTCCAAACTGAAAAGCAGATGGAAGAGGGTTGTCCGTCCGGTCTTGCTTTCCCAGTAGCCGTAAAGGTCAGTCGTGCCGGATTTCGGTCCGAACCTGTATCCGTCCGGAGTATAGCTTTCCATCACTTCCAGGAGTGAGTTCGTGAAATTTTCCGATTCTTCCGAATTCCACCATTCTGACGTATCGTCATCCATGGCATAAGCCGGTATATGGTTCATAACCTGCAGGTATTCCGGAGTTTCTTTCAGAATGTCCAGCATCCTTGTGACGGCTTCCTTCCTTTGTCTGATGGAGAACAGTTCCGTTCCGGTATCCGCGTGAAGCCTGTTCTGTGTCTTCTGGTCTGTAATCATGACTTCTGATATTTATTGTTATACATTGTCTGCCTGTAAGGTACAGGCATTCTTATTTCTTGTTGTCCCTGTTGTCTGTTTGCCCGTATCCCTGCAAGGCTTGGCGGAAAAAAATACCGGAGCGAAGCGAGGATGATTTTTTTCCAGACAACCAGCCCGGCAGGGCCGCCTTGCGGGAGTTGCGCGGCAAACAGCTATTTTTGCAGCAAGAAATGAGGATGCTGTCATCATGTCTGCGGCATAAAAAAAGGGAACCCCATATTGCATGAGGCTCCCCAATACAGACTGTCGCATATATGTCAGGTATGTATGCTCCATCCGTGGAAACGTTCCATGGTGACGGCAAATGACTCGTCCGGATTTCCATGATACAGCAGTCCTCCGACAATGCCTGTATTCCCGTCCGGATAACGTTCGCAGAATCCGAACGAATAAGGCGCATGGTCGTAATAGAGTTCGATTTCGCATGGACGGTTCTCGTTCTTCTCCCATTGTTTTAGACGTTCAAGACAGTTTTCCAGGGTCTTGTCATTGATTGATTTTGCATACTGTACGACCTTGTCGTAATGCTCTTGTGAACAGCAGATTTTCATATCGTTTGAATTTATTGGTTGGTAAATGTTTTTTCAGTCAATCCAGAAAGTACCGCAATGAGGGCATCTGCATCCGGCAGGATACTCATTCGAATACCGCACGTCACGGTGGCGTTTGTAGTTCATGTCACCGAAGGTGCATTTCCCGTCTCGGAATGTCTGCTCATAAGCGGCTTCCTGTTTCTTGTATTCAGCCATCCGGCTTTTTCGGACAGATCCGGTAAAAGGTATCATGCCCGTTTCCCATTTTGTGGAATCACACCAGTCATTGGTCATGCCGCAGACTTCATTGGCATAGGAATAGTGTACCTGTGAATCGACAAACAGGTTCTCTCTTCGGAAAGGGAAAGTGATATCCAGCGGAATCCGTACATGATGTCCGGAACCGTTCCGGCTGTCGGCAATGGCCACCACTACATTCCCGTGGAAACGGATGCTTTTGAAATCGTTCTCAGGGTCTTTGCTGATGAGCCTGTCAAACATGGCGTTGAAGTAGATGCGCAGTTCTCCGCCGTATGTGGCATTCTCTACCAGTTCTTCAATCTTCTCGTCAAACTGCCCCTTTTTCAGATGCAGTGCGCGGCGTACCTTATGGCAGGCCATGGCGACTGATTCTCCCCGCAGTGAACAACCGGTCAGATATCCGCTGATTTCCACTCCAAGCGAATAGAAGAAATTAGTGACGGACGAGTTGCGTATCAGGTCCTTTACCGGGTCGGAATCGTTCCGGTCGTAGATAAGTTCCCTGATTTCATCTTCATGCTCTTCAAACTCTCCGGCTAAATTGTCCGCTTCCATGTTCTTTCTTGTCTCCTCCAGATAGTCGTGCATGTTTGAGCTTTCCTGTTCCTCATACCATTCGTATGCCTTTTCATAGAGTTTTTCCATATTGTTGGAACGGACGCATTCCTCCTGGATGTCTTCATGCTCATCAAGGTCATCCCGGTAGTCCACGTAGTAGAGGCTTACATACTGTGGAATATAGTCTGTAAGTTGCAATGTCTGGTTCATGATTCCTGATTTTAAGAGTTATACAAACGAAAAAGCCCTGCTTGTCGTGCAGGGCCTGATTCTTGTGGAACTGAAACCTTTGGAATGTCTGTTTGTATGGTATCTCCATGTCTCAAGCAGATAATCCTTGGTTCCCTTGATACTTCCGTGTACCATACATCCTTTTTCATCATACAGGTAGCAGGTGTTAAGGAGAACCGGTATGCCGTCATGCACCTTGTACATGTGCAGCTCAATATCATTCTTTATGGCGGCAGACTTTTCCTTTTCCACTTTTCTGTGTATGGCTTTTCTGACCTCGCCGATATGGGTAGAGGTATAGCCGATTATTTCCGAATGGAATGCAAACTGATATTTTTCCATAACACTTTATCCGTATTAAAATTCTGATATAAGTTCATCTTCATATACCTCCAGTTCAAGACCGCTCTCAACAATCCTGACCAGCCAGCGGCATTCCAGTCTTTCCATCAGTTCGACGGCACGGTATCCCTTATAGGGACGTCTCAGAAATACAATGTCTCCGGTTTTCATATTTGTTCCTCCTCTTTATTGTGCGTAGATTGTTTCTATCAGTTCTGCATCCGTAAGATAGCGCAGTTCCTGTGTGGAGCAGAACAGGCAGATGCCATCCAGCAGTTCATTTGCCGCAGCATCCAGGTTTCGTACTCCTTCGATCAGATATTCTTCCAGTTCCTTGCTTGAAACAAGATATATTCCGTGAATGTCTTGAACAGTTCTCAAAGGGAAACGTCTTTCCTGATAGATGATGTCCTTTATCATGTCATCCTGTGGTGGCAGCTTGGCGCTGATTGTCTTGAACTGTTCGGGTGCGAGTTCCTTCAACCTGTCAGGATTGAAGCGGAACATTCTGAATCCCTGATATTCAAATCCGGCAGGTTCTGCTATTCTGTTACTGGTCAGGAAATCATGTACGTGTCTGTTGCAGTCCCGGTTGTCCACATAGGCATGGAACGGGGGAAGGGAATTGAGGTTGACGGTGATGTCCGTGTAGGATTCCCAGCATTCCGGATTCTCTTTAGACCGGGATTCAAGTCCTACATACAGATTGTCATTGTCGATATAACTGTTAAGGACGAGTCTGACCTCAATGCACTCAGCCGGATCTGTGGCTGTTTTCCAGTATAGAGTGTTCGATTTGTTCATACTTGTATTGTTTTTATGAGGGAATACGGCAGTCATTCTACCGCATTCCCCGAATATTATGATTTGATATTTATTTGTCCCTGTGCCGATTCCTTTTTCACGGTCCTCAGTCTTTTAAGGAGATACAGGAAATATTCACGGTCATAGATCCGGAAAAGAAATTCCTCTGATGTCTCCTTGATGTGTCCGATGAAAGTTGCGGATTCCCTGCCGGGAGGATATTGAAAGAAATGTCCGTCAGAAACAAGGGTGAACTTCTTTCCTGATACATGGTCTATCAGTTCGTCCGGAGTTTCGTAATGCCCTTTTCCTTTATAGAACTGATAATGGTTCCGGCGAAGACTTTTCAGGGTATTCGCCATGTCCGTCCTTGCTTGTCTGGAATCTGATTGGATGACAAGGTTGCAGATGAATACGGACTGTTTTCCGTCCAGTGAAAAATAATAGGGAATGAGTCTGGTTCCGGTTGTGACCATTTTGCTTGTTTCCTCTTTTAAGATCACGGCTTTTCGGTTGATGATTTCCATGTGACGGTCTATCTGACTGTCCAGTTCGGATTGCGGAGTAAGTACGGAGCGCAGGCCCTTGAAATATCTTCCTTGACGGGTAAAGCAGAAAGAGTACATATTTCCGTAATACGGTTCTCCCACAAAGAACGAGTTTTGTCTCATGCGCAAGGGTGGCAGTACATCCAGCAGGTCATAGTAGTCTTCTTCGGTGATTTCCTTGAACGGTTCGGACAGGGACTTATGGTAAAGCCGCAGCTTCTTATCTATATCAGAAGGTGTTACGGCTTTCAGATAGGGATTGTTTTCCCGTATGCGCAGTTCTTCGATTGTTTCCCCACCATAGTCATTGTGGAATCCGTCACTCATACTTGTCAGGCATGTCCCGTTGAAGTAGCGGGAATCGATTACATATTTCAATCGGTCTTTCATGTCTTATAGGTTTTGAAGGTTCAACACTCTTTTGACTGCATATACGGCATTCTGTGTAAGTTGCCGTTGCCATGCCTGGTATCTCGGCGACCATTTGAAACCGTATGATTTCAGTTCCTTGCGCCTCTGGTCATCCGGAATATTGTCAAACTGGATTTGCAGGCGGTCTGCCTCATAGTTCCATACCAGCGTTCCGCCTTCAAATTTCAGTTCACGGTTTTCCCGTTCTCTGATTTCCTGAAGTTTCAGTCTGGCCTGGCGTGCCATTTCCGGCAGTTGGAAGAAACGGTTCCGCGGAGTGATAACCGGTTTCTTGCATTGCGCATTGAAGTCTGTAATGAAGTCTACCGCTTTCTGTACGATTTCCACTTCTCCTTTTCCTGCATAGGTGCTTACTTTATTAAGGATACTGCTGACAAACAAGGCACGGCTGTATCCTCTTGCTTTACCGGTATCAATATCATGAATGGTCTGTGCGCTGCTTGCAATGTCACGCTTCAGGCGGTTCCATGCCTCTTCCTGCTTCTGTTCTTCCGGTTTGGCAGCCTCTTTCATCCTTTCCATGGCAGCCTTGAAGCGGTTACGCCAGTCATGAAATTCATCAAATCTGTTCTGGTATGCGTCCAAGGCCTTGTTGTTGCGCTGACAGTTGAATTTGGCAGGCCCTGTCACCATCGGACTGGCACATCGTGAGAGACTGCCCAGCAAGGCGGAGAACTTGCTATGGTATGCACTGACATACTCGTTCTGCTTTTCTTCCGGAATCTGTTTCAGATCCTCTACAAGTTGTTTTTCATATTGCATGATGTCTGTTTCCGCCCTTGCTTCAGGTTCGAAGGAACTCCATCTGTACGCGTTGTATGCAGCATCAAGCAGGTCTTCCAGATAGCCGGGATACAGGAATTCCACAGCTTCCCATTTTTCAAATTCAGACGGATGAAGTTCTGTTTCTCCGTCTGCCGCTTCGATGGTGTGTACATAGGACCCCATTCCCGTACAGCGTTTACGGAAATGAAAAAGGACGGCTTCGTCATCCGTCCCTTGTTCTCTGATTTTCTTCACTCGGTAAGCATTCTTTCTTGTCAACGTGATAACCGTCTGTTTTCCGGTCTTGTCCTTCATGAGGTCTGCTACTGTACCTTCACATACCTTCTTTCCAACTTCTTCAGTCATATTCTTTTATTTAAATTAGACATGACCGGCTCCGTGGAGCCAGTATTTCAATTTCTTACTGGCCCGGCTGTTCTTTGCCAATGACCGGTGCAAGGCTTGGCGGAAAAAAATACCGGAGCGAAGCGAGGATGATTTTTTTCCAGCCAACCAGCCCGACAGGGCCGCCTTGCACAGTCAGTGGCAAAGGGCGATATTTGCTGTAAGAAATGAAATAATGGTTGAAAATTATATTGCGAACTTGTTTTGCAGTACTTTCATTTCATTGGCAATGGTAGAATTCATTATTTTGGCATAAATACGAGTTGTACGAATGTCCGTATGTCCTAACATTTTGGCAATGGATTCCAAGGAAACCTTATTTGCAATAGCCAGTGATGCAAATGTATGTCTTGCAATATGTGTGGAAAGATTCTTCTGAATACCACATACATCAGCTATTTCTTTCAAATAACTGTTCATTCGTTGGTTGCTGGGAACAGGAAGTAATAATCCTTTTTCATTGCAGATTGGATTTGATTGATATTTCTCTAAAATAAGTCTTGGTATATCCAACAATGGAATGTCGCACATATTATCGGTCTTTTCCCTTGCTTTTCTTATCCACCATTCACCATTATCAGCCTGTACAAGGTGTTCCTTTTTCAGATTCTTTACGTCTGTGAAAGCCAAACCGGTGAAGCAACAGAAGATGAATATGTCCCTTACGGTTTGTAATCGTTGAATATCAAAATCTTTATTGATGATTTTGCGAAGTTCCATTTCGTTTAAGAATTCACGGTTACACTTGGTCTGTTTGAAGTGTATTTCTGCAAACGGATCATCAGTTATCCACTTCTTTATCAATGCAGTTTTGATGATTTTCTTTAAATTCTTCAGATATTTCACTGTCGCATTTTGCGCACAGTTTTTCTGTATTTTAATGAAATGTTCGAATTTGGTTATAAATTCATAGTTGATTGATTTTAATGGAATATCAGCCAGTTTATACTGTTCACTGATAAACTCCTTCAAATATCTTGCTGTACGTTCGTATCGAAGTACAGTACCTTCGGCATATTCCTTGTTCATTAATTCCCGATATTCCGAATTGTGTTCCTGGAATACTTCAAGCAGCATTTTGGGAGTAGAGTGTTCTCCATAATAGATATTTTTTATAATATCTGCTGTAATAGGTTTACCGTCCTGCTCAAGTTCACGGTGAATTTGAAGGATTTTAGTTCTTATCGTATCAAGATAGTGGTTTATTTCTTGATACTTCTTTTCCCTGCCAATCGCGCATTCTTTTTGCGTATTCCATTTTGTAACATCTATACTTCGCTTGATTTGTACCTCTGCACGTTTTCCGTTTATTGTGATACGCATACAGATTGGTGCTTCTCCATTTTTAAGCAGCTTTGATTTCTTCAGGAAAAACAATACCGTAAAATAGTTTCTTTGCATTGCCATACTCTTCTTTTTTTGATGGTGTAAAAATACATGTTTTGAAAAGAGTTTGTTTTATGCAAAACGCAGAGAATCAGTGAAATATAATCCAATTAGGTGGACTTGTTTTTATGTGGAAATTAAGTCCACCTATTTCACCTCCAGTAAGATGCGGTATTCTGCTTCAATTTGCAGTATGGATAAAAAGAAAAACCGCTGATAATGATTGATTATCAGCGGTTTTCATTGTTTTGCTTTTTGTTTGAGTGATCCGCCTGGGGCTCGAACCCAGGACCCCAACATTAAAAGTGTTGTGCTCTACCTGCTGAGCTAGCGAATCAATCCTTTGTCGCATCGGTCATTTCCCGATTGCGAGTGCAAAGGTAGTAACTTATTTTAAACCTGCAAAACATTTGAGAACTTTTTTTCTCAAATCCCTGTTTTTTCTCTAAAAAAGGGTGATTTCAGGCATTTTTACGCTCTAGTTCCTGCAAATTCTCCATTTTTTTCGTTTCCAGGAACTCATAAATACCACACAAATGTTCTTTCACACGCTGATTTCCGAATTCATATACTTTCGTCACAAGCCCATCCAGGAAGTCACGGTCGTGAGATACGACAATCAACGTACCGTCGAAATCTACCAGCGCCTGCTTCAGAATGTCCTTCGTTTTCATGTCCAGGTGATTGGTTGGCTCGTCCAAAATCAACAAGTTGACCGGCTCCAGCAAAAGCTTTATCATTGCCAGACGGGTACGTTCTCCTCCTGACAACACTTTTACCTTTTTCATGGAAGCCTCCGGACTACCAAACATAAATGCTCCCAGCAGGTCTCTGATTTTATTACGGATTTCACCTTTGGCCACATCGTCAATGGTCTGGAACACCGTCAGATTTTCATCCAGCAAGGATGCCTGGTTCTGTGCAAAGTATCCGATTTGTACGTTATGTCCCAACGTCAGCGTACCTTCATGGTCTATTTCATTCATGATACATTTCACCAGCGTAGACTTTCCTTCTCCGTTCTTTCCGACGAATGCCACCTTATCCCCTCTCTCAATGGTCAGATTGGCATTTTTGAAGACAACATGATCGCCGTATGTTTTACCGACTCCTTCCATGATAACCGGATAGTTTCCACTACGCGGAGAGGGAGGAAACTTCAAGCGCAAGGCCGAAGTATCTTCTTCGTCCACCTCTATCAGTTCCAGCTTCTCCAGCATTTTTACACGGCTCTGTACCTGAAGCGTCTTGCTGTATGTTCCCTTGAAGCGTTCGATAAAATCCTTGGTTTCCTGAATCATTTTCTGCTGTTCCTCATACTGCTTCATCTGTTGCTCACGGCGTTCCTTCCGCAATACAAGATACTGAGAATAGTTCACTTTATAATCATAGATGCGTCCCATCGTCACTTCGATGGTGCGTGTGGTAATATTGTCGACAAACTTACGGTCGTGACTGATGACCACCACGGCCTTGGCACTGTTAATCAGAAAATCTTCCAGCCACTGGATAGATTCGATGTCCAGGTGGTTGGTAGGCTCATCCAGCAAAAGGACGTCCGGATTCTGTAGCAACAGCTTGGCCAGCTCAATACGCATGCGCCATCCTCCGCTGAAATCACTGGTCGGACGGTTAAAGTCTTCCCGCAAGAATCCCAATCCCAGCAAAGCCTTCTCCACATCTTCTTCAAAATGCGTCATGTCGATGGCATAGAACTTCTCGCTCATGGCTGCCACTTTCTCGATTAAAGCCATATAGGAATCACTCTCATAATCCGTACGGGTGGCCAGTTCGTTGTTCATCCGCTCTATCTCTTCTTCCATTTCTTTCAAATGGGCAAAGGCTTGAGAGGCTTCTTCAAACACCGTACGGCCATCCTCCGTCATCAGGTGCTGGGGCAGATAGGCAATCACACAGTCCTTCGGTGCCGTCACCTTTCCACGGGTAGGTTGCCGAACGCCTGCCAAAATTTTAAGAAGTGTCGATTTACCGGCTCCATTTTTACCCATCAGGGCGATACGGTCTTTCTCGTTAATCTGAAAGTTCAGGTCACTGAACAAGGTGGTCCCTCCGAATTCTACGGTCAGTCCATCTATACTAATCATATTTGGTACGTTTTAAAATTTTTGATTTTGGAAAATGCAAAATTACAAAATTCTGCCGATTCTTACTCATTCAATGCGCCACAGTGCGGGCAAATGCCTTTCGATCTCATTTTTGCGCCGCAAGAACCACAGGCATATGGATAGCCATGCGATTTCCGGAGCTGGCGAATACACCACAAGGTATATCCGATAAAGCCCACATAAGCGAGGTACACCCATAAATAAGTAAAGAAAATATAAAGAAATATGCAATAGGAAGCCAGTCCCAGCAGATAGAAGAAGGCTACTTCAAAAGAGGTCTGATGAAACAAATCATCCAGTAAAGCGACTCCTAACAGCAAAATAAAGAACACACTGAGCACAAACAGCCCTAACACAAAAGGCAGATCGAACGGATTCAGGGACGGATCATAATAATACCGCTCCCAGGTTTCCGGCACAAAATGCTGCATGCTGTTATAAAGTGTGGCGGCCGCCACAAGCAACCACGACAACGTAATAGGGAACACACTGTCTATGTCGTTCAGCCAGATGAGTTTTATCTGCTTGCGTCGTACGGCACGGTACACAAAGCAAAGAAAGAACACTGCCAATACCAGAAAGAACGGTAAAGTGTGTGAATTACTGAACAAATGGATGCAGCGTGAAATCGGATCTACAGGGACAATGTGCGTCAAAAGCTGATGTTCCGGAATCCAGCCTATGGTTTCCTGGTCGCGTGCCACCTTCACCCACACTGAATCATCCTGCATTTCCGTGCGCAGCGATATTTCTGCTACCACCAGTTCATCTCCTTCCCTTACCGGAATAGAGTCGAGCAACGGAAGCAGACGCAACCAGAGTGTATCTGCTGTCACACGGAAATTGCTGTTCAGTGCATACGGACGTTCTTTCTGTACCGACACGGCTACCGAGTCTTCCTGCCCATTCTTTACAGCCGAAGACAAGGTAGTGCGGTAATGACAGGCCGTCATACACAGCAACAGAAAGAGTATGCCCAGAAAATATTGTAAGTGCTTCATGAAGATGCCCGATTATCCAATGAAACTTTCATCTGACAAACCTTACAGTCAAAGTCAAGGCGGAAACGTCGTCCGTCCGTACTTACCAAGTAATACGGCTCACGATAAGGCGACTTCACCTTATGATGTACCGGACACCATCCCATGCTATAACGCAGGCAATGCTTGCAGAACATCAACACCGCATCGGCCTGTGCTTCCTTTTCAAAAGCCGGCTCCACTCGCTTCACTCCATGGTCATGGTAGAAAGCCTGTGCCTTTCCGTTCATCACATTTCCTAAATAAGTCAGTTCGCCTGCCGGAAAAGCATGAACTGTTTTCGGGAAACGAACTCTTTCCTGTGGATAGTTGATGCGACGAGCCTCCAGCAGTTTCTCTACTGCCGTACGACGTAAATCCGCAAGCACTGATGAAGGAATAAACCAGTCGCCCGATAAAGAAATATCCAAACTTTCCAGCTCAAAAGGCGTATTTCCCAACTTGCCCAACTGATTTCTCAGGTTTTCAGCCTGGGGTGTACGCGCCGGTGCTTTTTCGTACGGCAATGTCACGCTGATGCTATTATCGTCCTCATCGGTCAAAGTCAGTGTAAATCCGAAATTGTTTTCTTCCAATGCCATGGCCACGGCTATCTTCCGCTCTGCCGATTTTTTCTGCATCACCCGCTCAAACTCCTGGTCAAAGTTACGGTAAAGCCTGGTCTTCGGTCGAAGGCGTGGCATTTCCTGCGGATAAAGTTTATTGTTTTCTACGCGATTTACCCGGAATCCATGCAGTTTTCCCGCCTCATCCAGATAACAAAGTCCATCACCGTTACTGAAAGGTTTGACACCTGCCACGGTAAAATAGTTGCCGCGTACTTCCTTCACCACTCCCATTTCTTCACCTAACGACTTCGGCGTATGAAAGGAGAAAATATCCGGTGTACGTCCGTGCAGGAAATAATCAGTAAAACCCCTGCTGAAACTCTTGTCCAATTGCGGACGAAAAGCCAGCCGGACCGTGCCGGAAGAAGCACGTATATATTCTTTGCGGCGTTTGAATATCGCATCCAATTTCTGGCGATAGTAAGCCGTCACATTCTTTACATAGGCTACATCCTTCAAACGTCCTTCTATTTTCAGCGAAGAGGCACCGGCATCCAGCAAGGCTTCCAGGTTCTCGCTCTGGTTCATATCTTTCAAGGAAAGCAAGTGTTTACCACGGGCAATCGTTTTCCCGTCGGCATCTACCATATCAAAACTCAGGCGACAGAACTGTGCACATTCTCCCCGGTTGGCACTACGACCAAAGCAAGCCTGGCTGACATAACATTGTCCGCTATAGCTTACGCACAAGGCTCCGTGTACAAACACTTCCAGCGGTGTATCCGGACAGGCTGCATGAATCTTTGCAATTTCATCCAGCGTCAGTTCACGGGCCAACACCACCTGACGGAAACCTGCCTCAGCCAGGAATTTCACTTTTTGCGGAGTGCGGTTGTCCATCTGCGTACTGGCATGCAAAGGAATCGGAGGAAGATTCAGACGGGTAATCCCCATATCCTGCACAATCAAGGCATCCACCCCAATCCGGTACAAATCCCAAATCATTTTCTCCGTTTCTGCCAGTTCTTCATCTTTCAAAATTGTATTGACAGTCACGTAAATACGCACCCGATATAAATGTGCGTAACGCACCAGGGCTTCAATGTCTTCCAGAGAATTTCCGGCAGCTGCACGCGCGCCAAAACGAGGTGCACCGATATACACCGCATCGGCACCATGATTAATGGCTTCCATTCCACACTCCAAGTTCTTTGCCGGAGCAAGCAGTTCGATAGGACGTTGTCTGAGCATTATTTTATCTGATTGATGTCGTAAGGAGTTTCCTGATATACATAATAGTTCAACCAATTGGAGAACAAGAGGTTGGCCACACTTCGCCAGCGTACCAGCGGTCCTTTCTCCGGATTGTCCTCACGATAATAGTTTCGAGGCATTTCAATAGGAAGTCCCTTATCCAGGTCACGACGATACTCCGTGTCCAAAGTATAAGGAGAATATTCGGAATGTCCGGTCACGAAAAACTCACGTCCGCCGCGAGCCATCACAATGTGTACACCAGAGTCAGCCGATTCCGAAATTACCTGCAAACCTTCACACTTCTCGATGTCTTCCCGACGGACTTCCGTATGACGGCTATGAGGTACATAAAACACATCATCAAACCCACGGAAAATAGGCAACTGCTGGAATCCGTCGCAGATATGATGTTCAAAAATTCCAAACATTTTCTTTTCCAGCGGATATTTCGGAATGCCATAATGATAATACAATCCCGCCTGTGCCGCCCAGCATATATAAAAAGTAGAAGTCACATGCGTACGGGTCCACTCAAAAATCTCCGTAATTTCATCCCAATAATTTACATCCTCAAAATCGAGATGTTCCACCGGTGCACCCGTAATAATCATTCCGTCGAACTTCTCATTCTTCATCAGTTCAAAGTCGCGGTAGAAAGCTTTCATGTGTTCCACCGGCGTATTTTTTGACGTATGACTTTTCAGCTTCATCAGACTTACTTCTATCTGAAGAGGAGAGTTCGAAAGCAAACGAATCAAATCGGTTTCTGTAGTAATCTTGATGGGCATCAGGTTCAGCACCACAATTTTCAACGGACGAATATCCTGTGAGCTGGCACGAGAATTATCGATAACGAAAATATTCTCCTCCTTCAGCAAATCAATTGCGGGCAGTTTATCGGGTAAATTTAATGGCATAGCGCTGTGTTTCTGTTTTAATTTTTATCGACCGACAAAGTTAATAATTCAGAACGGATTAAGAGAAACAGGGGCCTGTCTTTTTTACATCTTATCATTATTTAGCTTCTCTCTTCACCCCCTGCCACTTTTCGGAGAAAATCCGCAAAAGCCAATGCTGATTTCTTACGGTAATCTCCCTGTGCCCAGAACAAAAAACCTTGTGAAGTCAGCTTGTCGGCACACAATATCGGAATTTGTACAAGGTTCTCTTCTCCCCGTACAGCCGCCTGCGTCAATATAGTTCCCCAATATCCTTCACGCAAGGTATGAATGATGGTATGCACGTCATTCATCTCCACGCCTACCGTCAACTCCAACTGATGCTTCCGGCACAGGTCGTCTACTCTTTTTCGGGTGGCAAATCCTTTTCCCGGCAAAATCAAGGGAGTTTCAGAAAGCCGCTTCAAGGTGATGGATGACAATTCGGCCAACGGATGGGAACAATGCACAATAAAGCGAAGCATGGAAGAGAACAAAGGCATGGTTTCCAGATGCTCTGACACGCCTTCCGGTTTAAAGGACAACACAAAATCCAACTGATTAGCCTCTAATCTGTCCAACAACTCTTCGGAAGTGCCAAAACTGACATTGACCTTTATTTTGGGATAAGTCTTGGAAAATAATCCCAACGCTGCAATCAATAACGGACTCATGCTGTAAGTCACTCCTACATGAAGCACTCCCGTTTCAATACCTTTCAGGTCGCGAATAATCTGTTTCCCGTTTTCTGCATCGCGTATTGCCCTGACAGCATAAGGCAGAAAAGCCAGCCCGGCCTCCGTAGGTACAATCCGCTTGCCAATACGGTCGAACAACAGCACATCCAGCTCATCTTCCAGCTGTTTGATTTGCTGTGAAAGGGTACTTTGAGAGATGTGCAGCACACGAGCTGCCTCTGAAAAGTTCTGTAGTTCGCAGGCTTCCTTAAAGTATTTCAATTGACGCAGTTCCATGTCCTTATCGTTTTTATCTATGGATATTATCGAAAAAATGAGTTTTGCAAATATAAATAAATATTCTCAGCCCACTTATCTTTGTTAAAAAAGAAACGCTATATGAAAAAAATCATCAGTTTAATGTGTGCCTGGCTGGCAATAACCGTCTCGGCACAAACCGCAAAAACAATGAACAAAAATTGCCCAAGAACCATGTTGTTACCAATAAGATGAAAGCCACTGTCTTATATTACAGCCACAAAGGAAAGACCGCCTTTTTCGCACGAGAGATAGCCATGTATCTCTGGTCAAAAGGGTTGAACGTCAGCCTGAGTGCCATTTCTGATTTTAACACCCAAAAGCTGAACGAGACGGACTTCCTTATCTCCGGATGCTGGACGTGTGGCTGGTTCGTCGTCGGACAGCACCCCCACAAGAAATGGAGAGCATGCAGCCGGAAAATGGCAGGACGCATATCTCCGCATCGTACACTACTTTTTACCACGTATAAATTCAGGACAGGCAGTATGTACCGGAAAATGAAGAAAACATTGAAGATTTCACGGAATACCCACATACCTTTTCTGAAATCCAAAAACGGATTGCTGACAGAAACAGACAAAAAGATATTAGACCAATTTATCAGTACATCCCTTTTTTATTAATTATAAATGTAATATTGTATGGAAAATAAAAAACTGACCAGCGCTTCAGGAGCACCTGTAGCCGACAACCACAATGTGGCCACCGCAGGACGGAGAGGCCCGATGCTTTTACAAGACGTATGGTTTCTTGAGAAACTGGCACATTTTGACCGCGAAGTGATTCCAGAACGGCGTATGCATGCCAAAGGCTCCGGTGCCTTCGGAAAATTTACGGTCACTCATGACATTACAGCCTACACCAAGGCAGCTATTTTCTCACAGATTGGAAAAGAAACAGAACTGTTTGTCCGTTTCTCTACCGTAGCCGGTGAACGAGGAGCGGCAGATGCCGAACGTGATATTCGCGGATTCGCCATCAAATTCTATACAGAAGAAGGCAACTGGGATTTGGTCGGTAACAACACCCCCGTCTTCTTCCTTCGTGACCCGCTGAAATTCCCCGACCTGAATCATGCGGTAAAACGTGACCCGCGCACCAATATGCGAAGCGCACGCAACAACTGGGATTTCTGGACGTTACTACCTGAAGCACTGCATCAGGTAACCATCACCATGAGCGACCGAGGTATTCCGGCCTCTTACCGCCACATGCACGGATACGGAAGCCATACATTCTCACTTATCAACGCAGAAGGAAAACGCACTTGGGTGAAATTCCACCTGCATACGCAGCAGGGTATCAAGAACTTGACCGATGCAGAAGCAGAAGCCATCATTGCCAAAGACCGTGAAAGCCACCAGCGCGATTTGTATGAAAGCATTGAGAAGGGTGACTTCCCCAAATGGACTATGTACATTCAGGTAATGACGGAAGAGCAGGCCAAGAACTGTCCGTTCAATCCGTTCGACCTGACCAAAGTCTGGTCGCAGAAAGAATATCCGTTGATTGAAGTGGGCGTAATGGAACTGAACCGCAATCCAGAAAACTACTTCGCGGATGTAGAGCAGGCAGCGTTCAATCCGGCCAATGTGGTACCGGGTATCAGTTTCTCACCCGACCGTATGCTGCAAGGACGTCTGTTCTCTTACGGAGATACACAGCGCTACCGACTGGGAGTGAACCATCACCAGATTCCGGTCAACCGCAGCCGTTGTCCTTTCCTGAACATGTATCATCGGGACGGACAGATGCGCGTGGACGGGAACCATGGGTCTACGTTAGGATATGAGCCCAACAGCTACGAAGAATGGCAGCACCAGACGGAATACAAGGAGCCGCCATTGGAACTCGATGGAGCCGCTTACCAATGGGACTACCGGGAAGATGATTCGGATTACTATTCTCAACCAGGCGATCTGTTCCGACTGATGACTCCCGCCCAGCAGCAGGTGCTCTTCGAAAATACGGCAAGAGCCATGGGAGATATTCCGGAAGAAATCAAGCTTCGCCATATACGGAACTGCATGAAAGCAGATGAGAATTATGGAAAGGGAGTGGCAAAAGCCCTGAATATTCCATTAGAAAAGATTTGAATAACAAACTGACTTGACCCAAAAATCATCCCCGGTAATTTATCGCTAATTACCGGGGATGGATTCTTTATGACCTATCAAAGACGGTTTTTATAAATATCCGCCATCAGTTTCTGATACTGGTTTTCAAGGGTAATATAACTTTGCAGGTTGCCGTACACGTTATCGGCCTCTACATAAAAGTCAATAATCGAAAGTTGTCCGGCAGTCACGGCATCATAAAGCAAGCGGAGGGTATGATGCATCAAAGGCACATCGTAGGCCTGCATTGCTTCCTGAAGCTGCTGCATTTCATTAAACTGTCCCTGTATTCTTGCTTCCACCTGCAAGCGGGTATTGTCCAGTTGCAGATTGGCACTCAAGGCCTGTGCCTTGGCAATCTTCAGTTTCTTCCGGTTAGAGAATATCGGGAAACTTCCTCCGACCAGGAAACCGTTGCTTTTCTCACCTACCGACGTATTGCGACGGTAACCCACTTCCAGCTTGGGCAGCCAGTTCTGCTTGTTCACGCTTACCTGTTCCGCAGCCGCACGGGAAGCCGCATCTGCCGCCTGAAGGTCTGCATCCTGCATCATTACCTCGTTGTACAATGTATGATAGTCACGAATGGCTTCCACTGCCGGATAACGGTCTTCTGCAAACTCCAACGGAAGGTTGCCGTTCATCGCCAGCAGTTGCTGAAGTGCCGTACGATGTGCTGCATGGTTCTGTGCCACTTCCGTCTGCACCTTCATGCGTTCCATCTTGATTTTATTCACCTCCAAGGCATTGGCATCTCCTTCTTTCAAACGCTTTTCAAACAACTGCAACAGGGCATCGGCATTTTTCTGTCGTTCCATGAGCAAAGCCTGTTCCTGATTCAGGCGAATCAGGTCGAGACACAGATTCTTGGCCTGCAGCAGAATATCGCGACGAAGCGCCTGCTGCTGACGGTCGAGCACATCTTTCTGCAGTTTTCCGGAACGATTGCGTGCCGCATACAAGGTCGGGAAATCAAATCCCTGTGTCACCACCAGTTCCGAACTGGCCATTCCGTCTACTCCTTTGGCAAAGAACGGACTGTACTCCACACTGGGGTCTTCCAGGTTATTCTGCGTCTGCACTTCCATCTTAGCTGCTTCCGTAGAATGAAAGACCGCCTGCAGTTCTTTGTTATTCTGCTCTACGGACTGCAACACTTCTTCTATTTTCTGTGCCTGCACGCTGCTGGCAAATGCCAGTCCTGCAAGCCACATCCATCCTATTTTTTTCATTCTTCTGTTCTTTTAAGGTTTTTCTTCCGGTTCATTAACTCGTACACAATAGGAATGACAAACGCATTCAGGAAAGTGGAAGTCAGCAGACCTCCCAGAATGACCTTCGCCATCGGACTCTGAATTTCATTTCCCGGCAAATCGCCGCGCAAGGCCAGCGGAATCAATGCAAAAGCAGAGGACAGAGCCGTCATCAGAATCGGATTCAGACGGTCGAGCGAACCGCGCACCACACTTTCACGCACTCCCAACTGCTGTTCTTCACGCAACAGATTGTAGTGTGTGACAAGCAGCATTCCGTTACGGGTAGCGATTCCGAACAACGAGATGAAACCGATAATGGCAGGAATGCTGACTTCACCCGTAGTCAGGAAGAGGGCAAAAACTCCTCCAATCAGGGCCAAAGGCAGATTCAACAGGATAACGCCACTTTCTGCCGCATCGTGGAACTGCATGTACAGCAGCAGGAAAATCACTGCAATACTCATCAGAGAAGTCAGCAACAAGGTACGACTGGCAGCCTGTTCACTTTCAAACTGTCCGCCGTATTCTATATGATACCCTTCCGGCAAGCTGATTTTTTCTTCTACCCTATGCTGGATGTCGTTCACCACACTGCGCAGGTCACGCCCGCTGGTATTGGCCGAGATTACAATTTTTCGTTTTACGTTCTCACGGTTGATGGTATTGGGACCCATGGAAGAAGTCACATCTGCTACGTAAGAAAGAGGTATCTTCCGGCCTTGTGCATCATCAATCATCAACTCCTTGACACGTTCCATCGTACCACGGTCAGATTCTGCGGCACGTACCACCAGGTTAAAGGTCTTTCCCTGTTCATATACCTGCGACACGACCTCACCGGCCATATTGACCGTGACAAACTCACTGAACTGCGGCAACGAGATACCGTATTTAGCCAGCATTTCACGCTTCGGCACAATCTTCAGTTCCGGACGCTCAATCTGCTGTTCCACATTCAGGTCAGCAATTCCCTCTACATCGCTCACTGCTTCCTTTATCTGGTTACCGATGGCAAACATCCGGTTCAGGTCGTCGCCAAACAGCTTGATGGCAATGCTGGCCTGTGTACCGCTCAACATAGCATCAATACGGTGGCTGATGGGCTGCCCGATTTCAATGTTGGCCCCCGTAATAACCGACAGTTTGTGACGTACTTCGTCCAGCAATTCGGCATGCGAACGGTCTTTCAGTTCAAAAGGTGCTTCTATTTCGGATACATTCACACCCAGCGCATGTTCATCCAGCTCCGCACGCCCTGTCTTACGGGCTACGGTCTGAATTTCAGGAATCGAAAGCAGCAGTTCTTCTGCCTGACGGCCTATCTTGTCGGATTCTTCCAGTGAAATACCCGGCAATGAACTGACATTGATGGTGAAGGAACCTTCATTGAAAGAAGGAAGGAAGCTGTGCCCCAACGTAAAGAAAATTCCCAACGCCACGATAAAGAAAGCTACCGTTCCTCCCAATACCGTCTTCTTATGTTCCAGCGCCCAAAGCAAGGCTCGTTCATAATATTTCTTCAACCATACGGCAAGGAAGGCTTCCTTGGGCAATCCCTCTCCCTTGGAAGTATTTTTACCCAACAGGTAGCTGCAAAGTACCGGAGTCAGGGTCAAAGCTACTATCGTTGAAGCAAACAAAGACACGATAAAAGAAATACCCAGCGGCACCAACATACGTCCTTCCATTCCGCTCAGGAAGAAAAGAGGAATAAAGCTGACAATGATAATCAACGTAGAGTTCAGAATAGGCATACGTACCTCACGTGAAGCCTGAAAGACAACTTCCCGTACCGGTTTCCGTTCCGCTAACGACAACTGACGGTTTTCACGCAGATGCTTCCATACATTTTCCACGTCCACAATGGCATCGTCCACCAGCGAACCGATGGCAATGGCCATACCACCCAGACTCATGGTATTGATACTAAGTCCCAGGTAATGCAAGGTCAGGATGGCTACCACAAGCGACAGGGGAAGGGTAATCAGTGAAATAATCGTAGTACGTGTGTTGGCCAGGAACAGGAACAGCACAATCACCACGAAAATGGCACCTTCGTAAAGCGAGTCCTGCACGTTGCTGATAGAGCTCTCAATAAAACGTGACTGACGGAAGATGTCGGTAGAGATATGCACATCCTTCGGCAAGTTCTTCTGCAAATCGGCCAAAGCGGCTTCCAGTTTTTCGGTCAGCTCAATGGTTCCGGTATTTGGTTGCTTGGTCACCGTAATGAGTACCGCCGGCTTTCCTTTTTCAGAAGCCAATCCCAACTTGGGTTGCTGCGACCCGATACGTACATCGGCCACATCCTCCAAGGTAATGGGTGCCCCGTCTGGAGTAGTCTTGATGACAGCACGTCCCAACTTACGCACATCGTCGGTAGAGATGACTCCACGCACGATGTATTCATTTCCGTATTCATAAATGACACCTCCGTTGGTGTTCTGGTTCATGCCTCGTGACACTTCCATCACTTCGCCCAACGTCACGCCATAGTGGCGCATACGGTCCGGATGAACCAAAATCTGATATTCCTTGATGTCGCCTCCCAGTACAGCTACCTGAGCCACACCTCCGGTAGACAGCAGACGCGGACGGATGGTCCAGTCGGCCATGGTACGCAAATCCTGCATGGAAGTGGAATCGGAAGTCAATCCCACAATCAATAGCTCTCCTAAGATAGACGACTGAGGGCCCAATGTCGGTTTACCCACATTGTCGGGCAAGTCCTCGCCTGCCGCCGCCAGTTTCTCCGACACAATCTGGCGCGCCAGGTAAATGTCGGTATCCCACTCAAATTCCACCCATACAACAGAAAATCCCGTGGTAGAGGAAGAACGTACCCTGCGTACATGAGTAGCCCCGTTTACGGCAGTCTCTATCGGGAAAGTAACCAGCTGTTCTACCTCTTCGGCAGCCATCCCGTTGGCTTCGGTCATCACCACTACGGTAGGCGCATTCAAGTCAGGGAACACGTCCACTTCGGTATGGAAAGCTGTATAGGTTCCCCCTATCAGCAACAACACCGAAGCCACCAGAACCAGCAAGCGGTTCTGTAGCGAAAATCGTATAATTTTATTCAGCATAGCGGGTCATTTTTAATGGTTGTGTGAATGAGCCGGAATAGCATTGGAAGCGGCAGCCAGTTTCACATGAATGGCACCACGAGTCACCACGGTATCTCCGTCTTTCAGTCCGGAAAGAATTTCTACCCGCTCTCCGTTGGAAGTTCCTAATTGTACCTCTTGTTTCTTATAACACTCGTCGTCGAGTTTCAGGTACACAAAATAAAGTCCCTGTTCTTCGGTCAGCGCCGATTCCGGCAAGCTGATGACTCCCTGACGTTCGCCCGACAGGAGAAAGACTTCCACAAATGCGCCTGGAACCATGTCGCCACGGTTGTCAAATTCGAATGTCACCGGTACATAATAAGACGTATCGCCTGATGATTTTCCAAACGAAAGTACTTTTCCGCCCAAGTTCTCCAGGCAGTAGACTTTATTATTATAAGGTGTCTTGAAGTTAGCCGACACAATGCGGGGAAGTTGTGTATAATAACGTTCCGACACATCGACCTTCAGCACCAAGCGGCGCATCTGAGTCACCGTCATCAACGGCTGTCCCACCGTTACGTAATCGCCTTCCTTCACCAGGCAGTTTTTCACGAATCCGCCGATAGGTGCCTTCACGGCTACTCCCTTACCCGACTTGCTGGGCAGCAAAGCCTCGTATGCCAGACGGGCATTCTGGTATGCCTCACGCAAAGCCGCAAATTCTTTCTGCGACACAATCTGGCTGCCTACCAGTTTTTCTGCACGTTCGTATTCTTCCTTGGCTTTTTCATAAGCCACCTTTGCCTTTCTCACGGGGTCACCTTCCTGAATGTGCTCGGCAGATACACTAAGCAGTTCACTACCCTGGCTCACTTCAATTCCTTCCGCAATTTTGCGGGAGAAAGACACCACTCCCGAGGAAGCCGCTACCACCGTTGCTTCCTGGCCTTGTGCCGACAGAATCTGTCCGCCAGCCTGTATCACTTCCCGAAAGGCTCCCGGGTGAATCACTTCAGCTTCCACCCCAGCCGCTTTTGCTTTCTCCGGCGTCAGTACGATTTCATCTGAATGAGCTGTTTTTTCCTCTGCATGTATTTCCGCTTCATGGTCATGACCTTCATGCTCATGGTCGTGTGCATGTTCTCCGCATCCCCCCAAAAGGAACATACACAATGTTCCTGTCAAAATATAGTTTTTCATTGAATACTGTTGTTTTTTGTTTGCAAAAATAATTTCCACACGTTGCAAACAGGTTGCAAAGTGCAGTAACATCCCGAAAAATCAAGCTACAACAGCAAAAGGAGGAGCACGGAAATTGCGAACAGCAGAAAAATGCCGGGCATGCAGTTTTTCTACGTAATAGGAAATCATATCCCCTCGCTCAACAGAAACAGATGGAGCTTCCAGACAAAGGGATGACAGATAAATCAAAGTATAGAATGTATAATCCGGGGTAAAATCCGGCAAATGATGAGGAACAGAAAAAGACAGATGCGTAACACAACTGATATCGCACGCATGCTTGTCAGCATCTCCTGTACAATGGTGCCGTCCTTCGCATCCGTCATGCGATGACGAGGCGCAAATCTCCATATCCGGACTGACACAAAACGCCTCATTGTGATGATGATGTGGAAACACACCTACCACCAGCACCCACAGGCTGACCAACAGCAAACAATATGTACCTAAGATTTGCTTCATTCTTTTTTCTGTCGGGCACAAAATTACAAAGAAATCTCCTAAAAAACAAAAGGCAGTCAACGCAGAACACGCTTACCAACTCTCTATTGAATCTCATACACACCTGAAAAGTTCTAAATATACCCGCGTAAATGAAATATCGAATCAAAACTTTTTATGTTTCCCGCCTGTAAGCCCTACGTTTTCCGACGCAGAGCCGTAAGTTTCCCGCATGAAAAACGTACATTTCCGGCAGGAGAAACATAAAAGGAGACAAACAGTTTTTCTAATAACTACCTGAGCTTTCGACTTCACTACAAAAAGCAATTATACTAATTCCAAAACTCACATCAACTATCACAAAAAAAGACGGTGAAGAAGTGTCTCAAAACCATTTCCTCACCGTCTTTTTTCTATATTAATTCTACAATCAGTCTACTTTCAAACTGTAGCTTTCTATGCCATCAGGATGAATTACTTTTTCCAGTTTCAAATCAAAAATCAAAACTGAATTTGCAGGAATTGAAGACTGATTCTGTGTGCCATATCCAAGGGCAGCCGGAATATATAATTCCACACGTTCACCCTCTTTCATCCACTGCAATGCAGTGATCCAACCTACAATCAATCCATCTGTCTGATTGGCCTGCAATGCAAAATGAGTAGGCACGTGGATTTTTTCATCCAAATCTCCTGTATAGTTTTGATCAAATACAGTTCCATTTATCAGTTTTCCACGATAATACACGCTCACACTATCCGTAAACAATGGGGTCAACCCTTCCTCTTTTCCAACCTCAATAATTCTCATATATACAGAATCACTCGCACTGGCAGGAGTTTCGTAAGGATTAGTAACAATTGTACCCCCCAATCCCGGAGTCGTACTTTCATTCGCAATTTTATAATTCCGATATATTTTCCATTTTCCCACTTCTTCTCCCAAATTTGCGCGAGCCACATCCGCAATGGAATCGATATAGTGTTCATTACGAACTTGCCAGTTCGCATACGGATCTTCCACAGCTGTGTCTTCTGCACACGACACAAAACCGAAAGAAAGAGGGAATAACAGGGCAATCAGCCAAAATAGGTTCTTGTTCATGTAGGTTTAATTTATTACTGCAATGTTTTCAGCAAGCTGGTGATGCTTACCTT
Organism: Phocaeicola plebeius DSM 17135; assembly: GCF_000187895.1. Taxonomy (GTDB): domain Bacteria; phylum Bacteroidota; class Bacteroidia; order Bacteroidales; family Bacteroidaceae; genus Phocaeicola; species Phocaeicola plebeius. Next base: position 20,134 of record NZ_DS990130.1, on the reverse strand, counting down.
GTCTGCAATGATATTATTCAAATCTGCAATAGCCACACGTTCCTGTTCCATGGTGTCACGGTTACGCAGAGTTACGCAGTTGTCTTCCAATGTCTGGTGGTCGATGGTAATACAGTACGGAGTACCGATAGCATCCTGACGACGGTAACGCTTTCCGATAGAATCTTTTTCATCGTACTGGCAGTTGAAGTGGAATTTCAGGTCGTTCACGATTTCACGAGCCTTTTCAGGCAGACCATCTTTTTTCACCAACGGCATGACAGCCAGTTTCACCGGTGCCAGAGCTGCAGGCAATTTCAATACCACACGAGTTTCACCATTTTCCAGTTTTTCTTCATGATAAGCCGCACTCATCACGCTCAGGAACATACGGTCTACACCGATAGAAGTTTCGATGACATACGGAGTATAGCTTTCGTTGATTTCCGGATCAAAGTACTTGATGCTCTTTCCTGAGAATTTTTCGTGCTGACTCAAGTCGAAGTTAGTACGTGAGTGGATACCTTCTACTTCCTTGAATCCGAACGGCATCAGGAATTCAATATCAGTAGCAGCATTAGCATAGTGAGCCAGTTTTTCATGGTCATGATAACGATAGTGGTCGTCACCGAATCCCAGTGCCTTATGCCATTTCAAACGGATTTCTTTCCATTTCTTGAACCAGTCGAGTTCTGTTCCCGGTTTTACGAAGAACTGCATTTCCATCTGTTCGAACTCACGCATACGGAAGATGAACTGACGAGCTACAATTTCATTACGGAAAGCCTTACCAATCTGTGCAATACCGAACGGAATCTTCATACGTCCTGTTTTCTGCACGTTCAGGTAGTTCACGAAAATACCCTGAGCAGTTTCCGGACGCAGGTATACCTTCATAGCACCGTCTGCAGTAGATCCCATTTCAGTAGTAAACATCAGGTTGAACTGACGAACTTCTGTCCAGTTCTTTGTACCAGAAATAGGACATACGATTTCTTCATCCAGAATAATCTGACGAAGTTCGGCTAGGTCGTTGGCATTCATAGCCTTTGAATAACGTTCATGCAATGCATCACGTTTTGCCTGATGTTCCAGCACACGTGCATTGGTGCTACGGAACTCTTCTTCATTGAATGCTTCTCCGTATTTCTTGGCAGCCTTCGCTACTTCCTTATTGATTTTCTCGTCGTATTTAGCAATTTGATCTTCAATCAAGACATCGGCACGGTAGCGCTTCTTTGAATCACGATTGTCAATCAAAGGGTCATTGAAAGCATCTACGTGACCAGAAGCCTTCCAGATAGTAGGGTGCATGAAGATAGCAGAGTCAATACCTACGATGTTGTCGTGCAACAGCACCATGCTCTGCCACCAGTATTGTTTGATATTGTTTTTCAGTTCCACACCGTTCTGACCGTAATCATATACGGCTCCCAGCCCATCATAAATATCACTTGACGGGAATACAAAACCATATTCTTTACAATGTGAAACAAGTTTCTTGAAAACGTCTTCTTGTGCCATTTTTCCTATTATTTTGATTTTTTCTACTTAAATGTCTACTTAATAGGGCACAAAGATACAGATTTATCAATAAAAAAGCATGATAGGTGTATTAATTTATCTTATGAGTTATTTCTTCTCCCTCGTCTCATCCAGTTCTATCACAAGTCCATCGTATGCCAAAAACACATTTTCCGGCAACTGTTCCTGCACTTCCGCATGCAAACCTATCTGATGGCTCATGTGGATAAAGTAAGTTTTCCCAGCTGCAATACGGACCGTCTGCTCCAATGCCGCGGACAAAGACTGGTGCGTCCAATGGTATTCAATACGCAAGGCATTCATCACCAGACAATCCAATCCTTTCAGGTAGTCGTATGAACTTTCAGGAAGATGCAGCATATCTGTAATCCAGGCCATTTTTCCAATACGAAAACCCATAATCGGAAGCTTTCCATGCATCACGCGGAAAGGAATTACTTCCACCTGATTTCCAGCCACATTAGAAACCACGAACGGTTCGCCTTCTTTAATATAATTCAATGGAATATGAGGCACACCAGGATAAAGGTTTTCCGTAAAGCAATAAGGCATGCGGTTCTTCAAGCGAGTGGCAGTATAATCTTCCGCATACACCGGAATGTCACGAAACTTACAGAAAGGTCGCAAATCGTCCAGACCACCCACATGGTCATAATGTTCATGGGTAATCAGCACTCCGTCTATCGCACGAAAATCATTCAGCCGAAGCATCTGTTCGCGAAAATCCGGACCACAGTCGATAAGAATGCGTACTCCATTTACTTCTACCAGACCGGAACAGCGCAAACGGTTGTCACGCGGGTCAGAACTTGTACATACTTTACAAGTACATCCCACCTGAGGCACTCCCGTAGACGTTCCACTTCCTAAAATTGTTATTTTCATTGTTTTACTCCAATAAAGTTCACTTCCGGATGAATGGCCACTCCAAATTTTTCTTTCACAGAACGAACGACTTCTTCTGCCAGCTTGACCACTTCACTTCCGGTAGCTCCTCCCAGATTCACCAACACCAATGCCTGCTTGTCATGTACTCCGGCATTTCCCAGCCGTTTGCCTTTCCATCCACAACGGTCAATCATCCATCCTGCAGGAATTTTTACACGGTCGTCACCTACTTTATAAAAAGGCATATCAGGATATTCCTTGAGCAAATCTTCAAATTGTGCAAGCGGTACAATGGGATTCATAAAGAAACTACCAGCATTTCCAATCTTTTCCGGATCAGGAAGTTTCGCCTCACGGATACGTATAATCACACTACGAAGTTTTTCCAGTGACAATTCTCCTCCCTCCTTCTCCAGCTCGGAGCGGATATTTCCATAATCCAAATGAAACTCCGGCTGTTTTTTCAGGCGATAAGTGACATAAGTCACAATGTAAAGCCCTTTCAACTCTCGTTTAAATACACTTTCACGGTACGCATATCCACACTCATCTTGCTTGAAAAGACGAGTGGTTCCATCATTCACCGCTACCGTTTCGACCGACACAATCAAATCCTTGGCCTCTACTCCATACGCTCCGATATTCTGAACGGCCGAAGCCCCTACCTCTCCAGGTATTAAGGACAGATTCTCCGCACCATACCATCCTTGCTTGACTGTATAATCTACAAAGTCATCCCACACCTCACCAGCACCGACGCGTATTTCTACCCATTCATCGGTTTCACCTACCATCTGCATTCCTTTAATACCAGAATGCAAAACAGTTCCTTGATAATCGGACACAAACAACAGATTACTTCCCCTTCCTACATGTAAAAGAGGAGTCTTTTGTGCTTTCCACTCTTTCAAAAAGCAGAGCAGTTCATTCACTGATTCATATTCCACGAAACGAGCTGCCTTTACATCCATTCCGAATGTATTATAAGGAAGCAATGAGTAATTTGTATAGTCTTTCATAATGCATCAATCGCTCAAATCTTCAAACCGGATAAGTTGCCAGATATTTTCACGCCGTTCAAAATAGAGTGTATTACTAAAGCCGTTTCCAAATCCTTTGAATTCTACTACCTTATAATCGGAATGTATATTTTCAGGCTGGCCATAGTGTACATTAGTCATCTTTCCTTTCATCATCGGGGGACGAAAAGCAAACCATTGCCCCGGTTCCAGCGTGGTTTCCAATATCTGGAATTCATCTTCGGGATCGGCCGTTACAAAATACAGAGGTTCATGCAAACGTTCCTGCTGGAAAAGCGAATCACGTGAAAAACGTTCATAAAAAGTATAGAAATCTTCTTTACCATCGTGTTCCTCTGCCATTTTCTCCACATTAATAGCCTCGAGGAACCAGGAATCTTTTTTCCGTTCAAAATAATAACGCTTGATTTTTTTCTCAGTCAGAAAAATCCAGTCTACCTGTACGCTGTGCATACTGGTATCCTTTTCCATTTCCATATCTTCTTCCTTATCGAAAAGCACCGTGTACGCTTGCTCCCGACTAAATAAAGGATCGTGCTTCCAGTCCTTCTTTTGGATACGATTCACCTGTTTGCCTTTATACAATGAAAAAGGAAATAGCACGCGCGACCGCTGAAACTTTGCATCCGACGCGAAATTGTAGAAAAAATCGGCAAAACTCTCATCTGCCGAAGCAGGTATTTGTTCTTCCACCACAATGGTATCCTGAATCGAATCAGGCAGAACTTTCATAGAATCAATTTGTTCTGTCAATGCGGCAAAAGGATCCACTTTCTTTTTTCCTCCTCCGCAAGATGCCATCAGCGCCAGCAAACAGCATCCAATGATTAATTTCTTCATCTGGTCTCCTCAAATATCGCCGCAAAAATACCTTTTTTTTCTTATCATTGTTTCAGAAACAAGAGTTTTCTTTTTTGTTGAACGAAAAACTGAATTTTTCAGTTTAAATCCTTACCTTTGCAAACAAAATAATTAAAGAAGAGATATGTTAGCAAAAATAGAACAGTTGCTTCAGGAAGTAAAAGGACTCACAGCGCAGAATCCAGAAGAACTGGAAGCGTTACGAATCAAATACCTGAGCAAAAAAGGTGCCATCAACGCACTGATGGCTGACTTCCGTAATGTACCTGCTGAACAGAAGAAAGAAGTAGGTATGAAATTAAATGAGTTGAAGAACCTTGCACAGGAACGGATTGCAACCTTAAAAGAAGCATTCGACAATCAGGACAACGGAGCTGCCGAACTTGACCTGACCCGTACAGCTTACCCGGTTAATCTTGGAACACGTCATCCGTTGACGATTGTCCGCAATGAAATCATCGATATTTTCAGCCGTATGGGCTTTACTATTGCCGACGGTCCGGAAGTAGAAGATGACTGGCATGTATTCTCTTCCATGAACTTTGCAGAAGACCATCCCGCACGCGACATGCAGGATACATTCTTCATTGAAAGTCACCCTGACATTATTCTTCGTACACACACCTCTTCTGTACAGAGCCGCGTAATGGAAGTGTCACAGCCTCCTATCCGTGTAATCTGTCCGGGACGTGTATATCGTAATGAAGCTATCAGCTACCGTGCACACTGCTTCTTCCATCAGGTAGAAGGTCTGTATATCGACAAGAACGTTTCGTTTACAGACTTAAAACAGGTGTTGCTGCAGTTTGCACAAGAAATGTTCGGCCCGGAAACTAAAATCCGTCTTCGTCCGTCTTACTTCCCGTTCACAGAGCCCAGTGCTGAAATGGATATCAGCTGTGACATTTGTGGTGGCGAAGGCTGTCCGTTCTGTAAATATACCGGATGGGTAGAAATTTTGGGATGCGGTATGGTAGACCCGGCTGTACTGGAAGCAAACGGTATCGACAGTAAAGTCTACACCGGTTATGCATTCGGTATGGGAGTGGAACGTATCACCAACCTGAAATACAAAGTTAAAGACTTGCGTATGTTCTCTGAAAATGACACACGCTTCCTTGAAGAATTTGAATCAGCGAACTGATTTATAGCATCATCATAAGAACACGGATTACACCGGAGGTATCGACTTCCTTAGTGTAATCCGTGTTTATCTATTCAAACCAGCCATCTCCCCTTTTTCTTTCGGCGAAATATGGAAAAAGAAAAACTTGTCACCCCGAGTTTCTGTGCCATCCTGGCTGCCAACTTCCTGCTCTATTTCGGATTTTGGCTTCTTACCCCCATTCTTCCGTTTTACTTGTCGGAAGTATTCCACACTTCACATACCGCTATTGGAGTCATTCTTTCCTGCTATACGATTTCCTCTTTATGTATCCGCCCCTTCTCCGGATATATTCTGGATACATTTGCCCGAAAACCATTATACCTGCTGGCTTATTTCATTTTCACACTGATTTTTGCCGGCTATATGACTGCAACAGCACTGACCTTATTTATTATCTTCCGCATTGTGCACGGATTTTCGTTCGGTATGGTTACGGTAGGAGGAAACACGCTGGTTATCGATATCATGCCGTCTTCCCGACGAGGAGAAGGGTTGGGCTACTATGGACTTACCAACAACATTGCCATGTCAATCGGTCCCATGTTCGGTCTGTTCCTGCACAGTGGAGGAGCTTCTTATACGACTATCTTCTCGTATGCGCTCGGTTCGTGTGTAATCGGATTTATAGCGGCCTGGACCGTTCGTACACCTTATAAGGCTCCAGTGAAGCGTGCTCCTATATCGCTCGACCGCTTCATTCTGCTGAAAGGACTTCCTGCGGGATTCACCCTCCTGCTGCTCTCCATTCCTTATGGAATGACTACCAACTACGTGGCCATGTATGCGCAAGAAATAGGTATTACAGCAGAAACCGGATTCTTCTTTACGCTGATGGCTGTCGGCATGGCAGTGAGCCGCCTATTCAGTGGCCGACTTGTCGACAAAGGATTAGTCACCAAAGTAATTGCGGCAGGATTGTATCTAGTAAGTGGATGTTACTTCGCTCTGACTGCATGCGGATGGCTGGTCAAGTGGAATTTAGAAGTGACTACGGGAATTTTCTTCCTGATTTCACTACTGTTAGGAATAGGATTTGGTACTATGTTTCCAGCTTACAATACCCTGTTTGTAAATTTAGCCCCCAACAGCCAGCGTGGCACAGCCACCAGCACTTACCTGACTTCATGGGATGTAGGCTTGGGAATAGGTATGCTTACAGGAGGATATTTGGCCGAAATTGCTACCTTCAAAATAGCCTACTTGTTCGGAGCCTCACTGACAGTAGTATCACTACTTTATTTTCACCTCAAAGCAGGTCCTCACTTTGAAAAGAACCGATTAAGATAAATCCAATCACTCTTTATACGTAAACACAAAGATATGCGACAAGCGATTGTTTACTTCCGTAAACTGTATAGAAAGAATAAAAGAACGGAATAAATCAGCATGACGAATAAGGAATGGAGGAAGATATGAAACAAACTGTTCAGGTGAAGCTGCCACTTTTTCCATATCAGTCACCATAATATAGGAAGCATCACGCGATAAATTTGACACACACTCATCAAACAGGGTGTGAGAGGGAGAGGCAATCACCTTAGAGATACAAGAGTCTACTCGCTCACGCCCCGATACCACCAGTAAACTGTCTTTATCAGAAACTACAGGAACTGTATTGACAGCCTGCAACATACGGTCCAGACAATCGGCTTGCTCTTCTTTCATCTGCCCACTCAAATAAAAGACTTCGCTGTTCAAATGAATATCATATTCACTCCAACTATGGCAGGACTCTTTTCCTAAGAATGGGACTGAAGGTGTACGCCCATAAATCGTAATAAAGCTAGCCGGCTGAGGGTGATGAATAGAAGTAAAAACCGAATCTTCACGGAGTGAACTATTGTCCTTCACTGCATCAATCACCTGCTCTATCAATTTTTTCTGATAGCTGACTACTACCAAACCATCTGTAGTATACACTGACAGATATTTCGTAGAACTAAGTGGATAAATTTCTATTTTCTTGCCCCGATAAATTTCTTTTTTCGGCACAAAATCAGCTCCATGTTTTCCTTTTACCGCCTCAATAAGCTGATGCTTTCCTTCTTTCCCAATACGGAAATAAGCCACCACATCCATGGCTGTATGGGGATAATGGAAACTGAATACCACATGATTCATTTGATAGGAAAGTCCATGGGCTGCCGCTGAAGAATACCGACTCAAATCGCTCAATATATCATTCATCAAACCAGCACGATGAAGCGTATCCAACTGAGAAGAGTAGGCTGCCTGTGAAAAGCCATGCATAAAATTATCAATGTTATCCGTTTCAAGAATACCCGCACAATCTTTAGGAATAAATTCAAAAACATCTACACGGCTTTCCTTATCGGCCATACTTAAACGGGCAAAACCATAAAAAGCAATCCCGATACAAAAAAGTACCACGGAAAGCACTACTCCCAATTTTATAACCGAACGAATTTGCATCACACGTCACCTATTTTAGGCAAAGATAGCAAAAACTTTTTAAAAAGTACAAACAAAAACGAAAGTTTTTATCAAATACTATTTACATTGTTTCAGTTTTTCAGCCAATTCAGCCCGAGATACTCCCAATTCCAACGCCTTCTCATATGCCTCTCGGGCTTCTGCTTTTCTTTTCTGTTGTAAATAAATATCTCCCTTCATCACATAGCAAGATGCGTCCCGCGAGTCAAGCTTCAAGACTTCATCCAAATCGAACAAAGCAGCCTCAGCCTGTCCGTGTTCCCACTCCATATTGGCACGCATCCGAAGTACGGATACATCACGAGGATAGTCTGAAACCAGCAGATTCATAGCGTCCATCGCTGACTGATGTCGTCCTTCCTTCTCGTCCAACATGATAATCCCGATACGTGCCGTCTTGTTTTTCACATCCTGCTCCAGCACCACATTGTAATCTACACGTGCTTCTTTATATTCGCGACGTTGCATATAAATATAGGCACGAAAAAGACGAGCTTCCAGATTCTTGGGCAAAAGGTCGATTACATTACAATAATCCAGATACGCCTTTTGTATCAAGTCTTTTTCCAGATAGAGAGCAGCCCGGTTCAATAACATGGTGGTGGAATAGGGTATGATATTCAATGCCAGCGTGTAAGATTCAATGGCCTCATCTGTCTTTCCCATACGCTTCTGCACCGTACCTAAATTCGAAAACAGCAGGGCATTCCGGGCATTATCCGGTTCCATTTTCAGTGCCTGCCGGAAAAGACGTTCCGCCTGCACAAGACTGTCCTTTTTCACACAGTCCATTGCCTGCTCTACCACATCATTATATGACTGGGCCTGCAAAGGAAGACTGAGTACCCATACACAAAGAATACACACAATGTATTTCATTTCTTCTTTCGTTTGAATTTGCGACGAAGGTAGTATTTCTTCCTCTAACTCAGGAGGGATTACAATATTTTTTTGTAAGTTTGAACAATCATTAAACAGACGATTATCATGAAAATAGAAAAAGCCATTTTTGCCTGCGGATGCTTCTGGGGAGTACAACACCAGATGGAGAGAGCCAAAGGAGTCGTGGGCAGCACAGTAGGATATACGGGAGGAAAAGAACAGCACCCAACTTATCAGGAAGTAAAAGCACACTCTACGGGACACGCAGAAGCCGTATTAGTGGAATACGATGCGGAGCAGACCACTTACAAGGAATTGTGCAAACTTTTCTTCGAGATACACGACCCGGCACAGACAGACGGACAAGGTCCTGACATAGGTCCGCAGTACCGAAGTGAGATTTTTTATCTGAACGAAGCGCAGAAAGCAGAAGCTGAAGCAATCATCCAGCTGTTAAGAGAAAAAGGCTACGAGGTAAATACCCGCCTTACTCCGGCATCAGAATTCTGGCCGGCTGAAGATTATCACCAGCACTACTATGACAAGACAGGAGGAGAACCCTACTGCCACATCCGAATCAAGAAGTTCTAAACATAAAAAGGGAGGCCTGCCATGAAGCGACCTCCCTTTCTTTTTAATAAGATATTTCGTCTTATACCTTCTTAATATAGTCTACAATCCAGGCACCAACTTCTTTTGTTCCATATTTTGCTCCGCCTTCTACCTGAATTTCCGGAGTGCGTACATTGGCATCCAAAGAAGCATCTACTGCACGACGGATAAGCGCACCTTCTTCCTTACAGTCAAAATATTCAAACAACATGGCTACGGAAAGAATCTGTGCCAGCGGATTGGCAATGTTCAATCCCTTTGCTTGTGGCCATGAACCGTGAATCGGTTCAAACACCGGTGTGCTCTCTCCTGTAGAAGCCGAAGGCAACAAGCCCATTGAACCGCTGATTACTGAACCTTCATCTGTCAAAATATCGCCGAACGTATTTTCTGTAACCATTACATCGAAGAACTTGGGTTCCTGAATCATCTTCATGGCTGCATTATCCACAAACATATAGTCGGTAGTCACTTCCGGGTACTGAGGAGCCATCTCCTGTGCAATCTGACGCCACAAACGAGAAGAAGCCAATACATTGGCTTTATCTACTACGGTCAGGTGTTTACGGCGTTTCATTGCATATTCAAAGCCGACTTTCAAGATACGTTCAATTTCCGGACGAGTATACATGTTCGTATCGTATGCCTTGTCATTATCCTGGTATTTTTCACCGAAATACATACCGCCGGTCAGTTCGCGGATACAGAGAAAATCTGCACCGTCTACCAGTTCGGCTTTCAATGGAGATTTGTGTACCAGACACTTGAAGGTCTGTACTGGACGAATATTGGCAAAAAGTCCGAGTTTCTTACGCATAGCCAGCAATCCCTGTTCCGGACGTACCTTTGCGGTCGGGTCATTATCAAATTTCGGGTCGCCTACTGCAGAGAACAGTACGGCATCGGCATTCTTACAAATCTGGTAAGTTTCTTCAGGAAACGGATCACCCACTTCATCGATGGCATGTGCTCCACAAAGTGCATATTTATAATCTACCTTATGACCAAACTTCTCACAAACGGCTGTCATAACGTCTACTCCCTGAACGGAGATTTCCGGTCCTATTCCGTCGCCGGCTAATACTGCTATTTTAAAATCCATAATTGTATGCTTTTAATTTAAATCTTCTATCATGTTCAACATTTTAATTGTCGCCTTGATGGCTGCCTCTGTCTGGTCGGCATCAAACCCTCTTGTACGGAACTCCTTATCCTCATAATTCCAGGTGATAACGGTCTGCACAAAGGCATCCGTACGACCACCAGGAGGAATGGTCACAGCATAGTTCAGCAACATCGGGAATTTTCTTCCTAAAGTTCCTTTATATATCTTACGCAACGCACGTACAAAAGCATCATACTGTCCGTCACCGCTGGAACTTTCCTGATAGGTCTTCCCGTTAATCTCAATACTAAGCGTGGCCATCGGCTTCAATCCTTTGGCAAGGGTCACAAAGTAACTAAGCAGTCTTACCTTATTTTGTATGCCATCGTGCTTCAATACATCACTGATGATATACGGCAAATCCTCAGGAGTGACCAGTTCTTTGCGGTCGCCTAGTTCAATGATTCGTTCGGTGACTTTTCGCATGGATTCTTCATCCAGTTCCAGTCCCATACTTTCCAGATTCTTGCGGATGTTGGCTTTCCCGGAATTTTTTCCTAAGGCATATTCACGCACACGTCCGAAACGTTCCGGAAGCAGGTCGTTGAAGTAAAGTTTATTCTTATTGTCTCCATCAGCATGTACGCCAGCCACCTGTGTAAACACACTTTCTCCCACAATAGGTTTGTTGGCAGGAATCGTCACACCGGAATAAGATTCCACTACCCGACTGACATCATTCAAGCGACTTTCATCGATGCGCGTAATGGCATGGAAATGATCCTTCAAGATAGCTTGCACACTGGCCAGAGGAGCATTGCCTGCCCGCTCTCCCAACCCGTTGATGGTGGTATGCAGTCCTTTCACCCCACTCAATACAGCTGCCAACACGTTACTTACAGCCAAATCATAGTCATTGTGCGCATGAAAATCAAAGTGAAGGTCAGGATAACGCTTCTTCATTTTACGCATGAATTCGATGACCTGCAAGGGATTGAGAATTCCCAAGGTGTCAGGAAGCATGAAACGACGGATACCGCTGTCGCGCAAACCATCTACCAAACCGAATACATAGTCCGGTGAATCCTTAATACCATTACTCCAGTCTTCCAGATACAAATTGACTTCAAGCCCTCTTTCGTGCGCATAGTCTACCGTATTCCGTATGTCGGCCAGATGTTCCTCCAAAGTCTTCTTCAGCTGATAGCGGCAATGCTTTTCAGATCCCTTCGAAAGCAGGTTGATTACCTGTCCTCCTGCATCATGAATCCAGTCGACCGACATCTTTCCGTCAACGAATCCCAGGACTTCTACCCGCTGCAGTAAACCTCTGCGTGCAGCCCAGTCACAAATCATTTTTACTGCATTGAATTCACCATCCGACACGCGGGCTGAAGCAACTTCGATTCGGTCTACCTTCAAATCCTCCAGCAACAAACGGGCTATCATCAACTTCTCGTGAGGGACAAACGATACGCCACTGGTCTGTTCCCCGTCGCGTAACGTAGTGTCCATTATCTCTATTCTCGGATGATTATTCATAATCACTCTTTTTTACGGTCAGTTGCGTGCCTTTTCAAAAGCCTCTATCTTATCTTTATTCTCTACCAAGAAGTCTATGTCATCCAGTCCGTTCATCAGACAATGCTTCTTATAGGCATTGATTTCGAATGTTTCAGACTTTCCAGTTGCCTTGTTGGTAATGGTCTGTGCCGGTAAGTTCACTTCTACTTCCATCTGAGGGTCGGCTTCAATCGAAGCAAACAGCTCTTTCAAGAACTCTTCGCTCACCACCACCGGCAAAACAAAGTTATTCAGTTCATTGTTCTTATGAATATCGGCAAAGAAGCTTGAAACTACCACCCGAAAACCATATCCGGCAATAGCCCATGCAGCATGTTCACGGCTGGAACCGCTACCAAAGTTCTTTCCAGCCACTAAAATCTGACCGCTGTATTTAGGATTGTTCAGCACAAAATCCTTGTTCAACGAACCATCCGGATGATAACGCCAATCGCGAAACAAATTGTCTCCGAAGAATTTTTCATCGCGTGTAGTTGCTTTCAGAAAGCGTGCCGGGATAATCTGGTCAGTATCCACATTTTCCAATGGCAAAGGGATACAAGTACTTGTTATGATATTGAATTTCTGTTTCATGACACTCATTTTTTACATTAACGTTCTTGGATCTGTTATCACACCGGTTACGGCAGCCGCAGCAGCAGTCAACGGACTTGCCAGCAAGGTACGTGAACCCGGTCCCTGGCGTCCTTCAAAATTTCTATTACTTGTAGATACTGAATATTTTCCGGCAGGAATCTTGTCGTCGTTCATAGCCAGACAAGCGGAACATCCCGGCTGACGGATTTCAAATCCAGCTTCCTCCAACACTTTGTCAAGTCCTTCCTGACGAATCTGCTCGTCTACCATCCAAGAACCCGGAACCAGCCATGCAGTGATATTATCGGCTTTCTTTCTTCCCTTCACGATAGAAGCAAACGCACGGAAGTCCTCAATACGTCCGTTAGTACAAGCTCCCAAGAACACATAATCTACTTTTTTGCCCAGCAAACTTTCCCCCGGCTGGAATCCCATGTATTGCATGGATTTTTCGAAAGAACCTTTTTCTACTTCGCTCATGCCTTCCGTAGTAGGAATATGCGATGTAACAGCCATGCCCATGCCCGGATTGGTTCCATAAGTAATCATCGGCTGAATATCTGCAGCGTCATAACGTACTTCCTTATCAAATACCGCATCGTCGTCGCTCTTCAATGTTTTCCAGTAAGCCAGAGCCTTGTCCCACTCTTCACCTTTGGGAGCATATTCACGTCCTTTAATATATTCAAAAGTCACTTCATCCGGAGCAATCATACCTCCACGAGCTCCCATTTCAATCGACAAGTTACACAATGTGAGACGGCCTTCCATTGTCAGACTGCGAATGGCTTCACCCGCATATTCCACAAAATATCCGGTTGCACCGCTCGTAGTCATTTTCGACATCATATACAATGCTACGTCCTTTGCCGTAACACCCTTACCCAGCTTACCGTCAATCGTGATACGCATGGTCTTAGGACGTGCCTGAAGGATACACTGTGAAGCCATTACCATTTCCACCTCACTGGTACCAATACCAAAAGCTACTGCTCCCATCGCTCCATGAGTAGAAGTATGTGAGTCACCACACACAATCGTCATGCCCGGCAGCGTCAGTCCTCGTTCCGGACCTACCACATGGATAATACCGTTTTTCTTGTTCATCATTCCGAAATGCGTCAACCCGAAATCAGCTGCATTCTTTGCCAGCGCATCTACCTGTGCCTTAGATACCGGGTCTTCGATAGGTTTGTCCTGGTCATGAGTCGGCGTATTGTGGTCCGGCATACAATAGATACGTTCCGGACGGAAGCACTTCAATCCACGGGCACGCATTCCGGCAAAAGCCTGCGGACTGGTTACCTCATGACAGTACAGACGGTCGATATACAACTGGGTAGGTCCGTCTTCCACCTTCTGCACGATGTGTGCATCCCATATTTTGTCGAATAATGTATTAGCCATACGTTTCTCGTTTAATTTATTATTTTCTGAATTTATTGATACAATCGATATATGCTTCTACTGATGCGGCGATGATGTCGGTATTGGCGCCAAAACCATAATACATCTGGCCGTCGTATTCCACCTGCATGTGTACTTTACCCACATCGTCACTACCCTTGCTGATGGCCTGAATGGTAAACTCTTTCAAAGTCATCTGGCGCTTGATAATCTGTTTCACAGCCTTGATAGCAGCATCCACCGGTCCGTTACCTGTAGCAGCTGCTTCAAAATGTTCTCCGCTGATGTTCAGTCCAAGACTGGCTACCGAACGAACACCTACCCCACTTGTCACTTGCAAGTATTCCAGTTTGATATGGTGATTCACATTGCGGTCAGCTCCTGCCAATACCAAGATGTCATCGTCTGTAATATCCTTCTTCTTGTCAGCCAGTTTCAAGAAATCTTCATATACCTTATCCAGTTTTTCCTGAGTCATTTCCACTCCCAGCACATGTAAACGATGCTTCAAGGCAGCACGTCCGCTACGTGCAGTCAGCACAATGGCATTATCATCGATACCCACATCCTTAGGGTCAATGATTTCGTAAGTCTGCACATTTTTCAGCACACCGTCCTGATGGATACCCGAAGAATGCGCAAAGGCATTACGTCCCACGATAGCTTTGTTAGGCTGTACCGGCATGTTCATCAAGCTGGACACCATACGGCTGGTAGGATAGATTTTCTGTGTATTGATGTTGGTATCAATCTGAATGTCATGGTGGCAGCGTAAAATCATGGCTACTTCTTCCAACGAGGTATTTCCGGCACGTTCACCAATACCGTTAATGGTTACTTCCACCTGTCGGGCACCGTTCAGCACTCCGCTGATGGTATTGGCTGTAGCCATGCCCAAGTCGTTATGACAGTGAGTAGAGATAATTGCTTTGTCTATTCCGTCGACATGCTCCATCAGGTACTTGATTTTTGCACCATATTCATCAGGCAAACAATAGCCTGTGGTATCCGGAATATTTACTACCGTAGCTCCAGCCTTGATTACTGCTTCTACTACGCGTGCCAGATATTCATTGTCCGTACGTCCGGCATCTTCTGCGTAAAATTCCACGTCATCTACGTAACGTCTTGCATATTTCACGGCAGCTACTGCACGTTCAATAATTTCTTCACGGGTTGAATTGAATTTATATTTGATATGCGAATCAGAAGTACCGATTCCCGTATGAATACGTTTATGCTTGGCATATTGTAAAGCTTCTGCCGCCACGTCAATATCTTTCTGTACGGCACGAGTCAGCGCACAGATAGTCGGCCAAGTCACCGCTTTCGAAATTTCAATCACGGAATTAAAATCACCCGGACTTGAAATCGGAAAACCGGCTTCAATTACATCCACACCTAATGCTTCCAACTGCTTTGCTACCTGAATTTTTTCTACAGTGTTCAACTGACATCCCGGTACCTGCTCCCCGTCGCGAAGAGTCGTATCAAAAATAAATAATCTGTCACTCATAATATTATCTTTTTATTTCTTGTTATCTCAAAAAAAAGCCTTTCGCACAAGGAAGTGAGAAAGGCTTGATATAATTTCATTTTTACTATCAGTATGCGCACGACTCACTTCCCACTGGGCTTTCCAGCAGATTAATCAGACCGCATAGCAAAATATGTAAAAACAAGTTATTCATAATCGTTCGTTTTATCTATTTCATTTTAGATGCTGCAAAGGTATACAATATTTTGAAATAAGAAAATAAAAAGAAAGTTTTTTCACTATTTAAACAACAAATTCACACAAACAAAAGCAACAGACTATAAATCTATCATTCTGTAAGCAAACGTAGCTCATGCAGACAGGCTTCTACCTCTGTCATGCTTCCCATATGCTTGCCCATATCGTCCGAAAGCTTGACACATTCACGCCATTCCTGACTCTGACTCATCTTGCAGCGTGATAATTTCATCACAATGTTAGATGGCTGATAACCTGTGTCGTTCGTCAAGTTGGTACCGATACCAAAGGAACAGCGGATTTTTCCCTGGCAATACTGATAAATCTTCAGTGCCTTCTCGAAATCCAAGGCATTACTGAAGATAATCGTTTTGGTAGTCGGGTCTATTCCTAATTCCTTATATCGGGCGATCAACCGCTCTATAAATTCGTATTCATCGCCGGAATCACAACGTACACCGTCAAACAACTTTGCCTGCTTCCGGCTAAAATTGCTGAGGAATGAATCAGATGTATAAGTATCCGACAAGGCTGTTCCCAAATCACCATCGTACACGTTTACCCAGTTCTCCAATGCCATATAGTTGGCATGCTTGTAACCAAACTGAGCCCCATGAAACATAAACCATTCATGAGGATGGGTACCCATAGGACGCATATCATATTTCATAGCCAAGTGACAGTTGGATGTACCGGTACAATACTGTGCATGTTCCTTCAGATATTCCACCACCAGTTTCTGCACGTCAAAAGAGAAGCGTCGACGTGTACCAAACTCTGAGAAAGGCATCTGGTGTGCATTCGACATATTCACCTTTTCAGCCAGTTTTGCCAATATTGCCTGCTTGTCAGGAATACGATTCAAGAATTGATTTTTTATTTCAGAAACAATGGCCAGTAGCGGCACTTCATAAAGAGTCACCTTATACAGATAATCAGTCACCGTCATTTGCAAATGATGCTGGTCGTCCAACCATACTTCTATTTTATTCGGATCAAACCGGAAGGAAGAAAGCCACTCCCAATACACACTGGGCAGAAAGCGACAATGTGTCGTCATGTATTCCTGCTCTTCCGATGTCAGCTTCACCATTTCCAGATTATGGATTTCGTTTTTCAAAGCTTCCAGAAATCCTTCCGTATATTCAGTCTCATCCCTATCTTTAAAAGTAAAGGTTCCAATGGCATAAGGGAATAACTTTATATAAGCGTATGAAGTAGTAAACTTATATAAGTCTGTATCCAAAATTGTTTTTATCACCATGATATTTAATTTTTCTTGTGGTAAATATAAACAAGAAAAAGGATTGTCACAACTATTGAAGTGTCAGACAATCCTTTTTTCTTATTTTAAATTCAAATTATTTCAGTTTTAAGACCACAATACAGTCTACAGAAGGTTTCAGATTTTCTGTATGCAATACGATTCCACCTTGAATTTTCTCCCATTTTACTTTTTCATCGGTACCGAACAAAGTAGAAGAAATGACTTTTTCCGTCACTGGCAAAGTCACAAACTGAGGCATGTGGTCCGCTAGTAAATGTACATAAAGCATATTATCCTTACGGGTAGTAGTCCCCCACGAAGCACTCATCACATTTCCTGCAGTAGTGCCATAAATGGTTTCCCCATATTTCGACATCCAGTCTCCTACTCCCCTCAAACGTTCTACAGCTACAGCCGGAAGTTCACCATTAGGCTGAGGGCCGATATTCATCAGCAGATTAGCTCCTTTACCTGCCGCACGTACCAGCAGACGAACTAAATCAGTAACCGACTTATAATTCTGGTCTTTTATTTTGTACCCCCACATGCCATTCATCGTTTCGCAAGTTTCCAACGGAAGAGCACTCACTGACTGCCCAGACAACCCAGCTTTATTCTCACCGGGAAGGTCACGTTCAAACATCTGAAAGTCTTCACCTGGGTAAGGTGTTTTATGATGATTGTTTCCAATCAGACATGCAGGCTGTAATTTGTGAATCAGTTCATACTGTTCCTCTAACTTCCAGTCAAACCCATCGGGCTGGTCCCACATCCCATCAAACCAAATAGCACCAATCGGACCATAGTTAGTCAGCAATTCCGTAAGCTGATGATTCATGAACTGATAATAAGTTGCCCATTCCCCATGTGAAGTACGTCCAGTTCCATGCCCCGTATTTCCCAACGGATAATAATCTTCACGTGTCCAGTCCAGATGCGAATAATATAAATGCAATCTTATTCCCTGCTTGCGGCACTCTTCGGCCAGCTCCTTTATCACATCCCGCTTAAAAGGAGTCGCATCCACGATGTCATAGTCTGAATATTTCGTATCAAACATAGAGAATCCATCATGATGGCGGGAAGTAATGCAGATATATTTGGCTCCGGAAGCTTTGATTGCAGCTACCCACTCCTGCGCATTAAAACGTGAAGGATAAAATCCTGATGCAGCTTTCGCATACTCATGGCAATCAATGTTAGCGGTATTCATATACCATTCTCCTTGGCCAAACATGCTATAGATTCCCCAATGCAGAAATATACCAAACTTACCATCTTGAAATTCTTTTCGGGCTTGCAGATTCTCTGGAGTTGGTGTATAGTCAGCTCCCTCTGCCTGTGCCGACAATGAAGATATTCCCAATAATCCCCCTAGAAAAACCGTTTTCCAACGGTGTAAGATGCGTGTTCTCATACTTATTCGATAATTTAAAAACAATATAATCAGATTTAATCAGTTACAAAGATACAATAAAATCTGAGTTACGGATACAAAAAAGCCCCGAAGCGTTTCCGCTTCAGGGCTTCCGTTAAGACGGCGACTACCTACTCTCCCACTTGCGCAGTACCATCGGCGTGACGAAGCTTAACTTCTCTGTTCGGAATGGGAAGAGGTGGAACCTTCGTGCAATAGTCACCTGAATATCTTTATATATTCATGACTCACAAGCAAGCAATTTCAGCACTTCATTCATGCTAAACGTATATATCATCCTTCCGATGACTTTTCCATCCGCTCCGCGCGGATAAGGAAAGCTGACGGGCAATTAGTAATGCTCGGCTTTGCTGTCTCCAGCTTTACACCTGCATCCTATCAACGTTGTCGTCTTCAACGACCCTGAGAAATCTAATCTTGTGGCCGGCTTCGCACTTAGATGCTTTCAGCGCTTATCCGATCCCGACTTAGATACCCGGCGATGCGCCTGGCGGCACAACCGGTAAACCAGAGGTCGGTCCAACACGGTCCTCTCGTACTAGTGTCAGAGCCACGCAAATTTCATACGCCCACGATAGATAGAGACCGAACTGTCTCACGACGTTCTGAACCCAGCTCGCGTGCCACTTTAATGGGCGAACAGCCCAACCCTTGGGACCTTCTCCAGCCCCAGGATGTGACGAGCCGACATCGAGGTGCCAAACCACTCCGTCGATATGAGCTCTTGGGAGGGATCAGCCTGTTATCCCCGGAGTACCTTTTATCCTTTGAGCGATGTCCCTTCCATACGGAAACACCGGATCACTATGCTCTAGTTTCCTACCTGCTCGACTTGTCTGTCTCCCAGTCAAGCGCCCTTATGCCATTACACTCTGCGGACGGTTACCGATCGTCCTGAGGGCACCTTTAGAAGCCTCCGTTACGCTTTTGGAGGCGACCACCCCAGTCAAACTACCCACCAAGCAATGTCCTTCAACCCGAAGTTAGAACTCAAACAAACGAAGGGTCGTATTTCAACAGCGGCTCCACAAACACTGGCGTGCCTGCTTCAAAGCCTCCGACCTATCCTACACATCGCGTGCCCAAATTCAATGCTAAGCTATAGTAAAGGTTCACGGGGTCTTTTCGTCCCATCGCGGGTAATCGGCATCTTCACCGATACTACAATTTCACTGAGCTCACGGTTGAGACAGCGTCCGGATCATTACACCATTCGTGCAGGTCGGAACTTACCCGACAAGGAATTTCGCTACCTTAGGACCGTTATAGTTACGGCCGCCGTTTACTGGGGCTTCAATTCAATGCTTCTCTTGCGATGACATCTCCTCTTAACCTTCCAGCACCGGGCAGGTGTCAGGCTGTATACGTCTACTTTCATATTAGCACAGCCCTGTGTTTTTGTTAAACAGTTGCCTGGACCTATTCTCTGCGCCCTCCCATTTCTGGGTAGGGACCCTTTATCCCGAAGTTACAGGGTCAGTTTGCCTAGTTCCTTAACCGTGATTCACTCAAGCGCCTTAGTATATTCAACCCGACTACGTGTGTCCGTTTGCGGTACGGGTACCTCTGAAGTTATGTTTAGCGGATTTTCTC
>NZ_DS990131.1 GCF_000187895.1 Phocaeicola plebeius DSM 17135 | reverse complement strand
CCTTGAGTTATATTAATACCTCAAAAAACAAGTATCGTTATCGTAAGGAAGGATTTGAAAAAGATTGGACGGAAACGAATGATGCTCCTCATGTGACGTACACAAATTTACCTGCCGGGGATTATGTATTTCAGGTGAGTGCGTCTAATTCTGATGGGATGTGGAATGAAAATGCCATAGCCTTTCCTATTAAAGTGCTGCCTCCCTGGTGGGCATCTTCGTATATGATTGTTGGATATGTATTGTTAGGGATAGCGGGTCTGGTTTATGCTTATTATCGGATGAATAAAATACATCGTCGGCGCATGACTTTATTGGAAAATAAATTCAATCTCTCAAAAATAGCATATATAATGACTTGAAATTCAGTGTATTGAAAATTTCATAGTTTTAATTGAGGAACAAATAAGAAACAAAATTGCTAATTAAAGGCATTTCCCGATTTTTTGTTTTCACTCTGTTTCTTTCCTTGCACTTGCTTATAATCGGGACTTCTTGAACCAGCTTCCTTCCAGAATTTTTTTCCTCGTCCGACGGTTGTATTTGAACTTCCAAGAACCATTGCAGCCAAAAGAAAAGCAAGCCTTCTCTAATTCATACAAAGATAAGGAAAAACTTATAGGCAGGCAAATTTGTCTGCCTAAATATAGTTTACTTTGATTTAGCATATATATAGGCTAATGGACTAAACTAAACCTTTTCCCGAACTTCGTAAAACGCTCTGGTCCCATTGTACAGCCAAAAGAAAAAAATATTCCACGGCATATTTTTCTTTTCGCTGCAACTCCCTTTTTATAAACCATCAACCCTTTACACGAGATCTTCTCTTCCCTGTATTCGTACATCCGCTTTCGGGCTGCTGATATGAATTGTGTCGCAAAGGTATCTGTCATGTCTTTCTTGTATGCAAGGTCTCTGCCTGACGGTTCACGACAAAATCTCCACGCTCCGCTTTGCGGAGGTAGTATTTGGTTGTGAAACCCTGCATAAAGAGCCATGCCACCTTTTAAGGCGACATAATTAAATCAAGCCCGAAAGTAGCTGATTGCTACAAGAGGGAAAAAAGAAAACTTAAAATTCAAAGTTATGGCAAACTATGCAACAAACATTTTTCATGCAAGTACAGAAAACAAGCAAGACCTCGATAAAATAGAGGCATTTCTGGACGATAATTTCAACGGCTTTGTCAATCGGTATAGTGATATAGTAGATGCCGAATTTTCTTCCCGTTGGGAATACCCGGAAAAAGAAATCGACGAACTGGTAGCTTCTTTGGAAGCCAAAGATAAAATCTATATCCGCATACTGACATACGAGTTAGAGGACGAATACGTGAGCTTTCGGATATTCTCGCAAGGCAAGTGGGACATTAAGCTGTAACCTAAAAACGCATTCACTATGTACGAATACGAAGAAGACAGCGATATTATCGGTTTGTCCTGTACACTGCTCAATCCATACAAAGGTTACACGGAAGGTACAATCGTGGGCGACTATGGTAACACCATAGTTGTCCGCCTTGAAAGCGGCAAGGAAATTTCAGAATACCGTGATGAAGTGATTATCCATGATTAAACGATAGCAAACGTATGACACAGATAGCAACAAAATTCGTCAAATGGGATATTCCCGAACTGGCGACATTACAGGATAGCAAGGTTTACAAATTGCGGGTACACCTGAACAACGGAGGCAAGTTAAACAGGGAAGAAAAAAACTGGATTACCCGTAACGTGTGGGAAAGCATCTATTTCAAACGTGGAATTGCCTTGAACGGTTATCACTTTGACTTTTCCGACGTCCTCAAGCGGTATTTCGTCAAACAGCACGGAAGCATTCACGAGTATTATGCGATTGACAAAACAGCTTTACGCTCGATACTGTACGGCAGGATCGAGGATATTGTAGAAGTGAACAATTAAAAAAACAAGGATATGGGAGAATACAAATTTTATCAAGACCGTAAGGTTACAAGTTGGGAGCGGGATTATTTCAGTGTAAAAGCAAACAGTTACGAAGAAGCCGAGGCAATCGTCCGCTCATGGAACTGTGAGGACGTGTCGAACATCATTGACAACCGTCTTTGCTATGAAGAGTGGCAAGCATTGACTGACACGTCAGAAAATATGCTCCCCGAAGAAAACGACGGCAACCCGACAATAGAGATTTTCAACGAAGACGGAGAATCCATAATGACCAATGTACCCAAAACACCTCAATCAAACCAATAGAACCATGAACGTAACAATCGAACACGTCTTTTGCCGCTATAGCGATGAAGCGGAAGAAATCTATTTCAGAATCATGAACACGATTCTTTTTGCAACTGACGAAACCGAACTTCGTGCAAGTATGGAACGTTTGAAAAACGAGACCTCACTCGATGAGTATTTTATATTCGGATACGGAGCACACCATATCTGGATAAACCAACGGCGACCGAGTGATAAAAACAGAATTTTCAAAAATCGGATTATGGTAGCCCATTTCTGACGGGAACGGGCAAGAGACCTCCGATGTACTTTTGCGGGCTGAACCGGAACTGCCAGTTTCAGCCCGTTTCTTTTTCTCTCGGCAGACATGCCGGCGCAATACCTTTTTTATCCTCATAATCATTATACAGCCCGGAGATCCATTTATATTTCTTTTCGCTGCAACCCTTTTATATAAGCTATCGGACCTTTTGCAAGAGACCTTCTTTTCCCTGTGTTCGCACATCGCTTTCGGGCTGCCTGATATGAATTGTGTCGCAAAGGTACTTGTCATGCCATTCTTGTATGCAAGGTCAAAGCCTGACGGTTCACGACAAAATCTCCACCCTTCGCTCCGCACGGGTAGTATTTAATCGTGAAACCTTGCATAAAGAGCCATGACACCTTTGGGGGCGACATAATTAAATCAGGCCCGAAAGTAGCTGGTGCTACAAGAGGGAAAAAAGAAAACTCAAAATTTTAGATTATGGCAAACGATGTAACAAATTCAAATGGACGAGTAACGGTAGACGAAGTAATACACAGAGATTCGGTTTTCAGATACCAACTGTTAGACCGCTTACGGTCAGACTGCGAGTATTACCTTAATTACGGTAACAGACATCCCAAATCTTTATGGGCTGGCGACGAAAAATTGCAAATTGAATTTATGATAAAACTGCATGAGAGTTTCAAAGAGGACGAAAAACCGGAGTGGCTTACGATGGATAAAATTTTGGAATACAGTAAGAGAATGATAGCTCAAGAAGAATAAAATTATCACAGAGAAACAGGTTAAAAATGTAATATTATGGCATGGTTGGCAGTAAATAAAGACGGAACAGAATGGATTATGCCCGAAAAGCCCGTTCGGGGCTGGTGTGGGCATTGGGAGTACTCGGAAGAAGTGTACATCGAGAGCGAGCAAGGGTACGTACCAATCGAGATAGAACTCCCAAAGGGGTCTGTTTACAAACTACTCGGTAAGGAACTGACATGGGATGATGAACCGGTGGAATTGCAGACCGAAACAGAAAGGAGGTAAAAGCAAGTGGGCTGAACGTAGCATCGGTTTCAGCCCGCTTATACCGGCTAAACAGGTACACACCGGCGGGAATCCCTTTTTTATCTCCGTAACAGACATCCGTACCGTTTCCTTCGGAAATAACCCTTTATACCTTTTGGCAGGCCATATCCTTTTGTAAAAGACGTCCATTCGTGCGAAGGGGCGGTTCCTCCGCTTTGTTTCAAGGCAGACTTCAGCCTTTTTTCCTTTTCCTCTTCTTTCCCTCATTTCTCTTGCCGGATAGAGACAGCGACATCAATACGCCGCATACATCTTTTGTCGGCTCTTCGTTTGGGCTCCTTTTCCACTATGCAGCGTACATGGTTGTATAAACGGTATATCGTTCTTGCCGCTTCAACCCCAAACAGCCGATACGCTTTCTTGCCAGATGTTCTTCCCGCCCACCTGCCGGAACGGGAGCGGTCTTGTGTCGGTGGACGGACAGGTCTTTCATGTCTCCGAACCCGCTGCGATTGTTTCGCCTCGACTTTTTCGCGACCGCTTTCTATTTGAAGTCGCCATATCGTTTTTCGTTGCAAAGTTAGTATGCAGACGGGCGCGACCTGGTGGTCTTGACCAATGGCGTATCGCACAAATCTTCCTTTATCGGGCCTGCGGTTTGGGGCTTCGCCTCCAAAATAAAGAGTATTTATGCGCTATCCTTGGTGCAGCCCTTTACTGCACCTACTTTTTATGCACCGTAAAACTGATTTATTAACTTCAAAAAGCAATCGCAATGAAAAAGATCGAGAACAATTTCGCAGTAACCGGATTCGTGGCAAAAGATGCCGAAGTCCGTCAGTTCACCACCACAAGTGTCGCACGTTTCCCGCTGGCAGTAGCCCGTCAGGAGAAGAACGGTGAGGAAACCAAGCGTATATCCGCTTTCATGAACATTGAAGCATGGCGCAAGAACGAGAATACCGGGTCGTTCGACCAGCTCACCAAGGGCACGCTGCTTACCGTGGAGGGCTACTTCAAGCCCGAAGAGTGGACCGACAAAGACGGCGTGCTGCACAACCGCATCGTAACGGTCGCCGTCAAGTTCTATCTCGCTGTCGAGAAAGAGGAGGAAGCTCCTGCGGAACCGGCAAAGAAGCCCAAAAAAGGCAAGAAGTAATTCCTGCCTTTTTGAAACAAAGCGGCCTTCGGGCCGCTTTTATTTTTAGACCCTCTGTCCTTAAAATTCGATTTTTATCGGGTGAAAGTACGCTATTCGAAAAGTCGTTTGTAGAAATATTCCTTGAACTCTTCCATACCCATAGATATGTACTGGTCGTACAGTTTTCGGCATACGCTGTCGGTCGGATAGCGCAACTTGTCTTTTCCGTCGGTCGTGGCCTGCCAGATCACGCTTGCCGCCTCTTCCGGTTCCGGGAACTCCGCATGACCGTCCAGCAGGTATTTCCGTTGGTTTTCTGCAGCCTTCTCATAACCGGTTACGTCATTGAGAGGTGTCTGGAAATTCGTTTTCGTACCTCCGGGAATCATCGCCTTTACAGCCACGCCGAACGGCCTCATTTCATAGTAAAGCGACTCGACCATACCCTGCTGGGCACGCTTGGCCGCCCCGTACACACCATCGCGCGGCAGGGCAATGATACCCGCCAAGGAAGTTGTGGTCAGAATGGCCCCTGCCCGGCGTCGCTTGAAATGCGGTATGAATTGCTGCGTGACCAGCATGGTTCCGATTACATCTGTATCGAACAGTTTTCGAATTTCAGTTTCCGGAATAAGTTCCAGCGGTGCCATGATGCCATATCCTGCGTTATTGAACAGCACGTCAACGTCGTATTGTTCCAATGCTTGCCGACAGGTTTCCCGGATTTGCTCCGGATCAGTCACGTCAAGCGGCATGACGACGACATTGGGTAGTTCCACCAGTTTCTTGCCTTTTTCCACGTTGCGCATGGTGGCTATAACCTGCCAGCCATTGGCGGAAAATAATTCTACCGTCGCTTTTCCTATGCCCGACGAAGCTCCTGTAATAAAAATCGTTTTCATGTCATATCTGTTTTTGTCGATGAATAATGTTTCTGAATCGTAATTCTTTCCTTTACCGGTTCATCAGCCTGCCGTTTTCCCACGTCAGGCCGGGGTAAGCCTTACGCAGGGCTTCCACGCTCTTTTCGATGCCGCTCCCTCCGGACGTGGCGAAAGGTATGAGCCGTTTGCCACGCAGGTCGTGTCCCTCAATGAAGGTGTTGACGATGGTCGGTGCCACTCCCCACCAGATGGGATAGCCGATATACACTACGTCATATTTTTCCAGACTCTCCGCCTTACCTTCGATGGCGGGACGCGACTTCGCGTCGTGCATCTCCACGTAACAGCGGGACTGTTTGTCCGTCCAGTCGAGGTCGGCGGCGGTATAAGGCTTTTCGGGAGTGATAGCATAAAGCGTTCCGCCCGTCTCCTCCGCGATCCGTTCGGCGGCGCGTGCCGTGGTTCCGGTAGCCGAGAAATAAGCCACGAGCACGGAAGTCGTTGTATCTTCCTTCTTGTTCTGACCGTAAGCCGACACGCACAAGGCGCCAAGAACGGCCAGCGATAATAAAATGCGTTTTATTTTCATCGTTCGTTCCTCCTCAATTATCATGATAATACCTCACACTTTCCGTCCTCCGGTCGAACCGGTTTATATCTCAACCACACCGTACCGCTGCCAAGCGCCTTCACGTCTATGAGCCGGAACCCTTGTGCCGCGTCAGCGGTCAGTCCCTCCTTGGTCATGAACAGCGTCTGGGTATCCCTCGAACCATCTGCTGCGGGTGCCATGAGAATGCTCACCTCGTCACAATATCCGGCTTGGATGAACGACCAGTTGAGCACGCCGCCACCGCCGAGCATCAGCGTTTCGATACCGAAAAGGGCTTTCAGCTTCGTCAGCAGAAGTCCATAGTCCAGCTTGTCTTCTCCGGCGATGACATACGAGATGCCGAGCCTGCGCAGGAATGCCTTGTAGGCGTTGCTTGCACCGGCTCCCAATACCTCGACGACTTCGGCGGTCGTGTCCTCGTAGGTCAGCACGTGCGACTTCCAGCCAAGACGCCCCGAAAAGTCTACCGACACGTAGTACATGTCGCTCCGCCGGGCCACGAAATCGCCTTCAGGTACTGCCGGGGCATTCTCGTCCAATGCGGGCTTCTCGTAAAACGTGAAGTTGTCGTCCGTGGTGACACGCCCCGACAGCCATCCCTGATGTCTATAGAAGGGCCGCTTGCCGAAGGCGATGTCGTAAAACTCCCGTGCAGCCCGTTCCCCTTCAGGGGTTGTCATGTAGTTTCCCATGATCTTCCCGTCGAGGGAAGTGAGCATGTGGCAAAAAATATAAGGCCTGTCCATACGCTGTTTCCGTTATTGTTTCTTTTCTATCCTTCGGATAACCCGTGCAGGGTTTCCCGCCACGATAGTATCCGGTTCCACATCGCGGGTTACAACGCTGCCTGCACCGACCACACTGTTCTCGCCGATGGTGACACCCGGCAGGATAGTGGCTCCCGCGCCGATCCATGTGCGGCGGCCTATATGCACGGGCCGGCAAGTGATGACCTGACGGTTGTCGAGATCATGGTTGTTCGAGATAAGCTGCACGTTAGCGGCGATCTGCGCCTCGTCATCGATGATAATACCGCCTGCCGCCATCATCAGACAACCGTTCATTACCACTACGTTGCGTCCGATTTTCACGCAATGCGGACGTACCGCCGTGAGTGGCGTGTTCACCACGCTGCCTGCACCCATATCGGGAAAAATCCTGTGGAGCAATGTGTCATATTCTTCCGTCATGGGCATCGTGTGGTTCAGGCGAAACACAAGCTGCGCATGTTCCTTCGCCAACGCGAGTTCTTCTGCCGTCTGACGGCTCACGTCGATTCTTATTTCCTCTGTCTTGTTTTCCATATTTTTTAATCCTATTGTTTCACGGTACAAAAATACGGGATCACCTTCTTGTTTTACGTAGACAAATTACTGATAGTTTTACCTTTATTACGGATATTGCTATTTGTCGCATTGGATTCATTTACTCGTTACCGTTCCGGAACGTCCACACTTTTATACTCCTTCATACTCCACACGAAGAGTCCGCCGCCGTCCATTGATTTTCCCGTGCAAAGTTAAGGCGGTCGAGAATCGGCAAGGCGCGGCTTCATTTGTCGTTAACAACCATCAACTCGCAAGCTCGTCAATACTTGTTCAACACAAATGAAATCGTCCACGGGACTATCCGCTTCCTCCTTGCCTTATTTCCCTTCTGTCCGCCTTGTGGCCTGCACGTAAAATCAAATCCCGCCGGACGAGGGAAACCCTCCGAAAGCAGGGATAAAAAACGAAAGTCAAACTTAAAATTCAAAACGTATGAAACAGATGATTTGGTCAAGCTATGACCTGTTGGACGAAACGGCAAAAGAAGAATATCAAGATTCCCAGCGGGAAATATTGGACGATGACAGTTACGAGGTCAGCGATGAAGAATGGGTTGAAGAAGTATATTGCCGACTGGACGATGAACGAAGCAACCTGAATAAAGAAGTGGACGGCATTATTGTCGTGTTCGGCAACTTGGGATTATGGAACGGCCGGAGACAAGGCTATCAAATATTGGGCAGCACCATTGCCGATATTTTGAAATCCCAGTGCGACGATGCAGAATGGTACGGCGACGGCTACAACATTCGCGGACGGATGGACCATCATGACGGTACGAACTACACCTTATACCGTATCGCCAAAGACCGTGACGAAGCGGAACGTATCGCCGATAAGATTTACAACCTTGAAATCGACGAAGAAGGCTTCCGCCGGAGAACACGTTCCCTCTATCCGTATGTAGCCGCCGTGTACGGCTGGAAAACAAGGCAGCGCAAGCCGGACAAGGCTGCATAAAAATGCTGTCCACAAAATACCGCAACGCACCCGCCAGAGGTGGTTGCGGTATCCTTTATTGAATGACTGAAACACAGAACCGTCACCTTTTATAATCGGCTTCGTTCCTTTTTTATCTCATGTTTTTTTGTGAAACCGGGAATGGACGAATATTTTGAACTGACGGACGAAGGTTACGAGTGGGTCTCCTAAACATTCGGTACAGATAATGACCGGTACGGGTTCGGGATACATTGGCAATAGATGTGTCCTGAATCCTTTTGCCGGAATTACCCTTTTATATCTTCATGACTCTTTCCCTTTTATCGAAGCGTATTCCGTACCCCATTGTACTCCGGCTAACCAACCGGAAAGCAATCCTCTTATAACACCTTAGCTTCCCCATTTTACTCCTTACAGCCGTTCCCCAGACACACTCCATGCCGAAAGCCCGCTTATTTTTTCTGCAAAGTTCGATTGCCGGCTGCCAGTCCCGGCAAGGACCGCTGGCGCTTGCAACCGGAAAATCTTCCTCTCCGACTTCGTTGGAGAGCGTATTTCCCGTTGCCTCCTTGTCTGGACTGACCGTCAATCCTGTGGCAGAAAAATAACCAGCCTCTCGGTACGAGATTGTACCAAAGGGAAAAACAAAAAATAGTTCAAACTTAAAATTTAAAGCGTATGACATTTAGAGAATTTATGCGAGAAAACGGTTACGAATTACAGACAACTTTTTGGGAGGACTTCTCAATAGCGGACCGATTCGGTCTGTCAGCTATACAAGACACTTTCAAACGTGCTTTCGAGGAATGGAAAAATAACTATAAATACCTCACGGAACTGATATTGGTACTCAATCATAAAATCTGGCAGTATTATGAAACGAAACCGGAATTTGCGACACTTTACAATACCCTTTGGGAACAGGCAGGTCAATATGCGGTAGAGAACCTGAAAGATGACGAGTTAAGTTATTATTACGAGGTGACGGATTAAGCAAGGGAACACAAAGAGTCGGCTTTCATCGGCGGCTCTTTGTGCCACTTCCTTTTTTATAGCATACGGCAAAATAAATACCGCAACCGTCCGCAAAAGACAGTCGCGGTATCGTGTTATCCTGTATAACCATTGTACAACGGTCTCCCGACACACTATGAAGAAAACCGTTTATACTTTCTTTATTTTCCCTCTTTTACCGCATCTAAGAATGTCTTTGCAGGCTTGAACGCAGGAACAGAGTGAGCCGGAATCACGATGGTCGTATTCTTTGAAATGTTACGAGCCTTTTTCTCTGCCCTTTGTTTGATGATGAAACTTCCGAATCCTCGCAGGAACACCTCGTTCCCGGCAATCATCGACTCCCTGACACTCTCCATGAATGCCTCTACTACAGTTGTCGCTACCGACTTTTCTATTCCGGTCTCCTGTGCGATCCGGGCAATAATATCTGCTTTTGTCATACTGTTTTATTATAAAATCCGTTGCAAAGATAATAACATATCTCTTTGTCGTCTGGATTGCCAGCCTGATAATGTTACGGAAAACGATAATCCACCTTTATCTCACGGTGTTCCTTCGGCACGAACCAAACAATCGGAAAGCCGCCGATAAAAGGAGAGAAACATAAAAAACATACAAATCCGTATCCTGCAGTCAAGGCAGGCAAACACCCGATCACCATTTATCGGTCATGATGGTAATCACTCTTGCTGAAACCACCGAATATAGCTTTCAGAATCTTTCCGATAACATAGAAAACCACTATAAAAACGATAAGTTCTCCCATATTCTATACTACTTAAAGTTAATATAAAGATACTAAAAATCAACGAGAACAGAAAACATATAGCCCTGATTCTCAAAAAATATTCCATTTTAATCCGGCGAGTACAAAGGCTCATTGCCCGTCTTTCGGTTTACGTTTGCCCAACGGTCCTTTGAATTTTCCCCTATTGAGCTTTACCCCGTGCCGGTTGAGCACACTGAACACCGAACTCCGACTGTTGTACCCGCTTACCGCCATGATGTCCTCGAAAGAATGACCGTTGACATACATATCAACGATGGTATTCTCCCGGTCGGCCTTATCCATCGCCTTCATCGTTTTTCTCGGGACCTTCGCTTTCTGTTGCAGATTCATGACATGTGCGGACGAATACCGCAATACCGCCACCTCTTCGGGAAGCGCCCCGAACATATCCAGTACATCGGCTGCCGTCGTTTCGGGGAACAGTTTTCCCCGCGAGTCGATCCGGTCATGGATGGAAATGATACGCACCACTTTGATTCGGCACAACTCAATAAACGCGGACAATTCGCGCGACCCACGGAGAGCGTTGCTGAATTTGGCCACGACAATCTCGTCACCTCTTTCGAGATTCGCTACAAGCTGTTTCCATCTGGGGCGCAGAGCCTCGTTTTCGACAAGTTCCTCTATCACTTGTACACAACCGTATTTCTGCATCCACTCTTTATCAGCCTCGAATCCGTCGTAACGATCCGCCTTGAATATGTAACCTACTTTTGCCATATCATTGTGCACTTCTATAAGAATAAGTACAAATATAAGAGTTTTATTTTAAACTAAACCATACTTTGAACGAAAATGATATGAAGGGCTTTCTGTGCCCTTCGTTTCTTTCACTTATTTTCATTGAAAATCAAACTATTAAGTGCTATGTTAAAAATAGTTTATAAAACAATTTTCGGCGCTTGTCATCTTGAAAAGAATACTTAGATTTGTGCTGTAAAATACAAAATGAACTATGAATTGTAAAAATCAATACTTAAAAATTGTACTCTCGATTGCTGGACTTTCTGCCGTTCCGATTGCCATTTTTACACTTACATCGTGCGATGGTCCGAACGGCAAATCACTGGTTGAAGCTCAACCCACTCCAGCCGCTCTGTACCGGGAGTATCTGTCCGAAACACGCGGGCAAAAAGAACTTTCCTTTGAGGATTTGACCGCATATATCGGGAAGTGGCAGACCCTGAAAGATTCCGTGACCGCAGCCATGCGCCGGGACACGGCCTATCGGGCACATTCCGACATACGAGAGGAGTACATTCTGCTGCACGATTCCGTCCGTGCGGAACTTTCCCGGTTGGCGATGTCGAAACCTCGCACCTATAAAGAAGTGCTGATTCTGAAAGAACGTTTCTCTCCCTATACCGGAGACGTGGAACTGCATCGTTCCGCCGAAGAAATCCGTCCGTTTTTCGCAGAATTGGATAAACGTCCGGCCTGTCGGGGTAACAAGGAGCAAATTCTGTCAGCATATCGTAACGTGCTTGCCGAAACCCTGAACAATAGAATACACGGGAACGGCGACCTCAAAAAATTCATCGAAAGGGAGGATGCCGCTTTTCGGGCTTTCCTGTCCGGGTTGCACGAGCTTGGCGAAGCGAATATGGCCGACATCACCCGTGACACGGAGAAGTGCTGTTCCGAAGTGTTTTTCGCTGCCGGACGCAAAGAAATCACTTACAAGGACGCCACGATATACATGGCCTTACGTACCGACCGTCGGCTGATCCAGAACGTGCGTGCCTGTCTTGACAACATACGCCGTGGGAAGGTCGTAACGCCCGAACAGGCACAAGCCTATGTCTGGATGATTCTACAGCCCTACGCTTCCTTGGACGGCCTCTGTATGACGCTATTGTCCCCGGAAGATAAGGAAACCCTTTACAGGATGGCCGCAGAAACGCCCGCCGCATTCGAGAAGCTGCGCAGAATCCTGCCGTCGGAGGGCGACCGGCTGGACGAACTGCCCGGTATGCTCATGGAGATATTCATCGCCTCGTTGTAAAAGCCTATTCACAAAATAAACGATATATGATTATGTTACGACACTTTCTGGATGACTTCATGTCGTTCGTACCCCTGCAAATGCCGCAGCTTCTCAATGTGGCAACGATGGAGGAGCCGCAGTTCTACGGTGACTATGTTCTGCTCACATTCCCGCTGCGGGACCCCTATGATCTGGAGGAGGTCATGGACATATTCGAGGACGACATGGAGCTGATTACACTCTACCACCATGTGCCGGTCGGACTGGAGAAATCCGGTCATAGCACCTGTGCCTACTCCAATCCCGCTTTCGGGCAGATGTTCAAGATGAACGCCCGGACAGACGCGGACGGCAAGGTAAACCGTATCATCGCGACCATTTACGATTCGCTGGAACTGATGTACGGCGACCTGTGTCTCGACCTGAAACTCCACGCCGGGAACGGCAGCTTCAAGTACAAAAAGAATCAGGAAGACGTGTTGTTGGATTTCATGTAAAACAGGCCCTATGCGAAACACGATATATCGCCAGATGGTTTTCTGCATCGACACGTACCGCACGTGGATAGAAGTGGCCGATGACAACTTCTACAAGGAACACGTCATTCCGAGAAACACCCGGACCGACTTCCTTGTGACCCGCACGCTGGTACTGCGGGCCTACAAACCGCATGAACCATACGAAAAGGGCATGACGTGGACGATTCCGGAGCATGATCTGGACACGGCACTGGCTACATATCGTAAGCAGAACGGCACATTCAAATCCCGGATGAAGAAAGGCGCGTCGTCCCTGACAGCCGAAGACACCGAGAACATTATCCGCTTGGCCACCCACGGGATTGTCCGATTGGAACTCGTGGTACGGCCCGTTCATATACCTTCAAAACCCTATTACCTGTTATGACCTGGATTATATTACAATTTGTATTTCTTGCAATGCCTGTCGTCCTTCCGGCACTGTTGTACAGAAGCAGGCGTTGCTTCATGGCAAGATTCTACGATAAAATGGTGTGGAGCGAAAAGGCCCGCAGGCTGTACGCCCATGTGCTGCTTATCGTACTGCTCCTCTTTCATTATGTCTATACGAGTGGACACCCCGGCGAGTTCGGTATCGTGCCATCTACCATCGTGTGTGCCGCATGGGCCTCTTTCCGACGGGCGGACCGATGGATGCGCGGTTTGCTCGACCGGCCGAAACGTTTCGTCTGGTTTGCGCTCTTGGCATTGGTCATCGGCTTCGTGCCGCATCTGTACACGATGGCCGTAACCATCGCCTTTGTTCTTTTGGCTGCCCTGTTCTACCCGTCGGCAAGGGTCATGTCCGAAAAGACAGACATACGCAAATTCCTCGAATGGCTGGAATGTCCCGGAGCATTAGCCGACAGTTATCATAGTATCATCACGCGAGGCTGCCACGATAATGCGGATAATGGCAACCTGAAACTATCCGCACATTATGAATCATCAAAAACAGAATGAAAATGAGAAATAGAAATGAAGCGCCCGCCGCCATACTGGCGAACGTGGAAGTGTTCGACTACTTGAAAGAAAAAGTCGGCGAGCGGAAAACGAGGACGGAAGCCTACTGCGATTTGTTGGATAAATCGCTGGCAGGTTTCGTCTCCCCGTTTTTAAGAAGGCAGGACTACGACCTCTCTCCCTGCCAGTGCCATGTAACCGTTTCCGACCTTGCATCGGAGTGGCATTGGCATCGGGCTACTGTCCGCTCGTTTCTGGACACGCTCGAAGCGCTCGGACAGTTGGAACGCATCCGGCTGGCAAAAAGCGTCGTCATTACCATGCCCCTGCGGACCGGCACGCCTGCCATGCCGGACAGCGGACAGGAAGAAGCGGACTTTGCCACAAGGATACAGGAAGCATTGTACGACTGGATAATCGGCAAAGCAACCTCTTTCGATGTGGGCAAGTCATGTGGACAAATCATGCGCCAGACCTTGACGGATATAGCCGGACGGGACAGTCGTATCTGTCCGGACAGTCATTCCGGCACGGCATCGGCACAGACCGTCCGGTCGGAAGAACGACTGTGTGAGACCGTCTTGGAATGTATTGCCCATGCCGCCCTCTGGCGGGTTCTGCGTAAATCGAGGTTCGACGACGGCTCGCCGCTCGTGCAGTTCTTCCGGCTCGACCTCGGCGGGGAATGGGCGGCGTTCATCGAGGCCTCGAAAGAGCTTGCAGAGCTTGTTATCGACGGAAAACCGGACGGGACAGGCTTCGGTACGGACGAAGAGACGGAACGCCTTGAATCGCTTCGCAAACCCTTTTTATCGCTTCTGGCGAAGGCGCAGGAGGAAAACTGAACGGGGATTCGCGGACAGAGATTGTATAACCACGGGCAATTCTCCCCGGTTCAGGTTCAAATATCCTTCCAGTTATAGCAGGCATCCGGGCTTGCCCGTCTGCCACTGAACAAAGGGAAGGGGGAGCCTAATACCCCTGCTGACTGACGTCGCAGGGAGAAGTGTCCATGCAAGCAGCAAGCTGGGACACGGAGAATTGTCCGAAACAACACGGAAACAGTATGGCAAATGCAAAACAGGTTCTCGACGTTCAGGTGTCGAAAGGGATCACCGCCGCCCAAGGCAACGAACATCTGCGTAATCGCAGCGAAGAGGCGGAGAAGTACGCCATGAGCAAGGGCAACTACGACCCCACCCGCAAACATCTGAACTTCGAGATTGTGCCCGGAGGCAAGGTTCGCCCCATCGACACGAGCCGCAATATCCCGGAACGGATAGCGGACATATTGGGTCGTCGCGGGATCAAAGACCCCAACGAGGGACTGGTTGAACCGAAATACCGCACGGTGGTAAACATCATTTTCGGCGGTTCGCGGGAGCGGATGCACGAACTCGCTTTCGGCACGCAGAAGGTGGATTTTGAAAAAGGTGCGGACAATACCCGCATCAAAAGGAAGAGCGACATCGAACGTTGGGCGAAGGATGTCTATGCATTCGTTTGCGGCAGATACGGCGAGCAGAATATAGCCGCCTTCATTGTACACCTCGACGAATTGAACCCGCACGTGCATTGCACGCTTCTGCCAATCAAGGACGGGAGGTTTGCGTACAAGGAGATATTCGCCGGAAAGGACAAGTTCGAATATAGCGCGAGGATGAAACAGCTCCATACGGACTTTTTCGCCGAGGTCAACACGAAGTGGGGAATGGAGAGAGGCCGGAGCGTCGCCGAGACCGGCGCACGGCACAGGACGACGGAAGAATACCGCCGTATGCTCTCGGAAGAATGTACCACCATTGAGCAACAGATTGGCCGGCATCAGGAAGTCCTGTCCGCCCTCCATTCGGACATTCGGCTGGCAGAGCGCAGAGTCAAAGGCTTGACCTCGATGGTGGAAAACTTGAAAAGGGAGAAGAGCGAAAAAGAGGCTCAACTGTCGGCACTCGAAAATGATATGGATACCCGGAAAGGTGATGCTTTGACCCTATCTGCCGAGAAAGAAAAACTTGAAAAAGAACTGGCCGCTATCCAAGGGAAACTGGCAGACAAACAGGAGAAGCTGCAGACCGCCGACCGACAGCTTTCCGACCTCAAGGCAAACATGGATACCATTGAGGAACGCACGGAACAGCTCAAGGAGGAAGCCTACGAATACTCCCGTGATGTCCACTCCAAAGTGGACAGCCTGCTCAAGGACGCCATGCTGGAAAATATAGTCAATGAGTGGAGGGAACTGTCGGCACGGATGAAGCCTTCCGAACGGCAACTTTTCGACGACACGCTCGTGCGTTCCGTGGCGGAACGGGGAGCGGAAGTCATGCGCTGCGCCACGATGCTCTTTCTCGGTATGGTCGATGATGCCACCACGTTTGCCGAAACACGTGGCGGAGGAGGTGGCGGAAGCGACCTCAAATGGGGACGTGATGAAGACGAGGACAACCGGGCATGGGCGCTTCGCTGCATGAGGATGGCGAGCCGCATGATGCGCCCTTCCATCGGCAAGAAGCCCAAGCGTTGAATGGCAAGATTTATAATAAAGAATCGGATAAACAACAAATTAAGGATATAAGAATATGACGAAAAATATCATTTTCATTATTGCGGCGCTTTGTTCGCTGCAAGCCCGTGCGGATGTACAACCCGCGGAAAGGGATACTGTACACCGCACGTACCGTTACGATGACACAGAACTGCTGCAGCCGTTACAGCCCTCATACCTTGACGGAGTGGTCGTTCCGGCACGGGGAAACGGCAATTGGTTTGTCAGTATCGCCGGAGGTGCGACAGCCTTTCTCGGCACGCCGCTCGGTTGCGAAGACCTGTTCGGGAGGTTGAAACCCTCGTACAGCCTTGCCTTCGGCAAGTGGTTTACCCCGTGGGTAGGTGCACGCATAAATTACAACGGGTTGCAGTTCAAGGACGGCACGCTGGCCGTGCAGGAGTACCATTATCTCCATGCGGATCTGCTGTGGAATGTGCTTGGCGGCAGCTATGTCCGGCAGAAACTGGTGCGCTGGCATCTGGCACCCTTTGCGGGTATCGGACTGCTGCACCATGCGACCAACGGGCATAACCCGTTTGCAATCTCCTACGGCATACAAGGGCAGTATCGCATTTCCAAAAGGGTAAGCGCCCTCATGGAACTCTCCGGTACGACCACCTTCCAAAACTTCGACGGGTATGGCAAGGCGAATCGGTTAGGCGACCACATGCTTTCATTCACTGCCGGATTCTCTTTCCATATCGGCAAGGTCGGCTGGAAACGGGCCATAGACCCAAGCCCCTATATCCGCCGCGACCGGCAGCTCGTCGATTATATCAATGTACTGTCGGAACAGAATAGCCGCTACGCGGGACAGCATGACAAGGATAGCCGGACGCTGGCCGAGCTGAAGAAGATACTGGAAATCGAAGGATTGCTCGACACGTACAGCCATCTCTTCGATGATGACGATGCTATCGGGCGCAAAGGTTATCCGAGGAACAATTACAGCGGGCTGAACTCCCTGCGGGCAAGGTTGAAGAACAAGCATTGGAACGGAAAATCACCATTGGAAGGACAAGCCCCGAATGGGAATGGCCGGACAGACAGCCTGCAGCATAGGCAGGACAGCGTGTTTGACCTCGGAACAGGACAGTTCAAGAATCTTCCCGACAGCACCTTGGCAGACTACGCCGTGCTGATGCAGTCCGGACGGGAATGTATCGGTGCTCCCATCTTCTTTTTCTTCGAACTCGGCACGTCGCACCTGACAGACCCTTCCCAGTTGGTCAATCTCGACGAACTGGCACGGGTGGCAAAGAAATACGGTCTGAAAGTTAAAGTCACGGGAGCGGCCGATAGTGCGACCGGAACAGTCGGTATCAACAATGCCTTGAGTGCTTCGAGAGCCGACTATATCGCCTCGGAGCTGAACAAGCGGGGTTTGTCGCCCGACAGGATGACCAAGACCGGCGAAGGCGGTATTTCCGATTATGCCCCCACGGAAGCCAACCGACATACAAAGGTGGAATTGTTCTTCGGCAAATGTGAAAAAAACAAAGGTTCGTCCGTAAACAGATAGAAAGCAAGAGAGTACCGATATTTATCATCGGTACTCTCTTGCTTTGTTATGTGCCGTATCCCGGATTCTTTAAGCAGGCCATATCAGTTGTCCGGATTGAAATTCTTGTCGTAATCCAAAAGGAACTTTGCCAGTACAGGGTCGTTGTGGTCCACTTTCAACTTGCCGGTGTCCAGACGGTGGATTGCCTTTCTGTCTTCTTCCGTTAATTCGAAATCGAAAATTTCGAAATTCTCTTTCATTCGTTCTTTGTGCACACTCTTCGGTATGGCGATGATACCTTCGTCCGTTAAAAATTTCAGAGCAATTTGTGCATTACTCTTACCGTATTTAGCCCCGATACCCCGTAAGGTTTCATCCTTGAAAAGATTGTCCGCACCTTGGGCGAGCGGTCCCCATGCCATGAGACGTGTACCGTAAGGCGCAATCGTTTCCCGCATGGCAG
The DNA here is from genome assembly GCF_000187895.1 of Phocaeicola plebeius DSM 17135. GTDB lineage: Bacteria > Bacteroidota > Bacteroidia > Bacteroidales > Bacteroidaceae > Phocaeicola > Phocaeicola plebeius. Next base: position 174,106 of record NZ_DS990131.1, on the reverse strand, counting down.
TCTGTTGGGCAAACACGTGCGCTTCCACTTGCAGGACAGCCGGTTTCACTTCCATGTTCTCGGCCAAGTCCACGAAGCGGGCTCCGTAGAAATTACTCAACCCGATAGCACGTACTTTACCTTCCTGATAGGCTTTTTGCATGGCCCTGTACGTTCCGTAATAATCGCCGAAAGGCTGGTGAACAAGCAGCAGGTCTATATAGTCAGTACGGAGTTTGCGCAACGACTCGTCTATGCTGCGTGCCGCTTTCTCTTCACCTGCATTGGAAATCCACACCTTGGTGGTGATAAACAGTTCCTCGCGTGGCACGCCGAGGCGGACAATGGCGTTGCCCACGCCTTCCTCGTTGTAATAAGCCTGCGCCGTGTCTATCAGGCGGTAGCCGGTGTGTATGGCGTCTGTTACGCAACGTTCGCACTCTTTCGGGCTTACTTGGAATACTCCGTAGCCCAATGTTGGCATTTCGATACCGTTGTTCAATGTGATTGTTTTCATGTCAGTCATGTATTTTATGGGTTCCTATGCTTTTAACGGTTGGCAAATCCATATCGTCATAGATGGGGCTGCGACCTGTATCCAGTGCGGCGATGGACTGCAACTCTTCTCCGGTCAGGGTAAAATCGAAAATATCGAGGTTTTCCGCCATTCGTTCTTTCCGCACGCTCTTGGGGATAACGACCACGTTACGCTGGTTGAGCCAGCGCAAGATGACCTGCCCCGTGCTTTTGCCATGCTTCCGTGCGATTTCTTTCAGTACCGGATGGTTGAAAATATCGTTCTTGCCTTCGGCAAACGGTGCCCACGCCTCATGCTGGATGGCCTCTTTCTGCAAGAACGCATTGGCAGCCTGCTGCTGGAAAAACGGATGCGTTTCTATTTGATTGACGGCAGGCTTCACCTCATTGTGCAGGAAAAGGTCTTGCAGGCGTTCATTGGAGAAACTGGTTACTCCGATGGCGCGGATACGCCCCTCCTTGTATAGCCGCTCGCAGGCTCTCCAAGCAGCGTAATAGTTACCGTAGGGCTTGTGCAGCAGATAAAGGTCAAGATAGTCCAGTCCGAGTTTTTTCATCGAGAGGTCAAAAGCCCGGAGGGCATTATCGTATTCGTAGTCTTGTACCCACAGTTTGGTGGTAACGAACAAGTCCTCTCGCTTCAGTCCGCTGTGGCGGATGGCATTGCCTACCTGTTCTTCATTGAAATAAGCAGCCGCCGTGTCTATCAGGCGGTAGCCCGTTTCGAGGGCGTCGCTTACAGCACGTTCCGTTTCGTTTTCGGGGATTTGAAACACGCCGAAACCGATGGCCGGCATCATCACCCCGTTGTTCAGTCTTACTTCTTTCATAGTCCGTATCTCCTTTCAATCCTCTTTCTTTTTCCAGTTGCTCCCGAAATCACCTTGTACGGTCTCCACATGTCCGCGATGGCCGTGCACCGGACAGGCGTTCAAGGCCGCCTCCAGCATTCGGAACTCCTCGTCGGTCAGTTCCACATTTGCCGCGCCGAGGTTTTCAAGGATGCGCTCTTGATTCTTCGAGCCGGGAATAGGCACGACATTGGGATATTTGTGGAGCATCCATGCCAGTGAAATCTGGGCGGGCGTGGCGCCTTTCTTGTCTGCATATTCATGGAGGATGTCCAATATGGGCAGGTTTGCTTCGATATTCTCTTTTTTCAGCTGGGGAACGAAATTCCGTACATCGTCCACGGCTTCAAACTGCGTGTCGGCATGGATCTTTCCCGAAAGAAACCCGCTGGCTATTGGGGAGAACGGCACGACGCCGATACCGTGTTCCATGCAATAAGGGAATATCTCCTTTTCACAGTCGCGCTCCAACATGGAATAGAGATTCTGCACGGCGGCGACAGGCGTGATGGCATGTGCCTTGGCCAATGTCTCGACACCTACCTGTGACAGTCCCCACGCACGGATAACTCCTTTCTTGATGAGCCCTCCCATGGCTTCGGCCACCTCTTCAAGGGGAATCTCCGCGTTGATGCGATGCAGGTAATAAAGGTCGATATAGTCCGTATTCAGGTTGGCCAGTGATTTCTCCAAATGCGTGCGTACTGCTTCGCAGACGCTTTTCCCGCCGCACAGCTCTTCGGAGTAGATGAACAGTTTGGTAGCCAGCACGACATCTTTGCGGAAACCGGAGATTGCTTTTCCTACCAACTGCTCGTTATGCCCCGGATAGAACATGACATCGCCATACACCTCTGCCGTATCGAAGAACGTGCAGCCCGTTTCATACGCTTTCCGTATTGCGTCGAGAGCGTACCCCTCTTCGGGTACTTTGCCATAGCCGTGGGAGAATCCCATGCAGCCCATTCCTATTTCGGAAACTTCGAGATTTCCAATCAATCTTTTCTTCATTGCGTTCTCAATTTTAAATTATACCGCAAAATTACAGTAAAACAGACATATATGGCCGTGGCGGCAATAGCCATGGCATCGTGCTCGCAGGACGAGACGATCGGTATCAACGAGGGCAAGGGCATCGGCTTCCGCACATCGGCGGACAACCTCACGCGCGGTGCCGAAATCACGACCAACAACATTGAGGAGTTTAACGTGTCGGCATTCGACCCGACAGGGGCGACGTATTTCAAGGAAGCGAAGTTCACGGGAAAGCAGGGCGAGGCTTACATTTCCGACCCGCTCTACTACTGGCCGGGCGATGACACCCAACTGACGTTCCGTGCCTATGCCCCGACAACCGGGATCAGCGGTACAATGACACTCGCTTTGGACGATAACAACAACACGCTGACCAGTTTTTCGCCGAAAGATAACATCGCAGAACAAGTAGACCTTATCTACGCCACCGCTACCGGCAAGAAATCAACGAACGAGGCAAACGGCGTGAAGCTCGACTTCAAGCACATGCTCTCGCAGATTGAAATCAAGGCAAAGAACGACAACAAGGGCTATGTCTACAAGGTCAAGGGCGTGAAGATTGCCTATATCAAGAAGCAGGGCAACCTCAACTTCGACAAGGCGGTATCAGAAACAGCTACAGAAAAGGAAAACGCATGGTCGAACCTTTCCGATGATAAAGCCATCTATACGGTACAGTACGATACTGAGATCACGTTGGGTGAGGAAGCTGTAACCATTATGGATAAGGAAAATTCAAAGGCCAACGGCAACGCCATGCTGATTCCGCAGCAACTGACCGCATGGGACGGTACGGCGGGCAATACCAACAGCGGCGCATACCTCGCCGTGCTGGTGAATGTTGAGACCAAGGACGGTGCGCAGGTTCATCCCAAAAAAGACGACGGCACCGAGGAGTATGCGTGGGTAGCTGTGGGCATCGGCACGAAGTGGGAGATGGGCAACAAGTACATCTATACGCTCGACTTCTCCGAGGGTGCGGGAAAGCCCGAACCTGACCCGGAAAATCCCGAACCGAACGAACCGGTTGATCCGATCCTCGGCGGCCCGATTAAGTTCACGGTCGAAGTGGCAAAGTGGATAGATAAAGATCAGACCCCCGACCTGTCTTGGGATGCGGATAAGGATGACACAGACGATTAACGACTTTTTGTCCGTTACCCTATCGTAGACGGACTGACACACAGGCCGGGCGGGGTTGAATGTCCCCTCCCGGTCACGAAGACTTCCCGCAGCGGGAGGCAAAGAGAAACAAATAAAGATACAGCAATATGAGGAAACGAATGAAAGAACTGCCATTTGCCGGAATGCTCCGCCGGGTGGCGGTGTTCGCGGCAGCAGGTGCGCTGCTGGTATCCTGCACGAAGGAGTACGACGGCTTCCCCTCTGCGGGGAATGAGCTGCGATTCAGTGTCTCGCAGCAGGGAGAGGCGGACGCTGAACGTGCGATGACACGCGCCACGCCCGTCACCGAAAATAAGTTTCACGACGCTTTCGGCGTGTTCGGCTATTCCCATCTCGGTGAAGAGAATTGGACGGATGTAGCCCCTAAGTTTATGTTCAACATCGAAGCCTCGACAGAGGACGGGACGAACTATACCACCAAGGACACCTATTTCGTGCCGGGCAAAGGGCAGAACGTGACTTTCCTCGCCTATGCGCCCTACGGGGCTGAAGGGCTGACCCTGCCCGAACGGGGTACAATCGGCGCACCGAATTATGAGTATGAAGTGCCGCAAGACGTGGCGCAGCAGTCCGACCTGTGCTTCGCCGTACCCGCCACCCTCAAGGGGGGTACGGAAGACGGCACGGTGAACTTGGCATTCCACCACGCGCTGACCGCCGTGAGCTTTGTCGGGAGTAAGGGGATGGCATATGCAAAATTTTCCCGCATCGCGCTGAAAGGGTTGTATGGCAAGGCGGTGTATCAATCCGACGGTACGGGAACAGTTCAGTGGACAGACTATAGCGAGCCGAACAGCACCTATTCGCTTTCGCTGGACCCGAACGTCACAATCTCTGCGAATGGAAAAGAAGACAAGCCCATCACGACCGAGGCGCAGACCTTCATGCTGCTGCCGCAGGATTTGGCAAATGCCGAACTTGAAGTGACTTTCAAGGACCAGCAGTTTGAGTGGCATACCTTGACCGCCTCCCTCTCGGACAGGGAGGCATGGCAACCGGGCGAGCATGTGACGTACACGATAAAAATCGTCGAAGACAGACTGATAATAGAATCCGTGGATGTCACAGCTTGGAATAAGCATAAAGAAGTTGACGAAGAGGGCGAACCTGCCTACTTGCCGGAGCGGTTGAAAATAGGCGACTATTTCTATTCGGACGGTACTTATTCCGACGGCGGGCTGCGTTGGATCAAAGAGGACGGCGAGTATGTGATTGCCAGTCCGAAACCCACGCCGGTTGCAAGCAAGACCGTGGTAGGCATCGTGTACGCCACTTTCAGAGACCACCCTGACCGTTTCGGCAAGGCGGAACGGGATACCTTATTGCGGCAGTACGGGCGCGAACCGCGCGGGCTGGTGGTGGCGGTGAAAAACGCATCTTCCGTCAAGTGGTACAATGACGATGAATCCCCTGAAAGCGGGCTGCCAAAAACCAACAGACCGTCCCTTTGCTACAAGGATATAAGCGGGCTGGCCAACAGCCGACACATCGAGGATACACACGGTTTCAGCGACTACCCCGCATTCAAGGAAGCCACCGAGCACCAATACGGCGCCTTGACTAAGGATGCGAAGACAACGGGCTGGTATCTGCCCGCCGCCGGACAGTTGTGGGATGTGTTCCAGAACTTGGGAAACATCAAGAGTCTGGCGGATGAAAGTCTGCAAACCTCGGAACAGTTTGTCGGCAACGACGCAATCTCGATTTCGGTTGAGGAAAAGGCACGCCTGAACAGTTGGCTGTCGGGAATTGAGGATGCAGACATCTTCAATCCGGAAAACGACGATAAGGCTATATGGACATCTTCGGAAAGCAATGCAGGCTATGCTATTTCATGGGATTTAGAAAACAAAAATTCTACGAAGATATTATATTTCCATCAAAAGGGATTATCCGCACAATATGTCCGCCCCGTCCTCGCCTTCTGAGCGGGCGCAAAGTATGAACATCAAGAAATAACATAAAACGATGAAAACAGACAAGCGATATACAACCGATAAGAAAGCGGCACGGTGCGGCATAGCCGGGACGCTGCTCGCCGCATTGCTGCTCGCCTTCTCGTGCAGCCAAGAGGATATGTTGGATAACGGTGCTTACCCTGCCGACGGCACACGCCTTGTCGTCACCGTGACGGACGGTGGCTACCAGTCGTCCGGAGAGCCGCAGACACGCGCCGTGGAAAAAGGCTATGCCACCGAGTTTACCGAAGGGGATGCTGCCGGATTGTTTGCCGTCAATGCCGAGGGAAGAATCTGGATACAGAACATAAAAGTGACAGCAGAGAAGAACGACGACGGTACAGTCACATGGGACGTACAGGGGCAAACGCTCATGCACACCCCGGAAACGAAGTATTTCCTGTATTACCCCTTTCAGAATGACGCACATAACAAGGTCGATGTCTATGCGGAGACAGCAGAGGACTTTTTCAAGCCGCTCATCGACGAGTGGAAGCCGAAAGAAGACCAGAGCAGATATGCCGACTATACGGCGAGCGACCTCATGGTGGCGAAAGGCGTGGTGGAGACAGTCGATAAGGAAGCGCATTCTGTCGCGGTGAATTTCACCATGAAGCACTGCATGGCGCTGGCGGTCATAGAGATGCCCGGCACGCTCTACCACATCACGAGCTACAATTCCAAAACGACGAAGTGCGACTTCTATTTCTTGGACGGTGTGGAGGCACAATTCGAGGGGAATGACCAACCTTACCGTCCCGAAGACCACCCCGTAGGCGAAGGCAGTGCCGACTACCACTACCGCCTCCGCTACATCGTCCGCCCGGATAAGGGCTATACGCAAAACGGCGAGTATATGGACAAGGCCGACGAGGTGGTACACAACTACGAGGTGGCAATCTGCGCGGATGACCTGAAAGCGGGCTGTTACACTCTCTGCAAGGTGGACGGCGGGCTGAAGGAGGTAGAGGGAGACTACCACTATCTCGAAATCGTGCGCATCGGCGACCTGTTCTGTCCGACCGCAAACCTCTCGGATTGGTATCTCGTGCCTCACGAGGTAGAAGAGCTTGCCGATGACGACGAACCTTCCGGTATCGTGTTCCAGACCGACAAACGCCGCTTCGGTTCTGCCGAGACGGATTTCTTCGGGGGACGGGAAGCCATGCACAGGCTGGTCGTATCTGTAAAGAAAGCAGAGAGTGCTATATGGTCTAACAATCAGAATGAAACGGGACTGGCTGACTGCACGACGCTGGAGGACTGTTACAACAATATTAGCGGTTTCTATAATCACACCTATATCAAGGAGAATTACAATGGTTTCGATAATTTCCCCGCTTTCAAGGCGGCGGACGAGCACGGGAAAACCTGCCCCATACCCATCGGCAATAAGACTACGGGCTGGTACCTGCCTGCGGCCGGACAGGTGTGGGATATTTATCAGAATCTGGGCGATTGTCAACAAATGGCAGAAACGGAGTGGCAGACTTCACAAGTTGATATAGCAGATGAGCATGATTTTAGGCAGGTAAACCTTCTTACTACACTGAACAAGTGGATGGAAAAAATTCCCTCGGAGGGGAAAGATGAATTTTCGTACGGTTATCATCGGACTTCATCGGAATATAATACTAACAAGAGCGCACATTATGTTTTGAGCAGTAATTACATAACATTTATGACCAGCGATAAGACACTCGATAATCATATTGTACGCCCCGTTCTTGCCTTCTGACGGGACCCCGAAACCATACAGCCAGATGGCGGCCATCGGAAACATGGTCGCCGTTTTTTTATGAAACGGAAACGGGCTGAAGCATGGACAGGTGTATATTGATACAAGCGATTTTCCCTCCCCTTATTTCGCATCATTCGCCCCGTCCCGGCACTCCGTTTCTTTCCGGATGCGCCGCCTTTCTTCTTTATCCGTTCGCTCCGTTATGGTTAATGAATATCCGTTTCCGTGCCATTCTCTCCTTGATGAACCATGCAAGACAGGCGTGCCTTTGCGTTCGTTTCCACGGTATGTACGGAAAATCCCGATGCCGGGATAAACAACCTGACGAAAACACCCTGTATCTTCCGCATTTTTTGTATTTTTGCTCCCGATTTACAGGTAGATATGGAACAAACGGCAAATTCGGTGCAAAGCATGACCTTTGAGCAGTTGGCTCAAAATATCATGACCGTTGACGATTCGATGCGGGGATTGGCGGTCAAGACCATCAATCAGGCAATCACGTTGCGGAATTGGATCATCGGGTGTTATATCGTTGAATACGAACAGAACGGCAGCGACAGGGCCAAATACGGCGACAGGCTGCTGAAAAGTCTGGAACAGCATATCGGGCAGAAAGGGTTGAATGTCACTCTTTTCCAGCTCTCTCGACTGTTTTACAGGGATTATCCCCATGTCGGTACGCTGGTTTCCGCGAATTATGCGACACCGTCGCATAATTCTCCGGCAACGGCAATTTGTGCGACACTGTCGCACAAATTGTGTCGGCTTCATAGTCCTGCCGTTGGCGGGAAGTATGCGGACAAGCTGCCCGAAGCATTCGGTACACCGGCGGAAAAGCTGATTTCGGCGCTTTCCTTTTCGCATATCCGGGAATTGCTCACGGTGGACGACCCGCTGGTACGCTTTTTCTACGAAACGGAATGTATCCGGGGGACGTGGAGCGTGCGCGAACTGCGCCGCCAGATTGTCTCCAATCTCCATGTCCGCGTCGGGCTGTCGGAGGATAAGATGAAAGCGATGATGCTTGCAGACAGCCGGGCGGAGCGGCATACCCCGCTTCTTCAGATACGCGACCCCTATACGTTCGAGTTTCTCGGTCTCCAAGCCAAGGATGTCCTTACGGAAAGCGACATAGAGGAAGCCTTGATTGCGCATTTGCAGGAGTTCCTGCTGGAATTGGGGAAAGGCTTCTGTTTCGAGGCGCGTCAGAAACGCATCGTCATAGACGGGGAGTATTATTTTGCAGACCTCGTTTTCTACAACCGGTTGCTTCACTGCAACGTCATTGTGGAGTTGAAAAACGACGAGTTCCGCCACGAACACATAGGACAGTTGAATGCCTATGTCAGCTATTATGCCGAGCATGAAATGCAGCCAGGCGACAACCCTCCGGTGGGAATCCTGCTTTGCACCCGCAAGGGAAAGAAGATGGTGGAATACGCCCTCGGCAACATGGATAACCGGCTTTTCGTATCGACCTATCAGTTGCAGTTGCCGGATCGCCGGCAGTTGGAACAGTTCTTGATGGACGAATGCCGTAAACAGTCCCCGGAGGTATAAAATATCCGTTGTACATAAAAAAGCGTGTATCTCACTCCGCCTGCCATATTGTGCTTGCCCTCATAAGGCGTGCTTTGTAAGGTGCATATAGCAACCCCAAGGCTGGGGAGGACGCAGGGACTTGTGTTTCAAAAGAATATCGCAATTTCCAAACGGCATTGCTGCATGAAATTTCCAAATATGCAGAAGCGGTGAATGCGGTCGTCGTGTCCGAGAATAAGGGACATTACTTTACAAGTTGCTTTATTGAACGTAACGGTAAATTCGTATACATACACCATTTTTCGAATATGCGGATGAATGATATGGTAAAGATAGAACTTGATTCGTTCCTGATACGGACCGCCCGGCACGCAAAGGATTATACCGGTGGTATCAATCAATATTGCGATATGTCACAGCTACAGTCAATGATTGACAAACTGTTGTCTTAATGTAATGTATAAGAATGTGAGGTGGCGTTGAAGTGAAGTCACCTCACATTCGTTTCCGTTATCGGTGCAGACCGCTGATGTAGCTTTCCTCTTGCACTTCGGCCTGGTATTCTTCCATACCCTCCAGCTTTTCGTTTACCTTTTGCAGGTTATCGTCCAGTGTTGTATCGTGATCGAAAGGAAAGCTGTGTTGCACGGCAAGGTCGGTATTGGTAAAAGCATTCCTCGTTCTGGAAGTATAAAATGAGCTTGTTCCCCCTTATGTTGGTTCTATATAAAATCGTTCAGTTATATAGGACTGTTTTTTACTTTTATAGTGTTTGTTGTAACATCGAACAATATCCGGCTGTTTTGAAAAAGCCGCTCTATACAGCCGCTCTGACGCATTTTCTCCGTCGTCATACATAATAGTCGTGGAGAATCGATAAGAGCTATTGCATCAGTGAGTGACAAGGCTATGTCCAGTTCGTGAGTAGAGAATAGGATACACTTTCCTTCATCGTGGGCGAGCCGTGCAAGGAGTGTGCATAGCTCGTAACGGTTGGGCATATCAAGAAATGAGGTCGGTTCGTCCAGCAGGATAATGGGAGTGGATTGTGCCAATGCACGGGCGATCATCACACGCTGGCATTCGCCATCCGACATCTTATCCATCGTGCGGTTTGCGTAAGCCTCCATTCCTACAGAGACGAGCGATTGCATGACTATCTCCTTATCCGCCTCCTGCATCCTGCCTATCCAGTTGGTATAAGGAGCACGGCCTATGGCTACGACATCCTTGCACCGCAGGTTGGCGATACGCATGCGTTCGGTAGTGACGACGGCCAGCGTTTTTGCCATATCCTCGGTTCTCATGCAAGCAATGTCGTGCTCGTCGAGAATGATTTTTCCGGAATAACACCGGTTCAGACCGGCTATGGCGCGGAGCAGCGTTGATTTCCCCGTTCCGTTTCTTCCGATAAGGGCTGTCAGTTGGCCTTTTTTTATCGTGGCATTAACCTCGTGAAGCAACGAGTTCTCTTTATAACCTATGGAAAAATGCTGTAATTCTATCATGCGGTGATGGATTTGTTGCGTAAAACCACCCATACGACGATTGGGATTCCCAATAGAGCTGTAATGGCGTTGATCGGCAAGGTGAATATTTTGGAAATGACGTCGCAAAAAAGCAATATCGATGCTCCTGAAAGAATCGTTCCGGGCAGAAGGACACGATGATCGCTGTTTTGGAAAAGCATTCTTGTGACATGAGGTATAGCGAGACCGATGAAACCTATCGGACCGCAAAAGGCGGTTATCGTTCCGGCAAGCAGCGTTGTCGATAGAAACAGCAGGCCGCGTGAACGCCGGATATCCAGTCCCATCGTTACGGCATATTCCTCGCCGAAAAGCAGGAGGTTGAGCGGTTTAATGGTCAATACGGCCAATAGCAGCCCAACAACGACCGAGGGACCGAGCAGGGTGAGTTGCGGCAAGGTCACGTCGCCGAGCGCCCCCATCGTCCAGATGACGAAAGCCTTCAGGGATTCCTCATGGCTGAAATACTGCAAAATCTGCACGACAGCACCTACACCCGATGAGAACATCATACCCAGAATCAGGATTACCATGATATCCTTTATTCGACGTCCGACGGCAGTTATCACGAGCAACACGACAGCCGCACCCACCCACGCGGCTCCGGCAATGCCTATTGACGAACCGATCCCGGCAAGCACCACGAGTGCCACGCCGAGACTTGCACCGGAACTGATACCGAGGACATAGGGACCGGCAAGAGGATTACGGAAGAGGGTCTGCATCTGAAGACCGCTGACCGACAAGGCAGCCCCGGCCAACAGTGCCACGACAGCTTTTATGAGGCGTATGTTGAGTACGATTTTTTTCGTGGCAGGGGGACAATTTCCCCCGGTCAGCGCTGCCCATACATCGCGGATCGGAATGTTGACAGCTCCCACGGCCAAGTCCAGTAAAAAAAGACTGACCGTGAGCGTAATCAATATGAAGAATAATATAGTCGAACGGGAACGCATCTATTTCAGTCGCTTGTAATATACACACTCTTCCTGCACCAGTTCGGGATGGAATATCTTCACGAGGTCACGGAGCACGATGTCGGGATTCACGACGGCAGACTCGTAATAGTCGTTTCCGCCGCCGGCGTTGGTGCGGGCATTGTTGTTATATACATTTCCGTTTTTGAAACACCGGGTGTCGGTAAACTTCGGACACGATGCTTTCAATTCGTCAAGCGAGTTCGCCATTCCCACGTTCAGCCACATGTCCGCATCCGATGCAAGCAGATAGGCTTCCTCCATGTCGATGGGGACAGAAGCGTTTCCCGTATTTTTTTGATAGACATAATGGCCGCCTGCATCGGCAATCAATCGGGCGGCATAACTTTGGGTTGAAGGCATGAACCACGAGTCGCCGTAGGGAACATTAAGCATAACCGAAGGAGCATCAAGGGCACTGTCGGCCACTTTCTTTTTCAAAGCGTTGTATCTGACAGGAATTGCTGCAAAGGTTTTCTCTCCATCCCCTCGTTTTCCGGCTACTTCCGAAAGTGCCACCATCCATTCGGCTTTGCCGAGTGGCGATTCTTCGAGGTAGTCGCCGACATACATGAACGGTATGTCGAGTTCTTCGAGCTTGCTTTCCATTGCGCTTGCTCCATTCACCCCATAGAGCAGAACGAGGTCGGGATCGAGCGAAAGCAGCAGTTCGTAGTTGATGTTTCCTTCATAGCCGACATCGCCGATACTGTCGCGGCGAGCTTGGATGTCGGGGTTGGAAATGTAGTCGATTCCCGAAACGCCGGCCACACGCCCGACTTCGCCGATGGCATCGAGCATGGCGATATGGGTGGAAGACATCGCCACGATACGTTTTGCGTCTCCTTCGAGCGCCTGTCCGGCAAACCCTTCGGGAATCTCTTCGCCGTTGCGGGCGATAAATAACCATGTGGTTACACTGTCCGCTCCCTGCCAAGGATTCGTTACGGTTATCAGTACGCTTTCCTTGCCGTCCGCCCCTTTGATGTCGAAGCCGGAGGCATATTCGGGAGCGTAGAGCGACTGGTTGAAATCGTCGAGTTTGGAACTCTTGTCGTGGCAGCCTGCAAATGCCAGAGAAAGTAATAATATCAGGCTTAAATTCTTCAATGCGTTCATATTGTTACAGATTATCGTTTGTTATTCTTGTTTTTTCCGAACTTGGGCGTTATACCGATGAATATCTCGAAATTGATGCCCGGCATGGGACGGGACAATACGGAAAGGTATTCTTCATCGAACAGGTTGTTGATGCTGCCCTTTAGCGACAGATCGGCCCATCGGAAAGAAAGCTGTTTTTCCAGTGTCACGTTATTCATGAAGTAAGGAGGCAGATAGCCCGTCAGGGTATAGTCATTACTCGACATGGTATAACGCTGGCTGTAATAACACCACTTGTAAAGCAGGCTCCATGTACGCCATGACAGACGCCCGGTCACCGTTGCGGAAAACTCCGGCACGTATGGCAACTGTTTGCCGACGGATTGGTCTGCCGGACTCATCGGTTCGCTCTCGTTGATCGAAGGAGTCCACGAGAAAGTTCCGTTCATATCCAGTTTCCAGTCCTTTCCGAGCATTACATCAAGGTGGGCGTTGGCCTCCGCCCCGTAAGCATGTACCTTCTTGAGGTTTCTGGGAGAGAAGAATCCCTTGGTTGTGGGTAGCCAAATGATCCAGTCGTCGATGTGCGAATCGAACCAGTTGATACCACCGCTCAAAGCATATACATTTTCTTTCCCCACAGAGAACGACAACCCCACGTCGTATGTGAAGCCGTGTTCGCTTTTCAGGTCGGGATTACCGCCCGGCAGAAAATAGAGGTCGTTCAGCGTGGGAAAACGGTAGTTCCGGGAGATGGATGCTTTCGCCACGATATTTCCTTTCTTTGACAGTACCCCGTCGATGAAGAAGGCCGGGATAACCGGTGCCCATTCCGTGCCGAACATATCCTCGCGGAGAACAAGCGAGGCGGCGAAACGGTCGGTCGGCCTCCATTTGGCCGAAACGGAGCCGGAAAACTCGACACGTCCCTTGTCGTATCCGACAACAGCCTTGCTGCCTTCCTGTGAGATGATATTTTTGTCTGCGCTTTCCACCAAATGCTGGTGTACGGAAACACCGGCCGTGAACAGCCATTTCTCTGAAGGTGCATAATCCCCGTCCGCACTTCCGTAGAACGTGTTGATCTTACTGCGCGAGCGGGTCATCGAAGCCATTTCGCCGTTTCCCTTGTCCCGCTTGTAATCATAGGCCATCCACGTGTGTATATAGCCGCCTTTTACACCGACCTTCCATTTCTCCCGCACGCGATCCCACGAGAGGACACCGCGAAAAGTCTGCTCTCTCTGTCGGTTCTCGAAGTCCATGTCGTTCCCGTAATCCGTGCTGAGCATCGCCAGTTCCCGGTTGGAATTGATATACCAGGCGTTCAGTCCGAACCTGTCGCCTTCACCCGTGTTATAATAAATCTCCTGCAAAACGTGCATATCCTTATAAGCTCCGCTGCGGTTGCGCTCCGTCGGATAATAGGAACCGATGATGTTTTTGTCCTCGTCATAGATGTTTTCCTTCTTGTCCCTGTTTCGGTATTTGTAGTCGTTGGGGGAAGAGGAATATACCACACGGGTGGAGGACTGCCAGTGCTTGTCGCCGTAGGTCAGGCGGAGAAACTCGTCGAATGTGCTGAACGAACCGATACCCTGCACATATTGCAATCCGAATCCTTTGTGGTTGGCCGGTGCTGTGGATAGCTTGACCAGACCTCCCAAACCACCGCCCGTTTCGTTTACCGACGAAGTACCATGCAGCAGCGAGGCGTCATCGATAAAATAGGAAGGTATGGTGGAAAAATCCGTCATACCCAGCATCGGATTGTTAATGCGCATACCGTTCCATGTTACTTGGGTATGCGAGGGAGAGGTACCCCGAAAAGCCACTGTGGACAGTGTGGCACGTCCGTAGTTCTTGACAAAAACGGACGAGTTGAATGTCAGTACATCGGCCATAGACAAGGCGATGTTCTCTTTCATGGCGATGGAATCGAAACGGGTTCGTTGCACGCCTATATCCTTCATTGGGCGTTTGCCCACTACCGTAACTTCGGGAATCATGAGGGTACGTTTCGTCCAATCTTTGGAGCTGTGCTCCTGTTTTTGTTCCTGCGCTGCAAGCAGGACAGGACACAGCAAAACGAAGAATGTTGCTATAAGTTTTCTTTTCATGATGCTGTTATCCATTATTTCCAGCAGAAAGCCCCCGGAATGATTCCTACATAAAATTCATCGATCAGCTTGCCTTGCGGCGAATAGCGATATACGACACCTTGCTGCTGGTAATCAATAGCGTCGGCCACGTAGACTTCCCCGTTGTTGGGATTGACCGTAAGGCCGTAGTATTTGGTGTCCCGAAACTCCAGAAAAGGCCGGACGGGAACACGGTCGGCTTCCACCGGCATCCGCCAAATATCGTTGTTGATCCAGTAAAGCGTATCCCGTGTACCGTTGAGCTGGACTTCCGAAGGCCAGTCGCCCAACTTGAACTTGAACTGTTTCTCTACGGTGAAAGTCTCGGCATCTATACGGTAGAGAGACGGTGCCTCGTAACCGTATGGGCTGCCCTCGTAACCGCCATCCGTGATGGTCCACATCTTGTTGTATTTGTCCATGACCAGCGAGGTCGGCTGTATGCCGATGGTCAGTTCGTCCACGACCTTGTCCGTTTCCGTGTCGATTTTCAGGATGCGGTTCTGGTACGACCAGCAGTTCACATAGACGTACTTGCCGTATTGTACCATTTGTTCGGTGGAACCCGATTCCATGTCCATGTCGGGACATTCGATATAGCCGGTAATCTCGTATGTCTTGGGGTTGATGATGAAGATACGGTAGTCCCATATCTGCGTCACATAGGCTTTTTCATCCGACAGGAAATGGATATACCGGGGTGAAGTGAAACCTGTGATACGGCCCACTTCCTTGAAAGTATTGATGTCGATGGCGAAAATCACATGCGAGTTGTTCACCACGATCCAGCCTATACCGTTCCGGATAACCATAGACTGGGCCACATCGCCCAACTTGAACCCGTTGGCACGGTAAAACACTTCATTCTCCACTTCGCACGTGGCGGGATCGTAGTAGGAAAGCGTGGCATTGCTGTACTGGAAATTCCCCTCGTTGGTGATGAAAAGACCAGAGGCCGATACAGAGAAATCTTCCATCTCTCCGTAATCCCATTTCATGCAACTGCCGAGGGGCAGCAAGCAGAAAAGAAGAAAACAAATCCGTTGTATTGTCCTGCTCATTGTCATTCAAATAAAAAAGAGTACCCGTAATGATTCGGGTACTCTGGTTAAGGTATAAGGTTTAATCCTCCTGCGTATATTGTTTGTCCTTCATATTTTGGAAGGTTGGGCTATACCCACATTTCGTCACACTCCAGCTTTCCTCCGTAATCATTCCGTTTTCTATGAACTTACCGAAGAAAGTGTAGTCGGTAAATTTCGTCAAACCGTCAAAAACAACTCCATGCAAGGTCTCCAATTTCTTCATGGAAAATGTTTCCTGAGAAAGAGATGTCGCACTTTTTATCTGTAGCGTACCGTCTATAGTCTGTAATTTATCACAAGTAATGCCTGTTGCTTTATTAACGAACAACCCTTCACCTCCTACGTGAAGCAATTCCGGAAGATTCAGCGATTTACTTTGTAAAGATATTGCTAACGAACCCTCTCCCTCTTTATAATATACAGGAGAGGCTGAGCAACAAACTTTGGATAGTAAGGGCAAGTTACAGTCGGTAAAATTTCCAGACAAATGAAGCTGTCCTCCCACTTCTTTCAAGGCTGACATTGTGATTGAAGCAAACAAGGGTATTTGGATGTATCCATATCCATCTATGATTTCCAAGTCGGGAAATTTGGCATTGCTTCGCATTTGGCCTGTCACATTTAGATTTCCATATACATGTTGAATTGTCGATATGGTATAATCGGTATTGTTGGTGGTTGGCTTACAAGTGAAGTCTTTGATATTCTTGAACGTGATTTCAGGGAACTTGTTATTCGTTAGACTGGTGATGACAAAATTTACGTTTGACAAATCTTCGGTCGTTTCAATTTTGGAGAGCTGCACTTTGTTTATAATTTCAATCTGGGGTGCCGTTTCTCCAAAAGTTTCAAATCGGGCGTTCGGCAATATCAGTGCCCCGCTCACGTCTTCAAGATAATCCAGCGTGATGCTTCCAAGTGTGGTGATTTTACTCCAGTCGGGAAGCTGCTTGAGAGCCGTGAAATTCTTTATCTTTATCTGTCCCTTTACCGTTGTCAGTTTGTCCATCCCACCGAAAGCCAGAAGCACGTCATTTCGTTGGGGAACAAAACTACCGGTAGGAGGAGTTTCCATATTGGCTTCCATAATAATACTTCCGTTTACTGTCTCGATTTCCGGCAGGTTGATAGTTTCCAGCATCACGGGGACGGTGTGGAAATCAAGCCCACCGGTCTCTTTCAGTTTAAGGAAGTTCATGGAGGTCAGCTTGGCAAGATTGTTTACAGACAAGACTCCTCCGACACGTGTCAGTTTCGGTAACTCTAAAGTAGCGATTGTTCCGGCTGCCTTGTTTTCTTCATTGAGTCCTTGGATATTCAGATCCTGACCTACAGTGGTCAGAACCGGAAACCCAAAGCTCTGTAACGACGGCGCATTGAACATTACACTTCCTTCAATAGTTGCCAGTTTCTCGAATAGGACATACGTCACTTGGTCGTTATATACCGATATGTCTCCAGAGAGCGTTTCCAGAGCTTTCATGGAAATCATGTGAAGCTCCGTAGCTTTCGAGGCGACATCGGTCGAACCTACCTGCAAACCTCCGGCAGAAACGATATTATCCAACCCTGTCAAGTCTGCACCGTTGTAACTGTTACGAATGACAATGTTGCCAGTAACCTCTTTCAAAGATGCCAATGCAGATATGTCTGTGATTTTTTCTGCCTCTTCCGCATCAGAGCCGATAATCAGGTTCCCTTTGACAACGGTTGTTTTGCTCTCGGCAAAAGAAGCTACCTCCTCGGTGGTCTTCAACTCCACATCTCCGTCAGATTCTATCTCGCTTTTTACCACTTTATAGGCATATTCGCGGGCATCTCCGTTATAGGATGTCACCCGGAAGGTCCGTTCGTTATCCCAGTCCGTTACCGTTTCAGGATCAGGTATGATTGTTGCAGAAGTTGTGTACTTGAATTCCACTTCGGCGTTGTTCAGCGATACCGTATAGGGAACGGTTATTGTTACTGTATTGTCCGCAATGTCGGCCGTGTACGATTTCCCGTCCACGGTCATCACGACCGACGTGATGAAATTCTCATCTGCATCTTCAGGTACAATTTCATCATTTTTGTCACATGCACCCAAGAAGAACAAGGATAGGAGCATGGTAAGAAAGTAAATTTTCATACTTGTAATTTTCATACTTGTAATTTTTATTATTTGGTTAGATCTTCAAAAGAAAAAACTTCTGTTGAAACTTCGCCCAGCCAGCCGCTTTTGGCCAGAACGCCGCATTGTACTTTGATAAAGTCGATATATTGCAGATTGGCTTCCGTGCCGTCGGCATGGATGGCATTGGAAATTTTGAAACCGTTCCTTTGACCGCTTCCATCCACCGTACTGCCGCCTTCTATCTGGTCGTTTCCGAAGTTGTCCACATATCCCCAGTCATAAGCCTGATTGTCCCAATAACCGGTTTGTGAATCTTGGATGTTGCGAGAAGCCAAGCAAGTACCGGTCAGGGTATAACTGTTTTCCGTTATCCAAGCCGGATAATAATAGTCCTGCGTATGATAAGCGGACAGATAGTCTACCCAGCCGTTTCTTCCGTCAGAACTGATCCATTGGACATCCATTTTTTTTACCTTCCGGACGGTAATAGGTCACTTCAAAGTTTCGTATTGTTTCATCCTTGCCTGCTTCAGAACCTTTCAGTTCGTACCATTCGTCGTCCGGCAATCCGTTTCCGTTTATATCCTGCATGACCCACACGATACCCGGCTCGGAACTGCCGTCGAAAGCATTCCCTTGAATTGAAAAATCATACTGGTTGCCCGAATTGGGGATACTGTGGTCGAAGCCGACGATGATATAACCGCCGAAAGAACCCAAAGAGACGTGCAGTTTGTCTTTCAAACGCTGTGTTGCCCATGCGACTGCCGCTTCAGGGGATGTTTCGTTGCCGGTCATACCGCCTATCGTGCTCGTCTCGTTGATAAATTGGCCGGGAGCCGGGGTATATTCATAGACTTTATTCCAGAGCTTGGAACTTCCCGAAGCCCGGAATCCATCCTGTTCCTTTTTGTCCACACAAACGACTTTTACGGTGGCGGTGACAGCCGTTTTTCCTTTGTCGATATTCCTGCTTATTTTTTCCGTCGGTGCGTCTTCCGACACAGTACAGGAGACGGTGTATTCTCCGGGTGCGGACGGCGTGAACTTGAACATGCGTTCCACTTCCCCTTCCATGACCTGACCGTCCACACTCCACTCAAAACGGGGATTGTCGAAATACTCCAACAACGGGCGCAGGAAAACAGGTCGGTCGGCGAAAGTGTACCTGTCCGTGGATGTTTGCCGGTAAGATGGGGTCTGGAATTTGACAACGTAGGGCATCGTTTCCACGACCTCTACGCTTATGTCCTTCGTTGTTGTCCCATCTATATTGGAAGCGTTGATTGTCACCGTATAAACACCGAGTTCTTTTTCATTGAAAGTATAAGTATTCTCGGTGGAAACGATTTTTCCTTCCCGTACCCATTCGATTTTGAAACCTTCTACATCCGAATGCTGAATATCGGGAGTAAATGTGTAATCGGTATTCCGGACGACTTTTAGCCCTTGCGAAGGTAGTGCCAGCGAAATGACCGGAGGGGTAAGTTCTTTCACTTCTACTTTCAGTTCCTCTTCGGCATAGCCTTCCGCATTGTCTACTCTTAGTTTGACGTAAAAATCCCCGCATTCATTCCATGTACGTTGAAGAGACGGACCCGAAGAAACCAGCGTACCGTCTATCGTCCAAGCAAAAAGAGCATCTTCAACATTCTGGTATGTCGGGGCGATAGTCAATTCGTGACCGACCTTGACCGTGTAAATACCGGTTTCGCTGTCAAGTTCTATTATAGGTTGTCCTCCTACTTCTTCGGTAATGACTTCATCCTTGTTGCAGGAGGTGAACAGCATACAGGCCGAAATAATAAAATAGTAAAAACGATGCATGATGTGTGGATTTTAGAAAAATAACAGGGATACCCCCGACAGAAGGGATATCCCTGTATTCTTTTTATTGTATGGTGATATCATCGATACAGATATAAGCCGGAGTATTCAAACCGTATGCTCCCGAATCCGAACCCTTGAAATTGAATTTCACACTTTGCACCCCTTCGGCATTGATTTCCCAATAATCCCATGTCGTGATAGGGTCAACCTGTTGGTGACCGTCACGATAATCAGCCAAAAGGCGTGTGTAAGTGCGGATTAAGCTGCCATTTATATCGTAACATTCCAGATTCACTTGGAAATATCCTTTCATCTCTTTCAATGGAGTCGCAACTCCCGTAGAGCCGAACTGATTGCCATAAGTGATGACCCCATAAGTGTATGACGAGTTGCAGATCCACAGACCGACCAACTTCCGGGGAACATTGAAATAAAATTCTGGTTTAGCCATCCATGCCTGATTGTAATCATCCACATATCCGTAAACGACACCGAAGTTGGACCCGCTGTGCCCGGCTTCCTTATCCTGTCCTTCCGCTTCCACCGCAGTGTTATAGACAGAACACTGGTTCAGATAAGAATACCACCAGTCGCCGGTATTCCCCGACTGATTGGAGCGGATGTTCCAGTTGGAAAGTGCGATGCCGCCGCTGGAATACTCTGTGCTTCCACCTACTGTATTAAACATTGAGAGGAAGAGATACTCTTCCGGAGTATTGTCGTAAATGGTAGTTACTTGAGGATAGCCTTGGTACGAATAGAGGTTTTCTCCTGCCGAGGTAGGTCCTGCCAACATGCCGGAATCGAAATCGTCAAAAGTGATAGTCAAGGTTCCGTCCGGATTCGTTACAGCTCGGGTTTGCGAAGTTCCGGAATCAACCGGTTCCATCAAAAAGTCATCGTCCGAGCTACAGCCGGTAAACAGGGCAGTTGCCGTCAATAAGAAAGCACCCGCCAGAAAGTGTAATTTTCTTTTCATAGGTCACTCATTTTAATGTAAAAATATTATTAACAAACACAAAAAATCCCGTTCGTGCGGACTTACACGAACGGGAATATGTCTGTCTTCAAATATTGAATGGCCGATGAGCTATTCCTTATTTGGTTACGACCTGTATATCCCGCAGGTGTAAATCTCATTCCGGTCATGGCAGGTCTTCTGACTCGTCCCGGTCATCGTGCCTTCCCGGTATTACACCAGTGGCAAAAATTCGATGTCCGTTTTTGTGGATTCACAGCAGCGGGTACTGTCCCGGATTTTCACCGGATTCCCTTTTCATCCGGAAGGTGGTAAACCTCCCGAAACCATTTCCTGATTGCAAAAATACATAAAATCACCGAATGATAATTATAATATCATAACAATTTTTATTCGGTGATGGAGATTCCCGAAATAAAAAACGGGAGAAACAGGTATATTTTTTGTCTAAGATTTGTATAAGTGTAACGAATTAGTTACTTTTGCAGAATAAGAACAATGGCATGAATGAAAAGAGAGTTGATATTTTCTCCGGAATACATCGAGTTTGAACAGAGTTGACTCCTCGGACACAAGAAAAACTGCGCTATGCGGTAGCTATTTTGGAAACCGTGCAGCCGATACCGACCAAGTTTGTGAAGAAACTGACGAATACTGATTTTTATGAGTTGCGGGTTTCGGTTGATAACGAGGTACGGGTTATCCTGTTTGCGGCAGACAATGAAAATATCAATCTCGCATCGAGCGTGGTCCTGCTGAATGGCTTTGTGAAGAAGAGCACAAAGGATTATGACAAAGAGATTACAAAGGCTATCAATATTTTAAGGAGGTTGCTATGAGTATGACAAATAACCGATTAACAGCAGAGGAATTGCAAAAACTCCGTCAGACGGATTTTAGCAAAAAACCGGGATTTGTGAAGGCCGAAACGGTACTCGCCAAAGAGGTTGGCGAGGTCGGAACTTTGCAAAGAGCCGAGTTCGATGCAAAGGCTCGTGCATGGTATTATGGCGAAATACTGCGGGAGCGACGCAAAGAACTCGGTATGACACAGAAAGAGCTTGCCGAACGTGTGGGGCGTGAACGTACCTATATCAATCGTATAGAGAGAGGAGAAACCGATTTACAGCTCTCTTCGTTTATCCGCATTGCAGAGGCATTGGGTATCATGCTCCGCCTCGATGTGAATCTGGCGTGAGTGTATAAACCAGTAAAAAATGAGGGTGGTCACATCATATCGGCCACCCTCGTTTTTGTACATACATCCGTTAAAAGACCTATCGGTGAAACATGCTTTGCATGGCCATTTCACCCTGATACTTCTCCATTTCGCCCAGTTTCTCGCTCACGCTTTGCAGGTTGGTTTCGAGCGTCGTATCGTGGTCGAAAGGAAAGCTGTGTTGCACGGCGAGACCAGCGTTGGTGGCCTGTCCTACGTCGAGCGTATCGGTTTCCCTGTTATATCCGACATACAGAATATCGCCGCTCGGCATCTCGAATACAGGCATTTTCTGCTGTGACAAGACGGCGAATTGTTCTGCCGCCATATCCTTGGCCACCTCTTTCACATCATCGCTGGCGCGGTCGGTCCCGTAACGCCGGATATGGTCTCGTACCTCCTGCTCCGTGTACTTCAGCATGATGTCGTAAGTGCCCCCGACACTTCCGTTGTACACCACGGCAAAGTCTTTATCCTCGATTAGCAGATCATCTCCCCGGTTCTGGAGGGGAGAAGCGAATGTATGCTGCTCGTCCATACCGTTGCCGTCGTAATACTCCTTGGCGAGTGCCAGCAATCCCTTGTAGTCGCCTTTGTCCTTCAATTCGTCCAGTTGCGTCGTGTCATCGGTAGATTGGAGATAAGCCACCGATGCGTAAAAGATACGTTCCTTGGTCGAGTGTTTGTTCTCTTGCTCTTCAGTAACATTTTGTTCCAACTCCTGTGCAATCTTATCCACCTTTTGAGTAACGATTGACGAAGCCCTTTTCACGTCCAGAAGCG
The DNA here is from genome assembly GCF_000187895.1 of Phocaeicola plebeius DSM 17135. Lineage (GTDB taxonomy): Bacteria > Bacteroidota > Bacteroidia > Bacteroidales > Bacteroidaceae > Phocaeicola > Phocaeicola plebeius. The sequence goes on along the minus strand of NZ_DS990131.1, from coordinate 151,518 downwards.
TCGTCTTGATAAACTGTGGCAATTCCTTCAATTCATCGAGCCACCCTTTGAGGTATGCGCAACTGTCTTCCTTGATATGCTTGGTCATGCCATAGCGTTGTGCGATCAGGGCACTGCCGAGTTCGGCCACCAGTTCCTCGCGGGCATACTCTTTCGAGCCGAAAGATGTCGGCTGGAGACGGTCGAGAATACCCTCGGCGCCGGTGGAGTGGACCATTTCATGAAACAGCGTTCCGTAAAAGGCTTCTCCGGACTGGAACTGTTCTTTTTCGGGCACGATTATCTCGTTTCTCGTAATCGAGTAGTATGCTTCGTCCTGATGTCTCGGTTTGATAGGACAAATCCAAAGGTTATCCCGAATCATCGTATCGACGGGCACGAAACTGAAATGTTCGCCGTTTTCGACCCTTTTCCCGTTCTCTACCTCCAACTGCTCCCACAACTCCGGTCGTGCCTCCCGCAAGTTGGTCTGGGCGACATTGAACACCCGGAACACCTGCATTTTGGGATAGACGTTGTATTGCGCCTTCTCCTCGTCGGAGAGCTTCTTGTAATCGTCATACTTGATTTTTTCCTTTGTCTCCTTGTGTATGCAGGTGAATGTGGTCAGCATCACGGGAAAGGATTTCTCGCCTTTCAGCACAGATACCCTTGGCAGTTCTTGTCCGTCCTTACCGGGCTTGTTGAGCCGCTGCACGCAGTCGAACGTACAGAAACGGGGAATCTTGTACCCTTCGTTCTCACAATGCAGGAGCAGCATCAGGGCGTTCAGGCCGTTATATTCCCGTCCGGAGAGGTTGCGGGGCCATTGCAGCGTCCCTTCGGTGAGCCACGGCTTGTGCCAATCTTTCTGGATGCTTTCGATTTTCTCGATCATCATCTCGGCAAAGAGGTCCAGCGCCTTATCCTCGCTGTTCGGTCCCTCCGTATTTCGCTTTCTATAACCGGCCATGACTGCTACTGATTGGAGTTATCCGATTCGGGAACATATTGCATCAATTCTTCCACCCGGCAGGAGATGTCCGGCTTCCCGTTATGTACCGAGACCGTCAGTTCGCCCTTGGCCTCTACCTTGACACCCGGTTGCAACCACTCTTCGCGTTGCCTGTCGAAGCAGAAGAAGCGCACCCACTGGTACTCGAAAGTCTCATCGACCTTCTCGGTACTGAATGCCGAGAACATCGTATAGAACTTATCCTTTTTGTCCTTCCGTTCCTCGATGTTCTTGCCCACCTTGCCGCGGAATGACAGTTCACCCTTGATGGAATCTGCGATGTCTGCTGCCGGATCGATACGGTCGGCAAAGAGGTTGAAATAGAGCTTTTCGCCCCGGCGTTTCAGGAACAGCGTCCCCGCAACCTCGACACGCAGTCCGTTTCGATAGCTGGATACCTTCTTTGGGGCACCCTCCTTGCTGACACTGATTTCGACCGTTTCGTTCCGGCCATCCTTACCTTGGATCACGATGCGGAGCGGAAAGGTCAGGAATGTTTTATCTTCCTTGGTCGTGCGCATCGAAGCATCGCGGCCGATAGTGCCGCACGCCGTAATATTACACTTAATCATCTTCTTTTATCTTTTTAGTGATACATAGTCCACCGGACAAAGCGAGGTATCTTGAAGTTGAACATGCTGAAACTGTTTCCTAATCGGGTGCACGTATTCTCATGTAGATAATCCAGCCGGCAATACCCAGTTGAATGCCCACGATGACAAACGTCGCCGTCCAACCGAAGAGTCGGGAACAGAACAGGATATGCAGGGCGCAGGCGGACAACCCGGACAAATACCCGCAAAGTCGTATCATCACGCGTTTTATCATGACTTTTGGGATTATCTTTTCAGGTTTTCCGATTGTGCCCGTTGTTCGGACATTCCCCGTTCAAAGTTCTGCGAAGCCGCCTCCGAGAGGATGACCGTGTTCAGCACTCCGGTCACACGCAGTCGTTTGGCTTCTTCCGAAAGAGAACCGTCGTTCAGCGTCACCGACAGGCGGCTTAACTCGGCAGAGGTCAGTTCCCGCGATACCTGGACGCTTCCGTTGTCCGCCTGTAGGACAGCCCGCCCGTTTTCCCCGATCACGAGGTCGCAACTTTTCATGCCGGGCAACAGCGATGTCAGGTCGATTTCCCGGCGGTCTATCGCCTCGGAAATGGCCGCCTTTTGTTCTTCCTCGTTTTTGCTGTCGATTTGCGTCGCCAGCAACATCAGGGAGGTAAAAGCGGTCATGGCCATCTCCACGATAGGGTCGCTACACCCTGACAGTCCCACGCCGCTGTCCTCCGAGGAGAGTAGTTTTTTCATCCATGCATCGGGCGAAAGGCTTTTGCCGGTGACATTTTCTTCTGTTCCCTTATATCGGGCGAGTAGGTCGTTTCCGTTATGCAGCACCTGTTGTTTGATGTGGCCTTTTTGGGCGATTTCAGCCAGATAAGCCGCCGGATCGACGTCCCGCTGTGTACCGTCCGCATAAATCTGTTTGACACCGAAGTGCAGATGTTCTCCCGTCGTTCGTGTTCCAGTGTTGCCGGACCGACCGAGCTTCTGGCCCGCCTGTACCGTATCACCTGCCTTTACGGAAATTTCGCCGAGGTGCATGTAGGTACATTGTACCTTGCTGCCGTCCGGACGGGTGTATTCCACTGTCAGAGACTTGCCGCCGGGCGTATTGCTTTTGCCGTTGACGGCAATGACCTTTCCGTCTTTTTCCGTGGCCAAGACCGCATCGCCGTCGCACCGGATGTCGATACCCTTGTGCATACGCTCCTTGCCGTCTGTCGGATCTTGCCGCATACCGAACGGTGAGGTAACGAAAAGAAACTCTTTCCGTTCCACCGGAAACGAATAGTCCACTGCATTTCCGGCCTCCCGGAGCGGATTCTCCTCTACACCGAACCGCTTTCCCTGCGCTTCCATCTCCTGCATGACCTGACGGTCGTACTTTTGCAGCCCGTTCTGCTCGATGATACGTTGCAGACTGTCGGCATAATGCCCGCCCGTGGCATAGCCCGCCTTTTCGAGGCCCTGCGTCCAGCCTTTGTAGTCGTCGGGAGAGAGCGAGAAACAGCGGGCATAGCGGCTGTTCTCTTTCAGGAAGCGTGAGTGGTGCTCATACGAATCGCCCACACTGTCGTAACTGCAGAACTTCTCGTTCGGCTTGTCATCGGAATACAGGCCGTACCGGCCACCCCCGGCAATCCATTCGGGCGTGGCCTTGATACCGAAGTGGTTGTTCTCATTCTGCGCCAAACGGCTCTGTCCGTTGGAACTTTCCAGTATGCCCTGTGCCAGCGTCACGGAGGCCGGAATGCCGTATCGCCGCATCTGTTCCATCGCATAGTCTGCGTATTGTCTTGTATATTCTTGATTCTTGTTTGCCATATTTCTACCTCCTCATAGTTGGACGTTGTTCGTTCTCGTTCTCTTCGTCGGTTGTTTCTGCAGACCCGTTTTGCTGTGCCTTAGACATACCGTCACAATCCATCACGTATGCCCGTAGCGCATGAATTTGCTGCCTTGTTTCCTCATTGTCATGCTCGAATACCAATATGATTTTGTTTGCATCATACGGAACGCGTTCTTTGCTCGGAGGCAGGTTCAGTTCGTTCGCAATGGTCTCCGCATCATACATGGAAGCATAATAGTTGTTCCCATGTTTGAAAAGGACGACCGCTTCCGGTTGTTCCTCTTTGATTTTCTCGTATTTGTCATACAGTTGTTCCGGTATATCTTTTATGGACAACTCTTTTAGGGATGAACCGGTTTTCTGGGCTTCCCCGGCGGTTTGTTTAGGATTCTTGTCTTTATCCTGCTGCTGGGTATCTTCTTCTCCTTGTTTCTTTCCGGCACTCTCTTCCTGCGTCTGTCCTTTGCGCAGTACGTCGGCGAAAAGCGTGGCCGCCAGATGGCATTTGTATTTGGCACGGTCCTCCGCCACCCACATGCGTTGCCATTGTTGCCGGGTGACGCTTCGGGGTTGTAATTTCTTTCCGTCGATGGTCGCCACGCACAGAGTCCCTTCTTGTTTGGTCTTGAACACGGACACACGCTGAATCCGGTTCAGGTCGATGTCCTGCGCCCCGCTGCTGAACAGGTCCACTTTCAGATCGGGTTGTGTTTCCGCCAGTGTATAATACTTGTGCGCCAGCTCCATGCGTACATTTTCGATATTGTCCATCGACTGTTTGAGTGTGGAGAAGAAGCGGTTCAGGTCGTCCTTGTCGGGATAGATACTGTACCCGCTCTGATGTTCGGGCTTCAGATACAGCGCCCAGCGGTTCTTGTCGTCCTGAATCATCTGTACTTGGTCGAAGCCGATTTCGTCCGCCCGTTTGACCGCAGGCGTTACGTCCAGTGTGGAAAGCATCTCCAATGCCCAGTTCTTCAGCCGGGCCAGTGACACCTGTTTTTGGGCGAAATAAGTATCATCGGGCCTGTACCCCCATGCGCCGTCAGGATTGAAGAAACGCACGTTTTCGATCCCTTCCCTTCGCAAAGCCCTGCCGATACGGGCCTTGTTTATGCCCGGCACTTCATTGTCCACTTCCGGCGACGCACCGGCAGGGAGTATCACATCCGCCGATTTCGAGGACGGGTCGATGACGATGACAATGGTCTTATCCTCCTTGTTCGGGTGTTTCCGGATCTCGTCAGCTACATAGAAATGCTTGGGTAACTGCTCCTGCATGTCCGAGGTCTGCCGGCGGTTGCGCATCGTGGCATATTCGATTTTCTCGCCCCGTTCTGCCTTATGGATTACTTCGAGGGCGTTGTTCACGTCGCTTTCGAGGGCGTCCATCAGGTTGGGGTTCTCCTTGAGTTCCCGGTTCCAGTAGTCCACCAGTTCAAGGCTTTTGTCGGACAGACGGGCGGGCAGTCCCAATTCCAGCATTTTGATTCCCGAAGCCATCTCCACGATTAGCCGTTCCTGTTTGAGGGCATCTTCCGAGGGACCCATACCGTTTTTCATCACCATGCCTTCACGGGCCAGCCGTTGCTGGTGTCCCGTGGCACTTACGATTTGCCGCAGTGCCTCCTGTACATAATCGTTGTAGTGTCCGAAATCCCGTTGGCGCGGCATATAGACCGCATCGCGGTCTGTCTCGTAATGGGGCATTCCGCTTCCGTCCGAACGCACGGGCACGAGATTGTCCCGCATTTTCAGCAGGAAGTCGTTGAAACGGATATGCAATCGCCGTTCGTCGGCCTCGGAATATCCCCGTTCCACAGCACTGCCGTCTTTCAGCAATACCATATCGTATTCCTCCTTATCCACGTAAGGTAGTGTCGTTTGGTCGATATTGAAAAGTGTGCGAATCTCCCGGTTATGTATGCCCTTGTACTGTTTCTGCACCTCCTCGTCCAGTTTCAGATAGGCGTCCCGGCTGATGATGTCCTCCGGATTGTTGCGATGGACGTACTTATTCCAGTTGTAGAACAGGAACGGAACTCCCTGCTCGTGCTCACGGACAGATGTGCCGCGAGCCTTGGCATCGCTGTAAAGGGTAAACAGGTTGGTCTTGCACCCGTTCCGGTCTGAATGCAAGGCCATGAACAACCCGTTGAACGGGCTGACGGCGACACCGCGCGGGTAGAATTTTGGAAAACCTTTGCCAGCGGCGTTGAGCCAGTGGCCTCCGGCGTTCGATGCTTCGTTCAAAGCTGTGGAGAGCAACTCTATCTGTCGCTCCTCGGCATTCTTTTCTATCTGCGATTTCTCTTTCATATTCCAAAATTTTTGTCGGTTACAAGATGGGATTACTGGATGCCCCGTGTCCGCACGATGGTCTCCTGTTGTCCGTTGTCATAGTTCTGTGAAGCCATCTGACGGAGACGGTCGCTTTGAGCGAGCACGGCATTGGCCAGCGTGTTCAGCGGCAAGGCACCGGCACGGTAGGCGTCCGCCACCGTGGAATTAAGCTGCACCGTGCAGGGCACGTGGTCTATCGTGGCAATAAGGGTATTGCCTTGCAGTACCGGATTCACAATACGTGGATTGAGCGGCTCATCGGGATAGCGTCTGTACTGCACCTTTTTGTCGGTCGTGGCCACATTTCCGTTTCTCTCCGTCCTTTCTTTTCCCAATGCTTCGTACCCCGCCTTGTTCAGCAGGTTCGCACCACCCAAGCCGATAAGCAACATCTTCAGCATCGGATTCTTGACGAATATGCCCGCCACGATACTCGCTATCGGCAGCAGGTTTTCTTTCAGTCCCAGCGATTGCGTCTTGCCTGTGAATATACCCAATAGCATGTCTGGCAGCATGGCCAACACACTGCCCGGATTACTCATGACTTCGCTGAAACCTTCCAGTCCGAGGAAACGGGTCAGCCCGTCCCAACCGTTCTCGTTGGTCTGTATGGTCTGCGGTTCTTGTCCGGATGGCTCTTCCCGTATCGTTTTCTCGGTGGAAACTGTGGAAGCCTGCACTTCTTTCGCCTCTTTTTCCCTCTGTTCGGATTCCTGACCAGCTTGTTCCGTTTCGGTTTTCCCTCTTTCCAAGTCTTGCAGATAGGCTTCCTCCTGTCCGGGAGCGACCACCATCGGCACATCTTTATACCGTTCTGTCCGCTTCCGTTCTTCCCCGGCAGTTTCTTCCCGCCACGGCATATTTATACTGTCTGTTTTCCACCAATCCATAAAATCGAATGTTATAATCGGTATCTTTTTCTGTAACTCTCCGTTGGCTTCGGCCAAGAGTGTGTTTTCTTTGGAGGAAATTGAGGCTGCTTCCTTACGGAAAGTGTCGAAAACGTTTTTCTCGCTGCCAAACACCCCCTTGCTGATACACTCCTCTGCGGAGAGCGTCTGTGTCTCTTCTGCCCCGAAGTGATCGGCAACGGCCGAGATGGCTGTATCCGCTCCGATGAACCGTGCGAAGCTCGCCCACGAACCTGCGCCGCCCAGCATGACGGTATCGGCTGAAGCCCCCAATACCCAACCTGCGCCTTTCTCAAACTTGCTCGGACGATAAGCGGCCTCTCCGCGCCTCTCTATCTCTTCGGCCAGCGGCGAGCGGCTCAACGCCTGCGGCAACCCCAACAAGCTCGATTCAGCCGCTTTGCGGATGATGTAGTCCGCCGAGGATTTGGGCATACGTTCCTTCACCAGATGATCTATCATCAGTTGCTCCATGCGGTAGTCCACGAAAGCGTAGGCGAGGTCACAGCCCAATTCCTGCGACAGTTCATCGTAACGCTCGCGTCCGACTTCCTGCACGACGGCATTGCGCCACTCGCCGGCCATGTAGGCGAGATCGTGCTGTATTTCCTCCGACGAGAGAATCCGTTCCTTGCACATCCCGATGTAGTCTTCGGTTGTCTTGGAGTTCCATTCTCCCGTTACCTTGAGTGTTTGGTACGGGTCGGAGAGCGGTTGGCCCGCCGACGCCATCATGCCGAGTATGCCGTTTATGGAAGTCGAATACTCCTTCATTTCCTCGCCCTGCTTCTCGGTCAGGTAGGTTTGCGTCTGCGTCATGACGGGGACGAGATGATGGCGGAAATAACTGCCCATGAGGGTCTCTATTTCCGCAAACCTCCTGCTATGTTTGATTTCGTCCATATAATCAATATCTTTCTATATCATGTTTATCTGTTTCAGCAGTTGTTCCTTCGTTTGTTCGATGGCGTTGTGGTACACTTCCATTTGCTTGGGGAAGAACTCTTCGAGCCATGCATCTTTTTCGATACGGTCTTGAATGAAGCGTACCGCCTGTTCCCGTTCGATTTCCACCGAGGCTTCCCCTTCTTCCCGGTTGTTGAACCATGCTTTCGTCCACCAGCGGACTCCGGCTCGGTCGGGATAGACGGAGACAATCCTCGATATGTCGAAGCTCTGGATGTCGATGTCCAGCTCCGCCAGCGGGTCGATGAGTCCGCAGCCCGCTACAGCTTCGTCATGAAGTTTTTTTTTACCTCGCCGCCCATTGTGGAGAGGTACACCTCATGCCGCAGGGCAAGGTAGTTCAGGAAATCCGCTATCAGCAGGTTCTGAACTTTGCAGGCAAGCGGCATGGCTTTGCGCCCCAGTCCGAGGGGATTGGCTATGCTCGGCATCTGCTCGTAGAAATACTCTTTCATCGCTCCCATCGTGAAGATGTGGCGTAGCGACTGTTCCGTATGTGCGGGCACCGTGTACGTTCCCCGCTGCAAATCCTCCATGTAAAGCGGCAGAAAGCGGAGCATCAGCTCTTCTATTTCCCTTTGGTCCTTCTCGTAGTCGTTTTTTACTCCCGTTTCCGCATCGTAAAAACCTGCCGTGCCGTTATCCCCGGCTTCCTGCAAAGCCTTGATGTTGCCGTACAACATGGTCAGGAACTCTATCGGGTTCAGTTCCTCACCCTTGAATTTGACTTCTATATGCAGCCGTTCACCGCTCAAAGCCACCGTTTGTCCGGCTTTCACCCGCTGTCCGAATTGGGCGAACACATTCGACAGATGACCGTATGTCACCTCGTACCCGCCGTAACGGACTGTCTGGCAAATGCCGTGTACCGGGTCGTTTCCCACGCCCGACACGATGCCGCTGGCCACAGCCGACAGCATGTAGCACCGCGCTTTGAAGTCTATCCCGTGATGAAAGAACTTTTCTCCCGTTGTCGGGTGTACCTGCTCACCGTAACCGAGCGACAGTTCCACGTCTTTTCCCCGCGGCTCTTCGAACGGCATACAGTAGCCGCTGTCCGAGTGCAGGATCATTTCTTCCGTATATTTCATTGTGATATATATTTTTTATGTGTTCCTACCTTCTCATTCCTCCGCTTTGCGCTTGTTCCTCCGGAGAGAGTGTCGGCGTCTGTGTCCTCGATACCGTTTCCGAGGGAACCGTGCGGACAACGCCCGCATTGTTACCGATAAGCATCATGCCCAGAAACAGACCGGCGATTTTACCCAGCCAGCCGGAACGTCCGAACACGAGGTACGCCGCCGCAATCAGTCCTGCAATGTTCAATCCCGACACATTGCCTCCTCCGAGGTTTCGCAAAAAGCCGCTGAGCATGTTGAACAACCCACCGCCGGAGGCTTCCCGCAGGAAGTTCGATACCCCGTTCAGTTTCGAGTCCGTGCCTCCCACAGCCTCGCCTATGGCAGAGACCGTCTCTCCGGCTTTGTCTTTCAGTTCCTTCATGTCTTCGGTCGTACCTGCAAGGGCATTCGTGGCGGATTTGCCGACTACGGCCTCACTGACGATCCGTGCGACACTTTTGTCGGTGGTCAGTTTTTCCCAGCCCACATAGCCGACGGCAGCTCCGGTGGTGGCCATTTTGACCGCCTGCCCGGCTCCCCGAAGGGTCTGCGAGGGATGCAGTACCGCATGACCGGCACTTTTTCCCGTCGCATTGGCGGCCTTGCCCATGCCTTTCATGGCCTTTCCGCCGTATTTCAATATCGTATCCCAAGCTCCCATATTTTTATTCTTTTTTAGGGTCTAACATTTCTTCCATTTTGCCGCCATCGCCGTTGGGCAGCTTTCACGATGTCGTACTTGTCCGCGACAGGGCGTGCGCCCTCGTCGATTTCTCGCCAGATGTCGCCCATCGTGGTATATTTCACGGCTTTGGTCAGCCGTTGCAGCGTCCGGTTCATCGACCGGAGTTTCGGGCGTATGCCGAACACGATCTCCATACGTTCCCTTTCCGTCATCTTGTTGTCCGACAGGCAGGCCGTGCGGATGTCGTTCACAATCTCCACGCTGTTCAATATCATCTCCCGATAAATCTGGTTGCGCCGCGTGGAGAGGGCGACAGCCAATGCACCCGTCGAATGTCTGCTCAATTGTTTGGTGAAGTCGCCCATGTTGTCCGTAAGCTGCGATATTTCATGGTAGAAACCGTAAATCTGCGCCGCATAGCAGACAATCGAACGAAACGAGTTCAGGTAATTGTTGAACTCCCGTTGCAAGTCCGTCGTACCTTCCACTTCTTCTTTTGTCCACACATGCCCTGTGGTTTGCATCAGCATGACCTTCTCTTGGTTTTTCAGTTCCTTCTCGGCCTTGTTGGTATAAACCAGAATCATTCCCGCAAGGGTCGCATCGTTCTGCGCCTGTACCTTCGAGATACCGGCGCACAGCAACAGAATCCATATCGAGATTATCCGCTTCATCGTTCTTCGTTTTTTATTATCCTTTTTTCAACGGGCGGTGGCTGCCGCCCTGCGCCAGCGGGACATGGCCAGACGGGCCACCTCGCCGTTGCTGCGGTCTATCATACCCGCCGTTATGTTGTTCCACACGTCGTTCAGGGTATAATAGCGCAGGCTCAAATAGAGCAGATGCAGTTTCCGGCTGAATGCCGCGAGCTGGTCGTTCAAAGCCCACAGGGTTTTGCTCCGTTCCGCCCCCGTGAGCATGTTTTCCGTTCCGCCTTTGGCCACGGCATCGTTCAGCAGCGTGAACACGGAGACCAGTTCCGTCGCCGTCTCGATATAGAGGTTGTTCATGTTCATGCTGGCGACGATACCCTGCGGATTGTTCCGTATCGCTTTGCCCAATTTTCCCAGTGTGAGGAAAATCCGTACACCGTCATTATAGAGGTGCGTGCAGGCTTTCAGCGACGAGGCATAGCCGCTCGCCGTCTTGAGGTAGCTGTTGTACTGTTTCTCCCACTCGTGTATGCGGTTGAACTCTGCTGCGATACTGTTTTGCATCAGGGCGGTCTGCGTCTGTCCTTTGATTTGTTTGTCTATCTGGCCGTTAATCAATTCATTGCCCTCGGCCAACGCCGCCCATTCCAGCGGGTTTGAGGCGGCAATCTGCGCCTTGGCCAGTTGCGGAAGCAGACTGGCAAATACAAAACACACCCATATACTAATGATTCGTAATCTCATAGATTCCCTTTTTTCGTTTATTGATTTCCACACGTTCACGGATAATTGCCACAATGTCGTTTCTGCGCCGGATGCCGATAAGGTCGAGACTTGGCGTGTTCCGGTCCATCGAGAGAATGCGAACCGTCTTTAACCCGCAAATCTGTTGCAGGAGGCTCTGGTGTTCTTGAAAGTCCACGATACGGTACAGTTCCATGTAGTCCACCCTGCGTATGAAAATGCCGTGTTCGCTGACAAGCTGTTCTTCGCCGACCCTGTAACGTATCCGACGCAGGTAGATGAAGCGATACAGCAACACGAGGAGCAGAAATAAGGAAACGACTCTCGCCATACTGCTCAACGGCAGACCTTCCATGCCGCCGTACACCAGCCCCGCCATACACACGAACATCAGCGGCAGTTCGTCGATGACGAATTGCCCGGTATGCGGCCGCAGAAGGATATTCCACTCGTCTTGTATGGAATGCTGCATAGTCATCGGCGAAAATGTGTTTGTCGTTCTTGTTCAGGTTCTTCCTCTCTGACCGGCTCTTCACGGACCGATTCCTGCTGTTGCTCTGCCAGCAATTGTTCATTCCAGCCTGTATAGCGACAGTCCGGCATTTCACGGGAAATGGCGACATCATGCTCCTTGTCGATACCGAGAAAATCCCGTAATTTCTCGCGGAACTCACGGTAACACTTCCTCATGGTATCTATTTGGTCCTGCACATCTTCCGGAGCACACAACCTGCTCGAACTCATTAACATGGCTTCTTCCCGTTCGGCATCGAATCGTATGCAGCTCTCTTGCAAGCCGCCTTTGGGCAACAGATAAAATTCTCCTTCGTCCAGATCATTGCCGTCCGGTATGGAATCGAGGTATGGCTTCCTCTCCGGTGTCTCCTCAATGGTGGAGCGTATCGTGCGGCAGATTTCCTTTTGCAGGGTTTGGGCAAACTTCCACCCCTCCCGACCGGTGTCGAAACAGATATGCTGCCGGGCCGGGATCGTAAGCTCAAGCACGCCTCGCATCTGTTTCTCGGTAGGTTCGCCGCCCGTTGAGACGAAGACCGCCTTTCGCAGCTCTTGGTTTTTCGCCTGATGAAGCTGGTAGTAGGCCATCGCCTCGCTGGCACTCTCGAACCAGTAGATATGCTTGGCTTCCGAAAGAGCTGTCCGGGCAGGACTGGCAATCCATACACCTTCCCCCGAATGGTTGCCCTCGGTCATGTCGTCGTAGCTGGAGTTACCGTCCGTGTAGGCGTGTCCTCGCTTCTCGAAGCCTACGATTCTGTCCGTATCTTGGGGTAACGTCATCGGAAAGGCGAGGCAAGTGCGCCTCTGACCGTCCTCGCTGTGTCGGGTCGCCAGACAGAAGTCCCGGTAAAAGGTTTGCTGCGTACAGAGGTCGATACCCCTTTTCTCGAAATAGGGTGCAAACTTCTCCTGCATACCCCTGTCCTGCGGATCGAACTTCTGAATGTTGTAGTCCGCAATGTCGAACGGTCGGGTGTCCCGCTGGGGTTGTCCTGTGCGGGTTTCCTGTTCGGGAATAGGGTAATGCAGCAGGCGGTAGCATACGAGTTCCACCAGCCGATCCGGATTTATGCCCTCATGGTATTCTGCAAAAAGATGCGGGTGCTCCTTGATGAACGAAACGACGTTGTATTCCTTCTGCCGGGGTGGCTGGCAACAGCACTTCCCATGCTGTGTGATGACGAACTTGTCGCCCCGGATACGCTTTCCCTCACTGTCCGTACGGATAAACGAAGAGAGACGCAAACCGAAGCGTCGGTTCTGGCGATAACCGGCATCGAGCAGTACATCCCGGATGTCGATCCTTTGCAAAAAATCGTCATGTGTCAGTTCTTTGTCATTCATTGTCTTCTCTTTTGTTGTTTCATGTGGGGTGTGCCGCATTGTCATCGGTGGAAACGTGCTTGCCGTTCCTGTTCGGGTTCTTCTCTTCTGGCCGGCTCTTCGTGAACTGATTCTTGCAGCTTGGCCTTTGCCAAGAGCTGTTCGTTCCAGTCCTTATAGCCTTTTTCAGCAGGCTCGTACACGATAAGGTCGGTGCTGTCCTCGCCGGGAGCGGGAAGATTACGGATCGCATCTTCTATGGCCATGATATTTTGTCTCATGCCCTCCAGTGTTTCCTCACTGGCCGAACCCTCGGCAAGAGCCATCTCGTACTCGTCTTGGCACACCATGCTCATCTCCTGTAAATATCCGTCGCCGATTGTCCGATAGTCAAGCGTACCATCTTCCCGATAGATTTCTTTGGGACGTAAAAGCGTGCCGATTATCCTGTGAAAGTCGAAGGGTTCGAGTTTTACTTCGTAGTTCTGGTTCTCCTCGCCACTGATACGGACCAGCAGTTTGTCGTCTTTCGTCACGTTGCTGGTGAATGTCTTGCCCGCATGGGTGAGCGCGAAGTTGATGGCGAAGATCTGTCCGGCACGGTCCCGGTCGAAGCAGAGATGGTGGTAAGCGCGTGGAGCAGCCTCTATCATGGCTTTGAACTGCTGCTGACTCGGTGCCCCACCGGTAGAGACGAACACTTCCTTTCGCAGTTCCTTGTTCCATTTTTGGTTAAGCTGGTAATAAGCCATCGCATCGTAGGCACTCTCGAACCAGTAGATACGCTTGGCTTCCGCAAGTGGGGTCTTGGCAGGGCTGGCAATCCACAGCCCCTCGCTCGAATTGCTGCCCTCGGCCTTGCCTTTGTAGCTGCCGCTTCCGTCCATTCTTGCACGTCCCCGTTCCTCGAAGCCCACGACCGTACCGTCGCCTTTGGGCAAGGTCAGCGGAAAAGCGAGATTGGTGTAGGCCGCACCGTCCTCACGATGTTTCGTCGCCAGACAGAAGTGGCGGTGGAAAGCATATTGCGTGTAGAGGTCGATACCCCGGCTCTTGAAATAAGGATAGAACTTCTTCTGTGTCTCCCGGTCCTGCGGGTTGAACTTGTGGATGTCGTAGTCCGCGATGTCGAACGGGCGGATGTCCCGCTTGGGCTGGATAATCCGCGTTGTCCGGTCCTCGATGGGATGGTTCAGCAGCCGGTTGCACACGAGGTTCACCAGCCGGTCGGGAGACATGCCCGCACGATATTCAGCGAAAAACTGCGGGTGCTCCTTGATGAACGAGATGATGTTATAGACTTTCTGCTGTTGGGCTTGGAAGCAGCATTTTCCCTGTTGCGTCACGATGAACTTGTCGCCGCGGATACGTCGTCCTTCGCTGTCTATACGGACATACGAGGGATAGCGCAGGCCGTCGCGCCGGTTCAGGTGGTAGCCCGCATCAATCAGCACGTCCTGAATGTTCAGCCTTTGCAGGAAGTCGTCGTAGGTAAGGTCTCCTTCTCTCATGGTTGTCTTTATCTCCCTCTTCTCATATCGTTAATATCCTGATTCATCTGTGCCTCGAAATTGCGTATGGCCACGTCTCTCGGCGTATCGACACCGGGTTTGAAATACGGGTGTGGCGGGCCACCGAAACGCTCGCCGTAGAACTCCGGACCGTGATGATGATGCCGCAAGCCGTGGACGACGCCCGCCGTGATGACCGTTCCCGCTGTGAGGGCGGCGAAAATTTTCACGCCGAGACCGCGCTGTGCTTCCGGCCGCATCTTCATGTCCACCTCGCTGAATATCTTCGAAAAGATTTTCATGCGATGGTAGTCATCGACCGCAAGGAATTTATCGTAATCCTTCTGGCTGATCTCATGGCTGATGACTTGCCCGTCGATGACGGCCGTCATTTTGTACTTACCCTCTATGGGGGATGGATGTACGGCTATTTCGCCGACCTCGATCTCTCTGCCGTGCCGTTCTTCCCGGTACCAGCCCTTGCGCTCGTCGAGCACGGAAATATCCCGTCCATCGACGGAAGCGGTTGCGCCATACGGCATCTCCTGCCGGAGCTGGTTTTCCAGAGGGGAGAGGATTTCCTGCTCCTGTTGCTGGCGTTGCGTCAGTTCCTCCTGCACTTCGGGGTGCAAGCCGAGGGTGATACGCCGCTCGCTGTCGAGATCCGCCATTGTTACCTTGTCGGCGAAATCCGCCCTGATTACCCCGTTCAGGACTTCCAGTCGTTTCTCGACAGGTTGTTCCTCGATGGAGTTGGAGGTCAGGACGGCCGTTTCTTCTTCCGTCAGGTCATAGACCATATCGGCGGCCACCTTTTCGGACTGTACGGTCAGGGTCCGTGCCTCCTTATCGACGATAAGACCGTGGGAGGCAAGACACTCCTGCCATTTCTCGTTGGAAAAATAAACCGGAGAAGCAATCAACTCCTTGTAGGTACGAGCCGGTTCCGTGCTGCGCGGACGGCTGACTATCGGCGTGATGACCGTTTGCAAGTCCTGCAGGACATCAGTCTGTCGTGCGGACTGTATAGGTTGTCCGTCCTTGTACTTGTAATAAAATCCGTAGCCGCCCGATTGCAATTCGCCCGGCTTCATGCGCCCGTCCCACCGTTCAGGGACAATGGGTGGTCCCGGATAGAACAGTTGTCCGCCGACCCGCCGCAGATGGAAACCCCATTGGTGGCGTGGCGTCCAACCGAGGAACGGAGGCGGCATACCCAGCCGTCCCACACGTCCGTATTCGCCCATACCGATACGATAGCCGTGCAGTCCCATAGCGACACGGCCGTTGGCGTTACGGGCATGGACGAAGTTCTTGGGCATATAAAAGTCTTTCCCTACAATGCTCGTGAACACGTTGTAGGCTTTCTTGTTGGCCGAGTTTGTCCCCCAGTCCGTCAGGGCCAACATCTGACGCTCGGTAAGGTCGTAGGTCAGCAGCGGCGAATCGTGGCCCTGCACCACGAGCCGGTAGCCCGTGCCGTTACTGACCACGTGGGCCTGCATACCGTTACGCCTCAATATGTCCTGCATTTCGGGTTGCAGGTCCATCATTCGGGGGTTGGTATTCTTTCGTATCGCCATAATCCGTTGTTAAAAAGGTTTTCCGTTATGCGTCTCCGCTCTCCATCGCCGCTTCCAGTTGCTCGTCCTTGTAGTGGACGAACTCGGCGGCCGATTCATTGCCCACCATGAGACCGCGCTCCTTGCAATAGCGGGTATATTCCTCCTGCCATTCGGGTGAGAAATGATTCACATAGTCGAGCCAGCCGTACTGGCCGCGCTCCATCTTCTCGATAAGTACCTCTTCGGGATAATATTGGTGTTCTGCCATATTTGATGAATGTTAAGATGTTATTTGTGAAGTCCCGCCGCACGGTTGCGCTCGGCGCTTTTCTTCTGTTCGTTCCACAGTTCCTCGGTATATTCCTCTTCGGGAACGTAGCCGAGATTGCCGTCGTCGTCCATCACCCAGCAGCCGTACACGCCGAAAGTGTATTTGTCCCACTCGCGTTTGGGTTGTTCTTTCCATTTTTGGCTGTCGCCCGAACAGAAGCGGATGCCGGTCTTGTCGTGCAGGTCGATACCCACTGTGACGGGTTCGTCGTCTACGACCAGCGTCAGCGGTTCGCCGTTCTGCATTCCGTTTACCTCTACCGGACCGAGATGCATTATTTCGGCCAGCACTTGCAGGTTGCGCCCGATAATCGGCGTGGGGACATACATCACTTGCTTCGTTCCCTCGTCTATCTGCACGAATGCCTTGCTGTGCCGCCCGTCCGCTGTCTCCACGTCCGCAATGATGGCTTTGCCGTCAAGAAGCTGTTTCTGTTGCGCCTCGTCATAGCGTTCCAGCGGCGAGGATTCCAGGACGGGATAGAACACCACGTCCGGCCGGCCGTCGTCCCTGCGGACAAGGGCGAAGCGACTGCGGCTCTCTATCAGTTCTCCCTTCTCGTCACGGACACGGACCGGAAGCACGGGAGAGTGCCGACCGTCGCAAATCTCATCAAGGACACGCATCGGCAAGTCCTCGATCATCTCCTGTGTAAGCCCGAAGCGGGCCAGTGTCGGATAGGGCAATTCAATTAGTTCAAATCGTACTGTATTCATAATTGATTTTGTATTTTGAATTATACTTTGCAAAGATAGATTCTTTTCATTTCGCTGTATATAATAGAATAATATTAGTGTATTAAGAGTGTTTATTTTTATGTTCAAAGTATGATTTTATGCATAAATTCATACTCTGAATGCTTTTTTTGTTGTACTTTGGTCGAAAAAGGTCGTGGAAACGGGACATCTTGGGCAGAGCTGGTTATATTTGCCGCATGAGAAAGAAACTACTGTTTTTGATGGCGGGTGCTGCAAGTGTCGCAGGCCCCGTTCAAGCACAATTCAATACGGTTTCGACCGTGCCGTTCCGATACAGGGTTGAAGTCGTTTCTGCCGGTAGGGATAATGCGGTAACCTTGCCCGGATACACGCTTTCCGTCCAAGACACTTTACCGCCGGCAGGAGTCGGTGCTCCGGCATTGTCCGCCGACACTTGCAAGCACGTATGGATAGAACGTTATCTTAGCGTAAGCTATCCGCTGCGCCGGATGAAAATCAACTCGCTTTATGGGTATCGGAAAGACCCTTTTACCGGAAAAAGAAAGTTTCACAACGGAATCGACCTCCATGCGAGGGGCGACGAGGTAATGGCCATGATGGCGGGAGTGGTAGTGAAAGTCGGGCAGGACAAATCCTCCGGCAAGTATGTGACCTTACGGCATGGAGACTACACGGTCAGCTATTGCCACCTATCACGTATCCTTACCCGGAAAGGAGCGGCTATCCGGCCGAGGGATGTCGTCGGCATTACCGGTTCTACAGGACGCAGCACCGGTGAACACCTGCATATTTCCTGCAAGCTCGACGGCAAAAGCGTCGATCCGTTAATGGTACTGGATTACATCAAGTCCATATGCGAAGAGTGCGTGGCGGCACTGGCCGAATCCAGAGAGGCCCCCGCATTAAGTCCTGCGGGTGGAAAACACAGATGATTCCGTTTGTTTTTGTTAATCATTAATCATTTCACGGGAATGGTAAAAAAATGGCTTTTTACGTGTTTATCTTTCTCGTGGGAGGAGGATGTGTATGGTGTCTGTGGACAGGATATAGGGTGAGAAAAGGAAACAAGCAATAAAACTTGTTTTAAGAAAGTCTCTTGAAGATTAAGCATACCCGGTTCTGCCCAAAATGTGATGGCATACGGTAGAATGCCCTGCTTATTTTCACGCAGGACTGGAAGGGGACGTTGTCTCTTTGCGCATAAAAAATGAGGTTGTGTCAAACCCTGACATAACCTCACTTTTTATAATTTGGAACGGCGATTGTTTAACATCCCCTGCAACATCCGCCTCTTCTGTGTTTCTTGTGATGACGATGATAATCGCAGCAACGACCTTCATGTTCACAATCTACACAGCTTTTGCATTCTTCATTTTTGCGGCAACTTTTGCATTCCGAGCAGTTTGTATCGCATTTACACTCGCGGCAGGTACAGTCTTCGCAACAGCATTCTATTTTCACTTTTTCCTTTTCTTTTTTGTCCTCTTGTGCAAACAGGGTCACACAGCAGGCTGAAAAAACGAGGACACAAGTCAATACGATTTTCTTCATAAATTATAATGTTTTTAATGCAACGACTAAAAAATACTTGTCCCTATATTCTTGGCTTTTCTGGAAAGCAAGAATTATGTTTGCAAAAATAGCGGGATAATTCAATGAACACAAATCAGTTATAATAAATGATGTAAAAAATGAGATTCTATTGTTCATCATCACCGAACAGATCCGTATATCGTAAAAGATAGAGGTACTTGCCCGTAGAGAGCGACTTTTATTCCGTGCGACTTGAATGGTTTGAGCGGCTGATAGTCCGCTATTACTGCCAGATGACAGTAGCAGCCATGTTTCTCGCGTATTAGTTTATTCCGTTATCGAACGTAACTCTTTCATTTCGTCAGTTCCTTGATTTTGTTCACGATATAGCCGCCCCATACGTGCGCCTTTATCAGAAACAGATTTTGGACGTTGATACGTCTGAAAGCAAATTCACGCAGGACGAAGAAAAGATGATATATTTCTTCCTGCTGTCGTCTCTCCGCAGGGAACACTTCGGGGTATTCGGTATCGGGGAGAAAAAAGCCTACCAACACCTTGAGGACGAAGAAAAAATGAACATCATCGCCAACCTAACAGCCAAGCAGAAAGCCGTTA
Organism: Phocaeicola plebeius DSM 17135; assembly: GCF_000187895.1. Taxonomy (GTDB): domain Bacteria; phylum Bacteroidota; class Bacteroidia; order Bacteroidales; family Bacteroidaceae; genus Phocaeicola; species Phocaeicola plebeius. Next base: position 132,570 of record NZ_DS990131.1, on the reverse strand, counting down.
TCCGCAGGGATTTCTTGATAGACAACTTCAAAGGCGCATACGGCAATAACGCTGCTGCCACCCTCTTGCTTGATTTTGCCCGTAAGCACATGCCCGACACGCTCGCCGAAATTGAAAGTGGATATAATGAGGTGTATGAGAAACGCCATAAACGTATCGAGGAACGCAAAGCCGCCTTGTTGGCAAAGGAACGGCAGACGAAGCCCGAAGAAGCCGCCGAGGCGGAAAATACACAACCCACGGCAGAGGTACAACCCGAAGAACATACGCAAACCGAAGAGGTTGCTGCTTGACCATAATTCAATAGCAGGACGGAGAAATCCGCCCTGCTGGTTTCTAAAAAGAGGTAATGATGAAATGTAAGGACTGCAAACATTACAACGGTGCAACAATGCCCGGAGCAGGATTGTGCAATGCGACACAGGCACGTACCTTTGCCACGACGGTTTGTTTCAACGGATTGTTTTCTCCGAAGAAACGGAAAGACAAGCCGGATAGCAAGGCCGGGAAAAAATAGCGCAACGCTACAGGGAGATAGCCGCAGGAGCGGCTGTCTTTTTTAGCACTGCCGCCGGCAGATCTCCCTTTTTACCCCTTCGTTTTCCTTTTGTATGGAAATCCCTTCGCCAACGGCTCTGCCCGTCGGGACATGCTTTTTCCGGTGCAAAGGTATTGCCTTGGAGGAACATTCAAGTACCGCTACGCTATTTGAACACAATTTTTCAGCAGCTTTCCCGATTTTCAATCGTCCATATTTCGCGGACGCTCAATACCGCAGCTATAAAATTCTGCCCAAATTCCTTGCCTGTTTCTCCCTGAAAGGCAATCTTTGATGCACGTAAAAATCAAATCCCGACGGGAGAAGCCTGAAGGCTTCCGAAAGGAGGGAAAAAATAAACAGATTGTTCAACTGATTAATGTTAAAATTTTATGGAAATTCAATTTGCTATCGTGCGTTCCGAAAACAGAGAGTATTTGTGCTACAAAGCAGGTGAAGCGTATGTAGATGCCAGTAATCCCATGATTACCTTTACCGCAGGTGAAGATGAATTTGAAATCGTAGAGCCGGACAGCTCTTTCAGGCAGAAAGAATACGAGTTCAGAGGCGAAAAGTATTATTTTGTACCAGAGTTTTACCGCAATGGTTGGTTGGCTCTCACCTTGGTAATGGTGGAAGATGAAGACGAATATATCGTGCTTTCCGTCAATTTGGAGGAAATGGATGCACTCGGTCTGCCGGACCGTACATTTATCGACGTCAATCATTACCCCGAAGCAATGGAGTTCTTGGTGAAAAACGGACTGGCGACCGATTCCGGCTACAAACGCAGAAGCGGATTCGTAGAATATCCGATGGCTATGCTGAACTTGCCGCTTCTTTATCAGCATAACCCGCAAATTTTCCAAAAAGCGAACATCGAGCTATTCGGAGAGGAAGGTCTTTAAAAAGGGTTGTTCCTCAAAATGAAAAGCTTCGGGTTCCGAAAATTGAATGTACAAGATAGCGTACCGATAACACAGGCGGTGCGCTATCTCCTTTGTCTTTATCGCCCGCTTTCGTCCTTTTATAGTCAGCCTCCCGAATACCCCACCACCGCCCGTTTCCTTTTATAATTGCATTCTTTCCCTTTTGTAGCGGTATGAACCGCCTGTTCTTCCCATCCGGCTTTTCCGTCCCTCACCGCACGGGTTTTATCCGATGCGAAAGTCGGACGTCGCGCTTGATTCGCCGGCTTGAAGTACACTTCTTGCAAATTCTTCCTTCCCAAGTGAAGCGTAATTGGCAAGAAGAGCCGTCGTATGAAGCCGTGCCGACAACCGTGCATTGCATCTGTAAAACCTCGAAGCGATTCCGAAGGAAAGGAATCGAAAAAAGGGAAATAAATAATCAATAACTCACAAGACAATGGGAAAATACGATTTTATCAAGACCGGGAATCTGCTTTATTGGCATGACCCGGACAACGGTTTATCCGACGGGGCTTACCGAGTGATTTCTGCACCGGAAAACGTGGAAGACGACAGCATTATTCTGATTTCGTCCGGTACTTCGGAAGCGGAGGTTTTGCCTTCGGAATTATCACCGATAAGTACGGGCAGAAGTCACAAAGAGGATTTTTTGCGCTGGAAAGCGGAACGCGAGGCCGAAGGTATGGAGTTTTACAATCGCCTTTCCGAAGTCATGGATACGGAGGACGATTTGACCGTAGGCGACATAGTGGCATTTACAAACGATTATGGAGTAGTATTCGGCCCTCAAGAGGTATTAGCTTTCAGGAAGCCTTGGAACGGTGACAGATGCGTGTATCTTGACAGCGACGCCTATTGGTTTCCCGACCGTCCCGACCAGTTGACCCTCCTAAGCAAGAAAGGGGCGGCGGAATGACAATGACAAACCCACCCGCTTTTGTGTCGGGTGGGTTCATTTCCCCTACATGAAATCCCATGCTCTATTTTAATCGGTCTGCCCGGTTGTCGCTCACGCATTCCACTCGTGCGGCGATTTCCTTTTCTATCGTTCCTATCCATTCTTCTCCGACACCGGCCTCCCGGCCGTATTCCGGGTAATGCGAGACGATGCCTATGGCCTTTTCTATGAACGGCTCTGCGGCCTTTATACCATACCGGCGGGCTACTTCCATCAAATCCTCTGCTGCAATACCCTCCGTTTTGTTGTTGACCGTCATGCTGTGGCGGTTTACATAGTACGGCGCGTCCGGATCGACCGAGAACGTGTAGTCGTAGGCCGGAGCAACGTGCCAACGCCCGTCATTGCCCATCAGGAAGCTGAAATTCTTGTTGTGGTCATCGACATTTCCGCCCAGCACGTTCAGCACCATCGAGCGGAACAGTTGCCGGAGTTCCCCCGGCGGCACGCCGATACGGCAAGCTGCCTCGAACAGTGCTTCGTAAGAATCCGCCGAGGGATTCATGGCCGCCAACGTTTGGATATGCACCTTCTTGCCGTTCCGGCGGTCGAAACGCTCGGTCAGGAAGTGCGCTGTCTGCTCGCCTTCAAGCAGGCGGCTCGGCATCATCTGAAGCCCGGCATCCACGGCCATCAGGTAATAGCTGTATTCTATCCGTGTCGTCGGCATTTTCTGGTGTTCGTCGAACTTGACGATCATCGGCGTGTAGCCCGGATAAGGGGTCGCCACCTGTCCGGAGTAACATTGTCCCTCCTCGAAATTGACGTTGACCACTGCCTTGGGCCGTCGCCCTCCTGCGGACGTACCCACCTTGAACAGGCTTTCGACCATCAGGTTGCCCGATACCGGGACGTTGAACCGTCCGGCTTCCTCGAAAGCCTGCCGGGCCAGTTGGTAGAGATCGGCGATCTCGACCTTGAACGGTGTCTCCAGTTCCTCGGCAGCGGGCGGGACGAACTCCAATCCCCCCATGCCACGCCGTCCGATATAGGCGAGACGGTCGAGGGCGGACAAGTCCCTCATACGGATATGATGCACTTTGGCCCATTCGTTGAACACGGTGTTTCCCCAATGGTCGGGCAGTGAATCGGCTATAAACGACGGCAGGCCGCCGAAAAGCCGCTCTTCATCGGGATAGACCGGTAGGCCACGCTGTGCGGCAACCCCTTTTATCGGCGCACGGAGCGGGGCGATATCATAGCCGTCGCGGACATAATCGCTGTCGAAGTAGAAACAGGCTTTACTGCGGTGTCCTTCCCGGTTGGCGACAAGCGTGCCGACCTTTTTATCCCATAGTATCACATCGAGACTTTCTATCATTTCTTGCCCCTCCTAACTCGTTTAGGTATCAGTTTCTCGATTTCCCGAAGTGCCATCGGCGGCATGGGCAGTTCCGGCAGGATTTCCGCGAGCCGTTCTTCCTGACCGAGCGCACGCAGCAGGGAGATGAAATTGGCCAAGGTTAGGTTACGGCTGACCCCTTGTTCAAAATGGCTGATTGTCGTCTGGCTCACGCCCGACTGTTCGGCCAGCTCCTTCTGGCTCATGCGAGCTGCCAGACGGTACTCCTTGACACGCAACGCCAGAAGCGTCAGCATATCGCTGTTTGTGGTATAGTTCGTTGCTTCCATAATATCAATATATCGCTATTTATATGCAAATATAGCAACAATTATCCATATATAGATATATAATTCTCTTTTTTAGCTTCCAGTCCTCCTTTTCTATTGCTTTCAGGTTTCCATATTCTCTTCCGTCTGGCTTTCCTGTCCGTCGCCGCATCGGTTTTTATCGGTGCAAATATGGGCTGTCGCGCCTGATTCCGTCGTTTTGAAGTGTATTTCTTGCAAATTCTTCCTTCTACGAAGCGTAATTGGCAAGAAAAAACGTCGGAAAGGGCTTTTTCGCCAGCCCCGGAAAGCACCATAAAACCCGAAGCGGCTCCGGTAACAAGGAAGCCGAGCAGAGGGAAAGAAAAACAAACATTAAAAATTCAACAAATGAAGACATTAGAAGAATTATTGCAAGAACTGGGGTGTGAAGGTAACGCATTCGACAGCACCGGAGAATTTACAAAAGCGGGAGAAAAGGCGTATGACCGCTTGGAGCATTTGCTGTATGACATAGAAAGGCTTACAGGCAAAGAGGTGACACCCATAATTAGGGAACTTGACAGAATATGCAACGAGAACTATTAAAATTCAAGAATATGGACATTAAAGAAAGCAAAGAGTACCGCCTCGCCAAAGATTGGGAAATGGCGGTAAACAGTTTCAGTTTCAACCCCGAACGGTTCGCGGCAGCAATCCCCGACATGCACCCCACGCTTCAGCAAAGCCTGTATCGCCTGATTAAGGCGTGTATCAAGGTCATGGCGGACGAAACGCGGCACTATGACGAACGAAACCAAGTCTCGCACGAGGAAGCGAAGCGCATCATGGAGTACCTCAATGAACACGGACGTAATATACCATTAAAATAAGGAGGATAATATGAGAACAAATGAAATTCAATTTGGCGGCAAGAGCTATGTATGCCGTGTTGTGGAAGCCAACGATGGCGAAGAACTGCTGATTGCCCCGACCACACTGCTGGATGCCTTGCAGCCCGGTAGTTTCAATGACGAAAATGAAGATTTCGCCAGTAAAGAAGCCGAAAGCATTTATGACGAAGTTTTTTTCTTTACCGATGAGAGAACCCTTCAACTGCCCGAAAACGAGCTGGTAGCCGAACTCAAAAAGGATAACCCGGACTGGTTCGAGTGAATCATGGAATAATAATTTATAAACTTACAAATTTAGAGTTATGGAAAAAGAATATGTAATGCAGATCGCACAGATTATTAAGGAACAGTTAGTAACATTAACTCCTATGACTGTCCTCATGTCATGGAGTATCGAAGAATTTGCCGCCACTCTATACAGGGATTTGCCGGCACTCCGCATCAAGGTAAACGGACGACTGCACGCGGGATATGTCATCGTCGTGCTCAATGGCTCGGATTATTACGAGGTTTATCTTGTGAAGGGAATGGACGTGGAATGCGTGAACAACGAGGTTTGTTTCGACGAACTGGGCGGTGTCATCGACCGGGCTATCGAGAGCGGTACGGACAAAGCCGAGTACGATAAATTCTGCGAACAGGAGCGACAGAATTTATATGTAACTGTTGTCACTGTCTGATTCCTCTTTTTGGGGGATGAAAGCCGTGCCTTTCGGAAAACGAGCAGGGCACGGCTTAAAAATAGGCTAATAATGACAGGTTGGAATGAAGCCGAGTATCAGCTTGTAATTCCACATTTCTGGTTTCCTACCATTTATCACGATGTCGTATGCCGCATCTGTCGTCCGACTCGCTTTTGAAATATTATACTCGTATTGGGGCCCATAAAAACTTGTCATTCCTCCGGAAATAAGAATGCCTGTAGCTTTTCCAATCCCGCCTTGTGCTTTTGAGGATTGCTCTTTTTCAGCTTGGCTATATTCTGTAACTTCCATTTTACGGACGGATAGCGGCTTAAATCCCCGGCACAGCATTTTTCCCAATCGGGTTCGCCGTTTTCAAATGACAGAAGAAATTCCCGGTCCGTTTCGGTCAGGCTATCGTTTACCTGTTGAATAAGGTTACGCCTTGCCTTTTCATAATCCGCATACGTGAATGGGGTATCGGACATTCCCTCAAACTGGTTCTCCAGTGCTTCCGTCTGGTCGATGGCGTTCGGCTGCAAAGATTCGATAACAGGCTTGTCGCTCCCTAACAGGCAAAGCATGAAGCCGTCTTTGACATCATGGAACGATGCCATTTCCATATATTTGCAATCGAATAAGTCTCGTGGGTGTTGGCGGCTTAATGCCGCCGCAATCTTACCCCCGTAAAGTTGCGAATAAGAAACGGTACGTGCTTTACAGGTCATATTGAACTCCGTTTCAGCCCGTTCGCACAGTTTCCTGTCCTCTGTTTCCCCGATGATGCCCCGTTTTGTTCCGTTTACTTCGATCTTGACGGTCGCACCGCCCAAAGTACACTGTAATTTCCAGACATCAGGCTTGTGAATCACCCTGATACCCGGTATGGATTTTTCTATGCTGGTTTTCAGGGTTTGCAGATGATTGTTGATTGTTTCCAGACTCTCGGTCCTTTCCTGTACGGGAATATAGGTGAGGTCTATATCGACTGAATACCGCGGCATATTTTTGTGGAACAGGTTGATAGCCGTACCTCCATGCACTGCAAAATCTTTGATGCGGTACACGGACGGCATAATGCGTATCAGCAATGCCACCTGTTTTTTATAGATGTCATTCATATTCGTTCAGTTCTTTGGGTACGGTTATTTTGTATTTGGAGATATAAACCCCGTTTTTTGCCAGTTGCAATTTGGAAGTTCCCAGTTCTATTTTTGAGGTATCGAGAGCATCAAGCCAATAGTGTCCCGACTTTTCCGCCATATAAAGGAACATGCGCTTTACTTTCAGGCTCTTGGTCGTTTCAAGCAGTCGCTGTAGCATTTCGGGACGTAGTGTTGTCAATTGTTCCATCATATAGAATAAGTCCATGTAGGAATATTGTTGCGGCGCGAGCAACAGACATTCCAAAAATGCCTGCTCGGGAGTGGAGACCAGCAGATCCACTTCGTCTTTCACAATCGTTGTGGTCTGCGGCTCTGAAAAGGTATCGGTGGAAAACGGTTTTATCACCCTGTCGAAAACATCGTTGCGTATCCATTCCGGAACACGCTGTTTGCCATGTGTCACCATCAGCAACGGCTTGCCCATAGGCACATAGTGATTGAAGCCGAACAGCTCCAATGCGGAATGCGCTGCAATGCGGAACATCCTGCCTAATTGCTTGTTGTAGCAGGACAATGCGGCGTATGCCGACAGGCTGTCTCCTGTGCGGTACATGACTCCTTTTGACAACATCTCAAGCCAGCCGGATTCCCGGTATCTTTTTATCAACTGGTCGGAATAACCGTTCCTTTTCAGCCATTCAGAGAACAACAGTCCTTTAGGAGTGGCGGAAAGCAGCAGTTGGTTTATTTTGCTTTTTTGTTCTATATCCACAGTATATGATTTGTTTTCTGTTTCAACTGCAAAGGTAGCATTATTTTCCGTTTCAAGAGTCATGAAAGTTGATTTTGTTTTAGTATAATATACTTTTTGTGTAGTATTGAATGATAGAATCAACTCCGCAGGATTTTTCTAAGATAGACCGGAAACACCGAAACGCCTGCAATAATCACGGAATCATTGCAGGCGTTTTTGCTTTCCTCCATAACGAAAGTCGGCTTTCTATTTCGCACCCCGTTTGTTCAGCACGTCCTTTATCATTTCTTTTACCTCCATTCCCACATTCACGAAATTCCGATAAAGAATGCGTTCCCGTTCCTCCCTCGACTTGAACGTGTAGAACTTCGGTAACGGTACATACGCCGCTTCCTCCTTCTTGATTTCCTTCATGTCGAAATCCGTTTTGCAGAAGAACTTCGAGGTCTTGAACTCCTCCGCTTCCTGTACGTTCATTGAATCGCCTATACCGGTTCTTGTTTGGATGAAGTCCCGTGCCGTCTGACCGCATATCCAGCCCGTTGGCATATCCGAGATTTTCGAAGCGGGTACGAGACTGTCCATGTTCTCGTTCAGGTTGAAGGAGGTTTTGTCCCGGTCTATCGTAACTCCCTTCTTAATCTGTACCACCTTGCCGAAAATGTCGCCGGACAACCATTCCAGTGTCTCCTTGGCACGGGCTGAACCGCTCACCACATTGCCCACCGTCGTAATGATTTTCTGCATACCCACCTTGCCGTAATCGGCTTCCAACTGCGGTAGTTCTTGAAAGCCGAGCGTCACGCTTACCTTGTTGCTTCGTGCCGTACCGATCAGGCGGTCTATCTTGTGGAAATACAGTGTCGGCAGCTCATCCACGATGATGCTCACGGGAATATTCTTGCCCTGTCCCGTATTCACACGGGTAACGAGACGGTTTAAAATAAGGGCGTTCAGCGCACCGATGATGCTCTCCATCTCCGGGTCGTTCGCTATCAGCAGGTAACTCGGATTCTTCGGGTCGCTCACCTTCAGGTCGAAGTCGTCGCCGTCACGATGGAATATCCAGTAACTCTCTTTAGTCGCCAAGCGCGAGGTATAGACACGCAGCGTACCTATCATACCTTCCAGCTGCTCCATTGCCTTGTTTTTGAAAGCCGTCTGGAACGGACCGAGCAATGGGGCGACCTCGTTATCTGTCTCCAGTACCTCGAAAATGGTCTGGTAACTCTCGTTCAGGAACGACAGGATATGCGGCATGTCCGAATATTTGCCCAGCCAATAGGCCGGTTCCACGATGTTGCCGCCTTCACGGTCTCGTACCACGCCCGTCGGCTTCCAGAACTTTGTTTCCGGATCTTGCTGCTTCTCCGCGTATAGAATATTGCCGTCGGTATCGTAAGGCTCTTTTTCGTAATTCACGAAAAAGTAGATGCAGGCAGCAAGGAAGTTCACCGCCGAGGTCTGGAAAAACTGGTCGCTGCCTCCGCCGCCCTCTTTCTTGCCTTTCTGCAGGGATTCCAACAGCGTTTCCGCCGTTTCGCTCGCAGCGGCGAGACTGTTGATGTACTTTGCCTGAATGGGATTCACCCGGCGACTGTACTCGACGTCCACGAAGTTGATCATGTTGAATGTGCATCCTTTAGGTACTTTGCCGAGCTTTTGATTTTTCTTGTAATGATAATAGAGCTTTGTGGCCAGTGTCGGAAATTTGTAATCATATACGACCATCGCGAAGCCTTTGGCCGAATGTTGCCTGATGAACGGTTCTATTAGCGAAAAAGTTTTACCGCTGCCCGGAGTTCCGACGCACCAAGTTCCTCTAAAACAGTTTATTATATTAACGAATCCTTTTCTAAATTTTCCCTTATAGTAGTATCGCATGGGGATATTTACGCTGTATTCGTTCTCTATCAATTTTTCGCATTGTTCAAAACTTTCGTTCTCGAAGTTGAAGCGGTCTTTCATCAGGCCGTCCTTGGTGAACTTCGGTATGTTGTCCAGTGCGATATGTACCAGTATCACGCCTACGAGGGAAGTAGTCATGTAAAAAATGACATTCAAAGGCAGTGTATAAAACTTTGTTTCTATCGGATGACCGAACAGCCATACTGACAGGGCCAGCAGCAACAGGCCACCCGTGAGCGGGTATAACACTTGGCGGCGGGCGTTGAACTCCAAATGCTTCTTGTTCCGGGTTCCGAGACAGGTGATACAGATGAGCAGTATCGTGGCGAGCTTGCTGTACACGAGATTCCCGTCGTTGTATATCATCCATTGCTTGATACGCCCGTGAATATTGCAAAGGATACCGTCCCAGTGGTCCAATGTCGCCGGGTCAATGGCATACTCGAAAAACTCCATCAGCACGGAGACGTACACTGCTGCACGGAATATATTGTAGAACCCTTGTAATTCCTTGCTCTCTTCCATTGCTATGTCAATTCTTTTTAATGCCCCAGAGGACATGGATATGAGGCCATTGCATACGGTTATCAGCAGTAAGCTGGCAGACATGGGAAACTGCATATAGAGGTTTAAGCCTTAAAGCGTCATATATTGCAGAAGCCCGTACTTCCGCTGTAAACTTCTCAAGGAAAATCCGGACAGCATCGTCAGAGCCACAAGTCATGAAATCAATGAAACCTTCAATCAATTCTTCATTGACATAGTAGAGCTGCCCTTGGAAAATATCATGGTAACGGCTGATACGACCGTTCCATTCCGTCCGGATTTCTTCCCTGCGGTTCTTTGCGGAAGGAAACCTCTCGTAGCAGTCTATTCCATCATCGAGGAATATGTAATTACCGGAAACGTCCTCTTGCTTAGGACATTTGCATCTCAACAGATACCCGAAAAATCCTTTGTCCGGATGTACTATATCCACATATTGTGGTGCATTGAAATCTTTAATTCCGTTCATAATCATAAATTCAGTTGTTGATGGTTATAATGGGACGCACTTTATGCGCCTGCGTCTTGGGCGTTTCCTGCATGGCTCCGCTGGCTGTCGAGTAGAGCCATGCTTTGACCGTCTGCTGTCCTTCCACCTCCGTCGATGTCCAGTACCAGCACTCGTCGGCCTCGGTCGGCAGCGGGTCTCCACCGCATTTCTCGATGACCGGATTGATAATGCCACGTGCCGCATACAGCAGGCGCATCTGAGCCACCGAGGGAACATAGGCGCTCTGCCCGTATTTCCACAGGGCAAAAACGGATTGGGCCATCGGAGAAGTCGTTTCGTCCGTCGCGTGCAGGGCATTCGTGTTTTCATTCCCGTCGTATGCCGTTATGTCCGCCGACGTACCCTGCTCGACACCGAGGCTGTCGGCAAAAGCCTTCGGCGTCATATCCCACAGATAGACGGCATAGCCGTTTCCTTCCGTTTCCCCGTCCGAATAGGTATGGAAGACGACGGCAATCGCCTGTTCCCCATAACTTTCGTACTCGCTGTACGGTACGGCCTTGCCGTCCACGCAGAGGACATGTCCGGGACGTACCGTCTTGTCGGGTTCTTCTATATGTGCGTCGCAGGCAGCCAATGCCCCGGTTATGAGGAGAACCGGCACTATCTGGCACGTTTTTCTGATAATGTTCTGTTTCATCTTTCCCTTATTTTATAGGTAGTTTAATACCGAGGGCGACCCCTGTACGCAGCACATCGGCCCCCTTTATCATTACGTCTCCCTTGACTTGCCAGTATAGCGTCCAGCCCGCCCGCAACACATAGTTGTGTTCGTAGCCGAAGTGCAGTCCTGCAAGGAATTTATTCGTGTCGCTTCCGCCCGAAGCCCCGATTCGGAGGCTTCCGTAATGGTTGCGTCCCCTCGTGACGCAGGGTTTGTAAGCCACGCCGAATCCGTAGGTACGGTAATTCCGCCAGAAAGATTTCGGGCATACATGCTTGCAGGATTCGCACTCCGCCCATTGCAGGTAGCCGTTGGCAAAGAACTCCCACGCATGGCGGTAGTTCATCTCGTGTTCGTAGGCAAGCGTCACGTCCAGCCCGTTCTTGTACAGCAGCCCCGCACCGAGCGAAAGGCGGCCGCTGCCTCGCTGTGCATACGCTCCTACGGCGAGGCACATGCAGGCAATCGTCAGGATAATCGTCTTTCTCATTGTCATTCCTCCTCCAGCAATGCCGCGCTGAACGAATCGGCTGACAGCACGTCTTCATAGTCGATATTCAGGCTGATGTTACGCCCGCTGATTTGTTTCTCCGTCATCTCGATGGTCAGCACCTTGTCGTTCGGGAACGTCATTTTCTTGACCACGACCACATTCCGGTAGCCGTGCCGGAACGTCTTGCCCGCCTCCAGCACCAGTGCCGGGGTCAGTTCGATGACCTGTGCGTTGGTCGCCTTGGTCAGTTTCTTGTCTGCCAGCTTCACCCGTATCTCGTCGATGTCGAAGCGGATGTTCGTCCGGTTCTCTATCGAGAAGTCGATGAAGAAATACTCGCCCACGGAGTAGATGTTGTTCAGCCGCATGGTCATGCGATGTGCCTTGGTGGCGACGTTGCGGATCTTTGCGGGCGAGTTCCAGATACGCCGGGCGAAGCGTGTCATATCCACGGTGGACATCGAGACCGCCGGGTTGTGATAGGCGTTCCGTTCCTGCAACTGGATTTCCTTGTCTGTTACCGCCTCCCGCACCCGTGTGGTGTAGAGCAGCGCATACTGCGTGCGGTAGCATTCCGTTACGATGGTCACGATGGCCAGCACCTCGCCGTCCTCGTGTCCGCCCTCTTTCGGTTTCAGGCGGACGATGTTGTCTATCGGTTGGTCGCCGACAACCTTATCGGTGGAGATGTCCACGAAGCGTATCGGTTCCGAGGCCGTGATGACCGTCGTTACCTGTTCATTTACCGTAAGTTGTTCCATCTCCTCGTAGGTTCGTTGTGCCTGTACATTCGGCGTTCCCAGCAGCCCTGCCGCCAGAAGAAATGCCGTTACGATTCCTTTTTTGTCCATGTCATTGATTTATTGATTTTGTTTTTCTTCCCTTATCTCTTTTTCCTCTTGTGCCTTGTTCCTGCATTCCAGTTCCTCCTGAATCCGCCGCTCGGCAATCTCGCAGTACGCCTGTTCGATTTCAAATCCGATGTAGTGCCGTCCCGTGCGGATAGCGGCCACGGCGGTTGTGCCTGACCCGATACAGTTGTCCAGTACAACATCGCCTTCGTCAGTGTAGGTCCGTATCAGGTACTCCATCAACGCCACGGGCTTTTGTGTCGGGTGGTAGAACGCACCTTTCTTGTGTTCCTTCGGCATGAAGATGACCGAGGTCGGATATTTGTCATCGGCTATGCGTACTGGTGAGAGTTTCATCGTTCCGTAACAACGGTTGGTAAATCCCTCCGTTTTACGCCTCCCGTGATATCTCCGTTCCGGAGGACACGGTGTCATCTGCGGATGATAGACCGGCTGTTTTTTATAGAATACCAGAATATCCTCGTGCTGCCGGAGCGGCATACGTTTGGCATTGAGATGTCCCGTCACCCGATCTTTCTGCCACACGAGGTTGTACCGCCACAGCCGGGGTTGCGACAGCATGAGCCATGCGGAGAAAAGCCCCTGCCCGAACAGGATAATGGGGCTGTCCGGCTTGGTAATCCGCTGATATTGCTCCCACAAGGCTGCGAACGGTATCTGGCGGTCCCAGTTCACCGACGGATTGCTGCGATTTAACACCCCGTAAGGCAGGTCGGCGATTATGGCGTCCACGCTACCATCCGCTATCTGTTTCATGCCCTCCATGCAGTCCATAAGGTAAATGCGATCCGCCTCTATCATATTGAGTCTGTTTTCGGTTCTACAATTTGCCGGGCGCTCATCCAGGTACAGCGTTCCGTCCGGGTTTTCCGGATTTCACACTCCCAGAGGGTATTCTTCTCCACATGTTTGAAATTGACCGCACCGTCTCTCGGTCCGTAAAAACCGGTATGCTTCTGGAAGGCGAATAAGGCAATCCTCCGCCCGTCCACTGCCTGAAAGTTGCATATCAGGGCGAATCGTACCCCCTTGTGCCACCATTCGGTACTTACGAGCTTCCCAACGAATGTTTCGGGCTTATCGGGAGCGATGTAGTCCTCGTAATAGAAGCCGTCCGTTCCCCTATGAAGTTTTGATATATCTGTTTCCATTGTCACTGACCTTTTAGTTCCTGTTTTCCCTGCCGTTCACCAGATACACAAACGTCCCGTATTTCAGCTTCACCTTGTTTTTCTTGATGGCCTTGCTGATGGCGTTACTCGTTTTCTGGTAGGCATTGTTCATCGCTTGCATACCCCATTGGGCGAGGCTGTTACCGTATCCGCTGGTATTCATGTTCATGCTGCCCGACATGGCACTGCTCGCCACGTCCTTGCTTGTCTCGCGGAATTGGCTGATGGGTACGTAAAGTCCTTCCAGCCCGTCCGTATCGTAGATTGACAAGCTGACCTTGACCAGTTCGTCCTCCACCAATATGCTGTTGATGCTTCCTTTTACACGTCCGGAAGAGAAACCGCTGACTGTGGCATACAGGTAAGTACCACGCCTGACCACGCTCTCGTTGATTTCGATGTCGTCCAGCAGGCGCAGCCGCACACGCGAGCCGTCCACGGCCTTGATGTTCTCGTCGATGATCGCCTTGATGAGTTTCGGTTCCCGTGCATCTTTCGCCAGTGTGTTGAAGTAGTCCGAAGTCGTCTTTACCTTCTTCACCACCTCACTTGCCTTGTCCGTCTCCGCAGGAGCTTTGACCGAACGGCTTTCCTCGTCGATGGTTCCCTTGGCCTGCGTCATCGTGTCCGGCGGAGCCGCCGTTGCGGTGCTGTCCGTTTCGGACGGCATGACCTCCCGTTGTCCTCTCAACCTCGCTTCGGCGAGTGCTTTTTCCAGTTCTGCAAGAGCTTCCTGCTCCCGTCTCTTGGCATCGGCCGCTTCCGCTGCCAGATCTTTCTCCTTTTCCTGCCGGTCAAGCAGGGCGATATCCTCTTCGGTGTATTGCGATTCATATTCCTCTTGGTTATTGTCCGGTTCGTCCCGCTCGATGTTGTCCACAGCAGAATAATCTTGTATCTTGCCCCATGATTTGGCCATGTTCTCATACTTGCTGCCGATACCGTCGCCGCCCTTGATTTGGGCGTCCGGCAATTCGGGATTCAGGAACTCGGTCGTCTGGAGTGTCTTATCCTGTACCTCGGCCTTCTCGGTATGGAACAGGTCGAAAAAGAAGTACGACGTGCCGAGAAGGGGAATATAGAGGATAGCTGGAAGCATATACTTCGGCTGCCTGAAATTGATTCTCTTGAAGATATTGTTCATTGTTTCCCTTTAATTGAGTTGCACATACTTGCTTATAGTTCTCTCGAACGGCATATTCATAAGCCTGCCGTTCTATTCCGGCCTTTCCGTACCGCTTTCCTTCGTATCGAATCTTCGTACATGCGGTACGGAAAGCATCTTATGCCGTTCCCGGAGCACGGAATCCTGCATTTCCGTGGCCGTTCGGCGGACCGGATGATGGCGGTACACCACCGTCAGGCGGTAAATATTCCATGTCAGCCCGCAGATGGCGAAGCCGAATACGATGACGAGAAACAGCGTCCGGTGGGCGTTGGCGAAACCCTGTACTTTGGCCACTGCCTTGTCGATACGTGTCGCCTTGGCGAAGCGTCGCCCGGCGTCCACGTCGCGTTCGTAGCGCTCCTTGTATTTCGGGTCGTTTTTGTCCGGCATCTTCTCGCCGAACAGCATACGTCTGAATCCTTTGATATTCATAGGGCTGGTAGAGTTAATAGTTGCTTTTTGTCTTTTGCTCGATGTCCTTGTTCAGCAGCGTGCGCCAGTTCACGATGAGCAGCCCGTGCGGGTTGTTCTCCGTCCGGGGTACACGCTTGAGCTGTCCCGCCGTAACCAGTTCGCGCATCAGGATATTGCTGCGCCGTTCGATACGCTGCCGCCCGTAGTAAGTGAACTCCATCTTCTCCTTGTTGAAGGTGATACTGTCGCAGAAAATCGAAAAGACGGCACTCGTTCCCAAGATGTTGGAATAGAAGCCTTTCTCCTTGAGCGTATTGTACTGCGCCAAGCCCGTTTCGTCCACTAAGTACATCGCTTTCTCCATCGTGTAGCGGATGTACTTGTCGTCGGGAGCAAGGGTAAAGAAGTAGTGGTGGAACATTTCGACATGGCTCTTGGCTTCCACGTCGAGCGTTTCCTCCATTGTCGTGCGGCGTACCAGTATGGGCACGTTGCCGTCCAGCACATACACTTTCTTTTGAGCGTCCGTAACCATCGTGCGGGCCGTCCAGATACTCGACACGCTGATGATGACGCAGCCCACAAGAAAGGCAGAGCAAATAATTCCGACCAGTTTGATTTTGTTCTCTAAATTCTTGATGACCATTTTGTTTGAATATTTATCGTTACTTTGTTATCTCATTACCGTACCCATTGCGCCTGTTGCCGTCATTTTAGCCTGTTGTGCCACACCCTCGCCGAAGTTTCGGGTTGAGAACGCCGTGTCACCCTCCGGTATCATCCATGCCGCAAGGTCGGGGACGAGGTTCAGGCATTTCAGGGCCACGATGCTTGCCGCCATCAGATAGCCCGCCGAGAAGAAGGAGTTTTGCAGGTAGGCCGCCATCGTCTGCTCGCTTGTCGTTATCGCCGTCAGGTTCTCCACCTGTATGCAGAGCACGATGTCGAACAGCAGCAGTACGTAGAAGCCCACGAAGTAGAGCATCGCCCCGTAGAAATGTACCGTCAGATACCTCGTGAGCCACTTCGCCCACGCACCTTCCCATTTGGGCAGGAGCGAGAACGCCCACTGGATAGGCCCGAATACGGTGAGCATTCCCAAAAGAATTTGCTGACAATATATCGTCGCCCACCAACCGATACGGAACACCACCAAGGCGATAAGCATGATGATTTTGTCTATTCCCACGATGACACCCGATGTCAGCGACGTGAACCACAGCTTCGCTGCGTCCTTCTCCATATTCGTCACCTCGTCTACGCCCGTCTGTTCCATCGTTGCCTCGATAAGGTTGGGATCGGACGTACCCGTGTGGGCGACATCGGCTTGTGCCTGCAGGGCAGTGTACATCGTGTCGCGCACGTAAATCAACTCCTGCACTTCCTCGAACTTGTCCGAGATTTGCGAGGCTTCGGCCTCGTACAGGTCATGTGTGTACGAACCGACGCAGTTCGGGATATAGGAGAGGAAATCTAAAAAGCACCAGTTGCTCCCGCTGTTTGCCATGCCCGTATCTGCCGGAGGATACCACCAGCAGAGAATGAGCGATACGGCCAGCGGTCTGAAGAGCTTCATCACGTCCAAAGGCTCGTGCTTGACCATCATTTTGTACGCCATGCCTGCCGCCATGACGATAGCGAACAGGGCGGCCAGCGCCATGCACATCTGCAATATCCACCAAAATGGACCTTGCGAGCCGGTAAAGGTCGCGTCGGTCAGGAACTCATTGGTCTGAAAAATCACGTCGTCGATCTCCTCTTCCAAGAGGTCGATACCGAAATCCGAAAGAATATTTCCGTCAGCCATAGGTTATATGCTTTTAGTTCCTTCTGTTTACCGTCTCGTCTCCGTCGCCCGTTCCAGTACCGCCGTCCGACTGTGAACCTCGCACCGCAAGGCGCGATTCGTTCCAGCGGCTCATGGCGTTTCTGACGACGCTGCTTTTGTCCAAGGTTCGGTCGGCGGTTGCGTTCAGCAATCCGTCCGTGGCCGTGGCGTTCTGTCTTCGGGCAAGGTAGCCGACCAGAATCTCGTTCTGCCGTACCACGTCTTCGTAGATCCGCAGGTATTCTTTCTTTCGTTGCGCATTGGGCATATAAGCGTCCTTCGTTGCGTCGATGGCACACTGGTACACATGATAGTATTCCGTCCACCGCTCCTTGTCGTCCGTCGTGCCCCCGGCAAGGAGAATCCGGTCTATGTTGCGCTGAAACCGCTCCATTTGAGCGTTTATCTTATCGCCCTCGGCCAGCCATGCGAGGTCAATCTGCCGGTCGGCCACATTCAGCGCCTCGATTTCGGCACGTTTGACCAGAGCCGAGTCAATGGCTTCCGCCTCGTCTGTCTGGTTGTACAGGTTCACACCCGCCAGCGTGCGGAACGACAGTTTGTTCTTGCTTGCCGCCGACTTCTTGTACTTGTTGTGCAGCAGCGTGTAGTAAAGTTCGGGCGACAGAGCACCCGTACCGGTTTCCATGACCGTAATCTGGTTCTGTTTCGGCGAGTCATGGTTGTAAGTAACCGACTGCGCCTTGACACCGCTCGTTGCAACTGCTGCAACCGCCATGAGTAAGAGAGTTCTGTTCATATTAATTTCCGGTTATTCATTATTTTACAGTTATTTATATCGTATAGTCATACTTTGAGGGCCTGCTTCAAAGCCGTAAATATTGGTACTCATTCCTGACTCGTTTCTCTCCCTGCGAGAAATGCGTCTCGTCTTTTTCAATGCAAATACATTTTCTATGCGTATAGATACAGGCAATTGCGGTGCTCATGCTCCCCGATGCAAAATCAAGGACAGTATCTCCTTCCTTTGTGTATGTTCTTATCAGATACTGCAATAATGCAATCGGCTTTTGGTTGACATGAATCGTTTTGCCTTCTGATTCCGCTGTTTTGAAGTATATCACACTTCGTGGATACCTTGTTCCTCTGTTTTCATTCCTGAATGTAGGATTGGGTACCTTGCCTATTCCTGTCCAATTGCTCCCTCTCTTCGTGCGATTCCCGTAAGGCTCACCTTCCTCCATGATGGGATAATAAGGGGTTCTACCTTTACCAAAGACACTTATTAGCTCATGTGCTTTTAGAGGTTGTTTTTTAGCGAGAAGAAAATTGCTTGCTTTTGACTTTTCCCAAACCCAGTCATATTTAAATTCCTCTAAATTGCCGCAGCGTAGAAGGCTGCTGAACGGTTCGCTGCCAAATAAGACCGTAGGTGCATTTTCTTTCCTGACTCTCCTGATCTCTTTCCACATTTCCGGAAATGGTATTATTTTATCCCACTGTGAAGCTGTGATTCCAAAGGGGGGATCACATAAAACCAAGTCGATACTTGATTCCGGAAGAAAAGGCATTACTTCAAGACAGTCGGCTTTATATAACGTAATGTCTTTTGCAAAAACAATCTTTTCCATTGCATCAATCTAAATGTCTCTTTATCCCTTGGTTATAATCCCAATAGGCTTGTTTGTATTAAAATTTCTTTCTCTGTTTCTATTTCTCCGGACATTCAAGGCGAAATGCCTTTTCTGTCCTTTAAAATATTCCTGCTCGATGTCGATGGCATGGAGGTCAACCCCCAACTTGTAGATAGTCTGCCTCCTTTCCCTTTCATCGTTCGTTAATAATCCAGCCGTCCCGCTTTGCGCCATCGTCCGAAAGCTCCGTCGATAATCTCCTTGACCTTGGGACGGTAAATCTTCGCTTTCCAGTAACCGATACGCACCTGTATGTACCGCCATGTCTCGATATACGCCCGGTTCAGGTGTCGCTCGATGTCGTCCAGCGACGTGTTCACCGCTTCCAGTACCAGCAGCAGGTCGGAGGTCGAGCAGGCCGCCGCCCCGGTGGCATACAGCACAAGGTCGCTCACTGACTTGTAGAGCTGCTCCCCGTCGTTGGCAATGTCCCGTATTGCCTTTTCGTTGATGGCCAGTATCACCGCATCGCCGGGGTCGATGCGTCCCCGTTTCACGATTCTCTCGTTGAAATCTTCCAACAGTCTCTTGTAATCGCCGATACGGTCGCTGACCGCCGTATAAGTGCTTTTCACGTTCAGTACCGTCCGCAAGGACTGGTACATCACGTCGATGACATCGAAGGCACGGGTGTAGCGGTCCAAGTCCACATTCAGTTCCTTGTACTCGCCGATCTCCTTGCGGCTGTATTCGTGCAGCAGCTTGTTGCTGTATTCCAGCGTACTGCGGGCCAGCAGCAGGCTCCGCTGTTTCTTGTGGTCGTTGATGTAAGCTTCCACCGACACGATGTCGAAGGTCCATTGCGCCTTGGCGATGCCGGGCAGGAGAACCAGCAGCACGACTGTCATCAACAGGGCACGTTTCATGGCCGCACCTCCTTTCCGCTGTCTTTGCCGTTTCCGTCCCGCAGGTTTCGCGCATTCTCCACCCAACGTTCGTGGCATTCCTCCACGAGCGTCAGCCTGCGTCCCTCGTCCATGTCCAGTTCGGGCAGCACGTCCTTCAGCACGTCGATGATACTCCGCTTATAATGCATCATCTTTTCCAGCGACACGAGGTCGGCATAGATTTTTGTAATCCGGGAATCCACTTCCCGTGCGATTTCGAGCCGGTCGCTCGACCACAGCAGATGGTACACCTCCCCGGTCGGAGTCTCTTCCAATGGCGGGGTACGGGCGTATTCCGTCGTGATTTTGCACGAAGGGTGTTCCCGTGCAATCTCCGCAATACGGTCGTTCACCAGTTTCGTTTTCTCCGCGTCCGACAGGTTCGGGTCGAGTGTCAGCACGTCAGCCACATACGTGTCGGTATATTCCGTGGTCAGTTCCCAACTGATCTGCACGATGGCACGGTGTATCTTGATACCGAGGAAATATTTCGGTTTGCGGGCTATCGAGACCGTTGCCTTGAACGTGATGACCCCGTTGATGTTAGGCATGGTCGCCTTACGGACATAGGTGTAGCCGTTCCACGCCCCGCCGTCCTGCCACGACAGGCTGTAAGCCGTCTTGCAGTCCTGCATGATGGCCGGTATGCGGTAATAGTCGTCCGTTGCCACATCGTTATCGCCCGCCGCCTCGGTTTTCGCGTCGGTGTATTCCCGTTGTTTCTTCTGCCATTCGGACAGCTCGCTTTTCAGGCGGTCTATCTGTGTTTTGTTCGCATTGTACTGCTGTCGGTACACCGCCGCATCTTCCACGCTCGCCTCGGCGATTTTTTTCAGCAGGTCGGCATTCTCATTCTCCAACGCATTGATTTGCGACTGAAGGACGGCCACCTGGTTCTCCGCCTCCTGCAGCATGGCGTCCAACTCGGACAAGTCCAATTCGTTCTCCGTAACCGTGGTCTGCATGGCACACTCCTTTGAATGGGCGTTCAGGGATTTGCCGCACTTTCTGCACTTGTACTGCGTCGTGCCCTGACCGAGCGTAGCCCCATCCGAGCAGGTTACACTGATGGTCACGCTCTCGCAGCCTTGCAACTTCGCAGCGTCCGTCGCCTGATAGTAGTTCCGCGCATCGGAAGCGATATAGTAGGTATAACCCTCCTCGTTGTCGTTGAACTCCGAGAGGCGGGCATTGAGTTGCGCCTTGAACGTGTTCAGGTCCATCGAATAGGAATCGAACACCTCCTCGTAAATGATTTCCTCCCGGTTCCAGCTTTTCTTCACATGGATTTCGTAAGCGTATGCCTTCTTCGTCTGTTTGCCGCCCCGACTGATGATGTAACCGTTCTGCCAGTAGTCGATGGTGTAGGTATAGCCGTCGTTTTGGCTGTTGAGCTGCTGAACCCGGCTTCTCGACCAACCGGCGTACCGTTCCGAATTGGCGAGCGCTTGCTCCCGTTGCGAGGCATTGGGATAGAAGCCGGGATCGGTCGTCTCGAAACGCGTCCACTCTCCGCCGTTCAATATGCTGTTGTCGTCCGTCGGCGGGTAGTAATCGCACAGGGCGATACTCCCTTGCTCGCGACGGGCGATATACCACCGTTGCGTGTAGTAGTTTCCCGCTGTCTTGTCCAGATAATCTGTCATCCACGAGGTAAGGTCGTAGTTGCTGAAATCGAACAGTCCCGCCACGTTGTCCTCTCCGCCCACCATATCAATCAGCAGACCTCCGAGGTCATGTTCCGCCTGCTCGAAGAGCGCACCGTAATGGTCATACAGGTCGATGACCTTGCTGACCCTGCCGCCCATCAGATCATGGAAAGAACTGGTCTGCAGCAGGACGTCACCGATATTTCCGATACCTGCCGAGGCAAGACCGACACCCATGTTGTAGAGGTTGTCGATGTCGTGCTGCAGGTTCTCCTTGGTAAAGTTACCCGGCACGCTGGCGAGATCGTCCAACATACGCTGCCAGTCGATGTCGCCCACTGCCGAGAGTTTCAGCAGAGGAGCGATGTTTCGGTTGATTTCCAGAAACACGATGTCCGAAAAGCCCAGCGTGCTGTTCGTCACTACACTCTCGAACTGCATACACAGACTTTTCGTCTCGTCGCAGATTTTCATCAGGTAACTGCCCCAGTAGATAGCCGTTTGAGGCGAGCGGAGCATCAGTTTCGCCACCACCCATATCTTCGGCATGATTTTCTCCGAGACCATGCGGTAAATGCGGCGGTAGTAGTAATTTTCCGTACTGCTATTCCAGATACCGAGGTCGGAAAAGGCTTTATGCTCCAAGAACTTGGAGGCAAAAATCCCCGCCGTGGCCACTTCCGCCGCATTGTAGTGCTTGAGAATGTCATCGACCTGCTCCCGGTAATAGCTTTCCGCCACGGCTTCCGTACCGAAAGCGGTAGCCATTGCCGCTACCGTGCGTGCGTCGTAGTTCACGCTGTAATACTGGGCGTGAACACGCTGCATGGCGGCGAGCGACAGGAGTATAAGGATAAGTGACAGCCGTTTCATCATGGATTCCTCTCCGGTTAAAAACAGATATCCGTCAACGGTGCGTCATGCCTCTTAGTGCACGTATCAGTCCGTCGGCCTCATATACGGCGGAATTTGCCACCAGACGGTGATGTATGAATACCTCCTTGGCGATCTCGTACCTGCGCTGTTCCCACTTCGCCTCTTCTTCCTCGTCCTGTACGGAATTTTCTATGCCGGCGTATTCGTCCAGTTCTTTACCGAGCATCCCCAACCGGAGATTGTATCTTTCCAGAACATCCTCTATTTCCTCAATGCTTTTTCTTCCCATGTCGCGTACCCTTACCAAGTCCTTTCCGGGCCATTGGCACAAATCCCGGATGGTCTTGATGTCGAACTCACGGAATATCCGCTGGATACGGGCTTCATATTTGCTCCCGAACTCAAGTGTCTTTACACTTTGGCTAATGTCTATCTTTTCCATTTTTGTAATTGATGATTTGATTGTTATTGTTTTACATGAAGGTTCAATACCTGCCCGGCCTCGTTGACCTTTTGGGCGAACGGCAGGGACTTCCCGATACCGCTGGCGTTCCAGTCCCGGCAGTACGCCTCAATAGCTTCCTGATGACTGCACCGCAGTTCCCGTTTATAGAGTTTCAAGGCTTCTTTCTCCGCCCGCTCCGTGGTGTAGGTCATGTAACATTCTCTTGGTTCTTCTACGCCGTACACGCCGCTGGTCGTTCCCCGGCGGATGAACACCTCGCGGAAGAAACTGCGCCCTTCCTTGTTTTCCAGCCGGTTGATGGTGAATATCTTCTTGCAGTCCACGTCGGTAAGGCCGAGAATAGCCTTGATTTCATCGAACCGCTCACGGAACTTGCTCTGGTCGAGCAGCATCACCACGTCCGAGTTGTTGATGATGGCTTCCTTGACGATAGGGCTGCCGATGATGTCCTGTATCTCCTGTGTCACCACGCCGACCGAAGCCCAGAACTTACGGGCCGTCTTGTACATAAACTTGATGTATTCGGCCATGAGCGGGCTGGCAATAGCTTTCCACGCTTCCTCGATGACCAGCACCTTACGGTTCTTCTTGATACGCATCTTCTGTAAGAATACGTCCATGATAATCAGCGTGACAAGAGGGAACAGGAGAGGATCATCTTTTATACTGTCGATTTCGAAGACGATGAACGTCTCATCAAACAGTGAACTGTCCATGTTCTCGTTCAGCGTCTTTTCATGATTGCCTCCCCGGTAGAAGTCCTTCATCATGTAACGGTACGTCGAGATGTCGATGCCCGAAATGTGGTTCTCGGTACAGATGTCGGGGATGCGCTGCACGGAAAACTCATAAAACGAGTTGAACGACAGCTCTTCCACTTTCAACTCCTTACGGCGGCGTTCCATCTCGTCGATCATGCGCTCGATACGCCCGGTCCGCTCTTCTTCGTTCTCGTCCTGCCTCTCGGCATGGTTACGGTCGTCGATGAGCAGCCCCTTACGCAAATCCTCCCGTTGCAGGGGCGTGAAGCCGTCGAAACCGTTGAAATAGGTGTCGTAATACTCCGTGATGACCTGTTCTATCAGGCGGTCCTCCGTCTTCGTGACCGTACCCTGCGAGCCTTTCCAGATGAGCAGCACGAGGTTTTTCAGGAAGCCCGTTTTCTCCACGTTCATCTCCGCCCGGTTGATGCGGAATGGGTTCATCGTAATCGGTCTTTCCTCGGTATAGGAAATGTACTTGCCGCCGAGGTATTCACAAAGGCCCTCGTAGCTGTTACCCGTATCGACCATCACCACGTCTGTGCCCTGCTCGTACAACTGGCGCACGACAGAGTTCATGTGGAAGCTCTTGCCGCTGCCCGAAGGTCCCAGACAGAAAAAATTGGAATTGTCCGTCAGTTTGTTTTTTCCCTCTTTTCCCGTGATGTCGATCGCCACGGGCACGCCCTGACGGTCGGTATAGTAAATCTTCAGTGGCGTTTCCTCGCTGTGCTGTATGTGCTCCTTATACATCAGGCACACCGCCGCGTCACCCAGCGTCAGGAAGCGGTCATAGTCCTCGTTCATGCCGTAGCAGTTACCCGGAAACGAGTTTACGAACAGTTCCAGCTGGTTGTACGCCCTTTTGGAAATATGGATACCCATACGTCCGAAAGCATTCTCCAAATGGTTCGTGCATTTTTGCAGGTCCGTACCAGTCGGTACGGCGACAATCAGGTTGAAATGGGTGTACACAAGCTGCTTGCTTTCCCGCGCGATGACCTCCTGTACCCGCTTGATGTCCTCCACGGCCATCTGGTTGCTCGGATTGGGAATACTGGCGTGCCGGTTCTTCTTTTTGTCCAGCAGGGCCAGTTCCCTTTTCTGATTGGGCAGGAAGACAATCTGGTTATAGATGACAGCCTCCGCACTCGGAATGCTGTCAATGGCAGCCAGCAGGTCCACGGGCATATCCGTGTTATTGACCTCTATATTGGTATAAGGTCTTATCAGTGAAGGCAGTGCGGCGCAGTCCACATCGACAAGACTATATACCTTGCAGCGTTTGTCGCCCATCGAGACCGTCTCGTCGTCTGCCTTGAAGTTGGTCATCGACACGATCCGGTCCTTGAAGTTCATGGCGAAATAGCGGTCCACGTATTCGCTCGCCTCGGCTTTGTTCAGGAACTTGGCCTGTACCCCGGCATCGTGCAGCTGGTCATGCACTTTGCGGATCTTGACCAGAAAATCGCGCCACTTCTTGTTGTCGAACGAGAACAGTCGGCTCTTCTTCGCCTCCTGTGTGATGGTCAGGTAACACACGCTGTCTGTGTAGTTGCGTCCCTTGAAGTAGCGGAAGTAGGCCGACGAGAGGAACTCGTGTTTGTCGCCCGTCTCGTTCTCGAACTGTTTCCTGACGAAGATGTCCTGTTTGTGCAGGGCATATCCTTCGCCGAGCGTCTGTGCGAGGGCGGTGAAAAGGTGCGTGAACTCATAGTAGCTGTCGATGTTCGCGCAGTATTTTTGCACGGGGTTCTCTATTTTCAGGATAGCAGAATATTCGCCCGTCTTGGTATAGAGCACACCCACACCGTTCGTCTCCTCCACGGAAAAATAGATGTCCTGAAAGATACGCTTGCGCTTGCCCCCGGTACCGAAGGCATAAACCGACAGGGCCATGCCGGCACACAAGGCGATAAAAAGTAGAATGATGTACAAAGTCATCTCAAAATACGATAAAAAAGGCCGGGCCGCCCGGATTTCAGGCGGCCGGCCCGCGTTCAACATTCAACAAGACCACACGTTGCCCGTGATGGTTTTTTTCTTCTCACAGCTTCTTCGAGTGGGCGTAGATATACACCCCGCACCCGTCTTTCTTGGTATGCAGCCCTTTCCGCTGTTTGAGCATGATAAGGGCGATACCCGTCGAGACGACCGCAACCAGCACGACCAGTCCGACCACGAACCCTGCGAGACAGTAGGCGATGATAAAGCCGACGATGGCTCCGCCGGCAACGCCTGCCGCCCAGTAGATATAGCGTCCCTGGATGCCCATGAACTCCAAAGGCCGTTGAAGACCCTTGAACAGCGGGTAGTCAGGGTAGCGTTCGTTCTTGCCTTTCATCGTGCGGAAGGTTTATGCGCCGATACCGAAGAACATCGGAAGTGCTTGTGCGGCAGCGATTAAGAAAATACATGCACCTACGACCATCATGATTTTCTTCTTCACGTCCTGTTCCTCGTTGTTCATGGCGATGTACACCGAGATAGCGCCTACGATAGCCACCACGCCTGCGATGGCGTAACACAGTTTGACCATGATGGGAACGTACTTGGCAATTTCCTCGGTCACGGTCGCCAGTGCAGTCGTACCGGCGGAATAATCGCCTGCGGAGTTCTGGGCCATGACGGCCGTCGTGCCACACAGCAACATCAGTGTGAGCATCTGTACTTTTTTAGCAGAAAACATTTTTTTCATTTGTCTTTTGATTTTTTGAAACATGATTATTTATTTTTAGGGTAAGTATTGCAGTTCTTCCGAATCATCATCGCGGCAACACGCCGCCGGTTGATGGTTTCTATATGCGATAGCCGAAAAAGGCAGGAAAGACGAGGAACGCACCGATCAGGAACAGACACGCGCCCACAAGCGTTACGACGGACTTGGTAATGCCGTCCTCGCCCGTGTTCATCTTTACGTAAATCTGGAATCCGGACACAATCACACAAATCCCGGCGATGGCACAACAGAGAGCTTGGACGTAGAACATCATCGTTACCACGTAGTCGTGCATCGTCGCCAGCGCATCCGCACCCCAACTGTAATTCACGCTGCCGCTTTTCGCCAGAGCTGAACAGGGGATGATGGAACAAAGCGCACATAGTATCTTTTTCGTTTTCGACATCTTACAGCTTATCTTTGACCGGTCTCCATTTCAGGCAGGGACGGTTGTCCAAGCGTCCTTTGGAAATCATCGCCTTATACATCTCTTCGTCGGTAAAGCCGTCGGACAGGTAGGGAGCGATCTCTTCCATCTGCGCCTCCGCCTTGGCCTTCAGCCTTTCAAGCCGCTCTTTCGCGGCTGCCTCCTTTTTCCCTGTATCGCCGTCTTGTACCGTAGGCGGGGCAGCTACGGCTTCCGTGTCGCATGTCTCATTTCCGATACTAAACCCGGTCTCGTTCTCCGAAACCTCGACACTCTCTTCCGTGGCATCCATCGGACCGAGGTCGAAAACTTCCTCGTCAGTCTTCTCCGTTCCCTTCTTTCCATACAGGTCACGGGTAATATTGACCGCGTAATAGACGATGTACAGCACCGTCAGTACAAGGGCGAATATAAAGTATGAACTCATCTGTTTTAAGTATGAAATTAAACTTTAATTGAACTTTGAAAGTACGAATGCAAAGGAAAGTATTATATTTGATATAATGAACATTCTTTATATCAAACAGTATTTTATTATATAGAAATAAGTACGAAACACATAAATTGAACTTTGATTTCATACTTTGAGGCGAATGTACAGGGAAAAACGGGCATAAAAAAAGCCCTCCGGGAGGAGAGCTTTCAAGGGAGGGGTAACGATAATGCCTTACCGTTTCTTTCCGCGCAAGTAATCGTTCAGGTCCTTGTACTCGTGATAACGGAGTGCTTCGTTGTGCACCCGCTTGCCGTACATGCCGGCGATGGTCTCTTCCGTTTTCTGCCCGGCGAGATCATTGTCGAGATAACAGTGTATTTCCTCGTACACCTGCAAGTGTTCCAATGCCTTTTTCAGGTTGTTCACCGAGTTCATCACGAGGTAATCGCAAGATGTGTCGATGCAGACTGTATCATCACCCGTCTGTTTCAGTGTCAGGTAAGAGAGAAAATCCATGAAGCCTTCGAACACGCAAACCCGGTTCTGTGCTTCACTATGAGAATGCCTGATGACAGAGATGTCCTTACACCGGATACAGCCCTTATAATAAGGGTTGCGAACCTCGTACCCGCCCGCCACGTTACCGAAGGCAAGGGCGAAGTAACGCCGTTGCCGCAACTCATAATGGACCTCCCGGCAGAACATGCGGCCGATGTCTCCGTCGATTCCACGGGAATGAAGGTACGAGAGCAGCGCATGGTGCTGCAACGGTACGACGAGCACGTCCTTCATGTCGGCTTCGACGGGTCGGGGCGTTGTCCCCGGAATCCGCACCCTTTGTATCGGGATAGCGTTCTCGTGCTTCCCTATATAGGCAAGCACTTCGCTCACGCTGTCCGTCCGGTAAAGGTGTTTGCCCAGTTCCACAAGGTCTCCGCCCGTCGCTGCGCCAAAGTCATACCATTCGTTGAGCCGGTCATTGACCTTGAACGACGGGGTACGTTCATTGCGTAGCGGCGACAAATACCAGTATTGTTTCGATGTTACACTCTGGGGGTGGTAGCCGAGACTGGCAAGATAGTCCACGATACGCAGTTGTTTTGCTTCCGCTATGGTCATGTCATTTTCTTTTCACTTGTTTTCAAAAAACGGTTTACTTTGGTTTTTCTCCTATATATACCCGGACCAAAGTAAACTAAATTATTTTTCACCTTCCGCGCCCTCGCATTCTTCGTCGAAAAGCAAGGCTTCGGTCGGGGTCACATCGTAATAAAAGAGCTTGTCCCGTTTGACGATCAGCTTCAGGTTTTCCGTCAGGTACTGCAGCAGTTTTATCATGACGCTGCGTCCCCGTTTGAACCCGATAGCCTCATAGGAAGCCATGAGAGCCTGCAGCACGTTCTCGAAACCTTTGATGGGCCTGTCCCCGAAAGCGGCGGAAAGCGCCTCCCGGTGCTGCTCGATAGACAAATCCATGAAGCTGCTCCGGGCCTTCGGTCTCACGCTGCCATCAAACGAATAGTTATCCACCATGACCGGCAATCCTTCGTCATCAACGGAAAAAGCAAACGGTTTGAACTCCTTCTCGCGGATATGCAGCGCATGAACTTCACTGATAACGGGATTCTCCGCACTCTTGGTGATGACCAGCACCGTTTCCGCCTTATTGCTCATTTCCGTGCCGATATGCCCGCGTACATTGTTGTCGCCTTTATTCAGGTGCAGCACACAATGGATATGCAGGTCGTATTTCGACGACCACTCCATCATCTTGTTGATAACCTCCACCGATTCGCTGGTGCTGTTGATGTCGAGCATCAGGTCGCGGATGCCGTCAATGATGACCAGCCCATACCCTTTGTTCTGGCGCAGGGCGTAGTCGATGACCTCAATACGCACGGCCGGCGTATATTCCCGCAGGCAAATGAAATCGAGATTCTCGTTGTCGGTTGTGGTGGGCAGTCCCGCCAGGCGGAGAATGCGTTCCAACACGTTATGGCAATGGAAACGGCTCTGTTCGGTGTCCACGTACAAGATCCTGCGCTTGCCTTCGGGCAGATGCGCCCGGTAGTTCAAGACCTGCCGGCCCGCCAGTGACGCAGCGACAATGGCAGAGACATTAAACGTCTTTTTTGCCTTCGCCTTACCTGTCGAAGCGCTGAAATTGCCGAGCGTCGCTATGGTGGAGTTGTCGATCCATATAATCTGGGGCGGAGTCACGTAGGTGTCCGTGGCCTTTATCTGCGATGCCGTGAGAATATCCGACAAGCGATTCTCGTCCAGCTCCGCCCACGAGTTACGGTCAGTTCTTTTTTCGTTTTCCATAGCGCTTCTGGTTAAAGAACGGTTGGGTTGCGGATACTTCCGTCGCCATACGCATGGCATCGTCCACCGTAGGTTCGTAGTTTTGCAAGAGCCACGCGTCCAGCTCTTCCTTAGCGAAGTAAAGCATCTTGCCGCGAGGTTTGTAATGCGGAATTTCCTTGTTCGATGTGAGTTTGTACAACATACTTTCGGACACGCCGATATACATGCACGCCTCTTGAAAAGTGAAGACCTTCTTGGTCGTGTAAATGGTATTTTCCAGCAAAGCCACACGCTCCAACAGACCTTCCACCGGCTCCAACTTCTTGAGAACCGCTTCTATGGCGGTCAGCCGTTCGCTTAACCGCTCCATGAATGTTGTTCTGTTTTGCATAAAATACATGTTAAAATTAGACAATGGAGAGTTACCTCCGTTATGCAGCGCGCTAACGGAGGTCAAAGTTATGTGATGTGAACCGGACAGCCGGAAATTCCGGCGTGATACTATGCACGTATCACGGCAACTGTCACTGTTTTATCTTTCACATACTTGGCTTTTTGGCACTTCGTGTCATATTTTCAGCCGGCTGATGGCTTTTCGTATGCCGAGGTTTGCCGATGTAATGTTGTTCCTCGCCGCAGACAGGGCGGACGAGAGGCTTGAAGCGGTAACATATCTTGTGCCGTCTTTGGACAACAGGAACCGCCCCTTGTCGAGAACCGACTGCCAGTGAGGCAGAATAAAGGTGTTTTCGAGCAACGCATCGAACAGAACCGCCACATGGCGGATATTGTTCACACGTATGCAGAAATTCTCCTTGCAGGCAAAAAGCGCTTCCATGTCCTCGATGCGGAGAGTGGAAACGCAAAACAGATGATAAGCGTTGGCGCAAGCCACAATACCTGTCATCTGTTCACGGGAAAAATTACAACCGAAGGAGAGAGGTGGATCGTTTCGGGAATCTTCTATACGTGAAGAGTCGAACCATACTCCGGCAATGTCGTACTTTCGTTTCAAGGCCATGCACTCCTCGAAAGAAAATGTTTCTGCGGTAAAGAGGCTTTTGACGAGACTTGTACAATCGAGCAACAGCCCTCTGATGATATGAATGTTCATTTCATGGCAATTCCTGCAAACCGCACTGTTGCAGTCGATGTACCGATGACTGTTTGTAAAGTCATCCACGTAGCGGCCATACCGTTTGCCGCCTGCCATGACGTCTTGAAGATAAAGCTCCCTTGCTTCAGAGAGTAATGCGTAAAACTCTTCCGCTACATCCTGTTCCGTAGCGAAGTGGTGCAGATGTGGTCTCCCTTCAAAAAAAGAGAGGACCTGTTGTTTTGTCCTTTCATGTCGAATTGTTTTTTATGGGTTTATACTTATTATAATAGTGGCATTACTTCGACCATTTGAAATATCGGAGAAAAGCCGGAAATATTTACCTGTAAATTGAATTTGACATGTATGACTACATCAGTCGAATAGGCCGTTAACCAAATTGACTGCTTCGTCTTTTTTCTGGTTGATGATTTTGGCGTACACCTGTGTCATTCTCACGGAGGTATGGCCAAGCAGCTTCGATACGGTATAGAGATCCGCACCGAGCGTCAGCATCATGGTCGCGAATGTATGCCGGGCGGTGTGAAAAGTAAAACGCTTGGTGATTCCGGCCGCTTCGGCCCACGGTCTGAGATACTGATTGATATTTGAAGGCAGGTTGAACACAGGATCGTCCGCAGCTTTGTCCTCACGCTCCGGCATCCATTTCAACGCCTCGTTGGAGAGTGGCAGGTAAATCGGTTCTTTGGTCTTCTGCATAGCTACCGCCAGACGGTACTGTCCGTTATCGACAAAGACATTCTTCCATTTCAGGCCGACAATATCGCTGATACGCAGTCCGCAGAAGCAGGAGAACAGATAGGCATTTTTTACCCTCCCTTCCTGCATCGGAGTGGCAATCAATGCCCGTACCTCTTCGATGGTCATATAGGACCGCACGCTTTCCGGCATTTTGGGCTTCTCCGACTTTTCCATCTCGTTAAACGGGTTTCTCAACAACCGTTTAGCCCGAACGGCAGCATTCAGGGCGCCATTGAATATCTGATAATAGGTGTTGCGTGTAGAAGCTGCTATCGGCTTTCCTTTGGGGCGGAAAGTTGTCAGCATGTAGTCGATATAGCCTTGGCAAAAAGCGAGGTCAACCCGATCCAATATAAATCTTTCCCCTGCATATTCTTTCAGGATATGGGTAACGGCTTTGATTTGACCGATGCCCTTCTTGTCGCGTTTCTCTTGGTACTCCAGATAGGTTTGCATCCAGTCCAGCAGATAAACCTTATCCGTATGGTTCACGATACCGGCTTCACCACTGGTCAGTTCGATAATACGTTTCGACTTGATGGCATTTGCGGCAGCCATTGTTATTTCATTTTGCCGACGGGTATTGCTGTCCGTTCCCGGAATAAGATACAGCTTCAGGTACTCGTATGTCCGTTTGCCGTTACGATATATATCCAGATACAGACTTTTGCTGCCATCGGACAAATCCTTCATCCGAAGACGGATTGGTTCTTTTACTTTTTTAGGCTTCTTTATTCGTGGCATAATCGTATTCTTTCATTCGTTATTTTTCGTATGCAAATGTACGAATTAAAACTGAAATCAAGAAACAAACAAGGAACAAAAATGTACCCAAAAAGAACCAATTAACAGAAAATAGTGAAAACAACTGAAAGAAACAACTATCTTATAAATAACTGATATAAAGCCTATTTGCTTGTATTTATTTGGATTTTATTTTCATCTTTAATATGTCTGTTTGTTTATTGACAATTAAAAAAGACCGTGAGATTTATCAGAGTAAGATTGAGTTCTTCACGGGCATCATGCATGAAATACGTACTCCGTTGACATTGATTCTGGCACCACTGGAAAATGTGATGAAGAGTTCTGGAACAGTGAAGGATGTACTTCCTCAATTACAGGTAATAGAACGAAACGGGAAACGTTTGCTTACGTTGGTGAATCAGTTGATGGATTTTCGGAAGGCTGAATCGGGAGGAATGAATGTGATATTGGCTGAAACTAATATCAAAACTTTATTGATGAATGTATATCAGCGTTTTCAACTTTCAGCAGATATAAAGCATATAAAAATTAGTCTGACTATGCCGGAAGAATCTTGTTATGCCCGTGTCGATCAGGAGGCCTTTACGAAGGTGGTCAGCAATTTATTATCAAATGCATTGAAGTTTACAGACACTTGCATTTGGATTGATTTGTTGATAGTTGGTGATAAGAAACTGGAGGTACGGGTGAGAGATAACGGGCAGGGTATCGATGTAAAGGAGCAGGAAAAGATATTTTCTCCTTTCTATCAGGTCCCGGATAAGGCATCTTCCGGACGTATCGGAACGGGAGTAGGACTTTCGTTGGTTAAGAAACTGGTTGATTTGATGCATGGCGGTTTGAATCTGGAAAGTGAACTGGGGGTTGGTTCTACATTCATTGTCAGCTTTGATAGACTTGAGCATAAAGAAGGGCAGGTGGTTGAGCAGGTATCCTCTCAAGATATACAGGCTGAGGATAAGGCCGACATCCCTGAAGGGCAATATCGTGTTCTGATAGTAGATGATAACCAAGATTTGAGGGAGTATTTACATCAACTATTGTCTGTTCGTTATCAAGTGTCGTGTGCAGAAAACGGGAAAGAAGCCTGGGATAGCATCTTACAGAATATGCCAGATTTGGTAGTCAGTGATGTGATGATGCCTGTGATGGATGGTATACAGCTTTGTCGAAATATCAAACAGAATCTTTCTACCAGCCATATTCCAGTGATTTTGCTTACGGCAAAGGCTGCTTCCGAAGACTACGTGGAGGGACTTGAAAGTGGAGCTGATGTATACTTGGAAAAACCATTTTCGGGTGATGTGATAAATGCGCAGATTGCAAGTATTTTCAGAAATAGAGAAGGCATGAAGAAAGATTTCAAGACTAAACCGTTGGTCTCTTCTGTTTCTATTTCTAAGCTGGATACACTTTTGATGGATAAAATCTCAAAGATTATAGAAAAACGAATGACTGACTCTGATTTTACAGTGGATGTGTTGGCTCAAGAAGTCGGGATTTCAAGGTCGGGTCTATTCGCGAAAATCAAGGCTATATCGGGAATGACTCCTAATGATTATATCCGTCTGATTCGTTTAAAAAAGGCTGCATATTTATTGGCGGAGGAAGAAGTGTCCAGTAGTGAAGCATGTTTCAGGGTTGGTTTTTCTTCTCCTTCTTATTTTGCGAAATGTTTTCAGGCACAGTTCGGCATTGCTCCGGCAGAATTCAGACGGAAAGGTGGCAAGGATTGAGGGTACTTAGCCGTTAAAACATGAACGCGATGGAAGCTCCGAAAGTAAAATTATGCATAGGCGTTCTTTTACTATACGAACGGACTTCCCGGTTACCGTCTTCGTCTGCCCAGGAGTTCTCCAGGTCGTATGTCAGCCGAGGGGAGGCAAAGTCATAGTCGCAATAGAGACGCAGGGCCGCATTTTCCTTGTAGCGGTAGGCGAGAGAAAGGCCGGTTCCTAATTTGAATGTAGAACTTTTACGGATATGAAGAAACTCTTCATCAATGAAAGTGCTTTGTAGCATTTCCTGAACGCTGAGGCCTTCCTGCTGGATATAGTAATCTACGTCGGCTTTATAGAATTGGTCGTAGGCTTCCTGGCTCACTTTCTGACGGTCGAAAATGGCTGGATTAATCCGTGAAATAGAATTTAAGGTAAAGTTTGCATTAGTGCGTCGTCCGGCTAACAGTTTGCTTCCTATTAAGAAACGGCTGCTGAGCGGATAAGAAAAGTAAAGTCCTAAATCGATGTCGCACATGCCTAAATGGTCCGATTCCAGTCCGTCGAGCAGGTACATGTTGACAGGAGCTCCTTCCTTTAAGTCATTGTCCAGGTCAAAATGTTGTTTGTTCTCTTCGGGAATGTCGGCAATAACAGGTACGGTAGCTACTCTCAGGCGTCCTCCCAAGCCGATATACGCATTGAAAAAGTAAGCTCCTTCTGCGCTGACAACGGTCGATGTACCCGTATGCAGGCGCATACCCAAAGGAGTTCCTTCTTCTGTGTCATAGAGGTCGGCGGTGCGTAAAGTGGAAGGTCCTGTGGCAAATCCCATGTTGAGACTCAGGAATGAAGGTGTATCGTAGCGGTTGAAGTGGGTTGTTAACTGGCTGCTGGTGGTATTCTTACGAAAAATCAGGTCGGAAAAGAAATAGCCTAAGTCTGTTGAAATCATACCTATTCCGGCTCCTACCAGTACATCGCCAATCCAGTGACGGTTGTTCAGCTGTCGCGTGATACCAGTCACTCCTGCCAGGGTATATCCCCCGATGCTATACCACGGACTGAGCATGCCGTATTCTTTATGCAGGATTGTGGCGCACATAAAAGCGGTGGCTGTATGTCCGGAAGGAAATGAATTGTTTGACGAATTGTCCGGACGCATTTCTTTGGTCGTATATTTCAGGGTGTTGACAAAGCCGGCCATAAGGGCTGCTGAGAAAACATTGCTGACTGTGAGCTCCTTCCATGAACTACGACTTTCTACTCCAGCTAATTTCATGCTCCATGTAGCAACTAACGGGACATATTGTGTATAATTGTCATATTCGTGGTGAAAGGTAGGCTGGAAGCGATTGCGTAGTGTACGGAAATCCTGGTTTTGTTTTTTCACGATTAAGCCGGAAACGATAAAAGGAATTCCCATGTACGAAAA
Source organism: Phocaeicola plebeius DSM 17135 (assembly GCF_000187895.1). GTDB lineage: Bacteria > Bacteroidota > Bacteroidia > Bacteroidales > Bacteroidaceae > Phocaeicola > Phocaeicola plebeius. The sequence continues at coordinate 97,557 of NZ_DS990131.1, read as the reverse complement.
GTTATGCTGGAAAAGTTCCTTTGTTTTCTTTGGCTTCGCTGGAAGAGTCAATGAGGTAAGAGAAGACGTGGAGTCTTGCATCAAAAAATAACTGCTCGCGGGAGTATGTGCATACAGCGAGTGACAGATCAGTGCTGAAATAAAGAAAAATAGTAAAGTGTATATTCTCATTGCTGCCCGTGGTTTTAGGAATACATGGTAAAGAGCGGCAAAGGTAGTGCTTTTAAGAGAGAGACTGAATGTTTTCAGATGTACATTGGGAAAACGTAAATATATAAAAATGAGGTTTTTATGATTTTGTATGATGTACAAGTGCGTTAGAATTGGGCATAAAAAAAGGAGACCGATGATTCAGTCTCCTTTTATATTAATGGAAAATCCGATTATTTAATGTTCGGGTTCAGCTTGTTCCATTCAGCTACTGGAGGAAGAACGCCCATAGCGATTACTTCGTCACGCAGTGCGCACAAGTGTTCGTAGCTCTTATCCAAAGCAGCTTGTTCTTCTGCAGTACCGTTCAAAGCAGCGCAGTGGCAACCGTCAGCAGTGATAGAAGTTTCCCAAGCCATCATGATGTGGTCGTACTTTTCGTTAGAAACGTAAGTACCAGCCGGCCAGCGGAATGCTTTGCCACCCATAGCAGCACCAATCATTTCGATAGAAACGTATGACGGGCTCTGGAATGAAGAACGGCCACGCAAGTTGATGATGTTAGCACCACCCTTAGTTACTTTCTGCTGGATTTCAGCCCACTGTTCTTTTGTCAAAGCGTCAGTACCGATGATGTCTGTCAAAGCTTTACCGTTTACTTTAGCAGTAGAAGCAAATACAGCCATCTGTTCGCCGTGACCACCGTAAGTACGGCAGTTTTCAACAGCGTCCATAGAGATACCGAAGTGTTTTGCCAATTCGCTGCGCAGACGAGTAGAGTCAAGAGCAGCCAAAGTAGTTACCTGACCCGGTTTCAAACCAGAGTACAACAGTGTGATCAAACCTGTGATGTCAGCAGGGTTGAAGATAACTACGATGTGTTTTACATCCGGACAGTACTGTTTTACGTTCTTACCGAATTCTTCTGCGATAGCTGCGTTACCTTTCAACAGGTCTTCACGAGTCATACCAGCTTTACGAGCAGCACCACCTGAGTTTACGATATATTTAGCACCAGTCAGCGCTTCTTTGATATCTGAAGTGAAAGTGATGTTCACACCTTCGAAACCGCAGTGGAACAATTCTTCAGCAACACCTTCCAAACCTGGAGCGTACGGGTCGTACAAACAGATGTTAGGAGTTAAGCCCATCATGATAGCAGTCTGAGCCATGTTAGAACCGATCATACCGGCAGCACCAACAATGGTAAGTTTTTCGTTTGTTACAAATTCCATAATTCTTATGTATTTAAGTTATGTATAAAAGTGTATAGTCAGTCTTTGTTTTTTCTTCAATGCAAAGATAGGAAAGTTATCAGTGAAAACGAATCTTTACACTGGTAAATATAGGATGAAAAAAGATGATTTTCGGCAATTACGGAAAAATTTCACTATTTTTAGATGTCATATCCCAATTTTGCAAAGAGTAGGTTACATTTCTTTGTTTGCATTTTATCACTTTAAATTCTTTTCCCTGCTGCCTTATTTAATATGCTGATGTCAAGATTTTGTATCCTTTTTTCACTTTCCTGAGGCATTTTCTTCTTCCTTGAAAAAACACCTTTTCGTTCAATCTGAAATGTACTTGCGTTTAAGATGAAACTTCCTTGTGTTTTGTGTCAAATGTACTTACGTTTCATTGTGAATGCACTTGCGTTTGGAAGCAGTATTTTGTTTGGTAATTACAGCTAAGAGTTTCATCATGTCAGGGGAGTATATATAAGGCTATTTGGCGGAATAGATGGTAAATCTTTCAATTCTGTTTCAGAAAATCATGGTCTTTTCTGAAATATTCCATATTTTTGCCCGATAACCGTTATGAAGATGAAAGTAAAGTTATACCTGTTAGGGTGGGTAATAATTATATGTAGTGTGATTTCGGTCAAAGGACAAAGCCTGAAAGAGGTTCCAGGTCGGGCTGAAGTAGATACTGCTAAAGTTTACTTGCCTGCTGATTCCTTGTTTGCCCGTTTTTTGAAAGAAAAACAAATTCCTGTTACGGCTTGTAATCGTATGACTTTGTTGAAGAGCGGTCGCAGCAAGTTTGAACATCTGTTTGAGGATATAAAGAAGGCTGAAAACTATATCCATCTGGAATACTTTAATTTCCGCAGTGATTCTATTGCCAAGGAATTGTTTACCTTGTTGGCGGAGAAAGCCAAAGAAGGAGTGACAATCAAGGCCCTGTTTGATGACTTTGGAAATTTGTCGAACAGTCGTCCCTTGCGAAAGGAACATCTGAAGATGCTGGCGGAAAGAGGAGTGGAAATGGCCCGTTTCAGTCCCATTCGTTTTCCTTATATCAATCACGTGTTTTGTCGTGACCATCAGAAAATTGTGGTAATTGACGGAAAGGTGGGATATACGGGAGGCATGAATATTGCCGATTATTATATCAACGGGCTTCCCGAAATCGGTCCCTGGCGCGATATGCACATCCGTATAGAAGGACCGGCTGTGCAGTATCTGGAAAAAGCTTTTTTAGGCGTATGGAATAAGGAAACGCACGAAGGTTTGAAAGAAGGACAAGTGGTGCACGATACGTTGTGCGAGGGTTCCGGAAGAAGGGTGGCCATTGTGCAGCGTATTCCGAAAGTTTGTCCGGAAATCATGCGTGAAGCTTATATTGCAGCGTTGGATGCTGCAGAACGTAAGGTGCAGATTATCAATCCTTATTTTACTCCTACCCGTAAGGTCAGAAATGCCATCAAACGGGCGGCTGAACGGGGAGTTCGGGTGGAAATTATGATTCCGGGGAAGTCGGATATCTCTTTTACTCCCGATGCCGGATTTTATATAGCCAATAAGCTGCGTAAGGCGGGAGCACACATCTACGTGTTTAATGGAGGCTTTCATCATTCTAAAATCATGATGGTGGACGAGCGGTTCTGTACGGTGGGCAGTACGAACTTGAACAGCCGTAGTCTGCATTATGATTATGAAATCAATGCTTTTATTCTGGATTTGCCTACTACTGCCGAGTTGGGGGAAGTATTTCAAAACGACAAGCTCAATAGTACGATTATGCCCCGTGAGGAATATAAGAAGCGGAGTGTATGGCGTCGTTTCGTAGGGTGGTTCGCGCATTTGTTTACGCCGGTTATATAATAATAAAAGGTGAATATCTCCTGAAACTACGATTTTTTTCTTATTTTTGTCCGATTATATAGTAGTAACAGTCAAAAAAAGAACCTGATTTTTACGGAACAATATGTCGTTTTTTAAGGATGTAATCGGACAAGAAGGTGTGAAACAACTTCTCATTCATAGTGCAAAGAATGGGAAGATGCCTCATGCTGTGTTGCTGACGGGACCTGCTGGAAGTGGAAAGCTACCCGTAGCTTTAGCTGTGGCACGTTATCTTCTTTGTCATCATCCTGCAGAAAATGATGCGTGCGGCCAATGTAATTCGTGCAAGATGATGGACCATCTGGCTCATCCTGACATGCATTTTGCTTTTCCGGTGGTACGTAAAAAGGCCGGAAGGGACGTGGTCTGTGATGAATTCCTGCCTCAATGGCGTGAAATGCTGGGACGTAATCCGTATGCCGACCTTCAGGAGTGGATGAGGGTCATTGATGCGGGCAATCAGCAACCTCAGATTTATGTGCGTGAGAGTGATGAAATTCAACGGAAACTCTCGCTGAAAGCCAGTCAGGGAGGATACAAGGTCATGCTTATCTGGCTTCCGGAAAAAATGAATGTGGAATGTGCGAATAAGTTGCTGAAACTGCTGGAAGAACCTCCTTTAAAGACTGTTTTTCTGTTGGTGAGTGAGGAACCTGATTTATTGCTTCCTACGATTGTGAGTCGTACGCAGCGCATCAATTTAAAGCCCTTGCCGGAGTCGGACATTGAGCGTTATCTGGTGGAGCGTTATATGCTCCCTGTGGAAGATGCCCGTGACATAGCACACCGTTCGGCCGGAAGTTTGTTGAGGGCTGTGGAAAATGTGCATTTGGGAGAGGAAAACAAGCTTTGTTTTGAACTCTTTGTGAACCTGATGCGCACGGCCTATAAACGTGATATTCGTAGTCTGAAAGCGTGGAGTGAGCAGGTGGCAGGAATGGGGCGCGAGCGGCAGAAGAACCTCCTGGAATATTGCCAGCGGATGGTGCGTGAAAACTTTATCTGCAATTTCCGTCAACCTGATATGGTATATCTGAGTCCGGAGGAGTTACAGTTTGCCAGCCGTTTTGCTCCTTACATCAATGAGCGGAACATTATTTCCGTGATGGGATTGCTGGAGGAGGCACAGGTACACATTGAGCAGAATGTGAATCCGAAGATGGTTTTTTTTGATATGGCGCTGAGGATGATTGTAGAAATGAAACAACAATAACAATATATGGACGATTTCAAGCTTAAAAACGGAAGTGGCCGACTCTGCTGTGGAGGCTGCGGACGACAGAATAATAAATTGAATACTTACGACTGGCTGGCCGATATTCCTGGAAATGCAGACGAACAGGATATGGTGGAAGTTCAGTTTAAGAATACCCGTAAGGGATATTATAAAAACAGCAACGGGCTGCATTTGGAGAAGGGAGATATTGTGGCAGTGGAAGCCAGTCCGGGACATGACATCGGTACGGTAACACTGACCGGAAGACTGGTTCCCTTGCAGATGCGTAAGGCTAATTTGAAGCCTGATGCAGAAATACGCCGTATTTACCGTAAGGTAAAGCCGGTGGACATGGAAAAATATGAGGAAGCAAAATCACGTGAACATGATACAATGATTCGCTCGCGTAAGATTGCAGAAAGCCTGGGACTTCAGATGAAAATCGGTGACGTGGAATACCAGGGTGATGGCAATAAGGCAATATTCTATTACATTGCAGATGAACGTGTGGATTTCCGTCAGCTGATTAAGGTGCTGGCTGAGACTTTCCGGGTGCGTATCGAAATGAAACAGATTGGTGCACGTCAGGAAGCCGGACGTATCGGAGGAATCGGACCGTGCGGACGCGAGTTGTGCTGTGCTACGTGGATGACGAACTTCGTTTCAGTGTCGACCAGTGCGGCTCGTTTTCAGGATATTTCGCTTAATCCACAGAAACTGGCCGGACAGTGTGCCAAACTGAAATGCTGCCTGAATTATGAAGTAGATGCCTACGTGGAATGTCAGAAACGCTTGCCGAGTAAGGAAATTACCCTTGAAACGTTGGACAACATGTATTATTACTTCAAGGCAGATATTCTGAAAGGAACTATTACTTATAGTACGGATAAGAGTTTCCTGGCAAATGAAGTGACTATCTCCGCACGCAGAGCCTTTGAAGTGCTGAATATGAATAAACGGGGAGAAAAGCCTGAAAAATTGGATGACGAATTCTCCGGACGTGAATCGCAGCGTTCAAAAGACTTGCTGGAGCAAGAGAGCTTGACCCGTTTTGATAAGACAAAAGGTGGTAAGAACCGGAAAAAGAAACAAAAAGGGCAGGCATCACAAAACAATGCGTCAGCGGCTCCTGTAGAAGTGGGTAATGGACAAACTCCAGACGCTCCTAAGGAGAAAGAAAATAAAGGACCGCAAGGAAGAAATAACCGTCCACAGAGACCGAAAGGGAATCCGGCTCCGGCAGCTCCACAGGCTCCAGCGGCTGAAAATGCCGGAAATGCACCACAGGCAAAAGCCGGTCAGGAACCTCGCCCTAACCGCAACGGGCGGAGAAATTTCCGTCGGAATAACGAGGGAAACAAACGTCCGGAGCGTAATACAAATACGGATGTACAGGCTTAAAGAATCTTTTATCTATTATATAAAGGCAGGACTGGCACTATGTGTCTTGTTCCTGCTGAATGCCTGTCATACAGATACACGTTATCATGTATATCAGGCTGTTTCTGGTGAAGAAGGCTGGGATAAATCTGATTCCCTGGCTTTCCATCTTCCTGTAGGACTTTCTTCCGGTGAGTACCGGATGGAGATAGGCCTCCGTCATACCGGAGAATATCCTTATCGGGATATCTGGCTTTCGGTGACGCAGTCGGAAGGCGATTCAATACCGCCCTGCACGGATACACTGCACATTTATCTGACCGATGAAAAAGGACACTGGGTGCAGAGTGGGGCAATGGGAGGATTGTATCAGCATGTATATGTGTCAGATAAACCGGTTATTTTCTCTACCGACTCAATAGAACGCATTTTTCGTATCACTCATCTGATGAGGCAGAATCCATTGCCTGGAATATCCGATGTGGGAATCCGGTTATTTCTCCCTGGCCGCGTCAATGCGGAGGAAGACAAACAGCAGGATGGTAAATCCCCACAATGAGGAACCGCCGTAGCTGAAGAAGGGAAGGGGGATACCGATAACGGGGGTTAGTCCGAGAACCATTCCTATATTGATGAAGAGATGGAAAAAGAATATACTCAGTACACAGTAGCCGTATACTCTTCCAAAGCGGCTTTCCTGTCGCTCGGATAGCACGATAAGGCGTAGAATGAGTGCCATAAACAAGAAAATGACAAAAGCGGAGCCGACAAATCCTTGTTCTTCGCCAATGGTGCAGAAAATGAAGTCGGTATCCTGTTCCGGAACGTATTTCAATTTGGTCTGTGTTCCGTTGAGAAAGCCTTTTCCGAATAATCCTCCGGAACCGATGGCAATTTTACTTTGATTGACATTGTATCCGGCTCCTGCAGGATCATCTTTCATTCCCAATAACACTTCGATTCGAATCTTCTGGTGAGGTTCAAGTACCTGATTGAATACATAGTCGGTCGAGAAGAAAAAGATGCCCGAGCCAACTACGAACAGAATTACATAGAAATAAGCTCTCAGTCGTTCACGCAGATAGAAGAAAGCCAGTGTAAGTACGATACCTCCACAAAGGGCTAACTGGAGATGACATACATTAAACGGAATTACGTAGTTGGAAAACAAAGCTCCTAATAACGTTCCTCCGCCTCCGATACCGAAAATGTAGGCTGCAAGTTTGGGCGACTGACGCTGGCAATATCTTCCCACCAGAAAGGAAGAAAGCAGAATGACCAGCGTCAACACGGAGAATTCTCCCCATGATGTCATTTCATCAGGCATAATTTCTGCACTGAATTTTAGGCCGACAATAAAAAATACCACAGCACAGATTCCGGAGAATAGAACCGTTCCGGTCATCCCTTCCCTGTAGAGCATTAAAAAAAAGGATAGGTACACCAGGGCAGAACCTGTTTCTTTCTGGAGTATAATCAATGCCATAGGCAGCAGAATGATGCCCAATACGGTTATCAGATTGCGGGTGCGCTGCATCTGGAAAGTATATTCGTTTATATATTTTCCTAATGCAAGGGCTGTTGCAAATTTGGCGAACTCAGCAGGTTGCAGACTTACCGGTCCTAATACAATCCATGAACGTGAACCTTTGATTTCATGCGGGTTGAAGATAGTACCGAATAGTAGCAAAATCATGATGCCATAAAGCAGATAGGCATAGGTATCATATATGCGGTCTTCAAGCATGAGTATGACAAAGCCTATCCCCAGTGAACAGCCTATCCACATCAGCTGTTTACCGGCGCGTGTGGTAATATCCAGGAAATTCGGCTCACCATAATCATAACTTGCTCCACACACACTGACCCATCCGCAGATGACCAGTATCAGGTAAAGCCCGATGGTCCACCAGTCTACATTTTTCCATACACTACCTCTCATGTATCCCATAATCAATCCTCCTGTTTTGAATCTCTGTAGCCATGACTTCGTCTTCTGGCGAGAGTTTTCCTTTTAAATACTTTTCAATCATGAGTCGTCCGATGGGTACACCGTATACCGCACCGAATCCTCCGTTTTCCACATAGACTGCTATGGCAATCTTGGGATCTTTCATGGGAGCAAATCCCATAAAGGCTGAGTGGTCTTTTCCACGGTTCTGTGCCGTTCCGGTTTTTCCACATACTTCGATGTCGGGTAAGTTGGCTCCTCTACAAGTTCCGCCCAATACGGCAGAACGCATGCCTTGTACCACTTCCTCGTAATGTGAACGGTCTACCATGGTATATCTTTTCCGTGTGTAAAGTGTATCGAGCGGTTCACCTTCTACCTCTTTCACCACATGAGGTGTGATAAAATAGCCTCTGTTGGCGATGGTTGCTCCTAAGTTGGCTATTTGTAATGGAGTTAGTGTGACCTCACCTTGTCCGATGGAAATACTGATAATGGTCAGTCCATTCCATGAGCCTCGGTAAGCTTTGTCGTAGACGCTTGCATTGGGAATAAATCCTCTTTTTTCTCCGGGAAGGTCGATTCCCAACGGATAACCGAATCCCATGGATACCATATAATCTCTCCAGGTGTTCATGGCTTTTTGTACGGTTCCGTATTTCTTTCGGGCACCAATCATGTAATAGAGCCCCCAGCAGAAATATCCGTTGCAGGAAGTTGCTAATGCCGGAATCAGTGAAAGCGGCGAGGGGTGACCGTGGCAGCCAACATGAAGTCCCCGGAAGTTGAATCCACCAAAACACGGATAACTGGTCTGGGTGGTTATGATTCCCTCTTGCAGGAAGGTCAGTGCCTGCGAAGTTTTGAAAGTGGAGCCTGGCGGATAGGTACCCATGATGGCACGGTTCAGTAAAGGCTTCCAGGGGTCACGTGCCAGTATCAGATGGTTCTTACCGCGGTTTCTTCCGACCATTTTTCGAGGGTCGTAAGTCGGTGAAGAAACTAAGCAGAGCACCTCACCTGTGGATGGTTCTATGGCTACAATACTTCCGATTTTTCCTTCCAGCAGACGTTCTCCCAGCTCCTGAAGTTCGATGTCCAGACTCAGTCGCAGGTTTTTTCCTGCTACAGGAGCCTTATCGAATTTTCCGTCCATATAGTTCCCCTGGATTCGTCCTCGGGCATCACGTAATAATATTTCAATACCTTTTTCTCCTCGTAACTGCTTTTCGTAAGAACGCTCTACACCTAATTTACCGATAAAGTCGCCGGGAATATAGTATTCATCCTTTTCCATATCGGATTTGGAAACTTCGGCAATATCTCCCAGAATGTGAGCTCCGGCATTGTAGGTATATTGTCGGATGGTACGTCGCTGGATATAGAATCCTGGAAACTTAAATAGTTTTTCCTGGAACACACCACAATCTTCGGCCGACAGCTGGGTAAGAAATACCTGGTTGGTGTAAGGGGAGTAGCCAGGATTAAGCCGGCGATCTTTCATGTCACGGAATTTTTTTCTCAGAAACTCCGGTGAGATTTTCAGTGTTTGGCATAAATCCATGGTATCCAGCTCCGTAATTTCTTTCATAATCACGGTGATGTCGTAAGCAGCCTGATTATAAACCAGCAGTTTATCATTTCGGTCGTATATGACTCCCCGGCTTGGATATTGTATTTTTTTGAGGAAAGCGTTACTGTCGGCATTTTTCTTGTAGTCTTCACTCATGATTTGCAGTGAAAGTAAACGTATAAGAAAAATCAGTACAATCACAATGACTGCACCGCCAATTACATATTTTCGCTTTTCAAGATCGTAGTTTCTTTCCACTATTTTTTCCTCCTGACAGAATCAACACATAAGATGAATATGAGCGTGACAATTGTATCACTGGCAATTTTCAGCAACAGCGTGGGCATGTTGGCCAATGAGAATGTATCCAAGATATTCAGTATGAAAGCATGTAATAAAACAAGGACTATCGTATATCGGAAGAATGAAGCAAATCCCATCTGATACATGCCTGGTTCAAAGTTGTCTGTAATGTCACGCAAGGAAAACAATCTTAGAATCCATGGGCGGCAGAAGGCTGTACATACGGCTGTGGCAGCGTTTAATCCTGGTGTATTGCTGAAAATATCGATGCAAAGTCCTAAAGAAAAGGCCCATAACATTAATCCCTTACGGCTGTTGTCTGAATCTATTTTCAATAAAAAGTAGATGTAGAACAACGGTGTGGCATATTGTTCAAAATGAATGTGGTTGAGTACCAGTACTTGCAGTAAGACAAGTATGATGAACCATTCAAGACGTATGATATATTGCATAATTACCTTGGCTTTCTGTATCGTTAATTTTTATGGTTGCATTGAATGTATGCTATCCTCAAGTTGTGCCTGCTCAGTGCCGTTGAATGACCCTAAAACCCTGACATTGTTCAGTCGGGCAAAGTCCGTGAATAACTTGACCTTGAGCAGGTAAGATAGTCCGTCGTGGCTGTCTTCCATGTCATCTACAGTGCCTACAGGTATCCCGGCTGGAAAAACGGCGCTGTGCCCACTTGTTACAATCGTATCACCCAATGAGAATTCGGAATGTCGGGGCATATCTTTGACGTAGGCATATTGTGAAGAACCTCCTTCCCATTTCAGAAAACCGAAATAAGAGGTTCGTTTGATTTTACAGCTGATGCTGCTTTTAGAGTTTAATACAGGCAGTACTATGGCATGATGCTTTCCTGTGAGGTAAACAATGCCGACTACTCCGTTTCCACATACGACTCCCATTTCCGGGCGGATGCCGTCGGCTTCTCCTTTGTCGATGGTAATGAAATTGTTGGGGTGTGTGATGCTGTTGTTGACTACTCTTGCATCATATAACACATAGTCTTTTAATGCTTCTTTACGCAGGTTAGCCACTCCTGTAGTGTCTTGTGTATATTGTTCTAAGGCTTGTGACAAGCGTTCCACTTCAATTTCCAGTTCGACATTTCGTGCAGTTAAGTCTTTGTTGACTTCTGTCAGGCCAAAATAGCGTGTTACTTGACTGGAGGCTTCGTATACTATCCCTGCGAGGTAATTAGCAGAAGTAAAGAAAGTACTTCCCTGATAGTTGTTGAAACGGAACAGCAGGGTAAGTGAAATAACCTCCAAAAGAACGAAAAGGAACCAGTGATTATATTTCAGCAGAAAATTAAGCAGGTTTCGCATGTCAGAGAATCCGAATGGTGTATAAACGAAAAAATGAAAATTGAAAATGAAGAAATCTGAAATCTCTTCATTTTCAATTTTTTATGATATTATCTCATCAGGAATGAGAAACGATCTACATTCTTCAGTGCAATGCCTGTTCCCTTGGCTACGCTCAGCAAAGGATCTTCGGCAATATGGAAAGGAATGTTGATTTTATCTGTCAGTCGTTTGTCAAGTCCTCTCAGAAGCGCTCCGCCTCCAGCCAGATAGATACCATTGTTTACAATGTCGGCATACAATTCAGGAGGTGTATTTTCCAGGGCACTTAAAATAGCTGTTTCTATTTTGGCAATGCTCTTTTCCATACAATGCGCGATTTCCTGATAGCATACCGGAACCTCCATCGGCAGGGCAGTAATTCTGTTTGGACCACGTACGATATAATCTTCAGGTGCATCATCTCCCAGGTCTGTCATGGCTGCACCTACGTGAATCTTGATACGCTCTGCCATTCTTTCACTGACTTTGACATTGTGCTGACGGCTCATGTATTCCTGAATATCGGCTGTCAAATCATCTCCGGCTACACGGATAGAGTTATTTGACACAATACCTCCCAAAGAAATGACGGCGATTTCTGTAGAACCTCCACCTATGTCAACTACCATGTTACCTTCCGGAGCTTCTACATCCAGTCCGATACCGATAGCTGCAGCCATAGGTTCGAATATCAGGTAGACATCACGTCCTCCTGCATGTTCCGCGCTGTCACGTACGGCGCGTAATTCTACTTCTGTAGAACCGGAAGGTACTCCGATTACCATACGTAAAGAGGGAGTGAAGAAATGGCGTCCTGTATTTACTTTTTTAATCAATCCGCGCATCATCTGTTCGCAAGCGTTGAAGTCGGCAATAACACCGTCACGTAACGGACGTACAGTGCGAATGTTCGGATTTTCTTTTTCGTACATCAGCTTGGCACGTTCACCTACGGCAATCATCTTGTCTGTGCGACGATCCAATGCAACAACAGATGGTTCGTCTACCACAATCTTGTCATTGCTGATAATGATGGTATTGGCTGTGCCAAGGTCCATCGCTATGTTTTGTGTAAAGGAGAATAATCCCATTCCTTTAATATAAGTCTAGAATTTTGAAATTAATAAATCCGTTTTAGGAAGACTGAATGACTGCCAGCACAATTATTTTTTGAAATAATCGCGGATAGCAGTGTCGTAGTGTGAAGAAACAGTAAATGCTTCACCTGCAAACCAACGGCGTTGTTCGCGTGTGGTTACAGCTCCCTGTTTGTTGAGGATTTCCAATAAGGGTTGGTATTGATGCTTGCTGGCTACGATTACTACATCATTGAAGTTCTTAGCTCCGGCACGAATCAATGAGATACCACCTATATCAATTTTTTCGATGATGTCTTGTTCTGCTGCACCGCTTGCAACTGTATCTTCAAAAGGATACAAGTCTACAATAACCAAGTCAATCTCTGGAATTTCATACTGAGCAACCTGCTTCTGGTCGCCTTCCAGTTCTCTACGGCAAAGGATACCTCCAAAGATTTTAGGATGCAATGTCTTAACGCGTCCTCCAAGAATAGAAGGATAAGTGGTAATGTCTTCTACAGCCTTGCAAGGATAACCTAATGATTCAATGAACTGACGTGTTCCTCCGGTAGACAAGAACTCAACGCCTTCTGCATGAAGCTTGGCCAGGATGGCGTCCAAACCGTCTTTATGGTAAACAGACACCAATGCGGTCTTTATTTTCTTTGATTCTGACATAAATGTTTGATATTTAAAATTCAGTTGCAAAATTACGAATTTTCAGATGATAAACGCAGGATAATGAGCATAAAATATCTTTTTTTTGCATTCTCACTGAAAGTTTTAATGCTGTCGTTTGAAGAGATACAAAGTTTTTTCAGGCTGTCCTTTTTATTTTGTAACACGATTGTAACATATATGACATTCTTTTATAACACGAACGAAATATTTTTGCACTCGGAAAAAACTTAACAAAACAAGTATGGAAACTGTTTATTTAGGAATTGTTATTTTCTTATTTATGCTGGCAGTCTTTGATTTGCTGGTGGGGGTCAGTAATGACGCAGTGAATTTCATGAACTCTGCGGTAGGTGCAAAAGTGGCAAAGTTCAGAACAATTATTATTGTAGCTGCTATCGGAGTGTTTGCTGGAGCGGTGCTGAGTAACGGGATGATGGATATTGCCCGTCACGGAATTTTTCATCCGGTAAACTTCAGCTTTTATGAAATCATGTGTATTCTGCTCGCGGTAATGGTGACGGATGTGGTCCTTCTGGATGTCTTTAATACGTTAGGACTTCCTACTTCTACCACTGTTTCAATGGTATTTGAATTATTGGGAGGTACTTTTATTCTTGCCATTTTAAAGATTGTCGGTGATGAAACCGGACTGTTAACCTTAGGTGATATGATGAATACGGAAAAGGCCCTTTCTGTGATTATGGGTATTTTCCTTTCGGTAGCTGTCGCTTTTATTGTCGGTACTATTGTACAATATATATCTCGACTAATTTTCAGTTTCAATTATAAAAAGAATCTTTCTTGGACTATTGGAATTTTCGGTGGTATTGCCGTAACTTCTTTGGGGTATTTTATTATCATTAAGGGGCTGAAGAGTGCTTCTTTTATGACTCCGGAAGCTTTGCAATGGATTCAAGATAATACAATGGCATTGGTAGGTGGATGCTTTGTCGTGTTTACCATACTCATGCAGGTGTTGCACTGGTGCAAGGTAAATGTGTTTAAGATTATTGTATTGCTGGGTACATTCTCTCTGGCATTGGCTTTTGCCGGAAATGACTTGGTTAACTTTATCGGTGTACCTTTGGCTGGTTTCTCTGCTTATACAGATTATGTCGCTAATTCTAACGGTGCCGGAATACATGACTTTATGATGTCTTCGTTGATGTCTTCTGCCAAGACTCCTCCTATTTTCCTGATTGCGTCTGGTATCGTGATGGTATATGCGCTGGCCACTTCAAAGAAAGCGAAGAATGTAATCAAGACTTCTGTAGATTTGGCTCGTCAGGAAGAAGGTGATGAAATGTTCGGTTCTTCTGCATTGGCTCGTGTGATTGTTCGTCGTGCGACTAATATCAATGATTTTCTGGTACGTGTTATTCCGGTAAATGTTCGTCGTTGGATTGACAGCCGTTTCAATAAAGATGAGGTTATTTTGGCAGACGGAGCTGCGTTTGATATGGTACGTGCTTCTGTGAATCTGGTTCTTTCCGGATTGTTGATTATCATCGGTACAACCATGAAACTGCCTTTGTCTACTACTTATGTTACATTCATTGTAGCGATGGGTAGCTCGTTGGCCGACCGCGCCTGGAGTCGTGAAAGTGCTGTATATCGTATTACGGGTATGCTTTCTGTGATTGGTGGTTGGTTTATCACTGCATTTGTAGCTTTCACTATCTGTGCTTTGGTAACTTTCATCATGTTCTACACCAGCTTCTTCGGTATGTTTGTATTTATCGTAATAGCTGTGGTACTTCTTGTTCGTAGTAATATTAAATATGGAAAGAAGGAAAAGATTGAAAGCCAGGATGATGTGTTTAAACGCATGATGAGTAGTAAGGATAAGGGTGAAACTTTGGCTTTGCTTCGTCAGCATGTACAGGAAACACTGACTGATTATGTGGGTTTCTGTGAAAAGACGTATGTACAGGTAACCGACGGGTTCATTAATGAAGATTTGCGTAGCTTGCGAAAGGCTATGAGTGCGACGGACGACCAGAAAAAAATGTTGAAGAAACGTCGTCGTAAGGAAATACTTGGTCTCCGCCGTTTGCCGATAACCGTGGCTATGGAAAAGAATACTTGGTTCCACTTGGGAAGTAACAGTTGTGAGCAGATGCTTTATTGCTTGAAGCGAATTTGTGAACCATGTAAGGAGCATGTAGACAATAACTTTAATCCGATTTCTCCGGATTGTGTAAAAGAATTTTTGCCTGTACGTGATGAATTATGCAAACTGATGGAACGTGCCAAAGTGGCTATCAGCCAGGATAATTATGAAGATGCAGATGATATTCTGAAAAAAGGAGATGACCTGAAAAATCGTATCTCTGCTTTGCGTAAACAGCAGATGAACCGCATGCAGGAAGGCGATAATGCAAGCTTGAAGGCATCTATGGTATATTTGAATATTCTTCAGGAATCTCAGGAGTTGGTAAGTATCTGGCGTCATTTGCTTCGTGCCAGCCGCTTCTTCCAGGGAGATTATGTACCTCAGGAAGTTTCAATGATTGCGCTTACAGAAGAAAGATAATTTTGTATCCTTAAAAAGAAGGCCGATAAAGGGTTAATGCCCTTTATCGGCTTTTATTTTTTTATTTGTCTTCTATTTCGGTGAGATTCCCTGTTGTGGAATTCATGATAAACCCTCTTACTTTTATGTCTTGAGGCACGAGCGGGTGATGGCGTACGATGTGTACACTCTTTTGTACGGCTTCTTCCGTGTCGTTAAATCCGCTGAGCCATGAGTTAAGGTTGATGTCACAATATTGCATCATTTCAATATGGTCTTGTGAGATTCCTCTTTCACGCATGTGCTGTAGCATGGTTTCACTGTCCATGTGCTGTACGCCACAATCGGTATGTCCGATAATCATGACTTCTTCTACTCCTAACTCATAGATTGCCACAAGTAAGCTTCGCATGGCACTGCCGAAAGGGTGAGTGATGGTACCTCCGGCATTCTTGATGATTTTGACGTCACCGTTCTTTATTCCTAAGGCTGCGGGAAGTAATTCTGTCAGGCGGGTATCCATGCAAGTGACAATGGCAATTTTTTTGTCAGGGTATTTGTTCGTTATGTACTTTTCGTATCCCTTGGTTTCTACGAAAGTCTTGTTGAAATTTAATAATTCGTCTATCATAACATTTATATTTTGTATAGAATATAGGCAAAAATACAGATTTATTTTGTGATATTCCAGTTGGCTTTTGGAGGAATTCTTAAAATCATGCACTTATCATGAAGAAGCTTCTGATTTTTTCGTACTTTTGTAGAAAATTCAACCAAACTATTAAAATATGGCTAAAGAACTCGAACTCAAGTACGGCTGTAACCCTAACCAGAAGCCGGCCCGCATTTTCATGCAGGAGGGAGAACTGCCTATTGAAGTATTGAACGGACGTCCTGGATACATTAACTTCCTGGATGCGTTTAACGGATGGCAGTTGGTGAAAGAATTGAAAGAAGCTACCGGAATGCCGGCTGCAACTTCGTTCAAGCACGTGAGTCCTGCCGGAGCCGCAATCGGTCTGGAACTGGATGAAACCATGAAAAAGATTTATTTCGTGGATAATTTGCCTTTATCTCCGTTGGCAAATGCGTACGTGCGTGCGCGTGGAGCAGACCGTATGTCATCGTATGGCGATTTTATAGCTTTGAGTGACGTCTGTGATGAAGAAACAGCTCGTTTTATCAATCGTGAGGTTTCTGACGGCGTGATTGCTCCGGGATACACTGACGCAGCCCTTGAAATTCTGAAAAATAAACGTAAGGGTACTTATAACGTGATTAAAATTGATCCGGAATATCGTCCGAATCCCATTGAACGTAAGGATGTGTTTGGTATCACTTTTGAGCAGGGGCGTAACGAAGTGAAATTGAATGGAGCAGAATTGTTTGAAAACATTCCGACTCAGAATAAGAATTTCCCTGAAGCTGCTAAACGTGATTTGATGATTGCATTAATCACTTTGAAATATACTCAGTCTAATTCTGTTTGCTACGTGAAGGATGGACAGGCTATCGGTATTGGTGCCGGACAGCAGAGCCGTATCCATTGTACTCGCCTGGCTGGTAATAAGGCTGATATCTGGTATTTGCGCCAGCATCCGAAGGTGCTGAATTTGCCTTGGGTAGAAAAGATCCGTCGTGCCGATCGTGATAATACCATCGATATTTATATTAGCGAAGATCATGACGATGTATTGGCTGATGGAGTATGGCAGCAGTTCTACACTGAGAAACCTGAAGTATTGACACGCGAAGAAAAACGTGCTTGGCTTGATACATTGAAGGGAGTATCATTGGGTTCGGATGCTTTCTTCCCGTTTGGAGATAATATTGAACGTGCTCACAAGAGTGGCGTGGAATATATTGCTCAGGCAGGAGGTTCTGTGCGTGATGACCATGTGATTGAAACTTGCGATAAATACGGTATTGCAATGGCATTTACGGGAATCCGTTTATTCCATCATTAATAATGAATTAGTCTGAAAATAGAGGGGTAAATTTGCTGGCGAGGATGAAAAACAAGTGAATTTACCTCTCTTTTTTTGTAAATAGTATTTGATTTACTATCTTTGCAAAAGTTTGATACTAATCTTGGGCTTGTTTGGTTTTGACAGCGAGAGATGTGGTATGTAAGCATGCAGTGCGTCAGTGATTTGCACTATAATCTCAGTTACTGAACAATTATCTGGCAACGAAAACTATGCTCTCGCTGCTTAATCGAAGTACAGTAGATTAGCTTTATTTCCGTCAAAGTGATGGAAACGAGACATCGCTCAAAAGCTCTTGTTCCGAAGCGTTTGGTTTAGCGGTGCAGCAAATTCGGAAATAGTTTTGGTCTCGTTCCGCGACTGAAATGAAATTTTAGGAACTAAGGTATAAGTGGGTGGCTCTGGTCTTGCTTATGCACGAAAACCGAAGGCAGAGATAAGCATGTAGAAAGCATATGGCTTCCTTGTTTGGACGAGGGTTCGACTCCCTCCAGGTCCACGATGATTATTTTAAACCGCTGAATATCAGCGGTTTTTGTTTTTTTAGCTCTTATACTTTTCCCGTTTTATCAGTCAGCTCCATCAGAAAAGCTATATAAAAATCTGAAGCTCTATTCGGATAGAGCTGTTCTATATTATTGCCCGATGCAATAGAAATTGTACAGGAAATATCTTTACGATGATGTCGCAGCACGTTCGTGTTAAGACCTCGACACGTACGTGTCGACCTCTCCGCACGTACGTGTCATGACCTCGTCACGTACGTGTCGAGGTAAATCTGGTTTTGTCTTCAAGAAATAACGAACGGATATTTCATGAAAAAGTTCAGGAATTCTTTACAAAAACAAAAGAGACCGGTATCTCAGCGGAGAGACCGGTCCTGAATTTGAGTAAGATTTTTTATCGGATTGGCTATAACGGAAATGCGACAACAGCAAGTTTTTAATCGGTAATGGTGTCATCGAAGTTTTCTATTCGGGTGACTTTCTTGATGTGGTCTAATTTCTTAAGGTTCTCGCAGATGGTATTTACATCATCTACATCGTGTACAAACAATTGAATTCGGCCTTCAAAAATACCATCATTGGACTCGATATTCAATTTGTGAATATTTACGTTCAACTGTTGTGATATAATACCTGTTACTTGGTTAAGCACCCCAATTCCATCGATTCCTTTCATGTATACATTTACCGGGAAGTTAAGTGCTTTGCCAATTTCCCATTGTACGGCCAATAATCTGTTGCCAAAGCTGGTTTTCAGTTGCGTAGCTATCGGGCATTGGCGCTTATGGATAATAATTCGATTGTTGTCGTCAATATATCCTAAGACATCATCTCCAGGGATTGGTTTACAGCAGTCTGCAATGATGTAGTGTTTCTGAATTTCTTCAGGCGTAAGCTTGACAATTTTCTTCTTGTCGATGTTCAAAGCAGGTTTTTCTTTGGAAGATGCATTATCCTGAGACTTGGGTTTGCTTCCTCCTCCAAATGCAAATGCAATGTATTTTTTCCAATTTGTAGGGGTGGATTTTTCTTTTAACTCATTCTTATCCAAATCTCCTAAGGTGAAAACTTTTTGCCCGATCTGGTACATCAAGTCTTCAGGAGTTTTTAATTTATGAAGGGTACAGAGCTTCTGGATGTTCGTTTCGGTAGCTTCAATGCCTTCTTTCTTAAGGAATTCATGCAGCATGTCTTCTCCGGCCTGTTGGACTTCCTTTCGTTCTCTTTTGAGGATGGATAATATTTTAGCCTTGGCTTTTGCTGTCGTGGCAAAATTAATCCATGAAGGTTGTACTTTCTGTGATTTTGAAGTCAGAATTTCTACCTGATCTCCACTTTGCAGTTTATGGCTCAGTGGTACCAGTTTATGGTTTACTTTAGCTCCAATACAATGGCTTCCTAAGAATGTATGAATGGAGAAAGCAAAATCAAGTGCGGTTGCATTCTGAGGCATCGTTTTAATTTCACCCTTAGGAGTAAATACAAATATCTCAGATGCGAAAAGATTAAGCTTGATTGTATCCAAAAAATCAAGGGCATCGGGCTGCGGATCATCCAAAATTTCTTTGATGGTTTTCAGCCATTTGCTAAGTTCTCCTTCGTCTTCACTTCCTCCTCCTTCTTTGTATTTCCAGTGTGCAGCAAAACCTTGTTCTGCTACATCATTCATTCGCTCACTTCTGATCTGAACTTCAATCCACTGTCCTTTGTTGCTCATCAATGTCACATGAAGAGCCTGATATCCATTGGCTTTTGGATGGCTGACCCAATCGCGCAAACGGTCAGGATGAGGCTTATATATCCGGGAGATAGCTACATAAATGTTGAAGCAGTCATTCAGTTCTTCCTCTTCATTCTTAGGAGTGAATATGATGCGTACGGCAAGTATGTCATAGATTTCTTCAAACGTGATATGTTTGTTTTGCATCTTGTTCCAGATGGAGTAGGGAGACTTGATACGTGCCAGAATACGATAAGGGAGTCCCATTTTATCTAATTGTTCGCGAATGGGAGCTGTGAATTCTTCAAATAAGTTGGTTCTTTCTGCTTGAGTAGCCTTTAGCTTTTCTTCGATTTGCTGGTAAGCTTCTGGGTGTTCATATTTAAAACTTAAGTCTTCCAATTCAGTCTTGATACGATTCAGACCCAGTCGGTTGGCGAGAGGAGCGTAGATATAGAGTGTTTCCCCGGCAATTTTATATTGTTTGCTTGGAAGCATGGAGCCTAAGGTACGCATATTATGCAACCGGTCGGCAATTTTTATAAGAATGACACGGATGTCATCATTCATTGTGAGAAGCAACTTCTTAAAGTTCTCTGCTTGTGCAGAAGCTCTGTCTCCGAAGATTCCTCCTGAGATTTTGGTTAATCCATCTACAATTTGAGCAATCTTAGGTCCAAACAAGTTTTCGATATCCTCTACGGTGTAGTCAGTATCTTCTACTACGTCGTGGAGTAGAGCAGAACAAATAGAGGTAGATCCTAAGCCGATTTCTACGCAGGCGATGCGTGCTACAGCGATAGGATGTAGAATATAAGGCTCGCCCGAACGTCGGCGCACTCCTTTGTGTGCCTGTCGGGCGAAATTAAATGCTTTTGTAATTATCTCGACTTTTTTCCGATGTTTACTTTTCAGGTATTGGTCCAATAGCTCCTGAAATGCTTCATCAATCAGTTTTTCATCTGTCTGTTCCTGCGTAAGTTTCTCCTCGGTCATAATTCTCTCCCTTTTCTTTGAATCAATAATGCAAAAATAGAGAAAAATACGAATCAAACAAGCAAATGAGGGGTTTTCTTACCGGATGCGTAGAGATTTGCCAGCCCGGATGCTACTTCCCTTGATTCCGTTCAGTCTCCGTAATTGGCTTACGCTAACTCCGTACTTAGCGGCAATACCTCCTAATGTCTCTCCGTTACGGATACGGTGGTATACAGCTTTCCCGCTATTTTTCCCTTTAGTAGTGGTATTGCTGACTGTTACAGTATTACGACGTGTCTGATAAATTTCCGGTTTGTAGTTGTAGATACTGTCTTCGTGATCAATAAAACAGCTCATCATCTGAGTTGGCAACCGTAAGGCATAAGGCTTCTCATTTCCTGGAATGATATCTTTTTTAAACTCCGGATTGAGCGCTCGTAGTTGATCAATGTCAATCTTACAGACTTCAGCTATTTGATTCAAATTTAATGAGCGGTTGATATGGACAGTATCAGTACTTTCTGGCATGTTCATCTCCATAGGGCTAATGTAGTGCTCGCAATAATAAGTCATGATGTAGTTTGCTGCTACAAATGCAGGTACGTAGCCTCGGGTCTCTTTGGGTAAAAAGTTGTAGATTTTCCAGAAGTCTTTTTCACCTCCAGCACGGCGGATAGCCTTGTTGATAGTACCAGGTCCACAGTTATAGGCTGCTAGAACGAGATTCCAATCTTGATAAATATCATATAAGTCTTTCAAATATCGAGCTGCTGCGCGGGTAGATTTAATAGGGTCTCTGCGTTCGTCCACAAGTGAATTAACTTTCAAACCGTATACTTGTCCCGTGCGAAGCATGAATTGCCACAATCCTACAGCACCCTGTGAAGAAGTTGCAGTTGGATTTAATGCAGATTCAATAACAGGAAGATATTTTAATTCTAAAGGAAGGTCGTACAAATCTAATGCTTCTTCAAAAATAGGCATGTATAGATTGTTGGCGCTCAGCATAAATGAAACCTTTTGGCGGAGCCGGGTAGAATACATGTCTATAAATTTCCGTATGATGTCATTATAAGGCATCTCTATGATGGCAGGAATGCGCTGTAAACGATCCATGTAGATAGAATCGCTGACTTCTGGATTTTGGGTAGTCATTGTACAGTTCTCGGCTGGATTTATGTAATGTTTGGAAATCCAGTCCAAGTACAGACTATCCGTGGTAGAAATCATTCCTTCTGGTAAATCTATTACATCTTCTTGTCCATTAGCTTGTATGGTAATCGTCTTTTCTGTCTGTTGGGCAAAAAGAGATGAAGCGTTACAGATTGCAGCAGTAAGTAAACTAAAAATTATTCTTTTCATCTTTTAAAATTTAATACAGCATTGCAAACCAACTCCTTGCGGACGGTTGCGGAATGCATCGTTGAACACGGTAGGTTCCCATTTCATGCTGAGGTCTTTGCTGATATCAAAATCAGACAGCTCAGCATCTACATAGGCATCAATCACTGATAGCAGATATACACCAATGAATGCAAATATACTTAAGTCGCGTTGACGGCGATAAAGGTCTTTTCGTTTTCGGAAGATTTCCTGCCAATACTCCAAACGGTCATTGACATTTGTTCCGGGGGGAAGGAAATCCAGATAGCTGTTGTTATTGGGGTTATCGCTCATAATGTCTTGGTAGGCTTGCGAATAATCCTTATACATCTGTCCGTTCCATGTCAAGGCGTATGCACATCCTACGAAACCTCCATAAATGATAGGTAGTTTCCAGTACTTCCGGTTGTAAATCTGTCCGGCTCCAGGGATAACGAGTCCTAACCATACTGTACGGTTAGAATTGGGTATCCAGCGTTTTTTCTCCTGAGTTGGAGGTAAGTTCTTTTGAATAGAATCATTCTGTTTTGCTAGAGCAGCTGTATCTATAGGCGCTTCCAGCGTTTCCAAAGCAAGTTGCCGGTGTAGGTTGGTCGTATCGGCCAAGGCTAGACTGTCAGCACGATTCTGTGAGCGGATAGAATCGGCTGTAAGTATACCTTCCCTGCGTTTTTGGGCTCGCTGTGCATTCACTTCCATGTTTCCCCAAGGGATACAGAATAGCAGGATAAGCGACAGAATATATGTAAAAGTATGTGCTCTCAAATTATTTTTGTTTATTCCGTTTTTTTCAAAGAATCCAGAATCTCCATAATTCTTTCCAAATCTGCATCGCTGTTGAAAGGAATGCTGATTTTTCCTTTCCCTTTATTGGTACAGGAAAGCTGTACTTTTGTTCCAAAGAAAGTACATAGATGATTTTGAAGCATAGAGTATTCTTCAGATAGTTGTGTGCCTTTGGCAGAGATTGTTTTTCCTCCACTTTTTATACTTTCACCGTTAGCCAGTGCTTTTACGATTTCTTCCACTTTACGCACGGAATACCCTTGAGCGACCGTCTCATTAAAAATACGTATCTGAGTTTTAGGATCTTCCAGAGTTAGTAACGCGCGTGCATGTCCCATATCTATTTCCTTATTCTTCAAGGCTACCTGGATGGGGGCTGGCAATTTTAGCAGACGTAAATAGTTTGCTATGGTTGTTCGTTTTTTGCCAATGCGTTCGCTCAGGCGTTCTTGTGTCAGTTCATATTGTTCAATTAAATGCTGGTAGGCCAATGCGATTTCCAGAGAATTCAGGTCTTCGCGTTGAATATTTTCAATCAAGGCCATTTCCATCACATTCTCGTCATCTGCAGTACGAATGTATGCTGGAATTGTTTTCAGACCGGCAAGTATAGATGCTCTGTATCGTCTTTCACCTGCAATAATTTGATAAGAATCTTCGTTGAGCTTACGTAAGGTGATGGGCTGGATGATACCTATTTCCGCAATGGAATCAGCCAGTTCTTGTAAGGCGATAGGGTCAAATTCACGACGAGGCTGGTTGGGGTTTACAGATATTTTGTCCAGTTCTATTTCGTTGATGGATGATGATCCGGAAGTTTTCACTTCTTCGTTGGATATCAGAGCATCAAGTCCTCGTCCTAATGCAAATTTTTTTTGTACTGCCATATACTTATTTGCTATTTCTTGTTATAATTTCATTGGCTAAAGCCAAATGGTTTTTAGCTCCGGTTGATTCTGCATCATAAAGAATAGCAGGAATGCCGTGGCTGGGTGCTTCGCTTAATTTGACATTACGCTGAATAATGGTTTTGAAAACCAGTTCCTGGAAATGTCTTTTCACTTCGTCGTATATCTGGTTGGCCAGACGCAAACGCGAGTCGAACATCGTCAGCAGGAATCCTTCGATTTCCAATGAAGGATTTAGTTTTGTCTTGATAATCTTGATTGTGTTTAAAAGCTTGCTGATACCCTCTAGCGCAAAATACTCACATTGCACTGGAATAATTACAGAGTCGGCAGCTGTTAAGGCATTGATGGTAATTAAACCTAAAGATGGAGAACAGTCTATCAAAATGTAATCGTATTCGCTTTTCATCGGCTCTAACGCGCGTCGCATGATTTTCTCACGGTTCTCCAAATTCAGCATTTCGATTTCAGCACCCACCAGGTCAATGTGAGAAGGTATGATGTCTAATCCGTCAATATCGGTTGTATAAATCGCTTCCCGTATATCAGCCTGATTGATCAGACATTCATAGATTGAACAGTCAATGTCTTTCAAATCTACACCAAGGCCGGATGAGGCATTTGCCTGAGGGTCAGCGTCAATCACTAGTACTTTCTTCTCGAGAGTAGCTAAAGATGCAGCCAAATTTATAGTGGTAGTAGTTTTGCCTACACCTCCTTTTTGGTTGGCTAAAGCAATAATTTTTCCCATATTAATCAGTTTATTCTGATTGCGAAGTAACTAATAAATGACGATAGTTTCAATTAAAATTCCATGACTTTTGGGAAAGTGTTGAAAACTCACCTCATCTGTTAATAACTTCACGCGGGCAAAGATATATATTTTTAGCTAATTGCATGATGTGGTTTGGTAAGATTAAGATTTGTTGTAACTTTACACTCATAAAAGTTTGGATAATAAAGATATGATGAAAGAGAAACCATTTCTGTTGTTGTCGAATGATGATGGATTTGCCGCAAAGGGCATTCAGGAACTGATAAAAGTATTAAGACCAATGGCTGATTTGATGGTAGTAGCACCTTCTGGACCACGTTCTGGAGCTTCCGGTTCTATTACTTCAGAGCATCCGCTTCGTTGTAAAAAGATAGAGTCGGCACCGGGATTTTCATTGTACAGTTGTACGGGTACTCCTGTGGACTGTGTGAAACTGGCCTTGCACGACTTGGTACCCCGTACGCCTGATATGGTGATAGGAGGAATTAATCACGGAGATAACTCTTCTGTTAATGTACACTATTCAGGTACAATGGGAGTTGTAATAGAAGGATGTCTGAAAAAAATACCTTCAGTCGGTTTTTCTCTTTGTAATCATGCGGAAGATGCTGATTTTACGCCTACTTTCCCTTATATACAACGTATCGTAGAAGAGGTATTGCAGCATGGGTTGCCTGTAGGCACCTGTTTGAATGTAAATTTCCCTGATGTAAAGGAGCTGAAGGGTGTGCGTATTTGTCGTCAAACAGACGGAGTCTGGACAAATGAGTTCGTAAAGTCTGTTCATCCTAGAGGTGGAAACTATTATTGGCTTACAGGTTCTTACCGGAACGATGAACCTGAGGCACAAGATACCGACCATTGGGCATTAGATCATGGATACGTAGCTATTACTCCTACTCAGATAGATGTAACGGCTTATACTTTGATGGAGCAATTGAATCACTGGAATTGGCAGCTATGAAATATTATTTAATTGTAGGTGAAGCCTCGGGTGATTTGCATGCATCTAATTTAATGAAGGCACTGCAAGAAAAAGATTCCAAAGCCGAGTTTCGTTTTTTCGGAGGTGATTTAATGGCAGCAGCAGGAGGTTCACTGGTCAAGCATTATAAGGATATGGCATACATGGGATTTATCCCGGTGTTGCTTCATTTGCGGACAATCTTTCGTAATATGGATTTTTGTAAGAAAGATATTGTTCAGTGGAATCCTGACGCATTGATTTTGGTGGATTATCCGGGGTTTAACTTGAAAATAGCTGAATATATAAAAGCGCATACGAATATTCCAATCTTCTATTATATTTCTCCTAAAATTTGGGCTTGGAAGGAATACCGCATCAAGAATATTAAACGAGATGTGGATGAATTGTTCTCTATATTACCTTTTGAAGTGGATTTTTTCAAGAAACATAATTATCCCATTCATTATGTCGGAAATCCGTGTGTAGATGCCGTACATTGTTTTAGGCAAGGATATACCGAGAGCTTTGAGGAATTTACCTTTCGTAACGGGTTGGATAAAAAGCCGATTATTGCTTTGTTGGCTGGTAGCCGTAAACAGGAGATTAAGGATAATCTACAGCGAATGATACAAGCTTCCCGTAACTATACAGAGTATCAGTTTGTTATTGCGGGAGCTCCTGGAATAGCACCTGAATTTTATCAGGCTTATATGGGGACTGATACTAAAATTATATTTGGGCAGACATATAGCTTACTAAGTCATGCTACGGCTGCTTTGGTTACCAGTGGTACGGCTACGCTTGAAACAGCCTTGTTCTGGGTGCCTCAGGTGGTGTGTTATTATACTGCTGCAGGAAAACTGGTTTCATTCTTACGCCGACATATTTTAAAAGTTAAATATATTTCTTTGGTCAATTTGATTGCTGGTCGTGAAGTCGTGGCTGAACTGGTAGCGGATGGTATGACCGTAGAAAATGTGAAGCAACAATTAGATGCAATCCTACCTGGGCAAATGACTCGTGAGAAAATGTTGCAGGATTATGATGCGTTGATTAAAATTCTAGGACAGGAAGGAGCTTCTGAACGGGCAGCCGGAAAAATCGTTGAACTTTTATCTCAAAAATATAACAGGTCCTTACAGTAAGACTGAAGGACCTGTTATCAATTTTCTGCTTATATTATTCAATAAAAGAAATGATATACAGATAAACAACCGCTGCTGGAACCGCCATCAGGGTACTGTCAAAGCGATCTAACATACCTCCATGGCCAGGTAATATATTGCCTGAGTCCTTTATTCCAATAGTGCGTTTAAGCAACGATTCTGTCAAATCTCCTAATGTACCGAATATCACAACGGTCAAAGCCAAGCCTATCCAGATACTGATTGGCATAAACGGAAAGAAATGCGCCATTACAATAGCCCCTATGATACTGAAGACTCCTCCACCAATGGAACCTTCCCATGATTTTTTAGGGGATATTCGTTCAAACAAGCGATGTTTCCCGAATAGCATGCCTGTACAATATGCTCCCGTATCATTAATCCATGTGAAAATAAATATTGACAACGGCAATATCGGGTTGTACTGTACCTGATAATGTGACAGTTCTCCTTCATTTCCAATAGAATGATAGGCCAGTACGTTTAACATCGCAAACGAAAGTGCGATGTAGATTTGGCTCATCATGGCATACGCCCAGTTGTTCAGTGGATTCTTTTTCTTTAAATATAGCTCACTGACAAGCAGGTATATGATAAGAAATAAGTAAGGAATCAGTATTTCTGTTTGTCCAGGCATGACACCTAAATAGGCAAATCCGAAAAATAAAAATACACCGGCCAACATACATATAGGTTTGTTTATCTCTACATCCGGTTGTTTGCTTACGATGTTCCCGAACTCATGAATAGTCAGGGCTGTAATCAGTGCAAACAATAGGGTGAAAGAGATAGGACCTCCAAGAATACAACCAATAAGTACTCCTACGAAGATTATTCCCGTAATTGCTCGTTGAATAAAGTTATTTTTCACGTTGGTAGGTTTTTGTTCGGTTATGCTTCTTCTTTTTCTTGGTTTTCTTCCTGTGAAGGGGTGTTGTTTTCACTAGAAGAGTTATTTTCACCATCCGTATTTTCCTGCTTGTTTTCCAGTTGTTTGGTTTCCGGTAGCTGCTCATTGGCCGCCATAATTTCTTCCGAACGGGAAGTCCATGGACGTTTACCGAAAATCTTTTCAACATCTTCTGCAAAGATTACTTCTCGGTCAATTAACAGCTGTGCCAGTTGATTGTGCCCTTCACTATGTTCTTGCAGCAAGGCCTTTGCACGCATGTACTGCTCATTAATCATGTGCTGTACTTCCTGGTCTATAAGCTCAGCTGTATGTTCACTGTATGGTTTCGTAAAGCTGTAATCTTCATTGCTATTATAATAACAGAGATTAGGAAGCTTGTCACTCATACCTGCGTATGCAATCATGCCGTAAGCCTGTTTGGTGACTCTTTCCAAGTCATTCATCGCTCCGGTAGAGATGTGTCCGATGAAAATTTCTTCAGCAGCGCGTCCGCCTAATGTGGCACACATTTCATCCAGCATTTGTTCCTTGGTGGTAATCTGTCGCTCTTCAGGCAGATACCATGCTGCTCCTAATGCACGTCCTCTTGGGACAATCGTTACTTTAATCAGCGGGTTGGCATGTTCCAAGAACCATGAGATGGTGGCATGACCTGCTTCGTGAAGCGCAATGGCGCGTTTTTCGGCAGCAGTCATGACTTTTGTTTTCTTTTCCAAGCCACCTACGATACGGTCAATTGCAGCTAAGAAATCATCTTTATCTACACTCTTCTTTTGATGACGTGCTGCAATAAGAGCAGCCTCATTACATACGTTGGCAATGTCTGCACCACTGAATCCAGGGGTTTGACGCGCTAACAAATCCACATCTACGTTGCTGTCCAGTTTCAAAGGTTTAAGATGAACACCAAACACTTCCTTTCGTTCATTCAAATCAGGAAGGTCTACATATATTTGTCGGTCAAAACGTCCTGCACGCAGTAAGGCCTTATCCAGAATATCTACACGGTTGGTTGCCGCTAAGATAATGACTCCACTGTTTGAACCAAATCCGTCCATTTCTGTCAGAAGCTGGTTCAATGTATTTTCACGTTCGTCATTTCCTCCCATGCTTGGGTTTTTGCCACGGGCACGGCCTACAGCATCAATTTCATCAATAAAGATGATACAAGGCGATTTTTCTTTTGCCTGACGGAACAAATCACGTACGCGAGAAGCACCGACACCGACAAACATTTCTACAAAGTCTGATCCGGAAATAGAGAAAAAGGGTACATCGGCTTCACCTGCGACGGCTTTGGCTAACAATGTCTTACCAGTTCCCGGAGGGCCTACAAGCAGAGCACCCTTGGGAATCTTTCCACCTAGTTCTGTATATTTTTGCGGCTGTTTCAAGAAATCTACAATTTCCTGTACTTCCTGTTTGGCAGCGGCTTGTCCGGCAACATCCTTAAATGTAATGCGATTAGTCCCTTTTTCAAAAAGCTGTGCTTTGCTTCTTCCCACATTAAATACATTTGAGCCTCCTCCGGCTCCTCCTCCGCCACCCATGCGGCGCATGGCAAACATCCAGATACCGATAAGGAAGACAAACGGCAGAACGTTCCACAGGATTATGCTAAAATAGTCACTTTTCTTTTCGTATTGGATAGAACCGGTAAAGTTACCTTCTTTGGTCTGTTCATCCAGAAACTTATCTAAAGCTTCCATGGAGCCGATCTGTACGTTGATGGAAGGACTTCTTCCAACTTTGCTGGCATCTTTTTTGAATACATCTACAATGTGGTCTGGCTTGATATACATTTCCACCGCATTGTTGTCGTATGCCACGATTTTGTCAGCATAGCCTTTGGACACCATTTCCTGAAATTCGGTATAGTTCACCTCTTTGGTGGCACTTCCTTCGTCTCCAGAAAAATAGAGAAAGGCAAAAATCAAGGCAATAATGACATAAAGCCACGTTAGATTAAAGCGTGGTACATTGATTTTTGGTTTATTGTTATCACTCATATTTCTCTTTCCTTATTATATATTAGTCTAAATCTGGTATGTTGGTCAGTTTGGCATCTGCCCACAAGTGTTCCAGATTATAAAAATGTCGTACCTCCGGTAAAAAAATATGTACAATGATATCGCTATAATCCATAGCCACCCATTGTGCATTTCTTTGGCCGTCTATGGCATATGCTTTAGTGCCGGTCTCTTTTCTTACATGTTCTTTGATGGAGTCTACAATTGCCAATACCTGACTGGGAGAGTTTCCCTGGCAAATGATAAAATATTTACAGATGGTATCTTCTATTTCGTTTAAATCAGCTACTACGATTTGCTTGCCTTTTTTCTCTTGAATTCCTTCAATGATTTTTTCTATTAAAGTCGTTGTTTCGTTCATTCTTTTGATTATTCCTATTTTAAAATTGAAAATAAAGTTCTATTATAACATAGGACAAATATACTTGGTTTTCTGTATATCCGAAAATTTTTACTTGAAAGATGAAGAAAAAAGAAGAAAAATATGTTTTTTGAAAGAAAAAAATGCCGAAAAGCTTTGTATGTTCCAAAAAAGTTGTACCTTTGCACCGTCAAAACAAAAAGATGACAATCGTTCTCTGATTTTGGGCTATGGTGTAATGGTAACACAACAGATTCTGGTCCTGTTTTTCTTGGTTCGAGTCCGAGTAGCCCAACTTCATTTGCTGCATTCTCACGGAGAGAATAAAGCCTTATTGGGCTATGGTGTAATGGTAACACAACAGATTCTGGTCCTGTTTTTCTTGGTTCGAGTCCGAGTAGCCCAAACAAAAAAGGTGTTCTGAGTAATCAGAACACCTTTTTTGTTTCTTATTCTCATTGGTGAATTCTCTTAATTCCTATCCGCATTCAGAATCAACTTCTTATGCTATGATTCATAGGACTTGTCGATGCTTAACAGATGTTAATGCGCGCTGTTGTGAAAACAAAATGTTCGATATTGTAGTTATTAAGTCATCGAGATTGATAAAAGTAATTAGGTATTAAAGTTTTTTGAATGAAAAAATGAAAAAGGTAAGTTTTTTAGTAGCAGCGTTAGCTGTATCTGCTCTTTCTGTGAATGCACAAAAAGCGTATGAAGGAACTCGTTTCTTGGATAATTGGTATGTAGGTGTGAAAGGTGGAGTAACTACTCCTACGGCTCATTCTGCATTTTGGCCTAACATGCGTGCTGAAACTGGCATTGAGCTAGGAAAACAGATTACTCCGGTGTTAGGTGTTTCTTTTGAAGGATTGACAGGTATCAATACATCTTTCAGCAAAACAGCTTTTGATGATTTGAATTTAGGTGTATTGGGTAAGATTAATTTAAATAATCTTTTTGGGGGATATAACGGTGAACCCAGATTATTTGAAGTAGAAGGTATCGCCGGATTTGGTTGGGGACATGATTTCATGAACTCGGGTAGTGGTTATGATCGTTCTTATATGGTAAGCCGTTTTGGTGCCAGCTTTAACTTCAACCTGGGTGAGAAAAAAGCATGGGCTGTAAATGTACGTCCGGCTATTGTTTACAGAATGGATGGCGATCGTGCACAACAGCTGAATGTAAACAAGTCGAAGATTGAAATTTTGGCTGGAGTAACTTATCGTTTCGCAAGCAGCAACGGAAAGCACTATATGACTATTCAGAAGCCATACAACCAGGCTGAGGTGAACTCTTTGAATGAAACGATTAATGCCTTGCGTGCAGAAAATGCCCGTAAAGATGAAGCTTTAGGAGCAAAGGATGCAGAAAATGCACGTTTGGAAAAAGAACTGACAGATTTGCGTAATGCACCTAAGCAGGTAGAAACTATTATTCAGAATACACATTCCAAGTCATTGGAATCAGTTGTTACGTTCCGTCAGGGAAAGACCACAATCAGTACTGATCAGGTGCCTAATGTAGAGCGTATTGCAACTTATATGAAGAATAATCCAAAGAGTACGGTATCTATCAAGGGATACGCTTCTCCAGAAGGTAGTGCCGAAGTAAATGCACGTGTAGCTAAGCAGCGTGCGGAAGCTGTAAAGAATATGTTGATAAGTAAGTATAAAATTAGTGCTTCACGTATCACAGCTGAAGGTCAGGGTGTAGGATCTATGTTCTCAGAACCGGATTGGAACCGTGTAAGTATTGCTACTTTGAGTGAATCAGAATAATTCTTTTTTATTGAAATAATGTAGTCTGAAGGCTGTTGCAGGTAAATACTGTGGCAGCCTTTTTTTATGTCTCTTTGTTTTTACATTTCTTGTACAGATAAAGACTGGGAAAAGTAACTGAAAATCCTTATCTTTGCGAGGAATTTGTAAACTCATGGGAGAACGTACACGATACAATGATTTTGCCCGGTTTTTGGCCCTTCATTTTCCTTTTAAGGTGCAAAAAATCTCATTGAATGTGGGATTTACTTGTCCGAATAGAGATGGTGTAAAAGGATATGGAGGATGTACCTATTGCAATAACCAGACCTTTAATCCGGCATATTGTCGGACAGACAAGTCTGTTACGCAGCAGTTGGAGGAAGGAAAAGAGTTTTTCGCCAGAAAATATCCGGAAATGAAGTTTTTGGCATATTTTCAAGCCTACACGAATACCTATGCAGAATTGGACAAGCTGCGTCAGATGTATGAAGAGGCATTGCGGGTAGAAGGAGTTGTCGGACTCGTTATCGGCACGCGTCCCGATTGTATGCCCGAAGAATTGCTGGATTATCTGGAAAAGTTGAATAAGCGAACCTTTCTTTTAGTGGAATATGGTATTGAGAGTACGGATAATCATACTTTGCAGCGAATAAACCGGGGACATACTTTTGAATGTACGGTGGATGCCGTAAAACGTACAGCGGAAAGAGGGATACGTGTGGGAGGTCATGTGATTTTAGGACTTCCGGGAGAAAATCATGAAGCTATCATCCGTCAGGCACGACAGGTGTCCGAACTTCCTTTGACAACGCTGAAAATGCATCAGCTGCAGTTAGTGCGCGGTACACGGATGGCACATGAATATGAGTTGTGTCCTGAAGATTTTCATTTGTATGAGGTAGATGAATACATTGATCTTGTGATTGATTATCTGGAGCGTGTGCGTCCGGATCTTGTGCTGGAACGTTTTGTTTCGCAGTCTCCCAAGGAATTGCTGATAGCTCCAGACTGGGGCATTAAAAATTACGAATTTGCCGTTCGTATGCAGCGTCGTCTTCAGGAAAGAGATACCTGGCAGGGAAAATTCTATGAAGAAGTAAAAAAGGAAACAATATAATATCAAATTTTTAAATTAGTTAGGATTCAATGGAAATTAAAGGTAAAGTTCATTATGTCGGTGTGAACGACCGTACAAAAGCTTTGTTTGAAAATTTGTGGCCACTTCCTTATGGCGTGTCTTATAACTCTTACCTGATTGCCGATGACGATATGGTCGCATTGGTCGATACGGTAGATGTGGCTTTCTTTGAAGTATATATTAAAAAGATACGCAGTGTTATCGGAGACCGTAAAATCAATTATTTGATTATAAATCACATGGAGCCTGACCATTCCGGTTCAATTGCTCTGATTAAGAAATACTATCCTGAAATCGTATTGGTAGGTAACAAGAAGACTTTCGAAATGGTAGAAGGATATTATGGAGTAACAGGTGAACGTTATGTGGTAGGTGATGGAGATTTCCTGAAACTGGGACATCATAGCCTTCGCTTCTATCTGGTACCCATGGTACACTGGCCGGAAACAATGGTAACTTTCGATGAAACAGAAGGTATCCTGTTCTCTGGAGATGCTTTCGGCTGTTTTGGAGCATTGAACGGAGGATGCATCGACCGTAACATCAATACTGATATTTATTGGAATGAAATGCGCCGTTACTATGCTAATATCGTAGGTAAGTTCGGTAATCCGGTACAGAAAGCTTTACAGAAATGTGGAGGACTGCCTATCAAGACAATCTGTCCGACTCATGGACCGGTATGGGAAGAATGTATTCCGCAAGTGGTAGATATGTATGACAAGCTGAGCCGCTATGAAGGTGAAGAAGGTGTAGTGATTGTGTATGGAACCATGTATGGTAATACAGAAGAACTGGCTGAAGCTATTGCAGAAGAACTGAGTGCACAGGGCATCAAGAATATCATTCTGCACAATGTTTCTCATACGCATCATTCTTATATCCTGGCCGACATCTTTAAGTATAAAGCTTTGATAGCAGGCTGTACTACTTATAACATGCATTTGTATCCTGAAATGGAATCTCTGTTGAGCAAGGTAGCTGCTCGTGAAATGAAGAATCGTCTGTTTGGTTACTTCGGCTCGTTCACCTGGGCCAGTGCAGCAGTGAAGAAATTGGGTGAGTTTACTGAAAAACTGAAATTTGAAGTAGTAGGTAACCCGGTAGAAATGAAGCAGAGCATGAAGGCCGACAATTATGCCCAGGCTAAGGAATTGGCTAAGGCAATGGCCGACCGTTTGAAAGCAGACCGTAAATAAATCATCTTTTTGATAGATATAAAAAAAACTTCCACTAAAGGATTTTCCCTTGGTGGAAGTTTTTTCATGGAGTGATATCTGCTTATCAGTCTTTTGCCTGGTGTACGGTCAGTTGCGGGAACGGGAATCCGATGCCTTCTTTGTTGAATGTGTCGTATACGATTTTATTCATGTCAAAATACACATCCCAGTAGTTTTCAGTCTTGGTCCACACACGTACCTTAATATCTACACTGCTGGCAGACAAAGCTCCAAGTCCGATAAAAGGAGCTGGAGTAGTGAGGATTCGTTCATCGGCCGCAATGATTCTCTCCAGTACAGCTTTTACTTTTTCATAATCTTCTCCGTATTCTACACCGAATACCCATTCAGCGCGGCGCATGTCTTGTTTGCTGTAATTGGTGATGGCATTGCTGCTCAGTGCACCGTTTGGTACATAAATAATTCGGTTGTCTACCGTAGCCAGAATGGTGTGGAAAATCTGAATTTCTTTTACTGTTCCGCTGGCACCTTGTCCGTCGATGTAGTCTCCTACCTTGAAGGGCTTGAATACTAAGATGATTAATCCTCCGGCGAAGTTAGACAGGTTTCCGGACAATGCCATACCGATTGCCACACCGGCAGAAGCTAAGATTGCAGCGAAGCTGGTGGTTTCCACTCCTAATTTGCTGATGATGGCAAATGCTAAGATTAGGTTCAGAAGTATGCTGAGCAGACTTTTTAAGAAGGTCTGTACACTGATTTCCAGTTTACGTTTTTCCAAAATTTTGCTGACCAGTCGGCTGATTTGCTTGATGATAAACCGGCCGACGATGTAGATGATAATGGCAGCCAGAATGTCTTTTCCAACCTCGATTCCCCAGTTGAGCAGTCTGTCCAGCAGCTGTTCTACGTTAATTCTTGAAGCAGTATTGCTTGCTTGTGCTGTAGCTTGTAATAATGTAAGTAACATGTGTAATGTGAATTAAATTTTTATAGTTAATCATTCATTTAATATCCCCTTGCCTTGTCGGACAATTTCAGGTACATCATCACAACAATTTATGACGGTAGAAGGTTCAATACCTCCCGTACCTCCATCGATAATAAGGTCTACTTTCTCTCCAAACTTTTCGTCAATCAGCTCCGGCTCAGTGATGTATTCAATGTCTTCTCCTTCCTCTAACGGCAGAGTGGTAGTCAAAATCGGTGCATCGAGCAGCTGACAGATTTCACGGATGATGGCATTATCGGGTACACGGATACCCACTTCCTTCCGGTTGCGGAAGATTTTGGGCAAGCGGCTGTCTGCATTCAGGATAAAGGTAAACGGACCGGGCAGATTGCGTTTCATCAGTTTGAAAGTGGCATTACTTACGCGAGCATATTCGCTGATGTTGCTCAGGTCGTAACAGATAATGGATAAATTATTCTTGCGCGGATCGATATTTTTCAGTTTGCAGATACGCTCAATAGGGCGTTCCTTCAGCGCATGACAGCCTAATGCGTATACCGTGTCTGTGGGGTAGATAATGATGCCCCCATCGTTCAGAATGTCTACTATGCGCTGTAGGTCTTCAGGTCGGTTGTTTTTAGAATATAATTTAAGTAACATGGCGTTATCTACGAAGATTTGACTTCGTATGAACGCAAAAATAAGAAAATTATTTCTTTTTCTTTCGCAGTTCTTCTGCAATTCGATAGTGAATGGCGGCTTCTATTTCCTTTCCGCTTTTTTCGAGTGCTTCAGCAAAATATTCATGAGCACCGGCATGCTGTGGCTTCAGGCTGGTAGCCTTGTCCAAATCGGAAAGCGCTTCTTCCGTTTTCCCGGTCAGCAGACGAAGTTTTCCTCGGTTGTACACTGCTTTGAAATCCTGTGGCCGTAGTTGTACGGCACGATTCAGGCATTCCTCAGCTTCTTCCATTCGGTTTTCATCAAAGAATGTCACTCCTTTTCGTACCCAGGCATCCACATACTCCGGATACAGCTCCAGAGCCTTGTCATAGTTGGCTTGTGCTGCCCTCGGGTCGTGTGCCTTAGTGATGCATTCGTTTCCCATCAGGTAATATTCCCGGGCGTACTTCTGTAAATTCTGGCGCTGTTGTTGCATTTGCTCCTTCAACAATCGGTTTTCTTCCTTTAACCGGTTGATGATGCCTAATTTCCGGCGGATAAAACGCTGTATCAACGGTTTTTCAATGTCATATCGACTGTGGATGGCCTTAAAGAAAGCTTCTAAGAATTCGGCAAAATTGCCTTTGTCGAAAGCTTTTACGGAAGCTACGTATTGAATGTCTGCCTGTGCCTGCTTCATGGCCCTCTCAAATGTCTGGTTGTCATTGAAGCGCTGGGCAAAGCTGACAATTTCCGGTCGGACAAACACATCTGCGTGCGAAATCCGCCGCTTCAACTGGATGCCGTCCAATGAGGTGCAGCGGCTCAGGGCTACATAAGCCTGTCCTCCGGCAAAAACTCCTCCCGTAAAGTCGATAACTACCCGATTGAAAGTCAGCCCCTGACTCTTGTGTACGGTGATGGCCCAGGCCAACCGGATGGGGTATTGTGTAAATGTGCCTAATTCCTCTTCTTCTATTTTCTTTTCCGTCTCGTTATATCGGTAGCGGATGTTGCTCCAGCTTTCCTTGTGTACATCGAATTCACTCCCGTCTTCCGTTATTACATAGATGGTACCGTCTTCCGAAAGGCCTGAAACCGTACCGATGGTACCGTTTACCCAGCGTTTTTCCTGGTCGTTCTTGATGAAAATCACCTGTGCTCCCGGCTTGATGACCAGTTCCATCAGGGTAGGGAGGCTGCTTTCCGGAAATTCACCATGTATTTCTCCTTTTAATGTGATCGGTTCGCCTGGCAGTTCGTTGAGTTTCTTTTCGTTGATATAATCTACATTGTCTCTCCGGGTGGCCAGCGTGATGTACAAATCATTCTCTTCCGGACAAGGTGGTGTCGGAGTATAACGGGTGTTCAATAGTTGTAAATCCGCATTTCCGGCAGTATTGGTCCGGATATGGTCGAGTACGCTGACGAATACCTGGTCTGTTTGCCGGTAT
The DNA here is from genome assembly GCF_000187895.1 of Phocaeicola plebeius DSM 17135. Classification (GTDB taxonomy): domain Bacteria; phylum Bacteroidota; class Bacteroidia; order Bacteroidales; family Bacteroidaceae; genus Phocaeicola; species Phocaeicola plebeius. The sequence goes on along the minus strand of NZ_DS990131.1, from coordinate 60,591 downwards.
ACCTTGGTGAGTTCGATGGATACCAGTTCCATCTCCTGAAACACTTTAGCCGAAAAGAAATACGGATTCGGATAAAAACGGTTCAGAATCTCCCGTTCGTCACTTTTTACTACCGGTTCCAGTTGGAATACGTCACCCACTAACAGCAATTGTTTTCCACCGAACGGCTCACGTAAGTTGTGAGAGTACGTGCGAAGCACCTTGTCGATAAAGTCGATGATGTCGGCCCGCACCATGGAAATTTCATCAATGATGATGAGCTCGATGTTCTGAATAAGTTTCCGGTGATCGGAAGAATACTTCAGAAAATCTTTCAGTTTCCGCCCCTGAAACTTCGGATCATCGGGCAGGAGCGGATGAAACGGGAGTTTGAAGAAACTGTGTAGGGTACTGCCACCCGCATTGATAGCGGCAATGCCCGTAGGAGCCAGTACCACATATTTCTTTTTGGTATGCTGGCAGACGTATTTCAGAAATGTAGACTTACCCGTTCCCGCTTTTCCGGTCAGAAAGACCGATTGGCGGGTATATTGGATGAGTTTCAGTGCATTCTGAAATTCGAGGTTGTCGGTATCTATCAGGGTAGGAGTCATCTGTCGTTGTGTTTAGAGATTCATGCAAAGATACGGACAAATGGGAAATAAAAAAAGCGGTTAGAAGTCTAACCGCTTTTTCGTCAGAATATTTACGAGAAGCCTTTCGGCATTTATCAGATTCGTCTTTAAATGCTGAACTTGTCAGCGTCGCAGTTTTATTTGCGTCTTTCGTCATTCAGCATTACATAACCCCAGATCATTGGATCTGCATTTGCAATCTTGTGGAAAATGTTTTTTACCTTTTTCATAATTGTTACCCTTTCTTTTTTTAGTTAGTTTAATTAAATCTTCTTAGCGGACTTCCCAGCCGGCCGTTGTACTTGTTACCTTATTTACCTTGAAAACTTTTTATTGGCCTTTTCTTTTAGCCTTTCTTTTTACACTGCAAATATAGGCCTTTTTTCTTTATAAAATATGTTTTATAGCATGTTTTTCTTGTAAAAGGCCAATTTGTTGATGTAAATCAAATCCGGAGACAGGGTTATTTCTTTTCAATTACATTTTCCTCTTTCTCTCCCGAAAAACTTGTAACTTTGCAGCCGTTTTGTAGAATACCTATGGCAGCAAGAATGAACAATCAGTACGAAGAACGCCTGGGAACGGAGCGGATGCTTCCTCTCATTTTCAAAATGGCTTTACCGGCAGTGGCCGCGCAGTTCGTCAATCTCCTATATAATATAGTAGACCGTATTTATATCGGTCATATACCGGAAATAGGGACAAATGCATTGGCGGGAGTAGGCGTGACCACCTCTATTGTAATTCTGATTTCTTCTTTTTCGGCTATCGTGGGGGCCGGAGGTGCACCGCTGGCTGCCATGGCACTGGGGCAAGGCGACCGGGTGCGTGCGGGGAAATTCTTAGGCAACGGTTTCATGCTGCTGATTCTGTTTACCGTGCTGACTTCGCTGGTATCTTATTTGTTTATGGAGCCTATTCTGCGGTTTGCGGGGGCATCTGTCGTTACACTCCCCTATGCAGAAGATTATCTTTCAGTGTACTTGCTGGGTACCTTGTTTGTGGAAATCTCTACCGGACTCAATACGTTCATCAATTCACAGGGGCGCCCCAATATTGCGATGTATTCCGTCTTGATTGGGGCTTTGCTGAATATCTTGCTCGATCCGATTTTTATTTTCTGGTTCGATATGGGCGTAAAAGGAGCGGCACTGGCCACTATTCTTTCGCAGGCATGCAGCGCCTGGTGGGTGTTAGGGTTTCTATGTTCCGACCGTGCCTCTTTGCGCTTGCAAAAATGTTACCTGAAATTCGACCGCCGTATCGTCGGGGGGATGTTGGCTTTGGGGATATCTCCCTTCATTATGGCTAGTACAGAGAGTCTGGTAGGATTTGTGCTGAACGGCAGTCTGGAGAAATTTGGCGATATATATGTAGGAGCCCTGGCTATTTTGCAGAGTGCCATGCAGCTGGTCAGTGTACCACTTACAGGCTTTGCCCAAGGTTTTGTACCGGTGGCCAGCTACAACTACGGACATGGTGACCGCCAGCGGGTGAAAGACTGTTTTCGCATTGTACTGACGGTAATGTTCTCTTTCAATTTTGTCCTGATGTTACTGATGATTTGTTTCCCTACGGTAGTCGCTTCGGCATTTACGAGTGATTCGGAGTTAATAGCTACCGTAGAGCATGTGCTGCCGCTCTTCCTGGCTGGAATGACAATCTTTGGTTTGCAGCGTGCCTGCCAGAATATGTTTGTAGCCCTTGGTCAGGCACGGATTTCTATTTTTATAGCTTTGCTGCGTAAGGTTATATTGTTGGTACCTCTTGCTCTGGTTCTGCCTCGCTTCTGTGGCGTGGAAGGTGTATTTATGGCCGAAGCAGTTTCGGATGCTACGGCTGCCATCTGTTGTACATTACTCTTCTTCTGGCAGTTCCCGAAGATACTTCGTAAGATGCAGAATCTGGTATAGAACTAATTTTCTGATAGAAATCATCGGCTATGCTATAAATCTTTATAACTTTATCCTCCAAGTATATCGTGGCTATTATTGGGATGGCTTAAAATGTAAAAACGAATACGGTTGTGTTTCCGAGCTGATTAGCCCGGCATGCAAGTTTTATTTATTGAAAACCAAATCTTATAAATGAAAAATATAATAGAGAGTATCAGAAAGCAATATCCGGTGTCCGATTTGACTATAAAGGAACTTGAATCCTATTTAACACCTTGCAGTTTCCCTAAAAGGTATCAACTTATAAAAGAAGGTATTTATTGTAAGTATGCTTATTTTATAGAGAAGGGTATCTTAAGAGCCTATTGGGTGGTCGATGGAGAGGAATACACTACCTCGTTCGGGGCAGAGGGATGTATTGTTTTCAGCATGGATGAATTATATTACAACAAAAAAAGCGAAGAATATGTGGAAACGCTGGAAGAAGTGGAAGCCTACAGAATCAATATAAGTGACCTCAAAAATCTTATGGAAACCAACTTGGAGTTATGCAACTGGGGGAGAATTATACATCAGAATGAATACAGACGGTTGCACAGGAGCCATAAAGAGAGGTTGTCATTACCGGCAAAAGAGCGTTATGAAGAATTTCAGAAACAATTTCCGGAAATATGCAAAAAGGTAAATCTGAAATACATTGCATCCTATTTAGGAATCACCCTTTCTACTCTCAGCAGGTTGCGAAGCAAAAGATTGTAATTTGATTTAGGACAAATTTTTAATGGATGAGATTCCCTATCTTTGCGCAATATATGAATTATAAATCCTAATCAGTTTAATTTATCCCAATATGAATCATCGAATCCCATCTTCAGCTTTTGCAGATACGAAACCGCATTATGAACTTCTTGACGGGTTGAGAGGGGTGGCTGCACTGCTTGTGGTGTTCTATCACATTTTCGAAGGTTTTTCTTTTGCCGGAGGAGGTACCCTCATTACTGTCATTAATCATGGTTATCTGGCCGTGGATTTCTTCTTTATACTTTCAGGTTTTGTCATCGGATATGCATATGATGACCGGTGGAAGAAGAACATGACATTAAAAGGCTTCTTTAAGCGGAGACTTATCCGACTCCATCCGATGATCATTATGGGGGCAATAATCGGCTGTATCGCTTTTTTTGTGCAGGGAGGAGTGAAATGGGATGGTACGCATGTAGCTACTTCTGCGGTCATGTTGGCACTTTTGCTTGCGATGTGCTTTATTCCAGCTTATCCGGGAGCGGGGTATGACGTACGCGGGAACGGAGAGATGTTTTCCTTGAACGGACCGAGCTGGTCATTGTTCTTTGAATATATAGGTAATATACTTTACGCTCTTTTCATTCATCGTTTAAGTAATAAGGCACTGACAGTATTGGTCATACTGCTCGGTTTAGGACTTTCCTGGTTTGCTTTGTTTGATGTGGTAGGTTATGGCATGATAGGAGTGGGCTGGACGCTCGACGGACTGAACTTCTGGGGAGGCATGCTGAGAATGCTGTTTCCTTTCACGTTAGGTATGCTGATTTCAAGAAATTTCCGTCCGTTCAAGATTCGAGGCGCATTCTGGATTTGCAGCATTATCCTGTTGGGACTTTTTTGTGTGCCTTATATCGAAGGTAAGTCACCTGTATGTTTGAATGGTGTGTTCGAGATGATATGTATTGCGGTGGTATTTCCTCTATTGGTGTGTATGGGGGCATCCGGCAAGACAACAGACAAGCAGTCGACCGCTATCTGTAAGTTCCTGGGAGATATATCTTATCCGCTTTATGCCATTCACTATCCTATTATGTATGTATTCTATTCATGGCTTATCGAGAAACAGTTATATACGTTGGAAGGCACCTGGCCGGTGGCCGCTGTCGTATATTTCGGAAGTATTGCATTGGCATACTTGTGCTTGAAGCTCTATGATGAACCCGTGAGAAGGTGGCTTGGGAGTAAGTTTGTGAAATGAGGATGAATAATTCTAAATGATATACAATCAATCTCCCCAAATGTCTGAATTTTTGTATCGGACATTTGGGGAGATTTTGTGATGCATTATAATTACGCTTTAAAAGGCTTGCGGAATTTACATCCGTTTTTCCACTGAGAGCATCCGTAGGCCGTCTTTCCCTTGATAATGATGCCCGTGCCGCATACGGGACAGGCTTTTCCTAGGATACTGTCATCGGCAGGTAGGTTGTCTTCCTTAGGTGCTTCGGGAGTGGCTGCTTTCTTGCTGGCCCGTGGCTTGCGGGAAGCCGCTTTTTTCTTGGGCTCTTCTTCACCGTTTTTAGGGGCAGCTGCTTTTTTCAGCGGGATTTTAGGGCTGTCATCAGTCGTAACGGTCACACGGCGGTTGCTGTTGTCACGCAGTACGCTGTAAACTATTTCGGTGACCATCTGCTTCAATTCAGCTAAGAAGGTACCCGCATCGTAACTTTTTCGCTCGATTTCGCGCAATTTCTTTTCCCAGATACCGGTCAGTTCGGCCGATTTCAGCAATTCTTCGTGAATCAACTGAATCAGCTCCACCCCGGTAGGCGTAGCAATCAGATTTTTGCGTTCCTTGCGGATGTAATGCCGTTTGAACAAGGTCTCGATAATGGCTGCACGGGTAGAAGGGCGACCAATGCCGTTTTCTTTCAGGGCATCCCGCAGTTCATCGTTATCCACTAGCTTTCCGGCGGTTTCCATGGCACGCAGTAAGGTGGCTTCGGTGTAGGGACGAGGTGGTTGTGTCCATTTCTCATTGAGCATCGGGCTATGCGGACCGCTTTCTCCTTTGGTGAAAGCAGGTAATACGCTTTCTTCCTCATTTTCTTTCCCTTCCTCCGGAACGTCCTTGGCAAAGATTACGCGCCAGCCGGGTTCCAGAATCTGCTTTCCGGTTACTTTGAACTCTATCTGGTCTGCTTCACCGATGACGGTGGTGGTAGAAAACTTACAGTCGGGATAGAACACGGCGATGAAACGGCGGGCAATCAGGTCGAACACCCGTTTTTCCATGTCGCTGAGGCCCTGCGGTTGTACCCCAGTGGGGATGATGGCATGGTGGTCGGTCACCTTGCTGTTATCGAATACTTTTTTCGATTTAATCAATGGTTTTCCGCTTAATGCAGTCGTGTAAACGGCATAGTCTTTCAATCCTTCCAGAATTTTAGGGCACTTGGGATAAATGTCGTCACTCAGGAAAGTGGTATCCACACGCGGATAGGTAGCCACCTTCTTTTCATATAATGACTGAATGAGCTGCAAGGTCATGTCGGCCGAGTAGCTGAATTTTTTATTACATTCTACCTGTAAAGAAGTCAGGTCGAACAGGCGAGGAGGCGCCTCCGTACCTTTCTTGGAACTGACTTCGGTGACGGTAAAGTCTACATTCCGGATGCGTTCCAGTAACTCCTTTCCGGTCTGTTCGTCGGTAATCTGCGGAATGCCCCGGTTGGTATCGGGTTGTGTTTTCTTCTTGGTCGAAGGGTTCTCTTTTTCCTTTTCAGCTTCTTCAGCCAGTTCCTCATCGCTCTTTCGTACGATGGCCGAGAACACCGTATCGCGGTAGACCGTTTTCAGTTCCCAGTATTGCTTGGGTACGAAGTGTTCGATTTCCTGCTGTCTTTTTACAATCAGGGCCAGAGTCGGAGTCTGTACTCGTCCGATGGAAAGTACCTGCTTGTTCTGCCCGTATTTCAAGGTGTATAATCGGGTGGCATTCATGCCCAAAGTCCAGTCCCCGATGGCACGGCTTAGTCCGGCTTCGTAGAGCGGCTGGAACTCTGCCTGGTCCTTCAGATTGGCAAATCCGTCGCGTATAGCTTCTTCCGTCAGTGAGGAAATCCAGAGTCGTTTGACCGGGCATTTGGCACCGGCCTTTTGCATTACCCACCGCTGAATGAGTTCTCCTTCCTGGCCGGCATCCCCGCAGTTGATAATCATTTCAGCTTCCTGCATCAGTTTTTCGATGATGTGAAACTGCTTTTCAATTCCGCTGTCGTTTATCAGCTTGATTCCGAAGCGGGGAGGAATCATGGGCAGGCTGCTCAGACTCCAGCTTTTCCACGAGGGAGTATATTCGTGCGGTTCCTTCAGGGTACACAGATGACCGAATGTCCAGGTTACCTGGTATCCGTTTCCTTCAATGTATCCTTCTTTTCGGTTTTTGACTCCCAGTACATCGGCAATGTCGCGTGCCACGCTGGGTTTTTCGGCTATGCAAACTATCATGGTCTTTCTTTCAATACGGAGCAAAATTACGTAAAGTTGCCTGAATAGAAAAATAAAATCTTTATCTTTGGTCACCACAATGAAAAGATTCATACCATGAAAAACTATTTATGTAAATGTTACTTTTTTATTATTGCCTTAGGAGGATGGGGAGTGTTGCATGCAGAGGAACGGTCTTTAGATGCCGTGGAGCCTCCTTTAATGGGGTGGAGTTCGTGGAACACTTATCGGGTGAATATAAATGAAGCGTTGATTTGTAAGCAAGCTGATGCGATGGTTGAACAGGGATTGCAGGCTGCCGGTTATTCTTATGTAAATATTGATGATGGATTTTTCGGCTATCGCGATAAAGAAGGATTGCTACACACGCATGACCAACGTTTTCCCAACGGAATCAAACCTGTGGCGGATTATATTCATTCGAAAGGATTAAAAGCCGGTATTTATTCGGATGCCGGAAGCAATACGTGCGGTTCTATCTGGGATAATGACCGAAATGGAGTAGGGGTAGGATTGTATGGCTTTGAACGGCAGGATGCTGACTTATACTTTAATAAATGGGGATTTGATTTTATAAAGATAGATTATTGCGGAGCTTTGCAATTGGATTTGGATGAAAGAAAACGATATACAGAGATTGTAGAAGCGATTCGGGAGGTGTGTCCGCGAAATATATCAGTGAATATCTGTCGGTGGGCTTATCCGGGTACTTGGGTGAAAGATTTGGCACGTTCGTGGAGAATCAGTCCGGATATATCTCCGAAGTGGGAATCCGTACGTTCTATTATTTATAAGAATCTTTATCTCTCAGCTTATGCGGGTGAAGGGCATTACAATGATATGGATATGCTGGAGATAGGGCGGGGGTTAAATCCGGAGGAAGAAGAAGTTCATTTTGGCATGTGGTGTATCATGAGTTCACCGTTGCTCATCGGATGTGACCTGACTCGTATACCGGAAGCTTCGCTGGAGTTATTGAAGAATCCAGAGTTGATAGCATTAAATCAAGATCCTTTGGGGCTGCAAGCTTATGTAGTGCAGCATGCGGGAGATGGGTATGTACTTGTAAAAGATATAGAACAGAAACGTGGGAAGGTGCGTGCGGTAGCATTGTATAATCCTTCAGATAAACCGTGCACTTTTATTGTACCTTGTATGGATTTAGAATTGGGAGGAACGGTGAAGGTGCGTGATTTGATTCGCAGGCGTAATGAAAAATCTGTAAAGTTGGAATTGAAATATGAAGTGCCGGCTCATGGGGTAAAGATTCTCCGTGTGGAAGGTGAACAACGCCTGGAACCGGTTCGCTATGAGGCAGAGCAGGCGTATTTGAATCTGTTTGATGATTTGGCTAAACGTGAACGTGTTGTGGGGTATAAACCCTACGATGGAGCTTCAGGGGGTATGGTTGTGAGTAATTTAGGAGGTTCTCGTGACAATTATGCTGAATGGAAAGAAGTGTATAGTAAGCGAGGGGGAAAGTATCTGATGCACATTGCATACGTTCCTACAGGCAAGAAAGACCGTGAGATTAATGACCGGATATTGGAAGTAGAGATAAATGGTAATCGTGTCGTAGTAGATAACCTGAAGAAAGATTCAGAAACTGTAGCTACAATAGAGGTTCCGGTAGAGTTGAAACCGGGATACAATGTGGTTAGAATGTCAAGCCGCCTGACATGGACACCTGACATTGATTGCTTTACATTGGAGCGTGTAAACTGACATAATTTTTTGGCAAGGTTTTTGCAGGGTATTAAGATATAATATTAAAATAGAAAGAATATGTTGATTTGGATTGTATTTATAGGTATTGCGATTATCAGTTACCTGGTTCAGGCAAACCTGAAGAGTAAATTTGAAAAATATTCCCAGATGCCGTTGACCAATGGCATGACAGGAAGGGAAGTGGCAGAAAAGATGCTGCGTGATAACGGTATTTACGACGTGACGGTGACCAGTACATCGGGAATGTTGACCGACCATTATAACCCGATGAACAAGACGGTAAATTTGAGTGAAGGGGTCTACGGTAGTACAAGTGTGGCTGCGGCAGCTGTAGCGGCTCACGAGTGTGGGCATGCGGTACAGCATGCGCGAGGGTATGCGCCTTTACGTATGCGTTCGGCTTTGGTTCCGGTGGTACAGTTTTCTTCTTCCATCGTATCTTGGGTGTTGTTAGCTGGTATTCTGATGGTCAACTCTTTTCCTCAGCTGCTGCTTATCGGTATCTGTCTGTTTGCCATGACCACGTTGTTCAGTTTTATTACCCTTCCGGTAGAAATTGATGCAAGCCGTCGGGCGTTGGTATGGTTGAGTAGTGCTGGAATTACCAATGCGTTTAATCATCAGCAGGCTACGGATGCCTTGAAGTCGGCTGCCTATACGTATGTAGTAGCTGCCTTGGGTTCACTGGCTACGCTGATTTACTACGTAACGATTTATATGAATCGTCGCGAGTAAGCATGAAATCCTTTCGTTTTGTATGTGGAAGGTAGAAATTTTATTCGTATTTTTGCTCCGTTAATTTAAAGACTGATTCATTATGGCAACAAAACCAAGTATACCTAAAGGAACAAGAGACTTTTCGCCGGTAGAAATGGCGAAACGTAACTATATATTCAACACCATTCGTGAGGTATTCTATCGCTACGGCTTTCAGCAGATAGAAACTCCTTCTATGGAAAACCTGTCTACCTTGATGGGTAAGTACGGGGAGGAAGGCGATAAGCTGCTTTTCAAGATTCAGAATTCAGGTGACTATTTTTCTGGACTGACAGATGAAGAACTGTTGAGCCGCAATGCAGCAAAATTGGCCAGCAAATTCTGTGAAAAAGGTTTGCGATATGACCTGACAGTTCCTTTTGCGCGTTACGTGGTAATGCACCGTGATGAAATCACTTTCCCGTTTAAGCGTTTCCAGATTCAGCCGGTATGGCGTGCCGACCGTCCGCAGAAGGGACGTTATCGTGAATTCTATCAATGTGATGCCGACGTGGTGGGCAGTAACTCTCTGCTGAATGAGGTGGAACTGGTGCAGATGATTGATGCCGTGTTCCAGAAATTCGGTATCCGTGTTTCCATCAAGATTAATAACCGTAAGATTCTGACAGGTATTGCAGAAATTATCGGAGAAGCCGACAAGATTGTAGATATTACAGTAGCTATCGACAAGCTGGATAAAATTGGTTTGGACAATGTAAATGCGGAACTGGCATCAAAAGGTATTCCGCAGGAAGCCATCGATAAGTTGCAGCCGATTATTCTGTTGAGCGGTTCGAACGAAGAAAAAATAGCTACGTTGAAGAATGTGCTGGCTGCCAGTGAGACAGGCTTGAAGGGGGTAGAAGAAAGTGAATTTATCCTGAAGACAATAGCCGGACTGGGTATTCAGTCGGAAGTGGAACTGGATCTGACACTGGCTCGCGGACTGAACTATTATACGGGTGCTATCTTTGAAGTGAAGGCGCTGGATGTACAGATTGGTAGTATCAGTGGAGGTGGTCGTTACGATAACCTGACCGGTGTGTTCGGTATGGAAGGTATGTCGGGAGTGGGTATCTCGTTCGGTGCTGACCGTATTTACGACGTACTGAACCAGTTGGATTTGTATCCGAAAGAAGCGGTGAATGGTACACAGTTGCTGTTTGTCAACTTTGGCGAAGCTGAGGCTGCGTATGTATTGCCGGTATTGGCACAGGTACGTGCGGCTGGTATTCGTGCAGAAATCTACCCGGATGCTGCCAAAATGAAGAAACAGATGAGCTATGCCAATGCAAAGATGGTACCGTTTGTAGCTATTGTGGGTGAAAATGAAATGAAAGAAGGAAAAGTCATGCTGAAGAATATGACGAGTGGCGAACAGTCGCTGGTTACTCCGGACGAACTGGTAGCTGCCATCAACGGATAAGCGTGAGCGATTAATTATAAATAAAAAGAACACGGGTTTCACGGAAGAAGGCAGAAGAGGCAGATACTTCGGACTTCTGTTTCGTGAAACCTGTGTTTTTTATAGGCGTTTCGAAAATTTATAGAGGATATGGATATTGTATATTTGGTTGTTGGCGTGGTAGTCGGAGGATTGCTGGGCTATTTGTGGGCTGCGAGGAAGTCGGTTTCTTTGCGGTCGGAGTTACAGATGAACCAGCAGCATGCCCAGGATTTGCTGAAGGCGGAAAAAGAACGTACTGAATTGCTGACAGAGCAGTATCGGAAGGAAACAGAGAGGTTGCGTGGACAGCTGGATGAACTTTCAGGGAAATGGGCAGAGATAGGCCGGGCACTGGCTACTTCACAGGCAGAACGTCGTAACTTGGAAGAGCGTCTGGAGAACCAGAAAGAGGAAGTGGAGAAGTTACGGAAGCAACTGAATACGGAGTTCGAGAACATGGCCAACCGGATTTTCCAGCAGAAGACAGAGGCATTTAACCGGCTTAGTTCGGAAACCTTGAGTAACCTGTTGAAACCTTTCGGAGAGAATTTGAAAGAATTCAAGCATCAGGTGGAAGAGGTGTACGATAAAGAGTCCAAGCAGCGTTTTTCTTTGGAAGACCGTATCAAGGAACTGATGCAGCTGAACAAGCAGATTAGCGACGATGCCAATAACCTGACCCGCGCTTTGAAAGGAGATTCCAAGATGCAGGGAAACTGGGGTGAAATGATATTGGAGACTATCTTGGAAAATTCCGGTCTGAGAGAAGGAGAAGAATATTTCCGTCAGGAATTTTTAAAAGATGAACATGGTGAACCGCTCAAAAATGAATTGGGACAGCGGATGCAGCCTGATGTGTTAGTTGTATATCCGGATAACCGTCAGGTAATTATTGACTCTAAAGTATCGCTTACGGCATATGCGAGCTATGTAGCTTGTGAGGATGCCGTGCAACGCGAACAGTACTTGAAAGCACACTTAGCTTCTGTGAAAGCTCACATTGATGAGTTGAGCCGGAAGGATTATTCCAGCTACAATGTGTCTTCGTTGGATTTTGTGATGATGTTTGTGCCCAATGAACCGGCTTATCTGTTGGCCTTGCAGGCCGATCCGGACATCTGGAATTATGCTTATCAGAAGAAGGTCGTGTTGATTAGTCCGACCAACCTGATTGCAGCGCTTCGATTGGCCTTGGATTTATGGAAGCGGGAGTATCAGGTGAAAAATATTCAGGACATCATCAAGCGAGGAACGGTGCTTTATGAAAAACTGGTAGGGTTTACCGAGACTTTCGAAAAGATTGGAGATTCTTTGCAGGCAGCTTCCACGGCTTACAAGAATGCGTTGGGGCAGCTTTCGCAGGGGAAGGGCAACCTGATTCGTCAGGCGGATATGCTGACGGAATTGGGCATCACTTCGAAAAAGAAGTTCTCCTCCCGTATCCGGCAGGAAGTCGACAAAAGTATTACGCCGGTGACTCCTGCAAGAGATTTGTTTTCAGAGTCGGAAGAACAATAAAAAGAAGAAGCTCCATGGCCTTGAGCTGGGTGTGCCATGGAGCTTCTTTTTTGTCTCACATTGAGATTAAAGTTTTACAGTGTATTGCTTGGTAGCTCCTGCATAAATGCCTGTTTGGCTGAAGTCGGCTGTGAGAACTTGTTTCTTCTTACCGATTTTCAGTTCCACTTGAATGGGCGACTGAGTTTGTCCCGGGTCGGCAATATGCAGATTGACCGATTTAGCGTTGATGTCTTTTACCATCAATACGCATGGCTTGTCTACGGTAACACTCAATTCTTTATGTTTGAAAGTACCAGCTTCGAAGAAAGTCACCATCCAGACATTCAGTTTAGTATTTCGAACAGCCTGAATTTTCGGATTGTTCGACAGTATTTCAATGGCATTTTTTTTCTGATAGGCCTTCATCTCTTGTGCAGAAGTTTTGCCTGGCACTACAATGTAAGCGTATGAGCCGTCTTTCGGACCCACACCGTGGTTGATACCCAATGTGAAGACATCCATCTTTTCTTCTTTTTTCGACTTGCTGGTGTTGATGTCATACCAGCGTCCGCTCTGTGTCTGGGCTGTCAGGAACACTTCTTCTTTCTGTGGGAAGAAATAACCGATTTTGTCATGCAATACCCATTGCGGAGCTTGTAGAGTATGGCTTCCGTTTGCCAGGGTTTCTTCTTTATCTCCTTTGTCTACCAGGATGCCGCCTTTCAAGAAGCACTGGTTGACTGTGGTGTGTACAGGATAAGTAGATGTAGATTGAATTCCAGCTCCCAGGCATACTACTTCGTTATCGAAGAAGTACCAGCTTTTCTTGGCTCCGGTGTTTACTTCAGGATTGGTGTCCATATAGGCGTATGCTGTAGCTCCATAAATGCTGTCGGAAACTCCTCCTGCGTATGTGGAAGTTCCTAACACACCCCATGCTTTCGGGTCCATTGGTACTTTTTCCAGCTGAGGAGCAGTTGTACCCGGAATATGGCACCAGTTCCATACCGGGAAGATGTTAAAGTATTCATCTCCAGTTTGCGTAATATTGGTACATCCGTCGGACATGAAATAGGTTTTCAGGTTTTCTTTGTTGCCGTATTCACATTTCTTAGTGCGTGTAGAAGCCAAACGTACGTCAAAGTTATACTGAGGGCGCACATGCAATGAGTAGTCACCACGGAAATAATGGGTATGTGAAGCAGTTACCTGATAGTCGGCTGGCTGCTTTCGATTCAGACGTGCGATAATGGCCTTGTATTCATCGGCATGAGTTGGATCGATATCTATCATCCGTTTGGCGTAAGTGGCAGTGGTTCGTTTGTTCAGCAATCCCGGTCGGCTGACACTTCGTCCTACTACATCGAATGACATGTTCTGACCACGTACGGCACGATAATAAGTTTCACGCATGAATTTGCTGAGCAGCTCTACTTTCTCTTTATCAAGTTGGTACTGCGTTCCTAATGCATAGGAAGCCACTTGAGTGACACCTTTGAGTATCTCATCTCCATAACCTCCAATGTACAATTGTTCTCCGTGCTGGAAATAACTGTTGTCATGTTGGAAGCCTTCTTCTGTGGTATATACCACCGGATTGAAAACGTTGTCGATAGCCGTTTTCAGATCAGCTTCATTCTGTGTCAGGCAAGAACGATAAATCCAATGCAAAGCAATATCCGTACGATTGGCACCTGTCCATTTAGCCGGGTCTCCACCTGTTTCCTGAATCCGTTTCAGTATTTTTGTTTCCAGTTCTTGAGGAATCTGTTTTTTCCCGATACGCATTTGAATGAGCAGTACACCGAGTTTCTGTGGCTCAGAAATCTGATTGTGCCACCAGTTATCACTTTCGGAATCTACATCATACCAGTATTCCAATCCTTTGACGATTTTCTGGTATAAATCTTCGTTCTGATAGTATTTGTTTTTTTCGTTGGTATATGCATAGCCGAAATCGGACAAACGTTCTATGTGTTTGATAGGAGTCCAGTTGGTCATTTGAGTATCATCATAATCAATGTCACTAAATGAACCGTTTTCTTGAAACAAGGCTAGATTTTTGTCTATGGAAGGGTTTTTAATAGTCGTATTGCGGATTTTTTCCATAAACATTTCGTAGTCATTGTTTCGTTGGTCGGGTGCTTGTGTGAAAATAGAAGCCCATCCCGTAGCCATTGTGCAGGAAAGTGCAGTGGCTAAAGTAAGCGTTTTTAAAGGTCTGTTCATATATTTATTATGTTAGGTTCAGGTGGTAAAGATAGTTATTTTTCGAAATATCTCCAATAATGGATTTTGTTACGTGTAAGGTCGGGTGTCAGATTTGTCAGTATAATGGCCAGGACTGTCAGGTTGCTTATGTCAGAATGTCAGTCTTTTGCTTTGGCACGCTTTTCGCAGAAAGATAGGTGCTTTAACGCATTTGATAAACGATAAAATATAAACTAAATTATAGCATTATGAACATTAAACCATTAGCAGACAGAGTCCTGATTCTTCCGGCTCCTGCAGAAGAAAAAACAATCGGTGGTATCATTATTCCTGACACAGCGAAAGAAAAACCGTTGCAGGGTGAAGTAGTGGCAGTAGGCCATGGCACTAAAGACGAAGAAATGGTCTTGAAAGTAGGTGATACTGTATTGTATGGTAAATATTCTGGTACTGAAATCGAATACGAAGGTGTGAAGTATTTGATGATGCGTCAGAGCGATGTACTGGCAGTTTTGGGATAATTTAGGTAATTAACGAATTTAAGATTAGAAAGGAAATTCACTATGGCAAAAGATATTCTCTTCAACATTGACGCTCGCGATCAGTTGAAAAAAGGTGTAGACGAACTGGCTAATGCAGTGAAAGTAACACTGGGTCCGAAAGGCCGTAATGTAATCATCGAAAAGAAATTCGGTGCTCCTCACATTACAAAGGATGGTGTAACTGTAGCAAAAGAAGTGGAATTGAGCGATCCGTTCCAGAATACAGGTGCTCAGCTGGTAAAATCAGTTGCTTCTAAGACGGGTGATGATGCGGGTGATGGTACAACTACTGCTACTGTATTGGCTCAATCAATCGTAGGTGTTGGTTTGAAGAACGTAACTGCCGGTGCAAATCCGATGGATTTGAAACGTGGTATTGACAAGGCTGTGGCAAAAGTTGTGGAATCTATCAAGGCTCAGTCTGAAACTGTAGGTGATAACTACGACAAGATTGAACAGGTTGCTACAATTTCTGCAAACAATGATCCGGTTATCGGTAAGTTGATTGCGGATGCAATGCGCAAGGTTTCTAAAGACGGTGTTATTACTATCGAAGAAGCTAAGGGTACAGATACTACAATCGGCGTGGTAGAAGGTATGCAGTTTGACCGTGGTTACTTGTCTGCTTACTTTGTAACTGATACTGAAAAGATGGAGTGCGTGATGGAACATCCGTATATCCTGATTTACGATAAGAAGATTTCTAACTTGAAAGATTTCTTGCCTATCTTGGAACCGGCTGTACAGAGCGGACGTCCTTTGTTGGTTATCGCAGAAGATGTAGACAGCGAAGCGTTGACTACTTTGGTAGTTAACCGTCTGCGTGGTCAGTTGAAGATTTGTGCTGTGAAGGCTCCGGGCTTCGGTGACCGTCGTAAGGCTATGTTGGAAGATATTGCCGTATTGACTGGTGGTGTAGTTATCAGCGAAGAAAAAGGTTTGAAACTGGAACAGGCTACACTCGAAATGTTGGGTACTTGCGACAAAGTAACTGTTTCTAAGGAAAACACTACTATCGTAAACGGTGCAGGTCAGAAAGAATTGATTCAGGAACGTATCAACCAGATTAAGGCTGAAATCAAGAACTCTACTTCTGATTACGATAAAGAAAAATTGCAGGAACGTCTGGCTAAATTGTCAGGTGGTGTAGCAGTTCTTTACGTAGGTGCTGCCAGCGAAGTGGAAATGAAAGAAAAGAAAGACCGTGTAGATGATGCCTTGTGTGCAACTCGTGCCGCTATCGAAGAAGGTATCGTACCGGGTGGTGGTGTAACTTACATCCGTGCCATCGATGCATTGGAAGGCTTGAAAGGTGACAATGCAGATGAAACTACAGGTATCGAAATCATCAAGCGTGCCATCGAAGAACCGCTTCGTCAGATTGTAGCTAACGCTGGTAAGGAAGGTGCGGTTGTAGTACAGAAAGTACGTGAAGGTAAAGGTGACTTTGGTTACAATGCCCGTACAGATGTATACGAACACTTGCATGCTGCCGGTGTAGTTGATCCTGCAAAGGTTACTCGTGTAGCATTGGAAAATGCCGCTTCTATCGCAGGTATGTTCCTGACTACAGAATGTGTCATTGTAGAAAAGAAGGAAGAAAAACCTGAAATGCCGATGGCTGCTCCAGGAATGGGTGGCATGGGCGGTATGATGTAATCTTCCCCTTTCAGATATAAAGTAAATCCCAGTCGGAATTTCCGGCTGGGATTTTTTTTTTGATAAAGAATCTGCAAAATTTATATATAGCTTTCGTGAGGTGATTCAAAAAGTTTGGATTATTCTATTGTTTTGTGTATTTTCATCAAGTTTTTTACGAATTACTAAAAATAATATGGTATGACGAAAGAAGAATTGATGCGTAAGGCTATTGAGTTGTCAGTGAAGAATGTAGCTGAGGGTGGCGGTCCTTTTGGTGCTGTCATTGCAAAGGACGGTGAGATTGTAGCTACGGGAGTGAACCGTGTGACGCCGGATTGCGACCCGACTGCCCATGCAGAAGTAAGTGCCATCCGTGCGGCAGCTAAGAAACTGGGTACATTCGACTTGAGCGGTTGTGAGATATATACTTCTTGTGAGCCATGTCCCATGTGCTTAGGTGCAATCTATTGGGCACATCTGGACCGTATGTATTATGGAAATAACAAGCACGATGCGGCAGCTATCGGCTTTGACGATGCCTTTATTTATGAGGAACTGGATTTGAAACCGGCGGAAAGACGTCTGCCCTCAGAAGTTTTGTTGCCGGAAGAAGCTATTCGGGCTTTTCAGGACTGGACTGAAAAAACGGATAAGGTGGAATACTAAAATGATTGGATAATAAGGCTGTAATGTCTTTATATTTTTTATGTTTCCCACGGCGGAACCGTACGTTTTTCATATCGGAAACGTAGGGTTTCGCTGTGGGAAACTTATGTTTTTCTTAGGGGAAACCTAATAGGTATGAGAATGTTTTTCAGAAAAGTGAGTAACGTTTTCTGATTACTTGTATTTTTGTTATTTCTGATTTAGAACTGTAGTGAATTCTCGTTCAAAATTGGGCGTGAAAACGTTTTTCCCTAAATTTTGCCGGATTTCATCCAGTGGCCAGAAACGTCCTCCTGCCAGTTCTTCACTGGGAGAGATGGGACTGTCGAATACGGTCTTGTGCGAAAATACCAGTTCTTTTTCCCGGTCTGATTCAAATACATAATGTGTCAGCAGCTGAGAAGTAAAATCGGAAATGCCGAGTTCCTCTCCGGCTTCCCGTTTCAGTGCCATTTCCACGCTTTCTCCCAAGTCTACATGTCCTCCTACGGAGGTATCCCATTTCCCCGGTTGGATGTCTTTCCATTCCGGACGTTTTTGCAGATACAATTCTCCTTTGCTGTTGAATACATGCAAGTGAACCACCGGATGCAGTAGTTTGCTGCCGTTGTGGCATTCTCCTCGGGTAGCCGCACCTGTGATGTTTCCTTCTTCGTCTACGATGGGAAACATTTCTTCGCTATTGTCTGTCATTGTCTCTTCTGTTTGGGGTTAAGGGATGAGTAAAGATGAATCTCCGTAGCTTAGGAAGCGGAAATCATGCGCCAGCGCGTAATCGTAGATGGGACGCCAGTTTCCTTTCACAAAAGCAGAGACCAGTAACAACAGGGTGCTTTGCGGCTGGTGGAAGTTGGTGACCATTTTCTTGACGATATGGTAATTGTATCCCGGTGCAATGATAATCTGTGTACTGGTGTGCAGTGCATCGAGCTGGTTCCGGTTCATGTAGTCGAGTATCTGTTGCAGGGCTTCTGTGGTACTTAATTCCGGATGAGTTTCGTAGGGTTGCCATTGCTGTACGTGCAGTTCCTGCTGGCTGGCATCGGGGTGCTGTGACAAAGTGACACCGATGTAGTAAAGACTCTCCAGTGTACGGACAGAAGTGGTTCCTACTGCCACGGCTTCACCTCCATGTGCTAAGAGTTTCTCTATGGTTCCACGGTTTACGGAAATGTATTCCGTATGCATTTCGTGGCCTTCTATTTCTTCGCTTTTCACCGGTTTGAAAGTGCCGGCTCCAACGTGTAGGGTGACTTCTTCCAAATCCACTCCTTTTTCTTTGAGAGCGTTTAATACGCGTTCCGTGAAATGCAGACCAGCTGTAGGGGCGGCTACGGAACCTTTTATCTTCGAGTAGACGGTCTGGTAAGTTTCCTTGTCGCTTTCTTGTGTCTCTCTGTTCAGGTAGGGAGGAATGGGCAGCTCACCAAAGAATTCCAGAATGTCGGCAAAGGTTACTTCCGGATTGTCCCAGGTGAAATCAATCCAGTGGCTGGTGCCGTGACATTCTCCGCGGGTGGCAGTCAGTGTCAGGGTTTTGCCTTTGACTGTCATTTCCTTGTGCAGAGGCCCTTCTTTCCATTTCTTCAGGTTGCCAATCATGCAGAGCCAGGCAGCATGCTGGGTTTGCTGGAAGTTGAGTACATAGTCGTTGGGCTTGATGGGCTCCAGACAGAAAATCTCAATCAGTGCGCCGGTTTCCTTGCGGAAGTGCAGACGTGCCTGAATGACTTTCGTGTTGTTGAAAATCATGAGGGTACCGGGCTCCAGGTAGTCAGGAAGGGAGGTGAAATGTGTTTCACTGATTTGTCCGTGCTGATACACCAGCAGCTTGGACTGGTCGCGGACTGGCAGCGGAAATTTAGCGATGCGTTCATCCGGTAGCGGATAGTTGTAGTCGCTAATCTTTATATGTTTTGTTTCTTCCATGTCGTTTATTTTTTTGCAAAAGTACAACAAATAGCAGAATCCTCCTAACATAATAATTTTTTCGTGGACTTCCTTTTGCAGACTGCTGAATAATTTCCATATTCCGTGGAAAGTCGTTACATTTGTGAGTGTAATAAATTGAAGACAGATTATGAAAATAGGAGATAAAGTACGCTTCCTGAGTGAAGTAGGCGGTGGCATTGTCCGGGGATTTCAAGGAAAGGACATTGCCTTGGTGGAAGGAGAAGATGGTTTTGAAATTCCTATGCTGATTAGGGAGTGTGTGGTGATACAGACCGACGATTATAACATCCCGTTGAAATCTACAGCTAAGCCTTCTGCACCGGAAGTTGAAGAAGAAGAGGAGGAAGAGGAAAAGCCGATAACTTATCGGGCACCTGAAATCCGTGGAAATGATGTACTGAATGTATTTCTGGCCTACGTGCCGCAGGATGTAAAATCCATATCCTCTACTGCGTTTGATGCCTATCTGGTGAATGACAGTAACTATTTTATTGATTATTTGTATCTTTCGGCAGAAGGTAAGAGCTGGACTTTACGCAGCCGGGGAACGGTGAAACCGAACATGAAGATGCATCTGGAAGAGTTTGAAAAGAGTGCATTGAACGGTATGGAGCGTGTGGCCGTACAGCTTCTGGCTTACAAAGATGACCGTACCTTCTTACTGAAACAGGCGGTGAATCAGGAGTTGCGCATTGATACGGTGAAGTTCTACAAGTTGCATACTTTCCAGTCTTCCGACTTTTTTGAGGAACCGGCCTTGATTTATGAGATTGTCAAGGATGATGAAACGGTAAAGCAGGTATATGTTTCGGCCGATGACATCAAGAATGCATTGTTGCAGAAGAACGTGCAGGACGTACCGGCAAAGTTGCAGAAAAAGCTGCACGTGGTGAAGAATGAAATTGTGGAGGTTGACCTGCATATCCATGAACTGCTGGATGACACTACCGGTATGGGAAATGCCGAAATGCTAAATTATCAGCTGGATGTGTTCCGCAAGACATTGGAGGAATACAAGCAGAAGAAAGGGCAGCGGATTGTGTTTATCCATGGCAAGGGAGACGGTGTATTGCGTCGGGCTATTTTGGATGAGTTGAAACGCAAATACAAGACTTATCAATGGCAGGATGCTTCTTTCCGTGAATATGGTTTCGGGGCTACAATGGTTACAATTCATTAAAAGATATGGGAACGTTAAAAGAAATGCTGGCGGCCGACCGTTTTGCGGCTGAAGCAGGAGTGGAATTACTGGAAATCAGTCCGGGATATGCCAAAGCCCGGATGAAGGTGACTGAAAAGCATCTGAACGCCGGAGGAGTTTGTCAGGGAGGTGCATTGTTTACATTGGCCGATTTGGCATTTGCCGCTGTGGCCAATAGCCGTGGACGTCTGACTTTGTCACTGAATGCCAATATTACTTTTCTGCGTGCGATCAGTGAGGGCTATGTATATGCGGAGGCTACTGAGACGTTCAATCATGGAAGGGTACCTTTCATTGAAGTGCGTCTGGTGGATGAGCAACAACAGTTGATTGCGGTACTGACCAGTTCCGGATACCGAAAAAGCGAAGAATTGAATATCGACGAACTGGAATAAATTTGCCGTATAAAAGAATATGTCAAACGGAGAATACTTGTTACTGAATGGGCATTCTCCGTTTGTTTTTTTGTTAGATTTGTTCAAGGGCCTGACTCAGGTCGGCAAGCAAATCTTCAATGTGCTCGGTACCGATGGAAAGACGGATGGTAGACTGTGTGATGCCTTGTTCTGCCAGTTCCTGGTCGTTGAGCTGGGAGTGTGTCGTACTGGCCGGGTGGATGACCAGCGATTTGACATCAGCTACATTGGCCAGCAGGGAGAATATCTCTAGGTGGTCGATGAAGCGGTGCGCTTCCGTGCGTCCGCCCTGGATTTCAAACGTAAAGATAGAGCCGGCTCCTTTGGGGAAATATTTCTGATAAAGGGCCGGGGAAGTGTGCTCAGGAAGGGACGGATGGTTGACCTTCTTCACTTTAGGATGGTGCTGCAGGAAGTCTACTACCTTCAGCGCATTCTCTACGTGGCGTTCCACTCTGAGCGAGAGGGTTTCCAGTCCTTGCAGAAGGAGGAAGGCATTGAACGGACTGATGGCGGCTCCGGTATCGCGTAACAGAATGGCACGTATTCGGGTGATATAGGCCGCAGGACCTGCCACATCGGCAAAGCAAAGTCCGTGGTAACATGGGTCGGGGCTTGTCAGTTGGGGGAATTTACCGGAAGCTTTCCAGTCGAATTTGCCGGAATCCACAATGATACCTCCTAATGATGTGCCGTGTCCTCCGATAAACTTTGTGGCAGAATGTATAACGATGTCGGCACCATGTTCAATGGGGCGCAGCAGATAAGGAGTGGCAAATGTGTTGTCAATCAGTAAAGGAATCTGATGACAGTGAGCTATTTCTGCAATGCGGGCGATGTCGACAAGCGTGCAGTTCGGATTTCCTAAACCTTCAATGAATATCGCCTTGGTATTAGGCTGGATGGCCTGTTCCACGTTTGCCGGTTCTTCTGCGTCTACAAAAGTGGTGTGTATCCCACGGCTGGGGAAAGTATGTGCCAGCAGGTTGTAAGTTCCTCCATAAATGGTACGGGCCGATACAATATGGTCACCGGTGCGCGTGATATTTTCAAATGCATAACTGATGGCGGCCGCTCCGGAGGCTACGGCCAGGGCAGCTACTCCTCCTTCCAATGCAGCTACTCGCTGTTCCAGTACACTTTGGGTGGGATTGGTCAGTCGGCCATAGATATTTCCGCTGTCTTCTAGACTGAAGCGGGCGGCCGCATGGGCCGAGTCATGAAAGACGTACGAAGTCGTCTGATAGATGGGGACTGCTCGTGCATCGGTCGCCGGATCGGGATTTTCTTGTCCCACATGTAACTGAAGGGTTTCGAAGTGTAGCTTAGTTTTATCCATAGTCGTAAGTGTGTAAAAGTGATTAAATGATACTGCAAAAGTAGTTTGTATGGTTATATCGTCCAATATTTGATGAAAATATGGAGAATTGTTCTATATAATGCTGGTTTGAAAGAAAAAACTTGTAGATTTGCTGTCGTAAAACAATTCATAATAGAATAATATTCTTATGACAGAAAAACTGGATAAAGTGGATTTGCAGATTCTCCGTACGTTGCAGGAGAATGCCCGGTTGACCACTAAAGAGCTGGCGGCACAGGTCAGCTTGTCGTCTACTCCTGTGTTTGAGCGGTTGAAAAGGTTGGAGAGGGAAGGATACATCAAGAAGTACATTGCTGTGCTGGATGCCGATAAACTGAATCAGGGATTTGTGGTATTCTGCAATGTCAAATTGCGCCGGATGAATAAAGACATAGCCATGGAGTTCACCCGTATCATTCAGAACATTCCGGAAGTGACGGAGTGCTACAACATTTCCGGCAGTTACGATTATCTGCTGAAGATCCATGCTCCGAACATGAAATATTACCAGGAGTTTATTATTAATGTGCTGGGAACAATTGATAGTTTGGGTTCGCTGGAAAGTATGTTTGTCATGGATGAAGTGAAGCATGACTATGGACTGCACATATAGGAATGGGAAATCATTTCCTGTGTATTTATTCCATAAACAGAATAAAACGTAGAATATTATTCTAATTCTATCCGTCTTTAATGGGAAAAACAGTCCGTTTTTTCTAAATATCTTCCGATTGTTGGTGGATAGCACTTTTGCTTGTATCTTTGCCGACAAATTATACAAATGCACTATGAAAGTAATAGATTTGATAAAGAATAGTAAGGAACCCGTGTTTTCCTTTGAGATTTTGCCACCGTTAAAGGGAAACAGTATACAAAAAGTATATCATATCATTGATAAGTTGAGAGAGTTTGACCCCAAATACATCAACATCACTTCACATCACAGTGAGATAGTGTATTTGCCGCAGCCCGATGGAAACCTGAAGAAGACTACGGTACGTAAGCGCCCCGGAACGGTAGCTATTGCAGCTGCTATTCAGAACAAGTATGGCATTCAGGCGGTGCCTCATATCATCTGTAAGGGATTTACGAAGGAGGAAACGGAATATGCTTTGCTCGACTTGAATTTCTTAGGCATTAATAACTTGTTGTTGTTGAGAGGAGATTCCAAGCCGTTGGACATTGCAGAAAAAGATTTATGTCTGTACCATGAGCATGCCACCGATTTGCAGGAACAAGTGAACCGTTTTAATCAGGGCATTGGACTGGATGGCTCCAAGATAGAAGGAATTGAAACACCTTTCTCTTATGGTATGGCTTGTTATCCGGAAAAGCATGAAGAAGCTCCCAATATGGAGTCCGACCTGTTCTACTTGAAAGAAAAGGTACGTAACGGGGCCGATTATGTGGTGACACAGATGTTTTTCGACAACGAGAAATACTATGCTTTCGTAGAACGTTGCCGTCAGGAAGGTATTGAGGTACCCATTATTCCGGGAATCAAGCCTGTGGTATTTAAGAATCAGTTGAACGTATTGCCTAAAGTGTTCCGCACAGACATTCCTGAAGCCTTTGCTTCAGAACTTCGTAAATGTACGACGGACGAAGAAGTGAAAGCTGTAGGAGTGGAATGGTGCAAGGCACAGTGTAAGGATTTGCTGGCACACGGAGTTCCGGGCCTGCACTTTTACACATTCATGGCATCCGACAGTGTATATAAGGTAGCCAAAGAGGTATATTAACCTCTTTGACTGTTTACATCGCAATCCTTCTTAACCGGATACGCAGGTTGAATAATTCAGCATCTGTGTGCGGGGAAGAGGGATTGTGTGGTTTTATAGTGAGGCTATGCTCTTTTCCGTTTACCGCATCCGGTATGATGAAATCCTGACGGTAGGCTTTCTGTTCCTCGGCAGGACGCAACAGATAAGCCGCTTCGTCTTCAAAACGGTTATAACTGCGAAGGATTACCTGATTCTTTCCTTTCTTCAGTGGAAGAATCACTTTTTCCGTGCGGAACTTCGTGCGATACGGGTTCAGATGCTTGGCTATGAGTTTTCCGTTCAGGTAGACTTCCATTCCATTTCCAGCGCCAATTTCCGCCAGAATATGCTGTGAACGTGGAGAGTCTATTTCTCGCATCACATAATAGCTGGATAGAATCGGGCAGGAAACCTTGTCACTGTCTTTATCTGTTTTGGTCCATGATTTACCTGAAACAGGCGCATGCTGTAAGTCTGCATCCAGTTTCTCTGCTGAGTGGAACACTCCGTTGCCGGGGCCACATACGTAGGTATCTCCCCAGGTGGTACCTGAAGAAGCCGTTTCTTTTATCTCCTTTCCTTTATCCAGTGTCACGGAGTAAGTCTTTCCATCCAATATAAGGTCTATTTCTCTTCCTGCTTCCTGTGAAGTATAGATAATCTCCAGTTGTTTCAACAGAAGTTGTTCGAAATTCCAACTGTAGCCCGTAATGCTACGGTAATTCGTATAGTAGTCAAAGCAGGAATAGCTGTATTGCGGTGTAGCATTACGCGGAGTAAGTATGGCATTTCTAATGGTCTTTCCAGGGAACGGTTCAATCTTTTTATCGAAGGAAAGAGTCAATACGTGTATTTGTTTGTCCTTGTAGGCTGAGGCCGGTACAGTCAATACTACCTCGTCGCCATATTGCAGGTAAGTAGCCATTTTCCCGTCTCCTTTCTGCAGAAGATAGCCGGGCATTTGCAGGGTAATTTTTCCATCTGCCGGATATTTCCCAGAGAGAAATAAGTACAGGTGATTGTCTTTGCGTGTCACTTCTCCCCATGTAAACTCTTCCTGGAAAGGAGAAGCCTCTGTCTGATATACAGCGTAGCCATAGCGGGAAAGCCAGTCGCCCATCTGCTCCAGCACTTCTTTTTCAAAGTCGACTACCGCTCCGTTTCCTTTCGGACCGATGTTCAGCAGGTAGTTTCCTCCTCTGGAAACCACATTAATCAGGCTTCGTGTCTTTTCACGTACTTTATTTTCTATACATCCGCGGTCCTGCCATGCTCTGTATCCCCAAGTCTCATCGAACATGGATGCGGCACTCTGCCAGGGAGCATGAAGGGTTTTGTCCGGATAGTCATTGTCGGCCATTACGCAGAAATCATACTGGTCGTTGCCCAGGCGTCCGCTCACCATGCAGTCGGGCTGGTATTGGTGTACGAGTTCATACAATTCCTTACTTTGTGCCGGGGTGTTTGCTCCCATATCAAACCAGAGTTCGGAAATCTTTCCATAATTGGTAAGGAGTTCCTTCAGTTGGGCTTTTGAAAAAGCATGATGTGCTTCTGTAATAAAGTCAGCGTTATGGGGAGACATGGGCGATGCATACGGATAGTGCCAGTCGATAAGCGAATAGTACAGTCCGAAGCGCAGTCCATGACGGCGGGCAGCTTCCGACATTTCTTTCACGAAATCCCGTTTGCATGGAGTTGCATCGTATGAGTTGAAGGAAGTAGTAGCCGTTTTGAACAGGCAGAAGCCGTCATGATGTTTGCTAGTCAGGATAATGGAATGCATTCCCGCCTTTTTTGCCAGTACGGCAATGGAATCAGCATTAAACTGTGTCGGATTAAACTGGCCGGCAATTTTTTCGTAGTCTTTCTTGGAAATTGGGGCAAAAGCCTGAATCTGTTCACTGTATCCATTCTGCACCTGTTTACCCTGCCATACCCCGCCTAATTGTGAGTAAAGTCCGAAGTGGATAAACATGGAATATTTGTCTCCGTGCCATTGGCGGAAGGCTTCTTGAGATACCTGGCCTTTTGCTCCCAGGCCTATCACACACATCAATAGAATGATTAACAGTTTTTTCATGGCTTCTTATTTATGCTCTTTAAGAGCAAAGATAACGAGTTCTTTGTTTTTATACCGCTTTTTTATGTAATTTTGCAGCCGATTTTAAAAACCATTAAAAGTACGTTAAATTAAAATGAAAAAATTATTTCTTTTTGCGTTTATTCTTCTTTCTGTATGCGCAGGAAAAGTGATGGCTCAGAACATTCAGTTGCATTATGACCTTGGTCGTGCCTTGTATAAGTCATTGGACGAACGTCCATGGGTGACTACAACGGTCGAGATGTTCAAGGCAGACAAGTGGGGTAGCACTTATTTCTTTGTCGATATGGATTATACAGACAAAGGAGTGTCATCTGCTTATTGGGAAATCAGCCGTGAACTGAAATTCTGGAAGGCTCCTGTTTCTGCACATGT
This sequence comes from Phocaeicola plebeius DSM 17135, assembly GCF_000187895.1. GTDB lineage: Bacteria > Bacteroidota > Bacteroidia > Bacteroidales > Bacteroidaceae > Phocaeicola > Phocaeicola plebeius. The sequence continues at coordinate 34,165 of NZ_DS990131.1, read as the reverse complement.
AGAATACAACGGAGGTTTGAATTATATCAACAATGCCTTCCTGGGAGGTGCTACCTACTCATGGAACAGCAGTGATTTTTCCAAGGTATTCGGCGTACAGGTTCTGTATAAATATATTCAGAAGAATGAGAAACCGCATAACTTTCAGTTGACAGGTACATGGACCCTGAATTTCTGCAAAGAAAAATTTACTTTCAGCGGATTTGCGGATTTCTGGCGTGAAAAACATACGGATGTAGATGGAAATAACCATGACTTTGTATTCATCAGCGAACCGCAGTTCTGGGTAAACCTGAATAAGTTCAAGCATGTAAACAAAGACTTGAACCTGAGTGTAGGTACAGAATGGGAATTGAGTACGGATTTTGCCGATCGTAACGGATTCTATTTCATCCCGACGCTGGCCATGAAGTGGTCTTTCTAAACCGGTTGAATCATTTAAAGCGATTATAAAATGAAAATGCTGGAAAAATTATTCGGTTTTAACCCTCGTGAGACGCGCATTCGTACGGAAATCTTGGCCGGAATCACGACCTTTCTGACCATGGCCTATATTTTGGCTGTCAATCCCAACATTCTGGCAGCTACAGGTATGGATAAGGGAGCGCTTTTCACGACGACAGTCATCGCTTCGGCTTTTGCTACACTGTTGATGGCCTTTTATGCCAAATTGCCTTTCGGATTGGCACCGGGCATGGGATTGAATGCGTTTTTTGCCTATACCGTTTGTCTTACGCTGGGTTATACCTGGCAGTTTGCTCTGACGGCTGTACTTTTGGAAGGAATCATATTCATTCTGCTGACGGTAACCAATTTGCGTGAGAAAATTGTAGATGCGCTGCCTTTGAGCCTTCGCAATGCTATTGGCGCAGGTATCGGCTTGTTCATTGCGTTTATCGGTTTGCAGAATGCCGGTATCATTGTGAATAACGATGCGACTTTGATTTCATTGGGGGATATTACTTCCGGTTCGGCCTTGCTGGGCATCATCGGCCTTTTGGTTACTTCCATCTTGTTGGTGAAGAAAGTCCGTGGAGCCTTGCTGATAGGAATCTTGCTGACGACCGTCATCGGTATTCCTATGGGATTGACACATCTGGATGGCGTGTTGAGCACTCCTCCTTCTATCGAACCCATTTTCTTCCAGTTCCAGTGGGAGCATATCTTTACAAAGGAAATGGTGATTGTAGTGTTTACTTTCCTGTTTGTAGATATGTTTGATACCATCGGTACGTTGGTTGGAGTGACTACAAAGGCCGGAATGGTGACTAAAGATGGAAAGATTCCTCACCTGAAGCAAGCCTTCTTAGTGGATGCCATCGGAACAACAGCCGGTGCCATGCTGGGTACCAGTACTATTACCACTTTCGTGGAAAGTGCTTCTGGAGTGGGTGAAGGCGGACGTAGTGGACTGACTTCCTTTGTTACGGCAGTGTGCTTCCTTCTGTCATTGTTTTTGGCTCCGTTCTTTTTGGCAGTACCGGGTGCAGCTACGGCTCCCGTATTGATTCTGGTAGGTCTGATGATGATGTCTTCTGTGAAGAAAGTAGATTTTATGGACTATTCAGAAGCTATCCCGGCGTTTATCTGTATCATTTTCATGCCTCTGGCTTACAGCATTTCCGATGGAATTGTGTTGGGAATGATCAGTTACGTCTTGATTAATCTGTTGTGCGGACATACCAAGAAGCTTACACCGGCCATGTATATTCTGGCCTTTATCTTTGTCTTTAAGTTCTTCCTGTAAGCTTTTGTATTATATTGGAAATTGTTGCGGAAATGCCTTAGCGATCACTGCGGGCATTTCCGTTTTTTTATGTCGTTTCCATGCACTTGCTTGACAGATTTTCCCTCCCTGAAGGGCTGTTTTTCCTTGTCTTTCAAAATGCCCTTACGTTCCATCCCAAATGTACTTGCGTTTAGAATCAAACGTCCTTGTGTTTTACTTCAAATGCACTTGTGTTTCAAGTGAAACGTCTTTACGTTTTTCTTTCCTGCTTTTTATGCAGAAAATTGGAACAATTTTCTTTACTTTGAATGAAATTGATAACTTTGTGAAACTTATATCTTTTAAATGTTCAATTTTTAATAAGTAACGACATGAATGATTCTTTTTTGGAAACACGACAGGTCATAAAACGTTATGCCAACCATACGGCGCTGGATGGAGTAAGCATCACGGTGCCCGAAGGACAGGTATTTGGTTTGCTGGGACCCAATGGGGCAGGAAAGACCACATTGATTCGTATTATCAACCGTATTACAGCTCCCGATGCCGGTGAGGTGTGGTTTGACGGACGGCTCTCACGTCCGGAAGATATTTATTCCATTGGCTATCTTCCCGAAGAACGTGGACTTTATAAAAAAATGAAGGTGGGCGAACAGGCCATCTATCTGGCACAGTTGAAAGGATTAAGCCGTCAGGAGGCTAAGAAAAGACTAACCGACTGGTTTGAACGCTTCGAAATCATGCCTTGGTGGAACAAGAAGCTGGAGGAACTTTCCAAAGGTATGCAACAGAAGGTGCAGTTTGTCATTACCGTGTTGCATCGTCCCCGCCTGCTGATTTTCGACGAACCGTTTTCAGGCTTCGATCCGGTAAACGCAGAACTGCTGAAAAGAGAAATCCTGAAATTGAAAGACGAAGGACATACCATTATCTTCTCCACGCACAACATGGCTTCTGTGGAAGAAATCTGCGACCATATTGCACTGATCAATCATTCAAAGGTGGTGTTGCAGGGAGCAGTAACGGACATTCGTTCACGTTATAAAAGCAATCAGTACGAGTTGACGATGCAGTCTTCGAAACCGTTGCAGAATTCGGATGCCTTTGAAATTGTCAGCAGTGAGGTGCAGGATGAGCAGACGGTAAACTATAAACTGCGGAAGCTCACTTCCATTTCCAATTCTGAGTTATTGTCACTTGTAGGTGCGCAGGGCGAAATCTGCAAGTTTACCGAATGTATCCCTTCCATGAACGATATCTTTATCCGTACGGTAGAGGGGAAAATCTAATCAAAAAATCTTTCAGCTATGAACAAGACATGGATTATTATTCAGCGTGAATTCATAAACCGGGTAAGCAAAAAGTCGTTTATCCTGCTTACCATATTGATGCCGTTCATTTTTGCGGCACTTATTTTTGTCCCGTTGTGGTTGTCTACGGTCAAGGGCGGAGACCAGAAACAGGTGGCCGTCATTGATGCCACCATGAAATACCTTCCTCAGTTTAAAGACGATGAATCCTGGCATTTTGTGGGAGTTCCCCAGATGGAAGCTTCTTTTCGAAGTGACTCCACACAGTTTGATGCCGTGGTCGAAATCAAGGCCGACCTGGCTGAACATCCGGAGGCCGTAACGATTTATTCGCGGAAAGAAGTACCCAACAGTCTTTCGCGGCTGGTAAGTGAAACACTTGACGAGCAGGTGCGTCAGGACAAGTTGTTGCGTTATGATATTCCGCAGCTGCCTTCCATCATGCAGGATATGAACCGTAAGTTGAATATCCGTACGGTAAAATGGGGAGAAGACGGGAGCGAGAGTGAGTCCAACGCAGGAGCAGCTATGGCAGCCGGTATGGTATTGACTTTGCTGATTTACATGTTTGTGATGTCATACGGAGGTATGGTGATGCAAAGTGTGATGGAAGAAAAGACCAACCGTATTGTAGAAGTCATCGTTTCCTCTGTGAAGCCCTTTCAGTTAATGATTGGAAAAATTATCGGTATCGGACTGGTCGGTGTGGCACAGCTGGCTATCTGGGTGGTGCTGATTGTGGTATTGTTGGCCGTAGCCGGTGGAATTTCCGGTAGTTCGCCAGAACTGATGGGAGGAGCATCCGGCTTGCTGGCTACTCTTCAGGGATTGAATCTGGCCAAGATGGGGGGACTCTTTATCTTGAATTTTATCGGAGGATACCTGGTGTATGCTTCCATATTTGCGGCTATCGGTGCGGCCATCAACGGACAGGAAGATTCTCAGCAGTTTATGATGCCGATTGTTCTTCTGTTGATTTTTGCCCTCTATGCAGGTATCTATAGCTCTGATAACCCCGACGGACCGTTGGCTATCTGGTGTTCCATGATTCCGTTTACTTCACCTATTGTCATGATGGTGCGTCTGCCTTTCGATGTACCGGTGTGGGAAACGATGCTGTCAGTCGTTCTTTTGTATGCTGCCGCTTTCGGCATGATTTGGATAGCCGGAAAGATTTATCGGGTAGGTATTCTGATGTATGGAAAGAAACCTTCTTTCAAGGAAATGATTCGCTGGATTACGTATAAGTAAAAGTATTCTGTTGAATCTTTTAAAATAGAAATGGCAGGTGCGAAAGGAAACTTTAATCTTTTACACCTGCCATTTTTATGTTTTTTGTTTCAATTATAAATGATAGATGAGAGATAATTGGGGGCTGGTCATAAAAATTCCCAGTTTGGAACGTTTTTCGAACATCTTGCTTGGGATTTCAATCTTTTCATCGAGGTGCTTGAATATATAATATTCTACAGAGATTGATATTTTCACACCTAAATGTGTGTGGAATTTATACTCTACACCTATGTTTGAGTTCATACCAAGTCCTGATTTAGGAACTGAATATTTTTGGTCTTTGTTTATGGTACCTTTGTTTAAATAATGCGCGTATCCAATGCCTAAATCGAGGTAGCTAATCATTCCTTTTAATAGTTGCGCCTCATGAACAGACGAGAATTGTGGAGCAAGATAAAAGATTTGGATATTTTCATGTAAGGATGAATTTTGTGCACTTTCCGAAAATGAGAGTCCATGCATATAGTGTTTAAAGGCAAGCCCATAACCTATATATTTGTGATGTCTCAAAAAATCTATACCATATTGAAATCCGCGACTACTTTTTTTAGGATTGCTGTACCATAAAGATTCTCCTGTTCCTTCTTGATTGGCAGAGGCTATACCGAAATTAAAACGGATAGAAATGTCTTTTTGAGGAATTTGATTGTTCTCATCCATTTTCTTTGCACGCGTGGGCAGGCAAAATAAAAGACACAATAAAATGGCGATTGTTCTCATGATTACAAGGTTGGTAAGGTTTATTCACAAATATACAAAAAAATAACACTCTATTTTCCGATATGGATATTTAACTTATCAAATCTTTTGGAGAGAACGTTTTTGATAGTAGTATAGGGCGTAGTTGTGTATAAAAAAGTAGTCCCGAACATAAAGTCCGGGACTTACTTTTTTATGGAAATTATTTTTTATTCCTCTTCTGCTTCTAACAACAGTTCCATTACCTGGCAAGCTGATTTAGCCACGGAAGTACCCGGACCAAAGATAGCCATTACACCGGCTTTATACAAGAAATCGTAGTCTTGTGCCGGGATGACGCCACCTGCAAAGACCAGAATATCTTCGCGACCCAGACGTTTCAATTCGGCAATGATTTGCGGAATCAAGGTCTTGTGTCCGGCAGCCAATGAAGAAACTCCCACTGCATGAACGTCGTTTTCTACAGCTTCGCGAGCGGCTTCTTCCGGAGTCTGGAACAACGGTCCCATATCTACGTCGAAACCACAGTCCGCAAATCCGGTAGCTACTACCTTGGCACCACGGTCGTGTCCGTCCTGTCCCATCTTGGCAATCATGACACGCGGACGACGGCCTTCTTTCTTCGCAAATTCTTCGGTCAGTTCGCAAGCCCGTGCGAAATCTGCATCCTTTTTACTTTCTGATGAATACACGCCTGATATTGTTCTGATAATTGCTTTATAACGTCCTACGACTTTTTCGCAGGCGTCAGATATTTCTCCCAATGTGGCACGTACGCGAGCGGCTTCTACGGCCAGTTCCAGCAAGTTACCCTTGCCAGTGCGTACGCATTCCGTAATAGCGTCCAATGCCTTGTTCACTTCAGCCTGGTTACGGCCTTCTTTCAGACGGCGCAGGTTCTCAATCTGTTCCTGACGTACAGCAGTGTTGTCCACTTCCAGAATATCAATCGGGTCTTCTTTTTCCAGACGATATTTGTTTGTACCCACGATAGTCTGCTCACCCGAGTCGATACGAGCCTGAGTACGTGCAGCAGCTTCTTCGATACGCATTTTCGGAATACCGGTTTCGATGGCTTTGGCCATACCGCCCAGTTTTTCGATTTCCTGAATGTGTTCCCAAGCCTTGTGAGCCAGTTCGTTGGTCAACGCTTCTACGTAGTAAGAACCGCCCCACGGGTCTACATTTTTACAAATCTGCGTTTCTTCCTGAATATAAATCTGAGTATTACGTGCAATACGTGCCGAGAAGTCGGTCGGAAGGGCAATAGCTTCGTCCAATGCGTTGGTATGCAGTGACTGCGTATGTCCCAATGCGGCAGCCATGGCTTCAATACAGGTACGTCCTACGTTGTTGAACGGATCCTGTTCAGTCAGTGACCATCCGGAAGTCTGTGAGTGTGTACGCAGTGCCAGTGATTTCGGGTTCTTCGGATTGAACTGTTTTACAATCTTAGCCCACAGCATACGTGCGGCACGCATCTTGGCTATTTCCATGAAGTGGTTCATACCGATGGCCCAGAAGAACGACAGACGCGGAGCAAAAGCGTCAATGTCAATGCCGGCAGCCACTCCCGCACGGAGGTACTCCAATCCGTCGGCCAGTGTATAAGCCAGTTCAATGTCGGCAGTGGCTCCCGCTTCCTGCATGTGGTATCCCGAAATAGAGATAGAGTTGAATTTCGGCATCTTCTGAGAAGTATATTCGAAGATATCAGAAATAATCTTCATGGAGAAGGCAGGCGGATAAATATAGGTGTTACGCACCATGAACTCCTTTAGAATATCGTTCTGGATGGTTCCGGCCATTTCTTCCAGTTTGGCACCCTGTTCCAGTCCAGCATTGATGTAGAATGCCATGACAGGAAGTACCGCACCGTTCATAGTCATGGAAACAGACATCTTGTTCAAAGGAATACCGTCGAAAAGTACTTTCATGTTTTCCAGTGAACAGATAGATACACCGGCTTTACCTACGTCGCCCACTACACGCGGATGGTCAGGGTCGTATCCACGGTGTGTCGGAAGGTCGAAAGCTACTGACAATCCTTTCTGACCGGAAGCCAGGTTACGACGGTAGAATGCGTTGGACTCTTCTGCGGTAGAGAATCCGGCATACTGACGGATGGTCCACGGGCGGAAGGTGTACATCATAGAGTACGGGCCACGGAGATAAGGAGGAATACCGGCTGCGTAGTTCAAGTGTTCCATACCCTCCAGGTCTTCTTTGGTGTATACAGGTTTCACCTGAATCTGTTCAGGCGTTTTCCAGTTGGCGGTAATGCCATTTTCTTTCTGCCATTCCATGCCATTCTGCGGATGGAAACCGGCAAATATATCGATTTGTTTGAAATTCTGTCTCATAATTCAATTCAGGATAAGAGTTTGCTGTTGTATTCGCGTAAGGTTTCCAGTACGTTGCAACGTACATGAATGAAGTTTTCGATGCCGGCAGCCTTCAGTTCTTCCATGCAGGCTGGAGCGCCGGCTACGATAAACATAGCGCGTCCGTTGAGTGCCTTGAAGGTCGGGATAGCATATTCTGCATATTCATCATCGCTGGAGCAGATTACCACGATGTCTGCCTGTGCTTTCATGGCAGCTTCAATTCCTTCTTCTACGCTGGCAAATCCTAAGTTGTCAATTACCTGATAGCCTGCACAAGCCAGGAAGTTGCATGAGAACTGTGCACGAGCCTGACGCATGGCCAGGTTACCGATGGTCAGCATGAAAGCTTTCGGACGTTTTCCTGAATTTTCAGTTTCCAGACGAAGAGCTTCAAATTCGCTGGCTGCACGTGCGGTTTCCAGTTTGGCCAGAGTGCCTTCTTCTTCGTGTGCTTCTCCACCGCAACCGCATTTCTTGCATCCATCCAGCGGACGTTTGTCTCCTGCCAGTTCATTGAAATTCGGATACTGGTTGGTTCCCAACAGGATTTCTTTACGTTTGGAAACCGCTTCATGACGGGCTTTGTTGCTTTGGTTTACAGCTTCCTGAATGCTTCCTGCCTTGACAGCCTGCAACATACCTCCTGCTTCTTCAACAGAAAGGAAGAGGTCCCAAGCCTGTTTGGCAATGGCTACAGTCAGATTTTCAATATAATAAGAACCTGCAGCCGGATCAACGATACGGTTCAGGTGTGATTCTTCTTTCAACAGCAACTGCTGGTTGCGGGCAATTCTTTCAGAGAAATCGTCTGGTGTCTGATAAGTTTTGTCGAATGGAGATACCGTGATGGAGTTGACTCCGGCAATGGCGGCACTCATGGCCTCAGTTTGCGTACGGAGCAAATTCACGTGTGCATCAAACAAAGTAAGGTTGAAATTGGATGTCTCTGCATGGGCCACCATCTTGCAGGCACAGTAGCAAGTGCCGTCGGCTCCTGTATTCTTGCAGTCCGTACGAGGGCATTTCGGTGCGTATTGTTTTACGATGTCAGCCCATAGCATACGTGCGGCACGGAATTTGGCGATTTCCATAAAGTAGTTAGAGCTGATGCCAAAGTTAAATTTGATTTTCTTGGCAGCCAGTGCGGCTGGAACGCCTGCTTCTACCAACTGGTTGAGGTATTCATTTCCCCATGCCAGTGCATATCCTAATTCCTGATAAATGTAGGCTCCGGCGTTGTTCAACTGTACAGAGTTCACGGCAATGCAACGGAAATGCGGGTATGCGGCCAGTGTTTCCACCAGTTCCTTACCCGTGGCAATGACAGCGCTTACGTCTTTTCCTTTTTGCATCATTTTGCTGATAGGGTCGAAGTTGAGTGAGCCTTTCAGCTTTTCAGGTGCATATCCTTTTTTCTGGAAATAGGCTACCAGCAGTTGTGCCAGTTGCAGCGTATGACGCTGGCAGGTAGAGAAGTTCAGTTCCACACATTCGCAGCAGATGTCTTTCAGCAAAGTATCGAGGTATTCTGCATTGAGTTCTTTGGCTTTGATATGGAATCCGAGTGAGTCTACACCTTTATTTAATATATCAAGGGCTTTGGCGTTGGCTTCAGTAGCATCGTTTACGGTAATGTCCTGACGGATAAACCAGGTGTTGTCGTCTTTCTTGATGCCTCTGATGTAGGGATATTGTCCGGGAAGTCCCTCTGTGGTTTTCAATCCTTCCAAATCTTCCTGACGGTAGAATGGTTTCACCTTGAAACCTTCGTTGGTTCTCCATACCAACTTCTTCTCAAAATCGGCTCCTTTCAAATCTACCGTAATCTTGTCCATCCATTCTTGTGTGGACACGGGCGAAAAATCTGAAAAGAGTTTTTCTTTACTATCTGCCATAGTGAATTAGTGTTTTTGGGTTGATATTCAGATTTAAAATTATCACACAGGTTGTAGCCTGCATGGGCAAATATACAAATTTTCCGCTTGTTTATTCCACATTACCCCTTTTTTATAGCTATAGAAAGCTAAAAACATTAAACGTGCGTAGAGGGCGCTGAGAGCTTTTGGACAGGAAAAGAGTGTACGGAACACATCATAGAGAAGGTTGGAATGAAAAAAGAAAGAAAAGTTTGCCCTATTATTTTTAATTGGTTACATTTGCCCCCTGAATAAACAAATTTAATATCTATGAACTGGCTACAAGATTTATTGACGAATCCCAACTCGATAGCGCATATAGTGGCATTGTATGCCTTTGTAATTGCGGCGGGGGTACTGTTGGGAAAAATTAAATTCTTCGGCATATCGCTGGGAGTTACATTCGTCTTGTTCGTAGGAATCTTGGCTGGACACTTCGGTTTTACTGGAAATCCTGCCATCCTTTCTTTCGTGCAAGATTTCGGACTGATTCTTTTTGTCTTCTGTATCGGACTTCAGGTCGGTCCTTCATTCTTTTCTTCTTTTAAACGGGGAGGTATTACATTAAACCTGCTGGCAGTGGGAATTGTGTTCCTGAATATTGCCGTAGCATTGATTCTGTACTTTGCTTTGCAAGGCAGAGTAGACATTCCGATGATGGTGGGTATCCTGTGTGGAGCGGTTACCAATACTCCGGGGCTTGGTGCGGCGAATGAAGCTTTGCAACAGTTGCACTATCAGGGACCTGAAATTGCCATGGGATATGCCTGTGCTTATCCGTTGGGGGTGATGGGTATTATTCTTTCCATGATTATTATCCGCTATATCTGCCGGGTAGATGTGCAGCGTGATAGTGATGAGATTCAGAAAGAGGAAGAAGCCAATCCGCACATGAAGCCTTATACTATCTCGCTGAAAGTGCAGAATGAGGCGCTGAGCGGCAAGACCTTGTCGCAGGTGCAGAACTTCCTGGCACGTGACTTTGTATGTACGCGTATTATTCAGGACGGCCATATGATTACACCGAATGCCAATACAGTGCTTCGCCTGGGGGATCGTATGTTCCTGGTTTGTGCAGAAGATGATTCAGAAGCTATCATGGCCTTCATTGGTCCGAAAATCGAACAGGATTGGGATGCCACTAACCAGCAGGACAAACCGATGGTGTCTCGCCGTATTTTGGTGACACAGCCGAATATCAACGGAAAGACGCTGGGAGAACTTCATTTCAGCAGTATGTATGGAGTTAACGTGACACGTGTCAACCGTTCGGGTATGGACTTGTTTGCCGCTCGTCAGCTTCGCTTGCAGGTGGGCGACCGTGTGATGGTAGTAGGTCCGCAGGATGCCATCGAACGTGTGGCTAACTTGCTGGGTAACCAGTTGCGTCGTCTGGACCATCCGAACATTGTAACTATTTTTGTCGGCATTCTTTGCGGTATCCTTTTCGGAAGTTTGCCTATTGCTATTCCGGGCATGCCGACTCCGGTCAAATTAGGTCTGGCTGGTGGTCCGCTGATTATCTCTATTCTGATTGGACGTTTCGGACATAAAGTGAAGCTGGTAACTTACACCACCATGAGTGCCAATCTGATGCTTCGTGAAGTGGGACTGGTACTCTTCTTGGCGAGTGTAGGAATCAAGGCCGGCGAGAACTTTGTGCAGATGGTAGTAGAAGGTGATGGCGTGTTGTATGTGGGTCTCGGTTTCCTGATTACTTTCATACCGTTGATTATTACCGGTATTATTGCTCGCTGGCATCACCGGGTGAACTATTTCACGTTGATGGGTTTGATTGCCGGTAGTAATACAGACCCTCCTGCTTTGGCATACGCCAATCAGATTGCAGGAAACGATGCGCCGGCTGTAGGTTACTCAACCGTTTATCCGTTGACCATGTTTTTGCGTATCCTGACAGCACAGCTGCTTGTCTTGCTGATGGCTGGATAAAAATATAAACGGAAAATAAAAAAGCAACGCCCTGTATCTGTCACAGACTCAGGGCGTTTTGTTTGAAGTAAATTACTTCAGGTTTTTATAACAGGTTTTTTATAACAGGTCCTTTTATTAAGATGTCCTTGCATGATTATTGCTTCATTGAGTTGTTTTTTATGTCTTTCATTCGTGAAACGTAGGTTTTTCTAGGGGAGAATGTTGGGCTTCCGATAGAGAAACTTACGTTTCAGCTTGCAGAGACATAGTGTATTTTAAAGGATTTTTCTATTTACCTATTGAAGTTTTTAAGTTTTACTTGTGGACAGACTTGCCGACAAAATGTGGTCGTGCAAACTGACGGCTACTGCTGGTAGAGGCTGAATTACGGCTGAAGGTTTGGCTCTCAGAAGGATTCTGTTTGTCAAATACCGTAAATTCTTCATAGGATGTTTCCCGATTTTCTCCTCTTTTCATAACCATATCGTAGATGGCTTTACGTGATGGCGCGTTAAATCCGCAGGTATTGGTATTCATCATGCTGTCTTCAGTAGGGCGATATACGCCACTCATATACGTGCAAGCTCCTTCATAAATACCGATACTTTCAGAGGTATAGCGGCTGTCTTTCAGGAAGGAAGACCACAGGATGGTATTTTCATCCTGAGTGAAATCCACATTTTGTGCCCATCCATAGCTTTGCAGCATTTTTACACTACTGATTTCTGAGGAAGGAATTTTTCCGTTTTCCTCATAACTGTATTCATCTTCCAGTTTAGCGAATCCGTGACCTACTGCTTCGTGTACCAGTACTTGTCTGAAACTTTCATTTTCCAGATCGTAGATGATAGGGCAATAAGCTATGGCCAGTTCGGTTACCTGGTTATTTTCGTTGTAATACCCGAAATATGTAGTTCCGGCGTACGAGGGAGAATTAAGTACGACTACTGCCAGTGTTTCGTATAAATCAATATTTTCTATACATTGTATATAATCTATTACATTTTCATCATTTCCGGTTATAAGGGTGCTCATTCCTCCTGCCATTTGACATCCAAAGGCGGTGTTATAACCATCGAATCTGTTGCTGCGAGAAACTGCCGTTACGGAATATATGTTAAAGTAATTCCGGAGAGACTTCAGAGGTTCTTCTGTAAACAGGTTTTCCATGGCTTTATTCATGACTTCATCGTATGTTCCGTCTTCTATTTCAGTGTCCAGAAAGCCATCTCCCATCAATACAATGGGGAGTCCGTTTCCTTCTGTGGCACGTTGAAGAATACGTACCGTTTTGTCGGCAGAATAATCAGTCGATGTGCTTGTATTGGTACCTTCCTGTATGATAGTGACACTATTCAGTAATTCCTCTTCCAGACCGTTTATTTTACAAAAATAAAGATTGGCCGTTCGTTCCCTTTCATCTTCGTTGGGTAAAGCAGTCAAATTGACTACATAGCCTTGCTCTGTACGACTATCAGCCGGTTGTGTAAGCCAGTTGGCTGTACTATAAATAACAAGTTTGTCCCCACTGAGGTTGGTGGTAAACTTGACTTGTAGTGAACCTCCTTGCGCCTCAGTATAATAAGTCGTCTGTTCCAGTTCTACGTAGTCTGCGGCCGATTGCGTGACGGTAAGGGATTGGGTGAGACCTGCGGAAACTAGATTTACTATGGCTGTACGGGAGTCTTTGCTGTCATTTTTACTGGAGGCTGTCAAGGCCAGTTGATAAGTGCCGGCTTCCCCCGAAGTAGGAGAAATCAAAAGCCATTCACTGGATGTATTTGCTTCCCATTCTCGCGTACTGGTAAAGCTGATTACTGTTTGGGAATTAGCCGCAGAGGCTAAGGTAATTGAACTTGTTTCTTCTTGCAAAGAGAAACTGGGGTCAATTTCCTTTTCGGAACACCCGGATATCAAGAGGATAAGAAGAAATAATAATATACTTTGTTTCATGTCTGTAAAATGATGGATGTGCACAAAAATGCTTTTTCTTGTATTAAATAACAAACGAAATCTACGAATTGGCAAGAAAAAACTACGAATTCATTGATTAAAGTATTAAACTATTTCTGTACTAAAAAGGAAAATAGTTGATGAAGGATAGTTGGATTGAATTATTTTGCGACAGACAACGCTGAAATGGTTATGTACCATCTTCTGCATTTGCAAATTCAGGATTTTCTTGATATCTTGCATTGTCAATTTATCCGGATAGAGTTTTATGAAACAAATATTGCATAAATTAAGGGTGTTACTGCTGATTGTATGGGGGATGTGTATTCCCTCGTTGCCGGGATATGCCATGACGGATAGTGAGTTTGCTACATGGACGGGAGTACGGGTAGACTGGCTGCTTAATCCCCGTGTGAAGTTTAGGGGAACATTTCAAACTCGGACACAAAATGGCTTAAAAGAAATGGAACGGGGACGTTTGAATGTCGGACTGAATTACCGTGTGTTACCCCTCATGCAACTAAAAGGATATTACGAAATACAATACCGTGACCGTGGAACTGCGGGATGGAAAGTTGGACATCGCTATCAAGCCGGTTTTATTGTTTCAGGGGCCAAACGAAATATAAAGCTTGGCTGGCGGGAACTTTTGCAACACACATTTATTGGCGGAGCAAATGAGGTGCAATTACGTTCGCGTTTGAGAGCGGCTTATGAACCTGAAAACTGGATAGCATATCCTTATTTTTTTGTGGAAACGTTTCAGCCGCTAGGCGACGAGGCTTTCTTTTCGCTGCCGCGTGTCCGTTATCGTTCGGGGGTGCGTTGCCCTCTTTCCCGGAAAACGGCTTTGGATGTATATTATTGTCGCCAATATGACGTGAAGCGTTGCCTGAATATTTTAGGACTTAATTTGGAGATAAAATTGTAATGGAAGAAAATATGAGTTTTTTAGAATTAGTAAAGATGCGTCACTCCGTTCGGAATTATGAAAACCGTGCGGTGGAAAAAGAAAAATTGGATTACATCATGGAATGTGTACGTCTGGCTCCTTCAGCAGTAAATTTTCAGCCCTGGAAATTTGCGGTGATAACGGATGCGGACAGGCTGTCACAGCTGAAAAAGGCTTATCCAAGAGAGTGGATAGAAAATGTACCTTGTATGATAGTAGCTTGTGCGAATCATGAGGAATCCTGGCACCGTAAATCAGACGGAAAAGACCATGCAGATATTGATGTGGCCATTGCTGTAGAGCATCTTTGTCTGGCTGCTACGGAACAAGGATTAGGCACTTGCTGGGTGTGTAATTTTGATGTATCTCTGTGTCGGGAAGTACTTAACCTGCCTGATTTTATGGAACCGGTAGTGCTGATTCCTGTGGGTTACGCCAAAGCACAAGAAGTGTCAGCTAAGAAACGCAAATCGTTGGATGAGATATTATTTTGATAGTAATAACGGGATAACATAAATAAAATATCAAATATTTAACTAGTTTTAGTAGTAGTTCTTTATGGAATTTCCTACTTTTGGGACGCTCTCTGAATCGCTTTTCAGGGAGCGTCTTTTATGTATATTCTAATTAGTTGAAAAATGGAAAACATTGAATTAGGATTATTGCTGATGGTGGTCGGAATGGTCACAGTCTTTGTAATTCTGCTCATTGTTATCTGGTTAAGCCAGCTTCTGATTTCCATTGTAAATAAAGTTGCTCCTGAAGAAGCGCCCAAAAAGAAGGTGGCTGCTACAGGTGCATCTACCGATGCAGGTGCAATGGATGCCATTAAGGCAGCTGTGGATATATTGACAGCCGGAAAAGGTCAGGTAATAAAAGTAGAAAAATTGCAGTAATCTGTTAGAAAAACACGCATGTATTAGTCATGGAACAGAAAGAAGTCAAATTTAGTTTGGTTTTTCGTGATATGTGGCAGAGTGCCGGAAAATACGTACCGCGAGTAGACCAGTTGGTGAAGGTGGCCCCAGCCATTATCGAAATGGGGTGTTTTGCCCGTGTAGAAACAAACGGGGGAGGTTTTGAACAAGTTAACCTGTTGTTTGGTGAAAATCCGAACAAGGCTGTCCGTGAGTGGACGAAGCCTTTTCATGAAGCTGGAATTCAGACACACATGCTCGACCGTGCGCTGAACGGTTTGCGAATGAGTCCGGTACCGGCCGACGTACGTAAGTTGTTCTATAAAGTAAAGAAGGCTCAGGGTACAGACATTACCCGTACATTCTGTGGATTGAACGATGTACGCAATATTATTCCTTCCATCGGTTATGCACATGATGCCGGCATGATTTCTCAGTGCTGTCTTTGCATCACTTATTCTCCGATTCATACCGTAGAGTATTATCTGGATATGGCCAAGAAGCTGATTGATGCAGGATGTGATGAAATCTGTATCAAGGATATGGCGGGTATTGGTCGTCCGGTATTCCTGGGTAAGCTGGTGGCAGGTATCAAGAAAATCAAAGATATTACGATTCAGTATCACTCTCATGCAGGTCCAGGCTTCAATATGGCTTCTATTCTGGAAGTGTGCAAAGCCGGATGTGATTATGTGGATGTAGGTATGGACCCGTTGTCATGGGGTACCGGACATGCAGATGTAATCAGTGTACAGGCCATGTTGAAAGACGCTGGCTTCAAGGTGCCTGAAATCAATATGCAGGCCTATATGAAAGTACGTTCTTTGATTCAGGAATTTATGGATGATTTCTTGGGATTATATATCAGTCCGAGAAACCGTCTGATGAACTCTTTGCTGATTGGACCGGGACTTCCGGGTGGTATGATGGGAAGTTTGATGGCCGATTTGGATACCAATCTGGAATCTATCAACAAGTACAAGGCAAAACGCAATTTGCCGTTTATGACACAAGATGAATTGTTGATCAAGTTGTTCGATGAGGTAGCATATGTATGGCCGCGTGTAGGTTATCCGTGTCTGGTAACTCCGTTCAGCCAGTATGTGAAGAACCTGGCTATGATGAATGTTATCCAGCTGGAAAAAGGTAAGGAACGTTGGGGTATGATTGCCGACGATATTTGGGACATGATTTTGGGCAAAGCCGGACAGTTGCCGGGTGAACTGGCGCCTGAAATTGTGGAAAAAGCAGAACGTGAAGGCCGTAAGTTCTTTACAGGTAATCCGCAGGACAACTATCCTGATCAGTTGGAAAAATACCGTCAGATGATGTGGGAAAAGAAATGGGAAACTGGACAGGATGATGAAGAACTCTTTGAATATGCTATGCATCCGGCTCAGTATGAAGCCTATAAGAGCGGAAAGGCAAAAGCTGACTTCCTGGAAGATGTGAAGAAACGCCGTGAAGCTAAGGAAGAGGTACACATGGCCAATGACCAGACCAAAGTCTTGACAGTAGACGTAAACGGTCAGGCTTATCGTGTAACTGTAGCCTTTGGCGATGTCAATCCTTCTAAACTTTCTGCACAGAATCAGCCTGCTGAAGCTGCTCCGGCTGCTCAGGCTCCGGCTGGTGAAGGAAAAGAAGTGCTTTCTCCGCTGGAAGGTAAGTTCTTCCTGACGAAGAGTGCGCAGGAAACTCCTGTGAAAGTGGGTGACAAGGTGAACAAGGGAGATGTGATTTGCTACGTAGAGGCCATGAAGACTTACAATGCTATCCGTGCTGAGTTTAGTGGAACCATCACTGCTATCTGTGCAAATTCCGGTGACTCCGTATCAGAAGATGATGTATTAATGAAGATTTTGTAATGGAAGAGATATTAGAAAGATTATATGATATGACCGCTTTCAGCAACATTGCTGCTGACCCGCGGTTTCTCATCATGTATGCCATTGCTTTCGTCTTGCTCTATCTGGGTATCAAGAAACAGTATGAACCGTTGCTGCTGGTACCCATCGCTTTCGGAGTGTTGCTGGCCAACTTCCCGGGTGGTGATATGGGGGTAGTGCAGGCCGATGAAAACGGAATGGTCATGGTGAACGGTGTGATGAAGAACATCTGGGAAATGCCGCTTCATGAAATTGCGCATGAACTGGGGCTGATGAACTTCATTTATTATATGTTGATTAAGACGGGATTCCTTCCGCCGATTATATTCATGGGAGTAGGTGCACTGACCGATTTTGGTCCGATGCTGCGTAATCTTCGTCTGTCTATTTTCGGTGCGGCTGCTCAGCTGGGTATCTTTGCCGTATTGCTGGTATCTATTTTGATGGGCTTTACTCCCAAGGAAGCTGCTTCTTTGGGTATCATCGGAGGTGCCGACGGTCCGACAGCTATCTTCACTACTATCAAGCTGGCTCCGCATTTATTAGGTCCGATTGCCATTGCAGCCTATTCTTATATGGCGTTGGTACCGGTTATCGTGCCGCTCGTCGTACGTTTGTGGTGTACAAAGAAAGAGCTGTCCATCAACATGAAGGAACAGGAAAAGAAATACCCTTCAAAAACGGAAATCAAGAATCTGCGTGTTTTGAAAATTATTTTCCCGATTGCATGTACTACCATCGTGGCCTTGTTCGTGCCAAGTGCAGTGCCTTTGATTGGTATGCTGATGTTCGGTAACTTGGTGAAGGAAATCGGTAGCAATACTTCTCGCTTGTTTGATGCCGCATCTAACAGCATTATGAATGCGGCTACTATTTTCCTGGGTATTTCAGTTGGTGCAACCATGACTACCGATGCTTTCCTGAACTGGACGACTATCGGTATCGTAATAGGTGGTTTCTTAGCTTTTGCACTTTCAATCTCAGGTGGTATTTTCTTCGTGAAGATATTCAATCTGTTTACGAAAAAGAAAATTAATCCGTTGATTGGAGCAACCGGTCTTAGTGCTGTACCGATGGCCAGCCGTGTAGCCAATGAAATCGCTTTGAAATATGACCCGAAGAACCATGTATTGCAATACTGCATGGCAAGTAATATTTCAGGTGTAATCGGATCGGCTGTGGCAGCTGGTGTACTGATTTCATTTCTTGGATAAGTAAACGTGATTTAGCTTCTTTGGACAGGATTACAAAGAGATAACTGTCAATTTGCAGGATGGAAATCTCTTTGTAATCCTGTCTTGTTTTTGTAAGAATTTTTCAGGAGGTCTACCCGTTTGAAAACTTTTGAATGACTTAATTATACTGTATGAAAAAAACTATATTGTTTAACCTTAGTTTCGTTTTTCTGATGTTGTTAGTCTCTTGCCATAAAGAGATGGAAGTGACTTCTTTTGAAAATGTGACAGAAAGTGTAACCCTGCAGTCGGTAGTAGGGGACGAGGCTATTATTTCATTTACAAGTTTTGGTACATGGAATGTTACGACAGATGCGGTGTGGTTAAGTTTGTCTCCCTTATCGGGTGAAGCTGGGGAAGGACAAGTAAAAGTTACAGCTATTTTTGAGAACAATACAAATAAGTTACGAGAAGCAAAAGTAAAGTTAAGTTCGGGAGATGAAGTTTGCGAAATATCCGTTTTCCAAGAGATTGGTGATTATGTGCTTCCCGAAAAAGATGAGTATCTTGTGGATGTCGATGGAGGTATGTTTACTATCCGTTTCGAGACGAATGTAGAAGCGGAAAAACTGAAAGTATATACATCTTCGGAGCCAGGAAGCTGGTTGAGGCAAGAAAGTTCTTCTCGTTCAGCAACGGCTGAAACACAAGAGGTGACATTGAATGCTGCTCCTAATAGGGGAGGAATGTCACGGTCGGCCTATTTACTTTTTATTAAAGAAGAAGATGGAGTGCAGAAAGAACTAGCTACGGTTAAAATATCTCAGCTAGGAGGACAAGTGCTTGAGTCAGTTGATTACTCAGCAGACGGTAAAATAGATACTTTGCAGCAGCATACTAAAGGGGATGGTATTTCAATTGTGTTGATGGGGGATGGTTTCGTGGACCAGGAATTGGCTAATGGAACTTATCGGAGCGTTATGGAAAAAACTATGGAGAATCTGTTTACTGAAGAACCCGTGAAATCTCTGAGAGAATATTTTGACGTGTATATGATTAATGCGGTATCTGAAAATAATGATTTTGGCATGGGATATAAGACGGCCTTCAGTTGTAAGCTGACAGGTGGAAATAGTACAACGATTACAGGTGATGATGCTTCTGTACAAGTGTATGTGGGAAAGGTATTAAAAGAAGAAAAAAGGAAAAACAGCTTGGCAGTAGTGGTGTTAAATACTTCTGCTTATGCGGGTACCACTTATTTCGGATATCAGGATGGAAATGGTAAGTTTATAGAGTTTGCCATTGCTTATTGTCCGGTTATTGAAAGTTTGGAGAGTGAATATTTCCGGCAAGTATTGGTACATGAAGCGATTGGACATGGTTTTGGAAAACTGGAAGATGAATATGTATATCCGGAAAAAGGAAGTGTTACTACATTGGAAATGCAGCGGATACGCATCATGCAAGCGAACGGATGGGCGCAGAATGTGGATTTTACCGCATCGGCAGATACTGTTCTTTGGGCTCCTTTTTTAACGGACTCTCATTATCAGAATGAGCATTTAGGTGTTTATGAAGGGGCTTGTACTTATTCTGAAGGAATTTATCGCCCTTCCGAAGATAGTATGATGAACTCAAATACGTGTGCTTTTAATGCGCCTTCCCGTAAATCACTTTATGAAAAGGTGATGAAAATAGGAACGGCTGTAGAAGAGGTGACATACGAAGACTTTGTGGCATTTGATATAGCTCATCTTCCTGAAATGATACCTATGGCAAATTATACACGTGTTACATCCGTTGGCTATCCATTTGCACGTCCGGTATGGGTAAGCGGGCAGCGTTTCCGTTAGTTTCTGCCTAGATATTCGTTGATGACGGCCAGAAAATCCTTTCCGTATTTCTCTTTTTTGAATTCTCCAATTCCGCTAATCTCACCAAATGCCTCAATGTTGCTGGGCTTCTTCAGGGCAAGCAGATGCAGGGTTTTGTCGGATAGTACAATGTAAGCTGGAATGGCCAGCTGGTCGGCCAGTTTTTTACGGAGCTGACGAAGTGCTTCAAACAAGCCTTCATCTTCATCTTCAAATACGGTAGGAGTGAATAAAGGTACAGGAGAAGCTGTTTTGTTTTCTTTGGTATAGCCTTTCTTTCCATAGCCTTCTTCTCTTTTAATGACTACCAGTGGTGCGCGTTCTTTTCCGAACAATACTTTTCTTCCGGCTTCTGTAATTTTTAAATGATTGCTCTCGTTATAAGCGATTTCAAAATATCCTAAATTTAACATCTGGAGCAAGTAATCTTGCCAGTCTTTGCCAGGCACATCCCTGCCTGCTCCGTAGGTTTTCAGTTTGTCATATCCTTTTTCCATGATTTCCTGACTGGCATATCCTTTCAGGATGTCAATTAAAGTGCGGGTACCGATTTGCTGGTCGGCACGGGCAATGGCACTTAATGCTTTTTGCACAATGATGGTACCATCGAAGCGTTCAGGAGGATTCTTGCATACATCGCAGTTTCCACAGTCATGATCCATGGTTTCTCCGAAATAGTTTAGAAGAATTCTCCGTCGGCAAATGTCGGATTCTGCGTATTGTTGCATGCGGTTCAACTTTTCCAGGTTGATTCCTTGCTGGTTACTTTCAGCCGCAAACCTTGATAACAGAATAATGTCGCCAAAAGAGTAAAAGAGAAGGGTTTCGCTAGGAAGTCCGTCGCGTCCTGCTCGGCCGATTTCCTGATAAAAATTCTCTATACTCTTAGGCAGGTTATAATGGATGACCCATCGGACATTAGACTTGTCAATTCCCATACCGAATGCAATGGTCGCGCAGATAATCTGCACACGATCATTAATGAAATCATCTTGTGTAATTTCCCGCTGTTCGTTTGACATTCCTGCATGATAAGCTGCGACATCGAATCCTTCCTTCTCAAGTAATTGAGCCACTTTTTCAGTTCCATTTCGGCTCATGCAATAGATAATTCCACTTTCATTACGGTGTCTGCGCAGGAATTTGACAATGGCTTTGATTTTTTCCTTCTGTTGATATCCTCTTTTTACTTCCAGACTTAAATTGGGACGGTCAAAAGAAGAAATAAAGATTTCAGGGTTGCGCATTTCCAGTTGCCGTATAATATCCTCTCGAGTAATCTTGTCGGCGGTTGCAGTCAGGGCTACTACTGGGACATTGGGAAAATATTGTCGTATAGCTTTCAGTTGTGTATATTCAGGACGAAAGTCATGTCCCCAATGAGAAATACAATGGGCTTCGTCAATGGCAAACAGGGATATATTGATGTCGCGTAACAGATAATTCATTTCCGACATCAGTCTTTCGGGAGATATATACAGTAGTTTTACCCTTCCTTGTAGGCATTCAAAGTAAAGCTGGGCGTTGGTGGCGTCGTCATTTGTGCTATTTAATGCACGAGCTACGATACCATTAGCCTGTAGAGATTCCACTTGGTCTTTCATGAGAGAAATTAATGGGGAAACGACAACGGTGGTTCCCTCCATCAAAAGAGCCGGTAGCTGATAACACATGGATTTTCCTCCTCCTGTCGGCATCAGTACTAATGCATCTTTCTTTTGAAGAATTGTAGAAATGATTTTTTCCTGTAGTGGACGAAAAGAAGTATACCCAAAATAAGATTTGAGTGTTTTCAGCATTTGTTCTCTCATGTTTTTAAATTTTGTGCACAAAGATATATAAAAAAATAAAAAGTTGCCGTTTTATCGTATTCTTGTGCGAATATAAGGTTTTTTGATAAAGTTTTCAGGGTTATTGTTGCGAAATCAAAAAACTTCTACGATTTTTGTATAATTATGTTCTAATGACGTTTAAAAATGAATTAAGATGAGTACATCAGAAAGTTTTAATTATATAGTGGAACAGTTTGCTGATTTGCAACTGTTACGTTATCGTGTGGATGGTTTTGAAAAGTTATCTTTAAAACAGAAAAAGTTGATTTATTTCCTTTCACAGGCAGCATTGGAAGGAAGAG
This sequence comes from Phocaeicola plebeius DSM 17135, assembly GCF_000187895.1. Taxonomy (GTDB): domain Bacteria; phylum Bacteroidota; class Bacteroidia; order Bacteroidales; family Bacteroidaceae; genus Phocaeicola; species Phocaeicola plebeius. The sequence goes on along the minus strand of NZ_DS990131.1, from coordinate 12,002 downwards.
ATATTCTTTTTGACCAAAACGGAAAGTATAATTTGCAGATTCGTAAATTGCTGGAAGCGGTTTATGTATCCTATTCAGGTGACCGTAATAGTTCGGATTTTCAGGGGCTGGAAGTTTATTTGAAGCGCGTTTGGTTCTCCAGTGGCATATATCATCATTATGCATGTGATAAGTTCGTGCCTGCTTTTTCGCCGGAGTTTTTGCGTGAGTGCATAGCACAAGTAGATGTGGCTGGTCTTCCCCTGAAGGATGGTGAATCAGTTCAGGATATGTGTGACAAATTGTTTCCTGTAATCTTTGATCCTAAAGTTATGCCCAAACGTGTGAATCAGGCAGATGGAGAGGACCTGGTGATAACTTCTGCAGCCAATTACTATGAAGGGGTAACTCAGGATGAGGCTGAGAAGTTTTACATGATTCAGAAATTGGCAAGTGGTCCACATCCTGTTATGTATGGAATGAACAGTCGTCTGGTGCAAAAGGACGGAGTCATACAAGAAGAAGTCTGGAAGGTGGATGGCATGTATGGAGAAGCGATTGAAAAGATTATTTATTGGCTGGAAAAAGCCAAGTCAGTGGCTGAAAATGAAGCTCAGTGTGAAGTAATCCGTTTGTTGATTGATTTTTACCGTACGGGTGATTTGAAAACATTTGACACTTACTCCATTGCCTGGTTGAAAGATACGGAGTCTAAAGTTGATTTTGTCAATGGCTTTATTGAAAGTTATGGTGACCCGTTAGGAATGAAAGCAAGTTGGGAATCAATTGTGAATTTTAAAGATGAAGAAGCTACTCACCGAACGGAAGTTATCAGTCAGCATGCGCAATGGTTTGAAGATCACTCTCCAGTATCTCTTGCATTTAAAAAGGGAGTAGTACGTGGCGTTTCAGCCAAAGTGATTACAGCTGCCATGTTAGGGGGAGATTTGTATCCGAGTTCGGCGATAGGAATTAATTTGCCCAATTCAAACTGGATTCGCAGTCTGCATGGGTCAAAATCTGTGACTATCGGAAATCTTACAGATGCTTACAATAAGGCTGCAAAAGGAAATGGTTTCCGTGAAGAATTTGTGTACAGCCAGGAAGAAAAAGATTTGCTGGAAAAATATGCTGACATCACGGGTGACCTTCATACGGACTTGCATGAGTGTGTAGGACATGGATCAGGAAAACTGCTTCCAGGAGTTGATCCGGATGCCTTGAAAGCGTATGGCTCTACGATAGAAGAGGCACGAGCAGATTTGTTTGGCTTGTATTATTTGCCTGATGAAAAGCTGGTGGAACTAGGATTAACTCCTGATGAGGAAGCTTACAAGGCTGAATATTATGCTTATATGATGAACGGACTTCTTACGCAGATGGTACGCATAGAACCGGGCTGTGATTTGGAAGAAGCTCACATGCGTAACCGCCAATTGATTGCTCGCTGGGCTTTGGAAAATGGCAAATCAATGAATATTGTGGAACTGGTGAAGAAAGATGGAAAAACTTATGTGAAAATAAATGATTATCTTCAGCTTCGCGGACTTTTTGCCGTGTTGTTGAGTGAGATTCAACGTATAAAGAGTGAGGGAGACTATGAAGCTGCACGTGCTCTTGTCGAAAAGTATGCAGTGAAACTGGATGCAGAACTTCATGAGGAAATCTTGAGCCGTTACCGTTCACTCCATCTGGCGCCTTACAAGGGATTTGTCAATCCGGTATATTGTCCTCAATATGATACCGAGGGACAGATTGTGGATGTAAAACTTGATTATACAGAAGGCTATACAGAACAGATGCTTCGTTATGGTCGTGATTATTCTAATTTGACTATTTGATTATGGCAGAAATACAGGATACAATCAGGGAAATAAAGTCGAAATTCCGCTTGTTTATGAATGGAATGGTTTCCCAAAGTATGCGTGAAAAAGGTATTGATTATAAACTGAACTTTGGTATTGAATATCCCCGTATTAAAGAAATAGCGGCAGATTATCCGTGTAATCATGAGCTGGCACAGGCTTTGTGGAAAGAGAACATCCGCGAATGTAAGATTATGGCCGGATTACTTCAGCCTGTTGAGGGTTTTTGTCGGGAAATCGCTGAAATATGGATAGAAGACATGCGTTATCCTGAATTGGCAGAATATACGGTAATGAATTTGTTCCAACGTTTGCCATACGCTTCGGAAGTGGTTTTTCCATGGATAGCCGATGAACGGGAATATTTTCAATTGTGCGGATATCTGTTGATGACTCGTTTGCTAATGAAGGGATGGACGCTGAATGAAAGAGCAGAAGCTGAATTCCTGGATCAGGCTTTTACCGTACTGGAAGGAGGAACTGAAATGCGTCAAGTAGCGGCTAAGGCTATATGTAAGTTTGCTTTACAGTCGAAGGCAAATTCTCGTACCGTACTTCGTATGTTAGGGAATTTATTGAAATCTTCTAAGCCGGAAATCAAAATGGTGGCAGAAGAAATAAAAAATGAGATAGAATATGGCTTGTAATCTTTCTAAATTACTCAAAAAAATATAACTTTGACCGCTGAACGATTATTGGGATGGAAGAGAATATAAAAGATACAGTCAAACAAATTCTTACAGAGTATTTGCAGAAGAACGGGCATCGGAAGACGCCTGAACGGTATGCTATACTTGATACTATCTATTCCATTAAAGGACATTTTGATGTTGATGAGTTGTACAGCTATATGGCGGAGAAGGAAAAGTTCCGGGTCAGCCGGGCTACTCTGTACAATACCATTATTCTGCTTATCGATGCAGGACTGGTCATCAAGCATCAGTTTGGCAACACTTCCCAGTATGAACGATCATATAATAATGAAACCCACCATCACATGATTTGTACCTGTTGTGGAAAGGTGTCGGAGTTTGAAGACGACAACTTAAAGCAGGCTATTGCACAGACAAAATTAAAGGGATTTTATGCTTCACATTATTCTCTTTATATTTATGGTTTGTGTAGTAAATGTATGGCGGCTAAGCGGAAAAAGAAGTAGTATAAGGAATATATAAAACATAAAGAATCATGAAAGTAGATGTTTTGTTAGGTTTACAGTGGGGCGACGAAGGAAAAGGTAAAGTAGTCGATGTGTTGACTCCCCGTTACGATGTGGTTGCTCGTTTTCAAGGAGGCCCGAATGCCGGACATACTCTTGAATTTGAAGGTCAGAAATATGTGCTTCGTTCTATCCCTTCTGGAATATTCCAGGGTGATAAAGTGAACATCATTGGTAATGGAGTGGTACTTGATCCTTCTTTGTTTAAGGCTGAGGCTGAAGCGTTGGAAGCAAGCGGACATCCGTTGAAAGAACGTTTGCACATCTCTAAGAAAGCTCATCTGATTCTTCCTACTCATCGTATTTTGGATGCAGCATACGAAGCAGCCAAGGGAGATTCGAAAGTAGGAACCACCGGAAAAGGTATTGGCCCGACTTATACGGACAAGGTGAGCCGTAATGGATTGCGTGTAGGCGATATTCTGCATAACTTTGAAGAAAAATATGCAGCTGCCAAAGCTCGTCATGAGGCTATTCTTAAGAGCCTTAATTATGAATATGACATTACTGAACTGGAAAAGCAATGGATGGAAGGTATCGAATATCTCCGTCAGTTCCATTTGGTAGACAGCGAGCATGAAATCAATCGTTTGCTGAATGAAGGTAAGTCAGTACTTTGCGAAGGTGCTCAGGGAACTATGCTTGATGTGGATTTCGGTTCTTATCCTTTTGTGACTTCATCTAACACTATTTGCGCGGGTGCTTGCACAGGATTGGGATTAGGCCCTAACAAGATTGGTGAAGTGTACGGTATTATGAAAGCATATTGCACACGTGTAGGTTCAGGTCCGTTCCCTACAGAACTTTTTGATGAAACAGGCAAGACTATTCGTGATTTAGGTCATGAGTATGGAGCGGTAACAGGACGTGAACGCCGTTGTGGATGGGTTGACTTGGTTGCTTTGCGTTATGCGATTATGGTTAATGGAGTAACTCAGTTGATTCTGATGAAGAGCGACGTGCTGGATGGATTTGATACAATCAAGGCTTGTGTTGCATATAAAGTAAACGGAGAAGAAATTGACTATTTCCCGTATGATATTACAGAAGGGGTAGAACCTGTATATGCTGAACTTCCAGGTTGGAAAACAGATATGACGAAGATGACGAGTGAAGATGAATTCCCGGAAGAATTCAATGCATATATCACATTCTTGGAAGAACAATTGGGTACTCCGATAAAGATTGTGTCTGTAGGTCCTGACCGTGCACAGACAATTGAACGCTATATCGACTAATTTTTTGTTGACATAATATTTTGAAAGCCGTCCCTTTGGGGCGGCTTTTTTATTTTCATTCTGTTAAATTTTGATTTGACAATTCTTTCATACTATTCTTGTTGGATTAATCATTCTGTTTGTTCTTTGTATGTGTTTGTTTGTGGATTATTTAAATTTATTTGTCGTATTTTTCTTACGGTTTGATTTTTATTCCTGATTGAATGTTTCATATTTCTTTAATATTATGAATTAAAAATGAATTGATATTCGATTATATTATGTCTTTTTGATTTTTGATTCTATTTTTCGGTGATATTTTGTTGTTTATTTGAAGAAATATATATCTTTGCGATGTTGTTAATAGGTTTTAATATGTATTTATGAAGTATTATCAACTGAATGAGATTTATTTTTATGTTTAATCAAAGGAGGGATTTATGAAAAGAAAACTAACATTGATGCTGGCCCTGCTGTTTGTATGGACAGGTGTAGCATGGTCGCAAGGAGTAACTGTAAAAGGTGTGGTAACTTCCGAAGAAGACGGATTGCCCATTGTCGGGGCTTCAGTATTGGTAAAGGGTACTACCCAAGGAACCATTACGGATGTGGATGGTAATTTTATGATTTCAGGGGTGAAAGCTGACAGTAAGACCTTGATTGTTTCATTTGTGGGAATGAAAAGCAAGGAGGTGGCGATAAAAAACACGCCTATGCATGTAGTTCTGAAAAGTGATGCAGAGGTATTGGACGAAGTTGTAGTTACGGCATTGGGTATGAAGCGTAGTGAGAAAACCTTAGGATATGCAGCGACTACAATGAAGTCGGAAGATATAGATGCGGGTAAATCTGGTTCTGTAATGGGAGGTTTAAGTGGAAAAGTAGCAGGTGTGCAAATTTCATCTGCAGGAAACACGGGTACTTCTCAGAAAGTGTTGATTCGTGGTATATCTTCATTGAATAATAACTCTCCATTGTACATTGTAGATGGAGTACCTATTGATAACTCAACTTTCCGTGGAAGTCCTACAGACGACAGCTCTACTACAGACTTTGGTAATGCTGCCAATGACATTAATTCAGAAGATGTAGAATCTGTAACTATTTTGAAGGGAGCTTCTGCTACGGCATTGTACGGTTCTCGTGCAGCGAATGGAGTAGTTATGATTACAACGAAAAAAGCTGGGGTAGAAAAGTTAACCGTGACATACGATGGCTCTTTTACAGCTTCAAAAGTATTGCGTGTAATGCAGACTCAGGATTTGTTTGGACAAGGATGGGGAAGCTGGAATAGAAGTGAAAACGGTTCGTGGGGACCTCGCTTGGATGGTACCATACATGAATGGGGATCAGACCAGTTGGAAACTCCCATGACAAAACCATTTTCTTACGTAGAACATAATTTGAGAAACTTTTATCAGACAGGTTTTGAAAAGAATAATAACGTAAGCATCCGTTATGGTAATGATAAAGTGGGAGTGGTAGCTTCATACGGAAATCTGTCCTCAAATGGTATCTTGCCTAATAATGGTGACCAATTCTCCAGAAATACATTTTCATTGCGTGGTTATATGAATATCAATAAGTTCTCATTGGATATGACCATGAACTATGTACGTAAGGATATCAGTCGTAGTAATGATATGTATATGGAACTGTTGCAGCATGCTGTAGATGTGGATTATAGTCAGATGAAGGATTATAACGATGAGCGTTATAATTTGGATAACTATTATACCTTCTATGCAACCAATCCATATTACATGATTGACAATTATAGAAGTAACTATCAGGATGACCGTGTATATGGCCGTGTTGAAATGAGCTATGAAATCATGAAAGGCTTGAAGGCGACAGGACGTTTGGGTGGTGACTTCTCTAACAACCGTACAAACTCACAGGAGCCTAAAACTACTTTCTCTAATGGCTCTTACAGTCAGCTTGGTGGAGCTACGGAGTCATTAGGTTATTATTCTGAATATCGTTATAACCGTAGTCAGATAGATGCTACTGCTTTATTGAACGCTGATTATAAGATTCGTGATTTTTCTATTAATGCAGTAGCCGGATGGAACTTGAACCAGCGTTCGTATGGATATAGTGGAGGATATGTAGATGGTTTGGCTGTTGCTGACTGGTATAGCTTGTACAATACATCTTCTTCGGCTGTTTCTGTGACATATAAAGAATTGCGCCGTCTGATTGGTGCGTTTGCACAAGCTGAATTGGGATACAAGGACATGATGTTTTTGAATTTGTCAGGGCGTAATGACTGGTCTTCTACTCTTCCGGCTGGAAATAACAGTTTTTTCTATGGAGGTGCCAATGTTTCATTCTTGATTACGGAAATGTTGCCTTCTTTAAAAGAACATCAGGTAGACTTTTTGAAAGTGCGTGCAGCTCTTGGACAAACAGGTAATGATGCAAATGTGTATAAGACTACGTCTTGGTATCAGATTGCTAATTTTAAGGATATTAATGGCTATTATACTTCTATGCCTATCGGAGGTGTGATGGGTATGACTTCGAATAATACTTTGCCGAGTAGCAGTCTGAAACCGGAGATGACAACTGAATATGAGTTTGGACTTTCTGGAAGTTTTTTTGGAAACCGGTTAACAGTGGATGCTTCTTACTATAATCGTATGACAAAAGATCAGATTATTTCTGCTTCATTGGCTCCGGAAACAGCCTATTCGTATGAAACGAAAAATATTGGTAAGATTCAGAATCAGGGTGTGGAATTAATGGTGAACTTGACACCGGTACGTACTAAGGACTGGACATGGGATTTAGGCTTTACATTCACAAAAAACATGAGTGAAGTCAAAGAGTTGTGGGAAGGAACAGATGAATATTCTTATACAAACTGGCGTGGCGTGTACTATGTATTGAAGGTAGGTGAGCCGGTAGGTATGTTCCGTATTCCGGCAGCAAATAAAGTGATGGATGAAAATAGCCCTTATTATGGTTATAATATCGTGAACAATAACGGTTATCTTTCTGACAGTAATACAGAGTATGAATATGTAGGTAGTTCAGAAGCTAAGTTTAATATGGGATTTAATACCACATTGAAGTGGAAGGGATTTACGCTTAGTGCATCTGCTGATTGGAGAAAAGGTGGATATATGTTGTCAAATACTTCATATATCTCTCACTTCAACGGAAACTCTACACAAACGGTATTTAATGAACGTAATTCGTTTATTTATCCGCATTCTGTAAAAGTGGTAAATGGCCAATATGTGGAAAATAATATTCCTGTTCGTGCAGATGAAATGTATAATGCATTAGGAAATTATTCCTATAGTCCGGAAGTACGTCGTCACTTTATTATTCCTAAAGATTATTTCAGACTGCGTGAAGTTTCACTTTCATATTCGTTTCCGAAATCCATGTTGGCAAAGACACCGTTCCAGCAGGTTTCTCTGGCTTTAGTAGGACGTAATTTGCTTCTGTTCACTCCGAAGGAAAATAATTATGTGGACCCTGAAGTGTCTAACTTGGGTAATGACTTGTTGTCTGAATTCGGTGAAACTACCGGTACAAGCTCTACACGTAATATTGGTGTGAATGTGAAAGTCGTATTTTAATCATTAAAGAATATTGTTTTATGAAAAGATATAAATTATTATATTCCAGTTTATTTGCCTTACTGATAGCTGGCACTTCGTTGACGTCTTGTAAAGATTACCTTGATGTGAACGATAATCCTAACTACCCGGTTACTACTACTATGTCGGCATTGCTGCCGTCTGCTTGTGCTTCTACTATTTCTCAGCTGGGACTTTACGGTGATTTGATGGGAAATATGTGGTTGCAGTTTACTACACAAGGAAATACAACTAACCAGTATAACACATTGTGTAATTATAGTTTAACTGTTACATCGTATAATGGCTTCTTTACGAATGCATACACCAATACGTTGCCTGATTTGAAAGACGTGCTTTCCATGGCTGAGCAAGAAGAAGCATGGGATTATTGGGTGATTGCTAAGGTGTTGACAGCCTATAATTATCACATGTTGGCTGATTTGTATGAGGATATACCTTTTACAGAAGCTTTGGACCAGGAAAAATATCCTTATCCTCATTATGATGATGGACGTACAGTCGTTTATCCGGGAATCTTGTCATTGCTTCAAGAAGCTATAGATAAATGCCCTCAGGCAGCAGAGAAATCAAGTTCATACATTGATACTTATGATATGTTTTTGGAGGGTGATATAGAGAAGTGGAGAAAATTTGCCAAAAACTTGAAGCTGAAAGTTCTGGTACGTGATTTTGATGCAAATAAGCAGGCTATACAAGCTTTGTTGGATGAAAACGATTTTTTAGAAGACGATTGTGCTTTTACAAAATTTGAAGATGCCACAGATAAGGGAAATCCTTTGTATGAATATAATATTCGTCAGTTAAATACAAAGGTTAATATTCGTGCTTGCCATACTTTGGTTGAATACTTGTTGCATTATGATGACCCGCGTATTGCTAATCTTTATGAAGTGACTGCGGCTTCGAATGGCGAAGGTGAGAATTCAGATATATATGAAGGGCTTCCTTGCGGAAGTAAGCCTCAGACCAGTACGATAGCTTTGGTTGAATCGTCTGCATATACTCAGGCTTATGATGATCCTGTATATTTAATGAATAAGGCTGAAATCTTTTTCTTGGAGGCTGAGGCTTATGCACGTTTGGGAAATGCCTCTGCTGCGAAAGAGAAATACGATAATGGAGTAAAGGCTGCTTTTGACCGTTGGGAATCTACAGCAGGTAAAGGAGAAGAGTTTATTGCAGCAGGTGGAGCTTATGCATTTGATGAAACTTCTGAAGAAACGATGATGAAATGTATTATGACGCAGAAATGGATTTCTTATGCACATGCTAACGCACTGGACGGTGTATTTGACCGCAACCGTACAGGTATTCCGGCTATTAGTAGTGCAGCTACCGTGCGTGTTTCAGATGTGGCTTTGCAGCGTGAACTTACCCCAGGTTATGAATTGGGAACATTGGTGGCACCGGGGTCTTCCGTTTTACAGCCAACTGATTTTCCTCGTCGCTTATTGATACCTTCACGTTCTTCACAGTATAATCCTAATGCACCTGTAACGAAGAATTTGGAAGAACCAATGTGGTGGCAGGTAGAGAGAGGAAAGTAAATGATTAATGTTTTTGATTAGAATTGTTTTATGAAAAAGTTAAGATATATCTATATGTTGCTGTCTTGTTTGTGGATTTTGACAGCTTGTAATTCGGAAGATTTGAGTTATGATATTGAGTATACACCGATTCATCCATTAGGAGGACAGTATACGGTATCTGTATCGAGAAATGGAGCAGTTGTGGCTGAACACGTGGATTGCTTTTTAGCCAATACAAGTGATTATGATACGGATAAATGTTGGATTCGTATTGGGGCATATAATTCAGCTAATACTCCTGGCGATGCGGCAAAAAGCTATTTTATCAATGGTAAGATTTCATGCAATGTACCTGAATTGTCTTTTTCTGGTACGGACATTATGAATCTGGCAGGGAATGTAGCTTCTTCAGATGAAACTTTTACGCTGACCGATGGTAAGTTAGAGTTAAATGGAGCTACGGCTCCTTCTGGGACAGTATGTGATAAAATATCATTCACTTATACTACCACAGTTGATCCAGGTGTTACTTATACCGTTGAAGGGTATCGTTATACCGGATGGACAGAGGATTAAGGATGTTTTAATGTCTCTCTTTTAATTTGCATTTTGAAGGGGCTTCTCAGTGATGAGCGGCCTCTTTTTTTATTTTATGAATTCTGTTAACTGCTTTGAATATTTCGCCCTGGTGGTTAATGTATGTTGTAAAGCATTCTTTTTAGGCCTTACGTTTTGCTGTTTCAAATAAAATAAATACTTTTGTACTGTGTTTTTCATAGTATTAGATTTAAGGTTAACAAAGGTTGGAGTTCAGCGGAACTCCTTTTTTTATGCCCTTTTCCGTATGGAATTCCTTGTATTTTTTTGTTTCTAAAAACGCGCTTGCGTTTGCTTTCAAACTCCTTTACGTTTTGATCAGAATACACTTGCGTTTCAATTCAAATGCACTTACGTTCTTTCCGGAACGTACTTGTGTTTTTTAAGGCTGAATATGTGTCAGAAATCCTACCTTACCATTAGAATAGTCCGTTTCTCCTTACACGCGCACGCATACACGCACGCACGAATTATATAATGTAATGAATTTTACACACAATTTCTCTCATAAGTAAAAAACATGCTTTATAGCATAAAGTAAATCAGCGAGTTAGATAAAACCCTGAAAAAATATTTCAAAAAAGTGTGCCATAAGAGTTGCAGAAATGGAAAAAGTCTGTACCTTTGCAACCGCTTTCGAGAGGGAGAGCCGCTGAAGATGACAGACTGAGTAAAGCTGAGGCTATGGAAGAGAGTGCCGGATGCTGCACCGAGTATCTTACCTTGCGGATGTGCAAGGGAGCGAGAAAGGATAAGCCGCACGCCTTCTGAAAACCTTCTGAAAAATTTTTTCAAAAAAACTTTCGAAAAAATTTGGAGGTTACGAAAAAACGCCTTACCTTTGCAAACGCTTTCCCGCTGAAACGGGAGCTTGAGAAAAGATAGTTCTTTGAAAGACTTTAGATAAACAGACTAGGATGTAGTACAAGAAGTAGTCCTTTATATAATGTATATATGGGATGAACGGAAGACAACCGTCAATAACCCTTGGAAACAAGGAAAATGAAAAAAATCGGTTTCCTGAACAGAGATAAAACATACCCGAAAGGGTAGTAAAAATATTTTACAATGAAGAGTTTGATCCTGGCTCAGGATGAACGCTAGCTACAGGCTTAACACATGCAAGTCGAGGGGCAGCGGGATTGAAGCTTGCTTCAATTGCCGGCGACCGGCGCACGGGTGAGTAACGCGTATCCAACCTTCCGTACACTCAGGGATAGCCTTTCGAAAGAAAGATTAATACCTGATGGTATGATGAGATTGCATGATAGCATCATTAAAGATTTATCGGTGTACGATGGGGATGCGTTCCATTAGGTAGTAGGCGGGGTAACGGCCCACCTAGCCTACGATGGATAGGGGTTCTGAGAGGAAGGTCCCCCACATTGGAACTGAGACACGGTCCAAACTCCTACGGGAGGCAGCAGTGAGGAATATTGGTCAATGGACGAGAGTCTGAACCAGCCAAGTAGCGTGAAGGATGAAGGTCCTACGGATTGTAAACTTCTTTTATAAGGGAATAAAACCTCCCACGTGTGGGAGCTTGTATGTACCTTATGAATAAGCATCGGCTAACTCCGTGCCAGCAGCCGCGGTAATACGGAGGATGCGAGCGTTATCCGGATTTATTGGGTTTAAAGGGAGCGCAGACGGGTCGTTAAGTCAGCTGTGAAAGTTTGGGGCTCAACCTTAAAATTGCAGTTGATACTGGCGTCCTTGAGTGCGGTTGAGGTGTGCGGAATTCGTGGTGTAGCGGTGAAATGCTTAGATATCACGAAGAACTCCGATTGCGAAGGCAGCACACTAAGCCGTAACTGACGTTCATGCTCGAAAGTGTGGGCTATCAAACAGGATTAGATACCTGTAGTCCACACAGTAAACGATGATACTCGCTGTGCGAATACAGTCAGCGCTTAACGAAGCGTTTAAGTATCCAGCTGGGGAGTACGCCGGCAACGGTGAACTCAAGGAATTGA
>NZ_DS990132.1 GCF_000187895.1 Phocaeicola plebeius DSM 17135 | reverse complement strand
GATAAAATTATCCCACATCAGTGCTTTCCACTTTTGTTTTTAATCTGCACACCGTTTACGAACGTTACCTTGTTCAAAGTTGGCTCTTCCTTCTTATTTTCCATATTCTAACAATAAAAAGAACTATCATTTTGATTTAACAGGAGCTTTTAGTAACATTATTGAAGAAAGTGAAGCAATAGAATATGATGATGACGACGATGAGGATGAATTCGATGATGATGACGATGACTAACATCTCATTAATCCATAGCTTTTAAGTTTATTAAAGAAACAGGTCAGGACGCTATATCCTGACCTGTTTTTGATGTTAGTTAAGTCCTAATAGTTAGTTTGCTTTATTTGCTCTCAGCATTAGCTATTGATACACGTACTCTGCTTAATGTTTCCAATGTCATCTGAAGATATGAAGCAATCATTGTCAAAGGTGCTCTTCTAGTTATTTCAGGAAAATGTTGCTGTAATCTAGCGTATCTGTCATTTGCTGATTCGAAACGTAAAATGTCAGCCTTTAATTGTGATAACATTAAGGAATTTTCAAAAAAACTCCGATATAGATAAGCTATATCACCATTAGCATCAGAAAGTTCTTCCATTATATCACGCGGAATTTCCCATAAAACACTGTTTTCTACAGCATCCATCATAAGATGTGTTGGCTCTCGGTTAAAATAGCTGTCAATACACCAGACAACATCTTTTTCACATGCTAAATGTTCTATCACATCCTTATCATGCTTTAGGTAGTGCTGTCTAATAAATCCCTTTTCTATATAAAATAGGCAATTACAGATATCACCTTCATTTAGAATTATATCACCTTTTTGATATTTCTTAGGCTGAATAATATCTGCAAAAAGGCGAATATTCTCCAACTTAAGTTTGCGATTAGGGCATGTTTCAGCTATAATCTGTTTTGCAATGTCAAATTGAATACTCATAGGCTAAAGTTATTTATATCCAACATTTTGTTTCAATTTTGGGTTCAAGTCTATACTTTTTTGTGGAATAGGAAAAACTGTGGTATACCCATTTTTCTCATCAGCCAGTTGGACTCGCTGATCGTATGATTTGTGATAAACTCCAAAACGCACCATATCTTGTCGTCGCCAGCCTTCCCATACTAACTCCAACAAACGCTCTTTCAATATGTTCTCAAGCGTAGCTTCTCGATATGGCATACCAACACGACCTCGGACTTCGTTCAACTCCAACGAGCCATCCTCACCATTACGTACCTTTGCCTCGGACTTCATCAGGAGAGCATCGGCATAGCGGAATAGCACGATGTCGTTATCCGGTTGTCTACCGTCGGAATGTGAGGTCCTATCAACCTCATATTTTGCCATACGAGCACCAGCTGTCTTGACATAGGAGCTTCCCGTAAGATTCAACTTTAGCTCCAATGGGAAATACTCCAACTGCTGTCCATTGTCCATCATTACAGGCTTTCCATCAACCTCTACGATGCCGGCATAGAAGTTCTTTTCAAAGCGAGCATCTACATCATCTGTGCCGTATCCGTTGGCTAAGACTGTTGAGATATTGGCACTGGTACCATTTTCCGATGAGCCACCCAACGCACCGCCATGGTTGTAGTGTCGTGATCGGAAGAGATACCAGAACTGCGCAGCATAGAGGTTCTTATCCAACGGAATGGTGAATATGTTTTCGTTGGAGTTCTCGTTATGCACAGAGAAATTATAGCTATAATCGTCCTCCAACCGATAACCTACCTCGGCAAGTTTATTGCAATATTTGATACAGGTCTGCCAAGCGTTGAGTTTCTCACCATCGACGGTGAAAAATATCTCTTTACCGTTCCGTGGAACGCCATCAGTCCAATTATCATCACAATATATCTCGGCATTAAGAGCCAACTTAGCCAAAAGGAAATTAGCTACAGGTGTTGTTATACGACCATAGTAGTTACCCATCTTATTACTACGCTCATTTGGCAACAACTCGGCAACCTCCTGCAACTCATTCACGATAAAACGGAAAACCTCGCTACGCTCGCTCTGCACAACTTCATCCTGCGGTTGTTCATAGGATGTTACGATGGGCACTCTGCCATACATATCCATAATGTAGTAGTAGAAAAGTGCTCTCAGAGCTCGCACCTCAGCTTCGTAGGCCACTCTCTGCTCCTCAGATAGGTTATGGCTATACTTATCGATGATATGCAGAGATTTGTTCGATAACACAACAACCTTGTAGAGGTATTTCCAAGTATTGTAGAGTGGTAAATCATTAGGACTCCACTTATGCTGATACATATTCGTCCACAAACCTCCATCGTACCAGTCGCCACCACGAATAGGTATCATGGCTTCGTCTGTAGTAAGTGTGTTATAGTCATAAATCCCACGACAGGTCCCCTGTAAACCCTCACTGTCTGCACTGCCACCAATGTAATTGTAGAGCACAGCCACTGCATTAATATATATGTTGTTGGCATTGTTGTAAATGTCTTCTTCATAAAGTTGATCTCTAGGGTCTTCAGTAAGACAAGAGGTCATCATCGTTGCCAAAGCAACCATCAATATGTTTATATATCTTTTCATAACTGTAAGCGGTTAGAATTGAATACTAAGACCTAACGAATAGGTACGATATAAAGGATAGGTGCGTTTGTCGTCAATGCCCAAAGTGTTGCTTACTACATAACTGTTTATCATTGGAGTAAGACCGCTATAGCCTGTGATTGTTGCAAGGTTGCTAATGCCTGCCGAAAGACGCAATGACTTCACAGCCTTGGATTTCATTGGAATATTGTAGCCTATGGTAATATGTTCAATATTTACATAGTCACCTTTTTCCAACCAATAGTCTGAAACATTCTGATCAATAATATTTTTTTCAGGAGCACCCTTCAATACATTGTAGTCAGGGAATATAGACATATTGGTATAAGCCAAGCCCGTGCCATTGAATATCTTATGACCGAAAGCACCATTTATCTGCATGGCAATATCAAAGGACTTGTAACGGAAACTGATGTTTGATCCAATAGTTACCTTGGGGGTTGCCTGACCTGCTATATACCTGTCTCCGCCATCGCTAAAATCAATCTCGCCATCATCATTCAAATCTTCAATATCGTAACTGTAGCCACCAAGTTCATTTTCTTTAAGCCCTTTGCAGTGAGGTAGATAGAATACCCCCAATGGCTGACCTACAATCTGATATACTACATTATTGTCTCCACCGTTCTGACCTGCACCATAAAGCGAGCCAATCGGAGTAATATCTGAAGCTGTCATATGCATACCATTATACTCTCCACTAAGCGAAAGTAACTTATTCTTCTGGTAGGACATATTGAAGTTGATATTCATCTCCATATCCTTTCGTTGAATGGGAACTACCGAGATTCCTAGTTCGACACCCTGGTTAGACATCGAGCCGATATTTGCCATCAGTTTATCGAACGCAAAGGTCGGAACGGGAACATCATACTCATAGAGCATATCAGTTGTCTTTGAGTAATATAATTCCGAGGTAAGCATCAACCGATTATCCCATATACCTAAGTCAAAACCGATATTAAATGTTGAACGAGTCTCCCACTTAAGGTCCGGATTCGTGTTGCGTATACTTCCCATTGTTACGGTAGGTGCACCGTTGATGGATACGATACCATTCTCCTTTACGGTATTAAGTGTTGTATAGGATGTTATACCTCCAAGATTTCCTGACCGACCATATCCGGTTCTTAGTTTCAACATTGTTATAAAGTCAGTATCAGAGAGGAAGCCTTCTTTTTTTACATCCCAACCCAGTGATACTGATGGGAAGAATCCGAAAGTATTGTTATCGCTTACCATTGAAGAGCCATCTCCACGGAGTGCTGCCGCAATAGAATATCTATCCTTGTAACTATATGTGACACTACCCATTATTGAAGCAAGTGACGGGTCTTCATAGCTACTGCTCGTACCACCGAAAGGACGCGATGATGTTGCTCCGATGTTATTATAGGAGAAATCATTTGTTGTTATTCCTTTTGCCTGCACCCATAAACCAGTCCTTACCTGTTTAAGATATTCTGCGCCAACAACAGCATCAAGGTGTGAGTCTCCCCAAGCATTGTTATATGAGAGGGACACATTTGTAAAGTAGTCTTCACCCTTGAACTCTCCACGATAAACATTGCCTTGCGCCCACACCCATGTAGGACAAAATTGAGCATTTCCCGTAGATGAATATGAATAAGAGCCGAAAGCCGACAATATCAAATTGTCAAGGATATTAAATTTCAGCCCCAAATGTGTATTGAAATTCCGTTCTTCGGAGTCATTTTTCTCATAGAGGAGTGCTCCGGGGTGGTTGATGTGTGATGCAGCCGAGTTCTTCACCCAGTTGCCATTAACATCAGTTCCTGCTGGATATGTAGGATTCTGTGCAGCTGCCGAGTAAAACAGCATTCGTGTATCGAAAATGTCGTGTATCTTTGACGAGTAGCCATATACACCAAAATCGCCAACTAAGCGACCATCGAAAGCCTTTTGTGTAGCATCAAGTTTTACCACTAAATTTCGGTAATCGTTAACTTTGACAATTGTATTATGATCCATAAAACCGAACGATGCTCGATAGTTTGAGTTTTCCGAACCACCGCTAAAAGCCAAGTGATGCTGATGTATCAAGCCCGTACGAGTAATTACATCGTGAAAATTGGTGTTGTAGCCACCATTATTGTAATCTAATCCAAGTGCCTCTGCTGTAGCTATATACTCCGGGCCGTTGAGCATTTGCAGATGTTTATACATTGACTCGAATCCGTAGTTGCCATCATATGATATTTCGAAACCTCGCCCCGTTCCTTTCTTGGTCTTAATCTCAATTACACCTGAAGCACCACGGGAACCGTACATTGCCGTTTCGGTAGCATTCTTCAAAATAGTGAAACTCTCGATGTCTGCGGGATATATGGTAGATAGCGTAGCGATGTCAGATGTCACTCCGTCAATAATTACTAACGGGTCATTGCCACCCATAATGGATGTGGTACCACGCACACGGATACTATTCAGCATAGCGAGCCTGTCAGTCCCATTAGTGGTGACGTTCACACCGGCAGACTGACCACTCAATACATCCAAAGCATTATTCAATGGTCCCTTCTTGATATTCTCGGGCCTGATATGCTCTAATGATTTAGTCGCCGAAATGGTATCTTGTTTCTCTCTGATATTCTGTACTTGTGCATCAATTTTTTGAGCACTACAGATGAAGAACATTATGACAAGACAAAGACTGACTCTTCCCATCTTGATTCGTTAAATCTCTGTAGATTCCCCAGACCAGACAGTTAATAAATCTTATACGCAATGTATTATAAAGAGGGGGATTGGGAATCTGTACTATTTCCCTGCCTGTCCGTCCGCTTAGCCATTGTATATTTTTTTTGTTATTTCATATCAGTGATGCTGATAATCCAAGCAAGAACAGAGTAAACATCTACCTCTTTTATACATAAATCCTTTCCAAGGACTTTATAAGCGCAACCATTAACTACATTACATTACAAAGGTAACAATAATTTGTCATTTGAAGAAATTTAGAAAAAAGAAAAAGTCATTATGCGTGATATTTTTTATTTAATTACGACATTTATCAAATACAAAAAATCATAGAAGGACAAAAATCTTTAAATGATTTGATTATAAACAAACTTTAAATAGTTAAATTGCAATAATACTATACCATGGTTGTTCTTTACCTTAATGTAATACTACTGTTATATATCTGGTCATTTATCTCCTTTTGTCGGATGCAAAGGTTGCCAAACCTCTTTTAGAAAACGAAAAGTTCAAGCGGTAAACCATTTGGAGCAGTTTCGTCCTCCGTTGGAGAGTAAACAGCTCCAAAACCTTTTCTTATTCATCGGCTTGGCTGAAAACTGCATCCGGCAACGGAGATAAACGACTGACGAAATAATAGCATAAAACAGCATAGCCCCCCCTTAATAAGGCAATTTTATCAATGCTGTTTTCATTCTTTTCAGAGGACTATTATTTTCGACAGAGAGAAATTTGGCAAGCGGCAGATTTCACTCCCTCAAAAATAATAGATTTGAATTGCTGTCCTCTTGCCTTTATTGGAAATTGTAGTACCTTTGTAGTGGCTTGTGCGAACGAGCCAAGCAATGTGGAAAGATGGGAACATCGAACCATCAATAAAGTACCGAAAAGAGGGAAAATACCCTCTACCACCGCTCTTTGAGTGTTAAGAAATAATAAAAAGGTTAAATCTTCACCTTTTAGAATGTACCCCTAAAGGTTATGCCCATATTTCTGACTTATAACTCACAAAATATTGAGTAATAACTGGTTGCAAATACTATAATCTTTAAATTGTTTCTGTTGCAAAGTTACCCTCCTGCGTATTCGCTTTGCTGTATCATAATCACGGATAGCATTACCATTTTCATCTGAATTACCGCAAAGCATACCAGAAGAATTCCGAAATTTTTTCGAACGGTATCTTATCCATCCGGTCATACAAGTCTACATGATTGGCTCCGGGAACGATATACAGTTCTTTCGGTTCGCTGGCTTCTTGATAGGCATCCTCACTGAAATAGCGCGAATGTGCATGCTCGCCTGCAATGAATAGCACGGGGCGTGGTGAAATCTCTTTAATCATGGCAAACGGATAGAAGTTCATCAATGCCGCCTGACTGGTAAAGCGTATACCTTGATAGCGCGGATGATAGCCACGCAAGGGGTTGCGATAGTAATCGAAAAACTCCTTCTGCACGGCATTGGCATTTCCCAGCAGTTTCTCCGGTGTGCCAAAGCGGATACGTGCTTCTCCCGTTTCTGCTTCCTTCCAACGTTGTTCGGCAACTTCATCCAACAGTTTGCGTCTTTGTTCATCCGTCATCGAATCCCCCAAACCGTTACGGGTGGCACGCCCCATATCATACATGCTCACGGTTGCCAATGCCTTGATGCGGGGGTCGAGAGAAGCCGCACAGACAGAGAACCCGCCGCTTCCGCAGATGCCAATCACACCGATACGGTTGCGGTCAATAAACGGTTGTAGTCCGAGCCAGTCTACAGAAGCACTGAAGTCTTCCACCAATGCGTCGGGCGATACCGTGTGACGCGGTTCTCCTCCACTTTCGCCTTGATAGGAAGCATCAAAAGCCAGAGTCACGTAGCCTCGCCGTGCCATTTCCTGTGCATAGAGTCCGCTACACTGTTCTTTCACAGCCCCGAACGGGTGTCCGATGATGAGGGCTGCATAGTGTTGCGCTTCATTGAAATCCTTCGGGAGGTACATTTCGGCGCAAAGCATGATATCATACCTGTTTTTATAAAAGACCTTACGGACAGTAATTGTCGGATCTGTTTGAAAAGTCTTTGCCGGTTCATCGGATTCAGAAAGCACCATTCCGTTCCGACAGCGTGCCGCCATGATAAGTACTTCGTCTATCTGAGCCTGTGTCACGCCGTTGTGCTTGGCATGGGCAATGTGAGTATTCAACTCATTCTTCACGCCGTCCAACACCGACAAGGCAGCCACAGTAGACAGTTCACGGGTACGCCAGTCGAGATTGTCACGGCTGAATATGTCACCGAACAGATGAGCTTTCAGAAATTGGTCCAATGCCGGAGCAAATGTCAGCACTTCTCCTAGTGCCGGACGACCGAACAGTTTCAGCTGGTTTTGTCCACCGACAACAAACATATCCGAACTCTTTACCGGAGAAGGCTCCCGTCCGGCTTCATCCTTTATGCCTTGTGCTGCACGCTCTTTGGTGAGATTCATCAGCGTAACCAATGCACCCATGCTGCGTGGAAAGCCGCAATAGGCATAGAGCTGGGTAAGTACTTCTTTTTCTTCGCTCACGGTCAGCCCACAGTCAAGTCCTCTGGCAAGGATCACTTTGAGGCTGTCCTGATTGCCACGTGCGGCATACATACTGATGGCGGCAATACTTTGTTCTTTCTTGCTTAACATATTGTCCTTGTTTTGTGCCTGCGTATAAACGATACAGCATATCAGGCAGGCGATGGTTGTAATTAACTTGTTCATATTGCTTTCTGTTTAGTGATGAATTTATAAGAACTTGACAAACGCCGGTCTTTCCAGTCGGATATTTTTTCCCGTATTCTTCAGTAACCCCGTATTTCGGTTTCTTTCGAATATCTGTATGCAGTTGGCATCCCTGCAAACCACTGCCAAATAGCAACCATCCGGAGAGATGGCAAAACTTCGCGGATAAAGACCTGTTGGCTGAAATCCTATTTGAACCAATGTTCCTTTTTGGGAATCAATGGAATAAACAATTATGCCATCTTCTTTCAAGTGCTTGGAAGCATAGAGGAATTTGCCATCGGATGAAACATGGATATCTGCATTTCCCTCTGCAACGAAAGGGTCGCAGACAATTGTTTGTAAACGTTCCAACTTGCCTTCATTATAGGAGAATACAGTTATTTTACCCGAGAGTTCACTGATGAGATAAGCAAATCTGCCATTCGGGTGAAAACATATATGTCGAGGTCCTGAGCCGGAATCCATCTGTATGCGGACTACTCTTGATTCATCCAACAGAGAATGAGCCTTACCTGCTTCCGGTCGTTTGCCTATCGGAAACAGATAGATACAATCTGTTCCCAAATCGGTAGCAAGAAGGAATTTGCCATCAGGTGTAAAGGTCACGCAATGCAGATGCGATTGTTCCTGCCTTTTTTTATTCGGCCCATTTCCAGCAAAACGAATTATTTTTGTATCACGTTGCAACTTTCCTTTCTTATCCTGTGAGAATACCGTGATGCTGCCACCCTTATAATTTGCTGTCAGAACAAAGTATTCCTTTGGACTGAGAGTAATATAAATAGGAAGTTCACCGTCTGTAGATTGCGAGTTAAGCAGAGACAGCAGACCACTTTCCTTATCAAAAAGCAAAGCATTGGCAGTCGAACTTTTCCCTTCATCATCGCCTATGGCATAAATTCGATTACCAGTGCTATCAGATGTAAGGAAAGCAGGATTTGAAATCCCTCTCAGCCCACACGGATAGTCGACATCGGCAGTTTGTCCGTCAAACCGGTACATTCTGACACCTTCTTCGTCTGGCTTCATATAACATCCTACCAACAGAAATTTTGCATAAGTTCCCTTATCCGGGACATCTTCGGTTGACCGCGCTTGAATCGTAGTGAAGCTAAGCCATAAGATTAACATGACAAATAAAGCTTTTGGTTTCATCTTATTTACCTTTTTGGTTTCACTTGCAAAATTACAGCATTCACATACTGAAGATTAGACCTCAATCACTGATAAAATTACCACTTTCATCGGGCTTGGACCGGGTTAAATGTTATCTGTGAAAATGGTAAGACAGTCTGTGATTAGGGTTATATGTTCGTTGATTGAATGAACTAACTTTGTCGTCATGGAATAAAATAAATAAGGGATAGAAAAGAAACAGCTGTTCCTCAGACAGCAATGTCAATATAAATACTTATTTTTGTAAAAAACAAAAGGATGGTTATGGGAGATATAACAAGAATAGATACAGTTCAGCAGTACTGCGACCTTTTCGAAGTCGAAGCTCTGCACCCGTTGGTCAGCGTTGTGAATTGTTACGAGGTGCAGCCCATCAGACACTCAAAGAAACTGTACAACATTTATGCTGTGTTGCTGAAAGATACTGACTGCGGTACGATGAATTATGGACGGAGCCTCTATGACTATGAAAAAGGCTCCATGCTGTTTATCGCTCCGGGGCAGGTAATGGGTTCTGACGATGATGGCAGTCTGCACCAGCCGGCCGGATGGGCCCTGATGTTCCATCCCGAACTATTGCGCGGTACTTCCCTTGCACATATAATAAAAGAGTATTCTTATTTCTCATATAATGCCAACGAAGCACTGCACCTGTCAGAACAGGAGCGCAAAGTAGTCATTGAATGTATAAACAATGTAGCAGAAGAATTGAGGCATCCTATTGACAAGCACAGCCGTTCTTTGATTATTGATACCATGAAGCTTCTCCTTGACCGCTGCATCCGCTTTTATGACCGCCAGTTCATTACAAGGGAAAATGCCAACAACGATTTGTTGGCGCGTTTTGAATTGTTACTCAATAATTACTATCATTCTGCCTTGCCAACGAGTAAAGGTATTCCGACGGTACAGTATTGCGCTGACCAACTGTGTCTTTCCACCAATTATTTCAGTGACCTGGTAAAAAAGGAAACCGGTATGTCAGCAATCAAGCATATCCAGCAAAAAATTATGGATATAGCCAAAGAGCGCATCATGAACACGCAAAAAAGTATCAGTCAAATCTCAGATGAAATGGGTTTCCAATACCCGCAACATTTCACACGTTGGTTCAAGAAGATGGAAGGTTGCACACCGAACGAATATCGCAATGAAATTATAAAACAAGCGATAAACTAACTGGTCTTATCATCATTTATTCGTAGAGTCTCTTACAAATAATACTCTGGATATAACCAACAAAGCAATTAATGAACAACTTTGAAATCTTGAACCGATAAACAAAAAAGTTTGATGATCTCCTGCATACACTTTTCCCATCGGATGAACAGCTGTTGTCCGGTCTTTTTCCTGCGGTAAGTCAGGATTCCGTTCGCAATGTCTCCCTTTTTCAGATAAGCCATGTCCACAAAGGACATCCCCCGTGTGTAAAAGCAGAACAGGAACATGTCACGTGCGAAATCAAGGTGGGGTTTCAGGGACAAGTCCAGTCTTTTGATACGCCTGATATCATTTAAATGAATGGCCCGTTTCAAGGTCTTTTCCACACCTGTATAAACAGACTTGAACAGGTTCCGCTGTCCGGTCAGTCCGTTCTCCACCGCACGGTTGTAGACCGCTTTCAGAATGCGCATGTAGAACGAGATTGTATTGGGTGAGTTCCCCCTGTTTTTCAGATAAGCCTCGTATTCCATGAGCAAGTCAGAGCTAAGTTCGCCAAACAGTATATCGCTACCTTTCATAAAACTGCTGAAACTTTTGAGCGCGGCTGTATAGGTTTCAGAGGTCCGTATCTTTCCCAAACGTTTCAGCCTTACTATCTGTTGCCGGATATAGTCGTTAAACGAAGGTTCTTGTCCGCTGTCATGGAAACGTATGACGATATCATCCGCTGTAAACGGACCGGATTGGCTTAATGTCCTGATAGCCTTTTCCAGTCGGATTTTGTCCCGTCTTATCCGTTCCCCTACCGATAGAAGATAATTGTCCCGTTCCATCCCTGCAGGGTGTTGACAGGGAATGACCGCTTCGGAACGTTGGTCCCATTCCGAAGCGAAAAGTTTGTATCCGGTACTGATCTGCCTGACCACACGGTTATGAATCACCTGATAATACAGTGCGCCCTCCCTGCCTTCCGCGGACGAGGACCTGAATTTGGTTCTGATTGTTGCCATAGTGCAGTCATTTTGAATTGGGATTGTCCAGTTGCTTCCTGATTTCCTGTGCCTCCCTGAACAGCCGGTGCGCCAGACTGTCCTTGTAGGCTGCCATTTCATGGTTACGGATGCGGTTCCTGACCGAGTCCTCAAAAGCGGTCACCAGCCTTTCCACACGCCGGATCTTTTCCTCGTCCCGCTTGATGGTGAAATGCTTCTCAAGGAAGGCGATGTCGGGATCATCCCCCGGCAGGCAGATCCTGATGGCTCGGTATTTCAAATCGGCATCTTTCAAAAGCCGGTTCGTGCGGTACTGGTTGCAGTTGGTCCAGACGGAAATGATCAGTGCCAGGATCAGTGCTGAAGCTGTCGTTACCACTGCCTTGGATGCGCTTTCCAGACGGTAGGTCACCAGTCTGCGCTCCGGTTCCTTTTTCAGCAGGACCATTCTCTCATCCAGCCGTCTCACTGTCTCCTTTACAGCTTGGCAGTCTTGACTCAGGCAGTATCTAATCTTTTCCATCTCCCCGGCAAACGTTTCGGCAGACAACGGCCAGCCTTCCGACAACCGGACGGTATGGTTACGTACAGCTGCTATTTCCAAGCCGTTTTTCTCCACCGCGGATTGCAGGCGTTCCAGACGGATTTTCAGTTCCGCAATCCCTTCCGGGGAACTGGTCCGGTTTCCAACTGCGGGGCTTGTGCCTTCCACGGGCAGCGTCTCCACTTTCTTCTCGATCCTTTCAAGGCATCCGTAGATGCCTTCCAGATAATTTTCCTCTTTCATCTTTCAAAGTTTTTTGTTATACATATGGTTCACAAACTCCTTCCTTTCCTGCGCTTCTTCTTTCTCCGCAGGCGTTCCGCCTCTTTCTCGTCCTCCGTCGGTGCCACCGACGGCATGAACACGCCACCCGTACCGGTGACTTCGACCAGGTTATCAATAACAGAACCATGACTTTGTTCATGGTACGGTTGCTTTTGGGAAACGTCATTTTCCAGGGACGTGACATGGTTATGGTCCAATGCCGCATCCAGCCTTGACCAGCTGAAACTGCGGTCAATCCCACTTCCCTTGAATGACAGACCGTTCTTTATAAAGCGGATGCCCTGCACTTCATTAGTGTTTCCCTTGTACTTGAATTCCATTTCCACGCCCATTTTTAAGAGCTTATTTTGAAATTCTTTCCATGTATCTGCACTCCTCAAAGCTTCCTTGACCGCACGGTATATTTCGTATTTCACCTTTTCGGAAGCATGCAGCTTTTCCGTTTTAACGGACTGTTTGCCTTCGGAATAGGTGAGCGAATACTTGTCCTTAAGCATTTTTGTCACTTTCTCGTTGCGCCTGAAATCGTTGCTGTCGGAAATCACCTTCCCGTCGAAGTCCACCCGGTTGAAGACGATGTGGCAGTGCGGGTTGTCCGTCCCGTGATGCCTCACCACGATGAACTGCGTGTTCCGTATCCCCATCAGTTCTAGGTATTCCCCCGCCAGCCTTGCCATAAACGCGTCGGTCAGCCTCGGTGCGTCCTCCGGCTTGAAGCTGAGCGCGATGTGTCCCACCGGTTTCGCCACGTCCGGATTCAGCAGGCATTGCCACCGGAAACTTCGCGCCATCTCTTCTGCCGTTCCCAGCAGCACGCCTTCCGAGGCGATGATTTCCGCGTCGTCCTTCTGCGTCACGTAGCGTATGCAGCCGCCGAACGAGCGGCCTTTCCTGATCTTCCCTATCATGAGGCTATCCTCCTTTCGGTCTGTAATCATCCATGATCCGCTTCAGCTTTCCCAGCAGCCCCTCTATCAGCAGCCTTGTCCTGTAAAAGCCGGTCTGGTGCGAGAGCTTTGTCAGCTGGTTCAGGTTGTTAGCCATTCCCGCCAGGCTGCGCAACAGTGCGTTCTCCTCCGGTGTATGCCTTGCCGTAACGGTGGCCGCCAGTGCTGCCTCCCTGATATAGACCGCCAGACTCCGGCCGGACTTCCCTGCCCTGAACCTGAGAGCCTCGTAGCTGACGGGGGAGAACTTCACCGTCACGCCTCTGGTCAATTTACGCGTCCTGCCCAGTGCCGGACGGCCACATTTTTTCTTCATCCCATTCACATCGTTTGTCATATGTTTTTTCTTTTTCGTCCGTACTTCTTTCATTCCAAAATCTGCGACCGGCGGGAGCGGATTTGCCCTCCCAGCAACCGCCGGGCGCGGGGAGCAAGGGTTTTCGGGAATCCGGAAACATACCCTTGCTCCCCCCACAGAAAAATCCCCCCCCGCATTTTCCACATTGAAGCGGGTATACAGGGAACAGTGCATACATCGGGTATACTCCACGCCCGGTAACAGGCTGTCAGATTTTTCTCCACTGCTCGATGTCCCCACGGTAGGCGGCAAGATGCTCCCTGGCAAGGTTCTCCAGCAGTCCGGAAACGCTCATGCCACGCCCGCCGAGCCTGCGGACGACGGCGTCCAGTTCGTCCCTCACATCCTCACTGACGAACACCGTCTTGCGGTTCCTGATCTTCGGGATGGTGAGGTACGTTTCCCGGTACTCCTCCAGCGAGGCCCTGCGTTGCCTGCCGCTCGTTCTTCTTCTCACGGGGTCTTCCGGTTCCGGCGGGGTGTCCTTTCTTCTCGCCTCCCCGGATACCTCCTCCGCAACGAGCCCGGATGGAATCATCGATTCCGTCACGGAAGCGTCCGTACCGGCGGATTCCCCCGGACCGGGTTCCATCATGAGTCTTTCCCACCACTCGTCGTGGCCGGGCTCGAGACTACGGCTGTTCTTTCTGTCTGCGGTTTCGGATACCACCGTTTTCTTTCTTCTCGGTTTTTCAGTCGGTTCACTTTTCATTGTACATGGATTTTAGCTGGTTGATACTGTGGGCACGGTCTACCCGTTTGCCCGGTTGTCGGAAGCAAATAAAACGATAATAACAGACGGTGTGAAACGGACGGGTCCGATTGGCGGGGTTTGCCGCGTTATTCATATTGTTGGATCAGTCTGACAGTGATGACTTCACAAATATACGCACCGGAAATTTTCCACTCTTCGGGAACGGATCTGAACATCTGTTTACTAAAAACAAATGAATGTTAAAATCAGATTTCCATGACATCTGATGACATATAATGACATCTGATGAAGGGCCGGAACCATATCCGGGAACAATCATTTACTTTGCGGATGAAACAAGTACGCATATGGTGTCAAAGGTAGTCATCCTGTCTTGAAATTCAGGATGTTCCGCCGGAATTCACTAAATTGCGGCACGGAATCCGGATCCGAAAAGAGAATGAAACAGATGTCAAACCTGAAATTACATTAATTATGGAAATAGTGAACATTGAAGCAAGGACCTTCGAGGCGATGCTCTCGGCCTTCCGGACGTTCGCGGATCGGCTGGACACCCTTTGCCGGCTGTACGGTGACATGGAAGAGAAGAAATGGCTGGACAACCAGGAGGTGTGCCTACTGCTGAAGGTCAGCCCGAGAACCCTGCAGACCCTGCGTGACAATGGCACGCTGGCATATACACAGATCTGCCATAAGACTTATTACAAGCCCGAGGACGTAGAAAGTATCATCCGGATAGTGGAGGAGCGCCGCAAGCGGGCTGAAAGCATGGGAAAATCAATTTGAAAAGCCATGGGAAACGAAAGGATGATACTTTCTCCCGGCAGTCTGGCAGGCGGCTGGGAAAGTCTGGACGGCAGTCCCGATTTCTACATCTTCAGGGATTCCAGCGGGGACTACCGCCTGCTGGCCTACAGCCTTGACGCGGAGTACGGGCGGGGAAGTTTCTCGCTCTACAGGATAGACGGGGACGGGGAGGGATGCCATATCCGTATCGGTACGAAAGAGTGCCGGTTCATGTCGGAGGGATGCCCCCATATCCTCCATGTCATGGGGTGGGGCCGATATATGAGAAACTGAAAAAGTAAATGTCAAACCAACAAACAGATGAGATTTATGATGAATACCGATAACCGTTTGCTCACCCGTGAGAGCAGCGAGCATATAAGAGAGTTCTTCTCTACCGTCGAACGTCTCTCCGTTTCCATGGAGCGTCTCTTTGCCGGCAGGTCACCGGCGATGGCGGGCGAGAACTTCTATACGGACCGCGAACTGGCTGAAAAGCTGAAAGTGAGCCGCCGCAGCCTGCAACAGTACCGTGACAGCGGCCTGCTTGCATTTACCCGGCTGGGCGGCAAGATATTGTACCGTTCTTCCGATATCGAGAAGTTGCTTGACGGCTGCTACCGGAAGGCGAGAACCAGGCCGGAGGAACTTTAGAAATGTTCCGTACGGGATCGTGAATAAAGGGGCGGTCGGTTGTCATACCGGTCGCCCCTTCGTTTTCTTTCCATCGGATGAACGACTTTAATTTGCTCATAAAGTATTTATACACAGAGTATTTCTCTTTATGAATTATGATCCGGTGACAACATTGGCATAACATGGCGGGACATGGAAACATTTTTCCGGTATGGCAATAAGATACGGGGATTCCATTATAAAAAAAGACCCTTATTTTATTATGTCATTATGTTATTCTGAAATTGGGGCGGGTCGTTCGTGTACCGGTGGGACGATCCATTCCCGTAATGACGGCATATTCCGTACCGGTATCATTATCCTCCGGCAATGCCGTTTCCCGGTCTTTTCGGAGTGACCTTATGCCGGCCGGTGACAACCGCATGTCCGTGTGTAAACATGACGGCACATAAAAACAGGCACATCCTCCGGGCTTTTGTCCCGTCGGATGCGCCTGTCTCCGTCATGTCATATACAGCCGGACTCCTCCGGCCCATGTCTCTATCTGAGTATCGGATTCGAGAGCAGTATCTTGTAATAGGCCACTCCGCCAATCTCTACCGGCATCCTCGCCATCATGAACTGCACGCTCTTCCTCTCCACCTTCGCCTGCCGCATGAGCCTCTGCACGATAAACCCCGCCGAGAACCTTGCGTATCTTTTGTCCTTCCAGACGATGAACCCCTCGCTGTCGTCGGCCCGGCAGATATACCAGTCACCCGTCTCGTCGTCGTGGGCGAAGTTCACCCGTCCGCCGCCGAGGATTCCTAATTCGATTGACATCGTCTTTGACAGATAGACAGTCCCCCTGCTGTCAAGGTTGATGGTCCGCTTACCCTTGTATGTGACTTCCTGCGGACGGGAGTTTTCCCTGTTGTATACTATCAGTGCCATAATTGTCCTTCTTTTATCGGTTGAACTGTTTTTGTTTTTCAATACATGAAGCTTTCCACCGCCAGCATCTGACTTCTCCATGCGAAACCGCTGTGGGTACGTACCGCGTCCACTATCCTGCATACTTTCTGCGATATGGCCGATGCCGAGATACCCATGCATTCCGCCAGCGCCTTGAACGAGAACTGCGCTTCATAGAACCTGAGCATGAACATCCGGTATTCCTCGTAGGAGAACTTCTGCCTTACGAAACGCAGTATGTCTCTTACCAGCCGCTCGCACCCGTTCAGGTCGTCCTCGGAAAGGAATTTTGCCTCCTCGCCACATCGGAGGAAGAAATCATCTTCAGGGTGTGCATACCGGTTCTCCCTTTTAATCTTTATCAGGGCCGCCTTTTTGTAGCATCCGATGAAATACGCGTCATAGTCCGTTATGTCCTTTCCGGGAACCAGCACCTGCCTTCTTACGAAAAGGTAGGTGTCATGGAAATTGTCCTCGTCCAGCATTCCGTACCGGCGTAACGTCCCTCTCAACCTGTCATAGGATTTTGTGAACCACTCGTTGAACAGTCTTTCCTTTTCTGCGCTCTTGTCTGCCATAACCTTATATTTTTTTGAGTTATACATGGCCTACACGGGTAGGCATTCTTATTTCTTGTGCTTCCTCCAGTTTGTTTTTCGGCGGTCTCCGGCAAGGCTTGCCGTGAAAAAATACGCTCACGCAAAGCGTGAGGAAGATTTTTTCACGAGCAACCAGCCCGCAGGGCCGCCTTGCGGGACCGGCCTGAAAAACAACTATTTTTGCCGCAAGAAATGAGGATGACGGATTCCTTCTGTCTATTGCCTGTCCGGTGAGAATCTAAAATACCATGCAGCTTTTCTGTCTTCGGCATACTTGGAGAAATATTCAAGGATATGGAATGAGAACGGCAATACGTGATATTGCAGAAGGAGCGGAAATGGGATTGGAAACAGGAAGCATGTCCGGGCTTTCATGCGGTTTATACGGCAGTGTTGATTTTGGGGAGGATTACAGGGAAGTGACAGGAAGGTTAGCCGTTCCGGAGAAATTGTATGTGTACGTTTGTTCCTTCTGGAATACGGAGTCTTTTAAAATCATGGAAGACCTCATTCGGGAATGTGTTCCGAACAATACCCCGCCACGGAACGGTTATGACACTTGATATCAGGCTGTAAGCCGTTCCGTAGCTTCAGTATCCCATATCCCATGCATGAATGTGGATCAGGCGGCATTTCACCTCCTTGCCCCGTTTACGGACATGCCGATGCGTTGCCTGCCGGAATTCTCATTCAAGCAGTTTTCGTCCGCCATCATCTTCCAACACACGCATTTGCTGGATGGCTATCCGGTTCAGTCTCACGAGCCGTTCGCCTTGCGGTATGCCCTGGTCTATGAATACGGCGTTCAGGTTTTCCATATTGGAGAGGCAGATCAGTTCATTGATGGAGGCATAGTCACGGATATTGCCCTTCAGACCGGGATTCTGCTCACGCCACATCCTGGCGGTCATCCCGAACATGGCTACGTTGAGCACGTCCGCCTCTTCCGCATAGATGACGCCGGCCTGTGCGGGGGTGACTTCCACCGGTATCAGGTTCTGCCTGATGGCATCGGTATGTATGCGGTAGTTGATCTTTGACAGTTCCCGTTTCGCACTCCAGCCGAGCTGGGCCTGTTCCTCCTCTTTCAACCGCTGGAACTCTTTCAGCAGGTACAGCTTGAATTGAGGGGATACCCACGTGGCGAACTCGAACGCGATATCCTTGTGTGCGTAAGTCCCTCCATAGCGTCCGGCCTTGGCGATGATACCTTTGGAGTTGGTCTTTTCCACCCATTGTTTGACGGAAAGGATGAAACGGTTCAATCCGGCCTCGTTTTTAATTCCCTCGAATTCGGGGGAATTAAAATCCGGATTGTACATCTCCTCCCATATGCCCAGAAACTCGACGGTATTCTTGTTACGCAACCACTTTTCAATAAGGGCGGGACCGTTTTCCATATTGCGGACCATGTCGGTCAGGGAGATATAATCCTTGTCATTGTACGTGATGACTGTCACTTCTGTATTTTGGACTTTAATTTTAGCCATGTTCTTTTAACGGTTATTCGGTTATTATTGGTTCGATGTACAAATGTACGGTGTATTTTCCGGAATGGTCCTCCATATCCGGAAAAGTTTGTGTCACGCCGCCTGTTGCGACAAGCCGTTTCTACCAAGGAAAGGGCAGGCAATACCGGCTGACGTGGATACAGGCGGAACAACTCGCATATGCAATGCAGAGGGAGCAGGAGAGCCTTCACCACAGCCGGAGAGGAAAGCGGTCTCATGCCGGGGTACGGCATGAAAAGGGGCTCCCGGACAGTTCTTTTCCTTGTCGCACATGCACTACGTCGGTCGCAGTTTTCGCCTTCTGAATCCCTTTTACGTCCGTCCCTGCGCTTTCGGAGCGTTTTTCCGGTAGAAAATTTCACCATGCGGAAATTTTCTACCGGAAACCGAAGGGAAAACGCGGAGTCCCGCAGGGACGGACGAACTTTGATGAGGAAGGGGAAAATCGTCCGTTTCATAAATACCATTTCCTCATATGGCATCGCATATTTCCTTCTCCATCTTTTCCAGCTTATGGGACAGGATTTCCATGTCGCTGCTGATCTTCTGGTTGGTTATCCGTAGGCTCGGCAAACAACGCCTTTCCGCTTTACAGCGGTAGGTTTTCGTTTGCCTGCCCCCGAACCGTACTTACACGTCTCCATGTATACGGCTCTCCATCTGTAACATCATCTTACTTGACACATCTCTGGATTTTTGCGTTACACTCCGCACATACAACCAAAGTCTTTCTGTGCATGTAGAGCATTTTGCGTTCCCAGTCATTTTTACCTTTTAACTCTTTGAGTGTGCGGACATGGTGCATTACCACTTCTCCGTGCTTGCCACATAGTTCGCACGTTTTTGTTGTAAGCCTTTCTATCAGACTCAACGATGGCGTTTTGAACATGTACGGCAGATTGTCACTTGGGGCTGTTTCACAATCCGTTTTGCGGGCATATCCCTCATTATAGAATACCCTGTACTTGGTTTCTCCTCCCTTGTTTACAAAAGGCACTGCAAAGAGATTGTCCTTGCGGTATCTTTCAATGACTTTTCTCACTGACATATTCAGCTTTTGAGCAAGAGTTTTGTACATGGAGAACTTCATAATACAGCCGAAAGAGCGTCCCAAAGCCGATGCATTGTTTGCTATTGAGTAATAGTTGTAGAACCCTCGTATTTCGGTATTAAACTGAGATACAATCTCGTGCGCTTCATTGTCAATCATATAAGTCCTGCCTTTTGACACCCATGTTTCCTTGCCGTGTTTGGTGACAACTTTCATGGCTTCGAGGCTGAGCAGCTTGTTCTTGATTACTTCTCTTGAAACGTGTAGTATCACATTCCCGTTGAAGTATCTGCGCACTGTTCCGTTACTGTTTCTCTTTGTGGCATAGTCTTTACGGACATATATTTCGTAACCCAAAAATTTTGCGCTGTCTTGTGCATTTGTAATCAAAGTCTTTTCCTGTGACATCTCCAGCCTTAACTTTTCCTGCATAAACTTAGTGATGTCAGCTTTGATTGTCTCACATTCGTTTTTCGTTCCGATAACTCCGATAAGGAAATCATCGGCATAGCGCACGTATTTCAACCTGCGAAAGTTTACATCCATATCATTGCCACTTGGCATTGTAAGTATCAGCTTCTGCTTTTCGTGCAGTTCTTCTACCATCCTTGTTCTTACGTTTACATCCTCTACTTCATTTATCCTACGTTTTAGGTAGTGTACTCTGCTGTTGAGTTTGCAAATATCCTTGTTGCGGCTTCTTGCTGTCCCTTTATTGAATTTGTTGGCATATTCATCCATGTACTTATCGAACTTGTCTAGGTATATGTTTGCCAAAATAGGGCTTATGATACCACCTTGCGGTGTCCCTGAATAAGTCTTGTTGAATTGCCACTCTTCCATGTACCCTGCATTGAGGAATTTCCGTATCAGACGAAGAAATCTGTCGTCTGCTATTCTGCCTTTCATTATTTCTATCAGCACATTATGGTCTATGTTGTCAAAGAAGCCTTTTATATCTCCCTCAATGAACCATTTTGCACCGTTGAAATTGTTTTGTAGACTTTTCAGTGCTGTGTGGCAGCTTCGGTTTGGTCTGAAACCGTGCGATGTCCACTCAAAGTGTCCCTCATATATGGCTTCAAGCACCATTCTTACTACCTCTTGAACCAATTTGTCTTCAAAAGACGGTATTCCTAGCGGACGCATCTTCCCATTCTTTTTCGGAATGTAAGTTCTCTTTGCAGGATTGGGACTATAAGTCTCATCCTTTATACTCTCTATGAGTTTGTTTATCCTATCAATGCTCATTTCATCCTCAGTTTTGCCATCTGTGCCGGGTGTCATGTTGCCCGGCTTTGCATACATACGTTGGTAGGCGACAAAGAACATCTGTTCATTGAATAGAATACGGTAAAGCCTTTCGTATTTATACTCGGGCTCATTGCTGTGTCCAGCTAAAATGTTTAATACTTGCTCTGGATTTCTCATACGTCTCTCACGTTTTCCGTTGTTTGTATTAAAGTTACAGACTACTTCCCTTCGCCATGTACAAGGCTTTCCCTTGCTCAGACTACTACGGAAGTTCCGTTACCATATCGGATATTCAAAAGCTTTCTTTATAGCTGTTTGTTCCAGCGTTCCGACTTAGGTAATCCCCAGTTAGTTCTCTTAATAACTATTAGCACGACATACTGTCGGATGCGACTTTCGTTCTTGTCCGCTTATTGCGGCTGTGTCATAGTCGGTTCTTTATGCTCTGCACTAACGCACAAAATAGGCAGAGTACTATGAAACAACGTATGTATAATAGTCTTCCGTTGTTGCAAGATTTGGTACCACTGAACTATCATTCAACCAATCAAGGCTTCATCCTTATGTATGTCTTTTCGTCTTGCCCCTCAGTCGCCACCTGACTATTAGTGGACTTGGAGCTTTAATCAGTATGCTACACTCTCCATCGGGTTTCCCTTTTGGATAAACTGATTGACGATAGGACTATATCGAACCCAATCCTAACTTCTTGCTAAAGAAGTATTTATTAAGCGACCATTCTGGGCGCACGGGCATATATCTGGGTGGTTTTCAAATCCGTATGCCCCAAAAGACGGCTTACGGTCTCGATGGGCACACCGTGCGAGAGCAGCACGGTGGTGGCGTTCGTATG
The DNA here is from genome assembly GCF_000187895.1 of Phocaeicola plebeius DSM 17135. Taxonomy (GTDB): domain Bacteria; phylum Bacteroidota; class Bacteroidia; order Bacteroidales; family Bacteroidaceae; genus Phocaeicola; species Phocaeicola plebeius. Next base: position 126,475 of record NZ_DS990132.1, on the reverse strand, counting down.
CCGGGCAACATGATAGGTCAGCCTTATCTTGAAACCGCACTGCCTGCCAAGTTCCTTCAATATGGTGTTGCATCTGCCGTTGCTCGGTACCGGAAATACATGATCGTCCTTGGACAGCCCCTTGTACTTCTCTATGATGCGCTTGGGAACGTCCAGCAGGCGGATGTTGGACTCGGTGTTTGTCTTGCGCCGGCGGGTGATGATCCAGAGGTTGCCGTCGAAGAAGGTCTGGAGCCGGTCGGTCGTCAGCGCCTTCACGTCCGCGTATGCCAGTCCGGTGAACACAGAGAAGATGAAGAGGTCGCGTACCAGTTCGCAGGTCCCGCTTTTCACCGGGGCCTCCATCAGCGTCTGTATCTCACGCTCTGTTAGGTAGCCCCGGTCAACGCTTTCGGGGGAGTTGATGTACCCGGCGAAGGGGTTGAAGGGAAGCGCACCGCTGTTGCGGGCGATGGAGATGACGTGCTTGAGCCCGATCATGTAACCCCATACGGTATTGGTGCGGCATTTCTTCTCCGTACGCAGGAAATACTCGAAGTTGTTGATGAACGTCAGGTTGAGTTCCTTCAGGGGAATGTCGTCACGGCGGTACACTTTCGGGACGAACTCGCAAAGGTGCCTGTATATGGTACGGTAGCGGTTGTATGTTCCCTGCACGCGGCTGTGTCCCACTTTCTTGATGAACTCCTCGTTGTGCTGCTCGAAGAGTTTCAACAGCGTCTCGCGTTTCACGCCCAGCCCGAGGCAGGCGTCCCTCAGCCTGGCGGCGGTGACATAGCCGTCGGACTGCATCAGTTCCTGGTAACGGCGGTTCACGTCCACGCGTATCCGGTCAACCTCCGCATTGATTTTCTGCGCCTCGGCGCTCTTGCCCGTAGCACGTGCCGTTTTCACGTCCCAAAGTTTCGGAGGTACGTCCAGTTTACAACTGAACTGCTTGATTTCACCGTCCACCGTAAGACGGCACATCAGGGGGAGATAGCCGTTGGCTCTCTCGCTGCCCTTCTTCACGTAGAAGAGGATTTTGAAAGTCGATCTGCTCATACTCGTTTTCATACTTTTTTGATCGTTACAAAGTTAATATCAAGCGAGTTGTCCTCAGGTATGAAAAACTGTGCAAATTACTGAAATAGAACCCGTTGTGCCGTTTCTTATTCCCGTTATATCAGTAACGATATGGGAACTGAAGTCTTTCGCTGTTTTTAGCGGATCTCCTTTTTCAGCTTATGCAGTATTATGAGTTAAACACCTAACTGCTTAATAGACTGCATTCTTGCTGTATTATCATCAACCTTGCTTTTTCTTGCTGCGTTTACTTTAAATATGCAAATATTCAGTACAGCGCTTTATTCGGGAATAAGACGGAAAGACCAGGAGAAAAGAGAAAAAATATTCAGAAATATTTGCAAAGTAAAAAATAATCCCTACCTTTGCACCGCCTTTGAAAAACAAGGCAACTCTCACGAAGAGTTTTGGAGAGGTGGCAGAGTGGTCGATTGCGGCGGTCTTGAAAACCGTTGTACCGCGAGGTACCCGGGGTTCGAATCCCTGTCTCTCCGCAAAATACTGAAAATCAGTAAATTTAAAAGATTACACCCAACTTTACACATTACGATGTAAAGTTGGGTGTTTTATTTTTCAACCCCAAAATCCTATAAAACAAACTCTAACAAATTTGATTTGAAGTTTCATACAACAAAAACAAGATGGCATGCGAAACGATTGTTTTTTCATTTCACATGCCATCTTATTCTTTTACATATATACTAAGCCCCTTCTTATAGCCACCTATTTATCCAACGCTTCATGTATATCCTCTTTATAGTTATATCCATATAACTCGTATATGTCCAACTGATGCTTCAATCGCTTCAAGAAATCTTGGATATTTTTATTTGCAGGCTCAGTCCATTGAATTTCAGCCAAAGCGGCAATACGAGGCATCATCTGCCATTCCATCTTCACACTATCCTTAGTCCATTCTGTCCAGATGCAAGCCTGTGCTCCAAACAGGTTCTTTTTCTGCTCTGAGGTAGCTTCTTCAGGAACCGGTTCAAATGAATATACTCTCTCTATACTACTCAACCCCTTTAATTTATTATATTTAGGATTACTAAAATACAGATTCGATATCGGACAGGCTATAGTTCTATATCCGCTTTCTATTGACTTCAAACGTGCTTCCGGTGTAGTCCAAGCCATGACAATAGTCGACTTTGCCGGGTTCCCTGCCAAAATTTCATTCCATGCCATCATTTCTCTGCCTCGTTTGTGGATTTCTTTTTCCACTTCACCCATAAACCAGGCCTGAAGCTGATTTTCCTTCGTATGTTCTTTTGAGGCCTTTAATCCTAATTCCCTGATTTTCTTCTGACATTTGGCACAAGTTTTCCAGTGGTATTTAGGACATTCATCTCCACCTATATGAATATAGGGAGAAGGAAATATATCCATTATCTCATTAATCACATCTTTTGCGAACTGTAACGTCTTTTCATTTCCTCCACACAACACATTTCTAAAAACCCCAAAAGTTGTTGCTACCTCATAAGGGCCACCCGTACATCCCAGTTCCGGATAAGATGCCAAAGCAGCCAGCATGTGGCCCGGCATATCTATTTCCGGAATAACGGTAATATACCGTTCGGCGGCATATCTGACAATTTCTTTGGCTTCTTCCTGAGTATAATATCCGCTTACAGGGATACTGTCAAGTTCTTTTGTTTCCCAATCTTTTATTGTACACTTTCTTTTTGAACCTATTTCCGTCAGCTTCGGATATTTCTTGATTTCGATACGCCACCCCTGATCCTCTGTAAGATGCCAGTGAAAATAATTGATATTATGTAAAGCAAGCATATCGATGATCTCTTTCAAATAATCAACACTGAAAAAGTGACGGCCTACATCTACCATAAAACCTCTGTAGCCAAAACGCGGATAATCCTTTACGCTTCCACAAGGTATGGCCGCAAGTGTGGTTCCATCTGTTACTGGCAATGCCTTATGCAAGGTCTGTATCCCATAAAACACTCCTGCTTCAGTTTTACCTTTCACAGAAATCTGTTCTTTGGATACACTTAGTTCATACCCTTCGTCATTAGATAAAGTATTATCCAGGCTCAAAACAATGGTATTATCACCACCTTTAGCGTCAGCAGCCAATCTTACTTCGGTAGCAGCAACTTGCTTTATATACGCAGCCAAGAACTCTGCATTTCGCTTCATTTTCTCATTACCTTCCGGATAACATATTGTGGTCGACTCATCGATTACAAAAGAGGTTCCGTCGTTCACTTGAGAAACTTCATTAGGAAGTGGAATTACTTCCAAATCTCCAAGTGTAACTTCTTTTTGCGAACAAGACAAAATCCCACATATTAACGGGATAAACAATACCCACCTTAAATCTCTCAGTTTCATAGTTTCATTTTAAGTTAACAATATAATTCATTATTTGATTCAAAAATAAATAGCATTAAAATAGGAACGTGCATACAAGCAGTTAAATACATTTAATATCACACATTTATCTGACATTTGACAGAATGCAACTGCCAATCACAAAAAACGCAGACACTGAAAATCCCCATCTCCTTCCGTTTGCACGTATCAGAAACAAATCGTATCTTTGAATCAGAGTTTTAATCAAGCAAATACCTTGTATTTACCTCAAATTATCAATATCATGAAAATGAATCATTATGTAAAATGCGTAACCGCCGGCATCGTGTGTTCACTGATGTACGGCAATGTATACGCACAAGACACATTCGATCTGTCTTCTCAACGCTCAGAGAAACAAGATGTACGAGCTGTTCCCGGAAAAAAAGTAGACCACAAAGGACTTATCCTGAATCCGCAGCCTCATCAGATTGTGACGATGGCCGGAAAAACGTGTGACCTTTCTCAGGGTATCAACCTGAAAGACAAGCAGGATAAATTTGCGGGGTACCTTGATTTCCTTTCCCCGAACAAGAAAGGAGTTAAACTGACGATTGATTTCGGACAGAAAGTTGCCGGTAAGGCCAATGTAAAAGCGGTGTCGGGTGCCTATGCCCTTGTTGTCAATGAGAAAGGAATCACCATCACGGGATTCGACGAACGAGGTGCTTTTTACGGCATACAAACCTTGAAGCAACTGGTGGAAAGCCCGGTTTCTTCCGGCAGTGCTCTTCCCTTTGTAGAAATAAACGATTATCCCGACCTGCCTAACCGTGGAGTAGTGGAAGGCTTCTACGGCACTCCGTGGTCGCACGAGGTACGCCTGTCGCTCATTGACTTCTACGGAAAGTTCAAGATGAATTCTTATTTATACGGTCCGAAAGACGACCCTTATCACAGCTGTCCGAACTGGCGATTGCCTTATCCGGAGAAAGAGGCGCAACACATCAAGGAACTGGTAGATGCCTGCAACCGCAACTACGTGGATTTTGTATGGGCCATCCATCCGGGACAGGACATCAAGTGGAACGAGGAAGATTATCAGAACCTGATCAACAAGTTCAACTGGATGTATGACTTAGGGGTGCGCCATTTTGCCATCTTCTTTGACGATATTTCCGGCGAGGGTACCAACCCGCTGAAGCAGACAGAACTGCTCAACCGGTTGACGGAAGAGTTTGTGAAGGTGAAAGGCGATGTTTCTCCGCTTACGGTCTGCCCTACCGATTACTCCAAGCTTTGGGCGAACCCGACCGAGAAAGGTAGTCTGGCCATCTACGGAAAGACGCTTAACCCTGAAATCAAGGTATTCTGGACGGGCGACGTGGTGTGCAGCGACCTGACACCCGAAACACTCGATTTCATCAACTCGCGCATCAAGCGTCCGGCTTACTACTGGTGGAACTATCCGGTGACCGACTACATCCGCAACTTCCTGCTTCAAGGTCCGGTGTACGGACTGGATACCAGTCTCACAGCTAATGAAACCTGCGGCATTGTGAGCAACCCGATGGAGCACGGAGAAGCCTCCAAGCTGGCTTTGTACGGAGTGGCCGATTATACCTGGAACATTGCCAACTACAATGCCATCGACAACTGGGAACGCGGACTGGCAGAACTGGTTCCGGAAGCAACCGATGCCTACCGCACCTTTGCCATCCATTCCAGTGATACCGAAAACGGATACCGCCGGGATGAGTCGTGGGAAACCCAGACTTTCCGTATTGCCGACTGGACAGACGAAGCGGCTAACGCACTGGAAGAAGAATTCAAGAAAGTAGAAAGTGCACCGGCACGTCTGGAAAGCAGTTGCAAGAACGCGGCCCTGATTACCGAACTCCGCCCCTGGCTGACAGAGTTCGGTAAATTAGGTACACGCGGCAAGCAGGCCATCGAACTGGCACGTATCTACCGCTCAGGTAAAGACGATGCGCTGTTCTGGGAAAAATACATACAGAATATCATGACTCCCGAAAACCGGAGAAGCTATGAAGCTCACAAATCGGGTACGCTGAAACTTCAGCCGTTCTATGAGAATGCCATGGATGATATGGCACACGAGTACCTGAAAAAGCTGTCGGGCAAGGTACCGACTGACTACAGAGGTATCGGTTCTTTCAGCAGTGCACATACCGTACAAACCAAGCTGATGCTCGACAATGATTCAACAACCTTCTATACCTCGGGAATTGCTCAGAAAGCAAACGACTGGATTGGTGTAGACCTGCGCGACGTGCGTGACGTAACAGAAATCTCGATTCTTCAGGGAAGAAACTCCAAGGATGATGTGGACTATTTCGACCATGCCATCGTGGAATGCTCGGCAGACGGAAAAACCTGGAAGGCACTGACCGGAGAACTCGACAAGCAATACATCATCCACTGGCAGGGAGCTCCGGAAAAGGCACGCTATGTACGCCTGAAACGACTGGATTCCAAACGCACCAACTATGCGTCTGTCCGCTCGTTCGACGTCAACCCGCTGCGTCCGGAAAACATGGGATTCTCACTTGAAGCGGACAGCCTGGACAAGGCCATCTATGCTTTCGACAACAATCTGGCGACTTCTTACAAGAGCACCAAAGCACTGACTTTCGGAGTAAAGGAAAATGTCAAGGCATATACCCTGCTCATGAACCGCCTTTCTGCCCCGTTGAAGTGCATCCAGTTGGACAAGAAGGGTAAGGTCGTGTCGGAAACCATGATTGAAACTCCTTTTGCAAGAATCGAACTGGCCAACAAGAACGTAACCAAGATTCGCCTGGAGGGAGCCGCAGAAGTATTTGAAGTTGTGGCAATAAAGTAACACAACTTCAATAATCATACCTCTTCATGTTTATTTATGGCTTATGAAACAAGTTCATCTTATTTCATAAGCCATAAATTCTGTTTACACCATTCTGCACACAAAGCCTCCCATTTTTCAAGAAAAAACATTCCTCATTCAATTCATATCATAAAAAAACAGTATATTTGTAATAGGACATTCTTATTATGTAAGTATTCAAATAAGAATAAACGGGGAAAAACAAGTCAAACTATAAAACAAATAGTCCTATGAAAAATGTATTTTTATCGCTCATGTTTGCAGCATGTCCGGGGATTTTCTTTTCACTTAATGCACAGGGGTATAAAATACCCGAGAAAGTAGTGGTTATCACCAAACAAAACGTAAATGTCCGTCAAGCTCCACAGGCTTCATCAACGGTGTTAGAAAAAGCGTCCAGCGGAGCAATGTATGAATTCGTTTCGCAACAAGGTTCCTGGTATGAAGTCAAAGATGTAAAAACTGGAAACACCGCCTTTATTTCTACTACAGTAGGACGTGTTTCTGCCGGAAATCAAATTGCGAGAACCGATAAAGGATTGGTAGAATCCAATGATTGTCCTCAATTTGTGTATCAAAGACAAGAAAATATACCTGGCGGTGAAAGAAGAACTTCCTATGGTTTTTATCAAAAACAAACAAAGGATGTGGTTTATGCCATAGTTTCACAAACCACAGCTTCTACAACCGGACGAATGTTCACTTCTGAATTTTATTATAAAGGAAAACAAATGGGATGGTATTTGTTTTTTGATGAAGTGGTAGACATGGATGGTGTAGTACAAAATAAGTTAGAAACTCCGACAGTTGTATTCGCCAATGGAACACAAGGAGTCATCATAGATGGAATCACTTATAAAAAGACTAGCAATGAATTCTAATATATTCTAAAGCAGAAATATATAGAAAACATACAGAAATCTGAAGACCTTTGCGTTTCGTCCAAAACGCTTCGATGTTTGAAACAAAACGTAAGGACGTTTCAAGGAAAACGCAAAGGCGTTTAAAAGCAAACGCAAGAACATTTTGAGTGAAACGTCCTTGCGTTTTTTTATGCCTTATTTTATTACCCGGAAATATTCCGGTTTGCGGGGTTTTGCCGGAGCCGGCTCTCCGTCAGGATAACCCAAAGAAAGGGCACCGATTCCCATCAATCCTTCCGGAAGCCCCCACTCTTCCATCAGCTGCTTGCCTTCTTCCGTAGCAAACATTTCCCGTTCGCGGTGAATCCAGCAGCTGCCCAGTCCCAGCGCATGAGCGGCCAGCATCATATTTTCCAGTACGCAACTTCCGTCCTGCACCGGGTTGTTGGCCAGCGAGGGCGCAAACACCAGCACGTAGGTAGGTGCATCGTAATAAGGATTCGAAGTCACTCCCATAATCTCGGCATTCATTTTTGCCAGCCGGGCAAGCACTTCTTTCTTCTGTACAGCCACAATGTAGGGCGACTGCATACCGCGTGAGGTCGGCGCATAAGTACCGGCTTCGAGTACGGCTTTCAACTCTTCATCCGTAATCTGCTCCGGTTTATACTTGCGGCAGCTACGGCGTGTTTCAATTACTTTCAAAAAATCATTTTCCATATTGTCACTCTTATTTTATTCTTAATATTACATTCCTTTTTTATGACTTGCCCTACCGCCGTTTTTTGGACAACAGGGTTTGTACAATAGTCTGCATGAGGTAAGTGCGAACGTCTGTATTCTCCACACATTCCAAAGGGAATCCCAGCACAAAAGTACGATAATCTTCTCCACGATAAACCGTACCGCTACCGTAATTTCCATTGGTATAGGCAAACGCAGAGTAAGCTCCTTCCACCGGCATGACACACTCCATGGATGGAACGGCGTAAATGCTTTCATTGGCTCCACCCTGAATACGGAAGCTTGTACCGGCTCCCTTCACCGGAGCGGAAGAAAGGTTACTGAAACGACCTCCGTACGTGCATTTCAACACGTTCTTGCCGAAATCGTCTTTCTGCAAATTCGCTCCCCACTTCGAACCGCTGACTAGCAAACGGCCTCCCTGACGGCAATAACCGGCCAGTGCTTCTCGCATGGAAGTGGAAAAGGTCTTGGCATCGGCACCACAGATCACATCGACCATGTCATAGTGAGTCAAATCGGTACTTCCACTTTCCAGGGTTTCATCGCTGCATGACACGAACGAATAGCGTCCGGCACGCTGAATGGCCTTGCCATGCACGAATACATAGTCACGGGTATTGCCTGCAATCAGTCTTCCTTCCAAGACATCATCACTTACTCCCAGTCCGTCGCCCGTTTCCAGTCCGGCTTTGTCGCGGTTGAATCCCTGCTGGTATCCGCAATAAGCAGGTGTCTGTCCGTCGGGAATTCCCGGATCGGCCTTCAGGTCGAACCCTTGCAACAGAGCAGAGTTGACTTCTGCCGGTCCCGATGTAGCATCGAACCCGTTGACGATAAGCAGGGTACCTTTACTTCTCTTGGCTTTATAGGCAGACAGAATTTCGGAAGGGAAACTCTCCCCTCCCCGGTTCACGGCCGTCACCTTGAAGCTGTAGACTAGTCCCGGCTCCACTTTCACCGTATATTCCGGCTTACGCACATACACCCCATTATCGAATCCTCCATAACCGATACGTGTATAGACAATGTATCCCTGCGGCTTGGCAGTGGGTTCCATCACATCCTCCACCGGATTCCAGTTCAGCGTAAAGGTATTTTTCTTCTTTCCTTCACAGATGGCAAAGTGATTCACCGGAAGCGGCTGCACCACATAGTCCGTACCGTGCATGGTAGAAAGATACTTCAGCACAGACTTATACACGGAGCGTCCCACCGTAAACTTGAAATCCGGATTATGCCCCCACTTCATATCGGCAAAATTCTGGTGTGAGAGCAGTTCCAGAATCATGGAAGGCACAGCCGGCAGACGGGTTTCACTATAGTTCCGGTTCCACATGCTTCGTCTGGCCCACTGCACGCCAAAACGGGAAGAGATGTCACGCTGCAATCCGGTCAGTACCATGTCGGTCAGGTCGCGCGAAGCATAACGGGATACGCCACTGTTCAGCTTTCCGTCATTGAAATCTGTGGTATAAATGCCCAGCGAACCCACCAGTTCATCATCGGTATTGAATCCGGCATCACTATGCAGTCCCAGTGTCATTTCAAACGGTACCTTCAGTCCTTCTTCCGACGGATTGTATACTGAACCGCCACTCAGGTAATTCACCGTCAGCGAGCGGGCATTAATGTCGTCCGTATAATCATTCTTTCCTTCACTCTTGCTGTATACCGGATAAGGCATTCCGGCCCACTGCGCCCAGTAGCGCGCTCCTTCCAGATAACGGGGGACTCCGCTCACTTGTCCGCCCCGCACAATGTTTCCCATACCGCCACCAAAACGGACGGCATCGGCACAAACCACTCCTTTCTGGGAACTTTCGTTACTCAGCACCACCATGCCGTAGTCGTTCCGTCCTTTATCAAATTCAAAGGTACCTAAATATACCCAAGTTCCCCCTCCCATCTGCTGGTTGACCTTGAACTCTGTCACCCCACCATTATGAAACACCAGGTACTTGGCATCCGACACGCTCTCCGGCAGGGTCTGATAACTTACGTATACCGCATATCTCCCTTTTTCCGGAATATCAGGAATCCATTCAGCAAAAGCCTTTTCCGGCTGTCCCTGAGTAGGAATAAAGCGGGCGGTACCGTCTGTAAACGGATTATAATTGTCGGGATACTGCTGGTATTTCTGGGCAAAACCCGGTTTGTCGGTATCCTGCCAGCGATATTTTTTATCTTCCACTTCCAGATAATGACTGCCTTTTGTGCAGGTATTGTTATCCACAATCACTTCATGACGCTGCCAGTCGCGCTCACGTGGCGTAAAAACCACTGCCCCAGCATTCTCCAGCATCGGAATCAGGTAAGGCACCACGAACGACTGCGTAAACAGGTCTTCCGTAGTACAGAATAGTCTGGGCCGCTGCCAGCGCCACTCATTCCGCTCGTTCCGGTACACCTTTCCATGGCTTTGCCACAAGGCTATATGCCGTCCCTCCAGCCCCCGGCTGATTTCATACGGACGTGACACATTCGTCACCCACGGATTTCCCTTTGCCTCCAGCTTGCCATACAGACGCGTCTTGTCCTGTTTCTTGCGATACGCATTGGGCACCAGGTCTTCAATGAGCTTGCCGTCGGCATACACCTGCAAGGTATAATAATTCACCGGTCCCGGTAGCGACTGTTTCAACAAACGGTAGATAGCCGATACGTTTTCTTCCGTAAACGGCTGATAGCCAAAAGCCGGATTGGCATACACACGCAATACCTTCTTCTCATGCTCCACCTCAAAACGTTCCAGCTTGCACTTACCGATACGGGCATACGAAGTCTCATAACTGGTAAAAAAATCTTTCAGACGTTGCTCTGTGGTCTGTTCCAGACTTTGTCCGGACACCGCCCCTGCCAGGCAAAGAAAGCCCAGCAGCAAAATAGCAAATTTATTCATATACATTCTATAGGGTTGCCACAAAGGTACAAAATATCACAGATTCTTGTTCATCCAAATAAAAAAAGCCGTCCGGCATCTTTCAGATACCAGACGGCCAATGCATTTATTTTCGACTGACTTTTATCAGTTGTTTTCCGGACGAAGTTTACGTACGGTTACTGCAGTCTGCCACATTTCGCTTTCACGCAATGCCTTCAGTTCTGCATTCAGTTTTTCACGATAGTCAGGCTGAGAGTTGCTGTCGATAGAAATCTGAGCTTCGTTTCCTGACTTCACGCTTTGATACAATTTCTGTACAACCGGTTTGATAGCATCGTGGAACGGGCCCATCCAGTCAAGTGCACCACGCTGTGCAGTAGTAGAGCAGTTAGCATACATCCAGTCCATACCGTTCTTTGCAAACAGCGGCATCAATGACTGAGTCAGCTCTTCAACTGTTTCATTGAATGCTTCCGACGGAGTATGTCCGTTTTCACGAAGTACTTCATACTGTGCCAGCAGCAATCCCTGGATAGCTCCCATCAAAGAACCACGTTCGCCAGTCAAGTCAGAAGTAGCTTCACGCTGGAAAGTAGTTTCAAACAAATAACCTGAACCGATACCGATACCCAATGCGATGGTACGTTCGTATGCCTTACCCGTAGCATCCTGGTAGATAGCATAAGAAGAGTTCAAGCCACGGCCTTCCAGGAACATGGTACGCAAAGAAGTACCTGAACCTTTCGGAGCTACCATGATTACATCTACATCTGTCGGAGGAACTACGCCAGTACGGTCATTCCAAGTGATGGCGAAACCGTGAGAGAAGTACAGTGCTTTTCCTGCAGTCAGACAAGGCTTGATAGTAGGCCATACAGAAATCACAGCTGCATCCGACAACAAACACATAATTATAGTAGCTTTCTGGCAAGCTTCTTCAATGCTGAACAAAGTTTCTCCCGGTACCCATCCGTCAGCCACAGCTTTGTCATAGGTCTTACCCTGACGCTGTCCGACAATGACGTTGAAACCGTTGTCACGCAGGTTCAAAGACTGGCCCGGTCCCTGTACACCGTAACCGATAACTGCAATGGTTTCGTCTTTCAATACTTCACGTGCTTTTTCCAATGGAAACTCTTCGCGGGTCATTACATTTTCAATAACTCCGCCAAAATTCATTTGTGCCATAATTTTCTTACAATCTTTTTACGCAGCCTGAAGCTGCTAGTTGTTAGTATAATGTTAATCTCTAAAAATCACTTTACTCCGGACTACGACCTCCGAGCCGTTTTTCTTCACCTCTACATCGTATTCGTTTTCGCCCGTCTGCTCCCGATAGAAGCTCAAGGTATCTCCGTAATAACTTTCAGCCACATAGGCCATCTCAAACCTACGGATACGCTTTTCACGGAACATTTCCATAGGGAACAAATCCAGAATATGCTCGATGTACTTGATACTGTTCACGTGGCCGTTCAAGTCAATGTCACTGTATTTCACCTGACATTCGCCCACCAGCTCCGGATGACTCACCTTGATGCGTCCGGGTTTGTCAATCGGACAGTCCTTCACGCACACATAGTCAACTATCGACCCGCCGTGCAGTGTCAGCAAATCGGCCGGCTTGCGGGTTTCCATACTGATCATGGCCCATATCGAACGAGCATAACCAATGGCTTTTCCGTCTTTATCCAGGATGGCAAAATTTCGGTCCGTAAACAGACGGTACACATTTTCCACCCACGTCTGTATGGAGAAACTTTCGTATGCGCGAGGCATATCCTCCAGTTCAATTGCCAGTCGGGAAAGTACCCACGTGTAATGATTCTCATTCAGCGTGGCAATACCAAATCCTCTGTCGGCTGCATGAAACCCGGCGCAGTTCAGCAAATGGTTGCCCAATACGCCCATGGTCAGCCGTTCCATAAAATCCACATGAAACGGTTCGGCTACAAACCGGTAAGTTCCAACTTTACTGTCCTCTGTCATATCTCAATCTTTTTGATTCTGATACCGTTCTTCGCGGTGTGCCAGGTACTCATTCACCCGTTCAAAGCAACTTGTCGAAACGGCAATACGCCCGGAGCGTACAAACTGCAACACACAGTTCAGCTGTTTCAGTTCCTGATACAACGACGTGATGTCATCGCTCATTCCCACCATTTCCACGATTGAAAAAGTAGGATTCACCTCTACGATATGAGCACTGTAACGACGAATCACCTTCGAAGCTTCCGGATTGGCCTGAAACTCCGGAGTAGCAACCTTGTACATGGCTACTTCACGCTGGAAAATCTCCTTATCCGTGAAATAATGCGCCTGAATCACGTCTATCTTCTTCTCGATTTGTGTCACCACCTTATCTATCACATCTGGAGTAGTCCAGCAAGTAATGGTATATTTGTGCACTCCCTTTATGGAAGAAGCCGACACATTCAGACTTTCAATGTTTATCTGACGACGGGTAAACACAGCCGTAATCTGATTCAATATACCGGCAATGTTTTCCGAATGAACGATGATTGTATATAAAGTCTTGTTGCTATTCATAATTCACCTCCTTCTCCTCTCAACATTCCATTAACATATAGTTGACCGAACTTCCCGGAGGAGTCATCGGCAACACGTTTCCTTCTTCTACCACACAAACCTCCAACAGGAAAGGACCGTCGGTCGACAACATTTCCTGAATGCCGTCGTTCAGTTCCTCACGGCTCATCACTCTTCGTGAAGCAATTCCATAAGCCGAAGCAATCTGCATGTAATCCGGATTCATCATCGGAGTAAAGGAGTAACGGCGATTAAAGAACATAGCCTGCCACTGACGCACATTACCCAAGTAATTGTTGTTCATCAATATAATCTTAACCGGAGACTTCTGTTCCATCACCGTACCCAGTTCCTGCATGGTCATCTGTAAACCTCCGTCACCCATAAAGGCACACACCGTACGATCCGGACGACCGAATGTCGCACCAATGGCAGCCGGAAGACAGAAGCCCATGGTTCCCATACCACCGGAAGTGACGATACTGCGAGGTTTAGTGAATTTGAAATAACGGCAAGCCATCATCTGGTTCTGACCTACATCGGTCACCAGAATCGCTTCATTATGGGTAGCTTCGCTGACTGCATTTACCACTTCACCCATATTAATCGGTCCGTCCTTCGGGAATACTTCTTTTTCGATTACCTGATTGAATTCCTTCTCCTCGTATGGCTTGAAACTTGCAATCCATTCCTCATGTTTCTGCGGCTGAATCAATTCAGTAAGTAAAGACAAGGTGCGTTTGCAGTTTCCTAATACCGGTACATCTACCGCCACATTCTTTCCGATTTCTGAAGGGTCTACATCCAGATGAATTATTTTGGCCTGCTTGGCGTACGTTTCCAGTTTTCCCGTCACACGGTCATCGAAACGCATACCTACGGCAATCAGCACATCACATTCGTTGGTCTTCACATTCGGGCCTAAATTACCGTGCATACCCAGCATACCTTTATTCAGGCGATGATTGCTTGGCAAAGCCGACAAACCCAGCAAGGTGCATCCACACGGGATATCTGCCTTTTCTACAAAATTTTGCAACTCTTTCTGAGCATTACCCAATTCTACTCCCTGGCCAACCAGCACCAACGGACGTTTAGCTGCATTGATTAAGGCAACCGCCTCAGCTACTGCCGTAGAATCAGTTTCAGGATCCGGGTCATAACTGCGAATGAAATCGACGTTTACCGGCTCATAATCCGTCATGTCCACCTGCGCATTCTTGGCAAAGTCGAGTACCACCGGTCCCGGACGTCCACTACGTGCGATATAAAACGCACGAGCCACTGCCCAAGCCACATCCTCCGCACGGCGAATCTGATAGCTCCATTTGGAAATCGGCTGCGTCACGCCCACCAAGTCAACTTCCTGAAAGGCATCCGTACCCAACAACCCAGCTCCCACCTGACCGGCAATCACCACAATCGGTGTACTGTCAATCATGGCATCGGCTATTCCTGTAATGGTATTGGTAGCCCCCGGACCACTTGTCACCAGGCAAACACCCACTTCTCCCGATACACGGGCAAAACCTTGAGCCGCATGTGCAGCCCCTTGTTCATGACGAACCAGAATGTGATTCAATCTGTCGCGATGGTCATACAACGCATCGAATACCGGCATGATAGCCCCTCCCGGATAGCCGAAAAGCGTCTTCACACCTTCATGCTCCAAAGAGCGCATCAATGCTTCCGAACCTGATATTTTTTCTTTACTCATAAGCCTCTCTTTATTCTACGATTCTCACTCCACCTTTATCTGCTGAACTCACCATGCTGGCGTATGCCTTAAGTGCCTTCGAAACTTTCCGGTCGCGTGTCACCGGTGTCATCGGACGCTGAGCCAGTTCTTCATCCGAGAGCTTCACATTGATAGAGCGGTTAGGAATATCTATTTCAATGATGTCACCATCTACAATCTTACCGATGTTACCTCCGGCAGCAGCTTCCGGAGAAATATGTCCGATACTCAGTCCGGAAGTTCCTCCACTGAAACGTCCGTCGGTAATCAGCGCACATTCTTTACCCAAATGTTTGGATTTAATATAAGAGGTAGGATACAGCATCTCCTGCATACCCGGACCACCTTTCGGACCTTCGTGAGTAATGACTACTACATCGCCGCTCACAACCTTACCTCCCAAGATTCCCTCACAGGCAGCTTCCTGTGAATCGAACACCTTGGCCGGTCCGGAGAACTTCCAGATGCTTTCATCTACTCCGGCTGTTTTTACCACACAGCCATCCTGTGCGATGTTTCCTTTCAATACAGCCAAGCCACCATCCTTGCTGTACGCATGCTGCAAATCGCGGATACATCCGTTGGCACGGTCGGTATCCAGTTCCTTATAAGTGGCATTCTGTGCGCCTAACTGAATACAGAACTTTCCGCCCGGTGCACTTGAATAAATGCGCTGTGCTTCTGCATCGACTTCCGGTACACAAACAGCATATTTTGCAATAGCTTCCGCCAGTGTCGTACCGTCTACACGGCGAACCGTAGTATCCAGCAATCCGCCTTTGGCCAGTTCACCCAGAATGTTCAGGATACCTCCGGCACGGTTCACATCCTGAATGTGGTACTTCTGTGTATTGGGAGCCACCTTGCAAAGACAAGGCACCCGACGTGACAACATATCAATGTCGTCCATCTTGAAATCCACCTCCGCTTCGTGAGCCACAGCCAGCAGGTGAAGCACCGTATTGGTAGAACCACCCATGGCAATGTCGAGCGTCATGGCGTTCAGAAAAGCCTGACGAGTGGCGATACTGCGTGGCAGCACACTGTCGTCTCCTTCCTCATAATATTTATAAGCATTCTTTACAATCAATGCGGCTGCATCCTTGAACAACTGCTTACGGTTGGCATGAGTAGCCAAGATGGTACCATTTCCCGGAAGTGCCAGACCGATGGCCTCATTCAGGCAGTTCATAGAGTTGGCAGTAAACATACCCGAGCAGCTTCCGCATCCCGGACAAGCATGACGTTCAATTTCAGCTACGTCTTCATCGCTCACCGTAGAATCGGCCGACTTAATCATGGCATCAATCAAATCCAGATGCTGTCCGCCCCACTCTCCAGCCTCCATCGGTCCGCCAGACACGAACACAGTAGGAATATTCAGACGCATGGACGCCATCAGCATCCCCGGGGTAATTTTGTCACAGTTGGAGATACATACCATCGCATCTGCCTTGTGTGCATTCACCATATATTCTATGCTGTCGGCGATGATGTCGCGCGAAGGCAAAGAATACAACATTCCGTCATGCCCCATCGCGATTCCGTCGTCGATGGCAATGGTATTAAATTCAGCCGCAAAGCATCCCAGCTTCTCAATTTCTGCCTTGACCTGCTGACCGATTTCATGCAGGTGAGTATGCCCCGGTACAAATTGTGTAAAAGAATTCACGATGGCGATAATCGGTTTTCCCATCATTTCCTTTTTCATTCCATTGGCCACCCACAACGCTCTGGCACCTGCCATGCGGCGACCTTCCGTGCTCATCGAACTACGTAACTGATGTTTCATTTTCCTCACTCTTTAATTAAAAAGCCTCTCTCATCGTCTGGTGAGAAAGGCTTTCCATATTATCATAACTGCATGATTACATACACGAAACCTTCTCACCTCTTGGTGCCACGACCACGACGCGAATAATATGCAGGACTGCCAGGTTTACCAATGTATTCAGTGTAATCATATCTGTCTCTTCTCGTTTTTTGTTTACAGATGCAAAGGTAAAGGGTTTTTTGTAACATGCAAATAAAATGACACTTTTTTTTCGAATAAATTATTATTCGTAAGAAACAACACATTTTTTGTTGTCAGTTTATCACCTCCATTATTTCTATATACTATATATATTCCTACTGCTTCTCCCCCTACAAACCTCCACGCTTTCAACTTTTCTCCTCCTACAGAAAGACCTTTTTCAACATTCATTTATTTAAGAATTCCTCTCGATATACCTTATTTTATTTCATTTAAAGAAACCAATTCTTATTCTTTTTTAATATCTGCGCGTTTTTTAGAAAAAACATTTGTATATTGATGATTTTTTATATCTTTGCCACCAATTAAAATTCAACTTTAAAAACAACTAAAGCTATGAAACATTTTGGAAAAATGATTGTTGGTGCTTGCACCGTTTTAACCTTAACTTGTACACCTGCTCAATTGCTTGCTCAAAGCCTTTCACCTTCCACTCAGTGGGAATGGAACAAAGGTACCATCGTTATAAAATCTCCAGAACGCCCTACAGGTCAGGAATCCGTAATCGGTTTGACTGTACCTAAAATGAACGTTGTACGTGTAGGTTTCGTAGGACTGGGAATGCGTGGTCCGGGAGCTGTGGAACGTTTCACTCACATTGCCGGAACTAAAATCGTAGCTTTGTGCGACTATGAAAAAGAACGTGCAGAAAGATGTCAGAAATACCTTCAGAAAGCTTGTCTGCCCGAAGCTGCAGTATATTCAGGCGCAGAAGGATATAAAGCACTCTGTGAACGCGAAGACATTGACCTGGTATACATTGCAGCCGACTGGGATCACCACTTCCCGATTGCCAAATATGCCATGGAACATGGAAAGAACGTAGCCATCGAAGTTCCGTCGGCTATGAATCTGGAACAGTGCTGGGAACTTATCAACCTGTCTGAAACCACTCGCAAGCACTGCATGATTCTGGAAAACTGCTGCTATGACTGGTTCGAAATGAACACCCTGAACATGGCACAGCAGGGAGTATTCGGAGAAGTACTTCGCGCACAAGGAGCTTACATCCACAACCTGGATGATTTCTGGCCTTACTACTGGAAAAACGGAAAAGAAGACAAACTGGGATGGCGCTTGCGTTACAACAAAGAAAACCGTGGCGACGTATACGCTACTCACGGCCTTGGCCCTGTAGCTCAGGCATTGAATATTCACCGTGGTGACCGTATGACTACCCTGGTAGCAATGGATACGAAATCGGTACACGGAAAAGCATTGGTAGAAAAAGCAACCGGCGAACCTTGCGATGAATTCCGTAACGGTGACCACACTACTACACTTATCCGTACAGAAAACGGTAAAGTAATCGAAATCCAGCACAACGTAATGAATCCTCAGCCTTACAACCGTCTATATCAGCTGACAGGAACAAAAGGATTCGCTAATAAATATCCGGTAGAAGGCTATGCAGTAGACGCTGCTCAGATGAAAGCTTCTGGCGTACAGCCGAAAGTAGACAACCTGAGTTCTCACTCATTCCTTCCGGAAAAAGAAATGGAAGCACTGGTCAACAAATACCAGCATCCTATCTTGAAGAAATACGGTGAAATGGCAAAAGAAGTAGGTGGACACGGTGGTATGGACTTCATCATGGACAGCCGTATGGTATACTGTCTGCAGAACGGTCTGCCATTGGATATGGACGTATACGACTTGGCTGAATGGTGTGCATTGGCCGAACTGGGAGCCATCTCTATGGACAACGGATGTGCAGCTGTAGCATTCCCCGACTTTACTCGCGGACACTGGAACGACGTGAAAGGCTTCCACCATGCATTTGCTACTCCGGAAGATGAAGCTGCTGCCGAACTGGCTGCTGAAACTGCTACCCTTTCACTCAAAGCACAGGGTATGAAGGAATGGTTGGCAAAATCAAAGAAAGCTGAAGTATCAAAAGAAGAAGCTGAAGCACGCGTAAAACAACTTTCTACTCAGTTGGAAAAGACACAGAAGAAAGCTAACGGTGCTGAAAGCAAGGAACTGAAAGATGCCGTAAAACAAGCAGAAAAGATGCTGAAACAAGCTCAGAAAATGCTGAAATAATCATATTTTACCAAAGGTATTAGTTCCTATATACCTAAAACTAAAGGCCGGTCTCAATTTTGAGAATCCGGCCTTTTTTATGCGGCTATCGTAAGATACGACATACTTCTTTAATTAAAAAGAATCCAGTATAATGAATACTTCAAAAAATATCTCGGTACATTTATATTTATAATAGAATTTATACCTTTGATTGCAATATTACTTTTCTGATAGTCCCCGACACACTAAGTATCGGCAGATAGATAAAGATACCGATAACCGACATAACCAGTCCACCGATGGTTCCGGCGGCCAGCGGGAACCAGAACGGGGTCTTGTCGCCTATCATGAACGGCACGAATCCGAGGATGGTCGACATCACCGTCAGGAAGATGGGAATGACCTTCACATTCCATGCCTTGGTATAGGCCCTCAGCGGTGGCAGCCCCGGGAAATTCCTGCGAATGGCATTATACTCGTTCAGGATGTAGATGCTTGCGTTCACCGTAATACCGCACAGCAGCACGAAGGAAGCGAAACCTCCCTGGTCGAAGTTCAGTCCGAACAGATAAAACGTGAGGAACACCCCGATATACGACACCGGAATCACGAAGATGATGGCCAGCGGCTGGATCAGCGAGTTAAAGAGGATGGCCGATATGAAGAAGATAATGGAAATGACAATCAGCAGCAGGAAATACTGGCTGTGGTCTTCCTTCCCCCAGCTCCAGTAGACACTGTCACTCTCCACGGTATACCCCATCGGAAGGCGTTTCCGGAGGGTCTCGATGTCCTTCTCCAGCAGTTTCTTGCCCTGTTCCGACGAGCCGATATACTCATATTGCAGGCAGAGCCTGTACTGCTGGTTCTCCTTGGCCACCTGTTTCGGGGCCTGCCCTTTCGCCAGCACGGCCAGATCAGAGAGCTTGTACTGCTTGCCCTTCACCAGAAACGGCACCGACATGAAAGCCCATACATCATAGTCCCGACTCTGGGCGGACGACAGCCGCAGATACTCCACGCCGTTGTCGTAAAGGATGCTGCCCGCCAGCTGGTCGCGCATGAATACCGGACGCAGCACCGCAAACAGGTCGTAGGCCGTCAGGTTCTCCTCCGCCATCCTGCGCTTGTCAAACTCCAGATAGAACTCCGTATAGTCGTCCTTCCACCACGAGAACTCCGAACTGACGGTCACCTCCTTGATGCGGCGGTGGGAAAGCAGCAGCTTCTTCATCTTCTCAGCCCAGCGGCCCAGCTCGTCGTAGTTGTAGCCGTACATCTTTACGCGGAAACTGCCGGCACTCTCCCGCACGTCGTTGCTGAAGCCCTGGTCCTGCAATCCGTACACGCTCCAGCTTCCCCCGCCCAGGGTCAGCGACTTGCTCACCACGTCCGACTTCAGCACATAGGGAAAGCCCGTATGGCTGTACTCCTTCTTGAAGAACACCTGGATACTCGCCCGGCGCGCATTGTACACCGATGTCTGGAACTGGCGTATCTCCTTGAACCCGCTCAGGTAGGTCTCCATCTTCTTGATCAGCACGTTCATCTGCTCCAGCGTACTGCCGTTGGGCAGGGTGGCGTTGATATACAGCACCACCTCGCTCTCGTCACGGTTGAAGTAGCTGCCGTCGTACACCTTCTCGGCAAAGAGACGGAGAGAACCGCCCAGCACCTTGTCCACTACAGGCTTGATGTCTTCCCGGTAGGTCGTATTGTCGAAAATCTTATTATACCATTCCGCCCATGCCCCCTTCTGCTCCGCATCCTCTATCTTCTCCGGAAGCATGAACACCGGAAGTCCGAAACCGAGCACCAGCAGAAGGAAGGCGACCGCCCGATAGCGGCTCAGCAGCACGATCATCCCCCGGTAAAAGCGGGTGAAATGCACGGCCCCCCGCTTCACCCACAGCCGCGGATGCGCCGGCTTTCCCCTTTGCAGACCGATTTTCTCTATCATCGGAGGCACGAAGAACAGGGCCACCAGCAGCGAGATGCCCAGGTTGACAATCACCACCGCCGCAAAGTCCTGCAGGTTCAGGCGTATCTTCTCGTCGAGGAAGAAGATGATGACCAGCGCCCCGATGGTAGTCAGCGTGGCCGCCAGCACCGACATGAACGCCTTCAGGTTGCGCCTTCTCAGAATATGGTCGGTCATGACGATGATGTTGTCTATCACCAGGTTCAGCGAGATGGTGATGCCCGCCAGCGAATAAAGCTGAATTTCCAGCCCCAGCGCATAATAAAGGATGACGGCCACGGCAATGTTCACCGCCAGCCCGGCCACTATCAGGAAAAGATACCGCAGGTTGCGCGTAATCACCGCCACGAACAGCAACAGGATCAGCACGGTGATTCCCGTACGGAAATAAATCGTGTCCAGCTCCTTCGAGATGTATTCCGTGGCATCATAGCCCGTATGGATTTCGTACCCGGCCGGCATCACGGCCTCCGCTTCGGCTATCACCTTCCTGACCTTCTCCGCCAGGGCCAGCTGGTTGGCCGTTTCCGAGGCGGTGACGGACAGATACACCGAGTTCAGCCCGTTGATGCGGTAGTACGATGTGGGTTCCTCCTCCGTGCGCGTCACCCTGACCAGCCGGTCCAGCGGCACCATGCTCCCGTCGGCCGCCTTCACCGCAATCTCCGAAGGGACAAACCCCTCCGGACTGCCTTCGGTGGTACGCACCAGCCGTATCCATTCCGTCCCGCGGGCCGTCTCCAGCTCACAAATCCCCAGAAACTCCCGGCCGTACCTCTCCTCAATGGCGGTCAGGATATCCTGCACCCCCACCCCGATACGCTCCAGCTGCACATTGTCGTACACGATACGCCACTCCATGGGCGTGGCACCGCTCAGTTCCACCTTATACACCCCGTCCAATGCCGCAACCAGCGGCTTGATGTGCTCCTCGCCGTACTTCTGTATCACGATGGGCGTGGCGGGAGCGTTCAGCGTGTAGGTCATGAAAGGACGCGAGGCGTTCCCGTCGCTCCGCTGCGTGGAGATGAGCGGATAACTCACCCCTTCGGGAAGCTGCGCCCACAACTGCCGGATAAGGGTGGACACCTCAAAGCGGGTCACCCCGATATCCGCATGGCGGTCCAGCTCCATGTCGATGCGCCCGCCCCCGTTGTCGGAAGTGGAACTGATGCTACGGATACCGTTCACCCGGGCCAGCATGCCCTCCAGACGGCTGGTGACCTCCGTCTCCACCACCCGGGCCGAATTGCCAGGCATGGAGAACGACACCGACAGCCCCGGCATGTCGCGCGAAGGCGAGAGCTTCACCGGCAGCAGAGGCGCCAGCGCCAGTCCCACCAGCGACAGGCACACGAACGTCACTATCAGGGTGAACGACGACCAGACCAGCGGCCGGCCTTCTGTTTTCTCTTTCCTGCTCATAGCCCCTTCATCTCAAACGGTTCTCAAAATCAAAACGGTCGGAAAGTGACATGCCCGTCTCAAAGTCGTGCAGCGTGAGCTTGCGGATCTTGTAGTAGTTCAGCCAGTAGTTCTGGAGCGCCTGTATGTAGTTCTTCCGCGCCTCCTGCTGGCGGTTCAGGGCCAGCGTCAGGCTGCTGATGTCCGACTTGCCGATGATGAAACGCCTGCGCGTCTGGTCGTAGGCCAGCTCCGCCAGGTCGAGCGCCTCCGAGGCACTGGCTATCAGGTCCTGCTGCACGTTGAAGTCACTCACCGTCATCATCACGTCTTCCTCCAGGCTGATTTCTTCCTGACGGGCGGCAATCTTCACCACATTCAGATTATTCTTGGCCATGTTGTACTTGCCCTTTCTCACGCCCCAGTCTACCAGCGGAATGGAAACCGTGAACGACACCAGGTCCTGCTGAAGCAGGTTCCGGTACGCCGCACTGAAGTTGTCGGCCACCTGGTTGAAGCCCACGCTGGCATTGAAACTGGCGTTGAAGCGCGACTCCTTCCGCGTGCGGTCCACCTCACGCTCCGCCTCCAGCACGTTCTGGCGCTGTTCCAGGTACGTCGGATTGTTCTCCCGCGCCAGCACCATGGCCCGGTCGGCCGGCACGTCAACATACCGCGGACGCGACGGAAGCTCCAGCTCGATGTACGCGTTGCGGTCCAGGTTCAGGAAGGTAGCCAGGGCCGACATCGCACGCTTGCGCGCGATCTCCGCATTCTTCAGCGTGTTGCGCGCGTTCACCTTGTCCAGCTTCAGCGTCAGCAGGTCAGCCTGTGAGATGGCCGCAATCTTCTGGCGCTGCTCCCCGACGGCATACAGCGTATCGGTGGTGGCCACATTGTCCCGCGCCAGCTCATAATCGGCCTGCGCCATGGCAAGGGTAAAGAAATAGCTTACCGCTTCCTCCGACACGCTCTCTGCATTGTAGAGATACTGCTTCTTCACCTTCTCAAACTTCAAAGGCTCTATCTTCCGGTCCCAACGGAAGGCATTGAAGCCCAGCAGTTCCTGCTGGTAGCCTATACGGAAAGGGATGCTGGAAAACTGCGTCGATTTCGTATCGCCGAAGTTCCGCATGTAGTCCAGCTGCGTGTCCACATAGAACGTACCGCCCAGCAGGTCGAAGTTCTGCGCCACACTCAGCCCCGCGCTGGCGCTCAGCATCTGCTGCTCGCGGTACACGTCGACATTCTCCTGCGAGTCGTAACGCTGCGTGATGTAGCGGTAATACTGCGCCGGGGTCATGTTCAGCGTGAGGCTCGGCAGACGCGCCGCCTTGTAGCTGCGGTACTCCCAGTAGCCCGACAGGTACATGTTCTGATAACGGAAAGCCGACAGCGAGCTGTCGTTGGCCATCGTGATGGTCTCCTTCAAATCCAGTCGCAGCACGTGCTGGGCCTTCATTCCCGCCGCACAGAGCAGCAGGAACAGTATGCTAAATCTTCTTGACTTCATGTTTTCTATAGATAAACCAGTAAATAAGCGGAATGACAAAAAGGCTGATGACGAGGCCCACCATCATGGTGCCGATCATCGCCACCGAAAGCGGACGCTGCATTTCCGAACCCAGGTCGGACGTGAAGAGCAGGGGCACCATGGCGAACACCGTGGTCAACGTCGTCATGATGATGGCCCTCAGCCTCCGGTGTCCGGCCGTATGGATGGCCTCCAGCAACGGCATGCCTTCCCTGCGCAGCTCGTTGATGGAGTCCAGCTTCAGGATGGAGTCGTTCACCACGATACCGCAGGAAACGATGATGCCGATGGCCGACATCAGGTTCATGGTATGCCCCGTGGCCCACAGCAGCACCAGTCCGAAGGCGATGTCCATCGGAATCTCCGCCAGCACGATTAGCGGCTGGAGGAAGCTCTCAAACTGGGCGCAGAGGATGAAATACATCAGCAGCACCGAGATGAACAGAATCACCGTCAGCTCTCCCATCATCTTCCTGTTCGAAAAGAAGCTTCCGCCGAACGACACCTCCCAGCGGCTGTCACCATCGACCGCCCTGCGTATGCCGTCCATCACCTGCGGCACATCCTTCACCTCATAGAAATTCACCGGAATGTACTCCCCGTTGCGTCCGGCGGTAATCTCCTTCAGGTCCTCTCCGGGAACGATGCGCACCAGCTCACGCAGCGGGATGTAGTTCCTTTCTCCCGAAGCCGCGTCCGTCCGGGTCTCCACCAGCGTCTCCGCCAGGATGCGGTTCACGCTCATCTCCCTTCCGGCGATGCCGATGGGCAGATACTGCTGGTACGAACGCAGGGTAGAGACCTGGTTGTCCTTCAAGGCCGTACGGAGTACCCTCACCACCTCGTTATAGTCCACATTGTACAGGAGCAGGCGGCTGCGGTCCACCTCCATGTCCAGCTGGCTGCGGAAAGGCGTGCCCTCGGGCGCACAGCCGGTCTCCCGGGCCATGGCATCCTCTATCTCCCGCACTTCCCCCGCCTCCGGAACCGATGCGCGGTCGGCCCTGCGGAGCTGCGCCACCAGGTCGGGTTCCCCCGTAACGAAAAGCTTCTCGAAGATAGTCACCGGCGGCGAAAAAGTCACTACAGCCGCAGGGTAATCCTTCCGGACGGCCTTTTCCAGAAATCCGGTCAGTACCGGAATCTGCTCCGGCTCCGCCGTCCGGAAATACAATTCCGCCTCGGAAGTGGAAAGTTCGTTCTCCGTGCCCAGCAGATAGTCCTGCATGCCCACGTAGGCCGTATGCTCCACCACCAGCGAATCGGCCTGGGCCAGCATGGCGTTCACCTATGGGGCATAGAACGAAGCGGTTTTTTCAATGATCGGGGAAAATGGGCGAAAGGCTTTGAGAACCAAAGGGTTTAGGTGTGGTCTGGAAAATGGGCTGAATATTTCGAAGCGGTTTTTTCCTTTACATGGGCTTACATCTGCTTTACGTTTGAGGAGCTTTTCTTCGGATCTCCGGGCGATTGCTTTACATTGGGCTTGCAGATGGGGCTAAAACGGCCTGGAAAGGCTTTGTTTTCGGCTGTGTGGCTGTTTTATGGCTGGGTTGATGGATTTTGTTATATGATGATGTGAACGGCTGTGTGGCCGTTTTTTTGTGCATATTTTAAAATGTAATGCCTTAAAATTCTTCCAAATAAGCATTATTTGGTATATTTGCAGCATAATAGAAACGAATATGGCAAAAGTGATTCATGTGCATTTGCTGCATAAAATAGACGGGACGAAGCAGAAAGACTGGTATTTCAGCAGTATATCGGCTGTTTATACGGTTCTGACGGCAGATCAGGTGGGAGCAACCAAGAACTACCTGCTTCATGCCGGGCTGTCTGGTAACGGCACAATATGCACGAAAAAGGCTATAATTAAGCAATCTACGCTCATTTCGGGCGGTAGTAAGGGCAATGGTTAGAACGACATAATAACGCCGTTAGAAAGGCTTGTAGGCGTTATTTCTTTGAATGCTGATTGGGGAGCTTATGGCTCCCCTTTTTTATGCCCTTACGGGTGGTAATTTAGAGTTTAGGGTTACTATTACGGTTACTGTTTAGGGTTACTACTTTAATGAGTTTAGGGTTACTTTTAGGGTTACTTTTTCGGATTTTGTAGGGTTAGCCCGAAATAGGAAAGAATGTAGCAAAAGTAAATAAGTGCCGTTTTTCGCTGTTTTCAGATAGGAAAAACGACACTTATTTTATCGATACACATTATATATATAGCGCGAAGCCTTTGATTTACAGTTGTTTTGCGTCCTGATACTCTGTAAATGCCTCTAAAAGTGTGTGCGTGCGTCTTATTGTGCCTGTTGGGTGATATGACGCATGTGCTTCCTCATTAGAAGAACTTGCTGATGCTTCCAATGACTTCAAAGACATTCATGATGCGTGATTTGTCGAATTCCTGCTCATCGTAGTCCTCTGTATTAATGGGAATGAAGCGCAACTTGCTTGGATCCGGCGACCTGCGCAGGATTTTAATGGTACGGATAGTGTCCAGTACCACTGCATAGATTTCTCCATACTGGATGTCGTTGAGTGTGCACTGTCGCAGGGCGATGATGTCGCCATGGTTTATTTTGGGCTCCATGGAGTGGCCGGTGACATTGCACCAGAGGCTGGCTTTTTCGAATCCCCTTATTACGATGTTGGTGGCGGGTATGTTTACCTGAGAGTTGAACACCTCATCGAATCCCCCAATAAAGTCCACATCGTAGTATGGTGTGCCGACAGATGGGTTCATGGATGTGGTAGGCATGAACGAAGGATTGGCTTCGTCTATTGTTTTAATGCCGTTCAAATCATCTTTCAACATGCTTCCTGCACCAGTAAGCAACCATCCTGTTGAATATCGGGGATAATTTTCAACTATTATACTAAGCCATTTGGCTTGAATGTCGGTCCCGTTATTGATTGCTCTTGAAAGCACGCCTTTACTTGCGCCAATAGTTCTTTCCATGGCGCCAATAGTTATCCCCTCATTGGAGGCTATTTCTTGTATTCTTGATAAAATATTGCCCATAATTGAAAATTATCCCCGTTTTTATTTCTAGGGTTGAAAATTATCACTATATTTGCAGCGTGTTTAAGATGTAAACAGCGCGCCAAATATACAAAAAAGGCGTGTGATTAGCGAATTTTAAGGATTAAAGTTAATGAAAGAAGAATTGATTTTGAAGGTGAAGCCGGAAACGCTGGATAGCCTTATAAATGCTTTGGTTGATATAACCAGTGAAATGAAAGCAGCTGCACCCGACCCGCAGGTGCGATTCGGGGATGAAGTTTATATGACTTGTCTGTGTCTGGAGAATACGGTATTGGGCGCTATTCGACAGGTAGAGCTGAAGAAAAAAGAGGGCAAAGAGATTGCCGGATAACTGGCAGCCCGGAAAGACGGGCAGGGGCGGCAGGCACGGACGGAAAGTTGGTAAACCGAAATGAGAAAGCGTAGAAAGCCGCAGGGGTTCGATTCCCCTCGCCCCACGATATTAACCTCTAAAAATTAGATTTATGGCAAAGAATTTCAATCAAGGGAGAGCTGAACGCCAGTTCAAGCAGAAGCTTCGCACGATGATAAGCAGTGCGGCCCATACACAGAACATTGCCGACCAGACTATGGATTTGGCCGGACAGTTCATGACAGAGGATGCGATCAGCAACTCGAATGCCTACCGGGTGATAGAGAATGTGAGCTGTGCGTGCGAAGAAGCCATGCAGGTGCTGATTGAGGAACTGAAAAAGGGAACACGCCTTTACGAGATACTTCCGGATGATTCGGATGACATCAAGCGGAAAGCTATTGAGGAATTATAAATAACGACTAAAAAGCAAGCGATATGAAAGGATATATTTTAAACGATTACGAACGGTCTATCAGTATAAAGAATCTGAAAAGTATCATAGGTACTCCTATGTACAAGAAACTTGCAGCAGGGACTCTTAGATTTGGGGCTTCAAACAATGGGAAAGGCGAACGTCTTGTCTTAGTGGATAGCATTCCTTTGAAATATATGAGCCAAGAAGCGAGAGCGGCTATCCTCTTCTGTTCGGAGAGAATGGTTCAGCCCGTAATATGCGCGAAGAACAAGAAAGGTCCCCGGGCTTATCGTAAAGAGAGGACAGTGACTGTGCTATCTGAACCAGCGGAGGTAATTGCCGAAATTCGTCAACTACTATACCAGCTTGAATGCCAAGTGCCTGAAAATAGATTCCCCGCATCTCACATTCCTCATCAGGGTGATACCAGTGAGTATTCCGCTTGCACTCGAAGCCGAGCGGAAGCAGGACATCGATTATTTTCTGCGCAATGTCATTGCAAATGCTGTCGGTTATCTTGCCCTCTGTGCGATGAGGGTCTATTATAATGGAAATTTCAAGTAAGAACATGGTGTTACCGTTAATAAACAGCGGTAAAGATAATAATAATTAAAGGAATTGATGTATGAGAAAGCAGATTTTGACAGATAACGAGACAAAGACCTTCCTGATGAAGACCTTTAAGTGCAGCCGTCAGGCTGTGTGGCAGGCACTGAATTTTGTCCGTGACAGCGACCAGGCCCGCCGGATCCGTACCCTTGCCCTGAAGCGAGGCGGTAAACTGACCGACGGGAACTTCATCCCGAACTGCGAAACCACCTTTGAAGAGTGCGAGAAAACCATGACCTGCACCTTCGGTCCCCGTGTAAAACTGGTAGTCCACCGGAAGACCAACGATGTGGCCGTGTACGTGGACGGAAAACGGACCGAAACCTACCAATGTGAGTTTGTATCAGACTTCATGCAGCTGCAGCACGAGACCCAACAGATGGCAGCCGCCTTATAAACAGAAATGAAATGGAGTATTATGGAAAGATATTGTGCATATCCTACAATGACCTGACCTACGACGACCGACCGGTGATGGTGAACGGGAAGGCTGACTACAGCAGAAGCCGCACGCTGAAAGGCGTTCATCCTTCCACTCTTTCCGAAGAAGAACTTGCTCCCATCCTGTCGGTACCCAATTACAAGAAATTAGCGGCAAAGAAAGAAATCAACGTAGTGCGACCCGGCAAGGGGCTTGGAAGTTATGCACTGGTAGAGATAGCGACCATGCCACTGCGGTTTCAGGAAAGGATAAAACTAAAATACGGAGATATGAAAGAGGACATAATCAGAAACTGGCTCGGCAGCCATTACCACATTGATGCGAAAGCCCGGGAATTCTACACCCGGTTCCGCTTTGACAACGGTGATGCCCTTCCGCCGGAACACATCCAGGAATATACGGTGAATGCTTCGGTGATTGAAGCTGTGATGCGTGCCATGGAGGATGCCACCTTTATGCGGAAGGCGATGAAGGCAGGACCGGTGAACTGGGGCGAACTGGCAGGAGCTATCAGTTACTATCAAGCAGAGTTCGGTCATACCTTACCTGTGAGTTCCAACCGCTTCAAGAAGCGTGTGAATGACTTCAAGGCCAACGGCTACGAAAGCCTTATCAGCCGCAAGTTCATGAACCAGAACCGAAGGAAGGTGACCTACGACATTGAACGCCTGCTGCTGAGCATCGATGCCCAACCGGAGCAGCCTTTCAATACCACTGTGTGGGAGCAGTACAATCTATTTGTACAAGGAGAACTGGAGCTATATGACCCCGAAACCGGCGAGGTGTTGAATCCGGCAGACTTTACCGACAAGGATGGAAATCCGCTGGTATTGAGCCCGGCTACGGTAGCCAACTACCTGAACAACCCCAAGAACAAGGCCCTCAGAGCCAAGCTTCACATGAGCCAATGGGATTTCAACAATGCCTACCGCCCCTACCATTTGCGCAGCATCGGTGAGTTCTCATTGAGCAAGGTGAGTCTTGATGACCGCGACCTGCCTCGCCCGATGAAGGACGGCAACCGTGTGAAAGCCTATTATGCCTACGATGTGGTGAGCGGCGCTGTGGTAGGATATGCCTACAACCGGTACAAGACTACCGAGTTGTTTTTGGACTGTATGCGAAACATGTTCCAGACCCTGGACCGGAACGGCATGTATATCCCCGCCGAGCTGGAAGTGGAACACCACCTGGTAAGTGATTTTGCCGACGGCTTGATGCAAGCCGGTACCGTTTTCCCCTTGATCCGCTGGTGTAACCCCGGGAACTCTCGTGAAAAACGTGCCGAGCATAAGAACCGCGAAAAGAAGTACGGCGTGGAGAAACGCACGCAGGTAGGTATCGGTCGCTGGTGGGCCAAGCTGGAAGCCAACCGCCCGAAGGAAGAGAAGGTGTATGACGAAAAGAACAACACCTACAAGGTGAAGGCCTACAGCTATGAAGAACTGGTAGCCGATGATATACGCGCCATCCAGACCTTCAACGCGCAACCTCACCCCAACCAAAAGCGCTATCCGGGCATGAGCCGTTGGGACGTGCTTTGCGCCCACCAGAATCCGAACCTTGCACCTTGGGACAAGGCCGTTCTTTACCGGTTCATCGGGCAGCACACCGAAACAACCATCCGGCAGAACACCTACTGCACGGTGATGTACAACCAATACGGACTGCCCAGCCCGGAAATCATCGAAAAGCTGGAGCCGAGGAACTACAAGGTAGATGCCTATTATCTGCCCGATGCCGACGGAACCATCAACGAGGTATATATCTACCAGAACGGACGATATATCGCCACCTGCAAGCCCGTAGCCCGTTACAATGAGAATACAGCCGAGCAGACCGAGTACGACAAGGCAGCCTATACCGAACAGTCCAAGTATGTAGCTCAATTCGACAAGATGATGAAGGACGGCAAGATTAAGCGTGTGGGCATCCTTGCCAAAGAGGAAGCAAAGCTGATAACAGAGGTACAGGCGGAAGCCGTTCCCCTTCCTACCCAAGCCGAGGAAGAAGATTACTCAGCCTATATGGACATCAGTGCCTTCGAGCATGATGCAGTAGCCAAGATATAATTAACGACGTTAGAACGAATTTAAAACAGCATTCAAATGGAAATAACAAATGAAGTAAAGCAGCGTATTGTGGCAGCGATAGCCGCCGACCGTGAGAATTACCCCAGTGACAACCGTCATGCTACGGCACTGGGCATAGCCCCCAGTGTGTACAATACCATCAAGCGGGGCAATTATGAAAAGCAGGTCAGTGATGCCAACTGGGTAGGCATAGCCCGAAGACTGGGCGTACAACTGCGTACGGAAATGCCCTGGCAGGCAGCACAGACCCCGACCTATGTGTTTGTGAGCAAGCAGCTGGAAGTGTGCCAGGGAAGCGGGCTGAGCGCCATCCTGTGCGATATGCCCAATATCGGCAAGACCTTTACAGCGAAAGCTTACGTGAAGCAGCACAAGCACGCCGTATATGTGGACTGCAGCCAGGTGAAGACCAAGTTGAAGCTGATACGCTACATTGCCAAGGAATTCGGCGTGACCAGCAACGGACGCTACAGCGACGTGTATGAGGACTTGGTAGCCTACCTCCGCACGATAGATACGCCCCTGGTTATTCTGGACGAAGCCGGCGACCTGCAGTATGAAGCCTTCCTTGAACTGAAGGCCCTGTGGAACGCCACCGAGCGCTGCTGTGCGTGGTATATGATGGGTGCAGATGGGCTGAAGGAAAAGATCAACCGCGCCATCGAAGGCAAGAAGGTGGGTTATACCGAAATGTTGAGTCGCTACGGTGACTCCTACAGCAAGGTGACCCCAGACGATGCGCAGGAACGCGAAAAGTTTCTGAAGGCACAGGCTGCCATTGTAGCCAAAATCAATGCCCCGGACGGTGCCGACATTGCCAAGATCGTTCACAGCACCGGAGGCGGCTTGCGGCGCGTATATACCGAAATCGAAAAATTAAGGAGGATGCAAGCATGAAACTGAAAAGAGCCTACAGCCCCGGTGAGGTGCTGAACATGAAAATACCCCGGTATGAATTTACCGGGGATTGGCAAGCCTCGATAGGTAACCCTGCCAAAAGCGGCGTGTGGATTATCTGGGGTGCCAGCGGGAACGGAAAGAGCAGTTTTGTGATGCAGCTGGCCAAGTACCTGTGCGGCTTTGGACGCGTGATCTATGACAGCCTTGAGGAAAGCACCGGCCTTTCGTTCCAGATGAGTCTGAAACGACATAAGATGGATGAGGTGCGCAAGCGGTTGGTTATCCTTGACCGCGAGTCGATGGAGCAGCTGGAGGAACGTCTGCAGCGCCGGGGCAGTCCCGGCATTGTGATTATCGACAGCTTCCAATACAGCGGCTTGAACTACAAAACCTACAAGGAGTTCAAGGAACGTCATCCCAAGAAACTGTTTATCTTCATCAGCCATGCCGAGGGGCTTCATCCGGCAGGTAGAAGCGCCCGCAAGGTGGAATATGATGCCGATGTGAAAATCATGGTAAGCTGTTTCAAAGCCTGGTGCAAAAGCCGCTTTATGGAGCGGCCCGGTGAGCCCTACGTGATATGGGAAGAAGGTGCTGCCAAAACATTGAAGGACGATAATATGGAGGATTATTTGAATGATGGAATGGGAGAATAAGCTGTACCAGATACTCCTGAAAGAACAGGAAGCGGAGGCCGTGGTGGACGATTGGGTAGAACGTAACATACAAAGCGACCTCCGTCTGCGCAGGACCAAGACAAAGGGACACGTAGTGATAGAAACCAGGGATGTGATGTTTGCTCGGAATATTCAGGTATGGCATCCGTCCTGCCAAATAAACATTAAAGATTTGAAGTGATGGAAAAGAAAGAAGAAAAGAAAGTGTGCTGCATCTGCGGCAAAGAGTATGAGGGCTACGGATACAATCCGTTCCCGGTGAAAGAAGAAGGCTGCTGCTGCCAATCGTGCAACTACAGTGTGGTGGTTCCGGAACGGTGGGAACGACACAAGGCTTTTCAACGTGGTGAAGCGACCGGTGCCGGGAAAGTGTACATCAGCGGAGCCATCGCGCACTATGATATGAATGAGCGCAAGGAAGCCTTCAGCCGTGCCGAGGAGAAACTGATGGCACAAGGCTATGATCCTGTAAACCCTTTCAGGAACGGATTGCCGGATGAAGCTCATTGGAGAGCCCACATGCGGGCCGACATTGCCCTGTTGCTGGCTTGTGACTATATCTACATGCTGAAGGACTGGGAACTGAGCAAGGGAGCCAAACTGGAGCTTGACGTAGCCAGTTCGTGTGGCATTAAAGTATTGTTTGAATAACCTTTTAATAGTGAATGTATGGAAGAAAAACAGAAAGTTCAGGTCGTATTTGAATTTGACCGTTCCGAGTATGACGCGTATCTCTTTTTGATGAATCAAAAGAAGACGAAAGAGGTAGAGCAAATATGGAACACCATGAGCGGTGAGCCTGTGGTTGCGGATATTGATTTGTTTGAAGAGGACAGCCAGTCTGTAAAACTTATGATGATAAGTTTGGCAATTCTTTCAGTGGAGAAAAAAGTGAAAGGATGATATGGCACAGGAAGTAACCAATTTCGCCCGGTTCTATGCATTGTTCAACAAACTGCCTTATCAGGGCGATCGGGAGGAATTCAAAAAACAAATCGTGCTGCAGTACACGTGGAACCGGACAGACAGTCTGAAGGAAATGACGGCCAAGGAGTATGAAGTTTGTTGTACTGCTCTGGAGAAACTGAGCGGACAAGACGAATGGCGGCAGAAACTTCGCGAGGAACTGCGACGGAAACGCAGCGTCTGCCTGAAGCTGATGCAACAGTTGGGTATAGACACCACCGACTGGAACCGGGTGAACGAATTCTGCAACAACCCCCGGATAGCCGGCAAGCCCTTTGTTCAGGTTAGTACAGCCGAGCTGGAACAACTGGCCATCAAACTGCGAGCTATCCAACGAAAAGGAGGTTTAACCGATAAATAGAGCAATATGGATAAAAAAGCACATGAAGCGCTTGAGCGTATAAGAAAAGACGTGACCCTTACGACATCCGATATGGAGAACCAGGATGCAGCGGAGTTTTTCAACGAACTGGCCGACTGGGCGTATGCCAATGGGGAGGCCATGCTGATAGACGATGAACCGGAAAAGCAGGATGATTATGAGGATAGATGACCAAGACAAGCTGATAAAAGCGGGGTTCTGTATAATACGAAAGGATGATTATCCAGGCCCGAGGATAAAGATGTGTACCGGCATAAACGGTGGCTGGAAGACATACAAGAAGTTTGAAACCAAAGCAGAAAGAGACAGGACATTCGCTTTGCTGCTGAAGGATGACAAAGTAATAGCTGATTAACAACTAAAATGATTTAAAATGGAAAAGAACAATCAAAGTGTGGACATCAAGTCCCTGAGTAAAGAACAGCGAGCAGCCCTCATGGCCCAGCTGCAGCAAGAAGAGAAAGAAGACCGCATCGCCCGTCGTGAAACTTACGAGGCATTACGCGGTGAGTTTATGCACGAAGTAAAGACCAACGTTCTTGAGATGGTGAATACCGTGACCGGGTTCCGCGGATGGCTGGAAAAAGAAGCCGATGCCTTTACCAAGGTGATGAAGGAATACGGCCAGGTGAAAAGCGACGAACAGCGCAGCTATACCATTACGGACGGAGACTTCCGTCTGGAAGTGAAAAGCAACAAGGTGAAAGGCTTCGATGAACGAGCCGACATGGCAGCCGACCGTCTGATTGACTATTTGAAGCGCTACATGCAGAACAGCGAGAAAGGTTCTGATGATCCGATGTATCAGATGGCCATGACCCTGCTGGAGCGCAACAAGATGGGCGACCTGGACTACAAGAGCATTTCAAAGCTGTATGAACTGGAAGATAAGTTCGATGAAGAGTATGCAGACATCATGCGCCTGTTCAAGGAAGCTAATGTAGTGCAGCGCAATGCCACCAACTACTACTTCAGCCGCCGCAACCCTGAAAACGGCGTATGGACCCGCATTGAACCCAGTTTCTGCCGTTTGTAGCCGAAACCCGTTAACCCTATAAACAGAAAGCGCCGCAGTTGTTATAATTGCGGCGCTTTTGTTCTTAAAATAGATGGAAATCAGTTATTTTTGTAAGAGAAATAAAATGTATGGGCAAAGGACGGGATAAAGAACTGATCAAGCTGCGTGACGAGGCACTATGCCGTCGTTACTACTATTGGACAGAAATACAGCGGTTGCGGTTCGACGATGCTTTAAAAGTGTTGTCGGAGCGCGAATTCTTTATATCCGAGGAACGTATCATGACCATCATCCGCCGGAAATCACGTGAGGGAACAGACTACAATCTGAAGCCTGTTCCCAAGGTGAAAGCCCCCCGTCTGACTGCCGCCCAGCTGGAACTATTCCCCATAAGATGACGGCATGGCCGATTCATCGTGCAGTGTGAATGAGAACGTCATTTCATAGACCTTGATGTAATGCGGCATGGCATACGAACGGCTTTTCTCGCGTACCAGCGGCGAAGCGTTGTCCGTGCATTGCAGACACTGCAGCGACTTGTATAATTTCTTGGCCAGCTGCTGCCTTTCCCTCACCTTGTCATACGTGCCGGATGCGTAGCTTGTATCGTCGTAACAATCGATGGCCAGCCGGACGGTCAGTGCGGATTCGCTTTTCTGTGCCCCGTATCCGAGGTCGTGCCAGTCGGAGTTTGTATTTCCGATTAATACACAAGGGAAAGTGACCGGGTACTGGTCTTCTTCTGCTCCCATTTCCAATTGTCCGTAGTCCTCGTCGATGAGAGAGAGTTCCGGCATTTCCTGTGCAATCTGTTCCATGATTGCGATAAAAATTTCGTCCATATCGTTATTGGTTTAAAATGTTGGTAATTTCCTGGTCCACCTTTTCCCGGATACGCCGGTTCAATTCTTCGCTTTCGCCCATGAACTGGCGCTGCGGGATGCGGATGTGCAGTTTCTTTTTTTGGGTAAGCGCCATGTTCCTCCAGAACTGTGCCTGCGGATTCAGTTCCTTCGGCTTGGAACGTCGTTTGACGCGTTTCTTTTGCCCTGTGCCGGTTTTTTTTCTTTTTCCCGAAGCCTTGTAGAACTTGGCCCATGCAAAGCGCCTCATGCGGTCTGTGACGGTGACATCGATTTCCCCGCCCCAGTTGTTGATGGGTGCATAGACCACCTCGTTGAATACCCTTACCCGGTAGTCTGCAGGTGTATATCCGACCGATTTGAACAGATGTTTCCTGCCGGAGAGCAGCGTTCCATAATTGCTGGCGGCATCGGAACCTCCCGAGGACAGCCGTTTGGCTTTGGGCCAAGGGTGAAGACCGCCATTGACAAATCCACCCTGCCGGAAGTTATCCTGAAAATGGTCTTTGGCCATTCGTCCTACCATGACTGGCATTTTGCGGCGCATCATACTGTCCAGCCTGTCACGTTTCCGCTTTATCATTTCCGTAAAATCTTTTATGTCCATAATCATCAGTAATTCAAGAATAATTTATAACTTTGCAACCGAGGCTTCCAATATGCCTTTTATGCGTTATGAATATACCGGAACAAGTAAAGAACGAGGCCCGTGTACTTATTGAGCAATACGGTGACACCTTCGAATACCTTGGTATTTATGAAGGCCAGGAAGCCTATGTGTTCAAGTTTCCGGGGGACTCCTGTACCGGTTATCCTTTCGTCTATCTGTATGACGGTAAAGACGCAACCGAAATAACCGGTCCGTTATCCCTTGACGTTATCGATTCATGTATCGAAAATATCGAGGAAGGAGACATCGAATAGCTTATTGTCAATTCTCAGGACTCCCCTGCAGTTGTGGGAAGTCGCAGCTCCTATTTCACATAAATATTTTACGTCTTTCCATTCCATTCCTGAACCGGCAGAATTATCGCTTTGGGGTTCGATATACCTTAGTTCACCATCCGCAAACCGTTGCAGGATTGTAGCATGACCTCCTCCACTTTTCCAGCCGATGCACAATTCATACACGCCTTCTTCCTTACATACCTCATTGAAATACTCCATGTACCTTTTAGGGGTCATTTTCAGGTATCCTTTGTGCGCAAGCCAGCTGTTTATACTTATATGTTGCGCCGGAGTACCGTCGGTGTTTTTCCAGACTTCAAAAGCACGTCCATTACTCAGATATTCAAGTTTAGACCCTGCGACATTGCCTTTGGCGGTAATATCCCATCCACGTAATCGTAAAGCGTATGCCGGTGCGCAAGTCTGGCAGTTGATACTGTATGGAGTATCCCGTTTTTTATCGTAATCGCTGTTCTTCCGGTATCTGTTTCCCCTTTTATCGCGGTATATTCCTTTGGAATCCAAAATATACTCTTCCACATGTTTGGGATTTGCATTCTGTTTGTCCGCCTTATCCACATCCATAGGTTTTCCTTTTTTGATTTTAAGAGCCTTTTCCATTTCGAGGTTGTTCCGGGCAATGGCCATTTTTTCCTCCCCGGTAAGGTAGTCCGGCATTTCCGCAATCATCTCGTCAATACGGGCCATAAGTTTATCCACCGCTTTTTGGGCACCCTTGTGGGCTTCTGCCTGATATGGATGATTGTCGGAAAACAGTTTGCCGTCCGTTCCCGGATTGTTATCCAGTCCGGGCTGGGGCTTGTTCTTGTCGTCTTCGTCCGGAAGTGGTGTCGGCTCCTCGTCGGTGGCAGTGAGGTCGCACTTGCAGTTCCACCGGTCGCCCGGTCGGTGGATGTTCCAGAACGTGTCATCAATCGGCCGGATGGTATTCCAGAACGGGCGGTGGTCAGCCCCCGGATGAATGGAGGTGGACGGTAGCCATTTGAGGTTGGGCAGAATATCGCGTTCGCGCAGGAACTGTTGCCAGTCAGCCGCCTGATGCGCCCGGATGACCGCCGTATCATACTCCGTCCGCAGCCAGTGACGAACCTGATGGGAAGCAATGGGCAAGACTTCCTGTACCCATTTGTCGAACGGTTTTAAAATGCCGTTTGAATCCAATAAAAGTCGTGCCATGTCATTCTGCATACGATGTACCTTGAATGCCGAGAATACGGCATTGTTCCGGAGTATGGCATTTCTGAAATCCTCGTCCGGAGTAATGGCCTTGGATTTGCTGAACCCTTCCTTTGCCGCCTTGTCCATCTTTGCCCATATTTCATTGAACAGGTTGATTTCGATTTCGGTTGCCGGATGAAAGTCCCTGCTGTATATGTTCAGCAAGGCACGCCGCAGCACCTCTTCGGAGAAGTCAAACTCCATGGAGATGCTGCCATTATCAGCCGTATACAGTCTGTCGACTACCAGTCTAAAGCTGCCCCGTCTGCCGGGGCTTTCACGAAAAAACCTTTGAGCCAGTTCCGGAAGTTTCTTTTCTGTTTCGGTGTCGGTTCATCATCCCGTCCCTTATTCGCTGGCTCCGGCTCCTTCTTCGGGCTTGGAATCTGGTCGGCTTGTTCAGCCGTCTTTTGTTCCGCCTTCAGCTGCTCGTAATTGGCCGGTTTGTCGATACCGAATTCCTCATAGAGATAGTCGTCGTCGATGGGGATGTTGAAGTTCTTCTTCAGCTGCGTGAGGATGGATATTTTGGTACCGGCATCCGTTTCCTTCGGTTCGGGGAAACAGAACGTACCCCCTTCGGTGTTGATGCCCATGCGCAGCAGAATGTCCGTCATGTCGTAATTCAGCACGTTGAGCACGTACTTCCGGTCGGCCTCCAGTACCTTGTCCTCTACTTTCTTATGAACCGTACCCAAAGCCTGCGTGCCTTTTTCGGACGATTCGGTGGTCAGCGTATTGCCCAGTATCAGTTTGGAAATTTCGTTGTTGCACCGCTCGCAGAGGCGTTCATAGACATCGGCAGACCCTGTTTTGTTTCCGGCTTCCGTGAGTTTGAGTTCCGTGTCCTTGGCATGGAAGAACTGCGCCAGACTTCCGGCATTGGCCGCATCCTCCATGGCCCGCTGGCGTGACTCGTCGTCGTCGGAATCATAGATATATTCCTGGATAGGCATGCCGAATACCTCGGAGAACTGTGCCCAGTCGCCCGTAGTGTTACGTTTGTAGATGACCCAAGGTGCAGCCTTGGCCAACAGCCCCAAATCGGACGGTGAACCCACAAACAGCAGGTCGGTATATTCATTCCAGGAATGGCCGGTAATGTCCGTCTGGTGGCGCAGGATGAGTTCCCTGACCGGATCCACATGCTTGCGTGGTACCAGGTCATAATCCACCCACTCCTGCAGCTTGTAGAACTGGCAGAGCGAGAAGCCCCAGAATTTCGCATCAAGGATGTCACCCACCAGCCGGTTGAACCAGGGCGACTGTATCTGTTCGTTGATTTTATCGTCGGGCTTCCCGTCCACCCGGAATTCCATGTTGGAGCACAGCACGGCATTCTTTCGCTTTTCGAGCACACAGGAAAGGTGGGTATCCATCAGAATGTCCTCGTAGAGGTCATAAAGTTTGTAACGTCGCGAGAAATCGACATTCTCGGCCACCCTTACGGCTGCCATGTAGTCGGAAATGTCCAGCCCGAAGCGTTTGGGCTGTGTGAGCACAATCACATTCGGTCTCTTTTGTCCCGGCAACGTGAAGTTTCCCCCTACGGTGATGATGCCGGCTTTGTTGTTTTTTCTGTTTTTCTTTTTCATGATGCTTGCTTTTTACCAGTGGTTCGTTCGTTTGCGGTTGCTTTGAATGCGGAAATCCGACCTGCCCGCCCTTTGTTCCTCGGGCAGCAGCGGAGCCCCTTCGATTGAAATGTCCTCGTCGGCCACCGCCTTCATCCATTCCACCGCCCGTTCGTAACGATCCTTGCGTACCTGGGAAAGTTTCTGCGGGTTGTGGATGCAGAAGATGTGATAGACCGCCATGTCGATGACCATCATCAGCACGAGCTGGTTACGGTTCTCGCCGGTGGCTGCAAAAATCTTGTTGCAGTCGTAGCGTTTGCCCAGATAACACCGCATTTCGGCAATGGCCCTGTCCTCGCAAACCTCAATGACCGTTTCGTCTTCGCGAACCAGTGCGTCGAGGATGTCTCGGTGGATGCTCGCATCGTAATCGGTAAGTTCAACAAATTTGCTCATAGTCCTATTGTTTTAGAGTTGTCATAATCTTTTCTTATTCCGTTTTCTTACATCCTTCCGTGATCGGAATACGGGCGGTTCAATGCGCCTGATCAGTTCGTCAATGATACGGTTCGCCCCTTCGACCGCATCCGGTCCGTCGGCCGGATAGCGCATGGTCAGGGTGAACAACTTGAATTGATCCTCCAGTTCCTTCATGTGCGGATTGTCCCGTTCAGCCTCGTTGAGGATGAGGTTCCCCTCGCGGTTGAGCGGTTCAAGGTTGGCCTCGATGCGCGTAGCCTTGTCCGTCTTCTTCTCCTCGTCGCCCCGGATGAACAGCGCAATCTTCTGTTCGCGGCGTACTTTTGCCACCAGCGGTTTGAACACCTGTTGGAAGAAAGGGTCCTGCAGCTTGTTGTTCTCCATGTAGCAATAGACATTGGTCTTGCCCCCGACAAATTCAAGCATCCGGACATACCAGTCAATGAACTCCGCATTGAGCGCCTGTGCCAGGAAAGTCTTGATGACGTAAAGCCTGCCACCCAATTTGCCACAGAGCGAAACCGTCTTGAAGGATTTGCCTTTCTTACCCTTGCTTTCGCCCGGTGCCGGGTCGCCATACACCACGAGGAACTTGAATTTGGAGAGTGCCGGAACCTTGCCGTATGCAATGTTTTCGAATACCTCTCCCACGGAAATCGGGTTGTTGAAATATTCTCCCTGTGCCGCCTTTTTGGATATTTTGGACAGTGTGCGGTCGATGTCCTCTTCCGAGTTCTTTTCCGGCCATGTGGAAAAACCGTTTTTGTCGCGGATGTTCACGATGTCCCAGGAGTCGGCCATTTCGCCCGCCCTCACCACGCAGCAGTCCTTGGCGATGATGTTTCCGCAGAAGATGACCAGTGTAGGTTCGGAAATGGACCTTGTGGGATACAGCGCATTTTCCCACCAGTCCCAGCGCTTCTGGATGATGTCCGGGTTCTTGGTATCCTCGTCCGTATCAAAGTCATCGACCAGCAGTACGTCGGGACGTATGGCCTCGTTTCGCGAACCACGCGGAGATTGTCCGGCACCCAGTGCGCGGAAAGAGACCTTCCCTTTGGTGGTGAATTCATCCTCGGTCCATGAGCCCGGCAGTTCCTGTTTGCCGTAGTATGCCATGATGCGTCCGTTGGCTTCGAGATTGGCCCGGTAGGGATCGAGCAGGCGCACCGCATTGTCCTTGCTGTTGGAGGTCAGAATCACATTCTTTTTGCGTCCGGTAAGCGTGAGATTCATGACGATGAACATGGTGACGGTGGATTTGGCCAGCTCACGGCTCCAAGAAAGCACCTCAAACCATTCATCGTGTGCAATGATCCGCCGGATAGCCTTTTTCTGGAAGTCGGCAAATTCATATTTGACATAATTCGGAAAAAAGAACTTGATCCATTCTATGGGATGTTTCTCAAGATATTCCCGGTGTTTTTCCCGTTCGGCTGCCGTCATGTTCCTATCGACCGGTGTAGCCCTTGCGATGTCTTCTTTGTACTTCTCCCAATCGAGGAGAGCGAGTCTGTCAGTCTGTTTCATTGTCTATCCCTTTATAATTTGTCTTTAATGTACGCATCGGCCAGGCGTGTAATTTCCTTTGCCTTTTCGAGGTCGGCCGCCCGTACCCAGTCGATGAGCCCGGTGAGGACACTGATGATGTCGGCAATGCCCACTTCCTGCTCCATGTTGCGTATGGCCGCCGACAGTTTCCCGAGGATGTCAGCCTCCTTGGATGAGGGGAACCGTTCCCCTTCGGGCCGTTCGGCGATGGCCTTGTTTATTTCGGCCACCTGCCGGTAGAGGTTAGCCACCTGTTCCTGCCTTGTGAGCGTAAGCCCCACCTTCTGTTCCTCCCACTTCCCGGCCCGTACCCAGTTGGACACGGACACCCGTGACACGCCCACCCGGTCGGCGATTTCCTGCTGTGTGAGGTTTTCCTTGAGGTACAAAGTTTTTGCCCATTCCTTTTTCTGGGCATTCGTCAAATCTGCCATAAATCGTCCTTTTTAGTTGTAAATCACGTTACAAAATTGCATGAAAAAGCGGGGTTTGTAAAAGCGCGTACGCATGATGACGGGTTACAGCGTTATGATAACGCCAGAAAACGTTATGATGCGGACGCGGTTTCTTGGTGCCATGGGAATGTTCTATTTTCGCACCATCGAAAGGCGGGGAAACCGCTGGTAAAGACATGACGATGAGCAGATTTTTCAATATTACAACGAGTGACGACGGCACCAGTACGATATTCCTGTACGGGGACATCGGAGACTATACGGAGGTGCAAAGCGGGCGCATAGCCCAGGAACTGATGGAAGCCGAACGCGTGAGCCGACGCATCCATGTGCGTATCAACAGCAACGGCGGGGAAGTGTACAGCGGCATTGCGATATTCAACGCCCTGCGCCATAGCCAGGCCGACATCCGCATTTATGTGGATGGCATAGCCGCCAGCATGGCCAGTGTGATAGCCCTTTGCGGCAAGCCCGTAGAAATGAGCAAATATGCCCGTCTGATGCTGCACAGTGTGAGCGGCGGGTGTTACGGCAACAAGCAGGACCTGCAGCGTTGCATGGAAGAGATAGAAAGCCTGGAAGGCAGCTTGAGTGAAATCTATGCCGAGCGGCTGGGCATGAGCAAGGAAGAAGTGAAACAGACCTATTTTGACGGCGAGGACCATTGGCTGACCGCCAAGGAAGCCCTGGACCTTGGTTTCATAGACGACATCTATGATGCAGACCCCGTGCCGGCAGACAGTACACCGGCGCAGATATATACTTTATTCAATAACCGGCTCGTTGAGCCACAAAAAAACAGAGAAGACATGAATCTGGAAGACGTAAAGAAACGCCCGCGCTTCAAGGACTGCGCGAGTGATGCGGATGTGTTCCGCCTGATGGACCAACTGGAGGAAGAGGCAGGCAAGGTACCTATCCTTACGAAAGAGAACACCGACCTGAAGGCCAAGGTGAAGACCTACGAAGACAAGGCTGAAGCCGAAGACCTTGCCGCCCGCAAGCAGCTGCTTGACGCAGCCGAGCAGGACGGTCGCATTGATGCGACTACCCGCCCCATCTACGAAAACCTTTTGGCCAATGACCGCGAGAACGGCGAAAAGGCCCTGGCCCAACTGCCGGTAAAGCGCCGTGTGATGGAAGACCTGCATCTGGAACCGAATGGTGAAGAAAGCCCCTGGAACAGGCGTATGCGAGAAATTAAGGACAAACGTAAAAAGTGATTGAACTATGGCAATAATTGTAAGAAACACGAATTACAGCGGCGAGGTACTGGAACAGTTGCTGACGCTTGCCGCTACGAGCAATGAGATTGTGGAAAAGGGGCTGATCATGGTGATTCCCGGTGTGGAGAAGAAAATCAGCCTGCCGCGCCTGAAGACCGGCAAGATGCTCCAGAAGCGCAAGGAGAACCCCGGCGTGGAGGATTCGAAGGGCAACTTCAACTACGACGAAAAGAGTCTTGACCCGGTGGACTTCATGGCCTTTACGGTGTTTAACCCCCGCACGTTCGAGAACATCTGGCGCAAATGGCAGCCGAAGGGCAACCTGGTATTCTCGGAACTTCCGCCCGAAGCGCAGAACGCCCTGCTTGCCGAGTTGGCCAAGCGGGTACAGTTTGAACTGGGTGACCACTATGTGAACGGTGAATATGGGGATGATGACGACCACTTGTTTAACGGCATCCTGACCCAGATGGCCAAGGATACTGAGGTGATTGTGGTGGACAGCGCAGAATCGACCATGCTGGGCAGACTGAAAGCCATGCGTGCGAAGATTCCCGTGGCCATCCGCAACAACCCGGACCTCCGCATTCTGATGAGCGTGAACGACTTTGACAAGTATGATGACGAGCTGACCCAGCGCGAGTCCAAGAACACGAGCGAAACCGATGTGAATGCCCGTCGCTACAAGGGCATTACCATTGAGACGCTTGCGGCCTGGCCCGATGATCTGATTGTGTGCACCCTCTGTTCGCCCGATGCCGGCGGCAACCTGTTTGCGGCTGTGAACCTGCAGGACGATGAAGACGTGATTCAGATTGACAAGATCTCGAACGCGAGCGAACTGTACTTCTTCAAGATGCTGATGAAGGCTGACACGAACATTGCCTTCGGTGAAGAAGTGGTGGTGCTGGACAAGCGAAGCAACCCCGTGTTCAAGGCGAGCGAGAAGAAGATTTCAGTTGACCCTGCCAGTGTGACCCTTGAGGCAACCGGTGGCAGTGAAGAAGTGACCGTGACCGCCAGCGGAGAATATGAGATAGGCAGTGCCCCTGCCGGCTTCAAGGTGGAAGCGACGGATAAAGGCGTGAAGATTTCGGCC
Organism: Phocaeicola plebeius DSM 17135; assembly: GCF_000187895.1. GTDB lineage: Bacteria > Bacteroidota > Bacteroidia > Bacteroidales > Bacteroidaceae > Phocaeicola > Phocaeicola plebeius. Next base: position 82,099 of record NZ_DS990132.1, on the reverse strand, counting down.
GGTGCAAACAGTGGCAGTCAGAAAACCGGTACACTGACCCTTACGCTCAATGCCGACCGCAGCAAGACGGCCAAGATTACCATTACCCAAAACCAGAAAGGATAAGATGGTATGGCAAAATTGAAGTATCTGGTAATTCACTGTACGGCAACCCCGGAGGGGCGTGAGGTATCATCGGCGGACATCCGGAAGTGGCACACTTCGCCCGTAAGCCAGGGTGGCAGAGGTTGGAAACAGGTGGGCTACACCGACCTGTTCCACCTGCAGGGCGGTGTGGAACGCTTGGTGAACAACAACGAGGATGCGCAGGTGGATCCCTGGGAAGTGACCAACGGAGCCAAGGGGTACAACAGCGTGAGCCGCCACATTGTGTATGCCGGCGGTGTGGCCAAGGACGGCAAGACCCCGAAGGACACCCGCACCGGCTGCCAGAAAAAGGCACTGGAGAAGTATGTGAAGGACTTCCATCGCAGATTCCCGGATGTGCGCATTGTGGGACACAACGAGCTGGCGGCCAAAGCCTGCCCCAGTTTCGATGTACAGAAATGGCTGAAAGAAATAGGTATTAACCAATAATAAAAGAAGCAATCAATGAAACGAATTATGCTGTTTATGATGCTGATGCTGGGAACAGTATCGGCTGTGATGGCCCAAGGGGCCGATGTTCCGGCAACGGACTATGACGCAATGATTGGCACCTTTGCCGGTTTCGTCGGCGGTGTGGTGGTGCTTACTGAAGGGTTGAAAGGTTTGTTCCCCAACATGAAAGGCTGGGTGACGCAGCTGGTGAGCTGGTGTGTGGGCTTGGTGTGCGCGATGCTACTGTGGTGGCTTGATGCCGGATTTGTGAGTGATGTGAGCTGGGACATTGCCTTGCTCTATGGTTTTGGTGCCTCACTTGTAGCCAATGGGGTAGCCGACACGGGACTGGTGCAATGGGTTATCGGACTATTCCGAAAGAAACGCGAGGAAGCAGAATAAAAGGTTGACTGACTAAAAAACGGGTGGTATGGACTTTAGCGAGATCATGAACATTATTCTTAGCGGCGGCCTTGTGGGCACTGCAGCAGCCATCGGTTCCCTGCGTGCTACGGTGAGGAAAGCGAAAGCGGAAGCGATGAAAGCCGAAGCCGACGCAGAGGGTGTGCGTGTGGATAACGCAGAACATGCCACCCGCGTTTTGGTGAGCAATATTGTGGTACCCTTAAAAGAAGAACTGAATGCAACAAGAAAAGACCTGCAGGCCAACAAGCGCGAAATGGCGCGACTGCGCAAGGCCATTGACACTGCCAACAGTTGCCGCCATCATGATGACTGTCCTGTGCTTGGCGGGCTGCGCAAGCAGCAGGAAGAGCACGACGGTGGAGAAGATACAGACGGAATCGGCAAGCACCGACAGCGCGAGCGGAAGCCGACGGGCGGGACTGGTGATGGCGGGTATACCGGCGAGTTCGGTGAAGCTGTCTATACCTGCGGACAGCCTCCGTAAACTTCCTGAAGGTGCCGTGTACCGTGGCAAGAGCGGACAGGCGAATCTGACCGTAGGCAGCGACGACAGCGGGAACATCGTGGCCGAAGCCTCGTGTGACAGTCTGCAACAGCTGGTGCTATGGTATGAAGAAGAGCTGGCGCGCATCCGTAGCGAAACCAAGAGCGAAATTTCAAATGACGTTCAAACAGTAGAAAAACGCCCTCCGAACCGGATGCGGACGTTTATCACAGGTGTATTGGCCGGCTTATTGGCCGGTGTGTTATTAACCATCAAACTTTATAAACGATGAACAAGAATTTCATGTACGGCATAGGAGCCGTAAAGTATAAGGATTTCACAATCGGGTATATTGAAAAGAACTCGTTTGACCTGGGCGGCAAGAAACCCGAGGCCGCGAAGATCGAGGCCGAACAGGTGCAGGGTGCCCCGGTGCTGGTCATCCCACAGAGTAACGGCGGCATCGCCCCGACGTTCAATGTGATCCAGATGAACTATTCGAACCTGCACAAACTGCTTGGCGGCAGCCTGCATTATAAGAAAGAAGACTCGGAAAAGAAAACTCCGATCGGCTGGACAGCCCCGTCGGAGGTGCTTGTCATGCAGGGACCATGGGAACTCTCCCTCGTGTCCGGACAGAGCGTACTGATTCCCAACGCCACGCTGCTTTCCAATCCTGCAGGCAAGCTGACCCTTACAGAAACCTCCAAGATAGAGGTTACGCTCGAAGTGGCGATGCCGGAGGACGGTTCGCAGCCTTACGGCGTGTTCGATACGGAAGCAATACCGGACGAGTGGGGGCAGTACAAGCTGCCGCCGGCGGAAGCCGCGGCTGCAGCATCGCTCCAAAGTGAGGAGGGCTAACGTATGGCTGACCGTTTGGAACAACTGATAGAGATGGAGTGTGCGGACGCGCTGCTTGACAGCGGCGTGTCCGTACCTCTTAAAAGGTGGAAGCTTCCGTGGCTGAAACGCCCGGTGGAGGTGCGTGTGACGATGAAGCGTCCGAGGCTGCGGGGTCAGATTCTGCTGGCGCGGGAATACCTGAAGACGGGTGTCAAACCCGATTGGCAACCGAAGGACAAGACCGAGGAACTGGCCTTTGTGGCGGAGCATGGTAAGGCTGTGAGCCGCCTGCTGGCCTATATGGTATGCCGGGGATACGTGTCGCGGCACGTGGGCATCGGGGTGACAGCGTGGGTACTGCGGAACTTTGTGGAGTGGCGTTATCTGACGGCCATGTTCCGAACATTCGAGCGTCTGATGGGCACGAAGGATTTTATGCGTATTATCAGCTCGACAGCGCGGGCGAACCCGATGACTCCGAGACTGAGCCAGGCAAGGAAGGGGAGTTAAGAACCCGGTATGAAGGTTCCCATAGCCCTTTCGGCTTCGTGTGGCAGATTGCATCGGCGACCGGCTGGAGCGTGGATTACATCCTTGATGGGGTGAATTACCAGACGCTGATCATGATGCTGAGCGACGCGCCGCGGTATGTGCGGAAAAAGCAAGGCGGCGGAAACGGTGCTCCCAGACCGGAACACAGCGCCGAGGATGAAGCGAACGATATAGTAGGATTTTTTCAAAGCAAACTGGAATGAGCAAACCTGTAGAAGTTGAATTTTTGATGAAGGACAAACTCACGCCCGGCATGAACAAGGCCGAACGTGAGGCGCTGGAACTGCGTAATACCGTCAGGCTGCTGGAGGCTGAACTGGAAAGGCTGCGCCTTGCCGGGGAGACGGCTGCCCCCAATCTGGACCAGAGTGCCAATATCGCGCAGATCCATGCACTGGAGAAGCAGCTTGAGGAATTGCGCGGCAAACTGAAACTGCTGCAGGAGGAATCGGAATCCGTGCAGGTCACCCCTGCAGACATGCCCAATGCACAGCGCCAGTTCAACGGGCTTCACAACAGCATCCAGCAGATGGCCCGTGAAATGCCTTCTTTGGCCATGGGACCGCAGATGTTCTTTCTGGCCATATCCAACAACCTGCCGATTTTTACGGACGAACTGGCCCGTGCCCGTAAGGAATATGATGAGCTGCAGAAGTCAGGCAAGAAAGGCACACCGGTATGGAAACAGGTCCTGTCCTCGCTCTTTTCCTGGCAGACGGCCATGACCACCGGCATCATGCTGCTGGTAATGTACGGTGATGAAATCTGGGATTGGACGAAAAACCTGTTCAGTGCCAAAAAAGGCGTGGATGAATTCAACGTATCAGTCAAGGAAATGACCGAGATAGAGAAGGACGGCCGTGCCCAGATGGTGCGTACCCGCTTCGAACTGAAATCGGTCATCGATGAAATAAAGAACTTCACCGGCAGCAAGGAACAGGAAAAGGCGAAGGTAGAGGAACTGAACCGCAAGTACGGGGAATCTTTCGGGTATTATAAAACACTTTCCGAATGGTATGATACCCTTATCCAAAAGAGCGAGGACTATGTACAGGTCCTGCTGCACCAGGCCAATGTCCAGAACCTTGTAAAAAAAGCTGCAGAAGCCGATGAAGAGGTGAATAAAATCAAGGCGCAGAAACCGGAAGAGGCGGAAAGCGCCATGGGTTTTTTCGGGAAATGGGGACAATATATCATACAGTCAAGCATGGCAGAATCCGGGCAGTTCTATGATGCACAGGCTGCCATTAAGAAACATGATCAGGAAGCTTATGACATACTGTTGAAAAATGCCGAAAACAAACGCGACGGTTATCTGAAAAAAGCGGAGGAAGAGGTAAAGAAAGCGGCAGAAGCAGCCAAAAAAGGAAATATCGGCGGACATACCGACCCCGAACAGTCCGGGAAGAATCCGGAAGCGGAAGCCAAGCAACGGCTTGCCACAGAGCGCAGGCTGGCGCAGGATCTTGCCGCCCTGCAGGCCGAGAACCGGAAGGAAGAGATAGACCGTATGCAAGCCGGTACCGAAAAGAAACTGGCACAAATCGAATATGACTATAACGCCCGGAAAGAAGAGATAAACCGGCAGGAAGCCGACTGGAAGCGTGAGAACAAGGAAGCCGGTCTTTCCACCGGAGATAACGGACTTACCCGGGAGCAACAGGATGAACTTGAAAAAGCCCGTGCCTCAAACACCGAGTCAAGGAAAAAAGCGGAGGCGGACGTGTACAGGGAAGAGGCGGAAGCCATGCGTGACTATCTGAAGGAATACGGGACCTTCCAGCAGCAGAAACTGGCCATCGCTGAAGAATATGCCGAGAAAATCCGCAAGGCACAGTCCCAGGGAGAAAGGCTGACTTTGGAGAAGCAGCGTGATGCGGCTGTGCACAAAGTGGACATGGAAGCCCTTACCCAGAAGATAGACTGGGGAGCAGCGTTCGGGGATTTGACCGGTCTGCTTGCAGACCAGATGAAGAACCTGCTTGGCGAGCTTAAACAGTATGTCAAGACGGATGAGTTCAAAAAAACGGGAGCCGCAGACCAGCAGGTCGTTTACGATGCCATCGAACGGATTCAAAGCATGCTCCCCGGTGGCAACGGGACATTGGATTTTGCCCGGCTGCAAACGCAGATGCACGCTTTGGGGGATGCCGTAACACGCGTGCAAAATGCGGAACTGCAGCAGGAAGCGGCATTCATTCGGTTAAAAGCAGCGCAGACCGATTACAACAAGGCTCTTGAAAGCGGTAACCAGGCAGAAATAGAACGTACTAAAATCGCTCTTCAAATGGCCCAATCGTCCAGCATTTCAGCTGACGAAGAATACCTGAACGCCACCTCTGAAATGAAGGCGCTTGCCGGGGAGGTGAAAAGTGCCTCCCGGGACACGGTTGACGGGTTGAACATGGTATCCGACGGGTTGCACGGCTTTGCGAGCGGAACCTTGCAGGGATCATTTGAAGGAATCCAGAACATGCTTACCGGTCTTTCAAAACTGAATATCGGAGGCAAGGTCGGCGATGCCATCAGCCGGATGTCCGAAACCCTGTCAAGTGCCGGAGTCATCGGACAAATCATATCGGCCATTCTCTCCATACTGGATTTGCTGAAAGACGGTATTGGCCCGATTATCTCATCATTGATAGATACCATTTTCAATGCGATAACCGGAATACTCGACAATATCCTCAGCGGAGACCTGTTCAAACAGATAGGCGGTTCCCTTGTGAATGGTATCGGAGGACTGCTGAACACGGTGTCTTTCGGAGGTTTCAACAAACTGTTCGGCATCGGCGGGAACGCCAGGGAAGTGCAGGCGGCTATAGACCGTCTTACGGACCGGAACGAGAAACTGCAGACTTCCATCGAAGACCTGACCGATACCATTAAGGCAAGCAAGGGGACAAAATCGGTGGAAGCTTACCGGGATGCTTACAAATACCAAAAAGAAACGAATGCAAACTATCTGCAGATAGCAAAGGAACAGGCACGCTACAGCGGAAGTCACCACAGCTGGAACTACTACTGGGGCGGTTTCAACCAGGCACAGATAGACAAACTGAGCGGACAGATCGGCCGCCAGTGGGACGGGAACCTGTGGAGCCTGAGCCCGGAGGAAATGAAGGCACTGCGCAGCAACGTGGATATGTGGACGCAAATCCAGAATACCGGTAAGGGAGGCTATGGCGGGCGACTGACCGAGAAACTGGATGACTACATAGACCAGGCCGGCAAGCTGGAGAAACTGACCGACCAGCTGTATGAAGGGCTGACGGGCATTTCGTTCGACGGTATGTACAGCAGCTTCATCGACAACCTGATGAACATGAAGTACGGTGCCAAGGATGCGGCGGAGGATATATCCGAGTACTTCATGCGGGCGATGCTGAGCAACAAGATCGGTGAGATGTACAGCGACAAACTGAAAGGCTGGTGGGAGAAGTTCGGCAAGGCCATGGAGGACAACGAACTGACCGAGGCGGAACGGAACGCGCTGATGGAAGAGTACATGCAGTATATGGATGAAGCCCTTGCCCTGCGTGACAACCTGGCGGCAGCCACCGGTTATGACAAGACGCAGCAGGGCGGTACGAGCCAAAGTGCGAAAGCGGGCGGCTTTACGGCCATGACGCAGGACCAGGGCACGAAGCTGGAGGGCATGTTCACCGGCGGGCTGCAGCACTGGAGCAGCATGGACGACCGGCTGGAAAGCGTGGTGGAGAAGATGGACACGGCTGAAGGGCATCTGGCCCGGATAGCCGAGAACACCGGTGTGAGCGCCGGACACCTGGGCGAACTGAAGGAAGTGATAAAGAAAATGATACGTGACGGACTAAAAGTGAAGTGATATGGGCAATATACTGAGCGGACTGGTGCTGGTGAACGGCACGGACATCTGGACGGAATACGGCGTGTTCCTGGTGGAAGACCGGCGCGGGGGCATGGAGAACCTGACGGCCATCCTGACCCCGAGCAAGGCCAAGAAGGATACGGCTGTGGACATACGGGAAGAGCACGGGGAAAAATACAGCCCCGTGCTGACCCCACGGAATGAAGCGCGTGACGTGACGCTGCATTTTGCGCTTTACAACAAGACCCAGGCAGGCTGGATGAAGCAGTACTTTGCCTTTGTGAATTTCCTGAAGCAAGGGAAGGACGGCTGGCTGGAGATCCGTTTCCCCCAGCTGGATCTGCAGCTGCGGGTGAAGTATGCCGACTGTACGAAGTTCACCCCGCTGACCTATCTGTGGACGGAAGGTGTGCATGCCGGAAAGTTCCGGGTAAAGTTCCGGGAACCGAAACCGATTATATAACCATTCAAACGCTATTAGAATATGCTTCTAACGATATATGATAAAGCCGGAACCAAGCGTGCGGATGTGGCCGTGAACGACAGCTCGACGCAAAGCAAGGAAGTGCAGGGAGACAATGTGCTTTCCCTGTCGTTCAGCTATTATGCCTTCCTGCCCCTGGACGTGAACGACTACACGGACTATCTGGGCGAACGGTACTGGCTGACAGAACGCTACACGCCGAAGCAGGTGAGCGATGGTGAATGGGAGTATAACCTGAAGCTGTACGGTATCGAGAGCCTGATCAAGCGGTTCCTGGTGCTGGAGACGACGGACGGGGACACCAACCCCCTGTTTACCCTGACGGCCACGCCCCGCGAGCATGTGGCGATGGTGGTGAAGGCTATCAATGACGGCATGGGCCACATTACCGACTGGAAGACGGGTACGGTGGAAGGTACGGAGCTGATTACGATAGACTACGAGGGGATGTACTGCGACGAAGCGCTGAAAGCCATCGCGGAAAAGGCAGGCGGCAAGGTGGAATGGTGGGTTGAGGGGCAGACTGTGAACGTGTGCCGCTGCGAGCACGGGGAAGAAATCACCCTTGGCTATGGCAAGGGGCTGACCTCCCTGGAAAGAGATACGAGCAACACGGCCAAATTCTATACGCGCCTGTTCCCGGTAGGCTCGACCCGCAACATCGATGCGGAGAAATACGGCAGCCCGCGTCTGATGCTTCCCGGCGGCAGGAAGTACATCGAGCAGGGCGTGGAGGAATACGGCATCTATGACCATTACGAGCAGGATGCTTTCAGCGGCATCTTCCCCCGTCGGGTCGGTACGGTGAGCTCGGTTCGCAGCGAGGAGGTGGCAGACGATGAAGGAAACAAATTCACCGTCTATTATTTCCGGGACGGGGAACTGGACTTTGACCCCAACCAGTACGAGCTGGCGGGTGAGACAAAACGTGTGTCGTTCCAGACTGGCGACCTGGCCGGACTCGGGGAGAGTGACGACCACTATTTTGAGGTGAACTACGACAGCGCGGCACGTGAATTCGAACTGATCACCATCTGGCCCTACGATGACGACACCCAGCTGCCGGGCGGCAAGCTGGTGCCGCGGGCAGGCGACACCTATATCCTGTGGAACATCCGGATGCCGGATGAGTATTACCGGCTGGCCGAAGAGGAGTTTGCGGTTGCGGTGGACGAGTACAACAAGGAGTACTGGCTGGACATTGCCGCCTACAAGGCCCCGACGGACCCTGTGTATATAGAGGAGCACGGCATCGACCTGTTTGTGGGCCGACGGGTGAAGCTGGAGAGCCGGAAGTATTTTCCGGAAAAAGGCTACCGGCAGAGCCGTATCACCAGAATCAGCCGCAAGGTGAACGAACCCGGGCAGATGGACATCGAGATAAGCGATGCGTTGCAGGTGGGCAAGTTTGACAAGGTGACGGACAGCATCGGTGCGCTGAAGAGTTATACGAAATCAAAGACGGAAGGCGCAGCCCTTCCGGACATCATACGGAGTTGGGACAAGACGTTGCCCACGGACAACAACCTGTTTTCAGCCAGGCGCAGCCAGAAAGAGTTCCTGAACAAGAGCAAGCCGGATACGGCCAAAGAACCCATCCGCTTTCTGAAGGGAGTAACATTTGGCGAGGCTTCCGGTGGCAAGCCCTGCGGCAGCGTGGACGGTGAGGGCAATGCCGAGTACCTGACCGCCGTGATCCGCGAACTGCTGCGTAGCACGGAGTTTGTGGACGGGCTGACCGGTGAGGGCTGGCAACTCTGGATTGACCAGCTGACCGGATTGACGAACCTGACGGTGGACAAAGTGACTGCCCGGCAAAGCCTGGTGGCACTGGAACTGCTGATAGAGAAGGCCCGCAGCGTGTGTGGGCAGCTGGTGGTGTCGGCAGCCAACGGCAAAATCAAGGACGTGGTGAAGCAGGGCGACAACTACCGCATCGTGTTTGAGCAGGAATCGGGTTTTGTGGCCCATGACCTGATGCGCTGTGCCGTTACAGGCGGAACCCGGCTAAAATCCTACTGGGTGGAGGTGGCCTCGGTGATAGCCAACGGGGTACTGGTCCCGGTAAGCGAGTTTGGCGGGGTGAAGCCGGAGGCAGGTGATGAGTGCGTGCTGATGGGCAACACGGAAAACCCGCTCCGGCAGAACCTTATCTCCATAGCGGCCACGGAGGACGGGCAGCCCCGTATCGACATTCTGGACGGGGTGAAGGCCAAGAACTTCAACGGCTGCCTGCGCTGTCGGTTGGGTAAGCTGGACGGCATCAAGAGCAGCGCTTTCCCGGCAGACAACCAACCGAAGGGAAACGGCCTGTATGCTGACAACGTGTGGCTGAAGGGCACGTTTGTGCTGATGACCGGCGAGGACATCCTGACGCGGTTTGAGATAACCGAAGGCAAAATCCATTCGGCCGTGGAAAGCTTGCGCAAGGAAATACGCGAAGACCAGAGCTATCTGGACAACAGCAGTTTTGCCGACGGCATGGACAAATGGAAGACGGGCAGCAAGGCTACGCTGTTCACCCTGGGCGGACGCTGGATCTGGGCGAACGGAGGCCCTTACGGCACAAAGCCGGACGGGCATGCCGAGATACGGACCGACGGCAAGGTGCCTTATGCCTATATCCGGAACAATTACATCATGCAAAGACTGAAAGACTTCCGTCTGGTACCGGAGTACCGGCAGACGAACAGCCAGGGCGAACGGGTGCCCGGCGTGGTGTATCTGTCGTTCAGCTACCGGGTTATCAAGGCCGGAAGGTTGAAAATAGAATTTGTGGGTGCTGACAAGACCGGATTTGAGAACTTCAACATGTTCGGCCATGAAGAAGACCTGCCCGTGGGCGGTGAGAAGATGTTCACGCTGGACGGGCTATGGAACGGCACGGGCGACTTCAAGCTGTCGTTTACGGGCGTGATTTACATTTCGCTGCTGGTGTTCAGCACCAACAAGGCGGACGCACTGGCCTATAAGTACCGCACGCTGTTCGAGCAGAGCGAGCGGCTGGTGAAGATTTCGGCCGCCGTGTTCGACAAGGACGGTGAGGCGCTGAAAGAGACCGGGCTGGTGATCAAGCCGGAGGGCTCCGGCCTGTACGCGCAGGATAGCACCGGCAAGGTGGCCCTTATCGGTGTGAGCGTGGAAGGGACCGGGGCGGACGGTGGGAGCGTCAGCAAGATAAAGCTTACCGGTGACGAGATTATACTGGAGGGGTCGGTCACCGCCAACGGATATTTCAAAATACTCAAGGATGGAAGCATCGAAACCCGGAATGCCAAGGTTTACGGAACCATATATGCCGATGACGGGAAGATCGGTGGCTTTACACTTGACGACGGGCGGTTGTACTGGAAAGCCGGTGACTATTTCGGCAATGACTCGCGCAGCCTGAAACTCGGCGTGTCGCAGTCAGATATGGAAGGCATCGTGGATGTGGCTTTCAACGCGGCCACCCAGGGGCGGTTCGGAGTGAAGGCCGTCGGTTCCAATATGGGCGGTGCCGCCATCTATGCCTCCAGCAAATCGGATGGGCTGACCTATCCGATAAGTGCCAACACCTATGCCGGATATTTTGACGGCGGCGTCCATGTGAACGGTGCCGTGTACAGTAATGATATGCTTTCGAACAATTACGGCACGGGCTGGACGCTTGGCAGTGACGGTACTTATACATACAGGAAAGGGGTGAGCGGAAATTTTAGATGGACTATAAAAGGTGAATTCGGCATGTCCACGAACTACAATCTTGAGGTGGTTAACGGCATTGTAGTGGGCATGACACACATATAACAAATTCGGTTGAGATATGAAAGTGAATTTTTATGACAGTTTCAAGGATTTTGACGGCCTGCCGTTGCAGATCAATGGTGAGATGCAAATTGTCGGCCGTATTGTAGCGCAATGCCTGTTCAACGGGACGGGGATCCGCCCGAGTGGCAACCAGCAGACGGATGCCGACAAGAAATTACGGGCATACCGCCTGTGCATACAGATAATGGATGCCGACGGGGAAATTGATATAACGGCGGAAGACGCGGTATTGATAAAGGAAGCGGTTTCCGGGCTTACCCCGGGGTGCTATTCACAAGTTGTAAAACTGATAGAGGGATAGGCTTATGGCAGAAATGACACAAGAAGAACTGGTCCAGGAAGTGCTGGACCGTGTACTCCAATCTTCTACCGGCGTGGAGGACTTGGAGACCGTCACCTCGCTGAGCGGTGTGAAATCACTGCCCGGTGAGAAGGACGGCAAGATGGTGAACGTCCCCCTGGAACTGATAGGCAAGCCTGCGAACGATGCCGCCGCCCGTGCCGAGGCTGCCGCCAAGAAAGCGGAAGGAGCCGTAGCCGGACTGGAGGAAAAGACCCAGGCCGCGACAGAAGCGGCCACCAAGGCCAACGAAGCGGCAGCCAAGGCAGAAAATGCCGCTGCCAAGGTGGAACAGACTACGGCAGCAGCCGTCGGCGGAGCTACCGCACGCTTTTCCTCATGGATGGAAACAGGCAATGTTTTACCTGACAAGAGTACCAAACCGGGCGGCAGCGTGGTGTATGTGGCGGATGCCGGGAAGTTCGCCTACCACATGGATTCCACCCTGTACGGGGACTGGGACGTGGCGGGTGTGCCTCCTGCCGGCATGTTCATGAATGCTGACCGGACAGCCATCCTGCCGGACAAGCTCTACCTGTTGGGCGATGCCGTATATACCGGAACGGGAGGCAGCCTGAGACTGCTGGCCTACCGGCATGAGGTGATGAGCGGGGAAGCTTACGAGGCACTGCAGGACAAGGATGCGAATACGCTGTATCTGATTTATGAGGAGGATTGACGATGATAACCATAGGCGGTAAGGAAATAACGGCTGCGTATGTGGGGAAACGTGCCCTGTCGGCTGTCTATGCCGGGGCAAGACTGGTATGGTCTGCGATAAGCAGCTGTTTCGGACTTGGATACTGGAAAGGCGACGAGCCGTGGAACGGATCGGACGCATGGAACGGTAGCAGTAAAACTGATAAATGAATGATTATTATAAAAGGACAGTATTATGGCAAAAAGGAAAATAAGCGGAATCATCAACGCGACTGAACATCCGATGAATCTTGAAACACCATGGAATCAGAAACAGCCGGACGGCACCTATCATGCCTATGCAGGCGATGACATCGAAGCGTTCCTGAAGAAGGAACTGTCAAACCGTACCCCTACCGAGGAACTGGTGAGCGGCGAGACGAAACCTCCTACATCCGGAACGGTGTTCGATGCGATGGTGGGTACGGTGACGGACGTGGATGTGCAGGACAGCGAGGACGGCACCCAGTACGTGATGACCGTCAAGCAGAAGGACAACCAGGGCGGCGAGAGCTCGAAGGAAGTGCGCTTTTCCAAGTACACGGATGACGACAAGGTGGTGGTGAACATCGACCTGACGGACAGCGGCGGTGCGGGACTTCCCGCCTCGCAGTATCTGGCACTGGGCAGCGGCTTTGTGGTGAAATACTCCGTGGGTGTGGGTACTGCCGGTGGCGGTACGGTGGACGGCTACAGCGACCTGAAAGCCCGCGTAATTGTGAAACGCGGTTCGACCGTCATCAGTGAGTTTCGGGATGCGGAGTTTGTGGGTGTTACAGCTGGACAGAGCTATACCTTTGACGCTTCGCCCTACCTTCAGGATGCCACCGCCTATACCGTGCAGGTGGAAGCGCAGGCAACCTACCAGGGCGGCACGCTGATGAAGACGGCCACGGCCAAGGTGACCATGGTGGCTATGGAATTAAGTACCACTTATTCGGTGGGTAACGGACTGGCCGACGGGGGATATAAAAATGATGTGAACATTCCATTCACAGCCAAGGGTACGAGCGGAGAGAAGAACATCTACTACCGCATCAACGGCGGACAGGCCTTTACCCTCGGCCTTTCGGCCGGAAGCGGTGTGCAGCAGAAGAACGTGACCGTTCCCCTGTCACAGATGCAGGACGGAACGAACGTGGTGGAAGCCTATGCCCTGCACGAGAACTCCGGTGTGACAAGCGAGGTTCATTACCTGACCCTGCTGAAGGCCGGAGCAGGTGTGACGGCCTATGTCGGCATGATGTTCAGCCACCGGGCTTCCGGATTCCAGCGCGACTGGAAACATCCGGAGCTGGAGGCCGAGCAGTTCACTGCCTGGGACTTCACGTATGCCGGCTACGAGCGTGATGCGTACACGGCACGTGTGAAGGTGATGAATGGGGACAGCATTGTGAAGGAAGACCTGCTCCAACGCGGTGAGACCGGCAGCTACGGACGGACGAACGTGAACGTGGAACCGCTGGACTACCGTGTGTCGTGCGGCGATGCCGTGCTTGAGGTGAAGGTAAACACCACATCGCACCCCGACATAGAAGCCACCCTGGCCCCGGATGCCGTGTGCACGTTCGATGCTTTCGGGCGAAGCAATACGGAAAACAACCCGGCAAGCTGGGTGAGCGGTGACAAGCGCATGGAGTTCCGGGACGTGCTGTGGAGCGTGAACGAATACGGTGCCGGTAGCGGCTGGCACAAGGACCGCCTGCTGCTGTCCGGCGGTGCAGGCATGACCTTGACGACTGACGGCGGTTACCGTCCCTTCAACGAGGCGGAGAAGCCCGAAGGGTTTGCCATACGCGATGTGGGCATGACGCTGGAGATAGAATACAGCACGGCCAACGTGACGGACACGAATGCGGAGCTGATCACCTGTCTGGGACAGCTGGACAACGGGAATCGGTACGGGCTGATTGTGACTCCGGAAGAGGCCAAGTTCCTGACCGGTGTGGTGACCGAGGCGATGGATGCCGGACAGGTGCTGCGCTATGAGGACTCGGTGGGTACGAAGTTCCAGCCTGGCACGAACATCCGCATTACCTACGTATTCTATCCCAATGTGCAGACGAACGAACAGCGGACGCTCATCGGTTTCTATGTGAACGGTGAGGAATCGGCTGCCTCGAAGTGGCTGGACAAGGTGAACTTCAATATCCAAAGCCAGCTGGAGTTCAAGTCGGCGGGTGCCGACCTGAACGTGAAGAGCGTGCGCATCTATAACAAGGCGCTGACCTCGGACGAGGTGCTGAACAACTACATCGTGGACCGCAACCACCTGGAGGATGCCGACGGGGAACCGGGCGTGCGCTCGCTGGATGAGGACAACCGCGTGCTGAACGAAGGAGACACGGTGAGCATGGAGAAGCTGATGGGGCTGATGAAGAAGCGCCGGAACTCGATCCTGGTACTGATAGGCACGGGCAGTGTGGGAAGTGAAACTCCGAGCGAGAGCGACACGCTGAACGTGGTGGATGCACTGGCCCAGCTGAACGACAAGAAGGCCAACAAACTGGTAAGGGAGGTCCGTTTCTATAACGGAGAGGACAGGACGCTTGACTTTATCCTTACCAACGTATATGTCCGTATTCAGGGTACTTCTTCCGTGAACTATGCCAGAAAGAACTTCCGTTTCTACTTCCAGAAGACGGCAAGCGGCTGGACGGTTACATTGAGCTACGGGGAGATTGACGGAAACGGCAGGCAGAAGAATCCGGTGGTAACTACCGGCAAAAAAAATCTCTTCAAGTTACGCAGGAACTCCGTAGGCGCGAAGCTGGCATGTTCCAAATGCGACTTCTCGGACTCGTCCATGACCACCAATACCGGAGGTGCGAAGCTTATCAATGACGGGCTGAAAGAAATGGGGCTGCTTACTCCTGCCCAGCGTTACGCCAAAGACCATGGGCTGGATGATGATTACCGTTCGGCCATCGACGGCCTGCCGTGCGACCTGTTCGTAGCGAAGAGTGTCGACGAAGACCTGACCTATTACGGCCAGTACAACATGAACAACGAGAAGAGCGACAGCTACCCCATCTTCGGGCAGGATGAGACCATCGGCGGCGAGAAATGGGGCGAGGGCGACACGCTGAACTACCTGGAAGCCGACGAGGAAGGACACAAGCAGTACCTGCCTGTCTGCTTTGAAACGCTGAATAACTCGAATCCGCTGTGCCTGTTCCACTGGTTGCCGAGTACCGAACCGGAGCATAAGGATTTCATGGACTATAACTTTGACGGAGGACTGGAATTTAATCATCCGAAAGATACCTTCTGGACGGACGGAGGCGGTGACGCGGAGGAAGAACCGAACCTGAAAGACCACCTGGGTACGGATGACAAGTACGACCGTATGTACAAAGCCACCGACCGCATGATGAGCTTTGTCTACCGGTGTGTGAAGGAAACGACTGCGGGCAAGAATATGGTTTACAGTACGGAATCCCATTCGTTCGAGGGGGTGGACTATGAGGACGACGGCGACAAGTTCCCTACCGCCAAGTGGCAGAGCGATACGTTCAGGAAAGAGGCCGGGAAGTATTTCGACCTTCCCCACCTGATTGCCTACTATCTGTACGTGCAGTTCAACCTTGGCGTGGACCAGCTTGCGAAGAACATGCTTATCCGCACATGGGACGGTGTGAAATGGTCGATTGACTATTATGACGGCGACTGCCAGTTGGGTTCTGACAACAAGTCGTTCCTGACCGGGAAGTATGACGACAACCGCCAGACGAAGCGCGACGGGGCTTATGTGATGCAGGGTCATAACTCGTGGCTGTGGAACCTCATCGTGGCCAATTGCTGGGACATGATTGTGGAGATTATGGTGAGCGGATGGAACGGGGGCGCAAGCTTCATGAGTGCCTTCAGTATCCAGAAAGCCATTGACCATTTCGATACCGAACAGATGAAGAAGTGGTGCTCACGCCTCTATAACAAGTCCGGTATCTTCAAATACATCTACCCGTTCCTGAACGAAATGCCGGTAGGTGCTGACGGTGCCAAACAGACGTATCCGCAAATCTACGGTCTGAAGGGTTCGTTAAAAGCACACCGGAACTACTTCATCCAACGTCGCTACGATTTAAAACAGGTGGAATACGGCTATGTATCCACGCTTGGCGCCCAGTTCTACCAGTCCACGTCCTCGCTGGACAAGGCCTACACGCTGAAACCGATGCAGTACCGTCTGACCATTCCGTACCGTGTGCAGCTTTCCACCAGCAATGGCGTGCAGGCCGACAGCGGCGTGGTGGATGCGGACGTGCTCCACTCGTTGCAGCTGACCCGTGCCTTCGGTGAGAACGACCCGCTGAAGATTATCGGTGCAGCCAAAATCAAGGAGCTGGTTTGGCATGAGGATGCGTTCGCAATCGGCTTCAACTTCGGTCTGCTGACCTCACTGGTAAAACTCGACATGAGCGTGGAGAAAGCCAGCGGTTACCGGAATGGCTCGTTCATGGCTTCGACGAACGGCATGCTGCTTCTGGAAGAAGTGAACTTGCGGAACAACCGGCTGGCCCGGAACGGGGACAACGGCAATGTGGCTACTTTGGACTTGAGCTGGCAGGGCCGCCTGAAGAAACTGGACGTGAGGGGTACGGGGCTGACCCGTGTGAAACTGGCCACCGGTGCGCCCGTTGTGCAGTTATGCCTGCCGGACACGATTGAGGAACTGTTCCTGGAATATCTGACCAAGCTGTCCGACAGCGGCCTGATACTGGAAGGCATCAATAATGTGCGGGGCTACCGCTACACCAACTGCCCCGGCATCGACGGGTTCGCTATGCTGGAACGCCTGCACCAGGCCAGACTGAACGGCAGCGGCAAGCTGGAGCGCTTCGTGCTGGAGATAGACCGGGAAGACGACGGAACCCTGCTGAAGAAGTATTACGACTACGGAACGTATACGCAGACGGGTGCTGTGGATGACCGGCATTCGGGACTGAGGGGCAAGCTGACCCTGACGAAGTATCTGGCTGATGAGGAACTGGAGAAGTATGCCGCCCGTTATCCAGAACTGACCATCAAGCAGCCGCCCTATACGATGATCGAGTTTGACGACAGCGTGGCCGACGATGCCAATATTTCAAACCTGGACAACAAGACGGGATACAAGTTCGGGAATGCGTACAAAATGAGCGGGCATGTGAATGCTATCCTGTCCAAGCGCCACCGCGTATTGGCCAAAGTGACCAGGATGCCTACGAGCCGGAAGGTGGAGATGGCCGGGCAGCAAGTGGAGGTGAACAACCCGGACGGCGAAATGACCTATTTCCCCCTGCATGACGAAAGCTCGAACTTCTATGCCGATGCGGAGGACATGAACGACTGTACGGTGGCGAAGCTGGACGGCAGCGAGGGAGACTGGATGATGTATGAGCCGTTTTACTGGAGCAAAGGCATCAACGATTATTTGAACAACAAGAAGTACGCCTGCTACAGCAGCTACCCGGAGGACGAAATGCCCCCTGTCCCGGAGGCGACAGTACTGACGCTGGATGCCATTAAGGAAACGCAGGGCGGCTGGCTGGGTGAACGCAAGATTATGAGCGGAAAACCTACGTTGATGGAATCCTATACGACTGACAAGGCTTATTCGGTATGTAAGGTGGACGTATCCGGCTACAGACGTGTTCGATTCCCGAGCGTTCCAGGAACGGGACTTATAGGCAGCGTATTTGTGGATGATGCAGGAAATATCCTGAAGAGCCTTGTGGTGCCGACCATCGGCTTGAAATTTGAAGCCGGCATGTATCTGATAGCAGACGTTCCGGAACGTGCGACCGCTCTGCATTTCTCCATTCTGAACACGGCTGAGTTTGACTGCGTGGTACTGAGCAACAGCGACAAGATAGAGGACATGGAACCGGATTGGGTGGCCAATGAGGAGCATCTGTGTGCCGTAGTGGGCAGTTCAGTAGTGGGAAGCAAACTGCGTGCCTGCATCACCGGAGCTTCGACCACGGCAAGCATGACCTGGACGGACTTCCACTATTACAGCCAGCAGCGTGGCATGCAGCAGATAGATGCCCTGATGCACAGCCGCATCGCGAACCTGAGCTATGCAAAGTACGGGCGTAGGGACATGCAGGAACAATGCGGTGCCGGTCAGCATAACAATAACCGGACAACGGGTGGAACGGCCGACCATGGAATGACAGACACCATCGGCTATGACGAAGCGTATGTCATCAACAACAAAATCACGAATTCGCTGATTGACGGCCTGGTGCATCAGTATGCCTGGTATAAGAGCCGGGACGAATACGGACAGGCGACCGTGGTGCAGGTGAACAATATCTGCTGCCTGGGCTACGAGGACATCTACGGCAACAAGTATGACATGATGGACGGCGTGGATCTGCCGAATGACAGCGGCAACCAGGGCAAATGGCGCATCTGGATGCCTGACGGCAGTATCCGTATGGTACAGGGCAAGAAGGACAGCGGTCAGTGGATTACAGGCGTGGCGCACGGCAAGTATATGGACATGGTTCCGGTAGGTAATTTGAACGGATCATCTTCCACCTACTATACCGACATGTACTGGATAAGCACCGCTACAGTCCGTGTGGTCTATCGCGGGTGCAGCAATGCGTATGCGAATGGCGGTGTGTCGCATGCGTATGCGAATAACGATGCTTCGAGTACGGGTGCGTATGTCGGCTCGCGTCTGGCCTTCCGCGGCAAAATCGTCCGGGCGCAAAGCGTGGCAGCGTACAAGGCGATACGCGAGGTGGCGTAAGCGCAAAGCGCCAAAGCGTGGAGCGAAGCGACTAAAACGAAAGAACGGGATTCGGATGGTTTCCGAATTCCATTTAAAAGGTATTCAAATGCCGGCGAAGCCGGTCGAAAAAATAGAATTTTGAGGTATATGAAAAAGATTATCGCATTTTTAAAAATGAGTAACCGTTACAAGCATCTTATCGGTGGTTTGATGGTAGGTCTATTGGGATTTACTCCTTGGACGGCCTTTTATGCTGCGGCCATTGCAGCTTCCTGTCTGGAACTGAAAGATACTCTTCGGGGAAGTCCTTGGGACTGGATTGATTGGGGGCTCACCGTCGCGGGTGGCAGTATATCCGTTTTATTTTGGATGATAGTGTAATTCGTTTATCTGTTTTGCCTGTTAAATCAGTAACTTTGCAAGCGGTAGAGTTCCCCAATAGTCCGTGTGGTCTATCGCGGGTACAACAATGCGAATGCGAATGGCGGTGTGTCGAATGCGAATGCGAATAACGATGCTTCGAGTACGGGTGCGAATGTCGGCTCGCGTCTGGAAATCTAACAAATCGGCGTACAGCAGCGGGGACGTGTCCCCGAAGCGGTGCCGAGGGGAGCAAGCCACAGCAACAGCACCAGAAAAGGTGGAAAGCTGAAAAATCACGCGTCGGGTGGAGTTTGGTAGGCTGTTATCAGTTCGAAGAAGTCAGACCCGGGGAAAGGAAGGCCCTCATCTTCCATGTTTATTAACCAATAGCTTATGCGCAGGGAAGGATATATTATCGAGGAAATCATCGAATACTCCAATATGTCGGAGGCATTCGATTCGGTACTTCGCGGAACCGATCGTAAGAGGTCAAGGCAGGGACGATTCCTGCTTGCCCATAGGGAGAAGATTATCACCGAACTGACGGCTTCCATTGCGGACGGCTCATTCCGGCTGGGCGGCTACCATGAGAGGGAAATTGAAGAATACGGTAAAAAACGTATTTTGCAGATCCTGTCCATGAAAGACCGCATCGCTGTGTTTGCCATCATGAATGTGGTGGACCGCCACCTGCAAAAACGTTATATCCGGACAACCGGTGCAAGCATCAAAAGGCGCGGTACTCATGACCTGATGAACTGCATACGTACCGATTTGCAAAAAAATCCGGAAGGCACGCTTTACGCATACAAATTTGACATCCGGAGGTTTTATGACAATGCGCGGCAGGACTTTGTTATGTGGTGCTTCCGGAGGGTGTTCAAGGACAAAAGGCTGTTGGTCTTGTTGGAGCGGTTTGTTAAGCTGCTGCCGGAAGGTATCAGTTTCGGACTGCGCAGTTCACAAGGGGCAGGAAATCTGCTTCTGTCTGTATTTTTAGACCACTATCTGAAGGATAAGTACGGGGTTCGTTATTACTATCGCTATTGCGATGACGGACTGGTACTCGGTAAAACGAAAGCGGAATTGTGGAAGATTCGTGATGCTGTTCACGGGCAAATGGGAAAAATAGACTTGGAAATAAAGCCGAATGAACGGGTGTTCCCTGTGGAAGAAGGCATTGATTTCCTTGGCTATGTTATCCGTCCCGACTATGTAAGATTGCGGAAACGCATCAAACAGAAGTTTGCCCGGAAAATGCACGAGGTAAAATCGAG
Source organism: Phocaeicola plebeius DSM 17135 (assembly GCF_000187895.1). Classification (GTDB taxonomy): domain Bacteria; phylum Bacteroidota; class Bacteroidia; order Bacteroidales; family Bacteroidaceae; genus Phocaeicola; species Phocaeicola plebeius. Next base: position 61,659 of record NZ_DS990132.1, on the reverse strand, counting down.
AAAAAGACGGCGGGAACTGATTGCCAGTTTCTACGGCATGACGAAGCACGCCGACTGTAATAAGTTGTTTAAAAAATTAACAGGCAAAGAAATGAGAAGTTTTAAAGACTTGAATGTCGCTTACAAGCCGGAAGACGGTAAAAAGCGATTCCCCGGAGTGGTGGTAAGCATCCGGGAACTGGTAAACTTACCCATTGTAGTGAAGGACTTTGAGACCGGTATCAAAACCGAGCAGGGAGAAGACCGCTGTATTGTGGCCATCGAAGTGAACGGCGAGGCAAAGAAGTTCTTCACCAACAGCGAGGAAATGAAGAATATTCTCGCACAAGTAAAGGAAATGCCGGATGGTTTCCCGTTTGAAACGACCATCAAGACAGAGACATTCGGCAAAGGTAGAACCAAATACGTGTTTACATGAGAAGAGTTGAAGGAAGTTCCGGGGTTTCGCTGATGGAATGCACGAACCCGGTTAAAGACAAATGGCGCATCCGATGGGATGTGCAGGAAAAAGAGAACGGCTCTGCCTCCTACATGGAAGAGGAGTTCGGGCATAAGCCTACTGATGAGGAAATCCACACATTGGTTATGTCCTGGTATAACAGCCAGACTGATGCGGCTATCCTATCCGGATTCGCCTATAATGGTGCCCATGTATGGCTTTCTGTGGAGAACCAGTACAACTATAAGGCAGCATACGATTTGGCCGTTCAGACGGGCGGAGAAACCCTGCCAGTGACGTTTAAGTTTGGTTCGGATGAACAACCGGAATACCATACTTTTACTCAGTTAGAAGAACTGAAAGATTTCTATACAAAAGCAGTAGGATTCATTCAGACAGTTCTGGCTGAAGGCTGGGAAAAAAAGGACAAGTTCAATTTGGAATTATATCGGATTGAGTGATTGACAATCCCTTCGGGGGAGGGATAAAAAAAGCCCCCGGCCTGTTAATATAGACGCCAATCATTTATTAACACAAAACGCCACGAGAGTGCGCGACCGGGGGCAATGCCCTCTGCCGCACTCTCGTGGCGTTTTTACGCATTAAATAAATGATTGGCATTGCAAAAGTACAAAAATGATTGGATATGACATTGTTTGAAGCACTTAAATTTAACAGAGAACCGCTTGAAATGCTTATAAGTTTGGGCGGCAAGCAGGATGACCTTCGATTCATAGACTTATATACGGAGTATGAGGTCATGAAAAAACAAGGTGAAAAGACCACTTATGCAGTGGCGTTTTTGGCAAATAAATATTCGGTAAGCGAACGTAAGGTGTATGATGTTATCAAACGGTTTGGAAAGCACTGCACGCTCGGTGCAGTGTGATTGATGTGCCGGGGATGCCTTGTGTTGTCCGGTAGAGCTACCTTTGTACAACCAAAAATAAAGCTCATGAATAAGTATTACCAGACATTAGACAAGATACTCCAAACGGGCAAAATCCAGACCAATAGGAAAGGGCGTATCAAGTATCTATTAAACGAAAGGCTCATGCTAACCCCCGCTGATTTACTTGACATATTTGAAAGCCACGGGATAGCCAGGAAAAAGCTGAAAGAGGAATTGAAACTGTTTATGCAAGGAGTCCGGGATGTGGAAAAATACAAAGAGGCAGGGATTACCTGGTGGGATTATTGCGGCCATACCCTTGTAAACAGCTATCCAACTTACTTTGAAAAGCTTCCCCCCCTCATAACCAGGATTAACCGGGAAAAGCGCAACAGCAAGAATTATGTCCTGTTTCTTGGAGAAACCGGGGTGGAAAGCAACCAGGCACCCTGCCTGAGTCTTGTGCAGTTCCAAATTGATGAGGGAGAATTGGTGCTATCTGCATATCAGCGTAGTTCTGATGCGAACCTTGGGCTTCCGGCTGATATTTATCATCTTTATCTGATGGCAAGGCAGGTGGAGCTTCCCCTGAAGTCCATAACCCTTGACCTTGGAAATGTGCATATATATGAAAATAACATTGACCGGACTCTGGAACTGTTATCCGGAGTTGAAAACATTAAATTTGACTTGAACGTATGAAGAATATGAATTTATCTGCACCACTGCCATTTGTAGGCCAAAAAAGAATGTTTGCTAAAGAGTTTATTAAAGTTTTGGAACAGTTCCCTGAAGATACCGTGTTTGTGGACTTGTTTGGCGGTTCCGGACTTCTTTCGCATATAGCCAAAAGAAGCAAGCCCGATGCTACTGTTGTCTACAATGACTTCGACAACTACCGGTTCAGACTGAAAAATATCCCACAGACAAATAAACTGCTTGCCGATATTAGGGAGCTGGTGGGTAATTCGATACCCAAACATAAACCAATTAAAGGGGAACTTAGAGAACGCATTTTTAAACGTATCGAGGAAGAAGAACTAAATGTTGGGTACGTGGATTTTATAACCTTATCATCCTCACTTATGTTCTCCATGAAGTATAAATTGTCTGTAGCCGAAATGCGCAAGGAAGTCCTTTATAACAACATTCGCAAGACCGGTTATCCGGAGTCTTCTGACTACTTAAAAGGGCTTGAAATTGTATCATGCGACTACAAAGCAGTATTCAACCAATATAAGGATGTTCCCGGAGTCGTCTTTTTAATTGATCCGCCTTATCTTTCCACTGATGTTGGTACGTACAATATGTATTGGCGCTTGTCTGATTATTTGGATGTTTTAAAGATACTCGAAAAGCATTCCTTCGTTTATTTCACATCCAATAAATCCTCCATACTTGAACTGTGTGAATGGATTGGAGCAAACAAAACCATTGGCAATCCTTTTGAGGGTTGTACAAAAAAGGAATTCAATGCCCACATGAATTATTCTGCCGAATATACAGACATGATGCTGTATAAGAAACAGGAAAAATTAGTTCATAAAACAGCTGCTTAGCACTGAACAAAGATACAATTTTTCAAGTAGAAGGCCAAACTTTTGAGCCTTATTTTAATGCCGTTATAAAGCCATTTTTTATGAAATTATAAAGCCGAAACAGAGGTCATTACAAAACTTTTGTTTCGGCTTTTTGAGTGTTGCGCGCTTTCCTTTTTTGAACGCTTCGTTTTGTCCTTTTCCCTGAAAATCGAACGCTTCGTTTCGGATTCTGCGGAAATTTGGATTTGCGGATTATACACCCTGCGGTTGTTCTCGTCCACATGGATATTCTCGTTCCATTCTATGCCCACCACCACCTCGTTCTGGTCAATCTCCGGCATACGCTCCTTGTCAATCACCATGAACATCAGCACACACAGCGGCAGCGATACGATGGCAAGAAACATGGTAACAGTCTTATGTGCAAACACCCACTCAATACCCGCGTCATAGAACCGTGTCAGCCATTCGTTCTTCAGCAAGTTCTTAAAGTTGGCGGTAAACCAGTTGTGCTTCCTGATGCCCGTACGGTAGAACAGCACATACAGCACGGGCAGCAGCATGATGCCCGTAAAATACGACACCATCAGTCCCGACGTGATGGAAAACGCCTCGTCCATGAAGATGGCCCCGGCTATCCCGCTCATGAACACCAGCGGCACGAACACCGCGATGGTGGTGAGCGACGAGCTCAGCATCGGCGTAATCATCTCCGAGGTTCCCGCCACGGCCGCACACTTCAGCGAATACCCCTTCTCACGGTACTGCGACACGTTCTCCGTCACGATGATGGCATTGTCAATCATCATACCCACCGCCAGGATCAGTCCCGAAAGCGAGATCACGTTGAGCGAGACCCGGCAGAGGTAGAAAAAGAAGAACGTGATCACCACCGAGGCAATCATGGTGATGCCGATGACCAGCGGCGAACGCACGTCGCCGATGAAGAACACCGCCACGATGAAGATGAACAGGAAGCCCAGCGTGAAGTTCTGCTGCAGGTTCGATATGGTATAGTCCAGCAGCTCCGTCTGGTTCCGGCTGATGCTGAACTCTATGTCGGGATAGATGCGGGAGAAATAGTCCGTGGTCTCCTTCAGCTCACGGCGCAGGTTGTCCATGTTCTCCTCGCCCTGCTTGATGATGGCCAGCGTCACCGCCCGCTTTCCTCCCGCCAGCGAGCGCCCCGTCTCGTTGCGGGTAACCGTCTGCACGTCGCAGATGTCCCCCAGCTGCCTCACCTGTCCGTTGCGGTTGAACCAGATCTGCCGCACGTCCTCCGGCGTACGGAGGATGGAGGCGATGCGGATGTTGTATTCATAATACCCGTCGCGCACCAGCATGCTCCCCGGCTCCACGTTGTTCGACGAGAGGATGGCCTCCAGGTCGGCAATGCCCATGCCCAGGCTCTCCATCCTGCCCATATCCGGCACGATGCGCAGCATCTTCTGCGGCACCCCCGTCATGTCGGCCATGGCCACCTGCGGCAGCTGTTCGATGCGCCGCTTCACCACGTTCTCCGCCAGCGTGCACATCTCCAGAAAGGCGTCCCCGTCCGTTTCCCGGTAAGGCACATCCTTCTTCAGCGTCATGTTCAGGTAGAACACCGGGATGTCCGTCGCGCTCGCCTTGACGGCCTTCGGCCTTGCCGCATCCCTGGGCAGGCTGTTCATGGCCGCGTCAATCTTCTCGTTCACCTCGATGAAGGCCAGGTCGGTATCCGTGCCGAAACCGAACGACAGGCGGATGATGCCCGAACCGTCGCGCGTCTCGCTCCGCATCTCGCTGAGCCCCGACACCTGCATGAGCTGCCTTCTCAGTGGAGCCACCATCGTGTTCTCCAGCTCGCGGGCCGACGAGTTCTCCCCGCTCACCTGCACGGTGATCTGCGGAATGTCTATGTCCGGAAGCAGCGATACGGGCAGCGAGAAGTAAGTCACCAGCCCCACGATGAAGCAGGCGGTGAAAGCCATGAGTACCGCTATCGGTCTTTTTATCAGAAATCTTACCATAGTACGGACATGTTTTAAGGTATCACTTTTACGGGAGCCTCATGCGCAAGGTTCACATTTCCGGTCACGATGACCTGTACCCCTTCCTCCATGCCCTCGCCTGTCACGGTATATTCGGTCATGTTCTCCAGTCCGGTGGTCACATAGTTCCACACCGCCCTGCCGTCCTTCAGGGTAAACACCACCTGCTTGCCCGTGCGCAGCACCACCGCCGTCTTCGGTACCACAAGCTGGCCGGGAACGGAGCGTTTCACGCTTACACGCACGTTCATGCCGTCGAACAGTCTTGCACTGCCGTTCACCCTGGCCCTTACACTCACCAGCCCGTTTTCGTCCACCAGCGGGTTGATTTCCGACACCGTACCGCTGCATGCCCCGGCTGTCCCGGCAAACGGGGCCACCTCCACCCGGTCTCCCCGCCTGACAAGCGGCAGCTCGCTCTCCAGCACCTTGAAGGCCACCTCCATGCCCCCGCTTCCTATCACGCGGCAGAAGGGCTTCGTACCGTCCGGACGGTTGAAACCCCGCGTCTCCAGATTGGCCACCACCCCGTCGAACGGTGCGGTGATCACCGCCTGCTCCAGCTCAAACTTTGCCAGCTCGTATGCCGCACGGCTCTGGCCGTAGCCGCTCTTCACCTCGGCAAGCCGTACTATGTCTTTGGGGATTACCTGCATGCGGTCGGGCGCATACCCCTGCCCTATCAGCACATCCTTCATCTCCAGTTCCGACTGGCGCAGGGCTATCTCCGCCTTCTCCAGGCTGTTCTTCAGGGTGAACAGGTCGAGTTCGGCTATCTTCTGACCCTTCTTCACCGCATCGCCGTTCTTCACATAGATATGTGCCACAGGCTCCGATGTGAGGCGGAACGAGAGGTCGGCATACTGTGAGGCCGTCACCTTACCGTTGCTCACCAGCTCATGGTTGAACGTGGTCCTCTTCAGCGTCATGACCGTCACCTCGTTCGCCTGTGAAGGCAGAACCGTTTCCACTCCTTCCTTTTCCTTTCCGGAAGTGTCGTCTTTTTTCTCACCGCAGCCTGTCAACATTCCGGCGGCAAGCAGCAGCACATATACGTAGTGTGTTCTCATACATATCTCATTTAATCCAAATCCAACTTATATTTTCTGATTACAAAATCGTCATCCTTCATTGTCGAAGCAAACATATATTTATCATTCCTGTCAATACAGAATGAACAGACAGGCATATCCAATGTATATTTGTGCAGCAATTTACCATCCCAATTAAATACATATAAAATATCACTGAAATAATTGGGTAAGCCTTTATACAAATTTTCCTTCAAAGCTTCTCCATGCGTATAGGGAGTCATAAGACAATAAATATAGTTTTCAGTCACTTTAGTTACAGCCCCCCTCAAACAACGGTCATCAATAACCCTTCTGTCATTAGACGCCTTATAAACCGGATAATCTGCACATAGAGGTATTCGTTTAGATAAATGAGTTCCATCCATCTCCAAAATCTCTATAAATCTGCCAAGTCTGCAAGTATAAACGAACTTGCTTAACGATGGATGTTTAGCTAGTTCAGCATCGCAATATACCAAGAAATCAGCCGGTTTCACATAAGTAGCTACATTTATACCAGGAAATGTATAATTGATGGCTTCAACTTTATTCCTCTTAAAATTTATGGCTGATAAAATCTTATTATCGGTAAGTTCCCCTCCTGTTGCTATACAGATGCTGTCATTAAACATCACAAAATTGGGAAAGAATAAACAATTATGATTTAGTGGCATATCGACCACTTCCCATTTATCCTTATCAAAAGGATACTCTTTTCTTATTTTATATACCTTACTGATTGTACCAGAATAATTAGCGATAAACAATGAACTGTCCGTAACCTGATAAGAAGGATTGACAACCTCCCATGCTCCATTGCCTTTGGTTAAAAAAGAACCTTTTTTCCTCAAACTATTACCATCTAACTCATATATAGCATACAACTTATTTTGGGATAACTCTTCAATAAGAAACTGATTCTCGTCTATGAAATCTATTTTCATTCCCCAAATATCTGAATCACACTTCAGATATTCACCCTGAAGCTGAATTGTAGGCAATTTCTGAATTGTGTTATCTTTATCCTTGCTTTTTTTCGAAGAACATGAAAACAACAAAAGACACGTACAGATTATATAAAATAAATGCTTGACCATAATACTTTTCTTTTAATGTCTAATAACGAACATATTTAAAAAATAAATCTATAAACCGGGGGCATCAGCACCGCTTCGCTCTTTTACATTATCATTTTTAATTTTATTTTCGCTGTAATTATTGCTTGCTGGTTATCTGATAAACGTCTTTAACATTCTTATTCTTCCTTTTTAAGCGTAACTACTATAACTTTCAGGCCTTTCAGCTTCTTATAACGCTCAATCATCTTATAGTTGTTAGTTATTTTGACAGATTCTATCTTCTCCGGTGGAATCAAAGATAAAGGACTCTTGTCTGGATCATGTACATAAATTTTATTATCAATGACAGTGACTATCGTTGAATGTGTTATCGAATCACACTGATATTCTATTTCAACTTTAGCAGAATTTCTTTCCACTTGTTGCGCGTTAAGTTTTCCCCCAAAGCACAAAAACAAGCTCAAAAACAACCCCAAAAACAAACTCAAATTCATATTATTATAAATCATAAATATTAATGGTATTAATTACATAATCGGAAGTCTCGGGACTGATTCCCAATAAAATAATCTGGTCTTCACTGGCCGTAATCATACTGTATTCCTGTGGAAAAACAATCATTTTTACCGGGTTTCCCTTCCAGTCAAATGAAGCAACTTATCTCCTCCGGTTATGTAAGAATCCCTATCTTGAGACTGTTTCCCGCTGAAAAGCCCGACACAATACTTATCTGTTACGGCCATACCGAAAAAACCGCTCACATTCTCTCTCAGAAACGATACCGATGAAGAAGTGCTCGTGGAACTATTCACAAATTGAGGATATGAAGCCACATTCTGTTTCAAAAGCTTGGGGTGGCTTATATCGCTCATGTCATAAAACATTGCTATTTGTCCATCCCTCTCCCCTACAGCGAACACTTTTTCTTTCGCATTATACACCATCCCCGCAGGTTGGTAGGCAAAAGCATTATCCTGATAACTGCAACCGGGCTTAGAATCATCCTTAGGATAATCTCCAAAAACACTTACTTTCTGTCCCTCCTTGTTGTATATAACGAAATGCTTGTTTTCTTCAATAAGACCAGTCGCAACAAAATATTCATTGGACAAAGCTATAACCTTAAAGGGAAACATTTTGTCTGAATGTGCAAGCTCAATGCTCGAACAGCACACCGTATCCTTCTCATAAGAAAACCAAGCAAATTCTTTCTTATTCTCATCATACAGCCCCAACTTCCCATCAAATGAACTGGCTGCCGAAAACCATAAATACTCATGAGGTCCTTGCCCCCTGTTGGCAAACCGACCAATATACTTCCCAGTTGTCCAGTCAAAAGCCGTAACCAGCGGCGATGAATACATATCTACCATAAAAAGTTTCCCACCAACATAATACATGTCAATAGGCTTCCGTATACTGTCTACATCAAAAGAAGGTTTATGCACTTCCACTTTTAGGGATTCAGGAAACAAATCACACATAGAGACAAAAGACTTGGTACAGGAAGATAGTACAAGTCCCCAGAACAAACTGTAAATGAATACTTTCATTGGAATGAAAATGATTAGTTCGTAATACTAATAAGAATAAAAAATAATCTCAAATAGAGGATATGAAACTATCTTGCTCATAAGCAAGCTGCAACGTAAAACCCTCATTTTTTTGCTTTAATTTCTCTTTATCATATGACTAATAATATGACAAATTTTTATTTTAGTTTTAATCTACTATAAGGCTCTCAGCTTTATATTTCACCGTCAGAACTGCACTTTTCTCATGGGTTAATCACATTTAAATTTATTTCATGTTCGGTAATAAAAATTCCGTTTCATGCTTCTACCACTGAATTTAGCTTAAAGCATACCGTAAAATCAAGAAAGCTTCTTCATTTTGTAACTCCCCTTTTTTTATACAATACAGATATCTATCTTGATCTATACAAAAGCCAGAAGTCATTCCCTGCCCCACTTCCCAAACATGGGTCACCATCCCATTCCAATCAACTTGTGCAATTTGATTATTCATAGCATCACCTGTTTCACCATCTTTCAGACTACGACGAAAATAAGCATAATCAGAAGTTGCATAGCATTGAATATAACCCACATAATTTTTTCGATCTAATAGTTTACGAAACTGCTTCTCATTATTATCACCGTCTTTCCCTAAACAAATAACATTTTGTAATTTACCTTGCAAATCATACACTTGAATCATGTCAAAATAATACATTGAAACAAATATTTTATGCAAATTCAAATTACATAAGACATTTGCACTATACATTAACCATAAATTATCTTGCACTTTGTCTGTTAAAGCTGATGAAGGTTCTGGATACACAGGCACATTGGTTATTCGCCTTGTGCGTAAATCATAGATTTGAAACAAAGAATTTTTCTCTCCAATATGTTTTCCCACCAAGTACTTCTGATTTAAATTCAGACTTCCCCATCCTAAATAATCTTCAGGCAATTTAGTAAAAGAACCCAATGAATCAGAATATGCTATGAATCTGTTCTTCTTATTCATATCGTACATTTCAATTCCTTTCTGTATTGCCCTATTCTCATAATTATTACGCACAAATTCAGGAGAAAGAACATCTTCCGGACCATTCCCTACCGTCCCCATCCGTTTTAACAACTTGCCAGTCCGTTTATTAAATAAATGAATAAAAGTATCCGCTTTTGCCATAACAACATATAACACATCATCATATATATCCATTTCCACAGGATACTCCTCCATCAACATAAGGACTGTATCCGGTGAATTAAGTTTCTCCACAGAAACCACCCTGCTACTATCTGTATCAACCCTAGCTTCATCTGAATAAGAAGAATCTCTTTTTGAGAGACACGATGAAATAAATATACACAAGAAAAGAACTGAAAATAACCGTTTCATACACAATTCTACTATTTATTACTCCTTAATTTTATATTATAAGAAACTTACAAGCAATAAGATGTTCTTGACCACCAATGGATATCCAGAGGTTCATGCTTACATGGAGTTCCACACTTTACAGCCTTAGGCTTATCTGCATCATAATTCGCATTCCAACAAGGATCCCCTGAACCTATATTTTCACCACTAGCCAATGCTTCCACATTAGCCATTGCCAAATCTGACATTTCTACTTCCTGCTGTGAAGCATATACACTATACCCAGCAACCAAAGCAGATACGGATGCGAAAACTAATTTCAAGAAATTCTTTTTCATTTTACTTTAAATTTTGTTTGTTGACTTTTTTTCGTTTATTCACACATGAAGCGACCAATCCCAATTTACTAAATCCAATAATAGATGAATCTACTTTATTCAAGACTGAGGCAAAGGGAAACATACCAATGTCGGCTCTGGATTATTGGCAATGCCATAAATAATGCCCGATTGTTCATCTACGCAAAAACAGAGCAAAGGCAAGTCGAGCTGATACAGAGCCAAGCGATTCCCTGCCCAGTCATAGACATAAATATAGCCACATTCCCATTCTGCCAAACCATAATCTTTAAAAGAGCGACCGGAATAAAGTGCATAAATACGGGATTCAGTCACCGATAAATCCCGATAACAGACAGGAAGTTTCCCATTATGAACCACAGAATAGGAAGCCTGTCCTCCACTATAATCAGGTTTATAGTCTGCATAACGGTCTATCACAACCTTATTCCGTACCAAATGCCTGTCACGAATCTCGTATAGAAACAGCATCTTGGCACACATGGTAGCAAAAGCCAACCGGCCTTTAGGAGTCACCCTTATAGTTCCTTGATACGCCAACGCACGATTAAAAACGGATATTTTTCTCTCATTCTCATCCTTATACGGATATTCTCCAGCTCTATCCACAGGTACTCCCTGGTTGTCAAAAATAGCAAACATCGAATCATTGAAACAGCCATTACCTACAAATTGATCCTGCCCGTAAGGAATGACATCAAAACTCCATGCATCCGTCCATTTTTTCACAGTGGAACTTTTCATACGATTGTTCAGACTGTCCCATTCCATCATCTTAATTTCCTGTTTCATTACATCGTATCCACATACCGTTTTATCATCATAAGGCTGAAGGCTTGTAGGGTGAATAAATTCATCCGGACCCTGCCCTTTTGCTCCAAATTGTCCTACATATTTCTTCTGTTTCAAATTCACATAATGAAACATTGAGTCCGACTTATAATCCATAATCAGCAAACCGTCTCCCATTTTTTGTATACCACCAGGAGATCCCAATAACAAATCGGGTATTTTAATCGTCTCATGTTGCAAGGTTTGGGATACAATCTCAGTTTCTGTAGATGATGAACCGCAACCTGCCAATAAAACAAGAAGACAACAGCTTATAAATATTCGATTCATATTTATCAAGATATAAAATCAGGTATCAAATTCCGTACGCATTGTTTCTCATCATAGAACGACACCCTCTTGTCAGAAAGAAGTCCGAAATGAAGAGAAGCATGCTGATTCATTTCAAAAAACCTTATTCGTTCCCACCAGATAAAGCAAACTCTACTAACAGATTCTCCTCTCTGTTGGCTATCGCATAAACCATATCATCAGAATTGGATACACATATTTGCGACAATGGTAAATCCGTTTCATATTTGCTCACAGGGTTACCATCCCAATCTATCTGATATATCACATTTCCCATAAAGGCTTTTTCCTTATAGTCTTTCAACGTCCTATCCGAATACAACAGATAAACATATCTGTCCGTAGCATAAGCACTGATAAATCCCATCTTGTTTTCTGCACTCATAGGAGCGGTACGATATTTTTCATTCTCTTCAGTCCTGTATATAGGATATCCTCCGACCCACTGGTATGTTCTGACTATCGCTTCCGGCTGTACAGAACACAGCATAAAAATAGGAGCAAAATTTATGGCATAGACAAACTTATCCAAAGAAGGCTTTGAACGTAACATTCCTTGATAGGCCATTCCTCTTAAACGGTTATCTATCTTCTTTTCTTTATCATCTCTGTAAGGATACTCATAAAAATACTTTTCATCGCTTCCCCCTTCGATCAACGCGAACATGCTTTTCTCATAAAATCCCAGCCCCACAAATGTGTTATTATACTTCGATAATAACATGTCAATGCTGTTAATCGTATCACTGGTTATTTTAGTATAATACGGCAACCCCTTCTTCACATTTTCCAGATTTATCCGTATCAGACTATGTTTATAATAGTCATATACGCAGACACACGAATCGGTTTTATCCTTTTGCAAGGAAGCCACCTGTAGGAAATCCCGACTTCCCTGTCCTCTTTCCCCAAACCGGTAGATACGTTTATTGTCTGACAGATCGACCATCGTAAACAGACTGTCTCCCAGATCATCATAAAAAATGACAGAAGAATCAGCATATATCATATAGAAAGGCCTGCCCATAATAAGCTCTTCCGACAAACAGTCCTTAACAAGCACACTTTTTTTATGAGTAAACAGGGCATCAAAATCTTCCATGCTTTCAGATTTTTGACAGCCGACAAGGACAAGCATAAAAAACAAATACAGAAAAACTCGATTTTTCATAATCATCTTAACAGAATAATTGTAAAAATTGAATCAAGAGATTTATCCCTTCATAAATTCAAAGGAAACCGAACCAGAACCGGGTCCGGATGATAGGCTATCGCATACAAACTACCGTCATCTTTGGATACCTCGATTACCTTCAATGGCACATCCGACTGATAACGTTTCTGTAGCGTACCGTCCCATCCGTAAACTTCTATCGTATAACCACTGAATGCCGCATCCTTATCATCCCGGTAGTTTTTTCCGGAATAAAGCGCATATACATACTTCTCCGTGGCACACACATCCAGATAGCCTACAGGAGTGTCCGTTTCTATTGCCGGACTATTATATTTATATTTTGGGAACGATTCCTGAATCTCTTTGACAAGATTCCAGTGCTCACCGGACTGCTCATAAAAAGTCAGGATCTTGGCTTTGTATATGGCCTGCACAAAACGGTTACGGCGAGGACTGGCTGCCAGTTTACCCTGATACACATCACCAAGGACAAATCCGTCTACCTTCCTTTCTTCTTCATCCCGATAAGGATATTCACCAAAATCACCTACTTTCTTTCCATTGCCGTCCAAAACGGTAAAACGGTCGTGCTTATGCAAGCCGGTTACAATGTAACGGTCGTGCTGCACCGGCAGCATCTCAAAGCAAATCAAAGAGTCCGCTAAAGAGAACAAAGATCGGAATGAGATTCCCTCATCCCCATGCTGCATCATGAAACATTCCTTCTTGCTCACGTCAAACAGAATCGGACGATTGTTTATATCCGGATTAACAGCACCAACAAGCAGAAACTCACCCGGTCCCTGCCCGATTTTGCCATATTCGGACACCTTCTTGTTTGAAAGATGTACGAAATGAAGGAAACCATCCTGATTCGAGTCTACGATGACCAACACCGAATCATTCTCCCAGGACATGTCCTTTACTTTACCCAACAACAGTTGGTCTTCATCAAGCACTACTGAATGATGCAAGTCTATTTCAGGCACGTCTTTTCCCTTATCAGGCTTGCAAGATACCAGACATGTTAAAAGTACTATATTTAAAATATATTTGTACATTAATCAACTCAATTTAAAAATAACGGAATACTCAATCAAGGTAAAGAAAATTTTACAAGAACAGGGTCAGGATTATTTGAAAATGCATATATCGCCCTGTCATCCTTATCCACACAGAACCGGAATACAGGCAGATTCAAAATATATTTTTTATATGCCTTACCCCTCCAGTCGAATACATAGACAATAGTTCCTTCAAAAGATTTCATGCCCTCTTCTTTATATGTCTTACCTGAATATAACAGATAAACAAAGTGATTGCTGGCAGTGGCATCTATAAACGTCCTGATATTATCGGCACTGATAGGAGCCGCCCTTGCATCACCTTCCTGCATGGGTTGATATTGCGGATAACTATATTGATATTCACATACTTTTCTTACTGATGTGGAGTCTATATGATAAAAATATACAATTTCAGCACTGTTTACAGCATAAACAAACTTATCATTCGAAGGATTATTCTGAAGAGTTCCCTGATAAGCCAGCCCCCTTAAACGGTTCTCAATCTGTTTTTCCTGTGCATCGCGATAGGGAAAATCTCCTAATTTCTGCAATATCTGATTGTTCTTTTGCAGATAAAACATGCAGTCATCGTAAAAGCCAAATGACAGTTCTGTATTAAATTTTGTAGGAAACAGCTTGATGGTACCCGGAAAAGTATCTTTATAGCAAACTTCCGGCTCATTCCTTTGATTCAGGAAGTCATCGACACTCAAAGCAGACAACCTTTTATTCGTATAGTCAAATACGGCACTAGCCGTATCACCACATGGCAAATATTCCATAGGCATTATAAATTCATTACCCCCTTGGCCTTTCCTCCCTAAACCAAGCACCTTATTGCCATGATTCAGGTCTACCAGATGAAATATATTCTCCCCAGCTATATCGTCATACACAAAAAGCATCGAATCAATATATTTCATGCTAAAAGGTTTCCCCCATAAATGTCCATCTGTATTCAGCACTGTGCATTTTATTGTATCACCTCCTGAGAATAACGCATCAATACTACTTTTATCCACATTCTGAGAACATGAGAATAAGCATACAGAAAAAACTACAACAAGACTTCCTAACATAATCCAATAGGTTAAAATAATGAATAAGCCAATTTTGTTTGTACCAAAATTAGGGAAAAATGGAGATACAAAATCTGAAAGTTTTCTGAGAAGAAATTATTTCACTGACAAACAACTGTTTAGAATTCCCTTTTTCAGAAAACTTTCAGATTCAACATCTAAAAACTAAAAAAAGAATCTTTTTCATACGCACTCTCATAATTAAATATACCAAAACAATTTCTGCTTTCTCAAATGTGTCCTGTCATTAAAACGAATACCTTACCAAATAAAATATAGCATCAATCCATAAAACAGAAACACATCTCAAAAATAGATATTTATATGATTACAAACCGACCCAAAGTATAGATATAAGATAGACAGGCTTCTAAACCAAAAGGCAAGGAAATACTTGTATATTAAGCATTTAAAAAATAATCAGACTCTTATAAATAGACAAATGCATTCATCAATATTCCCAAAGCCAGACATCAAGACTTTTTTCCTTCAGATTTTCACCAAGCACTGAACAAATCTTATTCTTTATACGTAATTTACTCCTGGATACTGAGGCAGGAGCTATATTCAAGAAAATAGAAATTTCAGTAATGGAAAAACGGAGTTTGATTAAACTACATAATATTATTTCATGTTCGCTAAGGACAGACACCTCTTTCGACAAACGTTGTGTAAATTTCTGAAAAATATTGTCAGCTATTTTACACACATCCTTCAGTTCTGTTTCATTCAAATAGACAGGTTGCAGATGAAGTTTACGTAAGAATGGTGCTTGCGTCAACAGCAAAGAGCATAGTTCTTTTTCCCTCTTTTCCAATAACAGAACCCTGTCAGATAAAGTCTTTACATCAGACAGTTCACGACCTGAGATGGAATAGGAAGCAATCTTTTCATGTAGCATATTTTTCTCCAACGACAAACGCTCATTTTCCTTTTTCAGCTTCTTAAGTGCCTCTACCTGCTCAACATAAAGTTCTTCTTTCTTATTGTTCTGCTCGAACTGTGACTGAAGTTCTGCAATATATGATTCGTTCTTTTCAACTTCTAATTCTTTATCATGTAGTTGCAAGGCTAAACGGGTTAACTTTTCTTCTTTCTGATGTATGGCAATTCGTTTGTGCAGATAAATATAAATAAGTAAAATACCCAATAACAGAACTATTACTATAGTAAACATCCACCAATAAGTGATATTAGATTTTTCCAGTTCTAACCTTTGCTTTTCTGTTGTCAGTCTTTCATTGTCATATTTTTCCTTGTATGCTATAATCTCCTTGCCTTTGTCAAGGGTTGTTATAGAGTCATTATAGAATAGCAATGAATCACAATAGCTTGTCAAATATTTATGGTACTTGGGCTGATTCCCTAATTTGTACAAGAACTCATATACGGAAGCTTTTGTATAGATATTATCGGTGAGCAATGCTTTATTAAGATAGAAGTAAGCTGAGTCATATTGCTTGAGATAGAAATAATTTTTTCCAATCAATGATGATGACTGGAATTTCACAGGAAAGGATTTTAGGATTTCCAATGATTGTAAGAACTGTGAACTGTTTTTATAAACAAGAGCTATTTCCGTCTGGATGTCATAATAATATGCTTTATTATTAAGTCCTAATTCAACGGCTATATCGCTACATTTCTGATAGGTTTCAATAGCTTTGGGGAGTTCATTTAAGATACAATAGCATCTGGCCAGATATTGTAATGCCCCCATCTGATACCGCTTATTGGAATCCTTCACTGCATAATCGTATGCTTTAGTACATGCTTCAAGTGCGTATGCATTGAGTCTACGATATAAATATAGTTTTCCCAAAGAAGACATAATAAGATATCCGGTTTTATAATCTTCTGTTTTCTCTACTTCTGTTTTACCTTCCAGATAATACTGCATGGCTTCCTCTATATTGCCAAGCTCATAATTTATATCACCCATGTAAAGGGCTGACATTGCTTTTCTACGGGCATTATCCGTAGACTTGTAATAATCGTACGCTATCTTCACAAGCGAATCGGAAGGAATTTTCATTATCAGCTTCACCTTTGCTTGTGAGGTCAGTAGGCACCACAGCGCATGATTCTCTTTGTCTTTACGTGCAGACGGTATCGGCATGGACTCCAATATGTGCAGCGCACTGTCGGGATGGTCGAACATCACCTCCTCCGCTTTTGCAAGTTCTGGCGTTTGCTTTGTTACTTTATGATTCTGGCTGCATCCTACAGTCATTAAAGTAGTACAGATTATGATAATTATATGGGTTCTTATTTTCATGATTGGGTCCTTTTGTTGCTAAATTACAAAAAGTATCAATTCTACATTTTACATATTTCTGAATATTCATAAAGATTTCCTTCACAATACTTTATTTCCATAGGTTTAGAGCGACCTATTCGTTACCCCCCCAAAAAAATCGTATTCTGTCTTCTTAGGAAAAACCGATATCCTTTTCATCTTAATTACATTTAAAATTTTGTCATGACGAAATTAAGTATAAAAATTGTCTTTGTAAAAATTGTTCAGGACCTCCATCCATACAAGAAACACAATCCACTATAATACAAACACATGCAATCAATAAATGTCAGTTCATGTCAGTTGGATCCAAAGGGAGAATCAGACGATAAGCTCCGTTTCCGTCACTATGCAACGTAACGGATGAGAATTGTTTAAGCTTCTTCCTAAAGCGTTCAATCATTTTATAAAAGCTGTCCAATGAATATTCTTCAAGGTCTTTACCCATAATCTGATAAATCTCATATTTGGTCAATGTATGGTCGGATGCTTTGAGAAAGTGCTCCAACAGCACAGACATGGCAGGGGAAAGTTTCTCAATGACACCGTTACCATCACAAAACAAACGCTGTTCGGCATCAAAAAACACATCGTGCTCCAGTCTGTAGACACGGGCCTTTATATGTCTGGTCTTATTGCGTGATTTGGCAGGAAGTAGCGCTTTTTCAACTATCTTTTCCACCACCACAGTTCGTTTCGAAACCAACTGATTCAGTCTGCCGTAAAACAACCAGAAAAAAAATATACATACACCAAAGAAGGACAACCGTTATAACCATTCCACCCGGTAAAAGACTCCACCAGGAATAAGAAATATAACCGGATAATTCCACCTCCAGACGATAACCCAAATAGGTGGAGACCAGACTATCCGACGGAGCAAACTCTTCCAGTGCTCCCGAAGCAAAGGTTGAAACTTTTCTCGACAAATCGGTTATTCTGGAACATACCCCTGTTTTACCTTTTATATCGGATAATGCCAACTGCTTATCCCAGGCATAGTGCAAGGAATCAAAAGGAAATGGATATTTCTCAAGAATTAAGCTGAGATAAATATTCTTATCTCCATCTTTAAAATAAGCATTATTCCGCCTGTGTAAAGGAAGATGATAAACATGAGTTCCATCTTGTAATGCAAACACCACAGAATCTGGAATATCGGTTTCTAAAGTCTTTTGCTGAAATAAAGAAGTGATAGTATGGAAACCATATATCTCCATTTTATCCAATTTCTTCAGTTCGTTTCCCACTGCCTCAAGAAAGACAGCTTTAGCCTGCCGGCTCCATGCTTGCTCACGTTGCTTACACGCATTGAATATCAATATACCATATACTATAGTAAAAAGCATACAAGCAACTAGTACTCCTATCCTGATAATATTCTTTCTTTTAACTATATATGTCGTATTCATTACATTACTTTATACACATATACAAAAATATGTCTTTTCTCTTGAAAACAACTGTCTCTCTGCGCATTTTTTAATTAAGGATATACAATACGGTTAAGCAGGATGTATGATACACTACATCATTGAATGACAATCCTGTTTTAGTCATGGTAAAATGTAAATTATAAGCATCTATGGACACCAACAATCGAATCTGAAAACCAACATTAGCTATCTCTCAAAATCGAGTTCTTTATTTCTTCCATCCGTCGCTACTATGCCAGTCAGTCTGCTATCGTACCTGTTTCAGATGGAATTCTCCATTCGCAAAATAACTGGAAGTAACCATCGTAAAAATGCCACAAATGGCTGATTAATATAGCAGCTACCAGTTCAGACAAAAATTAAATCCTTTATACATTGTATTACATTTGCAATACAATGTAATACACATAAGAAAATGGAAGCAGTAATAAGAAAACAGACCTCATTTCGGTTGCGTGAAGACTTGCTAAAGGTCTTACAGGAAGAAGCCCAAAAAGCCAACAGAAGCCTGAATAACTACGTGGAAAGCATGCTCATGGATGCTGTCTATTCAGAACCGAACGAAGAAACAAAAGCGGCCATCAAGGAAGCACGTACAGGGAAATATGCTGGCACCATAAACACCAGCAGCTTGGAAGCCTTTATAAAATCCTGTGAAGAATGAAGACACTTACGCTATTCAACACAGTTCAAAAAGGATTTCAAAAGATACAGGAATAACCCCAGCAAGCTAGTAAAGCTACTGGAAGTCTTTCGGATGCTCGATAACGAAATAGAACTTCCGGAAAAGTATAGGGTTCACATGCTCAAAGGAGAGTATATGGGGTGCATGGAATGCCATATTGAGGGGGATTTTCTTCTGATATGGCTGGATGTTGAAACAGGCATCATCGACGTGTTAAGACTCGGCAGTCATTCAGAACTATTCAAAAAATATTGATTTTAATACGAATTTTGCATCAGATTCAGTATGTCCCATTCTGGAATATACTGAATCTTCCAATAATTCTCCACTTCTTACTGTTTGCTTCCTATCAACTATCAGATATCCAGCAAAGACCACTACAAAGAAGCAAATTATTTCACTTCAGTTGCTACATTTGTACTAGGGATACTATAGGCTGAGAACATATTTATACAGATATTTATGATTCTCTCCTATGCACCATAACATATTATTTCTAATATGTATAGAAATAACGCTGTGGTCTAAAGCATATCGTTTGACTGGTATTCCTTCCCAATTATAGACCAGTACGATATTACTGGTATAGGCTGAACTTTCTTTATCCAATAATGACGAACCTGAATATAATAAATAGACGTATGATGCATCATACGACAATGACAAAAAGCCTACCGCTTCCTCTTTCCTGTGGGCTATAACAGGTCCTTTCTGAGGAATGGCAAATTGAGGAAAATGATAATATCTATGCGCCGAAGGTGATAGATTGTAGGATTCATCAATATTGTAAAAATCTATTAATCCTTTATATGCGGCAACGAATTTATTTTTATCCGGATGCACCCCTATTAAAGTACCAGCGTACAATGCTGCTTTCTGGTAAGGCTGCAGTGGCTGAATGTCTTTATTGCTTTCAGTTTAAGCATCGCATTAAAACTTCTTTATAATTGATTATTACAGCTTTGCCATTAAAGTTCTCATCCTACAATTATAAGCATCAATGGGACCAACAATCGAATCCGAAAACTGACATTAGCGGTCTCTCAAAATCGAGTTCTTTTATTTCTTCCATCCTATGATGCTATTCTGTTCGCCAGTCTGCTATCGTACCTGTTTCAGATGAGAACACTGCTCCTATTTTATAGAGTTTACGTTGGTCTGCTTCATACTCCCGCGCATAGTCTTTTTCATTTATCTGACGTAAGGCTTCTTCGGCTGTTCCATCCAGTTTAAACTCGAATACATAAACAAAGTCTGGAGTTTCCACAATACAATCTACCCTGCCGTGACTCTGCACTTTTTCCGTATATACCGTGTACACGCTGATAAGGCGCATCAACAGATAGAACGTGTAGTGGAAATAACGCTCCCGTTCACGCTCATTTTCCTTACGGCGCATGGTGTACGGGATGCTGGCTAAAAAGGAAGTAAGATTTATACGAAAATCGTCCAACTCTCCTTTTTTAAGGCATGACACTGCATTTCGTATCCATGAAGGAGTATCTCCATTCGAAAAATAGCTAGAAGCAACCATCGTAAGAAAGCCACGCTTCACCTCCTTATTGGGATAATCCAAAAGGAAGGTGTTTTCTTCCAAATCGAAATCCTTTATCGTCAAGTAACCGCTTTGGTAAATCATTGGTAACGGTTGTTCCACGTTGGCCTTGTAGTCGATGAACTCTTCCGCAGAATAATACTTGCCCGTGATTTCGTTCATATTCTCGTCGGTGTGAGACAGCAGCCGGATAAGATAAGTCGGTGTACCACTCTTGAACCAGTAATCACCTATTCTACCCGTGGAGAAGGCATTAAGAAGACTGAAAGGATTGTAAATATCAGCCATGCAATCACTGAAATGATAGCCGTCATATTGTGCCTTGAGCATCACCCGCATTTCATCGTACGAACAATGGTACACCTCCGACATGGCCTCCATCGGCTCTCGGAAAGTAGTGTCCAGTTCCTCCTGAGAGATGCCGCAAAGCGTCTCATACTTGCCGTGCATACTAATGTCGAAGGGCTGATTGAAACCGCTGAATACACTTACCTGCGAAAACTTCGTCACCCCGGTCAGGAATACAAACTGAAGATGCTCGTCGGCACTCTTGAAAGCGGAATAGAAAGCTTTCAATGTATTTCGGTTCCGCTCTTCCAAAGAAGCATCCGCATCCAATACATCCAGGATTGGTTTGTCATATTCATCAATCAGGACAACGGCTCTCCTTCCGGTATGCTGATGGGCCGCACGAATCACCTCTGCAAAGAAATCGCCCAAACCAAGGTTACGGCTCTTTTCGGGCAAAGCATACTGATCTGCCCATGAAGAAATATAATAGCCGAGCTTTCTTTCCAGTTCCCCGGGAAGCGTGAAATCTGTTCCGTTGAAATCCAGATGAAATACAGGATAAACTTTCCAATCCTGCTCCAGCGCGTCTATCTTCAACCCTTTGAACAGTTCTTTCCTTCCTAGGAAATAGTTCTTCAAGGTAGAGACAAGAAGACTCTTCCCGAAACGGCGCGGACGACTGAGGAAGTAAATCTTGCCTTCCTTTACCAGACTGTAAACCAAATCTGTTTTATCCACATAGACATAGCCGTCTTCTATCAACTGGTCGAAACTCTGGATTCCTATAGGGTACTTCATCTTGAAACAATCTTACAATTTGACTTTATATGCACTCTTACAAAAATAACTCTTTCTTTTGAAAGAGGCTGTCATTTGGCTCATTTTTTCTTCCATAGGAAAACGCACTTGTGTTCAGACTGGAACGCACTTGCGTTTAAGGTAAAACTCCTTTGTGTTTCAGATTAAATGCCTTTGCGTTTGAAGTGAAACGTACTTGCGTTTTCTTCCAAACTCCAAAGAGTTTTTTAAGGGGTACATTTTCTTTCTAAAACAACAAAAAAAGAATGTCATTCCCGAAGCAAGAAAGACTCCTGAAAGCCTTTGCGGGAATGACATTCCTTATTTCAATTAATCTTTGGCGGCGCACTCACACGCCCGGCATCTTAAATACCCAAAGATTTCTTCACAGCATCTACTTTTTCTTTTGCATCAGCTACGGCACCTGCATAGCACTTCGGACAGTGCATTTCGCCCTTGATTTCCATGTAGAACTTAATCTTAGGTTCTGTTCCGGAAGGACGTACAGAAACTTTTGTACCGTCGGCTGTAAAGAACTGAAGTACGTTTGATGTTTCCGGCATATCCAGGTCTGTAGCTTTTCCAGTATTGTCGGTAGCCTTCAATGTCTTGTAGTCTTTCACCAGTACCACTTCCGAACCACCTAATTCTTTCGGCGGGCATGCACGGAAGTTGTCCATCATGGCCTTGATTTCGTCAGCACCTGTCTTACCCGGTTTCACTACGTTGACTGTTACTTCCAGTGAGAAGCCGTATTCTACGTAGATTTCCATCAGCACGTCATACAAGGTCTTGCCCTGATCTTTAGCCCATGCACAGATTTCAGCCAGCAATGAACATGCAGAAACAGCATCTTTATCACGTACGAAGTCTTCTGCCAGGAATCCGTAGCTTTCTTCACCACCACCGATGTATTGTTCCTGACCTTCGCGCAGACGAATCTCACGGGCAATCCATTTGAAGCCGGTGTAGCAATCGAGCATCTTGATATGGTTCTTGTCGGCTACCTTCTTAATCAGTTCCGTAGTAACGATGGTTTTCACGATGAATTCATTGCCTTTCATCTTGCCCATAGCGATACGGTTCTTGATGATGTAGTACAAGAAAATCAAGCAAGTCTGGTTACCGTTAATCAATACCCATTCGCCCTTGCTGTCCTTGCAAGCCATACCTACACGGTCAGCATCCGGGTCGGAAGCCATCACGATGTCGGCATCGATTTCTTTTGCCAGCTTGATGGCCAATGTCAGTGCTTCTGCATTTTCCGGGTTCGGAGATACCACTGTAGGGAAGTCACCGCTCTTCACCATCTGTTCGGCTACGCAATGTACGTTTTCAAAGCCCCACAATTTGAGTGACTGCGGAATCAGTGTCATTCCGGTACCGTGAATCGGAGTGTACACAATCTTCAGGTCTTTCTGACGCTGGATTACTTCCGGGTCGATAGACAATGTGTGTACCTGACGCAGGTATTCGTCGTCAATTTCCTTGCCAACAATCTGAATCAGTTCTTTATTGCCCTGGAACTTGATTTCGCTTACGCTGGTAATCTTGTTCACTTCGTCGATGATACCTTTATCGTGCGGAGCCAGCACCTGTGCACCGTCTTCCCAGTATGCCTTGTAGCCGTTGTATTCTTTCGGGTTGTGAGAAGCAGTGATGTTGATTCCGCTCTGGCAGCCCAGGTGACGGATGGCAAATGACATTTCCGGAGTAGGACGCATATCTTCGAACAAATATACCTTGATGCCGTTGGCAGTAAAGATGTCGGCAGAAATTTCTGCAAACTTACGGCTGTTGTTACGACAGTCGTGACCTACCACTACTGAAATGTCTTTTTTCCCGGCAAAACATTTGTTCAGGTAGTTAGCCAAGCCCTGAGTGGCAGCACCTACCGTGTAGATGTTCATTCTATTGGAACCGGCTCCCATGATACCACGCAAACCTCCTGTTCCGAATTCCAGGTCTTTGTAAAACGCATCAATCAAATCGGTCTTATCCGGATTTTCAAGCATGGCTTTTACTTCGGCCTGTGTTTCGGCATCGTATGCTGCGGTCAACCACGTTTGAGCCTTCTCTGTACACTGTTTAATTAATTCATTGTTTTCCATGATTATAATGTTTAATAAATAATAAATCGTTCCATAAGAGAGAGACAAAAATAAAAGATTCAAAGAAATTATCCTAATAAAAACCTTCGTATTTTTTAGAGTCATTCCAAAAAGATTGTAGCTTCAGGATTTCTTAATATCTTTGTAACCGCTTAACAAATACGAAAAAATGAGACAAAAAATGATACTGGCACTGGTTTTGGGAGGAATGCTGTCTGCCCAGGCCCAGCACGTCCAGGAGAGCAACTTCTGCTCTCCTTTTGATTTTCCGATTCTGCTCAGTGCCAATTTTGGAGAACTTCGCCCGAACCATTTTCACAACGGACTGGACATCAAGACGCAAGGCGTTACAGGTAAACCGATTCACTGCATTGCCGACGGCTATGTGTCGCGCGTGGCAGTGCTGCACGGAGGATACGGACAGGTCATTTACGTGACGCATCCCAACGGACTGACTTCGGTATATGGACACGTGATTTCATTTGCAAAAAACATACAGGCTTGCGTACGCCAATATCAGTATGCGCATGAAACGTTTGTGTGCGACCTGAAATTCCAGCCCGGACAATTCCCGGTGAAGAAAGGAGACATCATTGCCCTGAGCGGCAACGAAGGGGCTTCGGCCGGACCTCACCTGCACCTGGAGCTGCGACGCACCGAAACGGGGGAATATATTGACCCGATGCCGTATTTCAAACATCTGCTGAAAGACAGCAAGGCACCTGTAGGCAGCCTCATCGGTATTTATCCCATACAGGGAAAAGGGGTGGTCAACGGGTCCAGCCATAAGAAACTCCTCGCCATCGGCAACCTGAAACAGCCTGTACACGCATGGGGAGAGATTTATACCGGCATCAGTGCCAAGGATTACATGGACGGTACGTCGAATTTCTACGGGGTACACTCAGTCACGCTGTATGTAGACTCCGTACAGGTATTCAACAGCACAACCGACAAGGTGCTGCCCGATGAAAACCGGATGATCAACGGCTTTACCGACTATGAGGAACTGACCCGCACCCGCCGGCTCATCATGCGTTCCTACAAGCTTCCGGGCAACCGGCTGCGACTGCTGCACACCAACGAGAACCGGGGGGCTGTGACCATCGACGAGGAAAGGGATTATCACTTCCGGTATGTACTAGAAGACAATTTCGGGAACCGCAGGACCTATCAATTTATCGTAAAAGGTAAACGGCAGGATATTCCTGAATACAAGCCGGAAGCCAATGAAATGCTATACTGGAACCGGACCAACGTCATTCAGAAACCGGGTATGGAACTGGTGGTGCCACGCTATCATGTGTACGAGAATGTGCCACTCCGTACAGACATGCGGGGAGACAGTTCACGCATCGCCTTTGACTACATACTGGATGCCGGACGGACACCCATCCACAGCTACTGCGACTTGTCCATCGGCCTGCGCCACATGCCCGTGGCCGACACCACGAAATACTACATCGTGCAGAAAGCCGGAAAATGGCGAAGCTCCATGGGAGGAAAATACGCCAACGGATGGATAAAGACGCGCGTACGCTCACTCGGCACCTTCTCTGTGGACGTGGATACCATTGCCCCGCAAATCACTCCTATCGGTCAGGGCGGATGGCGCACCAGCCGAAATATCCGTTTCCGGATAAAGGATATGGAATCGGGCATCGGAAGCTACAAGGTATACATCGACGGCAAGTTCGTTTTGTTTGGCCTGAAAAAAGGCATTTTAGTGATTCAGGACCCGGAGAAAGTAAAGAAAGGGGTACCGCACAAACTGGAAGTGACGGTGACCGACCAATGCGGAAACATGACACGCAAGGAATACAAATTTTAAAACCGCCTTTTATTTTTAAATCATAAAAAAACAATCTGTTCGTATGAAAATGAAAAGATTACTGCTGGCTGTCCTTCTGCTGACAGCATACATGGCCAACGGATGGGCATGTACAAACTTCATCGTAGGAAAGAAGGCTTCGGCCGACGGTTCCGTCATCGTTTCTTACTCTGCCGATTCTTACGGTATGTTCGGCTATCTGTGCCATTTCCCGGCTGCACAGCATGCTCCGGGCACCATGCGCGACATCTACGACTGGGACTCAGGCAAATACCTCGGTAAAATCAAGGAGGCCAAACAGACGTACAATGTCATCGGCAACATGAACGAATTTCAGGTTACTATCGGAGAAACGACTTTCGGCGGACGTCCGGAACTGGTGGACAGCACCGGCATCATGGACTACGGAAGCCTGATTTACGTGGCACTGCAACGTTCACGCACTGCCAAGGAAGCCATCAAGGTGATGACTGACTTAGTGAAGGAATACGGTTATTACAGCAGCGGTGAGTCTTTCTCCATTGCCGACCCGAACGAAGCATGGATTATGGAAATGATTGGTAAGGGACCGGGCGTGAAAGGAGCCGTATGGGTGGCTGTACGCATTCCGGACGACTGCATTGCCGCACATGCCAACCAGAGCCGCATCCATAAATTTGACATGAACGACAAGGAAAACTGTCTGTACTCGCCCGATGTCATTTCATTTGCCCGTGAGAAAGGTTATTTTAGTGGGGTAAACAAGGATTTCAGCTTTGCCGATGCCTATTGCCCACTCGACTTCAGCGGCTTGCGTTTCTGCGAAGCACGTGTATGGAGTTTCTACAACATGTTCAGCAAATCAACCGGACAGTCTTACCTTTCTTACATTCAAGGTGACAGCAAGGAACCGATGCCTTTGTACGTAAAGCCCGACAACAAGGTTTCCGTACGCGACATCCAGCACGCTATGCGTGACCACTACGAAGGTACGGCCCTCGACATTACAAAAGACATGGGAGCCGGCTGCTTCCAGATGCCTTACCGTCTGTCTCCATTGACATTCAAGGTTGACGGTCAGGAATATTTCAACGAACGCCCCATCTCTACTCAGCAGAGTGCGTTCGTATTCGTATCGCAGATGCGCTCTACCCTGCCCGACGCCATCGGGGGTGTACTTTGGTTCGGACTGGACGATGCCAACATGACGGTGTTCACTCCGGTGTACTGCAACACCGACAAGGTACCTTATCCGTATCAGCAGGAGAACGGTGACTGCGTGACTTTCTCATGGGACTCTGCTTTCTGGATTTACAACTGGGTAGCCGACATGATTCGTCCGCGCTACAACCTGATGGTAGAAGACATGCGCACCGTACAGAATACGCTGGAAGATACCTATGCACAATCGCAGGAAGGCATTGAAAGTGCAGCCCTGAAACTGTATCAGCAGAATCCGGCCAAGGCTAAAGAATACCTGACCAACTATACGCACATGACGGCTCAGACTGCCGTAGACAGCTGGAAGAAGTTGGGAGAATTTTTGATTGTACGCTACAACGACGGTGCGGTAAAACGCATGCAGAACGGACAGCTGCAACGTCCGGAAACAGGAAACACGGCTCCGCTGGACCGTCCGGGATACAGCAAGGAATTCTTGCAGGAACTGGTAAAAGCAACCGGCGAACGCTATAAAATGAAAGAGCTGAAGTAGGATATTTTTCTGCTGCTTTCTCATTCTACAATCAAAAGTTATGATTATTTTTGCAAAAAATAAAGCATATAAGCGAATCAGAACAAGCTAAATGATAGAGAAACATATTGTACTCGAAGATATCGACCCGGTAATCTTCTACGGCCCCAACAACGCCCACATACAAATGATCAAGGCCCTGTTCCCGAAACTGAGAATAGTGGCACGCGGCAATGTCATCAAGGTCATGGGAGATGAGGAGGAAATGTGTGCCTTCGAAGAAGCCGTTCTTGCACTGGAAAAATATTGCGTGCAATATAACTCGCTCAATGAGGAAACGATTCTCGACATCGTAAAAGGCAATGCGCCTAAAACGGAAAAGGCGGGAAACGCCATCGTGTTCAGTGTGACGGGTAAGCCCATCATCCCCAGAAGCGAGAACCAGCTGAAACTGGTGCAGGAGTTTGAAAAGAATGACATGATTTTTGCCATCGGTCCCGCCGGTTCGGGTAAGACCTATACCGCCATTGCACTGGCAGTACGCGCGCTGAAGAACAAGGAAATCAAAAAAATCATCCTGAGCCGCCCTGCCGTGGAAGCGGGCGAGAAATTGGGTTTCCTGCCGGGCGACATGAAAGATAAAATCGATCCTTACCTGCAACCGCTGTACGATGCCTTGCAGGACATGATTCCGGCTGCCAAGCTGAAGGAATACATGGAGCTGAATGTCATCCAGATTGCCCCGCTGGCCTTCATGCGTGGACGTACGCTGAATGATGCCGTAGTTATTCTGGACGAAGCCCAGAACACGACTACCCAGCAAATCAAGATGTTTCTCACCCGTATGGGTATGAACACCAAAATGATTGTCACGGGAGATATGACACAGATTGACCTTCCCGCTTCGCAAACTTCCGGACTCGTGCAAGCCATCAAGATTCTGAAGGGTGTAAAAGGCATCAGCTTCATCGAACTGAACAAGAAAGACATCGTACGCCATAAACTGGTGACACGCATCGTGGAGGCTTACGAAAAATTCGAGGAAAAAGAGAAAGCAGAAAGAAAAACTACGCGTACGGCTAAAGAACCGGAAAAAACGCCGCAGGCATAAACCATAAATGGATTCTATTCATTACTAAACATAACAAGACAATGAGTAAAGCATTAACAAAAACAGACTTTCACTTTCCTGGACAGAAAAGTGTGTATCATGGAAAAGTACGTGATGTGTATAACATCAATGACGAAAAGTTGGTAATGGTTGCTACCGACCGTATCTCGGCGTTCGACGTCGTATTGCCGGAAGGTATCCCTTATAAAGGACAGATGCTGAACCAGATTGCAGCCAAATTCCTGGATGCAACGACTGACATCTGCCCGAACTGGAAACTGGCTACTCCCGACCCGATGGTAACAGTGGGCGTAATGTGTCAGGGATTTCCTGTTGAAATGATTGTACGCGGTTACTTGTGCGGAAGTGCATGGCGTGCTTACAAGAG
Organism: Phocaeicola plebeius DSM 17135; assembly: GCF_000187895.1. Classification (GTDB taxonomy): domain Bacteria; phylum Bacteroidota; class Bacteroidia; order Bacteroidales; family Bacteroidaceae; genus Phocaeicola; species Phocaeicola plebeius. The sequence goes on along the minus strand of NZ_DS990132.1, from coordinate 32,705 downwards.
CGGTGTACGCGAAATCTGCGGTGTACGTCTGCCGGAAGGCATGAGAGAAAACGAAAAGTTCCCTCATCCGATTATCACTCCGACTACCAAAGCTGAAATGGGATTGCATGACGAGGACATCTCTAAAGAAGAAATCCTGGCGAAAGGTCTGGCTACTCCTGAAGAATATGCCACACTGGAAAAATATACATTAGCTTTGTTCGAACGCGGTACTCAGATGGCTGCTGAACGCGGCTTGATTCTGGTGGATACCAAATATGAATTCGGAAAGCACAACGGTGAAATCTACTTGATGGACGAAATCCATACTCCGGACTCCAGCCGTTATTTCTATTCTGAAGGCTACCAGGAACGCTTCGAAAAAGAAGAACCGCAGAAACAGTTGTCTAAAGAATTCGTACGCGAATGGCTGATGGCCAACGGATTCCAAGGTAAGGAAGGACAGCAGGTTCCTGAAATGACTCCGGCTATCGTAGAATCTATCAGCGACCGCTACATTGAACTGTACGAACACATCACTGGCGAAAGCTTCGTGAAGGGTGAAACAGAAGACCTGACCAAACGTATCGAAAAGAACGTAACAGATTATTTGACTCTTTAATATCCCTATCTCCCTTTAAGGCGGCTCGTGCTACCTTAAAGGGAGATTCAAAATTTATCCCATCCTAATATTTTTCGCATGTCTCACTATCCACAAGAAAAAATCAAGCCATATAATGAAGATGAGGGCAAGGCTGCTCAGGTAGAGAAAATGTTCGACCATATCGCCCCGGCCTACGACAACCTGAACCACCTGATGTCATGGGGAATCGACAAAAGCTGGAGAAGAAAGGCCATCCGCCTGCTGAAGCCCTATCACCCGCAACGCATCATGGACGTGGCTACCGGAACGGGAGACTTTGCCATTCAGGCCTGCCAGATGCTGCAACCTGCCGAACTGATTGGTACGGACATTTCGGAAGGCATGATGAACGTAGGACGGGAAAAAGTGAAACAGCTGGGACTGGACAAGCAGATTTCTTTTGCGAAAGAGGACTGTACAGCTTTGTCGTTCCCAGACAACCGGTTCGATGCCATTACCGTAGCATTCGGTATCCGTAATTTTGAACACTTGGACCTCGGCCTGAAAGAAATGTACAGGGTACTGGTTCCCGGAGGACATCTTGTCATCCTGGAACTGTCGGAACCAGAACATTTCCCCATGAAACAAGGATATGCAGTTTACTCCAAGGTGGTGATACCTGCACTGGGAAGACTGCTGTCGAAAGACCGTAGTGCCTATACTTATCTTCCTGAATCCATCAAGGCTTTCCCTCAAGGAGAAATCATGCAGGAAATTATCCGGAAAGCCGGCTTCAGCCAGGTAGAATTCAAGCGCCTGACAATGGGTACTTGCACACTCTATTTCGCTACCAAATAACTAAATTCTTTGAACCTTATGAAAAAATTTGGCTTAATCGGCTATCCGCTCGGACACTCATTCTCCAGAAATTTTTTCAATGAGAAGTTCCATTCCGAGAATATTGATGCCGAATATGTGAACTTTGAAATTCCAAGCATTGATGAACTTCCGCACATCATTCAGGCAAATCCTTCGCTTGCAGGACTGAATGTGACTATCCCTTACAAAGAGAAAGTTATTTCCTATCTGGACGAACTGGATAAGGATGCACGCGAAATCGGAGCGGTGAACGTAATTAAAGTGGAACACACCAAGGGAGGCACCAAACTGAAAGGATATAATTCGGACATTATCGGGTTTGTGCGTTCCATCGAAGCGCTGCTGGAACCTTATCACAAGAAGGCATTGATCTTGGGTACCGGAGGAGCTTCCAAAGCCATTCATCAAGGACTGAAGCAACTGGGACTGGAGGTGCTGTTCGTTTCACGCAACAAGCACAATGACATGACCATTACTTACGAAGAAATTACACCTGAAATCATGCAGGAATACAAGGTGATTGTCAACTGCACACCGGTGGGTATGTATCCGAAAGCGGATGAATGTCCGAATATTCCGTATGAACTGCTGACTCCCCAGCACTTGCTGTATGACTTGCTGTACAACCCCAACACCACGCTTTTCATGAAAAAAGGCAGCGACCAGGGAGCCATCGTAAAGAATGGCCTGGAAATGCTCCTGCTGCAGGCATTCGGGGCTTGGGACATCTGGAACAGCTAAACATTTACCCTAACATGACACTGAAGAAAAAAATTGGCTGGACGGCAGGCATTCTGCTTGTACTGATAGCGGGTATTTGCATAGGAGGAAGCCTTTACCTGATAGACTTTTCACTCCGCCCGGAAAACCGGGGAAAGAATATGGAGGAATCTGAAGCGTTCATGCGAACTGAATATCCGCAGATTGTTCCCTGGCTGGACAGCCTGCAACAGCATCATGCCTTGCGGGATACGTTTATCACCGCACCAGACGGAATCCGGATGCATGCGTTTTATGCACATGCTTCCCGCCCTACCCGACGTACGGCCATCATCGTACACGGATATACAGACAATGCCATCCGCATGTTCCATATCGGCTACCTATATAACCACTCGCTGGATTACAACATTCTGCTGCCCGACCTGCGTTACACGGGACTGACAGAAGGAGATGCCATACAGATGGGCTGGCTCGACAGAAAGGATGTGTTGCAATGGATTGATACAGCTCCGGCTTTGTTTGGCGACTCGCTGAAGGCGGTGGTTCACGGTATTTCGATGGGGGCTGCCACCACAATGATGGTGTCGGGAGAAAAAACACCTGAATACATCACCTGCTTTGTGGAAGACTGTGGCTATACCAGCGTGTGGGACCAGTTCAGCAAAGAGTTGAAAGGCCTTTTCGGACTCCCCCCCTTCCCGTTGCTCTATACGGCCAGCTGGATTTGCCAACTCCAGAACGGATGGAACTTTCAGGAGGCGTCTGCCCTCTCGCAAGTAGCTCGCTGTACGAAGCCCATGCTCTTCATCCATGGCGACAACGATGATTTTGTACCCACATGGATGGTACACAAGGTGTATGCCGCCAAGCCTTCTCCTAAGGAAATCTGGATTACAGAAGGCGTAGATCACGCACATTCCTACAAATTGTATCCGGATGAGTACACAGAAAAGGTAAAAGCGTTTACTGACAAATATGTTCGCTGAAACAGATAAAAACAAACCGGGTGTTTCAACTTGCCCAATGAAACACCCGGTTTGTTTTTATTCCTTCTATAATATATAGGCACTTATGCCTGAAGTTCTTCGCATTCTTTCAACCACAATGCAGCACTGGCATCACTCGGCATACGCCAGTCTCCTCGCGGACTCAAAGATACGGAACCAACTTTCGGCCCATCGGGCAAGCAGGAACGCTTGAACTGTTGCGCAAAGAAACGGCGATAGAAGTTGGTAAGCCACTTCTTGATAGTCGTGCTGTCGTACACCCCACGGAAGGCAATCTCGGCCAGATAGAAAATCTTTGCCGGACGGAAACCAAAGCGCAGGAAATGGAAGAGGAAGAAATCGTGCAATTCATACGGTCCGACCAGATCTTCTGTTTTCTGCTTGATGTTGCCGTTCTCATCGGCCGGAATCAGTTCCGGGCTGATAGGTGTATCGATAATATCCAGCAAGGTGTTTCGTGAAAGCGTATCTACACCGGTCTGGGCCACCCAGTTTACCAAGTAGCGAACCAGGGTTTTAGGAATGCTGGCATTTACTCCATACATGGACATGTGGTCACCATTGTACGTAGCCCATCCCAAAGCAAGCTCTGAAAGGTCACCGGTACCGATTACCAGTCCGCCAATCTTGTTGGCATAATCCATCAATATCTGGGTTCTCTCTCTGGCTTGACCGTTTTCGTAGGTCACATCATGCACGGACATATCCTGACCTATATCCTGAAAATGCTGGATGCAGGCATCCTTTATACTGATTTCTTTCGTAGTAACCTGCAGAGAGCTCATCAGTGAAAGTGCATTGTGGTAGGTACGGTCTGTGGTACCGAAGCCCGGCATGGTGACTCCCACAATACCCTTACGAGACAGATTCAACTTATCAAAGGTCTTGACACAAACCAAAAGCGCCAAGGTAGAATCCAGTCCACCGGAGATACCTAACACCACCGTCTTACAATTGGTGTGTACCAAGCGCTTGGCCAGTCCGGCTACCTGAATAGAGAAAATCTCCTCGCAACGTTCGTCCAGCTGGCGTTCACCAGAAGGCACAAACGGATGAGGTTCTACCGAACGGGTAAGAGTCAAATCGCGGGAAGCAACAAGTGCGGTAGAGATATGCTGCATAGGATGCTGGTCGCGATACATACGTACGCTGCTGGAGAAAGTGGTATTCGTCAGACGTTCTCCTCTCAAACGCTCCACATCTATCTCGCTGACCACAAGCTGTTCTTCAAATGAGAAACGGTCGGAAGCGGCAAGCAGGCTTCCATTCTCGTAAATCAATGCGTTTCCGGCAAAAACCACATCGGTGGTAGATTCCCCGAAACCGCAGGATGAAAATACATATCCAGCCAGACAACGAGCTGACTGCTGTGCCAACAACGAACGGAGATACTGATGCTTGCTGATATTTTCGGTATCGGCAGACAGGTTGAAGATAATCTCCGCGCCTTTCAGGGCCAGTGCAGAGCTGGGAGGAACAGGTGCCCATACGTCCTCACACAACTCAATTCCGAAACATACATCCGGTGTATCGAACAGCAGGTTTGTACCCATCGGCACCACCTGACCACACAAACGTACATTCATGGAATCCGGATGGGCCACAGCAGAAGTAAACCAGCGTTTCTCGTAGAATTCTTTATAATTAGGCAGATAAGTCTTAGGCACAATACCCAGAATCTTACCTTTCTGAAAAACCACGGCACAGTTCATCAGCGTGGAATTGACCACGACCGGCATACCGACAATGGAAATAATGTCCAGCTGACGGGTATTATTGACAATCTGCATCAAAGCCAGTTCAGCCTGCTCAAGCAATAAACTTTGCGCAAACAAATCTCCACAGGAATATCCTGTCAGGTTCAATTCCGGAAAAACAATAATCTGAATCCCCTTTCCATCGGCTATTACAATCTGTTTTTCCGTCTGTTGTGCATTGAATTTGCAGTCGGCTACTTTCACTGCAGGAACGGCAGCCGCTACTTTTACAAAACCAAATCTCATATAATTTGTTATATATAAATAGATATGCAAAAATAAACAGAATATTTGAACATCTACACAGAATAAAGAGGGAGATTTTAAAGAAAAGGCATAAAGCAAAAAAAATAAAAAACAGAGGAGAGTATTTGTGGTTATAAAAAATCTTTGTATATTTGCCTTCGAATTAGAATTGTAACAATTACATAATTGAAAATAGATATGACAGCATACGAATACTTGCTCAGTTACCACATCAAGCCGTCTGTACAACGCATCGCCATCATGGACTATCTGTTGAACCATAAAACACATCCATGTATCGATGAGATATATACAGCTTTGTGCAAGGAAATCCCCACGCTCTCTAAAACAACGGTATATAATACGCTGAAGTTGTTTGTAGAACACGGCGCGGCAAAAATGCTGACCATAGATGAAAAAAATGCCTGCTTTGACGGAGATGTGCATCCGCATGCGCATTTTCAATGCAAGGTCTGCAATAAAATCTACGATGTAGAGATTCCACAGAATCTCAGTGAGGCAGAACCTTTCCGCAAAGAAGGTTTTATCGTGGAAGAAGTGCATCAGTATTATAAGGGAGTTTGCCCCGAATGTGCTGAAAAAGGATTGATGAATAACTAAGAATTAACTTATTAATATTATAACTAACTACTTAAAATTTTTGACTTATGAAAAAGTTTATCTGTACAGTTTGTGGTTACATTTACGAAGGTGAAACAGCTCCTGAAAAGTGTCCGTTGTGTAAAGCTCCTGCTTCTAAATTCAAAGAAATGGAAGAAGCTGAAGGTGGTTTGCAGTTTGTAGACGAACATGTAATCGGCGTAGCTAAAGGTTGCGACGACGAAATGATCAAAGACCTGAACAACCACTTCATGGGCGAATGTACTGAAGTTGGTATGTACCTGGCTATGAGCCGTCAGGCTGACCGCGAAGGCTATCCTGAAGTAGCAGAAGCTTTCAAACGTTATGCTTGGGAAGAAGCTGAACACGCTGCTAAATTCGCAGAACTGTTGGGTGACTGTGTATGGGATACTAAGACAAACCTTGAAAAACGTATGAACGCTGAATGCGGTGCTTGCGAAGACAAGAAACGTATCGCTACTCGTGCTAAACAGCTGAACCTGGATGCTATCCACGATACTGTTCACGAAATGGCTAAGGACGAAGCTCGTCACGGAAAAGGTTTCGAAGGCTTGTATAACAGATACTTCAAGAAATAATTGAAAGTATAGCTTTCATCACTAACGGAGGCCACCTCAATCACGAGGATGGCCTCTATTTTTTTCTCTTTGAGAACCATAAAAGCTGAATTCACAGTTCTTTAATCAAAGTCAGTACTCCTTAGGCAGTACCGGAGTACTTCTTCGTCAGTACTTCAGTACTTCCTTTGCAGTACTGAAGTATTTCCCTGAAAGTACTGGGAAAACATATTTTTCTACATATAAGAAAGGCTGCCCCAATTCTCCTGGAACAGCCCTGTCTTGTTTATATATCTACCCAAATGATTAACGGTTTGTCTTTCCCAACCAGGTCAGTCGATGCCAGATAGTTTCCAACGGGCCACGTTTGAAATGGCGGAACCACCAGTGAGCAAAAGCAAGCTGGGCCAGGAAAAATGCGATTCCGACCAATAAACTCAACGTAGTGCCACAAGATTTATGCAAGGCCAGTCCGTAACCGAAATACAGAAAACTTCCTATCACTGATTGCATGATATAGTCAGTCAGACTCATTCTTCCGTAGGGAACAAGTATCTTCAGTATCCGCCCCTTCCCCATCCAATACAACAAGAGGAATGCGGATACAATGGCCAGCATAAAGCAGAAGTTATACCAAGAATTGAAAATGGTCTTCAAACTGTCAAGCATCAAAGGCTGTGAAGTAATTGAGAAAATAAAACCTTTGAGAAAATAGAAAATCACCGCCAAAGGAAGTGAAAAGCATAACACATAAGTCCAGAATGTACGTGCCTTTGTCAGAGCTGCTTCAGAAGAAGAATCAAAATACCCCACACGTCCTATCCACAAACCAAGGATAAACAAAGAGCAGGTTTGGAAAACTCGTCCGTAGCACCAGGCCCAGTTCAGGCTGGCCAATTGACCGATTGTGAAATTTACCTTCACCATCTCCCACCAGGATTCACCTCCCAACTGAGGATATACATCACCCAACGAGAAAATCATCTGCTTCGGTGCATACTCAGGATTGACAAAACCACACAGCACTTTCAGCCATTCCACGGGCTGCAGCATCAATATCAGTGCCAGTATCAGTAATCCCTTGTTGCTCCAATGACGCACAGGTACAAGAATAAAACCTAAAATGGCATATAGCACCAAGATTTCACCCGGGAAAAACAAAGAATTGACAAAGCCGAAACCCAGTAATAGCAGCAAGCGCCACATATAGCGGTTCCTAAAATCTTCTCCTCTTTTTTCCGATCCCCGGCTCTGCAAATAGAACGTGAAACCGAACAGCAAGGCAAAAATAGCGTATGCCTTACCCGAGAACGTGAAGAACAACATGTCCCACAAGCTTTTGTCCAAAGCACCAAGCACCGGAGAAGTCGTTTCCGGAAAAGAATAAAAATTAAAATGTTCAATGTTATGAAGCAGGATAATCCCCATTACCGCGAATCCTCGTAACGCATCAATAGCCAGGATTCGCTCTTTCTTTTGAATGTTTTCCATCGTCTGTAAAATTAACAATAAAAAACGGGAAACCTGTTTTTAAAAAGCAGGCTTCCCGTTTCTACAATTATGGCACGCCATCTCCCACAAAAGAGAATGTGCCTTATCTCATATTTTTATCTTAGTTCTTTGCAGAATCATTTACGGCAGCCGGAGCAGTAGTAGCCGCAGCATCAGTCTTCTGAGGAGCAGCAAAACCTGCAGGAGCATTCAACGGATTTGTTTTCTGCTCTTTTACAGCCTGTTCCATGATTACTGAAGAACCTTCTGCCTGAGAAGGAACTACGTAAGAAGTAGCTACACTGATTACTACCATGAAAGCAGCCAAACCCCAAGTCAGTTTTTCAATAAAGTCAGTTGTCTTACGAACTCCCATAATCTGATTAGACGAAGCAAAGCTGGAAGAGAGTCCTCCTCCTTTTGAATTCTGTATCAGTACCACGAAGCACATCAATACAGCAGCAAGTACCATTAATACAACAAATAATAAATACATTTTCTTTTATTTTGATTTAGCGTTAATAATCAATTTTTCCAAAAACCTGATTTGGTCTGCAAAGTAAGTATTTTTTTTCGGATATTTCAAATTTAATTTTTTAATAATTTCCAGCGCTTTATCATAGCGTTGCTGTTTAACATAAATTTTAGCCAAAGTTTCCGTAAAATAATCTTCCCCTTCTTCCGTATCAGACTCTTCTTTTTCTGTATCAGGCACCACCTCCTCCATTTTTACTGTCTCTGAAGAAGATTCCTCCTCCAACAAAGCAGTCTCCTTTATCGGCTCCACTCCTTTAGCTTCTTCACGGGCCGCCTGTTCTATAAAGTGGTCGATTAAATCCTGTCCACGAAGGGGATTTACAGATGCCGTTTCTGTATTTCCCTCCTTTTCCATCAACACAGAGGTATAATCTACTGCTTCTACAGGCAAAGGAAAGAGTTTTTCCACAGAAAGGTCCTTATCATCGGCCAGAAAACGGTCAATCAGGTCCAGCGTTCTGTCAGATGTTTCTGACGATACATTTTCTTTTTCAGCGACATGCCGGTTAATGACAAACTTATCCCCTTCAATGGCATAAAACAGGATACTCAAATCGGCTACAAACAAAGCCCCTTTGCGCAACTCATCTTTAAAAGATGGATCACGCAACAGATACAGATTCTTCAAATACAAAATACGAGCTGTCTGGAAAAAAGGATATTGCACCAGAAGCTGTCTTAACTCATACAAGCTTTCAGTGCCCAGCTCTTCCGGGTGTTCAATCCAATGCTGTAGTCGTTGTTGTACCATCATTCCTGCTCTTACCAGTTGGCTACAGTTGCATTAAATATCTGCTCCACGATTTCGTCAATCATCTGCTGTACAAGCTCTTCTTGCACGGACGACAACTGCTGGCTGGCATTGTATTCACGGCTGGCAGTAAACTGCTGGTCCGAAATATCTTCCGCATGATTGGTATTATTGACAAATCTCACATTTACCGTCATTCTCAACTCTGCCATCGTAGAATAACCATCAGAACCGACTCCTTTATTGTAAGCATCGTAGTTCGTAATTTCACCCGACAATTCCAAGTCACCTCCCTGACGAACCTGTTTCAGACGAGTCTGCTGCATATATTTATCCTGCAAAGCCGTGTTGAACATCGACTCCATCGGTCCCCATACAAAGGCAGCCGAGCGGTTCGGAAAGTTCTGGAAACTGATTGTCTTCACCTTATCATAGTTAATGGAAGATCCATTAAATTTATACGAAACCGTACATGCCGTAAGGATACACAAACAAACGGCCAGAAAATATTTACTCAGTCTGCTATATTTTTTATTCAAGTCCATATTCTTTGATTTTTCTATAAAGGGTACGTTCTGAAATTTTCAAATCATTCGCTGCATTTTTTCTTTTTCCATGATGACGTTCCAATGCCTTACGAATCATTTCCTTCTCCACTTCATCCAGTGAAAGATTCTCTTCAATGTATTCTTCCGTATCCTGCACATCATCCGACACATCTGCATGCGTAACCTTCACATTCGGATTTACTTGTGACACATTCGTTACTGGAGTCACGCTGGATACCTTACCCACTTCTTCGGCAGGATTTAGCACCACTGCAGAAGGCTGTATCAGGCTGGACGGAGTTTCAGGAATATAATGAACTGGCATAGACGACGGAGCAGTAACCGTTCCACCAGCTGCACGTTCGGCCATGATGTCATGTACTAGTTTCTTCAATTCAGTTACATCCCTCCGCATATCGAACAACACCTGATAAAGTATCTCCCTCTCGCTCTGGAAACCCTTTTCACCTTGCGGCTTCACGCCACCCAGCAATGCCGGGTATTTTGACACGGGTTGAGCAGGCAAATACCCCCGAAGAATTTCGGCAGTAATCTCACGGTTGGTTTCAATAATGGAGATTTGTTCCGTGATATTTTTCAACTGACGGATATTACCCGGCCAGGTATACGACACGAGCAACTGCTTGGCATCCTCCATCAACTGAATAGCCGGCATACGGTATTTTTCGGCAAAATCTGCAGCAAACTTACGGAACAAAAGAGGAATATCATCCGGACGTTCACGCAGTGCCGGCACTTTAATAGGCACCGTATTCAGACGATAGTACAAGTCTTCACGGAAACGTCCGTTCGCTATAGCTTCTGTAAAATCCACATTCGTCGCTGCCACAATCCGGACGTCTGTTTTCTGCACTTTGGAAGAGCCGACCTTTATATATTCTCCGCTTTCAAGCACACGAAGCAAACGGGCCTGAGTAGAAAGAGGAAGTTCACCCACCTCATCCAGAAAGATAGTACCGCCATTAGCCTCAGCAAAATACCCGTTACGGTCGCTGATGGCACCGGTAAATGCCCCTTTCTCATGACCAAACAGTTCGGAATCGATCGTACCCTCCGGAATCGCTCCACAGTTTACCGCAATATACGGTCCGTGTTTTCTCCGGCTAAACTGATGGACTATCTGAGGGAAGCTTTCCTTACCGACTCCACTTTCTCCCGTCACCAACACGGACAAGTCTGTAGGAGCCACCTGAATAGCCACATCAATGGCACGGTTCAACCCTTCACAATTGCCTATGATGCCAAAACGAAGTTTTACATTCTGTATCTCTGATTTCACCATATAGTCTTCGATTATATGGCAAATTTACAAAAAGTTTGAAACCCGTACATGCATTTACTCCAAAAAGTATAATTTAGAATACGGTACGAATCATGAAGCGTATGCCCCATTTGCTGGCAGTAGGCAGTTCATTATAATTCAAACGACGTACATATTCCACATGGAGCAACTTGAAAATGTTATGAATACCCGCACTAATCTCCACATAAGGCTTCTTGGGGTCCATGACATAGCTTGAGGTATGATAATTGCCCGCTGCATCGTAATGTCCCGGGAACAACATCAGTTCCGTATCATTGGCATTCTGCGGGAGCAACGGGTTATTCTTGTCGGTAAGTGTACCCCACAAACATTTCACGCCGATAAACTCACGCCATTTCAGCTTCTTCAGAAGAGGAATACGGTTGAAGATTTTTCCCTGCAAATTCCATGATACATCCAGCGACGCATAACGGTCGTTCAGAAACTCCATATTATTAATCAAGCTGAAAGTCTCGTCCTGAAGAATATAAGACAAGTTGGCCGCCGGCATAATCAGTAAGGGGAAAGGCACCTTATTCCATTGGATACCTCCTTTTACACAAGTATCAATGTTTCCCCAGGAACTCAGCCACCAGCGCTTGTAGAGACTCATTTCCGTCATGTTATAGGTATAATCACTACCTAAGATACCCTTCAATCCCAGCGTATGCTGCAAGGTAAAGACCGGTGCATCGAGATTGACCGGCAAACGGCGCTGCTTGGTATTGATGAATGTTTCTCCCGGTGCATAACGAAAAGCCAGCGTAGCCTCAGCCAGTGAAAAATCCTTCGTATTATAAGGAGAATGTACCCATTCCGTACCCGTCAGTGCACCCGATGCCAAATCCTGCTGCAACTGATTTTCCTGCGCCATGGTACGATAAAACAATTTTCCACAAGCCTCCAGATTGGTATGCTTCAGCATAAAGGTTGTTTTCAAGCCACTTTCCTTCTCCAGTTCATATTTCACGCTGGCCGTACGCTCGTAGTTATACTGATCGACCGATGTCACCTTGAACGAAGTAAACACATTGTCCTTGTCGGTTCCCATAAACTTGTCGGACGGCAACATATTATCGTACGAATACGACAGCGTCAACGAATTAATCGGATACTCACGGGGAAGGTATTCCTTCTTGTTAAAAGAATATTCCACCTCAGCCTTGTATTTAGACTTCTCATCTTTAAAACCATACGCATAATATCCGCGTAAAAAAAGATGAGGATTCAGGTTCGCAGTGGTTTGTGCAGAAGCTCTCAAACGCAACCCGTCAATGTAGTTGCTTGAAATCATCGTATTAATCGGACCAATATCCACCTTACTGGGCCTTCCCTTCACTCCTGTTTCAACAAAGTTTTCGATAAAGGCCTTGGCCACAAATATGATGTACTTGAATCCCTTAATCTTTGCCAAATTGTCCACGAACTGTCCCATATTATCCTCCGACTTCGTCAGCTCCGTCGGACGATATTCTTTCCAGAAAGAATCGTCACGCATCATGGCATTGACATCCTTTATCTCATCTCCCTTCTTTTTGAAAATCTTGGCTGGAATCTCGTCAAACCCAAAATCAGAATATCGCGTGGTACGCCTTACCTGAAAAGAGCCCAAAATTTTCTTCAAATAAGACAATTCACACAGCATGTCATCTTCCATCAGCACCCATTCTCCCGTAGACAACTGACCGAACTTCTGTTCAATAATCATGTTATCCACAAAGTTTATATCGGTCTTCTTCGGAAGATTCATGATACATTTATTCACACGGAAAGTAGAATCCGCAAGGATATACAAATGACCGGTAAAACCGAAATCCTGTGAGTTGTTGGGCACGAAAGTCAAGTGGAAACATTTTTCCTTGTCCACCATCACCGTATCCATGATGTAATACTTATAGAAATTGATACCCGCATTCGAAATCGGACTATCGAACGGGTACTGAAGGAAACGGAAGCGGTCCTGATAAATATTAATATCCTGGAACACATCTTTCAATACAGTCGACAGCATATCGCCCGTATTAAACAGTTCATTGACTCCCGTAGAGTTAATACCTTTTACAATTGTCTTTTCATCGTGGGGATTTTTCCGGTACAATTTTTCTGTCACCGTCTCGTCCACCGAAATAGGCAGAATATTCTTACCCGTCACACTACACTGCTCCACCTGGTCACGGAAGAAAGGATACTTCTTAAACAGGTTCGATTCACGCAACGAGTCGGTTGTAATATTATTTAAAGAGAATGTAATCTTCTGATACTTATTATAATGATAAAAATCATTCACACCCAAATCATTCAGTTTCTTGGCTGCAATAACTTTCTTCATCATTTCCACTGCCGGATTATTCTTTCGAGAATATTTTTCCTTCTTGGGCTTCACCACGACCTCATCCAGCACCAAGTCGGGCTTCATTTTGACATTCAATATCTTCGTCTTGGCAGACACATCACGTACCTCCGTACCATAACCCACCATGGAAAAAGTCAATTTATTCCATCCGGTATGAGCAGCTATTGAATATTTACCATCTATATCTGTAATAGTTCCCACCCCTTTTCCATCATAATATACATTCAAATAAGGGATAGGGTCACCCGTTTCAGAGTCTGTAACAACTCCACTGATTTGCGCAGAAAGTTTCACAACTCCCAGACACAACACGATTAAAAAAAGCAATCTTTTTATCATATATCTCATTAACACCTTAATAGTCCAGCTTATCAAGTTTGTAAAAATACAGAGTGAAATAATCTCTTACAAATTTCACTCCCCGAAAAACGATATTCTTACCTTTTTTTATGAATAATAGAATATAATTTCTTCTCTCACCTACGAAAAAACCGGCAATGGAGCGCTCTCCATTGCCGGTTTTATTTTTTACAAAAAAGACATTAAGCCTTAGTCAATTTCTTCGTCAGCTTCATATCCTCCCATCTCACGCAAAGCATTCTTCAGCATGACATATTGCTGGAACAAATGATTCACCGGAACTTCCCCTTCTGTATAATCATGCATCGGGCTCTTCAGGAAGAAGCTCAAGAAGCGTTGTGTTCCATAACGTCCGGCACGTGCAGCCAAGTCGCTCAACAATACCAAATCCAGACACAACGGAGCGGCCAAAATAGAATCCCTGCACAAGAAGTTAATCTTAATCTGCATCGGATAGCCCATCCAGCCGAAAATATCAATATTATCCCAGCCTTCCTTGTTGTCATTGCGAGGCGGATAATAGTTGATACGTACCTTGTGATAATAATCAGAATACAAGTCCGGCTGATTTTCAGGCACCAGAATAGATTCCAGTGTAGAAAGCTTGCTCACTTCTTTTGTATGGAAGTTAGCCGGTTCATCCAGCACAAGACCGTCACGATTTCCCAAGATATTGGTAGAGAACCAGCCTGACAGTCCCAGACAACGTGTACCGATAATCGGCGCAAAACCAGACTTCACCAAAGTCTGTCCCGTCTTGAAATCCTTACCGGCAATCGGCATCTTAGTCTGTTCTGCCATTTCCCACATCGCCGGAATATCCACAGTGGTATTCGGCGCACCCATGATGAAAGGAGCTCCTTCGGCCAAAGCAGCGTATGCATAACACATAGAAGGAGCAATGTGTTCGCGGTCATCCTGCTTCATTGCGTTCTCCAACGCAGCCAAAGTGCCATGTACACTTTCACAAACCGGTACGTAAATTTCAGTAGAAGCAGCCCAAAGCACAACGATACGTGCACAGTTGTTGTCTGCCTTGAATTTACGAATGTCTTCTCTCAACTGTTCCACCATATCCCAACGGGTAGCACAATCCTTCACATTGTTTCCATCCAGGCGTTTGGCGTAGTTACGGTCAAAAGCGGCCTTCATCGGCACAATCTTTTCCAGTTCATCTTTCACCGGATTGATATCCTTTTCACGCAACACCTCGCAGTTGATAGCCGACTCATACGCATTAGCCGGATATACATCCCATGCACCAAAAACAATGTCATCCAGTTTGGCCATCGGCACAATTTCATTATAATGCAAATATTTCTTTGCATCTCCACGTCCTACACGAATCTTATCATACTGCGTCATTGAGCCCACTGGCTTTGCCAATCCTTTACGAGTCATTAAAACCCCTGTCATAAACGTGGTAGCCACAGCTCCCAAACCAACACACAATACGCCCAGCTTACCTTCTGCGGGCTTTACATTCATTTTTTCCATTTCTAAATTTCTTTTTCTCCTAGTAACTTTACATTAATTCTTGCCTTTGGAACTCAGTCTTTTTCAAAAATCTATCCCAAAGAGCAGGAACAAACTGTTCAAAGTTAAGACTTTGTTTGATTCAATAAAGCTTTTATGAGCTTTTTTATTTGCTAATAAGTAAAAATAAGCCATAAATTCAGAAGAAAAAGCCATTAACCGACTTATCAGAGAGTAAAATAATGCGTATCTTTGCAGACGCATTTAAAGAAATACTCAACTACATGAATGATATTTGTTGCATTGGACACATTACATTAGACAAAATTGTAACTCCAAAACAAACGACTTACATGCCGGGAGGCACTTCTTACTACTTTTCACACGGTATACGCAGACTGAAAGATTTCAAAAACTACAAGCTGGTTACTGCTGTGGCTCCTAGTGAATATGGCATTATTGAAGAAATGAGAAAAGAAGGGCTTCAAGTAGAAGTCCTGCCAAGCCGTCACACCGTATATTTTGAAAATACATACGAAGAGAATCAGGACAACCGTTCCCAGCGTGTATTGGCTAAGGCTGACCCTTTCACTGCAGATGCTTTAAAAGATGAAAATGCACACATCTTCCATTTAGGAAGTTTGCTGGCGGATGACTTTCCACTTGAAGTAGTAAAGGAGTTGGCTCAGAAAGGTACATTGGCTGTCGACGCACAAGGCTATCTCCGGAAAGTGGAAGGTGAGCACGTATTCCCTGTAGACTGGCATGAAAAGAAAAAAGCCCTGAAATACATTGATATTTTGAAAGTCAATGAACATGAAGCTGAAGTGCTGACGGGATTCAAAGACCCTGAAAAAGCAGCAAAGCAACTGGCTCAATGGGGTGTGAAAGAAGTCCTGCTGACTTTAGGAAGCCTTGGCTCACTTATTTATGCAGAAGGAAAGTTCTATAAGATTCCGGCATACGCTCCTAAAGAAGTAGTAGATGCCACCGGATGCGGTGATACCTACGTACTTGGTTATCTTTATATGCGAAACAAAGGAGCTTCATACGCAGAAGCAGGATGTTTCGCAGCTGCCATGTCTACTATCAAGCTGGAGAAATCCGGTCCTTTTTCCGGAACAGAAGAAGAAGTATGGCATATCTTGAAAAGCAACAAACAAAAGCCGGAAGTACTAGTTGCCCAATAACCCAAATTTTTCATACAAATAACAATCAAGGGGGCCTGCTGATTTCAGCCTGCCCCCTTTTTTTACCTGTCATCCCTGACAGTTACCCCATCTTTCCTGTCAGATAAGCTCTTGTACGTTCATCTGCCGGATCTTTAAACATTTTCTCCGTATTGTCATACTCTATCAGTTCACCCATATACATGAACATGGAACGGTCGGAGATACGCATGGCCTGTGACATATTGTGAGTCACAATCAGGATGGTCACCTCTTTTTTCAGCTGGTCCATCAATCCCTCAATGTGCTTGGTAGCAATCGGGTCAAGAGCTGAAGTAGGCTCATCCATAAGCAATATATCCGGCTGAAGTGCCAAAGAACGTGCAATACATAAGCGCTGCTGCTGTCCGCCAGAGAGGAAAGTACCACGCTTTGTCAGCGAGTCCTTCACTTCATCCCACAGACATACGTTGCGCAAGTTACGTTCTACAATCTCATCTTTCTGTGATTTTGACAGATGAATACCGTTCAGGATATATCCGGCCAACACATTGTCGTAAATATTCATGGTCGGGAACGGATTCGGACGCTGGAACACCATACCGATGCGACGACGTTCTTCCATCGGGTGCATCTGAAGCACATTTTCACCATTCAGTAAAATTTCTCCCGTCACACGGATATTCTTGTACAACTCATGCATGCGGTTCACGGCACGCAGCAGCGTACTCTTTCCACATCCAGAAGGCCCCATGATGGCCGTAATCGTATTTTTTTCAATATCAGCCGACACATGCTTTACAGCCATTACGTCGCTGGTATATGATATACACACATCTTTTATTTGAAGAATCGGATCCTTTATATTTTCCATTTCTTTGCAATTCGTTTAGCTAATAAATTCAGACATAACACAAAAGTCAACAGGAACAAAGAAGCTCCCCATATCAGGCTCTGCAAGTTCGGGTCGTTGAAGAACTCCCAGATAAGCAAAGGAACAGCCGACATAGGCTTGGTCATGTTCCAGCTGATAGCGGCTCCACCCAGAGCAGTAAACATCAACGGAGCTGTTTCACCGACTACACGAGAGATGGCCAGCAAAATACCGGTAAAGATACTGCCCAATGCAGAAGGCACCATCACTTTCAGCATTACTCTCCAGTAACTACCTCCCAATGCCAGTCCGGCCTCTTTCAAGGTTTCCGGAAGCACCTTCATGGTTTCTTCCGTTGAACGGATAATCAGCGGAAGCATCATGATAAACAATGCCACACTTCCTGCAATAGCCGAATAACCTTTCATCGGGACAACTACCCAGATGTAAGTAATAATACCGATAATAATGGAAGGAGTACCCTGAAGCAAGTCGGTCAGGTAGCTGACAAACACAGCAAACCAGCTTTTTCTGTATTCTGATAGACAGATACCACATAAAATTCCTACCGGGATAGCGACTACAGCAGCCAGCAAAAGCATCAGGAAGGTTCCGATAATTCCGTTTGCAATTCCCCCCGGAATTGCTTCTCCGGCAGAAGCAGCCATCATCGCCTTATAGGCATTCGGAGTAGCCTCGGTGAGAAACGACCAGCCTAACTGTTTCCAACCCTTGATCAATACTTCTCCCAAAATCGCCAGCAAAGGAATCGCTGTCACACCCGACAATACGCAAACCAGAATATAAAGCAAGCGGCTTTTCAGGATACGTATCTTAATATTATTTCCATATAACATAAGCACAAATCTTTTTAGCAGATTACACGTGACGGGCACGACGAATCAAAATCTTTCCGATAATATTAATGATGGCCGTAATCAGGAACAGCAACAAACCGATGGCAATCAATGAGGACAGTTTCAGACCGTCTGCTTCACCAAACTGGTTTGCAATGATACTGGCCATAGTATTACCCGTGGTACGCAGTGTGTCCGGCATCTGGTTGGTATTTCCAATCAGCATGGTCACTGTCATCGTTTCACCCAGCGCACGTCCGATAGCCAGAATATAGGCAGAAAAGATACCGGAACCCGCCATCGGGAATATCACTCTCTTAATTACCTCTGCACGCGTAGCCCCCATGGCATAAGCTCCTTCTTTCAGGTCGGAAGGTACCATCTTGATGAATTCGGCACTCAAGGAAGCAGCATACGGCACAATCATGATGGCCAGCACAAACGCTGCAGTCAGAATACCGGAACCCTGCGGAGACAGGTTCAAGTGCATGAACACAGTACGAAGTACATAGAAGCCCCACAAGCCATAGATAATGGAAGGAATACCTGCCAGCAAATCAATCACCGTACCCAGAACGGCCGCAATTTTCTTTCCACGGAAATACTCACCGGTAAACAGTGCGACAGGAAGTGAAAAGGGAATACACATCAGCAACGCCAGTGCTGTAGTAAGCAGTGTACCCGTAATAAAAGGAAGAGCGCCATAACTTTCTTTACCGGCAGTAGTCACCCAGTCGTCAGAGAAGATAAAATGCCAGAATCCAAACTCCTCGAAAGCGCCGGAAGCGTCAACGGTGAGGGAGTAAATAATTCCCCCACCAATGACCGGTATCACAATAGCCGATAAGATAAGTAAGACTTTAAACAGTTTGTCTTGCATAACTTATTGTCTTATTTATTTAAGAATCGGCTGTCCATCGTATGTCACAGCTTTCAGGTTCTGAAGGCTCTGTTCGATAGCCTTCTTAGGCAGCGGTGCATAGTGTACGGTAGCAGTAGTCTGCTGCACGCTGTCGCTCAACATATATTGCATCAAATCCAAAGTAGCTTTTGCCTGTTCCATAGAACGGTCTGCATAGTGCTGTTCCTTGTAAATCAGCAACCAGGTGAAGCAGCTGATAGGATAAGCTCCTGCTGCATCCGCATCGGTAATTGAACAACGAGTATCCTGAGGAATGTCACCGGCAGCTGCTGAAATACTTTCAGTAGAAGGTACTACCAGCTCACCACGCTTGTTATATACGCTTGCGTAAGGAATCTTCTGAGCAAAAGCATATTCAGAACCGATATATCCTAATGAATAAGGAGTCTGTGCGATAATTCCTGCTACGCCCGGATTACCTTTGGCTGCCTGTCCGACCGGGAAATCCACGGTTTTACCTGCACCGTAAGTGTTTTTCCAGTTTTCACTTACTTTTGACAGATAGTCTGTAAAGATGAAAGTTGTTCCACTACCATCTGAACGGTATGCCAGAATGATTTTCTTTGCCGGCAACTGTACATCCGGATTCAGTTTCTGCAAACGTGCATCGTTCCAGTCTGTAATCTTACCTGCATAAATATCGGCAATCACGTCACCAGAAAGATTCAGTTTAACTACATCCGGCAAGTTGTAAGCCATTACGACAGCTCCCATACAAGTCGGGATGTGTACCACCGGCTGCATTTCAGCCATTTCCTTGTCGCTCAAGAAAGCATCGCTACCTGCAAAGTCTACGATACCGTCTTTCAAGTTGCGGACACCACCGCCACTACCAATACCACCGTAAGAAATCTTGTCACCAGAAGTTGCATTGTAGTTTTCGAAAGACATATTATAAAATGGCAATGGGAATGTAGCACCTGCACCTGTCAGTTCTACTGATTCACGACCATTAGCTGATTTCTGTCCACCACACGCTGCAAACGACAAAGCCATCGCTCCAGCAATTAAAGGCAAATAAAACTTTTTCATTGTGTTATACATTTAATATAAGTTACAAATCTATGTTATTCATTGAGTTAAATCGCAAACGAAGCATTCAGGTATACATAACTGGCTCTCTTGCCGCCTTCTGTTTTCGGCGACCACAACCGGAAGTTAGGAGCTAACTTGATGTATTTGCCCAATTTAAATTCGGCACCTACCATTCCGGCCATACCGTCCGCATCCTTGTTCCAGTCTTTCTCTGAAGAAAGCAGGTCCCAACGGCCGAACAGACTTATTTTCTTGCTTAACTGTGCAGACGCATAAACCGAAAAACCATCCTGATCACAATCAGGCACATATTTCGTGTTGGTCTGGTAGTTGTATTCCGCTGCCACCGAGAAGGCTGTATGCTTATATCCGACAAAAGCAGCCAGATTCGTAATACCTTTTTCCCCTTCTTCTACTGATTCATTATACGAACCGTATGCACGTACCGTCAGGCCCTCAACCGGAGTCAGTGTCACGCCGGCACCATATTGCAAACCGTCTTTCACCTGTACTTTTTTATATCCTTCTCCGTTGGCCACAATCACATCGGCCGAAACCACCTTGTTAAATTTATAGGCTACTGAAACTCCCAAGTCCGCACTGCTGCCGAACTTATATTCATCCTGGAAAGATTTCATCACGTAACGTTTTCCCCAGAAATCTTCCTGAACCTTAAATTGAGTCGTAGTGATTAATCCGGCATTCAGCGTCCAGCCGTTTTGCTTCCAGGTAATCTGTGCATTTTTCACATATCCGATGCGCTGATGGTCGTTTACATCTTTTGACTGACCGAAATCAAGTACTGCCTTCAACTGCAATCCGTGAGGCAAAGCATACTGATAGCCAATATAGGCACGGTCCAGATTAAACCCTCTGTCATCATTGACAGAACCAAAACCAGAATGCGCATCCGAAAATATGGTAATGATGGCATCTCCTTTTTTCTCACCCGGAGCCCGTTCTTCAGGTGCTCCATCTGCAAAGGCAGCACCCATAGTGCACATCCAGATGCTTAACAGACATAAAATTCTTTTCTTTGTTTTCATTTTTCCTATAGACTCATTTTTTTGACACCACAAAGGTCTCATATTAGTGTTACAAACAGATGTCATACGCTTAAAGAAAATGTAACATCCTGTTACATTCATATTACAAAATAAAAATATCGCTTTCTGAAATCAAAATCCGTTAACGGACGGTTGATTTTCAGAAAGCGATACTTTACTGATTATATGGCATTTACAAATTCTTCTTTTCTACAAACAAAGAAGATTCTGCAATATACTATTTAATTTCCAATGTAACAATTGATTTTGCAGGCAATTTCACTACAAGTCCATTCTTTGTCAATTTAGCGCCTTTGAAGTCGGCCAATTTCACCAGGTCAGGCTGTTCAAACGTATTGTAATCGTCAATCTTTTCAGATGTCAGAATCTGTCCGCTTACCGATTTAGCCTTTACATCACCCAACGTCAATGTGATTTCCTGTGACTCTTCCAGATCTACGTTAGAAAGTGACACATGAATAGCTCCTGATTTATCACGTGAAGCAGTCGCACTTACCATCGGTACGATACGGTTGTCGCGTACAATCTTACGTTCGCACTGCAAATCGAGCGGCAGATAAGTGGCATCCTGATGTACGTTATACATCTTGAACACATAGTAAGTCGGAGTCAGCACCATCTTGTCTTCTTTGGTCAGAATCATAGACTGCAATACATTTACCACCTGAGCAATGTTGGTCATTTTAACTCGGTCGGTATATTTATGGAAGATATCCAGACTCAAAGAAGCCACGAAGGCATCGCGCAAGGTATTCTGCTGGTAAAGATGACCGCTGATAGTACCCGGTTCTTCATCCCACCAGGTTCCCCATTCGTCTACCATCAAGCCAATCTGCTTTTTCGGGTCATATTTGTCCATAATGGCAATGTGACGCTTGAGCACATCTTCAATTTCGCGGCATTTTCCCATCGTCCAATAATAATCTTCGTCGTTGAACTTCGTAGCAGAACCTTTGCTTCCACTCCATCCAAGCACAGTATAATAGTGCAGAGAAAGTCCGTCCATGCGATGACCTACGTTTTTCATCAACACTTCAGTCCAGTTATAGTCATAATCGCTGGCACCGCTGGCAATCTTGAACAAGCGGTTGCCATCGTAGTTACGGCAATAAGTAGAATAACGGCGATACAAATCGGCATAGTATTCCGGACGCATGCTACCTCCGCATCCCCAGCTTTCATTTCCCACTCCGAAGTATTTTACTTTCCACGGTTTTTCACGTCCGTTTTCCAGACGCAATTTTGCCATCGGGCTTCCTTGTTCAGAAGTCATATATTCTACCCACTTGGCCATTTCTTCCACGCTACCGCTACCTACGTTTCCGCTGATGTAGGGTTCACAGCCCAGCATTTCACACAAGTTCAGGAATTCGTGTGTTCCGAAGCTGTTATCTTCTACGGTTCCTCCCCAGTTGTTGTTGACCATACGCGGACGTTTTTCACGAGGACCGATACCGTCCATCCAATGGTATTCATCGGCAAAGCATCCTCCCGGCCAGCGGAGTACAGGCACTTTCAAGTCTTTCAATGCTTCGAACACATCTTTACGATAACCTTTAATATTAGGTATGGAAGAATCTTCTCCTACCCAAAGACCTCCATAGATACATGTACCGAGGTGTTCGGCAAACTGACCATAAATTTCCTTATTGATGATTTGTTTTCCCTGCTCCGGATGAACAGTCACTGTGGCCTTCTGCTGAGCGCATAAAGGCATTGCGGCACAAAAAGCCAACCCTAGAATTGCATTTTTCATACTTATTGATTTTACTTGTTTATTTCACACTTTACAAATGTAGGAATATTTTCCATGTAATGGGTGTACATTTGACATTTTTCAGGAGGAGATTTGACCATTCTACATAAAATTACATGAAATGTACATCCATCCTTATCAGATTCTGACGCTTCACTGCCGCAGAAATAAAGTTTTCTTACTACTTTTACGCCCAAATTTAAAACCAGATGAAATCAAAAAAGACAATCATTATTTGTGCCCTTGTCACAATTCTAATTTTAGGAGGAGCAATCAGCACTATTTCCTTGCTGTTCAATCACCCTCTCCGCATAGAGAAAGCCACCTTTATTTATATAGATGGAGACGATACAGCCGACTCTGTGTACGTCAAACTTCAAAGAGATTTGAATGCCACGCATATGACAGGATTCAAAATGCTGGCTCGTCTCAAAAAATACGACCAGCAAATTCATACCGGAGCCTATCGGTTTGATGCATCCATCAATACACTGACCTTATTCCGCCGCCTGAGCAGTGGACATCAGACTCCGGTCAAAGTGGTTATCCCCAGTGTGCGGACCCTGGCACGTCTGACACGCTCGCTGGACCGTCAACTCATGCCCGATTCTACGGAGTTTGCCCGACTTGTCGGTGACAGTGCTTTCTGTGCTTCATTAGGTTTTAGTCTTGAAACGATGCCTGCGCTGTTCATCCCGAACACGTATGAAGCCTATTGGAATACGGATGCAAAAGCCTTTATCCAACGAATGAAAAAAGAATATGAACGTTTCTGGACACAGGAACGAAAGGACAAAGCCCAAGCCTGCGGACTGACTCCGGTAGAAGTCAGCACACTGGCCTCCATCGTGGAAGAAGAAACAGCCAACAAGAGTGAGATGCCGATGGTGGCAGAACTCTATCTGAACCGTCTACAAGCGGGAATGCCACTTCAGGCCGATCCGACCATCAAATTCAGCCTGCAAGAATTCGGACTGCGACGTATTCTGCACAAACACCTGGAGGTAGAAAGTCCTTACAACACTTACAAGCACGCAGGGCTTCCTCCCGGCCCTATCCGCATTGCTTCCATTCAGGGAATAGAAAGCGTATTGAATCATGCACAGCATGATTACCTCTACATGTGCGCCAAAGAAGATTTCTCGGGCACGCACAATTTCGCCGCTACCTTTGCTGAGCATCAGGCCAATGCCCGCCGTTACCAGCAGGCACTGAACAAGAGAAACATCCGTTAGGAAATGGACTAACGGACTGATTTCCAAAATTGCATAAAGCTGGAATAAGAGCCGTAGCACACCAGTCCGTCACCTTTCTGGAGTGCATAATCCTCAGGGAACGTATTGGCCACTTCTTTCTCAAAGACAGATATACCCAGGAAGTTTTTCACCTGTTTGCCCTGTACCAGAGAAATCAGTTTCAGACCGAATTCCTGTTCCAGATTCAGCTCATTAATGTGATAGCCTACCAGTTTCTCAGGAATTTCCAGCTTGAACACGTAGGTATTGCCGTCTATCTGGAAAAATTCAGCCCCGCCATCCAGCTCCAACTGCTGTGCCAGCAAACGTGCCGCATCCTGTTCCGGTGTCAGAATACGGTCTATCGAAAAGGCTTCGAGCACACCCTTGTGTACCTCGTCTACCGCCCGTGCATAAATCCGCTTCACCTTCAGTTTTTTAAGCAACGACACAATCCGGACCGAAGCACCAAAGTTATCGCCTATGGCTACGATTACCGCATCCACACTCTTCAGCGGAAGCACGGAAAGTGCCATTTCATCCGTCGCGTCGAGCACAAACGAAGCTGCCATGCGGTCCTTCACACTGTCTACGTGTAATCCGTTTCCGTCTGCACCTACCACTTCATGCCCCATGGCAGTCAGCTCCATGGCCAATGTGGCCCCATAATGTCCTAAACCAATAATCAAATATTTCATACATCAGTTGATGATAATGTTATCACTCGGATACCTGTAATTGCGTTTCTTCTCCTGGCGTACCAGACCGGTGAGCAAGGTAAATGCACCGACACGACCAATATACATCAGCAGAATCACCAGCAACTTGCTGCTATTGCCCAAGGTCGGTGTCAGGTCAAGGCTGGAACCGACGGTACTCAATGCCGAAACACATTCGAAAGTAATGGCCAGCAATCCAGCTTCCGGTTCCAATATGCTTAACAAAAAGATAGCCAGAAAAGTCATAAACAAATACAAAATCAATGCGGCATTCGAACGGCGGATAGAATCGTGCGACAGTTCCCGACGTAAAATTGCCACACGGTCGGCCCCGCGAACCACAGCCCACAAATTAATCAAGACCACCGCAAATACGTTGACCTTTACACCACCGGCCGTAGACTGCGTGCCCCCTCCTATCATCATCAGCACCACCATGAGCAACAAGGTTTGTGTAGACAAGGAGGTCAGCCCCACACTGGCAAAACCGGCAGTTCGCGGACAAGAGGAATTAAAGAAAGCATGCACCCACTTGTCTGCCACCGGCATGCCTGCAAAAGAATGGTTCCACTCCAGGGCAGCAATGGCCAATGTACCACCTATTAAAAGAAAGACAGTAGCCACCAGCACAATCTTCGTATTCAAATTATACAGATGTACTTTTTTCCGGAATCTTCCAGAACGACGCAACAGCCAGAACTTTCCGGCTTGCAGGTAATACGCCACCGTTTCGTACAAATTCACCAATATCGGGAATCCGATTCCTCCCAGTGCAATCAGCAATCCCAAAGTGATGTAAAGCAGATTATGTCCCTGCATGACGGCCGGATTGCCCATTCCACTGGGCAAAGTGGAAAAACCTGCATTACAAAAGGCTGACACGGAATGGAAAGCCGAGAAGAAGAGTTCTTCCTGCAAGGTCATCCCCAACGTGCCGTGCACACTTAGCCAGATAACAGCCATACCAACTCCTTCTATTGCCAGCGTAAAGCCCAATATATATAATAAGGTAGACAATAGCGAATTCAAGGAATTGGAACTAATCATGTCGCCCACCATCAGCTGATTATAAAGCGAGGTATTTCCCATGAAAAACATGGCGAAGAAACTTGTCAGCGTCATCACCCCGAGTCCGCCTATCTGAATCAGGAGAATAATCAGGATTTGTCCTTCCAGCGTAAAGGTGGAAGGCACATCTACAGTGACAAGCCCTGTGACACACGTCGCACTCGTAGCTGTAAACAGGGCATCCATAAACGAAATACCATGGTAAGTGGCCCGAGGAAGCATCAGCAGTCCGGTACCCAACAAAATAAACACCAGAAAACTGCCTGCCAGAATCAACGACGGATTGGTACGTTTGCCCAGCAAGCGCACCAGGATGCCCGAAAGCTGGGAGAAGGAAAGCAGCACCAGGATAGTTCCCTTATAATAAGCATGATGAAAGAACACCCATACCCAATATACCCCAGTCGTTTCCTCCGGCTTTTTGAATACCACAGGAAGCAAGGTCAGATAAAGCAGTATGGTAAGAATCCATGTCCACGGAGTAAACTTAAACGAGGAATCTTCCTGACGAAAGACAATCTGTATCGTAGTTGTAACTAAAAAGATGACCCATACCGTATGATACAGTGTATGTATCAGATGATGCTCTGAAGCTGAAATCCGGAAACCATATTCATACACAATGGTCAGTAAAAAGACAATGCCGCACAGAAAATTAATCCCCATCACCCAGTTAAGCAACTGGTTTACACGCGGCATAAGCAGTTTCTTATTATATAAAAAAAGTCGTTCCCAATAATCCATACTATAGTGAATGAATGTATTTACAAATGTATGGAAAAATCCATATACTTATGCGACAAAGAAAGGAGAAATCTGTTACCAGATTCTATTCAGTAAGAAAACAGATAAGAAAAAAAGCAAAATGAGTTGTTTGTTATCATTTATTTCCATATTTTTGACGAAAACTTAAAAATAGTAAGCAATTATGAGTAATAGACAGAAAAGATTCATCTTACCTGAAGATGAAATACCAAAATACTGGTATAACATTCAAGCCGACATGGTCAACAAACCCATGCCTCCACTGAACCCGGCTACAAAAGAACCGCTAAAACCGGAAGACCTCTACCCTATCTTCGCCAAGGAACTCTGCCATCAGGAACTGAACCAGACTGATGCGTGGATTGAAATCCCGGAAGAAGTACGGGAAATGTACAAATACTACCGCAGTACCCCGCTGGTTCGTGCTTACGGACTGGAGAAAGCACTGGGCACACCGGCACACATCTATTTCAAGAATGAAAGTGTCAGCCCTATCGGCTCACACAAATTGAACTCTGCACTGGCACAGGCTTACTACTGCAAACAAGAAGGGGTGACGAACATTACCACTGAAACGGGTGCCGGACAATGGGGAGCTGCCTTGTCGTATGCCGCCAAGGTGTTCGGACTGGAAGCTGCCGTATATCAGGTAAAAATCAGCTACGAACAGAAGCCTTATCGCCGCAGCATCATGCAGACTTTCGGCGCACAGGTAACTCCTTCTCCTTCCATGTCTACCCGTGCCGGAAAAAATATCCTGACCAAATATCCGAACCATCAGGGTTCACTGGGTACTGCCATCTCGGAAGCTATCGAATTGGCACGCACCACGCCGAACTGTAAATATACACTGGGGTCCGTGCTGAGCCACGTAACCCTGCACCAGACTGTTATCGGTCTGGAAGCTGAAAAGCAGATGGAAATGGCTGGTGAATATCCAGACATGATTATCGGATGCTTCGGAGGAGGTTCCAACTTCGGTGGAATCTGTTTCCCGTTCATGCGTCACACCATTCTGGAAGGAAAGAAGACACGTTATATCGCAGCCGAACCGGCATCTTGCCCCAAACTGACCAGAGGTAAATTTGAATATGACTTCGGTGATGAAGCCGGCTACACCCCGCTGCTGCCGATGTTTACCTTAGGACACAACTTTACACCTGCCAATATCCATGCCGGTGGTCTGCGCTACCACGGTGCAGGGGTCATCGTTTCTCAGCTGCTGAAAGACAATTTGATGGAAGCGGTAGACATACAGCAGCTTGACACATTTAAGGCCGGCTGTCTGTTTGCCCGCGCTGAAGGTATCATTCCAGCTCCGGAATCTTGCCATGCTATTGCTGCTGCTATTCAGGAAGCAGAAAAATGCAAGGAAACAGGTGAAGAAAAAGTAATTCTGTTCAACTTGTCCGGCCATGGTCTGATAGACATGAGTGCGTACGACCAGTACCTGTCGGGCAACCTGACCAACTATTCACTGAGCGAAGAAGACATAGCAAACAGCTTGCAGGACGTGCCTCAAGTATAATTTTTGACACGCTCCCAAAACGCAAGTACGTTTGAAAGAAAACACAAAGACGTTTTATCCTAAACGCAAGTACGTTTTGATTCAAATGCAAAGGCATTTTAGTACAAACGTACTTGCGTTTTTTCGTAAGCGAAAAACGTTTAGAATATACCAAAACGAAGGGTGCCGGAAAGAGATTTCTCATCTTCCTCCAGCACCCTTTATTTATTTCATCAACTTATCTAATTCAATTACAACAGACGATTTGTTGCTGTATCCGGGAATACCACGGTCGGCTTGAAAGTCTTGGCTTCCTCAAAGTCCATCAAGGCATACGACATGATAATCACCACATCGCCCACCTGCACCTTGCGGGCTGCTGCTCCGTTCAGACAAATACAACCTGAGCCACGTTCACCCTTAATGATATAGGTTTCAAAACGTTCACCGTTGTTATTGTCCACAATCTGTACCTTCTCACCGGCAATCATGTTGGCCGCATCCATCAAATCTTCATCAATCGTAATGCTGCCCATGTAGTTCAGGTTCGCTTCTGTCACCGTTACGCAATGAAGCTTCGACTTCAACACTTCAATCATCATCATCCGTTATCCTTTATATTTAATGTTATCAATCAGACGTACTTCACCGCAATATACCGTAATACAACCTACAATGTAATTGCTTTCGTCCCATGCTTTCACGGGCTGAAGTGTATTGCCATCCACAATCTCGAAATACTCCAGTTCCAATCCCGGTGCACGACGGATACAGTCTTCTACAAACTGCTTGGTTTCAAGCAAAACACGTGACTTGCTGAAATCTACACTGGCAAACAATGCCTTCGAAATCTGCAAGGCTTCCTTCCGCTGCTCTGCCGTAAGACGCGCATTACGACTGCTCAATGCCAGACCGTCTTCTTCACGTACAATCGGACATCCTACAATCTGGATGTTAAAAGGATACTTGCGTACCATTTCACGGATAATGGCCAGCTGCTGGAAATCCTTTTCACCAAAATAAGCACGGTCAGGTTCCACCATCAAAAATAATTTGCTGACAATCTGACAAACTCCGTTGAAATGTCCCGGACGGTATTTTCCTTCCATTACCGTATCCAGCGGCGCATAGCTGAACTGACGGGTATCGGGTTCAGGATAAACTTCTTCTACAGAAGGAGCAAAAACCAACGTGGCTCCACATTTCTCCAATAAGGCACAATCCGCCTCCAGTGTGCGCGGATATTTTAAAAGGTCATTCTGGTCGTTAAACTGTGTAGGGTTCACAAAATCACTGACTACCACTACATCATTCTCAGCTACGGCACGATTCACCAACGAAGCGTGTCCCGCATGCAAAGCTCCCATCGTCGGAACCAGACCGATAGTCTTTCCTTCTTTACGGAAAGCATCGAGTTCGGCGCGAAGCTCACTGATAGTTTGAATTAACTTCATCTCTTATTCCTGTTTTTAATCATAAATTCAGAAAACGGCTGCAAAGTAACTATTTATTTAGCACATAAAGAAACGGAAACGGAAAATTCTTTTGGCTTTTAGCGAATTTATCCTATTTGGAGGGTAGAACAAACACCATTATAGCACTCTGTTTATCAATACATTAACATACTATAAGGATTTATAAACGGCTGTCGGTTCGCTTCATTGGTGTATTTTTTGTATCTTTGCCAGTCGTTAAGAGCAACTATAATACAATGAGCGCGAAAAAAGTTTTATTCATTACACAAGAAATTACTCCCTACGTACCCGAAAGTAACCTGGCATTAATCGGCCAGAATTTACCGCAAGCCATACAAGACAAAGGCCGCGAAATCAGAACATTCATGCCGAAATGGGGCATCGTGAACGAACGCAGAAACCAATTGCATGAAGTAATCCGTCTGTCTGGAATGAATCTGATTATTGACGACACGGATCATCCGCTGATTATCAAGGTGGCATCCATTCAGGCTGCACGCAGACAAGTGTACTTCATTGATAATGATGATTATTTCCAGCATCGCCAGATGACATGCGATGAAAACGGAAAGGAATACGAAGACAATGGCGAACGTGCCATCTTCTATGCCCGTGGTGTGCTGGAAACTGTCAAGAAACTGCGCTGGTGTCCGGATGTGATTCACTGTCATGGCTGGATGAGTGCGATGGTTCCTCTTTATATTAAGAAGGCTTATTACGATGAACCTTCTTTCCGCGACTCAAAAGTGATATTCTCTCTCTATCAGGAAGGATTTAATTCAAATCTGGCTCCTAACTTTGCTGAACAAGTACTGTTCAAGGAAGTGACCCCAGAAGATGTCAGCATGATGAAGTCGCCGGCAAACTACGAAGAACTCTGCAAGCTGGCAGTAGCCTACTCTGACGGAGTAATCCAAAATGACGAAACTGTAAACCAGAATGTACTCGACTACGCACGAAGCCTGAACATTCCGGTGCTTGAATACGCTTCGGGCGATGCCTATGCAGATGCGTGCGACGCATTCTATGACAAGGTGTTCGTTTCCGAATAAATATGAACACACATAAAAAAGGACGAAAATGAAACTTAAGTTCTTGGCAGCAATCGGACTTGCAGCCACACTCTACAGTTGTGATGATACCACTACAGGTGTCGGTGAATTCGTGGCAGATGCAGATGAAATTACTGCATCGGCTCAAACTTTTGAGGCCACTACCAAAACCCTGAAATATACAGACCTGAACCCGAACGGAGTATTCTCCCGTACAAGTAGCGCATACTTGGGCAAATTCACCGATCCGGATTTCGGAACGTATACCACCGATTTTATCACACAAATCAATTGCACGGAAGATTTTGAATTTCCGGAAACCACTCAAAAAATTGTGGCAACTACATTGGAATTATCGTATGCCAGTTTCTTTGGTGATTCTTTAGCTCCGATGAAAGTGAGAGTGGACGTATTGAAAAAAGCAATTGATGACAATGGAGAAGATTTAGATTTATATTATACGTCCTATAAGCCTGAAGATTTCTACAATGCCAACGGATTACCTTTGGCTGAGCAAGAATATGCCGTTCGTGACAACTCATGGACAGATGCTGAAATAGACTCCATCAAAAGTGCCAACGGATATTATCCCCCTCTGGTTATCGACTTGGATAAAAAGAGTACATGGAATATTGGAGACGAGCAAAAGACTGGTACATTCAGTGAATACTTGTTAGCAAAATATAAAGAAGACAAGAACAACTTCAAAGATGCCAATGCTTTTATCCATAATGTATTGCACGGATTTTATGTACACAACACAGGAGGAGAAGGTTCAATTCTATACATTGGAGATATCTGGTTGCGCATGAAGGTTGAATATTTGGTTGAAAGACCTTCTACTGGTGTTGTTGACTCCACCGTTTATACTTCAATTCCTTTTGCGGCAACTAACGAAGTATTTATGTCTACGCGTCTGGACAATTCTGAAGATGCGTTAAACAGACTTGCTGAAGAAAAAGCTCATACCTATTTAAAAACTCCTGCCGGACTTTGCACGGAGGTAGAACTACCCTTACAGGAAATGTATGAGGCATTGGGTAATGATACTTTGAACTCCGTTTCTATGTCATTTACTAAGTACAAGAATGTGAGCGAAAACTCAGAGAATAATCCTTACAAAATGGGAACGCCACAGTATCTGCTGCTTATTCGTAAGAATGAAGTAAACGATTTCTTTGAGCAAAGAAAGAATTACGATAGCAAAACAACCTTCTTAGGCTCTTACAGCAGCACAACCAATTCCTATTCATTCTCACAGGTGAACCGCTTGATCAGCCAGATTTTCAGCGATATGAGAACCAAAGAAGAGCCGGCTGAAGGATGGGATAAATACAATACCATGGTATTGATTCCGGTAAAAACCGAAACAGACTCTCAAGGAAACACCATCGGTTTGTCGCACGACCTGGAAGTGAACTCAGCCAAACTCATAGGTGGCGAAGAAGGAGAAAAAATCAAGATGGAAGTTATCTATACCAAACCGAAATTCAATAAATAAAGAAATAAGAATATAAAAAAATCCGGAAGTAAAAACTTCCGGATTTTTTTTATGCCTCTATCTCAAGCTTTACTTCTTAGCTGTAGTAGTCTTCTTGGCAGCAGTTGTTTTCTTGGCAGGAGCTTTTTTAGCAGGAGCCTTTTCTTTCTCTGATTGTTCCTTAACCAAGGCCTGTAAACGCTTTACCTGATCATTCAATTGTACCAGCTCTTCTTCCTGATTACGTATGGTTGTCAACAAAGAATTCAATTCTTCATCTTCCATATCTACCGGATACAATGAATTTACACGAGCAATAAAGTCACCAAGGATATTCATGTAATTTGTGAAAGCATCATACGGTGAATCATAAATACCACGATCCAACGATACGCCCATTTGCTTGGTAGTCATGAAACGGAAGTTATTGCTTGCCTGCAGATAATCCCAATCCTGTTTGATTCTACGGTCAGAGCACAAGTGTACACGGAATCCACCACAGTGGCGATGT
>NZ_DS990133.1 GCF_000187895.1 Phocaeicola plebeius DSM 17135 | reverse complement strand
ATCTAATCCTCCACTCGCCTGTGGTGGATTCCGCTACGGTAAACCCATGCGGCGTAGGCATCTATACGGTCATTGAACTTATGCCGGTAGGCGATGTTCAGTTTATGCCGGTTGTCGAACTTGCTGGAATACCAGCCGGGATAAAAATCAGTAAACTTTTGCAAGCTCCATGAAAGCGTATATCCTGCTTCGATGACATTGTAACGGTCTTTGTATGCCAATGACAATTCTACGCCGTAAGACTTTCCCTTGCCGGTCTTGACCAGATTGTCCCAGTTCTCGGCAGGAAGCATCAGGCTGTTGCCTCCGTCGTATTCCAGCAGTTGGCTTGTGGTACGGTAATATCCTTCCACGTTCAAACTGATATGCCAAGGCAACTCCGTATATATCCCGGCTGCCACTTGCCTTGAACGCATGGGACGAACTTTGCGTGTGGAAGGAACCCAACTGTCTGTCGGCAGGTTCAGATAGGTGTTTGACAGTTGGTGCGCAAATTGGCTCATTTCCGTATAGGACACTTTCATCGTGGCTTTTTCCGAGCATTGGTAACTCATGGCCAGTCTTGGCTCCAAGGAATGGTACATCTTTCCGTCTGTCTGATAAAGGGTGTAATGCAGTCCCGCGTTTAATTTCGTCCTGGAGGACAGCCGCATTTCATCTTCCACATAAAAAGCGACCTCGTTACCCTTATAGCTGCTTGCGTTTTCTGTCGATAAGGTATCCCTGTCCGTCTGGTTTCTGGAAGCCGTGCTTTGCGGATGATATATGTGATGCAGATAATTGCTGCCAAAGCGTATATGATGATTCGTGCCGGGACGGTAGTCGAACTCCATGCGGTATCCCATGTCGTCGATTGTGGAACGGTTGGACCGTTCCATTCCCGTCATGGAAGTTTGTTCCCCGTCGGAAAAGAAACGGCTGCCTTCCACATAATCATACATGGAGATATTGCGTGAATAGACACCGGTGAAACTGCCGGACAACTTCGGGACGATTTGACAGTTCCACGTCAAAGCCGTAGTCAGGTTGCCCCATTGAGCCTTGAAATCGGAGTCGTAATGTTCCCCGTCTTCGAACGTCTGCCGGGCTTTTGTCTTCAGCAGGTCATTTCCGGAATACACGCTAAGGGACAGTTTATTATTGTCCGAAAAACGGTGGGTGATTTTCCCGTTGATGTCGTGAAAGGCATAGCGCACGTTCTTTTTGTCATCGGGATTGGAACGGTTGAGCAGGAAGAATGCCGGAGCTGTGAAAAGATCTGCCCAACTTCTTCGCATGGCTATGTTGAACGAGGTCTTGTCTTTTATGATCGGGCCTTCAAACTGGACTCTGCCATCGAGCAGCCCCAAGGAGAAAGTCCCGTGAAACTCCTTCATGTTCCCCTCTTTGGTGCGTACATCCACTACGGAAGAAAGTCTGCCGCCGTAACGTGCCGGGAAACCGCTTTTATAGAAATCCACGTTTTTGATAATATCCGTATTGAAAGCGGAGAACAGCCCGCCCAAATGGTTGATCTGGTAAAGCGGTGTTCCGTCCAGCAGAAAAAGGTTCTCATCGTTCTTGCCTCCGTGTACATACATGCCGGAAAGCAGCTCCGTTCCGGAAGCCACACCGGGAATATTCTGGAGGGTCTTTACCAAGTCCGGTGAACTAAGCAGCGAAAACTCCGTATTCAACTGTTCCGAGGTCAGCGACACTTTGCCGGTCTGTGTCGTGCGGAGGGAAGCGTTCAAGTCTGCAACCACTACTACTTCTTTCAGCGAAGTATTGCTTTCTTTCAGGTAGATGACACCGTTGTAATTGGATGTCAAATCCACCTCCTTCACCACATCCTGATAACCTATATAAGAGAAACGAAGTTTGTGTTTCCCCTCCGGCAGCGTAATGCTGAAAAATCCCTGTTCGTTACTCAGTGTTCCCGTTTGGGTATTCAAATCGAAAATGGTCACGTTGATCAGCGTTTCTCCCTTATCCTCGCATATGTGGCCGGAAAAAGTATAGTTGTTCTGGCGGAACAGCAGGACATATTCTCCCTGAATCTCCCATCGGATGCCGGTTCCGCTGAAAATCCTTTTTAGGTTCTCAGGCAAGGAACTGCTCCGCTGGAAGATACCTTTGGGCTTTATATTTGCCAAGGAAGAATCGTATACGAAATGAACAGAATACATTTTTTGCATGGCATCTATGGCTTTTTTCATTTCGGTTGAATCCTGTTGGGCTTTAGCACCCAGAGAGACACACAATATAATCGCAATGATTGTTAACTTCATTGTTTTACTTTTTCTATCTTTACATTCAACACTTTCTCTATAAACCTGATTATTTCATCAAGGCTTTTGTTCTTGAAGCTGGCCGTCAGGCGTTTATTCTCATTGCTTGCGGATAGTTTGACTTTATAATATCGGGACAATTCCTCAAGTACCTTTGGAAGTGGGGCGTTGTCGAAAATAAAGCTGCCCGCTTTCCGTTCTTTGATTACCTGTACGTCCGGTTGTTCTTCCGTCACTTGCGCTGCCATGCCTCCGGTCAGTATCACAACGTCCGGTTGCCCGATTGCTGAGAACTGCACCTTTCCCGATGTGACTTGCACGATAGCTGTGTCTGCACGGCTCTCATCGACGGTAAAGACAGTACCCAATACCCTGACTTGGGACAGTTTCCCTTCTACCGTAAACGGGTGGGCATTGTCATGCTTGACAGAAAACGCGACTTTTCCTTCCATGTGAACTTTGCGGCTGGATTTCCGGTAATCTTTTGCGTGGAAACGGACGGAAGAATGCGGGAACAGGGTTATGGAGGAACTGTCCGGAAGCATATAATCCACGGGGTGCGAGTAAGCCGTTACCTCCTTCCATGCTCCGTTTTCCCGGAAGCGGGGATAAATAAGGACTGCGACCAGAATGGCTGCCGCCATACCGGGAAGTATCCACCACAAGCGGAAGGATTTCCGTTCCTGTTCCGTTATCTGGTATTTCTCTTTGAAAGCCTTCAATGCTTTTTGCGTATCCAACTTGTTCTTCTGATAGTGGCGCAAGACAAAATGAAGGCATTTTTCATCCGTGGTTCTCATACTCTTTTATTTTGGTTTTCGTATTAATGACTGGGATTACAGACAAATTCACTATGCGGAATTTGTGAATATTAGTTAAATAAGAATGCGTAAACTTTCTGTGTCCCTTCCCGTATCAGTCGGAGCGCCTTGCTGATGTGGTTATCCACCGTATTTACGGAAATCTGGAACTTGGCGGCTATCTCCCTGTATTTCATGCCGTCGCGTTTGTTCAGCAGGAATATCTCCCGGCAGCGTTCGGGCAAGGCATCAATGGCAGTCCACATCCGCGCTTCCCTGACCGAACGTTCCTCCGCTTCCTCATCGCTCAACGTATCTTCAAAATCAGAAGGGGAAAGATTCGGATCATAAATCTCCTCCTTCTTCAGATAGTCCAGGCTGCGGTTGCGGGCAGTCGTATAAAGGTAGGCTTTGACATTTTCTATCTCGGCTCCACTGATACTTAATTTCTCCCACAAGGCAGAAAAACTATCTTGTACGATGTCTTCTGCAATATCCGTATCATGGACATAGTGCAGCACGTACAAGCATAACGAACGATAATGGTATTTAAATGTTTCGTCTATGTCTATTGTAAATTTATTCATACAAATAGGCTTATTATTCTGTGTGTCTACATAAAAGGACACAAAATAAGGCAAAATTCACTATTTCATATTGTTAAAGAAATATAACGTACCCCTTTCCCATATACACATGGTGGAAAACATCACGGGGTTTCCGCACTTTCCTTTCCGTTTTTCCACATTCTTTCTTTTTTTCCGTCCTATATCTATCGGAAAATAAAAAATACGTTTATGGAAGAAAAAGAAGTTGCGCAAGGTTTATTTGATGGTGGAGTTCGGAAAACCTTTTGCGGTAAAAAGGAGATGTATGTAGCCCTCATGGCAGAACCAACTTTTTCGCAGTTCTCCAAGTTCATGCCCGTATCCAAGAAAGACGAGGTATCGGCTATGAGAACGCTTATCAAGGACTGCTTCATCGAAGGTGACCACGAACTGGTAAATAATAATTTCCGGTTCCTCTTCGGCTTGATGGGACAACTCACCGACTTATTATCACCCGCTAGAGCACGCTCATAAATTAATAGAATGTTGGGCGGTACGTGACGACCAGCAACATCCGGCAACAGATGATTTACGCGCGTCACTACTTTCCCGGCGTCAACCAACATAAGGTGACGGACGAGGAGCCCGAACAACTTTCGGAAGAAGTACTCTGACTGTACGAACAGGTGATAATAAGTCAAATAAGCTAAGAAATAATAAAAATGTTAAATCTTCATCCTTTAGAATGTACAATTAAAGACAACGACCATATTCCTGACTTATTGCTTATAAAATATTGAGGAATAATTAGTTGTAAATACAGCTGTTGTTTTTTAATCATTCGGAATTAAGTTTTGCTGATATTTTATTTATTGTTAGTGTGTTGTGATAATCTTTATTTTTGAAATTTGGCATTAATTTAAAAGTTTTTTTTGTGATAAGAAAATATTTGAGAAACTTTTTTCAAAAAGCTTTTATAAGTTTAGGTTAATAACGCGTGTTCTTCATTGAGGTGACATTGTAATTAATTTTTATATGAATTACTTGTAAGAAGATAAAATAAGAGGCATTTGTAAACTACAAATGTCTCTTATTAAAGTAGGTTGATTCTAATAATTAGAATCGTTATTAAAATCTTTATTTGCTAATCCATACAAGATCTACAATTGCTGCTATTCCGGCACCAGTGGTGGTTCCTCCGTTTTCTAATAAATTACTGAATAGACCATAATAGAAACCGTCTATGTGTTGTCCGCTCCAACTACCATTATCTTTAAAAGTCAGGACAGCTTTGTCGTTTTCTAACCTAAATTCTGCTTCATAACTGGAGTTTGAGTTCCAGCCCAATCGTCCGACTTTGTCATAAGAACATAAATAGACATAGGGCTGATTACCTTCATATTTCCCTAAATATTGCCCGAAAGGAATAGATAATTTTCCGTTGTTATAAATGATATTATAAGGTGCGTCAAATGCACTTCCTTCCGGAGTTACGCGGTATACATTCTCTTTCTCAGTAGTTTCAATCGTACAGGTACCATAATTAGTTGTACCACCATTGATGAAGCAGTCATACAAACCTGTTATATTAACTTGTTTAAAAGTAATTGCAATTTGATGCTCTCCTGCTTTTATCAATATGGTATTTTCTCGTAAACCTCTTGTTAGTGGAGTTGCTTTAATTGTAACTACATCTTCTTCTTGTGTAATTGTAATCCATGATGTATCTACATTTTCAAAAATGACATTGTGGTTTGATTTTACATGGAATGTCATTTCACCTCCTTCTCCAGAGAAACTTACGTTCTGAAAATCATGATATAAAATATCACCAAGTTGAGAAATTGGCACAAATGTTTCTTGCGTTTCCGTTTTGAGATAAACGATAGCGGTACGGCTGTTGATACTTAGGTTCGGCTCTACTTCTAGCGTAATGATATTTCCTGCAAGACTGACTTTGCACCAATCTTCATTTGATGTTACTGTAGCAGGAGATGAGGAGGTGAATTGAATGGTTCCGGTCCCGCCAAAACAATCAAAATCGGCATGAGTCTCTATTACTTTTAATTCCTGAGGAATACTTTCTTCTTCAGAACATCCTGTAATGCATAGGAGAAATATACCAATGCAGAGAATATGTATTTTTTTCATAAGCCAACTATTTATTAAAGGTTATTCATTGAATTTTAGTCAATATGATATATTGAAAGCGCGTATCTCCTCCAAAGCCTTTGTATTCTCCAGACGCGCTCCATAGGATGAGCGCACGTGCGATATTAGTTCCCCATACGCCATTATCTACGAATTCATAGACGTTTGAAGTTCCTTCTTTTAGTTTACCTATTAAGCCTAATCCACCAGCCCAGCTTAACGTTCCATTACCAATTACTTCCCATACGGCTACATAGTAACCGTCTTTTTGGTAGGTAAGAATCTCAAGACAGTCTTGTTCTACATTGTAGCTGACTTGTAATGGGAAAGGAAGGCCTTGCAGTTCATATGATTTTTCGCTTCCGTTAAATGTTTTTGCGATTAATGTAACAGGTATGTTTCTTTCCGTTTGACCATAGAAATAGTTCATATTGTAGTTTCCTAAATATTTTAAATATTTGGGATAAATAGGATCTGGTATTTGTTCGAGCGTGTTTTCATTCCACATAAAACTGTTGTTTGTTTCAGACCATTCCAGACCCGATATCTCATTTCCTCCTATTTCTATAGGTTGGTAAAATTGTATACCCGATAAACCATACATATATGCTACATTAAAAATTTGTTCAGTCCCAACCTGAATGGTCATTCTGCGGTCGGAAGGTATGGTGATAGAAACTTCTTGTCCGTTAACCTCTCCTTTATACCCTAAAATGCCTTGTATGGAAGTTATGTTTGTACGTGTTTTGATAATTTCTGTCAAATAAGCGTCTCCGCTTGTTTCCATACGTTTCATCTTGATGATGTTTTTAGTCTTTTTTCCTTTTAAGGTAATCTCATTTTCTGTATGTGATTGAATAATAAATTCATAATCACCTTCATATCCTTTACCCAATCCGGCTCCCCCATTATTATCTGGGTCGGCAAAGTAATGCAAGTATTTATTATAAGTATCAAAGTTTAAGGTAGGTCCCATGTCAGATTTTAATGAATATAAGCTCGTAACAGCATCTGAAGGGTTAGCGGCAATTTCAGACTGTACGGTAACATCTTTGTCTGTAAATTTTAAAATCATGACATAACCTCCATACGATTGGTTAGC
This sequence comes from Phocaeicola plebeius DSM 17135, assembly GCF_000187895.1. GTDB lineage: Bacteria > Bacteroidota > Bacteroidia > Bacteroidales > Bacteroidaceae > Phocaeicola > Phocaeicola plebeius. The sequence goes on along the minus strand of NZ_DS990133.1, from coordinate 471,663 downwards.
TGATGGATAATATTCCATTACCCATCCATTCTCGGAGCTAATTAACAGCTCCTTGCAGGCCTTAAGTTCTTCATTAACTCGTTGTTGTGCAGGTGTGTCGAATAAATCGTCTACTTCGTTATTACACGCTTGCAGAAACAACATAAAGAAACAAGCTATATAAGGTAATATTTTTTTCATACGAGTTTTATTTGTAAGTTTCACTATTATTCAGGTAACTCATTTAAATCCATGTGTTGAATCTCCTCACATCTTCGGTTGATAGCATCTCTTAGCTGATCCATATCTACCCCAAAACTTTCTTTCATGTAATTCTTCATGATCGTAATTTTTTGTTGGATAATTTCCCATCCTCCACTAACAGGATTTCCATCTACGTCGGTTTTCGTTCCAGCTTCTAGTGCGTCCCATTGTTCTTGCGACCATGTCAAATAGCATGCTGTTACTTCTGCAATATCTTCTGTAGGCTGGCTGCTACCATAGGCTGTTACGAAACCATAAGGAGCATACTGGGCAATATTAGTTCTATTATTCCACCCTGACGGAGAATAGTGCCCTTCGCTCAACTGATTGTATTCTACAGGGTAATTTTTTGTTTGATGCAAGATGTGAGAAAATTCATGGTGCATAGTCTGAAAATACATTTCATTCATAAATGGAATATTGTCAGGTTCTAGCCAGTTTCCTCCTACGAGTGTAACTTTTAGTCCTCCTTCTGCATATCCTAAAGTAACAGTTCCGTTAGGATTCCATTGTCTGGAACCAATCAGGTGGATAACCTTAGGTGCATATTGGCGAGTAAAATTAATTCCTCCAACTTCGTCGTATGCTTCAAACCAAACGTGTTTGATGATACGTGCCATTTGGACTGCTAATTGATAGTCTATAGGAACCAGATTATTGCTTAGGCTTGATTCTATATCCTCCATTCGGTACTTAAAGTCGATGTTGTAGGCATATAAATAGTTTTTTTCAATCCACTTATCTAGTTCGTTAGGCTCACTTTGCAGACTTTCATCGAAAATACTGACATCACTCAGCTCTTCCTCAGAACAAGAAGTGATAATGTTTCCTGTCAGGAAAGCTAATAGTAAATATGCAATTATATTTGTTTTCATGGTCTTGTTTTTATTAGTGTAATATTTATGATTTATCTAGGGTTAGGAGTCATGTCTCCTGGAGCGGCTAGTACATCAATCGGTAGTTGAATTGCCTTACGTGGATCGTCGGCAGTCAGAATGATTGGGTCACTTCCATATATGTTATGTGTGATTGATAAGCCATATCGTTTAATATCCATCCATCGTCCTCCTTCATGGATGCTTTCAACCCGGCGTGCATGCAAGACAGCATGAAGCATATTCGTTTGTTTCTCATCGTAGGTAACTCCTGTATTAAGCGGTTTTGCATTGGTCTCGGGTGAACTGTTCTTATAAAAGTCAGCAATCTCATCAGAGGTATGAGAAGTTATTCCTTTTTTGACATACCAATATGATAAATCAGTAGCTGCTTTATCATATTCTTTTTTCAGAATATATGCTTCGGCTCTACATAAAAGTGCTTCGTCGGTTGTAAAGGCTGGTACTACGATATGTGGATATCCTGTCTGAGCTATTTGGTTTGTGATTTCGAATAGTTCGGCCATCTTGGGAACGATGTAGCTGACATAGTTAGATTGGAAAACTGTGTTGTATACTTCCAACTGTGTGCCTCCGGGAAATTCTGACCATACTAACTGGGAGCGCATGATATTCTGTGTAATAGCATAACGTTGATTAAAAGCTCTTCCATAGCGTGATATTGTAGGAAGTAATAGCAGATTTGCCGGCTCGTCTTTATTTATATATCCATAAGTCCATTCTTCCATTGTTGTAAATTTATCGTACTGGCTTAAATCTCTTAATACAGAGATTGGATTATTGCCCACAGCTTCTGTTGCATAAGCTATGACTTTGTCATAATCTTTTCCGTAGAAAAGATTGAAGCGTGCAGCAAAAGCATAAGCTGCTTTCGTGTTAAAATGATACAATGGTACATCAAAGCTTGCATTTTTTATTAGAGGAAGAGCTTTTTCAATATCTGCATCAATCATTTCGTACACTTGTTGCATTGTTCCTCTTTCATATACTACACCTACTGTTTTTTCTGGAGCTGTGATATACGGTATACCGAGAGTAGACTCTGCGGTTTGAGGGTTATAAGCCATGCAGAATATGTTGGATAACAGGAAGTGGCCATAAGCTCTGCATAATAAAGCCTCTCCTTTGTAGACTTGTAGTTCTTCGGTATCTCCTAGCTCCTCGATAGCTTCAAGTGCTTGATTGGCTGCAGCAATGGCGCTATAACATGCATTCCAAAGTCCGTTAGGAGAGTCCTGGTCAGACTCTACAGCATCTTGCCAATGGTATGATTCTATGACTAAATTACTGGGGCTGCTATAAGTATCACCATTATCATCATAATTGTCGGACATAAATTCGAACATAAGCATAGGATATTGTGCTGGATAAGCAGAGATGAGAATATCACGGACCTTGTCTGCATTGTCAAGCTCTGTTCTTTGGTCTGGCATTGTGTCCAGAAAATCATCACATGATGAGATTCCGAAGGTGGTTGCTAACAGAACTGTATTGAATAGTAAATGTCTTATTTTCATAACTCTATAGGTATTTAAGGTTAAAATCCTGCTCTTAATGTAAATGTGAATTGTTTAGGTACAGGAGCTGCTACTCCACCGGAGTTAAAGAATTCCGGGTCTTGTCCGTTAAGTTTGTCATCGGAGTAAATTAAAAATAGATTTGTAGCCTGTACTTTCAGTGATAACGTTTTCAGAATATTCTGACTACCCAATAATGCTTTAGGGAAATCGTAGGTTAGTGAGATTTCTTTCATACGAATAAATCCTCCGTCTGCAATTCGTGCATCAGAATAGTTATAAGCATTATATGCATAATTCAGGTTACTGTATTTCTGGTTATCGCGTGCACTAGGGATAACAGGAATGTTGGTAATCTTTTCTTCGCCAGGCAGCATCCAACGGTTCTTGAAATCCTTAGGAGTTGCGTCCAGGTCATTGTATGTACTAGAGAATTGAGGGTCTAGTCTTACTTTATTTCCTGCAGAGTAAGTGATAAATACATTTAGTTTGAACCCCTTGTATTTGAATACGTTTCCAAAACTACCAGTTATTGTCGGGTCGCGCGGCCCTTCATACTTCAAGAAGTCTACATCTTGAATTTGCTGGAAATTGATAGATCCATAATTTGTTTTGTCAATAAGTTCTCCGTTCCACCAGAAGGTCGGGAAACCATCTTCGTCAAGGCCGGCAAATGGAATGGAGAATAAGCTTCCCCAGTCATATCCCTCTCGCTGACCGTATCCGGTTACCAAGTCAAATAAATAAGTCTGTGATTTAAGATCTGTAATCTTGGTTTTGCTATAGCCAAAGATAAAGTCTGTTGTCCATTGGAAATCTTTGGTTACAATGTTTTGAGTAGATAGACTAACTTCATATCCATGTGATTTCATAGATGCAAGGTTGGCATTTCTTCTTGTTTCGCCACCAACTCCTTGGGTTAGTACGGCTCCTATCAGGTCATAGTTGTTGCGTTTGTACCACGCTAATTCCATGTTTATCCGGTTGTTCAGGAAACCCATATCAACTCCTACATTGATTTCATGCTTTTTCTCATATGTCAAATCGCCATTTTCCAGTTCTACAATGTGTAATCCGGACTCACCGACAGAAGCGCTGGGACGCCATGGAGTATAACTGTTGATATTTACAAAAGAATTTGTAACGTCGGCAGGACCAGCATCAGCTGTCAAGCTATAAGATGATTTCAGGGTAAAGTGGGAAAGTGCAGGTTGAAGCTTCTCGAAGAATTTTTCCTCATGCATATTCCATGCTACACCTATATTCCATGTAGGTAACCAGCGTGCAGAGCGGGCTTTTCCTAATCGGTTAGAGCCTTCGTAACGAAATGTTCCTGTTAGGCTGTAGCGTCCTTGGTAAGAGTAGGTTCCTGTTGCAAAGTAGGCCAATGTTCTTCTTTTGGTATTAGTTAAAGAATAGTAATCAGAGTTATCTTCTCGCATCTTTTTGAATGCGTTGTAATCAAAGTAAGGAATTTCACCGTTGTCATATTGCATACCCCATCCTTGGAAAGCATTATTGGAGCGGTCTTGGGCATTGGCCTCCATACCTGCATATAGATTTATGATGTTGTCGTTACCAAATACCTTGTTCCATGAAGCCGATAGACGGAAGTCGTAGCTAAACATGCGATAATCGGTTTTGTTGTAGAATCCGCCTTTAGGAAGGATAGAAAATGGCAGAGAGTTAATAATGTCAGGGTCTGTATATAACCACGGGTTATTGTCTCTCATGGTTGCATCGTCCATTGCGCGATAGGCCATGGCTTGATTAGAATGTTCTGTGATTTTATGTTCTTGTGAAGAGGATGAATATTTCACTGCTCCCAACGCACTAATTTCTAATCCCATGATAGGCTTCCACTTTAATTCTCCCTGGAACTTTAAGTCCACGACGTTTAGGGTGATATTATTGGTGTTTAATTCGTTGAATATATTAAAATCGGCATAGTTACGTGTATAATATTCATTGGGGTCTAAGGTTCTTGAAGTGTTCAAGGCATAAGAATAAGGGTTGATATCAAATCCTCTGGACACTTCTCCTGTGACAGCGTCCCTTGATTGGCCAATGGTTCCCGGTGCTTTCTGTTTACGATAAGATCCATTGGCTATAACTGTTATTGACAAATCCTTATGAATATTATATGTTGTATTTAAGTTTGCTGTATAGCGTTGTACATTTGTGCCTTTCATCCATCCTGGATCCGTCATTGCGCTTAAAGAAACATAAGACGTAGATTTGTCTGATCCACTAGACATGCTGATAGAGTGATTCATCATCAGGGCATTGCTGAATAGTAAATCGAACCAGTCTGTATTTCTGTATTCCGCTTGGCGCAGATATGCATTGCGATTTAGCGTGTTGTTTAATAATGCAAATTGTCCTGTTTCAGGGTCGTATGTATTTATAAGGTGATACATTTTTCCATATACTCCACTGTTGGCTGCTCGGTATGTACTTGCCAGATTGAGCCATCCTTTGTCTTGTAATTCTTTGTAGATTCCCATCTGATCCTGTGAATTCATGATGTTGAATGTCCGGTAAGAGGGCTTTAAGCGTGTAGTAAATTCTCCTGTATAGTTGAAACGGCTTGTTCCGGCTTTTCCTTTTTTAGTGTTGACTACAATCACACCTGCCATAGCTCTGGCACCATAAATAGATGTGGCAGATCCGTCTTTTAGAATTTGGAAACTTTCAATATCATCTGAGTTGAGGCCGGCAATTGCTGAACTGATAAGCGTTGTTGCATCTCCTGAAGACAGGTCATTGGCTCCAATTTCTACTACATCATCCATAATAACTCCATCTACAACCCATAATGGTTTGGAGTTTCCATAGATAGAAGTGGCACCACGTACACGGATTTTAGGGGCTGTACCGAAGGTTCCTGATACATTCTGTACGGATACACCTGCAGAACGTCCTTCCAAGCCACGGCTGATGTCGGCCATACCATCTAGTTTTACATCTGATGCTGTCAAGCGGTCGGCTGCTCCTGTAAATAAGCGTTTGTCAACTTTGGTCATACCGGTAACAACCACTTCTTCTAGTACCTCTGAATCAGATTCCAGAACTACCTTCATGACTCCTTTTCTGTTGATTGGTAGTGTTTGAGTTTTGTAGCCGATAAAAGAAATTTGTAAGCTACGGGCAGAAGATGGTACGTTGTTCAGAGTGAATTTTCCGTCCAAGTCCGTAATTCCACCAATAGTTGTTCCTACTACTAATACAGAAGCACCTACAACAGGTTCATTTTCTTCTGCAGTAACCACGAGTCCCGCCACTTGGGATGTCTGAGCTAGTATATTACTTATGGCAATACATAAGTAAATACCCAATAACAGAATTGTTTTTTTCATAAGTACTTGATAAAATTAACTACATTTACAAATATAATAATGTGAAATTTAATATCAAATTATTTTTATGAAAAAAGCAAAATAAATATTGTAATATCAGATTTTTTTATAAAAATGGTGTATATATAACACTATGCTATTATTTGTTTATAAAATGTTTTATTATGTTTATATTGAAGGGCGGGAGTATGATTATAGATATTAATTATAGTTTTAATATTAGAATATATTTTTAGTAAGAAAGGGGCATAAAAAAATCCCGCTTTTACTTTTGAAAAACGGGCTTTTTTATGCTGTGTTTTGAGAAACTTATTCTTTTTCTTTCAAACTTTCATCAATATCCTTGATTTTTTTCAATACCAGTTCCATGTCTTTTTTCAGACGTTCAATCTTACGGCTGATATCAGCTACCAGGGTATTTCCCTTCTTGGAAGAAGAATTCAGGAAGCCAAGGTTGTTTTCGTAGGTCTGAATGTCGTTTTTCAGTCCTTCGTAAGTGCGAACCAGACGTTCACGGTCGCGGTAGAGATTTCCTTCCTTGTTTCCGTTGGTGCGTACACTGCTCAGGCGTTTTTCGGTAGCCGACAGGTGCAGGCGGTCGAACAGCTTGTCTACCAATGCATGGAATTCTTTATACAGACGGTCTTTTTCCTTGAAAGGAACGAAGCCGATGGCATTCCATTCCTTCATCAGGGCACGTACTTGTTCGGCAGTTGCATCGTCTGCAGTTCCGGCAGCTTCCAGGGCAGCCATACGCTTAATGACATCTTCTTTCTTTGCTAGGTTTTCCACTTCTTCCGAGCGTTGTGAAGAAGTCGCCTTGTTTTTCCGTTCAAAGAAATAGTCGCAGGCACCGATGAATCGTTTCCATACGGCATCGGAATGCTTTTTGGCTACCGGACCGATGTTCTTCCATTCTTTCTGGAGCTTGGTCAGGATTTCAGCTGTTTCTTTCCAGTCGGTACTTTCTTTCAGGGCTTCAGCCTTTTCGCAGAACGCTTTTTTCTTTTCCAGGTTGGCTGCCATTGTTTCCTTCACAGATTTGAAGAAAGCAGCTTTCCGGCGGAAGAATTCATCGCAGGCAGCGCGGAAACGTTCGAAAATCTTGACGTTCATCTTTTGCGGAGCATAGCCGATGGTTTTCCATTTGGCCTGAAGGGCAAGGATTTCATTGGTCTTGTCTTCCCAGTCGGCAAAAGTAGTGAAGGTGTCATATTCCATACCTTCCACGATTTCGCAAATCACCGTCTTCTGGTCCAGGTTATTCTGTTCTTTTTCTTTCAGTTCTTCAAAATGTTGCTGATGACGTTTGTTGACCACGGTAGAGGCAGCCTTGAAACGGCTCCAGATTTCTTCGCGCAGGTCTTTAGCTACCGGACCGATGGCACGGAATTCCTGATGAAGTTTCTGCAACTGGTGGAAAGCAGAAATTACGTCGGGCTCTTCAGCCAATTTTTCTGCAGCTTCGCACAAACGGGTTTTCTGCTCCAGATTTTTCTTGAAGTCATATTCGCGGAATTCGTTGTTCAGCTTCACCATGTCATAGAATTTTTCGGTGTAAAGCTGGTAGGTTTTCCACAACTCGTTTACTTTGGCTACCGGAATCTGGCCTATTTCATTCCATTCTTGCTGTAACTTTTTAAATTCGTCGTATATCTTGTTGGTATCTTCCTGCGATTCGGTCAGGAACTTCATTCTTTCCAAGATACCCAGTTTCTTGGTCAGATTATCCTCTTTTTCCTTTTCCTGTGCAGCCGCTAAGGCATTTCTTTTCTCCTTGATGGCGTTCATGACAGCTTTGAACTCTTCTTCTGCCGGTTCTGTTTCCGGAGTGAAGTCTTCTGCCTTTCCCCCTTCGTCGATGAAAGCTTTCCGTGCCGCTTCTGATTTGGCTTTTTGTAGTTTATAGAACGTTTGTTTAAGTGAATCGATTTCCTGCTTGTCGGTCAGGTCGTTTTTCTCGTTGATTTCCTTGAGGCGTTGCACCACTTCTTCCAGTGTCTGTTTGGGAGCGGATGTTTCCTTTTCGGTGTCTTCAACAGTAGGAACCGGTGCTTCAATGGGTTGTTCCATCGGAGTTTCGGTTAATGGGCGGTTGGTTTCATTTACTTCCATCGTATATAGATTTTAAAGAGTATAATATCCTAGTTTTTTCTTTACCATTAGTAAAGGTTCTTACAAATTAAAGAAAAAAAATCTGATTTTCATACTTTTTCAGAAAAAAACTATAAGGTAAGAATCATTTTTAGAAATAAAAAGACGAGGAATGTGGCTCAGAAGGGCTTGTAGAGGGGGTGAAAAAAACGCCCTTGCGTTTGAAAGAAAACGCAAAGACGCTTTGATTAAAACGTAAATGCGTTTGAAGTAAAATGTACTTGTGTTTTACTTCAAACGCATTTGTGTTCTGTTTAACGAAAATTTAAGATAATAATACGGTAATTCCCATGTACATGAGCATACCGATAATGTCGTTGGTAATGGAGATAAACGGTCCGGTGGCAATGGCTGGATCAATTTTCAGTTTTTCCAGAGTCATGGGTACCAGTGTGCCGAAAATGGAAGCAAACATGACCACGGCAAACAGGCTGATGGATACCGAATAGCTGACCGTAGCTGTAGCTCCGAAACGGATGAAGTTGTAGATATACACCAGCATGGAAATGATGGTGGCATTGATAAGGGCTACAACGGATTCTTTCAGAACCTGCTTGAACGTGTTTTCGGCGTTCAGTGAGCTGTTGGCCAGACCTTGCACAACCAATGCGGAGGACTGGGTTCCCACGTTTCCTCCCGTTCCACCGATAAGGGGAATGTAGAGCGCCATTTCCGGATGAGCGGCAAAGGTAGAGTCAAAGTTGCCTAGAATCATGGAGTTACCGATTCCACCCAGCATACCGATGAGCAGCCACGGAAGGCGTGCGGTGGTCTGGCGGAACACGTTGTCGTCTGTTTCTACGTCCTGTGACAAACCGGATGCCAACTGGTAGTCGCGTTCGGCCTGTTCACGCACCTCGTCCATTACGTCGTCTACGGTGATGCGCCCTACCAGGCGGCCGATGCTGTCGACCACAGGAACGGCCACCAAGTCATATTTTTCAATGGTCTGCACTACCTCTTCAATGGGCGTATCCACATGGACGGAAATCGGGTCCTTTTTCATTACGTGTTTTACCTTGGAAACCGACGGACTGGTAATCATCTTTTTCAGTGGGAATACGCCGCGCAGGCGTTCATCGTCGTCTACCACATATACATAATATATCTCGTCCATTTCTTCTGCCTGCAGTCGCATTTCGCGCAGGCATTCGGGCATACTCCAGTTCTCATTCACGATCACCATTTCCGTACCCATCAAACCGCCGGCGGTGTCTTCGTCGTATTTCAGCAAGTCGACGATGTCGCCTGCCTGTTCGATGTCTTCAATGTGTGAAAGCACTTCTTCCTGCTTGTCTTCGTCCATTTCACGGATGATGTCTACGGCATCGTCCGAATCCATGTAGTCGACAAAGCGCTTGGCGATGGTTTCAGGGGGAAGGATTTCGAGGAATTTCTTTCGGGCATCCTCGTCCATTTCAATCAGTACGTCGGCTGCCGTTTCGTTGTCCAGCAGCAGGTAGATGAAGCGGGCATCTTCTGCGTCCAGCTCGTTGCACAGCTCGGCGATGTCGGCCGGATGCAGGTCCTTGATGACTTCTTTTAACTGGTCGGAATCTTTCTTCTCAATCAGTTCGGTGACTAATTTAATATCTTCGCTATTCATCTTGTAAACTCCTGATGAGGGTTGTTATCGTAGTCTGTAAGTCTCGTGTGCAGGGTCACTCGGCCTTTGCGGCTGAGGAATTCAAGGCTTCTTCCACCCGGTTGGTCAGGTCGATGAAGTCTTGTACGGAAAGCTGTTCAGGCCGTTTGTTGAAGATAGGGTCGGCACTGAGCGGATTTCCTTTCTCCAGAATCGGAGAAATGGAGTTGCGGAGCGTCTTGCGACGCTGGTTGAATGTCGTCTTGACAATCTGCTTGAACAATTGCTCGTTGCATCCCAACTCCTTGGTCTCGTTGCGGGTCATGCGGATGACGGCACTCTTTACCTTGGGAGGAGGATTGAATACATGTTCGTGTACGGTGAACAGGTATTCCACGCTGTACCAGGCTTGAATCAGTACGCTCAGAATGCCGTAGGTCTTGTTGCCCGGACGAGCCGCGATGCGTTCGGCCACTTCCTTCTGAATCATGCCCGTGCAGCAGGGAATCAAGTCCTTGTAGTCGAGCATCTTGAAGAATATCTGGCTGGAAATATTGTAGGGATAGTTGCCGGTCAGCACAAAAGGCTGTCCGTCGAAAAGTTGCCGGAGGTCCATTTTCAGGAAATCCTGCTCGATGATATGGTCTCCTAATTGCGGAAAATTCTCACGCAGGTAAGCTACCGATTCAAAATCCAGCTCCACCACTTTGAGCGGGCGGTCTTTTTTCAGCAGGTATTGGGTGAGAACTCCCATTCCGGGACCTACTTCGAGAACGGGAAGGGCCGGGCAGGCGTCTACCGTGTCGGCTATGTCTTGTGCCACTTGCAGGTCTTTCAGGAAGTGTTGTCCTAAAAACTTTTTAGGTTTAACTAATTTCATACCTCAGGTTTTAAATGTTCGTATTATCTTTGTGACTTGCAAAGTTAAACATAAATCTTTATATACAGACTGATTTTGGAACGAACAGGTTTAAAAAAAGTACTAAATAAGGTCTTCCAGATAGCGCTTCCGTTGGTACTCGGAGCGGCTATTCTGCTTTGGACATACCACGATTTTGATTTCCGGCGTGTGGGGAGCGTGCTGGATGGCGGCATGAATTATGGCTGGATGGCCTTTTCGCTGGTGTTTGGTGTGTTGGGACATCTGTTCCGCGGCTGGCGCTGGAATCTGACGTTGGCCCCGTTAGGTGAATACCCCAAGGTGTCGAACAGTGTGTATGCGGTTTTTGTGTCGTACGCGGCCAATCTGGTCGTACCGCGTGTAGGAGAGGTTTCCCGCTGCGGTATCCTGTCGAAGTACGACGGGGTTTCTTTCTCCAAATCGCTGGGTACGGTGGTAACGGAACGTCTTATTGATACCATCTGTGTGCTGCTGATTACCGTAGTGACGCTGTTGCTCCAGTCGCGCGTATTTGCGGCATTCTTTGAAAAGACAGGTACGAACATGGGCTTCTTTACGGGCTTGTTTACTTCTACCAACTTTTATATCACTCTCATCTGTCTGTTCGCATTGGGCGTGCTGGCGTTTTTCCTGGTCCGCAATTTAACGGTATTTGCGAAGGTGCGCGGCATATTGAACGATGTGTGGGCCGGATGTTTGTCGCTTCGGCATGTAAAACATCCGTGGCTGTTCGCTTTTTACACCGTGGGCATCTGGGCATGCTATTTCCTGCAATTCTATGTGAGTTTCTATTGCTTTGACTTTTCTGCCTCATTGGGCTGGATGCCCGGACTGGTGATGTTTGTGGTGGGCAGTATTGCCGTGGCCGTTCCTACTCCTAATGGAGCAGGTCCGTGGCACTTTGCAGTCATTACCATGATGATGATGTATGGGGTGGGAAAGGAAGATGCCGGAATATTTGCCCTGCTGGTGCACGGTATTCAAACCTTTTTATTAATTTTGCTAGGTGTTTACGGGCTTGTAGCCTTACCACTTGTAAATAAGAAACGGACCGGGAAGTGAAATTGCTTTTCCGGAATAAAATCAAAAAATATAATATGAACGAAATTCTTTCTTTGGCTCCGCAGAATGTGTGGAAGCATTTCTATTCGTTGACGCAAATTCCTCGTCCGTCTGGACATTTGGAAAAAATTCAGGCTTTCTTGCTGGAATTCGGCAAGCAGGTAGGTGTGGAATCATTTCAGGATGAGGCTGGAAACATAATCTATCGCAAACCGGCCACTCCGGGTATGGAAGACCGGAAGTCTGTCATCCTTCAGGCTCACATGGACATGGTTCCTCAGAAAGACAAACATACACAGCATGATTTTGAAAAAGATCCTATTCCGGTTTATGTAGACGGCGAATGGGTGAAGGCTAAAGGTACTACATTAGGCTCAGACAACGGTATGGGTGTGGCAGCCATTATGGCTATTATGGAAGACAAGACCCTGAAGCACGGTCCGCTGACAGCGCTGATTACTGCCGATGAAGAAACCGGTATGTATGGTGCATTCGGCTTGAAACAGGGCACGGTGGAAGGAGAAATCCTGCTGAACCTGGATTCAGAAGAAGAAGGTGAACTTTATATTGGCTGTGCAGGTGGAGAAGACCTGACGGCTACTTTGGAATATAAGGAAGAAGAAACAGATCCGGAAGACGTGGCGCTGAAGGTGACACTGAAGGGATTACGCGGTGGCCACTCTGGTATTCAGATTGGCTGGGGACATGCTAATGCCAACAAGTTGATGGCTCGTTTCATGAACCAGGTGATTGCTTACGATGAGGCTTGTCTGGTGTCATGGGAAGGTGGAAACATGCGCAACGCCATTCCGCGTGAATGTGAAGTGGTGATTACCGTACCGGCTTCGGAGGTAGAAGATGTGCTGGCATTCGTGGGTGAATGCGAACAGGTATGGCGTGATGAATTCGCAACCATTGAAGACAATATCAGCTTTACGGCAGAACGTGTGGACTTGCCGAAGATGATGGTGCCGGAAGAAATCCGTGATAACTTGGTGGATGCGATTTATGCATGTCCGAATGGGGTGGAACGTTTCATCCCGACTATTCCGGATACAGTGGAAACTTCTTCTAACCTGGCTATCGTAGAAATCGGCAATGGAAAGGCTGCCATTAAGGTATTGACACGCAGCTCTCGCGAATCAATGAAGGACTATCGCAATACGGCTATCGAAAGCTGTTTCTCTATGGCAGGTATGCACGTAGAACGTTCTGGCAGCTACTCTGGATGGGAACCGGATGTAAACTCTCCGATTCTGCATGCCATGAAGGAATCTTATAAGGCACAGTTTGGTGAAACACCGGAAGTGAAAGTGATTCATGCCGGACTGGAATGTGGTATCATTGGTGCGGTTGTACCAGGACTGGATATGATTTCATTTGGTCCTACTTTGCAGTGCCCGCATACACCAGAAGAACGCTGCCACGTGCCGTCTGTGAAGAAGTTCTATGATTTCTTGCTGGCTACATTGGAAAATACACCGAAAAAGTAATATTCGTTAGTGGATAAATAGATACGGAGACTGTCCGATTCCCGTAAAAGGGAAAGGGGCAGTCTCCGTTTTTTTTGTTTCGATTTTCTGTGGTTTTACTTCTTTTAATGAAAATCTGTGCAGTAAATCAGGGTTTTGGTTTTATCTTTATAAAGACAACCTTGTAAAACTTAAAATTGGAAATTATGAACAGACTATTCTTGATATGTGCCACGGGATTGTTGGCTTTTATGTTCCCTTTGGCGGGGATAGCTCAGAGTTACGACCGTCTTTGGAAGGAGGTAGAGGAAACCCGGAAGAAGGATTTGCCGCAGACCTTGATTTCACAGGTGAACCAGATTTATGAAAAGGCAAGGAAGGAGAAGAATGCTCCGCAGATGCTGAAAGCATATCTTTCGCGGGTGGAATGTCAGGTAGGGCTGACACCGGACAGTTTGCAGCATGAACTTTGTCGACTGAATGCATGGGCTGCAGAGGAGAACGATCCTTTGCAGAAAGCCGTGTTGTCGTTTCTGTCAGGATACTATAAGTTGGAATCCGCTCCTCAGGAAGTGGACAGTGCATTGTATGAGTTTGACCGGGCAGTAAAGGATAAGGAGGTTTTGCTGGGCGTAGCTACGACCGATTTTCGTCCGATGGCTGAACAGGGCAAATGGAGCCAGCGCTATTTCGGTGACAATATGTACGATTTGCTGTTGCGCCAGTCCATCTTTCAGCTTCTATGGAATGGGGGAGGAAGCAAGGCCGTACAGTTGGCAGTGTTCGACAAGTATGAAAAGTTGATTGCGCAATACGAGGCGGCAGGAAATCGTGACGCGGAATTATTGACACGTCTGGAGCGATTGATGTACTGGCAGCGTAATGGATGGAGGTATCCGCAACAGCTGTCTGACGAACAGGTGCTGGAGCAGTTGCAGGCGTGGGCAAAAGCCTATGAAGGAGTAGATGCCTGTGCGGCGTTGTATGTGTCATGGGCTGATTTCTATCATCAGAAACAAGACTTCGTGTCCGAAATGAAGGTGATAGAAGAAGGAATAAAACGGTATCCTTCTTCAGAATTCACGGCCGATTTGAAAGATAAGCAGCGAATAGTGTGCATGCCGTCGCTCTCGGTGCAGGTAACTCATCCTTATCCGCAGACGGAAGCGGAACTTCGTGTTACCAGCAAGAACCTGAGAGGGGCGACACTGGAATGGTATAGACTGAACCTGAAGGCTTCTTCTTCTGTGTTTGCACAGAATCTGGAGCATGCGGACCTGATAAAGAAGTATGGTACACTGGTGGATAAAGTGCGGTTGGACTTGCCGGATACTCCTACGTACAAGGATACGGTTTCTGTGCTGACCAGCCGGATGCCCGAGGCGGGGATTTATATATTGAAATCAATCCCCGACGGCTATCAGGATAAAACGGGATACGATGTAGTGCATCTGTCTGCATTGCAGGTGGTTTCTTTCCCGATGGAAGGAAGGCAGACGGAGTGTCATGTGGTGGATTGTAAGACAGGAAAGCCGGCCGCAGGGGCAGAATTGGTGTTCTATTCCATTCCTGTGCCAGGCAATTATACCTTATATAAGACGTTTAAAACTGATAAGCAGGGCAAGGTAGTAGTGCCAGACATGAAAGAATCATTGTGGATGCATGCACGTGCAGGCAAGGATGAGTTTATGCAGGTGGCTTACTGGTCCAGAAGGGTGTTGCCGACGGTCAATGACAGCAAGAAGAAGGTGGACCGCATGGATTTGTTTACCGACCGTGCGCTGTACCGCAAGGGGCAGACGGTGTATGTGTCCGGAGTGGCTTATACGCAGGAAGGCGATAGTGTAGAGGTACGCAAAGATGCGGCCATCTGGCTGGCCTTGCGGGATGCCAATAACCGGGAGATAGCTCGGAAAGAATTGACTACGGATGACTTCGGTGCATTTTCAGCGGAACTCCAGTTGCCTTCGGAAACATTGGCCGGCATGTTCCGTATAGAATCGGACAAGGCTTCCTGTTATATTCGGGTGGAAGAATACAAGCGTCCGACGTTTGAAGTCACTTGGAAGGAAGTGCAGGAAGCTTACACGATGGGGGATTCCTTGCAGCTGGAAGGTACGGCGAAAAAGTTTTCCGGTGCACCGGTGCAGGGCGGTAAGGTGCGTTATACCTTGACCCGTTCAAAGGCCTGGTTCTGGCGGAACATGGCAGGAGAACAACAGTTGGCAGAGGGTGAACTGATGACTTCAGCCGACGGAACATTTGCGGTGAAGGTTTGTCTGGAACGTCCGGATGCGGAAGTCTCTTTAGGCTGGGACGGATTCTATCGTTATCAGGTGAAGGTGGAAGTGACGGATGCGGCCGGTGAAACGCAGGAAGGTGTACTGGTGCTTCCGGTGGGTGAACATGCCATCGGATTACAGATAAAGGGACTGGCCGGAAAAGTGGCTCGTGAGAAACTGGATAAGATGCAGGTGCAGGCATTGAACATGCAGCAACAGCCTGTGGCATTGGATGTGGTCTGCTCGCTTTATGCATTGGATGAGGCTGGAAATAAGCAACAAACAGTATGGGTGGATACGGTGAAATCCGGACAGCCTTTCCAGCCGGAAGCATGGAAGAAGTTGGCCTCCGGAAAATACATGCTGGAGGTAACCGCCAGTGATGAGCATGGGCGTCCTTGTCGTGCAGAGCAGGAGTTTGTACTCTTTTCGTTAAAAGACCGGGTTCCTCCGGTAAAGACTGTGGAATGGTTCTATCAGGACGGTACACAGTTGGAGGAAACGCAGCCGGTGACCTTGTATGTGGGTAGCAGTGAAAAGAATGTACATTTGTTCTATCATGTGTACAGTGGCAACCGGATGTTGGTTTCTGACTCGTTTGTGCTGAACGAGGAAATCCGTCCGTTTGATTATACGTGGCGGCCGGAATACGGCGATGGAATCACCGTCAGCTTTGGATTTATGAAAGACGGTATCTGGTATTCCAAGCAAGTCGCTTTGAAACGTCCGGTACCGGAGAAAAAACTGACATTGAAGTGGGAGGTCTTCCGTGACCGTTTGCGTCCGGGCACAGAAGAAACCTGGATCATGCAGATTCTGGATGCGGCAGGCAAACCGGCGGATGCTCGTTTGCTGGCTACCTTGTATGATGCTTCGCTCGACCGTTTGTGGGATAACCCGTGGAATTTCCAGTTGGGCTTCAGCCGATATACTCCTTCAGTCATGCCGTTTATTCAGTCAGTGAATAGTATCGCGATGGCTTATTCACCTTTCTATACTTATTCATTGTCTTCTGTATATACTCCTGACAACTGGCAGTTGTATAGCCGGTTGTGGATTCCTTCTTTGCGTCAGTATAGAACCTTCTCTCGAAACGGTTTGATTGTACGCGGAGCAGGAATCATGATGAAGGCTGCGGCTGCAGCACCAGATGCCATGAGGGCGGATGAGGCTTTGAATGCGCAGGCGGGGTTCACGCAGGACGATGGAGTGGTAGAAGTAGAACTTCAGTCTGAAACGATTCCTTTGGAAACGGAACAGACAATGACTTTACGCGAGAATTTTGCAGAAACGGCTTTCTTCTATCCTGATTTGCGTACAGATTCAACCGGAACCGTGCGATTGGTATTTACCGTACCAGATGCATTGACGCAGTGGAAGTTCAGAGGGCTGGCACATACCCGCCACATGGATTACGGACTCCTGCAGGCAGAAACCCGGACCGAAAAACCGTTTATGATTCAGCCTAACTTGCCTCGTTTCCTTCGTAGAGGGGATGAAACCTCACTGGCAGCTTCTTTGATAAATCTGTCAACAGAAAAGGTGAAAGGGGCAGTACGCCTGGAATTGGTGAATCCGATGGATGAAAGTGTGGTGTATCAGGCAGTGCAGGATTTTCAGGTGAAGGCAGGAGAAACGGGTAGTGTACGTTTTACTTTCCCGGTAAATATGGATGGCGAGGTATTGATTTGCCGGATGAAGGCAGAGGCCGGTGAGTTTAGTGACGGAGAACAGCATTATCTTCCTGTGCTGACTGACAAGCAATGGATGACGGAAACCTTGTCCTTGCAGGTGAAAGGCGGGGAATCTCAGGAAGTGAGCCTGAAGGATTTGTTTAACGGACAGAGCAAGACGGCCCAGAACCGGCAGCTGACCATTGAACTGACTTCTACTCCGATATGGTATGCTGTACAGGCACTTCCGGTAGTAGGAAATCCGCAGCAGGACGATGCGTTCTCCTGGGCTTCGGCTTACTACGCCAATGCGGTGGCACGGAAAATTGTGGAACTGAATCCGCAGATTCAGCCTGTGTTTGAAGCCTGGAAAAAGCAGGGAGTAAAGAAAGAAACGTTGTGGAGTGAACTGGAGAAAAACCAGGAACTGAAAAGCTTGTTGCTGGCCGAAACGCCTTGGCTGGCTCAGGCGGCAGATGAACAGGAGCAGAAACAACGGATTGGATTGTTGTTCGACCTGAATACGATGAATTACCGCATGGGGCAGACCGTGGAAAAATTGAAGGCCTTGCAAAAAGGGGATGGAAGCTGGAGTTGGTTTAACGGCATGCAGGGAAGTCGGTTGGTTACTACGCAAGTGGTGGAACTGCTGGCCCGGCTGAAATCCATGCATATCATGGCGGATGCGCAAGTGGCCGGCATGTACTTGAAAGGTCTGAATTACCTGGAAAATGCTTTCTGTCAGGAATATGAGAACCTGAAAAAAAACGAGGCTCGTAACAAAAGCCCGCAATGGCCAAGTGAGCAGGCGGTGAGGTATCTGTATATAGCATCACTGGATGCGATGGCAGGAGAAAAAGTAAACAAGGCAGCAAAGGAATACATGACCTCCAAACTGGAAAAACGTTCTGCTACTTATTCCATTTATGAGAAGGCATTGATTGCCCGGATTCTGCAGGCACAGGGAAAACGTACGCAGGCAGAAATACTGGTACGCTCGATTAAGGAATATACGGTAGTGACACCGGAAATGGGACGTTATTTTGATACGCCGAAAGCCGGATACGCATGGAACGGTTATCGCATTCCGACGCAGGTGGCTGCTATGGAAGCTATTCAGTGTGTGGAGAAGGATGAAAAGATGTTGGAGGAAATGAAACTCTGGTTGCTGAAGCAAAAGCAGGTGCAGTGCTGGAATACGCCATTGGCTACAGCGGATGCGGTGTATGCCTTGCTGTCAGATGGCATGGCATTGACGGAGTCCGGACAGATGCAGGCGGTGGCAGGCAATGTCACACTGGAAACTCCGAAAGATGGACTGGGCTGTATCAGCCATACGTTAAGTGGAGCGGAGGCGGAGGTGAAGACGCTGACTGTAAGTCATACGGGAAAAGTTGCCGGATGGGGGGCTGTATATGCACAATATCTGGAAGATATGGACCGTGTGAAGGCATTTGAAGGAAAGGGCCTGCAAGTTTCACGTGAGTATATATATAAAGGTAAGACCTTGTCTGCCAAAGAAAAGTTGCAAGTAGGCGATAAGTTGACGGTACGCCTGACTCTCCGTGCCGACCGGGATATGGATTTTGTATGTTTGAAAGACGAGCGTGCAGCTTGTATGGAACCAGTGCGGCAAATCTCAGGCTACGAATGGTCCGATGGCTTGGGACGGTATCGGGTAAGTGGTGATGCGGCGACGACCTTCTTTATGGATCACTTGCGGAAAGGAACTTACGTCATTGAATATGAAGTGCATGTAGACCGTTCTGGAGTATATCAGGTAGGTACATCGGAAATACAGTCAGTATACGCTCCTGAGTTTGGCAGTCATACGGAAGGATATACATTATATATCGAATAAAATCACGTCCGGGCCGGGATTCCGGTTCGGACATTTTTACAAATTTCTGAGGTTATGGAGAAAATAAATTTTCAGACTTGATTTTGCTTGTTTCCGTTTTCTCCCTATCTTTGTTTCCGTAATTTAGAAAGAATAAAATCAATGAAACGAATATATACCCTTCTTTTTTTGTGTGTTGTCGCTTGCATATCCTTATGGGCTCAGCCTAAAATATCCTTTGATATGACTACTAAGGACTTGGGCTACGTGTTGTGGCGCACTCCGGCAACTGTGACTTATCAGTTTACTAATACGGGAGACAAGCCACTGGTTATTTCCAATGTGACGACTTCCTGTGGATGTGCCAAGGCACAATGGACAGAAGAACCTGTACCTGCCGGAGGAAAAGGAAAGATTACGGTGGTGTTCGATGCAGAAGCCATCGGACATTTCTATAAAGACGTGGGTGTGTATTGCAATGCAGCTTCTCTGCCCATTTACCTGGATTTTAACGGAGAGGTGACAGCCGATGCCAAGAACTATTCCTTTACGCATCCTTATGCTATCGGTGCCATCCGGCTGACACAGGATGAACTTGATTTTAAATCTGTCAATAAGGGAGACCGTCCGGTCATTGAATTGTTAGTGGCCAATACTTCCAATAAGGCTTACTCACCTGTGCTGATGCACCTTCCTCCTTATTTGGAAGCAAAGGCTGAACCTGAAAAATTGGGACGTGGAAAGACCGGAAAGATTCTGGTGACCCTGGATTCTGAGAAATTGCCGAAATTAGGTATTACACGCGCTTCTGTTTATCTGTCCCGCTTCCCGGGCGATAAAGTTGGCAGTGAGAATGAAATACCTGTATCTGTGGCCTTGCTGCCTGACTTCTCAAAGCTGACCGAACAGCAGAAAAACAATCCTCCTCAGATTACGTTGTCGGC
Source organism: Phocaeicola plebeius DSM 17135 (assembly GCF_000187895.1). Lineage (GTDB taxonomy): Bacteria > Bacteroidota > Bacteroidia > Bacteroidales > Bacteroidaceae > Phocaeicola > Phocaeicola plebeius. Next base: position 451,735 of record NZ_DS990133.1, on the reverse strand, counting down.
TAAGGAACTGGAATTTGTGGATTTGAAACCTAACCAAAAGAAGTCACAGACGATTGTCATTTCAAATACAGGTCGCTCTGACCTGAATATTCAAGATATGCAGGTGTTCAGCATGGCTTTGGCCGTGAAACTGAAAAAGAGAGTACTGAAACCGGGTGAATCGACCAAGATGAAGATTACTGTTCTGGCACAGAACCTTCATCGTGTGAAAGGTACGCCCCGTGTCCTGATGATTACTGATGATCCTAACCAACCGATGATTACCATCCGTGTGAAAGCCCGGCTGAAATCGTCCGAAAAATAAAAACTTTTATGGAACACCCCGAAAACAACGAAGCTTATAAGGGGTTAACTGTGAACCAGGGAGTGGAACAACCCTCCATTGTTAATCCTTATCTGAATCTGAGAAAGAAACCTAAACGTCGTCAGTATTCTGCTGCCGAGTATGTGGAAGGTATCGTGAAAGGCGATGTGACCATGCTGAGCCAAGCGGTCACGCTGGTAGAAAGTGTCAAGCCGGAGCATCAGGTGCTGGCACAGGAGGTCATTGAAAAATGCCTCCCTTATTCGGGTAATTCTATCCGTATCGGTATCAGTGGAGTGCCTGGTGCTGGAAAGAGTACATCGATTGATGTATTCGGACTGCATGTGCTCGAAGAAAAAGGAGGAAAGTTGGCCGTGTTAGCCATAGATCCCAGCAGTGAACGTTCCAAAGGAAGTATTTTGGGTGACAAGACCCGAATGGAAAAATTGTCGGTACATCCTAAATCCTTTATCCGTCCCAGTCCTTCGGCTGGCTCATTGGGCGGTGTGGCCCGTAAGACCCGTGAAACCATCATCTTGTGCGAAGCTGCCGGATTTGATAAAATCTTTGTCGAAACTGTGGGAGTAGGTCAGAGTGAAACAGCCGTACATTCCATGGTAGACTTCTTCCTGCTGATTCAACTGGCCGGTACGGGCGATGAGTTGCAGGGTATCAAGCGCGGTATCATGGAGATGGCCGATGGTATCATTATCAACAAGGCCGATGGAAACAATGTAGAGAAGGCACAGTTGGCGGCTACGCATTTCCGTAATGCGCTCCATCTTTTCCCGGCTCCCGAATCCGGATGGACTCCTCAGGTGCTGACGTATTCCGGATTCTATAATATCGGTGTCAAGGAAATCTGGGATATGGTGTATGCCTATATCGACTTCGTTCGCAAGAACGGTTATTTTGAACACCGTCGGAATGAGCAGGCCAAATACTGGATGTATGAAACCATCAATGAGCATTTGCGCGACAGCTTCTATCAGAATCCGGAAATCGCTTCCTTGCTTCCCTTGCAGGAAAAAGATGTACTGGAAGGACGGGCAACGTCTTTCTCGGCAGCCAGAAAACTACTGGGAATGTACTTCTCCGGATTGAAGCAGGAGTGATGAATAAATATTCAAAACGGCCTGTTTCTATTGGACTAATTAAAAATAAGGAAGAAAAATAAGGGTGATATGCCTTGTGAAATGAATTAATATGTAACTTTGCGAACTAATTTTCAAGAAATGATGCAAAGTGAAATTAAACCTATTATAGAGGTAAAGGGTGTATCAAAGTTTTTTGGTGAAAAAACAGCCTTGGATAATATCAATTTATCCATCAAAAAGGGAGAGTTTGTAACCATCTTGGGCCCTTCGGGATGCGGTAAGACGACCTTGCTGCGCCTGATAGCGGGATTTCAGACCGCTTCGGAAGGGGTGATTCGTATTGCAGGGGAGGAGATTACCCAGACTCCTCCTCACAAGCGTCCTGTCAATACGGTTTTCCAGAAATATGCCTTGTTCCCTCATCTGAATGTGTATGACAATATCGCTTTTGGCTTGAAACTGAAAAAGATGCCAAAGGATACGGTACTTAAAAAAGTAAAAGCTGCCCTGAAGATGGTGGGCATGACCGACTATGAGTACCGCGATGTCAACTCGCTTTCGGGTGGACAGCAGCAGCGTGTGGCTATTGCCCGAGCCATTGTGAATGAGCCGGAAGTGTTGTTGCTGGACGAACCGCTGGCAGCACTTGACCTGAAGATGCGTAAGGACATGCAGATGGAGTTGAAGGAAATGCACAAGACGCTGGGCATTACCTTTGTGTACGTGACGCACGATCAGGAAGAAGCCCTGACATTGAGTGATACCATCGTGGTGATGAGCGAGGGGCGTATTCAGCAGATTGGCACCCCTACCGATATCTACAATGAGCCGATTAACTCGTTCGTGGCCGACTTTATCGGAGAAAGTAATATCCTGAACGGAGTCATGGTGAAAGATAAGTTGGTACATTTCTGTGACCGTGACTTTGAATGTGTGGACGAAGGATTCGGCGAAAACACACCGGTGGATGTGGTGATTCGTCCGGAGGATTTGTATATTTTCCCGGTGTCGGATATGGCACAGCTTCGTGGTACCGTACAGTCCTGTATTTTTAAAGGAGTACACTATGAAATGGTGGTATTGTGCCACGGCTATGAGTTTGTGGTGCAGGATTATCACGCTTTCGAGGCCGGAACCGAAGTGGGTATGCTGGTCAAGCCGTTTGATATTCACATCATGAAGAAAGAGCGTATCTGCAATACCTTTGAAGGCAAGCTTATCGATGAAACTCATGTGGAATTCTTGGGATGTGAGTTTGAGTGTGCACCGGTGGACCTTCAGAAAGTGCCGTTGGGCGATGTGCTGGTAGACGTGGATTTCGGAAAAATCAATTTGTTGGACAATGCAGAAGACGGCATGCTGACCGGAGAAGTCAAGTTTATTTTGTACAAAGGAAACCATTACCACCTGACGGTATGGTCAGACTGGGATGAGAATGTGTTTGTCGATACGAACGATGTGTGGGATGATGGAGACCGTGTGGGCATTTCCATTGCTCCTGAAGATATTAGGGTACGTGTAAAACAGGAGGAACGATGAATAAACTGCGTTTGTTTTTTCTTTCACGCCGAAGCTGGACACTTCCTTATCTCATTTTCTCTGTCATTTTTGTGATTGTTCCACTTCTGCTGATTGTGGTATATGCATTTACCGATGATGCAGGTCGTATGACACTTGAAAACTTCCGGAAGTTCCTGGCTCATCCGGAAGCAGTCAATACCTTTATTTATTCCATCGGTATAGCCATACTGACAACGATAGGTTGTATCGTGTTGGGGTATCCGGCGGCCTGGATTCTGAGCCGCAGTAACTCAAGCTATTCGCGTACGCTGATTCTGCTGTTTATCCTGCCGATGTGGGTCAACATCCTGATACGTACGCTGGCTACCGTAGCTTTGTTCGACTTTGCCAGTCTGCCTTTAGGAGAAGGAGCGTTGATATTCGGAATGATTTATAACTTCATTCCTTTCATGATTTATCCGATTTACAATACCCTTCAGAAGATGGACCCGAGTTATGTGGAAGCAGCCCAGGATTTAGGAGCCAATTCTTTCCAGGTATTTTGGAAGGTGGTATTTCCTCTGTCCATGCCTGGAGTAGTGAGCGGCATCATGATGGTGTTCATGCCGACCATCTCTACTTTTGCTATTGCAGAATTGCTGACCATGAACAACATCAAGTTGTTTGGTACGACTATTCAGGAGAATATCAACAACAGTATGTGGAATTATGGAGCAGCTCTTTCCTTGATTATGCTGTTCCTGATTGCGGCCACTTCACTCTTTAGTTCTGATGAAAAGAGTGATTCAGAGAAAGGAGGACAGGTATGGTAAAGAAAGTGCTGATGCAGACCTATCTTTGGGTATTGCTGTTGTTGCTGTATGCCCCGATATTGATTATTGTGATTTATTCCTTTACCGATGCAAAAGTATTGGGCAACTGGACCGGCTTTTCGCTCAACCTGTACCGCTCGTTGTGTAATACCGGAGCGCATCATTCCCTGATGAATGCGCTGATAAATACAATAGCCATTGCCTTTATTGCTGCGACGGTATCAACTTTGTTAGGAAGTGTGGCTGCCATCGGAATCTATAACCTGAAGGCTCGCAGCCGGAAAGCCATGGGATTCATCAATACCATTCCTATATTGAACGGAGATATTATTACCGGTATTTCCTTGTTCCTGCTGTTTGTGTCATTAGGCATTACCCAGGGATTTACCACCGTAGTGCTGGCACACATTACCTTCTGTACTCCGTACGTGGTGCTGAGTGTGTTGCCGCGTCTGAAGCAGATGAATCCGAACCTGTATGAGGCCGCACTCGATTTGGGAGCTACTCCGATGCAGGCTTTGTGGAAAGTGATTATTCCGGAAATCCGTCCGGGAATGGTAAGCGGATTCCTGCTGGCACTGACCATTTCCATCGACGATTTTGCGGTGACGGTGTTTACCATCGGAAATCAGGGACTGGAAACGCTTTCTACCTATATTTATGCCGATGCCCGTAAGGGTGGTCTGACGCCGGAGCTTCGTCCGCTGTCGGCCGTGATTTTTGTGGTGATACTGGTGCTGCTGATTATTATTAACCGTAGAGCTGACAAAGCAAAGAATAAATGAAACAGAAGATGAAAAGGTGGAACTGGTGGGTGGCTTTTTGTATGTGCTGTCTGTTGACAGGATGCTACAACGCCAATGAATCGCGCGAAAATGTGCTCAAGGTGTACAACTGGGCAGACTACATAGGTGAAGGCGTGCTGGAAGATTTTCAGGAATATTATAAGGAACAGACGGGAGAAGATATCCGCATCGTGTATCAGACGTTTGATATCAACGAAATCATGCTGACAAAAATTGAGAAAGGGCATGAAGACTTTGATGTGGTATGTCCTTCCGAGTATATCATCGAACGAATGCTGCACAAAGGCTTGTTGCAGCCTATTGATACGACTTTTGCTCATTCACCCAATTACATGAACGGAGTGGCACCCTATATCCGTCAGCAGATAGATAAACTGACGGTGAAGGGCGATTTGCCGGCCAGCCGTTATGCCGTGTGCTATATGTGGGGGACGGCCGGACTGCTTTACAACAAGCAGTTTGTTTCCGAAAAAGACCTGAAGTCATGGGGGTGCCTGTGGGAGAAACGCTTTTCCGGCAAGATTCTGATGAAGGATGCCTATCGCGATTCGTACGGCATGGCTTTGCTGTATGCGCATCGCGAGGATTTGAAAGACAGTACCCGCAGTGTGGCTGACCTGATGAACGACTATTCACCGGCTTCTATGGACTCGGTGGAAAAGTATCTGAAACTGTTGAAGCCAAATGTGGCCGGATGGGAAGCAGACTTTGGTAAGGAAATGATGACCAAAGGAAAGGCCTGGATGAACATGACCTGGAGCGGAGATGCACAGTGGGCCATGGAAGAAGCGGCAACGGTAGGAGTGGACCTTGCCTATACCATTCCGGAAGAAGGTAGCAATGTGTGGTACGACGGATGGGTAATTCCTAAGTATGCCAAGAATCCTAAGGCAGCCAGCTATTTTATCAACTTCCTTTGTAGGCCGGATATCGCTTTGCGTAACATGGAGGAGAACGGGTATGTGAGTGCCATTGCAGCTCCGGAAATTCTGGAAGCTTGCATTGATTCTACCTTGGATAAGGAAGTCGATGCCAGCTATTTCTTCGGTCCGGAGGCACAGAAGGTGAAGCTGCGTAACACACAGTATCCCGATAAGTCTGTGATAGCCCGTTGTGCCATGATACGTGACTTTGGAGACAAGACGGTAGATGTATTGGAAATCTGGTCGCGCGTAAAAGGCGACAACCTGAATAGCGGGATTGTGATTCTGATTCTTTTGGTGGTAGTAGGACTGAGCGCCTGGCAGATTCGCCGCCGCTGGATACGTTATAAACGTCATACACGTACGCACCGCAGAAATCGCCGGAGAAAATAAAAGAAGAAAATACAGTATACAAAAATCCCCCTTCAAAAGACGTTTAAATGCTTTTTGAAGGGGGATTCTTTATATGGAATGTTCTGTTAGATTGACAACTCGTTCAATACGCTAACCAGTTCGCGGTCGATAGGCTTGTCGTTCTTGATAGCCTTGGCAAACGGAACATACACAATCTGGTCGTTTTCGATACCAATCATGACGTTGCGCTGACCTTCCATCAGGGCCTGGATGCTGGCTACTCCCATACGGCTGGCAATGATACGGTCGTGTGCGGTCGGGCGTCCACCACGCTGCAAGTGTCCTAAAATAGTTACACGTACGTCGTACTGCGGATATTCGTTCTTCACACGTTCTGCATAGTGCATGGCTCCACCAGTGATTTCACTTTCAGCTACCAGTACGATAGAGCTGCTCTTTGATTTGCGGAAACCGTTGTTGATGAATTCTTCCAACTGGTCCACTTCCGTATTGAATTCCGGAATGATGGCAGCTTCAGCACCCGCAGCAATGGCACCGTTCAATGCCAGGAAGCCGGCGTCGCGTCCCATTACTTCCACAAAGAACAAACGTTCGTGTGAAGTAGCGGTATCACGTATTTTATCTACTGCATCCAAAATTGTGTTTAGGGCAGTGTCATATCCGATGGTTGTGTCCGTACCATACAAGTCGTTGTCGATGGTACCGGGCAATCCGATACAAGGTACATCAAATTCCTGAGCCAGCAGGCGGGCACCGGTCAACGAACCGTCACCACCAATGACTACCAGTGCATCGATACCTTCACGTTTCATAGTTTCATAAGCTATCTGACGGCCTTCCGGTGTACGGAATTCCTGGCAGCGAGCTGTTTTCAGGATGGTACCTCCTAATTGTATGATATTGCTGACATTTTCAGTCTTGAATTCCTTGATCTCTCCTGTAATCAATCCTTTATACCCACGGTAGATACCTTTAACTTGTAATCCGTTGTAGATGGCAGAGCGGGTGACTGCACGGATTGCGGCGTTCATGCCGGGAGCATCTCCTCCGGATGTAAGAATACCAATACATTTAATAGTTCCCATAATTGTTAGTTGTTAGTTTGATTTTTATGAAGCAAAAGTACAAATATGAATTTATATTGTAACTGATTTTCTTCTTTATTATTCGTCCATTATAACTTTTTTACACGCTTCCATCAGCCATTTAGGGGTAGAGGTGGCTCCACAGATTCCAATGGAATGTGCATGTGACAATAAGGCCTTGTCAATCTCTTCCGGTTTGTCAATTTGGTAAGAGTTGGGGTTGACTTTCTTGCATTCCTGAAAGAGGATTTTCCCGTTGGAACTCTTATGTCCGCAAACGAAGAATACCAGGTCGTGGCTGGCGGCGAACTCCCGGATATGCGGCATGCGGTTAGCTACCTGACGGCAGATGGTATCGAAGTACTGAAAGGATGCTTCCGGTGAAATGTGGGCCTCGATGTAGGACACAATCTGGCGGAATTCGTCGAGCGATTTGGTCGTCTGCGAATACAGGCGGATGTCTTTGTTCATGTCCAGTTTGCTGACTTCTTCCAGCTTCTCGATGACGATGGCTTTGCCTTCGGTTTGGCCCACCAGTCCCAACACTTCCGCATGGCCGTTTTTACCGTAAATGACAATCTGTCTGTCTTTATCACTGGGAGTAGTGTCATACTCCTGTTTGATTCTTTTTTGCAGGCGCAGCACTACCGGACAAGTGGCATCGATGATTTCGATGTGGTTTTTCCGGGCCAGTTCGTAAGTCTCAGGAGGTTCTCCATGTGCTCTTAATAAGACCTTTACATTCTTCAGTCGGGCAAACTCTTCGTGGTTGATGGTAATCAATCCCATTTCCTTCAGTCGTTCGCACTCCTGACCGTTGTGTACAATATCTCCCAGGCAATACAGAGGTACACCCTTTGCCAGTTCTTCTTCTGCCTTTGAAATGGCAGTTGTCACTCCAAAGCAGAACCCAGAGTCCTTATCTATTTCAATGTGATGCATGTGCAGCTTTTTCAAATTGTTCTTTCAGCCATTCTTTTTGTTCGGCAATGGTCAGGTGACTGTTGTCCAGCAAAATCGCATCGTCAGCTTTGCGCAGAGGACTTACTGCCCGGCTCTGGTCGATGCGGTCGCGTTCTTCCACGTTGTGAAGAATTTCCTCGAACGAAGCATCCTGACCTTTAGCTTTCAGTTCCTCGTAACGGCGCTGTGCGCGGATTTCGGCAGAGGCTGTCACGAAAATCTTCAGTTCCGCATTCGGGAATACGGCTGTTCCGATGTCTCTTCCGTCCATCACGATTCCTTTTTCTTTGCCCATTTCCTGCTGTTGCTGAACTAAGGCTTTGCGCACAAAGTCGAGTGCTGCCACTGGGCTGACATGTGAAGAGACTTCCATGGTACGGATACGTTCTTCTACGTTCTTCCTGTTAAGGAAGGTCATGGGGCGCTGGGTTTCCGGGTTGAGCTGGAAGGAAATCTGAATTTGTCCCATCTGCTGGCGAAGAGCTTCTTCCTGGATGCTTCCGTCGTCATTGAACAATCCGTTCTCCAAACAATACAGTGTAACGGCCCGGTACATGGCGCCGCTGTCTATATAGATGTATCCGATTTCTTTGGCTAAGTCTTTAGCCATGGTACTTTTCCCGCAGGAAGAGAATCCGTCGATGGCAATAATAATTTTTTTCATGTTTCGGCTTCGATAAAATAGATTTCGCATTGACAAAGATAGTGTAAATCCTTTGTATATCGGATGTTTTGGATAAAGTTTTTGGAGTCTCTTCATAATATAAGGTAGAAATTCGTTTGGAATTCCAGAGATGAAAAAAAACGTTGTAGCAATGATTCGGATACCTGTTTGTGTTTTTTACATTTCTTTTCCGGAAAACCTATGTTTCTCATGGCGGAAACGTAGGTTTTCCCTGCGTGAACCCTACGTTTCCGCACAGGGAAACATAGAACACGTAAGGCGATATGCTGATTATTTCAAGTGGAAATAAAAAATATGCATTGTTTTACATTATTTTCATGTTGGGGTGTCGGAGTTTCGGGGAATTATGCTACCTTTGCCACGTATAGAGTATTAACCTTTAATAAACACATTTATGGAAGTCAAGAAATCGCCGAAAGCGGACCTCGAGGGCAAAAAGACCACGTGGTTATTGGTAGGTTTCGTACTGATTTTGGCAGCGATGTTTGTAGCGTTCGAATGGACAGAACGTGACAAGCAGGTCACTACCGATACCGGTATCACCGAACCAATCTTTGAAGAGGAAATGATTCCTATCACTGAACAGGAAGAACAGAAGCAGGCACCTCCTCCTCCTGAAGCTCCGAAAGTGGAAGAAGTTCTTCAGATTGCAGAAAATGATGCAAACGTAGAAGAATCTACTATCCAGTCAAGTGAAGAAAACAACCAGGCTGTGGAAATCAAGTATGTACCGGTTGAAGTAGAAGAAGAAGAACCGGAAGAACAGCAGATTTTCCAGGTGGTAGAAGAAATGCCGGAATTCCCGGGTGGTATGGCTGAATGTTTGAAGTTCATCGGTAAGAACATCAAGTATCCGACTATCGCACAGGAAAACGGTGTACAGGGACGTGTAATCATCCAGTTCGTGGTTAACCAGGATGGTTCTATCGTTGACCCGGTGGTTATGCGTAGTGTAGACCCGTACTTGGATAAGGAAGCACTCCGCGTGATCAAGATGATGCCGAAATGGAAACCAGGTAAGCAGCGTGGTAAAGCTGTACGTGTAAAATATACCGTGCCTGTAACCTTTAAGTTGCAGTAATCTATTGACCGTTATAATAAAGTGAAGGCTGCATTTTTGCAGCCTTTCTTTTTTCTCTTATCTTAAATTACATTTCCATGAAACAACAGACAAGCGAACAATTGTTACAGCAGATTCACGAATATATCGGAAACCTTTCTTATATGCGGGAGCCGATGGGACTTTATGATCCGATTGAGTATGTATTGGGGTTGGGCGGAAAGCGTTTGCGTCCGGTGCTGATGCTATTGGCTTATAATTTATATAAGGAAGATGTGACCCGTATCTTTTCACAGGCAGCAGGCATTGAAACCTACCATAACTTTACTTTGCTGCACGATGACCTGATGGATAAGGCGGATATGCGACGCAACAAGCCTACGGTACATAAAAAATGGGATGAGAATACGGCTATCCTTTCCGGGGATGCAATGCTGATTCTTGCTTATCAGTTCATGATGAAGGAATGTCCGCTTGAATGTGTGGAACGCGTGATGGAAGTGTTTGGCCGTACCGCCCTTGAGGTGTGTGAAGGACAGCAGTGGGACATGGAGTTCGAGCATCGTCTGGATGTGACGGTCGACGAGTATATCGAAATGATTCGTCTGAAGACTTCCGTGTTGCTTGCGGCAGCCTTGAAAATTGGTGCCATCTTGGGAGGTGCTCCCGAAAAGGATGCGCAGTTGCTCTATGATTTTGGCATTAAGATGGGACTGGCTTTCCAGTTGCAGGATGATTACCTGGATGTGTATGGTGATCCGGCTGTCTTTGGAAAGAAGATTGGAGGAGATATTCTTTGCAATAAGAAGACCTTTATGCTGATTACCGCCTTGAGCTTGTCTGAAGGAGAAGATAAGGAAACATTACTGAACTGGCTTCGTGCTACGGACTACGTGGCTGAAGAAAAAATCCAGTCGGTTACAGCTCTATATAATAAGGTAGGAGTTCCTGAACTTTGTCAGGCTCGCATTGATACCTATTATAAGGAAGGGCTGGAGTTGCTGGATAAGGTAAACGTGGAATCCTCTCTTAAAGAAGAACTGAAGAAGTTTGTTTGTCATTTAATGGACCGTAAATTGTAAAGATATGAACGCCCTGATTGATACTCATACCCATCTTTATACCGAAGAGTTTGATGCCGACCGTGAACTGGCGGTGATTCGTGCAGTCGAAGCAGGAGTGACCCGCTTGTTTATGCCTAACATTGATGATACGACGGTCGAGGCTATGCTCAAGCTGTGTGAGGCGCACGATTGCTGCTATCCGATGATTGGTTTTCATCCCACATCGGTAGATGCCGGTTGGAAGGAACGTCTGGAAAAAGTGAAAGGGTATCTGACTTCTTCTTCTCATCGCTTTTATGGAATCGGTGAGGTGGGTATTGACTTGTATTGGGACAAGACTTTCCGTGAGGAGCAGATGATTGTCTTTGAAGAACAGGTGAAGTGGGCACTGGAATACGACCTGCCTCTGATTATACATTGCCGGGAAGCTTATCCGGAACTGCTGGAGGTATTGTCGGGTTACAAGCATACAGCCTTGCGGGGAATCTTCCACAGTTTCACGGGCACTAGTGAAGATGCAGAACGGCTGTTGGAGTACGAATCTTTTATGTTAGGTATAAACGGAGTAGTTACTTTCAAAAAAAGTACCCTTCCCGAAGTATTGAAGAATGTGCCTTTGGAGCGCGTCGTGCTCGAAACCGACTCTCCTTATTTGGCACCTGTGCCTTATCGTGGCAAACGGAATGAAAGTGCAAATCTGGTGAAGGTGGCAGAATGTCTTTCGGTAATCTATGGAGTACCTTTGTCGGAAATTGCTTCCCGTACTACAGAAAATGCTTTAAAAGTCTTCACAAATGCGGAGAAAAGTTTTTAAAGTTTATTAATTTCGACTTCAAAAATAAACTTTTGCAGGCTTGATGTTATGTAAGACGAAAAAAAAGAATACATTTGTGACTGAAATCAGCGCGGGGTATAAAAATAACTGAAATATCTCCCCGACTGATGGTAAAAAGGAGAGGTGCTCGAGTGGTTGAAGAGGCACGCCTGGAAAGCGTGTATACGCCAAAAGCGTATCACGGGTTCGAATCCCGTTCTCTCCGCGAAAAAAGAGAAAAACAATTAACAAACTATTAATTAATTAATCTTAAAAATTAGACACACAATGAAAAAGTTATTTGCAATTCTTGCAGTGATGGGAGTCCTCTCATTTGGAATGACTCAGACAGCTATGGCTCAGGATTCTACAGCTACAGCAGCTCCGGCTCAGACAGAACAAGTAGCAGCAGCTGATGAAGCAGCAGCACCTGCAGTTGTTGAAGAAGGTGGTTTGCACAAAGAATTAAAGACTAAGTTTATCGAAGGTGACGCAGGCTTCATGTCTTTGGTTGCTATCGCATTGGTACTTGGTTTGGCTTTCTGTATTGAACGTATTATTTACTTGAGCTTGGCTGAAGTTGACGTGAAGAAATTGATGGCTAAAATTGAAGCTGCTTTGGAAAAAGGTGATGTAGAAGGTGCTAAGACAATCTGCCGTAACACTCGTGGTCCTGTTGCTTCTATCTGCTATCAGGGTTTGATGAGAATCGACGAAGGTTTGGACGTAGTTGAACGTTCAGTTGTTTCTTACGGTGGTGTTCAGGCTGGTTACCTTGAAAAAGGATGCTCTTGGATCACATTGTTCATCGCTATGGCTCCGTCTTTGGGATTCTTGGGTACTGTAATCGGTATGGTTATGGCGTTCGACCAAATCCAGCAGGCTGGTGATATTTCTCCGACAGTTGTAGCAGGTGGTATGAAAGTGGCCTTGATTACTACTATCTTCGGTTTGATCGTTGCTTTGATTCTTCAGGTATTCTATAACTATATCTTGTCTAAGATTGAAGCTATTACAAGCCAGATGGAAGATTCTTCTATCACATTGCTTGATATGATCATGAAGTACAACTTGAAATACAAAAAATAATAAGAACAATGGCTAAATTATCATACAAAGTATCATACTACGTATTCTATGTATGCATCGCACTGATCTTGGTAGTGTTGGGCATGTTCTACGGAGTAGGATACAGCGAAACAAATGCAGCTGGTTTGGTTGAACCGGCTTATACACAGGCCCTGATGTACCTGATGTACGGTATGTTTGCGGTAACTGTGGTTGCTACACTCGTAGGAGCTATCGCACAGTTTGGTGGAGCTTTGAAAGACAATCCGAAAGGTGCTATCAAGTCTTTGATCGGACTGATTCTTTTAATCGTATTGCTGATCGTTACTTATAATATCGGTTCTTCTGAAACTGTAATTATGGGTGGTGGTACAGAATATACCAATGTAACCATGTTGAAGGTAACAGACATGTTGCTGTACTCTACTTATGTATTGTTCGGCTTAGCTGCTATCGGTACATTGATTAACTTGTCTGGAATTTTGAAGAAATAATATCATCATTGAAGTTTAATTAAAATATAAGGAGTAAGTCAAATGGCAAAAAAGAAAAGATCAGTGCCCGGAATTAACTCAAGTTCTACGGCCGATATTGCCTTCATGTTGCTTATTTTCTTCCTTATTACAACATCAATGGATACTGACCGTGGTTTGGCGAGACGTTTGCCGCCTCCGCCTGAAAACAAGGAGCAGAAAGATGATATTATTGTAAAGGAAAGAAACGTTCTTCAGGTTCGTTTGAACAAAGACGACCAGTTGATGGTTGGTGGAGAATGGTCTGATATCAGACAGTTGAGACAAAAGGCAAAAGAATTCATTGCCAATCCGAATAACGATGAGAACTTGCCTGAAAAGCATGCAAAACATCTTCCGTTCTTCGGTGACGTAATGATTACAGAAAAGCATGTAATCTCTGTACAGAATGACGTGGGTACTAGCTACGATGCTTATATTCAGGTTCAGAACGAATTGGTAGCAGCTTACAATGAGTTGCGTAACGAATTGGCTCAGTCTCAGTTCGGCAAAACATTCGCTGAATGTTCTGAAGATGAACAGAAAGCTATCACAGACTATTATCCGCAGAAGATTTCTGAAGCAGAACCTAAAAAATATGGAGGAAAATAATCATGGGAAAATTTAATAAGACTGGTAAGCGTGGCATGCCGGAGTTGAATACCTCTTCTTTGCCTGACCTTATCTTTACCATGTTGTTCTTCTTCATGATTGTAACAACCATGCGTGAAGTTACATTGAAGGTTCAGTTCAAGGTTCCTCAGGCTACAGAGTTGGAAAAATTGGAAAAGAAATCTTTGGTGTCTTTCATCTACATCGGTAAACCGATGCCGGAGTTCCAGAAAAAGATGGGTACTACCGACCGTATTCAGTTGAACGATAAATTCGCTGAATCTTCAGAAGTTCAGGACTACATCTATCAGGAACGTGAAAACATGAAAGAGGAAGATAAACCGTTTATGACTGTTTCCCTGAAGGTGGATGCAAAAACCAAGATGGGTATCGTAACAGAAGTAAAACAGGCTCTTCGTCAGGCATACGCACTGAAGATTAACTATTCAGCTACTCAGCGTCAGTAATAGTTTTATAAATATGAAAAAAGGCTGTCTCTTATGAGGCGGCCTTTTTTTGTGTATCTATTCTATGTGTTAGTTTGAGTTGGATGATACTTGGCTGAAGAGTAGAGATGGCAGGAGTATCGGGGCTGACTATTTGCGTGTAGCTCCCGATGTTGATACGAGGATATACTATTTTCAGTGATAGAAAGATGGATATAAAGTTATATCTTTATTTGGTAGGGAAGGAAAGCATAGTATTCTTCTTCCTCCAGTAATACATCCAGCCATATATATCGGCTAATGCCCATCCGATAGGGATTGACCACCAGATGCCGTGTACACCAATGGAAGGGATGGCAGCCAGTGCATAGGCCAACACCACTCGGGTTCCTAAAGAGAGAATCGTTAAAATGATGGACATTTCCGGTTTGCAGACGGCTCTGTAGAATCCGTACCATAAAAATAAATACCCAATACCGAGGTAAAAACTGCCTTCTATCCGCAAGTATTCAGTACCGATACGGATAATTTCCGTTTCTTCAGGAGAGATGAAGATTTGCATCAGTTGCGGTGCAAACAGGAAGATTGCCAATGAGAGAAGCAGGCAGAAGAGAGTGGTTACTCCAAATGCACTTTTTATACCTTTCAGAATGCGGGCATTTTTGCCGGCTCCGTAGTTTTGTGCAGTGAAAGTAGAGAAGGCGTTCCCGAAATCTTGTACAGGCATATAGGCGAACGAATCAATCTTTACGGCTGCTGTAAAAGCGGCCATGACGGCTGTGCCGAAGCTGTTGACAAGGCCTTGAACCATGAGTATACCGAAATTCATGACGGATTGCTGAATGCAGGTCAGTGAAGCGTATGAGAAGACTTGTTTCAGGAGCTGCCTGCTGACCTTGAAATCCTTTCTGGAAAATCTGGTTTCTGGAACCTTTTTCCAGCAATAGAAGCATAAGCCAATGGCCGAAACTGCCTGGGAAATGATGGTCGCTGCCGCAGCTCCTTCTATTCCGTAATGAAGTTTCACAATAAACCATATATCCAGCACGATGTTTAATACCACGGAAACGGCTAAATAAATGAGAGGAGTCAGTGAATTACCCAATGCACGTAGGAGATACGCATAGTAATTATAAAGATAAACAAACCAGATTCCCATAAAAATGATTTTCAGGTAGTCGTAGGTCATATCCTGCAACTCCTGTGGGGTTTGCATAAGTGCGATAATATCTTGTATATAGTAGCAGGAGAAAGCGAATATAATCAGTGTGGAAGTTCCTGTAATCAGCAGGGAAGCAACTTGCGTACGTCTCAGGCTTTCATAATCCTTGGCTCCGTAGCGCATGGAGAACAATGCGCTGCATCCCATGCATAATCCGATAAAGATGGAGGTGATAAAGACCATGAGTGTGTATGAGGACCCCACAGCGGCTAAGGCTTTTGCGCCCAATGTCCTTCCGATGATGAATGTATCGGCAATATTGTATCCTTGCTGGAGCAAGTTTCCTAAAATAAGCGGATAGGCAAGGTTGAGCATGCTTTGTGTGATGCTTCCTGAAGTAAGGTCCTGCGTGCGACTGGTCTGCATAGTGGTAATTGGAACATAAATAAAAATGGATTTAATAAACCTTTTTTTCGGTTTTATTAAATCCATTCTCGTGTGCGCCTGATAGGACTCGAACCTACACGTCTCACGACACCAGATCCTAAGTCTGGCGCGGCTACCAATTACGCCACAGGCGCATGCAGAAATATGTATTTCTGTTTTGCGAGGACAAAGATAGGAAGAATTTTCATATTCTCCAAATACTGCACCTTAATTCTTTAGTTTTTTGATAGCGGTCTCGATGATGGTGTCCTTTCCTTGCTGCATATCTTCGCTGGTCATATCTACTTTCACGTCTGGTTCGATACCGAATTCCAATTGGTTCATGTCCGGGTCGAACATCGGGCTGGCAGAGAAACGGATGGACCATCCGTTGGGAATTTCCGAGCTGAAGGGGAGACCAGATCCTCCTCCGGTGGTATCTCCCATGGTAGTTACATTGGGGAATTGACGCATGGTATTCACAAAGTCGTTTGTGGCACTGTAAGAACGGCGATTGGTTAATACCACGGCCTTTTTCTGCCAGCGGATACTGTTGGATGGTTCCTGATATACAGGTTCAGGGTCCGAGAAATCATTATGCCCCGGACCTGTTTTATGACGGATGTAGCCGACCAGTACTTTCTCATTTGTAAACCGTGCGGCCAGTTTCTGTGCTGTAGTCAGGTTGCCTCCTCCGTTATTGCGTACGTCGATAATCAGTCCGTCACAAATCTCCAGTTTCTTCAGCATCTGGTCCAGGTTTCCGTCGCCGATACCGTCGGAGAAACTTTCACAATAGATGTAACCGATGTTATTTTCCAGAATCTGGTAGGTCAGTCCGGAGGTAATGATGTAATCCTTTTTCAGGTAGTTGCTCTGGATGCTGTCGCTGAAATTCCGCGGATAAGCATCGAACCATTCCCGGTATTGCGATGTACCCAATGAACTGCTCAGGTTGACGTGTCCGTCTCTTAATTCATTGACCATTTCCGACAAAACTTCGAAAAGTGACTCCCAACTCATGGAGGAAGAAATCCGCTTGGCATAGCGGGTATGTACTTCATCCCAGTCCAGTCCATACGTCTCGTGCTTATAGTCCAAAAAACAATATTGCTCATCGATGATTTTCCAGAGCGATTCAAAGTTGGCTTCCGGAGAATTACCCTGAATGTCTTCACGTATGCAGGAAGAGAATGTGAAGCAGGACAATGTCAGCAGAAGGCTATATAAGTAGCAATGATAAATCCGTTTCATATCAATAAGGCGTAACGTTTGAAGGCATGGAAATACGGTTCTTTCCTTTCAGCAGATAGAAGTTTTTCACGATGCCAATCATAAAATCGTGTGAATAAGTATGGTATTTCAGGTGGTTGACTTTCGCTTGCTGGAGGTCGCAGATGTATCCCACGCGCATGGTGACTTTCCGGATAGGGAAATCAAGCGTCAGCATCTGTCGGAGCGACGGGTTGTTGTGAAGCGAAGTAAACAGCACGTTCTTTCCTTTGTGTCCCAAGGAAAACATTTCGTAGTATGACTGTCCGAATTCAGGAGAGAACATGGCTCCCAACAGCGGAAGATTGGCCTGATAACGTACCACCAGCGGATAGTTTCCGATACGGAACTTGTAGATGGCCATTCCGGATATACCTACACTTCCGTATGCTTTTGCCTGTGCCGGATTGTTGGAATTGCGTGTGTTGTACACGAATCCTCCGTTCAGGTCAATCATCGGACCTGCCAGCAGTTTCAGTTGCTCGTTCAGACGAAACTGATAGTGCAGTGCATAGGTCCAGTTTACGAGTCCGGCATACATATTGGCGGTCTGGCTCGGATTATGCGTGTACGATACATTGGCCTGCAACAGATTTTGGGCCGAAACGTTTCCGTTCATTAACCGGGTCATACGCATGTTTTCGCGAAGGATACGAATCTCCGGCCCTTTGTATTCCAAGGGAGAAAGATATGTATCGAGCACGTTGCTCATTCCCGCTCCATAGAGTACGGAGCGCATTACGTAACGTGTGGCACGCAGGCTGTCTTCTTGTGCCTGAAGCGAAAAAGCAGCCCAGCATGCGCAAAGTATAAGGTAAATTCGTAGTTTCATACGGTTTTAAAAGAGTTTCATTTGTCCGTCGTCTTCCTGGCTGTCATCTTCCTCCATGCCTTCTTCTTCCTTTTCAGGCTCTTCCGGCTCCGGTTCCGGCATGCGGGTTGGCTCCAGCTCCGTAATCTGGCCGACGGTATAAGTCGTCAGTCGCTTACCCTTTGCCTTGAAGCTCTTCACGCCTACAAAGTCGCTGGCTTCCAGAATGAGTGCTTCGCGGAAGCTGTCGTGTCCGCCAAAGTCTACCTGGATACGCGGGTACACCTGACAGGTCAGCAGGATAAGTTGCGTATGTTTGTTGTCTCCCAGGAAATTCTGCTTTTTGGTGGTCGCTTCGAAGGTGAAGCGTTTCAGGTACGGATAGTTCTGCTGGTCGGCATCGTAGAGCACGGCTGTCCATACCTTGTCAGGATTGAATTTCTCGATACAGAGAATATCCGGATCGTAATGGTTGCTCAGGTCGAAGTTGGTAGTATAGAATTCTCCGTTCTTGTGTACTACTAAAATGCTGTCTTCACTTTGGAATTCTCCCAGGTATTGTCCTCTTCCATCGTAGTTGAGTCGGAGCACATCGTGGTCGAACCACACCTTTCTGCCTCCGAGCGTAGAGCCCCCTCGCTGTTTCAAGGAAATCTTGTGTACCTCAGCCTTGGTCAGCAAGTTACCCATGGATTGTTTTCCCTTGATGTTGATGGTACTGAAATCTCTTTCAAACGTAGGCTTCTTAATGCGGGGCGTAGGACGCAGCACTACACGGATGACTTCTGCTTCTCCATTCGGATTGGCGGTGAAGTACACGATTTTAGAACCTGGAGTGCCCTGCGTTACGTCATATTCTCTGTCACGAATGATGGAAGTGACATTGAAACGTTTGATATAATAATAACCTTCCTTTCCGTCACGGTAGATGACGTTATAGATGGTACGTTTGTCGTTTTTCTTGAATACGTTGACGTACAAGATGTTCTTTCCGACGAACAATTTGTCGGACACGCGGACAATCTTGTATTTACCGTCTTTGTAGAAGATGATTACATCGTCGATGTCAGAACAGTTGCATACATATTCGTCTTTCTTCAGTCCGGTACCGATGAAACCTTCTTCACGGTTGATATACAGTTTTTCGTTGGCTTCGGCCACCTTGGTAGCCACGATGGTATCGAAGTTGCGTATTTCCGTGCGGCGCGGGAAGTTTTTACCATACTTCTCTTTCAGGCGTTGATACCAGTCGATGGTATATTCCGTGATGTGCGCCAGGTGATTGTCTATCTCTTCCAGTTCCGCTTTCAGGCGTGCGATGAACTCATCTGCCTTGTCCTTGTTGAACTTCAGGATACGTGCCATCTTGATTTCCATCAGGCGGAGAATATCTTCTTTGGTCACTTCGCGTACGAACTGCGGATAGTAAGGCGTCAGGCGTTCGTCGATGTGCTCACAAGCTGCATCCATAGAGTCAGCCTGTTCGAACTGCTTGTCTTTATAGATACGTTCCTCGATAAAGATTTTTTCCAGCGAAGCAAAGTGCAGGGTTTCCAGTGTTTCGTCCCGTTGTATCTCCAGTTCCTTGCGTAACAGTGCCAGCGTATTGTCGACCGATTTTTTCAGCACCTTACTCACTGAAAGGAAATGCGGTTTCTTGTTGTCGATGACGCAGCAGTTGGGCGAGATGTTCACCTCGCAGTCAGTAAAGGCATACAAGGCATCCAGTGTCTTGTCAGACGATACGCCAGGAGTAAGGTGTACTAAGATTTCTACCTTTCCGGCCGTGTTGTCGTCCACCTTTCTTACCTTGATTTTTCCCTTCTCGATGGCTTTCAGGATAGAGTCAATCAACGAAGACGTAGTCTTTCCATAAGGGATTTCACTGATGCAAAGGGTCTTGTTGTCAATCTTGGAGATTTTGGCACGCACGCGCACTACGCCTCCTCGCTCGCCGTCGTTGTAGCGTGATACGTCAATCGAACCACCTGTCTGAAAATCCGGATAAAGCTGGAAGTCTTCTCCGTGCAGGTAGGCGATGGCCGCATCGCACAGTTCATTGAAGTTATGTGGAAGAATCTTGGAGGAAAGTCCCACGGCAATACCTTCTACCCCCTGGGCCAGTAGCAGCGGGAATTTGACCGGCAGTGTGACCGGCTCCCGGTTTCTGCCGTCATAGGAAGCCTGCCATTCGGTCGTTTTCGGGTTGAACACCACATCCAGCGCAAACTTGGAAAGCCGGGCTTCGATGTAACGGGGAGCAGCCGCACTGTCGCCCGTCAGGATGTTACCCCAGTTTCCCTGGCAGTCAATGAGTAAGTCCTTTTGTCCCAATTGTACAAGGGCATCTCCGATAGAAGCATCTCCGTGAGGGTGGAACTGCATGGTGTGTCCCACAATGTTGGCCACCTTGTTGTAGCGTCCGTCGTCCAGCCGTTTCATGGAGTGGAGAATGCGTCGCTGCACCGGTTTCAATCCATCGTTGATATGCGGTACGGCACGCTCCAGGATAACGTATGAAGCATAGTCCAGAAACCAGTTCTGGTACATGCCACTCAACTGGTGCTTTACTGCCTCGTCAGTGGTCGATACCGGTTTGTAGTCAGAGTGTTCTTCTTTCTCGGGCAAGTTTGCCATTTCTTTTTCGTCCTTGTCAAAAGTATCTTCGCTCATATTAAAATGGTTCCTATGTAAAGAGATTCGGGCAAAGTTACTGAATAATTCTGTGTGGTGGAAATAATTGACTTACAATTCTTACCCCCGAAAAGGGCATTTTTGAAGAAATTTCTTGGCGTAAATACCTCGACACGTACGTGACGAGGTGTTGACACGAAGGTGACGAGACCTTGACACGTACGTGATGAGAGCTCCGCACGTACGTGTCGAGGTAAGATGGCAGGCGCGTTTGGGCTTATTGCTGCTTACGGTAGCTGCGTATGGCCCATGCATAGAGCAGAAGGGCAAAGGACGAAAGTACGGAAAGCTGGAAACCGATGTCACAGATGCCGCTTCCCTTCAGGTAGACCATACGCATGATTTCCATAAAGTAGCGCAACGGATTGAGGTAGGTGATGCCTTGTGCCCATTCCGGCATGCTGCTGATGGGGGTAAACAGTCCGCTCATCAGGATGAAAATCAGCATGCAGAACCACATGACGAACATGGCCTGCTGCATGGTGGAAGAGTAATTGGAAATGACCAGTCCCAGTCCCGACATGACCAGTGCGAAAATCAGGGTGGCCAGGTAAATGGTCAGCACGTTTCCTGCCGGAGTTAATCCGTACACCAGCCAGGCCAACAGCATGCACAGGTTCAGTACCACAAACCCGATGCCCCAATAAGGCAACAGCTTGGCAAGGGTGAAGGTAAAGCGGCTGACCGGACTCACGTTGATTTGTTCGATGGTACCCGCTTCCTTTTCACTTACCACGTTCAGGGCAGGCAGAAAGCCACAGAGCAGGACCAGTATCATGGTCATCAGTGCAGGAACCATGAATACTTTATAGTTCAGGTAAGGATTGAACCGGTAGCGGACAGAATTTTGCGAAGAAGACGGGTTGAGTATCTGTTGCAGGTAAGCGCTGCCCAGTCCGCCTTTCGTGCCGTTAACGGTGTTGACTGCAATGAGTGCCGCCGGACTTTGTCCGTTGGCTTGCGCTTTCTCAAAGCCGCGTGGAATTTCCAGCAGCATGTCGGCCTGGTCTGTCTCGATGGCTTGCAGTCCTTGTGCGTAGGACGGGGGAAGTGCCGTCAGTTGAAAATAACGGGAAGCTTCGATGCGGTGCACCAGTCTTTCGGAAGAAGGACTGCGGTCGTTATCGATGACGGCAATGCGCAGGTTCTCTATTTCCAGTGTGGCGGCCCAGGGCATGACCAGCATCATCATGCAGGGGAAAAGCAGGATGAGGCGGGGCAGGAAACTGTTGCGTTTCAACTGCTTGAATTCTTTTTCTATCAGGTAACGTAACATCATAGGCTTGGCGGTTTATTCCAGTCGGTTCTTAAACTTATGGGCAGTAGCCGTAATCAGTACCACTGCCATGAGGCACATCACTGCCACTTCTTTCCATACATACACTAGTGGTACACCTTCAATCATCAGCCGGCGGACGGTTTCTACGTACCAGCGTGCGGGAATAAGGCAGGAGAGGACCTGCAGAATGCCCGGCATACTTTCTATCGGGAAGATAATGCCCGACAGGATAATGGTGGGTATCATCAGTACCATGGCCGACACTAACAGGGCCGCTATTTGCGTATGGGTAATGCAGGAGATAAGCAGTCCCAATGCCAGGGATACGAAAATGAACAATAGGGATACGCCTAACAGGGCAGGCAGGCTTCCGGCTATCGGTACGTCGAGCACAAAGACGGAGAGCAGCAGGATGGTCGTCAGGTTCAGTAGGGACAGCACGAAATAGGGAACTGCCTTCGACAGAATGATGAACAGCGGGTTGACGGGAGAGACCAGCAGGACTTCCATCGTGCCTGTTTCTTTTTCGCGTACGATGGAGATGGAGGTCATCATGGCACAAATCAGCATCAGAATCAATCCCATGACTCCCGGTACAAAGTTATAGGCGCTCTTCATCTGCGGGTTATAGAGCAGTTTATTGTACACCATGACAGGCTGCTTATCCGGTTGTGAATAGGCCGAGGTGGTTGTAGTTTGACGGATGGTTTGTAGGGCTTGCCTTAGAATTGTCTGTGCATACGTGCTCCGTGTGACGGCCAGGTTCGGGTCGGTGGCATCGGCTAAAATCTGTATCTCTTCCGAGTCAAAACGCAGGCGATGCAGGTCGGAGGGAAAGACTACAGCCAGTTCTATGAGGTTGCGTCGGAACAGCCGTTCGATTTCGTCGGGAGACTGGACGACATATTTCACCGTGAAATACTCGCTGGCATCCAGTTGTTCCATCACTTTCCGTACATCCGTCTGGAGGGAAGGTGCAAGGATGGCAGTCTGTACATTACGCACTTCGGTCGAGATGGCAAAGCCGAAAAGGATAATCTGTACAATCGGCATGCCTATCAGTATCAGCATGGTACGCCGGTCGCGCAGGATATGGTGAAATTCTTTTCTGACAAAAGCGATAAACTGTTTCATGGCTGTTCTGTTTGCGTGTGAGTAAAGGCATGTTCTCCTCGTTGGGCTTCACGTGCTAATTTTTGGAAGACTTCGTCCATGTCTCGGGCATCAAAACGGTATTTCAGTCCGTCGGGAGTATCCAGTGCCCGAATATGTCCGTCCACCATCATGGAAATACGGTCGCAATATTCAGCTTCGTCCATGTAGTGCGTCGTGACAAAAATAGTAATCCCCTGGTTGGCGGCCTGATAAATCAGCTCCCAGAACTGACGGCGGGTAGCCGGGTCGACTCCTCCTGTCGGTTCGTCCAGAAAAACCAGTTCCGGACGGTGGAAGATAGCTACTGAAAAGGCCAGTCGTTGCTTCCATCCTAAAGGCAGCGAACGCACCAGGGTATGTTGTTCCTCGTAAAGTCCGATACGCTGTAAGGTTTCTTCCGTACGCTTGCTGATTTCCTTGGCATTGACACCATAGATACCTCCGAACAGACGGAGGTTTTCGCGTACGGTCAGGTCTTCATAAAGTGAAAATTTCTGGCTCATGTAGCCGATTCGTTTTTTGATTTCCTCGCTTTGCGTCCGTACGTCAAACCCCATCACTTCAGCCTTTCCTTCGGAGGGAAGACTTAGCCCGCACAGGATGCGCATGGCGGTAGTCTTTCCGGCTCCGTTGGCCCCTAGGAAGCCGAAGATTTCTCCCCGCTGTACCGAAAATGAGATGTGGTCGACGGCCGTGAACGAGCCGAATCGTTTGACGAGGTTGTCCACCTGAATAATGGGCGGAGTATGTTTATCGACGGCTTTTCGTTGCAGGCCGGGAGGGCATAGAATCTCGCTGAATTGCTTTAGTATGGCTTCCGGACGGTCGATGCCTTTAATTTCTCCCTCGTAAAGAAACGCCACTCGGTCGCATCGCAAGGCTTCGTCCATGAAAGGAGTGGATACGACAAGGGTAATGCCTTCCTGGCGGAGGTAGGCTAACATCTCCCAAAACTCCCGGCGTGAAACGGGGTCTACTCCGGTGGTCGGTTCGTCCAGAAAGAGGACTTTCGGGGCGTGAACCAGTGCACAGCACAAAGCCAGTTTCTGCTTCATTCCTCCCGACAATGCACCTGCCCGACGCTGCTTGAAGGGGGCAATCTGTTCATAAATGGCGCGTATCCGCTCGTAGTTTTCTTCAATGGTCGTATGAAATACGGTGGCAAAGAAACGCAGGTTTTCTTCTACCGTGAGGTCCTGATACAGAGAGAAGCGTCCCGGCATGTAACCTACGCTCTGCCGTATTGTACGGAAGTCGGCCCGTACATCCGCATCCAGTACCTGGGCGCTTCCCTGGTCCGGTAGCAGCAAGGTGGTCAGGATGCGGAACAGGGTACTTTTCCCAGCTCCGTCGGGACCGATGAGGCCGAACAGTTCTCCTTGCTTTACGCTGAAGGATACATCGCGCAGGGCTTGTACCTTTCCGTAGCTTTTGCTTACATGGCTGACTTCGATAAGGTTTTTCATGTCACTTTCGGTTTTCAGAATTTGACTTTCCCGTACATGCCCAGTTTGATGTGTCCGTCGTTTTCGACGGCTATTTTGACGGCATATACCTGGTTGGCCCGTTCATCGTTGGTCAGGATGGTTTTGGGCGTAAATTCCGCTTCTTCGGAAATCCAGACTATCTTGCCGGGATAATTTCTGAGTTGCGCATTGCCGAAATCGGCAAAAACGGTGACTTCGTTACCTAATTTCACTGACTCTAACTGTGAAGAGGTGAGGTATGCCCGCAGGAAGATGTGCTCCATATCGGCTATCTTGAACAGCGGTTTTCCTACTGTAGCCAGTTCACTGGGTTCGGCATACTTTGCTAAGATGGTTCCGTTGATGGGAACGGTGATGTGACATTTATTTAATTGGTCTTCTACTTGTGCCACCTGGATGGCGACTGATGAACTTTGCTCTGTCAGGCTGGCAGTGGTATTCCCCAGCGAAGAAAGTTGCGCTTCCAGTTGCCGGTTGAGTACCGCCAACTGTGAATCCCAGTCATCCAGTTGTTTGCGGTTGGCAGCCTGTGCTTTAAGCAGATTCTCTACCCGGTTTCGTTCCCGCTGTGCCGTGGCAATCTGTGCTTTTGTGGCAGCTATTTGCCGGTGGATGTCGGGGCGCTGGCTCTCCACCGATTTCATCTGCGCCTCCAGCTGTCGTTTCTTCAAATAAAGCTGCACCGTATCAATCAGTCCCACTTCAGTTCCTTGCGTAAAGTGCATACCTTCTTCCGCATTCAGGTAGAACAGTTTTCCGGTAGCTTCGGAAGATACCACGATTTCCGTCGCTTCGAAGGTGCCGGTGGCATCAAATTCGTCTTTGGAACCGCAGGCAGTCAGGCAAATCAGTAACAGAGTTTGAAATACATATCTTTTTTTCATACGCTTGAGTATTTTAGGGTGAAACGGGTTAGTTGGTCAGGTGTTTTCTTTGGTGTAGATGCATAAGCAATTGTACTTCATGTACGGCCTTGGCTTGGCGCGCGAGATTCTCGGCTGTAATTTCCTTCAGCATGTCGCTGACGCTCATGGTGCCGTTGGCTACTTTGGCTTGGGCAGACCGTCGGATGTTCTCCCGTAATCGGATAATCTCCTCGTCTTCTTTCATCTGCTGCCGAAGACTTTGGATGGTGCCGTCTTCTTCTGCCAGTTGAAAGTGTGTGTTGAATAAGAATAAGTCGCGTTCGTTTCTAATTTGCTGGATGCGGTTGTCCAGGTTTTTCCGGTCGTTTTTCAGAGTGTACAGGCTTCCGAAATTCCAGGTAAACCGGGCTCCGACTAAGTAGTAGGTTCTGAATTTGTCTTTTAATATATCCAGTCCCGGATTGCCGTAGGCTCCTTGTGCAAAAAGACTAAAAGTTGGAAGATAACCCGTTTGCAATCCCTTTCGTTGTACGGCGACGGTCTGTTCTTGTGCTTCATACCATCGTAGTTCAGGGCGGTTGAATTCAGATGCATTCGTTTCCACAAGGGCTGGACGTACTAACTGGGTTTGTGCCGGAAGTTCTTTTCCTGTAAGTAAGGACAGCATGCGCAGATAGGCCATACGGTTATTTTCCAACTGGATACGCTGTTGCTTGGTTTGAAGAATCTCTACCTTTACCGCGTCTACGTCCGCATCATTGGCGGTGCCGTTTATCCGATAAGCCTCCACCGTTTTCTGGTTGCGTGCGAGTTCTTCTTCTAATAATACATTTTGTGCCAGCTGCTCGTCCAGTAACAGGATACCGAAGAATACCTGATTCACCCTTTCTTCCAGTGCATACAGACTGGTATCAAGCTGTCGCTCGTTTGCTTCGGCTTCGGCTTTGACCTGAGCTTTTTGGTTGCGGATTTTTCCTCCGTCCCATATATTTTGTTTGATTTCAATCAATGCCTGATACTGGTCTTTCGGTAGTCCCCTCATGCCCGATCCCGGAATCTCGAAAGGAAAGGTAGTGGCTTCGCTTTGATAAGATATTTTTCCGCTCACGCTGATTTGGGGCAGATTGCCTTTCGCTACATTTGATAGCGTATATTGTTCGGACAGTTGAATCAAGTCGTATTGTCGTACCAGCGGATAGTTTTCACGGGCCTGCTGCTTGCAACTTTCCAAGGTGATTTGTGCCTGACTTATCACACTCAGGCTCCATGCACACAAAAGGAGAAATGTTCGTATCATAGGCATTGGGTGTTTATTAAAAGATTGTATGACAAAGATAGAGGGTTTTGTGTAATCTTTCGGTCCTATATGTGTGACGGAATGTTCTTTTTGTTCGATAAATGCTTGTCTTTGCTGTAAAAAAGGCTTGAAATATTATCTTTGCAGGAAAACAAGGTGTCAAATGAAATCGAATCATCTGTTGTTGCTGGCATTGAAGAAAGTGCGTGAACATGTGGGAGAAGGGACGAACACCTCCCGCTTTCTTACTTCCGAATTGGGATTGCTTCGTTCCATTCAGGGAATAGCCGACGTAATTCATTTTATCCCGATGGAAGGGCAGCCCTATCGGTTGACCGAGGGGCGAGTGGTGTTTTTTCGTGCGGGGACGCTTCGGCTGCGTATCAATCTTCGTGAAGTGGAATTTAAGGAGGGCGATTTGCTGGCTGTATCTCCGGGAACGGTATTTGAGTTCCTTTATATATCATCTGATTTGGATTTAGCTATGCTGGCTTTTTCAAACAGCTTAATGGAGAATTGGCAGAAAGAAGATTTGTTGCAGACCTATTTGCAGGGGCGATTGTTTTTGCATCTGTCTTTAACTGCGAAAGAAGTGCAACGCATGGAGCAGTTGTTTGCCTTACTGTGGGAAGTTGTACACGATCGGCCTTTTCCGAGAGCTTCCGTGCAGAGTCTGATTTCTCTGTGCTTTCATCAACTGGATTTTGTCAGGAAAAGAAGCCAATCGACCGAACGTCAGCAGCATACGCGTCAGGAGGACATTTTCAATCGTTTTCTGGAATTAGTCAACAAATATGCAGTCCGCGAGCGAAGCATTGCGTTTTATGCCGACCGGCTTTTTCTGACGCCCCGTTATCTGAGTACACTGGTTCGTCAGGCCAGCGGACGCACGGTGATGGACTGGGTAAATGAGGCGGTAATGCAGGAAGCTAAACTGATGTTGCGCCACACGGATAAGCTGGTGTATCAGATTGCCGATGAATTGAACTTTCCCAATGCGTCATTTTTCAGTAAATATTTTCGGCGAATGGCTGGAATGACTCCTAATGATTATCGAAGAAAAGACGAATAAGGAGTTTCGTGTTTATCGGGTGTTTTCTTCTTTCATGGGAGTCCTGTCTACGCGCAGTGACTTCAATACTGGAATGGTAAGAGGAAGAGCCAGTAGAAAAGAGCATAGGTCGGCTGCGGCTTGACACATTTCCACACCCTGCAACTGCAAAAAGTACGGCAGAATCAGTATCAAGGGGATGAAGAATAAACCTTGGCGGGAGGAGGAAAGAATGACGGCCCGGCGAGGCTGACGGATGGTTTGTAACAGCATGTTACACAGTATCACCCAGGCTCCTAATGGGAGCGTGATGAGTTGCCAGCGTAGAGCTTCGGCTCCTACGGCGATAACTTGTGGGTCTTCTTTCCGGAACCAGGAGACTACTTCTGGGGCATAAATGTAGCCGATGAGGGAGCAGATAGCCAAGAAGATAACGCCTACCTTCACACAATACCAGAATCCTTGGCGGACACGACGGTTTAACCCTGCTCCGTAGTTGAATCCGCATACAGGTTGAAATCCCTGTCCGAAACCGATAACAAAGGAATTGATGAACATGCAGACGCGGGTTACAATGGACATTCCGGCAATGGCGGCATCTCCAAAATTTCCGGCTGCTACATTCAGCAGAATGGTTGACACACTGGCCAGTCCCTGCCGGCAAAGAGAAGGACTTCCTCCGTATACGATTTCTTTCAGATAGGCTGGAGTCGGAGTAAAGTGTCGGTAATGGATACGGATGTTTTCTCCTTTCCGGTCCATGAAAAGCAGGATGGTGAAGCTGCATACCTGACTGATGAAGGTCGACCAGGCGGCTCCTGCAATTCCCATGTCGAATACGAATATCAATAACGGGTCAAGTCCGATGTTAAGTACGGCTCCCACAATGATGCCAATCATGGCATAAACAGCGTTTCCCTGGAATCGCATCTGGTTGTTGAGTACCAGCGAGGAAGCCATAAAAGGAGCTCCCAACAGGATAATTCCTAAATAGGTCTTGGCGTATGGAAGAATGGTTGGGGTAGAGCCGAGTGCCCGGCAGATAGGGTCCAGAAAAAGCAGACCGACAAGCGCGATGGCACAACCGATAAGGAATGCGCTGAAAAAGCCCGTTGCAGCCATCTTTTCCGCACTGCGATAGTCACGTGCACCTAATCTTCTGGAAATGAAATTACCTGAACCATGTCCGCAGAAAAAACCGAATGCCTGAATAATGGCCATGATGGAAAAAGAAATACCTACAGCCGCAGTAGACTGAGTATTGATTTTCCCGACAAAATAAGTGTCGGCCATGACATAGAAAGACGTGACCAGCATACTGATGATGGTCGGAACGGCCAATCCTCGGATAAGGCGGGGTACCGGTGCCGTGGTCATAAGCGTATATTTGTCTTGAGGCATAGGTTGTCTGCTTGTAGAATGTGAGCAAAAGTACGAAAAAAATCCCCCTCATTTTCCTAAAAAGGGCAAATAAGGGGGGATGAAAAGTAAAAAATTAAGTGTTGATAGGGTTTTCTGAAAATTAGAATCCAGCCAGTTCAACCACTTTGTCAACTGCCGTATTCAATCCGTCAGGATTTTTACCACCTGCAGTTGCAAAATGAGGCTGACCACCGCCACCACCTTGAATCAGCTTGGCGGCTTCACGTACCAACTGACCTGCATTCAATCCGGCTTTTACCTGATCTTCGCTCATGGTTACAGTCAGCAACGGTTTGTTCTCAAATACACTACCGATAACTACGAACAGATTTTCTGTGAACTGTCCTTTCAACTGGAATGCAATGTTCTTTACTGCGTCAGCCGGCATCGGAAGTACAGCTTTGATTACTTTTACGCCATTAATTTCTTTAGCGCCTTCAATCAGTTTGTTCTTGACTGCAGCTTCTTTCTCCTTCATGAATTCTTCCATCTGCTTCTTCAAACCAGCGTTTTCTTCAATGTACTTGGAGATGGCAGCCTTCAAGTCGGGTGCATTGTTGAACAATGCTTTCAGGTCGTTAATAGTATCTTGTACGGTATCGAACATCTCTTCTACTTTCGCACCGGTAACTGCTTCAATACGGCGTACACCTGCAGCTACAGAACTTTCAGAGATGATTTTCACCATACCAATTTTTCCGGTAGCAGATACATGTGTACCTCCACAGAATTCGATAGATGAACCGAACTGTACGACACGAACTTCGTCACCGTATTTTTCACCGAACAGAGCGATAGCACCCAGTTCCTTAGCCTTTTCAATCGGCAGGTTACGGTATTCAGTCAAAGGTACGTTTTCACGAATCTTGGCATTTACCAGGTGTTCTACTTCACGAATCTGTTCCGGAGTCACTTTCTGGAAGTGAGAGAAGTCGAAACGCAGTGATTCAGGAGTTACAAGAGAACCTTTCTGTTCCACATGAGTACCTAATACCTGACGCAAAGCTTCGTCTAGCAAGTGCGTACAAGAGTGGTTAGCTGCACAAGCGGCACGCTTATCAGTATCTACACATGCCATCATTGGAGCTTCCAAGTGTTCCGGAAGTTTCTTGGCAATGTGAATCGGAAGGTTGTTTTCCTTCTTTGTATCAATGATGTCGATAGTTTCAAATTCGCTCACCAATACACCGGTATCACCTACCTGACCACCACTTTCTGCATAGAACGGAGTCTCGCTCAATACAATCTGGTAGAGAGTCTGGTTCTTTTGTTTAATCTGGCGGTAGCGCAGGATGCTGGTTTCATATTCTGTATAATCGTAACCTACGAAAGTAGTTTCACCTTCTTTCAGGGTAACCCAGTCACCAGTTTCTACTGCAGCGGCATTGCGGGCACGTTCTTTCTGTTTCTGCATTTCAGCTTCGAAGCCTTTCACGTCGGCTGTCAGACCGTTTTCACGCAAAATCAGCTCTGTCAAGTCGAATGGGAAACCGAATGTATCATACAGTGTAAAGGCATCTACTCCACTAATTTCTGTCTTGCCGGCAGCTTTGGTTTCGTTCATTGTCTTTTCGAGCAGACGGATACCTGTTTCCAGTGTACGTAGGAATGATTCTTCTTCTTCCTTCATCACTTTTTCAATCAAAGCCTGCTGAGCTTTCAGTTCAGGGTAAGCACCACCCATGTTTTCAATCAGCACCGGAACCAGCTTGTACATGAATGCCTGTTTCTGTCCGAGGAAGGTGTAAGCGTAACGAACAGCACGACGCAGGATACGGCGGATGACATAACCAGCCTTTGCGTTTGAAGGCAACTGACCGTCTGTGATAGAGAAAGCAATGGTACGGATGTGGTCAGCAACTACACGCATAGCCACGTCTGTCTTTTCATCGTCTCCATATTTCTTGCCAGACAAATCACCAATCACTTTGATGATAGGCTGGAATACGTCTGTATCATAGTTGGATGTTTTTCCTTGCAGTGTACGTACCAGACGCTCAAATCCCATACCGGTATCAATTACTTTCGCAGGAAGTGGTTCCAAAGTTCCGTCTGCCTTGCGGTTGTATTGCATGAACACCAGGTTCCAGATTTCGATAACCTGCGGGTGATCCTTGTTTACCAGTTCGCGTCCTGGAACAGCTGCTTTTTCTTCTGCAGAACGAGAGTCGATGTGGATTTCAGAACACGGACCACAGGGACCTGTGTCACCCATTTCCCAGAAATTGTCATGCTTGTTTCCGTTGATGATATGGTCTTCAGGGAAGAACTGTCCCCAGTAGCTTGCAGCTTCGTCATCACGTGAGATGCCTTCGCTTGGACTACCTTCGAAAACAGTCACATATAAATCTTTCGGGTCAAGCTTCAGTATGCTTACCAGGTATTCGTATGCCCAGCTGATAGCTTCTTTTTTGAAATAGTCACCGAATGACCAGTTACCCAACATTTCAAACATGGTGTGGTGATAGGTATCGTGGCCTACTTCTTCCAAGTCATTATGTTTTCCGCTCACACGAAGACATTTCTGTGAGTCAGTCACGCGTTTGTATTTAGCAGGGTGGTTTCCAAGTATGATATCCTTGAACTGGTTCATACCGGCATTGGTGAACATCAGGGTAGGGTCATCCTTGATAACCATTGGTGCAGAAGGCACAATCTGATGTCCTTTCGACTCAAAGAATTTCACGAATGAGTCGCGGATTTCATTTGCTGTCAACATAATCGTTATATCGTCTTGTAGTTAATATTCTCAAAATTGATTTGCAAAGATAATTGGTTTTATTATTTTTGTCTGTATGTTTGGTGCAAAAACTTAATGTTTTGTTGCTTAAAAATTTCCAAAATCGAACGACATGCGTAAAGTCTATTATATCTACAACCCGAAAACTCGTACTTACGACCGTATTTATCCCACCGTACGCCAGCGGGCTTTGAGCTACTTGCGTCAGCTCTTCGTCGGTATGGGACTGGGAGCAGGCAGTTTTATCCTGCTGTTGTGGATTTTCGGTTCTCCTTCGGAAAAAGACCTTCGTACGGAAAATTCCCGACTTTTGTCGCAATATGCCATTCTTTCCTCTCGTCTGGATGAGGCGGAAGGAGTGATGCAACGCCTGCAGCAACGTGACGACAACATCTACCGCGTAATGATGCAGGCAGACCCGTTACCGGATGAACAGCGTTCGGCTACCGCTAATAATGCACGTTATAATGAACTGATGGACATGGCCAACAGTCGTCTGGTCATCCATACCCTGCAGAAAATGGATGATTTGGAGAAGAAGATTTATGCCCAGTCCAAATCTTTCGACGAAGTGGTGGGGCTCTGTAAACAGCATGACAAAATGCTAGCCTGTATTCCCGCTATCCAGCCCGTTTCAAACAAGAATCTGAAACAGACAGCTTCGGGATACGGTATGCGTGTTGACCCGATTTATAAGACCGTGAAGTTTCATGCAGGAATGGATTTTTCTGCCAATATCGGTACGCCGGTATATGCTACAGGAAACGGACGGGTAAAACAGGCTGGCTGGGATGGATTGTATGGAAATTGTATCATCATTGACCATGGATTTGGTTATGTGACCCGTTACGCTCATTTGAATAAAATAGAAGTGAAAGTGGGTCAGAATGTGGCGCGTGGGGAAGTGATTGGTCAGGTAGGTTCTACTGGAAAGAGTACCGGTCCGCATTTACATTATGAAGTGCGTGTAAAGGGAAAGATTGTCAATCCGGTGAACTATTATTTCATGGATTTGAATGCTGACGATTATGAAAAGATGATTGAACTGGCTGCCAACCACGGTCGTGTATTTGATTAAAAAGAATTGCTTGTTATGGCTTTGAAAACAGATAAAGAACTGAAACTTTATTATTCCATCAGCGAAGTGGCAAAAATGTTTGATGTAAATGAATCATTGCTGCGTTATTGGGAAAAAGAGTTTCCGATGATTTCTCCTAAGAAAACAGGAGGAAATGTGCGTCAGTACCGAAAAGAAGACATAGAGAATATTCGTCTGGTATATCATCTGGTGAAAGAAAAAGGGATGACGCTGGCCGGTGCCAAGCAACGGTTACGGCAGAACAGGGAAGGAACCATGCAGACAGCCAATGTGGTAGAACGCTTGAAACGAATCCGCGAGGAACTGGTGAGCATGCGGAATGAGTTGGATTATCTTACTTGATTTATAAAGTTTTTTAATGGAATAGGCTGCCCGGAACAGAGCAGCCTATTTTGTATATGGACTTTTGGTAAGTCACGATTGATGATACCTGTTGAAAAACTCTTTTATTCAAAATCGCTTTGTTGCTTTTCTACTTCTTTCAGTTTTAGTCGGCTTTGCTGTTGTGCTTCCTGGCTTACTTTATTGAGCGGCATAAATCTTTTGTCATTCTTTGACTGGTTTTGTAAAAGCTTCAGTTCATTAGGGGCAGCAATAAGCGGATGTTTGGCTTCTACTGTTTGAATAGTGATTTCAGCCGGTGCAGGAGTATGTACGCCATTATATACAACTGATGCCTTTACCTTTATTTCTCCAGCTTGTGTTTTTGCACGAACCAATACTGGAGCAGTTCCCCATTGGATAGCACGAGGATTCGTGAAGGTCTCATTATTGGCTACCAGTTCACCTGGTCCCTCAATCTCAAACTGAATATGGTAGTTGTTTAGTCGCTTGATGTTTCCGTTATCGTCAGCTATAGCTGCTACTACGGTAATCAGATCAGAACCGTCTGCCGTGGTTTCTGTCTGCTCATTGTCTGCCCAAAGAATTACTTTTGAAGGACGTCGGGCAGGAACAACTTTATGAGTTGCAACCAGTTTGCCGTCGACAAAACCTTCTGCCAGCAGATATGATTCTTCATGTTTATTGGCTCTGGCCAACGCTTTGTCGTGCATTACGTCCCATACATTATTGAACGTAATGACGGGTGAAGGCATACCTTCTCCTTTGACTGCTTTTTTGTAGGTATATTGTTTCCCTCCTTTGCAACAGGTAAGGTGTACTTCCTCACAATTACTGTATACGGTTACATCCTTAGGAGAGAACGGAGTCATGGCATTGGCAATGAAAACCATAGGCCCGTTTTCTGCAATCAGTTTATCATTTTTTTCAGCCGGACGCTGTGAGCAGAACATATAGTAGGATAGTTTAGGCTGTCGGAATGCATCCATGATACCTCCATAGAATGGGTCAGGATGATACCCGCGCTGATGGTCGAAAGAATGCCATAAACATCCTCCCATGTGCTGGCGTGAATTACGATATAACGCATCGTAACAAGTGTACTGGTAATCTGTTTTAGCATATCCTTGAGCCTGTATCAGCATCGGAACTTCTCCCCAGGCGCGGTTTACCCGGCTGGGAGAATTGTGAGAATTCCAGTCATCTACGTTATCTCCCCATTCACGGGTGAAATACGAAATGTCAGGGTCTAAGTCTGATGTGTTAAATGCTCCTCCAGCCCCATTGACAGGATGTGTGAAATGGATAGGAAAATATTCATGTCCTTTAGCGGTCACATCGCAACCTGCATAGCAATAAGGATAGGGATATTCTTCATGGAGAATGCTTACTACATTCTTGGCAAAATCTTCCGGATACCATGTTTCGTTGAGAATCGGCTCCCACATCCAGACAGAAGGATGATTACGGTCGCGTCTGACCATGTTACGGATGTCGCTATATACCCTTTGTGCAAAGATAGGTTCATCGTTCCAAAACTGCCATCCAGGGGTATTGACGATGACGAACAGTCCCAGTTCATCGCAAGCATCCATGAAAGCCGGGTCTTGTGGATAGTGTGCGTTGCGGATGACTCTTAATCCCGCATCACGAAGCTTTTTGGCATCTCTCCAGTGAAGACTGTTTGACAGGGCGTTACCGATGATGGCAAAATCCTGATGTCTGTTGGCGCCAATTAATGGGTAAGGGTAAGGTTTTCCATTCAGCCAGAAACCGTCTTTCCCTTTGAACTCAATGCTTCTGATTCCAATACGGTGGCGGTATCCGTCGATGATGTTTCCTGCTTTATCCTTTATCATGACGTGAAGCTGGTATAATGTAGGAGAGTCAGGTTCCCATAATTCAGGTTGGTTCACGTGCAGCACAAGGGATGTCTGCCGTCCTTTTCCTTTGCTTACAGAGAATGCTTTTTCCGCTTGAGCAACCAGTTTCTGTGAGGTGTTAAACAGTTGGTATTCTACCTTTCCAGAGAATGATTTTCCGGACATGTTCCGGATGTGTGCATCCAGCTTTATATCGGCAGACTGCTCAGATACATGGTTGAAGGAGACAAACAACCCTCCGCTGGCAGTCTCATTTTCATAATTAGGATCGGTGAGGAATATGTCGTTGTGTGTAATGAGCCAGCAGTCTCTGTAAATTCCCCCAAAATAGGTAAAGTCAAGCGCTTCCTGTGGTTTTCCGGGAGGATAAGACGGGTCGTTGCTGTTATCAGCCCATACTGCTATCACATTGTCTTGTCCGTAGCGCAGGTATTCAGTAATGTTTGCGATGACAGGCAAGAAGCCACCGAAATGCTCTTTTATCAGTTGTCCGTTAACCCATACCTTGGATTTTCCCATAATGGCTTCAAAATGTAGAAAAAGTTGTTTGCCTTTCCATGCTTCTTCTGGAGTAAAGTGTTTTCTATACCATACCTCACCTTGATAATTGATGCAGCCGCTGGCTTCGGAAGGCACATATTCTATGCCGTCAGGGAGAGAGACCAGATTCCAGTCCTTGTCATTGAAATCCGGACGTTCGGCTCCATCCGCACTGCCTTTATGCAAACGCCATGCAGGGTTCATGCTGTAAACGGTTCTTCCGGTGTTAGGAAGCTCAAAGAAACCGGCTGTAGAGAATTCCGGTTGATGGGCAAATCCTAGTTGGGTAATCATGAGTATCAAACTACATAGGGCAGTTCGAATATCCAAAAATGGTTTCTTCATACGATATGGTTTATTTTAAGGTTAATAATCTCCTTTTTGATAGGAATTCTTTTCCTGATAGAAATTGATTCTTTCTGTCCATGGTTTATCTTCTAGGGGGAAAACTTTATGTGTATTTGCCCACTC
Organism: Phocaeicola plebeius DSM 17135; assembly: GCF_000187895.1. Taxonomy (GTDB): domain Bacteria; phylum Bacteroidota; class Bacteroidia; order Bacteroidales; family Bacteroidaceae; genus Phocaeicola; species Phocaeicola plebeius. The sequence continues at coordinate 415,591 of NZ_DS990133.1, read as the reverse complement.
AATCCATTTGCTTTCCAGTTCCTCTACCTTATCTGGATATGTGGCAGAGAGGTCATGCGTTTCAAACGGATCTTTGTCGAGGTCTATCAGTTCCCATTGACTGTTTCTGTCGGCCCTTACCAGTTTCCAGTTACCCTCTATAATAGCGCATGAACTCTGGTGTTCAAAGTACAGCGTTCGCTTGTGAATGGATTGGCCGGTTATAGCCGGAAGCAGGTTTGTTCCAGGTAGGTCTGCATGTGAGAATGTTTTAGGATATGCTACGTTTCCCAATGCCATACAAGTAGGCATTATATCAATGATATGGGCCGGTTGATTACATACTCTTCCTTTTTGTAGATTCTTGTTCTTATTACCATAACTAAGAATCAGCGGACTACTGGTTCCACCTTGAAATCCCCACTTTTTGTAGCTTCTATAGGGAGTGTTTGACAGGTCAGACATCAGTTGTCCGATAAATCCTCCTTCGTTGGTAGCTCCATTGTCACTCATGAAGAGAAACACTGTATTTTCATACATATTTTTCTTTTTGAGTTCTTTTATGACTAGTCCGATACCTTCGTCCATGATTTCAATCATAGCAGCATAGGTAGCCATGTCTTTTATCCATTTCTCTTGCTGTTCCGGTGTCAATTCATTCCATGACGGACGTTTACCATTGAATTCTTTATTGAAGATAGGCAATTCCATATTGTCAGGAATAAGTCCCAGTCTCTTTTGTTTTTCAAATCGCTGCTTTCGTAGCACATCGTATCCTACTTTATATCGGTCCATACATTTTTCAACATACTCTGCTGGAGCCTGAAGAGGCAGATGAGGTGCATAATGGGCCAGATACAAGAACATGGGCTTGTCTGTATCATGTGTATGGATAAAACTTACCGCGGAATCGGTAATGGCTTTTGTGTAGTAATAATCGTCGGGCAATTGAGTGATTCTTTTTAAATCATTGTATACCGGGTCAGGTTTATAGTAGCTTCCTCCTCCGTGCAGACAACCGTAATACCTGTCGAATCCTCTTTGCACAGGATAACTGCCGTTGGGAGCATCGTATCCACCAGTGGTAGTGACATGCCATTTCCCGCTCATGTAAGTACGATATCCTCCTGCTTTCATGATTTCAGCGATGGTCGGGTATTCTTTATCTATTTGTCCTCTGTATCCCGGACGGTGCTCATCCACTTCTGCCATCCATCCCATTCCCACTTGGTGTTGGTATCTGCCGGTAAGTAGGGCGGCTCTGCTCGGACAACTTCTTCCCGTATTTTTGAACTGACTGAAGCGTATGCCATCCTGAGCCAGCTTATCAATATTGGGGGTATGGATTTCACTGCCGTAGCATCCTAAATCGGAAAATCCCATGTCATCGCATAGAATGAGCACGATGTGGGGCTGCTGTATCTTTTGGGCATGTGATGAAAGGGGAGTAGTACACAACAAAAATGGGATAAGCGATATTCTGTTCATGGTGAATTGAATAAAGTTTATATTAATAGGCGATACTTGGACGTAAGTATATTAATAATGAGAAATTATATCGTAGGGAATTATAATTCATCAGGATAAGGTATAATTTTACCCGTCGTCTTCATGGAAGGTCTTTGGGCACTTCTTGCTCTCAAATAATCAGACATTTCTTTGCTCAACTGCTTTACGATTTCCGGGTGCTGAGATGCTAAGTCTTGTTGTTCGCCTATATCATTTTTGATATGGTATAATCTGAGCTTTTGAGTTTCCCAAGTATAAATCAGATGATAATCTTCTTTCAAAATAGCCGAATAAGCACCATATCCCTCTTCCTTGTTTTGTGTTTCGCCCCATAAGTTAGGGAAATGCCAAATAAGTGTGCGTTCTTTAAGATTGTCCGGATTTTTTAATGCATCTACAAAGCTCACTCCATCAATGGTTTGTTTGGTCGTATAGTTCTTTATACCCGCCATCTCCAATATGGTAGGGAAAAAGTCTTCGATAATTACTTTTTGGTGGCAGATGCTGTTTCCCTTTGTTATTCCAGGCCAGTATACCATCATGGGTTCGCGTACACCTCCCATGAAAGCCGAACCTTTTCCGGCACGGGCTGGAGCATTCGCATCACGGTTTTCTATGCCCTGGCGAGCATGATTCAATGCCAGCCCTCCATTGTCGGACATGAAGAGGATAATAGTGTTTTGAGCTATTTGTGGATGTGAGTTTAAATAGTCAAGAATATCTCCCAGACTTTTGTCCATACCCTCTACCAGTGCCGCATATTTGACTTCTTTTTCGTCGAGTATAGCCTTGAGCTGTTTGTCATATTTGTCTCTATAATTACTACTGAACCTTTTATCTTCATCGTAAGGAGTATGCACTGCATAATGTGACATATACAGGTAGAATGGTTTGTTCATTTCTACAGATTGGTCAATCTCTTTGAGCGCTTCTCTTGTGAGCGCTTCTGTGATAAATATATCCTGACCGTAATATTTTTCCAGTCCTTTTACGGCAAATCGGCTACCTTCTCCGAAATTTCTTGTCCCTAAATAACTTCCTGGAGCACCATTCGCGCCTCCTGCAATATTTACATCAAATCCCATGTTGAGTGGATTTTCTCCAGGTGTAGTGCGTGCACCGAAATGTGCTTTACCACAATGAATTGTTCGATAACCGTTTTCTTTTAGCAGTTGGGGAAAAGAAGTAATAGGAGTAGAATTGTTTATGTTAGATTCAGCTGGTTGGATGCCGTTGTAATGCCACTCGGGCAACTTTATTACATCGCTTGATTCGTCTGTCTTTTGATTGAGTTCCAGCGTCCAGTTGGTGACCTTATGTCGGGCTGCATTCATTCCTGACATTAGACTGCAGCGGGTAGGGGAGGAAATTGCACATGCATAGGCTTCAGTAAATCGTACTCCCATTTGTGCCAATCTTTCCATGTTGGGTGTATGGTAACGTTCATTGAGCAGGGTCCTATTGTCCTCAAAAAATGGAACGGAAGTATCTTGCCATCCCATATCATCCACTAAAAACATGATAATGTTGGGCTTATCGGTTGTTTGTGCGTATAAAGTACTGCTTATCAGACTACAAGTGCTTAGGAGGATTGTGATATTTCTCATAAAGATTCTTTAGGTTAGATAAAAGTTTAGTTTCAATAATAATCGTTGGTCAAAGATAATGGAATAGTTTTAGTATATGGGAATATACATAGAAAGAATATTCTTAAAGTATCTTTTAATTTCTAAGAATATTCTTTCCATCTGTATTAACATGTATGATTATTAGGATCCAATAGCTCTCTGATTGGCTTTTGCTTAAATCTTTGCGATTGGTTGGCTGTATATAGTAGTGTTTAATTAAGATAATGGCCTCTCACCATACATTTATAAATTAGTTTTTAGTCATAGACAGCCCTGAACTACTTTTTAAAGACTCTTTACAAATCCCGTTCAGTCCGCAGCTTTCACATTTTGGGGCACGTGCCGTACAAACGTAACGTCCGTGGAGAATCAGCCAGTGGTGTGCGGTCGGGATAAGCGATTCAGGGATGTATTTTACCAGTTGTTTTTCAGTAGCCAGCGGAGTGGTACACGTGCGGGGAACCAGTCCGATGCGATGACTCACGCGGAATACATGAGTGTCGACTGCCATGGCAGCCTTATTGAATACCACGCTCTGGATAACATTCGCCGTTTTGCGTCCTACACCGGGTAATTTAATCAGTTCCTCCAGTGTGTCGGGTACGGTACTTTGGAAATCGCGTACCAGCATCTGCGCCATTCCTACCAGATGCTTGGCCTTGTTGTTGGGATAGCTCACGCTGCGGATGTATTCGAACACTACTTCCGGAGTGGTGGCAGCCAAAGCTTCGGGAGTAGGAAAATCCCTGAACAGGGGAGGGGTAATCATGTTGACCCGCTTGTCGGTACATTGTGCGCTGAGAATGACAGCTATCAGCAGTTCAAACGGGTTGCTATAGTGCAGTTCCGTTTCGGCTACGGGCATGGCCGTCTGAAAATATTCGATGACTTTCTGATAAAGTTCTTTTTTTCGCATACTGTGTAGAATAATTTAGGTGAATAGTTTGTGATTAATACCATTTCTTCCGTTTGAAAAACAGGTATACTCCGATGCCGGTAACCAGCATCAGTCCCCAGGCCATCAGGTAACCGTATTTCCATCCCAGTTCAGGCATCCATTCGAAATTCATTCCCCAGATACCTGCTAAGAATGTTAGCGGAATGAAGATAGTCGATACGATGGTGAGCTGCTTCATGATGTTGTTCATCCGCTGGTCATTGTTCGACAGGTAAAGGTCTACCAGGGCCGAAATCATGTCGCGGCAGCCGTCGAGAGTCTGTAGTACGAATTGCAGATGGTCGTTTACGTCGTTAAAGAACGGACGGTTGGCTTTGTGAAGCAGTACGTTGTCGGCATGAAACAACTTGCTCATCTGCTCTTTAAGAGGAAGGATGCATTTCTTGATGAGGCGGGCATCCTTTCGATAGGGTTGTATATCCTCTAATGTCAGTCCGCTTCTGGTTTCCGGTGACAGCAACGATTCCTCCATATCTTCCAGCTGGTCTTCCATTCGGGATATGATAGACATAAAGCTGGCCATGACGCTGTTCAGCATGACGCTTAGCAGAAAATCTGACTGGCGGTTCCGGATTTTCAGGGTATTGTTTTTCAGTGCCGTGTGAATCTCATTGAAGAAATCGCTGTCGTGTTCCATGAAGGTAAGTACGAAATTACTTCCCTGCACAATGCAAAGCTGTTGGGGAGTGTACGTGTTTTCTTCGTCTACCGACAACTGTTTCAGGATGACCACATTGTAGGTGTCATGCTCTTCAATTTTTGTCAGATGCTCCGCATTGAGAATATCTTGTGTGGTAAGAAAATCGATGTGGAAAAAATCGCAGACTTCCTGCACGATTTCTGTATTCTGCAATCCGTGAATCTGTACCCAGTTGATGGCATCCGGCCGGATGAAAGGAGAAAACTCTTTGATGGAAGCTCCCTGATGATATTCCAGAATTTCTGTGTTGTATGTACAGAAATGCAGGTGAGTCGGCGTATGGCTGGCTCCCGTATAATTCAGCTTTTCGCTTAGCAGGTTGTTTTTTGTCATGGCATTTTCGGTTTAATCAATACGTTTCAATACCACCTCTTTTTTGTCGATGTATTTATCGAAGTGGAAAGACGGTATGCCTAATGCGATACCGGCATGAACGGTTCCTTCAATACCTAACAGCTTTTGCAACTTTCTTTTCCGGTCCATTCCTGCTGCACTGCATACGAATCCGGTGTAGAACTGTGAGACTCCTGCTGCTTCTGCCATGAGTGAAGCATTCTGGTAGGCAAGGTTGCAGTCCTGACATCCGAAACGTTCTTTTTTGTCGGTATAGAAAAAGATGGCAGCCGTGGCACCTCTCAAAATACCGTCGTTACCTCGTTCAAATTCCTCATGCAGTTTTTTGAACACCGGCACGTAGCGATAGCCCGAAGGCATAAGCGGCTTCAATATCAATTTCAGTAACGGATTTTCCACCAAGTTTACTATCGACATAAAAGTACCGATGGTGATACGGCTGACTTCCTTCAAAGTTTCCGGGCGGGTGACCAATACCATTTTGACTTCTTGTGCATTGGTTGCCGTCGGGGCCCGATGGGCAGCTTCTATGATACGCTGTAACAACTCTTCCGAGACTTTTTCTTTGGAAAATGCGCGGTTCGAGCGGCGGGAACGGATGAGCAGTTCCATCTGGTCGGCAGTGGGAAGTTGGCTCCGGTCGATGGTATGAACCTTTTCAGGTGGAAAATCAGCATGCTCAATGGAGTTGGTCGGACAAACGGCCACGCAGTGTCCGCAACTGATGCAGTCGTCGGTATTCACTTCAATACCTTTATCTTCCTGAAGGGTAAACAGAGCAGAGGGGCATATTCTGACGCATTTCTTACAGCGTATGCATGTATTCTGATTGATATGTATTTGAGCCATAGTGTGGAATAAATTTAGATACATTATTCACAAAGGTACGATTTTTATTTGTTTTTTCTGTAAGCGTAAGGAGAAAACGGTATTCGGGGATTGACCTTGTGACGTTTTTGGGGTGTTGTTTCCTTTTCTATGTTTCCCTTAGGTAAAACTTACGTTTCCGCACCGGGAAACGTAGGTTTCGCGTAAGGAAAACATAGGGTTCTGCACTGGGAAACATAGAAGGTGAAGAAATATCTGTTACATATTTGCCGCAGGTTTGTAAGATAATTGGAGGGGAATGGAGTTTAATCCCGAAATTTCTTTGTATCTTTGCGCCCGATTAAAAAGAGAACATTTACATGCGATGCCGTGAATAGCGGTCGTGTATTCTAGAACACCACGTAAAAAACAGGAGCGATGAAAAAAGAAAATCTCGTATCAGTGCCTTTTATGGTTTTGGGCATTGTGTTTTGTGTCTGTCTGGTGGCAGCCAATCTGTTAGAAACCAAAGTCGTACAGCTGGGTCCGATTTCTGTAACTGCCGGACTCATTGTTTTCCCGATTTCTTACATTATTAATGACTGTATTGCCGAAGTATGGGGCTTCCGTAAGGCGCGTCTGATTATCTGGATGGGCTTCCTCATGAATTTCATGGTAGTGGCCATGGGACAGTTGGCAGTGGCTCTTCCCGCTGCTCCGTTCTGGGAGGGAGAAGAAAGCTTCAATTTCGTATTCGGCATGGCACCTCGAATTGCGGTAGCCAGTCTGACAGCCTTTCTGGTTGGTTCGTTTATCAATGCGTATGTGATGAGCCGCATGAAAGTGGCTTCACATGGAAAGAATTTCTCTGCCCGTGCCGTATTGTCGACCATAGCCGGAGAGGGAGCCGACTCGCTGATTTTCTTCCCGCTGGCTTTTGGCGGACTGATGCCGGTGAGTGAGCTGGCCAAGATGATGCTGGTGCAGGTGGTACTCAAGACTTTGTATGAAGTGATTGTACTGCCGGTAACTGTTCGTGTAGTGAAGTACATCAAGCGAGTGGATGATACAGATGTATATGACGAGCATATCTCGTATAATGTATTAAGAATCAAGGAAATCTAAGAAATATGGTAAATAATAAGGAGGCCCTCGTCGTATTTAGCGGCGGGCAGGATTCTACGACCTGTCTTTTCTGGGCAAAAAAGCATTTTGAGAAAGTATATGCATTGAGCTTTCTGTACGGGCAGAAGCATGAAAAGGAAGTAGAACTGGCGCGTGAAATTGCACGGAAAGCCGGGGTAGAGTTTGAAGTCATGGATGTGTCATTTATCGGACACCTGGGAAAAAACTCTCTGACGGATACGTCTATTCACATGGATGAGGAAAAACCGAAAGATTCATTTCCGAATACGTTCGTTCCGGGAAGAAACTTGTTTTTCCTGAGCATTGCAGCGGTTTATGCGCGTGAAAAAGGCATCCATCACATGGTGACGGGGGTATCGCAGACAGATTTCAGCGGGTATCCCGATTGTCGGGACTCGTTTATCAAGTCGCTGAACGTGACACTGAATCTGGCCATGGAAGAACAGTTTGTGATTCATACACCGTTGATGTGGATTGACAAGGCACAGACCTGGGCGCTAGCCGATGAACTGGGAGTGCTTGACTTGGTTCGAAACGAGACACTGACTTGTTATAATGGAATTCCGGGTGACGGGTGCGGACATTGTCCGGCTTGTAAATTGCGCCGTGAGGGATTGGAAAAATATTTGGCTTCAAAACAAAATAAGTAAGTATGGAAAGAAAAGACGAACTCACTTTATTGGGTAATAAGAAAACGGTATATAAGCAGGATTATGCGCCTGAAGTGCTGGAATCGTTTGTAAACAAACATCCGGAGAATGATTACTGGGTGCGTTTCAACTGTCCGGAGTTTACCAGTCTTTGCCCGATTACGGGGCAGCCGGATTTTGCGGAAATTCGTATCAGCTACCTGCCGGATGTGAAGATGGTAGAAAGCAAGAGCTTGAAGCTGTATTTGTTCAGTTTCCGTAATCACGGCGATTTTCATGAAGACTGTGTGAACATCATCATGAAAGACTTGATTAAACTGATGGATCCGAAATACATTGAGGTGACGGGTATTTTTACTCCACGTGGCGGCATTTCCATTTATCCGTATTGCAATTACGGTCGTCCGGGAACAAAGTACGAGGAACTGGCTGAGTATCGGATGAAGAATCATGATTTGTAAGCCGGAGTTTGCTGAAATATAAAAGAATGCGGGCGGAGAAACAGCATGTGAATGTTTCTCCGCCCGTATTTTTTATGAATACTTCGGTATCAGGAAAGTTCCAGGCCGAGGGCTTCCTTGAGTCTCAGCAGACTGGGGTTTTTCTTGCTCATCATCTGAAAACGCTCTACGTGGCTATAGGCACGCACGTTTTCGTTGGCTTCGCTTACCCGTGTAGTCATTCTGATTTTGCGGTTATGCAATTTTTCTTGCAGATGGGCTTCTATCTTCGGAGCGAGCTGCTGCATGTATTTCTGAACCATGTCATTGTCCACCGCTACTTCAAATGTCTGCTGGTCGGCCAGCAGGTGAGGGTGCATGTTCATCATGCGTCCGGCATTGGCGGCCTCCTCTTTAGGTAGCAGACTGGCAAACTCACGCCAGTAATAGCCTAAGTCTTTTTCATTGAACATGTAATCTTCCCATGTCTCTGTCATGGGCTGTTGCACGGGTGCATTGGATGCTGTTCGTGCAGCTGGTTCTGCGGTGGCCGTTTGTGTCTTGCGGATAGACATGCCTAAACTGCCGGCTTTGATGACCGGTGCCTTTCTTTCCGTACTGACTTTGGGCAGGGGACTGCTTTTGGTGTAGGGTACTTCCGATTGCTGCAAGGTGCTTGTATAAGGTTGTGCACTTGCTGCCGCCGGTTGAGGCTGAGGAGTCGGCTGAGAAACCGGAGCTGTAGCTACCGGAGTCGTTTGTACGGGGGCTACAGGCTGACTGGCTTGTGCCGTATGGAAGACGGGAGATAACTGTTTCTTAGGGCCATGCCCACTTCCGGCATCTTCCGGTTCGGCTGTGAGTTGTGCCACCTGAATAAGGGTGAGCTCTACCAGCAGGCGTTTGTTTTTGCTTTGTCGGTAGTTCAGGTCGCAGTCGTTGCACAGCTTCATGGCCTTGTACAGGAATTGTGGCGTACATTTCTGCGCTTGAGCTTGGTATCGGTCCCGGATAGAAGCACCGGCTTCCAGCAGTTGCAGGGTAGACGGGTCGCGGCTTACCAGCAGGTTTCGGAAATGTGAAGTCAGTCCCGTGATGAAATGGTTGCCGTCAAATCCTTTTCGAAGAATATCATTGAACGTGAGCAGGCATTCGGCTACTTTATTTTCCAGGAAGAAATCGGTCAGCTTGAAATAATATTCGTAGTCCAATACGTTCAGGTTCTCAATCACACTTTGGTAAGTGATGTGGCCATTGGTGAAGCTCACTACCTGGTCGAAGATGGAGAGGGCATCACGCATACCCCCGTCGGCTTTCTGTGCAATGACGTTCAGGGCTTCCGGTTCGGCTTCGATGTGCTCCTTGCGGGCTACGTTCTCCAGGTGTTCCACCGTATCGTTGACCGTGATGCGGCTGAAGTCGTAAATCTGGCATCGGCTCAGGATGGTGGGAAGAATCTTATGTTTCTCAGTGGTGGCCAGAATGAAAATGGCATGCTGAGGCGGTTCTTCCAATGTCTTCAGAAAGGCATTGAATGCGGCGGTAGACAGCATGTGTACCTCGTCGATGATGTACACTTTGTACTTGCCGATTTGGGGCGGGATGCGTACTTGCTCAATCAAGGAACGGATGTCTTCGACTGAGTTGTTGGAGGCCGCATCCAACTCATGGATATTATAGGAACGCTGTTCGTTGAAAGCCTTGCATGACTCACATTCGTTGCATGCCTCTCCTTCACTGGTTGGGTGAAGACAGTTGATGGTCTTGGCAAAGATACGGGCGCAGGTGGTCTTTCCTACTCCTCGCGGACCGCAGAACAGGTAGGCATGCGCCAGTTTATGATTGGCAATGGCGTTTTTCAGGGTCGTGGTCAATGCACGTTGTCCCACTACGGTATCGAAAGTAGAGGGGCGGTATTTGCGTGCCGATACGATATAATTTTCCATGTGTCGATTCTTTTGTTTGATTCCTTGATATTTCTGCAAATGTACATAAAATCTCTTTCTTGTCATGGGCTTGCTAGGAAATAATTTCTATCTTTGCAAGGGTAATAAAGTGTGTATTTTATGGGTAAACTGGCTAATATATGGGCTTTTATCGGAAGGCATAAGTATTGGGTAACCATCGGTGCTTTTCTGTTGATTATCGGAGTGTTGGATGAAAATAGTCTGATACGCCGCATTGCACATAAACGTGAAATTCATCAGTTGAATACAGAGATTGAGCGTTACCGGAAGCAGTATGAAGAGGATAGCAAATTGCTGAAGGAGATTACCTCCAATAAGGAAGCATTAGAGAAGGTGGCTCGTGAAAAATACCTGATGAAGAAAGAAAATGAGGATATTTTTATTTTTGAAGAAGACAAGTAATGGAATCAAAGATGAAAGATAAACTGGCTGTAGTGGGAGCCATTGTGTTGTTTATTGGTCTGGCATTGCAGTTCGTAAAACTAGTATGGGCTCCGTATGTGTATCTGGTAGGGGCTTGTCTGTTTGCTTACGTACAGTTGGTTTCTGATTATAAAGGAAAGAATATCATTATCCGTCGTTTGCGCCGTCAGCAGCTTTTGGGAGCTATGTTGCTAGTGTTGACAGGGGTAATCATGTTGCTGTGGAAACGGAATGAATGGATTGTGTGCCTTACGGTGGCCGCGGTATTGGAACTTTACACGGCATTCCGTATTCCGCAGGAAGAAGCAAAAGAGAATTAATGTGACAGTTTAAATCAAGGAATCATGAAAGAAAGGTATTGGAAATATTCACTGATTGTGTTTATCCTTGGATTGGGGTATTTGCTGTTCCGCCAGGCACAGCCGTTTCTGAACGGTATTTTGGGAGGATTTACGCTTTATTTGCTGTTGCGGAATGTCACTTTCTGGCTTCAGACCAAGATGAAGCCGGCATTGGCTGTATGGCTGGTGACAATTGGAGTGACACTCTTCATTCTGATACCACTTTCTTTGTTTGGCTGGGCACTGGTTAGTCAGGTTTCAAAGATGCACTTTGATACGGAGGCTATCATTCGTCCGGCATGGCATGTGATTGATTTTATCAAAGACCGTACCGGCTTTGATATTTTGTCGGAGAAAAGTTTGTCGTTCTTTGTATCACAAGCTTCTTCCATCGGGCAGTCGGTGATGAGTGGAGTGAGCGACCTGCTGGTTAATTTGTGCGTAGCTATTATGCTGTTGTTCTTTATGCTTTACGAAGGAAAATCTATGGAACACTATGTCTCCACACTGTTGCCTTTTAAGGCAGAGAATAAGATTGAAGTACTGAAGAAAGTGCAGTTGATGGTGCGTTCCAATGCCATTGGTATTCCTTTGCTGGCCATTATCCAAGGATTTATATCATTAGGAGGCTATTTGATTTGCGATGCCCCCAATCCATTTCTAAGTGCCATGTTGACAGCTTTTGCTTCGGTAATTCCTTTGGTAGGTACTGCTTTGGTATGGGTGCCAATCACCATCTACTTCCTGATTGTAGGAAGCTGGGTGAACGCTCTGATGATGCTGGGATATGGGGCTATCATCGTTTCACAGTGCGATAACCTGATTCGTTTCCTGCTTCAGAAAAAAATGGCGGATGTGCATCCGTTGATTACGATTTTCGGTGTAGTGGCTGGTCTCCCTTTATTTGGTTTTATGGGAGTGATATTTGGTCCGTTGCTCGTATCGCTGTTCCTTCTGTTTGTGGATATGTTCCGGAAAGAATTCTTGCTGGAAGATAACCAATCGGCTACGCCTGATTGATTCGTTCTTCTAGGAATTTCATAATCTCTTCCGCTTGTGCAGGATGGAACCATGTGATTTCCGGGTCTCTCTTGAACCAAGTCATTTGTTTCCGGGAATAAATGCGTGAGTTTTGCTTGATTTTTTCTATCGCAAAAGGAAGTTCCCATTCTCCATCCAGGTAGTTGAATATCTCTTTGTAGCCAACGGTATTGAGTGAATTGAGGTGCTTGTAAGCATATACGCTTTTGGCTTCTTCCAGCAATCCTTCTTTTATCATTTCATCTACCCGTTGGTTAATGCGCTGGTATAGTTCTTCACGGTCGCGTGTGAGTCCGATTTTGATGATTTGAAACGGACGTTCTTTGGTGTTACGGGTACGGAATGAAGTATAGGTTTTTCCCGTCATATAACAGATTTCAAGTGCGTGAATCACTCGTTTGTGATTTTTCAGGTCTACAATGCGGTAATACTCCGGATCAAGCACCCGCAGTTCTGCACAAAGTTGCTCCAAACCTTCACTTTCGTAGCGGCGCAACATCAGTTCGCGTGTTTCTTTATCCACCGTAGGAATATCGTCTATACCTTTACAGACGGCGTCAACGTACATCATGGAACCTCCGGTCATAACCACTACCGGATTAGCCTTGAATAACTCCTCCAACTTCTTTAGTACTTCCGTTTCGAATTGGGCTGCGCTGTAGTAATCGGTCAGTTCAAGGGTACCTACAAAATAGTGAGGTACTCTTTTCAACTGATTGGGAGTAGGTGCTGCTGTTCCAATTTTCAGGTCTTTATACAGCTGGCGAGAGTCTGAAGAGATGATAGAGGTATGATACTTTTCGGCAATGGAAAGACTTAATTCTGTTTTTCCTACACCGGTAGGACCAATAAGTACGATAAGGACGGGCTTTTTCATTTGTGTGCGAGTATAGTCGGTAGGGAAAAAAGAAAATGTCATTCTGAGTCAGACCCAGGATGACATTTCTTATATTGTTTTACACTGATGTAACTGCGTGTCAGCTCTGTTTAATATTTATCTTCATCATAAGGATTTCCGCTTCCTTCGTTGATGTCAAAACCTTCCGGGTCAAAGTCTTCCATGTCGTAGTCTTGATCGCCATAGAAGTTTTCGTCAAGGTCGAGTGCAGCGTTTGTATTCATTTGTTCGTCAAAATCAATGGTCTGTTGAGGAGCTTCTCCGTTTTTACGAGTGCATACTGCCTTGTCCAAATCTTTTCCGGTGATGATTTCTGAAAGTTCGATGAAGAATACACGCTCAGCAAGCGGGTCAAATACATATATCATCTTCTGTTTTTCATCTTCCAGCAATTCGCTTAAAGGAGTTTCTCTCATGATATATGTATCTTCTTCCGAACTACCGCTTCCCATGTCTTCCAGGGTTATTTCTGTTTCTTTTTCCCAGTCATCGTCACAAATGAAGAAAGAAGTCATCTGGTCATCTTTGTATCCAGTTGATTTCAGAATAGCTTCGTGCAGGTCGTAGAAAGAAGCTTCAGAGTCGATTTGGATTTCTCTCAAAAAATCATCGACTTCGTCAGATATGATTCTAAATTTGTATACCATTTTCTTTTTGTCTTTTGTTGATGGGGTAAATATACAAAATCTTTTTTATCGGATGATCCCGCGCTGTGAGTTTTCCACGAATGAAATGATGTATTCAATTTCTTTGCTCATTGGAACTTCTCGCTTGATTTCTTCTATGGCATCTGTCACCATCTTTCCGCTGTTGTAGATAATACGGTAAGCATTATGGATGTTTTCGATTAATTCGTTGGAGAATCCTCTGCGTCGCAAGCCTACAATATTGATACCACAATAAGCAATCGGGTCACGTCCGGCAATGATGAAAGGCGGAATATCCTTACTAAAACGGCATCCTCCCTGAATCATCACATAGCCTCCTACACGGCAGAATTGGTGCATCAGTACAGAAGCACTTACGATGGCATTATCATCGATGATCACTTCTCCTGCCATTTTAGTCTGGTTGCCAATAATACATCCGCTTCCTACAATCGTGTCATGGGCTACGTGTACTCCTTCCATCAGCAGGTTATTATTACCTACCACGGTTTTACCTTTGGCGGCTGTGCCACGATTGATGGTTACGTTTTCACGAATGGTATTATTATCGCCGATTTCTGCTGTGGTTTCTTCTCCGTGAAACTTCAAGTCTTGTGGAATGGCTCCAATTACTGCTCCGGGGAAAATGCGGTTTCCGTTCCCAATGCGAGAACCATATAATATATTCGCATTGGGCATAATGACGTTATTGTCACCAATGACTACATTTTTATCAATGAAGACAAAAGGGCCTATTTCTACGTTTTCCCCGATTTTAGCTTCTGGGTCTATATATGCTAAAGGACTGATCATGTTACTTGTTTTTTACAATTTGTGCCATAAACTCAGCTTCGCAGACAATTTTTTCACCTACGAAAACGTATCCTTTCATAGTCGATATTCCGCGGCGAATAGGCGCCATCAATTCAACTCTGAAAATTAAAGTATCGCCTGGAACCACTTTCTGACGGAACTTTACGTTGTCTATCTTCAAGAAGTAGGTTGAGTATTTTTCTGGTTCGTCTACTGAGTTTAAAACTAGCAAGCCTCCTACTTGAGCCATTGCTTCGATTTGTAACACACCAGGCATTACAGGTTCTTGCGGGAAATGGCCTTGGAAAAATGGTTCATTAGATGTTACGTTCTTAACACCGACAATATAGTTTGCTCCTATAGCTATGACTTTATCTACCAACTGGAATGGATAACGATGAGGCAGTAATTCTCGAATACGATTTACATCCATTAATGGTTCTTCATTACAGTTGTAAATCGGAGCTTGTATCTCATGCATACGGATTTCTTTCCGCAGCTGACGTGCAAATTTATTGTTAATGGTATGTCCCGGACGTGTAGCAATAATACGTCCTTTAATTGGTTTACCAACCAATGCTAAGTCACCTATAATGTCCAATAATTTATGACGTGCAGGTTCGTTAGGCCATACCAATGGAATATGGTTGATATACCCTAAATGGCTGGCATCCATGTGAGGAACTCCCATTACGTCAGCTAACTTATCAAAGTTCTCCTGTGTCATTTGTTTTTCGTAAATAACAATGGCATTATCCAGGTCACCTCCTTTGATGAGTCCAGCATTCAGCAACGGTTCAATTTCACGAACAAACACAAAAGTACGTGCTGAAGCAATTTCTGTAGGGAAGCACTCCATATTTTCCAACGTAGCATATTGGTTGGTCAATATTTTAGAGTCGTATGAAATCAGTGTATTGACGCTGAACTTGTCATCAGGAAGCACAATGATAGAAGAACCTGTTTCTTCATCACGGAATTCAATCTTTGACTTGATGATGTAATAGTCTTTCGGAGCAGCTTGTTCTTCGATGCCTACGCGCTTGATGCATTCTACGTATGCTTTGGCACTTCCATCCAAAATAGGAAATTCTGGTCCGTCGACTTGAATCAAGCAGTTATCTATACCTGCTGCGTATAATGCAGCTAACGCATGTTCTACGGTACTAACTTTTACCCCGTTTTTTGCTAAAACTGTTCCACGGGTTGTGTCTACCACATTTTCTGCTACAGCATCTAATATGGGCTGGTCGTCCAAATCAATTCGCTGTGTCTTATACCCGTAGTGCTCTGGGGCAGGATTGAACGTAACGGTCAGTTTAACTCCCGTATGGAGTCCCTTTCCATTGAGTGAAAAGCTGCCTTTTAAGGTTTGTTGTTTCAACATGGGTTTATTTATTTAGTTGTTTTTTTAATTCTTCAATTTCCTTTTGCAGGCGTCCGAGTTCTACGTACATATCCGGTAATTTTTTATAGATAGCGGCAGAACGAGCGAACTGTTTCGGGTCAATTGCTGGGTAACCCATTAATGTAGTGTTTGATTTTGTGTTTCCTGGAATACCAGACTGTGCTCCTACATTGACATGGTCTCCCACTTTGATATGTCCTGCAACTCCTACTTGACCTCCAAACATACACCATTCGCCAATTTTTGCAGAACCTGCAATTCCTACTTGTGATGCCATAACTGTGTGCTTCCCGATTTCCACGTTGTGGGCAACCTGTATTAGATTATCAAGTTTAACTCCTTGTTTAATGAGGGTATGTCCCATTGTGGCTCGGTCAATACAAGTATTTGCACCAATTTCTACATTGTCTTCTAATACAACAATGCCTATTTGTGGAATCTTCTCATAGCCTTCAGCTCCGGGAGCAAAGCCAAATCCGTCAGCACCAATTACAACTCCGGCATGAAGAATACAGTTGTTCCCAATTCTACAATCCTGATAGATAGTTACGTGCGGATAAATAATCGTATTCATGCCTATTTTTACATTGCTTCCGATTGTTGCTTGTGGATGTATGCATACATTATCCCCGATTTCTGCACCTTCCTCGATACAAGCAAATGGACCAATGTATACATTCTTTCCGATTTTTGCACTTTCTGCAATGAAAGCTAACGAACTTACACCTTGTTTTTTAGGAATACTCATTTCGTATAAAGCCATGAGTTTGGCCAGACTCTCATATGCATTATCCACTTTGATGAGTGTGGTCTGCAACTCATGTTCTGGTTCGAAATCTTTATTTACCAATACAATGGAAGATTTCGTATCGTAGATATAATGAGTGTACTTTGGATTAGACAGAAAGGATAATGCACCTGGTACACCTTCTTCTATTTTTGCAAAGGTATGTACGGTGGCATTTTCATCACCAACTATTATTCCTTGGATGTATTCCGCAATTTGCTTAGCTGAGAACTCCATATTAGTTATCTTTAATTCCTTTGTTTTCCTTGGTTGTTCTTCAATATTTAGTCGCCTAAAAAAAGCATACTTACTACTTAATTATGCAAATTACGTATTTTTTTTTTACATATCAGTGAAAAAACACAATTATTTGCCTGAAAAGGCCATTAATTTTCGTTGCTCTTGCATGTGAACAGCTTTGGAACTTGTTTTTGTACATAAAAAAAGAAGCACAAAAATCTCTGACGAAATCTTTGTACTTCTTTGTATGTGGAAACTAATTGTTTCTTAAAGAATAGCAGCGAGCTCTTTTTCCATTTGCTGTTGTACCTTTTTAGCTTCTTCCGCAGCTACATTGGCAAAGTTTTCTGTTTTGTCAGCATAAATTATGGCGCGACTTGAATTAACGATTAATCCGCACTCTTTAGTCATACCGTATTTGCAGACTTCTTCCAGTGAACCACCCTGGGCACCGATACCAGGTACCAGCAAGAAGTGGTTTGGAACGATTTTGCGGATATCTTCAAACATACGTCCCTGGGTAGCACCTACCACATACATCATGTTCTGGTCGTTAGCCCATTCTTGTGACTTGCGTAATACTTTCTCGAACAGGCGTTCGCCTTCTGTATCAGTAGTCAATTGAAAATCGTGTGAGCCTTTGTTGGAAGTCAGTGCCAGTAGGATAACCCATTTACCTTCGTAAGTAAGGAATGGAGTTACGCTGTCTTCTCCCATGTAAGGAGCTACGGTTACAGAATCAATATTCAGTTCTTCAAAGAACGTACGGGCATACATGGCTGAAGTGTTACCGATGTCTCCACGTTTTGCATCAGCAATGATGAACTGGTCTGGATAGTTCTTTTTGATGTATTCAACGGTTTTTTCGAATGCAATCCAACCTTTCACACCCATACTTTCATAAAAAGCCAAGTTGGGTTTATAAGCGATACAGTAGGGAGCTGTCGCATCAATGATAGCTTTATTGAATGCGAAAATCGGATCTTCTTCTTTCAGAAGGTGTTCCGGGATTTTCTTTATATCAGTATCAAGTCCTACACACAAAAAAGATTTTTTCTTTTTGATGTTTTCAAATAATTCTTGTTTGTTCATGACACGTTTATTTTAATGGTAATAATGTATTCTTTTGTACGCGGGGTGGGATAAAATCGTACATGCGTATTTATAATTCGCTCTCTTTTAATCGTTCTGCATTTTCAGCTACAATCAGGTGGTCGATGCAATCCTGAATGTCACCGTCCATGAAGGCGGCTAGGTTGTAGATGGTATAATTGATGCGGTGATCAGTGATACGTCCTTGTGGATAGTTGTAAGTACGTATCTTAGCTGAACGGTCACCAGTACTTACCATGGTTTTGCGTTTGGAAGCAATGTCGTCAATGTACTTTTGGTGCTCCTTGTCATAAATAAATGTACGCAAACGACTGAGAGCACGTTCCTTGTTCTTCGGCTGGTCGCGAGTTTCCGTACATTCTATGAGGATTTCTTCTACGATACCGGTGTTGGGGTTTTTCCAGTTGTAACGTAAGCGTACGCCTGATTCTACCTTGTTGACATTCTGACCTCCGGCACCACCGCTTCGGAATGTATCCCATTTGATTTCACCTTCGTTGATTTCTACATCGAATGGCTCGGCTTCAGGAAGTACGGCTACCGATGCAGCCGAGGTGTGTACACGCCCCTGAGTTTCAGTTGCAGGAACTCGCTGTACGCGGTGTACACCAGATTCATATTTCAGTGTACCGTATACTTTTTCACCTGTTACCGAACAGATAATTTCTTTAAAGCCACCCGCAGCTCCTTCGTTGGCGCTGGATACTTCCAGTTTCCATCCTTTTGATTCGCAGTATTTGGAATACATACGGAACAAATCGCCTGCAAAGATAGCAGCTTCATCACCTCCCGTACCACCACGGATTTCCAGAATGGCATTTCGGTCATCTTGCGGGTCTGCCGGTACTAACAATAATTTTATTTCTTCTTCCAGTTCCGGAATACGAGCTTCACAGGAGGCCGCTTCTTCACGAGCCATTTCTTTCATCTCCGGATCGTTCTCGCTCATCATCATTTTGGCTTCTTCCAAGCCGTTGATGCATTGAAGATACTCCTTGCGGGCAGCCATCAGGTCGCCCAGCTCTTTGTATTCTTTGGTCAGTTTGACGTATCGTTTCTGGTCAGCTATCACGTTGGGGTCTGTAATTAGTGTAGACACTTCTTCAAAGCGTGATACCAAGCCTTCTAATTTTTCTAATAATGTATTGTTTTCTGCCATTCAAGTGGAATGCTTATACTGTTGGGTTATTGAAAGGGTAGTTATTTACCATAATCTACCATAGGCTATCCAAGTAAAGAAAATGAAGATTATGAGTCCGAGCAAGATAAGAGGTAGATCTCTTTGGGTTTTCCATTGAAAATCTTTAATGCCAAAGTATTTTCCCAAAACATATGAAGAGACAAATCCTGGTATCCCGAAACTTCTTGTTTTAAGAATAGGGGAGTCAAATTTCATACTAAGATAGGTAAGGATACAGTATAAAACAAGTAGGCCGATTCCTATAAGACATCCCTTCTTTTCTTGTGGCTTCATAAATATAATGGGGCAGGTTGGTAATAAATTCCCTGCGCCCATCTATGTTCGGTCATTAATATTTGAATTCTCCAAATTCAGAACGGATAATCAGTTCCTTGTGGTCACTTTCTTCGATGCGTCCGATAATCTGTGCGTCGATGTTGAACGACTTGCTGATTTCAATTACTTGTTCCGCATGTTCCGGTGACAAGTAAACTTCCAGACGGTGTCCCATGTTGAATACTTTGTACATTTCGTCCCAGTCAGTGCCACTCTGTTCCTTGATGGTGCGGAACAAAGGAGGAACAGGGAAGAGGTTGTCTTTGATGACACGGCAATTGTCACCTACAAAGTGCAGTACTTTTGTCTGTGCACCACCTGAACAGTGAACCATACCATGGATTTCCGGACGTAGGGCATCCAGCAATTTCTTAACCACCGGGGCATAAGTACGTGTCGGAGAAAGAACCAGCTTACCGGCATCCAGTGGAGAGCCTTCTACGGCATCCGTCAGTTTCAGTTTACCGCTATAGACCAATTCTTCTGGTACAGCCTTGTCGTAGCTTTCTGGATATTTTTCAGCCAGGTATTTGCTGAATACATCATGACGGGCACTGGTCAGACCGTTGCTTCCCATGCCACCGTTGTATTCTTTTTCATAAGTAGCTTGACCATAAGAAGCCAGACCGACGATTACGTCACCCGGGCGGATATTGGCATTGTCGATGACATCGGCACGTTTCATACGGCAAGTTACCGTACTGTCTACAATAATCGTACGAACCAAGTCGCCTACATCGGCAGTTTCTCCACCTGTAGCATATACGCCGACACCCATTTCGCGAAGTTCAGCCAACAATTCATCTGTTCCGTTGATGATGGCAGAAATCACTTCTCCTGGTACAAGCAGCTTGTTACGGCCGATGGTAGAAGATACTAAGATATTATCTACCGCTCCTACGCACAACAAGTCATCGATGTTCATAATCAATGCATCCTGTGCGATACCCTTCCATACAGACAAATCACCGGTTTCTTTCCAGTACAAATAAGCCAGTGAAGATTTTGTTCCGGCTCCGTCGGCATGCATGATGTTGCAGTACTCCGGGTCACCTCCTAAAATATCAGGAATGATTTTACAGAATGCTTTTGGGAAAATACCTTTGTCAATGTTCTTGATAGCGTTATGTACATCTTCTTTAGATGCAGATACGCCGCGCTGCATGTATCGTTGATTGCTCATGAGTATAGTAAGTTTGTTTGTTTCAATTGAATGTGCAAATTTAGTGATTATTCCTTTTATTACCATGCGTTTCGGGATAAAATCAGTACACCGTCACTCCGGCAGGGGTAATTGTGCCGTCAGGAGCTAACAGACTGAATCGGAAAAAGCCTTTTCCCGTTTTCAGAGGAATGTCTTTCTCCGGCTGGATTGTACGGAGAATCTCCATGCCTGTGGCGTCACTCACAATGAGCATATATCCGCTTGGGATAGCCGGAAAGCTTCCGTAATAAATCACAGGCTTGTCTTTAGTCGGTACGTTTAAAGCCAGTGGGATGCTTTCATATCCAAAACGGTTTACGGCTGTAACCGCCCAATAGACACCTCCCTTTGTGGACAAATCCGGCACAAAAGTGTATTGACAACTGTCCGTACGCGTAATAATCAGGTTTTGAGCCTTCTCTGTATCTACCGGATAAGTTGCGGATGCATAAATCCGGTAATAAACTCCTCCCAGCAAAGATGGGGATGCCTTCCAACTCATTTCGATATTGTTTCCTTTTAATACTAAAGAAGGAGAAGTCGGCTGAGAAGGAAGATTGCCTTTTGTCCATCGCATGGGAGGCACTACTGCCGGGTAGGCGTAAAAATGGCTCGTCAGTTCGTCTAGTATTCCTTTGGTATTCTCCAGCATGAATTTGTTACGGAAATAAGCCTGTCCATCCAATCCTATTCTTCGGGAGAAGTAAATCTGGCGTATGATTTCATCTACTTTCCAGTTCTGTTCTTTAGGGTGAAGAAAATAGATTCCCAGTCCGGGTACGACCCAACGTTCATTCTTGTTTTCTTTCCAGTCGAGTGCAAAAGGGTAGAAGTGATTTCCCTGGAAATACATCATGGGGAAAAGCGCATCCTGAATACCATCATTCAGCCACTTTTGCGCATCCTGATATACTGTGCTGTATGCGTTCCATCCAAAGGATGAATAACGCCGTGTGTCGTTGAATTTCCCGATGGGGGAACTGCTGACTTTTACCCACGGCTTCAGTTGTTTTACTTCCGCGTAAATTCGTGCGACAATGCGGGTAATGTTATCCCGTCTCCATTGCTTGAGCTCCTGCTTTTTTCCATATTTCCGATAGGTATCTTTGTCCGGGAACTTTTCGCCCTGCTCCGGATAGCGGATATAATCCAAATGGATGCCGTCAATGTCATAGCGACTTGTGATTTCCTTGGCTATCCGGCTCAGGTAATCGGCTGTTCCTGGATTTCCGGGGTCAAGGTACCAGCTCCCATTGAACTGCTTGCAGAGTGCCGGTTGTTTTTTTACTACACAGTTCTTTCCCAATAGCGTTACTTGGCGCTTGTTTCCGATAGGAATACACACCAGCCATGCATGAAGTTCCAGTCCTCGTTTGTGACATTCTTCTATTGCAAATTGCAGTGGGTCATATCCGGGGTTCTTGCCGGTATGTCCTGTAAGACTTTCTGCAAAGGTCTCAATTGCAGAAGGGTAGATAACGTCTCCCCGAAGACGGGTTTGAAAAAGTACGGTATTGAAATTAGCTGCCTTTAAGGCATCAAGTTGCCGGATCAGCTCATTTTTCTGTGCTTCAATTCCTTTGGCCGAATTCGCTTTCCGTGTAGGCCAGTCCATTCCTCCCAGAGTGGTCAGCCAGGTGGCGCGTATTTCCTCTTTAGGCTGAGCTTGTAAGGAAAGCAAGCTGCTTATAAATAGAAGACCGATTAATAGTATGCGCATATCTTTTAAATGTTTGTGCAAATATACATATAAATTACGGATATGTAGAGAAAGAAGATAATAAGCCGGAAGAAGAGGTGAAAGAATGAGGGCTTTGGAGTAAATTTTTCTTGAAAACAGTAATGGTTTGTTTCTTTTTATTACTTTTGCGCGATAATAAAAGATAAATTGATAGATATGATAACGTTTACTCTCGCATTGGTATTATTGGTGGTGGGATATTGGGTTTATGGAAAGTACGTCAATTCCTTGTTTGCTCCTGATTCCACACGTAAAACACCGGCTTTGACAATGGCCGATGGGGTGGATTTTATTCCTCTTCCTACATGGAAAATTTTTATGATTCAGTTCTTGAACATAGCCGGACTCGGACCTATTTTCGGAGCGATAATGGGGGCGCAGTTTGGTACGGCTTCTTATTTGTGGATTGTGTTCGGTACGATTTTCGC
The DNA here is from genome assembly GCF_000187895.1 of Phocaeicola plebeius DSM 17135. GTDB lineage: Bacteria > Bacteroidota > Bacteroidia > Bacteroidales > Bacteroidaceae > Phocaeicola > Phocaeicola plebeius. The sequence continues at coordinate 392,853 of NZ_DS990133.1, read as the reverse complement.
CGGAGCCGTACACGATTTTTTGTCCGGAGCTTTATCACTGCGGAACAATGGAGAAAGCCTTCCGGAAATTATCGGTCGTTATTTAGGAAGCCGGACTAAAAAGGTGGCCTGTGTGTTTACCGTCTTGCTGATGATTCTGGTTGGTGCGGTCTTTGTTTCAGGACCTGCAGAGCTGCTGGCCGGTATGACTCCTTCTGCGCTGGATGTGTATTTCTGGATGGTCGTGATTTTTTTGTATTACATTTTGGCGACTATGCTTCCTATTGATAAAATCATCGGACGCATTTATCCTTTATTTGCCTTTGCCTTGCTGTTTATGGCTGTAGGCATCCTTGTTATGCTGTATGTCAAAAGTCCGGCCTTGCCTGAAATGTGGGAGGGATTTGGCACAAAGTACGAGAAGAACCCGATTTTCCCAATGATGTTTATCTCCATTGCATGTGGAGCTATCAGCGGTTTTCATGCTACCCAGTCGCCTTTGATGGCGCGTTGCATTACAAATGAAAAGCACTGCCGTCCGATTTTCTATGGAGCGATGGTAACGGAAGGAATTGTGGCACTTATCTGGGCTGCAGCGGCAACTTATTTCTTTCAGGAGAACGGTATTGTGGATAAAGTGACTGGAGTAGCTTATTCTGGGGCTAAGGTTGCTACGGATATATCAAAAGACTGGTTAGGTGCATTCGGTGGAATTTTGGCCATATTGGGAATTGTGGCGGCTCCTATTACGAGTGGTGATACCGCCTTGCGTTCGGCACGTCTGATTGTGGCAGACTTTTTTCATGTAGAACAGCGCTCTATCGCTAAGCGTTTGTTGATTTGTATCCCTATATTCTTGGTTACCATCTTGTTGTTGGTGTACAGCTTTGGAGATGCAGAAGGATTCAAGATTATCTGGCGATATTTTGCCTGGTGTAATCAGACCTTGTCAGTCTTTACCTTATGGGCCATTACGGTCTGGCTGGTTTGTGCACGAAAAAACTATTGGGTAACCTTGATACCGGCTCTGTTTATGACTTGTGTTTGTGCCACATATATTCTCATTGCTCCCGAAGGGCTGGCCTTGTCGGCCGAAGTGGCATATCCTGTCGGATTGTGTTGTGCACTGGTGGCTGCGGTCTGGTTTGTATGCTGGTTTCGCCGGATACGTTCCTTATAAAGAATTGTTTGGCTGTTCTATAGATTATGTATAATTTTGCGGGCAGTAAAGATAAAAGTAATTTCCAATGAAAAAAAGATGCTTTTTAATGTGGGTCATGATGGCCGCTTCGGCAGGGGTAATGGCTCAGAAAGAAGGTTTTGGTTATAAATTTTATGGACAGGTGCGGACCGACTTATTCTATAATAGCCGTTCCAACTCAGAAACTGTCGACGGACTTTTTTACATGTATCCTAAGGATGTAGCTCCTGATGCGGACGGCAAGGATTTGAATGCTAAACCAGATGGTAACTTCTATACATTATATACCAGATTGGGAGTGGATGTGACCGGACCTACCTGGGGAAAGGCAAAGACTTCGGCAAAAGTGGAAGTCGATTTCCGTGGTTCGGGTACCACTTATTCTTTGTTCCGTATTCGTCATGTATATTTCAATCTTGATTGGGGAAAGTCAGCCCTGCTGGTTGGACAAACATGGCATCCTTTGTATGGAGATGTAGCTCCTGAAATTTTGAACTTGAACATGGGAGCACCTTATCAGCCTTTTAGTCGTGCACCGCAGGTTCGTTACCGGTTTACGAACAAAAATTTCAAGCTGACAGCCGCTGCTATATGGCAGTCACAATATTTGTCGGTAGGTCCTTCTTCAAACGAGGCTGGAGCCATTACTACGACTAAAAGCCAGAGCTTTATGAAGAACGGTTGCTTGCCTGAGTTTTATTTGGGTATGGATTACAATCGTCCCGGGTTGCTTGCCGGAGCGGGTGTGCATGTGTCTTCCATGTCTCCCCGTACAGAATCGAAATACAATGACAATATATACAAGGTAAGCGAACGCGTGACAGGAGTTTCAGCTGAGGCGCATGTGAAATATGTGCACCGCCGTTTCTTGCTGGCAGCCAAGAGCGTGTTAGGGTCAAACCTGACGCAAACCAGTACAATTGGCGGGTATGGCATTACGTGTACCGACTCTCGCACGGGTGAACAGGAGTACACTCCTTTGCGTGTATCGCATACTTGGGTAAATATGATGTATGGAAGTAAGTTCCGTGGCGGAGTGTTTGCCGGATATCTCAAAAACTTGGGGGCGTCGAAGAATGTGACCGGAGTATTGGGTACAGGGACAAATATTGATCAGTTGAATACCTTGGGAGCCGAACTGACTTATAACCGTCCGAACTGGAAGTTAGGAGCGGAATATACTTGGACCGGAGCATGGTATGGTGATTATACTGATAAGGCCAGAGTTACTGATACTCATTTGGTAAAAAATAACCGTATTGTTCTTACAGCTTTGTTCCAGTTCTAATTTGGATTAAGTTATAATGGAATAGCGAGAAGATGGCAATGTGGCGCCACTTCTCGCTATTTTATTATTCCGCTTTTTGCTTATATAGTTTGTCTAAATCAATGCTGGGTGTTTCTTTGTGAAGTAAGATAGTAGCGGATACCTCGTTAGCCTGAAAATTTTCTACATTTGATAACCGATTGATAAACTGACGTACCGTATCTACTTTTACATTCTCAACAAATACATTACGGATTGGTAATCGGGCATCTCCTTTTAGTTCGTAAATGGCATCGGCCGACTGGCAATGGATATTCTTTACATGTATCCCGTCTATTCGTGTGATACGAGTTTCATAAGTTGGAACCAAGTCTTTCCATTGGTATAATACGTCGGTATCTACTTCAAATGTACGAAGCATATCTCCAGCTTCGATGTCTTCCAAGTAAATATTTTCGATGAATCCTCCGCGACGATGGTTTGTTTTTAAGAAAAACAGACGGTGCACATTCTGTGGGGCTTTACAGCGGGTCATGTAGATGTTGCGTACTCCTCCGGAAATTTCACTTCCGATTCCGAGCAGGGTATGTCCATTGAGGATGTCACAATCCCGGACGACGATATTTTCGCTAGGTGTGTTAAGCCGCCATGCGTCCTGGTTGCGGCCGGCTTTGATGACCACTGCATCATCTCCCTGGTCGAACTTACAGTTCTCAATCAGAAAATTCCGGCTCATTTCCAAATCGATTCCGTCATTGTTGTGTCCATGAGCCTGCACATCGAGATGACGTACTACACCGCTGTTACACAAATAGAGGTGGATGGTCCAAAAAGGACTTTGGCGAATGTGAAAATCTTCTAATAATATATTTTTGCAGCGGTTAAAATGAATGAGGTGTGGTCGGAGATGATTTTCTCCTTTTGCCATTTGACGCTGTTTTACAGGTACATCTGTTGACCCCATGGAATATAATTGTCTTAATGCGTTTAAATGGGCTTCCGGACGTTTAAACCATGTACGCCAGGTATCCATGACCGGGGCCAGTGTTCCTTTTCCGGAAATACCTACATTTTCGCATTCAAATGCATAGATAAGTGGGGAGTAGTTGTAACATTCCAGTCCTTCCCAGGAAGTCATTACGGCTGGAAGGTAATCATTGGGATTGTCGGAGAACCTGACCACAGCTCCTTCTTCCAGAAAAAGATTGACATGGCTTTTGAGATGAATAGGTCCGGTGAACCATTCTCCAGCAGGAACTACCACTCGTCCGCCTCCGGCACGGTTACATGCTTCAATTGCTTTGGCAAATGCCTGGGTATTTAGATGATTGTTCCCTTTTCTTGCTCCATATTTTGTAATGGGGAACTCTTTATTGGGGAATGTGCATAAGTATACGGAGTCCATGGGGAAAGGAGCTTCCACATGTACAGGTTGTACGTGCACCTTTTGTGCTGAGGTTGTATACGCCATCAGGCTTGCTACAAAAATAGAAAGTAATGTTCTGCTTCTCATGGTAATATATTAATTAGGATATCTTTGGTAGCAAAGAAACTTATTCTTTTTGAAATAAATCAGGTGTGAATGTCCTTATAAATGTATTTTTGTACGATATTCTATGATTCCGTACGTTTGTCTGCATTCTGTTTGGTAATAAGCCTCTAATTTTGCCTTTACAATAACCTAAGATGAAAATGTATGAAAACAAAGCGATTCCTGAATATTAGTCTTGCCAGCCTGTTTTTGGTAAATATGGCTTATGCACAAGATTACCAGTTTGATTTTAGTGAGAAGAAAAAAGTAGAGAAGGGAGTGATTAAAATCTCTTCAGATTCCATATATCCTTGTGAGGGTGGTTACGGGTATGATTTTTTACCTGCACCAGCGAAGAAAAGTAACGAGCCTTTTTTCTTTTCAGTAGACGTTCCTGATGGAAACTATTTGGTAACAGTAACTTTAGGCAATGCCCGGAAAGCTGGCTCTACCACGGTACGTGCGGAGTCTAGACGTTTGTTTTTGGAAAATATACCAACTCGGAAGGGAGAGTTTCTGACCTATCGTTTTACTGTAAATAAGCGTAATACAGTAATAGCAGATGGCGAAAAAGTACAGATTAAGGAACGGGAAAAGAATAAATTGAACTGGGATGATAAGTTGACATTTGAGTTTAATGGAGATGCTCCCTGTTTGGCTAGTCTGAAAATTGAGCCGGTAAATGATGTGGTAACCGTTTTTTTAGCAGGTAACTCTACTGTAGTAGACCAGGATAATGAGCCATGGGCTAGCTGGGGACAGATGATTCCGCGCTTTTTTGATGAACATGTATGTTTTGCGAACTATGCGGAAAGTGGTGAACGTGCCGATACCTTTATTAAAGCTGGTCGTTTGAAGAAAGCTTTAACTCAGATGAAAAAAGGGGATTATATGTTTATTGAGTTTGGACATAATGACCAGAAGTTAAAAGGGCCTGGCAAGGGAGCCTATTATTCATTTGCCAGCAATTTGAAATATTTTGTAGATGTAGTACGTGCAAAAGGAGGAATTCCGGTTTTTGTGACTCCTACCCAACGTCGTTCATTTGATAATTCTGGTAAAATACAGGAAACACACGAAGACTATCCTGATGCAATGCGTTGGGTTGCTCAGCGTGAGGGAGTGCAGGTGATAGAATTGCATGACATGACCCGTGTGTTTTATGAAGCTATGGGGGTAGAACCTTCTAAAAAAGCTTTTGTACATTATCCGGCAGGAACTTATCCGAACCAAACGAAGGATCTGGCTGATAATACCCATTTCAATCCTTATGGAGCTTATGAAATTGCTAAATGTGTGATTGAAGGTATTAAGCAGTTGAATCTTCCCTGGGTTAAATATTTGAGAGATGATTATCATCCGTTTAATCCGGCAGCACCTGATCGGGTAGATACGTTTAAGTGGAATGACAGTCCTTTCACGGAGGTTGAAAAACCTGATGGAAACTGATTTTTGTAAGTTGGTTGAGTATTATAAGTTTTAATAGGTATACTAACAATATTAGGGTAGAGAGAAAAAGGGCGAACCGGTATGCATCCGGCTCGCTCTTATGCTTTTAACAGACATGTTTCTGTACAAAAGCACATGATTGTGTACGATATTCCATGTAGGTATAATCTCTTTGTGCTATCTTTGACAAGTTAAAAAACATTTAGATATTGTATATGAAAAAACACATAATGTGGGGAGTCTGGTTGCTGGGGGCAACCTGCTTTTCTTTTTCTGCTTATGCGCAAAACAAGGTGAAAGCGCCAATGGAAGATGTTAACCAGGTCGTAGATTTGACTCTGGATAGTTTGAACAAGGCTAAAACGGCTCGTCCGGTTGCGGGGTCTACCCGTAAGGGGAATAATCCTGTACTTTTCTTGGTAGGAAATTCAACGATGCGCACCGGAACGTTAGGCAATGGAAATAACGGACAGTGGGGATGGGGATATTTCTTCCATGAATATTTTGATGAAAATAAGATTACAGTTGAAAACCATGCGTTGGGTGGAACCAGTAGCCGTACATTTTATACTCATTTGTGGAAAGATGTCCTGAAAGGAGTAAAAAAAGGTGACTGGGTTATTATCGAATTGGGACATAACGATAACGGACCGTATGATAGCGGCCGGGCACGTGCGTCTATTCCTGGCATTGGTAAAGACAGTCTCGAAGTAACAATTAAGGAGACAGGAGTTAAGGAAACAGTGTATACTTATGGCGAATATATGCGTCGTTATATTCGTGAAGTCAAGGCCAAAGGAGCTCATCCAATTCTTTTTTCTCTTACTCCGCGCAATGCTTGGGAGGATAAGGACAGTACCATAATAACTCGTGTAAATAAAACTTTTGGTTTGTGGGCCAAGCAAGTGGCTAAAAAAGAACATGTACCTTTTATTGACCTTAATGAGATAACAGCTCGTAAATTTGAGACTTTTGGCAAGGAAAAGGTAAAATATATGTTCTACTTGGATCGCATTCATACCAGTGTGTTTGGAGCACGGGTAAATGCTGAATCTGCCGCCGAAGGAATTCGTGAATATAAAAAACTGGAACTGGCTCGTTACCTGAAACCGGTCGAAAAAGATACAGTTACAGGATCAACCCGAAAGAAAGGTTGTCCGGTGTTATTTACTGTAGGTGACAGTACGGTACGTAACCAGGACAAAGACGAGAATGGTCAGTGGGGATGGGGAAGCGTGATTGCCGAACTGTTTGACTTAAATAGAATTTCTGTAGAAAATTGTGCGAAAGCGGGTCGTAGTGCGCGTACTTATTTGGAGGAAGGTCGCTGGGATAAAGTTTATAATGCCTTGCAACCTGGCGATTTTGTATTGATTCAGTTTGGACATAACGATGCTGGAGCTATTAATACCGGAAAGGCGCGTGCCGAACTTCCGGGAGCTGGAGAAGAAAGTAAAGTCTTTCTAATGGAAGCCACTAAAACTTATGATGTCGTGTATACATTTGGCTGGTATTTGCGTAAATTTATCCGCGATGTTCAAGAAAAAGGAGCTATCCCTATTGTGCTGAGTCATACGCCACGTAATATGTGGGATAATAATGAGATACAGCGTAATACTACGTCTTTTGGAAAATGGACACGGGAAGCTGCTGAAGCTACAGGTGCGTATTTTATTGATTTGAATAAGTTGTCAGCAGATAAATTGCAGCAGATAGGTTATGAACAAGGCCTGAAGTATGTAGCTCCTTATTTCTGTAAAGACCATACACATACATCATTGAAAGGAGCGCACTTGAATGCGCAAAGCATTGCAGAAGGTTTGAAAGAAACAGATTGTACATTGAAAAACTACTTAAAATAAATGGAGGTACTATGAAACGTGAAGCTTTTAAAATGTTCCTGAAACCAGGATTTGAAAAAGAGTATGAAAAACGTCATGCAGCTATCTGGCCGGAATTGAAACAGATGTTGTCTGAAAATGGGGTGTATGATTATTCTATTTATTGGGATAAAGATACCAATATCTTGTTTGCTTGCCAGAAAACGAAAGGTGAAGAATCTTCACAGGATATGGGAAATAACCCGATTGTGCAGAAATGGTGGGATTATATGGCCGACATTATGGAAGTAAATCCTGACAATTCTCCGGTTACCATTCCTTTGCCAGAGGTTTTCCACATGGATTAAGCAGGCAGTTCAATACAAAGAATGAAAAAAGTGCATGGCTTTTTTAGTGATGCACTTTTTTTATATTTTTGCAAATAATTCATACAAAATAAGGCGGAATGAACAGGTTATTCTTCTTCGTATTCTTTTTAATAGTATCGTGTGTAGAAGGTATTAAGGCTTCGGTGGATGTACGTTCCACTCGTTTTACAACTACATCTGGGCTAGGGAACAATTCGGTCAGATATATGTATCAGGACAGTAAGGGATTTATCTGGATGGGTACCCTTAATGGCCTTAGTCGTTTTGATGGAACTTCTTTTGTTACATTCCGTCCTCGAAAAGGAAATAAACCCTCCTTGCCGGATCATCGTGTACAGGAAATTGTAGAGGATCAAAATTGTTTCTTATGGATAAAAACAACTGGCGAGTTGGTAGGATGCTACGATTTGAAAAAAGACTGTTTTGTAGATTTTACGGGGAGTGGTGAATATTTACGTCATTATTGGAATGTCTATTTTGTCAATAAAAATGAAGCTTGGGTAACGGGAGAAAGAGAAGGATGTCGGTTAATACGTTATCAGAAGGACCGTACTTTTACCTCAATTGCTTTCGATACTCGTAATGGGCTTGCGTCAAATCTTATTCGCGATTTGAGGGTGGGTGCAGAAGGCTGGGTCTGGATTGCCACAGGAAAAGGGCTTTATTATTGGGATGGAAAGAAACTCCATGCGGTAGATGAGCGTATGGAGTTTAGGAAAATAGCAGTTTATGGGCAGAAAACCTATTTTTTGGCAAATAAAGGAGGGGTTTATACTTTCCGGAATGGGGCATTAAAAAAGGAAGTTTCTATTGAAGGAGATTTTACTTATTATGATAACCTGATATTAGGTAAGAAATGGCTGATTTTTAGTGGTACCAGCACGTGGTGTTTTGACTTTGATACGAATGCTTTGACTTTGGCCGAAGAGGCACTTCAAATAAAAAGAGCGAAGGTTATTAAAGATAATAGAGGAGAATCGTGGGTTTATGGAAATAATGGAGTGCTGACTTGGATTGACTCACAATCGGGGAAGGTGACACCTTTTTTATTGATGCCGGAAGAGAAACGCAATTATGTGGATCGGGAACGTTATTATGTGGTACACGATTCACGTGGAATTATTTGGATTGGAACTTATGGAAATGGTCTGTTTGTATATGATGTGGCAAACGGACAAATGAAACATATCGTGGCCGACTCAGACAATACGCAAAGTCAGATTGGCTCTGATTTTCTGCAATGTGTCATAGAAGACCATTCTGGCAATATATGGGTAAGTTCTGAATATACGGGTGTGTCCCGTTTGGAAGTCTTGAATGAAGGTACGCTTCGTATTTTCCCGGCTGGAGAAGGGAAGTTTAATCGTTCGAATACGGTGCGTACCTTACATCGTCGTTCTTCGGGAGATATTATTCTTGGAACCCGTGATGGAAAAATGTATGCATATGATTCACATTTGAATAACAAGAAGGAAGAAACTGCTTATGGGAGTAATATTTATGCAGTAGTGGAGGATATGGATGGAGTTCAATGGTATGCTTCGCGTACGAAAGGACTGATAGTAGGCAATCATGTGTATACACATAATCCTTCTGATTCGTCTTCTTTGGGGTCAAATCAAGTCTTTTGTTTGTTGAAAGACAGCAAAAACCGTATATGGGTTGGAACTTTTGAAGGAGGGCTTGATTTAGCTATTCCGGGTAAGACGGGTTATAGTTTCCGCCATTTTTTAACTTCTACTTACGGACAACGTCAGGTTCGGGTGATTTTTGAAGATAATAACCGTTGGATCTGGGTTGGAACCAGTGAAGGTGTTTATGTGTTCCATCCAGATAAGCTGTTGAAAGATCCTTCTGCTTATTATAGCTATACCTTTGATAACGGAATGCTGAGAAGTAACGAAATCCGGAGTATTGCTTCTGACGGAAAAGGGCATATCCTGGTAGCAGAATCGGGAGCCGGATTTTCGGTTTGTTCTCTTCCGAAAAACGGGGATTATAGTCAACTGAAGTTTGAGCATTTTGGACCGGAAGATGGTTTGGTTAACGGAATGGTACAAACTTTTGTGCCGGATATGAATGGTAAAATATGGATTACCACAGAATTTGGTGTTTCTTGTTTTGATACACTTCGTAAGACGTTCGAGAATTATTTTTTCTCTACAAATATGCTGGGCAATGTGTATGCAGAGAATTGTGGACTAAGTTTGGATGACGGTCGTATTGCCTTTGGTACAAACTATGGATTGACGGTGATTGATCCGCGTAGAGTGAAACATCCGGAAAGTAAAACGAAAGTTACATTTACAGATTTGCGGTTGAATGGCATTTCTGTCAGTCCCGATGAACCGGATTCTCCCTTGGATATGTCTTTGGCTTATGCCTCAGAGGTAAATTTACAGTATTATCAAAGTTCTTTTGTGGTAGAGTTTTCTACGTTTGACTATTCGGGAGCTGGAGGTTCTAAATTCAGTTATAAGCTTGAAAACTATGATAAGGGGTGGAGTGTTCCTTCGTCATTGAACTTTGCGGCTTACAAAAATCTTTCTCCCGGGACCTATTATCTTCATGTAAAAGCGTCTGATGCTTCCGGATTATGGGGAGCGGAGGAGTCAGTATTGAAGATTGTGGTGAATCCTCCTTTCTGGAAAACACCGTGGGCTTATATTTTGTATGTGATAGTGATAGCTGTATTGTTGTACATTGTATTCCGTATTATACGTAATATGAATACTTTGCGCAACAAGATTAAGGTAGAGGAACAGCTTACTGAGTACAAACTGGTGTTCTTTACCAATATTTCACATGAGTTCCGTACGCCGTTGACGTTGATACAAGGTGCGTTGGAGAAAATTCACCGTTTGAAAGTACCTAAGGAGATGGCATACTCTCTTAAGATTATGGACAAGAGTACGGAACGTATGTTGCGTCTGATTAATCAGTTGCTTGAATTCCGTAAGATGCAGAATAATAAACTGGCCTTGTCACTGGAAGAGACAGATGTGATAGCTTTCCTGTATGAAATTTATTTGAGCTTCAAGGATGCGGCAGAATCAAAAAACATGGAGTTCCGTTTTATTCCTTCTTGCCAGTCGTACCGGATGTTTATTGATAAGGGAAATGTAGATAAGGTAGTATATAATATTTTGTCTAATGCTTTTAAATACACTCCGTCAAAAGGAAAGATTGAGTTTGTGGTGAATGTAGACGAAGCGGCCGGTAAACTGAAAATGAGTGTGTCTGATACGGGGGTCGGCATTCCTAAAGAAAAACGGGGAGAATTGTTCAAGCGGTTCATGCAAAGTAATTTCTCTGGTGACAGTGTAGGAGTAGGTCTGCATCTGACACATGAACTGGTCAATGTGCATAAAGGAACAATTACGTATGAAGAGAATCCGGGAGGAGGTTCCATCTTTATTGTGACTTTGCCAACGGATAAGTCTGTATATGAAGAAAAAGATTTTCTTGTGCCGAACAATGTACTTCTGCGTGAAGAAGAGAGGGCCGAAAAGCATTTGGCAGATGTGGTATTGAAAGATGAAGAAGGACTGGAGGAAGTTCTTCCGGTGAATCCGCTGAATAAATACAAGGTCTTGATTGTGGAGGATGATAATGATGTGCGTGAATTCCTGAAAGAGGAGCTGGGGGTATATTTTGAGGTTGTAGCAGAAGCCGACGGAGATGCAGGATTGGAACGTGCGCGTAATTATGATGCGGACTTGATTATCAGTGATGTGGTCATGCCGGGATGTTCAGGTTTTGAACTGACACGGAAATTGAAGACTGATTTTAATACCAGTCATATTCCGGTTATTCTGCTGACGGCCATGACTTCTGTAGACAATCATGTGAAAGGAGTGGAATGTGGAGCCGACGCTTACATCACGAAACCGTTTAGTCCGCGACTGTTGTTGACACGTGCGTTTAAGTTGATAGAACAGCGTGAAAAACTGAAGGAGAAATTCTCGCATGACCCGAATCAGGTGCGTCCGGCTCTTTGTTCCTCTGATAAGGATAAATTCTTTGTAGAAAAGATGGGGCGCATTATGGAAACGCAACTTGGTAATCCTCAGTTTACCGTGGATGAGTTTGCTTCCATGATGGGAGTAGGACGTTCTATCTTTTACCGTAAGGTGCGAGGGGTAACAGGTTATTCTCCCAATGAATACATACGTATTATGCGAATGAAAAAAGCGGCAGAACTGCTTTCCTCTCCGGAGAATCTGACGGTGGCCGAAGTTTCGTACCAGGTAGGAATTAACGATCCGTTCTATTTTAGTAAATGTTTTAAACTGCAGTTTGGTGTGACTCCTTCCGTCTATCAGAAAGGAGGAAGAGGGGAAAAGGAAAAAGAAGCAAATGCTGATTCTGAAGTCAAAGAAGAATAAGCTGGAGGTTGATTCTTCTTTGCTATTTGGAATTTGCAAAAATTAGAAATGAGCGGCCGATATTATAAATATCTGATGAAAAATGTCGGTCCTTCTGCAAAGTTTATGGTTAAAGGCATGTAAAAGTAATAAATATTGAAATTGTATGAAGAAAAAGTATTACCTTTGCATGAATACAAAAACATAGAAGATGGGACATCATCAATTAGACAGTTTAGACGAACAAATTCTGCGTATGATCGCAGGCAATGCACGTATTCCTTTTTTGGAAGTAGCACGTGCTTGCAATGTATCAGGAGCCGCTATTCATCAGCGAATTCAAAAGTTGACGAACCTTGGAATTCTGAAAGGTTCAGAATTTATCATTGACCCGGAAAAGATAGGTTATGAAACCTGTGCTTACATCGGTTTGTATTTGAAAGATCCGGAGCAGTTTGATACTGTAACGGAAGCTTTGAAGTTTATTCCAGAAGTAGTGGAATGTCATTTTACGACAGGGCAGTATGACATGTTCATCAAGATTTATGCGAAGAACAATCATCACTTGCTGGAAATTATCCACGATAAACTTCAACCGTTGGGCTTGTCGCGCTCGGAAACAATTATTTCTTTCCGTGAAGCTATCAAGCGCCAGATGCCGATAATGGATCTGGCGAATGATGAAGATTAAAATCGCGAGGCTTATTTTTGCGTACGTTCGTAATCCACGAAACTATAGGAGTAGAGATGCTTTTCGTCTGTCGGATGGCATTCTCTACTTTTTTCTTTCCATAACTCCGGACTTACTTCCGGGAAGAACGCATCGGCGGGTGCCTGCTCATCGTCTACTTCTGTAAGGTACAGGCAGTCGGCCAGTGGGAGTGCTTCCGTGTAGAGGGTAGCTCCTCCGATGATAAATACCTCTTCGTCTTCCTTGCAGGTATGCAGGGCATCGGCCAGTGTGTGGAAGCATTCCGCACCTTCAAAGTGCAGTTCCTGACGGCTGAGTACCACGTTTCTCCGGTTGGGGAGAGCTCCTTTCGGAAGAGATTCAAACGTGTGGCGTCCCATGATGATGGTATGTCCGGTGGTCAGTGCCTTGAAGCGTTTTAAGTCGTTTGGCAGCCAGTAGAGCAGCTTGTTCTGATAGCCTATTCCTCTTTTCTGATTGATGGCTGCAATGATGGATAGTGTCATGTCTGAGGGTTTTAATGTTATACAGATACTTTTCCGGCAATATGAGGCCAGGGGTCATAATTTTCCAGCTGGAAATCTTCGTAGTGGAAGCTGAAAATATCTTTCACGTCCGGATTGATTTTCATGGTAGGCAGGGGGCGCGGGGTACGGGTGAGCTGCAGGTCTACCTGTTCCAGGTGATTCAGGTAAATATGAGCGTCGCCGAGTGTATGAATAAAGTCGCCCGCTTTCAAGCCGGTTACCTGTGCCATCATTTGCAGCAACAGGGCATACGATGCGATGTTGAAAGGTACTCCCAAGAAGGTATCGGCGCTGCGCTGGTACATTTGCAGACTGAGACGTCCGTTGGCTACGTAAAACTGGAAGAATGCATGACACGGCGGAAGATTCATGTTGTTCAGGTCGCCCACGTTCCATGCACTGACTATGATGCGTCGTGAGTCGGGATTATGCTTGATGGTTTCCACTGCTTCCGAAATCTGGTCGATGAACTTGCCGTCATAACCCGGCCATGAACGCCACTGGTAACCATAGATGTGCCCTAAATCACCGTTTTCGTCTGCCCATTCGTTCCAGATTCTGACCCCGTTTTCTTGCAGGTATTTCACGTTGGTATCTCCTTGTAAGAACCAGAGCAGTTCATGGATGATGGATTTCAAGTGAAGTTTTTTGGTCGTGACAAGCGGAAAGCCTTCTTCCAGATTGAAGCGCATCTGATGTCCGAACACGCTGATGGTGCCCGTTCCGGTACGGTCTTCTTTTCGTACTCCTTCCGTACGGATGCGGTGCAACAAATCGAGATATTGTTTCATGATTGGATTTTTTTGTTTGTGCAAAGGTAGCTAATTTTTTTGTATTTTTGCCGCCGTAATCAATTGCTGGAAACATGAATTTACCTTCTGATTTTATCCTCCGTACACGTCAGTTGCTGGGAGATGCGGAGTTTGCTGCTTTGGCTGAAGCATTGGGAAAAGATACGCCTGTCAGTATTCGGATGAATACGGATAAAAGTGACCTTGTTCCGCAGGAAAGCACAGCTGTGCCCTGGTGCCGTGAAGGATATTACCTGTCCGGTCGTCCGTCGTTTACGTTCGATCCCTTGTTTCATGCGGGCTGCTATTATGTGCAGGAAGCTTCGTCCATGTTCCTGGAACAGGCGTTACGTCAGTATGTGCACGAGCCGGTCACGATGCTCGATTTGTGCGCGGCTCCGGGAGGAAAATCTACCTTGGCCCGTAGCGTACTTCCGGAAGGCAGCTTGCTGGTGGCCAATGAGGTGATGCGCAACCGTTCGCAGGTGCTGGCCGAGAATCTGATAAAGTGGGGAAATTCGGGGGTGATTGTAACCAATAATGATCCGGCTGATTTTACAGAGTTAGGACCGTTGTTCGATGTGATTCTGACAGATGTGCCCTGTTCGGGTGAAGGAATGTTCCGCAAAGATGAAGTGGCCGTGCAGGAGTGGAGCATAGAGAATGTGGATACCTGCTGGCAACGGCAGCGCCGTATCTTACGGGATATATGGCCTTGCCTGAAGACCGGAGGCCTGCTGGTTTATAGCACGTGCACATATAATCGGGAGGAAAATGAGGATAATGTGGCATGGATTGCTCAAGAACTTGGAGCAGAAGTACTTCCTTTGGAAATGCAGCCGGACTGGCACATTACGGGAAATCTGACCGGTACGGAGTTTCCGGTTTATCGTTTCCTGCCTCATAAAACTACGGGCGAGGGCCTGTTTCTGGCAGTTCTGCAGAAAACAGCGGATGAACCCGCGGTAAGTATGCGGACAAAGACCGGTGGGAAGGCTTCCAAAAAAGGAAAAGGAGGTAAGGTGGTTGCGCTTCAAGTACCTAAGGAAATGAAAGCCTGGGTGCAGGGAGCCGGAGACTATGTGTTTGAAGTAAATGACAGTGAAGCGATGGCTTTTCCTGCTGCCTATAAAGATACGTATGACCTGCTGAAGAGCCAGCTGCGCATACTGCATGCCGGAATCTCTTTGGGAGAATTGAAGGGAAAGGACTGGCAGCCTTCGCATGCCCTGGCTATGAGTACCGTTTTTGAGAGAGATTCGTTTCCGATGGCTGAACTGACTTACCCGCAGGCCATTGCTTATTTGCGGAAAGAAGCGGTAGTGCTTTCACCGGAAGTGCCGAGAGGGTATGTGACACTTACTTATCAAGGTCAGGTATTAGGATTTGCCAAGAATATCGGTAACCGGGCCAATAACTTGTACCCGCAGGAGTGGCGAATCCGAAGCGGATATTTGCCGGAAATTATTCCGGATTTATTCGGATAAAAAACTCTTTACATTCGTCATAAAACACAAGTGCGTTTCAAATCAAACGCAAGTACGCTTTATTTGAAACGCAAGTTCATTTTAATCAAAACGCTTTGGTGTTTTCATCCAAACATAAAGATGTTTTTCTGAAAGAGCTAAAGCGTTTTGATGAAGTTTTTGTAACTTTCTGAAATATAGAAAGTTGTTCTATTTTAGGGTTAAGGGAATTCCTTTGTAGAAATCCAGTATCTTGGTACGGAACAAGTAATCGTATTTAGCTTGTACGCAGTCGGATACAGCTTTCATCCAGTTGGTCCGGGCTTCGTTGTATTCCGTAGCATTTGCTTTTCCGTGCGTGTATTTTTCTTTCATCAGCTTGAAAGAGGCTTCTGCTGCTTCATCTGCCACCTGGCTGCTTTGGTATTTGCTTTCCGCATTGACCGCATTGTAGTAGGCTTGCTGGATTTCCTTGTAAAGTTTCTTCTTGGTTTCTTCCAGCTGCCAATTTAAGGTTGTCTGTTCAATGCGCGCCGTACGTACCCGATTGCGTGTGCTCAGTCGGTTGAAGATAGGGATGCTTAACGAGAGGCCTACATACTGGCTGAAATTATCTTTCAACTGAGAGTGGAAGCTCGGATTTTCTCTTCCCGATACATTATAATAGCTTGTTCCCAGTCCGGCTCCGAAGTTTAGTTGCGGATAATAGGCACTTTGTGCAATGCGGATGCTGCGTGCAGCTCCTTCCAGACGGTATTGTGCGGCTTTGATGGACGGCTTGGTCAGTAAAGCTTGACTGTAGATTTCGGCAGGAGGAGTCAGTGTACCGAACAGTTGTTCCGGCTGGATGTCGGGAGAGACAATCCGGAAATTGTCGGGAGAGGGCAGTTCCAGCAGCTGGCTTAAGTCGAGCAGAGACAGACGGTAGTCGTTTTCAGTCTGCACCAGTGACAATTGGTCTTGTGCCACGCGCGACTTGGCTTCATACCATTCCGCTTCAGACGCCTTTCCATTTTTGAAATAGGCCTCCTTTTGTGTCAGCATTTCCTGGCTTAACTCTACCTGCTGCCGGGCTATCTTGACCAGTTCTTCGTTGAACAACACTTGCAGGTAAGCAGAGGCTACCTCAATGCTGATGTCTTCTTTGGCCTTGTTCAAGTCTTCGGTGGCCGCTTTCAGGTTCAGTTTGGAGAGCGCAATGTTGTTGGGTATCTGCATACCGGTGAACAAGGGTACGCTTGTACTCAGGTTGAGGCCGGTGTTCTGGGTATTGATACTCTGGTACGTATTGTTGGCCTGCAAGCTTCGTCCGAAGTTGAAAGAGTGAGAGGCACTACCGTTCAGGTCGGGCAGACGGCTCCATTTGGCAGTATTCAGTTCCACTTCGCTTTTGTCACGAGCTGCCTCCTGTTGTTTGACGGTCAGATTATGAGCAATGGCATAGTCGATGCAGCGAGTCAAGTCCCATGCCTCCTGGGCTTGTGTGCCATTGGCCAGCAGTATACTGATGCTCAGTACGGTCAGTAGTTTTGTATTGATTTTCATGGCTTACATTTCTTTTTTAAGTCCGCGTATCGGTTCGTTGGCTTTCAGCCCGCTTTTAATCTCGATATTCACTCCGTCGCTGATACCGGTCTGTACCTGTCGGCGTGTAAACTTCTGTGTCGGTACGCTGTCCGTCAGCACATATACGAAAGTAGAGTCACCACTGAATTCGATGGTACTTTCTGGTACGGTCAGGGCATTGTTGGCCCGCTGGAGTTCGATTTCCGCATTGGCGCTGTAGCCGGAACGGATGGTGATACTGTCGGGTACCGT
The DNA here is from genome assembly GCF_000187895.1 of Phocaeicola plebeius DSM 17135. Lineage (GTDB taxonomy): Bacteria > Bacteroidota > Bacteroidia > Bacteroidales > Bacteroidaceae > Phocaeicola > Phocaeicola plebeius. The sequence goes on along the minus strand of NZ_DS990133.1, from coordinate 375,557 downwards.
GATGGCGGCCTTGATTTCAAACTGGTTGGCTCCGTTATTTTCTACACTTTTTGGAGAGATGTATTCCAATACGGCATCGAATTTCATGTTCTGCAAGGCTCCCAATGTGATTTTTACAGGAGTTCCTTCGTGAATACGTCCCACTTCTGTTTCGTCTACGTTTCCTCTAAAGATAAGGTCGCTCATATCGGCCACGGTGGCGATGGTGGTACCGTCGTTGAACGTATTGCTCATGATAACCGAGTTGCCGACCTTGATGGGAACGTCCAGAATCAATCCGTCAATTGTAGAGCGAATCAGTGTGCTGCTGAAAGAGGCACTGCTTTTGGTGATACCTTCCTTCACGATTTCCAGGTTATCTTTGGCAGCCTGGAGTTCCTCTCTGGCTTGTTTGGCGGCCAGCAAGGTCTTTTCATATTCCTCACTGCTTACCAGTTTGTCTTTGTAAAGCTTCTCCATACGTTCCAGGTCGGTTTCAGCCTGACGGCCATTGATTTCGGCCAGGCGCACGCGGCTTTCGGCAGAGTTGAGCGAACCTAATTCGGGGATTACCTTGACTTTGGCGATGATTTCTCCTTTTTTTACCGTTTCTCCGGCTTCCTTGTAGACCTCGGATATGATGCCTGAAATCTGTGGCTTGATTTGCACTTCATCGCGTGGCTCAATTTTTCCAGTAGCTACGGTGATTTGTGCCAAGTCTGTGGTTTGAGGATGAAGAATGTCATAAACCGTATCTTTGGGTTGTGACTTTTGGTACAGAAATACAAATGTGCCGATAAAGATGAGTGCAATCACTATCAGCGAGATAATCTTGATGTACTTTTTCATATCAACTTTGGTTTTTGTTTTGTGGTTTTATTTATTCGTCGCGTATGGCTTCAATGGGTTTGATACTCATGGCGCGGTAGGCAGGAGCAAGTCCGGCTAACAGTCCTAAAACTAGCAGGAGTAGACAGGCGCCGATAGCTTCCCAGAAACTGATTTGAAATTCAGTGGGAGAAGTGGGGGTGGAGGTTCCCATTTCCGTCACGTTTAATAAAAATACGGCGAAGGAGATTCCCGCCATACCAGCCAGGATGGTCAGTACCATACTTTCGGAGAGAATCTGCGACAAGATATCATTCGGACGAGCTCCGATGGCACGACGTATGCCGATTTCGGTGGTCCGTTCCTTAACCGTAACCATCATGATGTTGCTCACACCGATGGCTCCGGCCAGCAGGGTGCCGAGGCCGACCATCCATCCCAAAATCCGAATGCCGGAAAACAGGTTGTCTACCATGCTGAACATGGCTTCAGCGTTGACCAAAATAACGGCCTGTCCGTCGTCCGGATGAATCAGGTGGGCTTTTTTGACCACTTGCTCTACCTTTTTCTCTACCTCACCGATGGAGTATCCTTTACGGGCCGTATAACAGAGCAGCTGCACATTCTGTCCGAAGTTATAGTTCTGTTGCATGGTAGAAAACGGGATGATGACCGACGTTTCGGACTGGCCTTGTATGGAAATATTTCCTACCGCCATGCTTACTCCGATTACCCGGTAGTAGATGCCATTGACTTCAATAAACTTTCCGCAAGGGTCTTCTCCTCCCGGGAACAAGGTCTCGTAAATACGCTTTCCAATCACACAGACTTTTCGCTGGTCGCGTATGTCAACGTCGTTGATGAACCGTCCGAACACGATGTTCGGTTCTTCTATTTTCTGGTATTCCGGATAAAGTCCTTTCAGCGTACCTGAGATTTTATTTTCGTTATAAATGGCATTGATACCCCATTTGGCGAGGGTGGCGGTCACGGTTTCCAGTTCACTGACCTGTTTTCTCACACGTTCCACATCCTTGTTTTCCAAGTCCCAGTATCTGCCTTGTTGAAAACCTTTGTAGGCCTTGCTTGTCTTGTTTGTACCTAAAAAGCCGGAATTGGTAGCGAAGCCTTCAAACTGTCGGGAAAGCATTTGTTGTAATCCTTTGGCACCTCCCATCAGGGAAATCAGCATGAATATTCCCCAGAAAATACCGAAGGCAGTCAGAAAGCTTCTGGTTTTGTTGCGGGTGATAGTGAGAAGAATTTCTTCCCATGTATCTAAATCAAATCGTCTCATGATTAATCTGCTCTAAGTGCTTCAATAGGTCGGATTCTGGCTGCTTTTCTTGCCGGGAAGAGTCCGGCCAGTGTACCGGCGATAACTAATGTCAAGGTAGCCTCTATGGCGATGGATAAGTCTACTGTTGGGTTTTCGAAAAAGGTCATCGAAAATACACCCATGTCCATGGTCTGTTTGCCTGCCACTTGATTCATGTATTCCGTCACGGCAATGCCTGCCACCATGCCGATGTAGCCGAAGAAAGTCGTGATGGTCACACTTTCCGAGATAATCAGCCAGAGGATGGAAGCGGGTTTGGCTCCCAAGGCTTTGCGGATGCCAAACTCGTGTGTGCGTTCGCGGACGGTAATCAGCATGATGTTGCTCACTCCTACGATACCGCTGAGCAGGGTAAAGATTCCGATTACCCAGATGGCAGTATGCAGGATTTGGGTAGCCGTCTGTTGTTGAAGATATTGCGTAAACCGGTTCCATATCCAGATGGCTCCTTCATCGGTAGGCGAGAATTGTTTCTTCAGTCCTAAAGCCTGTCGGTATTCCGCTTCAAACTGTTCGTTGGTCGCTTCATTAGTCAGGCCTTTGGTCGTAAACGTGATGTTGTCTATGCTGTCGCCTTTTTGATAGATGGTTTGCAGGGTAGTGAACGGAACGAGAGCAGAAGGAGAAAAACTATTCTGGTCAGTGTAGATGCCTACCACCTGATAAGGTACGCCTTGCGCATTAAGGTACTTTCCGATAGGAGAAGTGTGAGGAAAAAGATTCTTTACCGTTTTTTCATGTAGTACGATGATCTTTCGTCGCTCCTCCATGTCGCGTGCGTTAACGAAGCGTCCTTCTTTAATTTTGATAGCTTCAAGTGAAGGATAATTAGGAAAGACTCCGTTGATTCCGATACTGACAGCTTCTTTTCCGTAAGTAAGAATGACATCTCCTTTACTGACGGTCGCACCGGTGTGAATGATGTGATCTGGAAATGATGTAGCAGTAAGTTCGCGGTCACTTTCTTTCAGGTAAATGCTGCGGCCCTCTTTCATACCTTTGTAAGGTTGTGAGGTCGTGCCTGGATAGATTTTCATGGAGTTCATAATCATGCCCTTCGACTGGTTTTCAAAAGCATGAATGAGACCGTTTCCGGCTCCCAATAATACAATTAGCATGAAAATGCCCCATGCTACGGAAAAACCGGTCAGCAAGGTGCGCAGTTTGTTGCGCATGATGGTTCCGTAGATTTCTTGTATTAATTCTGTCATGGTTAGTGTTTTATTTCATGAATCCGTTTTTGCCAAATGGAGATGCATTGTGGTCAATGTTGTCTTCTATGCGCTCTATCAGTCCGTCTTTGATATGGATGATTTTATCGGTCTGGTTGGCAACTCCGCTTTCGTGGGTTACTACTACGATGGTCAGCCCTTCTTTTTCATGCAGTTCCTTTAGAATCTGCATGACTTCCACCGATGTCTTACTATCCAACGCTCCGGTCGGTTCGTCTGCCAGAATAATTTCAGGTTTTGATATTAATGCTCGTGCAATAGCTACACGCTGTTTTTGTCCGCCCGACATTTCATTCGGAAGATGGTGAGCCCATTCTTTTAATCCCAGCTTATCGAGGTATTCCATAGCCAGCAGATTACGTTTTTTCCGGCTTACCCCTTGATAAAACAGGGGAAGAGCTACATTCTCCATCGCATTCTTGAAAGAAATAAGGTTGAATGACTGGAAAATAAAACCAATCATACGGTTACGGTATTCGGCTGCTTTGCTTTCACTCAGGTCGCGAATCAGTACATTGTTCAGATAATATTCTCCTGAATCATAGTTGTCCAGAATACCTAGAATATTCAACAAGGTAGATTTTCCGGAGCCGGAAGCTCCCATAATGGAAACAAATTCCCCTTTTCCTATGTGGAGGTCAATACCTTTAAGTACATGAAGGGGGGTGCCGTTGTAATAGGTTTTGTGAACGTTTTTTAAGTGTATCATTTGGTTTGTGTGAATTTATTCATTTATCAGGTTTCGCAAAAATAAGAAAAGTGAAATGCTCCGAAAAATAATGCGTTAAAAATTTGCTCTGTTTTTACTGATTATTTACTTTTGTCCGTAGATAATTAACCCTAAATAGAGAAATGTCATGACAATAAACATGGAAAAACCTTATGTAGTAGGTATGGACATTGGCGGAACAAACACCGTATTTGGTGTAGTAGACTCACGTGGTAATGTGTTGGCTTCTGATTCTGTCAAGACACAGCAATATGACAACATTGAAGATTATGTGGATGCTGTATGTAAGAAACTTCTTCCTCTGTTGTCGCAGTTTGGCGGAGCTGAAAAGATAAAAGGTATGGGAGTGGGTGCTCCTAATGGAAACTACTATAGCGGTACAATTGAGTTTGCACCTAACTTGCCATGGAAAGGAATTATTCCTTTGGCTTCAATGTTTGAGGAACGTCTGGGTATTCCGACTGCACTGACTAACGATGCCAATGCGGCTGCTATCGGAGAAATGACTTACGGTGCAGCACGTGGCATGAAAGATTTTATCATGATTACTTTGGGTACTGGTGTAGGTAGCGGTATCGTTATCAACGGACAGTTGGTTTATGGTCATGACGGATTTGCTGGTGAATTGGGCCACGTAATTGTAGACCGTAACGGTCGTGCATGTGGATGTGGTCGTAAGGGATGTCTGGAAACTTACTGCTCTGCTACCGGAGTGGCTCGTACTGCACGCGAATTCCTGGTACAGCGTACGGAACCGAGTTTGCTGAGAAATATTCCTGCTGATGAGATTCAGTCAAAAGACGTGTATGATGCAGCAGTGAAGGGAGATAAACTGGCTCAGGATATCTTTGAATTTACAGGTCGTATTTTAGGACAGGCTTTGGCCGACTTTATTGCTTTCTCAAGCCCTGAAGCAATTGTATTGTTCGGGGGCTTGGCAAAATCTGGCGATTACATCATGAAACCGATTCAGAAAGCCATTGATGAGAATATCCTGAAGATTTATGCAGGAAAGACAAAATTATTGCTTTCTCAGTTGAAAGATGCAGATGCAGCCGTATTGGGTGCTAGTGCATTGGGATGGGAAGTAAAAGAGAACTAATTTATTTCGTAATCATAAAAAAACAGCCTCGGCAATTTGTCGAGGCTGTTTTTTTATGATTACTTTTCAATGGTTATCTTGCAGGGCTGTTCGAGGGATTTTTTCCATTCTTGTGCGTAAGAGAACCAGGTCTGTGAGTCTGGAAATCCGAATGTTTCCTTGCGTGATGTAAACATGGTATAGTAGCGGAAACATTTTTCTTGTGGAGCACTGACTGTATAAAGGAAGTTTTCTTTGTCTTTAGCTTCTTTTCTGATGTATTTCTTCGGAATGTAAGTAGCCAGGCCGACAGTCTCTTTTTTGTATTTGATGGTGTCGCCTACGGGCCAGTCGGTGCCCCAGCTGGCAACCAGTCCTTCGTGATCGGAATACATGGTAGCACTGTAACCGATGTTTTGCACTCCTGTGCAGAATGTCTCTTTATCTAAAGGCTGGTCAAACAATACGTCTACTTGTGCGTCACGGTGTCCGGCATATAGTGTGTAACGGTTAATCATGTTCAGTTCCTTTCCCTGGTATTCCCAACCTTTTACTTCTGCATCAGCAATGGTACGTACCGGACCGCTGGCGATGAGGCGTTGTCCACGGAAGGCAACGGGCTGAATGTCGGTAGCTTGTGAACCGTCCCATCCTCTTAATGTTCCGGCTCCGCAACTGCCTCTTACTAGAATCACGTCATCTCCGAATCCTTTTTGTAATTGCTCGTCTGTAGGATAGAACATGCTTTCTTCTATTTCCAGGCCTTTGTTGAACTTTCCGTATAAATCAGTTGTCTGCTTTTCGTTAAAATAGATACGATAGGCAACCAGTTCACTTTCAAAAGCAATGCCATGGTGCTGTAGAATGGTATATGTATAGCTGTCGCCTGGAGCATATACGGCTGTGCCATGAGCGTATTCATTTGATTTGGCTGTGCGGAACAGCATTTCTGCAAACACACGGGCTGGATAGGTCTTGTTTGTCTTGGCAGAGGAAAGAGTCAGGGTGAATACTTTTTTTGATTGCGCCGGCAAATTAGTTACGAAAGCCAGTTCATCAGCTCTTAAATCGAAGTTTAAATCGTCCAGCTGTGAAGGGATTTCATTGTTCCCTTCTTTCACAACGGCCGATTTAACGGTAAACCCTGTATTTAAGGAATGGATATCAATGACTACTGGTTCGTCTGTTTTAGCTGTCTTCCAAGGGTTTTCGACTATTACTTTGATGGTCTTTTCTGTTGTTTGGGCGAAAAGCATACTCCCGCTGTAGATGAAGGCGAGACAAAGAATGGAAAATTTTTTCATTGTAATAATGTGTTTATATATTAAGATTAATGTGATTCACGTATGTTTCTTTAAGCTATTATCCTCCTGAACATGCTGCCTTCACAGGGGACATGCAGGAGGATAATAAATCTAATTCTAACCTAAATAATATTATGAAAAACCTTTTTTATTCAGGATGCAAAAATAAGCTTTCTGTTTGATATACGCTTGCAATTTTTGATTTTATCAGTGAAAAAACTGAGCATAATTTTACGTGATTAAATATTTTGCCCCAATAAATGTAAATAGTGTAAATAAAGTTTGTATCTTTGCCCCAAATTTATAATTGAAAATAATATGAGTTATAATTTGCTGAAAGGAAAAAGAGGTATTATTTTTGGTGCACTGAATGAACAGTCTATTGCATGGAAAGTGGCAGAAAAGGCTGTAGAAGAAGGTGCCGTTATCACACTCTCTAATACCCCTGTAGCAGTACGTATGGGTGAGGTCTCTGCTTTGGCGGAAAAATTAAACTGTGAAGTGATTCCGGCTGACGCAACCTCTGTAGAAGATTTGGAAAATGTCTTTAAACGTTCAATGGAAGTATTGGGCGGAAAGATTGACTTTGTACTTCATTCTATCGGTATGTCTCCAAATGTTCGTAAAAAGCGTACTTACGACGATTTGGACTATGATATGTTGAGTAAAACATTGGATATTTCAGCCGTATCATTCCATAAGATGATCCAGTCTGCTAAAAAATTGGATGCCATCAATGAATACGGTTCTATTGTAGCTTTGAGTTATGTCGCTGCACAGCGTACGTTCTATGGTTACAATGACATGGCAGATGCAAAAGCTTTGCTGGAGTCAATTGCTCGTAGTTTTGGCTATATTTACGGACGTGAACACCATGTACGTATCAATACCATTTCTCAGTCGCCTACTATGACTACTGCCGGATCGGGAGTAAAAGGTATGGACAAATTGTTCGACTTTGCTAATCGCATGTCTCCTCTGGGTAATGCATCGGCTGATGAATGTGCTGATTACTGTATCGTAATGTTCTCTGACCTGACTCGTAAGGTAACTATGCAGAATTTGTTCCACGATGGAGGTTTCTCTAGCGTAGGTATGAGTTTGAGAGCTATGGCAACTTATGAAAAAGGTCTGGATGAATATAAGGATGCCAATGGCAATATAATTTACGGATAATATTGAATGTATCGGCTTATTTTTATATTATTGAGTGTAATCGTCTTTTCTGCTTGTCGTTCTGACAAGCAGAAAGACGATTTTTCGTTTTCAGAAATAAAAATAGCCCGATATGACCGTTTGCAGTATGAGGCTACTGTGCAAAACAGTTTCTTTTCTCTGCAGAGAATGAATACTGAATTTGCTCAGGAAACCCGTCTGTTAGTGGAAGATGTGCTTGATTTGGGTTCTGTAAATATGTTAGACATGAATGAGCGTTTGTGTACGTATTTCTCAGATTCCATATTGGTGCATTTGATGGAAGATGTGGGAGAGAAGTTCAAGGATGTCAGCAGCATTGAAGAGAATCTGACTCATGGATTTAAAAACTTGAAGAAGGAAATCCGTGAACTACCTGTTCCAAAGATTTATACACAGATTTCTGCTCTCAATCAATCTATAGTGGTAGGTGATAGTATTTTGGGAATAAGCTTGGATAAGTATATGGGAGATGATTATCCTCTCTATAAAAAATATTATTACGCCAACCAGCGTCGTTCGATGTCACCAGAATATATTGTGCCTGACTGCTTTACTTTTTATCTGCTGGGACAATATCCTTTTCTGTGGCTGGAAGGTCACCGTTCTTTAATGGACATTCTATTGTATCGAGGAAAAATAGCCTGGACAGTGGAGAATGTGCTTGAAGGAGATAGAAGTGGAAAAACAGCTTTAGGTTACACCAAAGAGGAAATCAAATGGTGTGAGCAGCATGAAGAAGAGCTGTGGAAAGAAATGAAGCTGAATCATTATATGGAAACTACCGATCCTATGGTAATCCGTTCTTATATATCTTCTAATACACGACTTTTATTTAATGGTGAAAAGACTCCTCCGTTCTTGGGAATATGGTTGGGTATGAAGGTGATAGATCGATATATGAAGAAGCATCCGGAGCTGTCTATAAAGCGTTTGCTAGAGAGAACGGATTATGCGGAAATGATAAAAGAATTAAACTGATTGACTTAAAGGATTCCTTATGGAAGTTGCGTTGTATTTGTTACCGGTCACTTTAGGTGATACGTCTATCGAGAAGGTTTTACCTGCTTATAATCGGGAGGTGATTGTCAATATAAAACATTTTATTGTAGAGGATGTACGTTCAGCCCGCCGTTTTCTAAAAAAAGTAGATGCATCTATCTGTATTGATGAGCTTACTTTCTATCCTTTAAATAAACATACTTCTCCAGAGGCTATATCTGGTTATCTGTCTCCGCTTGCAGAAGGACATTCCATGGGAGTTATCTCTGAGGCGGGTTGCCCGGCCGTAGCTGATCCGGGAGCAGATGTAGTGGCTATTGCTCAGCGACGGGGATTAAAGGTGGTTCCTCTTGTCGGTCCTTCCTCGATTATTCTGTCTGTGATGGGGTCTGGATTCAATGGACAGAGTTTTGCCTTTCATGGGTATTTGCCAATAGAGCCTGCTGAGCGTATGCGTCGTTTAAAAGAATTAGAGGGACGTGTTTATTCTGAAAATCAGACTCAGCTATTCATTGAAACTCCTTATCGTAATCACAAGATGTTGGAAGATATCTTGAAAACTTGTCGTCCCCAGACTAAATTATGCATTGCTGCTAATATTACTTGTGAAGGAGAATTTATTCAGACGAAAACAGTGAAGGAATGGAAGGGAAAGTTGCCGGAACTGAATAAGATTCCTTGTATTTTCTTGATTTACAAATAAAATTTATTTGAATTCTTTCCATACCTGGGCAACCATCTGTAGGCGTTCGCATTCTATTCTCAGTTCATTGCTGAATTTCTCTGGATTTTGCTTGATTTCTTCACAAGTAAAGAAGCATCCTTCTGTGAGTTTGAATTCATCTTCATGGCTGACAGGAAGTATATATAATTGTGTGAAAGCAGGAGCTATACCTTGCGCTCTGTAACTCAGAATAAGTCTGGGGAGAGACTTTTTCTTCGTATATAAACTTCTTAGAAGATTTTGTTGATGTTTTTTGACCAGATGTTTGGCATAGCGTTGACTTTTTCTTAGTGGTCCTTCAAATAAAGACGCAATAGGGGCATCCCAAATGGATTTATTTTCGCTATGTGGAGCTAGATAGATTTTTCCATTACAAATTGGAATAATTCGGATAACATGCTGCTCCTGAGGTGAGTTTGCTGCAGCAACTTGTATTCCTATTATGTTGACAACCAAACAGATTACATAGATTAATGTGGGGATCAAATAAATAATTCCAAAGTTATTCTCAGGCGAAAAAGGTATCAGCTTGTTGTAGAGGAAAAATAAAACAATTAAGTGGATACTGGAAAAAATCACGATTATTTTTGCTTCCAATAAATAGGAGGAAGTAAAATTCAGGTGGAACTTTCTTAAAAAATTCCGATAAATTTCCGGAGCTGTGACATGTATGAAGGCACATATCAGCAACATGAATTCTAATGAAGGAGTCAGACTGTTTTTCGGAATATAGTCATATCCGGTGAACAGTCTTAATAAAAAGCAAATACCAATACCTATAGTTCCTTGTAACAAGAAGAAGTTAAGTCCTTTTAGCCGCAATACATCATAAAGTAAACCAGCAATGCTGATAGCTAACCCTGTTCCCAGCATTGCTGTTGTTGGGAAAAAATGAATACCTATCAGTGTGATAATGATAGGAAGTAAACCAAACGATACAATCTTGTCCTTATATTTAAGCAATAGATTCATAGTTGAAAAGCATCTGTTGATAAATTTTGAACAATCGAAAAAAGTAAATTGTTCATCATTTGCGTAGATGTTTTTCAGCATGATAAGAGGAGCGGACTAATGGACCGCTTTCTACAATTTCAAATCCTTTGGTTTCACCTATTTCTTTAAATTTTTTGAATTGATCTGGATGTATGTATTCTGCTACAGGATAGTGCTTGGCGGTTGGTTGCAGGTATTGTCCGATGGTCAGTATCTGGCAGCCGTTTTGTAAAAGGTCATCCATCGTTTCTTCTACTTCTTCTGCCGTTTCTCCTAGTCCGACCATGATACCTGATTTAGCTTTTAGTCCATTCTCTGCAATTTGGTGGATTACTTTCAGACTAGTATCATAATCTGCTACACTTCTGACCTGTGGACTGAGACGTCGGACGGTTTCCAGGTTGTGTGAAAGAATATCGGGACGCGTTTCAATGACCTGTTGTAGTAATTCGCTGTGTCCTTGAAAATCGGGAATGAGCGCCTCTATGGTGGTGTCAGGGCATAATTTTCGGATGGCCATCAGGGTAGCCGCCCAGTGTGAGGCACCTAAATCCTTCAAATCGTCTCGGTCGACAGAGGTGATGATAGCATGGTCAAGCTTCATGAGCTGGATGGACTGAGCCACTCTGAGCGGTTCCTCCGGGTCCAATGGGAGAGGTCTTCCGGTTTGCGTATTACAGAACTTGCAGGAACGGGTACAGATGGCTCCTCCAATCATGAAGGTGGCGGTTCCTTTTCCCCAACACTCACCTAAGTTGGGACAGCGTCCACTGCTGCAGATGGTATGAAGTTTATGAGTATCTACAATGCGTTTGGTTTCTGTGTATCGGGCATTGGTGCCAATCTGGATTTTTAGCCATTCAGGCTTTCTGATATGTGTCATAGTGGTAAGATAAAAGAACAAATAAAAGCAGATGACACCAGCTTCTTGTTGCTGGTGTCATCTGCTAAAATGAAATATTATAGGTTCTGCAGGAAGAAATTAGCCACTCTGTTCATCAGGTGGTTGCGGGTATTTCCTCCGAAGATACTGTGATTACGGTTGGTATAAATCTGCGTGTCAAACTGGATATTTGCCTGTACCAGTGCTTCACTATACTCCATGAAATTCTGTAGGTGTACGTTGTCGTCTGCACTTCCATGGATGAGCAACAGCTTACCTTTTAGCTTAGATGCCCGGTTGATGGCAGAAGAAGCTTGGTAACCGTCACCATTTTCTTTCGGTGTACGCATGAAGCGTTCGGTATAGACTGAGTCATAAAATCTCCAGTCTGTCGGGGCGGCAATGGCAACTCCGGCCTTGAATGCGCCAGAACCTTCGCTCATTGACATCAACGTGTTGTATCCTCCATAGCTCCAGCCCCAGATACCAATGCGGCTTCCATCTACGTAAGGCAGAGTAGATAAGTATTTAGCTGCTTCAGCCTGGTCGGTAGCTTCTTTCACGCCGATGGAAAGGTAAGTGCATTTTTCGAATGCAGCTCCTCTACCTCCGGTACCACGTCCGTCCACGCAGACCATGATATAGCCTTTGTCGCACATTACGGCTTCAAACATACCCCCATCGCCGAAGCTTCCGATACCCCACTTGTCGAGTACCTGCTGAGAGCCGGGACCACTATATTGGTGCATGATTACCGGATATTTCTTGGAAGGATTGAAGTTGGCTGGTTTCATCATCCAACCGTTCAGTTCTACTCCTTCGCTGGTTTTGAAAGAGAAAAACTCTTTTGTCGGCATGTTCAGCTGCGCTGTTTTGCTTTTCAGTTCTTTGTTGTCAAGCAGTGTAACCATTTCCTGCCCCTTGTTATTGTTCAGCGTAATAAGGGTAGGAGTCTGTGCACTGGAATAGGTGTTGATGTAATAATTCAGGTTTTTGCTGAATAACGCATTGTTTGTTCCGGTGCGTGTAGAAAGTTTGGTCTTTTTACCTTTTCCGTCAATCTTGTACACCGCAGTGCGCAAGGGGCTTCCTTCGTTGCTGGTGTAATAGAAAACATTTGCTTTCTGGTCCCATCCCAGGAAATCTTTTACTTCAAATTCTCCTTTTGTGATTTGTTTCACCAGGTTTCCTCCAATGGTGTACAGGTAAAGGTGGTTGTATCCATCCCGTTCACTCATCATCACAATATGTTCAGGATAGAAAGTGATGTCTGAGTAAGCTTGTTCTTTGATGTATTGTTCAGCCTCGTCGCGGATGGCCACTTTGCAGATAGCACTGCGTGGGTTGGCCATATAAAGGTCGAAGCGGTTCTGGTGGCGATTCAATGTCATGATGGCTAGCTTTTCTGGGTCATCAGTAAACTTGATGCGAGGTACATAACCGTCAGAATCCACAGGAAGTTCCATTTTACGGGTTACACGACTTTTTATGTCAAAAGAATGTACGCTAACCTTTGAGTTTACGACTCCTGCTTTGGGATATTTGTAGTCATAGCTTCCCGGATAAGTGGTATATTCAGTTTTTTCCGGAGCCATACCCTTATACCATGGGAAAGAGTACATGGGAACCTGGCTTTCATCGAAGCGGACGTATGCAATCATTTTACTGTCTGCACTGAAATCGAAGGCGCGGTTATAGCTGAATTCTTCTTCATATACCCAGTCAGGAATACCGTTGAGCACCTTGTTGTACTCTCCGTCTTTCGTTACCTGCGATTCGCTGTTACCAAAAAGCAGTTTGATAAGATAGATGTTGTTGTTGCGCACAAATGCAATCTGGTGACTGTCGGGTGAGAACAAAGGAACTTGCTGCGGACCGTTGTTTGACAAAGGTTCAAGTGTACGGTTTCTCACGTTGTATATATAATATACAGCTGTGAATGAACGACGGTAAATCGGCTTGGTTTCCGTTTGAATCAATATCAAGCTTTCGTCCGGTGACATGATATAGTCATCGAAACTTTTCAACTTGTGGTTGCGGGCAGTAGCTACGTCAAAAATGGTGGCTACCTCCTTACCGGTCTTAAAAGAGTATTTGACAATTCGTTTGTGGTCCTTGCTGATTTGGGTGTAATGTTCACCGTCCAACATCGGTTTTAATCCCTGTATACTTTGTGCGCGATAGGTACCGTTGGCTACATCCTGTAGCGTTACCTTTTGCGCCTGCAGAGTAACCAGGCACATTAGCGCATAAAAAAGTACAAAAAGTTTTTTCATGACTGTGTTATTTAAGTTTTACATTTATTCTTCTTTCTGAATTCCTTCTTCTGGTACAACTTCGGATGTTTTTTCTTCTTTGGGCTCTGCGGGTGTATTTTCCTTGTCTTTTATGCCGAACAGCCAGCGGAAGAAACGAACTATGAAGTTCCGTTTTTTCGGTTTGGCTTCTGTGGCTTCAGAAGTAGACAATGGTGCAACTGTTTCTTTTTGTATGGCTGTGCTGTCAGCAGAGACTACAAAAGTTGTATCCGTGACCAGTGTATCCGTGACCAGTGAGTCTGCAGATGGCATAGGGATAACCTGAAGAATCGTATCCTGCGCAAGAGAGTCAGCTGGAACTGAAGGTACCGCAATGCTGTCTTTCTTTATTTCAGGAGCGGGTTTCGGAGCAACAGGAGGAGCGGGTTTCGGCTTCTTGAAAGGAACCGGAACAGAATATTTACAGCGCACGTTAACTCCGTGTTCCTGTGCTGGAATCCAGTCGGGCATCACTATGATGGCATCTAAGGCGGCCGTATCCAAACGTGCGTCTAGCCCTCTTACAATGCTGGGAGAAGTGATACTACCGTCTTTTTCTACAATGAATTGAATCATGACCGCCCCCTCTTTCTGAGTTTCCTCGGCCAGTTCCGTGGTATGCGCCTTTCTTCTGATATAGTTGAAGAAGGCTTTCATACCTCCAGGATACTCCGGCATTTTCTCTACCACGTGATACACTCGGTCAGCTCCTTTCTTTGTCATTCGTATTTCCAACGGCTGGTTTGGGTTCTGCAGGAAAGATTCGATGTCGAGATACTTGTTTTCCATGCGTTCTGCCCGTATCATAATCAGGTGACTGTAATCCGCTTCAATGCTGAATTCGCCCTGTGCATTAGAGAAAGTTCGTTTTCCTGTACCCTGGATGCTGATTTCTGCATGAGGAACAGGTTTGCCTCCTTCTTTCAGCACTCCGTTTACCAGTAAAGTCTTACCACTTTGCTTGAAGCGTGCCAAATCTTCCGGACGGTCTATGCGGATGATTGTATCTTGTGCTGCTTCGTCCAGTCGTAAAGATTTGATTGTTCTGTTCTTATCTGTCGGGAAGTAGAAATTGGCAGTACGAACGTAATTGTTGTCAGTGGATTGTTCGAAATCGATGAGACCTTGTTCGTCACTGATATACTCGTTGCTGTAGCCTGCCACTTTCAGAATGATACCTTGTTGCGGCTCTCCTCCGGTATTCAGTATGGTAATTCGGAAACGCTGTTTCTTGTTTTCTAATGGAGAAGCCCCCACTTGAGTCAATGTAACCAGGCAACATATCAGCCCAGCGAATATATAAATAAGGTGTTTCATAAGCTTGTTTATAAATATTCGCAAAGCTACGAGTATTCTGGGGTATTCACTCTTGTTCAGGTGTTAATAAAGATAAATTATCCGGCTTGGTAAAATTTACGAAGCCGGATAATAGGAATAGAGTTTGGTTATTTGGATGTCTTTGCAACCAGTTTTCGTAGTCTGAACATACGCAGGCGCTCCATGGCATGTCGGCGGCTCAATATGATTTGTCGCCGGTAGACGATGCAGGTTGTGAAGAAATATACGATAGCTTGTATCCAAAGTGCCTGATATTCGACTAACACTTCCGGAAGAGTTGCGCCCATGTTGTTGATTCTTACAAACCCGTTGATACCAAACGTAGATGGGAATATCCAGGAGAATACTTTCCAGAACGTAGGCACGGCAGCTCCCGGCCAGGAGATTCCGGAGATAAACAGGAGCGGCACGGAGGTAAAGACATAAATCATCAGACACGACTCTCTGTGGTGTATAAAGATTGAGCAGGTCATCGCAAAGAAAATACATGCCAAGATGTAAGGCACCACAAAAGCCAGCAGGGTCATCGGCTGTGCAATTTGTACCAAATCAAACAGTTGTGGTACAAGGCAGAGCACATACGCAGATACTAATGCATAAATCAGGAAATAGGCCAATGACTTTCCGCCTACAATGCGGAGCGTACCCTGATACTGCCGGCTGATAGGGACCAAGTCTTTGAAGCGGTTGGTCTCGCGTGCTGTTCCTGCTGAGAGCCCGATACCTAACAATAACGTTTGCTGAATAATCAGGATAAGTACAGCCGGAATCAGGAAGCTGGCAAATCCGTCTTGCGGGTTGAATAGCGATATGTCTTCGTATTCGATGGGAGCCGTACTGACCTCATCCTGCCGTTCCGTTGTATTTCCCATCCGTTGTATCTGGATTTTTTTATTTAAGGTGAGTGAGGCGTTGGTACTTGCCAATACCAGTGCTTTGTAGTATAGCATACCACTCATATCACAGTAAATACTGACTGTAGTCTGTTTGCCGGAAGCGATGTCTTTGCTGAAACTTTCCGGAATGTAGAGAATGCCATATACTCTTGTTTCTTTCAACAGGTTTTTCCCTTCTTCCATATCCGCACAATGCGACTGGATATGCACGTCGGCGCTTGCATCAACCGTACGGATAAACTGGCGGCTGAGTGCCGTGTTACTGTTGTCAATTACCGCTACAGGCACTTCGCGCACCACCTCATTGGTATAGATAAAAGCATATACCAGCGGGTAGGCCAGCGGGACAAGCAAGAAGAAAATCAGTACTCCCTGGTCTTTGAAAACGGCTTTTAGTTCCTGCTTGCATATATGGAAGAGACCTGCAAAGCCTTGTTGTATGGTTTGTTTTAACGATTCTTTTTTCATGAACGCAAAGGGTTAAGGGATATAGACATAATGCAGCATGGCCGTGCGTATTCTTTTCAGGAAGAAGAAAGGCAGGAGCATGAACAGCAGCAGTGCGGTGACTGAATGCCAAGCGTAAATGACCGGATAGCCATTTAAGGCCAGATTCACGTAAAGCAGGAAATAATGCCGCAAAGGGAACAAGACGGACAAAGCCTGCAGTGTAGGGTGCATCGCCATGACCGGGAAAGTGAATCCCGAGATGGAGAATGAAATAACTCCCCACAGGGAAGCCGCACTCAATGCCAGGCGGAGTGAACCGAACAAGCCGAAAAGGAATACGCCGAATGCTTGTGAGGCAAGCACTAGTAATAGTCCGGCTAACAGCATCGGGAAGATTCCGCTGTGACACGGATAGTGTAAAAATCCGTATAAGTACACGTTATAGAACGTAGCCATGATGAAGAACGTAACGGTTTGGGGGATTAATTTTCCTACTAGTGCCGTCACAATGGAGTTATCGGCCAGTTGCATCAGTTCTTTTGAAGTCTTTTCCTTTAATTCTGTTCCGATGGTATATACGGTAGTCAGGAAAATAAGCAGCATCAGGATACCCGGAAACAGGGTATTACACAGGTACACCGAGTAGTTCAGCCAGGGGTTGTTCAGTGCATGGGTCGAAATGACTACAGGTTGCAGGAAGGCAAGTGCCTGATCTTCGGTAGCTCCTTTGGCTAATAGGGTAGCTTGGCCCACTGCCGCGGAGGCTAACTCCGACATGGTTCTCTGGTCCTTGTAGAGCAAGGAACCTGCAATCAGGTAAGAATAGTTGACATAGAAGGACACTTTCGGCTGTCTGCTGGCAAGAGCTTCTTCGGTCGTTCCTTTTGGGATGTAATAGAACGAATAAATCTCTCCGCGCTGTACGGCCTGCCTTGCTTCTGTTACACTTGGGTAATGAGCTACAATCTGGGTCTGCTGAAACGCATCCAGATTACGGATAATGTTGCGTGTCGTGGCGGTGTTGTCGAGGTCCACCACTCCTGCAGGCAGATTGGTCGGCAGCCCGTTTTCCATCAAGGTGGTGAAAAACAGGAAACAGAACAATGGAGCGATGACCATGCAGAACAGGTACATCGGCTTGGTTGCAATGCGGAGAATTTCTCTTCGCATCACTTTCAGGTAACATTGATAGGTGGTTGTCGACATGTGGGTTTATTTTTCAATGATAGCAGACATACCCGGACGTAAGTTTTCTACAGGCTGTACGGGTTTTGCCTTTACTTCAAAAGTCTTCAAGTCAAACTGACCGGTGGTCTTGGTTGCTTTCCATGCGGCATACGTACCTAAGTCCTTCATGACTGTTACCTGAAATTCTGCTTCTTTTTCCAGAGCAGGGACGTAGGCTTTAATCTTGCTTCCTACGGTGAAATCTTTCAGAAAATCCTCACGTACGTTGAATGTCACCCACATGTCATCCAGTTGGGCTACGTTCATGATGGGAGCGCCCGTACCAACCAGTTCACCTACTTTCGGGAAAATTTCAGTTACTTCTCCATCGGCCGCAGCCACCAGGTAAGTTTCCGATACGTAAGAAGAAACTTCGGCTACAGCTCCTTTCGCACGTTCTACCTGTGCAGCAGCCATGGCCTTGTCTTCACGCTGTGCACCATTCTTGGCCATTGTGTATTGTGCATTGGCGGCACGTTCGGTCGCCTTCATGGCATCGTATTGCGCTTTTGCTTCATCTCTTTTCTGTGCGGTCATCACCCCTTCTTCGTATAAGCGGTTCACACGGTTGTATGATTTTTCGGCAATCTCCAGTCCCGCTTTGGCTTTCTGCCACATTTCGTATGCAGCCTGCAGCTGTTCACTTCTTGTACCTCTCAGGGCCTTCTCGTTCAGTGCCTGTGCAGCCTGCTCGGCAGCTTGTGCTTGTGACAATTTAGCCATCACGTCTGGAGCCTCCAGAATAGCCAGTGTATCACCCGCTTTCACTTTATCTCCTTCGCTGACAAAGAATTTCAGGATACGTCCCGGTACCTTGCTCGATACCCTGTATTCTGTGGCTTCAGCCTGGCCTTGTATGATTTCAGGACCTTTTCCTAATGTGAAGAATCCGATGATGCTGACGATAACGATTACGGCTAACAATGTAAAGAAAGCCAGCATGATATTGTTGCGTTGAGTCTTTTCCATATATCTGTATTATTTTAAAATTCCCATTGATTTGTTCAAATAAAGTTCACTCATTTTGACGTCTATCTGTGCGTCTATTTTTCCGGATTGTGCTGAGAACCAAGCTGTTTGTGCTTCCAGCACATTGCTGGTTGGAATGACTCCTTCCTTAAATCCTAAATTGGCATAGCGCAGGTTCTCTTCCGCTTTCTCCATGTTTTTTTCGGCTAAAGCTAATTTCTTGGTCGATTCATTTACTTTATAGGAGTTCTGTGTCACCTGAAGTTCCACTTTTTCTTTGATATCTTCCAGTTTGTAGCGGGCGATGTTGGCTTCTGCCTTTGCGGCTTTTACCTTATAAATACCTTCTCCCCAGTGGAATACAGGAATTTTTACTACTACTCCGGCAGCCCACATGCCACGGAATTTATTTTCAAATCCGTTGACGAGCGATGGGTTGGTCACCAGATAATTGGCGGTCAATGCCACAGAAGGAAGGAAGTCCGCGCGGACTACGTTTACTTTCTGGCGATAGATTTCCGATGCTAATTCCAGACTCTTCAGTTCTTCACGGTTACTGAGAGCTGTGCTGACGTTCGCTTCCGTATAGGTGTTAGGAAGGGGTAAGTCTTTCATGCTTTCATCGGCCAGTTGGAAGTCGGTTTCCAATGGAAGACCACAGAGTTGGCACAAAAGCATTTTTGAGAGGTTCAAGCCATTGTCTACCTGAGTAAGCATCATTTCGGCTTCGTTTACCTTTACTTTAACGCTTAATCCGTCGGCTTTAGTAGCCACTCCTTCTTTTATCATCTTGTCTACGTCCGAATCCAGTTTCTGTACCAGCTCTAAAAAATTCTCTGCCAGTTTTTTCTTATTGACGAGTGAGATGATTTGCCAGTAAATCTGGTCTGTCTGTAGGATAAGGTCTTGCATGCCTGTGGCGTGCTGTGATTCAGCCAGGCGCTCTGCATATTTGGTAATCTTGTTGTAAGCTATGATTTTTCCACCCATAAAGAGAGGCTGGGTAAGAGTAGCAGCTCCCACCGTCATGTTTCGGGTATCTGTACGGAATGCATCCACCAGACCTTGTCCTACAGCGTTCAGGCCATCCGTTAATCCGGCTATGGCACCAGGTAGCAATCCCTGCAAGCCGGCAGCCAGTCCGGGATTAGCAGCTGCAAGTTGTTGCATGGCAGCCTGGAACTCAGCCGACTGCATACCTTGTTGCAACTGGTTACCTAAGTTGGTACCCATGTTGCCGATGCTTTGCTTCTGTGCGTCACTGAGAAGGGATATTTCTTTTTGCGTGCGCATATATCCCCCCGTAAGATCAATTTTGGGCAGATAATTAGTGAATGCAGCCTTCTTCTCATAGTGGGCGGCATTAACTTTTTCTTGTGAAATTCGCAGCTCCTTGTTGTTGGCCAGAGCGAGTGCCCGGCAACTGTCCAGAGTAAGTACTTGTTGGGCATAACTGCTGAGAGTTGCGCCAAGCAGTAAGAGTAAACTTGTAATTTTTTTCATTACTGATGCTGACTTTTTATTTGGTTGCTTATGCAACATTGCAAATGTATGACATTAGAACAAATAGTCAAAGCGTTTTGTTGAAAAGAATCAGTAATAAATTTAATTTTTCTTAGTGTGTGTCTTATCGGTTACTTTTACTTTTTTATGCGATTGTAATGAGGTTTTTGGGCGATGGGGTCAACTAGCAATTGTACATGCTTGGAAGTCCGGCTACGGCTTAAAGTCGTGGCATCCTCTGATTCGTCTGGATTGGTAATTACCGGGAAGCTTCCGTTGGCCATTTTATAGAGTACCGGTTGCAGAAGTTGATCTTCGGCTGAGCCGAAATCACCTAATTCACCTCCATAGTTTTCTTCTATTTCGTAATCCGGTAACAGGCCGTTTGTAAAATAGTCATAATATCCTTGTGAATTGCTCAAGTAGGTAGTAGTGAGCCACAACTCTATGCCTGGAGCTTCCGCATTGGTAAATAATTGCTGGGCCACATTCTTTCCGTAAGTTGCTGTTCCTACCTGATACAGGCGGCCTTCCATATAAGGCTTCAGGCAATTGATGACAATTTCAGAGGCTGAAGCCGTATTTCCAGATGTGAGAACATATAGATTTTGATAAGAGATACTCGTCCCTCCCGTCAATGAACTGGACTCAAAGTTCAGAGTCTCTGTTTTGTTGATTTTATCGTTGTAAATCATATTTAGGAAAGGCTGCCCTATTGCCGTAGCTGGAGCCAAAGCTGAGCAAAGCTGATGAGATGTGTTTACGTATCCTCCCGGGTTATAACGCAAATCCAGGATTATATCGTCAAACTGCTGTCCGTTCAATTGTGAAAAAACTTCCTTAAGAGCATCAGTGCTTTCTCCAAATTCGTTATATAACAAGTAAAAAGCTTTTCGTGTACCTGCAGAAATAATGCCATATTTAAGTACATCCTGCTCTTCTACATAACGAGGCTCAGGCATTTGGACTACCCCTAGCGTATCGAATTCTATGTAGTTGAATTCCGGGTCATCCACATCTTCCGGATAAGGATTATATTTTCCTAGTGTAAAACTGTAAGCTTTTGTAGGTCGGGTAATATAAGTAGAATAATCACTTGTAGATACTTTTTGGTTGTCGACAGCAATAATCCAGTCACCCCGTTTCAATCCGGCTTCTTCTGCTGGCGAGTTAGGCTGTGTGTATAATACTCTCAACGCATTTGTTCCTCCATCAGTACGTACCAAAGCTGCTTCAAAGCCAAAGCAAGGGTAGGTGCTGGTTGCACGTGAGGTAGTAAGTACAGAATCTACATGAGAAAACACATACCCGTTTTTCTGATCTTTGGAAGAGGCGGCTGAAGTCAGAAATTCAGCCGGTTTTTTAAAGAAATCCAGTTTTTCCTCTGCCGGAATATCTTCATAGAAAAGATAGTTTTCCTGCATCACCTCGTAAATCCATGTCTTGGTAGCAATCAAGGCATAATATTCTCCCGAGCGGTCTTCTCCGCAGGAAGATAGCAGCCCCATAAGTGTAAGGCAGCTGTATATCAGGTGACTGATGTGCTTTTTCATGTGCTTAAAAATTATTTCATGCGGAATGAACCCTGGCCAATCATATTGCCGTCGGCAAATATATAGATATGGTATGTACCGGCTGGCAGGAATTCTTCTACATCCCAGTATACAGTGACACTCTGTTCTTCACCCGTATATTCAATGTATTTCTTAATAGAATAGCTGATATTACGGTCTTCAAACTTAAACTGGTTGCCCGGATTCTTGGTTAGTATCTCGTTATCCGGTTTGGCAATACGAATATAGAGGGTCTTGTTACCTGTTTGTGCAGTAATATTCTTGACAATAGTAAATGAAATAGCGATTTTCTTGATATTCTTTACGCGCTCTGTTTCGCGTCCTCTTTTGTTCAGTGTCTGCACTTGAATGTTGGTAGCATCCAGTTGTGCGGCCAGTGTAACTTTTTCGTTCAGATTCTTTGTCTCTTGTGACAGATTGGAAATCTGTGCAGTAGCAGCAGTATATTTACTTTTTACTTCCTGATTTTCCTGCATTAAGGCAGCATTGATTTTGTTCAGAGAGTCTATTTGCATTACATAGCTTCGCAATACGGCCCGTACGGTTTTCAATTCTTTTTTCAGTCGCATAATCTCAGCTGCATCACTGGTCTTCACCTGACGCAACTCTTCCAGCAAGCGCTGTGTTTTCAATTTCTCGCTTTCCAGTTTCTCACGCAAGGAGTCGTTGTTTATCTGAATCTGCAATTCATCGTATTGGGTAGCAAACGTGCTGTATTCATTTTCCATTTCTTGTTTTTCCACCGCAAAGAGCTGACTCATTTCTTTGTTTTTACGGGCTTCATTTACGGCAAAGAATGATACAGCAGCCACAATGACAGCCAATATAATGATGGTGATGATAAATTTTTTATTGTTCATGGTTTCAATTTTTGCATTTGTCGCAAAAATACAATATTTATAGATACCTTCTTTTTATTTTTAGAAAAATTATGGGGATACAAGGATGGCAGGCAGGCTTTCTCCTTTTTCCCACAGACAGAAAGAGAGGTCGGGATGAAGTTGGGAGCCGGTGCCTAGTACCCATTGGTTTAAAACTTGGGGTAATGTCTCTTCTGTAATAGATTGCTGAGACCCGTATTTCATGAGAGAATCGGAGGGTGAACTCGTATAATTGGTGCCAACAGGAGCCTTCGTATATGCTTGTGGATAAAAACAACAACGAATAATGTTGGATTCTTCTGCTACCAGGCTGATAGCATTACATTTGCTTGTGCTGCTTGCACTCCCTATGATATAGCAATTCTGTATCTCTCCATCTCGGGTTCTGTTGCAAATAAGTCCACCTCCTAATTGTACTTTGCTGAAGTTACAATTGCTGACGGCACAGTTCATAATTTTTCCACCATAATTATAACGTGTAATTCCATTACCATAATTAGTCGCGATTTTTAGATTGATGTTGTCTATATGACAATTTATGATATTTCCTTCGTTACGGGAAGATATACTCCCGAATTCGTTCTTTTCATCAATTTGTTCAATCTGGCAATTGCGTATGATGCAGTTCTCTATCTTTCCTTTGTTGATACCTGCCAGAAATGATGATTTGTTGGTATCATCTGGATTATTGTATACAGCCTGGTTTATGATTAAATTTTTGATAGTTGCATCAGCGGATATTCCACTGAAAAGACCGGAATAATAATAGCCGCTGGTCGGGTTGGTGTATTGTAAGTCATTCAGACTATGCCCTTGTCCGTCAAACACATCATTGAATAGTCTTTTTTGTGAGGTGCTGCTTGTGCCATACATTCCAATCATTTGAATTTGCGCTGATTCTTCAGCTGTAAAAGTCAAGTCATTAAGCAGGTAATAGGTCATGGTTTCTCCAGTCTTTTCGCCAAATTCTTCCAGACTTCTGCCTTCGTAGCTTTCTCCGTTGATTAGATGAGTGAAGGCGATGAAATCTTCTACAGTGGAAATTCCGGGGCTTTCACCGCTTTGCTTTATGGGGCACGTGTATTCGTGGCCGGATGCAAAGGTGTATTCATTCAGTTGCGTTTCATGCACTTCTCCTGTGGTAGTATGAATGCGTATGGCAATGGATAAAGTGGCTGGAGGAATTAGGAAAGCGTATGCACCTCCGTCGTCTTTTTTCATAAGAATGGGGGTGTCTGATTGCTGGCAGGATATTTCTCCTGTTTCAGGCGTAATATTTATGACAGATAGGGAGGGAATAAATTCTATTTGGTCAATCAGGCTGTTCAGTTGGCTGGATACATTGAATATGATACGTGCAAACAAATGCCGGAAAGATAGATTGATATCATTTCCATATGTGGTAGTGCTTGAGGCGTAAAGCTGGTCACATAAACTACCTTCCTGATAGAAAGACTGATGGCTTCGATACAAAGGAGGATAGTAGGACATTGTGATGGCTTGCTGTTGTGCGTCCTCCCATTTCAGGTCGGTGTCTCCTTCCCAGGCAGTTCCGTTATAGGTGAACAGAAGTTCATCGGCATGGATACCTCCTTGGCTGTAAAAGGTTATATTGCTTCCTGTGGGTAATGTTTCGTTTGTTTCACTGAGTCTGCTGTGTGAATGAGAATTGAAATACCCTATTTCATTGCCTTTGATGTGTAATGTGTGGTGGCTGGTTTCAATCATTTCATTTGTACATCCACCCGTCAGTAAAAAAAGTATTGTCCAAAAGATGTTTCTTTTCATAATTGCAGTTTTGTTATATTAACGTAAATTCCTTTTTCCGTTTCCACTTTTTGAGGGTAATTTTGGTCAAAGTTGTGCATTACATTGAAAAACTTTACCTTTGCATCGACTAAAGGAAACGTTTCACGAAAATATGGGAAAAGGAAAATTAGCGAAATTCGCAGATATGGCGGAATATCCGCATGTGTTTGAATATCCGTATTCGGTGGTGGATGATGTGCCGTTCGAAATGAAAGGTAACTGGAATCGGGACTTTTTCAAGAATGACCATCCGATTGTGCTCGAATTGGGTTGCGGACGTGGAGAATATACCGTGGGGCTGGCACGTCGCTATCCCGACAAGAACTTTATTGGAGTAGATATAAAAGGTGCACGTATGTGGACCGGAGCTACGGAAGCATTGAATGAAGGATTGAAGAATGCGGCTTTCCTGCGGACGAACATTGAGATAATTGACCGTTTCTTTGCCCCGGGAGAGGTAAGCGAAATCTGGCTGACTTTCTCGGATCCTCAGATGAAAAAAGCGACTAAGCGACTGACATCTACCTATTTTATGAACCGTTACCGTCGTTTCTTGGTACCGGACGGACTGGTACACCTGAAGACGGATAGTAATTTCATGTTTACCTATACGAAGTACATGATTGAAACCAATCATTTTCCGGTAGAATTTATTACTGACGATTTGTATCATTCCGGTATGGATGATGATATTCTCAGTATCCGTACCTATTACGAACAGCAGTGGCTGGACCGCGGACTGAATATCAAGTACATCCAGTTCCACCTGCCACAGGACGGTGAATTGCAGGAACCGGATGTGGAGATTGAGCTGGACGATTACCGGAGCTATAACCGGAGTAAGCGCAGCGGACTGAAAACAAGCAAATGATTCAAAACTGAAAAAAGATATGACACTTTATCCGAAATTGATTATGGACGCACTGGCCACGGTGCGTTATCCGGGTAACGGAAAAAACATTGTAGAAGCGGAGATGGTGGCCGACAATCTTCGCATTGACGGTATGAAGGTGAGTTTCTCGCTGATTTTTGAGAAACCGACCGATCCGTTTATGAAGTCGGTAGTCAAGTCGGCCGAAACCGCAATCCATACGTATGTATCGAAAGAGGTAGAAGTAACGATTGCTACTGAAAGCAAACAGGCTGCTCGTCCGGAACCGGGCAAAATGTTACCGCAGGTAAAGAATGTGATTGCGGTATCTTCTGGAAAGGGAGGAGTAGGAAAGTCTACTGTGGCCGCCAATTTGGCTGTGGCTCTGTCTAAGCTGGGCTATAAGGTAGGTTTGTTGGATGCCGATATTTTTGGTCCTTCTGTTCCGAAGATGTTTCAGGTAGAAGACGCCCGTCCGTATGCAGAAGAAGTGGGCGGACGTGATTTGATTGTACCGGTAGAGAAATACGGCATCAAGTTGCTCTCTATTGGTTTCTTTGTAGATCCAGATCAGGCTACTCTCTGGCGTGGAGGTATGGCCAGCAACGCTTTGAAACAATTGGTGGCAGATGCCAATTGGGGAGATTTGGATTATTTCGTATTGGATACGCCTCCGGGCACCAGCGATATTCACCTGACTTTGTTACAGACATTGGCCATTACGGGAGCCGTGATTGTCAGCACTCCGCAGCAGGTGGCACTGGCCGATGCACGTAAGGGTATTAATATGTATACTAATGATAAGGTAAACGTGCCTATTCTTGGCTTGGTGGAAAATATGGCCTGGTTTACTCCGGCGGAACTTCCGGAAAACAAGTATTATTTGTTTGGTAAAGAAGGTACCAAACGCCTGGCTGAAGAGTTGAATGTACCGTTGCTCGGACAGATTCCTATTGTGCAAAGCATCTGCGAGAGTGGCGATGCGGGAACACCTGCTGCCCTTGATGAGAACTCCATGACCGGTATGGCCTTTATGGAGCTGGCACGCAATGTGGTGACTCAGACTGAAAAGCGTAATGCAGAAATGGCTCCTACTGAGATTGTGCACACGCATTGATATAAATAATTACATATAGTAAAAAAGAGCGGTGGCAGAGATTGCATAACCGCTCTTTTTATATTATTCAGAATGTCTTTGTGTTTAAGATAAAACGTCTTTGTGTTTCCTTTTAAACGCCCTTGCGTTTGAAGTAAAATGTCCTTGTGTTTGGAATAAAACGTCCTTGCGTTTTTTACATACGGATTTTCGGGGGCTTTACTGATCTGTTCCTTATTATATATAGGACACTTTATATGTAGACAGTGGTTTTAATAATAAAAATCTTTAAATTCCAATCTTAGCTGGACAGGGGTGGAGCTGGCTGAATTAGCTAATTCAGCTTCCTCTTTCGGATTGGATACCGACAAACCTAACAGGCGGATGGGATGCTGACTGTAGTCCACTCCTTTCAGCAGCCGTTTGGCCAGTGGAAGAATATCGTCCAGGCGTTGAAGCGGTCGTTCCACACTCACACTGCGGGTGATTTGGGAGAAGTCGTCGAACTTCACTTTCAGGGTGAGGGTATTCCCTTTAAAATCCTTGGCTTTTAGTCGGTCGGTGAGTTCGCGTGCCACATGATACAACTCGATGATGAGTGACATTTCTGCCGAAAGGTCTTTTTCCAATGTATGTTCACAGCCGATAGATTTGCGGACGCGTACAGCTTCTACCGGACGGTCGTCCATGCCACGGGCAAAGTTGAAATAAATTAATCCGTTTTTCCCGAACTGCCGTTGCAGCATTTCCAACGAGCATTTACGCAGGGTCTCTCCGTTATAAATACCTAAGGTATGCATCTTTTTGGCCGTAATGGGGCCTACTCCCCAGAAAGCTTCAATAGGCAGCCGGCGGATAAACTCATCGGCCTGGTCGGGGTGAATGGTACAAAGTCCGTCAGGCTTTCGGTAATCGGAGGCGATTTTAGCTAAGAATTTATTGTAGGATACACCGGCTGAGGCCACTAAATGAAGTTCCTGGCGGATACGTTGCTTGATTTCTTTGGCTATATCCACCGCCAATGGAATTCCTTTCTTGTTTTCCGTGACATCCAGAAACGCTTCGTCCAGCGAGATAGGCTCGATGAGGTCAGTGTAGTCGTGAAAGATTTCATGTATCTGTGCAGACACACTTTTGTAAACCTCCATCCGTCCCTCCACGAAAATCAGTTGCGGACACAGTTTTTTCGCTTTCTGTGAAGACATGGCCGAACGTACGCCAAATTTACGGGCTTCATAGCTGGCGGCAGCTACCACTCCTCGTTTCTCTGCATGCCCCACGGCGATGGGCTTTCCGCGTAGTTCCGGGTGGTCGCGCTGTTCGACCGACGCATAGAAAGCGTCCATATCAATGTGGATAATTTTTCGTTCGGTGTGCATGAATGAGTGGATAGCTTTTCTGCAAAAAAACAAAACATTCTTGGGATATCCTAAAAATCATTTGTATTTTTGCTGTTTGTAAAATGGTTCTGGTGACTTTTTTGACAGCAAAAAATAAAGAAATATGATGAAAGATGAGATTAAGAAAGCCTGTGAAGTATTGCAGAAGGGAGGAGTGATTCTTTACCCGACGGATACTGTGTGGGGAATCGGATGTGATGCGACGAATGAAGAGGCGGTGAAACGCGTTTTTGAAATAAAGCAGCGGGCTGACAGCAAGGCGATGCTGGTGCTGGTAGACAGTCCGGTGAAGGTGGATTTTTATGTACAGGATGTGCCTTCCGTAGCATGGGACTTGATTGAAATGACTACGAAACCTTTGACCATTATTTACGACGGAGCGAGGAATCTGGCTCCGAATCTGATTGCAGCCGACGGCAGTGTAGGTATTCGTGTCACTTCGGAAGAGTTTTCCAAACAACTTTGCTTCCGTTTCCGCAAAGCCATTGTATCTACGTCTGCCAATATCAGCGGACAGCCTGCACCGGCCGTGTTCAGTGAAATCACGGAAGAAATCAAGCAGGCAGTAGATTATGTGGTAGATTACCGTCGGGAAGAAACCGGTCACCCCAAACCCTCCAGCATTGTCAAATTAGGCAAAGGAGGCGTGGTAAAAATTATTAGAGAATAAATTTTTTCTTTCATGAAAGTTATAGACGAGAAGAACAGCTTGCTCCAGGGCTTTCTCCGTTGGAGAGAAAGACATATAAAGGACAAGCAGTTTGTATTGATTTTAAGCTTTTTAGTCGGAATCTGTACGGCACTGGCCGCCTGCTTGTTGAAGTTCCTGGTAGAATATATCAAGGAGTTCCTGACAGAAAACTTTGATTCTACGGGAGTAAACTGGTTGTACTTGGTATATCCGGTGGTAGGTATCTTCCTGACCGGACTGTTCATTCGAAAAGTGGTGCGTGACGACATCAGCCACGGTGTGACAAAGATTTTGTATGCCATCTCGCGTAAGCAAAGTCGTATTAAGCGACATAATGTCTGGTCTTCTGTATTTGCTTCGGCCATTACCATCGGTTGTGGTGGATCTGTCGGTGCCGAGGCTCCGATTGTGCTGACCGGTTCTGCCATTGGTTCGAACCTGGGCAGTATTTTTCGTATGGACCACAAGACGCTGATGCTGCTGGTGGGATGTGGAGCCGCCGGGGCGGTTTCGGGTATCTTCAAGGCACCGATTGCCGGTGTGGTCTTTACGCTGGAGGTGCTGATGATTGACCTGACCATGGCTTCTTTGCTTCCCTTGCTGATTACCAGTGTGACGGCAGCTTCTGTTTCTTATCTGCTCACAGGTACGGAAGCCATGTTCCAGTTTCACCTGGATTATCCGTTCTCTTTGGAACGTATTCCATACGCCATTGCATTGGGAATTTTCTGCGGACTGGTAGCCTGGTATTTTACCCGTTCCATGAACTGGATTGAGAATATTTTCCGCCGTTATAATAATCCATATGTGAAGTTCCTTATTGGAGGAGCCATGCTGAGTATATTGATTTTCCTGTTCCCGCCGTTGTATGGTGAAGGTTATGACACCATTTCCCTGTTGCTCAACGGACGCTCGAGTGCGGAGTGGGATACGGTAATGAACAATTCTCTTTTCTATGGGAATTCGCAGTTGCTGGTGGTGTATTTGCTGTTGATTATCTTGTTTAAGGTCTTCGCATCGAGTGCGACCAACGGTGGTGGCGGTTGCGGTGGTATTTTTGCACCGAGCTTGTTCTTGGGCTGTATTGCCGGCTTTGTGTTCTCGTATGTGTGCAATGAGTTCCA
This sequence comes from Phocaeicola plebeius DSM 17135, assembly GCF_000187895.1. GTDB lineage: Bacteria > Bacteroidota > Bacteroidia > Bacteroidales > Bacteroidaceae > Phocaeicola > Phocaeicola plebeius. Next base: position 346,142 of record NZ_DS990133.1, on the reverse strand, counting down.
GTTGGGAGGTACATACATTCCAGAAAAGAACTTTGCCCTGATGGGAATGGCGGGATTGATGTCGGGCGTCATGCATGCCCCTTTGACCGGAGTCTTTCTGATAGCTGAACTGACCGGTGGATACGGTTTGTTCCTGCCGCTGATGATTGTGTCGGTCTGCGCATACCTTACTATTATCGTGTTTGAACCGCACAGTATCTATTCCATGCGTTTGGCGAAGAGTGGAGAATTGATTACGCACCATAAGGATAAGGCGGCTTTAACCATGATGAGCATGGAAACTGTCATTGAAACTGATTTTCAGGTAGTTCGTCCGGATATGGATTTGGCAGAGATGGTGAAGGCCATTTCGAAATCCGGCCGTAATCTTTTTCCGGTGGTAGATGTACACAATGAGTTAATCGGATTAGTTATCTTGAATGATATCCGTAATATCATGTTCCGTCAGGAATTGTATCACAAATACCGGGTAGAGAATTTTATGGTCACTCCAAAAGCCTGCATTATTACGACAGATTCAATGGAAGATGTGATGGATAAGTTTGATAAGACGGGCTCCTGGAATTTGCCGGTGGTAGACGAAGACAACAAGTATATCGGTTTTGTATCCAAATCGCGCATACTTTCTACTTATCGTCAGGTGATGGTGGATTTTTCAGCAGAATAAACAACGAAAAGAAATATGGAGAAGAAAGATTTACGAATTGTATATATGGGCACTCCTGAATTTGCCGTGGAGAGTTTGAAGCGGCTGGTGGAAGGAGGTTATCAGGTGGTGGGAGTCATCACCATGCCCGACAAGCCGATGGGACGGCATGGCAGCGTGCTTCAGCCGAGCCCGGTGAAACAGTATGCCGTGTCGCAAGGATTGAAGGTGCTTCAGCCGGAAAAACTGAAGGATGAGAATTTCCTGGCCGAGCTGAGAGACTTGAAAGCGGACTTGCAGATTGTGGTAGCTTTCCGTATGCTGCCGGAGGTGGTATGGAACATGCCGCGTTTGGGTACATTCAATCTGCATGCTTCCTTGCTTCCGCAGTATCGTGGCGCAGCTCCTATCAACTGGGCGGTAATCAATGGTGAAACAGAAACAGGTATTACCACTTTCTTTCTGAAGCATGAGATTGATACGGGTGAGATTATTGATCAGGTACGTGTGCCCATTGCGGATACGGATAATGTGGAGATTGTGTACGACAAGCTGATGCACTTAGGCGGAGATTTAGTGGTGAAGACAGTGGATGCCATTTTGGAAGGAAATGTGAAGACCATTCCACAGGAACAGTTGGCTGCTGCCACGGAGCTTCGTCCGGCTCCTAAAATCTTTAAGGAAACTTGTCGTATAGACTGGCAGGCCGGAGTGAAAAAGGTATATGATTTTGTACGTGGTCTTTCTCCATATCCTGCTGCATGGACGGAATTGCATCAGGGTGATGCTGCTCCGTTGGCATTGAAGATTTTTGAAACGGAGAAAGTATTTGTTGCACATAGCCTGAAACCAGGCAGCATTGTAACCGATAAGAAGACATATTTCCAGATTGCTTCTACTGACGGGTTTGTCAAAGTGCTGTCTTTGCAGTTGGCGGGGAAGAAACGAATGGAGGTAGCTGACTTCCTTCGCGGGTATCGCCACGTGGAAGATTCCTTTGTAGAATAAAGAATATGGCAATATTTATTTGTGCAGGGTGACGGTGTGTATATCGTCGCCCTCTTTATTTTTATATAGAATGCGGAAACCCTTGAAATGTACTGCACCCCAAAAGTTAGACACAAAACTTTTGGGGTTTTATTATGTCTACACAAAAAAGAAAACAAAAATCATTACAAGACTTGCTGTCTTATATGTATATGTTGGAAGATGGCATATCCTTTAATCACATCCACAAGAACTATGGGATAAATGAAGCACGACTAAAGGTTTTATGGTCACGCTATCAGAAAGAAGGAGTATCTGGATTGCAAAAATGTCCCAATATCAAGGCCGATTATGCATTAAAACACGATATTGTTCTTGATATTGAAGAAAATCATCTTACTTTGCACGAAGCCTCGCTAAAATATGGTGCAAGTCCTCAAAGGATAGGCGTATGGTTAAAGATTATGCGTACGGAGGGCATTGATGCTCTAAGTAAATGTAAAAAGCGTGGCAGACCGTCACATATGGGAAGACCGAAGAAGAATATCAAGCCACAGAGTGAACTGGAAAAACTCAGAAAAGAGAACGAGGAACTGCGACTGGAGGTAGCATTGCTAAAAAAAGTGAGAGCCTTAGTAGAGGAAAGGAACGCCCGACTACAAGGGATTGGGCGCGAGCCATCGAAGAACTAAGGCAGGATGGTTTTGCACTTGAGTGTATTCTCAAAATGGTAAATATGGCTCGCTCTGTATTCTATTACCATCTGTCACGCTTGAAGGACAACGATGGCTATGATGATACAAGGAAACGAATTAAAGCGATATATGACGACAGCAAAGGCCGCTATGGATACAGAAGGATTTGTCTGTCCTTGCGTAACGAAGGCTGCAATATCAATCATAAGACTGTACTGAAACTGATGTCTCATATGGAGTTGAAAGCCAAGCGAAAAAAACGTCACTATCACTCCTATAAAGGTCAGATAGGAAAGGTTGCACCTAATGTCATCAACAGAAATTTCTCTGCCGAAAGGCCTAACCAGAAATGGACAACGGACGTGTCACAGGTTTGCATAAAGGATGAGAAGCTGTATATATCTCCAATATTAGACATGTACAATGGGGAGATAATAACATATACACTCTCAAGAAGTCCTAACCTGAAAATGGTTACAGATATGCTTAAAAAGGCTTTTAAAAAGTATAAGAACCTTGATGGGCTATTGCTGCATTCAGATCAGGGATGGCATTATCAGCATGCACAATATCAACAGATATTGAAGAATAATGGTGTTATACAAAGCATGTCCCGTAAAGGCAACTGTCTGGATAACTCTATGATGGAAAACTTCTTCGCGCTGATGAAGAATGAATTATTGTATGTAAATCATTTTGATAGTCTTGACATGTTTGAGTCTGAACTAAAGAAATACATTGTTTGGTATAATACAAGAAGAATTAAGCTTAGATTAAAAGGTATGAGCCCGGCACAATACCGAGCTCACTACTATAGAGAGTTGAATCATCAATTTTAATTTAAAGTCCAACTTTTGGGGGGCACTTCAAAAGCAGACTCCTGATATTGCGGAATGCTGGAAAGCGTAAAGGAAACTACTCCCCAATAGGAGTTGATTTGCAAGTCTGCTCCCGGGTTATGGCGTAACTCTACCGGCAGCAATCCATTTTCATCCAGATGGGCATTTTGTGGAACCAGTAAACTGATACGATGGCTGATGTTACTGTTATTTCCTCCAATTTCATATTGGATATTTAGATGTTCTTTGCTGATACTGGAAGAAGTAATGCATATCGGGGCTGTGCCGAATATATCATTGATTGATTCAACTGTTTCTTCAGGAGTTATACAATCAGCATCTTTTGTCAGTACTTTGTAAAGGCTGATGATTTCTACTTTCTTAGCTTCAGAATTATTGTTTTGTTTATTTTTATCAAGAAATAAGACTTCTAGTAAAACTCTTTGGCCTAAGATGTTCACTTTGTTGTCTGTAAAGATATGGGTGTTAACGGGAAGTAAAGCACCATAAGTGTCAGAGTCTATTGTGAGTTGTTCGGTGTTTACCACAGTTCCCAATGTGGAAAAGCTGCCACTGCTTGAGGATAGTAGAAGTTGGTCTTCTTCTTCAACAGAACAAGAAGAAAAGTGTCCGTATAGTAGAAGTAAAAGTATGTATGTGATGTATTTTGTATATCTCATAATTTAGTTGGATTTTTCATGTAAATAAATGAAATGATTTTCGGATACTGCACCTTTTTTAGTTAAAAACATTTTAATGACGATTTTAATTAGAAAAAGGTGCAGTATTTTTGTGTATTCATCATTTATTAACCAAAGCACGATAAGCTGAATATGACAGAAGAAGAATTAGCGTCGAAATGCAAGCTGGCAGATAATCAGGCTCGCAAGGAGTTGTACGAGCTGTATGGCGGTTCGCTGATGGCTATTTGTCTTCGTTATATCGGGGACCGGGAGGCTGCAGAGGATGTGTTACATGATGGGTTTGTCCGGATATTCCAATCAATCGGGCAGTTTACTTATCAAGGTGTAGGTTCTTTAAAAGCTTGGCTTTCGCGTGTGATGGTCAATGAAGCGTTGGGGTATTTGCGAAAACGCAATCAACTGGCTCAGCAGGAAGTTTTGATGGAGCAGTTGCCTGATACGGAAGAGGATGATGAGGGAGTGGGTGATATTCCTCAAGCTGAATTGATGAAAATGATTGCTGGACTTCCCGATGGGTATCGTACGGTATTCAACTTATATGTGTTTGAAGATAAAAGTCATAAGGAAATTGCGCAGATGCTGGGAATAACTGAGCATACTTCTTCTTCTCAGTTTTATCGTGCAAAGACTTTATTGGCAAAGAAAATAAATGAATATAGAAAGAAATTATAGGCAATGAAGAGCGAGAAAGAATGGATAGATAATTTACGTAACCAGATGGAGGGCTATTCTGAACCTCTTCCTGAGGGGCTTTGGGATAAGTTGTCCAAGGAACTGGAGGAACCTAAAGTTCCGAAGGTAATTCCTTTGTGGAGACGTTGGCAAGTGGCTGCGGCGGTGCTGGTGCTGCTGGTGTCTTCACTGACATATTGGTTCTGGTCTTCTCCGCAGGCTGATTTTCGTAATCAGGAACTGGCCGTAAAGGTGAAGGATACTCCTTTGCCAGAGTATGTTCCACTTCAAGAGGAGCGGATGGCAGAAACTGAGCTTGTAGAAACATCTTCTGAAAAATCAGTCTCTCTCTTAGCTCATACTCCGCTTATACAGTCTGTGGAGAATAAAGAAGAGGTAGATCCAGTTTCTGCTATTTCGGAAATGGATCAGGAAGAACCTGAAGAAGTGGCGAAAGAGAATGTGAATGTAGAACAAGAGGTTACCAGAACACCAACAGAACGAAGCAGAAGCATGAAAGAAAATCGGGCAGCTGATCGTGAACGTATGGAACGTAATGCCATGGCACTGAAAAATAAGTCGGATAAGTCTTCTGGATTCTCGGTTGGAGTTGGAGCAGGCAATACGCCTTATAGCTCGTTGAATACATTTGATGGAATGGGTAGTTTTGTGGCTCGTTCGGCTTATTATACTTCTTCTGATTTGAATATGTCTCCAATAAGTAATGGAGGACTGGCTTACAGTCAGGTATTGTTGGAGAATGCGATACAAACTCCTCAGACGAGTGTGAAACACCATATGCCTGTCACGGTGGGGCTGACAGTTGCCTGGCATTTTCATAAAGACTGGGCATTGGAAACAGGATTAAATTATACACTTTTATCTTCAGATATTCATTCCGGTTCCAAATCGTATGTGGAAGAGACTCAGAAATTGCATTATGTGGGTATACCGGTAAAACTGCATCGTTCTATTTGGAAAAATAGTTGGCTCTCTGTATATGCGTCTGCTGGAGGAGTGATGGAGAAATGTGTGTCTGGGAAGCTGGAAACTGTTACCGTGACGAATGGAGGAAACCGTACATCTGAGAACACATCATTGGATGTGGATCCGCTTCAGTGGTCAGTGACTGCAGCAGCCGGAGCGCAAGTGAATTTTACCTCACGTTTTGGATTATATGTAGAGCCCGGAATTGCATATTATTTTGATGATCATAGCGGAGTAGAAACCATACGAAAAGAACACCCTCTTAATTTTAATTTGCAGTTAGGCTTACGCTTCAATGTGACCAAATAAGTTTTTATAGTTGATTTATTAGAAAAGATGCTTATCTTTGTTGAAAAGAATCTGATTAACTAAAATAAATCGATGGAAAAAATTATGGTAGCTCCTTCCTTGCTCTCTGCAAATTTTGCTGATTTGAAGAGTGACTTGGAAAAAATAAATCAAAGTGAGGCGGACTGGTTGCATCTGGACATTATGGACGGTGTGTTTGTGCCCAATATTTCATTTGGTTTTCCTGTATTAAAATATGTGGCTGAAATTAGTCAGAAGCCGTTGGATGTGCATCTGATGATTGTGCAGCCGGAAAAATTTATTCGTGAAGTAAAGAATTTGGGAGCCATGATGATGAATGTACACTATGAAGCTTGTCCTCATCTGCATCGCGTTATCCAGCAGATTAAGGAAGCTGGAATGAAGGCGGGAGTTACGCTGAATCCGGCTACTCCGGTATCTGTATTGGAGGATATTATCACAGAGGTGGATATGGTGTTGCTGATGAGTGTCAATCCAGGATTCGGTGGCCAGAAATTTATTCCTAATACATTTAAAAAGATTGCGCAGCTTCGCGAAATGATAACGCGTAACGGGGCTTCTGCCCTTATCGAGGTGGATGGAGGTGTTAATCAGGAAAATGCCCCTCTTCTGCGGCGCGCTGGAGCAGATGTGCTGGTGGCCGGCAGTTCTGTATTTAATTCTCCAGACATGATTAAAGCTATTCAGCAATTGAAATATGTGGAGTAAGTATTGGGAGCCTTGCATTCTTTAATAGCATACCCATTGTTCCGGTTGACTATTTGTCTGGCAACCGGAATTTTTTTATTCGACACATTGTGGCCGGAAAATTTTTCATGGCCATATTGGGTTGCGATATGGTTACTTCTGGTGATTGTTTGCGGAGGAGTGTTTTGGTTTTCCCGATGGAGATGGCGCTGGCTTTTTGGAGTGATGGCTGGAATGGCTTTTTTCTTATGGGGAGGAATATCGGTACTCCATCAAAGAGAAACGGTGCAATATGATTGGGATGGAGAGCCTGCTATATATAAAGGTATAGTGGAAAGTGTGCCGGAAGTCAGGGGGAAAACATTTCGGGCGGAAGTGCGTGTAGATGTCCAACGGTTGTCAAACGGAAACTGGAAAAGAATAGACCGGAATATTCTTTTGTCATGGATGCCGGATTCTTTATCAAAACCTTTGGCTTGTGGAGACAGTGTGTGTTTTTATGCAAAAGTTTCATATCCTTTTTCTGAGAAAGAACTGACAAGATTCGATTACGGTGACTATCTTTTACGAAAGAGTATTAGCGGAACGGCTTTGGCTTATGCCGGGAATTGGCGTTGTACGGGAAAACCTCGTTCATTATCTGTCAGCCAGTTGGCAAAGGTATGTCAACAACAGGTTGTGGATGTATATCGGAGTTGGGGATTTGATCAGGACGTGCAGGCTGTAGTATCGGCGTTGACTATTGGGGAGAAAACGGATTTGACTCCTGAATTAAAAGCAATGTATAGTGCAGCTGGGGTCAGTCATGTATTAGCGTTATCAGGACTGCATGTGGGTATTCTTTCGTGTATTCTTTTGTGGTTGTTTTATCCGTTGACTTATTTAAAGCATGGGCGTAAGATTTTAGCTTTTCTGGTAGTCTGTTTGTTATGGCTTTTTGCCTTTATTTCCGGGCTAAGTTCGTCGGTGGTACGTGCAGTAGTAATGTATAGTTTATATACTTTTGCTTCATTTTGTTCAGAGGAGCGTTTTTCGGGTATGCATTCCTTGGTGTTGGCTGCTTTTCTGATGTTGATATATAATCCGTTTTTTCTTTTTGATATAAGTTTTCAACTCTCGTTTACAGCTGTCTTTTCTATTTTGGCGTTTTATCCTTTGTTTTCACGTTGGTTATGCATAAAAAATTGTGTGTTGCGTTATGTGTGGAACACACTCAGCCTATCTATCTCGGCTCAGTTAGGTACGCTACCTTTTATTCTGTATTATTTCGGAAGTTTTCCGACTTATTTTCTACTAGTCAATCTGGTTGTTGTTATATTGGCAGGTGGAATACTGATGTTGACGCTGGTTGCATTATGTGTAGCTTCCGTACCTATGGTAGGAAGTACGGTGATGACCTTATTGGAATGGTGTACATCGGTTTTGAATGAATCTACCCGGTGGGTTCAGCAACTGGACGGATCTCAGATTACTTCTGTTTATTTATCCTTTTCTCAGGCCTGTCTGCTGATTGTGGTAATTATTTGCTTCTATTTATGCTGGGCATCCGGTATACACCGTAAGGCTTCTGACTGGATTCGTTTACTGATGGTTTGCAATCTGTTTGTAGTGGTGTCTTGTGTGGAATATACAGGTGAAGCTCCGGAACAGTTGTACTTTTTCCGCTCGGAAGTATACACCCGTAAAAAAGATTGTGTTTCTACTCATAGCTCTGAAACGGGATTGCTATGTATCAGAAATGTGCATATTGCAGTGTTGGATGATGGTCGATGGAGGACATGTGAATCTTTATCACGTTTTCCTTTAGAATATGCATACATTTGTAAGGGGTTTAAAGGGAGTCTTTCACAGTTGGACAAACTGTTTATTATTCGGCAGGTTATTTTGGACAGTTCGTTGAGTGATGCTTTCCGAGAAAAGCTTATAAGGGAATGTCAATTACTTAAAATATCTTATACAGACCTTTCTGTTCACGGTTCTTATTCTGTTGTGCTGTAGTTTCTAAAAATAAATTTGTACTTTTGCTCCTTTCAAAAGTGTAAGTTTAAGAAAAAGAATATGTTGTCAAAAGTAATTCTTCAGGCCCATATTGATAAAGTTGAGACTTATTTTGAACGGGCTGATAAAGTGGTGATTGTGACTCACGTTTCTCCTGACGGAGATGCGTTGGGTTCTTCGTTGGGCTTGTATCATTTTTTGTCTGTACATGACAAGACTGTAAATGTAATTGTGCCTAATGCGTTTCCTGACTTTTTACGATGGATGCCTGGAGCAAAAGATATTATCCGTTATGATAAATATGCTGAGTTTGCCGATAAACTGATTGCAGAGGCAGACGTGATTTGTTGTCTTGATTTTAATGCCTTGTCTCGTATTGACCAGATGGCAGAAGCCGTCAGAACTGCTCAAGGGAGAAAGGTCATGATTGACCATCATTTGAATCCGGAACCATTCTGTAGGGTGACTATTTCACATCCGGAAATATCTTCTACTTCAGAATTGATTTTTAGGCTGATATGCCGTCTGGGATGTTTTGATGACATTACATTGGAAGGAGCAGAATGTATTTATACCGGAATGATGACGGATACGGGAGGTTTTACTTATAATTCCAATAACCGTGAAATTTATTTCATTATAAGTGAACTGCTGTCTAAAGGCATTGATAAGGATGATATTTATCGTAAAGTATTCAATACATATTCAGAAGGTCGTCTTCGTTTGATGGGGTATGTACTTTATGAAAAAATGCAAGTATATCCTCAGTTCCGTGCGGCTTTAATCTGTCTGTCAAAGGAAGAGCAGGGCAGATTCCGTTACGTGAAAGGAGATACGGAAGGTTTTGTGAATATTCCTCTTCAGATGAAGGGAATCTGTTTTTCGGTATTCTTGCGTGAAGATACGGAAAAGAATATGATTAAGGTTTCACTTCGTTCGGTTGGGGCTTTCCCATGTAATCAGGTTGCGACAGAATTCTTTAACGGAGGGGGGCATTTGAATGCTTCTGGAGGAGAGTTTTATGGTACAATGGATGAGGCTGTGGATTTATTTAAGCAGGCCTTGGTGAAATATGAGAGTTTGTTATTGAAAAATTAGTGAGAAATTTTTATTCTTGAACAATATTAGACATAATTGGACAAAATAGGAAGGATGTTTTATAGACATTTTACTACATTTGCCCGTGTAAACATGCTTATTAAGATGAAAAAGAATTATTTGCTGTGGGCTGTAACTGCCCTGATAATGCTGGCGCTGCAAAGTTGTAATAACGGAAAGACATACGCTGAAATGAAAGAAGAGGAGGCAGATGCCATTAATAAGTACATTTTGGAAAATGACATAAAAGTTATTTCTGAGGCTGATTTTGCTGCACAGGATTCTACAACGAAAGAAAATGAATATGTGTTGTTGGACGAAAGTGGAGTCTATATGCACGTAGACAATCGTGGTCCTGGTGAAGAGGTACTTGGAGATGGAACGTATGATATGGTGGCACGTTTTGTGGAAGTGGCACTCCAAACACGCACTGATTTAGGTATGACAGCTGGAGATACTTTGCTGGCTAATTTTCACGTAGCCAATCCTTCTTATACAATCAAGGGCGAGGATTTTAAACTGACAATTAGCGGTGATTCTTATTCGGCTTCGTTTACTCGTAATGATTCTTATAGTATGTATGGCATGTATGGAACAGTAGCTGTTCCTTCTGGGTGGTTGATTCCGCTGCGTTATCTGAAACCGGGAAGAACAAATGATGCAGAGAAAATAGCACGTGTGAAATTGATTGTGCCGCATAGTGAAGGTACTTCTTCGGCTACTCAGTCTGTATATCCATGTTTTTATGAATTGACCTATAACATGACAAGATAACCTAAATAATTAAAAACCTTTATTTATGACACTTATTAAATCTATTTCCGGAATTCGTGGCACTATAGGCGGCCATGCCGGCGAAGGATTGAATCCTTTGGACATCGTGAAATTCACTTCAGCGTATGCTACATTGATTCGTAAGACTACGACCAATAAATCAAATAAGATTGTAGTAGGCCGTGATGCGCGTATCTCTGGTGAGATGGTGAAAAATGTGGTTTGCGGAACGTTGATGGGAATGGGATTCGATGTAGTAAATATCGGATTGGCTTCTACTCCGACTACAGAACTTGCAGTAACTATGGAAGGTGCATGTGGTGGTATCATTCTGACAGCCAGCCATAATCCGAGACAATGGAATGCCTTGAAGTTGTTGAATGAGCATGGTGAATTCCTGAATGCGGCAGAAGGTAATGAGGTTTTGCGTATTGCTGCTGCAGAAGAATTTGAATTTGCAGATATCGAACATATTGGTAAGTATCGTGAAGATAATACATACAACCAGAAACATATTGACAGCGTATTGGCGTTGAAACTGGTAGACGTAGAAGCTATCCGTAAGACTAATTTCCGCGTGGCAATTGATTGTGTGAACTCTGTAGGTGGTGTAGTACTGCCTCAGTTGTTGGAGCAGCTGGGCGTACAGCATGTGGAAAAGTTGTATTGCGAACCGACTGGCGACTTCCAGCATAATCCAGAACCTCTGGAAAAGAACTTGGGTGACATCATGGGTTTGATGAAGAAAGGTACTTGTGATGTAGCCTTTGTGGTAGACCCTGACGTAGACCGTCTGGCTATTATCTGTGAAAATGGAGCCATGTATGGTGAAGAATATACGCTGGTAACAGTAGCTGATTATGTATTGAAGCATACTCCGGGAAATACAGTTTCTAACTTGAGTTCTACTCGTGCGTTGCGTGACGTCACTCGCAAATATGGCATGGAATACAATGCTTCTGCAGTGGGTGAAGTAAATGTAGTAACCAAGATGAAAGCTACTAATGCGGTTATCGGCGGTGAAGGTAATGGTGGAGTGATTTATCCGGAATCTCACTACGGACGTGATGCATTGGTAGGTATTGCTTTGTTCTTGAGTCATCTGGCACACGAAGGAAAGAAGGTAAGCGAATTGCGTGCGACTTATCCTAACTATTTCATTGCAAAGAATCGTATTGATCTGACTCCGGAAACAGATGTAGATGCTATCCTGGCTAAGGTGAAAGAACTTTACAAAAATGAAGAAATCAACGACATCGATGGTGTGAAGATTGATTTCCCTGATAAGTGGGTTCACCTGCGTAAGAGTAATACAGAACCGATTATTCGTGTATACTCAGAAGCTTCTACAATGGAGGCTGCAGATGAAATCGGTAAGCAGATTATGGATATTGTATACAGTTTGGCTAAATAAGAAGGGTGTTAGCGCATTCTTTTGAAAATAAAATTAATTCCGGAATGAAATAAAGCGGTTAGCTGGTTTTCATTCCGGAATTTTTTTTTGTGAATGTGTGATAGAGAAAATGTGTGTAGAGGTTATTCCTTCTCAGATTCTTCTGAAGAAATGAGGGTTAATTCTGAATGTAATGTCGATTCTTTTTGAGGTGAAACAATAGGGGACGAGTTTTCTTCTGACGAAAAACCAGCATGGAATAATGCGTAAAAGAAGGGCAGAATAACTTTTTGAGTTTCCATAATGCGTTGTTTTTAGGGGTTTGTAATGAAAACGCCCAAATGTAAATATCCCCCTACCTGGAAAGTGTTAAATAATCTAATCGTCTACCCATAACAGGTCGCTCATGATTCCATCAGAAATAAATATCCCTTTTTCTGTGAGCTTCATGACGTGATTGTCGAGTGTCAGGAATCCTTGTTTCAGATGGGGGGAAGCCATGCGCATGCAGTAATTGAATAAGGTTTCTCCAAATGTTTCTTTCAGTATATGGGTGGGTATTCCGTAAGCAGTGCGCAGACGGGTAATGATAAAATCATTATAGCGCGTATACAAATCAAGTTCTTCCTTTTCCTGATTAAGTGTTCCTTCTTGAATACCTTGTATATACTGAGAAAGGGAAGCTACGTTCCATTGTCTGGAAGTCCCGTCATATGAATGGGCAGAAGGGCCACAACCCAGGTATTTTTTGCCTGTCCAGTAGCTGGAGTTGTGGCGTGAATGAAATCCCGGGCGGCAGAAATTGGATATTTCATAATGTTCATATCCGTTGCTCTTGAGGGTATGTATCAACTCTTTGAATAAGGAGACACTTAAATCTTCGTCTGTTTCTTCCACTTGATGTGCTTCTTTCAAGTTCCATAAAGGAGTACCTTCTTCATAAATCAGATGATAGGCTGAAATATGCTCCGGATGCATCTGAAGGGCTGTTTGAAGGTCTTTTTGCCAGTCTTCTAATGTTTCTCCAGGTAGTCCGTACATCAAGTCGATACTGATATTCTGAAAACCAGCTTCTCGGCAATGTTGGTATGCTTGTTGAGCCTGAGCAGCCGTGTGCCGGCGGTGAAGCAGACGAAGAGTGTCTTCCTTGAAGGTTTGTATGCCCATGCTTAATCGGTTAAACGGGAGGGTACGCAACATGGCTATGTATTCAGGTGTCAGATCGTCGGGATTTGCTTCAATTGTAATTTCGGCTTCCGGATTTACAGTATATATCTTATAGATGGTTTCAAAAAGCTGAATGAAATCTTTTCCTTCTAATTGTGAAGGCGTACCTCCACCAAAGTAGATGGTGTCAATAATTTCTCCATCCAGATAGGCTTTCCGCAGCTCAAGTTCTTTGGACAGAGCCTGTACGTATGTGCTTTTTTTATCATTTTCTGTTGTAGAAAAGAAATCGCAGTAAATGCAACGTCGTTTGCAAAAAGGGATATGAAGATAGATTCCAGCCATAATTAATCTACTGTAAGAATTTGTTTTACGGGTGTAAAGATACAGATTATTTATGGGAGGAAAGAAGAAATGCAGATTTTGTATGTCTGAAAACATAGTTTAGTAACACGAAACTTTTTATTGTTTTTCTGAATTATAATCTCTAATTTGCGCTTCGTTAAAAAATAAGAGATATGAAAAGCATATCCTTTCGTTACTAAACTAAATCTTGAAATACCATGAAAGTATATCAGACAAACGAAATCAAGAACATTGCCCTTCTAGGTAATGATGGCTCAGGTAAAACCACTCTCACAGAAGCTTTGCTCTATGAGAGTGGTATTATAAAACGTCGCGGAAGAATTACTGCCAAGAATACGGTGAGTGATTATTTTCCGGTAGAGCAGGAATACGGATATTCGGTATTTTCTACTGTATATCATGTAGAATGGAACGGAAAGAAGTTGAATATTATCGACTGTCCGGGAAGTGATGACTTCGTAGGAGCTGCCATTACCGCATTGAATGTGACTGATACAGCCATTTTGTTGTTGAACGGGCAATATGGTCCGGAAGTGGGTACACAGAATCACTTCCGTTATACTGAAAAACTGGGTAAGCCGGTGATTTTCCTGGTAAACCAGTTGGATAGTGAAAAATGCGATTTTGACCATGTGCTTGAACAGTTGAAAGAGAATTATGGTTCTAAAGTTGTTCCGGTTCAGTATCCGCTTAGTACAGGACCCGACTTCAATTCGTTGATTGATGTACTTTTAATGAAGAAATATTCTTGGGGACCGGACGGCGGTGCTCCAACCATTGAAGACATTCCGGCAGAAGAAATGGAAAAAGCGCAGGAATGGCATAAGACGCTGGTGGAAGCTGCGGCTGAACACGACGAAAGCCTGATGGAAAAATTCTTTGAATCAGAATCGTTGACAGAGGATGAAATGCGTGAAGGTATTCGTAAGGGGTTGGCTGCCAGAGGTATGTTTCCGGTATTTTGTGTATGTGCAGGTAAAGATATGGGCGTGCGCCGCTTGATGGAATTCTTGGGCAATGTAGTACCGTTCGTGGATGAAATGCCGGTAGTTCATAATACACGTGGTGTTCCTGTTCCTCCCGATCCGAATGGGCCTACTTCACTTTACTTCTTTAAGACAGCAGTGGAACCTCATATTGGGGATGTACAGTATTTTAAAGTTATGAGTGGTGTAGTGCATGAAGGCGATGATTTGAGCAATGCAGACAGAGGCTCGAAAGAACGTATGGCGCAGCTTTATGTATGTGCAGGTGCCAATCGTGAAAAAGTAGACGAACTGCGTGCGGGAGATATTGGCTGTACAGTAAAATTGAAAGATGTGAAGACGGGCAATACCTTGAATGGCAAGGATTGTGAGAACCGATTCAATTTCATTAAATATCCGAATCCGAAGTATACGAGAGCTATCAAGCCGGTAAATGAAGCCGACACAGAAAAGATGATGGCTGTATTGAACCGTATGCGTGAAGAAGACCCGACTTGGATTGTAGAACAGTCTAAGGAATTGCGTCAGATTCTGGTACACGGTCAGGGGGAATTCCATCTGCGTACATTGAAATGGCGTTTGGAAAACAACGAAAAGTTGCAGATTCAGTTCTATGAACCTAAGATTCCATATCGTGAAACAATTACTAAATCGGCTCGTGCAGACTATCGTCATAAGAAACAGTCGGGTGGTGCCGGACAGTTTGGTGAAGTTCACTTGATTGTAGAGCCTTATTATGAAGGTATGCCTGCTCCGGAAGTGTATAAGTTCAACGGTCAGGAGTATAAGATGAACGTGAAGGGTACGGAAGTAATTGACTTGGAATGGGGTGGTAAGCTTGTATTTGTCAACAGTGTAGTTGGTGGAGCAATTGATGCCCGTTTCATGCCGGCTATTTTGAAAGGAATCATGAGTCGTATGGAACAAGGACCGCTGACTGGTTCGTATGCACGTGATGTACGTGTTATTGTGTACGACGGTAAGATGCACCCGGTAGATTCGAATGAAATTTCCTTCATGCTGGCTGGTCGCCATGCGTTTAGTGAAGCATTTAAGAATGCAGGTCCGAAGATTTTGGAACCGATTTATGATGTGGAAGTATTCGTTCCGAGTGACAAGTTGGGTGACGTGATGAGTGACATGCAAGGTCGTCGCGGTATGATTATGGGTATGACCAGTGAAAAAGGATATGAAAAGTTGAGCGCTAAAGTTCCATTGAAAGAAATGTCGAATTACTCTACAGCTTTGAGTTCATTGACTGGAGGTCGTGCTTCATTCATTATGAAATTTGCCAGCTATGAACTGGTTCCGACGGATGTACAGACCAAGCTGATGAAGGAATTTGAAGAGCAAGAAAAGGACGAAGCATAATATTAGTTGTGATTTTTATAGATAAAAAAGCCGTGTTTCTTAAAAAGCACGGCTTTTTTTGTTTAACTTAGCTTAAACAAAACCCTCTGTTTATTTGTTATTAATCTAAAATTCTATTATTTTTGTAATGTATAGGTGCTTAAAATAATAGATAGTGAAGAATTTATCAGGTAAAATTTGATTTATGGTTAATATACGACAAAATCTTATTTAAAGCTTGTTAATCTATTAGCGTCGTATTTGTCAGGTTGTTAAATTTGTCCATATGAAAAAATCGACTATTTGGATATTAGGAGTTGTAATGGGACTGTCTTTCTTGAGCTTGCTCTATTTGCAGGTAAGCTATATTGAGGAGATGGTCAAAATGCGGCGTAGTCAGTTTGAAGAGAATGTAAACCGCAGTTTGGGAAAGGCTGTGCATAACTTGGAACTGGTTGAAACAAAAAAATATTTGGAGAAGGATGTAGCGGCACAAGAACGTGCTGCGTTGTTGTCCAGGCAATACCAGGAAAAGAATGAAGCCGGTGAAAATGTGGTAGAACATCATCAGTATACGATTACGGCACCTGATGGTTCTACTTACTCTACTTTTGAGTTGAAGACTATTATGAATCGGCCATCAAATGTGCCGAAGGTGGTCATCTCTACAGGAAGAACTATTCCGCAGACATCACGTGCATTGCAGGAGGTCCTTAAAGAACGTTATGTATATCAACGTGCATTGCTGGATGAGGTAGTGTACAATATTCTTTATACGGCAAGTGACAAGCCTTTGAAAGAAAGAGTCAACTTTAAACAGCTTGATCATTTTCTGAAAACAGAACTATTTAATAATGGTATCGATATTCCCTATCACTTTTCGGTGACAGATCGGGATGGGAAAGAAGTGTACCGTTGTTCGGATTATGTGCATGACGATGAAAAAATCTACTCTCGTTTGCTCTTTGAAAAAGATCCTCCTGCGAAGATGGGCTTTGTGAATATTTTCTTCCCCACACTGGATAATTACATATTCAGTTCTGTGAAGTTTATGATTCCGTCTATCATCTTTACAGTCGTGTTGTTGATTACGTTCATTTTTACGATCTATATTATTTTCCGTCAAAAACGGTTGACTGAAATTAAGAATGATTTCATCAATAATATGACGCATGAGTTTAAAACTCCGATTTCTACCATATCATTGGCTGCTCAAATGCTGAATGATCCGGCTGTAGGTAAGTCGCCTGTAATGTTTAAGCATATATCAGGAGTTATTAATGATGAAACAAAGCGTTTGCGTTTTCAGGTAGAAAAGGTGTTGCAGATGTCTATGTTTGAAAGGCAGAGTGTAACACTTAAGAAAAAGGAGATTGATGCGCATGAATTGATCAATGGGGTTGTGAATACTTTCCGTTTGAAAGTAGAGAAAAACAATGGTACGTTAGAGGCGGAATTAAATGCGCAGGATCCGGTGATTTTTGTGGACGAGATGCATTTCACCAATGTGGTATTCAATTTATTGGATAATGCGGTGAAGTATAAGAGTCCGGATCGTGACATTGCATTGAAAATCCGTACGTGGAATGAAAGTGGGAAACTATGTATTTCTATTGAGGATAACGGTATCGGGATTAAAAAAGAAAATTTGAAAAAGATATTCGACAAGTTCTATCGGGTTCATACCGGAAACTTGCATGATGTGAAAGGTTTTGGACTTGGCTTGGCTTATGTGAAAAAAATAATCGCAGATCATAAGGGCTCTATCCGGGCTGAAAGCGAATTGAATGTAGGAACAAAATTTATAATTACTATACCATTATTTAAAGAAGAATAAGATATGGACGACAAATTGCGTATTTTGCTGTGCGAAGATGATGAGAATCTTGGCATGCTTTTGAGAGAATATTTGCAGGCAAAAGGTTATAATGCTGATCTTTTCCCAGATGGAGAAGTTGGATTCAAGGCTTTTCTGAAGAGTAAATATGATTTGGTAGTAACTGACGTGATGATGCCTAGAAAGGATGGTTTTACTTTGGCGCAAGAGATTCGTCAGGCAAATGCAGAAGTTCCTATTATTTTCTTGACTGCTAAAACGCTGAAAGAAGATATTCTGGAAGGATTTAAGATTGGTGCGGACGATTATATTACGAAGCCTTTCAGTATGGAAGAGCTGACATTCCGTATTGAAGCTATCTTGCGTCGTGTACGTGGAAAACGTAACCGTGAAAGTACAGTGTACAAGATTGGTCGTTTTACCTTTGATACTCAGAAACAGATTTTGTCAATTGGTGACAAACAGACTAAGTTGACTACAAAAGAATCTGAATTGTTAGGCTTACTTTGTGCACATGCAAATGAAATTCTTCAGAGAGATTTTGCATTGAAAACTATCTGGATTGATGACAATTACTTCAATGCAAGAAGCATGGATGTGTATATCACAAAATTGCGTAAGCACCTGAAAGAAGATGATTCAATTGAAATTATCAATATTCACGGAAAGGGATATAAATTGATTACTCCGGAAGGTGAATAAAGACTTTTCGGAAGTGAGCAATAAAAAAGCCTGAATTAAACATTCAGGCTTTTTTATTGCTGTTGATTGAAAAATCAATCTGTAATTCTTTTGTTCAGGATGATATATGAAATCAATCCGGCAACAACGAGTAACAAAGAAACTCCCAATACTGCGTTATTGTTCACATTACCTGTTGCATAGCTTGCAATGAGAATCACAGCACCGATGATAACCAATATCACTCCTAAATTCTGTAATAAGCTTTTCATGTGTGTCTTCTTTTTTATGGTTTATTTATTCATGGTTACAAATTAAAGCATAATTCTTTTATCCGAAAAATTATTTCGTGAAAAAAAACGGAAATTTGAGCATATATGTAGGTCGTTTTATAAAAGCTTGACAAATGAAATGATTTTTATGTTTCTATTAAATGCCAGATAGGTAAAAAACTTCCGTTTTTTAGTCTTTTGTGTTATTGAAGATTTTTCGAAGTACTTCTTGACTAATTCTCAATTCTTCTAATGTTAGTCCGTGCAAAGCTTCTTTTAATGTCTTGTTGGCTATAAAGCGTGCTTTTTCCTCTAATTTTTTACCAGTTTCTGTCAGATGAATTTTATTGGTCCGACGGTCTTTTTTGTCTGATACACGTATAACTAGGTGCAGTTTTTCCATATTGTCGATCAGACGGGTCATACTGGGTTTGTCTTTAAAGGTTGCATTGCATAACTCTTGCTGGGTAACTCCGTCCTTTTCCCAAAGGTAGAGTAGCACGGTCCATTGCTCCGGTGTAATTTCCATGTCATTTAATCGGAAGTTCCGGCTCAGTTTTCTGTTAATGGCGGCTGATACTTTTCCGTTTAAAATGGCAAATATCAGCTGAATGTCAAAATTGAATTGTTCTATCATGTAATTATTGTTTAAACAACTTTGCAAATATACGACATTTCACCTATATATAAAGTAGGGAGAGGAGAGTTTGGAAGATAAATCTCTCTTTTTTAAGAATCTTTATTGCATAAATATATGAGAAGTCTTGGTTTCTTAATTGAAAAGTCGTACCTTTGCCGCGCAAATAAAAAATCATTATTAATTAATTTAATTAACGAATAGTATGAATCAATACGAAACCGTTTTCATTTTAACTCCCGTTTTGTCTGATGTTCAGATGAAGGAAGCGGTAGAGAAGTTCAAAGCTATCCTTACTCAGGAAGGTGCGGAGATCATCAATGAAGAAAACTGGGGATTGAAAAAATTGGCTTACCCAATTCAGAAAAAATCTACAGGATTCTATCAACTGATTGAATTCAAAGCAGAACCGTCTGTAATCGAGAAGCTGGAAGTTAACTACCGTCGTGACGAACGTGTAATCCGTTTCTTGACTTTCAAGATGGATAAGTACGCTGCAGAATACGCTGCTAAGAGAAGAAATGTAAAATCAACTAAAAAGGAGGAAAACTAATCATGGCACAGCAACAATCAGAAATCAGATATTTAACTCCGCCTTCAGTAGACGTTAAGAAGAAAAAATACTGTCGTTTCAAAAAGAGCGGTATTAAGTACATCGACTACAAAGATCCTGAATTCTTGAAGAAATTCTTGAACGAACAGGGTAAAATCCTTCCGCGCCGTATTACAGGTACTTCATTGAAGTTCCAGCGTCGTATTGCGCAGGCTGTTAAGAGAGCTCGTCACTTGGCTTTGCTGCCTTTCGTAACTGATATGATGAAATAATAAAGGAGGAATAAGAATATGGAACTGATTTTGAAAGAAGACGTAGTTAACTTGGGCTACAAGAATGATATTGTAACCGTTAAGTCTGGTTATGGTCGTAACTATCTTATTCCGACAGGTAAAGCTGTGATTGCTTCTCCGGCTGCAAAGAAAATGTTGGCTGAAGAATTGAAACAGCGTGCTCACAAATTGGAGAAGATTAAGAAAGATGCTGAAGCTGTTGCAGAAACATTGAAGGGTGTTTCTTTGACTATCGCTACAAAGGTAAGTGCAACAGGTGTTATCTATGGTTCAGTAGGTAATATTCAGATTGCTGATGAATTGGCTAAGTTGGGTCACAACATCGATCGTAAGATCATCGTTGTTAAAGATAACGTAAAAGAAGTTGGACACTACAAAGCTGTGGTTAAACTTCACAAGGAAGTTTCTGTAGAAATTCCTTTCGAAGTAGTTGCAGAAGAAGCTTAATTTGTATCTGTAAATACTTTAATAAATCCCCCGAATGGACAATGATCTGTTCGGGGTTTTTTATTATGGAATTGGATAAGAGTTAATTATAGTGGCTGTGACTTTGAGCTTTCTTTTCTCTTAGTTTGTAAAAGGTTAGGAGTGAATTAAGTATGATGTGAGAAAAGCGGGGTGAAGAATGGGGCTGTTGCTTGAATAAGATAAATCTGGGGATAAAATATGTTTGTATGAGTGAGGGATAAGTGTGTGATAAAAATATAAGATAGGGTATTAGTAGTTAGCAAAAGGGTATAAAAAAAGTCTGTAGGCTGAGCTTACAGACTTTCAATTCTCTCTGATGTTCGAGATTATTCAGCTACTACTGCTGAGTCAGCGCTAACTGCAGCTGAATCGCAAACTACTGCTGCTGAATCAACAACCGGAGCTGCTTCTTCAACTACTGCTACTGAATCTGAATCAGATGCAACTTCACTGTTAGCTGCTTTGTTTCCGCAAGAAGCGAAAGAAACTGCAGCAAATGCTACGAACAAGAATACTAATTTTTTCATTTTCTTTGCTTTTTAAATCTGTAATACTTATGTTGTTTTCTTAAAACGCTGCAAAGATATAGACTTTTTCAATACGTTGTTCTCTTTTTAGTCACTTTTTTTCAAAAAAATATGTTTTATAACCTATTTGCTTGAATTATAATATGTTGCAAAACATAAATTTTTTCTTCGTATTCTGAGAAATTTCTTAAAAGATGAAGAAATATGTATAGAAGCAGTGAATAGAGGTTGCAAATTTAGAAACACGTTTCAGAAATCGTGAATAATGTGTACCTTTGCAAACTTCTAAAATTGTAAAGAGATATGATTGATACAACTATTTTTCAGGATAAAGTAGCTGTTTATTATACGTTGGGCTGTAAGCTTAATTTTGCAGAAACTTCTTCTATTGGAAAAACGTTAAAGGAAGCAGGAGTTCGAACAGCCAGAAAAGGTGAAAAAGCAGATATTTGTGTGATTAATACCTGTTCGGTGACAGAAATGGCAGATAAAAAATGTCGGCAAGCCATTCATCGTCTTTCTCGTCAGCATCCTGATGCATTTATTGTGGTAACCGGCTGCTATGCTCAGCTGAAACCTGGGCAGGTGGCTGATATAGAAGGAGTGGATTTGGTATTAGGAGCAGAACAGAAGGGTGAGTTGATGAATTATTTAGGCAACTTGCAGAAACATACGCATGGAGAGGCTGTAGTTACTGCTACCAAAGATATTCGTACTTTTTCTCCTTCCTGTTCTCGTGGGGATCGTACCCGTTATTTCCTGAAAGTACAGGATGGATGTGATTATTTCTGCTCTTATTGTACCATTCCATTTGCACGAGGAAGAAGCCGTAATGGAAAGATAGAAGATTTGGTGACACAAGCTCGGCAGGCAGCAGCTGAAGGAGGAAAAGAAATTGTGCTGACCGGAGTGAATATCGGTGATTTTGGAAAGTCAACAGGTGAAACTTTCTTTGATTTAGTAAAGGCCTTAGATGAAGTGGAAGGCATTGAGCGTTATCGTATTTCTTCTATCGAACCCAATCTTCTGACGGATGAAATCATTGAATATGTAGCTCAATCCCGTCGTTTCATGCCTCATTTCCATATTCCTTTGCAATCCGGGTGCGATGAGGTGCTGAAGTTGATGCGCCGTCGTTATGATACGGCTTTGTTTGCTGCTAAGATTGCAAAGATAAAGTCTTTGATGCCTGATGCTTTTATTGGAGTAGATGTCATCGTGGGTACTCGCGGAGAGACTCCTGAATATTTTGAAAAAGCTTATGAGTTTATTAAGGGATTGGATGTAACTCAGCTGCATGTGTTCAGTTACTCAGAACGTCCGGGAACTCAGGCTTTGAAAATTGATTATGTAGTTCCTGCTCAGGAGAAGCATGCCAGAAGCCAGCGCTTACTGGAGCTTTCAGATGAAAAGACGAAAGCTTTCTATGCCCGTCATATTGGTGCAGAAGCAGAAGTGCTGATGGAGAAATCTAAAGCTGGTACACCTATGCACGGTTTTACGAAAAACTACATTCGGGTGGAACTGGTGCACGATGAAAAACTGGATAACCATCTGGTAAAAGTGCGTTTGGGTGATTTTAATGAAGACGGAACGTCGCTTAAAGGAACTATTTTATGATAAAGACAGCTGTAGTCATCTTAAACTGGAATGGGGAAGCCATGCTTCGCCAGTTCTTGCCCTCAGTGATTGCTTGTTCGCGTTTGGAGGGAACGGAAATTTATGTAGCCGACAATGCTTCCACGGATGCTTCGTGTGAGGTGGTAGAAAAAGAATTTCCTTCTGTCCGCCTGATACGCCTGGATAAGAATTATGGTTTTGCCGATGGCTACAACTATGCTTTGCAGAAAATAGATGCGGAATACGTTGTCCTGCTCAACAGTGATGTAGAAGTGACGGAAGGATGGCTTCAGCCGATGGTTGATTATTTGGATACTCATCCGGAGACTGTGGCCTGTCAGCCGAAAATCCGTGCGTATCGTCACCGGAACCTGTTTGAATATGCCGGAGCAAGTGGAGGCTTTATTGACCGTTATGGTTACCCCTTCTGTCGTGGACGCGTTTTTGAGAGTGTAGAGGAAGATAAAGGGCAGTATGACGAGGTGATTCCTGTGTTCTGGGCTACGGGGGCAGCTTTGATGATTCGTCTGGACGTATATCGGAATGTGGGTGGACTGGACGGACGTTTCTTTGCACACATGGAAGAAATAGACTTGTGCTGGCGTTTACGCAATCGAGGCTATCAGCTTGTCTGTATTCCTTCAAGTGCGGTATATCATGTGGGAGGGGCTACCTTGAAAAAGGAAAATCCCCGTAAAACTTTCCTGAATTTCCGGAACAATTTGCTGATGCTGTATAAGAACCTGCCGGAAGAAGAATTAAAGCCTGTGATGCGTGTCCGTACTTTCCTGGATTATTGTGCCGCTGCAGTTTGGGTTTTGAAAGGAGATTTTGCCAATGCCAAAGCCGTGTGGAATGCCCGTCGGGAGTTCTTCCGGATTCGCAGCCAGTTTACTGCCGACCGTCAACAAAACCTGGCCCATACAGTATTGAAGACCATTCCCGAACGCTATTCTTTCAGTCTGGTGTGGCAGGTAAAAGTAAAGGGCCGAAAAACCTTTTCAGCCCTTTCACATTAAAGTTTCTTGAGTTCCTGATACAAGCGTTGTACTGGAAGCCCCATGACATTGAAATAGGAGCCTTCCAGTCGGGAAACTCCTACAAAGCCAATCCATTCTTGTACTCCGTATGCCCCAGCTTTGTCCAGTGGGCGGAATTTTTCTACATAAAATTCAATTTCATCCTCTGTCAGTACGTCGAATGTCACTTGAGTAGTAGCCGAGAACGTACGTTGCAGGCTACGGGTCATCAGACATACTCCGGTAATTACCTGGTGTGTCTTGCCGGAAAGTTCCCGTAACATTTCTTTGGCTTCTTCCAGTGTCCGGGGTTTTCCCAATACCTTTTCGTTGATGCACACCACCGTGTCGGCTGTAATGATTAACTCGTCTTCCGCCATGGAGTTACGATAAGCTTCCGCTTTTTCACGTGAGATGTACATTGGAATTTCTTCTCCTTTCAACGTATCAGGATAGCTTTCATCTATATCCGGAAGTACCCTGACCGTATATTCTAAATTCAGTCCGCTCAGCAATTCTCGTCGTCTAGGAGAATTGGAGGCAAGTACGATTTTATAATGCTGTATGTTTTCTAACGGTTTCATCTCTTGCATATTTATTGGTTACCAGCCAAAGGCAGCCTGTCCGGCCATCCATTTTCCCTGTGCTTTTAAAACCTGTTCAATGACGTCGCGTCCGCAGCCATATCCTCCCTGTCGGTGAGAAATGTATTTGCTGATGGCTTTGATTTCAGGTGCTGCGTCTGCCGGACAACAGGGGAGTCCCACCAGCTGCATTACTTCATAATCGGGTATATCGTCTCCCATGTAAAGCACTTCTTCCGGTTTCAGGTTATATTTTTCTAACAGTTCCTTGTATTCACGGGTTTTTACAGCAGCACCTAAGTACACATCCTTTATACCCAATCCTTCGTAGCGTTTCCGTACGGCTTCCGTCTTTCCCCCTGTGATAATGGCCACATGCAGTCCGCATTTCACAGCCAGCTGCAACGCATATCCGTCTTTGATATTGACAGAACGCATGGGCTCTCCGTCGGGATGCAAAAAGATTGTTTCGGCGCTCAGTACTCCGTCTACATCGAAAAACAGCGCTTTTATTTGAGTCAAATCGTAATTTATCATATCTGAAAAATTAAATGGTCAATGATTGGTTGTTTCATATAAATGGATGTGTTCGCTCAGTAACCGATAGATTTCTGCCAGCTTAGGTTCTTCTTCCAGCATATTCAGGTGGCGGTTAATTACATTTTCATCGTAACGCCTTGCCGGACCGGTTTGTGCTTCCACCGGGGATAATTCATGTACTTTTCGGGCGGTTTCATCTATCAGTGGTAGCATAGACTCAAAAGGAAGGTGTTGTGCCTGAAGCAAATGCTGGCAAATGGCATACATGTGATTGCTAAAGTTGCAGGCAAAGACAGCTGCTATGTGCAGGTATTTCCGCTGTTCCGAACTGGCTTCGTACACTTTTGGACTAAGGCTTCCGGCTATTTCCTGAAGCAGGGACAAGTTCTCCGGCGAATTGGCTTCGAGGAAGAACGGCACTTCTTCAAAATTAACTTCCCGCTGTTTGCTGAAAGTTTGCATGGGGTATGCTACTCCGTAATTTTTGAACTTTCCCTTCCATACTTCCATCGGCATACTTCCGGCAGTGTGCAGGTACAGAGCATCTGGATTACAGTGGGCAAGTTGTGAAATGACTGTTTCCAAAACGGCATCTTTTACCGATACGATGTACAAATCAGCGTGTTCGTCTACCTGTTTCAGGCAGGTGGTCCACGCACATCCTAATGTCTGTGCCAAAGCTTGTGCCGATTCCTGTGTCCGGCTGTAAATTTGCGACAAGTGGAATCCCTTTTGTTGCAGAGCTTGAGCCAGATGAGTGGCTACATTGCCTGCTCCTATGCATACAATGGAAAAATCTTTTTTATTCATCATCCGCGTGAAGATAAGAAGTAAAGTAAAACTCCGATGACCAGCAAGGTGGCGGGCAGGAGGAAAGTCGACATCTGTCCCAGCAGAGAGATAACCAGTCCGATATTCTGAATCAGCCAGATACCTAATAAGATGAGTCCTACCGATTTGTCACTTTTGAACCACAGAAAAATAATGGCTGCATACAGCAACATCGTATCTTTTTGCATCACCCACGGCAGTCCGAGGTGACCGAATCCGACCCATTTGTCTATCAGGTAGAGTAGTCCTGTCAGTACAAGAAAAACGGCTGTAGCCCGATAGGTATCTTTGTGTTTGCCCGATGCTGCTGCCATTATTTCCCTCCAAATTTATTGATATGTACTTTTTCCCATTGCAGGTGTGACTCATCAAAAGGTTTGCGTTCCATCCCCTTGTGTCCCACAGCAATGACGGACAGCACTTGCAACTGTAAAGGAAGGTCCAACAGTTCATGGATATATTCGTTGGCCGGTGTTCCGTTGGCGGTAAACCTTTCTCTTACCTGTACCCAGCAACTTCCCAGTCCCAAATCTTCTGCCTGAAGCTGAATCATGATTGACGCAATGGAAGCATCTTCAATCCACACATCGCTGGCGAGCGGGTCGGCAGTCACTACAATCGCCAGTGCAGCATCTTTTACGAATGCCGCTCCCGATTCCTTACAGAAAGATAATTTTTCCAGTGTGTTCTTGTCGTCTACGACGATGAACTGCCAGCAATTGGAGCGTTTGGAAGACGGAGCCATCAGGGCCGCCTTCAGTAATGTGAGCACCTGATCTTGTGTCAGTTCCTCATTCGTAAACTTTCGCATGCTTCGCCGGTTTTTGATTAAATCACTGAAGTTTTCCATAAAAATTTAGTTTGTTTGGACAAATATAAGGCTTCCCCGTTAAATCCTCAATAAAAAAATGTAAATTTGCATCACATGAACATCCGTTTAGCTACATATTATCATGCTAAGGATGTACCCGCCCTTCCGGGGTCAAACATCTTTCATTCTACGGAACTGTTCCATGTATTGGAACAGACAAGGGGAGTTCGTCCGCTTTTGCTGGTAGCCTACGAGGGGAAATCTCCTGTGGGAAAGCTGCTATGCATCACTCGCCGTTCTACCAATTTACTACGTTTTGCCGAAAAGAGTTATGCGTACGGCACAGGTGAATACTTTCCTTCTTCTTATCCGAAAGAACATATTTTTCAGGAACTGCTTTCCTACTTTACGCAGCAGTTCGCAGAGAAATCTTTTCTTTTAGAATTTCGTAATCTGGAAGAACCTTTGTTTGGTTACCGTTATTTCCGGCAAAACGGATATTTCCCGATACGCTGGCTTCGGGTACGCAACTCTTTGCACCATGATTCGTTGGACAAATGGATGAGTACTTCCCGCAAGCGGCAAATTCATCAGGGACTGAAGAATGGAGCCGTAATTGATGTGGCACGTACAGAAACAGATGTGCAGGCTTTTTTCAGTATGCTCAAGCATTATTATTCGCCCAAGATTCATCGTTACCTGCCCGACATTGGTTTCTTCACTACTTTTCTGACGCATTCATCCCATTGCGGACGGATTTTTATCATTCGTTATAAAAACAAGATTATCGGAGGTTCGGTCTGTCTGTTTTCTGGAGAAGATGCCTATTTGCTTTTTTCCGGGGGGATGAGAAAAACGTATCCGCTGCAGTTTCCGGGAGTTCTTGCCGTATGGGGAGCCATGCAGTATGCCCGTGAGCATGGATATGCTCATTTTGAATTTATTGAAGCCGGGTTACCTTTTAAGAAATACGGTTTCCGTGACTTTATTCTGCGTTTCGGCGGAAAGCAGATGAGCAGTCGCCGCTGGTTTCATGTGCGTTGGAACTGGCTGAATCGTCTGCTGACAAAAATCTATGTATAGCCCCCTTTCCATACTTCTCTCAATGGATTAAACTCTTTTTAAACAACGGGATTTCTTTGAAAAAATCGTCAAAAAGTTTCTTTTTTCAGCACAATTTTCTTTTCTTTGTCTGTGTGTATATTAAACACGTACTTTAATTTAATACCCATAAAAAACAATTCTATTATGAAAATCTCTCACATTGAACATTTGGGCATTGCGGTCAACAGTATCGAAGAAGCCCTTCCTTATTATGAAAACGTCCTCGGATTGAAATGCTATAACGTAGAAACCGTAGAAGACCAGAAGGTAAAGACTGCGTTTTTGAAATGTGGTGACACAAAAATTGAATTGCTGGAACCAACCGGTCCTGACAGCACGATTGCCAAGTTTATTGAAAATCGCGGCATGGGCGTACATCATGTGGCATTTGCAGTAGAAGACGGAGTGGCCAATGCGCTGGCACAGGCTGAAGGAGCAGGCATTCGTTTGATTGACAAGGCTCCGCGTAAAGGAGCAGAAGGCCTTCACATTGCATTCCTCCACCCGAAATCTACCATGGGCGTATTGACGGAACTTTGTGAAAAATAACCACCGGGAAAAGACCCTTATTTAATTATCAAATATAAATACTAATACCATGAGTAACCAACTTGAAAAAGTAAAAGAATTAATAGAGCTTCGCGCACAGGCCCGTTTGGGCGGAGGTGCGAAAGCTATCGAAAAACAACACGATAAAGGTAAGTACACAGCCCGCGAACGTATTTCCATGCTCCTTGACGAAGGCAGCTTTGAAGAAATGGACATGTTCGTACAGCATCGTTGCACAAACTTCGGAATGGACAAGAAGCATTATTTGGGAGACGGCGTCGTAACCGGATACGGAACAATCGAAGGCCGTCTGGTTTATGTTTTTGCCCAGGATTTCACGGTATCTGCTGGCTCCTTGTCTGAAACCATGTCACTGAAAATCTGCAAGGTGATGGATATGGCCATGAAAATGGGAGCTCCCTGTATTGGATTGAATGACTCTGGTGGTGCACGTATTCAGGAAGGTATCAACGCTTTGGCGGGCTATGCAGAGATTTTCCAGCGTAATATTCTGGCTTCGGGAGTTATTCCGCAAATTTCCGGTATTTTCGGCCCATGTGCAGGAGGTGCAGTGTATTCTCCGGCTTTGACAGACTTCACCTTGATGATGGAAGGTACTTCTTATATGTTCCTTACCGGTCCGAAGGTCGTAAAGACTGTGACAGGCGAAGATGTATCACAGGAAGACCTGGGAGGTGCCAGTGTACATTCCACTCGTTCCGGTGTGACTCATTTCACGGCTTCTACAGAAGAAGAAGGGTTGGCATTGATTCGTAAATTGTTGAGCTATATCCCTCAGAACAACCTGGAAGAACCGCCTTATGTTGATTGTACCGACCCGATAGACCGCTTGGAAGATTCTTTGAATGAAATCGTACCCGACAGCCCGAATAAGGCTTACGATATGTATGAAGTAATCGGTGCCATTGTCGATAATGGTGAATTCCTTGAAATCCAGCGTGATTTTGCCAAGAATATCATTATCGGTTTTGCACGTTTCAACGGACAGTCAGTGGGTATCGTAGCCAACCAGCCGAAATTCTTGGCCGGTGTGCTCGATTGCAATGCTTCTCGTAAGGCTGCCCGTTTCGTTCGTTTCTGCGATGCCTTCAACATTCCTATCGTATCACTCGTAGACGTTCCGGGATTCTTGCCGGGAACAGGTCAGGAATACAATGCGGTTATTCTGCATGGTGCGAAGTTGCTGTATGCATACGGTGAAGCTACCGTGCCTAAAGTAACAGTAACCCTTCGTAAGTCGTATGGAGGTTCTCACATCGTGATGAGCTGTAAGCAGTTGCGTGGCGATATGAACTATGCATGGCCTACTGCTGAGATTGCCGTGATGGGAGGAGCCGGTGCCGTAGAAGTACTGTATGCAAAGGAAGCAAAAGAAGCACCCGATCCGAAAGCCTTTATGGCCGAAAAAGAAGCCGAATATACCAAGCTGTTTGCTAACCCGTATAATGCAGCCAAGTATGGTTACATTGACGATGTGATTGAACCGCGTAACACACGTTTCCGCATTATTCGTGCTTTGCAGCAGTTACAGACTAAGAAGCTGAGCAATCCGGCTAAGAAACACGGTAATATTCCTTTGTAATAGTAACTAAAACTTGACAATGATGATGAAAACACATAAAATCGGAATATTTCTGGCCCTGTTTCTGCTGGTCGGGTTCTCGTCCTGTAAGGAGCAGAATACTGCGTCCAAGTTGCTTATCAATGAAGTCTTGATTGATAATGAAAGCAACTTTCAGGATGATTATGGCATCCACAGCGGTTGGGTAGAAATATTCAACAGAGCTTACAGTAGTGCCGACCTGGCCGGATGCTATCTGAGAGTGAGCAGTCAGCCGGGCGATACTTTGTCTTATTTTATTCCTAAGGGAGATGTGCTGACCTTGCTCAAACCGCGTCAGCATGCTCTTTTCTGGGCCGACGGGGCACCAAGAAGAGGAACCTTCCATACCAACTTTGTATTTAGCAAGACACAAGACAACTGGATTGGTTTGTACGACTCCGGTAAAAAATTGCTGGATGAGGTGGTAGTTCCCGCAGGTATGCTTCAGGCTGACCAGTCGTATGCACGCGTAGGTGATGGTACGGCTACATGGGAAGTGAAGGGTGGAAGTGAAGACAAATATGTCACTCCGAGCACCAATAACCAGACCATCGAGAGCAATCCGAAGATGGAGAATTTCGAACAGCATGACCCTGTAGGTATCGGTATGGCTATTTCTGCCATGAGTGTGGTATTTACCGGACTTATCTTGCTTTACCTGTGCTTTAAATTCGTGGGCAAACTGGCGGTTAAGTTGCGTAAGCGTAACGCCATGAAAGCGCAGAATGTCACCGACAAGCAGGAAGCAAAAGAACGTAAGTTGGGTGAAGCTCCGGGTGAAGTGATTGCTGCCATCTCTATGGCTTTGCACGAAGCACAGGGAGCCGACCACGATGTGGAAGAAACCATCCTGACCATCAGTCGGGTAAAACGAAGCTATTCACCGTGGAGTTCTAAGATTTATACATTGCGTGAAACTCCTCATAAGAAATAACCTCTAAAGCATAACGAAAACCATGAAAGAATACAGATATAAAATTAACGGAAATCTTTACAAGGTGACCGTGGGAGACATAGAAGACAATAATGTACATGTAGAAGTAAACGGAACGGCGTATACCGTGGAACTGGAAAAGAAAGCCGGTCCGAAAATCAAACCGGTAGTTCGTACGGCAGCTACTACGCCGGCAGCTCCTCCTCCAGCAGTGAGCCGTCCGGTTGTGGCAGGCAGCAAGTCGGGTATCAAGTCTCCGCTTCCGGGTGTTATTCTGGAAATCAAGGTGAAAGAAGGAGATACCGTGAAACGCGGACAGACATTGCTCGTGCTCGAAGCCATGAAGATGGAAAACGACATCAAGGCCGACCGTGACGGTAAGGTAACCGCCATCAAGGTGAGCAAGGGAGAATCAATACTCGAAGGTACAGACCTTATAATCATTGAATAATTATGGGAGAATTTGCTAGTTTTTTACAGAATAACCTGGCCGATTTCTGGACCTATACCGGCTTTCATAACGCCACGCTCCAGCATGTGGTGATGATTCTGGTCGGTATATTCTTCATCTATCTGGCCGTGGCAAAAGAATTTGAGCCGATGTTGCTGATTCCTATCGGCTTCGGTATCTTGATTGGTAACATTCCCTTCAATATGGAGGCCGGATTGAAAGTCGGGCTTTATGAGGAGGGTTCCGTATTGAACATTTTGTACCAGGGAGTCACGTCCGGCTGGTATCCGCCCCTTATCTTCTTAGGTATTGGTGCCATGACCGACTTTTCGGCCCTGATTTCCAATCCGAAGCTGATGCTGATTGGGGCGGCAGCACAGTTTGGTATCTTTGGTGCATACATGATTGCCTTGGCTTGGGGCTTCGACCCGATGCAGGCTGGAGCTATCGGTATCATTGGTGGTGCCGACGGTCCGACCGCTATCTTCCTTTCATCCAAGCTGGCACCTAACCTGATGGGAGCCATTGCCGTGTCGGCCTATTCCTACATGGCCCTTGTGCCGGTGATACAGCCGCCTATCATGCGTTTGCTCACTACCAAGAAGGAAAGACTGATTCGCATGAAAGCACCTCGTGCCGTGTCACACACAGAAAAGGTGATGTTCCCAATCGTAGGTTTGTTGTTGACCTGCTTCCTGGTTCCTTCCGGTCTGCCTTTGTTGGGTATGCTGTTCTTCGGTAACCTGTTGAAGGAAAGTGGTGTAACACGTCGTCTGGCTGAAACAGCCCGTGGTCCGCTGATTGACACCATTACCATTTTGTTAGGACTTACCGTAGGAGCTTCTACTCAGGCTTCTGAGTTCCTGACTGTGGATTCTCTGAAAATCTTCGGTTTGGGTGCTTTGTCATTCGTTATCGCTACAGCTTCAGGTGTGATTTTCGTAAAGATTTTCAACCTGATTCTTCCGAAAGGTGATAAGATTAATCCGCTTATCGGTAATGCTGGTGTATCTGCTGTGCCCGACTCAGCCCGTATTTCTCAGGTAGTAGGTTTGGAATATGATCCAAGCAACTACTTGTTGATGCACGCCATGGGTCCGAACGTAGCAGGTGTAATCGGTTCGGCAGTCGCTGCCGGTATCTTGCTGGGATTCCTGATTTAAAAGATTACGATATCAGAACAGGGGGATGCATTTCACACATAATGCATCCCCCTGTTGTTTTGGTATAGCTCAGTTGAAGCAATGTCTTTTGACTTGTTCATTTTCTACAAGGCGTTTCTATAAAAATATCTTGACACGTTCGTGCCGAGACCTTGACACGTTGCTGATGAGAGCTCGTCACGTTCGTGTCGAGGTATTGTCACGTTCGTGCCGAGGTAAAATGGAAGTCTGTTCTTAGATAAAGTTATAGAATGTTTTTATCTAGCTTAATACTTTTTTCTATGTTCCATTCTGGTGTTTTCCGTTACTTTAAGTATTATTGTAGGGAACGTATCTGTCTTGGCTGATTATTGCTACATACTATTTTGAAAAGAAACCCGTCATTGATGTTAATTCTCAATGGCGGGTTTTTTTGCTATTGTGGTTTTATGCTAATCCCACAATATAATATAGTTTTATTGGTTAAGTAAACTGTCCGGATTTTCAACATGGATTTCTGTTTCTGGAGTTTTAAGCTGAATAGCGCCCCAGGTCTTCCATGTAGGAGATACAATATATTGTGGCTCTTGCATCTTGCCAAGTAATGCGGTAGCTTTTTTTACTTCGGCGTTTGTCTTGTCGAACAGTTCCTGCATGGTGATGTCTCCGTGGGAGTCCTTGATAGTCTTTAGCAAGTAATAGGTGTAATAGCCTTGCTTCTTATCATGGTATACACTTGAAGTCTGGTCACCGCTACTGGATGAAAAACTGATAGTATTGCCTTGTGGCATGCCTAATTTAGGAACTACACGTACACCCTTTTGGGCGATAAGTGGGGCAGCACTCTTATATCCACCGCTGAAACAAGCGTCCAAGAATACATAAGCTCCTTTAACAGGGTATGTGGCAAGTTTCTGATATAAGTCGGCTAGAGATATACCTAGGTGGATGTTTTTTCCGGTAATATCGACAGGAAGAAGATAAGCTTGCTTGGTAGCTTCATCATTATTTCCGTGTCCGGAGTAGTAGAAGAATAGTTCTGCATCCGGATCAGTGCTGGCCATATTCAGTAGCCAGTCTAGCTGCTCATGCATCATACCGGCTGTTGCATTAGGAATCACTTTAATTTGACTTGCCGGTATTCCGAAAGTTCGTACACAATACTCTCTGAATATCATTGCGTCATTTACCGCGTATGGTACATTGATTTCGGCATTTGCTCCAGTCATACTGTAATCTTCATTTCCAATGATAAGTGCGTATCTGTGGTTGTTGACTGCACCTTCTGGGATACCCTCAAGCAGTTCACTCTTAAATGACAATTGAAAATCCTGTAGGTTGACTTTCCGGTTTGCCAGTTTACCGTTGATTTTAATAGAATTTGCGGCAGTAAGATATTCACCCACTTTTACTTTGTAAGCTTCGTTGATGAGTGAAGACTGAGTTTCTTCTACAGCTGTCAGCATAACGGCTACAGAATCTTCTGCAAATCGTTTGTTTACCAGGAAACCGTAATCTAATGTGGCAACTTCGCCAGGAGCGATACTGTCAATCAGCATTTCCGGAGAGTCTGTTGTATACACATTCTTAGGCAGTGTGAAGTTGACCTTTACATTGCGTGCCGTTTTAGTACCGAAGTTCTGAAGTGCAATGGTCAGTTTACCATTAGAACCCAATGTAATAGATGAACCGTTTGATGCGAAGAACTGATGGTCGGCTATTTTCAGTCTTGGCATAGCATATTCCTGTGCATTGACGATAAGTTCTGACGGGTCTGCATCAAATCCGTTTGCTTCGAATGCATAAATATTGATTTTGGTTAAGGCTGTAGGCATTTCCTTTTTAACCAAATATCTGAAGGTATATTCTTTAGATGTTCCAGCAGGCAGATTTCCTCCATCCAACTCTCTAGGACCATCGAAATATTGGTCATATCCTTGTTGTTCGGATAATCTGATACGGATACTGTAAGCATCTCCTTTTCCTTTGTTCGCAATGGTGAATCTTACAGCAAAACTTTCGCCGGCATCAATCACTTTGTTATTGTTACCATCAATAAAACTGTCTACTCGGATAACAAGTTGAGCTGGTTCCAATGGAACAGGAGTTGAGCTGGAATTGTCTGTTATGGTTTCTGTCTTTTTGAGTGCTTCATTGTAGGCCAGCAGTCTGGGCTCAAATGTGGTAAACGAAGCTCCGTCGGAGATGATTTTATTTAAGACTTCATATTCGCTGGTCATATCCATGTACTGATATACCCCGGCAAGTCCTTGCATATACATTTTGGAATCAGGTTTCTGTTTCAGGATTTCTAAAAACAGTTTCTGGGCTTCCATTAAATAAGTCGATGCCTTTTGTCTTACCAATGCATATTCGGTATCACTGGCGATAGTGGCTCCATCATTGACTATTTTAGTAGCTACATTGAAGTTTGCTCTGGCCAATCCGGTGAGCAACTCAAAATTATTGGGTGCCAGCGCATATAATCTTTTATATATATCAAGAGCTTCGATATTCTGGCCTTGTTTTTCCAGAATGCGTGCCTTGATAGGGAGCACCTGTAGGTTATTGGGGTCAATGGTCAGAATTCTGTCGATGGTATTCAGCAGTTTGGGCATATTGTTGGTTGCAATATGGACATTTACCAGGTTATACAGAAAGTCGAGCGAAACAGGGTATTTGCTGATCGCTTTTTCCAGAATATTCTCTTGTTCGGCATAATTCTTCTGACTCATGTAAATCATGTTCAGATATACAAAGCAGTCCTTTTCTTGTGTGTTGTCACCTGATTCCAAATAAATATTGAAATATCTTTTGGCAACATCAAGTTTTTTCATGTTAAAAGCGGATACAGCTGCAAAATAGACTACAGAGTTATACCGGTCGTCCTTAGGTAGCAATTCGCTTCTAAACATAGGCATGTATCGGATGTCGATATATGCTGATGCGAAGTCGAGGGCCTTGGATGTTTCCTTTTGCTCGTAATAGTACAATGCGGCATTTAGAAGATACGGATACATGGAACGTAATCTGTTTTTAGTTCCATTGATGTAACTGGCATTGTTTTGTTCTTTAGTTACCTGTATGAAATTGTTGTATGCTTCCAACAGGTAGGTATACATACTGTTTGCATTGGCTCCTTTGTCTCTTTCGCTTTCGAAAAGCACATATTGCTGGTTTGCTCTTTTGTAGGCACTGCCTGCGTCTTGCGCTTGTACACTTAAAAGAGAAAAGAGGGCTATTGTGTATAAAAATAGAATTTTTCTCATCGCTTAATAAAGTTAAAAACAGAAGAACCGGAAAAAGCTTTCAGTTCTTCTGTCGTTTATATGTAGTTATAGTCTTTCCCCTAATTATTTTGTAGCAGGAAATGCATCTACAATAACAAATTCAATGTTGATTTTTCTATATTCACCACCACGTTCTTTTGCTACTTCTACGTGATATTCAAATTCGTTGTTTGTGTTTTTTAGAGTCGTAATGTTATTCTTTACATAGTCCATTACGCCTGCAGCTCTCAGCAATGCCAGCTGTTCATTTTGGGTAATTCCGCTTTCCTTTGTTACCGTAATATTGTCGAGGTTTCCATCTTTGTAGTACGGTTCATCAACAAATTCGCCATATTGTCCTTTATAGGCAATTTTGCTTCTGATAGGACTAGCGTCAGCTGAACCTGTAATTACAATCTTCACTTGTTTGTTTTCACCCAGATATGAAGCAAATTCTCCTTCAAATGCATTCTTGATGATTTTCATCAAAGACATTGCAGCATTTGAACTTTGGATATCATATCCACCAGAAGGGAAGTCTTCTTTTGCAGAGAACTCTTTGTTGATTACTTCATACTGATAACCCACTTTGTAATTTAAGATTTTCTCTCCATTGGCATTTACGTCAGGAATAACTTCTGTCTTGACATTAATCTGTGTATTGTCGGTGATGAGCTGATCTTGTTTGTTCTGTTCAACTACATCTTTCTTGATAGCTTCCAGTTTAGCTTCTTCCTGACTGGCTTGCTGCATAATTTCAAGAGGTACAAAGTTGCTGTCATCCTGAATACTTGTCATTTTCTTTCTTCCAAGGTTATCATAAATGTAGACTTTGTTGGTCGTTTCATTTTTCACTTCTACGTAAGCCAGCTCGAATTCATCATTGTCATTCAGGTAATATACGGCATTATCAAATGAAAGGTCTTTGCTGTCCTTGAACGATCCCAAATCTTCTACCGGTACCTCGATGGCAATAGGAGACATGGTGTTAAATCCTACGTTCAACATACCGTTGGTTGCATCATAGTTGCCAATGAATGGATTTTCAAGCGAGATTCTATCACCAGCTAATCTTGTTGCTGCTTCATTTTCGAACAATATTTGCTGTTTCATTCGTGTTTCATCATTTACACGAATAGCATATTCTTCCATTGATTCTCCCTGCATCATTTTTACCCATTCATTCATCTTGGCATCTACTTCACTGCTTACCAGTTTGCCGTAAAATGGGTTTAATCCGTTAGCATCCCAGAAAACGATAGATTTGCTTTCTCCGGAGAGGCCGTACACGTCTTTAGTTTGATTATTTGTGAAGAACTTAAATTGCATCAAGTTGCTGTTCTCATTTTCGATTTCTTGCTCAATCTTGTTGTTCTTCAGGTTCATTATGACAATTTTACTGTTGTCTTTTACTACTGCAATGTATTTGCCATCTGGATGGAAATACGGATTTTTCAGTTGTCCCGAGATGCTGTCAAACGTATGTTTCAGAGTCCAGGTTTTGGTGTCGTATATCATCAGTCCCTTCTTGTCGGTAGTAACAGCAAAAAGTGAAGCATCTTTAGAGAAGGCATCTCCTGTGATTTGACCTTCTATTTCTAATTTTGTTCTGAGTTCTTTGGTCTGGAAGTTCCATATATCAATTTCATTCTCGTGTTGTGAGGCAATAAAATAATTGTTGGAACTCATTTCCAGTGAAGAGGCTGGTGAGTTAGTCTTTATATAAGCTTGTGGCAGGTATTCTTTCGTATCGTAAATGATGATTTCATTTGCAGAAGTTGCAGCAATGAAATATCTGGCATTTGCCGAGTAGCACATACTGGTGGTTTCTGCATCCTTGTATTCTTTTCTTTTTTCTTTCAGAGAGAAAAGTCTTTTATCTTTTCTCAGGAAAGAATAGATGCGTATTTCTTTTCCTGGTCTTGCTACAGCAATAGAACTTCCTGTTGGATTGAAAGCCAATTGACTTAACTTGTTGTAAATTGTGACAGGTCTGTCTCTTAATGTCAACAGGTTTCCACCTGACAGGTATGCTACGCAGAAAGTTGTATTGTCAAATGTGGATATAGTGTTCTGTGCCGGAAAATCTTTTGCTCGTTTAACTTGTGCTGAAGCTAATCCACTGCCTAAAGCTGCAGCAATAAAACATGCAATAAATTTTTTGTTCTTGAAAAGCGAATTGTATTTATTCATAATGATTGGTTTTATGTTTTCTTTAATATTTTATTATCACAGGTTTGGTAGATGCCAATTGCGTAGGGCACCATCCTACGGGTGCATAGCTGCTACACGTTGGTTCGCAGTATGTGTATTCGTTGCCGTCTATTAAAAGAGTTTTTCCTTCCACTTTGCTATTGAATCTGACAGCCATAGCCAGATGTCCGGGATAGTAGAGAAGTACAGTGTCAAGTCCAAGCAAGTCTCTTATGAGATTGCTGAATAGGGCAGCTCTGTCTTCACAGTCACTGAATGGATAGAACAGCGTTTCTTCAGGGAAGAATGGCCGGTCTTGTCCCCACACAACCTCATCCAGTTGGTATTCGAAAGCTGTTTGTACGAAACCAATTAATATGTTGGCTGCTTCTGTTTCGGTTTTACCTTCAATTTTACTTCGTAACGCGGGATATAATTGCTTTTTAACCGACTCGCTTATTGGGGTAGAGGCATAAATAGTCCACTTTGTCATTTCATCGTTATTGATGTGTGACTGGGGATATGAGTGATAAAAATTCATTAAGTTCGAATTGAACTTTATATCAATATGTAAAGAGTCGGCAGCTTTAGATTCTATTTTGTGTACATCTGATGCTGCTATATCAAAAAGCTGCTCTTTATCAATGCTCAAACTTAATCCCTCTTCACCCGGATATTCATGTGCAAAAATATAGAGTCCGGTTTCTTTATAATCCAGCGGATAGAATGCGTCATCTTTTATTTTAAAATAAGCTTTACCGTATATGGTATTGGGGCTGGCAATCATCATGTACAGCTTATTAGATCTGGAACGTCCTATTCTGGTCTTATATCCGGATTGATTGAACAGGAAGGTCTGTAGAACCACGGCTTCGTTAGAGTTCTCACCATAATATGCTTGACTTAGTTCTTTTAATGTGTTAAGATAAGCCCAGTCGCACAGATTATGTTCTTTTCTCAGTTGCAGGCAATCGTAAATGAGATTATTGAAGCTTTTGTCCGATAGATGCATCCACATGTCAGCTACGTCATTTTCTGTAGTACCGTTTAATTGGTATTTGGAAGACGTACCTATTCTTACTTTCATTTGGGTACCGTAAGCATAAAACTGGAACACTTCGTCCCTCTGAATCGTTTCTTCTATGGGGGAGAGTGGCATAGGTTGTGCTTTCTTTTTTTTATGTATGCTTATTACCTTGCCATGTTCCAAAAAAGCTTTTTTGAGTTCGTTGATTTCTTTTTCGTCTGGAGCTGAAGGTGCCGGCATAGGCTTTACCTTATTTTCCATATCTTCAATGGAACTTTCGGAATTAAACCAGTCCCATTTTCCTCTCATAAACTCAGTATATCGGTTATTGACCTCTTTTCGAAAGTCTTTGTAGCTTGCTATCTGTTGCTGCTTAAATTCCCTGAATATTTCTTCTGGACTTTTTTCTTGTGCGTATATGGGTGAGAGAAATATATAACTAATAGATAAGATAATAAGTCTCTTCATCATTGTTTCAAGAATTAATTATTACGGACGTATTTCCATATGTAATACTTTAATGCTCATTTTGGGGTCGAGCTTTCTACAATTGGATAGCCATTCCGTGAACTCCTTGTAACTTAACTGTCTTGGCAAGTACTTGGCACCTGCATTGTCAGTTGCTTTTGTGAACGGGTTAGGTGAGAATATCACGTAAATCTGATTGTGCTCTACGGAACCTGAACAAGTCAGAGAGTATTGATCAACTAGATTCAGTTCTTCTGAAGCTTTTTCAGGTGAGAAAAATATGTATTCTTTCCCGTGTTTTACAATCTGTTGTCCATCGCTGTCATTCTGATAAGGCAGCAAGCAATAGGCTGTAGGGGTTTCATCGATGAGATAGACTGCTACATAGCCATCTACCGGTGTTTGAAATAGAAGATACATGAAATCATTGTCGTGAAACTCGCTGCTAGTAAATCGTTCTGTTGTTCCGTTTCTCAGAATTGTGGCTTTGAAGTTAATAGACGAGTTTTTTATTTCTCGTGCTTTACCACATACTGAACATTTCACAATCAGCATATTTTTTTCGTACAAGATTTCATATTGTGGTTCCCCGTCATTTTCAAGCCATTCACCTTTTACTTCACTTCCGCTTAAAGAGAAAAAGCGGTTGTCTGTCTTTCCATTCTCATTCGTGAGAACTGTAGAGTTGGTCTGGCTTACTATGGTTCCAAATTCATCAGCTAAAGCCTTGATCTTCGCTCTGTCCAAAGCTATATTCTTGGCTTGTTCCAGTGACTGATTAGTAGGTACATAGTAAATGTATTCACCACAAACCTTCCTTGCTTTTTGGGCATAGAAGGCAAGTGGTAAAGCAAGAAGTATTATTAAGGAAAAAATCCTTTTTGTTATAGCAAAATTCATGGAAGAAGAAATCTTATAATAGCACTGATTATTTCAGGAGGTTATTGAGTTCTTCACTCAGATTGCTGCTTTCTTCTGCAAGTGATTTTCGGATGGCATTTTTAGCAACCTGTTTTGCCATTTCGCTATTATATGCAATTCTTATAAGTACTTCTTTATTCTTGTTGCTTAAAGTACGGTATACTTCCATTACAACGATGGTGCGTCCGATGCTTTGTGAAATAAGATTCTTGCTTGCCATGATACTCTTAGTAACAGAAGAAGCATCTTCAGCTGAAAGCTGTGAGTTTGCTACTTGATTTTCTACAA
Organism: Phocaeicola plebeius DSM 17135; assembly: GCF_000187895.1. GTDB lineage: Bacteria > Bacteroidota > Bacteroidia > Bacteroidales > Bacteroidaceae > Phocaeicola > Phocaeicola plebeius. Next base: position 305,820 of record NZ_DS990133.1, on the reverse strand, counting down.
GAGCTGTCATTTCTGTCTGAACCTGTGCTGCCAGATTTTGTTTGGCTAGTTCCATTGCCTGCATTTTTGCTCCATCGTAATTTTCTCCTGTACTGATAGCTTCCCCCATTAAGAATTTCTGATATCCGTTTTCGTCGTATTCATATTGCATGAGGTAAGATTTATCTAACTGTTTTTCTAGTGGAAGTGCTCCCGGAGCAATTTGCCATCCTTGTTTTTTTAGTTTTTTAGCTTCTTTACGAGCTTCTTTGGTAGCTTTTTCGTTTAATGCTTTCTTAGAAAGCTTGGCTATTTCTTTTCTTTCTTCCATGATTTCTTTTGCTGTTTTGTCTTGTGCAAAAACAGAAGAAATAGACAGCATAATTAAACTGAGACATAGTAATACTGCTTTTTTCATAAAATAGATAATTTAGTGATAATGATTTTTTAAACGTTTTCCGGGGTGCAAAGATAATGAATTATCACTTTTAGAATTTGTTTTTATCCTAAAAATGTTTCTTTTTGTCAAATATACAAAAAGTTCTGTCTATTTAAGTTACATTATTTGTCGATTTGTACAGTTTTTGCTGTGACCTATAACCCTAAATCAGTTAAATACTGTACCGTAAGTTCAATATAAGAAGTTTATAGAGAAGTAATCTTTGTTTTTCTTATTGAAAACCTAAGTTTCTTGAGACGGAACCCTAAGTCTTTCGACCTGGAAACATAAGGTTGGTATGCCGGAAACATAAAAACTACTTTGAGGATTATTCTTTGGGATAAATGCGTTGTTTAAAATGGGGGGATGCTGGCATTCTTTGGCTACTCTTTTTTAGGTATACAAGTCGGCAACTAAACAACTTTTTAGGAAATGTAAAAAATCGGTTGTTTTTTGTGAAAGAAGCGTTAGGTCAATAAGTTTTATCACTTTACTTATTGGGATGTGGAAGACTTGTCTTCTACTTATAAGTGGGGATTTTTTAATTTCTAATTTTCGTAATTTTTAGGTATTGATAGCCTTTTTTGTGTAGTATACCTTTGCGGTGTTCAAAAATCGCAGAGAAATGAAAAAAAAAGTTAGTTTATTTTTAACCGCTCTTTGCTGTGCCGTAGGAGCTGTTTCGGCCAGTGAAGTTGATTCGGTGCAGGTGGCTGAAGTACACGGAAATGTAGCTGCACGCAAACAGTATACGGACAATGACGAATATACCCGTTTCCGTCTGGGAGGCTATGGAGAAGCTGTGGCCAGTTTTAAGGATTATGGCATCAATCGTTATTACGGTAATCCCAATGGAAACACCCGTGATCATCGGAACACGATTTCTATTCCACGCTTTGTGCTGGCAATGGATTATAAGTTTACTCCGAAATGGATTCTGAGCGCAGAAATCGAATTTGAAGCCGGAGGAACAGGGGCTGCCATGGAGCTGGAGAACTCGGAAAACGGCGAATATGAAACGGAAATGGAAAAAGGGGGAGAAGTGGCCTTGGAGCAGTTTCATATCACCCGTCTTATTCATCCGGCTTTCAATGTGCGGGCGGGACACATGATTGTGCCGGTGGGACTGACCAATGCACATCACGAGCCGATTAATTTCTTCGGTACAGTGCGACCGGAGGGTGAAACCACCATCTTGCCTTCTACCTGGCATGAAACGGGTATTGAGTTTTTCGGTACGTTGGGAAAAGGATATGCCACTTTCGACTATCAGGTGCTGGTGGTGGCCGGACTGAATGCCAACGGATTCGACCGGAATACTTGGGTTGCCAGCGGTAAGCAGGGCTTGTTTGAGGAAGATAATTTCAATTCTCCTGGGTATGTGCTTCGTGTAGATTACCGTGGAGTGCCGGGACTGCGTGTAGGAGGTTCTTTTTATTATTGTGCCAATACGGCAGGTAATTCCGACAAACCCAATTTCTACGAGGGACAGAAAGCACCGTTACGGATTTATTCAGGCGACTTGCAGTACAAGAATGACTATGTGACTGCACGTGCCAATATGGTCTATGGTAACCTGAGCAACTCAAAGTTTATTAGCAGCAAGAATGTCCGTTTGTCGAACAATGCTTCTTACAGCCGCGTGGTTCCGGTAGCTAAAAATGCAGTCAGTTATGCCGGAGAGGTGGGTGTGAACCTGCGTTCCATTTTCAATCACAATCCCAAAGTTCCTGTGATTTATCCGTTTGCCCGCTATGAATACTATAATCCGCAAGAAAAAGGAGAAGCCGGGCAGACCATGGACTTGCGTAACAAGGTCAGCATGTGGGTGGCCGGATTGAATTGGTTTGCTTTGCCTAATCTGGTGGTGAAGGCAGACTATACTACCCGTCAGATTGGTACAGGAAAGATGTTCGGTACCGGACCGTATACCAGTGAAAATGAGTTTTCCATTGGCTTGGCCTACATCGGCTGGTTTTTCAAGAAATGATTTATTAACTCCTAAAAAACTATTATGTATATGAAAAAGAATTTCTTTTATGCGGCAGCCTTGGCAATGGGGCTGACCTTTTCGATGACAGCGTGCAGTAACGAAGACACACCGACAGAACCGACCGATGCGGCCAACATTGATTATACGTCGGAAAACGCGACTAGCTGGAACAACTACATGAAGGCAGTGGTTACCTTACTTCGTAAAGATGCTTCCGACTTGTATGGCTATTGGGCTACCAGTTACAAGGGAGGTGAAAGTTATGCCGTGACCTTTAAAAATCATGAGGCACCGTTCAACAGTGCAGGTTCTTGCGTGCAGCAAGTGATAGACGGTTGTGTAGATATTGCCAATGAGGTGGGAGAAACAAAAATCGGTGACCCGTATTCCAAATACCAGGCAGGGAAGGTAACAGAAGCCCTCTATGCAGTAGAATCCTGGTATAGCTGGCACTCGCGCGAAGACTATTCCAATAACATCGTATCTATCTGTAATGCTTTCTGTGGTGTGCGCAGTGAGGCTTTGATTAGTGGAGCTGCTATTGATAAAACTCAGGTGGCCACGCAATCCTTGTACACGGTATTGGTGAGCAACGGGCAGCAGCAACTGGCAGATAATACTTTGTTGGCTATCAAGAATGCTTACGATAAGATTTTAGCCATCCCGCAACCGTTCCGTAACCATATCAACAGCGAACAGAGTCTGGCGGCTCAGGAAGCCTGCAGTGAACTGAGTGTCTTGTTGAAAGATAAGGTAAAACCGGCTTGTGATGCATTGTCGGAAGCTGTGCTGAGTCCGGTGGTAAAGAACTACGTGGATGTAGTGGTATTACCCACTTATTCAGACCTGAAAGACAGAGTAGCTACTTTGTATGACAAGGTGAATACGCTGGCAGCCAACCCAACCAATCAGGCTTTCAAGGATGCCTGTGATGCTTGGATTACTGCCCGTGAACCATGGGAAAAGAGTGAGGCTTTCTTGTTTGGTCCGGTAGCAGATCAGGGACTTGACCCGAACATGGACAGCTGGCCGCTTGACCAGGCTGCCATCGTGAACATCCTGAATTCAGGAGATTACAGCCAGATGGAATGGAGTGGCGACTACTCAGAAGACAGTGAAGCCATTTCTGCCGCACAGAATGTACGTGGTTTCCATACTTTGGAATTCCTGTTGTTCAAAGACGGACAAGCACGTACGGTAGATTAAGCATGAAGATAAATTTTTGATGAATGACAGGCAGGGGAGTAAAGAAGGGGAAGCCCTCCTTTACTTCCTCTGTATGTTTCCGAAAAAGAGAAGAATAAATGAGAATAGTAAAACTTTTGTTATACGGACTTTTCCCCTGTTTTCTATGGAGCTGTGAGAAAGAAGGAACCGACCAGCAGTACGTGGAGTTGCCGGAAGGCTTTGCACTGTCAGCCGGTACGGCTACTAATTTTCTGACTTCTTCGAAAGCTTATGATTTTGAAGCGTCGTGGCTGTCGGGTATTTATAGCAGCCGTTTTAACGACGGAGATGGATTGTATGACGATGTGCGTACCAGTAGTAACCAGGATGGTGGATTAGGTCCCGTGTATGCCGGTTATTCCTGTGGAAGTTGTCACCGCAATGCCGGACGTACCAAGCCTACCTTGTGGAGTGAAGGTGGCTCAGGAAATTACGGTTTTTCTTCCATGTTGGTATATATCACCCGAAAGAACGGAGCCTTCTTCCAGAACTACGGCCGTGTGCTCCATGATCAGGCCATTTATGGGGTGGAACCGGAGGGAAAATTGTCAGTGAAGTATGACTACCAGACATTCGAATTTCCCGATGGAGAAACTTATGAGCTTTGCAAGCCGACCTATACCATTACGGAGTGGTATGCCGACAGTATTCGTCCGGAAGATTTGTTCTGTTCTGTCCGTATACCGTTACGTCATGTGGGAATGGGGCAGATGATGGCACTCGACCAGAAAGAAATCGAAGCATTGGCTGCCAAAAGTAATTACCCCGAATACGGCATTAGCGGACGGTGCAATTATATCAGTGAGCGTGGAGTAACTCGTTTGGGACTTTCGGGCAACAAGGCACAGCATGCTGATTTGACGGTGGAATTAGGATTCTCCAGTGACATGGGGGTGACCAACAGCCGTTATCCTGAGGAGATATGTGAGGGACAGATACAGATGGATCAGGGCAGTATGATGGGACTTTCGTACGACCAGCTGGACGTGTCGACCGAGGACATGGAGGATGTGGACTTGTATATGCACTGCCTGGGTGTGCCGGCCCGCCGGAATGTGAATGATCCGCAGGTACAGAAAGGAGAACAGAAATTCTATGAGGCGAAATGTCACCTTTGCCATGTGACTACGCTGCATACAAAAGTAAGAGGAGCCACACTGCTGAACGGTACGGAACTACCGTGGTTGGGCAATCAGACCATCCATCCGTATTCTGATTTTCTGCTGCATGATATGGGGTCGGAAATTATGGGTGTGGGTTTGAACGACAATTACGTAAGTGGTCTGGCCCGGGGGAATGAATGGCGTACCACTCCATTATGGGGCATCGGCTTGCAGGAAGTGGTGAACGGACATACCTATTTCCTGCACGACGGACGCGCCCGTAACCTCGTAGAGGCTATCATGTGGCATGGAGGAGAGGCGGAAGCTTCGAAAAACTTGTTTAAACGCATGAGTAAGGAAGACCGTGATGCCTTGATTGCGTTTTTAAATTCACTTTAATCATTAAGTATAGAAACTGATAACTTATGAAAAAAATACTGACTGCTTTGTGTCTGTCTGCGCTAATGCCATTGACAGCACTGGCACAACATGAAGAGGATACGGAAAATGGTATCGTGTCGTTGGCTGGGAGAGAAGGATTTACCATCGCTTCTAAGAAAGGAGATTTTGTGTTCAAGCCTTATCTGTTAGTGCAGACAAGTGCCAACTTCAACTGGTATGATGATGAAGGACTGGACAAGGCCTATAATCAGGACAATGTGGCTAACTCAGGCTTTGCTATTCCTTATGCAGTGTTGGGCTTTACAGGGAAAGCCTTTGGCAAAGTGTCGTTCAATCTGTCACTGAATGCAGCGGCTACGGGCGCAGCCTTGTTGCAGCAGGCTTGGTTCGATGTGGAGCTGAAAAAACAGTTTTCTATCCGCGTGGGTAAGTTTAAAACACCTTTTTCGCATGCCTACCTGACTACGCTAGGAGAAACCTTGATGCCCTCCTTACCGCTGTCGCTGACCGCTCCGGTGATTCTGCCTTATTCGTTGAATGCCGTGACTCCCAATATCGGAACGGGATTCGACTTGGGAGTGGAAGTACACGGTCTGCTGGCGGATAAGTTTGGTTATGAAGTGGGACTTTTCAATGGTACGGGTATTTCGGTGAATACGGCAGGAAAGACCTTCAGTGATGACTGGCACATTCCTTCCTTACTTTATGCCGGACGCTTTACCTACATGCCCAAAGGAGTGATGCCTTCTACGCAGGGAAATCTTAACCGGCTGAATGAAGACAAACTGATGCTGGGAGTATCCACTTCATTGAATGTGGAGAGTGAGAACGAAAGTACGAACGATTACCGTGCCGGATTGGAGTTTGCCATGTTGAAAAGAAAACTCTATCTGGGAGCGGAAATGTATTACATGCACGTGGGCTTTACCAAACGGCAGAAAATTGACCAGGGGTATCACTACCTGGGTGGATACGTACAGGGAGGCTATTTTGTGACTTCCCGCTTGCAAGCTACGGCACGTTATGATTTCTTCAACCGTAACGGAATGGATACAAACGGATTCATGAATATGCCGGCCGTGGGAGTAAACTATTTCTTTAAAGGCTGCAACCTGAAATTACAGGCTATGTATCAGTTTGTAGGGCGCTGGGGGCACGATACACAACTTGACCGTGATAATGACGACTTGGGTATAGCGACCCATAATGCCACGGTGATGCTTCAGTACACGTTCTAAAAGGAAGGAGGGTGTGATGAAAAGAAATGTGTATGGATGGATACTCTTGGGGCTGGGAATCCTATGCTTGGTTTCCTGCGACGAAGGACGTATCTATGAAGCGGTGCCAGCTACGGCAGAAGGCGGACGTACGGTGAAATTCACCGGAAAGGTAACGGGTATGGATACCTGGCCTTCCGGATATACGGTAGCCGTAGCCGGTTTTGATGCGAAAAGTGAATATGCACTGACTTCTGCCAATGTGATGCCTTCGCAGGCAGGAGAAGATGGTACGGTGCAGGTGGTGATGTCGGGAGTGACCGATGAAGTCACTCAAATAGAATTGTGCGTGATTAACCGCATTCGGGAGCGGGTAGTGACCTTCGCCAGGGTCGATTGCTCGGAAACGGCAGAAGACACGATTCGTATGGACGTGGGTGCACAGCAAGTCGGCATGTTCCAGGCTGTGCAACAGCAAGTGTTTGATTCCCGCTGTGCCAGTTGCCATGGAGGAAGCACTTCAGCGGCAGGGCATTTGTTCCTGACTGCAGGAAAAAGCTATGAACAGCTGGTAAATGTCCCGTCTGTAGTGAATCCGGAAGTCATGAGGGTGAAACCGGCAGATGCGGAAAACAGCTTTTTGTATCAGGTACTGCATGAAAACGGTCACGTGCACCATGACCATCAGGACATTCTTTCGGCTGAGCCGGTATTATTGAACTTGATAGATGATTGGATAAATGGAGGTGCCAAACCTTGAATATTAAAATAGTATGAATATGAGCCACAAACAACTACGAAACCACAAGTCACAAGAAAATACATTAGTAGAAATTTCATGTTTTGAACCGGCTGAAGGAGTCGCTGAATACCATGTGATGATTCACGTTACTCGGCCTTCTTTGACGTATCAGGAACAATTGGATACCTTGCTCGATACCTATTATCAGCTGTTGGAGAATGAGTTGAAGGGATCTGTTGCCGTGTTCAAGCGTTATTTTTTAAGCGATGCTGCCAATCAGGCCGACTGGCTGGCGGTACAGGTGCCGGAAAGCTCAGTCTGTGCCTGTTCGATTGTGGAACAGCCCCCGCTGAACGGAACAAAAATAGCTTTATGGGTATATCTGCAATCCGGTGTGCAATGTCGTGCGCTGGAAAGCGGATTGTTCGAAGTGCCACACGGGGCTTACCGCCATCTGTGGGGTGGTTCGGCTTGTAATCGGGCGGCTAATTCAGAATACCAGACCCGCTTGTTGCTGAATGATTATATCCTGCAACTGATTGCACAGGGTGGGCATCTGGCTGAGAACTGCATTCGTACCTGGTTTTTTGTACAGAATGTAGATGTGAATTATGCCGGAGTGGTAAAAGCCCGTAACGAAGTGTTTGTGACGCAGGATTTGACACCACAAACACATTATATAGCCAGTACCGGTATCGGTGGGCGTCATGCCGATACACAGGTGCTGGTACAGATGGATACGTATGCCGTGTTGGGTATCCACCAGGAACAGATTCATTATTTATATGCACCGACTCATTTGAATCCTACGTATGAGTATGGAGTAAGTTTTGAACGTGGTACGTATGTGGACTATGGTGACCGACGTCAGGTTTTCATATCAGGTACGGCCAGTATCAATCATAAGGGTGAAGTGGTGTATCCAGGCGACATTCGGAGGCAGACTGAACGTATGTGGGAAAACGTGGAGGCCTTGTTGAAGGAAGCAGAAATGTCGTTCGATGACATCGGACAGATGTTGGTTTACCTGCGCGATGCGGCAGATTATGCCGTGGTGCGGGAGATGTTCGACCAGCGTTTCCCGGAAACGCCAAAAGTGATTCTGTTGGCTCCTGTCTGCCGTCCGGGTTGGCTGATAGAGATGGAGTGCATGGGTACAAAAATGATGAAGCATACACAGTATCCTGATTTTTAGTTTGTATGAAAAAACGTCTGTGGAAAAACGTCTGGGTAGTTCTTTATGTGGTGCTGATGGGAGTATTGGCCATAGCTACTTTTTTAGAGCATGCATACGGAACAACTTTTGTCCAGGCACATATATATCACGCTTGTTGGTTTTGTGGCTTGTGGGGTGCGCTGGCTTTCGGGCTTGTGCGGGCATGTGGCAAATGCCGGCTGTGGAAGCGTCTCCCGGTCTTGTGGTGGCATGGCTCTCTTTTAGTGATACTGGGAGGGGCCATGCTTACCTATCTGACAGGTGAAAAAGGGTATGTGCATCTGATGCAAGGGCAAGAAGTGAAGAGTTTTATCCGGACTTCCGACCAGCAAGCGAGGGCGTTGCCTTTCAGTCTTTCTCTGGACAGCTTCAGGGTGGTTTATTATCCGGGAACGGAAGCCCCTTCTGATTACAAGAGTTACGTGAGTTATAAAGTGAATGGAAAATGGAAAGAAGAGGTAATCTCAATGAATCACATTCTTTCTGTAGAGGGTTATCGTTTTTATCAGTCATCATACGACCCGGATTTGTCTGGAAGCTGGTTGAGTGTAAACTATGACCCTTGGGGAATTGCTGTAACCTATGCCGGGTATTTGTGTCTGGCTTTCTCTTCTTTATGGCTGTTAGGCAGCCGGAGGGAGACTTTTTTCCGCTTGTTACGTCATCCCCTATGGAGAAAAATGGGACTGGTATGGCTGGGAGTATGTGCTTTCCAGTTGACGGCTCAAGCTCGTCCGGTCAGTGTCCTGGCCCGGCAGGATGCGGAAAAGCTGAAGATGAGTCAGGTGATATACCACGACCGTGTGGCGCCCTTCCATACTTTGGCCCGTGACTTTGTAATCAAGTTGAGCGGAAAACCTTCTTATCATGGTTTGACACCGGAACAAGTGGTGGCCAGTTGGTTACTTTATCCCGAAGAATGGCAGCACGAACTGATGTTTCGGGTGAAAAGTGAACGGTTGAGGCAGGAATTGGGATTGAAATCGGAGTATGCCGCACTGGTAGACTTGTTTGATGGAAAGACCTATCGGTTGGAGGGATTGTTGCAGAGACTACAGGACGAAGTGCGAAATACGCATGAGAAAGGTTGGTTGGAGAACCATCGGGCAAAAAAGTTGGAAAAAGAAGTGTTGGAACTGGATGAGAAGGTCGGTATGGTACTGATGCTTCAGAAAGGTACTTTTATCCGTCCTTTGCCGGAGGATGGAAGTGTCACTCCGTTATCGCCGTTAAGAATACGTGCAGAGATTTTCTATCATGCGGTACCGTTCACTAAAGTTTTGTTTATGGCTAATCTTTCTTTAGGTTTGCTGGCTTTGGGATGGTGGGTCTATTCCTATGTGATGCAAGAAGGCGATAAGGCAAGAAACTGGAGTAGTAGGTGGCGACGGATATGGGTGTGGGCTGTATGGATGGCCTGTCTGTTTCATTGGACTTCTTATTTGCTTCGTTGGTATATTGGAGGACGGATTCCTTTGGGAAACGGACATGAAACGATGCTTTTTTTAGCGGGATTTCTGTTATTGTGTACTTGTATCTGGCAGCGGCGGTTCTCGTTTTTGCTTCCAACCGGTTTATTGCTTTCCGGTTTTACCTTGCTGGTGGCTTATCTGAGCGAGATGAATCCGCAGATAACCCCGTTGATGCCGGTATTGCTGTCACCCTGGCTGAGTCTGCATGTATCATTGATTATGGTGTCGTATGCCTTATTTGCTTTGATGTGTCTGTGTAGTATCCTGGCACTGAGTATTCGGCGGCATACTTGGCAGCGGCAACGGCTGACTTTATTTTGTCGGGTCTTGCTTTATCCGGCAGTGTTGTGTTTAGGAATAGGAATTTTTATCGGTGCGGTATGGGCCAACGTGTCCTGGGGGAGCTATTGGGCTTGGGATCCGAAAGAAGTCTGGGCTCTGATTACTTTCATGCTTTATGGAATGGCTTTTCATGTGCAAAGTATCCCTCGTTTCAGAAATCCGTACTTTTTTCATTGGTTTTTAATCGTTTCGTTCTCTGCCATACTGATGACCTATTTCGGCGTAAACTATGTACTCGGAGGAATGCACAGTTATGCCGGATAAGTGATAGCTTTTTATCCTTTTGGGCGAATGATTTGTTTATTGATAGTTTTTCATTACCTTTGGATAGTGAATTTAAAAATGGACGAAGTATGAAATCTTTGAATTATGCATTAGTCAGTTCGCTCTGTGCATTAGTTATCGGTATATTATTGGTCACATGGCCAGATGTAGCAGTGAGTTACCTGGTAATTACTATCGGGGTGTTGTTCCTTATTCCCGGACTGGTTGGATTGTTTTCTTATCTGGCCTTGTTGAACAAGAGTAAGGTAGATGCTCCTCGTCCGGGGTTTCCTATAGTTGCGTTAGGCAGTACACTTTTCGGTGTATGGTTGATTATCATGCCTTCTTTCTTTATCGGGGTGCTGATGTATGTGTTAGGCATTCTGTTGGTTTTGGGTGGTATCAGTCAGCTGGCTAATCTGATTGCAGCTCGTTCATTTATGCCGGTTCCATTTGGGGTGTATGTAGTGCCCGTATTGATTTTGGCAGCGGGAATTACGGTCTTGTTCAATCCGTTTGCTACGGCTGAAATACCTTTTATTGTGTTGGGAATTTCTTCCATTGTATATGCATTGATGGATATGTTCCGTTTGTTGCGTTTCCGTAAAAAGAACAAGAACATACAAGATGTGACACCTATAGAAGAAATTAAGGAATGAAGCGATTTGACAGACTTGATTTATTGCCGGAAGGCCAGGATATGGTGGCTGGTATAGACATGACGGGTGGTTTTTACCGCTTGTTCCAGAATTCTGCGCCTTTTCCGGGGTGTGTTTTTCTGCTCTGTCTGAGGGGAAGCTGCCGGACAAAAATCCATTTGACATATTATGATCTGAAGGAAGGTTCATTGGCTATTATATTTCCAGGGGTATTTTTTCAGATTCAGGAGCAGAGTAAGGATTGTCGGTTTATTTTTGTCGGTTTTTCCAAAAAGCTGATAGAAGGAGCCAAATTGTTTTCTTATACTGTGGAATATACTCCTTATATATTCGAACGACCGGTAATTGAGATGAAGAAAGACGTATATGAATTGTTCCGGGATAGTATCCGTCTCTTGATTCGTCGGCAGAAGATAAAAGAAGAAATGAGCGGAATGCAAATCAGTTTGATTTATACGCAGCTGCTCCTTTCTTTAGGTGGCGTATATAAGAAAAGAGGAGAGGAGGAAGATTCACCGAGATACAATCGAAATCAAGAAATTGTAAAGGAGTTGGTTCGTATTATTGTGCAATATTATAAAACGGAACGCAATGTATCTTTCTATGCCGAGAAGTTGCATCTTTCGCCACAACATCTGAGTACAACGGTGAAGAAAGTTACGGGAAAGACTTTGACCGATATCCTTTCTTCGTTCATCATACGCGATGCACAGGCTAAGCTCCGTTCTACGGATATGACAGTACAGGAAATAGCCTATTCGTTGAATTTTTCGGACATTTCCTTCTTTGGGAAATACTTCAAACGTTATACAGGCATGTCGCCCAAGCAGTATCGGAACATGTAAAAACAATAAGGGCAGGTGTAATTTGTTTACGCCTGCCCTTATTGTTTTTTGAGGATTATCTTTTATCCAAACATTGGAGTGATATATTGTGTCAGCAAGTATCCTCCGCCTACCAGCCAGATGTAAAGCAATCCTGCCAGCAAGAACGGTTTGGCACCAGCTTGTTTGAATTTTTCCAGACTGGTATCTGTACCCAGTGCCGTCATGGCCATTGTCAGCATGAAGGTATCGATGTACTCAATGGCACCATTCAACGGAATATCTTTTACAGTTTCGGCACCTGTGAGGTATTGCAGCAAGGAGTTCAGACAGATGATACCGATGAATCCGAATGCAAACCAGGGAATAGTGATTTTGCTCTTTTCGGCTTTACCTTCAGGATTTGCTTTTTTCCGTCCTGCCAATGCAAAGCTCATGATGACCAGTACCGGTGCCAGCATCATGACGCGGATCATCTTGGTGATGGTAGCTGTTCCGGCAATTCCTAATGAATCGGTCGGGTCCATGGCATTTCCGGCTCCTGCTACGTGAGCAACCTCATGCAGGGTACTTCCAGTGTAGATGGCTACTCCCGTATCTCCCAGTGCATCCAGCATACCGGCACGGTACATAATCGGATAGAGGAACATGGAAATGGTTCCGAAAATGACTACCGTAGATACGGCAATGGCCGTTTTATGTCCTTCACATTTTACCACCGGTTCTGCACCCAGTACGGCTGCTGCTCCACAGATGGCGCTACCGGTAGCTGTCATGAGAGACGTATCTTTGTCCATTTTCATCAGTTTGCCCAGCCAGATACCCAGGAAAATAGTACCGGCTACGATGATGGTATCGATAACCACTGCGGGGAGTCCTACGGCGGCTACTTGTGTCAGTGTCAGACGGAATCCGTAGAGTACGATACCGGCACGCAGTACCTGCTTGGTGCAGAACTTGATACCGGGAACCCATGTCTCAGGCAGTTTGTTGCGCAGACTGTTGGCATAAAGCATTCCCAAAATGATACCCACAATCAGCGGACTGAAGGAAAGACTTTTCACGAAGGGTATTTCGGCAATGTAGAAAGCTGCAAAAGAAAATAATGCAATCAATAAAATACCATGGAGGGTATTGGCTCTGTTTCCTTTCTTGAACATATCAGTTTGTTTTTAGTGATTTTGATTTTATTTCGGGCACAAAGATAGAAGATTTCCATGGAATGTCCTATTTACATTTTTTTATGCGTGATAACTAAAAGTAATAATGTGTATTGTCTAGGCCTTTATTCGGTGGTTTTGTGCTTCTTGCTTTTTATGCTATCTTTGCATGGAATTAAAAATGGAAAAGAAATGAAATTATTGATCAAGTCATGTCTGGCAGTGGCTTTATTTGCTGGCATCTGTCTGGCTGGATGTAAGGAAAAGGACATGTCAATGAAAATGAACAATCCGCGCAATATCAGGGGAGTTATCAGCTATAAACGTTCGTTCGGAGATTTGAATGATGTACAGCTGGCTACAGCCAAGAAAATTGGTATTCGTCCTATCAGTACCCGTGAAGAGGCGGAAGAAATGAAGGACCGGTTGATTGAAATTGCCGCTTGTGAACGGTATGGTCTGGACTCTTTGACGCATTCAATTCCCTACCTGATACCTCAGGCCAGTGCGCTGCTGGATACCATCGGAGTTAATTTCTTGGATTCATTGGAAAACAAAGGACTGAACCCCAATAAAATCATTGTAACGTCCGTGACTCGTACGAAGGATGACGTAAAGCGTCTGCGGAGAACCAACGGAAATGCTTCGCTGAACTCCTGCCATTTTTATGGAACTACGTTTGATGTGAGCTGGAAGCGTTTTGAGAAGGTAGAAGACCCTGATGGCCGTCCTATGCAGGATGTAAGCTCGGATACATTGAAGCTGGTGCTGTCGGAAGTATTGCGTGACCTTCGTAAGGCAGACCGTTGCTATGTGAAATACGAATTGAAACAAGGTTGCTTCCATATTACTGCCCGATAAAATTCAAGAAACTATGTTCAGATATTTCATTTATTTGGCTTACGACGGTACTAACTATCACGGCTGGCAGATACAGCCTAACGGAAGCAGTGTGCAGGAAACGCTGATGAAAGCGCTGCATACTTTCTTGCGGGATGAGGCCATTGAAGTGGTGGGGGCCGGACGTACGGATGCCGGAGTACATGCCCGCCTGATGGTGGCACATTTTGATGTGGAATGGATGCTGGATGAAGATACGGTGACGGATAAACTGAACCGTTTGCTGCCGCCGGATATATCAGTGTATCGTGTGCGGAGAGTGAATCAGGATGCGCATGCCCGTTTTGATGCGACTTATCGTACGTACAAATACTACGTCACTACACAGAAGAATCCGTTTAACCGGGCATATTGCTGGCGATTGTTCCAGCCTCTGGATTTTACAAAGATGAATGAGGCGGCGCAGATCTTGTTTGATTACACGGATTTTACGAGCTTCAGCAAATTACATACGGATGTGAAGACCAATAACTGCAAGATTATGCATGCCCACTGGGATCAGGTAAGCGAAACGGAATGGGTATTTACCATTCAGGCTGACCGTTTCTTGCGGAATATGGTTCGGGCCATTGTCGGTACGCTGGTAGAAGTGGGACGCGGCAAACTTTCGGTGGAAGGTTTCCGGAAGGTGATAGAAGAGAAGAACCGTTGCAGTGCAGGTACATCCGTACCGGGACATGCACTCTTTTTGGTCGATATAGGCTATCCAGATGAATTGTTCCCGCTGGGTTAGTCTTTTTCGGTAAGATATTTCCAGAAACGGACCGGCATATCCTTTTTGTGCTTTACGGGATTCAGTCGGGATTGAATACATACACTGTGAAAATAGCTTTTCCAGCCCTCCTGGAAAAGCTTTTCGTTTTTATCCAGCAGCTCATCTTCCAACTTCCCGTGTCGCAGGAAGGCAGCACGAGAGTCTTCAAATGTGATTTCGCTGACTTCTTTCAGGTCGTAATAGTAGCCGTAGTGACGGCGGGCATCGTAGATTATCCACGGCTGGTCGGCAAACCGGTCGCGAAAATGATGGATGGTCAATGGATAGACGTTGTAAAGAGGTTCCATGATACCGAAATATACCTGGTCGGCTGTTTTTTGAAAGCGCATGAACTGAAGTACCCTCATTCGCTCGTCCGCTACTTTTTTGCTGAGTTGATACACTCCTAACACATCCGGGTCTGCGAAATTTTGTTCGATAGAGGCCGGTGCATCGGTTACTTTCCGCATGTAGCGAAAAAGGAGCATGGCAGCTTCCGGTGTTTCCGAGAGCCAGCAATAGGTAAGGGAAGCAAGTGCTCTTCGGGAAAGTTTACGTGATAACAGTTTCCAAACCCGTTCTGTCTTTTCCGCATCTGTTACCACCTGATGTACCTCCTCATGAAAAAGTGGAAACGGTTCCTTCTCTGTAAGCAGCAGGTCAGGAAAAGTCCGGCGATAATAGGCATCGAACAGGGCGGTAAGCAGACCTTCAAAAGTGGAATCGTATTGAAAAACTGTCATGGTTTATGAGAATTTCGTATCTTTGTGTATAGAGGATTTCAGGGAGCAAAAGTAGTAAAAACGATAAACTGAAACAAAAGGAACAGTTTTTTGTTATATAATAAAAACAGATTAAATGATGAATTACAAATCTATGCTCTTGGGACTGATGGCCACAGTGGCCGTCTTCCAGTCACAGCCTGCTCAGGCTTGCACAGGTATCACCTTGACAGCAAAAGACAGCACACGCATTCTTGCCCGTACCATTGAATGGGGTGGAAGTGACTTGAACAGTTGCTATGTGGTAGTGCCACGTGGTTATACGGTTCAGTCGTATGTGCCCGGTGGACAGGATGGCATGAAATTTACGGCAAAATATGGATATGTGGGCCTTGCGGTAGAACAAAAGGAGTTTGTGGCAGAAGGTTTGAACGAAGAAGGTCTCTCTGCCGGTCTGTTCTATTTCCCGAATTACGGACAGTATGAAGCGTATAAAGCAGAATATAAGTCGTCTTCCATTGCCGATTTACAGTTGGTTTCCTGGGTATTAGGCAACTGCAAGACGGTGGATGAAGTGGTGGAAAGCCTGAAGCAGGTACATGTAGTGGCCATTGACCCGCGTGCATCGACTGTGCATTGGCGTTTTGCCGATGTATCAGGACGTCAGGTGGTATTGGAAATCGTAGATGGTGAACTGCATTTCTTTGAAAACAACTTAGGAGTACTGACTAACTCTCCGGGATTTGAATGGCAACTGACCAACTTGAATAATTACGTCAATCTGTATCCGGGCAGTGCCCAACCTCAATCGTTAGGGAATGTAGCTCTTCGTTCTTTCGGAGCTGGAAGTGGGTTCTTGGGCATTCCCGGTGATGTGACTCCTCCTTCCCGTTTTGTACGGGCTGCCTTTTATCAGGCTACAGCCCCTGTGCAGGACAATGCCCGTCAGACCGTACTTCAAGGATTTCAGATTTTGAACAACTTTGATATTCCATTGGGAATTGAGTTCTCGGAAGGAAAAGTGCCTGTCAATATCCCAAGTGCTACACAGTGGACTTCGGCCACGGATATGCGGCATCGGATGATTTATTATCGTACCATGTATAATTCTGCTATACGTAGTATTGATTTGAACAAGATTGATTTTCAGCGTGTCAAGTATAGAGCGGTACCATTGGATACCATAAAGGAACAGCCTGTAATGGAAGTGTCAATCCGCTGAAAAAATGTAGAATGCATAAAAGTAAGGAAGCTGCCTTCACTCGTTTGTGGGGGCAGCTTCTTCTGTATCTCCAAAGTCGAAACTCAGCTGACGCTCGTCTATCTTCTTGCGGGGAGTAGGGAGCAGAAGTTTCCGTACTCCGTAGGCACCTAGCTCATGAATGGTCTTGTCGGGCAGTTCATTGCAGGTGATGAAGTATTTGGCCTTCTTCATGACGGCTCCCATCTTCTTCAGTTCGTAGAATCCGATACGGGAGAAACGGCGGGAAGCTACAATCAGGCGGGCGGATTTTACTCCGATGCCCGGCACACGCAGGATGGCTTCATAATCGGCGGTCTGTATATTGACGGGGAAAAACTCCGGATGGCGAAGGGCCCAGGCCAGTTTCGGATCAATCTCCAAGTCCAGATTAGGACTCTGGTCGTCCACTATTTCGTCTACCTTGAACTGATAGAAACGTAGCAGCCAGTCGGCCTGATATAGACGGTTTTCGCGTACCAGAGGCGGGTGCTTCAAGGTAGGAAGTCGCTTGTCATACGTATTTACCGAAATATAGCCTGAATAATACACTCGTTTCATGGTAGGTTCTTCATACAGCGAAGAAGATACCAACAAGATGTCCTTGTCAGTTTCGGGGGTGGCTCCTACAATCATCTGGGTACTTTGTCCGCCAGGAGCAAAGCGGGGAGTGTGACGATAGTGCTTGCGCTCTTCCTGATAGGTCTGTATGCCTTGCTGGATGTATTTCATCGGAAGATACACACTCTGGTGGTCTTTCTCCGGTGCCAGCAGTTTTAAATTCTTTTCTGTCGGAATCTCCAGATTGACACTGAGACGGTCGGCATATAGTCCGGCTTCCCGTACCAGTTCTTCACTGGCACCGGGGATACTTTTCAGGTGGATGTAACCATTGAAACGGTGTACCAGCCGCAGGTCTTTGGCCACCCGTACCAGGCGTTCCATGGTGTAGTCGGGATTACGTACTACTCCCGAACTGAGAAACAGTCCTTCTATATAATTTCTCCGGTAGAACTCCATGGTCAGCTCCACCAGTTCCGTAACGGAAAGAGTGGCCCGTGGAATGTCGTTACTCACCCGGTTGATGCAGTAGGCACAATCGTAGATGCAGTAGTTGGTCAGCATAATTTTGAGCAGGGAAATGCAGCGTCCGTCTTCTGAAAAGCTATGACAGATGCCCCATCCTCCTACTGTATTGCCGACTCCTCCCCGTGTGTTTTTGCGGGAAGTACCGCTGGAAGCACACGACACGTCGTATTTGGCGGATTCAGTCAGGATTTTTAGTTTTTGTATTACCAGTTCGTTCATTTCCCTTTTATTTTCAGATTTAAAGGTAGAGAGAGTTGCGGATATGTGCAATGCTTCTGTGAGATTTCTCGTAAAAAACGTACATAATGTGTGTAAAACCGAACAGAGTGTCCGATATCGGACACTTCTTAAAATTGGTTTTATGTTGTAAATCAGTTGTTTATTGTTTTGGCATGGATGTTGCATTCAGAAAATGCGGATATAACGTAAAAATATGGATCGGGAAATATCAAAAGAAGTACGAATAAAGGCACGCAATAAGAAGATTATACAATATGGTAGTATTGGAGCCGGATGCGTGATATTGTTGGTTTTGCTTTTTTCATGGACGCGCAGCAGTGTGAAAGAGAGTGAACTGGTGTTCTCAGAAGTGACCAGAGGAACCATTGAGGTGAGTGTAAGTGCATCGGGAAAAGTAGTACCAGCCTTTGAAGAAATAATCAATACTCCGATTAATTCGCGTATTGTGGAGGTGTATGGAAAAGGGGGAGACAGTGTGGATGTAGGTACTCCGTTGCTGAAACTGGATTTACAGAGTACCGAGACTGAATATAAGAAATTGCAGGATGAGGACCAGATGAAACGTTATCAGCTGGAGCAGTTGGAGATTAATAACCAAACGTATCTCAGTGATTTGGAAATGCAGGTAAAGGTATCGGCTATGAAGCTGAACCGGATGAAGGTGGAATTTCGGAACGAGCAATATCTTGATAGCTTGGGTTCTGGTACGACTGACCGGGTGCGGCAAGCGGAATTGAATTATCAGACGGGCAGGCTGGAATTGGAACAGCTTCGTCAGCAGTTGGATAATGAGCGTCAGGTGAAAGCTGCCGACTTGAAGGTCAAACAGTTGGAATATGAGATTTTCCGTAAGGAGATGGCGGAGATGAAGCGAACCTTGGAGGATGCGCAGATACGTTCACCAAGGAAAGCCATTCTTACCTATATTAATGATCAGGTGGGAGCGCAGGTGACGGAAGGTACCCGATTGGCTGTGGTTTCAGACCTGAGTCACTTTAAGGTGGAAGCAGATATTGCCGATACTTATGCTGATCAGGTCATGGCAGGAGGACGGGCCATCGTAAAGATAGGCAATGAAAAACTGGAAGGACAGATAAGCAGTGTGACGCCTTTATCTAAAAATGGAGTGATTTCTTTTATTGTGCAGCTGTCTAATGACCATCACCGCCGGTTGCGTTCGGGACTGAAAGTGGATGTGTATGTGATGAATGCCGTGAAAGAGGGCGTATTGCGAATAGAGAATGCCAGTTATTACGTGGGAAAAGGAGAGTATGAACTTTTTGTACGGGATGGAAAAGAGGAACTGGTCAAGCGGAAGGTGGAACTGGGAGATTCTAATTTTGAATATGTGGAGGTAGTTTCGGGACTTCAACCGGGCGACCGTGTGGTAGTCAGTGATATGAAAGAGTATAAGAATAAGCATAAGATAAACTTGAAACACTAAGGTTTATGGATTGGCAAGTTTGAGATAAGATAAAGATGAAAAATACGTTGATATGGTACAAAATTTAATGAGAGTGAGATTTTTATGAGAATGCGAAGAACCTATTTGACACAAGCTTTTACGTTACTGAAACAGAACCGTCTGTTCAGTATGCTCTACATTGCTGGTACAGGACTGGCCATTGCGATGACGGTTATAGTAGCAGTAGTTTATTACGTGAAACTGGCTCCTATATATCCTGAAAGGAATCGGGACAACACGTTGTATCTGACTCATGTCAGTTTCAAGTCCGAGCAGGAAGCAATGACTTATCAGGCCGCTTTGTCGTATCGGGCTTTGCAGGAATGGATTTATCCGCTTAAGAATGTGGTGGAAGTTTCTGCATGTTTCGGCAATGCGACGGACTATTATGTACAGCCTGCCGATCGGAGTGGCGATTTTCGTCCGGTACAGAAATTGGTAGACCCGGCTTTTTTCCGTATCTATGAGTTGCAGTTTCTGGAGGGACATCCGTTTACGGAGGCCGATTTGGCAAGTGGTATTCATACGGCCGTGATATCCGATGACATCGCCCGTCGTCTGTTCGGTACTACCGAAGACGTTGTGGGACGTTCGTTTTCAATGGATTATGTGAACTATCGCGTATGTGGAGTGGTACGTGGAGCAAGCTTCTTGACCGGCCAATCGTATGCACAGATATATGTGCCTTATTCAGTCGGCTTGAATTATAAGGAACCCAGTACCTCCAGTTTTCCCTATTGTGGTCGGTTTAATGTTACTTTTTTAGTAAAAGATAATGCACAGGCAGAAGCCTTACGCACTGAAATCAGGGATTTGGTCCGAAGAGTAAATGCACAGTATAAAGGGCAGTGGCAGATGGAGTTATGGGAACAGCCCACTTCGCATACACTCAGTGTGTTTAAAGATTATCCGGCCGATACAAGTTTTAGTTCCTGGAAGGTGGCAGGTCATCTGATTCTGATGCTACTGGTACTTTTGATTGTACCATCTTTAAACCTGAGTGGGCTGATAGCCAGCCGTATGGAGAGTCGTCTGTCGGAGATGGGAGTACGTAAGGCTTTTGGTGCGAGTAGGAGTACATTGTTATCGCAGGTGATGTGGGAAAACTTTTTTCTTACATTGGTAGGAGGCTTACTGGGGTTGTTGGTGGCATGGAGTATGCTTTATGTGGGTCGTGAATGGATTTTTATGTTGTTCGATTCGTGGCCTATGGATATTGCCGAAGGAGCTAATCTGTATGTATCAGGTGAAATGCTGTTTGCACCGGTAGTGTTTATTGTGGCGTTTGTGCTTTGTCTGATACTTAACCTGTTGTCTGCTTTGTGGCCGGCATGGACATCATTGCGCAAGCCGATTGTGTATTCATTGTATGAAAAAAGATAATCTGAAAAATAGTTGGTGGATATGTGGAAATTGATTTTGAAAAATCTTTGGAGCCGTCGTCGTCGTAACGGATGGCTGCTGGCTGAACTGATATTAGTGGCAATTCTTTCCTGGTACATTTTCGATCCAGTGATGGTGGTGACCTATGAGCGACATCTTCCGTTAGGCTATGATGCAGATCGTCTTTGTATGGTATCTGTGGGTATGCTTCCTCAGGAAGCTCCCGGGTATGAGACACAAGCAGCTGATTCGGCTTCGTTGATGCAGACTTATTTGAATCTGGTGGACCGTGCCCGGCAGCATCCCGATGTGGAACAGGCAACTCCCGTTCTTTCTTTTGTGTATCCTGGTGCAATGGGAACTGGAACTTCCAGCTTTATAGCGGAAGGTGATTCAGTGGCTCATACGGCTTTATTTATCGAATTTTTGCCTCATACCCATTTCTTTGAAACCTATGGCTTCCAGTCTGGCAAGGGGAGTATGAGTGCGGCTCAGTTGTCCGATTTGGACAATGGGGACTATTATATTATGACGGAAGATTTGCTGGAAGGTATGTTCCGCACGCACATATATCGCAATCAGCGTTGCTGGAAAGTGAATGGAACAGATACTTGTTATACGGCGGTGAAGGGAACCGTGAAATCATGTAAGTATTTGAGTGACAAACGTCCTGTGCCGATTGTATTTATGCCCCTGCAGAATCCGGATATACGTTCCAGCCTGGACAATATGAGGATTGTTGTTCGTTTGAAAGAAGGAGTGCGTATGGAGCGTTTCTTGCATGATTTTCGTCCTTGGATGCTTCGTCAGCTACGTATAGGGAATCTTTATGCCCGCGAATTGCAGTCATACGACGAAATCAATGCGGCACGTGAATTCAGTGATTCTACTGTGCTTTATCGTCGTAGCCTAAGCATTGCCTTGTTCTTTCTGGTCAATCTTTGTCTGGGAGTGATTGGTACTTTCTGGATGCAGACTCGTACCCGTCGTGAAGAAGTGGGCGTGATGCTTTCTTATGGAGCGACACCGCATCGCATTCGTCTGTTGCTTTTAGGAGAGGGCACGGCACTGACCACGCTGGCTACCTTCATAGGCTGTTTCATTTATCTGCAATATGCATTTAGTGAGGGACTGAATACGGGAAGTTCTTTGATGGAAGCTGTTACACCCAGTTGGGTAGACAATTTTGGACTTCATTTCTTCCTAGTATCGCTGATGGTGTACGTGATTCTGCTGCTGGTGGTATGGATAGGCATTTATATTCCTGCCCGCCGGATAAGCTCCATTTCGCCTACGGAAGCATTGAGGGATGAATAAAATATGGAAAGATTCGTTTGAATGCGAATATAATAGTAAACTTTTAAATAAGATGAGTATGAATATGATAGAATTAACCGGAATCAACAAGATTTACCGGACCAATGAAATAGAGACTCAGGCATTGGAAAATGTGAACCTCATGGTAGAAAAAGGAGAATTCCTCAGCATTATGGGGCCTTCAGGATGTGGAAAATCTACTTTGTTGAACATTATGGGACTGCTGGATGCCCCTACCAGCGGTATTATTCAGGTTGCGGGGGTGAAAGTAGAGGGAATGAAAGACAAGGAGCTGGCAGCTTTTCGCAACCGGAACTTGGGATTTGTTTTTCAGTCGTTCCACCTGATCAATTCATTGAATGTGCTGGATAATGTGGAATTGCCTTTACTCTATCGTGACGTTTCAGCGAAGGAACGTCGTCGACTGGCCGAAGAGGTGTTGCTCAAAGTGGGGTTGAGCCATCGTATGCATCACATGCCGTCACAACTTTCGGGTGGACAGTGCCAGCGTGTGGCTATAGCCAGGGCCATTGTGGGAAATCCGGAAATTGTATTGGCTGATGAACCGACCGGTAACCTGGATTCCAGGATGGGAGCGGAAATTATGGAAATTCTGCACAAGCTTAATCAGGAAGATGGGCGTACCATCGTCATGGTTACCCACAATGAGGAACAGGCTAAACAAACGTCACGTATCGTGCGGTTCTTTGATGGCCGGCAGGTAGGATAAGGTGAAATGGTTGATAGGGGAAGAGTGGTGTGAAGGATGAACATTGTATGACAAAATGAATCGAAGATTATGAAACGGAACCTGCTGATTTTATTTTCTCTTTTTATCTGCTGTAGTAAGGGAGTGACCGCAGTGCCGATGGGAGAAACGCATACATTGACACTGGAAGAAGCTATCATGCTGGCACGGGTACAAAGTGTGGATGCGGCTGTCGCTTTAAACGAACTGAAAACGGCCTATTGGGAATATCGTACTTTCCGTGCAGAGCTATTGCCGGAAGTGAACTTTACAGCGACCCTTCCTTCCTATCAAAAAGGTTATACTTCGTACCAGCAGAATGATGGTTCCTATACGTATGTACGAAATAACTACATGCAGATGAACGGACAGTTGTCCATCGACCAGAATATCTGGTTTACGGGAGGTACACTTTCATTGAATACTTCCCTCGATTTTCTGCGGCAGATGGATGGCGGTTCTGACAATCGTTTTATGTCGGTTCCACTGGCTTTGACCCTAAATCAGCCTGTTTTTGGAGTGAATCAGACAAAATGGAACCGTAGGATTGAGCCGGTGCGTTATGCGGAGGCTAAGGCAGCATTTTTGAGTGCGACGGAAGAGGTCACAATGACCACTATCAATTATTTTTTCAATCTGTTACTGGCCCGTGAGAATGTAGCTATTGCTAAGCAGAATCTGGAAAATGCGGAAAAACTGTATGAAGTGGCCAAGACTAAACGGCGAATGGGGCAGATTAGTGAAAATGATTTGTTACAGTTGCAATTGAATGTGCTGGATGCACGTTCTGCGCTTACTTCCAATGAAAGTTCCTTGAAGAGTCACATGTTTACCTTGCGTTCTTTCTTAGCATTGGGAGAGTATGAGGAGTTGACACCTCAGATTCCGGATTCAATACCCGAAATCCGCCTGGACTATGCAGATGTGCTTTCCAAGGCCTTGGCCAATAATTCATTTGCTCAAAATATTCGCCGCAGGCAGTTGGAAGCCGATTATGAAGTAGCCAAGGCCAAGGGAAACATGCGTGAAATCACGCTGTTTGCCCAGGTGGGATTTACAGGAACAGACCGTCGTTTCGATACGGCTTATCGTCGTCTGAAAGATAATCAGGTGGTTGAGATTGGTTTTAAAATTCCGATTCTGGACTGGGGTAAACGTCGCGGACAGGTAAAAGTGGCACAGAGTAACCGGGAGGTTACTGAGAGTAAGCTACGTCAGGAAACCATGAATTTCAATCAGAACCTGTTTGTATTGGTAGAGCAGTTTAACAACCAGCAGACTCAGCTTCATTTGGCCGATGAGGCTGACCAGATTGCCCGTAAGCGTTATCATACCAATGTGGAGACTTTTCTGATAGGTAAGATTTCTACACTGGATTTGAACGATTCACAAAGCCAGAAGGATGAGGCTCGCCGTAAACACATCAATGAATTGTTTTACTACTGGTATTATTATTATCAGCTACGCAGTCTTACACTTTGGGATTTTGTGGCAGGAACGGGCATAGAGGCCGATTTTGAGAAGATTGTGAAGCATTGACCTCTTGCTATTGTAAAATTATATTTACTTTTGTCGTATTATGATATTGATAATAGATGATGATAGTGCCATTCGCTCTTCGTTGAGTTTTATGCTTAAGAGAGCGAAGTATGAAGTACAGGCTGTGTCTGGGCCTAAAGAGGCAATGGAAGCGATACATTCTGTGACACCGCAATTAATACTGATGGATATGAATTTCAGCCTTTCGACCGATGGGGCAGAAGGGTTGGTTTTATTGAAACAGGTTAAGTTGTTTTGTCCGGATGTACCGGTTATTCTGATGACAGCTTGGGGAAGCATTCCGCTGGCTGTACAAGGGATGCGGGCTGGTGCTTTTGATTTTATTACCAAACCCTGGAATAATGCGGCGTTAATGCAACGTATTGAAACGGCTTTGGAACTGACGTCCAGGGAGGAAGTGGCCGATACTTCGACTATGGAAGATGAGGATTTCGACCGCAGCCACATTATTGGCAAGAGCAAGGCACTGGAAGCTGTGCTGGCAACGGTGAAGAAAGTTTCCCGAACAAGTGCTTCGGTGCTCGTAACAGGTGAGAGCGGTACAGGAAAAGAACTGATTGCTGAGGCGATTCATTTGAACAGTTTGCGCAGAAACAAACCTTTTGTGAAAGTAAACTTGGGAGGCATCTCTCAAACTTTGTTTGAAAGTGAGATGTTCGGGCACAAGAAAGGGGCCTTTACCGATGCGGTAACCGACCGGAAAGGACGTTTTGAACTGGCGGATAAAGGAACGATTTTCTTGGATGAAATCGGTGAATTGGATTTGTCGTGTCAGGTAAAGTTGCTTCGGGTGCTGCAGGAGCAGACGTTTGAACCGTTGGGGGAGAGTCGTCCGCGAAAGGTAGATGTACGGGTGGTCTGTGCGACTAATGCTAATCTGGAGCAGATGGTGCGTGAACACACGTTTCGTGAGGATTTGTTATATCGCATCAATTTGATTGCGGTTCATCTGCCGGCCTTGCGTGAACGGCGTGAGGATATCCCTTTGCTGGCCCGTCATTTTGTGGAAAACAGATGCCGTGAGGACGGATTGCCGTTGGTGAAACTTTCCGAAGATGCCTTGGAGTTTTTAAGTCGTTTGTCTTATCCCGGGAATATCCGGGAACTGAAGAACCTAGTAGAGCGTACCTTGTTGGTGTGTGGAAAAGATTGTCTGACGGCAGAGGATTTTCAGTCACAGTATCATCCGGCTTCAGTTGCTACAGACTCTGTTGCGAATGCAAAAGGACTTACATTGGAGGAACTGGAAAAACGTACCATTCTTCAGGCGTTGGATACGCATGATAATAATTTGACTCAGGTAGCTCTTTCACTGGGCATCAGCCGGGCGGCTTTGTATCGTCGTCTGGAAAAATACGGAATTTCGTTTAATGATTGATCAGAAGGTTTTATGAGGTTGAGAACGCTGTTTTTCCTGTTGGGCTTGTTGCTCATATTGGCGTGGAGCATTTTGTTATTTTTCACCCTGAATACAAAGAGCATGCTTTTATATGTGGGAGAAGGTGTGATTTCTTTTAGCCTGATAGTCTTGTTCTATTTTTATCGTAAAGTTGTAAAACCGCTCAATAGCATTGCAAGTGGAATGGACCTGTTGCGTGAACAAGATTTCAGCAGCCGTTTGGCTTCGGTAGGTCAGGCTGAAGCAGACCGCATCGTGGAGATGTTTAACCGGATGATGGATCAGTTGAAGAACGAACGTCTGCGTTTGCGTGAGCAGAATCATTTCTTAGACTTGTTGATTAATGTATCACCCATGGGAGTGATTATTTTGACTTTCGACGAGCAGATATCTATGTTGAATGCGGCGGCGTTGCGGTTTTTGGGATATGCTTCAGTTGAGGAATTAATGGGAAAACGGCTGGACGAACTGGATTCGCCCTTGGCAGAAGAAGTGGCACGTTTACCTAAGGATACCACAGATACCATCCGTTTAAGTGATGCCAAAATTTACCGCTGCTCCCGGCTTTCATTTGTGGACAGAGGGTTTGCTCATCCGTTCATATTGGTAGAAAGTTTAACCACCGAGGTGGTGAAAGCAGAGAAAAAGGCCTATGAGAAGGTGATTCGGATGATAGCCCATGAGGTGAATAATACCACAGCCGGCATTACTTCTACTTTGGAAACCGTTGGAGAAGCATTGGAAACATTGGAGGAAGAAACTAACGATTTGCAGGAAGTGATGAAAGTTTGTGTGGAGCGTTGCTGGGGGATGAGTCAGTTTATTACCAAATTTGCCGATGTAGTGAAGATTCCGGACCCCAATATAGAGCTGGTGAGGCTGAATGACCGGGTGATAGCTTGTGGAATGTTTATGGAAACAATCTGTCGGGAACGGCAGATTACGCTGCATAATGAGTTATGTATGGAGAACCCGAAAGTGTGGATTGATACGGTTCTGTTTGAACAGGTACTGGTGAATATTATTAAGAATGCGGCAGAAAGCATCGGGCAGGGAGGGGATATTTTTATTCGTACATCAGTATCTCCGGTCATGCTTGAAATTGCCGATTCCGGAAAAGGTATCAGTAAGGAGGTGGAAACGAAATTGTTCAGTCCGTTCTTTTCGACCAAGCCTAACGGGCAAGGTATCGGATTGATTTTCATTCGGGAAGTATTGACCAGACTGGGGTGTACATTCTCTTTGCGGACTTATGCTGATGGTCTGACACGTTTTCGTATTTCATTTCCAGAACGACGTCCGGAGCAAGGGAAGGACACGGATAAATATACATTGTAAACGCTTTCTGAAAAATGGTAGAAGGTTCTGTGGAATAAACTTGTCAGTCACGGCTTTATTGCCTAATTTTGCAGGCTGTAATTCGATTTAACGTAAAGAAACATGTGGTTATTACTGGCTTTTTGCTCAGCGGCGTTGCTGGGCTTTTATGATGTCTTCAAGAAAAAATCATTGGCAAACAATGCGGTTCTTCCGGTACTGGGACTGAATACGCTTTTTTCGAGTCTGATTTTTTTACCGTTTATTTTAGTTTCGTACTTTCATCCGGAGGCGTTGCAGGATACACTTTTCTACGTGCCTTCAGCAGGTTGGGAGGTACATAAGTTCATTATCCTGAAATCGTTTATCGTGCTATCTTCGTGGACTTTCGGTTATTTCGGTATGAAACACCTACCCTTGACCATTGTCGGCCCCATCAATGCTACTCGTCCGGTCATGACGCTGGTAGGTGCCTTGCTGATATTTGGTGAGCGCCTGAATGTGTACCAGTGGATTGGTGTGCTGATGGCCATCATTTCATTTTTCATGCTGAGCCGTTCGGGAAAGAAGGAAGGAATCGATTTCAAGCACGACAAATGGATTTGGTTTGTGGTGCTGGCGGCTGTGTTAGGTGCTGTCAGCGGTTTGTACGATAAATACCTGATGGGACGCTTCAACAACATGGTGGTACAGGCATGGTACAATGTGTACCAGCTTTTCCTGATGGGAGGAGTGCTGATGTTCCTGTGGTGGCCCAAGCGGAAAAGCAGTACACCGTTTCACTGGGACTGGTGCATTATCCTGATTTCCGTATTCTTGTCGGCGGCTGATTTCGTGTATTTCTATGCGCTTGGTATGGACGGGGCCATGATTTCCATTGTGTCTATGGTGCGACGGGGAAGCGTGGTGGTTTCCTTCCTGTTTGGTGCCATGATATTCCGTGAGAAGAACCTGAAGAGTAAGGTGGTCGATCTGATTTTAGTGCTGATTGGTATGTTCTTCCTCTACTTAGGAAATGTATTAGGATAATTACAAGGTCTTTTCTTGAACCGACTGGAGATGTGTCAGTACTTCCTTGGCAGTACTCCAGTACTTTCTAATCAGTACTCTGGTACTTTCACGGCAGTACTGTAGTACTTCCTAAGAAGTACTGGGAAAAGAAGATTGTGACGGGTCCTTTTGCCTGAAGAAGGCTGGTGTAGTATCTTGATAAGATGAAAAATGCCGGAGCGTACTTTTTACGTTCCGGCATTTTTTATATCCTGTCTTGAACAAGGCCTTTTTTAGTTTCGCATGTATTTCTTCATACCCTCGGTAGAGTAAGTCTGTAATTTTCCGTCTTTGTCCGAGTAGATGAAATAGGCGTCCAGTTCAGGATGTGCACTACAGATGGCCTTGGCTGAATCCAGGCCCAGTACCATGAAGGCAGTGGCGTATGCATCGGCTGTGGCACAGTCCTTCGCGATGACGGTAGATGAAAGAATATTGTGCTGTACCGGATATCCTGTGCGAGGGTCGATGGTATGTGCATACTTCTTTCCGTCTTTGTAATAGAAGTTACGGTAGTTGCCTGAAGTAGCCATACCGGCATTGGTAATTTCTAATACGGTCTGCAGTTCCTGATTGACAGACAAAGAATCGTCAATAGGTTTGTTCACGCCGATACGCCAGGTTTCCATTTTGCTGTTCTGTCCTTTCAGTACCAGTTCTCCACCAATGTCAATCATGTAATTCTTGATACCTTTGCGGTCGAACAAGCGTGCTACACAGTCTACACCAAACCCTTTAGCGATAGAGCTGAAGTCGAGCATCATGCGCGGGTCGGCTTTAACTACTTCTCCTTCTGCATTAAGCTGTACTTTGTCGATACCTACGAACTGACGCAGGCTGTCGATGGTCAGCGAATCAGGAAACTGAGAGTGCTTGAAGCCGAATCCCCAGGCGTTGACTAACGGAGCCACGGTTACATCGTAAGCCTTTCCGGTTTCGTTGGAGATTTCTTTGGCCATATTGAATACATACACAAACAGGCTGTCGGCGTGCATGTCTGTATTGTGGTTGATGCGGGTAATGACCGACTGCTTGTTGAACGGCGACAAAGAGTTGTCTACTTTCTGCAGTTCTTTCTCAATCTCTTCTTTCAGGTTTTCGGATGACTGGTAAGTAATTTTATAGACCGTACCGAATACCAGTCCCTGGTCGGTCTGGTAAGGAGATTGTTTTCTCAGAATTAGTACCGTTCCTACGATGAGCAATACAAGAAACGGCAACTGCCATTTTAAGTTGTTTTTGTTCATGATTTTATTGCAAGAATAAATGTTCTACTAATATTTTGATACCGATGCCAATCAGCACCAGTCCGCCGAAGATTTCCACCCGCAGGTGAAAACGCTTACCGAAGAATACGCCGATGAGGCTTCCTGCTAGTGAGAGTACGAAAGAGGCAATTCCAATACTGGTCAGAGGCATCCAAAGACTTTCCAATTGCTTGAATCCGGCAAAGGCAAACGAGATACCGATGGCCAATGCATCAATACTGGTGGCTACAGCCAATGCCAGTGTCACTTTCAGGCTGGTAGGGTTGAAGGAAGCGGTTTCTTCTTCTTTAAATTGCGCACGTATCATGCGGATACCTAAAAATGCCAATAGGGCAAAGGCAATCCAATGGTCGTAGGCTTCAATCAGATGCTGGAAACGACTGGCACCTAACCATCCCAAGAAGGGCATTAGTGCCTGAAAGAGACCGAAGAAAAAAGCCATTCGTAAAAATGTGCCCCATTGGATACGGTGCAGAATAATTCCGCTGGTTACGGATACGGTGAAACAGTCGATAGCCAGACTGATAGATAATAAAATGGTTTCAATTAAATTCATGTGAATCAGAAGGGTAAGTTGTAGATGAGATTATACGTCAAGTTAAAACTGCTCCCGGCATTTTTCCCAAATCCAGGTACATACCATGGAATGGAATTGTCATGACCTTCTACGCTCATTCTCATTTTATATCTTACACTCCAACCCATGCAGAAACCTTTGTATATTTTCACTTTAAGTCCGAATACGCCTTCCAGCCAGCTGGCACTACTTTTCATTCCGGAATAGGCAAACGGATAAGAGATTTCTCCGCCATAGTTTGGGTCGGTCATGCTGGGGCCGTCTACATCATAACTGAATGAACTCATACCGTAGCGAAGACCCACATACAAATAACCCGGGAGGTGTGTCTTTTTGTAAAACACATTATAATCCATTCCGATACGGAAGTAAGGAGCGGAAGTCTTGTAATGCAAGTTGTTTCCATCATTTATGGCATCTGCCTTTCCGTATCCCACTTCAATGACGGGAAGAAAGCGATTTTTCAAGTTTGCTTGTACGGCAATTTCAGTATTCAGAATGTCGCTGCCTAACAGGTAACTTCCCAGCCCGGCAATTTCCACTCCTATGCTCGTTCCCTGATAGAACGGAACAGGCTCTGTCGGCTCAGCTTTCTTCTTGTCTTCCTTTTTAATCTCTGCGGGAGTTGCTTTATGTACGCCCGGTTTCTGTGCTTGTAAAGGAGAAAGCAAAAGACAGCTACTCGTTAGTATCAGAAATAGTGAAATATATCTTGAAATTCTCTTTCTCATAATTATCTATGTTCGGATTGGTAATGACAAGCGAATCGAGCATACGGGTGGTAGTTTCCGCATTGGTAACTTCATAAAACATCATGGTACCGCAATCCAGGTTGATAAAATAAGGAATATTGCGGTGAGTAATTGTAAGGATGTCTCGCTGACGGTTGGCATACTGAAGAATAAACCGGGTTTGTTCTCCGTAGCTGAGCGGCAGGCTGAGCGTACTTGTGTTGGTTGACTTATTGATCAGCGTGTCGTAAATTGTCGTATCAGCGGTCT
This sequence comes from Phocaeicola plebeius DSM 17135, assembly GCF_000187895.1. Lineage (GTDB taxonomy): Bacteria > Bacteroidota > Bacteroidia > Bacteroidales > Bacteroidaceae > Phocaeicola > Phocaeicola plebeius. The sequence goes on along the minus strand of NZ_DS990133.1, from coordinate 274,751 downwards.
CTAACTGCCCGATGACTGTGAGTGTATCGGTGTACTGCACAGATCGTCCATATTGGTCTACAAATGCAAACTGGGCATACGCCAGTGCATTGGGCGGACAGTTTTCCACTTCACAAGCTGGAAAAAAGGAAACGACTGCCACTAAGAGGATACCTAATACAATCGGTAGTTTCTTCATTATTCAATTTCTTTCTCGATTTGATAGTTGTTTCTTTCAGGAGAATTGCGTGCTATCAGTTCTCCGATAAATCCGGCCAGGAAAAGCTGGGTTCCTAATATCATGGTGGTCAGTGCCAGGTAGAAATAGGGACTTTCGGTTACCAGGCGATATGGATTGCCGCAATACATGTCATAGAGCTTGGTAGCACCTACCACAATGACAGCGATAAATCCCAGGATGAACATGATGGAGCCTAAGAAGCCGAAGATGTGCATCGGTTTCACGCCGAAGGTAGACAAGAACCACAAGGTAAGCAAATCCAGGTAGCCGTTGACGAAACGGTTCAGTCCGAACTTGGTCTTTCCATATTTGCGTGCCTGATGATGTACAATCTTTTCTCCGATACGGTTGAAGCCGGCATTTTTAGCCAAGTAAGGAATATAGCGGTGCATTTCGCCATATACTTCAATGTTTTTCACTACGTCCCGACGATAGGCTTTCAGTCCGCAGTTGAAGTCGTGCAGATTATGTATTCCCGAAACCGCACGTGCGGTAGCATTGAATAGTTTGGTCGGGATTGTTTTCGACAGCGGGTCATAGCGTTTCTGCTTCCATCCGGAAACCAAGTCATAACCGTCTTCTGTAATCATGCGGTAAAGTTCCGGAATCTCATCCGGACTGTCCTGTAAGTCAGCATCCATGGTGATGATTACATCTCCCTCTGCTTTCTTGAATCCGCAGAATAAGGCAGGTGATTTTCCATAATTACGGCGGAACTTGATGCCTTTCACTTCTTTTGACTTCCGGCTAAGTTCTTCGATGACCTGCCAGGAGTGGTCTGTACTACCATCATTTACAAAGATAACTTCGTAAGTAAAATGATGCTCATGCATTACGCGTTCAATCCAAGCATACAGTTCGGGTAAGGACTCCTCTTCATTATATAGAGGTACGACTACAGATATATCCATATTTATATTGCTAAAGCGATTAGTTTTTCTTTTTCATGACTACCAGACCGGTAGGAATAGCTAACAGGATTCCATAGAAGAAATTCTGCGAAAGCAGCTGAAAGGTCAGTTGCAAAGAACTGAGGGAAGAAATCACATTCAGACTACCGATAAGTTGTTCTACGGAAATCTTCATGTCGCCGGTTACGGAATCCTTTATAGTTTCCAGTTGGTCCAGATACGTATTCAACAAGTAACCCTGATCAATGAAGCGGAAATACACGTAGTGTGCCAGCGCTGTCAGGATAGAAGCAAAAAGATACATCAGAAAGCAGAAACTGAACGCCTGAGTGAAAGAAAAATTACCTTCATGATACTGGTTGCGGTAGCGGCGTGCATAAATGTAGCCTAACACCGGTACAAAGAGGGTCATCAGGATAAACAGGAGCTGAAGCAACGGGATGGAAAAGCCTATGGGGAGGAAGATGAATTTGAAAATCCAGAACAATCCCATGTAAGTTCCAAACCGCATGGCGTATTCCTGCAAGGTTATCGGTCTTTCTGTTGTCATGATAGTTACGTTTGATAATGGTTACAAAAGTAGTCTTTTTCAGTGAGCTATGGTATATAAAAAGACTGAAAAATCATATTCTTTACCATTTTGGTATATTTTTTTTCATGAAGGTATTGCGTATTCAAAAAAAATGCCTACCTTTGCACCCGAAATCGAGAAACATCGATAAGATGTCTGTCGAGAACATGTTGAAATACGGGTAAGTCCCATACGGCCAGCTCCCTTCGAATCCTCCAGGGCTTGATCGCAGCAAAGGTAGTTGGTTGTAGCGGCGCGATATGGTAAGCTTACCCACCCGCCTCTTTAGCTCAGTTGGCCAGAGCACGTGATTTGTAATCTCGGGGTCGTTGGTTCGAATCCGACAAGAGGCTCAAGAAAAGACATGATTATCGCCTCTTTAGCTCAGTTGGCCAGAGCACGTGATTTGTAATCTCGGGGTCGTTGGTTCGAATCCGACAAGAGGCTCAGAAAAGTTGGACAGTTCTGTTCAACTTTTTTTGTGTTTATAAATAAGGAAAAAGAAAAGCCGCCGGTGTTGTACGGCGGCTTTTGTACATAATGTAAAGTCTAGTTAAGCCCTTTGTATGATTTACGTGCGGCTTCTTCCCTTGTTGGAAAAGGGGGATTCTGTAAAGGAGTTATGATGTATAAACAAGCGGAAGGATGAAATTGTTCACTCATTGTATTAAAAAATATGTTTATAGAAAAAGCTTGGCAATGACTTCCCGTTTTTTTCTGTATTTTTGCACCCGAAAATCATAACAACTAAATAACATACATACAGAATGGGTGGTTTTTTCGGAACAGTCTCTAAGGCTGAATGCGTGACCGATTTATTTTACGGTACGGATTATAATTCACATTTAGGAACGAAACGCGCCGGAATGGCGACATACGCCGAAGGCGAGGGTTTCATACGTTCGATTCACAATCTGGAGAGTTCTTATTTTCGCACGAAGTTCGAGAGTGAACTTCCTAAGTTCAAGGGAAAGGCAGGAATCGGTGTCATCAGTGATACGGATCCTCAACCGATGATGATTAATTCTCATTTGGGACGTTTTGCCATTGTGACGGTAGCGAAGATTAATAACATGGATGAACTGGTGCAGGAGTTGTTGAGCAACAATATGCACTTTTCGGAGATGAGCATGGGAAAAACCAACCCTACGGAGCTGGTAGCATTGCTTATTGTACAAGGAAAGGATTTTGTGGATGGCATTGAAAATGTATTCAACAAAATCAAGGGTTCCTGCTCTATGTTGATTCTCACTGAAGATGGTATCATTGTGGCTCGTGACAAATGGGGACGTACGCCAATTATCATCGGAAAGAAGGATGGGGCATACGCTGCCACCAGCGAGTCAAGCAGTTTGCCGAACCTGGATTTTGAAATTGACAAATATGTAGGACCGGGTGAAATTCTGCGCATGCGTGCCGACGGTCTTGAACAGCTTCGCAAACCGAACGAGAAGATGCAGATCTGCTCTTTCTTGTGGGTATATTACGGTTTCCCTGTTTCTTGTTATGAAGGTAAGAACGTGGAAGAAGTTCGCTTCATGAGCGGATACAAGATGGGACAGACAGATGAGTCTGAAGTGGACTGTGCCTGCGGTATTCCTGATTCGGGAGTAGGTATGGCTTTAGGTTATGCAGAAGGTAAGGGAATTCCTTATCATCGTGCTATAGCCAAGTACACCCCGACTTGGCCCAGAAGTTTTACTCCGAGCAACCAGAGCATGCGTTCGCTGGTAGCCAAGATGAAATTGATTCCTAACCGTGCCATGTTGCAAGGCAAGCGTCTGTTGTTCTGCGATGATTCTATCGTACGTGGTACTCAACTTCGTGACAATGTGAACATTCTTTACGATTACGGAGCAAAAGAGGTACACATGCGTATTGCTTGTCCGCCGCTGATTTACGGATGTCCTTTCATTGGCTTTACATCTTCTAAGGGAGATATGGAGTTGATAACCCGTCGTATCATCAAGGAAATTGAGGGTGATGAAAATGCTAAACTCGACAAATATGCTACTACAGATTCTCCGGAATACAAGGAACTGGTAGAACGTATTCGTGCCCGTTTCGGATTGACCTCATTGAAGTTCAATACGCTGGAAACCTTGATTGAGGCTATTGGCTTGCCGAAGTGCAAGGTTTGTACACATTGCTTCGATGGTTCCAGCTGTTTCTGATTAATTTTGCTTAATAATAAAAAAAGCTGTCTCATTTTGAGACAGCTTTTTTTATATCCCGACATTAGGCTTGTTTTATTGTATAGATATATTTTCTAAAAAGTTGTATTTGTTTTTCAGGAAAAATGTATATTTGCAATGTTTTGTTCCGTATTGATTTCCGGTTAAGCGAAATCGCGGATGAAAAGGGAATCGGGTGAAAGTCCCGGACAGTCCCGCTGCTGTAAGCTCCAGTCATTTACGTTTGTCTACCCTCTGCAAGGCCACTGTCTTTTAAATAAAGATGGGAAGGCAAGACAAACGGGAGTAAGTCAGAAGACCTGCAAAACAAAGTCATGCTTGCATTCTCGAGGAAAGGATGGCAAGAACGTGCGTAATGTAGAATTACAATTAAAATTTGAATGAAAAACTTGAATGAACCGGCTATTATTGTCGGGTATCGCTTTCTTATAGCTATGTGTCTGTGGATTTGGGCCGGAGTGGGAACACTTTGTGCACAAAAAACAGATTCAGATAGTATTACGGGAAAGGTACACCAGATTCCAGATGTGACGGTGAGCGGGAAGAAAACAATGAATAAAATTTCTTCAAATGTTCCTGTGCAGCGTTTGGGGAAAGATATGATGGAAGATTTGGGTATTCAGAATATGGCAGATGCGGTAAGGCGTTTTGCGGGTACCGATGTACGTGATTATGGAGGTACGGGAGGGTTGAAAACAGTTTCCGTTCGTAATATGGGAGCAGCCCATACTGCAATTAGTTATGATGGAGTTGCCGTAAGCAATTGTCAGGCTGGACAGATAGATATAGGGCGTTTTTCTTTAGATAACGTAGAATCTTTATCGTTAAGTGTAGGTCAGAATGAAGATATGCTTCAGTCTGCCAGATTGTATGCTTCGGCAGGAGTCTTGAATATTGAGACTTCTCGTCCTGAGTTTTTGGAAGATAGAAAATGGCAACTGTTGTTTCAGGTAAAAGGAGGTTCTTTTGGTTTGGTCAATCCTTATTTTCGATATGGACAGCAGTTTGGTGAAAAGACGGTACTGTCTGTCGACGGAGATTATTTACGTTCGGATGGGCAGTATCCTTTTTTGCTGAAAAACGGAAAATATACCCAAACGGAGAAGAGAAATAATTCGGAAGTGGATTCCTGGCATACAGAATGGAATCTTATGCATGAATTTAAGGAAGATAAGAAATTGAATGTAAAGGCATATTATTATCAGTCTGAACGTGGATTACCGGGAGCCGTAATTTTGTATAATCCGGTTTCAAATGAACGCCTATGGGATAAGAATGCTTTCGTGCAAGCAAAATATCAGGATAAAATAGCTGAGAAATGGTCATTGCAGGTGTTGGCTAAGTACAATTATGCCTGGAATAAATATCAGGATAAGGGGGCACAATATGAGGGTGGAGTTTCCACAGATCATTATACCCAGCATGAATATTATGCTTCGGGAGCTGTTTTGTATCGACCGTTTCAGGGCTTTTCCGTATCATTGGCTCAAGATTTAGCAGTGAATACATTGGATAGTAATTTACCGGATTGTCCGTTCCCCACTCGTGTAACTTCTTTGACGGCCTTACATGCCCGCTATCAATTGGGCAGTGTGCAAATGGATGCTTCTTTAATAAATACGTATGTAAAAGAACATGTAGAGACCGGTGATAAACCAGAAGATTTAAAGAAATTATCCCCGTCTTTTTCTATAAATTGGAGACCTCTGAGTGAGCAGGATTTTTTCTTGCGGGCGATGTATAAAAGTACCTTCCGTACTCCTACCTTCAATGATTTATATTATTATCGATTAGGAAATCGTTCTCTTCGTCCGGAAAAAGCAAAGGAATACAATATTGGCGTAACGTGGGGAGCAAAAAAGAACTCTGTATGGGACTATTTGACATTCACAGGGGATGTGTATTTCAATCAGGTAACAGACAAGATTGTAGCTTTTCCTTCTACTTATGTATGGAGAATGGCGAATTATGGGAAAACTCATATATGGGGAGCTGATATCACTCTTTCTATGGGTATTCCTTTAGGTGAATTGTTTAAAGCACATGTATCAGGAAGTTATACATGGCAAAAGGCTGTTGATTTGACTGACCCGAATGCTAAAAATTATAAGGATCAATTGCCTTATACGCCAGAACATAATGGGAACGGTTCTGTCATCTTGGAAACGCCATGGATAAAATTAGGATATAGTTTGATTGGAGTCGGAAAAAGATATTATTTCTCACAGAATATTCCGGAGAATGAAATTGAAGGGTATGTGGAACAAACGCTAACTCTTTCTCGGCAATTTTCATTTAAGACCTGTCGTTTAAGACTACAGGCAGATTTAATTAATTTCATGAATGAGCAATATGAGGTAATAAAGTATTATCCGATGCCAGGGCGTTCATGGAAAATAACAGCTGCTATTCATTTTTAAATTTAAATATTTATGCAATTTAGAAAATTATTTTTCAGTTTGTGCTGCATGGTGACATTAGGAGCGTCACTGGTAGCTTGTAGCGAAGATGAAGAGTTATTTGATGACAGTGGTTCTAAGGTTACCCTTCCTACTCATCGGGCATTTATTCTGAATGAAGGTACCATGGGATATAACAATGCAACATTGTCTTTTTATGCACCGGATAAAGATGCCGAATTTATTAATGATATTTTTTATACTCAGAATCAGGCTAAATTAGGTGATACAGGACAGTCCATGATTGAATATAATAATGACCTTTATGCAATTATTGCAGGTTCAAGATATTTGGTTCGGATGAATACGGCTGGAGTAGAGAAACAGCGCTATACAATTCCTGAATCAGAAGGAGATCCTCGTTATTTGGCAGCTGATGACGGATATATTTATATGACGCAATATGGTGGTCAGGTGACGAAACTGGATGCAAATACCTTGAAGGTTGTTGGTACATTTAAAGGAGGAGCTAATCTGGAAGGTATTGCTGAATGCGATGGTAAATTGTACGTGGCTAATTCTTATTTGAAGAATGATGCGGGATATCAGTATCAGACAGATTTGTTTGTGATCAATGCTGCCAATATGCAGTTAGAAACTACTTTGACAGTAGACCTTAACCCGAATCAGGTATTGGAAGAAGATGGAAAGATTTTCCTGATTTCTTGGGGGAATTATGCGGATAAGGGATATTCTGCTCAGATGATAGAACCGCAAAATGGTAATAAGCAGACCTCTTTAGGAGTTGCTACTAATATGGCGGTAGGAGATGATATGGTGTATTTTGTAAATTCAGAAACAGATTACTCTAATTGGCCTGAAACAAGTACGACCAATACATTCTTCTCTTATAATATTAAGACAGCTACGGTAAATTCATCCTCTTTCCTGAAAAATGCACCTGCGGAACTGGCTACATCAAGTGTCTATATGATGAGCGTGGATGATGAGAAGGGAGATATTTATATAGGTGTGACATTCTATTCAGAAGCTAATGGTACGATGTATCGTTTTGACCGTAACGGAAACTTTGTAGAAAAGTTTGATTGTGGTGGTCAGAATCCTAAAACAATGGCTTTCATCGATTGATTTTTATGAAACAAATTTTACTATCTGCCCATATAGTAATTACAGTCTTGCTTCTCTCTGCCTGCGGCGGAGGAAGCAAGACTTCTTCCGTTCAGGAGGAAGGAGATACCCTGAAAATGAGGTATGCCACCAACTTGTCTGTGGTAAAGTTTCCTGATTATACCATGGTTTCTATTCGTAACCCATGGGATACATTGAAAATATTGCATACTTATCTGTTGACTGATAAGACTCAGCCAGTTCCGGAAAATTTGCCGGAGGGGACTGTCGTACGGATTCCGTTGGAACGGGCCGTGGTGTATTCTGTGGTGCATGGAAGTGTGCTGAAAGAATTGGGACAGGCCAAAAGTATCAGGGGAGTCTGCAATCTGGAATATTTCAAGATGCCGGAGGTACAGGACGGATGCCGGAACGGTGAAATCGTAGATTGTGGAAACGGAATGAATCCGGATATTGAGAAAATTATCGACCTTCGTCCGGATGCCATTATGCTTTCTCCGTTTGAGAACAGCGGGGGATACGGTCGGGTAGGTAAGCTGGGAGTACCCGTGATAGAATGTGCGGATTATATGGAAACCTCTCCGTTAGGGCGTGCGGAATGGTTACGTTTTTACGGATTGCTGGTAGGGCAGGAACAGCGAGGAGATTCACTTTTTGCGCATATAGAAAAAGAATATCTGACAGTAAAGAATTTGGCAGCGCAGGTTACTTCCCGTCCTACGGTATTAAGTGATTTGAAGTATGGCTCTGCATGGTATATTGCCGGAGGACAGAGTACTACAGGACGCTTGTATGCAGATGCCGGAGCAGATTATGTTTTTGCAGAATTGCCGAACAGTGGTTCTGTGCCGATGGCTTTTGAAGCCGTCTTCGACAAAGGAGAACATGCCGATTTCTGGTTGATAAAATACAATCAGCTACAAGATAAGACCTATAAGGAACTTCAGAAGGACTACTCGCTTTATACGCGTTTCAAGGCATTCCGCGAACGTCGGATTTATGGATGTAACACCTATCGGATACCTTTTTATGAAGAATCACCTTTTCATCCGGAGGTATTGTTGAAAGATATGGTAAAAATATTCCATCCCGAGTTGCTGGAAGGTTATGAACCGAAATATTTTAGTAATTTAGCGGAATGATACATTCTGATAAAAAACATTACGTAATATTCGGCACCTTGGCTCTTTTGATAGCGCTTTTAGTGGTAGCCAATTTATTTTTAGGTTCGGTAGATATTCCGGCGCAGGAAGTGCTGCGTATTTTAAGCGGAGAAGAGGCTGAAAAGGCAAGCTGGACGTTTATCGTGTGGGAATCGCGTTTTCCTCAATGCATTACGGCTTTGCTTTGTGGAGCAGCCTTGTCGGCTTCCGGACTGATGTTGCAGACGGTATTCAGCAATCCATTGGCTGATTCCTCCATTTTAGGTATCAGTTCAGGAGCCAGCCTGGGAGTCGCACTTGTGATGCTTGCCGGAGGAGGAACCATTGCCACAGGTGTGTTTACACTTTCCGGATTTTTTTCTGTCATATTAGGTGCATTTTTTGGTGCTGTAGCTGTGTTGGCTTTGGTATTGTTTTTATCCTCTTTGATAAAAAGTAATGTAATGCTGCTCATAGCCGGTATCATGATAGGCTATATTACTTCTTCACTGATTTCTTTGTTGAATTTCTTTGCTACGGCAGAAGGAGTCCACTCGTATATGGTGTGGGGAATGGGAAACTTTGGTGGAGTTTCTTTGGAGCAGCTTCCGGCCTTTTCGTTGCTGACTGTGGTCGGCTTGTTAGTAGCAGTTATGCTTATTAAGCCTTTGAATGCCTTGCTTTTGGGGCCGCGCTATGCCGAAAATCTGGGAGTGAATATTCGCCGGGTACGTAACTTCTTATTGTTGGCTACCGGATTGCTGACTGCGGTAACGACTTCATTTTGTGGCCCTATATCTTTTATCGGTCTGGCAGTTCCTCATCTGGCCCGTTTGATGCTGGGTACCTCCAACCATAATTCGCTGATGCCTGTTACGCTGCTTGCTGGAGGAGCATTGGCATTGCTGTGTAACTTGATTTGCGTCCTTCCGGGAGAGTCGGGGGTAATACCGCTGAATGCCGTAACTCCAATCTTGGGGGCGCCGGTCATCATTTATGTCATTATCAATCAACGTCGAATTCAATACTTTAACTGATGAATCAATCGGAAATAGTGGTAGAGGGTCGTAACCTGACAATCGGTTATCAGGTAGGGAAGAAGCGGACGGAAGTACATTCCGGTCTGAATTTTCAGCTTTTTCGTGGGGAGCTGACATGCCTACTGGGAGCGAATGGAGCAGGTAAATCTACCTTGCTTCGCACTTTGGCGGCTGCTCAACCGTCTTTATCTGGCGACTTGAAACTGTTGGGGCGTGATTTGTCTGCCTACTCCGAACGTGAGTTGTCAAGAACCATAGGGGTCGTATTGACAGACCGTACGCAAGCAGGAGGGTTGACAGTATATGAACTGGTCGCCTTGGGACGACAGCCTTATACAGGATTTTTCGGACGTTTGGATAAGACCGACAAGCAGTTGGTAGAACATGCACTGCAAGCCGTAGAGATAGCACATAAGGCACGATGTTATATGGCTGAACTTTCTGACGGAGAACGACAGAAAGTGATGATTGCCAAAGCGCTGGTGCAGGAATGTCCGTTGATATTGTTGGATGAACCGACCGCTTTTTTAGATGTGGTAAGCCGTATTGAAATCATGAATCTTCTGCATCGTCTGGCCATAGAGGAAAAGAGGGCTATTCTTCTGTCTACTCATGATATTGAACAGGCGTTGGTTTTGTCTGATCGTCTTTGGCTTCTTTCTTCAACAGGAGGGTTGGAATGTGGCGTGACGGAAGATCTGATATTGAACAACCGGATGGATACATTGTTTGCCAATCATGCCCGGATTAAGTTTGATTTGATGCATGGTGGCTTTTCTCCTGAGGTGTCGGGGGAGAAATCTATTGTTTTAAAGGCGAAAGATGAAGTGCTACGTCATTGGGCGCAGAATGCTTTGAACCGTCATCATTATTTTTGCCTGGATGTTTGTCTTTCTACTCAAAAGTTACCATTGTTGGATGTGCAATCTTCCAATTGTCTTCTTTATACCGATGAAAATGGACAGACCTTTTGTTATTCTACCTTTGATTCATTGCTCCGTAATATATAATTGTTAGAAAATAAGCTTATTTGAAGGATATTTGTTATTTTTGCTCGGTCTATTAGTTGGAAAAATAATAAATATATGGCAGTTGTGGTGAAAATGTCCGGTACATCTCCCGAATTATATAACTGTATAGCCCCATTGGTGATGAATCCGGAAATTATTAAGTATAATCATAATTATCCCTTTAAAACCAGTGAATCATTTATTTGGTTTGTGGCATTTTCTGCTAATCAGGTAGTCGGTTTTTTTCCTGTAGAGGTACGGAAAAAATCTTTGGTAATCAATAACTATTATGTTAGTAATGACGATGAAGATGTTTTTGTGAGCTTATTGGATGCTGTGGATAATGATTTCTTGGGAGAAGAAAGGGGCGTGGAGGCTGTTGTTCAGAAACCTCATGAATCATATTTCCGTACACACGGATTTGAAATAGAACGTGCGTGGAACTTGTATCTTAAAATGAGGAAGAAGCATGAAAACGAATGAAAAACCGAAAAATGTCTATGAACTGACACAAGAGCGTTTGGCTGTTCTTTTTAAAGAATTTGATAACATTTACGTGTCGTTTTCTGGAGGAAAGGACAGTGGTGTGCTGCTTAATTTATGTATTGATTATATACGTCGGCATCAACTGAATATTAAGCTTGGTGTCTTCTTTATGGATTATGAAGTGCAGTATGACCATACCATTGAGTTTGTTAATCGTATTTTAGAGAAGAATAAAGATATTCTTGATGTGTATCGGGTTTGCGTTCCTTTTAAAGTAAGGACGTGTACTTCCATGTATCAGCATTATTGGCGACCATGGGATGAGAAAGTACGAGATATTTGGGTACGAGAAATTCCTCAAAATGTGCTGAGGGCACAAGATTTTGATTTCTTTCATGAAAATATGTGGGACTATGAGTTCCAACTACGTTTTGCTGCCTGGCTGCATGAAAAGAAAAAGGCAGTACGTACAGCTTGTCTGGTTGGAATACGAACTCAAGAAAGCTATAACCGATGGCGTACCATTTACGGGGGCTTGAAGCAACAGCTTTATCACAATTATCAGTGGACTTCCAAGATTGCCAATGATGTGTATAATCTTTATCCCATTTATGATTGGAAAACGACTGATATCTGGACTGCAAATGGAAAATTCGGTTGGGATTACAATCGCCTGTATGACCTTTATTATTATGCAGGTGTGAGCTTGGAACGGCAGCGAGTTGCCAGTCCTTTTATTAGTGAGGCCATTGAGAGTTTACGCTTGTATAAAGCGATAGAGCCGGATACCTGGGGTCGGATGATTGGCCGTGTGAACGGAGTTAATTTTTCTGCTATCTATGGAGGTACCCATGCGATGGGATACGGTTCTATTAAATTACCGGAGGGGCATACCTGGAAGTCCTTCATGGAATTTCTGCTTTCCACACTTCCGGAGGAAACCCGAAGAGGTTATTTAAACAAGTTGCATACCAGTATTAAGTTCTGGAGAACGAAAGGTGGTTGTTTGAGTGATGAAACGATAGCAAAACTTGAAAAGCTGAATATCCCGATAACGGTAAGAAATAAAAGTAACTACAAGACGACCAAGCGTCCGGTTATGATGGAGTATTTGGATGATATTGATATTGCGGAGTTCAGGGAAATACCTACTTATAAACGTATGTGCTTGTGTATTCTTCGTAATGATTATGCATGTAAATATATGGGATTTGCCATGAACAAAGAAGAGAAAAAAATGAAAGATTATATTTTACAACAATATAAGAAGATATGGACATAGAAGAGAAAACAAGTCCGGTTTACCATGTAAAAGCCGTACCGGTGGAGAAAGTGTGTGCCAATAATTATAATCCGAATGTGGTGGCTCCCCCAGAAATGAAGTTATTGGAACTGTCAATTTGGGAAGATGGATTTACTATGCCTTGCGTATGTTATTATGACAAGGAAAATGACAAGTATATTATTGTAGATGGGTTTCATCGTTATCAGGTGCTGAAAACCTCTCAGCGAATTTATGAACGTGAGAATGGGATGTTGCCTGTAGTGGTAATTGATAAGGATTTGTCTAACCGTATGGGATCTACCATCCGTCATAATCGTGCGCGGGGGACTCATGATATTGGATTAATGACGAATATTGTGGCGGAACTGACTCAGGCTGGGATGTCGGATAAATGGATTATGAAAAATATAGGAATGGATAAAGATGAATTACTTCGTTTAAAGCAGGTTTCGGGGCTGGCATCTTTGTTTGCAGACAATGATTTTTCTATCCCCACTCCCCAGTCCATTTTACCGGAGAGTGAAGAGTAAAGTTCTTTTTAGTATATAACGTAGCCTAAGATACCACTGCATACAATCAGCAGAATCGGGTTTACCTTATATCGGTTGGAAGCAATGAAGCATCCGATAAAAAGTAGGATACTGATAATGATTTGATACGTATCTGTTCCGAAGTTTTCCCCATTCATCAGTACGAGAGCGGCAGCTGCAAGCAGACCGACTACTCCGGGACGCAGGCCATTAAATACGGCTTCTACTGCCGGATGACGTTGATATTTCAGAAAAAAACGGCTGATAAATATCATGAGTATAAACGAAGGTAGTACCACAGAGAATGTGGCCACCGTAGAGCCTAGTATGCCGACTGCGTGTGAGTAGCCGGCATTTACCATGGCCGTGTATCCCACGTAGGTCGCAGAATTAATACCAATAGGACCAGGGGTCATCTGGCTGATAGCGATGATGTCTGTAAAGTCGGATGAACTGAGCCATTCGTAACGGGTGACTACCTCTCCTTGTATCATGGAAATCATGGCGTAACCTCCCCCGAATCCGAATAAGCCTATTTTGAAAAACGTGTAGAATAATTTCAGTAATAAAAGTACCATAGTTTATTTCCTTTTAGTTATATTTCTTTTGGTAGCGTCCATAAAGGTAACCCCCTAATCCACTGAGGATGATGACATAGATAGGCGAAAAACCGAGAAGCCATATCAGTAGTGCCGAAACCACCGGAATCCAGATATTGTATCGGTTGATACGGGCCGATTTTGCCATTTTGAAGGTAGGAGCTGCAATTAAGGCTACTACTGCGGGGCGGATGCCTTTGAACACATGTTCTACAGCTTCTACATGTTGGAATTGTCTGAAAAACAGAGCAATAGCTAGGATGATGAGAAAAGAGGGAAGTATGGTACCTAGGGCCATCCAGAAAGCTCCCCAGAATCCTTTCAGTTTATAGCCGATAAAGATGGCAATGTTGACGGCAAAGATGCCTGGTACAGTTTGTGCCAGTGCCATCAAGTCTAGAAAGTCTTCCTTTTTTATCCATTTTCGTTTGTCTACCAGGTCGGCTTCTATTAAAGGAACCATGGCATATCCTCCTCCAATGGTGAATAGACCTATTCGGAAGAAGATGAAAAATGCTCTTAAATAGAAATTCATGTTATTGCGTTTAATTCTTTTTCATGTAAATACTTGGGGGTACCCCATAAAATTTTTTAAAGGTATCCGTGAAATATTTAGGGTCGGCAAAACCCATTTTGTCTGAAACCTCGGCTACCGTATAGCGCTGGCTTTTTAACATTAGGGCAGCTTCTTGCATTCTGATATTACGGATAAACTCTGCTGGAGCTATTCCCGTCAAAGCTTTAATCTTGTTGTAGAAGCTGGTACGGCTCATGTTAACTGAAGCGCACAGGGTATCTACATTGAAGTTCTTTCCTAATCCTTCTTTGACAAGTTCGGTCACTTTCTGAATAAACTCGTCGTCCAGGCTTGTGGGCAATTTCACGGCAGGAGCTTCTTCCGGTAATGCGGTTACGGCCGATTTAAATCGGTCACGTAACATCCTTCGGTTTTCTATAAGGGTATGAATGGTAGCTTTTAAAATATGTATATCAAAAGGTTTCACCAGATACTGGTCGGCTTTAATTTCCAGTCCTTCCAGAATATGCTCCTTGTCGCCGAGTGCGGTAAGAAGAATAATTGGAATATGGCTGGTTTCCATTTGTTCTTTCAGTATCTGGCACATTCTTTTGCCATCCATTATTGGCATCATGATATCAGAAAGAATTAAGTCTGGTTGCTTTTCGTGGACAAAATCAAGGGCTTCTTGTCCATTGCCAACACCCTCTACACGATAGGTGTCTGAGAGACTGTGCATAATGAACGACCTCAGAGATACATTATCTTCTACCACAAGAATGAAAGGAGCTTGTCCGTCTGTCTGTACATTGGTGAATTGTACATCTGTTATAATACTTTCCGTTGTCTTTTTTTCTATAGCTTGTGTTTTCTCCGTGGTGGCTTCTTTCTCTTCTTTTTTATACAGATAGTTTTTGCTTTTTATGGGGAAACTCAATACAAAAGTGGTCCCTACATTTTCTGTACTGCTGAATGAGATTTTACCTTCATGATTTTCAATCAGGCGATAGGTCAGCAACATGCCGATGCCACATCCAGTGGTAGTCTGGTTGGCAGTGTTGTATCCTCTGAACAAATATTTGAAGAGTTTTTTCTGGTCTTCTTTGTTCATTCCAATGCCAGTATCAGAGATGGTGAGTGTCCAGTTGTTTTTGTTGTTTTCAGCTTTTAGCGATACACTCCCTCCTTGCGGGGTATATTTCAGGGCATTAGACAACAAGTTACGTAAGATGGAATCCATTTTACTTACATCAATCCATACATTCAGGCTGTCAAACGTACTTTCGTAAGACAGTTTGATGTCTTTCTGGCGGGCAAAACTTTCAAACTGAAGCAGGTAGTTGCTTAAGTAATGGTTCAATTCGTGCTCTGTCACGATGGTTTGTGAAGAGTATAGTTCTTCTTTCTGAAAGTTAATCAGGTTATTAGCCAGTTCTGCCAGGTTCTCGGTGCTTTGCATGGCTAGTTTGATGTTTTTTTGTCCGTTTTCACTTAGGTTTTCTTTTTCCATGATTTCACTCAGGGGAGCTTTAATCATGGTCAACGGTGTACGGATATCGTGTGCGGCATGTGTAAAGAAATTGATTTTTTCTTCGGACGTTTTCCGCTCACGTTTGATAATCTGGTAACGCAGGAAGGTGTAGGCTGCTCCACTAATCAACAAAGCATATACCAGAAAGGCCCAGAAAGTCAGCCAGAAAGGGCGTTCTACCATAATCTGTATTTCTCTTTCTTCCAGTATCTGCTGGTTATCGAGCAGGATAGATCGCACTTTTAGAGTATAATTACCTGGCGATAAGTTAGTATAGCGTATGGTTCCGTTGCTGGTGGGAGGAGTCCATTGGTCGTAGAATCCTTCCAGTTTCCAACTATACAGAATACTTGATGGATTGTCGAAATTGATGGAAGACACGTCCATTGAGAATGTGTTCTGGTCGTATTTCAATTGAATGAAATTGGTTTCGTCCAGAATTTTTGTCAAAGGAGAATTCTTTTCCATCGGGTATACAGGGTGGTACATGATATTCAGGTTAGAGAATACCATGTGACTAGAAAAATTTGAAGGTAGTTCCAGGCTATCGGGCAAGATAATAACTCCCTCGTTGCTTCCAAAAATCAGCTGACCGTTTCGGGTATGTATTCCGGCAGTCGGATTAAAGTTAGCTCCTTGTAAACCTTGTTCCCGGGTCCAGTTGGTAAAAGTCTGTTCTTTCAGATTATAGAAAGACAGTCCATTTTCTGTTCCTAAAAACAAATTACCGTTTTTGTCAGGAACAATGCTATAGATATTATTGGTTTGCAAGCCGCTGTTATTGGCCATGCAGTGTGTGATTTCATTTGTTTGATTATCAATGATAAACAATCCGTTACCGTAGGTACCGACATACGTTTTTTTCAAATCGGGAGTATTGTAGATTGCATTGATACAGCCAAAGTCTTCTTTTTCCATGTAAGGATACAGTTGCTGTTTCGTTTTATCGAATACATATAATCCTTGTATGGTTCCTACCCAGAAAGAATTTTCATTTCTTTCTAAAAGATACGTGATAGGGTAGGAGCTATTGTATTCCTGTTTTTCCTGCGTACGTGTATCAAAGCTTTTCAGGCTGTAGAATCCTCCACTCCAGATAACTTCGTTTTTATCTTTTATCAGTCCGCGGATATATTTGTCCGGGGTTTCACGTGCCTGCGATTTTCCTTGCTGATGGAAAGTTGTAGTTCCGGCCTTCTTGTCTATGCGGAAGATGCCGGACATATAACCTCCGGCCAGGATAATTCCCGGTCTTATTTCGCATACGGACAAGAAGATATGATTCTCATATTGAGGAAGCTCCTTCTCTGTGCAATAGCTTTTCCACTTCTTTTCACTTATGTCATAACAGCTTATTCCGTTACAGGTGGCATACCATATATCTCCATCAGAGTCCTCCATGATGCCGTTGATACAGTCGTTCGACAAAGTGTTGCTGCTGTTCGGTGCATGTTTAAGCCATTGGTATTTAGGGTATTTTTCTGAATAGACGGTAATACCGATAGGATAAATCACGTTCCAGATACGGTTACTCTGGTCCATATAGATATCCTTGATGATACTTCCGTTCATCTTGTTAAAACTCTCATTGTCTTCTTTTAAGAAATGAGAAAGTTCCTTTTTTCTGACATCCAGTTTGTATACTCCGTCTCCATCGGTTGCAATGAACACTTCATCCAGATTTTTCCGGTTGGGTGTGATGGTGTTAACTCCAATGTCTTTCAGGTGTTTTCCGAGGTCTATTAATTCTCCACTATCTGGGGTATAGATAAACAATTTGTCGAGCAGGGCATTGATGATAAGCTTGTTTGTGGGCTTATGGTAATAAATGTAATCTATAATATTAATGGTAGAGATATTGATTCTCTGTACATTTGTCAGTTGACCTTTATTTAAGACTGCTGAATACAGAAACTGTTCAGTGGATATGAAATATTTATTTCCCTTTGCCTGTGTGATACAAGTTACTTTACCAGGGATTTTCTGACTTATTTTATGCGTCTTTTGAGTATCTCCATTATAAAGATATTGATATCCTTCTGTACAGAACCAGATATTCTTTTCATCGTCTAGATAGATGCAAGTTATCGGGCACTTTTGAGTTTCCGGGAACTGCTCATGTAAATCAAATACCAGTTGAAAAGAGTCTCTGGCTTCATTCAAGTTGAAAACCAGTCCGTCTTTCCCAATTTCCCATAACTTTTTTTCCTTGTCTGTTTTTAAAATATTCAGATTAGGGAAACAGTTGACAACCGTTCCGTTTTTAATCAGCGGATAATGTGCAAACTGCTTTCCGTTATAACGGTCAATTCCCTTGTGAGTAAGAATCCATATGTAATCGTGTTCTCCTTGTTGAATAGAGAGAACTCTTCGACTGCTAAGTCCGTCTGCGATACCGATATATTGAAATATTTGTGCCTCTGAACGTGTGTATATGACAGATAATAGAAGGCAAATGAGATAGATAAATTTCTGCATAATACTTTTGTTGGTAAGTGCAAATTTCGGAAAAAACAATCTCTTATCAAAATAATATGGGGTTTTATGTACGAACAGGAAATAAAAAAAGGCATGACCGAAAAGTCATGCCTTGATATTTTATGATAAAGTTTTTATACTTTATTTATCGCCACGGATAGCTGCGATACCCGGAAGGATTTTACCTTCGATAGCTTCGAGCAATGCACCACCACCAGTTGAGATATAAGATACCTGGTCAGCCATACCGAACTTGTTGATACAAGCTACAGAGTCACCACCACCGATCAATGAGAAAGCACCTTCTTTAGTAGCTTCAGCAATAGCTTCAGCGATTACCTTAGAACCACCAGCGAAGTTGTCCATTTCGAATACACCGGCAGGACCGTTCCACAGGATAGTCTTAGCACCCTTGATAGCAGCTTTGAATTCTTCGCGAGTCTTAGGACCTGCATCCAGACCCATCCATCCGTCAGGAATGTTCTTGTCTTCGCAAACCTGAGTATTTGCATCGTTAGCAAACTTGTCAGCAGCGATACAGTCGCAACCCAAAACCAAGTTTACACCTTTAGCTTTAGCCTTAGCCATGATTTCCAAAGCCAGATCCAGTTTGTCATCTTCTACCAATGAGTTACCGATCTTACCACCCTGAGCTTTAGCGAAAGTAAATGCCATACCACCGCAAAGAATCAAGTTGTCTACTTTGTCCATCAAGTTTTCGATGATACCGATCTTAGTAGAAACTTTAGAACCACCCATGATAGCAGTGAACGGACGTTTGATGTCTTTCAATACGTTGTCAACAGCCTGTACTTCTTTTTCCATCAAGTAGCCCAACATCTTGTGGTCTGCATCGAAGTAGTCAGCGATAACAGCTGTAGAAGCGTGTTTACGGTGAGCAGTACCGAATGCGTCCATTACGTAGCAGTCAGCGTAAGAAGCCAAAGTCTTAGCGAATTCTTTCTGAGAAGCCTTCATAGCTTTCTTAGCGTCTTCGTAAGCAGGATCTTCTTTTTCAATGCCTACAGGCTTACCTTCTTCTTCCGGATAGAAACGGAGGTTTTCAAGCAGCAATACTTCACCCGGTTTCAAAGCAGCAGCAGCGTCCTGAGCTTTAGCACAGTCAGGAGCAAACTGAACCGGAGTACCCAGAGCAGCAGCTACAGCGTCTACAATCTGGCTCAAAGAATATTTAGCGTTTACTTTGCCTTTTGGTTTACCCATGTGTGACATGATAATCAAAGCACCACCGTCTGCCAAGATTTTTTTCAAAGTAGGCAGTGCACCACGGATACGAGTATCGTCTGTAATTTTACCTTCTTCGTTCAAAGGTACATTGAAGTCCACACGAACGATTGCCTTTTTGCCGGCAAAGTTGAATTTGTCAATAGTCATCATAATCTCTAATATTTTTTGTTTAAAGTTGTTTGTAATCTTGCTTTGAGTTGCAGCGCAAAGTTAAAAAAAAAATGTGACGAAGTTCAATCTCTTTCATCTAAATTCATTGAAGTGTGTTATTTTCTATTAAAAACAGAAACTTGTAATTGTTAGATCTGATTGACTGACTGATATTTAATGAATAAGTTTGTTTTTATAGGCAAAGACCACAATTTCAATGGCTGATTTGCAATCTAGTTTGCTTTTTATCCGATCTTTGTAGGTTTCTACTGTGTTGCGGTCTATATTCAGTTCATTGGCTATTTCTTTGCTGGTATATCCATTGGCTAATAGCTGGATTACCTCCAGTTCCCTGTCGGTCAATTCATATGGTTTCCGCTTTTTCACATTTTCTTCTCCTCCAAAAGCTTTGATAATGTCATTATAAGAAATTGTATTACCAAAGTAGAAACCTTTGCCTTGTACAACAGTTTGTATGGCACAAATCAGTTCCTCCGCTTGTGTGTCTTTAGCCAAGTATCCGTTCAGTTGCATTTTTAATGACTGGATGATATAGTGTATGTCTTTATAATGAGAAAGGATGATGATAGGCATGTCAGGAAATGTAGTCTTGATAAAATGGGCAAGGTCCAGTCCGTCGGTTTCTTCTTCTAGGCTGATATCAAGAATTGCCAAATCGTATTTTTCTTTTCGTAGCAGTTGCTTAGCTTCTCCAGCCGTTTGTGCCGTAGCTGTTACAGTTAGGTTATCTGAATGCTTAAGAATGCTTTTCATTCCTTCCAAATGTATTTCAGAATCGTCTACAATGAATATTTTTATCATCTTCTTATGGTTTTATGTAATGTAAATGTAAATATACTGCCTTTTCCTTGGATACTTTTTACTTGAATGCTTTCTCCTAGTCGGTTTATGAATTCTTTGACAATAAGTAATCCTAATCCAGTTCCTTCTTCTTTTTCTGTACCTAAAGAAGAAACTTTTGTTCCGATTTGAAAAAGTTTTTCGGTCCGTTCGGCCGACATGCCTACTCCGTTGTCTTTAATGCTAATATGCCAGTAGTCTTTTTCTTCTTGGACCGATATCTGGATACATCCTTTGCGGTAAGAGTATTTTATGGCATTGGCTATCAGATTTCTTAAAATAGTAGATAGCATATTTTTATCTGTATATACAGTCACTGCCTGGGTTGGAGCTGCAATTATTAGTTCTTTTTTTTGAATGTCAGGGTTTAAAAGTTGTACTACAGCTTCTATTTCATCTGTTAGATTTGTTTGTCGGAAGACTGGCTTGATGATTTCTTTTTGGGACAGTACCCATAGCTGGAGATTATCGAGTAGTTTTTTTCCTTGGCGTGAAGTTTTAGAAATCATACGTATTTTCTGAAGTTTTTCTTCTTCATTCAGGCTATTATAGTCTTCGAGTAAGATAGTAGATAAAACATTTACACTGTTTAGCGGACTTTTCAAGTCGTGCGATACAATGTTAAAAAACTTATTTTTATTTTCCATTATCTGATATAGTTTATTGGTTCTTTCTTTAACCAATGTTTCCAGTTGCTCATTTTCTTTTCTAAGGTGTCTTTCCCTGAATCTGATAAAGCTCCATCCTCCCAATATACTGCTGACAATAAATATTGTGAGGAACCACCAGGAGTAATACCAGGGGGGTGCAATTTGAATAGAGACTTTGAGGGGTAAATTGCTCCACTCTCCATAGGCATTTGTAGTCTCTATTTCTAGATAATACTGTCCAAAGGGTATATTGGTATATTTGGCCGTAAGCAGGGGAGGTATTGTGTAATTCCATTTTTCTTCAAAAGGCACCAGTTTGTATCGGTATTTCAAGTGTGTGCTGTAAGCATAGTCGGCAGCTGCGAAACCGATGGTAAATGAATTTTGGTCGTCTTCTAAGAAAAGTTGTTTTTTCTTGTTCAGATCAGTAGAAAATGGTGAACTGTTTACTTCTATATCTGTAATCATTATTGGCGAAGCAGAAAGAGGTAAACTTAATTGTTGGGGGCTGAAAAGACTGAATCCATTATTCCCGCCAATGACAATGTTACCGTTTGTTAGTGAGCAGATTGCTCTTGATAAGTTATTGTCGGTTAGACCGTGGTAGTCATGAAATTTACGCAGAATATTACCGTTTGCATCGGATAATAATAATCCCTTGTTGGTGGTAATCCATAAATGTTGTTGTGAATCTTCTTGTATGCCTTTTACCTGAAGCTCTTCTGTCTGCGAAATGCGTTGGAATGGTTTGCATCCTCCGTTGTATTTCACCAATCCTTGATGTGTTCCTATCCAGATATTGCCGTTCTGACTGCAAAAGATACATTCTACGTAATTATCAGGCAGACTATAGGGATTCCATGATTGATGATAATAGTGGGTAAGAGTATCTGCTTCGATAGAGAGTACATTGATGCCTTTTTCGGTAGTTCCTATCCAAATGTTTCCTTGGTTGTCTTCGGTTATGCAACTAGTGAGCCGGGAGGTCAGGCAGTCATTGCCGGGTTGTGTCATGTCTGTAAAACGTCCGTTTACCGGATTGAGCAGACAAAGTCCTTGATAGGTTGCTATCCAAAGTTTATGGTCTGGACCTTTTGATATGGCACAGACATTATTGTCAATGAGACTGTATGGGTCGAGGGGATGGTGCTCAAAGATTTCGATTTTACCATTTCCCAGTTTGGCCAGTCCGTCATTGGTGGCAATCCAGCATGTAGTGGAATCGGATATATATATGTCTCTGATTTCTGTGCCAGGTAGCCCTTGGGAATCATACATTGAAAAAGGAATATAATTTTGAATTTTCCCTTTCTGGAAAATGTACAATCCTTTACTTCCCCCAACGTACAATTTGTCATTTTCTGTCTCTCGTAAAAGGTTAACCGTTTGATTTTCAGGTAATAATTTTTCCCATGTGTGCCGTGGAGTTTGTTTCCATAGGTTTTTTGATGTACCTGCCAATAGTTCGTGGTTTAACGTTTGTAGTATGACTTTTACTTCTTCATTTTCTGATAGGTTGATGTTCTGTGGTAAGGGTTTGTAAGTGTGTTTTAGGAGATCTACCTGCATAAATCCTTTATCGCAATAGAGAATAAGAAGTTGTTTGTTGGCCGAGAGTGTCCAAGCAAAAGATGTATTTCCAGGCATGGAAAGAATCTGATGCACAGAATTGTCTGTAAGATTCATATACATGATTCTTTGTGCATTGGCCATATAAAGCCGGTTATAGCCATCCGGCAGTATGTACTCGCATCCAAATTCATTTGGAAGCGAGAATATTTTTGCTTTGCTGTATTGGTAATATCCTTTTATTATATCAAGGTTAGTATAATTGTCTGGGAAGTGTTCTCCGAATTTGTAAAAACGTTTCTTTTGGTTGTCATAATATCCGAAGTAGGTACTTTTCCCATTAAAGATGTAGCGGTCAGAGTTTTTATCATAGAATATCTGTTCAATTTTTCCTTGTGGGAAACAGGGCACATTATTGGGAAAATAATGTTTGAACTCAAATTTACCTGTTTTACGATTGAACAGATTCAGTCCGAAACATTCCCATGTGATGCACCAGAAACGCCCCTTCCGGTCTTCGAGAAAACCATTATACCAGTTAGCTCCAAACGGGTTTCCTAGCCATAAGCGTGGGTAATGATAATCTGGCTTCTTGCTCCATAAGGCATAACGTTTCCATTGTCGGTTTTGTGGATTGTATACATTGAATCCTACATGATTCCATAACCCGACATAAATCAAGCCTTTATTGTCTTGGTAGAGTGCTGATACATGATTTTCATCTGGATATCGGAAGTGTAAATCTGCGTTTTTGTATGCTTGGAAATTATCAGCCAGATTTTCTGACAAAGCATGTTGTTCATTATAGATTGCTTCGTGTCTGATATATTGCCTGATGATTTCTTTTTCACGCTGGAAAGTGTGGTAATCAATGTCTTTTGTCATCAGCCGATAATTAAAATGCTCAATTTGTTTCTTTTCGAAGTCAAAAACATAGCTTCCGTCATCTTGGGTTCCTACCCACAAATGTCGGTTTTTGTCTTCCATCAAGGCAGTGACCTTATACCCTGTGTAAGTGTGAAATAAATTATTTTGTGGTGCATATAAATTGATTCCGTTTTCAGTTCCAATCCATACACATCCGTCGTTTGATGTATACAGGCAGAGAATCTGGTTGGAAGAAAGGGAGTAGGGGATATCAGGATGAGAAGTCAGTAGCTCGATTTTGTCTTGTGGATAATGCCATCTGAGTAGTCCTCCGTATCCTCCTATCCAGATGAAGCCTTTTTTGTCAGTAACTGCGCAAGTCGCTTCAAAAGGGATGGAGCGATAGTGTATGAATTTATGTTGTGAGAAATCATATTTCTGGACAGAACCAAATGAGGAGGAAAATAAGCTGCCATCTGGGGCTTTTACGTAAAAAGCCGATTCAAGCGGCATACCTTTATCCGACCACGTAGGAACCGGGGTGAATTGATAAGATTTTTTTGAAAATAAGAAACCGTGCAGGGCGCGTCCTCCTATCCATAGATTTTGAAGAGAGTCCTCGTATATCTGCCAGTAAAAATGATTTCCTTCGTTTGTTCCAGGGCTGTGTTTGAAATGCTGCCATTTGTTGTCTTTAAGGCAATATTGTGTTAAGTAACCTTGTGCAGTTTCTATCCATAAATTATCTTCTTTGTCAACATGGATAGCTCTGATAAAGTTATTTTTCAATCCGTTTTGTGTGGTATATTGCTGAAAATGATTGTGAATTCTGTCATAGCGGTTAAGTCCATTTTGTGTACCTATCCATAAATTGCCATATCGGTCTTCGGCGAGGGATGTGACAACATTATTTGATAGGCTGTTTTTGTTGTGGGATGAGTGTGTATAGTTTACGAAATGGATGCCATCGAATCGGGAAAGTCCGTTTTCTGTAGCGAACCACATAAATCCATATTGGTCTTGTAAAATATCTAAGACTTTGTCGGAAGGCAATCCATCTTGTGTGGAATACCGGATAAAACGAAAATTGTCAGCTATAGGTAAGGATGCATTGTAAGCTTGAAGTGGCACAAAGGTACATAAGGTGAGTATAAGTATCCTCATCCAAATTCTGACTATTGTCCAAATTCTGGATGAATGTAGAAAAAACTCGTTTGAGTTTTTGGTAGGATGCATATTTACCTTTGTTTTAAGTCGTTAATAATTAAACAAATATAGAAAAATCTTCTCTCTTTTTTTGAACGGGGAAAGAAAAAAATATATTTTTCGTAAAGATAGGTTAATGTAGTAGATTTATTGTCGTTATAAATCGAAGATATGTGTAAAAAAAATTACTACATGGGTTGTAGAAATGTATTTGGGGATAATTAAAATGCAGGTCCGTAAATGGGAAAAAGTTAGGTCTTTTTTTAGGCTTCTCATAAGAGAGCCCTAGGTTTCCCGTTGCAGAACCATAGGTTTTTCGTTCGTGAAACGTACATTTTCCGGGTGGGAAACGTAGAAAAGTTTTTGTGATAATGAAAAAAAGGATGAGGTGATAGAAGAACAAGGTATTTTATGTGAGACTGTTTGGCCACTTGCCTGAACCGTTGTTGAATGACCGGTTCAGGAAGTGGCTTTAGTTCAGTTTCTGCAACTTATATCGTTTGTCAGAAAATTATGTGCAGAAGGCTTTCGGTTTTTCATAGCAGCACTTAATCGAGTACATATTTTTTACCGCATTTTTTACAAACGTGGCAAGGATAAAATTCTTTTACACTTCCCCGTCCATTCCCATTTTGCTGTGGAGTGCATCCGGTACATTTTTCACGTGTCTTTCCGATATAAAGCCATCCGTTTTTACAGTTAAGTGGACAGCGTACCCAGTTAAAGCATGTGGTATAACTTAAAAATAAATCTCCACCACATGTACATTTGCCATCTGACTCTGTGATAACGTTATTACAGTTACATTCTGATTCCTCTTTGGCATGTTTTGTTTCGAGGTGGTTGCTTGAAAATGATAAAAATACCATTGAACCGAATAGAGCAAAGGTTAAGATAAAAATCTTTTTCATGTTTGAATATGTTTTAGTTAGAGATAATGTCATTAAAAATAGCATCCAATGGTTGCACCATAAGAATATCCGAAAAATGGTGATTTGTTTGATCTTTTTCTTTGGTTACTCCATGGTTCATTGTTGTATGCTGAAGGATCTTTTTTGTAGGCGAAGTTATACAGACAAAAGCCACTAATAAAAAAAGTACTTATTTTAGGAATTGTACAAAAGGGATATAGCTTAATCTGTAGTCCTAAATCTCCGTTTACTCTAAATTTCTTGGATTTATATAATTTGGAAAATTTAAGTATATCCCAGTATGGACAAACTTCGAGCCAATCCATAATATAGATAGGAAGTTTGGCAGAAGCAACTGATAAGATTGCTCCAAGGGCATTGGAGTCACTATCTCCTCCGTGACTGGATGAATAGGCCCAGAAAGGGAGCCCAATCAAGCCGCTTGGGGAAAAGCTTAGATAGTTGGGCCCATATTCAAATTTGGTTGTAAATTCCCATCCGAGTGATGGTCTCATAAAGCAAGATATTTCTACGAATCCAGCTTCAAAATCTCCGCAATTTAAAGAGAGCTTCTTGTATCCAGCATTTATGCCAAAATTGTGTCCTTCTCTCCAAAAAAAAGGAGGTTGCTGAGATTTTAGTTCTAGCAGAGAAACGGTGAGTAGAAGGAGTGCAATAACGAATTTTTTCATACAATTTTTATCTTTATTTCCGTAAGGTATTATTTTGTTATTTGCAGAATTTCATGTTGAGATTGAGTTATTCTTCTCTTTGGATAATAGTGAGGTTGCGTATGGCTTTTCTTTCTCCACAGCAAGCAGACTTGATGGGAAGCCTGTAGGGGGAACATTGGTATCGATCAAGTTTGATACTCCGTATACACCAACTGCTGTCAAGGTGACTAGGATAAAAAGAATTGATTTTTCATGGCTCATATTTTTAGGTGGATAATAATTGGTTAATCGCAAGTTTCCTATTTTTCGTATTTTAATGTTTCTTCGATGATATTCTTTAATACTTGTACTATCAATGTAAGATCTTCAATGCAGCACCATTCCATACAACTATGTGCAGCTTGTTGACCGGAATAGATGCAAGGACCGCCTGGAAGAGCTCCGGTAGTGACCAGCATGGAAGAAGTCGTTCCTCCACGTTCACTTTTGGCAACCATTGGCAGCCCTTCTTTCAAAGCGGCTTTTTGGATGATTTCTGGGGTATGCTTGTACATTGTATAAGCTATGTTATCGTATTGTTTTACTTCTTCCGATGGGGTAATTTTCACAAATGGAAAAGCTTTACAGGTCTTTTGGAAGGCATTATGCAGGTAAGTTCTTAGTGTATCACCTTCTTGTTTGTCAAAATAGCGGATGCGGTATTTGGCAATATAATCTTCTTCAATTATTTTCCCAGATGCGTCAACAGGGTGTTCACATGCATAGCAATGTAAGTATCCTTGTTTGCCGGAACTGGCACTGGGATGTACGGAAGGAGGAATCGCACCCATGAAATAGGCGGCGGCAGTAAGGGCATCAGCATATTGGCTTTTGAGTCCGTCTCCGGGGTGTGCCTTGTTTCCTTTGAAATAAAATGTCTGTCCGGCTGCCGTAAAATTCTCTGCCGAGAAAACACCAGGTTCTCCTCCATCTACGTCAATGACAATGTCGGGTTTTGTGCCAAACACCGCTGGGTCATAACGATAGGCTGCTCGGCCGATATCTTCGTTTTGTGAAAACATGACGAAAAGGTCGGGATGCTTGATGCGTGGATTGTTCACCAGTTCTTCTATCAGTGTGACAAGAATGGTGCATCCCGCTTTGTCGTCAGCTCCGAGCAGGGTTGTCCCATCGGTGGTGACGATGGTCTTTCCCTTCAGTTCGTTCAGGCGCGCTCCGGCTGGTGAAGAGGGGCTGAGTACGATACCTGGTGAAAGAGTAAGGTCTCCTCCTGGATAATTGGTGTGCACAATGGGGTTGATACCTTTCCCTGGTGCTTCGGGGGTAACATCCAGATGGGCTGTAAAAAACAAGTTGGGTACTGTCTTGTTTTGGGAGTCAGACAGGTTGGAGGGAATTTTTACATATACATAGAAGTCCTTACTTACTGTTACTTCTACATTTTTTCCACCGAAGGACTGTATTTCATTTGCTAGGAAAGTGGCTATTTTTTTCTGTCCTTCTGTCATGGGAAATGCGTTGAAGTCGGGTGTATCGACCGATTGGCTTTCAATTTTCACATAAGACAAAAAGCGGTTCAACACTTTCTCGTGTACATTCTTGTTTGTCTTTTTCCGTTGTACGGTGGAACGTGGAGTTGCCGGAGGAGTTTTTTCTTCCTTTGGCTGTGACGGCTGTGCAGGCGAGGAAGAAAGAACTTTCGATTTGGCATTACGGGCCAGCTGGGCTGAGTCTAGCTTGAGTGTGTAATTTCTTTTTACGGCATTTATAACGGGGTCTGGGACTCTCTTGTGGGAATAATCCCATTGAGAGTTTTTGGCACGTTCATAAATTTTTATGGCTGCAATTCTGCTTTTTTTCCAGAACTGCGCCTGTCCGTTCAGCGTGAAAAGTGTGAAGAAAAGTAAGACGATGATACGTAGCATATTGTAGAGATTTTAGGGTGAGATAAAAAGAGTCTGTTTTGAAGTTTATGGAATAGCTTGGTAACCATGGGCTGTCAGCCAGTCACGGTTGTATCCTTTGTAGTTGAAGTGCCAGAATTCGGAACACAACGTATGATAACCGGACTGTGTCATTACGTATCGTAAGAGTTCTCTATTGCTTTTTGCTTCAGCTGAGATTTTTCCGGTCAGTACCAGCTGGTCTTCTTTGTCAATATTCGATTCGCTATACAGATGATCCACCTTTACCCCCATTGGAATGGTATCTTTGCGTAAGGTATCGTATATACTCACATCGACAGCAAAACCATAATTATGTGTGCCTCCTTTGTTGGCAGGGTCGGAAACGTAATTTTCGGAAGGAGTTCCTTTTACGGTATCCCACATTTGTTGCTGGATGGACATCGGACGTGTAGCATCGTATACTATGAGTCTATATGAAGGGTGAATAGCTTTTAGCAGTTTTTGTGCCTTTATGAGTGCGTTGGCTGCTTCAGGATGTAAATACGCTTCTTTAAGATCTGTATATAAAATTCTTCCAACAAAGTTATCAGCTTTGGCATACATTAAATCTACCAGAATATTAGGGTCGAGAGATTGGATGTTTATAAGTCCTCTTTGTTGCATGTGTCTGGCTGATAAACTTTCTGGCTGTGCTGTTCCTGTGACAAAGGAAAACAACAAGGTAATTAAGGTAATGGTCAGTTTTTTCATATTATAAATGGAGTGAGTTTATTTTATATAATCGATTTGTCGGCATTCCAGGTAGAGTGGTTGCTCCTTTTCTTTACGGAATTGACGGAATACATATCTCTTGGTCCAGTTTCCTTGTTCGTCAATGGAATTATCAGGATACTCGTATCGGAATATGTCGGATTGCGGCTCATGGCTGTATACGTATTCTCCGAATTCATCGAATGTTATATAAGTCAATCTTTTATGTGAGATTAAAAGCCCTTGTTCATTGTAGTAATAATATTCCATGTAAGATGGTTGCTTACTGATTGGCGTATATTCTATTTGAGTTACAATTTGCTCTTGTTCGTTGTATAGGTTAATAGTTCTGTATTGAGGAAGAACGTTATTGCGACAACTATCTATGTATTGTGCATAATAGAGACTGTCTTTTGCAGGATAATTATCACATTGACTATTTGTGTTATAAAAGAAATAAGATAAAAAAATGCCATCTTTTTCAATGCAGAGAATTGTGTCACGATTTGTAAGAAGAAGTGAGTCTCCAAAGTCGGACATATAATATTCTTCTTGTATGAGGTTGTACACATTACTTTGAGTGTTATCTGAACTTTGGTAATTTTCTATCCAGTTTCTTTGATATGATTCTGGAGAATTTAAATAGGTTTGTAAGACACAGTATCGTTTTTCTGGATCATAAAAGTAACGCAATGAAGTAGAGGATGTGCCATTGTATATATGATGAAATTCTTGTACATCTCCGTCGTTTGTAAAATAAATACGAAAAGAAGAGTCTGAGAGAGAATCAAATTCTTTACCTATAATAATTTCTCCGGTTAGTGAATCTTTTGATAGTTCGAATGTTCGATGATAAAGGCTTTCTGGTTTTCCTTTTAGAAAATAATCATTATGTGCATTACTATTTTTTGTAGTAGGTAAATATGTTTGTGCACTCAGTGCAGTATATGATAATACTGAAATAATGATGAAAAAGATTTGTTTCATAAAGCAATTCTTTTTTTTGTTAAGATTTATTTGATTTAAATAATGCCTTTTGAAATTTTATTCCTCATGACAAATTTCAGTATAAAAAATAAAAATCCTGTCATTAAATTATCTTACAGAAATAAGATAAATTTAATGACAGGATAGAGATTTATAAATAAAATTATACTTCTATTCTGTGGGACTCAGTTCATCATTGGTTTCAAATTGTAAGGAATCCTTTAAAGTTGCATAAATGGAATCGCTGTCACAGTAGTGAGGGAAATAGTCATTACAATCCCATGAACGGTCCAGCTTTTCTTTAGGACTTGGGAATTTCTTGGCATAAAGTGCGGCAAGCTCCGGATTGGCCAATACTTTTTCCATGAAATAGCCGAATACGGGCAGTGCGGTGCGACTGCCTTGCCCTAGTTCGCCTGTGCGGAAATGAATGCTGCGGTACTCTCCGCCTACCCAGGCTCCTCCTACCAGGTTGGGACTGATACCCACAAACCAGGCATCGGAGTGATTGGAAGAGGTACCGGTCTTCCCGCCGAACTCCGTACCTTTATCAAAGATGCGGAAACGCCAGAGCGCTTGTGAAGTTCCTTTCGGGCAAGTCAGTCCACCTCGTAACATCTGTTGCATAAGATAGGCACTGGCGTAAGGAATGGCCTGGGTCGTTTCGGCCTCTTTCTGGTAGATAACTTTTCCATCCTTATTTTCTACACGGGTAATCAGTATGGGCTGAATGGCTTCTCCATCGTTCACTACGGTGCCGTATGCAGAAACCAGCTCCAATAGCGATACGTCAGAAGCTCCCAGGCTGAGGGCCGGTGTTTCTTCCAGTTTGGTCTGGATGCCCATGCGGTGTGCAGTAGTGGCTATCTGGTGAATGCCTACTTCATGGGCTATGTTGGCAGCAATGGTGTTGACCGATTGGGCAAACGCCATTTTCAGTGACATGGTATCGAGAGTGGCACCTCCATTGGCATTGTGAGGCATCCAGAGTTTCTTTTCTCCATTTTCTTCCACTTCCCAGGGAATGTTTTCATCCACACGCAGGTCGCAGGGAGATAATCCCTGGTTCATGGCTTCCGTATAGACAAAGAGTTTGAAGGTAGAGCCGGGCTGACGCTTGGACAACACCTTATCGTATTTCCAAGATTGGAAATTGATGTCGCCTACCCATGCCTTTACTTCTCCCGTATGCGGAGCGATGGCTACAAATCCGCAGTGCATGAAGCGTTCCATGTAGCGGATAGAGTCCATGGTGCTGAGTAGGGTATCTTTTTGTCCGAGGTCATAGTCGAAGACCTTGCAACGATGTGGCTGGTTCAGGTAGTAGGTGATGGAATCAGTCTGGTTGCCGTATTTATGGGACAGATACTGGTAGGCCGGTATCTTTTCGGCCAGTTCTTCGATGAAGCGAGGAATTTCTTCTCCATTCCGGTCCCGCCACGGAGCCTGTGTACCCCAATGTGCATCAAACCGTTTCTGTACTTCACGCATCTGACGGTTGACAGCTTCTTCGGCATATTGCTGCATCCGGCTGTCGAGTGTGGTATAAATTTTCAGTCCGTCGCCATAGAGGTCTGTATTATTTTCTTTGCACCATTCCTTCAGTTCATTGGCTATGGCTTCGCGGAAATAGAGTGCCGGACCAGTGTAATAATTCTCCTGCTTGAATTTCAGAATGGTGGGAAGTTTCCGGATGGAATCCAGCTGATGCTTGTTCAGTACATGGTGTTCATAGAGCTTTCCCAATACCACATTCCGTCGTGAAAGACTGTTCTTCGGGTTGATTTTAGGATTATAATAAGTCGTAGCTTTCAGCAGACCGATAAGTGTGGCAGCTTGTTCTACGGTAATTTTATCGGGAGTCGTATTGAAATAGGTATGACAGGCCGTCTTGATACCAAATGCGTTACTTCCGAAGTCTACTGTATTGAAATACATGGTCAGAATCTCTTCCTTGCTGTACAGCATTTCAATCTTGACTGCTGTAACCCATTCCTTGGCCTTCATAATCAGCAGTTTTACTCCGGGAATATGTCCTAAAAGTCCGGTAGAGTATTGTGAACGTACCTTGAACAGGTTTTTGACCAGCTGCTGAGTGATGGTACTGGCTCCGCGTGCCGTTCCGTGAGCCACGTAGTCTTTGGCGGCAGCAAATACTCCTTCAAAGTCGATACCGAAATGTTTGTAAAAGCGTTCGTCCTCCGTGCAGACCAGCGTCTTGACCAGTATCGGAGAAATATCCTTGTATTCCACCGGTGTACGGTTTTCTGAATAGAATTTTCCAATCAGTTTTCCGTCGGCACTGTAAATCTCGGAGGCGATGTGCTGTATAGGCTCTTTGATGTTAAACATGCTCGGTGATTTTCCGAACAGCCACAAGAAATTGAGGTCAATCATGACCAGTAAGACGATGAGCATGCCAATGCCGGTCAGGATTCCCATTCCGGTACGCCCATACCATGGCAATTTGCGGAAAGTATGTACATACCAGCTTATGCACTGTTTTCCGATTTTGACTATCCGGCTCAGAAGCTGTTGAAAAAGTCGGATAAGAAATGATGCTGCTTTTTTCATATCTCGTTGTTTAACCATGCGTCAATCAACTTTCGCGCAATACTTAGTTTCTTGGGGATTTCCGGCAGGTGGTCGCGGTGGTAGAATGCTCCGGCACTCAGTTCTTCATCCTGTAATTTGATGGTTCCACTCTCATATTCCGCATAGTATCCCACCATGATACCGCTTGGATAAGGCCAGGGCTGGCTCCCGAAATACTTCAGGTTTTTGATACGGATACCAGTTTCTTCCATTACTTCGCGGTGTACGCACTCTTCCAGTGTTTCGCCAGGTTCCAAAAAGCCGGCTACCAGTCCTTTGAAACTGCCCCGGAAGTTGCGTGCGTGTACCAGTAATACACTATCCCCTTTCTTTATTAAAACGATGACAGCAGGAGAGATACGCGGATAGATTTCCTGTCCGCAGTGAGGGCATCGTTTGGTGATGGGACCCGTCTGTGTGGTGGGGGTGCCACAAGCCGGACAGAAGCGGCTGTTCTTGTCCCATGTCAGTACCTGAGAGGCTTTCCCGGCACATTGATATTCTTCCAGCGGCAGTACATCGTACGAAGCGCGCAGGTCTGTCGGAATAAATGAGGTGTTCTGTTCTGTTAGTGCTTCCAGCGGAAGGGCACATGCTTTTGCCGGATGGCCCAGAATTTCCCCGACGGTATGTATGGGCGTATCAGCAGGAAGTTGTACGGGAGGTTCCACGGAATATGGGATGTGGAACTTGTCTCCGTCTTTAACCAGAAGGAGCTGCTGTTTGGGGCAGAAAATAAACCAGCCGTACAGCTCCTTTTCATCTTGTTTCATTGTTATCTGTCAATTTAGTTGTTCAATCCTTTCATGGTGAGCTGAATACGTTTCCGCTCGTGGTCAATACTCATAACTTTGACCCGTACATGCTGGTGGATGCGTACCACGTCGGCCGGATTGCTGACAAAACGGTCGGCCAGTTGCGATACGTGCACCAGTCCGTTTTCCTTGATACCGATGTCGACAAAGCAGCCAAAGTTGGTGATGTTGGTCACGATGCCGGGTAGTTCCATCCCTTCTTGCAGGTCGTCCAGGGTACGTACGTTCCTGTCAAACTCAAATACTTGTATTTTCTGGCGGGGGTCTCTTCCGGGTTTGTCCAGCTCCTGAAGAATATCTGTCAGGGTGGGTAAACCTACCGTATCGGTCACGTATTTCTTCAAATCGATTTTACTGCGGAGTTCTTTGTCCTTAATCAAGTCGGCTACCGTGCAGTTCAGGTCTTTAGCCATCTGTTCTACAATCGGGTAGCTTTCCGGGTGAACCGCAGAATTGTCCAGTGGATTCTTGGCTTGCGGAATACGGAGGAATCCGGCACACTGTTCGTAGGCTTTAGCTCCCATTCTCGGTACCTTCAATAACTGGCGGCGTGACTCAAACGGACCGTTTTCAGTACGGTAGTCCACGATGTTCTGTGCCAGTGTAGGACCTAATCCGGAAACGTAGGTCAGCAGGTGCTTGCTTGCGGTGTTGACATTCACGCCCACCAGGTTGACACAACTTTCTACGGTCTGGTCGAGTGAAGCCTTCAGTTTGGTCTGGTCCACGTCGTGCTGGTATTGTCCCACGCCGATGGATTTGGCGTCAATCTTCACCAGTTCAGCCAATGGGTCCATCAGTCTTCTGCCGATAGATACGGCACCACGTACCGTTACGTCATAATCCGGAAACTCTTCGCGGGCAGTTTTAGAGGCTGAGTAAATAGACGCTCCATCTTCGCTGACCACGAAAACCTGTACTTCACGGTCGTAGCGCTGGCTGGTTACAAACTGCTCTGTTTCACGGCTGGCCGTGCCGTTTCCGATGGCAATGGCCTCGATTTTATATTGTTCCACTAACTTCACAATCTTTCGGGCTGCCTGTGCATATTCAGATTTGGGCGGGTGGGGGTAAATGGCCTCGTTATGCAGAAGGGTACCTTGTGCATCCAGGCAGACCACTTTGCATCCCGTACGGAATCCAGGGTCGATACCCATCACCCGTTTCTGCCCCAAAGGAGGGGCCAGCAACAGCTGACGGAGGTTTTCTGCGAATACCCGAATAGCTTCTTCATCAGCCTTCTCCTTGCTGAGTGCGGCAAACTCGGTTTCAATGGCAGGTTTCAGCAAGCGCTTGTAGGCATCGGTGAGGGCCTCTTCCACTTGGTGTGCACATTTATTGTTTGCCCGAACGAACAGCCGTTGAAGGCGTTCGTTGCACATATCTTCATCTTCCGGGAAAATGGTTACTTTCAAGACACCTTCCGATTCTCCCCGGCGAAGAGCCAGCAGGCGGTGGGAAGAACATTTCTTCAAGGGCTCACAGAAATCAAAGTAGTCGCGGTACTTGGCCGAAGCTTCTTCTGCTTCTTTTCCTTTGACCACTTTTGACTGAATGATAGCTTGGCGCTGGAACTGGTTACGCATCAGGTTGCGCGACCGCTCGTCCTCGCTGATTTGTTCAGCCAGAATATCGCGTGCTCCTTTCAGTGCATCTTCCTCGTCTTTGACTTCTCCTTTGACGAAGTTCCGTACCTTGGCAGCAAGGTTGTTTTCCTTTTGCATCATAAGCAAGAGGGCCAGCGGTTCCAGTCCTTTGGCACGTGCAGCCTCAGCTCGGGTTTTTCGTTTGGGCTTGAAGGGAAGGTAAATGTCTTCCAGTTCAGTCGCATTCCAGCAGGCAGAAATGCGGGCTTTCAGCTCTGGAGTCAGTTTCCCTTGCTCCTCGATGGTGGAAAGTACGGTTTCCTTTCGTTTGGACAATTCACACAGTTTCTCATACCGTGTCTGAATGTCGCCTATCTGCACTTCATCCAGTCCGCCGGTAGCTTCTTTACGGTAACGGCTGATGAAAGGAATGGTCGCTCCTCCCTGGAGCAGTTTGAGTGTATTGGCTATGCGATGTGCCGGTAGTTTCAGTTCAGCGGCAATCATCTGGCTGAATTCTTCCATTGATAGGGGCTTTATATTATTTGGTTGCAAAAGTAGTGAAAAAATGGCATAAAAAAGCGGTTGGGAAATCTTTCGTATTTGGGTATTTTAGGAAGTATTCTGCGGGAATGTCGGCAACTTCTCGTATCTTTGCAAAAACTTATATAAAAGTCTGCAAAAATGATGACTAGACGATTTTACTTTTTAATCAGCCTGATCACATTACTCGGTATGGGTCAAGGACATTTGAAAGCCTCGAATAATGAGGAAACCATCACATTGAAATTTGTAGAGACGAGCGACGTGCACGGATGCTACTTTCCCTATGATTTTATACAGAACAAGCAGATGAGAGGAAGTCTGGCCCGCGTTTCTTCTTACGTGAAGGAAGGACGTGAGGTGTATGGCGACAATCTTATTTTAATGGACAACGGTGATATTCTGCAGGGACAGCCTGTGGCTTATTACTACAATTATATGGATACTGCTTCCGTACATGTATGTGCCGCTATGCTGAACTATATGCGCTATGATGTGGGCAATATGGGCAATCATGATGTGGAGACAGGACATGCGGTGTACGACCGTTGGGTAGGACAGTGTGACTTTCCTATACTTGGGGCCAATATCGTGGATGTGAAGACTGGAAAGCCTTATCTGAAACCTTATGAAGTATTGGAACGGAACGGAGTGAAGGTGGTAGTGTTAGGAATGATTACGCCGGCAGTACCATCCTGGTTGCCTGAGCAGTTATGGGCCGGACTTCGTTTTGAAGACATGGAAGCATGTGCGGCGAAATGGGTGAAGGAAATTCGTGAAAAAGAACAACCGGATATTTTGATTGGACTGTTTCATTCAGGAATGGATGGAAAAAAACTGGACAATGTGGTAGAAAACGGTTCGAAAGGCGTGGCTGCCAATGTGCCAGGGTTCGATGTCGTTTTTATGGGACACGACCATACCCGCTGGAATGAAAGAGTAGCCAATGCGTCGGGCGATTCTGTGCTGGTAATTGATCCGGCCAATACGGCAAAAGTGGTGTCAGAAGTGACCGTAACGGTGAAGAAACAGGATGGAAAGGTTGTATCGAAGCAAGTCGACGGAAAGCTGGTGAACATGGATGACTATGCCGTAGATAAGGATTTCATGCATACTTTCCAGAAACAGTATGAGGCGACGCAGGCTTTTGTGTCCCGGAAAATCGGACGGATGGAACATACGATTTCTTCTAAGGATGCGTTCTTTGGCCCGTCAGCCTTTATTGATTTGATTCATCAGTTGCAACTGGATATTACCGGAGCAGATATTTCTTTCTGTGCGCCTTTGTCGGCTTATGCCGAGATTAAAGAAGGAGACATTCGTATGAGCGATATGTTCAACTTATATAAGTTTGAGAACATGCTTTACACGATGGTGTTGACTGGAAAGGAAGTAAAGGATTTTCTGGAAATGTCGTATGACCTTTGGGTGAACCAGATGACTTCACCCGATGACCACCTGCTGTTGCTGAACGAAAAAGATAACGGTTTCGGTCGTTTCCGTAATCCCAGCTTCAATTTTGATTCTGCGGCGGGTATCATCTATACGGTGGATGTGACCAAACCATACGGAAAGAGAATTACGATCGAACGGATGGCCGACGGCAAGCCGTTCGAGATGGACAAGCAATATCGGGTAGCTGTCAACTCCTATCGTGGAAATGGAGGAGGAGACTTGCTGACTAAGGGAGCAGGTATTCCCAAAGCAGAACTGGCAAAGCGTATTGTCTTTTCAACGGATAAGGATTTGCGCTATTACCTGATGAAACGGATTGAGGAGGTTAAAGTACTGAATCCGGCTCCGCTGAACCAGTGGAAGTTTATTCCTGAAGAATGGACTGTACCTGCTGCAAAGCGTGATTATGAACTTTTGTTTGGAAACAAAGATAACGAATAAAATACGTAGGAAGACGGAAAATGTGTAAAGGGTTCCGCAAACATATACGAGTATGGGCATTGTGTCTGGCCACTTTGTTTGCCGCATATTATGCCACGACTGCCCTGTTTACCCACGTGCATGTGGTAAACGGGGTGATGCTTGTGCACTCGCATCCCTTCTCGCATTCTCACTCTCATAGTGACGGGCAGACATTGGCGCTGCATTTTCTGTCGACTTTTTCTTCATTGGAGCCTGGGCATACGGAAGTAAAGACTCCCGATTTGCATCTGCTCTATTCATTACCTTATATAAAGAATACATTCCATGCTGTATGTTGTTGTACGGAAGGGATGTACCTCCGTGCTCCTCCTGTACTATCGTTCTTATTGGGAATTTGAAGAACATAGTATTAATTTTTTAGGAGCAAATAATGAAAAAATATATCAATTTGCTGATGGGAGTGGTATGCGCTCTTGTCAGCTGTATTATTGCATACGCTGATGGTCCCGTAAAAGAAGGAAATGCCATTGTGGGACACGTAATTGAGAAAGGTTCGGAAGCAGGATTGCCTTATGCTACCGTGTTGTTGGTGGAAACTGGAGAAGGTACGGTGACGGATGCCGGAGGATATTTCCGTTTTAAAAAGCTTCCGGCAGGAGAATATACCTTGAAGGTGCAGATAATGGGATATACCACTCAGGTAAAGAAGGTGACGGTGAGCAAAGACTTTGTGGTCGACATGCACTTTGTCATGGAGGAAGAAAGTATCATGACGGATGAGGTAGTAGTATCGGCCAACCGGAATGAAACCAGCCGTAAGGTAGCGCCTGTGGTGGTGAATGTAATGAGCAACAAGTTGTTTGAAATTGTCAATTCTACCGATTTGGCTAAATCGCTGAACTATCAGTCGGGATTGCGTGTGGAAAACAATTGCCAGAACTGCGGTTTCCCTCAGGTACGTATCAATGGATTGGAGGGACCTTATTCACAAATTCTGATTAACAGTCGTCCGGTGATGAGTGCATTGTCGGGCGTGTATGGATTGGAGCAGATTCCAACCAATATGATTGAGCGCGTGGAAGTGGTTCGCGGAGGTGGTTCTGCTTTATTTGGAGCCAATGCCGTGGGGGTACCATTAACATCATTACCAAAGACCCCGTTCGTAATTCATTTCAGGTGGCTTCTACCATGTCGAACTTGAACGGAAAGGTATGGGAACAGTATATGGGAGCCAATGCGTCACTGGTATCTTCCGACAATTCGTATGGTATCGCGCTGTATCAGTCTTATCGCAACCGTAATCCGTATGATGCGGATGGAGATGGATTTTCTGAATTGGGTAAACTGAATATGAATACATTCGGACTGCGGGCATATTACCGTCCGACACAGTTCAGCCGTATCAGTTTGGAATATCATACCACCAACGAGTTCCGTCGTGGAGGAAACAAGTTTGACTTGCAGCCTCACGAAACGGACATTACGGAACAGACCAAGCACATCATTAACAGCGGGGGACTGACGTATGATGTTTTCTTCAATGAGTACAAGCACAAGCTTTCTGTATATGCTTCGGCACAGCACACCGACCGTAACAGCTATTACGGGGCAGACAAGGCAGAGAATGCATACGGAAAAACCAAAGACTTGACTGCTGTAGGTGGTGCTATGTATGTAGGAAACATGGACAACTGTCTCTTTTCTCCGGCTACCTTTACCGGTGGACTGGAGTACCAGTATAACTCCTTGCATGATGTGATGACGGGTTACGGACGTGACTTAAGACAGGATGTGAAGATTGCCAGCGGATTTGTGCAGAATGAATGGAAACTGGATTATTTCACGATATTGGCTGGGTTCCGCTTGGATAAACACAATTTGGTGGATAACGTGATTTTCAGTCCGCGTATCAATACCCTCTGGAAGCCTTCTGATAAATTCCAGGGGCGTCTGACCTGGTCGACGGGTTTCCGTGCGCCTCAGGCATACGATGAGGACTTGCATGTGGCGGCCGTAGGAGGTGAGGCCATGGAAGTACGACTGGCAAAAGGATTGAAACCGGAACGCTCCAACAGTTTCAGTGGCTCTGTAGACTGGAGTTTCAATTTCGGACATTTCCAGTCGAACTTGCTGATTGAAGGTTTCTATACAGCGTTGAACGATGTATTCTATCTGGAAAGTTTAGGAAAGGACCCTGTATCGGGCACATTGGTTCAGGAACGCAGAAACGGAAACGGGGCACGGGTGTATGGAGCCAATATCGATTACAAGATTGCCCATGGAAAGGAAGCACAGTTGCAGTTAGGTTTTACGGTACAGCGCAGCCGTTACACGGAAGCGGTGAGATGGAGCGAAGATGAAGATGTAGCAGCTATCAAACGCATGCCGCGTACGCCGGATTACTATGGATACTTTACGTTCAGTTCGGCCCCGTTGAAGAACTTTGATTTTTCTCTTTCCGGCGTATATACGGGACGTATGATTGTTCCTCACTTTGCCGGATACATCGAGAAGGACCGTCTGGAACATACCCCAGACTTTATGGATTTCAACTTGAAGCTGAATTACACCTTTGTGTTGAACGACCATCTGAAGTTGCAGGTAAACGGAGGTGTGCAGAATATCTTTAATGCCTTCCAGAAGGATTTGGATAAAGGTATGAATCGTGACTCCAAGTATTTCTATGGCCCAACACAGCCGCGTACATACTTTATTGGAATAAAGTTCTTTAATTAATTGATGATAACTATTTGGATGGCGGTGTCTCTTGGCGGAGACACCGCTTTTTTATGTGTTGTTCAAAGTATTTTCATGTAAAGTCAGTACTTTCCTTGCAGTATTGTAGTACTTCCCTGAAAGTACTGGAGTACTTCCTTTGCAGTACTGTAGTACTTTCTTGGAAGTACTGGTTTTATGAAAGAGTGATATATTGAAATGCTTTTTAGACTGCGGATTGTGTGGAAACAAGACATTTCATTATTTTTGTGGGAAAATAAAAGAACGTATGAAAAGAGCAGCATTGATTTTTGCATTGGGGCTGTCACTTGGAAGCAGTACCTTTGCGCAGACTTTTGAAGATTATTTTGTAGACAAGACGCTTCGTCTGGATTATATATTTATGGGAAATGCAGACAAGCAGGACATTTGTCTGGATGAATTGTCGGTTCTTCCGCAGTGGGCAGGAAGACGCCATCATTTGTCGGAACTTCCGTTGGAAGGAAATGGAGAGATAACCATGAAGGATAAGGCTACCGGGAAGGTTATCTACCGCACTTCTTTCTCCAGTTTGTTTCAGGAATGGATTGGAGAACAGGAAGCCAAGGTGGTGAAACGTGGATTTGAAAATACATTTTTGGTGCCTTATCCCAAGCAGCCGGCAGAAATCACCGTCGTTTTGCGGAACGCCTCGCGCGAAGTGAGTGCCACACTGGTACATGAGGTAAATCCTTCCGATATTCTGATTCATCAAAGAGGGGAAGGAGAACTGACACCGCATCGTTATCTGTGGCAAGGAGGTTCTTCGGATAAATGCATTGACGTGGCCATTATGGCAGAAGGTTATGCAGCTAATGAATCGGATTTGTTTTACAAAGATGCGGCGGTGGCGTGTGAAGCCTTGTTTGCGCATGAACCGTTTAAGAAACTGAAAGACCGCTTCAATATTGTGGCTGTATTTAGTGAGTCAAAAGACAGTGGGGTAAGTATTCCCCGAAAGGATGAATGGAAAAAAACAGCTGTAAGTTCGCATTTTGATACGTTTTACTCCGACCGTTATCTGACTACCCGTAGCGTGAAAGCCATTCATAACTGGCTGGCAGGCATTCCATACGAGCATATCATTATCCTTGCCAATACGGATACCTACGGAGGAGGAGGTATTTACAACTCCTACACTTTAACTACGGCACATCACTCTATGTTCAGACCAGTCGTAGTACATGAATTTGGGCATAGTTTTGGAGGGCTGGCCGATGAATATGCGTATGATGAGGCTCCCAGTCCGTTGTATCCTTATGATATAGAGCCTTGGGAACCGAATATTACGACTTTGGTTCATTTTGAAGATAAATGGAAGGATATGCTGGAACAGGGAACTCCTGTGCCGACAAAACCTCAGACCGATGAAAAACTGATTTACACAAAAGTTGGGGTATACGAAGGGGCTGGTTACACTAAAAAGGGAATTTATCGCCCGACTACGGAATGCCGGATGAGAATCAATGAGGCACCTGTGTTCTGTCCCGTATGCCAGCGCTCCTTGGAACGGACGATTCGTTTTTATACAGAGTAATAATTTCTAAATCTATTGGTTATGCTTCAATTTACACCACTTCAAACCACAGACAAAGACTATTCTTTTGTAGAAAACTTGTTGCATGAGTCTTTCCCTGAAGCGGAGCGGAGGGATGATGTAGCACAACGAAATAATGTGGATAACTGTGCAGCCTTTACCTGCTACTTGATTTCAGATGATGAACTTCTGGTCGGACTTATTACAGTGTGGAAGTTTGCCGGCTTTTCTTATGTGGAGCATCTGGCTACTTCTCCATCTGTGCGCAATAAAGGATATGGACGGAAAATCATGGAAGTCCTTCAGCAGCAATTCCCGGGAGTCATTATTCTGGAAGTGGAGAAACCGGTGGACGAATGGAGTCGCCGGCGTATCGGTTTTTATCAGCGGTGTGGATTTAGTTTATGCGAAAAAGAGTATGTACAGCCTTCGTACCGCAAGGGAGGAGAAACACTTCCCATGTTCCTGATGTATGCAGGAACAGAAACGATAGACAAAGAATTTGAATCTATACGGAATGAAATTTACCGTAGGGTATATGGAGTAGAATCTGTATAATATACAAAAAACGCGGAAACTGATGTCTCAAACTAATCAAGTTTCCGCGTTTTTTTATGGGAGGATTATTGCCAGCCTCCTCCTAAGGCCTTGTATAAATTAACCATCGTAATCTGTTTGTCACGTACTGCATTGCTCAATCCGATTTGGGCATCCAGGTAACCTCGCTGTGCGTCCAGCAAATCCATGTAACCAATTACTCCGTTGATATATTGCAGCTGAGCCAAATCAAGTGTGATTTTCGAAGACTGCTCCAGTCTCAAGCGGGTTTCATAGATTTCTTTTACCTTATTATATTCTGCTATGGCATTGTAAGCATCTTTGAAAGCGTTCAGTACCACTTTCTCGTATGCGTAGGCAGCTTGTTCACAGGCTGCTTTCTTTGCTTTCAGCATGGCCCGGTTTTTTCCCATGGCGAAAATGGGCTGAAGAATGGTTCCCGCCAATAGGTAATGGGGCGATTTGAACAGATGAGAAAGTTCTTCGTTCTCTGAACCATGGCTGGCTGTCAGTGTCAGTTTAGGAAACATATTGGTATAAGCAATTCCTACAGCTGCATTGGCGGCGATAACGGCTTGTTCAGCCTGGCGTACATCTGGTCGACGCTCCAGCAAGGAAGAGGGGAGTCCTACGGGTAAGGAAGCTGCATGAATTACATCTTCAGGCAGGACCGTTCTTTTTATGTCGTGAGGATATTCTCCAGCTAAGAAGGCTATTTCATTTTGTTTCAATGTAATCTTCTTTTCCAAATCGGGAACCAAAGTGGCTGTTCTTGCCAATTCCACCTGTGCCTGACGGAAGGCCGTTTCTGAAGTCAGTCCCCCTTCGTAGCGGATACGTGCCAGATGCAGACTTTCCCGGCGGGCATCTACTGTCTTTTTCACGATAGACAGTTCATTGTCGAGAGCCACCAATTCAAAGTAGGACTGTGCCACTTGTGCCACCAGACTCATTTTCAAGGCCCGCTGATTCTCAATGGAACCCATAAACTCGGCCATACTTTTGTCTTTGGCCCAGCGA
This sequence comes from Phocaeicola plebeius DSM 17135, assembly GCF_000187895.1. GTDB lineage: Bacteria > Bacteroidota > Bacteroidia > Bacteroidales > Bacteroidaceae > Phocaeicola > Phocaeicola plebeius. The sequence goes on along the minus strand of NZ_DS990133.1, from coordinate 231,622 downwards.
AGGTTTCCCCACAGGTCGATTTCCCATGTAACCCCCAGTTTTATATCATACTGGTCGTCTGATTTATAGTGTCCGCCTCCGTGGTCTTCGCCTTCTTGTTCTGCATAGAACTTAAGTCCGACTTGAGGGAAGAGGTTTGCATAATCAATACGTTTCATGGCAGCCAGTTCCTTGACTTTTGCTGCTGCAATCAGCATATCCTTGTTGTTGTCCAAGGTTTTTTGGATGAGTTGCTGAAGGATCGTGTCCGTATAAAGCTGTTCCCAGGGATAGTCACCAATAGATACGGTATCTACGCTTGTGCTGTCGAGGGTAGAGGGCAAATCTATCTGAGGACGGGTGTATTGTTTCCCGATTTTGCAGCCTCCCATCAGGAGGGCTGCTACGGGAATCACCAAAATTTTATATAGTTGATTTTTCAGTTTCATAAGCTACATCTGTAAGGTTTACTGTTTCGCTTTAATTTTGTGGGTAGCTTTGTAAATCATTACAAAGAAGAACGGCACGAGCAGGATACCTACGGTAACAGCTACTATCATTCCGAAGAATACACCGGTACCGATGGCCTGTCGGCTGGCTGAACCCGGACCTGAAGCAATCACCATTGGAAGCATACCCAGGATGAAGGCCAGTGAGGTCATCAAGATGGGGCGGAAACGCAGGCTGGCTGCATGAAGAGCAGATTCTACGATATCACGTCCTTTATCGACTTCGTCTTTGGCGAATTCCACAATCAAAATGGCGTTCTTCGCGGCAAGACCGATAAGCATTACCAGACCAATCTGAAAATAGGTGTCATTTTCCAAACCGCAGAGGGTAATACCCGCATACGCTCCCAAAACGGCTACCGGAAGTGAAATCAATACGGCGATAGGCACTGTCCAGCTTTCATAAAGGGCTGCCAGGAACAGGAAGACGAACAGGAATACCAGCGCCAGGATGAGTCCGGTTTGTCCGCCGGCTTTCTTTTCCTGATAGGACAGACCGCTCCATTCAACACCGATATTGTCGGGTAATTTTTCGCGTGCAATCTGTTCCAGCGTTTCCATTACCTGACCGGAACTTGCTCCATTGGCTGTAGTTCCTCGGATAACGGCTGTATTAAACATGTTAAAGCGTCTGATACTTCCCGGTCCGGTTGTATAATCAGTAGTTCCAAGGGCTGTCAGCGGAATCATGTCACCATCAGATCCTTTTACAAAGAACAGACCGATATTGTCGCGTTGCTGACGATACGGAGCTTCTGCCTGAATGTATACACGGTAGATACGGTTGAACATGTTGAAGTCATTCACGTAAACAGAACCAGTGTAAGCTTTCATGGTAGAGAATACATCTGCCATCGGAACACCTGCTAACTTAACCTTATCACGGTCTACATCGAAATACAACTGAGGAATTTCTGCTTGAAGTGATGAAGACAATCCTGCAATTTCTTTCCGTTGTGAAGCGTAATACATCAGCGTATCCGTAGCTCTTACCAAATCGTCATACGTTGCATCGCCACGGGCTTCCAGCTGCATTTCAAAACCACCGGCAGTACCAAGTCCGGGAATTACCGGAGGAGTAGAAAGATACACTTTACTTTCCGGATATTTTTCCAGCTCTTTCTGTATGCGGTCCATTACTTCGTCAATGGTCGTGTTATCACGTTCCTTCCATTCTTTCAAGATGACGGTCAACTGGCTTCTGGCCTGGCTGGTACCTACACGCGGACTGCTACCTGTTACATTCTGTACGTATTCCACTGCCGGGTCTTTCATGATAAAGTCAATAGCTCTGTCAGTTATGATACGTGTTCTTTCCAAAGTGGCTGTTTCCGGAAGTTCCAGTTCCACAGTGAAATATCCCTGGTCTTCTATCGGAAGGAAGCTGGTCGGAACAAGGCGATGGAATACATAGATGAAAACCAATACCATTCCAAAGCCTGCCATTATACGGCGCGGGTGTTTGACGACATGCTTGATATAAATAATGTATTTATTGTTTCCGATAGCCAACCATTCATTAATCAGTCTGAACACCTTGTTCTTGGGTTTATTCGGATCAACTGGTTTCAGGATGAGTGAACACATTACCGGACTCAAGGTCAGCGCTACAACCGTAGACAGAAGCACAGATACTACGATAGTAATAGTAAACTGGCGATAAAGCTGTCCGGTGATACCTGACAAGAAACTTACAGGAACGAATACCGCTGCCAATACGAGTGAGGTAGCAATAATAGCGCCTACCAGACCTTCCATGGCTTTCTTGGTGGCTTCGTATGGACTGAGTTTCTCTTCTTCCATAATGCGTTCCACATTTTCCACTACTACGATGGCGTCGTCCACCACAATACCAATGGCCAGTACCAGTCCTAACAAGGTCAGCATGTTCAGTGAGAAGCCGAATATCAGCATGAATCCGAAGGTACCAATCAAAGAGATAGGAACTGCTACGACTGGAATCAGTGTAGCACGCCAGCTCTGCAGTGAAAGGAATACCACGATGATTACCAGCACCAATGCTTCAAACAAAGTCTTATATACCTCATGAATAGACTGCGAGATATAAGTGGTCATATCGAACGGGAAGTTGTATTCCATACCTTCCGGGAAACTTTTGCTGATTTCCTTCATGGCCTCTTTGACGTTCTGTGCCACTTCCATGGCGTTGGCTCCAGGAAGCATGTAGATTCCAAGAATGGCTGCATTTCCTCCGTTGATACCACTTTCTGTGCTATAGGAAGAAGCTTCCAGTGATACTCTTGCCACATCGCGCAGACGTACAAGTGAACCGTCGGGGTTAGCACGCAATACAATTTCCTCAAACTGAGAGGCCGATGACAAACGGCCCTGTGCGGTGATAGGCACGGTAATATCCACTCCGCTTACGGGTTGCTGTCCGAGTACACCGGCAGCTGATTCACGGTTCTGGTCTTTCAATGCGTTCTGAAGGTCTTGTACCGTCAATCCGAAGTTTGCCAGTTTAGCTGGGTCGGCCCATATCTGCATGGCGTAGTAACGGCTTCCGATGTTGGAGATACGTCCTACTCCCGGGATACGGCGAAGCAAGTCCTGTACGTTTAATGTGGCAAAGTTACTTAAATAAATTTCGTCGAATTTGGGGTCGTCCGAAGTCAAGCACAGCGTCATCAGCTGACTGGGTGCCTGTTTTTCTACGGAGATACCATTCTGAATCACTTCCGCCGGCAGACGAGATTCCGCCAGTTTGATACGGTTTTGGATTTCTACCGCCGCCAAGTCTGGGTCGGCAGAAATATCGAAAGTAACAGTAGCAGAGAATCCTCCTGAGTTGGAACTGCTGGATTCCATGTAAAGCATACCCGGTGTTCCGTTCAATTCCTGTTCGATAGGAGTAGCTACAGCCTGCGATACCGTTACGGCACTGGCTCCCGGATAGGAGGCACTGATTTTTACCACAGGCGGAGTAATCTGCGGGTATTGGTCGATAGGCAGCATCATCAAACCGATGATACCTACAATCACGATTAATATAGAGATGACAGCCGAGAATACGGGCCTGTCAATAAAAAAGCTGACTTTCATGCGTAAATTTGTTTAGGGGTGAGTTATTCTTCCTCTTTTTTCGCTTCGCTCTGTAATTTGGCCGGATCTTGTACGCGGACTTTCATTCCCGGAGCCAGTTTGTGGAATCCTTCGTAGACAATCATTTCGCCGGCCGACAATCCGCGTTCTACTACTACATCGTTCTCGAATTCAGGGCCTAACTCAATGAATCGTCTTTCCACGGTTGAGTCTTTTCGCATGACAAAGATATGAGCTCCTCCTTTTTCAATGATAAGAGCCTTCTGGGGAACTACTGTGGCATTTTCACGTACGTCGAGCAATACCTTTACTTTGGTGAACTGTCCCGGCAGCAATACGTGGTCCGGATTGGCCAGTTCGGCACGTACGGAGAATGTTCCAGTTTTGGGATTCACCTGAGGAGCAGCAAAGTCTACCAGACCTTTATGCTCGTATACAGTATTGTCAGGCAATGTGATGGTTACAGTAGGCTGCCAGGAACGGGTAGAGTCTTTCTGACCGAATGTAACGTTTCGCTCCTTGCTTTTTAAGTAGTCCAGGGCTGTCATGCTGAAGTCCACCAGAATGGTATCACTTTTTACGATAGTAGCCAGCAGCGATTTTCCATTGCTTCCTACCAGTGTTCCCAAGTCGACGTGACGTTCACTGATTTCTCCTGAAATCGGCGAGCGGACAATCGTGTAGCCTAACTCCTGTTCAGCCTGTTCCAGGTCGGCCTGGCTCATACCTACGCTGGCTACAGCTGTTTCGTAAGCAGCTACCGCATTGTCCAGGTCCAGCTGGCTGGCTGCATTTTGTTCATACAGCGGGCGGATACGTTCCAGGTCACGTTTCGCTTTTTGCGCCTGTGCCTGATCTTTTTTCAGCTGAGCACGTACTTTGTCAGCCTTGGCACGATATTGATCTTGATTGATGACAAACAATACTTGATTACGCTTGACTGAGGTTCCTTCCTCGAATAGCATTTGTTCCAGAAAACCTTCTACACGTGCACGTACTTCCACGAATTGCTGGGCACGGATACGGCCTACATATTCACCGAAAATTTGTACATTTTGTTGGCTAGCTGGCATAACTGACACAATCGGCGTTTCAGCTACGGGTTTCTTCTCTCGAGTAAAAATGAAGTAAAGGGATAAAATGACTGCGATGCCGATAACCATGTAAATCATTTCCTTTCTTTTTACCTTAAATTCTTTCCTAGTCAAAAAGCGTTTCATAAGTTCAATTTTTTTATAGTTTTAGATGCCATTATCTTTAAAATGGCGAACAAGATTCGTGCCAAAGATACAAAAATGTTTTATAAGCTGAAAATCAGATAGATTTAACCTCGATTTAATAAAGATGTATTGGGGAATTTTACAAGTTGTTGTAGAAAAAATCCACAATCGGACTGTGGTCATCGTTCTCTCCACAAATGTTTGAGGGTCCAGATGGGGTGATACCATATCATTCGAGGACCAGCAAAACGCATGACTTCTTTTATTTTTTGTCTCATCTTGGGGTGGTAACAGTGCACGGTACACTGGCGACACGTTTTCTTTCGTTCTCCAAACGGACAGTGCTCCAGTCTTTGATGTGCATATTTGAGCAACTCGCTGCATGCAGAACATAAGGTCTGATTTTTCTCCTTATGCCGGCAATAAAAATGAATCATTTGTGCTATGGTCTGTTTTTCTTCTTCTATCCGTGAAAGTTTATTCATATTTTATATAGAACTTCAGTTTACAAAGGTACGAATAGAATTGATATTTTTCGTAACTTTGCGCTCAAAATAATCTTTAAACAAAATGATATTAGAGGAACATTTAGAGACAACTGTAAAGGCTCACGATCAGCAATTGCATCGTAGAGTGGATTTATTGTTGCGTACGGGAAAATTATTGGTAGAGAGTCTTGCCGATACGAACCGTATTGTAAGAAACATGAAACGTACGGCTGCTTATCTTGGTATCCCCGAAGAGAAGCTTCACATCAACGTCAGTTTTACCATGTTGATGGTGAACGTGAGTGATGGTGACTATTCTTTTACTAAATTCCAGCGAATTGAAGGTCATGGAGTGAATATGACGGTCATTTCGGAAGTCAGCAAGCTTTCCTGGCGTGCGATTGAAAATGATTACACGCTCGACCAGTATGAAGAAGAACTGGAAAAGATTCGTAAGAAAAAACGTAATTACACTCCGTGGCAAGTGGCGATTGGCGCCGGATTTGCCTGTGGCGGATTCTGCATTCAGTTCGGTTGTGACTGGGTGGCATTCTTGTATGCATCAATTGCTGCCATATTGGGTATGCGCTTGCGTCAGGTATGCAATGAGTCTGGTTTGAATCATTACATGGGAATCGCTATTTCTGCCTTTGTGGCTACCATCATTGCATGGGCATCTACTTTGTTGCCTGCAGAATGGACATCTACTCCCTGGCATCCGTTGCTTGCCTGTGCCTTGTTTATTGTGCCTGGAGTTCCTTTGATTAACTTTGTGGACGATATGCTGGATAATTATATTCAGGTAGGTATTGTCAGAGCGGTGAATACCTTGCTGATGGTGGCTGCCATGGCTTTCGGTATCGCATTTGCCGTGAAACTTTGCCATATTGAAAACTTCTTCCCGACCATCAGTATGGTTCCTCATCATCAGTATTGGGAGTATGCCATCGCTGCAGCTATTTCAGCCATGGGATTCTCGATGATTTTCAATATACAGCGTCGTTTGTTGTGGGTAGTAGCTATCGGAGGTATTATTGCCGTATGTACGCGTAACTTTGTGAACTTAGGACCGAGCACAGACAATATCGGTTTGGATATGGGACTGGTTATTGGTTCTTTCTCGGGAGCTGTGCTGGTTAGCTTGATTGCCATTAAGGCAGTTCACTGGTTCCATGTGCCCAACCATGTGCTGACTATTCCTTCTGTCATCCCGATGATTCCGGGAGTACTGATGTATCGTATGCTGTTTGGTATCATCAATATCAATGTGCAGAGCATTGATCAGGTAACTCCTCTGATGAAAGCAATAGAAAGCGGTGTAAATTCCGGACTTGTGATTATGTGTATTGCTTTAGGAGTTGCTATTCCGAACATCTTCGGACGTCGTTTCATTGCTTCTTCAAAGAATAAGCGTCTGGCAGAGCTTTTGAAAGAACGTAAGGCTCGCGGCAAGTTCGTTGAATGGTAATTAAACTTTGATTTGTTCGTTCATTATTCTTTATAGAAGTGAAGAAGATTTACTTCTTTATGAAAAAATCCCACCGAGACTTTTAGAAGTCAGGTGGGATTTTTCGTATCATACGGATTCTTGAGTTCTTGTTAGAATTCAAATTTTTCCAGTTTCATAGCGGCTAATTCCTGAATCTTTGGAACTAGGGTAGTGAAATGTGCAGCTTGTTCGTGTGCTGCAAGAGAAGCCGCATCTTTCCATGTTTCACAAATCATCAGGACATCCTGGCGTGTAGTGCTCTGAAAGAGGTCGTAAGCTACGCATCCGTTATCTTTCTGTGAAGCGGCTACCAGTTCTTTTGCTATGTTTACTACCTGGTCGTAGTTCTGTTTCTCTACTTGAATAAATACGTTTAGTCTGATCATTGTTGTTTTGTTTTAAGTTATTTGACGTTGCAAATATAGGATAAAAAAAAGGGACTGTACAAGTGTACAATCCCTTTTTGAGTTTATTTAGAAAGAATTATTTCTTACCTTCCAGCTGTTCTTTCAATGCAGCCAAAGCGTCGATGTCACCCAGGGTAGTTGAAGCTGCCTGGTTCTGAATCATCGGAGTTTCTTCTTTCTTAGAAGTCTTCTTAGAAGCTTTCTTTTCTGCCTTTTCTTCTGCCTTAGCAGCATCTTCGAAGATACGGCTGTGAGAAACGATGATACGTTTTGCATCCTTGTTGAATTCGATTACCTTGAACGGCAATTTTTCATCCAACTGAGCCTGAGAACCGTCTTCTTTTACCAGGTGTTTCGGAGTTGCGAAACCTTCTACACCATAAGGCAATGCTACAACAGCACCCTTATCCAGCATTTCGATGATAGTTCCTTCGTGAACAGAACCTACTGTGAATACTGTTTCGAATACATCCCAAGGATTGTCTTCCAGCTGCTTGTGACCCAAGCTCAGACGACGGTTTTCCTTGTCGATTTCCAGAACTACTACGTCGATGTCTGCACCAATCTGAGTGAATTCAGAAGGATGTTTGATCTTCTTAGTCCAAGACAAGTCAGAGATGTGGATCAATCCGTCAACACCTTCTTCGATTTCTACGAATACACCGAAGTTAGTGAAGTTGCGAACTTTAGCAACATGCTTAGAACCTACAGGATATTTTTCTTCGATAGTTTCCCATGGATCTGCTTTCAGCTGTTTGATACCCAAAGACATCTTGCGTTCTTCGCGGTCCAGAGTCAAGATAACAGCTTCTACTTCGTCGCCCACTTTCATGAAGTCCTGAGCTGAACGCAGGTGCTGTGACCAAGACATTTCTGATACGTGGATCAAACCTTCTACGCCCGGAGCGATTTCGATGAATGCACCGTAGTCAGCCATAACGACTACTTTACCCTTCACGTGATCACCTACCTTCAAGTTAGGATCCAGTGCATCCCATGGGTGCGGAGTCAACTGTTTCAAACCAAGAGCGATACGTTTCTTTTCGTCGTCGAAGTCCAAGATTACAACGTTCAACTTCTGATCCAAAGAAACAACTTCGCGAGGATCGCTTACACGGCCCCAAGACAAGTCTGTGATGTGAATCAAACCGTCTACGCCGCCCAAGTCGATGAATACACCGTAAGATGTGATATTCTTAACAGTACCTTCCAGTACCTGACCTTTTTCAAGTTTGCTGATGATTTCTTTCTTCTGCTGTTCCAGTTCAGCTTCGATAAGAGCCTTGTGAGAAACAACCACGTTCTTGAATTCCTGGTTGATTTTAACAACCTTGAATTCCATAGTCTTACCTACGAATACATCGTAGTCACGGATAGGTTTCACATCAATCTGAGAACCCGGCAAGAATGCTTCAATACCGAATACGTCAACAATCATACCACCCTTAGTGCGGCACTTGATGTAACCCTTAATGATTTCTTCGTTTTCAAGAGCAGCGTTAACACGATCCCAAGAACGAGTAGCGCGAGCTTTCTTGTGAGACAAGATCAACTGACCTTTTTTGTCTTCCTGGTTTTCGATGTACACTTCTACAGTGTCACCTACTTTCAAATCCGGATTGTAACGGAATTCGCTCAATGGAATGATACCATCTGATTTGTAACCGATGTTAACAACCACTTCGCGTTTGTTCATTGCGATTACAGTACCGTCTACAACCTCACGGTCGTTTACTTTGTTCAGCGTGCTGTCATAAGCTTTTTCAAGATCTTCTTTGCTTACGCTGGTTACTGCATCACCATTTTCATACGCATCCCAGTTGAAATCTTCAATAGGAGCAATGTTCTTTAAGTTTTCCATTAAATAAAAAAATTGTTTTTAAATAACTAATTGTGTTAGACTTTATATTGTTTATATAAATCGGCTGCAAAGGTATAATAAAATCCTGAATATTAAAAGGCTTGCCTGCATTTTTTAGGAGGAAGAAAAATAGAAAAACCGGAAAAAGGCTCCATATGGGAGGTTTTTCCGGTTTTTTATAAGTTTTTTGGATTTTCTGTTAGTTTTCAAGTGAATAGTCTATGGTGGTGACTACGCGTATCTTCTTGATATAAGGGGTATTCGGGTCGCGGTCGGTAATGCTGAACTGCCCCTGATTGGCCTGACGGATTTTGCCGAGGTTACTGCCGGAATCTTTGGCAAACTTTTCGGCTGCTTCGCGTGCGTTTTTGGTGGCTTCTTCAATCATCTGCGGTTTTACCTTGTTTAAATCAGTATATTCATACTGTACTTTGTACTGGTATTCTCCAGAAGTGATGGCGATGCCTCTTTTTAGCAGTTCTCCCTGCTCACTGATAAGTCCCCGTATCAAATCTACCTTGTCGGAAGTAACGGTGATGACTGTAGTCACATTGTAGCGGTTGGCCGGATTCTGGTTGTTGCCATAACGTTCGGCAGCCAGGTCGATGATTTCCGGGGCATTCACGCTGATTTCCTGTTCTGTCAGTCCTTTTTCTTTCAAGAAACCGGTGATGGTCTGATTGGAACGCTTGATGTCGTCGTACAATCTTCCCAAATCATTTCCCAGGCTTTTGTACACTAGTGGCCAGGTTACTTTATTGGCTGGGACTTCTATTTCGGCCAGGCCTTTTACGGTGACACTACGGTCTTTTTCTGCAAACTTACTGAATCCTTTTTCGATGAATACGCCTAATAGCAGTAGGCCGATGGCCAGAATAATGGCTTCGATTCTAAAGTTCTTCATGATGATTTTTATTTATAGTTAGATATTCGGAATCTGAGTGCAAGGTATTGAAAATTATTGGATTTTCCAATGAATTTTCCCTGTCTTTATTATAGATTGAAAAACTCTTTTACGTTTTAACTCAAACGCCTTTGCGTTTTAAGTGAAACACAAAGGCGTTTGAATGAGAATGTACTTGTGTTTGACAGTAAACGTCAAAGCGTTTTTTCAGGGAGGTGAAAACCCTTCAATTCTTGTATGGGAGACTGAATGAAAATGCCCGTATGAAGGTTGAATTTTAGGGCTGTTTCCTTTAGTTCATGTTGGAAGAACCATGCAATGGAACCTACAAAAGAGACCGGAACCTGGGCATGTCCCGGATAAGAAAGTATGTTGCGACGGAAAAAATCGCTGAAGCAGTCGGTCAGGAACTGCTGGACTTCCGGCAGGTTTTTATGCTTATATATATAAGGTGTAAGACTGGCCAGAAAACGGTTGCCTTGCGGCTGTCTGTACACTTTATCTAAAATGTCTGCTACGGTCAGGTTATATTCCTTCAATAAGCCTTCCAGCAGATTGGAAGGTAACTGTTGCTTGATGCAGTCGCCTACAAATCGTTTTCCTAAATAGGCTCCGCTTCCTTCATCTCCTAAAATATATCCTAATGGAGGAGTGTTATGCGTGATTCGTTGCCCATCGTACAAGCAGGAGTTTGCTCCCGTTCCTAGTATGCAGGCAATTCCTGGCTGATGCTTGCACAATGCCCGGGCAGCTCCAAGCAAATCGCTTTCTACCTGGATACTTGCGTGTGAGAATACTTCAGCAAGCAAACCGGAAAGTTTGCCGGCTTTTTCAGGGGTACAGCCAGCCCCATAAAAGAAAATGGCTTTCACTTCTTCTTGTGGAAAAGGCAGTTGTGCAAGCAGGCTTTCCTGAATAATCTGTTTTATTTTCTCTTCTGTCAGATGAAAAGGGTTGATACCTTCGGTATGAACAAGTTGGCAATCATGTAAAGTAGTTCCGAAGCACCAGTCGGTTTTGGTAGCTCCGCTATCGGCTATGAGAATCATGTAAAAGCAGAATTAGAAAGGTAGAAAAAGAAAGAAGACGGAACATGCCGTCTTCTTTTTTATGTTAAGCAAAGATTTGATTATTAGTGACAATGTTCGCAACCGCCACCGCAGCAACCGTCTTCTTCAGCTTCGTGTTCGCCGCATCCGCCTCCACAGCTGTCACAGCCGCATCCGCAACCTTCACCGCTCATCAGTTTGAGGATGCTTTCCATTTCCTTGTTGGTGGCATCACGCATTTCCATTACGGTACCTTCAAAAATCAGGTCTTTGCCAGCATGCGGGTGGTTCAGGTCGAGCACCACTTTATCTTCAGTGATTTCACCTACGTTGGCATAGAACTGATGACCTTCTGCATCGTTCAGCATGATGATGTTGCCTTCGAAGATGTTGTCGCTATCGAATTTTCCATCCGGACCGCAGAACATAGACTTGGGCACCTGGCGTACGTTGTCTTCGTCTCTTTCGCCGTATGCTTCAGCACAAGGAATTGTAAAGTTGAAGTTGTCACCCTTTTTCAGTGCCAGAATTTCTTTTTCGAAGCGTTCCAGGGTATAACCTATTCCTGAGATAAATTGGAAGGGATGGCTTGCAGGAGCTTCTTCGCGCAATTCTTTTTCTCCGTCTGTTACCGCATAAAGTTTATATGCTACTGTGATGTATTTATTTTCCATGTTTAAAATTTAAATGTGCATTAATAGTTATCAGCCGCAAAGATAAATAATATCACGATATTTAGCGAATAAAAATGAAAGAATGAATGCAGAGCTGATTTTGTCAGAATGCTTTTTTATATTTGCATATCATAAAAAATGAATACGATGAATCAGAGCCGAATAGTAGAATTGTATCGTGGAGAGTTGTGGGAGTGTCAGTTATTGGAGAGCATCTTGAAAAGTGAAGGGATAGATTGCTTTTTAGTCAATACTCTGCGTAGTGGTTATGGGCCTGTTGTGATGGCGGCTCAGCAGATACAGGTGATGATAAGGGAAGAGGATGCAGAAAAAGGCCTTGCGGTGCTGAGTGCTTTTAAGAGTGGAAAATAAATTAATGAATCAGGAAATAAAATTGAATGTATGAAAGGAAAGCTGGTTTTTATTACAGGTGCTACAAGTGGCATCGGTGAAGGATGTGCGCGGAAGTTTGCCGCCATGGGTAGTAACTTAATATTGAACGGAAGAAATATCGAAAAATTAGAGAGTCTGAAACAAGAGTTGGCTGCGCAAGGAGTAGAGGTGCTTACTTTACCTTTTGATGTGCGTAACCGTGAGGCAATGCGTCAGGCGGTAGACTCTTTAGAGGGAAAATGGAAAGAGATTGACGTGCTGGTGAATAATGCCGGACTGGTCATTGGAATGGACAAGGAACATGAGGGCTCCCTTGATGAATGGGATGTGGTGATTGACACCAATATCAAAGCTTTACTGGCTATGACGCGGATGATTGTGCCGGGTATGGTGGCACGTGGATGCGGACATATTATCAATATAGGTTCCATTGCGGGAGATGCGGCTTATGCGGGTGGCAGTGTGTATTGTGCCACTAAAGCGGCGGTAAAGGCACTTTCTGACGGGTTGCGTATTGACTTGGTTGATACCCCCTTGCGTGTGACAAATGTGAAACCTGGTATGGTAGAAACCAATTTCTCTGTGGTTCGTTTCCGTGGAGATAAAGAGAAGGCTGATGCCGTGTATGAAGGAATTCGTCCGTTGACGGGGGATGATATTGCTGAGGTAGTGTATTATGCGGCATCTGCTCCAGCTCATGTACAGATAGCAGAGGTGCTGGTGATGCCCACATATCAGGCCACAGGAACGATTTGTTCCCGAAAAAAATAAGATTCTAAAGTTTATTTGTAATGTAATCTATTGTTTTAGTTTCTTTTTTGGTGAAAAAAGTAGAAAAATACGGTTTCTTTATGGTATCATTTGAACAAAGTCTTCTATTCTGGTGTAAATACTAAATGTAGATATGAGTCGTATTCTATTTATCAGGTACTGATTATTGGAATGCTTATAATGTGTATTTCAAGAGTAGTGAGATATCATAAGATATTTTTTAAGGTAAAAACAGGAAAAACAAAAAGATATGATGAACAAAAACAGTTTTTATGCATTTATGGCTGCTGCTTTAGTAACAGCCTCGTGTACCACGAATGAAGTCCCCAATGATGCCATCAGTCAGTCGGTTACAATTGTGGCTGACGTATCTTCTCAATCTCGTGCTCCAGAGTTAGGGGAGGATGGAAGTGGTACTTTTACCAAAGGTGATGTGATGACGCTTTGCGTAGAGAATAACCCATCTCTGGATTATGCTTATCAGGAAGATGGGCTTACTTGGGGAATGCTTAATCCGGCAGGAATTACCGGGCAGATAAAATTATCTGCTTGCTATCCCAAGCAGACTGTGTCACAGGAAGGAACTTTTGATTTTAATACGTTAACAGCTGTGAATGGAGATTTGCTTCTTTCTGCGGCACAGACTGTAACGGTAGGGACAGCGGAGGCGATTCGTTTGACTTTTAATCATGCCTTACATTGTCTTGACTTGTCTTTTACAGCTGGTGATGGTTATTCTGCTGATGATTTGAAGAGTCTGACTCTTTCGTTGAATGCAAAAACTACGTGTGTTGTGGATGCTTCTCAGGGAGTAATTAAGGAGGTGAAATCTGTAAAAGGAGATTACAATGTGACTGGAACTAAGGCTTCATTCTGCCTTGTTCCACAGCCGACTGCTGATGTTACTTTGAAAATCACCGTAGGTGGTGAGGTAAAGACGATGCTTCTGAGTGATTTGTTGCAGCAGCTGGGGACTTCTCAGCTTAATTTGAAGGGAGGTGCCAAAAGTACCATTACTCTGAAAGTGGGTCGTGACAGCATTGTCGTAGAAAGTGGTTCTATTGGTGCTTGGGAAGACCAGGTTACAGTAGATGGTGAATTGACCATAGGTTGATTCTATAGCTCGGTTAATAACGACACGGGGCTGACTCTAGGTTTATAGAGTCAGCCCCGTGTCGTTATTATATTATGTTATGAGCTTATTCTTCCATTAATTTATCAGTACCGAACATCTGTATTTTCCAGCTGCCGTCCTCATCTTTTGTCAGGTAGAAATCAGAGGTGGTTTCTTTTCCGTTTTGATAAATTAGCTTGTAGCCTACCCGAACCCATTTCCCGGTTTTACTTGATTCTTCTTTCAGAATTTCGTAGCTCTTGATATTTTCTTCAGGGTGATTTTCTGCATTTCGTTGTATCATTTTGACTAAATCCTGAATGTCATTTTCTACTTTTTCAGGCTCAGACTTGTCTTCTACATAGAAACTTCTGACGTAAGTTTCATAATCTCCCTTAATCATTGCATCAAATGCTTTCTCAACGGTGTTGGTCGGAGTGTTTGACGAACATGCAGCCAGTAATATGCCACATGCAGCTATTAGCATCATAGTTAGTTTTTTCATACTTAATATATTTATGTGAAACAATAATGATTATTCAAATGCGATTTGCTTTAATTTTTTATGTCTGATATCTACAAGCGAACGTTCTACTTCAATTTTGTGTAGTCCTCCCCACTTTCCTGTAATTGCATATTGCGCAACAAGTTCTGTTGGAAGAATTTCCGATAATTTCCTCCGTACTACAGAACAGATTTCATAGATTCGGTTATTTCCCGGAGCCACCAGATTGCTGAGGCTTCTTTTGATTTTCCCCGCTTCTATGTTTTTTTCTTCAGATACAATTTGGTAAATCTGATATAGTTCTTTCATGTAACTATCCAGATTTTTGAACTCCACTCCTGTGTGATGTAGCAGGAAAAATATGTATACGGTCTTGGGCAAATATGACATTTTTACTTCTTTTTCGCTATATATAGGAAAGAACAGACGGCATTGTGTGTCTATGACAATGGGTGTGTCTTTAAAGCATGTATCGGTCTTCCCCTTCTGTAACGCCATATCTTTCAGCATCTCTTTTATATCTTCATCTTCCAGCAACTTATCATTGGCAAGCAATTCCATCAACATCTTTTTTGCTGTGTAATATGAAATATTCAATTTCCGATTCATGGCCATGTTTTTTAATATTGCAAATTTAAATTAAAATAATCGCTACTCTCATTCAAAACAAGATTGTTACCAAATGACAAAAACCTTGTTTGCAGAAAAAGGTGTTTTGAGTAGTAATATTCAAAACATCTTTTTTATCTTTATCCATCAAAGTAGTAAAAGGTAAACGGACAATTGCACTTTTTTTATGCATATGAGTTTTTTCCGCTTTTTCTGTGTGTTATTTATGTTTGTATGGGGATGGGGAAGTCTTGTTAATGCCCGTACAGGAAGAGCATTGATTGTGGCTATTGGTGAGTACCCGGCAGATGGGGGATGGGAGAATATTCATGGGGATAATGATGGGGTATTGATAGCTGAATTATTGAGAAGGCATCATTATAGTCAGATTATATTGTTGAAAAATGAAAAGGCTACAAAGGAAGCTATAGATAAGTCTTTGCAACAGTTGTGTGACAATACAGTTCCAGGCGATTATTTGTTTTTGCATTTTTCTTGCCATGGGCAGCAGATGATGGACTTGAACGGGGATGAAGAAGACGGATTGGATGAGGCTTTGATTCCTTATGATGCATTGTGCTGGTATCTTCCCAGTGTATACGAGGGAGAGAAACATCTTTGTGATGATGAACTGGGTAGCTGGATTGATAGATTAAGGCATAAAGCCGGGAGAACGGGACAGGTTTTTGTGCTTTTGGATGCCTGTCATAGCGGGACTGCAAATAGGTATACACCTGGTTTGTTTATACGTGGTGTCAATATGATTTTTGCTCCGGATGGATATTGTCCGAAACCCGGAACACATCTGGAACGAAGTCTGAAATTGAAGCCGCTTGACAATCTGGCTCCGGCATTGGTCTTGAGTGCTTGTAAACCGGAAGAAACAAATTATGAGTATTATAGTCGGAAATCTCGATGTCATTATGGAAAATTGACTTATAGTTTTGTGCAGGTGGCCACACGGAATTCTCAGGCATTTACGGCCGGAGACTGGTGTAAGATAATTGAAAAGACTATGCGGCAATTGCCTTCAAGTGCATTGGCCAGATTGCAGCATCCTTATATGGAATGTAGCGATGAAAAAGAGAGGTTTGTATTGTCTGTGATCCATTAAATTTAGAATTCATGCGTTTGCTGTTTAATTGGAAAAAACGAAGTGCTAGTCAGTCTGTTTCTGAGAATATTTTTTCAGAAAAGGGCATGGAGCAACTTTATACTTTGTATAGAGGGCAGTTTATTGGCTATATACAGAAACGGTACCAGCTTGAGGAAGATGTGGTATCAGATATTTATCATGACAGCTTTCTGCTAATGATGGATAATATCCGTACTGGGAAATATCAGAAGCAGGATGCTTCGCTTTTGACATACTTATTGGGGATTGGTAAAAATCTTGTATTGAAGAAGCTTCAGAAGAAAAGTGAACGTCCTCTTGTTGCTGGATGGATAAGCGAACTTTTGCCGGATACAGACTGGAAAAGTGCTTTGGAAGAGGCTGGCAGGTTGGTTAATGAGTGTGATACGGTATGTAACCGGATATTACAGCTCTTTTATTGGGAAAGATTGAGCATGAGTGATATAGCAGAGCAGATGGGATATCAGTCGGCGGATGTGGCTAAGAGTAAAAAGAATTCCTGCATGCGCCGTTTCTCTTTTGAACTGAAACGTAGACTGGAAAGCAGGGGTATTTATTATAAATTGAAAAAATAAGCTATGGATAGATATAAAGACAATCGGATGCAGGATGAGATTGATCGTTTTCTGAATTATGAAATGACTCCGGAAGAAGAAGATGCTTTTATTGCTCGTATGGAGAGGGAAGAAACGCTTAAAGAGCAGGTCTTTCTCAGGCAATTGGTGGTGGAGGCTGAAAGGAAGAAGGCAGAAGCGGATATTTTACGTGGATTGCAGTCTAAGAAACATCGATTATTTTACGATATGCGGATTCGTTGGGCGGCAGCTTGTCTGTGTGTACTTATGATAAGCCTTGGCTTTTATGGGAGAACGTATCGTTTCCAGACTCGGGAAGTTTGGCAGACGGTATATACTCCTCCTGTATGGGAGAGTGCCCGTTCTGGTGGCTTTTCTACTCCTGAGACTGCAAGAATAAATCGTCGTATAGCACAATGGTACTCAGAAGGAAAGAATGACAGTTTGGTGAATTACTATCGGCAGTTGTCGGTTGAAGGCTATTTGTCTTTCCTTACAGAGGAGAGTAAGATGTCGGTCGGGATAGCTTGCCTGTATCAAGATAGCATTGAGCAGGCATATGTATTAGCAGAGGAACTTCTGAAAGGTGAAAATAAGGAGGCCGGAGATTGGTTGCTGCTTGGCTGTTTGTTGCATGACGGAAAAAGGAAGGATGCGCTGGATTTGGCTTTTCGTATCAGTAAGAAGGAAGGGCTGTATAGTGAAGAGGCGCAAAAAATTTATGATACATTAAATCAACGTCGATGGTTCTGATGAGGTTCTTTCGTTTTCGCTTGCTTGCAATTGTATTGTTATGCATCTTAAAAGTGAGTTTTGTATGCGCTAAGGATTTTTCAGAATTGAACCAGACACCTTATTTGCAGACACTTACTGATGACAGCCTGCAATATGCCTGGAGGCTTTATACAAAGAGTGTGGACTGGCAAGAGAAAGCTTATCCTTCACTTTGTTTTGCACTATCAGAAGAGGCAGAGAGAATATTCAACCGGAAGTTGGAAAATTGTGATTTTTCGTGGTACTATTTGGAAATAGCCTTACGAAATCTGGAAATCAGTTTAAGCAGGAATAGAAAGCTTATCGATAAGGATGAAGAAAGTGGTCTGGAAATAGCTTCCATATTCAATTTGTTGAAAGTAAGTACGAATCTGGTCCGTGTCAAAACTATTTTGGAAAACTATCCGGAACAACCGGATAGTCTGCACATTTTTTATAGCAACTGGTTTCAAAAATGTAAGGCTCGTTATTTGTCGGATTGTGCTTTGTACAGAATAAAGAAAGGGGAGATGCAAAAGGCACTGACTTCCAGTGAGGAAGCTTTGGATTTGATTCAGTGTTATGATACGTGCTTATTAGCTGATGTTACTTGTCAAAAACGTACTATTCAGTACCTTATGCAGCCTTCTGTTGGAGGGGCACAAGAGGTCATAGCTGGGTTAAGACAGCTTGTTTCCCCAGTCTTTACAAAAGATGAAATTCTTCGTAAAGGGACTTTACTCTTGTTTTACTTATGTGTGATGCAGATAGCACGTCGATATGAAGAAAAAGGAGATTTGACGCAAGCCATTCAAACTTATCGGTTATTGCTGATTGAAATCAGGAAATATTTGAATAAAGATATTCCTTATTTGCTGGCAGAGGAGAAAAAGGAAATAGGTCTGTTGTTGCAATACTATCTGGATACGGTGCAATACTTTTCACTCCGTCATATTGAGTATGGCCCTGTCAGTGAATTGTTGCTAGATTATAGTTTATTGAAAGAAGATATATTATCTATCGGTCCTTCTCCTATTTGTCAGACAGAAGAGGGAAGGCAGCCGCTTATTGTGGACTTGCAGCAAGCGATAGATTCTATTTATACGGCTTCTGATTACTATTTATTGCCAGGAAATCCTCTTTATTTCAATAAATTTCAGTTGCAGACCGAACTGATGGCTTTGAAACGAAAGCAAGTGTCTCTGATTAAAAATAAGAGATTATTGAAAAATACTTCTGTGGAATGGACAGACTGGAATGATTTAAAAAAATACTTGGAGCCGCATGAAGCGCTTGTGAAAATAATAGATTTACCGATTAATTTTTTTGACAGGCAGTATGTGGCTTTAGTGGTTACTTCTGATTCATCTTCGCCGGGCATGGTGTTATTGCCAAAGAAGCGGGATCTTTTTCGTATTCTTTTGAAAAATCAGGAAATAGAGAAAATATGGAATCCAATTTATCAGTTTCTTGGAAATCGGAAGGATTTGTATTTTTGTCTGGAGGGTGATTTGATTGATTTTCAATGGAGTAACATTCCGTTTCAGAAGAAAAAACTATTGGATATATATAATTTGCATTATTTGCTGAGTACCAGTGATTTCGTAAAGTTAAAGCAGGAACAGGCCGATAGTATACATTTTAAACGGGACTTGTATGGATTTGGAGGAGCTTATTTTTCTGCCCCTCCTTCATTGAAAGGAATGCGTGGCCAGGGAGCACAATATCTACCTGGAAGTAGAGAGGAACTGTGCCGTATAGATACCATGTTGCCCGAAGGATGGAAATCACATTTGTTTTTAGGTCGTGAGGCTAATAAGTCCAATTTCCTTCAGTTGTCTTTTCGAACAGCGCCACATAGTGTGATTCATATTGCTACTCATGGTTTTTCATTGCTATATGATGAAACTGTTTCGGATGGAAGAATTGTATCTTTTAAAGAGAATTCATGGATAGGAACCAGTGCGTATAAAGATCCGATGATGCGGCATGGATTTTTACTCACAGGAGCGAATCGCTATTGGAACAAACCAGTTCCTTATGATGCGATAGATTCGGGGATTGTTACAGCGCAGGATGTATCACAGATGAATTTGTTTGGGACGGATTTAGTGATTCTATCGGCTTGTCGGTCGGCTTCTGGAGAAACGAAAGATGGAGAAGGATTGTTTGGACTGATAAGGGCATTCAAAGTGGCAGGAGCTAAAGCCGTTCTTGCAAATGTGAACAATATATCTGATTCGGAGACGATTTCGTTTATTACCACTTTTTACCGTTATTGGATGGAGGGAAACAGTATGTTCGATGCCTTTTGCAGAACGCAGCGTGAACTGATGAATGTAGATCCGGAGAATGAATTTTTATGGACTGGATTCGTTTTATTCGAGTAATTGATAGGGGAGATATTGTGTCCCATAAATTTTTATTTGGATGAGTTTGGATATTTAGATACAAAGAAGAATTGAAAATATAAAAAGTATTATGAATAGAATTATAGTAGTGACAGGTGGAGCTGGAGGCATTGGCCGTTGCATCGTAGCACATTTTGCTTCTCAAGGTGATAGTGTATATTTTATAGACCAGAATCGGCAGGCTACTCTTGCTCAGATGGAAAAAATGCGTAAAAAAGGCTGGCAGGTGACTGGTTTTGTCGGCGATGTGGCAGAAAAGCAGGACTTAGAGGAATTTGTAGCTTTGGTGCTTCGTGAACACCCTGAAGGTATACATTGCCTGATTAATAATGCTTGCCTGATGCGGGGAGGTATCCTTTCAGACTGTGAGTATGAAGATTTCCTGTATGTGCAGCGTGTGGGAGTAGTGGCACCTTATATGTTGGCCCGGTTGTTCAAAGACCATTTCCAAGGGATGGGAGCGATTGTAAACATTTCGTCTACACGTGCATTTCAGTCACAGCCGGATACGGAGAGCTATACAGCAGCCAAAGGAGGGATTACAGCGCTGACCCATGCTTTGGCCGTTAGTTTGTCGGGTGTAGCGCGTGTGAATTCGATAGCTCCCGGATGGATTGATACCGGTGCCTATCATGAAGAAGCGCATTATGAAGCAGCCTATAGTACGGGTGATATGGCTCAGCATCCGTCAGGCAGGGTGGGAGAACCTGACGACATTGCCCGTGTGGTGGATTTTCTTTGTGACGAGCGTAATTCATTTATCAATGGAGAAAATATTACGGTCGATGGAGGTATGAGCCGTTTGATGGTATATCATAATGATTGTGGATGGACTTATGAGCCTTAAGTATCGGGAAGGAGATAATTCTTTTTGTCTCTTTCTCGCTGTGTGCGGAATTTCATAGGAGAAATACCTGTCTTCTTTACGAAAAATTTACCAAAGACAGACTGGTCTGAAAATCCTAACTTTTCCGCAATTTCCTTAATATCCAGGTCTGTACATTTCAGCAACTTACGCGCGTCAGCACAGAGCAATTCGCTGATATGAAAACGGACGGTGTGTCCGGTGATGTGTTTTACGATACGTGAAAGGTAGGTGGTTGAGATGTGCAGACTTTCTGCATAAAATCCTATGTCATGGTGTTGGCGATAATTTTCCATCAATGTTTTTTTGAATAGTCTGAAAATATCAGTAGAGCGTCTTGCATAATCCGGGGTTTCATGGCGGGTTTGGGTCAATATATCAGCTATCTGTAGAAGAAAGAAACTGCATAAGTGGTTCAGAATACTGTCGTAATAGTTGACTGCATTATTTCTGCATGGTGAAAATAGAGCGAAGATTTTTTGCAGGTAAGTAGCTTGTTCGTTTTTCAATAAAAACATCGGTAGCTGATAGTGCCCCAAGTAGTGTGCCAGTTGTTCATATAGTGGCTGTCCGTCGGGTAAGCTATCAAAGAAAGTTGGTTTCAGATAAAGGAGTATGGCCTGGAAGTGAGAACTTATGGCTTGAATCATGCACCTTGTGCTGGGAGTAAGTATGACTAAATGTGCAGACTGAAGTTCATAAGTCTGATATTCATCTGTCAATTGGGCTGTTCCGTTTGTGACGAGAAGAAAGAAAAATCCTTCTTTCAATTCGGCTTTTCCTGTAGGAACTAATGAGGGAGTAAGTTCGCAGTAGCATGTGCTTTCAGTTCTGTTGCCATGCGTTTGTATGATTTCAAGCAAAGTCGGATTCATTGTCTTTCTTTTTGTGGGTAAAATTAAGAGTTGTTTCGTTTTTGACCAAAATTAGTTTCCCTTTTATGAATAAGGAATGAAAAAAATGAGGGAACTTTGCGGCACTTTTGATAAAGAGAACGAATATGAATAAATTTATGTGCCGGCGTTACCTGCTGTTTTGCATATCCTTGTTTGTCAATGCACTAGGAATTGCCTTCATTACCAAAGCTGCATTAGGTACTTCGCCTATTACGAGTGTGACTTATGTATTGAGTATGTTCACTCCTTTCACCATTGGTCAGTGGACCATTCTGTTGAATCTTCTTTTCGTGGTACTGGAATTGTTCTTAATGACACGTGAGGACTTGAAATCTGATTTACGCATGTATCTTCTGCAGATTCCTATTTCTTTCTGCTTTGGTATGTTTATTGATCTTTGTATGCATTATATTCTTTTCTGGCTTGATCCGGTTGAATATGTGTATATGATTGTAGCTTTGCTGGTTGGGTGTGTAATTCTGGCTGTAGGAATTGCGCTTGAGGTAAAGGCTAATGCCGCGATGATGGCCGGGGAATATTTTGTAAAGGTCATTACCCGTCGGTTTCGCGGGGAGTTCGGCTATATAAAACTTGGATTTGATGTGACGCTGGTGGCTATTGCCTGCTTGTTGTCGCTTGTTTTTATGTCGGGGGTATATGGAGTACGTGAAGGAACCGTGATTTCGGCTTTGGTAGTTGGTCCGATAGTACATTTTGTAAGCCCGTATTACCGCTTTCTGGATAAATGGATTACAGATGCTTCTGTGCGGAGTGTATCGGAGTTCTCAAAGGGACAGCATGTGGTCATTACCATTGCACGTGAATATGGTAGTGGAGGGCATCTGCTGGGTGAAATGCTTTCCAAAGAATTGGGCATCAAACTTTATGATAAAGAATTCATACGTATGGCAGCCCAGCGGAGTGGGATGGATGAACAGTATATTGTGAAAAACGAGCAGTCCATTCCTTCATTCTGGTTGAAGTGCATTCTTTCAAAAAATAGTGAGCAGCCGTTGGAATCCAGTCTTTCTTCAGACGACGTATTGTTTGTGTCGGAAAGCAAAATCATTCAGGAACTGGCCGCAAAGGAATCTTGTATCATTGTGGGACGCTGTGCCGATTTTGTATTGAAAGACTATCCGAAAGTGTTGAAACTATTCTGTTATTCTGATTTATCTCATGCCGTGACCCGTTGCGTGAGTGAATATGGTATCGCACAAGCAAGTGCTGAAGCGGAAATCAAGCGAGTGAACCGTAACCGTATTCATCACTATGAGTATTACACGGGAGAAAAATGGGGAGAACCTCATCGGTATGATTTGATGCTGAATACCGGGGCTCTTGACTTGAAAACAGCTTGTCAGTTGGTGAAAGGGATTTATCAGGGCTTGGAGAAGGCCTGATAAACCATTTCAGAGATCTGTGCGATAATGGCTTCCGTATCCTCCATGCTTTCCTGTGAGTCTTTGACAAAAATGACCAGGGTATAACGGTGGCCATTGGGGAGCTGCACAAATCCGGCATCGTTAATGGCAATGAGTTGTCCCGATGCGTTACGGTCGCCGGTACCGGTTTTATGTCCTACGGTGACTTGCTTGTCTTGTAGGGGATGGACTATTCTGTTTGTTCCAGTCTGACAGGTGATAAGAGATTCCTTGATGAATTCCTGATGAGGCTTGTCAAATAAAGTCCGGGTAAGCAGGGCTTCGATGACTTCTGCGGTAGCCAGCGGAGTGCTCCAGTTTTCATAGCCAAGGTTCAGGTCTTGGTGCATATCGTCTTCTGTATATTGGATAGAGAAATCGTTGATTCCCAGACTACGGATATAACGGTCGGTCACCGCAGGTCCTCCGGTAAATTTAAACAAGATGTCGCATGCATTGTTATCGCTTAAGTGGAGGGTATATTCCATTAATTGCTTGAGTGAGAATTTCCCTCCGTGAGGATATCGGTCTCTTAACGGACTGTAAGTATTGGGCTGCAGGTCAGTGCTGTCTACGGTAAGTAAGGTGTCAAAGGAGAGCTGGTGTCTTTTACAGTAATCTCCCACAGCCAGTGCCTGATGTAATTTGAATACGCTCATCAACGGGTAGCGTCGGTTGTTTTCTACGGTAACAGTATCTTTTCCGTCTGCTATGATAGCTACTCCCACTTCAGCCTTTTGCTGTGAGATAAACTGATGGATATTGGCGTATAGTTTTTGAAAGCGATTGCCGGCCAGTACATAGGCTGGGAGCAGGATGAATAATAAGAGAATCAGACGGTTTGTTTTCATATTAATGCAGAGAATTTTCTACAAAGTTAGCCTTTGGGTGGAGAAGTTACAAAAAAATCCGGACATTCTTTTTGAGGAATGTCCGGATTTTTTTATAGCTGGAGTTTACTTATTGTCTGGCATCATAAATTTGTTTGATTTCATTGGCAGAAAGACAGCGAGTATTGTATACCCGGAAATTGTCTATTGACATATTTGTTCCATTTACGGTTTTTCTTTCTATGGTTACATTGCCTCCCATGATGAATTTGATACCTGTGCCATAAGATGCTTGCGAAGGAGTACCTTCTTCAAATGGGTTGACATCTTCTGTAACAGTATCTACAAAAACTCCATCTACATAAAGTAGAGTGGTAGTTTTGGAATTTTCAGTCACATTAAAATCAGAGACCAATGCAATATGGTGCCATTTACCATCTGTGATAGTTGGATGTGTGAAGGTGGGCTTGTTGCTATATTGGTATTCATTATAATAACGTGTTGTCACAAACTTGAGACTTCCATTACTCATTGTAAATGTGAACATGGAAGCATTGTCGTGAGACGATACCAAATAGAAAATATTGCCATCACTGAAGTCTTTTCCCCAGAAGCTGACTGTCAGGGTGCGGCTGTCAGTAATAGGTTTAGGAACGATGAATGAACTGTTATCGGAAAGGCTGAACTTAACTGCCTGTGAGCCTTCGTCTATTCCTTCAACAAAAGACGGAGAGTTATTTCCGAATCCATTAATGGCATTTTCTGTTGCATCGTTAAAGTCTCCGTCAAATTTGTAGTATGCATAAAGTCCCTGACCGACTACAAGGCTGGAAGAATTGTCTTTCTGTCCTGTTATTTGGATAGTCTTTTGTGTCTTTCCATCCGAAATAGTCAGTGTAGCATTAAGTTCTTCTGGCATACTGTCTCGATCTAACAACACATTTACAGTCTGACTGCTTCCTGCCGCAATTTTTCCTTCAGTAGGAGTTGCCGACAGGCTGCTTTCATTGATTTCTTCGATAGACCAGTTTAATTCTCCCTTTCCGGTATTACTGATAGTAAACGATGCTTCACTGCTTTCTTTCCCAAAATCAAGGATTTCAGGTTCAATATTCATGATACCAGTTAGCGATTCTGTACCGGAGACTATCTGTACGGTTTGTTCTTTAATTCCGTCAGATACTACCAAAGTAGTGTTGATGTTTACTTCTCCATTACTGCGGTTGAGAAAAACCTTTACAACTTTAGAACCTTGTGCCGTAATGGAGCCGCTGTTCTCTGATAAAGTGATAGCAGATTCTGTCGGGTCAGCAATAGTCCAGTTCAAGGCAGTGTTTCCTGTATTCTTGATGGTGAGAGGTAACTCTTGCAGGTCGCTGCCAAAATCAAGGATTTCAGGCTCTACACTCATGTAAGATTGTGCATTTTTAGGAGCACACGTTACGCTGATTGGGAAAGAATTACCAAATGCAGATAACTTGATGATGACAGTTTGTACTTCGGTTATCTTGTCACGGTTTACAGTAAAAATGATGCTTTGCTGTTTGTCGGCCTCAATTTGTCCGGCTGCCGGGTTGGCTGTAATCCAAGTGTGGCTTCCTAAATCCAGGCTCCAGTCAGTACTTGTATTGCCATTGTTTTGAATTTTTACGGAGAGTTCCGTCTGTGTAGTTCCAAAGTTTAATGTAGAAGGAGTGATTTGTATAAGCGCGTCCTGTTTTACGGCAATCAGCTGCATGTCTGCATTGGAAACCTGTCCAGGTACGACTGTTACACTTTTTGTGTTGGTTTCATACCCTTCTTTCATAAATTGAATCTTGTACTCTCCGGCTTCCAGTTTCGGAAAGCTGAATTTTCCATCACTTCCCGTACTGGTACTAGCTCCATTAGGAAGGATGCTTACTTGTACGCCGCTTAAAGGTTGTGTGCCATTGGCAGCATCCGTTACTACTCCCACAATGTCCCCTTGTGTGATTTCTTCTTCTTCAGTGCATGATGATAGTGACAATGCCCCAAGAATAAGCCAGAATAAAAAAATGATTTTTTTCATGCTTACAATGTTTTTAATAGATAGATAATTTATATAACAAAGTAAACTTAAAAAAACATTGCTGTTTGTTGGGTACAAGTATTTGAAGGAAAAGAAAAAACTTGTTTTCAGTTTTTTGAGGGGTATAAAAAAAGGATATTCTCGCAAGAATATCCTTTTTACAATTTCATTTTCAGTAGATTATGCTTCAGCGCAAGGAATTACAGAAACATAGCTTCTGTCTTCGCGACCTTTCTTGAAACATACAGTACCATCTACCAATGCGTAAAGAGTGTGGTCACTACCCATACCTACGTTTTCACCCGGGTTGTGAACTGTTCCTCTTTGACGAACAATGATGTTACCAGCT
This sequence comes from Phocaeicola plebeius DSM 17135, assembly GCF_000187895.1. GTDB lineage: Bacteria > Bacteroidota > Bacteroidia > Bacteroidales > Bacteroidaceae > Phocaeicola > Phocaeicola plebeius. Next base: position 205,299 of record NZ_DS990133.1, on the reverse strand, counting down.
TTGCAAGCTGAACCACCGAATATCTTTACGCCTAATCTCTTACTAGCTGATTCACGGCCGTTCTTAGAACTACCTACACCTTTCTTATGTGCCATTTTCTTCTACGTTTTTAATGATTAAGCAATAACTTGTTTGATTGTCAATTCAGTAAACTGCTGGCGATGACCGTTCAGTTTCTTGTAACCTTTTCTTCTCTTCTTGTGGAATACCAATACCTTGTCACCTTTTACCAAGTGAGAAGCTACTTCGCAAACCACTTTTGCACCATCTACAGTAGGAGCACCTACAGTTACAGTACCGTTGTTGTCAACCAACAAGACTTTGTCAAATTCAACAGTTGCACCGTTTTCAGCATTCTGAATGTGGTGAACGAACAGTTTCTTGCCTTCTTCTGCTTTGAACTGCTGACCGTTAATTTCTACGATTACGTACATTTTAAAATAAATATTAAACGGGTTTCCTCCGTAAGGTGAGCTGTTCTCTGTAGCTACTTTTTTACCTACACGGACTAAAATCGGCTGCAAAGTTACGGCTTTATATTTACATAACCAACTATTTATCTGAAAAAAACGGATATATTTCCTATTTTTTTATCAGTGGAAGCAAATCGGGGAAAATGGCTGTGTGCGGATAGGCTGCCAGTTCTTCATGAGTGGTCATTCCGTGAAGAATTCCGGCAAAATCAACTCCTGCATTTTGGGCGGTTTCCGCATCGACGGTGCTGTCGCCGAGGTAGAGAATCTGCTCTTTCGGACAGTTCAGACGAAAAGCGGCCTGCAGCAGACCTTCGGGTGAGGGTTTGGCTTCTTTCACATCTTCTCCTCCTACGATGATGTCAATGAATCCCTCGGGGAATATTTTACCCATCAGTTCCATGATGCGGTAACGGTACTTGGTGGAGATGATACCGATATGGGCTCCATTGGCTTTCAGGGCGCGTAACACTTCTTCCGTTTCCGGAAAAAGTACGGTATTGGCCGTCATGTGCTGGTCGGCTTCCTTGACATATTCTTTCCGGAATGTCTCCAGCGTGTCTGCGTCGGTTATTCCGGTCATGATGGAAAAGGAATCAACCAGTGTCTTTCCGATGGTACGTTTGATAGAGAGGTCGTCCACCTGATGGAATCCATGGCGTTCAAGTACGTTTCTGTAGCACATCACAATCCCCTTGGAAGAATCGGCCAAGGTATAGTCAAAGTCAAATAAATAGGCTTGGTAAGATTTCATACGATTTTACTCTATATAATAAGGTATATGTTCTAGTTTTAAAAGTGACTGCTTGCGCGAGATGCCGCCGGCGTATCCGGTCAGGCTTCCGTTGCTTCCTACTATGCGGTGGCAAGGAATCAAGATGCTGATGGGGTTGTGTCCGATGGCATTCCCTACAGCTTGGGCCGCCATGTGAGGACGCCCTAAACGGCGAGCGGTTTCCATGGCTATATCTTTGTAGGTCTGGGTTTCTCCGTAAGGAATGGTGGATAAGATTTGCCAGACGGTTTGCTGAAAATGAGTGCCGGAAGGTTGCAGGGGAGGGCAGAAATCGGGTTGCCTGCCGGAGAAATAAACATCGAGCCATTGCCGCGTCTGAAGCAGCAACGGAGTTTCCTTCGCTATGGCTTCTTCTTTCAGTCCGTGACCGAAATATTTTTGTCCGTCGAACCAGAGGCCGCACAGTCCGCTTTCCGTGGCAGCCAGCGTGATTCCTCCCAAAGGTGAATCATAGTGACAGGTGAAAGTCATTTTCAACAGTATTTTTGAGGTGAAAGAGTAGAAAAATGATACGGTTTACAGTCCCGAAAAAACGCCTTTGCGTTTAGCTAAAAACGTAAATGCGTTTTAAGTAAAACACAAGTACGTTTTGGTTCAAACGCAAGGGCGTTTAAGATAAAACGTAAAGGCGTTTTTGAGAAGGCGTCCTTACGTTTTTTTACCCTTTTATTCCATGGGTTGATAGTTCTTGGCAAGTCCTCCTTCACTTGTTTCTTTGTACAAGGATGGAAGGTCGTGTCCGGTCTGTTTCATCACCTCTACCACCTTGTCGAATGATACCCGGTGATGCCCGTCGGTAAAGGCTGAATAGATATTCGCATCGAGTGCACGTGCGGCAGCATACGCATTACGCTCAATACAAGGAATTTGTACCAGTCCACATACCGGGTCGCATGTCATACCCAAGTGATGTTCCAGTCCCATTTCGGCTGCATATTCTATCTGGGCCGGACTGCCTCCGAACAGCTGGCTGGCCGCCGCAGATGCCATGGAACAAGCTACTCCCACTTCGGCCTGGCATCCGGCTTCAGCTCCCGAGATGGAAGCGTTGTGTTTGACGATGTTTCCCACCAGTCCGGCAGTCGCTAATGCCCGCAAGATACGTGCGTCGCTGAAGTCGCGGCTTTTCTGCAGGTGATACAAGACAGCCGGAACCACTCCGCAGGCTCCACAGGTCGGTGCGGTAACGATTTTTCCTCCAGAAGCATTTTCTTCACTGACAGCCAGTGCGTATGCGAATACCAGTCCGCGTGAGCGAAGAGAGTCTTTATAGCCTTTCGAACGAATGTAATAAGCCGATGCCTTGCGGCGCAGATTCAATGGCCCGGGCAATACGCCTTCGGCATCCAGTCCGCGATGGATGGCCGCTTTCATGGTCTCCCATACCTCTGCCAGGAAATCCCATATCTCCGGACCCTCGCATTGCTCCACGTATTCCCAGTAGCTGCGTCCGGTGTGTTCGCACCAGTACAAAATCTGGCTCATGGTATTCATGTTGTAAATATCGTTGGTGGCTGTGCGGTCGTGTCCTTCTTCGGCCAGTGCACCACCTCCCACACTGAATACGGTCCATTCGTCCAGCTTTTTCTTCTGTGCATCGAAAGCCTTGAAAGTCATTCCGTTCGGGTGGAAAGGAAAGAAAATATGCGGTTTCCAGAGAATTTCTACGGGAGCGTGAGGTTGCAGGGTGTCTAAAATAGCCACATCGGTCATGTGACCACGTCCTGTAGCGGCCAGACTGCCATACAGAGTCACTTCGAATGAGGCAGCCTCCGGATTGCGGGCAAGAAACTGTTCGGCAGCTTTGCGGGGCCCCATGGTATGGCTGCTGGATGGCCCCGTGCCGATGCGATATAATTCTCTGATTGATTTCATATTAAAATTAGGTGTAAGTTTTCTGCAAAGATACGCAATAATCGCATATATGTGCAGAAATCCCGTAGGGTTTATTTTAAATCCACCACGGTGATGCCTGCGCCGCCAAACTGTACGTGTTCATCCTGGAAATGGGCTACTCCCGGCACGGTAGCTAAGTATTGCCGGATGAGGGTGCGCAGAATACCTGTGCCCGTACCGTGCAGGATGCGTACGCGGCTGACTCCTACCAGAATAGCGTCGTCGATGAAATAGGTGACCGCTTGTATGGCTTCGTCACCCCGCATACCTCTGACATCGATGTCCTGCTTGAAATTCAGTTTCTTTTCGTACATCCGGTCTTGGGTTTCGCTGCTGACAAAAGTCGTCTTGCTGGATAACGGGGCAGCTTTCGGTGCATCCGTCCGTTCCAGTCGTTCGGCTTTCACGTTGGTTTTCATCAGTCCGAACATGACCACGGCATTCTTTCCGCTGATTTCCATGGCTTGTCCCACGCTGGTCTGTCCTTTGATGCGCACATAGTCTCCCGCTTCAATAGGACGTACCTTAGGAGCAACCGGAGTTTCAGGAGCATTGGCTTGTTTCGCTTTCTTGTCTTTTTTACGCTCCTGCTTTTCGCGGAGTTTTTCCATCTTGCGCGCGATTTTCTCTTCCAAAGCCGCCTTTTCCAGGTTTTCTACCTGCTGCTTGAAGTCGCTCAGTTCCTGACGTGCCGTGCGGGTACGTTCCTTTTCAGCCTGCGCTTCCTTGATGGTACGAATGGTATTTTCGATTTTGGCATTCGATTCTTGTAATAACCGTTCTGCCTCTTCTTTGGCTTTCTTCAGGATTTCCTTGCGGCTGCGTTCCAGCTCCTGTATTTCCTGTTCGTAACGGGCGATGGTATCTTCCATCTGTTTTTCCCGCTTGCGTATGTTCTGACGCTTGGTTTCCCAGTAACGCTTGTCGCGCACAATGTCTTGCAGGTATTTGTCGCTCTGGATGTATTCGTTTCCCACAATTTCCGATGCGTCAGCAATAACCTCTTCCGGCAACCCGATTTTACGGGCAATCTCTACAGCGAACGAACTTCCCGGATTACCAATCTGCAACTGGAACAGTGCCCGCATTTCGTGTCGGTCGTACAGCATGGCTCCGTTCACCACTCCTTCATGATCTTCGGCAAAATGCTTCAGGTTCTGGTAGTGAGTAGTAATCACGCCGAACGTACCTTTCAAGTTGAAGCGTTTCAATACGGCCTCGGCAATGGCACCGCCAATCTGTGGCTCCGTACCTCCTCCGAACTCATCGATAAGGATGAGACTTTCACCGTTGCATGATTTCAGCATCATCTTCATATTGGTCAGATGCGAAGAATAGGTACTCAGGTCGTCTTCAATACTCTGCTCGTCGCCAATATCAATAAATATGTGGCTGAAGATACCGGCATGGCTCCGTTCGTGCATGGATACCAGCATGCCGCATTGCAGCATGTATTGCAGCAGTCCCACGGTTTTCAGGCAGACAGATTTACCACCTGCGTTTGGTCCGGAAATAAGCAGGATGCGCTTGTCGCGTGTCAGGATGATATCCAGCGGCACTACTTTCTTGTCATGCTTGGCCAGCGACATTTGCAGAAGCGGGTGCACAGCCTGAAACCAGTCGACAATCTGCTGGTTTTCAAAAGACGGTTTCAGTCCTTTTATATCTATGCCGAATAAGGCTTTGGCGCGGATGAAGTCGATTTCTGCCAAAAACTCATACGAGGAGAGTAGGGCAGGAACTTGTGGGCGTACCGTAGCCGAGAATTCCGTCAGGATGCGGATGATTTCGCGGCGTTCTTCTCCCTCCAGCTCTCGGATGCGGTTATTGGCTTCCACCACTTCTGCCGGTTCGATGAACACCGTCTTTCCGGTAGCTGATTCATCGTGTACAATACCTCTGATTTTGCGCTTCATGCCCGGAGCAACTGGGATGACCAGACGTCCGTCGCGCATGGTGGGAGTAACATCCTTGTCTACATATCCTTCCGATTGTGCGGCACGGAGAATGCTGTTCAGGCTGCGTGAAATGCTTCCTGTAGTAGCCGAGAGTTCCCGTCGGATACGCAGAAGTTCCGCAGAAGCATTGTCCTTTATTTTTCCGAACTTGTCCAGAATGCTGTCGATACGTGCGATAAGCTGGGGGAATACTAAAATATCTCCCGCCAGTTCACGCAGGGCAGGATAAGGAGAATTTTCCGTTTCCTCTTCTTCGTCAGATTGCTGAAGGAATCGTACAATGTCGCGAATGGTTTCCAGTGAACGGCGAAGGTCGAACAGTTCCTGCTCGTCCATGTACATGCCTTCTACACGGATACGTTTCAGAGAAGGACGTACATCAAAGAAATATTGTGCCGGGAAATCTTCCTCTTCCTGCGTAATCCGTACAAATTCAACCACCTGCTCCAGCCGTTGGTTGATTTCATCGTAATTGTCCGAAAAAGTCATTTCGTCCACCCGTTCTTCGCCTAATGTACTCAGGCATTTGCCTTTCAGCAGTTGTCGTATCTGGTCGAATCCTATCTTCTGTTCGAAATTATGAGGGTATATCATGATTGGTTTATTTCGTTTTTTTCTGCCTGCAAAGGTACGACAATGAAAAAAAATAATCAAAAAAGACGGTAAATATTTGCAGATTTCAAAATAATGCGTACCTTTGCATCGCCTTTGAAAAACAAGGCAACTCTCATGAGGAGTTTTGGAGAGGTGGCAGAGTGGTCGATTGCGGCGGTCTTGAAAACCGTTGTACCGCGAGGTACCCGGGGTTCGAATCCCTGTCTCTCCGCTTTGTTATTGAAAACCCACTGATTGTCAGTGGGTTTTCTTTTTTTTATTCCCTTCTTTTTTATAGATGTCAATGTAAAAACAAGGCTAAATGACCTCAGTCTTTGCTTCTAGGTTTTATCTGGTTTTTATTTAAAATGGGGTCTTGAATCTATAAATCGTGTTTTTGTTTTTTAAGTTTGTAGCAGATTTGTTCTTTATTATCTTAATTATTGGTCTTTTTTAAAAAGTTTGTGTTTGTTTGCTGTTCTATTAAAATTTTACTATATTTGTAAAGTTAATGTTAGCCTTATCTCTAATTTTTCGGTTAAAGTATAAATGCTAGCCTTGTTTCTTAAATCAAATTTTGTTGTTATGCTAAAAAGATTTAGATTAGTACACGCATTAGTGCTGTTATTAGGTGGTTCATTTGGTGTAAATGCTCCGCTTTTTGCAGAAAGTCTGACAGGTATTGGACAGCAGCAGGAAAATTGTAATGGTGTAGTAAAAGATGCTACAGGTGAAACCGTAATCGGTGCTTCTATTATTGTGAAAGGCACGACAAATGGTACGGTGACAGATTTAGATGGTAATTTTACGTTACCTGGTGTCAAAGTCGGAGATGTTATTCAAATCTCTTTTATTGGTTTTCAGACTCAGGAAATAAAATGGAATGGTAAGCCATTGACTGTCGTTTTGAAAGAGGACTCTCAAGCTTTGGAAGAAGTTGTAGTAGTAGGTTATGGAACACAGAAGAAAGTGAATCTGACAGGAGCTGTTGCTATGACAGAAGGTGATATGCTGGAAGATCGTCCGATTGCGAATCTGGCTCAGGGTTTACAGGGTGCTATTCCCAACCTGAATATTACTATGCCAAGTGGTAATCCAAATGCAACGGCTACATTTAATGTACGTGGTATTACATCATTAAATGGAGGATCGGCTTTGATTTTGGTAGATGGAGTAGAAACCAATGACATTTCTTTGTTGAATCCTCAGGATATAGAAAGTGTGTCTGTATTAAAGGATGCTTCATCTGCAGCTGTGTATGGTGCACGTGCTGCATTTGGTGTGGTACTTATTACTACAAAGAAGGGTAAGAAAGGTCAGAAGGTGACTGTGAATTATAACAATAATTTCTCATGGTCTGCGCCGTCACGCCTTCCTGATGGTATCTCTTCAGATAAATGGATTGATGCTGTACAATTAGCTAATACAAATGCTAGTGGTAGTGGTTATTTTAGTCAGGAATTGGTGGATGCTGTACATGCTTACTGCCAAGATCCAAGTCGTCCTTCTGCTTTCTTGGATGAAACGGGAGCGTTTACTGCTAAAGGTCAGTGGGCTTATGCAGGAAATACCGATTGGTTTGATGAATTTTATAAAAGTGCGGCCTTCATGCAGCAGCATAATGCTAGTATTCAAGGTGGTACAGATAAGAATACTTATTATGCTTCTATCGGTTACAAAGGACAGGATGGATTGTTAGCGTATGGTACAGATACTTATAAGCGTATCAATATGTCGTTTAATTTTACTTCGCAGATAACTAAATGGCTGGAAATAGGTTTCCGCGCAAAATACAATCGAAGTGAATCTGATGAGCCTAATACTCAGGCATATATGGGTAGTTCTCCTTATTACGAAGTGTATCGTTCGTTCCCATTTATCCCTATTTATTTGCCAGATGGAAAGAACTTTGCAGCTATGGAAGGTAGTAACTTCAATTATAACTATGCCGGTATCTTGGCTGAAGCAGGACGCTTGAAGAATGTGTATGATGATATTTGGTATACAGGTTCATTTAATATTACTCCTTTAGAAGGACTTTCAATTAAGGGAGATTATACAGGAAACCGTTATTTCCGTACGCAACGTGAGCATTTGAAAACTATTTATCAGTTGAATCCGGATGGTTCACAAACAGCAAAGATGCCTACAAATAAAGCAGGCTTGAGAAAGTATGATGATACTTATGAGGCTTTGAATGTGTGGGCAGAATATAAGAAACAGATTAAAGATCATTCATTCTCTATAATGGCTGGTTATAACCAGGAACGAAAAAATACAAGTAATATGTATGGTGTAGCAGCCAATTTGTATGTGAACGACTTCCCTATTATTGATATGGCAAAAGACAAGGAAACATTGTCTGAAGAAGCTACTGTATGGGCTGTTCAGGGCGCGTTCTTCCGTTTGAATTATGACTATAAAGGACGTTACCTGGTGGAATTGAACGGACGTTATGATGGCTCTTCAAAATATGCTTCAGGTAGTCAGTGGGGATTCTTCCCTTCAGCTTCATTAGGTTGGCGTGTTTCTGAGGAAAAATTCTTTGAACCAGCACGTAAAATATTTGACAACTTTAAACTTCGTGCTTCTGTAGGATCCTTAGGTAATCAGGTAACAAATGGAAACTTTGACTACATAGGAACAGTTGGAAGTGAAACCTTGAATTATGTGCTTTCAGGAGCTATTCCTTCAGGTATTACACCTGCTACATTGGCCTATAATAACGTAACATGGGAAAAGGTGACAACTGCTAACTTTGGTCTTGACTTGGGTTTGTTGAATAATCGTTTGACTGCTTCTTTTGATTACTATATTCGTTATACAACTGATATGGTGGTTTCGAAGGCTTATCCTAATACTATGGGTACAAGTGGTGGTAAAGAGAACCTGGCAAGTATGAGAACTAATGGATGGGAACTTTCTTTGAATTGGAATGATCGTATTGAAGATGTGGCTGGAAGTCCGTTGGACTATAATGTAGGAATCGGACTTTCTGATAGTTATTCAACTATTACTAAGTATGATAATCCTACCGGAACGTTGAATGATCTTTATGTCGGTAAGCGTTTGGGTGAAATCTGGGGTTATACAACGGATGGTTTTATAATGGATGCAGCAGAAGCAGCTGAACAATCTAAGCGTCAGTCTTATATTTCAAATACATGGATTCCGGGAGATATCCGTTATGCAGACTTGAACGGTGACGGAGTGGTGAATGAAGGTGACAGCGAGAAGGGACCTATCAATACCTTGAGTAATCATGGTGATAAATCTATTATTGGAAATGAAACTCCTCGTTATCGTTTTAATATTAACCTCGGATTAAGTTGGAAGAATTTTGATGTACGTGCTTTGTTTGAAGGAGTGCTGAAGCGTGATTTGTGGCTTGGTAATGAGGTGTTCTGGGGATTTAGTGGGGTATGGAACAGTGCTATCAATGATTATCACGTAGATAACTCATGGTCTGAAGATAATCCTAATGCATATTATCCTGTACCTTTGTTTAATAGTGACCGAAGCCGTAAAACGCAAACAAAATATCTGCAAAATGCATCTTATATACGCTTGCGTGACTTGACTATTGGATATACACTTCCGAAAAAATGGTTGGAACCTGTAGGTATTTCTCAATTGAAGATTTTCTTCAGTGGTCAGAATTTGTGGGAAGCTACTGGTTTATATAAGTATGTAGATCCGGATATGACAGGAAATACTTATCAGAAGTCTTCTGATGGAATGGTGGGTACATTGAATTCGGATATGAAGAGTTATCCTTTCTGCCGTTCTTATTCATTTGGTATTAATCTAACGTTCTAAAAGAATTATGAGTATGAAAAAAATATCTATATTAACCGGATGTTTGTTTACAGTGGCGTTGTCTAGTTGTAACTTTTTGGATAGAGAACCATTGGATGCCATTGGAAAAGATCAGTTTTTTGCAATTGCAAATGCAACTGCTTTGGAACAATATTGTAATGATTTTTATCCAAAGTTAATCGTGGGATATGGAGCCCCAAAAAGTTATGACTGGGGTATGCTGGGCGAAGATTTTACAAGTGATGATGTATTGCCATGGAAACGTAATGGAACAAGTTTTGGTCTGGCTACGGTACCTTCTAGTGCAAGTGGTACTCAATGGAATTGGGAGAATATTCGTGCTTGTAATGATTTCCTGGCAAATTATGAAAAATCTCCAGAAAGTGAAGAGGTAAAACAGAAATATGCAGGGATGATACTTTTCTTTAAGACTTTGGATTATTTTAATAAAGTAAAAGCCTATGGTGATGTACCCTGGTTTGAAAATGTAATGAATCCGGGTGATGAGGAAATGTATAAGGCGCGTGATTCCCGAATCCTGGTAATGGATAATATGTTGAGAGATATTGATCAGGCAATCAGCTGGTTGCCTAAGAAGACCGATGTGACAGTGATCAGTAAGGATGCAGCATTGGCTTTAAAAGCTCGTATGTGTCTGTTCGAAGGTACTTGGCGTAAATATCATGGCCTTGAAAATCCTGACAAATTCTTGCAGGAAGCTTATAATGCGGCCTGTGAATTAATGAAACCGGAATATGGATATTCTTTATATGAAGGTTCTAATCCGGCAACAGCTTATCATGAATTATTCTGTCTGGCTGATCAGTCTAACAATCCAGAAGTGATTTTATCGAAAGCGTATGATCCGGGAATAGATAAAGGTAATAATTTGACCCGACAGATTTTTGTTGGTGAAACTCCTCTTGGTATGAGCAAGAATTGTGCTGATTCTTACCTGTGTGCAACTACGGGTTTACCCATTTCTTTGTGTAACTGTCCAGGTCATACGGTGCATACTACTTTGATTGCTGAATTAGCTAATCGTGATCCGCGTATGCTTCAGACAACAGCAACTCCAGATGTAAATGATGTGGATCATTGTTATTACATGGGAGGTTTGGCTCCTAATATTGCTTCTGTGACTAATACGGGCAACCCTAGTAGATGTGCAACGGGATATCCGATTGTAAAATTTTATAATGCGGCAGAGTATAGTGCCTCTCATTATCAGGGTACAGAAGATGCTCCAGTTTTCCGTTTGGGTGAAATTATGTTGATTCGAGCTGAAGCTGCAGCAGAATTGGGAACTATCACTCAGACTGATTTAAATGAGACTATCAATAAGTTGCGTGAGCGTGTAGGATTTAATAAAAAGTTAGAATTGGCTGTACCATTTGATGATCCTGTAATAGCAGCTGCTTATCCTAATGTTTCAGGAGATAATGCAAAATTGATTCGAGAAATTCGTCGTGAACGTCGTATTGAGATGTTTGCTGAAGGAGTACGTTATGATGATATTCGTCGTTGGAAATGTGGTAATTTATTGACTGCACCACGTTTAGGTATCATTATAGAAGGAGCTGGATATTCAGAGAAAGATATAGCGGCTTTAAAAGAGACAGTGGGTGTTAATGAAGATGGAGCTTTGACTATTTATGAAAAGCGTTATGTGGGTCAGAGTCCTACTCCGATATTTGAGGATCCGAAACACTATTTGTCGCCAATCCCAACGGATGAAATTGGTAAGGCACCTAATATCAAACAGAATCCTGGTTGGTAAAATTATGACTTTAATTTTATGGTGATCTGATAATAAATTTATATATTTACATTTAAGAAGTTTACCCAAGCATACATTGAAATCGTAAGCTTGGGTAATTTCTTATTAATATGTATCCTAAAATAATTTATAAAATGAAATCCTTGTTATTCCTTTATTTCTGTGTGGCAATGGCCTTTTCAGCCATGGCTTCTTCGGTATCTGACACGTATGTAATTCCTAATCCTCAGCAGATGGTATGTGGGGACGGACATTTTGTGCTTCGTGCACAGGCATCTTTCTCCTGTAACCTGACAGGAACTGATAAAGACGATTTTGTATCTTATGTAAGTAACTCTCCTTTGTCGCTGACTTATAAGAAGAAAGGAAAGGCTGACATTACTTTTAAACTTGTCAGTCCGGAAAATGCGAAGATGAAAGAAGAGGCTTATCGTTTGAAAGTGACAAAAAAAGGTATTCAGGCTGAGGCTACTTCAGCTTCGGGGTTGTTTTATGCTTTTCAGTCTATTGTGCAGCTGGCGCGCGAGAGCGGAAACAATACGTACCAGCTTCCTGAAGTGACGATAGAAGATGCTCCTCGTTTTTCGTATCGAGGCATGCACTTGGATGTGTCACGTCATTTCTATACAAAAGAATTTGTCAAGAAACAGATTGATGCACTGGCACGGTATAAGCTGAACCGTTTCCACTGGCACTTGACGGATGGAGCCGGATGGAGAATTGAAATCAAGAAATATCCGGAACTGACGCGTGAAACGGCTTATCGTCCTTTCCCAGATTGGAAAAGCTGGTGGAACGGCGGACGTACGTATTGCAGACAAGATGCTCCTGGAGCTTCTGGAGGATATTACACGCAGGAAGATGTGAAGGAAATTGTAGAATATGCCCGCCAGCGTCATATCACGGTGATTCCGGAAATTGAAATGCCGGCTCACTCAGAAGAAGTATTGGCAGCTCTTCCGCAGCTGGCTTGTGGAGGTGATTTGAAACCTAGTGGAGAATTTTGTCCGGGAAAGGAACTGACTTATGAGTTCCTGACCAATGTATTGAAAGAAGTGATGGAGTTGTTCCCTTCAGAATACATCCATATTGGTGGAGATGAGGCAAGTACGAACCATTGGAAACAATGTCCCGACTGTCAGGCACTCATGAAAGCAGAGGGAATGAAGGAAGAAGGTGAATTGCAGGAATATCTTGTATCCAGAATTGAGAAGTTTTTGAAAGAAAACGGCCGTAAGATGATTGGCTGGGATGAGATTCTGACAGGCGAGCTGGACGAAACTTCTGCCGTAACGGTGTGGCGTGGAGAAGATAAAGGTGCAGAATCGGTAAAAAGAGGATTGCGTACCATCTTGTCACCGGGAGCGTATTGCTATTTTGACAGCTACCAGGATGCACCGCGTACGCAACCGGAAGCCATCGGAGGATACCTCCCGCTGGAAAAGGTTTATTCATACGAACCGGTGACGAAAGCTTTTCCTGCTGATAAACTGGATTGCGTGTGGGGCGTACAGGGAAATGTGTGGACGGAATATATACCGACACCCGAGCATGCTGAATATATGATTTATCCTCGTTTGCTGGCTTTGGCTGAAGTTGCCTGGACAAATCCGGAGCAGAAAGACTGGAAACGTTTCCATGCAGAGGCTTTGCAGGAAGTAAAGGTATTGAACTCAATGGGCTACCATACTTTTGACTTGCAAAATGAGGTAGGAAACCGTCCGGTGGCATTGAGCGTGGATAATCATTTGGCAAAGGGTAAGAAGGTGGAATATGTACGTCCTTATTCGGATTCTTATCCGGCAGGAGGAGAATCGGCATTGACTAACGGCATACATGGCGGTTGGGTATATACCGACCAGCGCTGGCAGGGATTCCTTGGAAAAGGGGCCGATGTGATTGTGGATTTGGAAAAATCACAATCTATTCAGCAGCTTTCCATTGATTTCATGCAGTTGAGAGGTCCGGGTGTGTTCCTCCCGCAGAAAGTCAGCTTCCTGATTTCAAACGATGGAAAAGAATATACACTTTTGAAAACCATCACTACTACGCTGCCCATTACGGACGAACAGTTGACCATTCAGACGTATGATTGGACAGGTAGTTGTGAGGCTCGTTACGTACGCGTGCAGGCTGATATCAATCCTGAGGCCGGTGGTTTCTTGTTTACTGATGAATTTGTTGTAAAATAATAAAAGTCAGGTAGTCGGGAGTACATAGCTGAAACGCAATAAGCCAATCAGATAGCGTGCTCCCGCTTGCTGAATGAAATGTAAGGTGGGTTGTATAAATCCGTTGCCTGAAAAGGGAATTTTCCATGTAAATTCACTGGCCCATTCGTATGAAGGAGAAAATCGGGCGTAGTCGGTGAATAGTCCGCCTTCTGTTTTTCCACATTGCCAGGTGAGACCTGTGCCGGCATAACTTTTGCATCCTCTGGAGGTACCTGACTGGAATGAACCTTGCAGGAGTGCATGCAGACCGGGAGCAAGACGTTGCTCTGCATATCCCCAGATTATTTTTCTCCTTTCTTTTTTTGTCTTTTCTGGAGTTCCCTCTTCATAGTCCATATACATGCCGCTATGTAGAGCAAAGCCCACATGATAATTGCTGCCATGTTGTTGATAGTTTAGTGAAGTGATACTGAGTATTCCGTCACTTTGTGGGCAGAACCGGAATACGTTTTCTTTTCCTGAAAACCGGTAGTAACCTTTTCCGTTGTATACCGATGCTTGTAAGGACCATCGTGTGAATTGCAGTTCATAATGCAGTCCGACAGAAGCTACCGGATAATTGGCTATCTGGTAATCGGCGGACAAGGTAGGGAAGATACCACATGAACTGTTGGTGAATAACGAGGTGACAGGGGAAGTGAAATAGTCTTCATTCAAGTTCCGGATACCGAAAAAGAGCGAGGAATGACCGAACTGTTGCTGGACGCCCAATGTAGCGAAGGCAAGCGGATGGTTTTCTTCTTCGATGTTGGAAAATGTCTGAAAATCATCAGCTAGTGATTCGGTACGGGTTCTGGCTGTACTAATGGTAGCGGCTTGTAATGTCGTGTGTTTGCCTAATGAATGAGTGAAATCCAGTCTCAGCAGATTAACCCAGTTACTTCCTTGCTTGAAATCGCTTTGTAGTTCTGTGGTGTAGCTTACTTGAAGCTCCTGAGCCAGGCCGTAGTGACAGGACACTACGGCGAAGGACAGGAACAGTTTCATGAATCTTGTCATAACCATTTGGTAAAACGATGAATATACCAGTTCTTAATTAATTGAGTCAGTATGCAGTAGGACAACAGGATACCGATGAGCCAGGGGAAATAGCTTAATGGCAGTGCTTCCAGCCCGATAGAGCTTCCAAACGGGGTGAAAGGCAGCAGGATACCGATGGCCATAATCAGCAGGGTAAGTCCGGTTACTTGCCAGGAGGCACAGCTTTGTATGAAGGGGACTTTCCGGGTACGTATCATGTGCACAATCAGGGTCTGCGACAGCAAGCCTTCGATAAACCATCCGGATTGGAACAGCGTCTGATGTTCCATGCTTTGGCATCCGAACGCATACCACATCACCAGATAGGTAACGATGTCGAAAATGGAACTGATGGGGCCGATGAATATCATGAAGCGGCTCAAATCGGAGGCATCCCATTTACGTGGTTTCCGGAGGTATTCTGCATCCATCCGGTCGAACGGAATCGTGGTCTGCGAAATATCGTACAGCAGATTTTGAATCAGTAGGTGGATGGGGAGCATGGGCAGGAAGGGAAGGAACGCACTGGCTGCCATTACACTGAACATGTTTCCGAAGTTGGAACTGGCTGTCATCTTGATGTATTTGGTGATGTTACCAAATGTTTTTCTTCCTTCCAGTACACCGTCTTCTAGTACCATCAGACTTTTCTCCAGCAAGATAATGTCGGCACTTTCTTTGGCAATGTCTACAGCAGAATCTACCGAGATACCGATGTCTGACTGACGTAACGCTGCGGCATCATTGATTCCGTCGCCTAAGAAGCCTACTGTGTGCTGTTGCGCCTGAAGCAGGGTGATGATTTCCGTTTTCTGTATCGGAGTAAGTTTGGAAAATACGGTTGTCTGGTTGACTGCTTTCATTTTTTCCTCTTCACTCATCGTTTCGAAAATGGGGCCTGTCAGGGCATTGTCGGTGCGGATACCCACTTGGCGGGCGATGGTGCGAACCACCGCATCATTGTCGCCGGACAGAATCTTGATTTCAATGCCATGTTCATGCAATTGCTTGATGGCGCTGGCTGCCGATTGCTTAGGAGGATCCAGAAAAGCCAGATACCCAATCAGTACCATATCTTTCTCGTCCTCAATACGGAAATCGCAAGTCTTGTCCAGGTAGCTTTTGTGGGCTACGGCAATGACACGCATACCTTGCTTGTTCATCTGTTCAATGATGTCGCGTGCCTTGTTTTTTAGTTCGATGGTCATGGGGTGCACTTCTCCATCAAACTCAGCATGCGAGCAGATGTCCAGCATTTCCTCTACGGCTCCTTTGGTGATAATCTGTCGTTTTCCTTGACGGTCTTCTACCACTACCGACATTCTTCGCCGGGTAAAATCAAACGGGATTTCATCTACCTTTGTATAATTATCCTTCAGGTATTCTAAGGATAAGTCCTTTACGTGCGACAGAATGGCTTTGTCCATCAGGTTCTTTAATCCGGTCTGAAAGAAACTGTTGAAATAAGCGTGGCGCAAGATGCGTCGACTTTCGTCGTTGCTTCCATCGGCATTGATGTACTTTTCCAATACAATCTGGTCGCAGGTAAGGGTACCGGTTTTGTCCGTGCAGAGAATGTTCATCGCCCCGAAGTTCTGAATGGCATTCAGGTCTTTTACAATGGTTTTCTTCTTTGACATGGCTACGGCACCTTTGGCCAGGTTGGCAGTAACAATCATCGGGAGCATTTCAGGGGTAAGACCTACAGCTACCGATACGGCAAATATAAATGCTTCCAACCAGTCGCCTTTAGTCACACCGTTTACCAGGAAAACGAACGGAATCATGATGAGCATGAATCGTATCAGCAGGAAACTGACTTTGCTGATTCCCTTGTCGAAAGCTGTAGCCGCACGGTGTCCGGCAATGCCGCGGGCAATGGTGCCCAAATACGTACTGTTGCCGGTTGCAAACACGATACCGGTAGCCGATCCGCTGACTACGTTGGACCCCATGAAGCAGATGTTTTCCAGCTCAATTACACTTCCTTTGCTGTGCTTGTTTCCTTTGGCTTCCGGACGTTTCTCTATCGGGTCTGATTCTCCCGTCAGGGAAGACTGGCTTACAAACAAATCTTTTGCTTCGATGATACGCATGTCGGCAGGAATCATGTCTCCTGCAGCAATCATAACAATGTCTCCAGGAACCAGGTCTGCAATGTTGATTTCTTCATCTTGGTTACCAGCTCGTCTTACGTAACAGGTATTGGTCACCATTTTCAGTAAAGCTTCACTGGAGGCATTGGCTTTCCATTCTTGCCAGAAACGCAGTATGCTGCTGGCGATAACCATGGTCAGGATGATTATAATGGCTGTCCAGTCCTGTTCACCTGGGTTGGCCAACAGTACGTCGAGCACAAAAGAAATGATGACCAGTGCCGTGAGTACGCCGATAAAAGGATTGATAAAAGCTCTGATGAAAGTCGATATGGGGTTCTTTTTCTGTTCATGTTCCACTTCGTTCTTCCCATAGAGAGACTGTCTGGCTTCCACTTCTTCTTGTGTAAGTCCGATACGGCTTGTCTGGAAATAGCTGAAAACTGTGCCTAGTGTCTGGCTTGCTGCTAAAAATACCTTTTCGCCATTGAAGGTGAATGTGGTGCTACTTTTTCTTTTCTTCCACATGATCATTAAAATTCATAGGGTGATTACTATGTTTTCTTTTCACGTGGCAAAAGTAGGCAATGCCCCCGACAGAGGCTGTTAGAGAAATATTAGAGTGGTATTAGAAAACTATTAGAATTTGTGAGACTAATTTCCTGATACCACTCTGATGGAGTTTATGTTTCTTTGAATGGATGTGCCAAAAGATTAAATGTGAGGAAGTTCGATGATGAAGGTCGTTCCTTCTCCTTGTTTTGAATGTACGGCTATACTGCCCTGATGCAGAGCGATGATTTTCTGTGCAAGCGCCATCCCAATGCCGTGTCCTTCCGTATGCTGTTCCTGTTCTCCGCGGTAGAACAAGGTGAAAATCTTTTCTTTTTCTGCATCCGACATACCAATTCCGTCATCCGACAGACGGATAATGGTCCATTTATCCCAGTAGGAAATCTGGATGAAAGAAGATTTGTCGTCCGAATACTTGCAGTTATTCTCAATCAAGTTGGCAAAGGCAATGTTCAGAAGGTAGTCGTTGCCCATGACGGTAATCATCCGGTCGTCTTCCGCATCTTCCTGTTCAAAAATCAGTTCGATGTGGTATTCTGGATGGGCACGAAGAATGATTTCCCGTGTATCAAGTAATAATTCATCCAACCGGATTTCATGCATCTTGATTTGTTCTTTCTGGTAATCTGCTTTAGCCAAATTAAGCAGTCCGTCAATCAGTTTTGTCATTCGTCGGGCATCCTGTAGCACGTTCTGCATCGCTTGACGATATTGTGCTTCTGCACGGTCCTTCTGCAGACACAAATCCAGTTCCGCAATGAGGGCAGCCAGTGGAGTTCTCATTTCGTGAGACACGTTGCTGACAAACATTTTCTGGGAGTTGAATGAAATTTCAAGTCGCTCCAGTAGTTCATTGAAGGCCTGGCTTAATTCTCCTAATTCGTCTTTCTCGTTTCTTACAGGCAGACGCTGGTCAATACGCGAAGCGGTAATCGTTTCTGCTTCTTTTACGATTTCCCGGATAGGTTTTAAGGATGCCCGAACCAGGAAATAGCAGGTGATAAATAAAAGTAAGAGACCGATAAAAAACAGGATGACCAGTGTTTTCTGAAGCTCCAGCAGGTTGGTGTGTCCGTAACCATCGTAAGCTGCAGCCGTTACAATATAAGTCTGTCCGTTGAAAGGATAAACCATCCCGACGGCCTGGTATTTTCCGATATAAAATTCAATTTCCTTTTGTTGAAGAATCTGGGCAATCATTTCCGGATTCTCTTTGACAATATCATTGTCGATGGCGTCGTGGTAGAGCATGTGAAAGTCTGTAGTATATACAGCCACTTCCACCTCATTAATAAACTCCTTATTATTCAGGTAGATGGATTGCATGATGTCGGCATCTACCTGGTTTTGCAGGAACAGATGTACCTTAGTGACAGCTTCACTCTTCAGGTTATGGAAGAAGGTATTGCTTCGGATATGCTCGCTGACCAGATAGATTAAGGTCATGCAAAGCAGAAATACCACAGCTATGACTCCGGTATTTTTGAGCGTAAGTGCGGTTTTAATTTTCATGGCTTTTCGTCAGTAAGAATAAATCCGATTCCAGGTTTGGTATGAATCAGTTTGGTTTCAAAGTCTTTGTCTATCTTTTTGCGCAGGTAATTGATGTACACATCGATAAAGTTGGTACCGGTATCGAAGTGGGTATTCCAGACTTTTTCGGCAATTTCTATCCGGCTGATGACCCGTTCTGCATTCTGCACCATGTAAGTAAGCAGGTTGTATTCTTTCGGAGATAAACGGATGAGGTTACCTTGGCGCATCACTTCCCTGCGGTTGGTATCAATCTGCAAGTCTTTGTAGGTAAGTTTCTCGGGAGCAACAACAGATACAGTTGCTTCTGCTTTTCTTTTCAGAAGTACTTTAATGCGTGCGTTCAGTTCCCGGAAATCGAAAGGTTTTACCATGTAGTCATCTGCACCTGCATCAAATCCGTCGAGTTTGTCGTCGGTTGAGCCCAAAGCTGTCAGCATAAGTACAGGGATATGCGGATTTGCTTTGCGTATTTCTTTGCAGAGTTCAAAGCCATCCAGTTTGGGAAGAATAATATCCGAAATAACCAACTGAAAAGAGTGAGATTGGAACAGACGAAGTCCCATGGCTCCATCGTATGCCACCATGGTGTGATAGCCATTTTCTTCCAGTCCGGTTTTTAGCAAATCGGCTACTCGTTTATCGTCTTCTATGATTAAAATACTGTACATAATAATAAATTGAATAAGTCAGACAAGGTCTGTTTTTATATTTAATCAGGGAAAAGTCAAGTGGAGTAGAAAAGAAAAAGTGGAGCATACAGGACTCGAACCTGCCACCTTTTGACTGCCAGTCAAACGCTCTAGCCAGATGAGCTAATGCCCCATTTGTTTTTGAAGTTGTCACAAAGGTACAACAT
The DNA here is from genome assembly GCF_000187895.1 of Phocaeicola plebeius DSM 17135. Taxonomy (GTDB): domain Bacteria; phylum Bacteroidota; class Bacteroidia; order Bacteroidales; family Bacteroidaceae; genus Phocaeicola; species Phocaeicola plebeius. The sequence goes on along the minus strand of NZ_DS990133.1, from coordinate 185,668 downwards.
TATTTCAAAAAAACAAGAAACCTGCTCTATAAAACAGAAGAAAACCATTAGTTTTGCGTCGGTTTATCAAAATAGAAAAGACTTATGAATTTACAGATACGCAAGGCTACATTGGATGATTTGGACCGTTTGATGGAGATATTTGAAGAAGCCCGTCGTTTCATGTGTCGTACGGGAAACCCTAATCAGTGGATTAACGGCTATCCCCAGCGGGAACTGATACAGGAGGAAATAGAGGCTTCTCACTGTTATGTGTGTGTAACGGAAGAGGGAAGAGCAGTAGCCACCTTCTGTTTCATTCAGGGCCCCGATCCAACCTATGCACGCATTGAAAACGGGGAATGGCGAGACGACTCTCCTTATTATGTGATTCATCGGCTGGCATCCGACGGTTCCTGCAAGGGGATAGGAAAACTGTGTGTGGACTGGTGTTTCCGTCAGTGGCCGTGCCTACGAGCCGATACCCATGCGGACAACAAGGTGATGCAACATCTGCTGCTTTCTACAGGCTTTGTGTATTGTGGAATTATCTATGTGCGTAATGGAACTCCGCGACTGGCTTACCAGAAATTAGCTTAGAAAGAGACGCTTTCCCTTAATAATGCTTAATTGGTGAATATTTTCCATTGGAAATTTATTCTTTATGTAATTATTTATTTTCTTTGCAAAAAGTTTCCATTAGAAAATAATAACAAAGAAAATAAATAGTTATGAAGTATGTAATTGTAGGTGGGGTAGCAGGTGGAGCCACTGCGGCTGCCCGTATTCGGAGAAACACGGAAAAGGCTGAAATCATTCTGTTTGAGCGTGGTGAATACATCTCTTATGCCAATTGCGGTTTACCTTATTATATAGGTGGGGTAATTCAGGAGCGCGACCGCTTGTTTGTACAGACTCCGGAAGCATTCTCCACTCGTTTCCGCATCGATGTGCGGGTACGTTCGGAGGTTATGGCAATTGATACTGCCCGTAAAGAAGTAAAGGTACGTACTTCGGACGGAAAAGAATATACTGAAACATACGATAAACTGCTGCTTTCACCGGGAGCATCGCCTGTGCGTCCTCCTTTGCCGGGAATTGATAATGAAGGAATCTTTACCCTGAGAAATGTGGCAGATACAGACCGCATTAAGACTTACATGCAGAGCCATGAGATAAAGAAAGCGGTGATTGTAGGAGGTGGTTTTATTGGGTTGGAAATGGCCGAGAACCTTCATCATGCTGGTATTGAGGTGGCTGTAGTAGAGATGGCAGATCAGGTGATGGGACCGATTGATTTCTCTATGGCAGCACTGGTGCACGGTCATCTGCAACAGAAGGGTGTCAAGCTGTATCTGAAACAGGCTGTGGAAGCCTTTGAAAAGACTGATTCCGGACTGAGAGTTAAATTCCAGTCGGGTTTACAGGCAGAAGCTCAGCTGGTTATTCTTTCTATCGGTGTACGGGCTGAAACTCGTCTGGCCGTAGAAGCCGGACTGAAGTTAGGAGAAATGAAGGGTATTTATGTAAATGAATATCTACAGACTTCCGATGAGTCGGTGTATGCCGTAGGTGATGCCATTGAATATCCGCATCCGATTACCGGTAAGCCGTGGTTGAACTTCCTGGCTGGACCGGCTAACCGTCAGGCACGTATCGTAGCCGATAACATGACATTTGGCAACCGGGTGAAATATGAAGGTTCTATCGGGACAGCCATAGCGAAAGTGTTTGATTTGACCGTAGCTTCTACGGGACTTCCCGCCAAGCGTCTGAAAGCTTTTGGTATACCTTATCTGTCGGCAACCATTCACTCAGGTTCGCATGCCGGTTACTATCCCGGTTCTTTGCAGATGGACATCAAAATTACTTTCTCTCCTGAAGACGGTCGTTTGTATGGGGCACAGATTGTGGGATACAATGGAGTGGATAAGCGTATTGATGAATATGCACTGGTTATCAAGCAGAAAGGAACCGTATATGATTTGATGCAACTGGAACATGCATACGCACCTCCTTTCTCTTCAGCTAAAGATCCGGTAGCGGTGTCGGGTTATGTGGCTGGAAATATCTTGAACGGCAAGATGACTCCTCTTTATTGGAGAGAGTTGCAGCAGGCCGATTTGACTAAAGTGACCTTGGTAGACGTGCGGACAAAAGACGAGCATGAACTGGGACACATTCCTGGAGCAGTGAACGTGCCTTTGGATGAGATGCGTTCACGGATGAAGGAGATTCCATCGGACAAACCAGTTTTCTTGTATTGTGGAGTAGGGTTGCGCGGTTATCTGGCTTCTAATATTCTGAAAGAAAACGGTTATAAGGATGTGCGCAACTTGATAGGAGGTATCAAGACCTACAATGCGGCGGTTACTCCAGTTTGCCAGCCGGAAGAAACATGTGCCGTATGCTCGTGTGAGACAGCAGAAGGAAATTCGGATTGTAAAAAGGTTCATGTGGTAGATGCCTGTGGCATACAGTGTCCTGGTCCTATCTTGCGTTTGAAAAAAGGGATGGAGGAACTGAAAGCCGGTGAGCAGATGGAAATTCATGCTACGGATGCCGGATTCCCGAGAGATGCAGAGTCATGGTGTCGTACTACCGGAAACCGCTTCCTTTCTTCAAAGTCGGAAGGGGGAATCTATAAGGTAGTGGTAGAGAAAGCGACTCCTTGTGCCATAGAGGCTTCCCGTCAGGACGTGGGAGAGAAGGGAAAAACTTTCATCCTTTTCAGTGATGACCTTGACAAAACTTTGGCTACCTTTGTGCTGGCTAATGGTGCGGCGGCTACGGGCAAAAAAGTGACCATTTTCTTTACCTTCTGGGGACTGAATGCCATCAAGAAAGAACGGAAACCCTCGGTGCAGAAAGACATTTTTGGAAAAATGTTCGGCATGATGTTGCCTTCCAGCTCCCGGAAACTCAAGCTTTCAAAGATGAACATGGGAGGTATAGGTACGAAGATGATGCGTTACATCATGAATCGTAAAGGAATCGATTCGTTGGAATCACTTCGCCAGCAGGCCATTGATAATGGAGTAGAATTCATTGCTTGCCAGATGTCGATGGATGTGATGGGAGTGAAAAAGGAGGAACTGCTGGACAACGTCACCATCGGTGGGGTAGCGACCTATATGGACCGTGCCGAGGAAGCCAATGTAAATCTGTTTATTTAAGTATGGAAAAAATAAAATGTATTTGTGTGATGAGAGAGCTCTTTCGGGCTCTCTCTGAACTTGAATCCCGTTTGATGCAGTCGCATGGAGTGTCGCTGAACGAAGCCATGGTGTTATGTGCTATTGGCAAGGAGCGGGTAGCAGCTAGTACGATTGTAGAACGTACGGGACTGACTCCCTCGCATGCCTCCAAGGTGATTCGTGCGGTGGAGGAGCGGAATCTGTTAGTGCGTGCTTTAGGCGAGAAAGACAAGCGGCAAATGTATTTCTCTCTGACAAAAGAAGCGCATAACTGCCTGAAGGGAATACGCGAGCAGGGGATAGATATACCGGAACTGTTGCAACCCTTGTTTGCTTCTTATGCGGAGGGAGTATCTGATTCGTGTGAATAAAGGTGAGTGAAAGGATGAAAAAGAAGAAATTTGAATTGGAAGTACCCGGTGGAGCCGACAAAGTCTTGCTGCACACCTGTTGCGCACCGTGTTCATCGGCTATTATCGAATGCCTGTTGAATCATGGCATACGTCCTACTATTTATTATTGTAATCCGAATATCTACCCGTTGGAGGAATACAATATCCGTAAAGACGAGTGTACCCGCTATGCCGAGTCGTTGGGCTTGGATATTATAGATGCAGATTATGACCATGCATCCTGGCGTTGTACGGTGGCCGGACTTGAAAACGAACCGGAGCGCGGAGGGCGTTGCCTGAAATGCTTCAAAATGCGTCTGGCCGATACGGCCCGTTATGCACATGAGCACGGTTTTTCAGTCATCACGACCACGTTAGCTTCCTCTCGCTGGAAAAGTCTGGAGCAGATTAATGAAGCAGGGCATTGGGCTGTAGCTGCTTATCCCGATGTAACCTGGTGGGAACAGAACTGGCGCAAGGGGGGCTTGAGTGAACGCCGTATAGCCATTATCAAGGAATATAATTTCTATAACCAGCAGTATTGCGGCTGTGAATTCAGTATGCGGAAGCATGACGAAGAACCTACTCCTTCTTCTCTTCCTCCTTCTTCGTCTCAATAGGCATGGTGTTTTCCTTATAGGCGGAGAAGCCTTTTACTTTTACGCGTTCTTTTTTCTCTTCCTCGTTGATAGCTGCCTGGCCTAACTGGTTCATGTTGTCCTTTATCACATTGTGCATGTCAAAGAAATAGTCCAGCAGCATTTTCATGTGTTCTTCCAGTTCTCCTTCTCTGGGAGAGAAAAATGTGTGGCAACGGGAGTGCAGTCCGATGGTCTTCTCATCCTCGTCCACCATATAGACGGTAGTGACCAGTGAGTTTACATTGGCTAAATTGATAATCTCTTTCAGATAGGGAAGCGCTTCGTTATCGGCATTAATGGAGCCCCACCAAGGATTCCAGATCATGATAAATCGGTTCTCTTCTTCTGCTGCAATATAGAAATCGTCTCCCTGATATTTAAAGGTGATGTGATTTTCTTCATTCACCTTAGGTTGACAGCCTATTTTCTTTAGTACACTGATGACGAGGTCTTTTGTCGTGACTTCGTCCTGTTCGTCTTTTGTCATTCTTTCAATGTATTCTAACCGTTTCTGACGCTCGCGCAAGAAACGCAAGGCAAACAATACGACCGGCCAGAGGGCCAGTGCAATGACGGCAATCAATAAGGTTATTTCGCTGATGTGTGTCATGGTACGGTTTTTTAAGGTAATGAATAGATTTTTTCTTTATATATTCTAAAGATAACAATTTTATTTGAAAACGAGGAAATACATTATACTTTTTTAAACAGGAATTATGCAGCAAAACGCTGAATCCGTTGTTTATAGTATGTAATCAATTAAAGACGTAGATGTATGAAAAAAATGGTATCAATTCTGATATGCGCTCTGGCCTTGATGGTCGGACATATTCAGGCTCAAGAAGTTGAGTTGACCAAAGAAGAAAAGAAAGCTCTTCAAGAGAAAATAGACAGTATTCATCATGCAGAAGCCATGGAAGCTGTTAATGCAAAGAAGTTTACCCTTGAAGCAGATCAGGTAGTGTTTAAGTACGGGCAGACGGCCTACGTGACATCGAATACTAATTTCGTTTCTGTAGACGGAGAAAATGCGGTGGTGCAGGTAGCTTTTAATATTCCGGCTGCAGGCCCAAACGGATTGGGAGGTGTGACGGTAGACGGAAAGGTTTCTTCTTATGAAGTAAAGACTGACAAGAAAGGTACGCTGTATTTATCTATGAATGTGATGGGGACTGGCATTTCGGCTCGTTTGGATATTAGTATGCCGAAGGGAACGAACAATGCCACGGTTACCATTACTCCGAATTTTAATTCTAATCGTCTGACCCTGAACGGGGTGATACTTCCGTCTTTCAAGAGCTCAGTATTTAAAGGACGTTCAATTTAATAAAACAAGATGAATTATGAGAAAGATGTTGTTTTTTGCGTGTCTGTTGTTGGGGTTGTCGGCATGTGAGAAAGACCCTGACATGAATCAGCTGGACGCGGATTTGGTAGTCTATACCGATTATGATAAGGATGCCGACTTTGGTAGCTATAAAACCTATTTCTTGCCTGACAGTATTTTGGAGGCCGGCGGGTATCGTGCTACTTACTGGAAGGATGAGAATGCAAAGGCTATTATTAATAAGGTAGCTGCAGAAATGGATGCGCGCGGATATACTCGTATCCTTGATCCGGAAAAGAAGGAAGAAGCCAATGTGGGCTTGCAGCTTTCCTACGTAGCTCAGACAACTCAGGTCATTACCGGTGGCTATTGGGGCGGCTGGTGGGACTATGGCTTTTGGGGGCCTTGGTCCGGATGGTATTATCCGTATCCTGTATCCTATTCTTATAATACCAATACCTTGGTGATGGAGATGGTCGACCTGACTGCCGATGAGGACGGCGCACAGAAAAGCCTTCCGGTGGTGTGGTATGCCAGCGCATCTGGATTCCAGTACAGCGGACAGTTTAATCAGATGATGCTGCAGAACTCGGTGGTACAGGCTTTTGAGCAGTCACCTTATATTAAATCGGTTAATTAATTAGAGGAGGAATTTGAAATGAAGATAAATGTATTGAAAAAGATGGCACTGCTGGCCTTTATGTGTCTGGGAGTGGCTGTAAAAGGATTTTCGCAATTCGATATCAGCAAGACAACTTTGAAGGTGGACTGGCAGATGAATGCGCCTTTTTCCACTGATTTTGCAGATAAGTTGAGCGGATGGGGAATGAACTATGAGTTGGGCTATCAGTTTACGCCTCGTTGGGAAGCTGGAGTCTTTGCTTCTTTCCATACCAATCATAAGTATGTGGGACGTCAGACCTTGTCATTGTCGCCTACGGAGTCACTGACTACCGACCAACAGCGTTCGGCATTTCAAGTACCGTTTGGTGTGATGGGAGCATATAATCTTTCTACCAACCGTTATGTAAAGCCTTACATCGGAGTGAAGGCAGGTGCTATGTTTGCCCGTAATACCACTTACTTTGGTAGCGGAGGTGTGTACGACAAATCGTGGGGATTTTATGTTTCTCCGGAAATCGGTCTGAAGATCTATCCGACAGGAAAGAAATGGGGATTCCATGTAGCCGGCTACTACAGTTATGCTACCAACAAGACGCAGACATTGACTTGCGACATTGAGGGGCAGAACCATGCCGGTTTCCGTCTGGGAGTAATCTTCTGATAGAATCAGAATATAGTATAAAAGAAAAGGTCTGAACAAAAGTTCAGACCTTTTTTCGTAGCCCGTGGGGGAATCGAACCCCCCTTTCAAGAATGAAAATCTTGCGTCCTAACCGATAGACGAACGGGCCATCCTCTTGCACCGGAGTACCGTGTGCGTTATTTTTTTTTCAGTAGCCCGTGGGGGAATCGAACCCCCCTTTCAAGAATGAAAATCTTGCGTCCTAACCGATAGACGAACGGGCCATCCTGGCTTTGTGTTGAGGTGTTTCTCAATCACGGGTGCAAAGGTACGACTTATTTTTGAATATGCAAGCGTTTTGTGAAAAAAAATATGCATAATGATTCAAAAAAGTGCTGGAATGGCTTTTAAAGCCTGTCTGGAGGGAGGTGAAAAATAGACGAAAGTATGTTTGACTGAAAACACAAGTACGTTTTAGGTCAAACGCTAAAGAGTTTTGATTGAAACGCACTTGCGTTTAAGGTAAGACGCAAAGACGTTTTTTTCAAATGTCCTTGTGTTTTTTCAAAGGTAATAATTTAACCTGATTTTTACTTGTGGTGAAGATTAAAAAAGGTTCTTTAAAATTCTCATTAAACGTTCATTTTTTTTCTTCTTTAGTTTTGCTTTGGACAATTCTTTTGTGTTTTCTATGACTGATTTCTTTAATTAAGACTCACCCTCATTCAAGAACTATCTTCGGAATTGTATGATTGCTTATGGGGATGATTGGGGAATTTTGAACTTTTTGAGAATCCTGAAAATGTATATAAGCAATATTTAAAATTGGACCTTTCTGAAGCGAAGTATACGGGTATAATCTCTCTTATAATACCCTGAAACGCGTTTTTGTACAATTTTCCATGTATTTGTACAATACTAATTATACATACATTTAAATAATCTATAACATTGCAATGTAAATCAGAAATAAAAACCTTAAATATAGACGAAATAATAGAGAGGCGTATATAAACAAAAAAAGTAATTAACAAATTTATTAAAAAAGTGTATGTATGAAAAACATTAGTTTCATGGCGGTATTTGCCGCTTTCCTGTTAGCTAGTTGTAAACAGGATGCCGAAGTGAAGTTTGCTGGTGAGGAAGGTGCGAAAGTTACCTTTAGTGCATCAATCAACGAACAGAATGCTCAAGATGTATCTCGTGTTTCTGGCGTAACGTGGGATGACGGTGATGTGGTAAGTATATCTTGTGGTCCTACACAGCACAATGTTTCTTATCGCTACAATGCTGCAGACAATTCTTTTACCTCTGTTAATCGTTTTGATGAAATCTGGTTGCTGGGAAATGAAGAGTATGATGTAACAGCTTACTATCCGTTTATGGGAGAAGAAGGAACTACTCCTCCAGTTCAAAGTGTAGAGATTACTACCGAAAATCAGGCAAATGCAGAAGAACGAGTTAAATATGATTTCTTGTATGCGGCTACTAAGGCGACAAAGGCTGAGCCCAATGTGCATTTGAGTTTTAATCACGTGATGAGTCGTGTAAACCTGAAATTTGTTCCTGGAACAGATCCTGACGGAAATCCTGTTACTTTAACTAACATTGAATGTTATCTGGTTGGTATGAAGTTGAAAGGTACATTCGACACTACGACAGGTGTAGCAGCAGTAGCTGAAGATGCGGAGCTGGGTGATTTAAGACAAATATTGACAGCTGATAATGAATATACCTTCACAGCGTATTTATTGCCTCAGACAATAGGTGCAGAAGGATTGGAAATCGAAGCTGCCATGACTACAGCAGATGGTCGACGGATTTATTATTATTTGGAATTACCTGCAACTGATTGGCCTGAACTGAAATCTGGATATTCTTATAATTATACGTTGACCGCTAATGACTATATGACAGCCGATCCTACTGCTTTGGAAATTTCAGGTACAGATATTAACCCTTGGACAGAAGTAAATAAAGAAGAAACTCCCGATGCAAAGGCTTTAGGTACTGAAGCACATGTAAACGGAGCCGAATGGGGTGAAATGGAAAATGAAGAAATTGTTCCTGTTGTAAAATAATTATTTAAATGGATAAGTGATGAAAATTTATAATAACCTTTCAATATGTGCATTGGCAGGATTGCTTGCTTTTACTAGCTGTACAAAAGAGGATAGTATGGAAGGCAGTTCTGTGGCACAGTCTTTTCAGATCAGTGTTTCCGATATGGGTTTCCAGGGAATATCGGATGGACGTGCTGTGGATGAAAACTATAAGACAACTTTTGTTAAAGGAGATGCCATTGGAATGTATGGCGTAGAAAATGGTCAGCTGGTAGAGGGAATTTCCAATCGTAAATTTACTCTCAATGAAAAGGGAGTATGGGATTTGGATGGAAACCCTATAGAGTATGATAGTGAGCGTTTCAAAAATATCACATTTTATGCCTATTATCCATATCAGGAGAATGTGGTGTTTAATCCTGCTGCCGAAGATCCGTTTGCTGAGTTTGTAAGTAGCTGGGAAATTGCAGCAGATCAGGGAAGTTCAAAGTATACAAAGAGTGATTTAATGACGAGTGCAAGTCAGGCAGAAGATGGTCGTTTGCAAGGTAAAGTAACTTTTGCAATGGAACATCGTATGGCTTTAGCTGTGTTTAAAATGCCTAATTTGGTATACGACTTCACAAATGGTGGTTTGGACGATTATAGTTTGAATGTGGCTCCTAAAGAGCTGTTTATAAATGATGTGAAAACAACTCCATATTACGATGCTGCCAGTGGTACTTATATGGCTTTGGTAAAGCCTGAAACTGATTATTCTATTTCTGGTACTTATCAGGGAGCTAAGGAAATGTCATTTAGCGCAACAGGAAGTCTGGCTGGTGGTAAGGCTAAAATGTATACCATTAATGATGCTAATAAGCTAGATTACACTTTACAGATTGGTGATTACCTTTGTGCCGATGGTAATCTGGTAAGTGTAGATGCTGCAACAGTTCCTGACAATGCAATTGGTGTTGTATGTTATGTGGGTAATCCTCAGCCGCATGTGTATGCTCCAGATGCTTGTTCCGAAACTCAGGATGCTTTGTATCGTGATTATCCTAACTGTTCTCATGGGTTAGTTCTTTCTTTAAATAATGCTGTTTTACCTGATGGAACAGCTACATCTCAGTATCATACAAGCAAGAGTGGAACTTATGATACATGGTTTGATTCAGATGAGGAATGGGCTGGTAAGTTTGTTTACTGCAATTCAAATCGTGATGGTAATTTGAAGAATGATGCTTTGACTATGTTCCCGGCTTTCTTTGGTTATAACAATACGGTCTTGATGACTATGGTAACAGAAGAAGGTAAAGGTTCTCCTTCTACTTGCGATAATGCTTATAGCTTTATCGTGGCCTATCGCAATGCTGTAGCAGTTCCTTCTGCTGCGACTCCCTGGTATATTCCTTCTATTAAGGATTGGCAGCAAGTTGCTGATAATCTGACCAATATTAATAAAAGTATTATAAAAGTTGGCGGTGAAGAAATGACATCTGTTGATAGTGGTGCTTTAACAGGACATTATTGGTCAAGTACTCAACGTAATGATACGTATCAGTGGACTCATGGTATGGACGGAGGAGCATATAACTTGATTTGTGAACGTGGTTCACGTGCTGGACAATTCCGCATGATGTTAGCTTTTTAAAATCAAAAATGTAAAACGGCAATATGAATAAGAAAAAGAATTATATAAAAAGAACCGCCCTTCCTATGGCGATGCTTCTTTCAGCTGTAGCTGTTTCTCCACTTTTTGGGGAAAAGGCATATGCTGCGGTAGAAGCAACTCAACAGCAGGGAACTATCAAAGGAACGGTTGTTGATAGTAATGGTGAACCCGTTATTGGTGCGAATGTCATCATTGAAGGTACTTCTACGGGTACTATTACAGATATTGATGGTGTGTTTATGATTAATGCCAAACCTGGTACGAAATTGACAATTTCTTTCATCGGATATGAGTCGGTAACAGTACCTGCAAAAGCAAATATGCGGGTAACCTTATCAGACAATTCGACCATGCTGGGTGAGGTACAAGTAGTGGCATACGGTGTACAGAAAAAAGTCAGTGTGACTGGAGCTATTTCAAGTGTAGGTTCTGAAGAATTGCTGCGTACTCCAGTAAGTTCGGTCACTAATGTGTTGGGTGGTCAGATGACAGGTTTGACAACCGTACAGTATTCTGGTGAACCGGGTGCGGATGCAGCAGATATCCTGGTGCGTGGTAAAGCTACTTTTGGTGATTCTTCTCCGCTTATTCAGGTGGATGGTGTGGAACGAAGCATGACCGATCTTGACCCGAATGAAATTGAAAGTGTGACTGTGTTGAAGGATGCTTCTGCTACTGCCGTATTCGGTATCCGTGGTGCGAATGGTGTAATTTTGATTACTACAAAGCGTGGTAAAGAGGGAAAACCTAAAATCTCATTCTCAACTTCTGCCAGTGTGTTACAGCCGACAAAGATGGTAGAACAGGCAAACTCTTATCAGTATGCTACTTTTTATAACCAGTTGATGGCTAATGACGGACAAGATCCAGTCTTTTCGGATGCAATTATTGAGAAATTCCGGACACATTCTGATCCGATACGTTTTCCGGATACTCGTTGGGCCGATTATATTATGAAAAACTCGGCTTTACAAAGTCAGCATAATATGAGTGTATCTGGAGGTACGGATAAGGTACGCTATTTTATTTCTGCCGGTGCTTATACACAAGGAGGTTTGTTTAATAGTTTTGATTTGCCGTACGATGTAAGCTATTCTTATAAACGTTTCAACTATCGTGCAAACTTCGATATTAATGTTACGAAGTCTACACTTTTGTCATTCAATGTAGCAGGAAATGTGGATAATAACAGCAAGCCTCATACCAGCCAGGGAACATCAGGTATGATTAAAAACATGTATTATGCCACTCCATTTTCTTCTCCGGGTATTGTAGACGGTAAATTTATTACTACAGCTACAGACTATGATGATGAAAGGTTGCCATTTACAGGTGGTACGGGTATGGCTTATTATGGAGCAGGATTCGATAAGACAAGTAATAATAAATTGACAGCCGACCTTATATTGGACCAGAAGCTGGACTTTATCACGAAAGGACTTTCTGTGAAACTAAAAGGTTCTTATAATAGTGGCTTTGTGGTAACCAAAACTGGTACGGGAGGAGCTGTAGCAACTTATACTCCTGTTTTACAGGAAGACGGAAGCTTGGCTTACCGTAAATCGGGTGAAAATACAGATGTAAGTTATTCTTATAGTACAGGAAAATCACGTGACTGGTATATGGAAGCCAGTTTGAACTATGCTCGCTCTTTTGGTGATCATAATGTAACAGCTTTGTTGCTTTACAATCAGTCAAAAGAATATTATTATGGAGGTAGTGGTTCACAATATCGTGATATTCCCCGTGGTTATGTAGGATTGGTTGGCCGTATTACTTATGACTGGAAGAGCCGTTATATGGCAGAGTTCAATATTGGATACAATGGTTCTGAAAACTTTGCGCCAGAACGTCGTTTTGGTACTTTCCCAGCAGGATCTATCGGTTGGATTATGAGTGAAGAAAAATGGTTCCAGCCATTAAAACCTTGGGTTAGTTTCTTCAAGTTGCGTGCCAGTGTCGGTTTGGTTGGTAATGATAAACCGTCTGATGCCAGTCTGCGATTCCTTTATTTGGCCGATCCATATCAGGTGAATAATAGTAGTTTGCCTAATAGAAATGGAGGATACGGCTATTCATTTGGTATTGAGAATAGTACGGCCAGTCTTGGTGCGATAGAGTCTTCTAAAAATAATGCAGATGTAGGATGGGAAACAGCTTTAAAGCAGAACTATGGTGTAGATATGAACTTCTTTGACGATCGTTTGCGTACATCTGTAGACTACTATAAGGAACATCGTAAAGATATTCTTTTGATAGACGGTACAGCTCCAGGCTTGCTTGGTTTTACAGTTCCTTATGCAAATCTTGGTGAAGTAAAGAGCTGGGGATGGGAATTGTCATTAAACTGGAATGATAAAATTGGAGATAATTTCCGGTATTGGGCAACATTTAATCTTTCTTATAACCAGAATGAAATTCTGGAAGATAAACAAGCTCCTCAAAGCTATGATTATCAATATACGAAAGGCCATCGTATTGGAGCACGCTCACAGTATGTATTTTTCCGTTATTATGATGAACAGACTCCAGAATTGTATGAGCAGACATTTAATCGTCCTTATCCGGAACAAATTCAGACTTTGCGCGATGGAGATGCGGTATATGTCGATTTGAATGGTGACCGAAAGATTGATGCAAATGATATGAGTTATGATTACGGTTATACAGATGATCCGGAATATATGGCAGGTGTCACGCTTGGTTTTAGCTGGAAAAACTGGGAGGTTAATACACAATGGACAGGGGCATGGAACGTGAGCCGTATGATTTCAGATGTGTTCCGTCAGCCTTTCTATTCATCTTCAGATGCTTCTCAGGGAGGTTTGTTGGCATACCATTTGGATAATACTTGGACAGAGGAAAATCCTTCACAAAGTGCTAAATATCCTCGTGCTACATTTACTAACCGTGATAATAACTATGCCACTTCTACATTGTATGAGCAGGATTCAAAATATTTGCGCTTGAAAACTTTGCAGGTTGCTTATAATTTTAATCTTCCAATAATGAAGAAGTTGGGGTTGAATACTTTCCAGTTGGCATTTAGTGGTTATAACTTGTGGACATTGACGCCTTATATGTGGGGAGATCCGGAAACTAGAGCTTCAAATGCTCCTTCTTATCCGTTGTCAAAGACCTATACTTTGAGTTTGAAACTTGGATTCTAAATAATTAAAGATAGAAAATATGAAATTAGGATATAAACTTCTGTTCGGCGCATGTGTAGCAGCTAATTTGATTGCTACGTCTTGCGTGGACGATATAAAATTCGGAAATTCATTTTTGGATAAGGCTCCGGGTGGTACTGCTACTGTAGATACGGTTTTTGGGAGTGTGGTATACACACAACAATTTCTAAATTCTATTTATGGAAGACAGTATTATGGATTGCCTTATAAGGATGATACATCCTTACCGGTGTCAAGTAGTCCGTATTGTGGTAAGGTAGAGGCTTTAACAGATTGCTGGCAATTGCATTGGCGTGATGCTCAGCTTTATTCTCAATATTACAGTGGCATTCATACCGCTAACTATAGTCGTCGTCAGGATAAATTTTGTTATAACGACGAAAAGGTTTGGGAAGTAGTGCGCTGGTGCTGGTTATTGATGGAAAATATAGATCGTGTACCAGATTTGGACGCTAATGAAAAGGCACGTATGATTGCGGAAGCCAAATGCTTGATTGCTGTACGTTACTTTGATATGTTTCGTCATTACGGAGGGCTTCCTTTACTTTATGCATCTTTTGAAGGAAACGAATCTAGTTATGAATGCCCGCGTGCTACGGTAGAAGAAACCGTAAATTATATGATTAAGATGCTGGACGAAGCTATTGATTCAGGAGCACTTCCTTGGGCTTATGGAAATGGTGCAGATGGAAGTGCGACTTATGTAGGACGTTGGACTATGGCTGGAGCTATGGCTTTGAAATGTAAAATCTGGCAATTTGCTGCATCTCCTTTGTTTAATGACAATCAGGCTTATGCCGGAGGGGCATCTGAAGCTGAGCAACAGCATCTGGTATGGTATGGAGGATATCGTCAGGAATTGTGGGACAACTGCTTGAAAGCTTGTGAAGATTTCATGCGTGAATTGAACGCCCGTGGTTTTTATGAATTGAACCAGTCTGTTAATACAACGCCTGCCGGTTATCGTTATGCCTATCGTATGGGATATATTTATCAGGGAAGTAAGGAAGTCATTCATTCTGTCAGAGTTCAGATGGGTGATGCCTTTAATTCTAGTACTTATTATTGGCATAGTTGGAGTGACCTGGGACGTAATTCTTATACTCCTACGCAGGAATATGTGGAAATGTTCCCATGGGCTGATGGAAAACCTTTCAATTGGGAAGAAACCGAATCCGAAGGTAAATTGGATGAGATGTTCATGAAAGGTACATTGGCAGAAAATAACCTTGAACTCACTCGTGACCCTCGTTTATATGAAAGCGTAATTGTAAATGGCTTACCTAAAATGTTAGACTGGTCAAATACAGCCGGTTTAATGTCTGGACAGCCTTATGAGCTTTGGGTAGGTGGTTATGACGCTGGAAATAATTCACGCGATGAAACAATGCGCTTTGCAACTGGTTATGATAACATGAAATATTACCTGGGTACTGAGTATCAGCGTCAATATTGCCAGTGGGTTACTTTGCGTCTTTCTGATATATATTTGACTTATGCAGAAGCTTTACTTCAGTCTAAAGGAGATAATGCGGGAGCTTTGACTTGGATTAATAAAGTACGTGAACGCGTGGGACTTGGTAAGTTGGAGGATTGTAATCCTGAAAAGAATCTGACTTCAAATAAGGATAATTTGTTGGAAGAGTTGTTACGCGAACGTGTCTGTGAACTTGGTATGGAAGATGCTCGCTTCTTTGATTTGATTCGTTATAAACGAGCAGACCGGTTTGAAAAAGAGTTACATGGACTTTTGATTTATCGTTTGGATGAGAATGGAAACCGTATAGAAACAAAATGGTTTGAAGGTGATCAAAATCAGGGGGCAGCTCAGCCAGTTCATTTTGACTATGAGAAGTTTACATTACATAATATCCGTCGTTATTGGTGGGATTATGGTTTTGACTCAAAATGGTATTTGTCACCGTTCCCTCAGACAGAAATAAACAAGGGATATGGACTGATTCAAAATCCTGGCTGGTGATTGGTAAATATATAAGTAATTGATTTTTGATAATAGCTTTATGAAAAAATATAAAAATCTGATGTGGGCATGCCTTGCCTGTTTGGCTATTCCTGCAGGTGCTCAAGATGCAGACAACAATATCAGAGGTATGGTTGTCGATAAATGGGGGCATCCGGTTTATGGTGCTTCGGTCATGGTGAAAGGTATGCCAGAAACTAGAGTAGAGACTGATAAGGATGGAAAATTTTCAATAGAGGCTTCTGCTGGACAACAATTGAATATAGTATCTGTGGATAAAGGTATGACTACAGTAAAAGCAGAAGGAAAATCATTGATAAAGGTCGTATTGAATTATGAGGGACAGTCTATCGATGTAGGAGCAGGCCGTACTTTTACCAGAGCTGAATCTACTGCTGCAGTGTCTACTATTTATAATGAAGATTTTGATAAGCGCAGTGCTAAAAATGTATCTAACTCTCTGATAGGACAGGGGATGGGTATGATGGTTCTGCAAAACTCAGGAAACTATGCAGATGTGGAACCCACTTTCTATGTGAGAGGACTTCAGAGTCTGTCTAGCAGTTCTCCATTAATATTGGTTGATGGACTGGAAAGAGATATGAGTTTGCTAAGTCCTGAAGAAGTAGAATCTGTATCAGTTCTGAAAGATGCCGCAGCGGTTGCTTTGTATGGTTATAAAGGCATTAACGGAGCAATTTTAATTACAACCAAACGAGGTAAATACAATTCTAAGGAAATCAGGTTTACGTATGATCACGTAAATAATTATATGGATCGTAAACCGGAATTTGTAGACGCGGCTACTTATGCACAAGCTTATAATGAGGCACGTGGCTATGAAGGTTTGTCTCCTCGTTATGCAGATAAGGAAGTGGAATATTTCCGTAATGGAGATTTCCCTTATTTGTATCCGAATGTGAACTGGTTGGATGAGACGTTTAAGGATTCAGGTATTTCCAATAAATATACAATTGAATTCCGTGGCGGTGGTTCTAAGTTCCGTTACTATTCTATGCTTGATCTGGTAACAGATAGAGGATTTGTAAAAGAAGGTGATATGAACGAAGGATATTCTACACAAAACAAATACTCTCGTGCAAATTTACGTACTAACATGGATATTGACGTGAGCAATACCACAAAGTTGAAAGTAAATATTTTGGGTACTTTGTCTGAATCTCTTCGTCCGGGTGCTTCTGCAAATCTTTGGGATATGATTTATACTGTGCCTGCAGCAGCTTTTCCTATTAAAGATGAAGATGGATTGTGGGGAGGAAACAATACCACTTGGTTAGGAACTCAGAACCCGGTAGCTCAATCACAAGGGGCTGCTTATTCAAAAGGACATACTCGTAGCTTGTTTGCTGATTTGACTCTGGAGCAAGACTTGTCTGCTGTGACTGAAGGATTGGGATTTAATTTCAGACTGGCATACGATAATTATTCTTCTATATGGGAAGATCATAGCCAGGCTTATACTTACGGTGGATACTCGGTAAGCTATACTGATTTAACAGGTCCTTTGTATACACATACAACTGGAGGTGAACCTACAGAAATGGGAAAAGACGGAAGCATAAACAACTGGACACGTCAGTTTAACTTCTCTGGTGGATTTAGCTACAACCGAAACTTTGCCGATAAACATGACGTGTATTCTCAATTGAAATGGGAATATGAATATCGTGATTCATACGGATTGAATACGACAATTTATCGTCAGAATGTGTCATGGTTTACTCATTATGGATATGACAAGCGTTATTTCCTGGATCTGGCTTTGGTTGGTTCTGGTTCTAGTCTGCTTGCTCCAGGACATAAATGGGCATTTTCTCCTACAGTGTCTGCAGCATGGGTACTTTCTGAAGAAGATTTTATGAATAATGCAGCATGGATTGATTTCTTGAAACTTCGTGCTTCATTTGGTATTATCAATGCAGATTATTTGCCGGCTAGTGATGTGTATGATTACTGGGATCAGATTTACACTACAACAGGTACACGCTATATGTTCAATAGTGCGTATGATTCTTCATTTGGTACTACGGAACTCAGTCGTTTGGCTAGCACAAATTATACACATGAAAGAGGATATAAATATAATGTCGGTGTAGATGCTACGCTCTTTAAGGGCTTGAATCTTTCAGTAGATGCGTATTACCAGCGTAGAAATAATATCTGGGTTTCTTCTGAAGGTAAATATACGGCTGTCTTAGGACAGACTCCTCCGTATGAAAACGCAGGTGTGGTAGATAGTTGGGGAGGTGAGTTTAGCCTTGATTATACGAAGCGTATCGGAGATGTAGTATTGAATGCAGGAGGTAGCTTTAACTGGAATCGAAACGAAATTAAAGAGCAGTTGGAAGAACCTAGAATGTATGATAATCTTGTGCAAACTGGTCACTCTTTGAATCAGATTTATGGTTTGGAAGCTGTAGGTTTCTTCAAAGATGCGGATGATATTGCTAATAGCCTGCCTCAAAGTTTCGGAACTGTATATCCAGGAGATATTAAGTATCGTGATGTGAATGGAGATAAGATAATCGACAGTAATGACGTAACGGCTATAGGTTATAGCACTGTTGCTCCAGAAATCTACTATACGTTCCATTTGGGAGCAGAATGGAAAGGACTTGGCTTTGACGCACAGTTCCAGGGAACAGGCCGTTATTCTGCCATCCTGAATACGAAGAGTATGTTCTGGCCTTTGCTGAGCACAACAACGCTTTCTACTCATTATTATGAAAATCGTTGGACTCCTGATAATCAAGATGCAAAATATCCTCGATTGAGTACTCAGAGTAATACGAACAACTACCAGACAAATACAGTGTGGTTGGCAGATCGTTCGTTCTTGAAACTCCGCAATATTGAAGTTTATTATAACTTCCCTAAATCATGGTTGCAGAAAACAAAATTCATCGGCGATGCAAGATTGTATGTACGAGGAGTTGATTTGCTGTGCTTTGATAAGATTGATGTGTTAGACCCTGAATCTTATGGAGCAACAAACCCATTGAACAAGAGTCTGATTGTTGGTTTGAAAGTAGGTTTTTAATCTTAAAAGAAACGAAGAATGAAATTTAGAAAAATTGTCTATGGTATGTTGTGTATGGGAGCATTGGCTTCGTGCTCAGACCAAATGAACTACCATGAATATAATAATTATGATGAAGATTTTGTGAAGCTGAATTTTAGTAATGTCGGAGGTCTGATTACCACTATTTACCTGGATTTGGATACTGATTTTGGTAATTATTCTGGAGCAATATTAGGATCGGCTACTGATGAGTCACAGTATGCATATACAGGAAATTCTATTGAGACATTTTATAATGGCTCATGGAGTCCGACCAATGCTCAAAGCGGAACTTGGAGTACATGTTATTCGGGTATTTCAAATTGCAATTTGTTTTTGGATAAATATCTTGGACTAACATTTCCGGAATTAGAGCAGAATGCAGACTATAAACCTCAGATGTTCCGTTACAATAACTATCAGTATGAAGTACGTTTTCTGCGTGCCTATTTTTACTTTAATCTGGTGCGTCAGTATGGAGATGTGCCGTTTACCGATCATTTCTTGAGTGCAGATGAGAGTAATACATTGAGTCGTACTCCGGCTAAAGATATTTTTGATTATATTATTTCGGAGTGTGATGAAATTAAGGATTCCATTATTGAAGACTATGCTAACCTTCCTGCAGATGTGGTGTTGCCTAGCGAATCTCCTGAAACAGGTCGTGTAAATAAAGCTACAGTGCTGGCCTTGAAAGCTCGTGCGGCTCTTTATGCAGCAAGTCCGTTGTTTAATACGGATAACAATCCAGAACTATGGCATCGTGCAGCTACAGCAAATAAAGAATTGTTGGATTATTGTGTGAATGAACGTGGCATGAAACTGGTTAGTGACTATGCTTCTTTATGGGATAAAAATAACTATAAGAATGCTACAGATGAATTGATTTTTGGTCGTCGTGCGAATCGTGAGTCCAGTACCATGGAGTCGTATAATTATCCTGCCGGAATTGAAGGTGGAAATGGAGGAAACTGTCCGACACAAAACTTGGTAGATGCATATGAGACTACTGATGGTTATTCAGTTCGCCTAGTTGATGGAGTATGGACAGCAGAGGGGAGCCGTGTATTTGATCCGGCAAAACCTTATGAAAACCGTGACCCACGTTTGAGAATGACTATTTGTGTAAATGAGGAAACTGGATGGCCGACATGGAATGAAACTCCGATTTATACTTACCAGGGAGGAGCAAACGGACAACCTCTGAACGGAGGTACCCCAACTGGATATTATTTGAAAAAATATTGCCAGGGAGACATTGACCTTCGTTCTAATAGTACCAATAAGTCGGCTTATCATACATGGATAACTTATCGTTTGGGAGAATTCTATTTGAATTATGCAGAAGCTGTATTCCGTTATTTAGGAAGTGCGGATGCAACGGATGCTGAGTTTACCATGTCGGCTCGCCAGGCAGCTAGTATGACGCGTGAACGTGAAGGAGTAGGAATGCCTGCCTTCCCGTTAAATATGTCAAATGATGCGTTTTGGGAGGCTTATAAAAAAGAACGTATGGTGGAACTTGCTTTTGAAGGACATCGTTTTTGGGATGTACGTCGTTGGAAAGAAGCTGACAAATATTTTGTAAATATAGAAGGTTTGCAAATCTCAAAAACAGGAGATAATACTGCTTATTCTTATTCTACAGTGGTAAATACTCGTCAGTGGGACGATAAGATGTATCTTTTCCCGATACCTCAATCCGAGAGAATGAAAAATCCTAATTTAAGTCAGAATCCGGGCTGGTAAGTCCCGGATTCCGGAAAAGTATAAATATTTAAAAATATAAGATATCATGAAAAGACTATTTACAAGTTTCTTAGGTGCTGTCTGTCTTTTTGCATTATCAGCATGTTCGGATGAAGAAACTCCGGCTCCGCAACCAGGAGGTGGTGATACAGAAGAACTGCCTGCACTTCCCTCTGAAGTGGTAAAAGACGGTCGGGCTATGTGGGTAAGTTATGATCCTACTCCTGATGCGGATGCTAATTCTACTACTTTTATACACGGTGCTTTAGTTAGTTGGCGACTATTACAAAGCGATCCGTCTAACGTGGCATTTGATATTTATAAATCGGTAGATGGAGGGCAGGAAGTAAAATTGAATGGCGAGGCACTGCTTAATTCAACTTGTTTTCTGGATGAAAATATAGATGCTACAAAAGCAAATCATTATCGTGTTACATTATCTGGAAACACTGAAACAATTTGTGAGTGTGATTTTACGCCAGAGATGGCTCAAACTTATTACCGTAAAATTACATTGAATGCAAATCCTTCTACAATTGAATTGCCGGAAAGCGGTTCTTATGTAGCAGATGATATTCAGGTAGGTGAACTGGATGGTGATGGTGAAATGGAAATTGTGGTTAAACGTGAACCTTATGATGGAGCTAATCAAGGGGGATGGCATAGTGGTACCACTTTGTTGGAGGCCTATAAACTGGATGGAACTTTCCTTTGGCGTATTGACTTGGGAGTTAATATTCGTTCAGGCTCTCATTATACTTCTTATATATTGTACGATTTTGATGGTGATGGATTATGTGAAATCGCTTTCCGTTCTGCTGAAGGTACTCAGTTTGCAGATGGAAAGATGATTACAGGTGAAGATGGAAAAGTTCATGATTATCGTATCCGTGATTTAAATGGTACCGGATGGGCTTCAGGTGCTGGACTTCCTACTACTTGTGGTCTGATTTTTGAAGGTCCTGAGTATATCTCAATATGTCGTGGATATGACGGTCGTGAAATTGCACGTACGGATAATATTCCTCGCGGAGGAGAAGGTTCTAAAGTGGAACGTGCTGAATATTGGGGAGATTACTGGGGTGACGATTACGGAAACCGTATGGATCGTTTCTTTATTGGAGCTGCTTATTTGGATGGAATTCCAGATCCAACAACAGGCGCTAGAACTTCTAATCCAAGTCTGATTGTAACTCGTGGTGTGTATAAGAACTGGCAGGTTTGGGCCTTTGATTTGAAGGGATCAGAGTTGGAAAACCGTTGGAAGTTTGATACAAAAGATCATGACGAAAAATGGCTGGCAATGTGTTCTCACGCTTTCCGTGTAGCAGACTT
The DNA here is from genome assembly GCF_000187895.1 of Phocaeicola plebeius DSM 17135. Classification (GTDB taxonomy): domain Bacteria; phylum Bacteroidota; class Bacteroidia; order Bacteroidales; family Bacteroidaceae; genus Phocaeicola; species Phocaeicola plebeius. Next base: position 163,828 of record NZ_DS990133.1, on the reverse strand, counting down.
GGATAATGATGGAAAAGATGAAGTATTGTATGGACAAGCTGCAATTGATGACAATGGAAATGAGCTTTGGTGTACAGGAAACGGACATGGAGACTGTTTGCATGTAGGTAAGTTTATCAAAGATCGTGACGGTTTGCAGATTGTTGCTTCATTTGAGGAAGAAAATACATATTCTGTACAAGGATTAGGATATGGATGTCAGGTTATTGATGCGCGTGATGGTTCTTTGATTTCTGCTCATGGAGCTGGAATGCATGGTGATGTGGGACGTTGTATTGTAGCAGATGTAGATCCTGATAGTCCGAATATGGAATATTGGTCTTCGATGAATTCTGGAATGTACAATTGTGGTGGTCCTACAGATGTACCTGTAAGTTCTGATATGCCTACTGGTATTGGTGGTGGTACACTATATAATGCGGCAATTTGGTGGAGTGGAGAGCTGACACGTGAGTTGTTTGACCGTGCCTTGATTGTAAGCTATAAAGCTAATCCGAGAACGAACAAGAACCGTCTTGTGAATTTTGCAACTGGATATGGAAGTAATGACGGTAATCATAGTACAAAATATAATCCTTGTTATTATGGTGATTTCTTGGGTGACTGGCGTGAGGAAGTTATAATGGGTTCTCCAGATCAGTCAGCGATTTATATTTTCTCTACGAATTATCCGACAGAGTATCGTTTCCCGCATCTTATGACAGATCATACTTATGACATGAGTCAGGCGATGCAGAATATAGGTTATAATCAACCTACTCATTTAGGCTATTATATTGGCAATAAATAATAGTTAAACAAAAGTTAGTTAGATTTCGGTTGGCGTGTGAGCAAGTGATTGTGTGGACGCCAACCATTTTTATTTTGTGTAATTAAAAAAAAGACTATTTCCGGTAAAACGAAATAGTCTCTTTTTTCTTTGATTGAATAATATGGTAGAAGCTTAAATACCTCTTTCTTTGATGATACCGTTTTGGTAAGCTACCAGCAGTTTCTTCAAATCTTCAATTTGTACCATCAGTTCGCGTCCTTTGTCGGTATCTTTCACCATCATGCGCTGACTGCTCAATTCTACGATTTGGGTGGTCGACTTAATGTCTTGGCCTTCTTCAATGGCTTTTTGGGTAGAAGTGAAGGGTTCGTGCTGTACAAGCTGGAAACCGCGTGAGTGGTATACTAACGTGTAGCCTGCAATACCCGTTTCCGGTTGGTAAGCCTTGGAGAAACCTCCATCAATAACCATCAGTTTACCATTGGCCTTAATCGGTTTCTCTCCTTTGACCGCTTTTACTGGTACATGTCCGTTGATGATGTGGCGATGTTCTCCTTCCACGCCGAATTCATCCAGAATCATGTCACAGATATCTTCACGGTCGCGTAAGGTGTAATAATAGCCTTTCACTTCTTTGTGGGTTTCTTTGTCTGTCAGGAAATAACGTTCGAAGGTAGCCATTTTACTCTTGTCGAAGGCGGGAGAATTCTTTCCGCACCACAGGTACCAGATGAAGTCTCTGGCAAATGCTTTTTCCGAATTGTCCTCTTCTGCAAAATAAGCCGTACGGATAAGCTGGCCAACACGCTTGAGCAAGGCCTCTCCTTTGTATTTCTTTCCAAGAATTTCAACTTCCTTGAGTGTTCCGTCAGCATTCATGGGCATAGAAGCGTGGAAGAGTAGGTTCGAGTTGCATACATTGTACATGCATCCGTAGCGGAAAATACATTTCATGTGCTTGCGCAACTTTTCGCTTCCCGTGAAAGATTTGTGCAATTTCTGTACGATTTCTTCTTCTTCTTCCGTCAACTGGTATGGGTTTTCCGGGTCGATGGTCGGGAACAGGCAGTCGCGCATTTCGTAATCTTTTCCGTCTAGCTGGAATACTTTCCGCTTGAAGTCAATGTGGTGTAACAGCAGACGGCTGTCCATGTCAAATTCCGGATGACGTCGGATGGCAGCAGCTTCCAGCTTAAACTGGATAATGGTGATGGCCTTGTGCATCTGTGAGATGAGCCGTAAGGTCTTGTCATTGTATGAACTGCTTTCGGGGGCAATCTTAGGAGCAAAGTATTCGCATGGGTCGTTGGCGTATGCTTCCATGGCAAAGGTAGCCAGCGGAAGCAGGTTGATACCGTATCCGTCTTCTAGTGCCGGCAGATTGCCGTAGCGCATAGCCAGACGCAGTACGTTGGCAATACAACAATCATTTCCTGATGCGGCTCCCATCCAGAGGATGTCGTGATTACCCCATTGGATGTCGAAGTTATGATAGTCGCAAAGCGTGTCCATGATGATGTGAGGACCAGGACCACGGTCGAAAATGTCTCCTAAGATATGCAGTGAGTCGATGGTCAGTCGCTGTATCAGGTTACACAGTGCAATGATGAAGTCATCGGCGCGGCGTGTGTCAATGATGGTACGGATAATGACATTGATGTAGGCCTGCTTATTGGGGTCCATGGGACTTTCGTGAAGTAACTCCTGAATGATGTAGGAGAATTCTTCAGGCAGTGCCTTGCGTACCTTTGAACGTGTATATTTGGATGATACATTCTGGCAGACTTTTACCAGCTGGTTCAGAGTGATGACATACCAGTCCACGAGGTCTTTTTCCACTTCCTTTACCAGTTGTAACTTCTGCTCCGGATAATATATCAGCGTGCAGAGTTCCTTTTTCTCCATTTCGCGGAGGTTGTTGCCGAAAATCTCGTTTACCTTCCGTTTGATAGCTCCGGAAGCATTGCGGAGCACATGCTGGAAAGCTTCGTATTCCCCGTGCAAGTCGGCCAGAAAATGTTCTGTTCCTTTCGGAAGGTTTAGAATGGCCTCCAGGTTGATGATTTCCGTGCTGGCTGCAGCCAGGTTGGGGAAATCGTGTGAAAGGAGTTCCAGGTAGCGGATGTCCTTCTGTATCATTTCCGGGGTAATTTGTTTGTAGGTTTTCATGATATCGAGTGATTTAAAAGTTTCTATAAAAATAACATAAGCACTAATTGTGCAATAATGACGCGGGTAAACATTCCGAGAGGGTAGACTGTCGCGTAGCTTACCGAAGGTTCATCTCCTGGAATAATGTCATTGGCATAGTTCAGTGCCATTGGGTTGGCCATACTTCCGCAGAGCATACCGCATGTATTTCCGAAGTCCATTTTGCACAGGCGAAGGGATACTAACGCCATGATAACGACAGGAATAAAGGTTATCAGGAATCCGATGCCTACCCACAAGGCTCCTTCCGGACGCATAACCGTTTCAAAGAAGTGTGCTCCGGCATCTAGTCCAAGACAAGCCAGATAGAGAGACAATCCAATACCTCGGAGCATCAGGTTAGCACTACGTGTGGTATAAGTCACCAGATGCAGACGAGGCCCGTAGGCTCCAATCAGGATGCCGATTACAATCGGTCCGCCTGCCAATCCCAATTTGACAGGTGAGCTGATGCCTGGAATGGCAATAGGAATGGACCCTACGATGAGTCCCAGTATGATGCCGATAAAAATAGAGGCTAAGTTAGGATCTTTAAGTGTTTTTACGGTATTCCCTAGCACTTTCTCTACATTTTGAATGGCTGCCGCTTCACCTACTACCGTCAGACGGTCACCTAATTGCAGTACCAGTCCCGGAGTGGCCAGCAGTTGCACACCACTTCGTAGCACGCGGCTGATATTGATGCCATATGTGTTGCGCAGACGAAGTGAACCCAGTTTCTTTCCGTTGATTTCCGGTCGGGTGACGATAATGTGCTTGGATATCAGTTTGCTGTCGATGGCATTCCAGTCAATATCTTCTTTGTTCCAGTCCCGTTTTTCCTGTTCACCGAACAGAATGGTCAGTGTAGGCGCATCTTTTTCGGTCGTGATTACCAGAATACGGTCGTTCTCTTTCAGTATCTTTTCGGAAGTCGGAATGCTCACGGTACCTTCACGCCAGAGTCGTGAGATGACGAATTTGGGATAGCCTACCTGAGCAATATCCTGTATGCTTTTGTTGAAGATGGCGGGATTATGTATTTGAAAAGTAGCGATGTACGTGTGGTTGGAATCGTCATGTTCATGCTCCTGCATGTCAGATGGGCGTACAAAGAACTTTCTGATAACAACGATGGCAAAAATAACTCCCACTACTCCGAGCGGATAGGTCACGGCACAGCTGAGGGCAGCTCCGCTGGTGGGTTCTCCTAATTGCTTCAGTGTCTGCTGTGCGGCACCTAATGCAGGAGTATTGGTGGTGGCTCCACAAAGAATACCTACCATGTCGGGCAGGCTGATGGGAGTGGTCATGCTCAGTACTACGGCCATTATTGTACCGAGGAAGATGACTCCTAATCCTAACAGGTTCAGCCGGTACCCGCCTCGCTGAAATGAACTGAAAAATCCTGGACCGACCTGTAGTCCTAATGAATAGACAAAGAGAACCAATCCGAAGCTTTCTGCATAGCTGAGCATTTGCGGATCGATGGCGAGCCCTAAATGCCCGGCCAGAATTCCGGTGAAGAAAACAAATGTGACTCCAAGGGAGATACCGCAGACATGAATTTTCCCTAATCCTAATCCGATTGCCGTAATCAACGACAGTATGATGACCGCCTGAAGAGCGGATTGTTCCACAAATAAATTAATTAGCCATTCCATGCTGCAAAGATATATACTTTGTGGAAAATAATTCTTTCGTGTCAGACAAAATGTTAGAAAAAGTATGCAGAAAAGAAATCCCCGAAAGGCTTTCAGGACCAATTTGGCCAATAAAAGTCTTTCGGGGATAATAAAATAATGGTAGGACTTGTATGCCGGAATTATCGAACGAACAACAGTTCGCGATATTTCGGAAGTGTCCACATCTGATCGTCGACAATCAGTTCCAGTTTGTCGATGTGGTAACGGATTTGTTCCAGCATCGGAGCTACTGTATCGTGATAAGCAATGGCTTTTTCGCGTTCGCTGGTAATACGGTTAGCCACTTTGCGGGCTTCTACCATTTCGTCCACATGCTTCTTGATGAAGGAAGTATGTTCTGAAATTTCCTTGATGATAGCCAAGTTTTCAGCAGATAAGGTTTGAGCTTCTTCTTCTGAGAACAATGATTTCATCTTGTATGCATTGTCTATCAGTTTTGTCTGGTATTCAATGGCTACCGGCACCACGTGATTCATCACCAGGTCACCTAATACACGCGCTTCAATCTGGATTTTCTTGGTATACATATCCCATTTCACCTCGTTACGGGCTTCCAGCTCTTTGCGGGTCATGACACCAGTTGATTCGAACATGCGGATGCTCTCCGGTTTCAGGTAGTTATCGAAAATTACCGGGCAGCTGGTTTCGCAGTCCAAACCGCGTCGTGCTGCTTCTACCTTCCACTCATCGCTGTAGCCGTTGCCGTCGAAGCGGATAGGCTTGCATTCCTTGATGCATTTGCGAACCACCTGGATGATAGCAGAAATCTTAGGTTCTCCTTTTTCTATCAGTTCATCTACTTCTTTCTTGAACTCAATGAGCTGTTCGGCTACCGCTGTATTCAGCGCAATCATGGCGCTGGCACAGTTAGCTTCTGAACCCGGAGCACGGAATTCAAAGCGGTTTCCTGTAAATGCAAAAGGAGAAGTACGGTTGCGGTCTGTATTGTCAATCAGCAGTTCCGGAATCTGAGGAATATCCAGTTTCATGCCTTGTTTGCCTCCCAAAGACACTAAGTCGTCGTTGGTACTTTCTTCCAAGTGATCGAGCACTTTGCTGAGCTGTGTTCCCAAGAAAGAAGAAATGATGGCAGGAGGAGCTTCGTGACCACCCAAACGGTGAGTATTAGTAGCACTCATGATGGAAGCTTTCAGCAGTCCGTTGTGACGGTAAACAGCCATCAGGGTATTTACTACAAAGGTGATGAAACGCAGGTTTTCTTCAGAAGTTTTTCCCGGAGCCATCAATAAAGTACCGGTACTAGTTCCAAGTGACCAGTTGTTGTGCTTACCGGAACCGTTGACGCCTTTGAATGGCTTTTCGTGAAGCAACACACGGAAACCATGGTTGCGTGCTATTTTTCTCATAAGTGACATGACCAGCATATTGTGGTCTACTGCCAGATTACATTCTTCGTAAATCGGAGCAAGCTCAAACTGGTTCGGAGCTACCTCGTTGTGGCGTGTCTTGACAGGAATACCCAGTTCCAGTGACTGGATTTCCAAATCTTTCATAAAGGCAGCTACACGGCTTGGAATAGCTCCAAAATAATGGTCTTCCAACTGTTGGTTTTTGGAAGCTTCGTGTCCCATCAAAGTGCGGCCAGTCAGCAGCAAGTCCGGGCGAGCAGCATACAAACCTTCGTCTACCAGGAAGTATTCCTGCTCCCATCCTAGGTACGAAATGATTTTCTTTACAGAGGGATCGAAGTAATGCATTACATCCAGAGCAGCCTTGTTTACGGCACTCAATGCTTTCAGCAATGGAGCCTTATAGTCGAGTGATTCTCCTGTGTAAGCAATGAATACGGTCGGGATACACAAGGTGTCGTCTACCACGAAGACTGGTGAAGACGGATCCCATGCACTATATCCGCGGGCTTCGAATGTATTGCGGATACCTCCATTGGGGAATGAAGAACCGTCTGATTCCTGCTGAACAAGCAATTTACCTGAAAACTCTTCCAGCATGCCACCCTTTCCATCGTGTTCCACAAAAGCATCATGTTTTTCGGCTGTACCTTCCGTCAGCGGCTGGAACCAGTGTGTATAGTGGGTCACCCCTAATTCGATCGCCCATTTTTTCATTCCGTCGGCTACGGCATTGGCGATGCTGCGGTCGAGGGTGGCACCGTTGTCAATCACATCAATGAGTTTGGCATATACGTTGCTCGGCAGATACTTGAACATTTTTTCGCGGTTGAATACATATTTCGCAAAGTATTCACTTGGGCGTGTTGCTGGCGAGGCCACTTCTACCGGTTTTTTGTGAAATGCCTTTTCTACTACTCTGAATCTTAATTTTGACATAATACCTTATTTCTTATTTGAGTTATTTGATTTCTATATTTACAAGTCGTTTTGTTTACAGGCACTGACAAATACGTTGGATGCCTTCTTCGCATTGGTGGCGTTCGCCGAAAGATGTCAGTCGTACATATCCTTCTCCGCTTGGTCCGAAACCAACTCCAGGCGTGCTTACCACCTGAGCTTCGTACAGAAGTTTGTCGAAGAACTTCCAGGAAGTCTGGTTATCCGGTGCTTTTATCCATAGATACGGAGCATTTTCTCCTCCAAAAAATTGTATGCCTGTCTTAGAGAGCATCTTTTTCATGATTCGTGCATTGTCCATGTAATATTGTACCATGGCTTTCACTTGCTCTTTTCCTTCGGGAGTATAAATAGCTTCTGCTCCTCGCTGGGTGATGTAAGATACACCGTTGAACTTGGTGGACTGTCTTCTGAGCCATAATTTGTTCAGCGGAATCCGTTTGCCTTCCAAAGTGGCGGCTGTCACTTCTTTAGGGATTACCATATAACCACATCGTACACCGGTGAAGCCTGCAGTTTTTGAAAAACTGCGGAATTCAATGGCCACTTTTTTTGCTCCTTTTATTTCATAAATGGAATGAGGAATATCCGGGTCTTGTATGTATCGTTCGTATGCGGCATCAAAGATAATCAGTGCATCGTTCTCTATGGCATAGTTGACCCATTTTTTGAGTTCACTTTTACTCAATACGGCTCCAGTAGGATTGTTGGGGTAGCAGAGGTAAATAATGTCAATGCGCTGCTTGGGAATTTCCGGGATAAAATTATTCTCTATACGGCAGGGCATGTACACCACATTACTCCATTTGCCGTCTTTTTCCAATGTACCGGCTCTTCCACATGAAACGTTAGAGTCAATGTAAGCCGGGTAGATAGGGTCTGTCACTCCGATACTGTTATCGTGGCGCAGTATATCGCCGATATTGCCCGTATCCGATTTGGAACCGTCGCTGATGAAAATTTCATTGGCATCAAAATAAATGCTGTGGGCGGCGTAGTCATGCTTTAAGATAGCTTCGATTAAAAAGTCATATCCTTGCTCAGGTCCGTACCCTCTGAATGTGTTGGGATTTCCTAATTCACCGGCCGCTTTTTGCATAGCCTCTACACATGCTTTGGGGATGGGGAGGGTCACGTCGCCGATTCCCAAATGAATAATGCGGGCCTGGGGATGTGTCACTTTAAAAGAATTAACTCTTTTCACTATATCGGTAAACAAGTAGTTTTCCGGTAATTTGAGCAGGTGTTCGTTGACTAATGCCATTTATTCTTCTATTTGGCGGCAAAAGTACGAAAATCATGTCATTTTTAAAAGATTGTCCCTGCTTTATTTTTCTTATTTTTTGAAATTGATATAAGTCAATTGTATGGAATTTTTCTTACTTTTGCACCTGGAAATTTTAAAGATAATCTATACGAAAATGAATCCAGCTTTGCCTGCTACTAGAAAGCAGAAAATTTTGAGAGAGACCAAAGATTATTTAATGATTGCTTTGGGTATGATTATGTATGGTATTGGATGGACCGTGTTTCTGTTGCCAAGTGATATTCCTTCGGGAGCGGTGCCGGGTATTGCATCTATCGTTTATTGGGGCACAGGTTTTCCTGTACAATATACTTATCTGATTATAAATTTTCTTTTGCTTCTTCTGGCTTTGAAGATTCTAGGGTTGAAATTCTGTCTGAAGACCATATTTGCCGTCTTTACGTTGACGTTTATATTGAGTGTAATTCAGAAGTTTGTTACCGGAGAACTGATTCATGACCAGCCTTTTATGTCGTGTGTGCTGGGAGCTTCTTTCTGTGGAGCCGGTATTGGAGTCGCATTCTCTGCCAATGGAAGTACGGGAGGTACCGATATTATTGCAGCTATTATCAATAAGTATCGTGACATTACGTTGGGAAGGGTTATCTTGATTTGTGACGTGATTATTATTTCTTCAAGTTATTTGGTACTGCATAATTGGGAAAAAGTGGTTTACGGATATGTGGTGCTCTTTATATCCAGTTTTGTACTGGATCAGGTAGTAAACAGTGCCCGTCAGTCTGTGCAGTTCTTTATTATATCCAGCAAATATGAGGAAATAGGTGCCCGTATCAATAAAGACTTGCATCGTGGAGTTACGTTTATTGACGGGGTAGGTTGCTATACTCATAACGGAGTGAAAATGATGTTTGTGCTGGCTAAGAAAAGAGAATCCAACACTATTTTCCGTCTGATTAAAGACATTGATCCCAAGGCTTTTGTTTCGCAGAGTGCCGTTATTGGTGTGTTTGGAGAAGGTTTCGATCGCATCAAGGTCAAATAAGTATTTTATAAACAGAATGATATGATGACAAATATAGAAGTAGCCAAGATTATGGTTTCCGGGATGAAATGTCTTTTAAGCCGGGAGCAGATTCATGAACTGGCCGATATATTGATTTGCCGGAAATTTAAGAAGGGTGAACGTATACTGGATGAAGGCGATGTTTGTCGTTCCATGCTCTATCTGGAAAAGGGATTGACGCGTCAGTTTTATTTTAAATACGATAAGGACCTGACTGAACATATTGCTTATGAAGGAGGAGTAGTCATTTGTCTGGAAAGTTATTTGAAAGAAGAGCCTACTCGTTTGATGATTGAAACTTTGGAACCTACCATTGCATGGGATATTCCGAAGGATAAAATAGAACAACTTGCTTTGAAAGATGCAGAAATTGGTGCTTTTTACCGTAAACTTTTTGAGGCTTCTCTGATTGAATCTCAGGTGAAAGCAGATACTTTGCGTTTTGAACCGGCTCATGAACGTTATAATAAACTGCTTCAGCTGCATCCCGAAATCCTGAAGCGTGCTCCTCTGGTCTATATCGCTTCTTTGTTGCAAATGACACCAGAAACCCTGAGCCGTGTGCGTTCTGCAAGTTTGATGGATAAGTAAAATTTTTTATTGCAATAAAAAAGGAATGGCTTTGTTTAGAACAAAACCATTCCTGCTTCAATCACCATTTTCTTGTCATAAGCCTGGTTGCCTTTATATGTGCGGGTCCATCCGTATCCACCGGAAAGGAACAGACCGAATTTCTTTGTCAAGCTATATTCCAAACTTATTCGTGGCTCGAGAGCGTATAAGCGGGCCGGATAGCCGTTGTGCTTGTTTTCCAATGATTCGATGTGATAATATCCAAGGTCGGCGCTGAGGTCTAATTTGTCAGTCAGGCTGTGATACACGCCGGCACGATAGAACCCTGTGACGGAAAGCTTATTGTCTACGCCCAGATAGTATGCACCTGTACCGATTTGCGTATAAGTATATTTGTTCTTGAACCGGATAGACAGGCTGGCTTTATTGGCATTACCTCCGGATATAATCATTTGTACGCGGGTTTGTGGCTTCAGGTTGATACAGCCAATCTGATGGGCCGTACTGTCTGTACTTACATTGACAATTCCAATCTGATAACCTTTGGAACTGTTTTTAGTATTGACATTTCCTACTCCTAACTGTACTCCTCTGTTATTGACGCTGTAGTTGAGCAATGCGGTTTGTACCCCTTTGTTTTCTACACTCACATTCCCAAGTCCGGCTAATTGCCATCCTTGGTTAGACTTTCCACTTACGTTCAATAGCGAGGTCAGTTGTACACCTCTGGAGGAGTTTCCAGAAACGTTCATCAGTCCTCCAATAATGAGTCCTGCCTGAATGTCCTTGTTTACGTTGGCCAAGCCAGAGATGGCGAGTCCTCTGGTATCTTCACTGACATTCACCAAACCGGCAATACCTACGCCTTTAATGTCTCCTCCGGAAATATTTCCTAAACCGGCAATAGATAAACCGTATGCAGAAGTACCTGTGACGTTTGTCAGACCGGAAAGGATAAATCCGCAAGCTCTTTTACCCGTTACATTGGCAATACCGGAGATTTGTACCCCTGTAGACTTTAGTCCAGATACATTGGTAAATCCGGAAATCTGCATACCATATGAATTGTAGTGCTGGAGGCTGGATATTACATTGACTCCAAATCCGTTCAGGCAAGAATAATTGCTAAATAAACCAAGGTTTACGTAAGTCCTGGGTGGAAATTTCTTCTTATTCGCGATATTCACTGAAACGTTCGGGCCTTTTTTCAGAGCTGGGGCCTGTTTCATTTCCTGTGCAGATAAGTGCGTTCCTGTCAGGATACTTCCTAACAGGAACGCGGATATAAATGTTCGTTTCATGATGCTACTTGCTACTTGACTTCTTGGTATAAGAAACGCTTGATGCTCTTCTTAGGTGTCTTTTCAAATTCTTCCGGATAAATCTTGATGCGCGTAATCTGAGAATAAGCAGGAAGTTCCGCATTTACTGCCATGCGGTTTTCTTCCATGATTCTTTCAATATCGGCGTCGGTTAATCCCTGTTTGTATGCCTCTTCAAAGTCTGGATAGATAAGTGCAGCCAGTTTATGATCACTTTGCTGAATCACAATGTTTTCACATACATACGGCAGGTTACTAATCTTTTCTTCGATTTCTTCCGGATAGATATTTTGTCCGGATGGTCCTAACAGCATATTCTTGCTTCGTCCCTTGATGGTAACATTTCCGTTCTTATCAATTACTCCCAAGTCACCTGTATGCAACCAACCTTCTGCATCGATGGCTTGTGCAGTTGCCTCCGGATTCTTGTAATATCCCAGCATCACGTTTTCTCCTCTTGTAAGGATTTCTCCTACAATATTTTGAGGGTCCGGACTGTCGATCTTTATTTCCATGCGTGGGGCTGCTTTTCCGCAAGATCCCGGTTTGTAGCGCAACCAGTCTTCGTAGCAGATAATCGGTCCGCATTCAGTCATTCCATATCCTACCGTATACGGGAAATCCAGACTTCTGAGTAGTCTTTCTACGTCCTGATTGAAGGCTGCTCCTCCAATAATGACTTCGTAGAAATTTCCACCGAAAGCCTGCACCATGTGTTCGCGTACGGCTTCCTTAATCTTATCGTTAATCAAAGGAACTTTCAGCAGAAGTTTCATTTTCAGTGTTTCCAGCTTAGGCAACACATTCTTTTTGATAATCTTCTCAATGATAAGTGGAACTGAAATGACAATGTTGGGTTTTACTTCCGAAAAGGCCTGGAAAATAATCTTGGGACTTGGCATGCGGGTCAGGAAGTACACATGGCAGCCTGCACAGAATTCATAGATAAATTCAAATGCCAGTCCGTACATGTGTGCCATGGGTAAGATGGAGATTACCTTATTGCCAGGTTGCAGGGTCAATACCTCAAATGCAAACTGTGTATTCGACCACAGACTGCGGTAAGGAAGCATTACCCCCTTGGAGAAGCTGGTCGTTCCGGAGGTATAGTTGATAAGTGCCAGCTCTTCCGGAGTATCTCTTCGGTAGCTGACATGCTCTTTCCGGAAATTGCGTGGAAATTTCTTTCCAAACATTTCATTCAAGTGTTCGCGGGCATATTCCAGCTGCTTGCTGCGGCATACTAACAAGGTAAAGTCGGTCATCAGAATGATACCTTCCAGATTTGGCATTTCAGCCTCGTTCAATGCTTCCCATACCACATCTCCTACAAAGAGAAGACGAGCGTCAGAATGATTGACGATATTATGTACATTGTCTGCCTTAAATTCATGAAGAATAGGAACTGCTACCGCACCGTATGTCAGGATAGCTAAAAAGGCTACTCCCCAGTGCGAACTGTTGCGTCCGCACAAGGCCACCTTATCGCCCGGCTTGATACCGCTTTCTTCCAGCAGAATATGCAGTTTTTCTATTTTACGTGCTACATCCTTATATTGCAGAGTGGCACCTTTATAGTCTGTCAGGGCATCCAGGTCCCAGTTCTTTTTGATACTGTCCTCAATGAAGGCCAGAAAACTTTTTTCCATATAATTGTATTTATAGTTTGCACAAAGTTATGCTATTTGTGCAAAGATACCTTTTTGTTTCAAGTTTCCAAACAAAATAAATTAAAACTATTTACGTTTGAAAGCTATCGGTCCTGTTTCGGCTGCTTATTTTACTTTTAGTTTAAAAATCTTTCCACCGTATGCAGGCAGTTCCGTGCAAGTGGGACTTTCGGGCGTGAAGCAGATTTTCTCTGTTTTTCCGGTAAGCAGGTCCTTGGCATTGCATTGGGCAGATGGAGTCATTTTAAAGTATTCAAATGCATGAGTCGGTACATTAACTGCTACCTGACTTGCCGTATCACTGAAGTTTACGATAATAAAGAGTACTTCCTGACCGTATTTGCGCAAGAAAGCGTACTGTTTGTGTTCGTTCATCTGCCAGCCGTTCAGGTTCACATACATCAGGTCGAAGAATTCACCTTTGCTGATAGCCTGTTCTTTCTGGCAGATATGCAGGATGGTTTCGTAAGTTTTACGCAGCTCCTTCTCCTTTTCACTGAGCAGATGCGTATTCCAACGCCCGCGGTTGCTCCAGCGGTAAATGCTGTCCACGTTCCAATAGTCGAAGATGGTGGTTCGTCCGTCCTGTCCGCTGAAACCCTCGCAGTCCATTCCCTTTTCGCCCAATTCCTGTCCGAAATAAATCATGACTGGATTGCTTCGCAGGCAGGAAGATACGATGAAGGCAGGAACAGCCTTGAAAGGATTGCCGGCAAAGAAATCGGATGCAATGCGCTGCTCATCGTGGTTTTCCAGGAAATTCAGCATGTGGTCCTGAATATCGTCCACGCTTTGCCAGCAATGGGTAATTCCGGTGGCTGAACCATATCCGCAAGTAATGTTTCTCAGTGTGTCATACAGTCCTACCTTATCATATAAGTAATCGAAATGTCCGTTGTAAATATAGTTACGGTATTCATTCGGGTTGTATACTTCGGCAATAAAGATAATCTGCGGGAATGCGGCCTTGATGCGAGGAATGACCCATCCCCAGAATTCGCAAGGTACCATTTCGGCCATGTCGCAACGGAAACCGTCGATACCTTTTCCGGCCCAGTAGCTCAGTATGTCTTCCATTTTCTTCCAGGTGTCCGGAATCGGGTCGAAATGTCCTCCGGTGTGATGCAGGTAGTCCACTCCATAATTCAGCTTGATGGTTTCATACCAGTCGTTCCGGTTGGGCCATGCGTCAAAGCGGTCATTTCCGGTAGCCTTGGCCGGCATTTCCTCGTAGTTCCCTTGTTCCGGGTCATAAAGGTCAATTTCACCTGCTAACTTCTGTCCCGGTATATAGTAGAAATTGTTTTGTGGATTGAAATCCTGAGAGCAGTCATCATTTTCACCCAAATCCTTTACACCAGCCGGTTTGGCCAAAGAGTGATACTGCCGTGCCACATGGTTCGGAACGAAATCCATGATGACCTTCAGTCCGCATTCATGGCTGCGTGTAACCAAATGTTCGAATTCCTCCATACGCTTGTCTACATGCTCGGCCAAGTCCGGGTCGATGTCATAATAATCGCGGATGGCATACGGAGAGCCTGCTTTCCCTTTCACAATGGAAGGATGGTTCTTGGGAATGCCGTATGCGGTATAATCTGTTTGCGAAGCATGTGCTATCAGTCCGGTGTACCAGATGTGCGTAGCACCTAATTTTTTTATTTCGTGTAAGGCCTGTTTGGTAAAATCATTCATTTTTCCACATCCGTTTTCTTCAAGGCTGCCATTTGGACGGCAGGTCTTGTTCTGGTTCCCAAACAAGCGGGTAAAAACTTGGTATATGATAATTTTTTCTGTTGTTTCCATATTGCTTGAATAATTTTAAAAACGAAAAAAGCACGAATTATACTTTCGCACGGATAAAAAAGAGAATCCGTCTGCTTTGTATAATTCGTGCCCTTGTCAGACTCATGGCCTGATTATGCTATTCCATGCGCATTGGCGTCTTTGTTGATTTTCTTGATCAATCCCTGCAATACTGCACCCGGACCACATTCTGTGAAGTCATCAGCTCCGTCAGCAATCATCTGCTGTACAGTCTGTGTCCAGCGTACAGAAGCGGTAAGCTGTGCCACCAGATTCTTCTTGATTTCAGCCGGATCAGTGTGTGGAAGTGCATCCACGTTCTGATAAATCGGGCATTTCGGGGTGTGGAATTCAGTAGCGTTGATAGCAGCTTCCAGTTCCACTTTAGCAGGGTCCATCAGTGGAGAGTGGAACGCACCACCCACTTTCAGCGGGAGGGCACGTTTGGCACCTGCAGCTTTCATCAGTTCGCAAGCCTTGTTGATACCTTCGATGCTACCAGAAATAACAATCTGTCCCGGGCAGTTGTAGTTGGCTGCCACACAAACTTCTCCTTCAGCGGCAACTGAAGCACAGATTTCTTCTACTTTCTCATCAGGCAATGCGATGATGGCAGCCATGGTTGACGGCTGAGCTTCGCATGCTTTCTGCATAGCCATGGCACGTGCATACACCAGTTTCAATCCGTCTTCGAATGACAAAGCACCGGCAGCTACCAAGGCAGAAAATTCGCCCAAAGAGTGTCCGGCAGTCATTTCCGGCTGGAAAGCGTCGCCCATGCACAAGGCAGAGATTACAGAGTGCAGGAATACGGCAGGCTGTGTCACCTTAGTCTGACGCAAATCTTCGTCAGTACCTTCGAACATGATGTCTGTAATGCGATAACCTAAAATATCATTGGCTTTCTCGAATAATTCTTTAGCGAGCGGAGAGTTTTCGTACAGGTCTTTTCCCATACCTACGAATTGTGCTCCTTGTCCAGGAAATACAAATGCTTTCATAATGATTATCTTTCTTGTTTATAAGTTATTGTCTGCAAAGGTAATGATTCTTTTGAGATATTACTCGTTTTTGTCGAAAATGTGCATGGCGACGGGAGAGTGGAAGTGGTTCAACGGGCCGTGTCCGCCTCCGATGCAAACGTCTTTTCCAGATTCAATACCTTTGTATACATATTGTTTGGCTTTTTCTACAGCTACGGACATGGGTTCTCCCAATGCCAGGAATGTAGCGATGGCAGAAGACAAGGTACATCCCGTGCCGTGTGTATTCCGGCTGTCTACTTTCGGGGCTGTATACAAGTGTGGGGCTTCTTCCGTAGCCGTTTGCAGCACATCGCACATCAGTCCTCCGTCCAGGTGTCCTCCTTTGATGAGCACTCCTTTACATCCTAGTTTCAACATTTCTTTTGCCTGACGCTTCATGTCTTCCACAGTGCTGATTTTTTGTCCGGCCAGGATTTCCGCTTCACTCAGATTAGGAGTGATGAGGCTGGCCAGAGGAATAAGCCGGGTAGTGATGGCTTCGATGGCTTCGTCTTCCATCAGCTTGCATCCGCTGGTCGACACCATAACCGGGTCGAACACCACATATTCAGGATGATATTTGAGAATAGATTCTGCTATTACCTTTACGATTTCCGCATCATTGATCATTCCGATTTTTACAGCTTTAGGACGTATGTCGTCCATAACGGCCTCTATTTGTCCTTTCACGTAAGCAGGGGGGACGGGGTGAATGCCTGTTACTCCGAGCGTGTTCTGCACGGTAATGGCAGTAATGGCACTGGCTGCGTATGCTCCCAGGGCGGATATAGCTTTGATATCGGCTTGTATGCCTGCACCACCGCTACAGTCAGATCCGGCGATGGTCAGGACGCATGGATATGTTCTCATTTTCAGTTGATAATTTTTTGCAAAGATAGGAAATATTCAAATTAATGAGTTAACTTTGCGAAGTTACCAAGAAAAGTTTGTTATGAATCCAATGAATAATCATGTGGTCATTATGGCCGGAGGCATAGGCAGTCGCTTTTGGCCGATGAGTAGCCCGGAGATGCCCAAGCAGTTTATTGATGTGCTGGGTTGTGGACGTACGCTCATTCAATTGACCGTCGATCGTTTTAAAGATGTGTGCCTGCCGGAAAATGTATGGGTGGTAACCTCGGCCAAATATGCGGAGATTGTAAAAGAACAGCTCCCTGAGGTTCCTGTTGATCATATTTTGTTGGAGCCTTGCCGCCGTAACACAGCCCCTTGTATTGCGTATGTGAGTTGGAAAATCAAGGCACGTAATCCGAAGGCCAATATCGTGGTGACACCGAGTGACCATGTGGTAATGAACGTACGTGAGTTTGGTCGTGTTGTCACATCGGCTATGAAGTTTACGGCCGACTCGGATGCTATTGTCACATTGGGTATGAAAGCCAATCGTCCGGAAACAGGTTACGGCTATATTGAAGCAGACTTGTCGATGGCGTGTCCTTCCAATAAGGAAATTTATCGGGTAGATGCGTTCCGTGAGAAACCTGATTTGGCTACGGCAGAACGCTATTTGCAGCGCAGCAATTATTTCTGGAATGCAGGAATCTTTGTATGGAATGTCAATACCATTGTCAATGCCATCCGGGTATATCAACCTGCCATGGCAAGGGTGTTCGAACGCTTGCTCCCTTATTATTATACAGACAAGGAACAGGAGATGGTGGATGAACTCTTCCCGACATGTGAAAATATTTCGGTAGACTATGCAGTAATGGAAAAAGCAGATGAAATTTATGTATTTCCTGCTTCTTTTGGATGGAGTGATTTGGGTACGTGGGGATCTCTTCATGAAAACTCCAAACGTGATGCGCATAACAATGTCTGCATAGGTTCGAATATAAAAATGTATGAGTCGCGAAATTGCATCGTACATGCTACTCAGGAAAAGAAAGTAGTGGTGCAGGGACTTGACGGGTATATTGTGGCTGAAAAAGATAATACGTTGCTGGTATGCCGTCTGACGGAAGAACAGCGAATCAAGGAATTTTCTGCAGAATAAGAAGGGACTGATAGAAGATAGATAAAAAGGAAAAGGGACAGGCGTGAAAGTACGGACTGTCCCTTTTCTTATTTATATACCTTTAAATTTATTTGAGTGCAGCAAGTGCGGCATCATAATCCGGTTCCTCTACGATTTCCGGAACCAGCTGGGTGTAGATAACTTTTCCTTCCGGATTGAGGATAACCACGGCGCGAGCCAATAGTCCACACAGCGGGCCGTTGGTCATCAGCACTCCGTAATCCTTTCCGAAGGTAGAAGTATAGCGGAAGTCAGACAAAGGTATGACATGTTCAATTCCTTCAGCCGTACAGAAACGGCCTTGTGCGAACGGAAGGTCTTTTGAAATAGCAAGTACCAGTGTATTTTCCATTCCGGCAGCCAGTTTGTTGAATTTACGTACGGAAGCAGCGCATACTCCAGTGTCCATGCTGGGGAAAATGTTCAATACTACAAATTTTCCTTTGGCATCAGCCAGAGAAAAAGTGCTTAAATCACCTTTTACCAGTGAAAAATCGGGAGCCAGCGCTCCTTTTTGTATAAACTCTCCGGCCAGTGTTACGGGAGTTCCTTGAAATAAAGTTGTAGCCATAATGATTCTATTTTTGAATATTCGTCATAAATATAACAACAAAAACCATAAAATGTTTTTGGAGATAGTGACTCCGAGCGTTTTTTTCACTTACTTTGCATTCGCTAATCATTTATGGATAAAAATTGATGGAACGAAAACTGAAAGACTATGCGGTTCTGATGTTAAAAGGAATGGGGATGGGAGCTGCCGATGTAGTTCCCGGAGTATCAGGAGGAACCATTGCTTTTATTGTAGGTATTTATGACGAATTGATTAATTCGATTAAAAGTATTAACCTGGAAAGCCTGAAACTTTTCTTTTCTGGGAAATGGGCGGCTTTCTGGAAGAAAATCAATGGTAATTTCTTGTTTTTCTTGCTGGCAGGTATCGGTATCAGCGTTTTTTCATTGGCTAAGCTCATCACCTGGTTATTGGTGGATCAGCCGATATTGGTCTGGTCGTTCTTCTTCGGACTGGTGCTGGCGTCTACCTGGTTTGTATCGAAAGACATCAAAGAGTGGAAGAGCTGGAAAACCTGGGTGGCTTTTGTCATTGGGGCGGTGGTAGCTTTTTATATTACCGTGGCAACTCCGGCTGAAACACCTTCTAATCTGCTTTTCATTTTCCTGTGTGGAGCCATTGCCATTTGTGCCATGATTCTTCCGGGCATTTCCGGTAGTTTCATTCTGGTGCTGTTAGGCAAGTATTTTTTCATTATGGATGCAGTGAAAACGCTTGATGTAGTGGTGATAGCTGTATTTGGAGCAGGTGCTTGTGTGGGTATCACTTCTTTTTCACGTATCTTGTCGTATGCGTTGGCGCATTTCCGTAATATTACGCTGGCAGTTCTGACAGGATTTATGCTGGGCTCCCTGAATAAGGTTTGGCCTTGGAAAGAGGTGGTAGAGACTTTTGTCGACAGCCACGGAGAAGTAAAGCCATTGATAGAAACCAATATATTGCCTAATGCGCATGTGCCGGAAGCAGTAGTGCTGATGGTGGTAGGCTTTTTCTTAGTGTATTTCCTGGAGAAACTTTCGGCTAAGACACCGGTTCGCTAAGGAGTTTCTTAATAGATATACGATGCCGCTGGAGAGATTTTTAGAGTCTTTTCAGCGGTATTTTTTATGCTTTTCATGAGAGCAAGAGAAGGAGTGAAAAAACGTAAGTGCGTTTGATATGAAATGTAAGTACATTTGAACTCAAACGTCGAAGCGTTTGAAAAGAAATGCCCTTGCGTTCTGAATCAAACACAAGGGCATTTTTATAAGTTCTTTAACTCCTTAAAATCAGTGTAATAAAGGAGTGCTTTTATCTCCTTACTTTTATTTGTTGATTTTACTCCATGTATCTTTCAATGATACGGTGCGGTTGAATACCAGGTGGTCAGGAGTAGAATCTTTGTCTACATTAAAGTAACCGATACGCTGGAACTGCAGATAGTCGAGCGGTTTGGCATCGGCCAGGAATTTTTCTACGTAGCATTCATTCAGTACTTTCAATGAGTCTGGATTAATCATTTCCTGCATGGCTTCCAGCGGAGAACATCCCTTGGCTTCACGGATTGCTGCCATTTCATCACGCGGATTTTCTACCTTCCACAAGCGGTCGTACAAACGTACTTCTGCTTTCAGGCAGTGGTTGCAGCTTACCCAGTGGAGTGTTCCTTTCACCTTACGGTTAGCTTCCGGCATACCGCTCTTGGTGTTCGGGTCGTATTCTGCATACACTTCCACCACATTTCCATTTTCGTCTTTTTTGCAGCCTGTGCATTTTACGATGTAGGCATTCTTCAGACGAACTTCCTGTCCCGGAGTCATACGGAAATATTTCTTCGGTGCATCTTCCATGAAGTCATCGCGTTCCATCCACAATTCACGGCTGAATTCAATGGTATGTGTACCGGCGCTCAAATCTTCCGGATTGTTGATGGCTTCCATTTCTTCCACTTGTCCTTCCGGATAGTTGGTCAGAATCAGTTTCACCGGATTCAGTACGGCAGATACACGGGTAGAACGTGCATTCAGGTCTTCACGAACGGCACTTTCCAGCAAAGCAAAGTCGTTTAGTGCATCGTATGTGGTATATCCGATTTTGTCAATGAATTTGCGGATAGACTCAGGAGAGTATCCACGACGGCGGAAACCGCAGATAGTCGGCATACGTGGGTCGTCCCATCCGTCTACCAGTCCTTCTTTTACCAGTGTCAGCAGGTTACGCTTGCTCATCAGTGTATAGCTCAGGTTCAGTTTGTTGAACTCATACTGATGCGGGCGGTTGTCGTCCAGGTCTTTTCCGTCTTTTACCCAGTCTACAAACAGGTCGTAAAGCGGACGGTGTACCACGAATTCCAGTGTACACAGTGAATGTGTTACTCCTTCAAAGAAGTCGCTCTGTCCGTGTGCGAAGTCATACATCGGGTAAGCCTTCCATTTGTCACCGGTACGGTGGTGAGGAGTTTTTACCACACGGTAGATAATCGGGTCGCGGAAGTGCATGTTCGGGTTGGCCATGTCAATCTTGGCACGCAGCACCATCTTGCCTTCTTCAATTTCTCCGGCATTCATTTTCTGGAACAGTTCCAGGCTTTCCTCAATCGGGCGGTTGCGATAAGGACTTTCCGTTCCCGGCTGTGTTGGTGTACCTTTCTGGGCTGCAATTTCTTCCGAGGTCTGTTCGTCTACATACGCCTTTCCTTCTTTGATAAGACGGATAGCGAAATCCCAGAGTTGCTGGAAATAGTCGGAAGCATAATATTCATTTCCCCACTGGAAGCCCAGCCACTGGATGTCTTCCTTAATGGCTTCTACATATTCTACATCTTCTTTCGTCGGGTTTGTATCATCGAAACGCAGGTTACAGGTTCCTCCGTATCGCTGTGCGATTCCGAAGTCCAGACAAATGGCTTTTGCATGTCCGATGTGCAAGTATCCGTTAGGCTCTGGCGGGAAACGGGTTTGAATTCTTCCACCGTTTTTACCTTCCTGCAAGTCTTTCTCTACAATTTGCTCAATGAAATTCAGGCTTTTCTTTTCTGAATTTTCGGTTGTATTTATTTCTGTCATACGGAAACTTTTTGTTTTTTCTTTTAACTCTGCAAAAATAGTAAAAATAATCTCCTTATAGATAAATGGGAAGAATATTTCTTCGGTGCCATATCCTTTTACTTAAATTTGCTTATCTTTGTAGAGCGCAAAGATGCATGTTGTTAATAATGCCAAAGGAAAGAAAATGAAAAAAAACGCAGAATGTGTTTTATGACATGTTTTTTTATTTGGTTACCTGAAAAAAAGGCCGCATCTTTGTGCCGTTATCCTGAAAACAATCTTTTTACCTTAAGAAAAAAAACTAATACCTATTGAAAACTTAAAAAGGCCCTTTGTGAAAAGCGCCTTTTTTTTTGCCCTTACATTTGCATTTCAGTTGTGTTTCATCGTGTGATTTTTGTGTGCCGTCGCGGGTTTTCTTTGCGTGTATTCAGAAACTTTCCGTATCTTTGGGGGATATTAATTTAGGTAGAACTATGGCACAACCATTGGCTGAAAGAATGCGTCCGAAGACGCTGGATGAATATATTGGCCAGAAACATCTGGTGGGAGAAGGGGCCGTGTTGCGCAGGATGATTGAAGCGGGGCGGATTTCTTCGTTTATTTTGTGGGGACCGCCGGGAGTGGGGAAGACCACTTTGGCACAGATTGTAGCGAACCGGCAGGAAGTTCCTTTTTATACACTGAGTGCGGTTACTTCGGGAGTGAAGGAAGTGCGTGAGGTGATAGAAAAGGCAAAAGCCAACCGTTTCTTTTCTCAGCAAAGTCCGATATTGTTTATTGATGAAATTCACCGTTTCAGTAAGTCACAGCAGGACTCATTGTTAGGAGCGGTCGAAACGGGGGTGGTGACGCTGATAGGTGCCACTACCGAGAATCCGTCGTTCGAAGTAATCCGGCCATTGCTTTCCCGGTGTCAGTTGTATGTACTCAAGTCACTGGAAAAGGAAGATTTGCTTGAACTGCTTCATTTAGCCTTGACCAAAGATCCGATATTGAAGGAACGGCAGGTGGAGTTGAAGGAAACGGATGCCATGTTGCGTTACTCCGGAGGAGATGCGCGTAAGTTACTGAACATTCTGGAGCTTGTGATAGAAGCGGATACAGCTAATCCGGTGGTTATAACCGATGAAAAAGTGGTGTCAAGCTTGCAGCAGAATCCTTTGGCCTATGACAAGGAAGGCGAGATGCATTATGATATTGTTTCCGCTTTCATCAAATCCATTCGTGGCAGTGATCCCGATGGAGCCTTGTACTGGCTGGCCCGTATGGTAGAAGGAGGAGAAGATCCGGCCTTTATAGCCCGGCGTCTGGTAATTTCTGCTTCAGAAGATATTGGTCTGGCCAATCCGAATGCACTGTTGCTGGCCAATGCGGCCTTTGAGGCAGTGATGAAAATAGGGTGGCCGGAAGGGCGTATTCCATTGGCTGAAGCTACGGTGTATCTGGCCACCAGTCCGAAAAGCAATTCGGCTTATGAAGGAATCAATTCGGCATTGGAGCTGGTACGGCAGACGGGAAACCTTCCGGTTCCGCTACATTTGCGCAATGCACCTACCAAACTCATGAAGCAATTGGGATATGGAAAGGACTATAAGTATGCGCATGCGTATAAGGGAAATTTTGTCAAGCAGGATTTCCTTCCGGAAGAGATTCGTACACAGCGTATCTGGCATGCACAGGATAATCCTTCCGAGCAGAAGCTGAAAGAGCGGATGGTGAGCCTGTGGGGTGATCGTTTTAAAGAATAATATGAATATATAGTTTTAAGAAGAAAGATATGAAGATTGTAATATTAGACGGATATACATTGAATCCGGGAGACTTGTCATGGGAACCCTTGAAGGAATTGGGTGAAGTGACCGTGTATGAACGTACGGCTCCGAAAGATGTCTGCAAAAGAGCAGAAGGAGCGGAAGTGGTGTTTACGAATAAAGTAGTGCTGGATGAGGCTGTGCTTGAAAAACTTCCTTCACTGAAATATATAGGCGTACTGGCTACAGGATATAATGTAGTGGATGTGGCGGCTGCGGCCCGAAAGGGGATTGTGGTGACGAACATTCCGGCTTATAGCACCAGCTCGGTAGCTCAGATGGCGTTTGCACACATTCTGAATATTGTGCAGCGTGTGGGATACTATGCCCAGGAAGTAAGTAACGGAAAATGGAGTCGTCAGGCTGATTTTTCTTTCTGGGATGCGCCGTTGCATGAACTTGATGGCAAAAAGATAGGTATTATCGGTTTTGGAAATACGGGACGGGCTACGGCACGTATCGCAGTCGGTTTTGGCTTGGATGTATATGTCTATACCAGTAAGTCGGCCATGGAACTTCCTGCTGATGTACATAAGTGTCCTTCAATGGATGAATTGTTCCGCAAGTGTGACATCGTGAGTTTGCATTGCCCGTTGACGGAAACGACCCGTGAATTGGTGGATGCCCGTAAGCTGGAATTGATGAAGCCGTCTGCTATTTTGATTAATACCGGTCGGGGAGGCTTGGTAAACGAGCAGGATTTGGCGGATGCACTGAACAGTGGCAAAATTGCTGCTGCGGGACTGGATGTGCTTTCTTCTGAACCGCCTCGTGCAGATAATCCGTTACTGAAAGCACGTAATTGCTTTATCACGCCACATCAGGCATGGGCTACGAAAGAAGCGCGTGTACGCTTGATGCAGTTGGCCGTAAATAATCTGAAGGCTTTTCTGGAAGGCAAACCGGTAAATGTAGTCAATAACTAAAAGAAGAAAGTTATGACGAAAGAAGAACGTATACAGAAAGCTGTTGCGCTGTTCAAGGAGGGCTATAATTGCTCTCAGTCGGTAGTGGGGGCTTATGCCGATATGTATGGTTTTACCTTTGAGCAGGCATTGCATATGGCTGCCTCGTTTGGGGGAGGTATCGGTCGCATGCGGGAGATATGCGGTGCGGCTTGCGGTATGTTTTTGCTGGCAGGTTTGGAACGCTGTGCAGTGGAAGGGGCAGACAGGGAAGGAAAGGCTGCCAATTATAAATTGGTGCAGGAACTGGCTAAAAAGTTTAAGGAAGAATGTGGTACTATTCATTGCAGTGAACTGTTGGGCTTGTCAAAGAAAGAACCTATTGTGGCTACACCCGATGCCCGGACCGCACAATATTATGCCAAACGTCCGTGTGCACGAATGGTGGAAACGGCAGCAAGAATTTGGGGCGATTTCTTGGAAAATGAAGGGAAATTGTAATAAGAAGCTGTTTTTTAGGTTGTAAAATGAAAGTTTTCTCTTTTTTCTTCACTCCTTTTCTTGTTTTTTGTTAATTTTGCCGCAGTTTAATGCACGTCAAGTTTAGATGTATAATTATAAAAGCAAAAAGACTATGTTAAAAGAAAAAGCAGGTGTCATTGCCGGACAAATCTGGGAGGCACTGAATGAAACAGAAGGCAAAACTCAGAAACAGCTTAAGAAAGAAGCTAAATTGAAAGCAGACAAGGACTTGTTCCTGGGTTTAGGTTGGTTGTTGAGAGAAGACAAAATTGAGACAAGTGAAGTGGATGGAGAGTTATTCGTGAAGTTGAAATAATTCTTATAGAAAAATAGAAAAGTGCGCTGGTTGGAAATTTTTTCTGGTCAGCGCACTTTCTTTTTGTGGTGTTCAGGAGTGATAGCATCCTTTGGCCGCATCTTCACATTGCGAACCTAGGGTTTCAAATTCAATGGTAGAATGGGTAATTCCGTGTTGGGACAACAGTTGTTTAAGTGCATGTTTGATACACTCTATTTCGTTCAGGCTGGTAATTACCACGTGAAGGGTAGCGGCATTTTCAGTTGTACTGACAGCCCATACGTGCAGGTGATGCCAGCTTTCCACTCCCGGTGTCTGGCTGATTTCCTGCTCCAGTTTATCGAGGTGGATGTGTTCAGGCACGGCATCCAGTGTAAGATAAAGACTCTCTTTCAAGAGTTTCCAGGTAGAAATCAGGATAATGAGGGCTATGCCCATTCCGATGAACGCATCGAGTGCGTAATAATGGGTCAGGTTGATAAGTATACCCGAGATGACTACACCGACAGATACCAGTGTATCCATGGCCATGTGCAGAAAAGCTCCTTTGATATTTAAGTCGTTTTTCCGTCGGCTCATTAGTAGCAGGACAGTAGCTCCATTCACTAATATACCCGCTCCGGCAGTCCATGAGATGGCTTCACCGGAAACGGTGCCGGGGGTATATAATTTATAGATGCTTTCAATAAGAATTCCTCCTACGGCAATGAGAAGTATGACGGCATTGGCCAGTGAAACAAGTATGGTGCTTTTTTTATAGCCATAGGTGAAATGGCGATTGCCTTTTCGTGTAGCCATCCGAATGGCAAAGAGTGAAAGCAGTAAGCTGAAAATATCGCTCAGGTTATGTCCGGCATCGGAGAGCAGCCCTAAGGAATGGTAGGAAAAACCGATGACCGCTTCGGCAATCACGAACAACAGGTTCAGGATGATGCACACGATGAGAGTAGTACTGACCGATTCAATGGCATGATGGCTGTGAACGTGTGAATGAGAATGTGACATAGTTGCAAGTTTTTTTGTTATTATGTAGCGAATTTACCTCCTTTTTTAATTTCTTGTATCAGTTATGTAACAATAACAACCTGGTTGCATAAATCAATAGGGATAATGACGGCATAGAGTTGGTATTTCATGGAAATATGTATCTTTGTGCAGATTAATAAAGTATAGGACATGAAAAAAATGTTATGCCCGCAATGCAAAATTGCAGCGATGTATGTAAAAAATGAAGCAGGAGAGCGTCGGTTGGTGTATGTGACTTCTGAAGGAGAAGTCGTACCGAAAAAAGAAGAAGAGTCGCTTGAAGGATTTGATTTAAACGAGGTCTTTTGTCTGGGTTGTTCCTGGCATGGAAATCCTAAACGATTAGTAAAGTATTAATGTCGTTGTTGTAGAAGTAAAATAGCCGAAATCTGAGGATTTGGCTATTTATCATGAGGATTAGGCTACTTTATTTTGATAAGAAAAAGAACCGAAATAAGAAAATATACTTATCTTTGTCTATATTTTATGCTTTTTAAAGAATAAGGATAATTATGGAGAAAGTTATTATTAACTCGTACGAAGAATTCGAAAAATTGGTAGGCCAGCAGATTGGAGTATCAGAATGGCTTGAAATCCCACAGGAACGCATCAACCAGTTCGCAGATGCTACATTGGATCACCAGTGGATTCATGTGGATGCAGAGCGTGCAAAAGTGGAAAGTCCTTACAAGAGTACAATTGTACACGGGTATCTTACCTTGTCTTTGTTGCCTTATCTGTGGAATCAGATTATCGAGGTAAACAATTTGAAGATGATGGTGAATTATGGAATGGACAAGATGAAGTTCGGCCAGGCGGTATTGTCAGGTCAGAGTGTGCGCCTGGTTGCTGATTTACACTCACTGGTAAATCTGCGTGGAGTGGCAAAGGCTGAAATCAAATTCTCCATTGAAATTAAAGACCAGAAGAAGAAAGCTTTGGAAGGTATTGCTACTTTCTTGTATTATTTCAACTAATACGCAGCAAAGAATCTGTTCGGAAGTGGACGCAGCAGGAAATGGTTTGCTGCGTACATGCTTCCGGGATTATTCAGAATTTTAAAGAGGTATAGAATCCGCAATAACCGTCACCAGCTACGGGACTGATGGCTAAATCATGTTTCTTGGCAAACGGACGAGTAAAAAGATAGGAGCTTCCGACTCCGATGGCCGCACCGGCCGCTACATCCCACCAGTCATGTTTTTTTCCGTATACACGGCTCCAGCCTACATAAGTGGAGACCACATAGGCCGGCAGTCCCCATTTCCATCCGTAACGTCGCTGGATGAAAGAGGCAGCTGTAAAAGATACAGAGGTATGCATGGACGGAAATGAATGATTGTCGCTGTGGTCGGGACGTTCTTTTTTAATCGCATATTTCAATGCGTATGTAACTCCTAATGTGGTAATTCCAGCCAATGCGCCCTGTTTCAGTCCTTGCCAGTCTTTTTCAATAAGTATGGCTGTTAGTCCGGCTACGGGAAGCAGTACGGCACCCACATCGCCGGAAGTACGCACGGCTTTTCGGGGCTGGCTGATATCAAGCTGTTGTGCCTGTAAAGACACGCTGAGGCAGAGTGCTGCCAACAAAATCATGATAGGTTTCATGACAAGGTAAGAATTTTAGGGATGAATATTATTAATCCGACAATGGCTGCGCTGATAGCCAGAATCAATACGGCACCAGCTGCCAGATCCTTTGTACGCTTGATGGCTTCGTTGTATTCTGGCGAAACTAAATCGGCCAGTGCTTCAATGGAAGAATTGACTGCTTCTGCAGCCAGTACGGAACCAATGGCAAACACGATAGCTATCCATTCAGTGGCAGAAAGTCCAATTAGCCATCCTGCCAGGGTTACACATACTGCGGCAAAACAATGAATCCAGGCATTGTGTTCGCGTGTAATCAGCAGACGGATACCGTTTCCAGCAAATTTAAAACTCCGTAAACGCTTTCGTAAGGTAAATCCTTCGTTCTTCATGCGGCAAATCAAATTTCAACGGTCACTTCCACGGGGCAATGGTCCGAGCCGAATATTTCTGTGTGAATCTTCGCTTCTTTCAGCTTGTCGGCAAGACTGGCTGAGGCCAAAAAGTAGTCAATACGCCACCCTGCATTCTTCTCGCGTGCCTTGAAACGGTAAGACCACCAGGAATAGATATTGGTTTGCTCGGGATAGAAGTAGCGGAAGGTATCGATGAATCCGGCATCTAACAGCAATTGAAATTTTTCGCGTTCCTGGTCGGTAAAGCCCGCATTCATCCGGTTGGTTTTCGGATTCTTCAGGTCAATTTCCTTGTGGGCTACATTCAGGTCACCGCATACCAATACGGGTTTGCTCTGGTCTAACTTTTGCAAGTAAGCGCGGAAGTCATCATCCCATGTCATGCGGTAGTCCAGACGTTTCAGACCATCCTGCGAATTCGGTGTGTAGACCGTTACCAGAAAGAATTTTTCCATCTCCAATGTAATGACACGTCCTTCATGGTCGTGCTCATCAATTCCCAGACCGTAAGTTACTTGCAGGGGCTGGTGCTTGGTAAAGATGGCAGTACCGGAATATCCTTTCTTCTCGGCATAATTCCAGTAGGAAGTATAGCCTTCAAAAGAGAGGTCAAGCTGTCCTTCCTGCATTTTGGTTTCTTGCAGGCAGAAAAAATCAGCATCAAGTTGGGTAAATATGTCTCGGAAACCTTTGTCGCAGCAGGCACGCAGCCCGTTTACGTTCCAGGATATAAGTTTAATCATACAAATTATTTTTTCAAATCAAATAAATAAGTCAGACGTCCGCCAATATAGGAGTGGGCAGAACGTGAGAAATAATCTTTTTTACTGTTGTTGTAGAAGTCGCTCAGACCGAAATAGTAACGGGCTTCCAGCAGGAAATGACCGATACCTGTACGTATTTCTACGCCACCTCCTCCTACGATTCCGTAGTCAAATTTTCGGTCGGCAAACTTTCCGTATTGTTCATCAGTTCCTTGCGGACGGTTGGTGGTATCCCAGGTAGACGGGTCGCTGTAAAATTCTTTTTCTCCTAACAGGAAGCCTACCTGCGGACCCAGGTTGATGATGAACCGGGCACCGTTTCCTTTGTCTTTCCCGAAAGCAAGATGGGCTAATAAAGGGATTTCTATGTAATTCATGGCACGGTGGTAGGTATTGTTACTTCCGTCTTCAATGACTTCCTTCCATCCTCGTTGGGAAAAGTTGATTTCTCCCTGTATACCACAAATCATTTTGAAGTATTTCTCAGAGATATAACGGACTGTAAGACCAAATTCCGGTGCAATGAAGTTCGTCTGCTTAATGCTCGGAGTAAAACTGACAGAGTTTAAGTTTACTCCTCCATTGATTCCCACGGACAGATTATGCCGTTCGTCCTGCAATTGGGCAAACAACGATAAGGGTAGCATGCAAAGCAGGCAGCATATAAAAATCAGTTGTCGGTATCTTTTCATTTTATTCAAAATCAAGTTTGATCAATTCGTAATTCTTGGTCAAATGAACAAAAAATACTTTCCGGTTGATAAAGCCACCCCAGTTGTTGACTCTCTCAAATTTGAATCCGGTTTGAATGGGAGTAACAGATACTTTGTCCAGGTTTTCTTCAAATTTGTTGCCTTGCTGTGACAAACCCTTCAGGAAGAAGTATCCCGTATCAAATCCCAGCATGCCGTATTTGGGGAAAGTGTTCGCCATGTCTTTGCTATACCAGCGGCGGTAACTTTGGGTGAAGCGGACAGCTTCTGGAAACAAATTGTTGGTATAGAACGATGAATAGAAATACGTATCCAGTTCATAGAAACTGGCCAGATGTTCTTGTGTATACGTCTGCCATTCCGGGTAACCGAACAGGTGCATGTTGAAGTGCGGATGTGAACGTAGTACATTGGTCAGCTGAGGAAGTATCCGGGTCAGCGCCGAACTGCGTCCGGAAGTTGGAATAAAAATATTTTCCCTCAGTGTATCCATGGCTGCAATGATTCTTTCTGGAGCGATTTCGCTGCTTAGCTGAATCTGCTTGAAGTCTACACGGTTGTCTTTCAACTCGCTTTTCAGGCCGTTGATAAATTCATTTTTTTCCTTGTCTCCATTAGCCGGATCGACAAATACGATGCGGGCTTTACTGAATTTACGGAGAAAATGGTCATACGCTTCTGAGTAGAAATAAGATTGGGGTGTATTAATCTGATATACCATCGGATTATTGAACACCTGGTCTACTTTCGGAGCAAAAGGAACGACCAGTCGTATCTTGTTACGCTCTGCAAAATTCGCCAGCGGTTCGATGTTTGAAGTGTGAACAGGTCCGAAGATAATGTCCATATTCTTCATCTCTGGCTTACTGAGAATATTAGAGATCACATTGGCACTGCCTTTTGTGTCGTAAGTATATAAATTAACTGACACTCCTTGGCGTTTCAGGCTGTCTACAGCAATCAGGAATCCTTCGTAATATTCCACCATGCGGGTCTGCTCTTCAGGTTTGATACTTCCGGAAGCCGTAAACGGAAGCATCACAGCTGCCTGAATGGTATGCAAAGACTTAGAAGCGACCTTGCTTTGCTTGAACAACTCTTCATTAGAAGGTGTTTGAACCATTGTGGGAGTAGTCGTTGCTGCAGGCTGGCTGCTTTTAGGGTAAGGAATAAAGATGAACATGCCCTTTTTCAGTTTTCCGTTTTTCAATTCCGGATTCAGAGCCAGTAAATCTTCTTGCGTAATACCATATTCCTGACAGATACTGAAGATAGTCTCTTTTCGCTCCACTTTATGCATTTCTTTCCATTCTTTTGAAGAAGTGGAAGGTGTAGAGGGTTGTGTCGGGGCAAGTGGGGTAGCTGGTTCCGTCACATCTTCTGTCGGGATAGATACTACTTGTCCTACGCGGAAGTTGCTGGCACTCAGACCTGGGTTGGCATCACATATAGCTTGTGCGCTGACGTTGTATTTCACCGTCAGCTGGTAAAGTGTTTCGCCGGCTTGTATAGTGTGGAATCTTCCACTTTTATTGGAAGAAGAGGAGTTTGTCTGGGGGATTTTCAATGCTTCTCCTGCTCGGATTTGTTTGTCGCTTCCCGGATTCAGGCGAACAATGTCATCAATAGATACATGATACATGCTTGCAATGGAGTAAAGGCTCTGTCCTTTACTTACCGTATGTAAAAAGTAATTGTTTCCGTTCTGTGCGAAAGTAGTTATTCCGGCGTTTCCAAAAGTCAAGGCCAGTGAAAGACAAACTATCTGAAAGAATCTCATGGTTATTATGGATTTGTTGAGTGGCAAAAGTACAAAAAAAATTGCATTGTCGAATGAAAATGGGGAAGTAAATATCTCTATCTTTGATTCCTGAAGATAGGATGCGGTTCGGAAGTAGAACCGAAAAATACGTTTTTCGTTCATACTTCTCTCACCTTTCACTATCTTTGCAAAGATATCATTGAAGGATAATGTATGACTGAAGGAACAGAAACGATTTGTGTACAAGGAGCTCGGGTACACAACCTGAAAAATATAGATGTGGAAATCCCTCGTGACAGCTTGACGGTGATTACCGGGTTGAGCGGAAGCGGAAAGTCTTCTCTGGCATTTGATACGCTGTTTGTGGAAGGACAGCGCCGTTATATTGAGACTTTTTCTGCCTATGCCCGTAACTTTTTGGGAGGGATGGAACGGCCGGATGTGGACAAGATTACGGGATTGAGTCCGGTGATTTCCATCGAACAGAAGACGACGAACAAGAATCCGCGTTCTACTGTGGGAACAACCACGGAGATTTATGATTATCTGCGACTGCTGTTTGCCCGTGCAGGTACGGCTTATTCCTATCTTTCGGGCGAGAAGATGGTGAAATATACCGAAGAACAGATCCTGGATTTGATACACCGTGACTATAAAGGAAAACGCATTTATATCCTGGCACCTCTGGTGCGTACGCGTAAAGGACATTACAAGGAATTGTTCGAGCAGGTACGTAAGAAGGGCTATCTCTATGTACGTGTAGATGGAGAAGTGAAGGAAATCGTACACGGCATGAAGCTGGACCGTTACAAGAATCACGACATAGAGGTGGTGATTGACAAGATGGTGGTCACGGAAAAGGAAGAAAGCCGGTTGAAGCAGAGCGTGGCTACAGCCATGCAGCAGGGAGACGGATTGTTGATGATACTGGATGCGCAGACGGAAAGTGTGCGTCATTACAGCAAACGCCTGATGTGTCCGGTGACGGGACTTTCTTACAAGGAGCCGGCACCGCATAACTTCTCGTTCAACTCTCCGCAGGGGGCCTGCCCGCGTTGCAAGGGACTGGGATATGTCAACTTGATTGATGTGGACAAGGTGATTCCGGACCGCTCGCTTTCGGTGTATGAAGGGGCTGTGGCTCCGTTGGGTAAATACAAGAACGTAATGATATTCTGGCAGTTGGAAGCGTTGCTTGAACGATATGAAGCTACGTTGAAGACACCGGTGAGTGAGTTGCCGGAAGATGCCATCAATGAGATTCTGTATGGATGCGATGAACGCCTGAAAATCAAGAGTACACTGATTCATGCCACTTCCGATTACTTTATTTTATATGAGGGCATCGTGAAATATATTCAGATGATGCAGGAAAAGGAAGCTTCTGCCACCGCACAGAAATGGGCGGAACAATTTGCCAAGACGGATGTGTGTCCGGATTGTAAAGGAGCACGTCTGAATAAGGAAGCCTTGCATTTCCGCATTCACGATAAGAATATCTATGAATTGGTCACGATGGACATCAGTGAGTTGTATGACTGGGTGTGCCACGTGGAAGACTTTTTGGAAGACAAGCAACGCCTGATAGCAACGGAAATCCTGAAAGAAATACGTACGCGACTGAAATTCCTGTTGGATGTGGGACTGGATTATCTGTCGTTGAATCGTTCATCAGTCACACTTTCGGGAGGAGAAAGTCAGCGTATTCGTCTGGCCACACAGATTGGTTCTCAGTTGGTGAATGTGTTGTATATTCTGGATGAACCCAGTATCGGACTGCATCAGCGTGACAATATCCGGTTGATTAACTCCTTGAAAGAACTGCGCGATTTGGGAAATACCGTTATCGTAGTGGAACATGACAAGGACATGATGCTGGCTGCGGATTACGTGGTGGATATGGGACCAAAAGCCGGTCGTTTGGGTGGTGAAGTCGTTTTCTCCGGTACACCGGAAGAAATGATGAAGACCAACACCCTGACATCGCAGTACCTGAATGGAAAAATGAGTATCGAGGTTCCGGCAGAACGAAGAAAAGGCAACGGGCATTCTCTCGTGTTGAAAGGGGCGCGTGGGAACAACCTGAAAGGCGATGATGTGGAGTTTCCATTGGGAAAATTGATTTGTGTGACCGGAGTATCCGGTAGCGGAAAGTCTACTTTGATAAATGATACCCTGCAACCGATTCTTTCCCAGCACTTCTATCGTTCGCTGCAAGATCCTTTGCCGTATGATAGCATTGAAGGGCTGGAATACATTGACAAGGTGGTGAACGTAGACCAGTCGCCGTTGGGGCGAACCCCGCGTTCGAATCCGGCTACTTATACCGGAGTCTTTTCCGACATCCGTAACTTGTTTGTCGGGCTTCCGGAAGCTAAAATCCGCGGTTATAAGGCAGGTCGTTTCTCTTTCAACGTGTCAGGCGGTCGCTGTGAGGCGTGTGGAGGAAACGGTTACAAGACCATTGAAATGAACTTCCTTCCCGATGTGCTGGTACCGTGTGAGGTGTGTCACGGAAAGCGTTATAACCGTGAAACGTTGGAAGTACGCTATAAAGGTAAATCCATTGCCGACGTGCTGGACATGACCATCAACCGTGCAGTGGAATTCTTTGAAAACGTGCCGCAGATACTGAACAAAATCAAGGTGCTGCAGGAAGTGGGATTAGGATACATCAAGTTGGGACAACCCTCTACCACTTTGTCGGGAGGAGAGAGCCAGCGTGTGAAACTGGCTACTGAACTGGCTAAAAGGGATACCGGAAAGACTATCTATATTTTGGATGAACCGACCACCGGACTGCATTTTGAAGACATTCGAGTACTGATGAATGTGCTAAACCGTCTGGTAGAAAAAGGAAATACCGTCATTGTCATAGAGCACAACTTGGATGTCATTAAGATGGCAGACTATATTATCGATATGGGACCGGAAGGCGGAAAGGCCGGAGGTCAGTTACTGGTATGCGGTACACCAGAAGAAGTGGCCCAGTCGGGTAAAGGATATACATCCGGATTTTTAAAAGAAGAACTGAAAGGAGTAACAAAATAATGGCAAAAGACAAGATTGCAAAAACCAATGCGGCCCGTTTGCTGGACCGGGATAAGGTGAAATATGAACTGGTTCCGTACGAGGTAGATGAAAATGATTTAAGTTGCGTACACGTAGCCGCTACTTTAGGAGAGAACATCGAACAGGTATTCAAAACGTTGGTGCTTCAAGGAGATAAGTCGGGTTACTTTGTCTGTGTGATTCCCGGTGAGCACGAAATCGATCTGAAGCTGGCAGCCAAGATTTCAGGCAACAAGAAATGCGACCTGATACCGATGAAAGAACTGCTTCCGCTGACGGGATACATTCGTGGAGGATGCTCTCCGATAGGGATGAAGAAGCATTTCCCTACATATATTCATCACACATGCAATGACTTCCCTTATATATACGTAAGTGCAGGAGTGAGAGGCTTGCAGGTGAAACTGGCTCCGGCTGATTTAATCAAAGTGAGTCAGGCTGAAGTTTGTACTTTATTTTAACTTGATAGAAAAAGAATTTATAATTTATGGGATACGGAAAATGGATCGGGGGAATCATGGGATTTATGACCATGGGACCTCTTGGAGCTTTGGCAGGATTTGCCATCGGTTCTTTGTTTGATAAAAGCGTGACAGCACAGGAGGAAATGGACGGTGGCTATGGAAGCACGGCACAAGAAGATGTGTACACAGGCCAGCGCAACAGTTTTTTGTTCTCCATGCTGGTCATGGCTTCGTATATCATTCGTGCCGACGGACGCATCATGCACAGCGAAATGGAGTTTGTGCGTCAGTTCTTGCGCGTGAATTTCGGAGAGGCTTCTGTCAGTGAAGGAGAGCGTATTTTGCTGAATCTGTTTGAACAACGCAAGCGCATGGAGCAGAATGACCCTTCTGCCTTTCGTCGTACCATTCGGGAGTGTGGGGCACAGATTGCTGCCAATCTGACGTATGAACAGCGTCTGCAGTTGCTCGATTTTCTGGTGAAGATTGCACAGAGCGACGGAAATGTTTGCTCGGCAGAAGTGGATGCCTTAAAGGAAGTGGCTCAGTCCATGCAGTTGTCCATGCAGGAAGTCGATTCCATGTTGAACCTGAGAGGCGATTCGCTGGAAGATGCCTACAAGGTGCTGGAAATCGAACCTACAGCTTCAGATGAGGAAGTCCGTAAGGCATATCGTAACCTGGTACTGAAACATCATCCTGACCGTGTGGCTACATTGGGTGAAGACATTCGGAAAGCTGCCGAAGAAAAGCTGCAACGCATCAATGATGCCAAGGAGCGTATTTTCAAGGCAAGAGGAATGAAATAAATAGCATGAAGGCCTGCTTCGTTCTTATGTTGCAGGCCTTTATTGTGTTTCTTTTTATTGTTTTGATATACAGTACTATATATTCCGTGAGTACTTCTTAAGGAGTACTGTAGTACTTCCTTGGCAGTACTGCAGTACTTTCAGCAAAGTACTCGAGTACTTCTTAGAAAGTACTGGCTAATCGAACCAGTTGAATCCTTCTTCCTTCAGGTCAAAGTCCAGATTTTCTGTGACTCCTGCTTGTTTCAGGGCCTTGCGAATGATTTCTTGTTCTTGGAGATTCAGTTTTCTGTCTCCTCTTCTTCTTTCAAAGTAAGGATTCCGTCCGAAGTGTGCAATCAGAAAATTCATAAACTTCTGGTATTGTTCGGGATACATTCGCTTTTTCATTTGTGTGAAGCCACGCATGTAGGTTACGGGAGCTGCATCACGGTAATACGGGCATGAAAGTTCTTTAGTGCATCGGGTAGGATTGGCCAGATGTAGAAAAGCTTCTCTTTCCAGCAATACCGGATAAGCCAGTTGACGAAGACAGGTGGAACCGCAAGTGCAATCTGTATGTGCGCATACGGAAAAATTGGCCGGAGCCTCTTTGTAAGGATTCTTTTTCATAAACGTGTTTTTTTTATGTTTGAGTTTGATGACAAAGTTATACAAAAAAACAGATTTTTATGCTTGATTGATAAGAAAGTCTGATTTGTAAAGCAAATTGTGTTTTGAACAGGACTTTCCAAAACTTTTATTATTCTTCAGGTGATGAAAGAAGTGTCAGATAATATATTTTTTAATGTAAAAGAAATCGAAACCCTTTCCATTCCCTCTAAAACAGTATTATTGGAGGAAGGCAAGATTGCGGATAAGATATATCTTGTCCGTAAAGGATGCTTGAGGTTGTTTTTTTACAATGAAGGAAAGGATATAACTTTTCAATTCTTTTTTGAAGGTGATTTTGTGGCCTCATTTGACAGTCTGTATAGAGGTACACCCAGCTTGTTTTCATTGGAAAGCATTGAGCCGTCTGAAGTTGTGTCAATTAAAAAAGAAGATTTCTATCACAAAATAGAAAGCAATCCTTCATTGAGACTGCTATATGAAGAGAAAATTATAGAGCGGTTCAGCTTCTATCAGCACCTGTTCCTGTCCCGTATCAAGAATACGCCACAGCAGAGGTACGAAGAACTGTTGAAGGAATACCCTAATATTATTCAACGGGTACCGCAACATTACATAGCTTCCTATCTTGGTATTACACCTGTTTCGCTGTCCCGTATTAGAAATCGTCGTTAAACTCCATTTCTTTACAATTGTTATCGTCCATTTCCAATAAAGTAGTAACCTTTGTCGCGTAATAAAAACGGAAATGTATGAAAAGAATTTTTGTAATTGACTGGATATTGATAGTTGTATTTATTGTGTCAGCCATTTCAGGATTTGGTTTGCATGTGGCTGGACATGGTAGCAGTCATGAAATCTGGCATAACTGGGCTGTGTTTCATGTTTTGGGTAGTATATTATTTCTTATAGCCGTAATATTCCACGTGGCAATGCACTTGGAATGGTATAAAGGGATTATAAAAAAGGGAATAGGCAGTAAGAGTAAAGTTACAGCTGTCCTCTCTGTCATATTTTTATTGCTGTCGGTCACAGGTCTCGCACTATTGGGTATAAATGGGGCAAACTCTCTGTTGGGATTATGGCATTATAAAATAGGAGTTATAACCATAGTTATAGCCCTTGGACATGTGATAAAGCGACTTCCTGTTTTTCGTAAGTCGCTGAATTGTAGGATGTAAGATTACGGTCAGTTTTGAGGGAATGTACTGGACGTATTCGTTTTCGACTTCCCGAACCATTTGTCAATGAGCAGTGCCAATGCTCCATCGCCAGTTACATTGCAAGCAGTGCCGAAACTGTCCATGGCAATGTAAAGAGCAATCATCAGTGCCTGTGCATTCTCATCGAACCCCAGCATGGACGACAGGATACCGAGCGAGGCCATGATGGCACCTCCCGGAACGCCCGGCGCAGCTACCATTGTCACTCCTAACATAAAGATGAATCCGGCGAACATCTGGAAATCGTAGGGAATGTCCTGCATCATCATCAAAGCTAGGGCGCAGGCTACAATCTTCATGGTGCTTCCGGACAGATGGATGGTGGCACACAGAGGGATGACAAATCCGGCGATACCTTCATTCACTCCGTTTTGTATAGTCTGTTTCAGGGTGACGGGAATCGTAGCGGCCGATGACTGTGTACCTAATGCCGTAAAGTAGGCCGGCATCATTCTTCCTAACAGGCGGAACGGATTCTTGCCCACGAACATTCCGGCAATGCAGTATTGGAATATCAGCAGGAAAATATGCAGGAGGAAGATGATTCCGATAATCTTGACAAAGACAGCCAGCACGTGGAATACTTGTCCGGAGTGAGTCATGTTGAAGAAGATTCCAAAGATGTAAATCGGAAGTAGGGGAAGTATGACAGCCTGTATGGTCTTGACAATGATTTCCTTGAAGTCGTTGCATGCATTTTTCAAGTAATTTGTATCTAGGTGTGCCAGTCCTAGTCCGACAGTAAATGCCATAACGAGGGCAGTCATCACGTTGAGAGGTTCCGGAATGGCTACCGTGAAGAAAGGGGTAACACCTTTGGCCTCACTGATTTCGGATAAAGGAATATTTCGGGTAATAAGGTCAGGAAAGAAGGTTTCTCCTACACCGAATGAAAGAAAACCGGAGAACAGTGTGGCTCCGTAAGCCAGAAGTACAGTGGCTACCAGCATCTTCCCGGCACCTTTCCCAATATCGGCAATGGCGGGAGTAACCAGTCCGACGATGATAAGCGGAATGATAAAATTCAGGAACTGGCTGAACAATGCGTTGAATGTCACGAACACGCGTACGGGAAATTCCGGTGAAACCGTTCCGGCGGCAATACCCAATGCGATGGCAATCAGAATTTGTGGCAGGAGGCCTAGTTTAATCTTTTTCATATCGTTGACCTTTTGGAACAAAGATAGTATAATAATCCTGAATAAATGATACACCCTGCCTGAAGAAATGATTACTTTTGTGCCCGTGAAAAAATAATTTAACGAAATTATGGAATCGACTCAAAAGAAGATTAACAAAGTAGAGCTTCGAAACTTGCAGATTGAAGACTACGCACAGCTTGCCCAGTCGTTTACCCGCGTATATGCAGATAAAGATGTGTTCTGGACACACGAACAAATTGAGAAACTAATTAGTATTTTTCCCGAAGGACAGATTGTAACGGTTGTAGATGATAAGATAGTGGGGTGTGCACTTTCCATTATCGTAGATTATGATATGGTGAAAGGTGATCATACCTATGCCAAGGTGACCGGAAATGAGACTTTCAATACGCATAATCCGAAAGGTAATATTTTGTATGGTATTGAGGTGTTTATTCATCCGGAATATCGTGGATTACGTTTGGCACGTCGTATGTATGAGTATCGCAAGGAGTTGTGTGAAAAGTTGAACCTGAAAGCTATCATGTTTGGTGGCCGAATCCCCAACTATTACAAATATGCAGACCAGATGCGTCCGAAGGAGTATATAGAGAAAGTCCGTTCGCGTGAAATCTATGACCCGGTACTGACTTTCCAGCTCTCTAATGACTTTCATGTTCGCAGAGTGATGCGTAATTACCTTCCAAACGACGAGGAGTCAAAGCACTGTGCAACCTTGCTTCAATGGGATAATATTTATTATCAGCCGCCTACAGACTCGTTTGTGGATAAAAAGACGACGGTGAGAGTCGGACTGGTGCAATGGCAGATGCGTTCTTATCAGACGTTGGATGATGTGTTTGAGCAGGTAGAGTTTTTTATCGATGCCGTATCGGGCTACAAGAGCGATTTCGTGCTGTTCCCTGAATATTTTAATGCACCGCTGATGGCAAAGTTCAACCACATGGGTGAGGCTCAGTCTATTCGTGCATTGGCACAGTACACGGAAGAAATCAGAGATCGTTTCATTAATCTGGCCATTAAGCATAACATCAACATCATTACCGGTAGTATGCCTTATGTGAAGGAAGATGGTGGTCTTTATAATGTAGGTTTCCTTTGCCGTCGTGACGGAACATACGAGATGTACGAAAAGATTCATGTCACTCCCGATGAAGTAAAGAGCTGGGGATTGAGTGGAGGAAAAAGAGTGCAGACCTTTGAAACCGACTGTGCTAAAATCGGTGTGTTGATATGTTATGACGTAGAATTCCCGGAACTGTCTCGTTTGATGGCAGATCAGGGCATGCAAATTCTGTTTGTTCCGTTCCTGACCGATACGCAGAACGGATATTCACGTGTACGTGTATGTGCGCAGGCACGTGCCATCGAAAACGAATGTTTTGTGGTTATCGCCGGAAGTGTAGGTAATCTTCCTCGTGTGCATAATATGGACATCCAGTATGCGCAGTCGGGAGTCTTTACTCCTTGTGACTTTGCCTTCCCGACCGACGGAAAACGTGCGGAAGCTACTCCGAATACGGAAATGATTCTGGTTTCAGATATTGACTTGGATTTGCTGAATGCACTTCATACTTACGGAAGCGTACGTAATCTGCGCGACCGTCGTAACGACTTGTATGAACTTCGTATGAAGAAGAATGCGTTGGAGAATAATTGAAGAGTAAAATAAAAGGCATAAAAAATCCCCGAGTCGTTCAATGCAACCCGGGGATTTTTATGCTTACTCTTTGTATAAATCTTCATGATAATCAAACAGCCATTCCGCATCGGCCAATAGAGGATGGTGTTTGTCTTTTTCTGAAAGGATGACCTTTTCCGTCGGAATTCTCCAGTCAATTTTCAGTGCCGGATCGTTCCAGGCAATGGCTCCCTCGCTTTGAGGTGCATAGAAGTTATCACATTTGTACTGGAAAATAACTTCGTCGCTCAATACGCTGAATCCGTGAGCAAATCCGCGTGGAATGAAAAACTGGCGGTGGTTGTCTTCTGTCAGCTCCACGGCTACGTGCTGTCCGAATGTCGGAGAGCCTTTTCGTATATCTACCGCCACATCCAGTACGGCTCCTTTTATGACCCTTACCAGCTTGCTTTGTGCAAAGGGTGGTTTCTGGAAATGCAGTCCACGCAATACTCCGTAGCAGGATTTACTTTCATTGTCTTGTACAAAATGAATGGTGCGTACCTGTTTGTCAAAATCTCTTTGGGAAAAAGATTCAAAAAAGTAACCTCTTTCATCTTTAAACAGGCGAGGTTCAATGATGACCACTCCTTCAATCTCAGTCTTTATTACTTCCATTTTTATATGATGAAAATCATTTATTGGTTGTTTCTTTCCAATTCGTCAATTACCTTCAATAGATATTGGCCGTACTGGTTTTTCAGCATCGGCTGAGCCAGTTCACGCATCTTTTCAGGAGTAATCCATCCTTGTCGCAGGGCAATGCCTTCCAGGCAGGCTACTTTCAGGCCTTGGCGTTTTTCGATAACTTCGATATAAGTGGATGCTTCAGCCAATGAATCGTGTGTACCGGTATCCAGCCAGGCAAATCCTCTGCCTAAAGTTTGCACTTTCAGTTCACCGTCGGCCAGGAAACGCTGGTTGACGGTGGTGATTTCCAGCTCTCCGCGTGCGGAGGGTTTGATTTGTTTGGCTACTTCTACTACCTTATTAGGATAGAAGTAAAGTCCCGTTACGGCATAGTTTGATTTAGGATGCTGTGGCTTCTCTTCAATGGAGAGACAGTTTCCTTCTTTGTCGAATTCTGCGACTCCGTAACGTTCCGGGTCACTTACCCAGTAACCGAATACGGTAGCTTTTCCTTCTTCTTCGGCCATGCGTACTGCTTCTTTCAGCATGACGGTAAAGCTGTTGCCATGGAAGATATTATCTCCTAGTACCAGACAGGCTGCATCATTGCCGATAAATTTTTCTCCAATAAGAAATGCCTGTGCCAATCCGTCGGGTGAAGGTTGTTCTGCATATTCAAAGTGTACTCCGAAATCACTTCCATCACCTAACAGTCTGCGGAATCCCGGCAAATCATAGGGAGTAGAAATAATCAGGATGTCACGTATTCCTGCCAACATCAGGACGGATATGGGATAATAAATCATGGGTTTGTCGAAAACAGGAAGAAGTTGTTTGGAAACTCCTTTTGTAATGGGGTAAAGGCGGGTACCTGAACCTCCGGCAAGAACAATACCTTTCATTTCTATTGTATTTAAATTGGTTTCTTGCAAAGAAAGACGTTTTTTGTGAGAACTCAAAGATAAGAGGAGGTAAAAGGGGATAAAAAGTTGTTTTTGTAAAGAAAAATACAAATTCCTGTCTTCAGGTATTGCAGGTTTAAAAAATAGTTGTACCTTTGCAACGCATTTGAGAAAAACAAGTGCAGCGAGCATCTGGTTCCTTGGATGAGTGGCTTAGTCAGCGGTCTGCAAAACCGTGTACGGCGGTTCGAATCCGCCAGGAACCTCGCAAATTAGAAAGAGAGAACTTCTGGTTCCTTGGATGAGTGGCTTAGTCAGCGGTCTGCAAAACCGTGTACGGCGGTTCGAATCCGCCAGGAACCTCTAGAAAGTTTGAATGCACTCTTAGCTCAGTTGGTAGAGCAACTGACTCTTAATCAGTGGGTCCAGGGTTCGAATCCCTGAGGGTGTACGAAGAGAGATTACCATCGTGGTAATCTCTTTTTTTATGCCTTTTTTCTAAAATCTGTTCTTAAACATAGCTAATACTTTTGCGGTCTTGTATAAAATCTTTTCCTTTGTGTCAGGATAGTTCAGCACAGATAAAGTATTGATATGGAAAAGAATATAAAATTCGGGCAACAGTCTACCAAAGTGAAGCAGCTGTCGGATCTCATCGAACAGGATATTTTGGTAGGAAAGTACCGTACCGATACGAGTCTGCCTTCCATTAATGCGTTGAGTAAGACTTATCATGTGTCACGGGATACCGTATTTAAAGCCTTTGCGGATTTGCGTGAGCGAAAATTGATTGATTCTACTCCCGGTAAAGGGTATTATGTAACTAACCGGAAAGAAAAGATTTTTTTATTGCTGGACGAATATTCTCCTTTCAAGAATACCTTATATAATAGTTTTGTCAAGAAACTTTCTGTGTCATACAAGGTAGATCTCTGGTTTCATCAATATAATGAACATATTTTTAATACCATTTTATGCGAGGCCATAGGAAGGTATAATTATTATGTGGTGATGAACTTTGATAATGAGAAGTTTTCTCCTTTATTTGATAAGATTCCTTCTTCCCGCCTTTTGCTGCTTGATTTCGGTAAGTTTGAAAAAGGAAATCACTCCTATATCTGTCAGAATTTTGATGATGCTTTTTATAAAGCCTTGACTCAGTTGACTGCTCGTCTGGAGCGTTACCGGAAAATTGTATTCCAGTTGCCCCAAGAGTCTAAACATCCACAAACCTCTGTTCAAAGTTTTGAAGCTTATTGTTCAGATAATCATTTTGTAGGTGAAGTAGTGAACGAGGAAGATATACAAGAGGTAGAAAAAGGGGTGGTGTATGTAGTCATCCGTCAGACGGATGTGGTGAATGTGATTAAGCGAAGCAGGCTGAACGGTTTGAAATGTGGAGTCGATTTTGGACTGATAGCATATAACGATACGCCGGCATACGAGGTGATAGACGAAGGGATTACCGCTCTCAGTATTAATTGGGAGGAAATGGGCCGAAAAGCAGCACATTTTATTCTTACGGGTGATGTGGTGCAGGAGTTTTTACCCACCGAAGTACATCTGCGGAATTCAGTGTAAGTATAAAATTCAATATTATTATATTGTAGTGTCAGCACAGTTCAGTATGGATGGATTTAATTAGAAAGAAAAGAAATTGCATTAACTTTATAAATAATCGAAACATGAAAAATTATCCGAAAATCGGGATTCGTCCCACTATCGACGGACGTCAGGGTGGCGTACGTGAAAGCCTTGAAGAAAAGACTATGAATCTTGCCAAAGCCGTAGCAGAACTTATTTCTTCTAATTTGAGAAACGGTGATGGTAGTCCGGTAGAATGTGTCATTGCGGATTCTACTATCGGTCGTGTAGCTGAAAGCGCAGCTTGTGCCGAAAAATTTGAGCGTGAAGGCGTAGGAGCTACCATTACAGTCACTTCTTGCTGGTGCTATGGAGCAGAAACAATGGATATGAATCCGTATTACCCGAAAGCGGTATGGGGATTTAACGGTACGGAAAGACCGGGTGCCGTATACCTGGCTGCTGTTCTGGCTGGGCATGCACAAAAAGGTTTGCCGGCATTTGGTATTTACGGACGTGATGTGCAGGATATTGAAGATAATACCATTCCGGCTGATGTGGCAGAAAAGATTTTGCGTTTTGCCCGTGCAGCTCAGGCGGTAGCTACCATGAGAGGCAAGTCTTATCTTTCTATGGGTAGTGTGTCTATGGGTATTGCCGGTTCAATTGTGAATCCTGATTTCTTCCAGGAATATTTGGGCATGCGTTGTGAGTCAGTAGATTTGACAGAAATCATTCGCCGTATGACTGAAGGAATTTACGATAAGGAAGAATACGCCAAAGCGATGGCTTGGACTGAAAAATATTGCAAGAAAAACGAAGGAAAGGATTTCAATGTAGAAGCCAAGACTAAGACACGTGCGGAAAAAGATGCTGACTGGGATTTCATTGTGAAGATGACCATTATCATGCGCGATTTGATGAAAGGTAATCCGAAGTTGAAGGAAATGGGATTCAAGGAAGAAGCACTTGGTCACAATGCTATTGCGGCTGGTTTCCAGGGACAGCGTCAGTGGACGGACTTCTACCCGAACGGTGACTTCTCTGAAGCCTTGCTGAATACTTCTTTCGACTGGAACGGTATTCGTGAAGCTTACGTACTGGCTACTGAAAATGATGCTTGCAACGGAGTAGCTATGCTCTTCGGCCATTTGCTGACTAACCGTGCACAGATTTTCTCTGACGTACGTACTTATTGGAGCCCGGAAGCTGTGAAACGTGTGACTGGTAAGGAACTGACCGGACTGGCAAAGAATGGTATTATCCATTTGATTAACTCTGGAGCAACTACT
Organism: Phocaeicola plebeius DSM 17135; assembly: GCF_000187895.1. GTDB lineage: Bacteria > Bacteroidota > Bacteroidia > Bacteroidales > Bacteroidaceae > Phocaeicola > Phocaeicola plebeius. The sequence continues at coordinate 119,224 of NZ_DS990133.1, read as the reverse complement.
TTGGATGGTACCGGCCAGCAGACAGATGCAGAAGGTAATCCAACCATGAAACCGTCATGGGAGATTACAGAAGCTGAGGTTGAAAAATGTTTGGAAGCTACTACATGGTATCCTGCTAACCGGGATTATTTCCGTGGTGGTGGTTTCTCTTCTAACTTCCTGTCAAAAGGCGGTATGCCTGTGACCATGAGCCGCTTGAATCTGATTAAGGGACTGGGTCCGGTACTCCAGATTGCAGAAGGATGGACGGTAGAAATTGATCCGGAAATCCACAAGCTGCTTGATGAACGTACCGACCGTACATGGCCTACTACCTGGTTTGTACCTCGTTTGTGCGATAAACCAGCCTTCAAGGATGTATATTCTGTAATGAATAACTGGGGAGCCAATCACGGTGCCATCAGTTACGGACATATAGGTCAGGATTTGATTACGCTTGCTTCTATTCTTCGTATACCGGTATGTATGCACAATGTGGAAGATGATAAGATTTTCCGCCCTGCTGCATGGAATGCTTTCGGTATGGATAAAGAAGGCGCTGATTACAGAGCATGTCAAAATTACGGACCGATCTATAAATAATTAATTTTACGCTGCCGGAACTGGCGGATTCTCCGTCTGTTCCGGCTTTTATTTTCTACTAATAAAAAAATCATGATTCATAACGAACATATTGAAGAGTTTGTAAAACAGGCTCATCGGGTAGGTGATGCCGGATTGACGGTATGCAGTAGTGGTAACCTTTCATGGCGTGTAGGCGATGAAGTGCTGGTTTCCGGTACAGGTTCATGGGTGCCTTCTTTGACAAAAGATAAAGTGGCTGTTTGCCGTCTGGAAACGGGTGAAATACTCAATGGGGTAAAACCTTCTATGGAAAGTGTGTTCCATTTAGGTGTTTTGAGAGAGCGTCCCGACGTTAATGTAGTACTTCACTTCCAGTCTCCATACGCTACCGCAGTGGCATGTATGGAAAATACGCCGAAAGATTTTAATGTGACAGCCGAAGTTCCTTGCCATGTTGGGGCTGAGATTCCGGTTATTCCTTATTTCCGTCCGGGTTCTAAAGAGTTGGCCGAAGCCGTGATTGCGGCCATGAAAGACCATAACTCCGTATTGCTTCAGAAGCACGGACAGGTGGTTTGCGGAAAAGACTTCAATCAGGCTTTTGAGCGGGCCATGTTTTTTGAGATGGCTTGTCGCATAATTGTGCTTTCCGGGGGAAAATACAAGACCTTGACAAAGGAAGAGATTGACGACCTTGAAACGTACATTTTAGGCAAGAAGACAAAATGAAAGAAGCATATTTGGCAATTGACTTTGGAGGAGGTAGTGGCAGGGTGATTGCCGGCTACCTTTCCGAGGGTGAACTCGTGCTGGATACGATATACCGATTCCCTAACCGTCAGGTACGGATGGGAGGACATGTATACTGGGATTTCCTTTCCCTGTTTGAGGATATGAAGACCGGCATCCGTATGGCAGTAGAAAAAGGCTATACGTTGAAGAGTATCGGAATTGATACGTGGGGTGTGGATTTCGGACTGATAGATAAACAGGGAAATTTGTTGGGCAATCCGGTGTGTTATCGTGACAGTCGTACGGAAGGGATGCCCGAAGAGTTTTTCTCGAAAGTGGACGTAAAGGCGCACTATGTAGAATCGGGTACGCAGGTCATGGCCATCAATACCTTGTTTCAGTTGTATGCCATGAAGAAGGAAGATAATGCGCAGTTGAAGGTAGCCGACAAGTTGCTTTTCATGCCCGATCTGTTCAGCTATTATCTTACGGGAGTGGCTAATAATGAGTATAGCATAGCTTCTACGTCGGAACTGCTGGATGCCAAAGCACGTACCTGGAATTTCAAGTTGATTCGGGAACTGGGGCTTCCGGAGCACCTTTTCGGCGAAGTGGTTATGCCGGGAACTTCTCGCGGCTTTTTGAAACCGGAAATCAAGGAACAGATAGGAATAGACTACGAGGTAGAAGTGATTGCTGTAGCTTCACACGATACGGCCAGCGCGGCCAGTGTAGTGCCTCTGTCTGCCAAAGGAGAAAAGGTTGCTTTCCTGAGTTCAGGCACTTGGTCCTTGCTGGGGGTAATGAGCGACGAACCGATTTTGACGGAAGAAGCCCGTCTGGCAGGGTTTACCAATGAAGGAGGCTCGGATGGAAAAATTTGTTTTTTACAGAATATTACCGGACTTTGGATACTTCAGAAACTGATGCAGGAATGGAAGGAAGAGGGAAAGGATGTAGCTTATTCCATCTTACTGCCGGCTGCGGAAGTGGCAGAAACCGATGCTTTGATTGACGTGGACGATACAGCTTTCCAGTGTCCGGTAAGTATGGCTGAGGCGATTACGAATTATTGTATTGCACATCAGCAAACACCACCTTCCACGCAGGGAGAATTTGTGAAATGTGTCCTTCGGTCATTGGCGTTGCGCTATAAAACGGGTATGGAAGCACTGAACCAGCTTTTGCCTGAACCAGTAACAAAGCTTTATGTGATTGGTGGAGGAAGTCAGAACAAATACCTGAACCGGTTGACAGAAGAAGCTATTGGCATTCCTGTGGTAGAAGGACCGGTTGAGGCAACTGCCATCGGTAACATCAGGCAGCAAATGAAGTAAAATAATCAAGAGGGCTGTAGCCGTCACTTAAAATCTAACACCATGAGTAATACATCAGAAAACAAATCTATACTGAAGAAGGATGGAATAAGCTATCTGGTTCCGTTCATTCTGATTACCTTCTGCTTTGCCCTATGGGGCTTTGCCAACGACATTACAAACCCTATGGTCAAGGCTTTTTCCAAAATATTCAGGATGAGCGTAACCGACGGGACTTTGGTTCAGGTGGCTTTTTATGGCGGATATTTTGCTATGGCCTTTCCGGCAGCCATGTTTATCCGTAAATATACTTATAAAGCCGGAGTCATGATGGGACTGGGCTTGTATGCCGTGGGAGCCTTGGCTTTCTTTCCTGCCAAGCTGACCGGAAGCTATTATCCGTTCTTGTTGGCTTATTTTGTCATGACTTGCGGATTATCTTTTCTGGAAACTAGCTGTAATCCTTATATCTTGTCAATGGGAACGGAAGAAACGGCCACCCGTCGTTTGAACTTGGCTCAGGCATTTAATCCTATAGGCTCACTGATGGGGATGTTTGTCGCTATGAACTTCATTCAGAACCAGCTGCATCCGATGGATACGGCCGAACGTGCCCAGCTTAGTCAGGCTGAATTTGAAGCAATTCGTGACGCTGATTTGACTATTCTCATTACTCCTTATCTGACCATTGGTATTGTAATCTTGGTAATGCTTCTCATCATTCGTATGTCCAAGATGCCGAAGAATGCGGATCAGTCTCATTCCATAAACTTTCTTCCTACATTGAAACGTTTGTATGCCGTGAAACGTTATCGTTATGGAGTAGTGGCACAGTTCTTCTATGTCGGTGCACAGATTATGTGTTGGACTTTCATTATCCAGTATGGTACCCGTCTGTTCATGGCACAAGGAATGGAGGAACAGGCAGCCGAAGTCTTGTCACAGAAATATAACATCGTGGCCATGGTCATTTTCTGTATCAGCCGTTTTGTGTGTACCCTGATGTTGAAGTATATTAATCCGGGACAGTTATTGAAAGTGCTGGCCATTGCTGCTTCCTTGTGTGTGCTGGGAGTAATTTTCTTGCAGAACATATACGGTATGTATTGTCTGGTAGGCATCTCAGCCTGCATGTCGCTGATGTTCCCTACCATTTACGGTATCGCATTGAAAGGAATGGGCGATGATGCCAAGTTTGGTGCCGCAGGATTGATTATGGCTATTTTGGGCGGGTCGGTACTTCCTCCTTTGCAGGCCGCTATCATTGATTGCAAGACCTTGTGGGGGATGCCTGCAGTGAATCTGTCGTTTGTACTTCCGCTCGTTTGTTTCGTGGTTATTACCATATATGGCCACAGAATGCGTCGGGAGCATTAAAAAAGGAGGATAACAAATCTTTTTTCCGAATTTTGCAGGGAAAAAGATTTGTTATCTTTACAATTTTGTTGCAGTATTAAATAAACTCCCTATCTTTGCACATATTTCACCAACGACTGATGAATGAACTTAAAGACTAACTTACTATTCATTTTATTATTGCTGCTGTCTGTGGCAGCCCAATGTGTTTTTGGCAATTTTCCGTTTGCCTTTTTTGCTTTTCCATTAGATGCTATTTTAGCCTTACTGTGGATTGCATTGATAGGATATGGCTATAAGGAGAAGCGTCATTCGGAAGCTGTCCGTTTGTGGCTTTCCCCGCAATGTACCTGCTGGACATTAGGCTGGTTTTTGGCCGGTTGTCTGGTGATAGGCTTGTTTCCCCAGCTTTCTGCGCAAGAGGCTGCAGAGAAGTCGGGTTTATTTTCTCGTTTGGGTTGCTATAATTTTATGTCTTCCTGGATTTTTGTTACCGGATTATTCGGGTTGCTGACTCATTTGGGAATGATTACCGTAAGACGATTTTTCACGCCGGGGCGTAATCGGTGGCGTTTTATGCTGAATCATGCCGGATTGTGGCTGGCGCTCTTTGCCGGATTTATGGGAAGTGCAGAGGAACAGACCTTGCGCATTCCGGTATTTCGGGCTAATCCGAACAATGAAGCTTTTACCTCCGGGGGAAATGTGGTATACCTGGAAAAACCGTTGCAGCTGACAAACTTTACTGTAGAGCATTATCCCAATGGTACGCCACGCCGCTTCTTTGCCGAAGTGTCAATGGACGGAAAACCGATACATCTGGAAGTAAACCAGCCCTATTCGGCAAGCTGGGTAGAAGATTATTACCTGACTTCCTATGATGTGCATTCTGCCGAACCGGAATACTGCGTAGTGCAGATTGTGCGTGAGCCGCTGAAATACGTCATGCTGTTGGGCATTGTGATGATGCTGTGCGGAGGGTTACTGCTCTTTCTGGCAGGGCCAGACAAGCAGATGAGTAAATCTGTAAGTGAACTTGTTGACTGACTTTATATATAACTAACACTATTCTTGAATGATTACGTGGGATAATTTTTATTTGTTTGCCCTGCCTGCCATCGTTTTATGGGGAGCCGGAGCGGTTTTTGCCTTGTTCTCTAAAGAGCGGAGCCAATGGGCTATTGGGCTGACCTTGTCAGGTATATTGGTGTTTGCCGCCTTTATTACCGGATTCTGGCTGAGCCTTCAGCGTCCTCCTTTGCGCACTATGGGCGAGACCAGATTGTGGTATTCGTTCTTTATGGGTATATCCGGCTTGCTGACCTATCTTCGTTGGAAGTACCCCTGGATATTGTCTTTTTCCACTGTAGTAGGTGCGGTATTTGCGATTATCAATATTCTGAAACCGGAAATTCATGACCAGTCCCTCATGCCTGCCTTGCAAAGCCCGTGGTTTGTTCCTCATGTCACGGTGTATATGTTTTCCTATTCTGTATTAGGCTGTGCGTTTATTTTGGCCTGTATGGGACTTTACAAGCATCGGGAGAATTACCTTGAAGCCGCCGACAAGTTAGTTTATGCAGGATTGGCCTTTCTGACAGTCGGTATGCTGACCGGAGCAATTTGGGCAAAAGCGGCCTGGGGACATTATTGGAGCTGGGATCCGAAAGAAACCTGGGCAGCAGTTACGTGGACAGGTTATTTGCTGTACGTACATCTGCGCTTGTTCCGCAGGAGTACTCCGCGTACGCTGTACTGGATACTGATTGTGTCTTTCCTTTCGCTACAGATGTGCTGGTATGGGGTGAATTACCTTCCTGCCGCACAGCAAAGCGTGCATTTATACAACCGTTCTTAGCATTTTAACGTGTGAGATATTTATTGAGTTATTAAAATCTAATCAGTTTCTTATGAAGAAAAGAACAAAAATCATTTTTTCAGTGCTGGTGGTAGCTGCGGTATTGGCCGCAACCTATCGGGTGGTGAACCGTCCTCCCTCAGCCAGTTTGGAAAGCAGTGCTCAGATGGAAGAAATCATTGCGAGCAGCGGATGTATGGCCTGTCATACTGCCAATCCGGAATTACCGTTTTATGCCAGCTTGCCGGTTGCTGGAAAGCTAGTCAAGGAAGATGCTCGCCTGGCTTACCGCTCTTTCGACATGACTCCGATGTTAGAAGCTTTGAAAAAAGGAGAGAAAGTCAGCGAGGTAGATTTGGCAAAAGTAGAGAAGGTGATATTGGACGGCACCATGCCTATGGCCAAATATTATCTGGTACATTGGGGAGCTTCGTTGAATGATACGGAAAAGCAGATGGCACTTTCGTGGGTGAAGTCACAGCGTGCAGCCTTCTATCCCAATCAGCTGGCTCATGCGCAGTGGAGCAATGAAACCATCCGTCCGATTCAGGATTCCGTTCCGGTAGATATGCGGAAGGTGATTTTAGGTAATCTGCTGTTCCACGACGTACGTCTGTCGGCCGATAATACTGTATCTTGTTCGTCTTGTCACGGATTGAATACCGGTGGAGTAGATAACAAACAGTTCTCAGAAGGAGTAGGAGGTCAGTTTGGTGGAGTAAATGCTCCTTCTGTATATAATGCACATTATAATTTCGTGCAGTTCTGGGACGGACGTGCCGCTACGCTGGCCGATCAGGCAGCCGGTCCTCCTTTGAATCCGGTAGAAATGGCTTGCAAGTCGTTTGATGAGATTTGCGAGAAATTGAATGCGGATGCAGCTTTCAGCAAGGCATTTAAGGAAGTGTATCCCGACGGTTTCAATCAGGCAAACATTACAGATGCCATTCAGGAGTTTGAAAGAACCTTGCTTACACCGAACTCACGTTTCGATAAGTACCTGAAAGGGGATAATGCAGCCCTGACGGCTGAAGAGCTGGCTGGATATGATTTGTTCAAGAAATACAACTGTGCTACTTGCCATGTAGGTGAGAACATGGGTGGACAGTCGTACGAATTGCTCGGCATCAAGCATGATTACTTTGCCGACCGTGGTACGGAACTGACCATAGAAGACAATGGCCGTTTCAAGGAAACAAAAGACGAAAGAGACCGTCATCGCTTTAAAGTGCCCGGATTGCGTAATGTGGCATTGACTGCACCTTATTTCCATGATGGAACACAGGCTACGCTGGAAGATGCCGTCATTGCCATGGCTAAGTACGAGGTAGGCGTGGATTTGTCAACACAGGAAGTCGCACAGATGGTATCCTTCCTGCGTACGTTGACCGGAGAATACCAAGGTAAGTTGCTAGTGAATGAGAATGACTTGCAGAAATAAGTAAGTACATCTTTTTTATTCTATATGAGCCGTTTCAGTCGTAAAGATTGGAACGGCTTTTTTTCTGTTATTTTCCTGCTGTTTTATTTGGTTTATAAAATAAACTTATTTATATTTGCATTAAAGCAAGAGAGAAGCGCGCCTCCTTGCCTTTATTTTTCGCTTTATGGTTTATAAAATAAACCATGTTGAATTTAAAACCTAAAACTGATTGCCTTATGGAAGAAAAGAAATTATCAGAACAAGAAAGCCTGGAACTGATTTCACAAATGATTCGTTCTACTCGGAAGAATATGGAAGTGGGCAGTGGAAACCAGTTTCTTTACTGGGGATATTTTACTGCGGCGCTTTCGGTACTGTTGTTTTTATTGGTGTACTATACGGGAGATGCCCGTTGGAGTATCGGCTGGTTCAGTATGTTTCTGTTCTGGGGCTTTATGCTTCGCATGCAGCGCAAGGAAACTCCTTCGGTAATTACGTATACCGACCGTGCCATTCTGCAGGTCTGGAAAGTGATAGGCAGCCTGTTTGTGCTGACCGTAGTCATCATGTCTTTGCTGGCATTCCACTACGGAGGAGTCAATTTTTCATTGATGCTGCCCCTTTCTCTGCTTTATAGCGGTATCGGAGTTTCCATTACGGGAATCATCATCCGTAGCCGAGTCGTGATGTGGTCACCGCTGGTAGGCTTTTGTTTTGCCATTTACATGCTGATGGCCTATACCCTTCATCAGGCTGTTACCATTGACTGGTATCTGTACTTTGGATTGTCGTTTGTGGTCATGATGGTGTTGCCCGGCCATTATTTAAACCGAAAGGCCCGTAACGTATGTTGAAAGAACTGAATCCGTTGCTTCATTCACAGCTTCGTCTAGCTGTGATGTCGATACTCTTGTCTGTGGACGAGGCTGATTTTGTGTACCTGAAAGAGCAGACTAATGCCACGGCAGGTAATCTTAGTGTGCAGCTTGACAAGTTGAGCGAAGCCGGTTATATCGAGGTGGAAAAAAGTTTTGTGGTCAAGAAACCTCGTACTGTTTGCCGGATGACCTCAAAAGGGCGGGAAGCTATGGCCGAATATGTGGAAGCATTGAAAGGATATTTGACTGGAATTTAATGGCTTTCTGCTGTTTTAAAAAGGGATTTATATCAATGTAAAAAACTGTAGTGTACTAAATAAGTTGACACAATTTATTTAGTAACATGCGTAAAAATCGAAAGTTCTCAAAGGCAGAATGTCTGTCTTATCTGGAAGAATATATGTGTTCTTCTCAGAACCATAGTGAATTTGAACGAGAAAAAGGTCTGAAACGTACTACAATTAGCCGCTGGCTTCGTATCTTTGGGATTGAAGATAAACCAAGTCCCATTATGAGCAAGAAACTAAGTCAGACCGAGCAGGAGCTTCATGACCGTATTCATGAGCTCGAGCGGAAAATCAAGTCCCTGGAAGTAGAGTTGAAGCAGTCCAACATGGCCCGTGACGCCTACGACTGCATGATTGACCTTGCGGAAAAGACCTATAACATTCCGGTAAGAAAAAACTCCGGTGCCAAGTAATCCGGGGCCTGTCTCAAGGCGGACGCCGTTACCGCGTGCGTCCGCTTTGCAGATTGCTTGGCATATCAGCACAGGGATACTACAAGCATGACTATGCCTCAAACGAGGCTGACATACTCTCTGCCAGCATTGTATTGTACTGCCTGTACGTCCGCCAGAAGGAATGTCTTCCCAAGGCGGGCTGTCGGGAACTCTACACACTCTGCCGTGAATACTTCAGGGAAAAGTTCACCATAGGACGGGACAGGTTTTACAATGTGCTCCGTTCCAACTCGCTCATGCTCAGGCGGACAAGGTACCGTCCTCGTACCACGGACTCCAGACACGGTTACCGTCTTTACAGGGATCTTGTAAACACTTCTCCCAAGTACACGCCTGTGGGCAATGGCCGGCTTGTGGTGGCGGACATCACCTATATCTATACCAGAGAAGGTTTTGCCTATCTTTCACTGGTGACTGACGCCTACAGCAGATACATAGTCGGATACTGCCTGAGCAGGAGTCTGGATGCGGAGGGACCGCTGAAAGCCATGTACATGGCTCTGGAGACCTACCGTGCCTACGGAATCAGTACGGAAGGCATGATACACCACTCTGACCGTGGCGTGCAGTATGCCTCGAAGCAGTACACGAACCTGCTGCTTTCACAAGGCATCAGAATCAGCATGACCCAGACGGGAGACCCGCTTCACAATGCCCTGGCCGAGAGGATGAACAACACCCTGAAGAACGGGTGGCTCTTCAATGAAGGTGATATGGACTTCAGACAGGCAGAGGAAGCCGTAAGTAAATCCGTAGCGATGTACAACAATGCCAGACCACACAGGGCACTGGGTATGAAGACCCCTATGGAAGTCTTTTCAGGCAGAGGAGGAAACCCTCTTATGGAATATCGGTATAACTGAAAGATGTGCTCGTCGGGACGGGTGCTCCCGCCCCTTGCCGCACGGCGCTCCCCGAGCGATGAGTTTTTAGAGAGAAAATATACGGATATTGAGTTTTTGTTGTAGTTTTGCAGAACTGACAACCTTTTTAGGAATATAATGTTTAACCTGTCAACTTAGTCAGGAATTAATCTTCAAACTGACAACTATTTTTAGTACACTTCAAACGCAAGGACGTTTGTTTTGAAACCTCCTTGCGTTTTGTCTTAAATGTACTTGCGTTTTACTTGAAACGGACTTGCGTCTTGTTTCAAACGTCGAAGCGTTCTGTTTTTAATATTCTTGCGCTTTTTAGAAGCGGCAACGGATGTCAATTCCCACTTGTACGGGACGTCCTTTTTGTGCGAATCCACGGCTCATTGTTTCAAAGTAGAAAGCCTGATAATCTTTGTTTAAGGCATTGTTTACCCAGAAACCGATTTGTCCGTTACCCTTGTTCAAACTGAGTCGGCCGTTCAATGTGCCGTAAAGTGCCTGACTGGCATTGTTCTGTTCTGTCCAGTAGATACGGCCTGCAGCACGATAGTTGGCATCCAGGGTGATGTTGTCCAGAATAGCGTTCTTGCGTAGTGGGAAAATGTATTGTCCGCCTACTGCAAATGTATGTTTAGGGACGAAGGGGACATAGTTGCCGTTATAGTTTTCTGTTTCACTTATCACATAATCAGTGAAGGTGGCGTATGTATATCCGTAGTTTCCGTTCAGGCTGAACTGGTCGGTAAGCTGTGCGCGTAAGCTAGCTTCTGCACCTAAGCTACGGCTCTTTCCGGCATTCACGGTGATACGTCCCAATCCACTTTCAGCAAAGCGTGACAACTGCTGGTCGCGAGTGTCCATGTAGAACGCAGAGAGGTCAGTTTGTAACTTTCCGTTGAACAAGGTGAGGTGAGAACCGATTTCGTAGTTCCATGAATATTCCGGCTTGTAGAGCGTGGCTGCTTTTACGTCTGTTTGCGGGCTCTGAGCCATACCGTTCAGCATTCCTGCAATCATTTGTTTCTGTTCCTCGTTCAGCATCGGTACATTGTTGACTACCGGAATAGTTACATCGGCCACGTGTTTCATCATACTTGCCTGCATGTCATTCTGTAACAGGTCGGAGAACATCTGGATGTTGTATCCTCCCGAACGGTATCCTTTGGATACACTGGCGTAGATGTTGTTACGTGAGTCAAAATCATATTGCAAGGCGAATTTAGGCAACAGCTGGATATAGTCGTGCGACAGCTTTCCATCATAACCGTTGTTTACGTTGAATTCTTGTGCCGGAATCATTTCAATTACTTTGTTGGCTGGAGTTAATGTACCGCTCAATGAGTAAGTATGAGTAAATTGGCAACCACTGTAATAATCCAGCTTCAGGCTTTCATAGTCCATGCGAAGACCGGCAGTGAAAGAGAGTCCTTCTAGCCCGAAAAGATCATTGAAAGTGGATTGATGGAAAATCGCCCCATTCAAGATCGGCGTGCTGAATTTTCCCGGAATGGCAAGTTGTTCACCATTGATTACGTCATTGAAGTTTAGCTTCATGCTCATGGCCCCCATTGATATCGTGGGCATGTATTTGTTGGCGTTTGTGTTGATGGTAGAATTCAGCCAGTTTACTCCGTCCTTCTGAAAGGTGACAGGAGCCTCTGTATCCAGCCACTGATAGAATCCGCTAACTCCGGTAGTCCACTGCCAGCGGCGTCCGGGTTTGGACTTCAACACGATTTCTTCGCTGAGTGTCTTGGAATTCTGTTTCTGCATCATGGTGTAGATGTTCTGTTCCGTAAAATCCTGGTCCAGATCCATGTGGTCGCGTAGGTACTGGAAACCGGTTACGCTGCTGAGAATAAAGTTGTCAGCCTGATATTCCAGGTTTACTCCCGTGTTCAGCAAGTTACGTTTGTATCCGCAGGCATTGTCGTAAGAGATGCGGCCGATATACTCTGCACGGTCTTCTTCTCCTTTGACTTTACCCGTGTATTCATACGGATAGCCACCCTGGTTGGTATATTCGTAGTTTACGGTAAAGTCAAGTTTCAAGTTTTCAGTCGGCAGATAAATGGCACGTATGCGTCCGCCAAACTCATTGTCCGTATCAATTCGTTTTCCGTTGAAGTCGTTTTTGAAGAAACCTCCCTTATGGTCATAAAACAGTCCGACTGAGAAGGCAAACTGATTGGAGATACGATGGTAGTGAGTAAGTGAGGCATTGTAATTGTTGTAGGTGGCAGCACCTAAACGAAGGTCTGTTCCCTGATACGTAAACGGCGATTTGGTAAACACACGGATAAGTCCTCCCATGGTGTTGCGTCCGTAGAGTGTTCCTTGTGGTCCTCGCATTACGTCGATACGTTCAATATCGGAGTAGTTGAAATCGAATGCGGATTTGTCAATGAAAGGGATATTATCTACATAAAGTCCGACAGCCGGTGTGTTGATACGTGAACCGATACCTCGGATATAAACAGAAGTGGTCAGCTTAGAACCATATTCCGGAATAAATAAGTTCGGTACCAGTGCAGACAATGATTTTACAGAGGTTACCGAATTATTGCGCATCGCACTTTGTGAAAAGGAAGTCGATGAAGTAGCCTGCTGACGCAGACGGTTGTTCTCCTTTGGAGTAGCAATAACCACAACCTCTTCTATGTCAATAACCTTTGTTGTATCTTTAGGTAATGAGTTCTCAGGTGATACCGGACCTGCCAAGGCGCTCTTTATAGAAACAGCCAGTAACGAAACGATAGCAATATTTTTTTTCATTCTGTTGAAAGATATAGTTTAGTTAACGGCTGCAAAGTAACGCCAATTTGCCTGGATGGGCAATCCTAATAAATGAGGATTTTGAATTAGATACGGTCTGCGTCAATGTATCCGTGCATGACTGCATAGATGGCCAGGCCGGATACAGATTTAATGCCCAGCTTTTCTGTGATGTTTTTCCGGTGAGAAATAACCGTAGTCAGACTGATGTGAAGTTTGTCTGCTATTTCTTTGTTAATCAATCCCTTGGTGACAAGTCTGAGTACCTCAATTTCTCGGGCACTCAGTTCATGTTCTGCATCAGTGGCAGGAGGTGTTACGGGATGATGCGTCAGCTCGTGTCCTCGTTTTCGGGTCTGCATGATGGTTTTTACCAGTTGCTCCTGTGGAAGAAGAATGTTCAGGCTTGGGATTCCTGTCAGCAAGGGAGGTTCTCCTGCGGAGAGCACAATGCACTTGGGTTTTCTTTCCAGAAAAAAGGATGTATGCTCAAAATACACGTTGGCCGACACAAAGTAATGTGCATACATGTCGGGCGTGTCGTCTATCAGTTTTTCAAAAGAAGAAAACGTACGTATGACTGCCTCGGGAATAAGTTCTTCCAGAATCGTGCGTAGTCCGAGGGCCGTCAGCGTGTTGGGCTCAATGATGGCAATTTCCGGCAGGTGGTGCATATAGTAGGTAATTAGTGGTTTAAATAATGGGCTACGGCTTCAGCACATCGCTCTCCGTCAATTCCTGCTGAGACAATACCTCCGGCATATCCGGCACCTTCTCCACAAGGGAAGAGACCCTCTACGGTAAGATGTTGTAGGGTATCTTTATCACGTACGATGCGTACGGGAGAGGAAGTACGTGTTTCTACGGCAATCATGACTGCTTCGTTAGTGAGAAAGCCACGTGAACTCTTTCCGAAAAGCTGGAAACCTTTGCTCAGGCGTTCGCTCAGGAAAGAGGGCATCCAGAAATGAAGGGGAGAAGATACTAATCCCGGGCTATAAGAGGTAGCCGGAAGGTCATAGCTGAGTTTCTTTCGTGTGAAATCGACCATACGTTGCGAGGGGGCAGTCTGTCGCATATTTCCCTGCTGCCAGCAGATTTGTTCCAGCTTTTCCTGGAAACGCATCATGGCTAATGTGTGGACAGTTCCTTCAGGCTGCTTTCCGTCGCGCAGAATCAGTTCTTCCGTCAGGCTTTCATTGGACCCGGGGAAAGGTTCCGCCTGGAGTTGTATTTCTGGGAGCAGAAGGTCTTCTGGGCGTGTTTCTACCACCATACCCGAGTTGCTCCATTTGGTGCCACGGTTGCTCGGACTCATACCGTTGACTACCAGTTGATGAGGACCGCTGGCTGCCGGTACCACAAATCCACCGGGACACATGCAGAAGCTGTACACTCCTCGTCCGTCTACTTGCTGTACGAAACTGTATTCGGCAGCAGGAAGGTATTTCCCTCGTCCGTTTTTATTGTGATATTGTATCTGGTCAATCAGCATGGAAGGATGTTCCAGTCGCACACCGATAGCAATTCCTTTGGTCTCCAGTTGCACCCCATGGGCATACAACCAGCGATATACATCTCGGGCAGAATGTCCGGTTGCTAGAATGACGGGGCCTAAAAAGGTCTTTCCGGTATTCGTTTCAATACCCTTTACCTTTTGACCTTCTATAAGTATGGATTCCATTCGAGTCTGGAAGTGTACTTCTCCTCCACAGGCCAGAATGGTGTTGCGCATGTTTTCGATGACTCTGGGAAGCTTGTCCGTCCCGATGTGCGGATGAGCGTCCGACAAAATGGTAGGACTGGCTCCGTGCTGGCAGAATACATTTAATATTTTTTCTACGCTGCCCCGCTTTTTGCTGCGGGTGTAGAGCTTTCCGTCGGAGTAAGCCCCGGCTCCACCTTCCCCAAAGCTGTAGTTTGATTCAGCGTCTACCTTGTGCTCCCGGCTGATACGGGCCAGGTCTTCTTTTCGCTCACGTACATTCTTTCCTCGTTCCACTACAATGGGGCGTAGTCCTAATTCAATGAGTTTAAGGGCTGCAAACAATCCTCCGGGGCCGGCACCCACCACAATGACTGCAGGACGACCTTCTACGTTAGGATAATTTGTACGTTCAAATTCTTCCTCAGAGGGTGTTTCGTTGACAAATACACGAATAGTCAGGTTAACATAAATGGTACGTTGCCGGGCATCAATGCTTCGTTTTAAGATACGTATGGCATTGATGGTACGTACGTCTAAACCTTTTTCTCGACCAATGTATTGCTTGAGTGATTGTTCGCTGGCTGCCTGTTCGGGCAGAATTCGGAGTTGGTATTCGTGAATCATATTATTTGTAACTTTTTTGCAAAGATAGGGTTTCTGTTTTGTTCTTGCAATGGGGATTAGATAGGACTTTTTATACTGATTTAAGACTTTTCTTTGAAGCAATAGTAAAATTTTCTATATTTGTGGCCGATTTTTCTCAACATTTGTAAGTAAAAAAGCGTTATTGATAGTGATAGTTGAATATTAGTTAAAATAAAATTATGATGTGTAAGGTAAAAAAAGTGTCTCCATTATGGGGATTTTTGTTGTCGTTCCCATTGTGGACGGTGTCATGTGTGGATAACAAGTATGATCTTGACAAAGACATAGACATGACAATAAATGTAGGAGGGGAATATCTCACAATTCCTGCCGGTAGTACAGATACGACTTTCTTGAGCAAGATTATTGAAGTAGAAGAAGGGGATATGCTTCAGCCGGATGTAACTACTCATGTGTATCATCTGACGAAAAAAGATGATATTAGTGTGGAACCAACCGTAGTAGCACAAGTAACGATTAATGGTGCTGAAACAAGTTTAGAAAAAGGTCTTGCTGAATTTTCTATTGGGGATGAAGTTGAAGCAACTGTAGATGTTGAGTTGGATGAATCCAATAGCTTGGAAGCTGTTGCTGATGACATAGATGAGGCTTTAAAAGAATTAGGAGCTCTTGAGGCACAGACTCCAGCCACTATGACTGTAACCTTTGAGTTTGATGGAGGTTTGAAATTTGATGAAGTGAAGGCAAAAAACTTGAAGGTTAAGTTCCCGGATTTCCTTGTGTTTGAGAAGGGAGAAGTTGAAGAAGGTAATACTTTGACTTTGAATGAAACATTATCAACAACACCTCGAAAACTCAACGTAATTGGTTATAGATTTGGAGATAAGCCAGGCGAGGGAATACCTGTTGTAGATGGAAATATATCTATTAAAAAGGAGGTTTTCATGCAAGGGGTGGTTCAGGTTGTGAATGCAAGTGGTTCTGGTGAATTAAAGATGACTATGTATGTGACTTTGGATGAAATGACTGTAAATTCTGTAACTGGTGTTATTCAGCCAAATATTGAAGCGGAAACAACAAAAATAGAATTGAACGACCTTCCCGATTTCTTGAAAGACGAGGATACTCGTTTGGATATTACTAATCCGGTAATCTTACTGAAAGCTGATAATCCTTTGGAGACGGATGTGGAAATCGATGCTGTACTTACTCCGAAGAAGAATAATGTCAATATTGAAGGGCATGAAGTAAAAATAGGAACTGGATATGGTCAGAATAAGGTAGCATTGATACCAGGTACAAATATCATTGCTCTTTCTCGTACAGGAGAGTGTTCTATTGAAGGAGTTACAGAGAATATAAAAGTGGAAGATATAAATAATTTGCTTGAAACTATTCCTGATGATATTGATGTGAATCTGCAGCCGATTGTTCGAAATGAAAATTATTATAATGCGGAATTAGGAAAAGAGTATGATTTGCCGGCAAGTTATGAGGTAGATGTACCGTTAAGTTTCGAACAAGGTTTGAATATCGTATACAATGATTCTGTACAAGATTTGAACAAAGACTTGAACGATTTGGATAAAGTAAGTCTGAAAAATGCCAAGATTATGTTGTCGGTAGACAATGCCATTCCTTTGAAATTGCAACTGAAAGCTGAAAATGTGCAGATTAAGGATGTGTATGGCAATGAACTGACAGCTGTGAAGAAGACAATGGAAGAAGATAAGCAATATGTGACAGAAAGTACAGATGGAGAAAAACCTGCAACAAGTGAACTGGTTTTAAGCCTGACTTCGGATGATACTGCATTCTTGTCGAAAATAGATCGGATTTGTTTTAAAATAACAGCTGTACCGGGAAGTGCTACTGGTGTGCCTTTGAAGGATACGCAATGGCTGAAGGTGACAAGTGTCAAACTGTCTGTGCCAGGTGGAGTGAATGTGGATTTGAATTAATAATGAACGAGAAAAAATGAAACAAATGAAGAAAAATATATTGTGTACGGTACTGTCCGGATTGGCTGTTTTGGGGTTTGTGGGTGAAGCTGTAGCGCAACCTCAGATTAATCGTTCTGCTTATTTTTTGGGAGGTGCTACTTATCGTCATGAATTGAACCCTGCATTTATGGGAGAAAGAGGATATGTTAGTATGCCCGGACTAGGAAACTTGTCGGTAGGAGCTCAAGGAACTGCAGGTGTAGGTGATTTCTTGTTTGTGAAGTCTAATGGCGATTTAATGACTTTCATGCACGAGGAAGTGAGCAGAAAAGACTTCTTAAATGGTTTGCCTAACCGACTGAAAATGGGATTTAATGTGAATGAAAATATCCTGTCTACCGGGTTTTATGCTTGGGGAGGTTTTAATACGATAGGACTTTCTATTAAAAGCAATACAAACTTGTCGGCTCCCGACCAGCTGTTTAAGTTTATGAAAAACGGGGTCGATGCTCCGGAGGGAACTCGTTACACAGTAAACGATTTGAGCATCCTTTCTACTAATTATGCTGAATTGGCATTGGGGCATGCTCGTCAGATAAACGACCAGTGGACGGTTGGTGCAAAAATGAAATTTTTGGTAGGTCTTGCCAAGGCTACCGTGAAGATTGACCGACTGGACATTGAGGCTACGCCGGATGCTTGGAAAATTACTCCGTCGGGTGCACAGGCTTTCTTTCAGGTAAAGGGTTGATTGTTCCTACTCGTGGAGAAACTGGTAATTACGATGATAGTGATTATGAACTGGATGCCAATGGTAACCGTACTGATAAACTGAAACCTGGGTCTGAACAGTTGATTTCGTATGATGACGTGGATTTTGATGACAAGAATATCGGTCCCACAGGATTTGGTATGGCATTTGATTTTGGTGCAACTTATCGCCTGAACGATGAGTGGACATTCTCTGCTGCTGTGCTTGATTTAGGATTTATCTGCTGGAAGAATACAGTGAAAGCTTCTATGAATAATAGTTTTGAATTTAATGGTTTTAATGAAATTCCCATAAAATCAGATTTGGGAGATAACGATCCGAATTCAATAGATAATCAGGCAGACCGTATTGTGGATGATTTGGAACAGATGGCTAAATTTACAAAGGATGGAGAGGGACTGAAGCGTACTACAGCTTTGGCGGCTACCTTGAATCTTGGTGCGGAATATACATTGCCTGCTTATGACCGCTTGAAGTTTGGTTTCTTGTCTTCTTCTCGTTTCCAGGGACGTCATTCCTGGACAGAAGCACGTGTTTCAGCGAATGTATCTCCTTTAACTTGGTTCGAAGCTTCAGTGAACTATGCTCTTTCTAACTTTGGTTCTACAGGAGGTTTGATGTTGAATTTTCACCCAAGAGGTTTCAACTTCTTTGTGGCTGCTGATGTGCCATTGTGTAAATACACTCCAAAATATTATGCACCACTTAACCGATTCTCTGCCAACATTAATTTGGGAATCAATTTTACTTTCGGTCCGAAGTATAAGACAAAACACCGTTGCGTAGAAGTTCAGTCATTGTAATTTAAATAAAGAATAGATATGAGAAAATTAGCATATATATTGTCGTTTGTCATGTTGCCGCTGGCTGCCATGGCGGGTGATATAAAGTATACACGTCCTGTATTAACGTTGAAAAATGATACGTTGACCGTTGAATTTTCCATGAGTGTGGAAGAAGTACGTGTAAATAGTGAGCAGACATATGCCTTTACTCCTGTATTGCGTGAAGGTAAAAACTATTATGCCATGCCTCCGGTAGTGGTAACTGGAAAGAATGGTGATTACAAGATGCGCCGTCAAGAGCGTAAGGTGGCTCGTCGTTTCGGGTTTGACAATCCTTATACAGTGATTCACGGACGTCAGGAAAACCGGGAAGACGTAGTACGTTATCAGGCTTCTATTCCTTATCAGGCATGGATGGATCATGCTTCCATGATTCTGTTGCAAGAAGGAAAAGAATGTTGTGAGGTCGATTTGCTGGATATTACGGTGATTGAGCCGGATGTAGCAGTAGAAACTCCGGCATTGCCCACCGAGTTTGAGGTGTGTGATCCATGTAAAGAAATGGTTTCTTTCCTGACACCGAAAGAAGAACCGCTGAAAGTACGTTCAGAGCAAAGTACTCTGTTTATTGAGTTTCCGGTAGGCAAGACGGTTTTTGATGCGGATTACAAGAATAACCGTAGTGAATTGCAGAAACTGAAAGAGATTCTGGATCCGTTGGAAGATGGAGACTTGGTTACATTTAAGTCGATCAATGTATGTGGATACTCTTCGCCGGATGGCTCGGTTCGTACCAATGACCGTGTAGCTAAGCAACGTGCGGAATCGTTTGCGCTGAACCTGAAAGGTGGATATAATTTCCCGCAGGAAGTGCTGCATGTGACTTCTGCAGGGGAAGATTGGGAGACTTTGGTGAAAATGCTGGAAGAAGATAAACCTGCTTATGCGGAAAAGGCTTTGGCTGTAATCCAGAAGTATGAAAATCTGGATGTACGTGAAGCTAGACTGAAATCTACACTGGGGATGACTACTTATCGTACGATGATGAACCAGTATTATCCTCGTCTGCGTCGTTTGAGCGTGTCGGTAGATTACGAAGTGAGAGAGGTTTTGAACTCTGAAGCAGCCCGCCTGATTTATACCAATCCGAAATTGTTGAGTTTGCAGGAAATGTATCGTGTGGCAGCTATGTATCAGCCTGGAACAAAGGAATATAAAGAAGTGTATGAAATTGCGGCTAACACCTATCCGGAAGATGTAACGGCTAATGTGAATGCAGCTTCAGCCAACATTATTAGTGGTGACTTTAAGAAGGCAGCTTCTTATATGGATAAGGTGAAAGATGATTCGCGTGCTTTCAATAACTTGGGTGTATTGGCTTGGTTGTCTGGAAATACGGAAGCAGCTAAAGAATGGTTCCAGAAAGCTGCAAGCGTAGAACCTGAAAAGGCAAATGCAAACTTGGAAAAAATGGTTCCTTATGAAAATGCCGTTCAGAAATAACGAGTATTGAGATAGGATACTGAATAAAATAACGCCTGTGCGCATGGAGAATACTTCAAAGCGCACAGGCGTTTTTATGGTGTGAAGAGGGTTATCCAAATAATTCCCGGAAGGCTTCTTCTACTTTTCTTACAGGGATGAGCTCGATTTTTATTTTCTTTCGGTCAATGCCAGACAGGTTGTGCTTGGGAATCAGCATTCGTTGGAATCCGAGCTTTTCGGCCTCACTGATACGTTGTTCGATACGGTTGACCGGACGAATTTCTCCGCTCAGGCCTACTTCTCCTGCCATACATACGCCTGCTTCAATTTCTGCATCCATGTTGCTGGAAAGAATGGCACTGATAACTGCCAAATCTATGGCGGGGTCGTTGACTTTCAACCCTCCGGCAATGTTCAGGAACACGTCTTTTTGAGCCAGCTTGAATCCGACACGTTTTTCAAGTACAGCCAGCAGCATGTTCATACGGCGCAGGTCGAATCCGGTGGCGGAACGCTGTGGCATCCCGTAAGCAGCTGTGCTGACCAATGCCTGTACTTCTATCAGGAAGGGGCGTACACCTTCCACGGCACCGGCGATGGCGACACCGCTCATGCCTTCGTGGTCTTGGGTAAGCAACAGTTCGGAAGGGTTGCTCACCTGCCGTAGTCCGTCTTGTCTCATTTCGTAGATTCCCAGTTCTGCCGTACTGCCGAATCGATTCTTGATGCTGCGCAAGATGCGGTACATGTAGTGCTGGTCTCCTTCGAATTGCAATACGGTATCGACGATGTGTTCCAATACCTTCGGTCCGGCGATGCTTCCTTCCTTGTTGATATGTCCGATGAGGATAACCGGTGTGCCGGTTTCTTTGGCAAACTTTAAAAGGGAAGCAGTACATTCTCTTACCTGCACGATGCTGCCGGGAGAAGAATCAATATTTTCGGTAGAAATCGTCTGAATGGAGTCTATAATGACCAAATCGGGAGCTGCATTCTTTATATGGGTAAAAATCTGTTCCAACGAAGTCTCACAGGCTATCAGCAGATTGTCATTTTCCGGGTGCGGAATGCGGACGGCCCGAAGTTTGAGCTGGCGGGCACTTTCTTCACCGGATACGTAGAGAATTCTTTTGTGGGTAAGCCGCAACACCGTCTGGAGTATCAGAGTCGATTTTCCGATGCCCGGTTCTCCTCCAATCAGGGTGAGTGAACCTTGCACCAGTCCCCCTCCCAATACACGGTTCAGCTCTTCGTCGAGCATGTCTATGCGTTGCTCTTCATTCGATTCTATTTCGGTCAGACGTTGAGGTTTGGACCGCACGGACTCGATGCCGTGAGCCACGTGCTTGGCTACAGGAGCTTCCTTGCGTACCACTTCTTCCACAAATGTATTCCATTGTCCGCAGGAGGGGCATTTCCCAGCCCATTTAGGAGATTCTTGTCCGCAGTTTGTGCAGACATAGACCGTTTTTTCTTTTGCCATATTTGTTACACTAATTCTTTACAAAGGTACGAAATCTTATGCTTATTCTCTATACTGGCAAAAAAATATCATTTATTTATTTGTTTGTAGAAAAATGTTGCTATATTTGCCAACGGAAAAACAATAATCTATGACTGTACACTGTCTTCATATCATCTTGTTGAACGGGCATGGGTATATGCCTTTCATTACATCTACCACAGGGATGACCCCTAGGGGGTGAGGATAGTATGTTTGGTGTTTCTACGTGATACACGTCTGCGGATGCAGACTTTTCAATTATTTTATTCAATCAAGATTTATTTTAATTCATTGTTTCCGTTTGTGCCGTAGTGTAAGGCCTTACGGAGATATACCGAGACCATTGGGTTTCGGACTAAAAATTAATGATAACCTATGAAAGTATTGAAATTCGGCGGAACATCCGTAGGTTCTGTCAATAGCATGTTAAGTGTCAAGCGTATAGTAGAGGGTATAGATGACAAAGTAATTGTAGTCGTTTCCGCATTAGGGGGGATTACCGATAAGTTGATTTGTACTTCGAAAATGGCCGCTTCGGGCGATGACGCTTATGAGAAGGAAATGAAGGAAATCGTGAACCGTCACATTGAAATGGTGTACACAGTGATTCCGGCAGGGCGGGGAAGAGAGTTGCTTCTGGATCTGGTGAACGAACTGCTGAGCGAATTGAAGGATATTTTTCAGGGTATTTATTTGATTCGTGACCTTTCTCCGAAAACTTCTGCTACGATTGTGAGCTATGGTGAACGTCTTTCTTCCATCATTGTGGCTACTCTTATTGAGGGAGCAGTGTGGTTCGATTCCCGTACTTTCATTAAAACCGAAAAGAAACATAATAAGCATATTCTTGATTCAGAGCTAACGAACCGACTGGTGCGTGAGACTTTCAGTGAAATACCGAAGGTTTCTCTGGTGCCGGGATTTATTTCTACCGATAAGAATACGGGAGAAGTAACCAACTTGGGCAGAGGCGGATCTGATTATACAGCGTCTATTATTGCGGCAGCTTTGGATGCGGATATTCTGGAAATCTGGACGGACGTGGATGGCTTCATGACAGCTGACCCGCGTGTCATCAGCACGGCTTATCCTATTACGGAGTTGAGTTATGTAGAGGCGATGGAGCTGTGTAACTTTGGTGCGAAAGTGGTGTATCCGCCTACGATTTATCCGGTGTGCCATAAGAATATTCCGATTCTGATAAAGAATACGTTCAATCCGGAAGCTCCGGGTACCATTGTGAAGCAGGAAGCCGACCATTCTTCGAAACCTATCAAGGGTATTTCGTCTATTAATGATACTTGTTTGATTACCATGACCGGTTTGGGCATGGTGGGTGTCATTGGCGTGAACCATCGTATCTTCAAGACGTTGGCCGAAAATGGCATCAGTGTCTTTTTGGTTTCGCAGGCTTCTTCTGAGAACTCAACCTCTATCGGTGTGAGAAATGAGGATGCGGAACTGGCATGTGAGGTGCTGAATGAGGAGTTTGCCAAAGAAATTGAAATGGGTGAAATCTCACCGATGAAAGCGGAAGGCGGTCTGGCCACCGTGGCGATTGTGGGTGAGAACATGAAGCATACTCCCGGTATTGCCGGAAAATTGTTTGGTACGCTCGGACGTAACGGTATCAATGTCATTGCTTGTGCGCAGGGTGCTTCTGAGACAAATATTTCTTTCGTCGTAGAAGGTGCTTCTTTGCGTAAGACACTGAATGTGATTCATGATTCATTCTTCTTGTCAGAATATCAGGTGTTGAACCTGTTTATCTGTGGTACGGGAACAGTGGGTGCCAGTTTGATTGAACAGATTCATGGCCAGCAGGAAAAACTGAAACAGGAGCGCGGGTTGAAACTGCATGTGGTGGGTATTGCCAACGGCCATAAAGCCTTGTTTACGCGTGCTGGAATTGATTTGGAACATTTCAGAGAAGAATTGGATGAAAAAGGCATTCCTTCTTGTCCTCAGACTCTTCGTGATGAGATTGTGGGAATGAATATCTTCAATTCGGTGTTTGTAGATTGTACTGCCAGTCCCGATATTGCGGCACTGTATAAAGATTTGCTGAGTCACAATGTCTCGGTGGTAGCCGCAAACAAGATTGCCGCTTCTTCTGAATATGATATTTATGCGGAACTGAAAAGAATTGCTCGTCAGCGTGGAGTGAAGTATTTGTTTGAGACGAACGTAGGAGCCGGTTTGCCGGTAATCAATACCATCAATGACCTGATAAACAGTGGTGACAAGATTCTGAAGATTGAAGCGGTGGTGAGCGGTACGTTGAATTATATTTTCAACCGTATCAGTGCGACAACTCCTTTGAGTGAAACCATCCGTCAGGCGAAGGAAGAAGGTTATTCAGAACCAGACCCTAGAATTGACCTGAGCGGAAAGGATGTAATCCGGAAGCTGGTGATTCTGGCTCGTGAGGCGGGTTACCGTTTAAATCAGGAAGATGTGGAAGCAGACTTGTTTATTCCTGACAGCTATTTTGAAGGTACATTGGATGATTTCTGGAGAAAGATTCCACAATTAGATAAAGAATTTGAAGAACGTCGCAAGAGACTGGAAAGCGAGGACAAGCGCTGGCGTTTTGTGGCAAGCCTGGAAGATGGACACGGCAAGGTGTCTTTGCAGGAAGTAGACCGCAATCATCCGTTCTATAACCTGGCTGGCAGCAACAATATTATCTTGCTGACCACAGAGCGCTACAATGAATATCCGATGCTGATTCAGGGATACGGTGCCGGTGCAAGTGTGACTGCTGCCGGTGTATTTGCGGATATAATGAGTATTGCCAATATTTAAACCAAACAAAAATGAAACATGTAATTATCTTAGGTGACGGTATGGCCGACTGGGCTGTACCTTCCTTAGGCGACAAAACTTTACTGCAGTATGCACATACGCCATATATGGATAAACTGGCAAGTATGGGGCGTACGGGCGTATTGAAGACGGTGGCCGACGGCTTCCATCCTGGAAGTGAAGTGGCCAATATGTCTGTGATGGGCTATGATTTACCTAAGGTGTATGAAGGGCGTGGAGTGCTGGAAGCTGCCAGTATTGGTGTAGACCTTCAGGATGGGGACATGGCCATGCGTTGTAACATTGTCTGTGTGGAAGGAGAAACGCTGAAAAATCATTCTGCCGGACATATTTCTACGGAGGAGGCCGATGAACTGATTCGCTTTTTGGATGAAAAATTGGGTTCCGACCGCATTCATTTTTACACAGGAGTGCAATATCGTCATTTATTGGTGATTAAGGGAGGAGATAAACGATTGGCTTGTGTACCTCCGCATGACATCCCTTTGCAGCCTTTCCGTCCTAATCTGGTGAAGGCACTCTGTCCTGAGGCACAAGAAACAGCCGATTTGTTGAATGCACTGATTTTGAAATCACAAGAGTTGCTGGCTACGCATCCTGTCAACTTGAAACGAGTGGCGGAAGGGAAAGACCCGGCCAATAGTATCTGGCCTTGGAGTCCGGGATACCGTCCGCAGATGGAACCTTTGTCAGAGAAATATCCGTCCATCCGAAAAGGAGCCGTGATTACGGCTGTCGATTTGATTCGGGGTATCGGCTGTTATGCAGGTTTGCGCTGTATTGACGTGGAAGGGGCTACCGGATTGTATAACACCAACTATGAAGGGAAGGCTCAGGCTGCCATTGAAGCGTTGAAAACAGATGATTTTGTGTATCTGCATGTAGAAGCCAGCGATGAGGCGGGGCACGAAGGAGATGTTCCGTTGAAACTGAAAACCATTGAATACCTGGACAGCCGTATTGTCGGCCCGGTCTATGAAGCGGTAAAACAATGGGACGAGCCTGTGGCCATTGCGGTATTGCCCGATCATCCTACTCCTTGTGAGTTGAGAACGCATACCAATGAACCGATTCCCTTCCTGATATATTATCCGGGTATTGAGCCGGATGCCGTGCAGACTTATGATGAAATCAGCTGCAAGGAAGGAGGATATGGACTGATGGAGAAAGATGAGTTTATGAACCTATTTATGAATATTCAGTAACAGATAGCAATATGAAGTATTACAGTACAAACGGAAAAGCATTAGACGCGACATTGGAAGAAGCTGTGGTAAGAGGACTGGCTTCAGATAAGGGTTTATATATGCCCCGTCAGATTAAACCCTTGCCACAATCGTTCTATGACGAGATTGAGACACTTTCTTTTCCAGAAATAGCTTATAAAGTAGCAGATGCTTTTTTTGGAGAAGATGTACCGGCCGAAACATTAAAACAGATTGTGTATGACACATTGAACTTTGATGTACCGGCAGTAAAAGTAAAAGACAATATTTATTCTTTGGAGCTGTTTCACGGACCCACATTGGCTTTTAAAGATGTAGGTGGTCGTTTTATGGCTCGTCTGTTGGGATACTTTATCCGTAAGGAAGGAAAGAAGCAGGTCAATGTGCTGGTGGCTACATCCGGAGATACGGGAAGTGCGGTGGCAAATGGTTTCTTGGGAGTGGAAGGCATTCATGTGTATGTGCTTTACCCGAAAGGAAAGGTCAGTGAAATTCAGGAAAAACAATTCACGACCTTAGGACGTAACATCACAGCGGTTGAAGTGGACGGTACGTTCGATGACTGCCAGGCTTTGGTGAAGAATGCGTTCATGGATAAAGAATTGAACGAGCACATGCAGCTGACATCTGCCAACTCTATCAATGTGGCTCGTTTCCTGCCGCAGGCCTTTTATTATTTCTATGCCTATGCACAGATGAAAAAAATCGGTAAGGCCGATAACCTGGTAGTTTGCGTACCGAGCGGTAACTTCGGAAATATTACAGCCGGATTGTTTGGCAAGCGTATGGGGCTTCCGATTAAGCGTTTTATAGCAGCCAATAATCGTAACGATATATTCTATCAATACCTGAAAACAGGAGAGTATTGTCCGCGTCCGTCGGTGGCTACTATTGCCAATGCCATGGATGTAGGCGACCCCAGTAACTTTGCCCGGGTACTGGATTTGTACGAGGGTAGTCACGATGCCATTGCTTCTGAAATCAGCGGTGAAACCTATACCGATGAACAGATACGTGAAACGGTGCAGAAGGTTTATGAAGAAACTGGTTATCTGCTCGATCCTCACGGTGCATGCGGATACCGTGCGTTGGCAGAAGAACTGAAAGAAGGAGAAGTCGGTTTGTTCCTTGAAACAGCTCATCCGGCAAAATTCCTGCAAACGGTGGAAAGTATCATTGGAGTGGAAGTAAAAATACCGGAAAAACTTCAGGCATTCATGAAAGGTACCAAACAGAGTGTACCGATGTCGAAAGACTTTGCGGCATTTAAAGCTTACTTAATGCAATGTTAAAATATAAAAATTAAAAGGTGCTTTCTTAAATTGCTATTCATATAGTAGATATTCCTCGCGTAAGGAATGGTAAGCTTTTAAATCTGTCTCCCATGTCTGACGTATTTCGGACTCCGTTTTTCCCTGAAGTATGTCCTTTCGTACCTGTGAGGTACCCATTAGCTGGTCAAACCACTGGGGACGGCTAAAGAAACGCTTTTCAGCATCCGAATACAGTTTCTGATAAAGCCGATAAAACTGCAGGAGGTATTTTAGGGAAAAGCCTTGAGGAAACTCTTTCTCTGTACGCAGGTCAAGGCCAAAGCAGGTCTGATTCTGATGAAGCGGATGTTTGTCGAACCCTTTTAAAGAGCGTGGGATAAACTGAAACTGGAATAAATCCTTTAGTGCCGGGGAACCGATGACTTGGAAAGGATAGGTGGTACCTCTTCCGATGCTTACGGAAGTACCTTCAAAAGGGCAGAGTGAAGGGTAGAGCGCAATGGCAAGATCGTTGGGCAAATTGGGAGAAGGTTTTACCGGAAGAGAGTAAGGCTGACCGTGTTTCCATCCTTCCACTCGGATTACTTGCAAACGACATTGCAGACCTTTACCTAACCATCCTTCTCCATTAATCATTCCGGCCATTTCGCCTAAGGTACATCCGTGAAGCAGGGGAATGGGAAGCATGCCCACAAAACTTTTGTATGCTTTTTCCCGTATCGGACCGTCTACATAGTCACATGGATTGGGGCGATCCAGCACAATCAGCTCTTTTTGGTTCTCGGCACAAGCCTGCATTACGTAGTAAAGGGTACTGATATAAGTATAGAAGCGGGCTCCTACATCTTGTATGTCGAATACCACTACATCCGTGCCTGTTAGCTGTGAAGGTAGCGGTTTCTTGTTTTTCCCATAAAGTGAAAGGATGGGCACCCCCGTGCGGGTATCTTTCCCGTTTTGAATGTATTCTCCGGCATCTGCATCCCCTCGAAATCCATGCTCAGGAGCAAATACACGCACGATTTTTATTTGACTGGCCAGAGTGTCCAGCAGGTGTGTTTTCCCACAAAGAGAAGTATGGTTTACTACTAGAGAAACCCGTTTTCCTTCAAGCAGGGGAAACAGTTTTTCCAGCTGGTCGGCTCCGTTGCGTACGGTGGCATGTCCTTGAAAAGCTATAAAATAGCCTATACATACACCCAAAATGTATTTCAAAAAGATTCTTTTCGTGTAACTCATGGAATTTTTGTAGATTTGTGATACTTTTTACAAATATAGCCACATTTATTTATGAATCCACTTGCATTGATTGACAAATATTATCCGGAAGATAATGAGTTAAAACATATTTTGTTGGTACACAGCCGTTCGGTAGCAGATAAAGCCTTGGAAATGGCACGTAAGCATCCGGAACTGAATCTGGATTTGACTTTTATAGAAGAGGCAGCCATGCTTCATGATATTGGTATTTTTATGACGGATGCAGATGGTATTTTCTGTTTTGGAAAGTATCCTTATATTTGTCATGGGTATTTAGGTTCAGAACTGGTAGCTCGCGAAGGTTATCCACGTCATGCGCTGGTGTGTGAGCGTCATACAGGTGCCGGACTTTCTCTTAAGGCGATTATGGAACGTGACCTTCCGGTACCTCACCGTGAAATGATTCCTGTCAGCCTGGAAGAACAGATTATCTGCTTTGCCGACAAGTTTTATTCAAAGACTAAATTAGATAAAGAAAAGAGTGTGGAGAAGGCCCGAAAGAGTATTGAAAAGCATGGGGAAGAGGGCTTGACACGCTTTGATGCTTGGTGTAAACTCTTTTTGTAGAACTAAAAATACATTAAAAAGGAAAGGGTTGACGTTTATTTGTAGGATAATGCTTACTTTTGCACCGCATATTGCGTAAAAAGACGGTGATGACATCATTTAGAAGAACTACATATTTACTGCTATCTCTGTTTGTTTTTGGCTTTTTCTGCTCATTTTATGCCGAAGCACAGCGTGTGAGGGGAAAGCGTATGCGGGGAGGAGAAAAGACCGACTCCCTTCATCGGGATTCTGTGGCGCTTGATTCGCTGGGAATGGACTCTCTGGCCGTGGATACCACAAAGAAAAAAGAACCCCTGGATGCGCCGGTCATTTATGAGGCAAGCGATTCTATTGTCTTTACAAAGGATGGATATGCGCACCTTTATGGGGAAGGTAAGGTGAATTACCAGAACATTGAACTGACTTCTGCGGTAATTACCATGAATATGGATAGTAGTACTGTCTTTGCTAAGGGGGTAGCCGATACGACAGGAGTGGAAACGGGTACGCCGATTTTCAAGGATGGAGAGACTCCGTATGAGTCTAAAATTATGCGCTATAACTTCAAGACGAAGAAAGGTTTCATCAATAACATTGTCACACAGCAGGGTGAAGGATATGTCACCAGTGAGGAGGGAAAGAAAGGAGCAGATGATGAGATTTACATGCGTCATGGTAAATATACAACTTGTGACAATCATGAACATCCTCATTTTTACTTGCGGCTTTCTATGGCAAAGGTCCGTCCCAAGAAGAATGTAGTATTTGGTCCGGCCCAGCTTGTGGTAGAGGATGTGCCTTTACCTATTGCCGTACCTTTTGGCTTCTTCCCGTTTAATAGCAGCTATTCTTCCGGTTTCATTATGCCGACGTATGGTGATGAAATGAACCGTGGTTTCTATTTGCGTGATGGTGGTTATTATTTTGCCATCAGCGACCAGATGGACTTGAAGGTGTTGGGAGAAATCTTTACGAAGGGTTCATGGGGATTATCGGCTGCATCTAACTATAACAAGCGTTATAAATTCAGTGGCTCCTTCAATGCCAGCTATCTGGTGACAAAGACGGGTGAGAAGAATATGCCCGACTATTCTGTGTCGAAAGACTTCCGTATCCAGTGGAGTCATCGTCAGGATGCCAAGGCTAACCCGAACAGCTCGTTCTCTGCCAGTGTGAACTTTGCTACCAGTAGTTATGACCGTTCTAGTTTGAGTAGTTTGTATAATCCGCAACAGTATTCTCAGAATACCAAGGCTTCCAGTGTGAGCTATTCGCGGAACTTCCCGGAAATTGGATTGAATATTTCAAGTACATTCAATATCACACAGAATACGCGTGACTCTTCTTTGAGTATGACGTTGCCCGACGTAAATATCTCATTGAACCGTATTTATCCGTTCAAACGTAAAAAATCGGTAGGAGATGAACGTTGGTATGAAAAGATTTCATTGCAATATACCGGAAGTATCACCAACTCCATCAGTACAAAGGATAATCTGTTGTTTAAGACACCTTTGACACAGTGGGAGAATGGTATGCAGCACAAGATTCCGGTTTCGGCTACTTTCAACTTGTTCAAGTACATCAACATCGTTCCTTCGTTCAATTATACGGAGCGCTGGTATTTGCGGAAAGTAAAGCAGAGTTATGACCCGAGTCCTGCTTCTACTGACCATGTGAAGCGGGATACCATCAACGGGTTCAACCGTTTGTATGATTATAACTTGTCTTTACAGATGAATACCAAGTTATATGGTATGTACAAGCCTTTGTTCATGAAGAGTAAGGAACTTCAGATTCGTCATGTCTTTACCCCTACTGTTAGCTATACCTATACGCCAGACTTTGGAAAATCACGTTACGGCTATTATGATACCTATACTTATACGGATGAGGATGGTGAAGTGCGTACCGTAGAATATTCTCCTTATGAAGGAGCAGTGTATGGTTATCCGGGAAAAGGTATGTCACAGAACATTAGCTTCTCGGTAGATAATAACATTGAAATGAAGATGAAGTCGGATAAGGATACCACTGGTTATAAGAAAATAAGTTTGATTGACCAGTTGGGAGCTTCTCTTTCTTACGACGTAGCCAACAAGCGGTGGAGTGACTTGAGTATGAATCTTCGCTTGAAGTTGACCAAGAGTTATACGTTTAATATGAATGCCTCATTCGCTACGTATGCCTATGAGTTTGATGAGAATGGTAATGTAGTGGTGGGTGACCGTACAGAATGGTCTTATGGACGTTTTGGACGTTTTCAGGGGTACAGTGGTTCATTCTCTTATACCTTGAACAATGATACTTTCAAGAAACTCTTCGGAAAGAAAGAAGAGGATGAAAAGAACAAGGACAATAAAGGGAAGGAAGAAAATGAAGACGAGGAGACAGATGAAGAAACGGAAGAACAGAATAACAACTCCAACATGCGAAAGACAGAGAAAGCTTCTGTCGATTCAGATGGTTACCTGGCTTTCAAACTTCCGTGGAGTGTCAGCTTGAGTTATAGCTACAGTATTCGTGAAGACCGTTCGAAGGACATTAACATCAAGACCATGCGTTATCCGTATTCATTGACGCATTCATTGAATGTATCGGGTAACTTCAAGATTGGTAGCCGTTGGAATATGACCTATTCTACCGGATACGACTTTACCTCCAAGGAGATGTCTATGACAACCTTGAACATTACCCGTGACTTGCACTGCTTTAATATGAGTTGTGGATTGGTGTTCGGTCCGTTTACTTCTTATAACTTCTCTATCCGTGCCAATTCCAGTATGCTGACCGATGCCCTGAAGTGGGATCAGCGAAGCAATACGGGTAGTGCAGTTACCTGGTATTAATCCTTTAGGAATTCTTCGGCCCGGGCCAACGTGTCCGGTTTGCCGATGTCAATCAGTTGCAAGTCTTCTTTGATGTATCCTCCGAACTGGAGTTGCCGGCAGGTGTGCAGATAAAAATCCATGATGGGAAATTTACCGTTCCATGTCTCTTCCTCCATGTGGTGAAACAGCTCTGGTGAAATTACATGGATGCCGCTGAATGCATATTCACGGTATTGGCCTGGTTCGTACACAAACCCTTCTGGCTTGGTTTGCAGGGTGTCCTTGTGAATCCAGCCCTGCAGGCGGTTGTCTGTATCGAACAATAGGTAGCGTGAGGTTTTGCGTGGGCTGACCAGCAGTGTGGCCAGATTCTGACTTTTCCGATGAAAATCATATACCTCTTTCAAGTTGGCATTCGACAGGATGTCCACATTGTGTACCAAGAACGGTTCCGTTCCTGTAAAGAAGGTTGCCGCTTTTTTGATACCGCCCCCTGTGTCGAGTAACTTGTCACGCTCGTCGCTGATATGAATCGTCAGTCCGAAATTCTGGTTGGCTTTCAGAAAATCGATAATCTGTTCTCCGAAATGGTGAATGTTGATGACCAGTTCGGTAAATCCCGCTTCTTTTAGTTTGAGAATTACATGTTCCAGCATGGGACGTCCGGCCACCGGTACTAAGGCTTTAGGCATGTGGTCGGTCAGCGGTTTGAGCCGGGTACCCAGTCCGGCAGCAAATATCATGGCTTTCATTTGGCTTTCAGTAATTGGTCTATTTGTTGTTCCCGATGAATCAGGTGTACATTAATTTTAAATTTTTCATGCAAGTGCATCGCTGTGTGCTGGGCAGAGTATACGGAGCGATGCTGTCCTCCGGTGCATCCGAAGCAAATCATCAGGTGCGAGAATCCACGTTCCAGGAAACGCTGCACGTGGGCATCCACCAGAGCGTCAGTATGGCGAAGGAACTCTGTAATTTCTCCGTCCTTTTCTAAAAATTCTATGACCGGTGTGTCCAGTCCTGTAAGTGATTTGTACTGTTCGTAGCGTCCGGGGTTGTGTACGGCGCGGCAGTCAAACACGTATCCTCCACCATTTCCGCTTTCGTCTGCCGGAATACCTTTCCGGTAAGAGAAACTCATCACCGTGACCGTCAGGTTACGGCGGTTGCGTGCAGCGGCAAACTGTTTCAGTTCTGTCATGCGCTGCAATACCTCGCAGAGATAAGGATATTCCGGAAAACCCTCCTGCAATAACTGGCGCAGATTTTCAATGGCAAAAGGAATGCTCTCAATGAAATGAGCCTTTTTCTCGAAGTAGCCGCGGAAGCCGTAAGCTCCCAGTACTTGTAGCGTGCGGAACAATACGACATGACGCAGACGGGACAGGAACACTTCCTTTTCTATCTGTTTGTAGGGACGCAGGACTGTCAGGTATTCGTCAATCAATTCCTGGCGCAGGCTATCCGGATAGTTGGCCTTGGCTTGCCAGAGGAAAGAAGCCACATCGTAATACAGCGGTCCTTTCCGTCCTCCCTGGAAATCAATCAGGTAAGGCTCTCCGTCCTTCACCATGATGTTACGGCTCTGGAAGTCGCGATACATGAATACCGGTTGGGTTTCCATGCTCTCTATCAGTGTCTGGCAAAGGGCTTCGAAATCGTCTTCTAACAAATCCTCTCTGAATTCTACTCCTGTAGCTTTCAGAAAACAATATTTAAAGTAGTTCAAGTCCCACAGAATGCTTCTGTGATTGAACTCTACCGCCGGATAGCATTTCCCGAAATCCAGTCCTTGTGCTCCTTCAAACTGTATGCGGGGCAGTAACCGGATGACTTTCTTCAGCAAGTCCTTTTCCGTTGAGTCAAACTCTCCGGTTTCTCTTCTGTGTGCGATAAGCTGGAACAGAGAATCTGTTCCTAAATCATCCTGCAGGTAACAGAGTCCGTCGTGGGAAACGGCATGCACCACCGGTACCGGAAGATGCTGTGCCTGAAAATGATGCGACAGGTAGATGAAGGCCTCGTTTTCTTCGCGTGAAGTACCGCATACCCCGATAAGCGTCGGAGTACCCTTCAGGCGGTAGTAGCTTCTGTTGGAGCCGGCTCCCGGCAATGCTTCCACGCTTTCCGGAGCATGGCCGGTGAACTGGCTGTATAGGGTTTCAAGAATTTGAGTCATGTGTCTGTTTGTTAAGATTGCTGATTGAGTTTTTCTGCCAGGTATTGTCCCGTATAGGAGGCCGCACATTTGGCCACTTCTTCCGGGGTGCCGGCTGCCACAAGATTTCCTCCCATGTCGCCACCTTCCGGACCGAGGTCAATCACGTGGTCGGCGCATTTGATGACATCCATGTTGTGTTCGATGATGACCAGCGTATGTCCCCGACTGATGAGGGCATCGAAAGCTTCCAGCAGTTTCTTGATGTCATGGAAGTGCAAGCCAGTTGTCGGTTCGTCGAACACGAAGATGGTAGGTTGTGCCTTTTCGATACTGAGGAAGTACGCCAGTTTCACACGCTGGTTTTCTCCTCCCGAGAGGGTAGACGAAGACTGTCCCAGCTTGATGTAACCCAGTCCCACATCCTGTAGCGGGCGCAACTTCTTGACAATCTTCTTCTGGTTGTGTTCCGTAAAGAACTCGATGGCCTGGTTGACCGTCATTTCCAGTATGTCGTAAATGTTTTTTCCTTCGAACTTCACTTCCAGCGTGTCGTTCTTGAAGCGCTTGCCGTGGCATGACTCACATTCTAACACCAGATCGGCCATGAACTGCATTTCTACCGTTACCGTACCTTCTCCCTTGCATTCTTCGCAACGTCCGCCTTCCGTATTAAACGAGAAATAGCCTGCGCTGTATCCCATCTGCTTGGCCAGTGGCTGGTCGGCAAACAGTTTGCGGATTTCGTCGTAGGCCTTGACGTAAGTCACCGGATTGCTTCGGGAAGACTTTCCGATGGGGTTCTGGTCTACAAACTCGATGTCGTTCACCTGACGGATGTCTCCTTCCAATGAGATGAATTCGCCCGGACGTTCGCTCGATTCACTGTATTCCCGTTTTAGAGCCTTGTAGAAAATGTCGCGTACCAGCGTACTCTTTCCGGAACCGCTGACACCTGTCACTACCGTCATCACGTTAAGTGGGAAGCGCACGTCGATGCCTTTCAGGTTGTTCTCACGTGCTCCCTTGATTTCGATGTAATTGTTCCACGGACGATGGCTGGCAGGCAGGTCGATGGTCTCTTCTCCTAACAGGTATTTCACGGTATAGCTGTCGCTTCCCTTCTGTAAGTCTTTCATGTCGCCCTCATACACCACTTGTCCGCCCAGTCGTCCGGCTTTCGGGCCGATGTCGATAATATAATCTGCTGCACGGATGATTTCTTCGTCGTGTTCCACTACCACTACCGTGTTTCCCAATTGCTGTAACTGGCGCAGCACCTTGATAAGGCGGGTAGTGTCACGGCTGTGCAGACCGATGCTTGGTTCGTCAAGAATATACAATGAGCCTACCAGACTGCTTCCTAACGAGGTGGCCAGATTGATTCGCTGACTTTCACCTCCTGAAAGCGAGTTGCTCAACCGGTTCAGTGTCAGGTAACCCAATCCCACATCCGACAGGAATGTCAGACGGTTCTTGATTTCACTCAGCAGGCGTTGTGCCACGAGAGTGTCGTGTGCATCCAGTGTGAGCGTACGGAAAAACTCCTGCAACTGGGTAATCGGCATTTCCACCAGTTCCGAGATATTCTTTCCCCCCACTCGCACGTAGCTGGCCTCCTTTTTCAGTCGGCTTCCGTGACAGGTAGGGCAAGTCGTTTTTCCCCGGTAGCGGGCCAGCATCACGCGATACTGTATCTTATATTGATTTTCCTCCAGCATCTTGAAGAAAGAGTCGATGCAGACCTTCTCTCTTGGGCCGTGCCAGAGGTAATCTTTCTGTTCCTGTGTCAGTTCA
This sequence comes from Phocaeicola plebeius DSM 17135, assembly GCF_000187895.1. GTDB lineage: Bacteria > Bacteroidota > Bacteroidia > Bacteroidales > Bacteroidaceae > Phocaeicola > Phocaeicola plebeius. Next base: position 83,975 of record NZ_DS990133.1, on the reverse strand, counting down.
TAATAGGGGGCAAAGATAGGGAAATCATGAGCCGGCGCTTCCCGAAGGAACTCGTTCAGCCATTCTCCCATTTTCTCCCCTCTCCAGCAAAGTACGGCACCATCGTACACGCTCAGCGCCCGATTAGGCACCACCAGGTGTTCATCGATACCGATAATCTTTCCGAAACCTTCGCACGTAGGGCAGGCTCCCAGCGGAGAGTTGAATGAGAACATCTGGTCGTTCGGTTCTTCAAACTTGATACCGTCGGCTTCAAACTTCGTGCTGAATACATGCAGGCGGGTGTCATCCGACAAATAGAAACGGAGCATACATGTGCCGTCACCTTCGTACATAGCCGTCTCGGCAGAATCCGTCAGTCGGCTGATGGCATCCTTGCTATCATCACAGCTCATGCGGTCCACTAACAGATACACCTTGTCGTTCTCATTGTAGGCATAATCCTCAATGCGTACCATTTCGCCGTCCACTTCCAGTCGGGTAAAGCCCTGCTTCATATCCATGTCCAGCTGTTCTGCCACACTTCTTCCGTCACGGGGAAGGATAGGCGTCAGTACGGTATAGCGTGTGCCTTTCGGGTAAGACAGCATGCAGTTTACGATGTCTTCCACACTGTCCTTCTTCACCAGTTGTCCGCTTACGGGAGAATACGTTTTTCCTACCCGTGCGAAAAGCAGGCGCAGGTATTCATAAATTTCCGTTGAGGTACCCACGGTAGAACGCGGGTTGCGGCTCGTCACCTTCTGTTCAATGGCGATGGCAGGTGGAATTCCTTTGATGAAGTCACATTCTGGTTTGCTCATACGTCCGAGAAACTGGCGGGCGTAAGAAGACAGACTTTCCACATAGCGTCTTTGCCCTTCGGCATACAGCGTATCGAATGCCAGCGACGACTTTCCCGAACCTGACAGGCCGGTAATGACTACCAGTTTGTTGCGTGGGATACGTACGTCGATGTTTTTCAGGTTATTCACCCGGGCACCCTTTATGGTAATAAAATCATTTTCTGACATGTATCTTTTCTTGTTAGATGAACATGCGAAGTTACGAAAAATAGCTGGAATTATCAAAGCGAATACTTTCGGACGAAAAGAAGTCTTTTACGTTTCCCGGAGTGGAACCGTATGTTTTCCTTATGCGAAACGTACGGTTTCGCATCGGGAAACGTAAGGTTCACGGAATGGAAACGTAGAAAGTGTGCTGAGGCTTGTTGGATATTGTATCATAAATTCCGTAAAACCATTTGTTTGTTCAAGAAAAAAAGTTATTTTTGCTGTATCACTTTGATGGTACAGTATAACAATTTTTACTTTGTAAGGTTATGGTAGAATTAATCGGTGTTTCATTTGGGTATCAGTCTGATAAGAATGTGTTGAACAATCTGAGTTTCCGTTTGGAAGAAGGACGATTCTATGGCCTGCTGGGAATGAACGGCTCAGGCAAGACCACGCTCTTGAAACTGATTGCTGGTAAGCTTTTCGCTCACGACGGTGAGATTTATGTAGACGGTCGCAACTCCCGGAAAAGGGAGGTAGAAACTTTGAGGGAAGTATTCATGTTGCCAGCTGACTTTATTTTTCCGGATATGAGGCTGGAACACTTTCTTGCCATTTATTCCAAATTCTATCCTAAGTTTCGTGCAGAAGTGCTGGATGACTGTCTGGCCGATTTTGAAATACGGCGGGATATTGAACATTTGGACAAATTGTCGTTGGGAGAGAAGCACAAAGTGGCATTCAGCATTGCCTTGTCGCTGGGAACGAAAGTTCTATTACTGGATGAGGCTGCCAACGGAATGGATATTCCGGCACGAAAGATGTTTCGTAAGTTACTGATGAAGCATGTCCGTGAAGATCAGATAGTGGTTTTGTCTACACACATTGTGCAGGACATTGAAAATCTGTTGACCGATGTGATTGTGTTAAGAAAGTATGCTCCTGTGTATGCGGCTTCTTTGGAGGAAATCGCCACTCGGTATTCGTTCGGAATCCAAAGTAATGAAGAAGGAGTGCTATATGCAGAAGCTTGTGCCGAAGGTTACCATGTAATCGCTCATAAGCAGGAAAACATGGATACGGAGGTATCTTTGGAACTGCTGTTTAATGCATTAATCAAGGGAGGAGGAAGGATATGAAAAGTTTTGCAGTGAAAGAAATGTGGAAGTTTAGTCTGCTTCAGTTAAATGAAATGTTCTGCTATGGAAAAAAGAAAGCCTTTATCCAGCTTTTGTTTTTACGTTCTTTTAGTATCTGTGTGATTTGTGCCTTGGTGTCAGGAGATAGTTTGAAAGAATGCTTGTCACTCATAGAGCAATTGCTGATACTTCTGTCTTATTATTTTACGTTCTGGAGTCTGGTGGAAGATATGCGGAATGACAGAGGTCTGATAAATAAGTTCATGCTTCCGGTCACACTGGCAGAAAAATATGTAAGTTTGTTTTTCAGTACTTTTTTGATAGGTACGGTGATGTTGTTAGGATGTGCGATATTATCGGATATCTTTATGCAACTGGCTATTCCATTGTTTTTTACGGAGGAAACGGACGGACCGGTTCTTCTCTTTTTGGGAGGAGGCTATGGACTTAAGCAACTTATGCTGCAGGTGGTGATTGCTTTTTATGTAGCCCTGTGGACTTTGGTGGTTATGTTGAGGAAACAATACAGCAAAACCCGGTTCTGGCTGATAGTTGTTTTATGTGTTTTGTCTTATGTGTTGCCAGTATTGTGTATGTATGGATTAGGTGCTCCTAAAAGTATCATTAAATACACATGGTCGATTGTTTCTGTGGTTTGGAGCATAGTAGCTGTTATCATGACCTATAAAGGTTTTAGAAAGTTGGAGTTTAGATAGTAAGATGGTAGATTTCAAGCAAGACCGAGCCATTTATTTGCAGATGGCAGAACGAATCTGCGACGAGATACTGGCTGGAAAGTATCATTCAGATGATCGCATACCCAGTGTGCGGGAACAGGCCGTTATGTTCGAAGTCAACACCAATACCGTGGTGAAGACTTACGACCTGCTGTTGCAGTGGGGGATTATCTACACCCGGCGAGGGCTGGGGTATTTTGTAACTACTGATGCACTGGAGAAGATAAAACAGACCCGAAGCCTGAAGTTTATGACAGAAAACCTGCCGGAACTGTTTAGTCAGATGAAATTGCTGGATATTTCCATTGATACGGTGGTCAGGAAGTGGGAAGAGTTTAAGGATAGGGAGAATCTATGAGTAGTAGGTACCCATTACTTTATTGGGTTGTTATTGTGTCGTGTGTGGGAAAGATTTCGTTATTAATATGAGTTTTATGAAAGGGGGCCGAATTCAATCTGCAAATTGAATTCGGCCCCCTTTTTGATTTTAAAAGCCAGTAAGATTCTGATACATAAAAAACGTATAAAATAAGTCTGTTGTGTTTAAATATAATAAAAGACGGATTTGTTTATAGTGGTAAATCAGTTATTCCAAGTTTTCCTAAAAATGCGAATCTATCAATCACACGGGAATATGGATACTAATACAAAAGCCTTCAGAGATAATTTTCTTCAATATTATCGTCCGCTTTGCTTGTTTGCGCTTCATTATCTGAAAGATATTGATGATGCAGAAGATGCGGTACAGGACTGTTTTATGGAATTGTGGAAAAGGAGAGAGAGAAAGGATTTGAAGTGAGTGGTCTAAAATCTTATCGAGTGAGAAGAATTTTATTTACAAACTAAAATATAGACTTATGAAGAAAAAAATTTTATTTACGCTGGTAATGGCGGTATCATTGCGCGTAGGTGTACAAGCGCAAGAGTTCAGATATGGACTTTCAGGAGGGTATAACTATAATTCCACGAAAGAAAGTATTTCCAGATCTGGTTTTCATGCCGGACTGAAAGGGGAATATGCCTTCCGTGAGGCTGCAAAAGGGCTGTATGCAGATATGGGACTGATGATTTCCTCATACGGTTGGAAAAGTGTTCCTTATTATGTAATGAATGAGAGAACCTACGAATATGAAAGTACGCCTTATTATCTTCATATTCCCATCCACTTAGGCTATAAGTTGAAAGTCGGGAGAAATGTCAGTTTGTTTCTGGATGCCGGACCTTATTTTAATGTCGGTTTGTTTGGTCAAATGAAGCAAATAGCCAGTCTTCCGGGAGAACAGGATATTGTTACAGTAGCCTCACATAATATGTTTAAGGAGGGAGTGATGCCGCGTTTTGACTGGGGAGTAGGCTTTCGTGCCGGGGTAGAGATAGCCCGCCATGTACAGATTGCCATAGGATACGACTGGGGCATGACCAAAACTTATCAGCATAATCCCGATACTAAGTTCCGGACTTTTGTAGCTTCATTAACGTATTATTTTTAGTCAGAATGAAAAATAAACTAACTTTGAGGTGATTGCTTTTTAATCTTTAAGCTATGAAATCGGTAGTGGTTTTTCTTATGCTTTTGGGACTACCCTGTATGCAGATCTTTGGACAAGAAAGTATCAAAAAAGATACGATAAAGCTTGGTACAGGGTTGAAAAAAGATGTGGGTGGGGAATTCTTGTTAATTGATTCATCCACGGATAGAGTGAAAATAAAAGACCATGAAGTAAATCAAGAAATACAGTCTGATTCATCCGTAGATTTTGATTTTAGGCAGGAAAGGCCTTTTTATGTCCCAATCTATTATGTGAATCCGTCTCCCATGTTTATGGGTGACTATAATGCATTCGGGCAGTTTTCTCCCTATTTTTATGGCAGGGGAATGCAAACTACCATTCCAGGCATCGGTCGGGTGAACCAGATGATGTTTATATACCAAAGGGAAATCAATGATTTCTTGGATATATATGCAGGAGTGAATGCGGCAAAATATACTTTTCCCTATAGTGTCGGTCAGTCGTTTGGTGTGTCAGGAGGCATGACGCTTTATCCGACAGATGATTTTCATCTTACCGTGTTTGGTGCTTATAGTCCGGATAATAGGTATAATCTCAACCGTACGTATTATGGAGCCACCATTGGTTACGATTTTACAAACCGTTTTGGAGTGGACGTTGGTGTACAAAAGTATTATGATGTGCGACAAGGATGGAAGACTGCACCGATGGTCGTTCCATCCTATAAATTTCGTAAGTTTAAACTAGGCATAGATGTGGGAGGCCTGTTTTATGAAGCAGTGAGAAGTGCAATTGAACGATAAGTGTCTTTTTATTCTTAATTAAACAATTATAGATTGCTGAAAGGATAATTTATGAGAAGGGTGGGGTGGAGTTTTGTGTATAATATCTACCTTTGAGGGCTATTCTTAAAAATAATATCTTATAATTGTATATCTCTCAGTAAATGACACGTTGAATCTAGTAGGAGATATGTGTTTTGCAGGGAAGGAAATAGTAAAGATTTCATTTAAAGCCTATAATGGATAGATAGAATGGAATGTAAAAAAATTATAGCAGGTTTCTTCATATATGCAGGTTTTGTATCATCTGTATTCAGTCAGACAACCGGAAAGATAGTAGATGCCAATCAGCATCCAGTAGAAAGTGCTACCATCGTCATGCAGCTACCGGATTCAACCTATCTGGGAGCAACCATATCTGCAGCCGACGGTACATTTGTGCTTGAGCCGGAACCGGAGGATTATCAGCTCATTGTCCAGCATCTACTTTATCAGACTAGGCAGGTGAAGGGCCAGGCGCGTGATGTCGGTGTTATTACTATGGAAGCAAAAGACTACAATCTGGAGGAAGTGGTAATTGAGGGAGAACGCCCGTTTGTAACCGTGGAACAGGGAAAGCTGAATTATGACATTTCGGCCATTTCAGAAAAGCATATTGTAAACAATGCCTACGAGGCTATCTGTAAGCTGCCGGGTGTGCAGGACAGGAACGGTAAACTCTCACTGGTGGGTGCAAAGGACGTAACGGTTATCTTGAACGGAAAGGCAAGTACACTGACACAGGAACAGCTGATTGAGATGCTGAAGAATACTTCCGCTTCGCAGGTACAGACGGCCGAAGTGATGTATAATACACCGCCTGAATATCATGTGCGCGGGGCTGCCATTAATATCGTAACGGCAAAGGCAGACGACAATACCATCCAGAGTGAGCTGTCGGCCAGCTACAGCAACCAGTATTTTAGCAGTTACAGCGGCAATGTAAACTTTCTGCTGACGAAAGGCAAGTCATCGCTGAATGTCTCTTATAATCCGGGTTATTCGCATATAATGACGGTGATGGATCTGGCATCCCAACATACGTATGACGGAAAGGTATACGATATTACGCAGACACAGAAAATCAATACAAAGGGCTGGAAGCATAATATCTATGCTGAATATGGTTATCAGATAGATGAGGATAATGAGTTGAGCGTGGGTTACAACGGTGCCCTTTCCGATAATGGTAAAGGTACGATTGATGTAAATGGAAACTTCCAGAACAGCCACAATGACAAGTTGCAGGACAGCCGTCTGCACAATGTTTTTGCCCGCTATTCTTCCGGATTCGGACTTGATTTTGGGGTGGATTATACGGACTATACCATGAATGACAAGAATTGTCTGGAAAGTAAACTGACAGACAATACACGTCAGTTGCTTGATTATACTTCGGACCAGAAGATACGCAAGTTCTCTATATATGCCGACCAGAGCCACGCTCTCGCCAATGATTGGACTTTGAAATACGGTGTCCGTTATGATTATACGGACAATAAGAACGCCCAGTTCTTCAATCAGACTGAAGGTAAGGATAATGTGGGCAATTCTTCCTCACGTCTTTATGAGCAGATTACCAACTTTTATGGAGGTTTCGACAAGGAGTTTGAAAACGGGCTGTCTCTTTCTCTCTCGGCAACCGGTGAGTATTACTCCATCGGTGACTATCATAAATGGGCTGTCTATCCGCAGGCCAGTCTGACCTATTCGCCGTCGGAAAAGCATACGTTCATGCTGGGCGTTTCGTCTGAAAAAGATTATCCTACCTATTGGGATATGCAGACCAGTACCACTTATATGAACGCTTATGAAGAGCTCCAGACTATTGAGGGACTGCGGCCTGCCAATGTGTATAGTGTAAATGCCAATTATCTTTTCCTGCAGAAGTACATGTTGTCGTTGTTCTACGAGCGTACCAACGATTATTTCACGATGGATATGTATCAGGCAAAAGACCGTCTGGCATTGGTGTACCGCACGCAGAACTGGGACTATTACCAGTCCTTCGGTATGAGCGCCAACATTCCGTTCAATATCGGCGAGTGGTTGTCTTCTCAGGTGAATGCGACGTTGGTCAATGACCGTAACCGTTGCGACAACTTCTGGGATACTCCTTTTGACCGCAAGAAATGGGCCTGTATGCTTGCCATGCAGAATCATTTCTCGGCAGGTTCCAACCTCGGATTTGACTTGGATGCGATGTATCGTTCAAGCATGATTTCCGGTATCAGCGATACGAAACCGGTCTTTACAGTCAATGTGGGAGCACAGTGGAACTTCCTGAAGGATAAGGCCAGTCTGAGTCTGAACTGTGCTGACTTGTTCGATACCATGCGTATGAAGGTGAGAAACCGCTATGCAGGACAGCACATCGACTTGAACATGGGGCAGTACAGCCGTACCGTTTCAGTGAAATTTGTCTACCGTTTTGGTGGCAGCATCAGTAAGGAGAAGAAAGAAGTAGATTCTTCACGTTTCGGAAGATAAAACACAAACATGATGGAATGAAAAATTTAGCATTGACTTAACTCTATGAAAAAGCTATTTTTATATGTTATAGGCAGCTTAATCATACAGCCTGTTTACAGTCAGCATTTGATTAAAGGAACAATCATCGATTCGGAAAATACGGTGATGCCAATGGTGAATGTCGCCTTTTTGAATCAGGCAGACAGTACACTCGTCACCGGAGCGGTATCCGACTCTTGCGGGGTATATAGCACATCGCTTGCTGGAGGTAATTATATCATCCGCTATTCTTATCTGGGTTATGAGACATTGTTTCGGAATATACAAGTCAATGCGAATCTCACATTGCCGGTAGTTAAAATGGAACTGGCACAGACCGAACTTGAAGGAGTGGAGGTTACTGCCTACCGAAAACCTTTCAAATTGGATAGGGAAGGTATTACGGCTGATGTACCCAATACGATTCTTGCCAAACAGACTACACTGGATGATTTGCTTTGCAAAATACCCGGCATTCAGAAACGTGGTGAGGACATAGAAGTGATTGGTAGAGGTCTCCCTACCTATTATATCAATGGCCGTGAAGTGACAGACCAGACTGAACTGGATAATCTGGCTATCGACCAGATTCAGTCTGTCAGACTGGTGACGAATACGGGGGTACGTTATCATTCAGAACAGCGTGCGGTGATTGAGATCAAGACCAAACGCCTGGGCGAAGGACTTGCCTTTAATGTCAGCGGTAATCTGCTGCAGGGAAATTATCTTAGTCAGAATTACAAGATGAACGGAAGTTACAATTACAAGAACTGGGACTTCTTTTTCTCTTACAATTATGACCGTGGAAAGAAGGATTCGAATCTTGACGTTTACCAGCAGACTCAAAGTGATACAATCTGGAATCTGACCGATTTGAACCGGAAACAAATCTTCAATGAAAGCCATGCCTATACGGGAGGGGTTTCTTATCATTTCTCTCCGGAGTCGGAAATCGGCCTGAAATATGAAGGTAAATACAATGAAGGTAATACGTTTTCTAAGGATACGCTTTCCATGATACCGGACAAAGGGACTTCAACCTTTATCAGGAATCTCAGCGATGTGTCTGATAAATCTGTCAGCAATCATTTGAATCTGTATTATACAAACGACTGGAAGAATGGCTGGAGGATGAACGCATTCGGTGATTATCTTCATAAGACCGACCGAAGCCGTGGCAATATCCGTGAATGGGAAAGCGACGGTGTGGAAACGTCTATGGACTATTACCGTAAGGCGGACTGGGATTTGTTTGCAGCCAAATTAAGCTTATCGTATGAAACCGGGAAAGCCGGAACTTTCAGTTTCGGTTATGATTTCAGCCACACAACCGGAACGGACTATATAGAATATGTCCGTGCGCTGAATAATGGTAGTACAAGTAATACGGAAATGAAGAACTCGCTCTACCTGTCGTATGATTACACATGGAACAAACTGTCGCTGGGAGCTGGCTTGCGTTACGAACACATCCGGAGCGATTTGAAGGAAAACAGCAGCAACAAGAGCCAGAACCAGACATATCATAACTTTCTGCCGTCTGTTTCGTTAAGCTACAATACTGAGAGCCTGCAACAGTCACTTACATATTCCGTTCATACGGAGCGCCCGCCTTTTGGTATGATGAACGACAATGCTGTTTATACCGACCGGTTTACCTATCAGAAAGGAAATCTTTACCTGAAACAGGCTTTGACTCATGACCTGAACTATATGCTGTTTTATAAGTTTCTGTTTTTTAACCTGAATTATACTCATACCCATAATCCGCTGATAACAGCGTTCTACAGTATGCCGGGAAATTCAGCAGTTACTGTCAGCTACATGGATAATTTTGACAGGATGCACAATCTGACGGGTATGGTGAACGTACAATATCCGGTGAAGTGGTGGCTGCCCTCACTTACGCTTACCTGTTTGAAAACATTCTTCAATTATCCGGGGCCGAACGAGAGTGTTCTAAAAGCGGGACGTCCGCTGGTGATGCTGAACTTCAACAACAGTTTCACACTTCCATCCGGATTTCTGTTGTCTGCTGATTTTAATTATGGTTCCAGAGGATATTATCAGTTGTACGAAGCGAAGAGTTACACCTCCTTCAACCTGAGTTTGAAGAAATCGTTCCTGAAAGACAAGCTTCAACTTTCACTGGATGCTTATGACATTTTCAATAAGAACAATACGCGTGCTTCAGCCCGTCTGAATGATATTATCATGCACAGTGTCGGAAAGGAGGAAACCCGAAAAGTCGGTTTCACGATTACTTATCGCTTCCGTACCGAAAAGAAGATGAATAATCAGAGTGCAGCTGAGACGGAAATGTCACGATTGAATATGGATAATCAGTAAAGAAGGTTGAATGAACACTCTCCAACGATATATGGTGTTGAACTCCCTTTTGCTGGTGGTGATACCTGTGATGAGCCAGCAAAAGGAAGACAAGGAAATTAAGCTGAATGAAGAAACGGTAAAACTCATTCAGTTTGATTTCCTTCCAGGGGATATGGAGAATTATAACAAGCCTTTGGAAGCTCCGTTGGAAAAGAAATGGATGGAATTTCAGAATCCTTTTGATAAAGGAATCCCCCGAAGTCTGACAGACAGTCTTATGGTGAAGAAACCGAAGGGATATATCCGCATGTGTCCTTATTCCATCTGGACAAAACGGGGAGAAGATCCGGTGTATGATGTGACTGTGGAAGGTCGTCCGCCTGAACTTATCATGAACGAGGGACCGGACGTCAGTAAAAAACTACAGACAGATTACGGGCATTCTCTCAAGCCCTCAACGGGCAGAACGTATGATATGCTGAATAACTCCACTCCCATTGAAGTAGGAAAAATTTTCAAGAAATATATAAAGCCGTTGCTGCCTGCAAAAAAGAGTAAATAGTTTCTTATAGATTCTTCAGCTTTCTTCCGTATATTACTTAAAATAGAGTTAAATTTACCTCGACACGTACGTGACGAGGTCTTGACACGTACGTGCTGATGTCTCGTCACGTTCGTGTCGAGATATTGACAGCTACGTGTCAAGGTAATTTTGTATAGGAGTTTCTCTTTTATATAAGGCGGTTTAGAAGATTTAGGACGGCCCAGTTACTTCTATTAGGACTGGTGTAGAAGCAAATCGTAGATTTTGAGGAAGTTATAGTGATAATCATTCAGTAATCATTATATTTGTGAGAATTTGCATGGTTGGTTTATATAGAAGGATATAATCGTACTATGCATTTTCGATTTGCAGATAAAAGCTGAATGAAATTTAAAACATAATACAATGAAAAAAAGAGTATGGATGGCAATTATTTGCCTTTGTTTGTCCGCAGGACTGTATGCACAAGATTCATTAAAGGTAAATACGAAACAAATTGGTGTGGAGGATATTGTAGATGTGCTGAATGTGATGCGTGTAAAGATGTTCCATTTTGACCTGATGCCGTTCCTGGCAGATACGTATGAAGTACAAGTATATGTGGAGGAACATGAGCAGGGGAAAACATCCAAACGTATCGAACTGTTTCGGATGGGGAAAAATAAGGAGCTGCTGAAAGATTCCTGGAGATACAAGGATTTACCGGAGGACACAGAAGTGTGGAATAAAATCACAGATCTGTCTTTATTCCTGACAAGCAGAAATGACTCTACAACTTTGCTTACTATTAAAGTTCCGAATGCGATGACTACGAATGTGGCATTGAAGTTGCATCCGTTAGGAAAAGAAAAGGTGTATTTTTACGAAGCCAGACCTTATATCTTACGGAATAATCCGAATGTAGACAGCCTGAACATACCTTTAGTCTTATACGGCTCTGGCTGGGTAGATGAAAAATACGGATTTATGCGCTTCTGTGGGGAAAGAGAAATTGACGGGAATGATAAGACCGGAATGATTTTGTCGAACGTACCACATTATTATGTGGTGGGAGTGGAGTTGCATAAGGTTGCCAAGTAAAGGAAATTTTGATTTCTTGAATATAGGCTGCGGTTCGGCAATACTTGTGCTCAAAAGCAGGCTTTTGGCTTGGTATTGCTCTCACCTTTCATTATCTTTGCGGCTTAATCGGACATTTGTCCGGAAAGTGAAAAGGATATGATAAAATTTACGGATATGAAGACTAAACTATTGATGTTGCTTGTCCTTTGGGGAAGCCTGTGGACGAGCAACTTGTATGCTCAGACACGTTATCCCAAACGGGAGTTTCGCGGAGCCTGGATACAGTGTGTAAACGGACAGTTCCAGGGTATGCCTACGGAGAAAATGAAGAAGGTGCTGGTGAGCCAGTTGGACAACTTGCAGAAAGCCGGTATCAATGCCATCATTTTTCAGGTAAGAGCAGAGGCGGATGCCTTGTATAAATCTCCTTACGAACCATGGAGCCGTTTCTTGACCGGTGTGCAGGGAAAAGCTCCTTCGCCTATGTGGGACCCTTTGCAGTTTATGATTGAGGAATGCCACAAGCGGAACATGGAGCTTCATGCGTGGATTAATCCGTATCGTGCCAAGACGAAAGGCACAGGTGCTTTGTCGCCCATGCATCCGTACAGCAAGAATCCGGAACTGTTTGTGCAGTATGCCGGCCAGCTGTATTTTGATCCGGGACTGCCGGAATCCAGAAAATACATCTGCAAGATTGTACGCGATATTGTGACCCGCTATGATGTGGATGCCATTCACATGGACGACTATTTCTATCCTTATCCGAATCCGGGAGAGGAGTTTCCGGATAATGTCAGCTTTGCAGCATACGGTCGCGGATTTACGCGTCGGGCAGACTGGCGTCGGGATAATGTGAACGTGTTGATTAAGGAAATTCATGAAACCGTACGCGAATGCAAACCGTGGGTGAAGTTTGGTGTATCACCGTTCGGTATTTATCGTAACAAGAAGAATGACCCGAACGGAAGTGAGACGAACGGATTGCAGAACTACGATGACTTGTATGCCGATGTACTTTTGTGGGTAAACAATGGCTGGGTAGATTACAATATCCCGCAGATTTATTGGGAAATCGGACATCCGGCAGCTGATTATGATACGCTGATTCGCTGGTGGGCACGTCATTCGGCAGCTCGTCCGCTGTACATCGGTCAGGATGTGATACGTACGGTATCGAAAGCGGATTTGATGAATCCGAACCAGAGCCAGATTCCGGCAAAGTATAATTTGCAGCGTTCATTGCCTACCGTACAGGGAAGCTGTCAGTGGTATGCGGCGGCAGTGGTAGAGAACAAGGGAAATTACCGGGATATGCTGGTGAAAGAATATCACAAGTATCCGGCATTGCTTCCGGCTTCTCCGTTTATGGACGACAAGGCTCCGGGAAAAGTGCGTAAGCTGAAACCGGTATGGACTGCAGACGGATACATCTTGTTCTGGACGGCACCGAAGGCAAAAACCGAGATGGATAAGGCTTATCATTATGTGGTGTACCGCTTCGGAAGCAAGGAGAAGGTGAATCTGAACGATCCTTCACACATTGTAGCGATTACACACGATGAGTTCTATAAGTTACCGTATGAAGACGGAAAGACGAAGTATCGTTACGTAGTGACTGCACTCGACCGTCTGCACAATGAGTCGAAATCGGTATCAAAAAAGATTAAGCTGTAAATAAATAACGGTCTGATAAAAAATAGAAAGGGCAGGAAGAAAGGTTTGTGATTTTCTTCCTGCCCTTTTTATGGATTTCCCTATAAGTTATTTGATATTTTTTCGAATCTTGCTAAGATAGGCATGCATACCTTCTGCATCTTTCCGGCTGATAATATCTAACAGTTCGTTTAGCTCCGTACGGATATTTTCGACCTGAGCCGGAGTGCGTGGATTGAACAAGATTTCCTGTAGCAGAAAATCATCTTCGCTTAGTACACCTTGCGCAATGGCCATGTGGCGCTTGAAGGTCGTACCCGGCGCGTCCTGGTGTTTCATGACAGCTGCAAACACAAAGGTTGATACGAACGGGATGGACAAGGAGTAAGCCACCGTTTCGTCGTGTTCCTCGAAAGTGTATTCAAAGATGTTCAGCTTCAGGTGCTGGTAAAGGTCTTTGAAGAAAATCTTGCCCAGGTGGTCACCTTCCTTGATGATGATGGCATTTTCCGTACTCAGTTTGTCGAGGTTGGCAAATGTGGGACCGAACATCGGGTGGGTAGATACATAGCGGAAACCGCAGTTTTCATAAAACTCCTTTAATCCGGTTTTCACGGAAGCAATGTCGCTGATGATACAGTCCTTAGGCAGTACCGGAAGGACCTGATGGAAAGCATCGAGTGTGTATTTTACCGTGGCAGCATTGATGACCAGCTCCGGCTTGAATTCGCCGATTTCTTCCAGTTTGGTGAAGCGGTAGCAGTTGTACATAAAGCGCAGGCGTTGGGGATTCACATCGTACACGGCGACTTCATGTTCAAAACTCAATACATCGGTAAAGAAGGAGCCCATTTTTCCGGCTCCTAGAATCAATATTTTCATGCTTTGTTTTTGTTATTTGTTGATGATTTCCATTTGCTGGCGCACGCTTTCTTCGTGAATCAGCTCGAATACTTGTTTGACGAAATCGGAATCCATGCCGCAAAGTGAGCCTTGTGCGCCACGTTTGTCCAGAATTTCGTTGTAACGTCCGGTCTGCAGGATGGTCATGTTATGTTCCTTTTTGAAGGTACCGATTTCGCGGCACACACGCATACGTTTGGCGAGTATGTCCATCAGGTCGTTGTCACATTCGTCAATCTGTCGGCGAAGCTCGTTCAGGTTCTCTGTAGTCTGGTGTTCAGAACGGATAACGAGCAGATTCAGGATGTAGTCAAGGATATCGGGAGTAACCTGCTGTGCGGCATCGCTCCATGCACATTCCGGATTGCAGTGTGATTCGATAATGAGTCCGTCGAAGCCTAAGTCCATGGCCTGCTGGCACAGCGGAGCAATCAGCTCACGTTTTCCGCCGATATGGCTTGGGTCGCAGATAATAGGCAGGTTCGGGATACGGCGGCGCAGTTCGATAGGAATGTGCCACTGCGGCAGGTTGCGGTATATTTTCTTGTCGTATGAAGAGAATCCGCGATGAATGGCACCGATACGTTTCAGTCCGGCATTGTTGATGCGTTCCAATGCACCAATCCACAATTCCAAATCAGGGTTTACCGGATTCTTTACGTAGACGGGAATGTCTACGCCTTTCAGTGCATCGGCAATTTCCTGTACGGCAAACGGGTTGGCAGTAGTACGGGCACCAATCCATACGATGTCAACATCAGCTTTCAGGCATTCGTACACATGCTTGGCGGTAGCTACTTCCGTGGCTACGTACATACCGGTTTCCTTCTTTACTTCTTTCAGCCAGGAAAGACCTTCTACACCGATACCTTCGAAACCTCCCGGTTTGGTACGGGGTTTCCAGATTCCAGCACGGAATATCTTGATACCTTTGTCTGACAGTGACTTGGCTGTAGTCATAACTTGTTCTTCTGTTTCGGCACTGCAAGGGCCTGCAATAATCAACGGGCGTTCCTGAGAAACACCTTCCAGTTCAATAGGGAGTAAATCTAACTGTTCCATGGTAGTATTTGATTTTTGTAATGTTATTTATTCATGATGGCCTGGATTCGTTTTAACGCCTCTTCCAGTTGAGGCTCTTTGGCGCAGAGTGAAATACGGATATACCGTTTTCCGTTGCTGCCGAAAATGAATCCCGGAGTGATGAACACGCGGGCTTCGTGCAATACTTTTTCGGTCAACTCTTCCACGTCGGCATAGTGGTCTGGAATGCGTCCCCACAAGAACATACCTACTTGTTCCGGGTCGAAGGTACATCCCAAGGTATGCATGATTTCTTCAGCCAGTTTCCGGCGACGTGCGTAAGTCTGAATATTGGCTTCTTCGTGCCATTCTGCGCTGTTGTGGTAAGCTTGTGCGGCTGCTAGCTGCAAGGGGCGGAAAGTACCAGAATCAATGTTACTCTTGATTTTCAGAATCCACTGTACGAAAGTAGCATTGGTTGCCAGCATACCCACGCGCCATCCCGGCATGTTGTGGCTCTTGCTCATGGAGTTGAACTCGATACAGCATTCTTTGGCTCCCGGTACGTTCAGGATACTGATAGGTTTGCGGTTCAGGATGAAACTGTACGGGTTGTCATTGACGATGACAATCTGGTGACGGCGTGCAAAATCCACCAGCTTCTCGTAAAGTTCCATGGTGGCATTGGCGCCGGTCGGCATGTTGGGATAGTTGGTCCACATGATTTTTACCCGACTTAAATCCATCTTTTCCAGTTCTTCGAAATCCGGTTGCCAGTGATTGTCTTCCCGCAGGTTGTAGTTCACGATTTCACTTCCCAAAATCTTGTTCAGTGAAGTGTAAGTAGGGTATCCGGGGTTTGGAACCAGCACCTGGTCGCCGGGGTTCACCAGTGCCAGTGTGACGTGAAGAATACCTTCCTTTGAACCGATGAGCGGCTGGATTTCCGTAGCCGGGTCCAGGTCTACATCATACCATCTTTTATACCAGTCGGCCATGGCCTTGCGCAGTTCCGGTATTCCCACCGTAGGCTGGTAGCCGTGTGCGTCCGGCTTGCGGGCATTCTCACACAACACGTTGATGGTCTCTTCTGAAGGCGGCATGTCCGGGCTTCCGATTCCTAAGCTGATGACATTCTTTCCTTCGGCATTCATCCGTGCCACTTCCTTCAGTTTCCGGCTGAAGTAGTATTCGCTGACGTGGCTCAGTCGGCTGGCCGGCTCTATCTTATAAGGTTGATTCTCCTTCTGCATATTCTCCTAAAATTTTAAGTGCTTTGGTTAATGGCATTACTGCATCAATGGATTGTTTGTATCTCAAATAGTCGTTGAACATCACGTCTACGTAGAACAGGTATTCCCATTCCCGTCCGATGATGGGCAACGATTGTATTTTGGTCAAGTTGATGTGATAGAACGAAAAGATGGACAACACTTGTGACAAGCTTCCTTCATTATGAGGCAGAGAGAAAACGATGTTGGCCTTGTTGATTTTGGAACGGTCTTTCAGTTCGTCGGCCATCCAGGGGTCGCATATCACCAGAAAGCGGGTGAAATTATGCTTGTTGGTTTCAATGCCTTCCTGTAGGATTTTCATGCCGTAAAGCTCGGCTGCATATTTGGAGCAGATGGCAGCATGTCCTTTCAACCCTTTTTCCTTGATGTCGCGTGCGCTGCCTGCGGTATCTTCCGTTTCTACCACCTTCAGTTGTGGATGGTGTTGCAGGAAATCCCGGCATTGTGCCAGTGCTACCGGGTGGGAGTTTACCTCTGTCAGTGTACTCCAGTCTTCTCCGGGCAGACACATGATGCTGTGGCTGATTCGTAATTTGTGTTCTCCGATAATCGTAGCTCCACTGTCTCTGAGCAATTCGTAATTGTGAAGGAGACTTCCGGCAATCGTATTCTCAATGGCAATCATTCCGATGATGCTGCTGTCTTTTTTCAGAGTATCGAACACCTCTTCGAATGTGTTGCAGCAGATCAGTTCGATTTCCTCATTCTTGAAAAATTTATGGGCTGCAATGTCGTGATACGAGCCCGGAACTCCTTGTATGGCTATCTTCTTCATCTTTTGTATAACTATAAAAAAAGTCCCGCTCCATCGAAGCGGGACTTTGTATTATCATTTCATTCTTGTTTTCTTTATTACCGTATGCATGCAAACTCCCGCTTCACTTCATTGCTAAAGTAAAAGAAATAAAAGTAAAAGAAGAAGTATGATGCAAATGTTCTCATTTGTTTGTTATTTTGTTGTTATTTCTGCTGCAAATGTAATACTTTTCTTTAAAAAACAAATGTTCCGACAAACTTTTTCTTCTTATTTTTAAAAAATAGCCTCAGAATGGCGGATATGAATGTATTTTCTTACCTTTGTTGTACAGAGATATTTCATTTGTAAAACAGCCAAAACAAATAAGAACATGAACTATAATTTTGATGAAGTGATTGACCGTCGCGGCACGTGTTGCGAGAAGGTAGACGGTATGGTAAACGTATGGGGAAAGTCTGATTTGATTCCGATGTGGGTGGCCGATATGGATTTTGCCACACCTCCGTTTATCTTGGAAGCCATTCGCAAGCGTTGCGAACATCCGGTGTTGGGATATACCTTCCGTTCAGACGATTACTATCAGTCTATTATCGGATGGGTAAAGAAACGTTATGGCATGTCGGTAGAGAAGGAAGAAATTAATTTTGTACCAGGCATTGTACCGGGTTTGGGAATGGCTATCAACTGTTTCACAAAGCCGGGCGACAAGATTATGATTATGCCTCCGGTGTACCATCCTTTTGCCTGGCTGGTGACACGTAACAACCGTCGTCTGGTGGAATGCCCGCTGAAAGAAGTGGACGGACATTATCGCATGGATTTGGATTTGATTCGCCGTTCCATAAAGGGAGTACGGGTACTGATTCTGTGTAATCCTCACAACCCGGGAGGAGTGGTTTGGAAGAAAGAAGAGTTGCAGGAACTGGCCGAAATCTGTGCCGATGACAATGTTATTGTCTTTTCGGATGAAATTCATGCCGACCTGACTTTACCGCCTTATCAGCATCTGCCTTTTGCCATGGTGTCAGAAAAAGCCCGCAATAATTCTGTTACTTTCATGGCACCCAGCAAGACTTTCAATATGCCGGGAGTAGCTGCTTCGCATACCATTATTTACAATGAAGGACTTCGTTCACGCTTCGTGACTTATCTGGATGCCGGAGAACTGAATGCGGGACATGTGTTTGCATGGCCGGCTGTAACCGCTGCTTACACTGAAGGAGAAGAGTGGCTGCAACAGTGTCTGGCTTATATTCAGGGAAATATTGACTATGCAGATGCCTATACAAAAGCACATACTCCTAAGATTAAGGTGATGCGTCCGCAGGCTTCTTACCTGATTTGGCTGGATTGTCGCGAACTGGGATTGTCGCATGAGGCATTGAATGCTTTCTTTGTAGACAAGGCCGGATTGGCGCTGAACGATGGAGAGATGTTTGGTAAGGAAGGAGCAGGCTTTATGCGGATGAATGTAGGCTGTCCGCGTGTGACACTTGAAAAAGCTTTGCAGCAGTTGAAAGCAGCTTACGAAGCACTTTAATCTATACATAAAAGAGCGGGTGCGGAATTTCATCGAATGAATGTTCCGTACCCGCTCTTCTTGAACGGTATCGTTTAGTAGATTCCGGTTTGCAGATTACTCTTTTCAAAGTTATTGAAATTGCCGGAAATCAGGTTTTCTTTTTCAGGAGCCAGCTCGATGGCCTTTTTCATGTCTTCTGCCGCACCGGCCTTGTCGCCCATCAGCAGGTGAACGCGTCCTCTTTCCTGGTATAATTGCGCTTCTTGTGGAATCAGTTCAATAGCTTCCTGATAATTCTCAAGTGCCTTGTCCAGTTGTTTTTCCTCTATCAGCAAGCCACCTTTCAGCAAATACGCTTTCACATTGAACGGGTTTAAAGCTATAACCTGTTCCACGCATGCTTCTCCTTCCTGATTTTCTCCCATACCGATGTGGATGGTAGCTTTCAGTAGAAGTGCTTCCTCTTCTTCCGGATTGAGTTTCAGCACCTGTTCCAGGTCGTTGAGCGCATCTTTCGCCTGGCGCATTTCCCACAACACTTCGGCACGCAGAAGATAGGCTTCTGTGAAACTCTCGTTTTGTACGATGGCTTTGGTTAGCATGACAATGGCTTGCAAGTCATTTTTCAAACCTCGTGCTGCACGAGCGGCTAAGTAGTAAGCCTGAGCGTTCTTCTCATCCAAAGCTATGGCTTTCTGGCAGGCCTTATCCATCCCTTCATAGTCTTCTTGTATATAGCATACACTGGCCAAAGACAGCAAGGCCTGTACGTTTGTCTCATCTTTTGCAATCAGCCGGTCAAGGGTGATACGTGCATCTTCCGTGCGGTTGGCCTGAAGATATGCACTGGCCAGTAAACCCAGCGTTTCCTTTTCTTCTTGAAGCGCCACAGCCTCTTCAAAACATTTGATGGCGTAGGGTAGTTTACCCATGTTGCGGGCACGGATGCCGTCATATTTCAGGATGTCGAAATTCTTCTTGTCTTGTTTCTCTTGTTCGTTTGCATCGGATTTACTTTTTCCGAATAAAGATGATAATAATCCCATGATAAACTGATTTAATGTTTTTTCTGTGGCAAAGATAGGCAGAAAAAAGAAAGAAATTTGTATGTTTGCACCGTATTTTACTTTAAAAGATGAAACTATGAAGAGGCTAATGTTTTTGGTGGCAGCTGTCTTGGCTTGCCATTCCATGCAGGCACAATATTTCTGCACGACAGAAGGTACAGAACTGCACTATGTGAATTACGATGAAATCGGTCAGAGCACATCGGATGAAACCATGACCGTAAGTAAAGTAGAGAAGGTGGACGGAAAGCTTCAGGCTGCCTACTATGATAAGATTGTCACTACAAAGGCAAAGAACAATACCAGCTATACCTTATTCAACTGGAGCTACGATGGAGCCAATACGGTATGTACGGAAGATTTGATGTACGGTCCGTATGTAGATTCTGATTCCGACCCTGATAAATACAACGAGGCTGCCCGTTTAGGTTTGCTGGAGAAGCTCAAGTTTAAAGGCGACAATTCATTTACTATCAAAGACGGTGCCAAAGGTGGGGAAAGTATTCCTGACCGCTCTTATCAGGTAGTTTGCAATATGTTGAAGAATGAAGTGAATGTGTCTGGTGCAGCTTACATGGGAAATGAAACCATCAGCACTACAGCCGGAAAGTTTGACTGTGTGAAGATTTCTTACCTGCAGCGTACAAAGATTGTGCTGAAAACCACTACACTGCGTGTGACCGAATGGTATGCCAAAGGAGTGGGACTGGTAAAATCAGAAGCATACGATACTAAAGGCAACTTAGACAGCAAGACATTGCTGGTGAAGATTGTAAAGAAATAAAGCAAGCAATTTGTCGATAAAATTCCGGCCCGGAATCTGTTCTTGAGAAAGAAGGATTCCGGGCCGTTTTTTTATATGATTTCGATGCCTTGTTCGGCACACAGTTTCAGACTCAAATCTTTCAGCTTGAATTTCTGGATTTTTCCGCTTCCTGTCATGGGGAATTCCTTTACAAAGAAAATGTATTTGGGAATTTTGTAGCGGGCTATTTTCCCCTGGCAAAACTCACGTACATCAAATTCGTTCATGGTGTATCCTTCGTGCAGGATGATGAAAGCTCCCACTGCCTCACCGTATTTTTTGGAAGGCACTCCGGCCACCTGTACATCCTTGATGCCCGGCATCTTATAGAGGAATTCTTCGATTTCGCGCGGGTAAATATTTTCTCCTCCGCGGATAATCATGTCCTTGATACGGCCCGTAATGCGATAGTTTCCGTTTTCATCTTTTACTCCCAAGTCACCGGAATGCAGGAATCCGTTGGCGTCAATCACCTCAGCTGTAGCTTCCGGATTTTTGTAGTAACCTTTCATGGTGTTATAACCCCGGTTGCACATTTCGCCCTGTACGCCCACCGGACATTCTTCTCCGGTATTCGGGTCGATTACTTTCACTTCCGTGAACTCAAAGTCATGGCCTACGGTGGTGTAACGTACTTCCGGATCGTCGTCAATGCGGCTGTGGGTCATACCCGGTGAAGCCTCTGTCAGTCCATATACGCTGGTAACGCGCATAAACATTTTTTCTTCTACCTGTTTCATCAGTTCCACAGGACAGAGAGAGCCGGCCATGATACCCGTGCGCAGGCTTGACTAGTCGAACATGGGGAACATGGGGTGATGCAGTTCGGCAATGAACATGGTCGGTACGCCGTAAAGAGCTGTACACCGTTCCTTGTGTATGGAAGCCAGTACGAGCAACGGGTCGAAGCGCTCTATCATGACCTGTGTGCAGCCATGCGTCAGGCAGTTCATAGTAGCCAGTACCACACCAAAGCAATGGAATAGCGGAACGCATACACACAACTTGTCGTCAGCTGTAAACTTCATATGCTCACCGGTTAGAAATCCGTTGTTGGCAATATTATAGTGAGTAAGCATGACACCTTTGGGGAATCCCGTAGTTCCGGAAGTGTATTGCATGTTTACCGTATCGTGGCAGCTTACCAGTTTTTTGGCGTTAATCAGTTCCTCATCATCAATGTTGCTTCCTAACAGCAGAATCTCTGCTGTGTTATACATACCCCGGTATTTCTCCTGACCGATGTATACCACATTACGCATGTGAGGGAAACGCTTGCTCTTCATGTGCCCCCGTTCGAATAGCTTCAGTTCGGGCAGCATGGTGTAGGTCATTTCCACGAAGTTGCTGTCCTTTTCTCCGTCTACGATACACAGAGTATGCATGTCGGAGTTTTCGCAGAGGTACTCCAGTTCCGCCTGCTTGTAGTTCGTGTTGACCGTAACGGCCACGGCACCAATTTTGGCGCAGGCATACAGAAATGTCAGCCAGTCGGGCACATTGCGGGCCCAGATGCCCACGTGAGTATCTTTTTTCACACCGATGGCCAGCAAACCTTTGGCCATGTGGTCCACACGCTCGTTAAACTGCTTCCAGGTAAAACGCAGGTTGCGGTCGGAATATACAATGTATTCTTTGTCCGGAGTCACTTCCGCCCAATGCTCCAGCCAGTCGCCTAATGTTCTTTCAGAAAGTTGTAACATGTCGTTGATGATTTGTGTGAGACTTATACCGGGGTGTAGACTACGGCCAGAATTTGTGCAGCCTGTCCTTCGGCGGTGTGTACATGGTGCGGCACGATGGAATCATAATAAATGGTATCTCCTTCTTTCAGGCGATAGTTGCTTTTTCCATAACTGATTTCCAGTTCTCCTTTCAGTACCATGATAAACTCTTCTCCTTCATGTGCCGACAGAAAGAAGTCTTTTTCGTCGTTGGCGTCGATGTCGATGATGAACGGTTCCATGTGACGGTCCACCTTGCTTTTTGACAATGAATGATAATGCATGTGCTGGCGGGCATGCGTAGCGTTGTTTGAAAATCCGATGGTATCGTCCGCTTCGCCTTTGCGGCAGATAACCGGTCCGGCTTCACTGGTCTGGTCGTCCAGGAAAGTACCCAGACGTACTCCCAATGCACGTGCTATTTTAATCAGCGGAGCCAGCGAAGGAATGTCGATGTTTTCCTCAATGCGACTTACCTGTTCCACGGTCAGTCCTGCGCGTTCTGCCAGTTCCTGTATACTTATTTCTTGATTGGTTCGGAGCGATTTTATTTTTTCTCCGATGATGTTGGTGCAATCCATAGTTCTTCTCTTTAGCTTTGATTTACAATAAAAGCGTAAGGGTGTACGCTTTGTTCTTCATAATTCGCAAAGTTAATAAAGTTTCTGTATAAACATACCGAAAAGTAATAAAAAGCATTTTCTTTCGGCCCTTTTCGCACTTTCTGATATTCTTTTTGCAGACAGGTTTCTTGCCGAATGTGTCTGTATTTTAATTTTTTGTACTATCTTTGAGCCGAAATATAATTTAGAATGAGTATGAAGAAGCTTATTTTTGCATTGACATTGATGGGACTTTTAGGCGGCCATGCACCACTTACAGCCTCTCAGCCGGTTCCTGATGCAGCCGGATATATTGTCAAGGTAGGCGATACGGCTCCCGACTTTGAAATGAAGCTGACGGACGGACGCAAGGTGAAATTGTCAGAACTTAAGGGAAAGGTAGTCATGTTGCAGTTTACCGCAAGCTGGTGTGGAGTATGCCGTAAGGAAATGCCTTTTATTGAAAAAGACATCTGGCAGAAACATAAGGACAATACTTCCTTTGCGCTTTATGGAATTGACCGTGACGAGCCGCTGGAACGAGTGAAAGCCTTTGCCAAGCAGACAGGAGTGACTTATCCGTTAGGACTTGATCCGGGAGCAGATATTTTTGCCAAATATGCGGAACGCAATGCCGGAATCACCCGTAACGTGCTGATAGATAAGGAGGGTAAAATCGTGATGATGACCCGCTTGTATAATGAAGAGGAGTTTGCTTCTCTTTGTAAGAAAATAGATGAACTGCTGAAGTGATGAAGAAGTTCTTATGTTTGATTTTGTGTGGCTTGCTGTGCTTCCCTTCGGGAATGACGGGAAAAAAGAAGGGACATTATGAACCGCTGTTTGGAAAGAAATATGCGTCGTATGCGGTAACTTCCAGCTCGTTGAAAGGAGCCACTTTCTATCTTGTCAGCGGACATGGGGGACCGGATCCTGGCTGCATTGGTAAATACCGCGGAAAAGAATTGCATGAAGATGAGTATGCTTACGACATCATTCTCCGTTTGGGACGCGAGTTGATGAAACGTGGGGCAAAAGTGCATTTTATCATTCAGGATGCAAAGGATGGGATTCGTGACCAGGCTATACTGAATAACAGCAAGCGGGAAACTTGCATGGGAAAGGCTATTCCGTTGAATCAGATAGCCCGTCTGCAACAGCGCTGTGATGCAGTGAACCGCATGTACCGGAAGGATAAGAGCAGCTACAAGCGTGCTGTATTTATCCATGTAGACAGTCGGGCCCGGAACAACCAGACCGACGTGTATTTCTATCATGCGCCGGGCAGTTCGAAAGGAAAACGGCTGGCGAGAGAAATCCAGCGGACTTTCCGTGCCAAGTACGACCGCCATCAGCCCAACCGCGGATTCGATGGTACGGTGAGCGAACGTAACCTGTTCGTACTTCGCAACACGACTCCGGTAGCTGTTTTCCTGGAAGTAGGAAATATCCAGAATGCGCAGGATCAGAAACGTCTGGTCATTGCCGACAATCGTCAGGCCTTAGCCAACTGGATAACCTTAGCCATCGAGAAGGATTACCGGAAAAGATAATCTCATAAGTCATAAAAAAAGTCAGGCACTTCAGTGGTTGCCTGACTTTTTTTATATCTGTGAAAGTAGATTGTTTATCGGTTTTTGGCCTTCAGCACTTTTTGTACATTCTGGATTATTTCCGGATTAGCAAGGTCCTTCTTGCCAGTCAGCGTGAAGGCAAAGTTGTCTGCCATGATTTCTTCCGGATGAATGAGATAGTTGGTGTTCTTTCCTACTTGTGTGTAGAAATCTTCCGCTTCATCCAGTGCATAAATGATTGTCTTTCCAGCCTTCTGAATAGGAACAAAATCACCGTTCAAAGGTACAAGTCCCACTTTCAGGTAGTCGAAGAGCGTTTTCCCGTCATAAGGTCTGTCGGTATAAATCACCATGGTGCAGTATTGCTTCTGTCCGCCGATGGTAAACGTGCCGTAACTGTCATATCGGCTGATGTCCGGATTGGAAATACGAATCTCCGCCAAATCGGACGGGAAGATAATTTCTTTTTCAATCACCGTGAATCCGATGACCTTGTAAATGTCTTTCTTGAAGTTGGAATTCTGTCGTGTCAGCAGGTGAAACAACTCATGGGCTACAAGGTATTTCAAATCTGCGTCCGAAGCTTCCTTCAACGCATGCTCGCCGATGGCAATCCAGTTTACGCGGGTGTAAGCCTCTGCATTACCTTCTTCTTTCTGGGTAGTTTTTACAAAGATGATTTCTTTCGGGAAATCGAGGTTGTAACTTTGTTTCTTGATTTCTGCATCCAGGCTTTTCATTGCCTTGTTGATGCGCTCTTTTTCAGTGTCACTCCAGTTGAGTGTCTGTTCCATGGCAAACTGCAACAGCTGTGATTTGCGTCCTTGCGGTTTTTGCAGACGTACGTCAATGTCAAACTGGTTCCAGTTGCGGGTATAGTCATCCAGTTCCGTAATCAGCATTTGTCCTTCGGCACGAGTGGCAAAGCGGAAGATGGAGTTTGAAA
Source organism: Phocaeicola plebeius DSM 17135 (assembly GCF_000187895.1). Lineage (GTDB taxonomy): Bacteria > Bacteroidota > Bacteroidia > Bacteroidales > Bacteroidaceae > Phocaeicola > Phocaeicola plebeius. Next base: position 58,450 of record NZ_DS990133.1, on the reverse strand, counting down.
ACTTGTTACTCTGCGCCCAAGCTGCGATGGTGGTAAAAGCCAGGCAAAATATGAAAGAAAGCGAGTGTTTTAGTGTCATAGTTTTGTTTTTTAGTTACCTGTTATTTTATTCTCAGTGGTAAATATAACGTATTTTTCTGTATTTTTCCTCGCTTTTTATCAAGAAAAAGAAAGAAAAAGAAAAAATAAGACAAATCGCTGGGAGTATTGCTTGCCTGAGAAAAGAGGAAACATGGTTAGGGAACCTTCGTTTGATAAGTGCTGAATGCCGTGGCGTATATGCTTATTTCCTTTTGTCTTTTTTATGTTTCCCGAACGGGAAACTTATGTTTTCCTTGGCGGAAACGTACGTTTTCCTATCGTGAAACATAGGTTTTTGCTGCGCGAAACGTAGAGTGTGTGGTAAGATTTTCAGATAAACTTGGGGTGGTTTTTTCTTTATGTGGAATACAATGCGGGGACGGGTATTTTAGCTTGCACAAAAAACGGACTCACCCGCTGAATTCCAGCACGGTGAATCCGTTTTCTATATAGATAAAGAATCAGTTTATTCCTTGTCTTTCAATGCGTCAAAAATCAGTTTTTCCAGTTCATCAGCCAGTTCCGGATTATCCTGGATGCACTGTTTGGCCGCATCACGTCCTTGGCCCAGCTTGGTGTCGTTGTAGCTGTACCATGAACCGCTCTTCTTGATGATGCCTAATTCAGCTCCCAAGTCGATGATTTCACCGCTACGAGAGATTCCTTCACCGAACATGATGTCGAATTCGGCTTTGCGGAAAGGAGGAGCTACCTTATTCTTTACAACTTTGACACGTACCTGGTTACCGATAACTTCTTCACCGTCTTTCAGCTGAGTAGCGCGACGGATGTCCAGACGGACAGAAGCATAGAACTTCAGGGCGTTACCACCAGTGGTAGTTTCGGGGTTACCGAACATCACACCGATCTTCTCACGCAACTGGTTGATGAAGATGCAGGTAGTGTTGGTCTTGCTGATGGCAGAAGTCAGCTTACGCAGTGCCTGTGACATCAGGCGGGCTTGCAAACCTACCTTGTTGTCACCCATGTCGCCTTCGATTTCAGCTTTCGGGGTAAGGGCAGCTACAGAGTCGATAACAATGATGTCGATGGCCGATGAACGGATCAGCTGCTCGGCGATTTCCAGTGCCTGTTCACCGTTGTCGGGCTGTGAAATCCACAAGTTGTCGATGTCCACTCCTAACTTGGCTGCATAGAAACGGTCGAATGCATGTTCTGCATCAATGAAAGCAGCAATACCGCCTGCTCTCTGTGCTTCGGCAATGGCATGAATGGCCAGTGTGGTCTTACCTGATGATTCCGGACCGTAGATTTCGATGATACGTCCTTTCGGATAACCTCCTACACCGAGTGCGGCGTTCAAGGCGATAGAACCGGTCGGGATGACTTCTACTTCCTGCACGTGGTCATCGCCCATTTTCATGATAGAGCCTTTTCCAAAGCTCTTTTCAATCTTGTCCATGGCGGCCTGCAGGGCTTTCAGCTTTTCGCTGTTATTGGGTTTCGGGGCATTTTCAATGCCACCTTCAAACTCTAATTCGTCTTTTTTTGCCATAAATTACTGTAAGATTTGTGAGGCATGGTCTTTGGTCTTTACTTCTTTAGGAGAAATAATCCGTTCGATAATGCCTTCTTCGTTAATGATAAAAGTGGTACGGAAGGTACCCATGTATTTGCGTCCATACATGCTTTTTTCTCCCCATACACCGAAAGTCTCTACCAGTTTGTGTTCCGTATCGGCAATCAGTGTGAACGGAAGCTGGTTCTTTTCGATGAATTTTTGGTGTGACTTCTCGTCGTTGATGCTGACGCCGATTACTTCGTAACCCGCTTGCTTGAGTTCGGCATAGTTGTCGCGAAGGTTGCAGGCCTGTGCCGTGCAGCCGGAAGTCATGTCTTTGGGATAAAAATAGAGTACGATTTTTTTGCCTGCATAATTGCTCAGGCGGATTTCTTCACCTTTTTCGTTGATTCCCAGTATTTCGGGAGCTTTGTCTCCAATATTCATATCGTAAGGGAAATTTTTAGAAAAAAAGAATCAGGAACGAAGAATGAGTACTCCTTCTTCATTCTTGATTCTTTTTATGATTAAGGTAATGTAATTATAGTTCCAGGTCACCGTCGAATACTTCATGCCAAGGCAATCCGTATTTGTTTAAAGCTTCCATGAATGGATCCGGATCGAACTCTTCTACGTTCCATACGCCCGGACGCTTCCACAATCCTTTCAGGAACATCATGGCACCAATCATGGCCGGTACACCGGTGGTGTAGCTTACGCCCTGCATGCCTGTTTCCTGATAAGCTGCCTGGTGAGAGCAGTTGTTGTATACATAATATGTATGTTCTTTTCCGTCTTTGATACCACGGATGCGGCAACCGATTGACGTTTCGCCTTCGTAGTTCTCGCCAAGGTCTTGCGGGTTAGGCAGTACGGCTTTCAGGAACTGCAAAGGAACGATTTCCATACCGTTGTAGTTGATTGGTTCGATGCTAGCCATACCGATGTTCTGGATTACACGCAAGTGTGTCAGGTATTCCTGTCCGAAAGTCATCCAGAAACGGGCACGCTTGATGGTCGGGAAATTCTTGACCAGTGATTCCAGTTCTTCGTGATACAGAAGATAAGAATCACGCGGACCGATGTTAGGATAAGTCAGGTCTTTGTGGAATTCCAGCGGCTGGGTAGTAACCCATTGTCCGTTTTCGTAATAACGTCCGTTCTGTGTGATTTCGCGGATGTTGATTTCCGGATTGAAGTTAGTAGCGAAAGCCTTGTGGTGATTTCCGGCATTGCAGTCTACGATGTCCAGGTAGTGGATTTCATCGAAATGATGTTTTGCTGCGTATGCGGTATATACTCCACTTACTCCCGGGTCGAATCCGCAACCCAGAATGGCAGTCAGTCCGGCATCTTCAAAGCGTTTTTTGTATGCCCACTGCCAGCTGTATTCAAAGTGTGCCTCGTCTTTAGGCTCGTAGTTTGCTGTATCCAGGTAGTTCACTCCCGCCTGAAGACACGCTTCCATAATCGTTAAATCCTGGTAGGGAAGTGCTACGTTAATAACGATTTCGGGTTTAAAACTGTTGAATAAAGACACAAGTTCATCCACATTGTCGGCATCTACCTTAGCGGTCTTGATGTTGGGGTTACCAATTGCTTTGACAATTGCGTCGCATTTTGACTGTGTGCGGCTGGCAATCATGATTTCAGAAAAGACTTCCGGATGCTGAGCCACTTTGTGTGCAACAACGGTACCTACACCGCCTGCACCGATAATCAATACTTTACTCATTTATTACTTTGAAACTTTAAATGCCCGGTAAACGTTACCGTTCAGTATGCAAAGATAGAAAATAATTCAAAATATGGTGCAGTATTCTGGGGATATACGTATTTTTGTAAATGAACAATTCTTAAAAATGGATTGTTTGTGAATTTATGATTAAGATTAAAAAGGAAAAACAAGTTATGAATAAGAAGTATTTTGCAGCTGCAGCTTTGGCTTGCGCACTGATGAGTTGTGGAACCGGAAAGAATTCGGTAGCAGTGGTAGACTTTACAGGGGAATGGAATATTGTAGAAGTGAACGGAGAAAAGGTGAGTGCGGAAAATGCACCATTCTTGGGTTTTGACAAGGACGGACATCGTTTGTATGGCAATGCTGGATGCAATCGCCTGATGGGAAGCTTTGAATTGGATACCCTGAATGCCGGAAAAGTGAAATTTGGTCAGGTGGCTGCTACCCGGATGATGTGTCCGGATATGACGTTGGAGCAGAATGTGCTGGAAGCATTGAATAAAGTGGCTGGATATGAAACAGTAGGTGAAGATGTAGCATTGAATGATGCGGAAGGTAAGCCGGTAATATTGTTGCAGAAGCGTGAAGTGGCAGAGGTTTCTGTAAACGACTTGAATGGTGCCTGGGAAATTGTTTCTGTAAAAGGCAATCCTGTAGGAGAAGTGGAAAAACAGCCGCAATTGGGTTTCAATGTAGCAGAAAAAAGAGTACACGGTAATGCCAGCTGCAATACGATAAACGGTTCTTTTACACAGGAAGAAGGACAGGCGGCTTCTCTTCGTTTCAGTCAGATGATTTCTACCATGATGGCATGCCCGAACATGGATGTGGAGTCTTCTATCTTGAAAGCTTTGGATGAAGTACGTAGTTTTGAAATCAAGGCAGACGGAACCGTAAGCCTTTTGGGGGCAGACGGAACAGAAGTGCTGTCATTGAAGAAGCTGGCTGAAACAGAAGTCGAGGCTTGATAAATCTGCCGGCTGTAGTATAAGGTCCGAGGAAAAATATTATCTTTGCAGAAAGAAGCATAAACCTTATAATAATATGACTAAAAAAATACTTTTGTTGGGTTCCGGGGAACTCGGAAAGGAATTTACCATTGCTGCCCAGCGTTTGGGACAGTATGTAATTGCGTGTGACTCTTATGCAGGTGCACCGGCTATGCAGGTGGCAGATGCATGCGAGGTATTCAGTATGTTGGATGGAGAAGCTTTGGACCGTGTGGTAGAAAAGTATCGTCCGGATATAATTGTTCCTGAAATAGAAGCAATTCGTACTGAACGGCTTTATCACTTGGAAAAAGAAGGTATACAGGTTGTACCAAGTGCCCGTGCGGTGAATTTTACGATGAACCGTAAGGCTATCCGTGATTTGGCAGCGAAGGAACTGGGACTGAAGACGGCAAAGTATTTTTACGCTTCTTCTTATGAAGAACTGAAGGAAGCTGCCGGAAAGATTGGCTATCCTTGTGTCATTAAGCCGTTGATGTCTTCTTCAGGTAAGGGACAGTCTGTAGCCAAGAGTGAGGAAGACTTGAAGTATTCTTGGGAATACGGATGCAGCGGAAGCCGTGGGGATATTAAGGAACTCATTGTAGAAGAGTTCATTCACTTTGACAGTGAAATTACCCTGCTGACCGTGACACAGAAGGATGGTCCTACCTTGTTCTGTCCTCCTATCGGACACGTACAGAAAGGTGGGGACTACCGTGAAAGTTTCCAGCCGGCTCATATCGCACCGGAGCATTTGGCTGAAGCTCAGCAGATGGCGGAGAAGGTGACTCGTGCTTTGACAGGCTATGGCTTGTGGGGAGTGGAATTCTTCCTGAGCCACGAAAACGGAGTTTATTTCTCTGAATTGTCTCCTCGTCCACACGATACAGGAATGGTTACACTGGCCAATACACAAAACCTGAACGAGTTTGAACTGCATTTATATGCAGTGTTGGGACTCCCGATTCCAGGTATTACACAGGAACATATCGGAGCCAGTGCCGTCATTCTTTCTCCTGTTTCCGGCCAAAAGGCACCGCAGTATAGAGGAGAGGAACTTGTTTGCTCTCAGCCTAATACCTATCTTCGTATTTTCGGAAAACCTACTACCCGCTTGAACCGTCGTATGGGAGTGGTAGTTTGCTATGACAAGAATGACGGTGATTTGGATGCACTGCGTGACAAGTGTAAGTCGCTGGCTGCCAAGGTAGAAGTATATTGAGAATTGATTTATGTCATGAAAATTGCATAAATAAACGAAAAACTTCATTGTTATGTTTTAGAAATATGTTTTAAATACATATATTTGCGCCCGCAAAATTAAACTAAACATAAATGGCAGAAAACAAAACAGTGAAGTATCATATTCCTCACAGAGGGATATATATGTATTCTCATGTACACGAAGGAAAAACTGAAATGATTGTGCTGAATAGCACTGGCTCAGAACAAATTCTGGATAGTGAGTGCTATACTGTCTTGACTAAGGATTCTAAAGAAGGTAGAGATGTTTCGAGTGGGAAAAAGATTGACTTGACAAAGAATCTGGTAATATCTCCTCGTAAATCATTGATTATTGAATTCTGAGAAATGTTTATAAATAAGGAGACTGTCGTGATGCTGAATCGGACAGTCTCCTTATTTTTATACCATATCGTCTCCAGCTTTGGTGTATTTTACGCGAATTGTCTTATGGAACGGTATGAAACGTGAAACAATGGCTATGACCAGTGAGATGACAAACAGATAGCCTAATATATGCTTGAGCGAAAGCAGAAGGCTTTGCTGCTGTAGAGTGGCATAGAGTGTCTGGGTAGCCATTTGTGTAGCTTCTGTATATTCGTGCCCTTGCGCCAGATGCAGTGTGAGGGACTGATTGAACTGGCTGGCAGCCAGCGGGTCGGTCTGACTGATTGTCTCGGACAGGGAGTACATGTATTTTTGTTCCAGCCGGTAGAGGGTATTGCTGTAAAAAGAGGTCGCCAGAATGGGGGCCAGTACCGAACGGAAGCAAATCAGGAAAAAGGCATTGGCCAGCAGGAATTTGGGATTCAGCTCCTCTACGGCGAACAGGGCAAAGGCTATGATGAGTATCAGCATGCCTAACCCTCTTAAGAATACAGGAAGAAAAAGCATCTCGTACGTACTTTCAGGAGAAACCGTGAAATACAATATTCCGAAAAAGGCTGCAAAACAACTCATGCCGCCGGCTATCAGAAAGCGGAAACGCCAACGTTGCCAGCGGAACCACCAGAAGCAGATGAATGCTCCCAATGCATATCCCGGCAACAGATAGATGTAAAGCTGGTACGTGTGTGTACTGTCTACCTTCAGAATGCTGGTCATATAATTGGTCAGCAGGGTGGTAGAGGTACTGAAAAACATGACCAGCATCATGTAGAGGTAACCTACGATGGCTTTAGGCTGGTACAATGGGGCCAGGTTTACATACGGCTGCTTGGAGTGATATTGTTTCCAGATGAAGAAAGCGATTAAGATGGGAGCAATAACCAGATAGAGCCGGATCTTAAAAGAAGACATCCAGTCGAGTACTTTCCCATAGTTAATGACGTACATCAGCATCAGTAATCCAGTGGCGATGACAAGCATTTCCCGAATGTGCAACTCTGAAAGCCGGATGGGCTTAAGCGGCCGGTTGTGACGGAAACAGACGATGACAATCAGAATGGATGCCATGAGCATCATCATCATGAAGTAATACATGTATTGCCAGTTATAGTGATAGGCCAGTTCGGCGGTGACAATCATGGATACTTGTCCTCCGGCAAATACTAACGGGTAGAAATAGGAGTAAAACTCGCTTCGTACATTTTTCGGACTGAAAATCTTGGTTGCTCTTCGGATGAACCATAGCATGAGAAATCCTTTCAGGAAGCCGATAAAGAAACTGCAGATGATGACCAGGTCAATATTTTGCGAACGGGCACATACCCAGCTGAGCAGGAACTGTATGCTCAGGTCAGTCAGTAACAGAAACTTGGACGAAAGGGCATCAAGTACCTTGGGTACGATGGGGTAGGCTATGGCCATTCCGGCCGAAGCAGCATAGTATCCCATGGTGATGTCTTCTGTATTGGTCCCCAGGGTACTGGATACTTCGAGCATACTGCCGGTGTAGGAGCCATTCAGCATGGTTACGGGAAGGATGATAAAGAAGATACATATCATCCCCAACCAGTCGGGAACCCATTGACGTACGGGTACGTCGAGTTGTTTCATGGTCATCATTTGCGTAAAGCTTCAGTTTCTACCATCATTCCGGCTCTCAGATTGTTCATTTCTTCCGGAGTTATGTCTTTCAGGTCAATTCTTACGGGGATACGTTGCTGTACTTTGACAAAGTTTCCGGCAGAATTGTCGGTAGGAACCAGCGAATATTTGGAGCCGGTAGCTTCCGAAATGGCCGTTACAGTACCGTGAAAGACTTTTCCAGGGAGGGCATCTACCTTAATGCGTACTTCTTGTCCGATGTAAATATGGATAATCTGTGTTTCCTTGTAATTGGCTGTCACCCATTTATCCGTATTCCGAACCAGATACGAGATGGTTTGTCCTGCCTGTACATATTGACCGGGTTCCAGGGTTCGGCGTCCCATATAACCGTCATACGGAGCCGTCAGTACGGTATATGACAAATTAAGACGGGCCAAATCCAGGCTGGCTTCCTTGCTCAAGATGGCTGCTTCTGCGCTGGTGGTTCGTCGGGTCGTTTCCGTGAACTGCGACTGAGCCGCTTTTCGCTGTTCTAACAATGCCTGATAGCGGGCCTGGGCTGCTTCGTAAGACGCTTTGGCCTGCTCATACTGCTGTTCGGGCACAGATTCCTCTTTGAGTAGTCTAGCAAAACGGCGGTAGTCCTGCTCCAGCTGCCATAGTTTGGCTTTCGCTTCGGCAATGTTGGCGTCTTGCACGGCGATGTTGGTTTGTGAAGTCTCTATGCCGGAATGAAGTACCTCTTTAGAGCCTTTTACATCCAGCAGGGCAGCTTCCGCCTCTTTCACCTTTATCTGATACTCACGGTTGTCCAGTATCAGCAGTGTATCTCCCTGATGTACATACTGATGTTCTTTGAAGCGCACTTCCTTGATGTAGCCGGAGGCACGGATGTTCAGCGGACTTACGTACTGGTCAATAAAGGCATCGTTCGTAATTTCATAATGAATGTATTTCCAAAAGTAATTGGCCACCCATATCAGTCCGGAGCCGGCAATCAGAATACATAGAAAGTTGAGCAGGATGTTCTGCAGTCTTCTTTTCCGGAGTTTCTTGTGTGTATCTTGTAGCGTCATATTCTTTATAGTTTAGTGAAGTTATAATCTTCCGCAAGCTTTTTGCAGCTGGTAGTAGGTGTAAATGATTCTGGTGCGCGAAGAGGTCAACTGTAGCTCGGCATTGAGCAACACGGAGTTGGCATCCAGCAGGTCGGTGAGTATGGCCAGCTGGTTCATGTAACGGTTTTGCATGATGCGGTAGTTTTCCTGTGCCTGGCGGACCGACAATTCCCAGGCTTCTTCTTCCTGCAAGGCTTCCTTGTGGCGCAGGATGGCGTTGTAAATATCCATCTGCAACTGTTGTTTTTTCAGCTCTTCTTCTTTTTTCTGTACGGCAACCTGAAGCTGGCTTTCCTTGATTTTGTGTCCGTTCTTGAATAAGGAAGAGAGCGGATACGACACGGAAAGTCCGATATTCCAGTTATTGTTGTACAAGTCGGTCATGGTACGCGTGATGGGGCGGGCCAGGGTGTTCGACGCATACAGGTTGATGTTCGGCCTGCGTGAGGCACGGTCTATCTCTATCTGGTTCTGGGCCAGTTCGGTTTCCTTGCGTAGCAGTTGCATGTCTGGTGCCTGCTCGTAGGCTGACAGGAGGTAGTCGTCGTAACTGTCCAGCGGAGTAGCTTGCTGAAGCAGTGTCGTGTCGGGCGTAATAATCGGGTTACGTTCGTTTCCTAACAACAGGTTCAGTTGTTGCGACACGATGTGAATGCTGTTTTCCGTTTCCTGCAGAGACAGCCGGTCATTGGTCAGTTGCATTTCGCTGCGCAATACGTCATTGTTGGTGATAAGTCCCTCTTTCTTCATTTGACGTATATCTTGCAGGCGACGTTCTGATTCTTCGATGTTACGGGTAAGTACAAGATGCTGTTTGAATAAGGTGAAAAGCGTCAGGTACTGGTTGAGTAATCCCAATTTGATGTCGGCCTGATTCGTCATCCGCTGCAGTCTGGCTATTTCGGTTTCAATGTCTGCCTTTTGGATGGAACGGCGGATTTTTCCTCCCTGATAAAGCGGCTGGTTAAAGTCGACCGTATAATTCTGCGACCAGTCCGGGGTATCAGGGTAGGTGGGATTGGAAAGCCCGTTCTGAAAGACCACGGGCTGACCGATGATGCCTCCTTTCAGCCCTATTTCCAAATCAGGGAGCAGGCCGGTTTTGGCATACAATTTCCTTTCATAAGCCATTCTTTCTTTCAGGCTGTCACTCTGCAATTGCAGGCTGCTTTTGATGCCCGATTCGAACAGTTGCTCGACCGACAAGAATAAAGAGTCCTGCTGTGCGTGTGCAGAGACAGCCCCCAACAGACTACCTGTAAAAATCAGTTTTCGGATGATGTTAGAAACCTTCAAGGACATTTTGTACCGTTTTTAATTCAGATAATATCTTTGCCGTTCGTTCGGTAGACAATATTTCTTCTGCATTGGCGTATACCAGATTAAGAATCGGGCGAATCTGGACTTTAAGTGCTTCCCCTTCAGGAGTGAGGTACACCAGCTTGTTGCGTCGGTCATTCGTATCCTCTTTCCGGTAGACATATCCCTTCTTTTCCAGGTTGTTCATCAGATTGGTCAGGCAGGCCTTGTCCTTGGCAGTACGCTCAGCCAGTGCCTGTTGGGTAATGCCCTGTTCATGCCAGAGACTGCTTAAAACTTGAAGCATTTCGAAGGTGATGCCGGCATTATTATCTTTTAGGGTGCGTTGCATGGCACGTCGAAAGGCCATGCGAGTGCGGAAAATTTGTATCATGAGTTCCCGGAACTCGTTTCCTTCTTTCATTTTATGAGGTGATTTTTTAGTTATCCGGCTACAAATATAGCTCCTTTTTTTGAAGTAGTAAAATATTTGACTATTTTGTGGGGAGAAACCTGTGCTTTCATTTGAAAGCGGAGGGGGAATTCTCAGTACTTCCGAAGGAGTACTCCAGTACTTTCAAGGAAGTACTCGAATACTTTCGGGGAAGTACTTCAGTATTGCCTAAGAAGTACTGAGAAGTAACAAGAGGTTTATAATGAGTGGATTAGAATTTTAGGTATCCGTTCTCTTGTCGGATGATTTCTTCGGAAACCAAGTAGGATACCACTTTCATCAGGTGATTTTCAGGCACTTGCATTTTGTCCTTTATCTCTTGCAACGAAAGCGGATTTTCTTTCAGTAACGCTTGCAGTTGCTGACTGATGGCTTCAAACTCTCCCGACTTTAGTCCCGACTGATGTTGCTGTAGGCATACGTCACATTGCCCGCAATTGTGCTCGTTCTTTTCGCCGAAATAGCGTAACAGCATCCGGCTTCGGCAGCGGTTTTCACTTTCTGCATATTCTATCATGGCGTTGATACGCTGTACATAGCTTTCTTTTCTGTCTTCGTAGACTTCCTTACTTAAATAAACGCGTTCCGTTTCTTGTCTTTCGCGCGTATAGATAATATAAGGTGTCTTTTTGGCGGGAATATAATGCAGGATATGCTGCCGGCTTAGCGAGAGCAGGGTTTCATAGATTTGCTGTTTGCTCAGTCCCGAACGGGTCGACAGATTGTCTTCACTGATATAAGCATAGTCCGTGAAAAGTCCGGTGTAGCTTCTCAGTAGGATACGAATCAGTTTTTCTGTGTCTTCGCTTTGTTCGCGGATGCGGTATAGTTCTTCCTTGGTGATGGTAAACATGATACGCGAGGCATTGTCCTGCTCATCAGTATATTCCAGATAGCCTGCGCGAGTCAGGATTTTCAAGGCACTGTCGGTCTGTACGGGAAAATGCTTGAAATTACGGCAGAACTCATCGATGTTGAACGCGAAGGTGCAGCCTCTTCCGTCTCCCATGGCCATTTGGTAATAGAAGTTGATGTCTTCGTAAATCTTTCGGATATAATTTTTCTCGGGAAATGTGTCACTTACCCGCTGTTTGAGTGTGATTTTATCGCGGGCACAGAACAGAAGTACGGCATAGGCTTTCATGCCGTCTCTTCCTGCTCGTCCGGCTTCCTGAAAGTAGGCTTCGGGCGAGTCGGGTACGTCGGCGTGGATAACCACGCGCACGTCTGGTTTGTCAATTCCCATACCAAAGGCGTTGGTGGCTACCATTACACGGAATTCTCCTTTCAGCCAGGCTTTTTGTCGGGAATCTTTGGTCTCATCATTAAGTCCGGCATGATAAAAAGTGGCTGTGATGTGGTTGCGGTTCAGGAACTGGGAAATCTCTTTCGTCTTTTTCCGGTTGCGGGTATAGACAATTCCCGACCCGTTGACGCGTTGCAGGATGTGAAGCAGTTCACTTTCCTTGTCTTCTGTATGACGTACCACGTAGGCCAGGTTCTTCCGTTCAAAGCTCATGCGGAACACATTTTCCTGGCGGAACTGAAGGCGTTGCTGGATGTCGCTGACCACTTCCGGAGTGGCAGTGGCTGTCAGTGCGATGACGGGAACTCCTGGGAGCAGCTGACGTATATCCGCTATTTTCAGGTAAGCAGGGCGGAAGTCGTATCCCCATTGTGAAATGCAGTGTGACTCATCCACGGTGATGAGGCTGACATGCATGCTGCGGAGTTTGATTTGAAAGATTTCAGTATCCAGTCTTTCCGGAGATACATAAAGAAACTTGTAGTTGCCGAAGATGCAGTTCTCCAATGCGATGACAATCTCTTCGCGCGTCATGCCGGAGTAGATGGCGGTTGCTTTGATGCCCCGTTCACGCAAGTTTCTCACCTGGTCTTTCATTAGGGCAATCAGAGGGGTAATGACCAGGCATAACCCTTCTTGGGCGAGGGCGGGCACTTGAAAGGTGATGGATTTACCACCACCTGTGGGCATGAGTCCCAATGTGTCCCGGCCTTCGCCTATGCTGCGGATAATGTCTTCCTGTATACCTCGGAAATTGTCATATCCCCAGTATTGTTTCAGGATTTTTCGGTAGTCAGTCATGAGTCGCTAACTTCGACTGGGCTTGATGTCTTCTATCTGTAGTTGGATTTCTCCCCGCTTGTGGGTATTTTCCTCAATGGTATAACAGATGTTGAACGACTGTTTGGTCTTGATGTAACGCACCTGTGAACTTTGTCCGAAAGCGATACCGTTCATGACGTTGTTCGACTTGTTGTCCACCAGTTCCAGTTTGATGTGTTCCTGATCTCTTCCTACCACCTTGCTGGTACCATAATCGTACACATTCAAGGTTGCGAAAACAGGCTTGTGGTTCTCCGGACCAAATGGGTTGAACTTCTTCAGGTCGAAGAAAAACTTCGGAGTGATGTCTCTGAAGTCCAGCTGTGCATCAATCTGGATGGTAGCGTTAGTCTGCTCTGGAAGAATGTGGTTGGTCACGTATTCTTCAAACCGTCTGGTAAATTCCGGCACATTTTCCACCTTCATGGATAAACCGGCCGCATAGGTATGCCCGCCAAAATTCTCCAGCAGGTCACGGCAATGTTCTATGGCTTTGTATACATCGAAGCCGGAAACAGAACGTGCTGATCCCGTAGCCAGGTTCTCGGTACGTGTCAAGACCACGGCAGGACGGTAGTAGATTTCCGTCAGACGCGAAGCGACAATTCCGATGACTCCCTTGTGCCAGTCCTCATTGAAAATCACGATAGATCTTCTTTCAGACAAGTCGGACAGGTTGTCCACGATTTTATTAGCCTCTTCTGTCATGTTCTTGTCGAGGTCCTTACGCGTTTCGTTGTAGCTGTTGATGCGGTTGCTCTTTTTCAATGCAGACGCAAAATCCTTTTCAATCAGCAAGTCGACCGCTTCCTTTCCATTTTGTATTCTTCCCGAAGCATTGATGCGGGGACCTATCTTGAATACGATGTCACTCATCGTAATTTCTTTCTCTGCCAGTCCGCATACATCAATAATGGCTTTCAGGCCGATGCTGGGGTTGGCATTGAGCTGACGCAGTCCGTGATAGGCCAAAATACGGTTTTCTCCCATAATAGGTACAATGTCGGATGCGATGCTGACTGCTACCAAATCGAGCAGGGGGGTAAGCTGATGAAACTCGATGCCGTTGTTTTGGGCAAAAGCTTGCATAAACTTGAATCCTACTCCACAGCCAGACAGGTGTTCGTATGGGTACGTAGAATCCGGACGCTTGGCATTCAGAATGGCGGCGGCAGGAGGAAGTACCTCATCGGGTACATGATGGTCGCAGATAATGAAATCGATGCCTTTTTCCTTGGCATAGCTGATTTCTTCTACTGCTTTGATACCACAGTCCAATACGATGACCAGTTTTACTCCGGTGGAGTAAGCATAGTCGACTCCCTTTTTTGACACACCATACCCTTCATTATATCGGTCGGGGATATAATAATCGATGTTCGAGTAGAACTGTTGAAGAAATTTGAAAACAAGGGCGACAGCCGTAGTGCCGTCCACATCATAATCTCCATACACCAGAATACGCTCTTTTCGTCCCATGGCCAGGTTTAGGCGTTCCACTGCCACGTCCATGTCGTTCATTAGGAACGGGTCATGGAGGTCATTAAGCTGAGGGCGGAAAAACCGTTTGGCCTCTGCGGCAGAATGGATACCTCTTTCCTGCAGTAGCTTACATAAAATAGGACTGATGCCAATCTCTCTGGAGAGGGCTCTGGCAGCTTCTCTTTCTTGAAGTGTTGGAGGTTGATAGTTCCATTTGTAGTTCATTTATATATGTTTTTTCTTTTTTTCTTTTCGGGTGGAGTTTTGCCAGTCTGTCGGTTGTAAGCCTGTACGACTTTGTTGCAGTAACCAAATCGGCAAAACTTGTAATTGGATAAAATCTTCTTATCCACTTCAATCCGTAAAATTAGTAAAAAGAAAGAAAAAAGCGGCTCATTCCATCTTAAATTTATGGAACGAGCCGCTTTTTATTTATAATTAGTCTATATAATAGGACCTTAGAATCCTAATTTTTTTGCGATGTGTGCAGGGATTGCTTTCTTGTTAACCAGGATGTTCATGGTTTTGTATTTGGCAAAAGCTTTAGATGCATACCAGATACCTTTGTACTTGCCGCTTAATCCCCATGAGTTTTTCACCATGTAGTATTCTTTGCCGTTCTGGTCTTTAGCGATACCGTAGATAAGCATTCCGTGGTCATCGGTAGTTTCCCAGTTGTCGAATGCTACCTGACGCATTTCCTGAGTCACTTCAATTTCAGGAAGCGGTTTGCTGGTCAGTTCCTTGCGCTTGTCTGCTTTGCTCAAGCCCAGCCAGTGTGCCATATCTGAACCAGTCAGTTCGGCTCCTTTTTCTGCATTCGGACATACGGCAATACCGTCGCGGGTAAATCCTTCTTCGCTGACGTCAGCTCCCCATGCGAAAGTATATCCGTTGTTGATGGCATTGTCCATCACTTCCATCAACTCATCGATAGGCAAGTTGTAAGACAATGCGTTGCGCCAGTTGTCCTGTACCTCGATGCTGAAGGTCTGGTAGAAAGGATGATGCGTGTAAGAAGTCAGTGATACATAGTCGTTCATATTCAGTCCAAGCACTTCATCTGCAAATGTTCTCGGAGTGTAAGTCTTTCCTTTGTAGGTAAATTCTTTCGGACATTCTCCCAGGTAAGTATCGTAAATGGCTGTGACGCCTTTTTTCCATACCGGACTCAGTTTGCTCTGATTTCCTTTTCCGATAGCCTGTACGTATGCTCCAGCTACCGCATCCAGCTCATTGTGGTTAGGCAGTGAGTCACCGTATTCGATACCCGGCATTACGTCCTGCGGAACCATACCATAGTTCTTGTAGCAGAAAACGATGTCTTCAAAGCTTCCGCCCGGTGAGAACGAAGCATCTCCGTGATAGCGTACATAGTTTACCGCACGGTCTTCCATGGTTTTGTGCACTACAAACATTTCAGAAAGGTCGAATTCTCCTTTTCCTTCACGCAGCAATTCTGATTCCAGGAACCCAAGGCTGGAGAATGACCAGCATGTGCTTGAGCGATTCTGGTTTTTTATGGAAGTAATAGGGTTTTCTTTTACGGTTGTAAATACGAATCCTTCTTCAGCTTTGTCTTTCTTCGGATTTTTTGCATAGATGTTACCAAAGCAAAGTCCTGCAACAGCTACTAAAATTAGTTTGTTCATTGTTTTGATCTTTATGGTTATAGGGTTAATAAATACGTGGTTATTCATTCATGATGGCTTCTACCTCCTCAAACGTGATGGGGATACGTTTTTCGCCCAGGAATCTGGATCCGTTTTCGGTAATCAGAATGTCATCTTCCAGGCGGATACCTCCGAAGTCCTTGTATTTTTCGATTTCGTCGAAATTCAAGAAATTGGTGTGTAGTTTTTCTGCCTTCCATTTATCAATCAAGGCAGGGATAAAGTAGCATCCCGGTTCATCGGTAATGACAAAACCCTTCTGGAGCTTTCTTCCCATACGGAGCGAAGCCAGTCCGAACTGAGTGGATGGTTGCACTTCTTCGTCATAGCCTACGTAACACTGGCCTAAGTCTTCCATGTCGTGTACGTCCAGTCCCATCATATGTCCCAATCCGTGCGGCAAGAATAAGGCATGAGCGCCTGCAGCTACAGCTTCATCGGTATTTCCTTTCATCAAGCCCAGTCCTTTCAGCCCTTCTGTAAGTACCTTACATACTTCCAGGTGTACCGACTTGTATGTCACTCCTGGTCGTGCCAGTTCCAGTGCTTTGTCATGGCAGGCAAGTACGATGCCGTAGATGTCACGCTGGCGACTGGTAAATTTTCCTCCTACAGGGATTGTACGGGTATGGTCTGAACAGTAATAATTCATCAGTTCGGCTCCTGCATCTGTCAGCATTAGTCTGCCTTCTTGCAAGATGTGACTGTGGTCGTGATTGTGCAGGGTCTGTCCGTTTTGCGTAAGAATAGTGGCAAATGAAACCATTCGTCCGTAAGATGAAGCGATACCGTCAAGCACTCCGGCTATGTATTGTTCGGATACTCCCGGTTTGCACAGACGCATGGCTGCCGTATGCATTTCATATCCTACGTTGCAGGCCTTGTCGATTTCTGCGATTTCACATTCTTCTTTTACTGAACGCAGCGATACGACCGCCTTAATCAGTTCAAGAGAAGCGTGCTGTTTAGTCATGGATGCCCGGATACCTGTCAAATCTTCCAGCAGCATCATATTATCGTAGCGATAGGGAGGGAGGAAGTGGATTTTTCTTCGCTGAGCGATGGCTTTTCCCACTATTTCTTTCAACATATCGAAAGGATAGCTTTTCTCAACTCCCACCTGTGCCGCCAGTTCTTTTACACTGGGTTGTGGCCCCATCCAGATGATGTCGTCCATGTCGACATCATTTCCAAAGAAATAATCTTTGCCATTGTCTATGTCGATGATGCCGGCATAACCCGGGTGTGAATGTCCGAAGAAATAGACAAAAGAACTGTCTTGTCTGAACTTGTATGTGTTGTCGGGGTAGTTGGCTGGTGCTTCATTATTTCCTAAAATAAGAATGATACCGTTGCTCATCTTTTCCCGCAGCGCATTCCGACGTTTTTGATAAGTAAGAGAATCAAACATAGTTATTTCTTTTTGATGTAATGTTTGTGAAAATAATGTTGCAAATGTAGTAAATAAAATAGAAAAAATGGCTGCGGTGTAATGGAAAAACATATATTTGCAATTGCCAAGATTACTTTAAAAACTGAGGTCGTATGAATCTGGATTTACAAAAAACAGGGTTGGTTCTCGAAGGAGGAGGTATGCGAGGGGTGTTTACTTGTGGAGTCTTGGATTTCATGATGGATCACCACATGCAGTTCCCTTATGTGATAGGTGTGTCAGCAGGAGCTTGTAACGGATTGTCGTATATGTCTCATCAGCGGGGGCGGGCAAAGTTTAGTAACATTGATATGCTGGCAGAATATCATTATATTGGGTTGAAATACCTCTGGTATCAGCATAGTATTCTGGATCAGCATTTGCTTTATGACTTGTTTCCCACCAAGATTCTTCCCTACGATTTTCAAGCCTATTTTAATAATCCTGCCCGTTTTGAGATGGTAACGACCAATTGCGTGACGGGAAGGGCTTGTTATCTGGAAGAGAAAGAAAACCGGGATGGCTGGAGACTGGTGGATATTGCCAAAGCTTCCAGCAGTCTTCCGTATGTTTGTCCGATTACATACGTGGACGGGCGTCCTATGCTCGATGGAGGTATTGTCGATTCTATACCTGTCTTGCGGGCCATGAGTCAGGGCTATGAAAAGAATGTAGTAGTCCTCACTCGTAACAGAGGCTATCGTAAGACTGAAAAAGATATTCGGGTTCCCCGGTTCATTTATCGCCGTTATCCACGGTTGAGGTTAGTGCTTAGCCGACGCTGTGCGGTATACAATGAGCAGTTGGAGATGGTCGAAAAGTTAGAGGATGAAGGACGTATCATCGCGATTCGGCCGGAAAAGAAAGTGGTGGTGAATCGTATCGAGAAGGATATCAAGAAGCTGACTGAATTATATGAAGAAGGGTATGCTTGTGCGGAGAAAGTGTTGGCACCTTATTTGAAAGTATAGAACATAAAAAAATCCGGAATGAACTTCCGGATTTTTTTATTGTTTATTTTGCGAAGCTGACTGCGCGGGTTTCACGGATAACCGTAATCTTAACTTGTCCCGGATAAGTCATTTCGTCCTGAATCTTCTTGGCGATTTCAGTTGACAAGCTTTCTGTCTGTTTGTCGTCAATCTTGTCGGCACCTACAATGACACGCAACTCACGACCTGCCTGAATAGCATAAGTCTTGGTTACACCCGGATAAGACATGGCCAGTTGTTCGAGATCATTCAGACGTTTGATGTAAGCCTCTACAATTTCCCGGCGTGCTCCCGGACGTGCACCAGAGATAGCGTCACATACTTGTACGATAGGAGCCAGAAGGCTGGTCATTTCCACTTCGTCGTGGTGTGCACCGATGGCATTGCAGATATCTGCTTTTTCTTTGTACTTTTCAGCCAGTTTCATACCCAACAGTGCGTGCGGCAATTCCGGTTCTTCATCGGGCACCTTACCAATATCATGCAGCAGTCCGGCACGTTTTGCTTTTTTCGGGTTCAAACCTAATTCCGAAGCCATTACTGCACACAAGTTGGCTGTTTCACGTGCATGCTGCAAAAGATTCTGTCCGTATGAAGAACGGTATTTCATCTTACCGATGATACGGATCAGTTCAGGATGCAATCCGTGGATACCCAGGTCGATTGTGGTACGTTTACCCGTTTCGATGATTTCGTCTTCCACTTGCTTGCGTACTTTTGCTACCACTTCCTCGATACGTGCCGGGTGAATACGTCCGTCAGTTACCAACTGGTGCAAGGCCAGACGTGCAATTTCACGGCGTACCGGGTCAAAGGCTGAAAGTACGATTGCTTCCGGTGTGTCATCCACCACAATTTCTACACCTGTAGCGGCTTCCAGTGCACGGATATTACGTCCTTCACGTCCGATGATGCGTCCTTTGATCTCATCCGATTCAATGTGGAATACAGTGACAGAGTTTTCAATGGCAGTTTCAGTAGCCACTCTCTGAATAGACTGAATTACGATACGTTTCGCTTCACGGTTTGCAGTAAGCTTGGCATCGTCCATGATGTCATTGATGTAAGACTGCGCCTGTGTCTTCGCTTCTTCTTTCAGCGATTCTACCAAGCGTTCTTTCGCTTCTTCAGCCGACAAGCCTGAGATTGTTTCCAGTTTCTCTCTTTCCTGTGCCTGAAGATTATCTAATTCCTCTTTCTTCTTTTCAATGATTACCAGCTGAGCATCCAGATTTTCTTTGATGGCTTCTGTTTCATTGCGTTTACGCTGAAGCTCTTCGTTCTTCTGGTTGAGTACCATTTCGCGTTGCTTTAACTTATTCTCAGCTTGCTGGATTTTCTGATTACGCTGGGCAACCTCCTTTTCCAAATCCGCTTTTTTATTCAAGAATTTTTCCTTTACTTCCAGAAGCTTGTTCTTCTTGATTACTTCAGCTTCAGTTTCTGCTTCTTTGATAATTGTGTCATATTTTGTCTTTAAGCCGTACTTAAAGAATCCATACGACAATGCCCCTCCCACCAGGAAGGCCACAATTGTTAGTATTACTGTCGTCAACATTATAATTAATTTAAGTATATAAATAAAAAACGCATAAACTTATCCGTTGGGAAAATCCCTTCGAATAAAGCTTATGCGTGAATTTCCTGTTATAATATCTTTCTATAAACCTTCGTCCCGGTCAGGTCGGATACATCTTTCAATATCCTCTTCCAGTTCTTTAAGTTTTTCCATATAAGGTCGGGTGTCATTTCTTCCTTTCATGGATATATTTTCATACGCCAAATCAAGTGCCACCATCTTCCAGTGTTGTATACTGTTGAATTCAGGAAAAGCACTGCGATATTTATTCAGTTTATAGTTAATCTGTTTGGCAGCTTCCCGGTAAGCTTCCTCTTCCGCAGGGAGTATGGACACAGGATACCGTTCGTTGTCAATTAGTAGATTAAATCTCTTTTTTTCGTCCATAAAAGTATATACTTTACCGCATTGTTATTCATTCAGCAAAGCGATGCATTTATCGACTTCACGCACAAGTTTCGCCAGTCTTTGTTTCGTATCGCGGAGGTCATTGTCGTTGATACTGAGTATGCGGGCGTTTTTCAAGTTGATATACTTGGCTTCCAATTCTTTATTATTACATTCCAATTGGGCTATTTCTGCACTTTTTCTGTCAATTTCATTTCTTAATGAGAGGTTTTCTTTTTTCAACTCTTCATAAAGAAACAGCAATTGTCTGAGTTTGCCTTCGAAAGTATGTAACAGTTTTTTGTCCTCTTCCGTCATTCGTATATCAAAAATGTGTATACAAATATACTGTATTGGTTGGAAAATCAAAAATATTTGTTGTGGATTTTATTAAAATTTGTGAGATTTCGTGGCAGTCAAATCTTTGTACATGGATTTTTTCTATCTGATAATTCTTTTTACCTTTGTCGTAGCATTGAGGTGACATTAAATGCAGAGTTTTTTAAATATTTAAAAATCAAAATGTTATGTATACAGTCATTAAACGTATGGAAATTTCGGCTTCACATAAGCTGAAACTTTCTTATGAAAGTAAGTGTGAAAACCTGCATGGTCACAATTGGATTATCACCGTATATTGTCAGGCTGAGCAATTAAATGAAGATGGTATGGTGGTAGATTTTACGCATATAAAAGAAGTTGTAAAGGGACAGCTTGACCATAAGAACCTGAATGATGTGCTTCCTTGTAATCCAACGGCCGAAAATATTGCCCGTTGGATTTGTGAGCGAGTACCCCATTGTGTGAAGGTGGAAGTGTGTGAGTCTGAAGGTAATCGGGTGATTTATGAAAAAGATTAACGAGATATTCTATAGCCTTCAGGGGGAAGGCTTTCATGTGGGTACACCTGCTGTCTTTGTCCGTTTTTCGGGATGTAATTTAAAATGTGAGTTTTGTGACACGCATCATGAGGAAGGAGTCATGATGTCGGATGAGGAGATAGTGGAGAAAGTCTGTCAATATCCCTGCAAGACGGTGATTTTGACAGGAGGTGAGCCTGGACTTTGGGTAGATGAGGATTTAATTGCTGCATTGCATAAAGCTGGAAAATACATTTGTATTGAAACGAATGGCACATGTGTGCTTCCTGAATCGATAGATTGGGTTACCTGTTCTCCCAAATTAGGTGCACCGTTACGTGTCAATCGTATAGATGAGGTAAAAGTAGTCTTTCTTGGTCAAGATGTATCTCCTTATCTTGAATTAAAAGCCTCATTTTATTTTTTGCAGCCTTGCTCTTGCCGCAATACGGCAGAGGTTGTAGAATATATTAAGTCGCATCCTCAATGGCGTCTAAGTTTGCAGACTCATAAATTGATAGATATTCCTTGAGGAATTTTTGTGCAATTTGTAATCGTATTTCAGCCTTTTTTCTTGTTGTTTTTTAACATCATTCTGCTCGGAATTTGTTAATAAATATATTTTCCTCCGTTTCGATTTTGTATAAAAAAGATACTCCCGCTGAACACTTTCAGCAGGAGTATCACAACACAAAAACTAAACTAGACTTAACTAAACTATTCTAAAGGAAGTTTCACAACTTCCGTCTTTATTATGTACGACACAAATATAGGGTTTAGATTGATTGTATCCAAAGAAAAATTGTAAAAAAAACGATTGTTTCAAAAAAAAAGGTTGAAAATACAACAAAAACTCAAATAGTATGTTTATTAACATAATTTTGGAGCTCCTGTTTGTAGCTGTCCGATATCGGAATGTAGTCTTTTCCGAAAACGATTCTTCCTTTTTCTATAATTTTTATTTTTTGTTTTTGCACGATAAAAGAACGATGAATTCGGATAAACCGGTTGGCTGGCAGTTTGTCCTCCATCATTTTCATGCTGACCAGTGAGAGAATGGGGCGTGGATTATCTTCCAGATGTATTTTGATATAATCCTTCAGTCCTTCAATATAGAGAATTTTATCCAACTCGATTTGAATCAGCTTATAATCGCTTTTTACATAGATGTACTTCAAATCCTCGGAAGACTGGATTTCACCAGATGATGTTTCTGCTTTCTGCCGGAGTTCAAACCACTGGACAGCTTTGTTGACAGCAGTCATAAAATCTGTATAGCTGATAGGTTTAAGTAGATAGTCAAGGGCATTTACCTTGTAACCATCCAGTGCATATTGCCCGAAAGCAGTTGTAAAGATGATACGTGTACTTCCAGGAACGATTTTGGAAAACTCCAATCCGTTCAGTTCCGGCATCTGGATATCCAGAAAAATAAGGTCTACCGGATGGTCTGTCAATAATTCCATTGCCTGAATGGCACTGGAATATGCACCGCACAATTCGAGCGATGGTGTTTTCTTTACGTAACTTTCCAGCAGGCCGAGTGCCAGAGGTTCATCATCTATAATCGCACATTTTATAATCATGGCAGTATCTTTTTATTGGTGTCAGGAATTTTTATAGTCAGTATGGAACTGTATTCTTTTTGATCCGGACTTATTTGCTGATGCCATTCATAATGTCCGGCATACAATAGTTCTAGTCTTTTTCGTACCTGTTCCAGCCCGATGCCTGATCCACTTTTGTCCGTTGAATTTTTGGGATAATTGCTGTTGCGTATCACACAATGGATTTCATCTTCCTTTTCCGTCAGCGAAATATCTATAAAGCTGGGTTCGGTAGGAGAGATTCCATGTTTGAAGGCATTTTCAATGAGCGAAATGAATAACAGCGGAGCTACCGGACTTTGACTGTCTGGTCGAATCTGAAAGTTTGTATTGATTTTGACAGCGGACGATACCCGTATTCGCATGAGTTCAATGTAGTTTCGGATAAACTCTACTTCTTTAGTCAGTGGAACAAATGTTTCCTGATTGTCATATAATACGTAACGCAGTAGTTTGCTCAGTTCTTGAATGGCCTGTTGTGCCTTTTCGGTATCAAAAGCCGTCAGGGCATAAATATTATTCAGCGTGTTGAGCAGGAAGTGGGGATTCAGCTGGTTTCGCAGGTTCTTCAGTTCTGCTTCAGTCCGGCTTTTTACTGCTTCACGGCGTTCCAGTTCTGTGGCACTCCAGCGCAGGCTCATGCGGATGGCTACACTTAATCCTACAGTGAAAATCATGCTCGTAATATCCCTTATATAAAATATGTATTGGGGAGGTAAATGAGGACGGCGAGGAGCCGGGGGAGGAAAGGCAATGATGTTGTGCCAGTAACGCAGTCCGATGGATACAACGAAGATGAGGAGAATATTTAATAGAATATACTGTCCGGTATGCTCTTTGAAAAGAACCTTAGGGATAAATAACAGGTAATTGACATAGAAGATGATGAAAAAAGAAAGAGATACACCAGAATGGTTGATAAACTCTCTCCAGTCGATACTGCCGCTGTCATCTTGAGTGAAGAACAGTGGGAATCCGAAAAACAATCCCCAGCATATAATGTGGATTGTCAATTCAAGTAAACGGTGTTTGTTGTGAGTTATATGAACCATGTGGAATTGATTTAAGACAAAGATACGATTTTTTTAATAAAAGTCCGGCTACCTTAAGCGGTTTATGTTGGGGAAACATTCACTGCTGAATGGCAGCCGGACAGGAAACCAAAGTTATGAAGAACAAAGTAGTTCCGTTATTTATTCATAGCGTAATGCTTCAATCGGGTCAAGGTCGGCCGCTTTTTTAGCCGGATACCAGCCGAAGAATACGCCGGTAAATGTACAGACGGCAAATGAGAGCAATACGCTCCAGGGCTGGATAAAGACAGGCCAGTGAGCCACACTCTTGATGATGAAGCTGGCACCGCAACCCAAGATTACTCCAATCAGACCTCCGGTGATACTTATCAGGATGGATTCTATCAGGAATTGTGACAGAATATCGATTCCTCTTGCACCCACAGACATACGAAGTCCGATTTCACGTGTACGTTCCGTCACACTTACATACATGATGTTCATGATACCAATACCACCCACTACCAGTGAAATTCCGGCAATGCAGGCCAGCAGGGTAGTCATCAAGTCGGTTGTGGTATTCAGCATGGAACTAAGTTCCTGTTGTGTACGTATGGTGAAATCATCATCGTCTGCTTCTTTCAGTTTGTGTTCACGTCGTAAGATGTTCGTAATTTCATCTACAGCTTCTTCCGTCATGTCTTCCGTCAAGGCTGAGGCAAAAATACCGCTTAGGTAAGTTTGGGCCAGCAAACGTTTCATTACGGTGGTGTAAGGAGACAATACCACATCGTCCTGGTCCATACCCATAGAGTTGTATCCTTTGGACTTCAGCACGCCTACTACCCGCAAAGGTACCTGGTTGCAGCGGATAATCTTTCCAATCGGGTCCTGACCGTCGGGGAACAGGTTGTCTACAATTGTTTTACCGATGACACAGACTTTGGCAGCTGTACGTATATCCTCTTCAGTGAACATCTCACCTTGTTCTACGGTGAGCTGGCGAATTGTAAGGTAGCCAATGCTGACCCCGCTGACAGAAGAAGGGTAGTTGTTGGATCCCGAAATCAACTGTCCGGAGG
Organism: Phocaeicola plebeius DSM 17135; assembly: GCF_000187895.1. GTDB lineage: Bacteria > Bacteroidota > Bacteroidia > Bacteroidales > Bacteroidaceae > Phocaeicola > Phocaeicola plebeius. The sequence goes on along the minus strand of NZ_DS990133.1, from coordinate 33,774 downwards.
CAGATACATTCGGACTGATGGCCGACAAGTACATGCACTCGTCGCGCAGTGTTTCATAATTTTCCAGTTTCAGTGTCTGCATGCTCGAAGGGTCCTGCCGGACTCCACCTCTCATTTCAGCTCCCGGATGAATCATAATCATGTTGGAGCCCATTTCAGAAATCTGTTTCTGGATGCTTCGTTTAGAGCCTTGTCCGATGGCCAGCATGGCAATGACAGAGGCCACACCGATGATGATTCCCAACATGGTCAGGAATGCACGGAGCTTGTTGTTGGCCAAAGCTCTGAAAGCTATTTTAAAAAGGTTTGTTCCGTTCATAAGTCATTTCTTAATTAGTCACGTCAATCGTCGTCGTTTTTCGGCAGGGCAGCTAATGCTTCTGCAGCTGACAGAATATGAGGGTTGGTCACGTCTTCAATGACATGTCCGTCACGTAGGCGGATATTCCGGCTGCTGTATTGTGACAGTTCCGGATTGTGTGTCACGAAGATGATGGTACGTCCTTCCTGGTGCAGTTTCTGGAAAAGAACCAGAATTTCAAATGAGGTACGTGTATCCAGGTTACCGGTAGCTTCGTCTGCCAGAATTACCGCCGGATTGTTGACCAGTGCGCGGGCGATGGCCACACGCTGCATCTGTCCTCCTGACATCTGGTTGGATTTATGTTCCAAGCGGTCAGCCAGTCCTACAGCTGTTAAGGCCTCAATGGCACGCCGACGACGTTCGGCTGCACTGACTGAGCTGTTGTACATCAGAGGAAGTTCCACATTTTCTACGGCTGTAGTTTTCGGCAGCAGGTTGTAGTTCTGGAATACAAATCCGATTTTCCGGTTACGCAGTACTGCCCTTTGTGGCTTGCTCATGGTGCGTACGGATACTCCGTCGAGCAGATACTCTCCGCTGGTGGGTGTATCCAGGCATCCCAAGGTGTTCAGCAAAGTAGATTTTCCTGAACCGGATGTTCCCATAATGGTGACGAATTCTCCTTCCTGTATGCTGAATGAAACTCCGCGCAAGGCATGGACCGTTTCGTCTCCCACCTGGAAATTCCGTTTGATATTTTGCAATTCTATGACAGTCTTTTTCATAAGAGTATCTCCTTATTTCTGTTTTTTCTTGTCACCTCCCGGAGGGCCTGGCATGAACGGGCTTCTTTCTCCGTCAGCTGTTGCATCTGCATTGGCATTGCTTTCGAAGCCTTTCAGTACGGTTTCTGTTACGATAGGAGTACCTTCGCTCAGTCCTTCCAGAATTTCAGTATGGCTTCCGTCGCTCAGACCGATTTTTACAGGATGTGCGGTAAATCCGTTGGCGTCCATTGTCCATACCTTGTGTGCACCTTCGCAGTCTGTAATGGTCTTGTTGCCCACCAATTGTTTTTCCGGTGTAAAACGCAATGCCTTGTTGGGTACCGTTATCACGTTGTCACGGGTATCGGTGTAAATGGTCACGTTGGCAGTCAGTCGGGGTTTCAGTTTCAAATCCGGGTTGTCGGCAGTAATTACCACTTCGTAAGTGACTACTGTTTCGCTGCTTGTGCTGGTACTGCTTGAACTGCTGCTGTTTACACTTCCCAGACGAATCTGATATACTTTTCCTTCGAACACGTCGTCAGGATATGCATCTACGGTAAAGGTAACTCGGGCACTGTCTTTTATTCCGGCAATGTCGGCTTCATCCACATCGGCTACTACCTGCATCTTTGTCAAGTCGGCAGCAATGGTGAACAGTGTCGGAGTCTCAAAACCGGAGGCTACGGTCTGTCCTTCTTCCACATCCTTGCTCGTTACAATACCATTAATCGGAGAAGTGATAGTGGCGTATGAAAGATTCCGTTCCGCTTTGGCTAAGGCTGCTTGCGTCTGTTCGTATGTACTTTTAGCACGTTCATAATCGTACACGCTTTGTTCGTAGTCTGTTTCACTGATCAGCTGTTTCTCGTGTAGTGCTTTGTTTCTCGTGTATAGTTTCTTCTGGTAGTCGTATTCGGCCTTGGCGCCGTTGTATGTAGCTTGCGCTGATTGTAAATCGCTGAGCAGCGTTACCTTATCCATCTCGGCTATCACTTCACCCTGCTTTACTACGGAGTTATAGTCAATATATATTTTGTCAATGATACCTGAAACCTGTGTACCGACCTCTACTTCAGTGACCGGTTCAATAGTTCCTGTAGCTGTAATGGAATTGCTGATATTTCCTCGTGTAACTTTTTCAGTCACGAAGTCTACCTTGCCCTGTGCATTCTTCTTTCCGAAAATCCAGAATCCTGCTACAGCCAGCACGAGTACGACACCGGCTGTCAAAATTATTTTTTTCTTGTTCATATTGTTTGGTTATTATAATTCAATGTCTTTTCCTGCATAAAAATCGAGTAATGTACGATTCAAGATGGCCATATATTTGGCTTGAACCCGTTGTTGCTGTGCACTGAGCAGGTTATTTTTCTCGGTCAGCAGTTCAACCGTATTTTTCATGCCCAGTCTGAACTGTTCACTGACCATATCAAAACTGGTCTGACTGCTTTTCAGTTTCACTTCGGCTGCTGCATATTGTTGCTGCGCATTGAGTGCATCCAGCCAGAGCGTTTCAATCTCGGTGTAAAGCCCTTTTTGCTTGTCCTGCAAGTTCAGCAGCGAAGAGTTGTATTGGAACTGAGCTTTTTCTACTGCACTTTTAGTCTGTCGGTTATTAAAGATAGGTACACTCACCGTAAGGCCGATGATGTTGTTCCATCCGTATTTCATCTGTTGTGCCCAGTTGTTCTGACTTGCATTATTGGTTGTACTGGAAGTAGACGCCGACAGACTGATACTTGGATAGTAACCGCTTTTAGCAGCAGAAATAGCCAACTTGGAATTGTCAATACTCAGCTTGCTGCTTTGTATTTCCGGACGGTTGGCCAGTGCCGTTTGGTAAACCTCGTCTTGATTGGGGAGCAGCTGCATCACTTTTTCATCGTCAAGTACCGGAAGTTCCAGCTCCATTTCCATGTTTCCGTCCAGTTCCAGCATTTGCTTCAGTTGAAGTTTATAGTTTCTCAGTGAGCTTTCGGAGGTTACCAGCTGGTACTGGTCATTACCGACCTGTGCTTCCAGTTGGGCCAAATCTGCTTTCGAAATACTACCCTGATTAAAAAGTTCTTTAGCGCGTTCATAGGTAGCTTTACTTACTTCCAGCGTACCTTTATTAATGTTTACTGATTCATCTGCATACAGAATCTGCAGGAAAAGTTTGGTAATCTCTTCCTTGAGCGTATTTTCTGTTTCGGCTACGGTCAGTTCCGCTATTTCCTGATTCTTCTTTTGCTGTTTGATGTTGTTCAGGCGCTGTCCGCCGTTCCATAATGTCCATTGTGCAGATAAACTGTAGCTGCCGTTATAGGTAGTTTTATTGTTACTGCTGATGATTTCAGTACCACTGACTGTGGCGCTGTTTTCCTGATAAGGACGATTCACAATGTTGTGTCCGGTGTTGAACGAGAGGCTTGGAAAGAGTGCAGCCTTTGCTGTCTTTACATCCACTTCGCTTTCCTGTAAGGAAATCTTGTTCTGCTGTAACTGGATATTTTTCTCCAGCGCATAGTTTATGCAATCTTCAAGCGACCAGGTTTGTTTTTCCTGTGCATTTCCCGACAGGAAAGTCGCGAGTGCGGCGAAGAAAATGAGTTCTCTTTTTTTCATATTTCGTTTAATTTTTACATTGCAAATGTATTTCATAATAAAAAAAGAGGCAAAATAGATAGATTTACCCACAGAATATCTCGATAAACCCTTGTTTTTTCCCGATAAAGTGCTTACTTTGTAATCATTATAAAAATAGACTATGATTAAAAAGAATCTCATTCGTGTTTTTTATTTTTATCGTGATGGTTTTCGGGAGATGACCTGGGGACGTGTCCTTTGGGCGATTATCTTGATAAAGCTTTTTGTCATGTTTTTTGTGCTGAAACTGTTTTTCTTCCCTTCCTTCCTGGAAGGAAAGACGGAGACCGAGAAGCAGGATTATGTGGGCCTGGAGCTGACAAACCGGATGGCAGAATAACTATACCTTATTTATATTAGTAACTGATAAAGTAATTTCTTATGCTTGAAACAATCGACACTTCAATGATTGACTGGTCGAGGGCACAATTTGCCTTGACCGCCATTTACCATTGGCTGTTTGTGCCGCTTACTTTAGGGCTGGCTGTGATTATGGCTACAATGGAGACATTGTATGTACGTACAGGAAATGAATTCTGGAAGCGTACGGCAAAGTTTTGGATGAAACTGTTTGGAATAAACTTTGCTATTGGAGTGGCAACCGGTTTGATTCTGGAGTTTCAGTTTGGTACGAACTGGAGTAACTATTCCTGGTTTGTAGGTGACATATTTGGTGCTCCACTGGCCATAGAAGGTATTTTAGCCTTCTTCATGGAAGCTACTTTTGTGGCTGTCATGTTCTTTGGATGGCACAAGGTGAGTAAAGGTTTTCATCTGGCTTCTACCTGGCTTACCGGTTTAGGAGCCACTATTTCGGCCTGGTGGATTCTGGTGGCTAATTCCTGGATGCAGTATCCGGTAGGAATGGAGTTTAATCCGGAAACCATGCGAAATGAAATGGTTGATTTCATGGCAGTGGCCTTCTCGCCAGTGGCAGTGGTGAAATTTTTCCATACCGTATTAAGTAGCTGGATGCTCGGAGCCGCTTTCGTCATCGGAGTCAGTGCCTGGTACCTGATTCGTAAACGCGAAAAAGAATTTGCACTTGCCAGCATGAAGGTGGCAGCGGCAGTCGGATTGTTTGCTGCCCTGGTAACAGCCGGTACAGGCGATAAGTCCGCATATCAGGTGGCTCAGGTACAACCTATGAAATTGGCTGCTATGGAAGCGCTTTATGAAGGAGGCACGCATGAACCTCTGACGGTGGTAGGTTCCATCAAGATACCCGAAATGCTTTCTTTCCTTGCTACGCATAGCACGGCAGGATATGTGCCGGGTATCAACAACCTGCTGGAAGGAGGCTATACATTACCTGATGGTTCAACGGCTCTTTCGGCAGATGAAAAGATGGTGAACGGTAAGAAAGCCATTACGGCATTGGCCGATTTCCGTCGGGCAAAAGAAGAAGGCGATGAGGCTTCCATGCAGATTGCACGCAGTGCCTTGAAAGAATACATGCCTTATTTCGGCTACGGATACATTCAGAACAAAGAAGACCTTGTACCTCATGTAGGTCTGCTTTTCTGGTCTTTCCGCGTGATGGTAGGGTTAGGTATGTATTTCATACTGTTCTTCCTGCTTATTTTATTCCTCGTATGGAAAAAGCGGCTGGCAGAACTCAACTGGCTGCACTGGATTTCCTTGTGGAGCATTCCATTGGCTTACATTGCCAGCCAGGCAGGATGGATTGTGGCCGAGATGGGACGTCAGCCCTGGACAATTCAGGATTTGCTGCCCGTCAATGCGGCGGTGTCAAAACTGGAAACAGGCTCCGTGCAAACCACTTTCTTCATTTTCCTTATCATGTTTACCGTGCTGCTTATTGCCGAAATCGGTATCATGGTAAAAGCCATCCGTAAAGGTCCGGACGAAAAATAAACTAACCGATACATCATTTTAAAACCGAAAAATATGGATTCAACTTATATATTCTTGCAGCATTACTGGTGGTTCCTGGTTTCCTTATTAGGAGCCTTGCTGGTCTTTTTGCTGTTCGTACAGGGAGGAAACTCCTTGCTCTATTGTTTGGGACGTACCGAAGAAGAACGTACGTTGCTGGTCAATTCCACCGGACGTAAATGGGAATTTACTTTTACCACTCTGGTCACTTTCGGAGGAGCCTTCTTTGCTTCTTTCCCTTTGTTCTATAGCACCAGCTTCGGAGGAGCTTACTGGTTGTGGATGATTATTCTCTTCAGCTTTGTGCTTCAGGCTGTGTCCTACGAATTTCAGTCGAAGCTTGGCAACTGGTTGGGCAAGCGTACCTATCAGTTCTTTCTGGTGCTGAATGGCATTGTAGGTCCGTTATTGTTGGGAGCGGCTGTCGCTACTTTCTTCAACGGCTCCAACTTTGTGGTGAGCAAAGGAAACCTTACCGACGAAATGATGCCGGTCATCAGCCATTGGGGTAACGGATGGCATGGACTGGATGCGTTTGCCGACCCGTGGAACCTCATTTTAGGATTTGCAGTACTCTTCCTTGCCCGCTTGCTGGGAAACCTCTATTTCATTAACAACATCCGTCATGAAGCGCTGAATGCCCGTTTCCGTCGTCAACTGATAGCCGATGCGGTGCCCTTCCTTGTATTCTTCCTGGCATTTGTGATTCGCACCTTACTGAAAGACGGGTTTGCCGTTGATCCGGAAACGGGGCAGATTGTGATGGAACCCTTCAAATATTTCCACAATTTTATGGCCATGCCTTATCTGTTGGTGTTGTTCCTGTTAGGAGTAGTCGGGGTGTTGTATGGCCTGGGAAAAAGCATTTTCTGCAAGACCTATACCCGCGGTATCTGGTTTGCCGGTGTGGGTACGGTACTGACGGTACTGGCCTTGCTGTTGGTCGTAGGTTATAATCATACTGCTTATTATCCATCTACAGCCGATTTACAGAGTTCACTGACCATTGCCAACAGCTGTTCCAGTCAGTTTACCCTGAAAACCATGGCTTATGTATCTATTTTAGTTCCCTTTGTGCTGGCCTACATTATTTATGCATGGCGTGCCATCGACCGTAAGCCGTTGACCATGGAAGAAATCAAAGAAGACGAGCATAGCTATTAATCTGTGTCGTTTGTTATAAAGTATAACCGTCGTCCGAAGCAGAAAGTCGGGCGACGGTTATTTTTTTTGCAGAGAATCTCGTGTGAACTTTTGAGTATCGAGGTCGAAAAAAAACGCAAGTACGTTTGAACTAAAATACAAGTGCATTTAACTTGAAATGCAAGTACATTTAAGATAAAACACAAAGGTGTTTTACATCAAACGCACTTGTGTTTTTTTGTAAATCTATTATTGTGTGTTTTACACTTTTTTTATTATCTTTATTTTCAGTCCTTAAGAGAAAATTTTATATTTGTACATTTGAATTACAAATCTGATAAATACCATGAAAAAACTATTGTTGTTAATTGTGCTTTTTATTTCTGTGGGAAATGGGATATGGGCACAGTTTCCCAAGGCCATCTTCCCCGGTGATTATCCGGACCCTTCCATCCTGCGTGACGGAAAAGATTATTACATGACACATTCTCCTTTTTGCTATGCACCTGGATTCCTTATCTGGCATTCCACTGATTTGATGCATTGGGAGCCGGTTTGCAGAGCCTTACCTGAATATGAAGCTTCGATTTGGGCCCCCGACCTGCTGAAATACCAAGATCGTTATTACATTTACTATCCCACATCGACGGGTGAAAATTACGTGATTTATGCCGATGATATTCGCGGTCCGTGGAGCAAGCCGGTAAAACTGGAGGTAAAAGGCATTGACCCCGGTCATGTGGTAGGTGAAGACGGAAAGCGTTACCTGTTTACCAACAACGGTTGGATTACTCCTTTGAGTGATGACGGATTGAAAGTTACTGGAAAAAGCAGGAAGGTGTACGACGGATGGGAATATCCGGCCAACTGGGTTACAGAAGGGAAGGATATGTACCTGGAATCTCCCAAACTACTTTATAAAGACGGATATTATTACATGATGTCGGCTGAAGGAGGAACTGCCGGTTCGGCTACCAGCCACATGTGTGTGGTGGCACGTTCCAAATCGGTGTTTGGTCCGTGGGAAAATTCGCCTTATAATCCCATTGTACATACTTACAGTGCCAGTGAAAACTGGTGGTCAAAAGGTCATGGCACCCTGATAGATGACGTGAACGGTAACTGGTGGGTAGTGTATCATGCTTATGCCAACGGATACCATACGTTGGGACGCTCTACCTTAATTGAACCGATAGAATGGACCAGCGACGGATGGTGCCGTACCAAGCAGGAAACTGTCTGGTTAAGCGAAAACAGACAACCGGAATGGAAGATGGAACTGTCGGATAATTTCAGTAAACCGGAATTGGGCATTCAGTGGACGTTCTGGAAGGAATATGCTCCCCAAACTTTGACATTTACGGAGGGAGAAATGCAGGTGAAGGCCAAGGGACGCACTCCGGCAGACGGCCGTCTGTTGTTGGTTACAGCTATGGACAAATGCTATGAAACGGAAGTAGAAGTAAGATTGGGAAATGGAAACATCGGAGGTCTGTTGTTGTACTACAATGAAGAAGCCTACGCGGGAGTGACTTCTGATGGAAAGAATTTTACGGTGTACCGGGGAGAAGAAAAGCCTTTGACGGTAACCAATAAAGTCGGTAAAAACTTCCGGGTGAAACTGCTGAATCAGGGCAACCGCCTGAAAATGTCGGTCAGTGCAGATGGAAAGTCCTGGGAAGTGCTAGCCCAAAATGTGGATGTCGCTCGTCTGAATCACAATGTGTATAAAGGATTTTACGCTCTTCGTCCGGCCTTATTGGCTGCCGGAAAAGGGAAAACAGGTTTCCGCAATTTCCGTTACCGCAATGCCATTCCGGAAGAGAAAGATATGGGAGCCTATTTGATGGTTTTCCATCGGGATGAGACACACGGTTTGTATATGGCCGTGAGTCGTGACGGTTATACTTTTACAGCGATGAATGAAGGAGAGCCTGTGCTGGCAGGTGATACGATAGCCTATCAGCGAGGTATCCGTGACCCTCATATTTTCCGTGGACCGGATGGAGCCTTTTACCTGGCCATGACCGACTTGCATGTGTTTGGTTTGCGTGACGGCTATCGCAAGACAGAGTGGGAACGCGGACCGGAATACGGTTGGGGAAATAACCGGGGACTTGTATTGATGAAATCCTGGGATTTGATTCACTGGAATCGGGCAAACATCCGTTTCGACAAGCTTTCAGCCGGATTGTGCGAAATAGGTTGTGCATGGGCGCCCGAAGTGGCTTACGATGACAAGAAAGGTAAACTGATGATTTATTACACCATGCGTTTCAAGAGTGAAGCCAACAAATTGTACTATGTGTATGTAAACGATGATTTTAATAAGATAGAAAGCACGCCTCAGATTTTGTTTGAGTATCCGATGGACGGGGTGTCTGCTATTGATGGAGACATAACCAAGATAGGAGATAAATATCATTTGTTTTATGTAGCACATGATGGTATCGGTGGCATCAAGCAGGCGGTATCTGACCGGATGAACGGTGGTTATGTATATGATGCCCGTTGGTATGACTTTGAACCCAAGGCATGCGAAGCCCCCAACGTATGGAAAAGGATTGGAGAGAACAAGTGGGTATTGATGTATGACATTTTCAGCATTCATCCCCATAATTTCGGCTTTGCGGAAACTTCCGATTTTGTACATTTCAAGAATCTGGGCCATTTCAATGAGGGTGTCATGAAAACTACCAATTACACTTCGCCCAAGCACGGAGCAGTGATTCATCTGACAAAAGAGGAAGCAGATAATCTGGAGGAATACTGGAAAACGCATCAGCGGAAGTATGATCGTGAGACATTCCTTCGCCAGCAAACGAATGGAAATACTTTTGAGAAATAGAAAAAGATGCTATGAAAATGCAATGGAGAAAAATTTGGTTAGGTTGTATGGGGTTTGCACTGTTTGAGGTATCCGTGCAGGCACAGACATGTGATTGGGTTAGTAGTTGTGAAGGGAAGATCTGGACCCAGAACAAGGTGAAATTACAAACGAAGGCAGGAGGAACAGCTGCTGATTTATCGGTAGATAAGGGAGATTCTGTAGTCGTTTTCAAGGCTTGGGGTACCTGTTTCAATGAATTGGGATGGGATGCGTTGAATGTGCTGCCCAGTAATGAGAAGGAAGATATTCTGAGAAAACTGTTTGCTCCGGAAGGTGATTTGCGCTTTACGTTGGGGCGTTTTCCGATGAATGCAAACGATTTCTCACGCAACTGGTACAGCTGTGACGAGGTACCGGGAGATTTTGAATTGAAGCATTTTAATATAGACCGCGATAAAACTTCGCTTGTGCCGTATATCAAGTCGGCCCAGCGTTATAATCCGAACATGACTTTCTGGATTTCTCCATGGAGTCCGCCCAGCTGGATGAAAATCAATCAGGATTATCCGGTGCGCAGTGATAAATATAATACGATGCACCCGGCGAAGGATTATTATTTGCAAGGCAATAAAGGGCCTAAGACAGATGGGGTGTTCCCGGCTGAACTGGCTGAAACGGACTTCTTTATTCAAGATCCTCGTTACCTGTCGGCATACGCGAATTTCTTTTGCAAGTTTGTTTCCGCATATAAGGAGTTGAATATTCCCATAAAGATGGTGATGTTTCAAAATGAATCGTGGAGCTATACGCCTTATCCGGGATGTGCATGGACACCGGAGGGGATTATCCGTTTCAACGTAGAGTATCTGGCTCCGGCACTGAAGAAAGCGCATCCGGACGTGAAATTGTATTTCGGAACCATCAATACGAACCGTTATGAGGTGATAGAAAAGGTGCTGGATGATCCGCGTATGCCTGAAACGATTCAAGGAATAGGACTACAGTGGGAAGGAGGACAGTTGCTGACCCGCCTGCGTGCGAAATATCCGAATTATAACTATGTGCAGACCGAAAGTGAATGCGGATGGGGGTCTTTCGACTGGAAAGCGGCAGAGCATACATTTCATCTGATGAATCATTATTTGGGAAATGGCTGTGAGGAGTATACTTTCTGGAATCCGATTCTGGCGGATGAGGGAGTAAGTCCGTGGGGATGGAAGCAGAATGCCTTGATACGGGTGGATTCCAAACAGGCTAAGGCTATCTTTACGCCGGAATATTATGCAGTGAAGCATTACACTCGTTTCCTGATGCCGGGTACGAAGGTGATGGCGTTTAAGCCGACGGGTGAGGACAAGAAGCCCGTGCTGGTAGTACAGACTCCAGAAGGAAAAACCGTGGTGGTGGCTGGAAACCTCCAGGATAGTCCGCAGCAACTAACGGTGAAGTTGGGAGAAAAATGGCTGAATGCGACTTTGCAGGCTCATTCCTTTAATACGTTTGAGTTTCAAGTGAAATAAAAATCAAAGAAAATTACATTTTGATTGAGTAGTCGGGACAAGTTATTCGTATTTCTATAAAAAACAATAAACAGGAATATGAAGAACTTGTCTTTGACGTTAGGATTATGGGTTCTTGGAGCTGCAATGTGTGCGGCAGAACCAATAGAATTGGATTTGTCTTCTCCGGAAGGTACACATAAGGTAAAATTTTATGAGAAAAAATCGGCTTCCGGAGCCAATGTACTTTGCTATGAGGTAAATTACAACGGGAAACAGGTAGTGAAGGAATCGCAGGCCGGATTACAACTGGACAATCGTGTCTGGGAAATGGCTTTGGGGATGCGTAAATTGCCTCAGCCGGCATGCTGGATGGACAATCTAGAAGTGGATTCAGTGGCTTACGGCAGCCATGATGCTACTTGGACACCGCTTTATGGGGAACGTAGCTCGGTGCGTGATAACTACAAATGGGGCACACTATATTTGTCGAAAAAGGACGGCTCTAATTACCGTTTGAACGTGGAAGTGCGAGCCTATGATGAAGGGGTGGCTTTTCGTTATTATTTCCCAGAACATCCAAAAGCTATATTTCATAAGGTAGTAGGGGATTTGACGGAGTATACTTTTCCGGAAGGAACTAAGGCTTGGGCCGAACAATGGGCACAGGCGCATTTTGAATACCTGGATGTGAATGCGCTGAAGAAGCCGGTGGAACGTGCCTTGACGCTGGAATTGCCTAATGGAGTTTGGGCAGCATTGACCGATGCGGATGTGGACGACTGGTGTCTGACTAAGTTTCAGTCTTCTGCTGAAAAACAGTATACATTGACTTCTGTCATGTACAGTCCGGTAGATATTGTTACTTATTATGCAACGCCGTGGAAGGTCATCATGGCAGCTGACAAACCGGGAGAATTACTGGAACACAATTATATTATCGAAAATTTGAATCCTCCCTGTGAGATTAAGAATACTAACTGGATTAAGCCGGGAAAAATCATGCGTGAAACATCGCTTACAACAGACCAGGCTTTGAAGACCATTGATTTCTGTGCGGAACACCGTATCCCGTACATGCTTTTTGACTGGCAGTGGTATATGCCCTGTACTTCACATGATGGGGATGCCACGAAGGTGGTGTCAAAACTGGACATGCCGAAAGTAGTAGCGTATGGAAAGAAGAAAGGTGTAGGTATTTGGTTGTATGTCAACCAGCATGCTTTGCAGAAGCAGATGCGCGAATTGTTCCCGCTGTTGCGTAAATGGGGCATTGTGGGAGTGAAATCAGGATTTGTGCAGTATGCAAGTCACCGCTGGGCTACCTGGTTGCACGACATGGTGCGTCTGGCAGCAGAGAATAACCTGATGATGAACATTCATGATGAGTTCCGTCCGTCGGGATTCAGCCGTACTTATCCGAACTTGCTGACACAGGAGGGTATCTTGGGGAATGAAGAGTTTCCGGATGCTACACACAGTACCATTCTTCCGTTTACGCGTATGATTAACGGAGCCGCAGATTACACTATCTGTTATTATGACAAGCGCTTGAAGAATACGCATGCACATCAGCTGGCGGCTTCATTGGTATTTTATAGCCCGTTGATGACGATTTTCTGGTATGACCGTCCTCAATTCTATAACGGAGAGCCGGAGATAGAATGGTTTGAAAACTTGCAGACCGTTTTTGATGAATCGCACGTGCTGAATGGAATGCCGGGTAAAAACATCACCATGGCTCGTCGGAAAGGCAAAGAGTGGTTTGTGGGTATGCTGACCAACAATGACGGTTCTGATGAAACGCTGGATTGTTCTTTCCTGGGCAAGAATCAGATGTATCTGGCATCAATTTATACCGATGGGGGAGAAGAAGTGAAGACAAAAACACAGGTGAAATGTTCGTATGTGCTGGTCGGAGCTGAGGATGTGATAAAGTTTACCCTAAAACCAAGAGGTGGAGCAGCCGTGAGACTGGTGCCGGTGACTGAAAAAGAAGCAAAAGCTTATAAGAAATACGGAGGAGAATCCTTTTAAGTAATTTTTATATTCTTCTTTTAGGTGTAATGAGAGCCTGATTCGTATTTATAAACGAAATGTATTTAGATAAATGGATTTTTAAGTTTTGGGTATTTTTTCTTTTGGTAAAAGATTGTTTTGGGGGTTACTTAAATTGAAAGAAGAATGAAAAGATTGTTTTTGATATTAAGTCTGTCGGTTTGCGGCATGTTTCATCCTGCGATGGCACAGTATCGCTCTGAGGTGTGGGTATCGGATGAAGGGAATGGCATGTACCGGAATCCAGTACTTCATGCGGATTATTCTGATCCGGATGTCTGCGTGGTAGGTGAAGACTATTTTTTGACAGCCTCCAGTTTTAATTGCACACCAGGATTGCCCATCCTTCATTCAAAGGATTTGGTAAACTGGAAAATTGTGAATTATGCTTTGAAAAAGGTGGAACCGGTGGAATATTACAATGAAGCCCGTCATGGAAAAGGCGTATGGGCACCTTCCATTCGTTTTCATGAAGGGATGTATTATATATACTGGGGTGATCCGGATTTTGGCATTTTTATGGTAAAGACTCGTGATCCGTATGGAGAATGGGATAAGCCGGTGCTGGTAAAAGCTGGAAAAGGGATGATTGACCCCTGTCCGTTATGGGATGACGACGGACGGGTGTACCTGGCTCATGCATGGGCTGGAAGCCGGGCGAAATTCAACAGTGTGCTGACGGTATGCGAGTTGAATAAGGAAGGTACAAAAGTCATTTCAGACCCGGTACTGGTGTTTGACGGAAATGACGGCGTAAATCATACCATTGAAGGAGCAAAGTTCTATAAGCGTAATGGCTTTTATTATCTGTTTGCACCTGCAGGCGGAGTCGTTTCCGGATGGCAGCTGGTGATGCGTTCGAAAAATGTATACGGACCGTACGAGCCCCGGATTGTCATGGCACAAGGAAAAACGGACATCAACGGTCCGCATCAGGGAGGATGGGTAGATACTCCGGCCGGTGAATCGTGGTTCTTGCATTTCCAGGATAAGGGGGCTTATGGACGTGTATTGCACCTGAATCCGATGAAATGGGTAAATGACTGGCCGGTAATTGGAGTAGATAGGGATGGCGATGGTTGTGGAGACCCTGTGAGCTGCTATCGTAAACCTAAAACCGATAAAACGTATCCGATAGAAACGCCTGTGGAGAGTGATGAATTTGATACTCGTAAGCTGGGTTTGCAATGGGAATGGCATGCAAATTATCAGGATGTGTTCGGCTTTACGACGAATATGGGATATGCCCGTATTTATGGACATGAACTTTCTTCGCATTTTAAGAATTTCTGGGAAGTACCCAATCTGTTGATGCAAAAATTCCCGGCAGAGGAATTTACAGCTACAGCAAAATTAAAGGTTTCGGCAAAAGATGACGGACAACTTTCGGGGCTCATCGTTATGGGCTGGGATTACTCCTGGATAGGAGTGGAAAAACAGGGAGAAAAGTTCTTGCTGAAGCAGGCGATATGTAAGGATGCAGAACAGGGTAACTTGGAGCAGGTTTCTACATTAGCGGTATTAGAGCCCAGTAAGAAGTTTGAAGCAGGTTTGTTCCCTAATTTCGAAAGAGAGATTTACATAAGGGTACGTGTGGGCAAAGAGGCATATTGTCGCTTTAGCTACAGTCTGGATGGAAAGAAATTTACGGAGGCCGGCACGCTGTTCAAAGCTCGTCAGGGAAAATGGATTGGCGCCAAGGTGGGAATGTTCTGTGTGACACCTCATGGGAAAGAACGTGGTTGGGTGGATGTAGATTGGTTTCATGTGGAAAAATAAAAGAATTTAGATATGAAAATTAAAACTCTATTGTGTGGCATAGGAATAATGGCTTTATCTTCTTGTGCCGGTGAGAAAGCTGAAAAGCTGGATGTGGATAAAGCTTTAGCGTATTGTGACGTACAAGTACATCGTGCACTGGCTGAACTGGGAAAAAACGGGGAGGCGGATTATAGTATGCAGCCTCGAAATATCTTGTCAGGTGAAAAGTTCTGGAATTGCCGGAAGGTGGCTAAGGAAGAATGGACTGGGGGATTCTGGCCGGGTGTTTTGTGGTATGATTATGAAGCTACACAAAATGATACGATTCGTGTGCTGGCTGAAAAGTATACAGAATCGTTGAAACTTTTCTCGGAAATACCAGCTTATGACCATGATTTAGGCTTTCTCGTATTTTGTAGTTATGGAAACGGTTACCGCCTGACGCATAATCCGACTTATCGGGATGTAATCATTGCCACAGCTGATTCGCTGGCTACTTTGTATAATCCGAAAGTGGGTACGATTTTGTCTTGGCCTCGTAATATCGAGATGCTGGGCGGGCATAACACCATTATGGACAACATGATTAACTTAGAGATGCTTTTCTGGGCTGCCCGCAACGGGGGAGACCGACGTTTGTTTGATGTAGCAGTGTCGCATGCAGACAAAACGATGGAAAATCAGTTCCGTCCGGATTATACTTCTTATCATGTGGCAGTGTATGATACGTTGACAGGGAACTGTATAAAGAAATGTACGCATCAGGGATATGCAGATGAGTCGATGTGGGCACGTGGACAGGCTTGGGCTATTTATGGTTATACAGTGGTGTTCCGTGAGACCGGTGACCCTAAATACCTGGAGTTTGCAGAGAAGTTAGTGGATGTGTATCTGAAGAATTTGCCAGAGGACTATGTACCTTACTGGGACTTTAATGCACCTGACATTCCGAATGCACCTAAGGATGCTTCTGCAGCCTGTGTCGTTGCTTCGGCTTTGCTGGAGATGTCTGGTTTTTATGGAAACGGACAAGGGGAAAAGTACAAGGAAGCAGCAGAAAAAATGTTGTGTAGCCTGAGTAGCGATAAATACCAATCGCGGGATACGAATGTCGCTTTCTTATTACATTCTACCGGGCATTGGCCGGCTAAGTCGGAAATAGATGCTTCTATCATCTATGCAGATTATTACTATATTGAGGCCTTGTTGAGATTGAAGAGAATTAATGAAGGTTTGCGGGCCGTAGAATAAAAGGTTGGAGTTATTATAACAGAGCGGGGAAGGACAAAATCATTGTCTTTCCCCGCTTTTGTTATAAGGATTGATAACTGGTTAAGTAGTTGTCAAATTATTTTTTCTTTTGCGAATCAGCTTCTTTCAGCATTTCCTTTACTGCTGCTGCAAGCTGTTCGTCTTCGCCTTTCAGTGATTTTTCAGGACTGTTGTAGACTTTGATGTCCGGTTCCAGTTGTTTGTTTTCCATGTACTGGCCTCGCATATCCATACAGCCTACCTGAGGTATACCGAAGACGATGGTTGGGTCTATCTGGCGTTCCCACCATACAGCGGTCATGGTGCCTGGAACTGGAGCTCCGATAAGCTTACCGATTTTCAATTCTTTGTATACCCATGGGAAACCGTGTGCATTACTGTAATTGTCTTCGCATACCATCACGCAAGACGGTTTCAGCCATTTATTGAACGGGTCGCTGCCGATGTATTGTCCACGAGGAACAAAACGCTGGTATTCTTTTCCGCTTAACAAAGTGGCCAGGTCGTCGTGTAACCAGCCTCCTCCGTTGTGACGGGTATCTACGATAACAGCTTCTTTGTTGCGATTGCGGTCACTAAGCAATTCGCTGTATACATTGCGGAAGCTTGGGCTGTCCATGCCTTTTACGTGCACGTAGGCAATCCGTCCTCCGGAAAGAGCTTCAACCATCTTTTCGTTTCTTTTTACCCAACGTTTGTAAAGTAATTCATTTTGTGCGCCTGCACTAATGGGCTTGATGGTTACCGGGAAGCGTTTTCCGTTTTTCGGGTTATAGATGCTGAGTTGTATATTCTTTCCAGCTTTTCCTTCCAGCATAGGGTAATAATCTGTGTCTTTCAGAATCGGTTTTCCATCGATTTTTTCAATGATACAACCTGCGGTCACATCTGTCTTTTTAACTGCAAACGGACCTTTGGCGATAATTTCCTGGATTTTTAATCCATCTCCTTCGTAGCTGTTGTCAAAGAATACACCTAAGCATGCAGTCGACAAGGTCGCTCCCGGAGCATAATATCTGGCTCCTGTGTGTGAACCGTTCAATTCGCCTAACAGTTCGCTCAACATTTCCTGGAAATCGTAGTTATTGTTGATATGCGGCAAGAAACGTGCATAACTTTCACGATAGTATTTCCAGTCAGTTCCATGCAGGTCGGCTACATAGAACTTGTCGAGTACCTGCTGCCATACGTGATTAAAGATATATTCTCTTTCCTGGTATGGACGGTAATTGAATATCGCTTCAAAGCTTACGTTGTCAGTCTTATTTTTCTCAACATCAATTTTCTTGATGCCTCCGTTGCTGCAAAGGAAGAGCTTTTTACTTTCCTTGTTATAGATCATCGAGCCATATCCGATGTCTTTTAGCAGAAGTTCGGTCTTTTGTTCTTTCAGGTCGTGTACCCACAAGTCGGCACCATCTTCGAAAGAGGCCTGGTAGTAGAGTTTGTCGCCGTCAGGACTGAGTACGGCATCTCCTAAATGAGAGGAATTTACGGTCAGGCGAATAATCCGGTCACGGCAGTTTTCCAAATCAAAGGTGAGTGGAGTGACTTTCTTCTCTTTTTCAGATTTTTCTTTTTTCTCCTTTTTCTTGTCGTCCTGTTTGTCTTTCTCTTTTTCTTTATCTTCTTTCTCTTTTACGAGAGCAAGTTCTTCTTTGTTAAGACGGAAACGTTCGTAAGCTTCTAGGTCGAAGAACATGATGTAAACATCGCTTTCGGCTCCCCAACTTCCGTGGCTTCTGTATCCGGCACGGTCGCTTTCCCAAATCATGGCTTTTCCGTCCAATACCCATTTGGCATTGGAGTCTGTATATCCGCTTTCTGTCAAATTATGGATTTCACCATTTCCGGAAGCGCTGACCAGGGCCACATCGTTATTGTTCCATCCTCCTGTTCCGATGTATCCGCAAAGCAGCCATTTGCTGTCGGGGCTCCACTGGAACCACTGGTCTCCATCACTGTAGGAGTATTCATATTTTCCATCCATGGCAGTGCGGACAGATTTATCTTTCAAATCAAGAACTCGTAGAGTTGTACGGTTCTCCAGAAAAGCAATTTGTTTTCCATCAGGACTGTACTGCGGCTGGAAGGAAGTGACTTGAGAATGCGTCAGCTGTTCTTCCTTAATATCGGTGGCGTAGGTAAATAACTTTTCTTCCTCTTTTGTCAAAGTAGACTGGTAAATCTGCCAGAGTCCGTTTCGCTCGGATGCATATACAATGCTTCGCCCGTCGGGGGCAAAGTCAATGCTGCGTTCTTGTTCCGGAGTGTCTGTGATCTGTTTGGTAGTTTTATATTCAGTAGAGGTTACAAAAACATCTCCATGAAGAATGAACGCTACTTCCTTACCATTGGGTGACACGGCGATTTCGGTTGCTCCTGAAGATTTTATCTGATGAGCTAGTTCTGTCTCTGTCTGGTCTGTTACAATACTGATAGCTACTTTTTGAGGTTGCTGCCCTTCTTTGACCGTATAAATTTCACCTTCATATCCGTAGCATAAAAGTCCGTTTTTAGAAGATGAAAGGAAACGGACCGGATGCTGGGTGTGGTGTGTTAATTGCGTTTCATTGCTTCCGTTAAGGTTGCATTTGAAAATGTTGAAAGAGCCGTTTTTTTCACTGAGGTAATAGAAAGACTGATTGTCATTACTCCAAATCGGGTTACGGTCTTCTCCGTTGAATGACGTGATTTTCTGGTAAGTACGTTCATTGTTCTCTTTCTTACTTATCCAGATGTCACGTGTAATGGAGGACGTATGATGTTTTCGCCAAGGGTCTTCATAACCTTTCTGGTCATGATACAATAACGTTGTGCCATCTTGTGCGACGCTGATATCTTCCATGGGCAGAGAAGAATAGAGCTTGGGACGTCCGCCTTGAGTACTTACCTCATAAATTTGTGGGAATTGGGCACTTGGGAAAGATAAGTCGGTTGCATCAGGCATCAGGTTAGCCTTGAACAAAATATGTGTGGCATCTGAAAATGTAACAGGAGTTTCATTCCCTGAATGGGTGGTTAGTCGCTTGGGGACTCCTCCGTCTTTGGATACAATGTAAATGTCCATACTTCCCTGGCGGGCAGAAGCAAAAGCTATCTGCTGGCCGTCTGGACTCCATATGGGGTGGGTGTCGTATGCCGGATTGGTAGTAAGTTGTCTGGCATTTCCACCAGTGGAGGGTACGGTGTAAATGTCTCCTTTATAACAGAAAGCAATGGTGCTTCCGTCGGGTGAAATGGAGCAATAGCGCATCCATAATGGATTTTCTGTAGCTCCTGCCGTAGTAAATGCGGCAAGGGCGGCAAGGAATAATGAGGTTTTCATCAGCGGTTCTTATCTTTTTTTCGATTAAAAAAACGGTGTATGCGTTGGAAAATCATAATGCCAGTTCTCAGTCCGTCATAAGCGGCTATGCCGGCGTTGATGTGCTGCATCATGTTTTCCATCTTATTTTTACTTTTCTGTGGAGAGAATAAATCCTGTGTCAGGAGTTGTATGCGTTCTTTGGACTCTCTTAATTCTTGCTTTTTTTGTGCTCTTAATTGAGAGATGATTTCAACGCTATAGTTGGGAATGGGTTTTATATCGTTCATTATTTTATTCTTTAGAAGCAGGTTCGTCAAGGAATAATCGTGCGAGGAAATGTACCATTGGCTGGAATATCCATTGTTTTCTCATCCGGTAGATAAGGATGGCTAGTAGAAGAACCACCCCTCCAATGATGGCATATCCTCCAATCAGGCTGCCCACAAGAGGAGCCAAAGCATAGACAAGCATGAAGGAAAAATAAAAAAGAGCCATCATGCTTAAAATAATAATGATGAGTATGAGGATTAAAGTAGAGAGCAGAATGGTGAGCTTTTCTACCAAATCAAGTTTGACGTATTGACCTTGAAGTTCAATGTATTTTCGTACTTCCTTGAATAAGGATTCAAGATTATCAATGCTTTTATCATTTGCAAACATAAGCAGTTTTTATAAAATGAAAAAAATATAAAGCAGACTTTCTCTTAGAAAAAGCCTGCTTTATATTTACGACAAATTATTCAGCGTCTTTTACTTCTGCTGCTATTTGATCGACTAAGTCTTCCATTTCGGCACGATTCAGTCGAATGCCCTTTTTGCGAAGAACTTCAGCAATTTTTCTACGGGTGTCTTCACCTTTTTCCGGGGCAAATAAAATGCCGGCTGCAGCTCCCAAAGTAACACCGCCAAGGAATGCTGCTACAATACTTAATGCTTTCATAAATCTACTTTTAAAAGTTATTACTTCACAAATCTAATAATAATCCTGATATGTTGTTCTTTTTTCTAGGAAAAATGCAGCTTCATGCTGACAATCGAATAGAATTAACTGATTTTAATAGTATGGCAGATTTTATATTGTTACCTTTGCAACATACAAAATTGAATATTCATCTAATATTTGGTATAGATAACATGAAAAAGATCGTTGTAATGGGAATGGCCTTATGTACGGCATTGGCATTCTCTTCTTGTAAATCAAGTGAAAGTGCTTACAAGAAAGCGTATGAAAAAGCTAAACAACAGGAATTGGCTGAAGCTTCAGCTGCTGCAGAAGCTCCAGTAGAAGCTCCTGCGGTGGAAGCTGCACCGGCTCCTGCCCCCGTTGTATCTACAGCTCCAGTTCGTGAGGAAAAAGTTGAATTGGTTTCAGGCGATGGATTAAAAGCTTATAGCGTAGTATGTGGTAGTTTTGGTGTGAAGGCAAATGCGGATGGTTTGAAGTCTAAACTTGACGGTGACGGTTACAATGCAAAAGTTGTGTATAATGCAGAACGTAATATGTATCGTGTAGTTGTTGAGTCATTTGATACAAGAGATGAAGCTGCTCGTGCAAGAGATGCATTTAAAGCAAAATATCCTACACGTGAAGATTTCCAAGGTGCTTGGTTATTGTATCGCGTGTATTAATGTGATATAGATAAGAATTATTATTCCATATTTCAGGATTAAAAGCGACAGTGTAAAAGCTGTCGCTTTTTTTGCTTATATTTGTCGGCCGAAAAAGATTTGATATTTATGAAATTGAATAGGATTATAGGTATGTTTTTGCTTGGAATGCCTTTGGCTATGCAAGCACAGGAAAAGGTTGTGCCAATAAAATACGGTGACATGGATCAGTGGGTAACCCGTAAGATTCATGAGTCGGGGATTATTGGAGGAAATACAAAATTGCTGTATGAATTAGGTCCCACAAAGGAAATTGACGGAAATGTGGCTTATGTGAATCAGGGAGGATCTCCGTGGGGAAATTCCAATGTGATGGCTAAAGTGATGGGGATTGTAAAAACAAATACCAGTGTATATCCTGAACAGAGAGGAAATGGTTATTGCGCGCGTTTGGAAACTCATATTGAAAGTGTAAAGGTGCTGGGAATGGTGAATATCACAGTCTTAGCTTCAGGTTCTATGTTTTTGGGTGATATGAAAGAACCGATTACGGGAACTAAAGACGGAGAAAAAGCACTGAATTCTGGCCTTCCTTTTACTTCTCGTCCAAAGGCGGTTCGTTATGATTATAAGGTGCAAATGTCTGGAGAACCGAACCGTATTCGTCAGACCGGATTCAGTAAGAAGACTACCGTGCCGGGACAGGATTGTGCGATTATGGTCTGCCTGTTGCAGAAGCGTTCGGAAGATGCGGAAGGAAACATTATTGCTAAGCGAGTAGGTACGGTAGCCGTAAAATACAATCGCTCACAAGACTGGCATAATGGAGCTACTTATGAGATAATGTATGGAGATATTACGCATGACAAGCGTTATGTGCCAGAACTGATGCAATTAGGTACGGGAGGATATTATGCCCGAAACAGTAAAGGAGAAAGTAAGCTTATAAAAGAAGTAGGTTGGGCTGGCAAAGACGAGCATCCTACCCATTTGATCCTTCAGTTTACTTCAAGTATGGGAGGGGCTTTTGTGGGATCTCCTGGAAATAAATTATGGATAGATAATGTCAATTTGGTATATTGAGATTGCAAAAAAGCTTGTAGGGATGGGAAAAAGTCTTCGTATATATAAAAATAAGGTGTAACAGCTGATATTTTTTGAGCATTTTTTCCTTTATTCGTTACTTACTTTCAAAAGAAATACTTATTTTTGCATCGCAATCGGAAAGGAATAAATGTCAAATTGATGGTTCCTTTTGATTACTAATAGAGTGAGTGTTTATAAAGCAATTATAAAACCTTTAAATTTTAAACAAAATGATTAAAGTAGGTATTAACGGTTTCGGTCGTATCGGCCGTTTCGTATTCCGTGCAGCTCAGAACAGAAACGATATTCAGATCGTAGGTATTAACGACTTGTGTCCGGTAGATTACTTGGCATACATGTTGAAATATGATACTATGCACGGTAAATTCAACGGTACTATCGAAGCTGACGTTGAAAACAGCAAATTGATTGTTAACGGTAAAGAAATCCGTGTAACAGCTTGCAAAGATCCTAAAGAATTGGCTTGGGATGCAGTAGGTGCTGAATACGTAGTAGAATCTACTGGTTTGTTCTTGACTAAAGAAAAAGCTCAGGCTCACATCGAAGCTGGTGCTAAATATGTAGTTATGTCAGCTCCTTCTAAGGATGACACTCCGATGTTCGTTTGCGGTGTTAACGAAAAAACTTATGTTAAAGGTACTCAGTTCGTTTCTAACGCTTCTTGTACTACTAACTGCTTAGCTCCTATCGCTAAGGTTTTGAACGACAAATGGGGTATCACTGATGGTTTGATGACTACAGTTCACTCTACAACTGCTACTCAGAAAACTGTTGACGGTCCTTCTATGAAAGACTGGAGAGGTGGTCGTGCTGCTTCTGGTAACATCATCCCATCTTCAACTGGTGCTGCTAAAGCTGTAGGTAAAGTTATCCCGGCTTTGAACGGTAAATTGACTGGTATGTCAATGCGTGTTCCGACTTTGGACGTATCTGTAGTTGACTTGACTGTTAACTTGGCTAAACCGGCTACTTACGCTGAAATCTGCGCTGCTATGAAGGAAGCTTCTGAAGGCGAATTGAAGGGTATCCTGGGTTACACTGAAGATGCAGTTGTTTCTTCTGACTTCTTGGGTGACACTCACACTTCTATCTTCGATGCTAAAGCTGGTATCGCTTTGACTGATACTTTTGTTAAGGTTGTTTCTTGGTATGACAACGAAATCGGTTACTCTAACAAAGTATTGGATTTGATCGCTCACATGGCTTCTGTAAACTGCTAATTAGTTTAGACCATATAGCAAGAGCCGTCAGGATTTTCTCCTGGCGGCTTTTTTTTGCGCATATTCGTGCGTGTTGTGCAGAAAAAAACTATCTTTGCCGTTGAACTTCTCAAAAATGACCTTATGAATTATGATTTGATTACGATACTTGGTCCAACGGCTTCAGGAAAGACTTCTTTGGCTGCAGCTTTAGCTGCTCGTCTGAAAACAGAAATTATTAGTGGTGACAGTCGTCAGGTGTATCGTAGGATGGATTTGGGAACAGGTAAGGATTTATCAGACTATGTGGTTGACGGCTATAAGGTTCCTTATCATTTGATAGACATTGTGGAACCAGGCTATAAATATAATGTATTTGAATATCAACGTGATTTTTTAGTTGCATACGAAGATATAAAGGCCAGAGGACTTCTACCGATTTTATGTGGAGGTACAGGTATGTATCTGGAGTCCATTTTGAAAGGATACCGTTTACTTCCTGTTCCGGAAAATAAAGAACTGAGAGAACGTTTGGCTTCTAAATCGCTTGAGGAGTTGACGGATATCTTGTCTCGCTATAAGAAATTGCATAATTCAACAGATGTAGATACGGTGAAGCGAGCCATTCGGGCAATTGAAATAGAGGAATATTATTTAACTCAAGATGTCAATGCGCGTTCATTCCCCGAAATACATAGTCTGATTATCGGAGTGGACATTGATCGGGATTTGCGCCGGCAGAAGATTACCAACCGATTGAAGAAACGCTTGCAGGAAGGAATGGTTGATGAAGTAAAGGCGTTGCTGGAAGAGGGGATAAATCCTGATGATTTGATTTATTATGGTCTGGAATATAAATATTTGACTTTATATGCGGTGGGTAAGTTGTCTTACGATGAAATGTTCAGTCAACTTGAAATCGCTATTCATCAGTTTGCCAAACGGCAGATGACTTGGTTTAGAGGTATGGAAAGGAGGGGCTTTCAGATTCATTGGATAGATGCTGAAGCACCACTGAATGAGAATGTGGAACGAATTATTGATCTGATAAAATAAACGGAAATGGCAGTAGAACCAGACAGATGGGGGGTGATTTATAACCCCAAGGCCGGAAGCCGGAAGGCTCAGAAACGTTGGCAGACCATTCGTGCTTACATGGATGAATGTAAGGTGAAATATGATTATGTGCAGTCGGAGGGATTTGGTTCGGTTGAACGTTTGGCAAAGACACTGGCTAATAACGGTTATCTTACAATTGTAGTAGTTGGTGGTGATGGTGCTCTTAATGATGCCCTGAATGGTATTATGTATTCCGATGTAAAAGATAAAAGTCAGATAGCCTTAGGGGTGATTCCGAATGGGATTGGTAATGATTTTGCAAAGTACTGGGGACTAAGCTCCGATGATTATAAGAAAGCGGTAGATGTGTTGATCAATCGTCGATTGAGAAAAATTGATATTGGGGTGTTCTCGTATTTTGACGGAGAACAACATCAGACTCGTTACTTTCTGAATGCTGTGTATATGGGACTTGGTGCCCGAATTGTACGGATTACCAATGAAACCCGTCGCTTTTGGGGAATTCCACTGATTTCTTATCTGGCTTCATTGTTTTTGGTTGCCTTTGAACGGAAATTACATCGGATGCATTTGAAGATAAATGACGAACATATTCGTGGGCGCATCATGGCTGTGGGAATTGGTAGTGCATACGGGTATGGACTGACTCCGAGTGCTGTTCCATATAACGGGTGGCTTGATGTGTCTATTATTTATCGTCCAGAGCTTCGTCAGTTAATTTCCGGACTTTGGATGTTGCAACAGGGAAGATTGCTGAATCATAAGACGGTCAAGCCTTATCGTACGCGGTGTGTAAAGGTATTGCGTGCACAGAATGCGGAAGTCAGTCTGGATGGTCGGCTTTGGTTGGACCGTCATTTCCCGATTGAAATTACAATAGCTCCAGAAGCAATTACTTTGATAATACCTAATTAATATGATAAAGAATATTTCTGATTTAAAGCGGGATGATATGTTTTTCCTGCTGGCAGGTCCTTGTGTGATAGAAGGAGAGGATATGGCTCTTCGTATTGCGGAGCGAGTAGTTAAAATTACGGATAAATTGCATATCCCATACGTTTTTAAAGGTTCTTACCGGAAAGCGAACCGTTCTCGTCTGGATTCTTTCACGGGAATAGGTGATGAAAAGGCATTGAAAATCTTGGCTAAGGTTAGAAGTACGTTTGATGTGCCTGTAGTAACAGATATTCATACTGCTTCCGAAGCAGAAATGGCTGCT
The DNA here is from genome assembly GCF_000187895.1 of Phocaeicola plebeius DSM 17135. Taxonomy (GTDB): domain Bacteria; phylum Bacteroidota; class Bacteroidia; order Bacteroidales; family Bacteroidaceae; genus Phocaeicola; species Phocaeicola plebeius. The sequence goes on along the minus strand of NZ_DS990133.1, from coordinate 8,087 downwards.
GAATATGTGGATGTGTTGCAGATACCGGCGTTCCTTTGTCGTCAGACCGATTTGCTGGTTGCGGCAGCTCGCACCGGAAAAATTGTCAACATTAAAAAAGGTCAGTTCTTGTCTCCTGTTGCCATGCGTTTTGCGGCTGATAAAGTGGTAGAGGCAGGTAACGATCAGGTGATGCTGACGGAACGTGGTACAACATTTGGTTATCAGGATTTGATTGTCGATTATAGAGGTATTCCGGAGATGCAATCTTTCGGACATCCGGTAGTGCTGGATGTGACACATTCTTTGCAACAGCCTAATCAGACTTCAGGGGTTACAGGGGGTATGCCGCAGCTTATTGAAACTGTGGCAAAGGCCGGTGTGGCAGTTGGTGTGGATGGATTGTTTATGGAAACTCATGAAGATCCGTCTAAAGCAAAAAGCGATGGAGCCAATATGCTAAAATTGGACTTGCTGGAAGACTTGCTGATTAAACTGGTTCGTATTCGTCAATCTTTGTAATGTATGATGGGGCGGTTGGTTGAGATAAAAGTCTGGAAAGAGATTGTAGTGTCTTTGTTTGTATGTCTTACATTGTCAGTAGGAAAGGGATATGCCCAAAGCGAATCTATGGTGTCTTCTACAGACAATGTGCCGCTGCTAGAGAGAATGACGGATGGTAAGCGGAAGGTGGATTGGGCAGATATGAATATTCAGTTCTGTTCTGCTGCCGATGTCTCCTTTAATAATGCCAAACTGGATGAAGCGGCATTTAAGGTGCATCGTATCCGTTTGGAGGTGTTAGGGGGATTTCATGAAAAATTCTCCTATCATTTTCGTCAGTCTTTGAATCAATATACTACTCCCAATATTCCCTTGGATAATCTGTCTGGTTCAGTAGAATTGGCCATGGTAGGTTGGCAGTTGACTGACAAATGGAAACTGACTGCCGGAAAGCAACCTGTCCAGTTCAGTGGGTATGAGTGCTGGGTGAATGCCATAAAAGTGCGGCATTACTCTGATTTCAATAACACGATACCATGCTATCAGGCGGGTTTGAATGCGGCCTACAAGATGAATGACAACCATGAGTTTAATTTTCAGTTGACAAATAATCGGAACGGAGATAGTGCTGATCAGTTTATGTATGGACTTCCGGAAGGGGTAGAGCCTACTAAAATTCCTTTGCTGGCAACCGTTAATTGGGATGGTTATTTTGTGGATCATGCCATGCAGCTTCGTTATTCTCTTTCCTATGGACAGCTGGCAAAAAATAAGAATGTATTTTATTTTACTTGTGGAAATGTATGGGACAAGAAACCCTTTTTAGGCTACATTGATTTTATGTATTCGCGTGAGGGCATCGACTCCAAAGGACTTATTAGTGAGGTAACAGCTGTGAATGGTGAAGGTACTACGGTGCCGAATGTGGACTACTTTACAACTATATTCAATTTAGACTACCGTGTGGCTTCACATTGGAATATGTATGTAAAAGGAGTCTATGAACAGGGCAATGTGTTTAAATCGAATGACATATTTTCTGCAGGTACTTATCGCAGGGTATGGAACGTACAGCTTTGTGCAGAGTATTATCCTTTGAAAAACAGTGAGCTGTTGTGCTATCTTCACCTATTATATAAGAATATACATTTGACAGAGAAAGCACGTTCGTGGGGAGCGGAAAGTTATAATCACCAGCGCATTTCATTAGGTTTGGTTTATACACTGCCCGTTTTCTGAGAAGAAGTTATTTTCTGCATGGCATCTGTTTATATATTCCAATAAAAAACTATATCTTTGCAACGCAATTACGGTTTGGATTACATTAAAAAGTAAAAAGATATGCTTACTATTAAACAAATTACAGAAGACACCGACAAGGTGATTCGTGGATTGGAGAAAAAGCATTTTGCAAATGCAAAAGAAACAATTGCAAAAGTGCTTGAACTGAATGATCAGAGACGTAGCGCACAAAACCAATTAGATAAAAATCTCTCAGAAGTAAATTCTACATCGAAGACTATCGGTGCTTTGATGAAAGAGGGAAAAAAGGAAGAGGCAGAAGCTGCTAAAGCTCGTGTAGCGGAAATCAAAGAAATTAGCAAAGAACTGCAGGCAACGATGGATAAGGCTGCTGAAGATATGCAGAACTTGCTTTATACCATCCCTAATGTACCTTACGAAAGTGTTCCGGAAGGTTTTGGAGCTGAAGATAATGTGGTAGAAAAAATGGGAGGTATGGAAACCGAACTTCCGAAAGATGCATTGCCGCATTGGGAGCTGGCCAAAAAATATGATTTGATTGATTTTGATTTAGGCGTTAAGATTACAGGTGCTGGTTTCCCGGTATACAAAGGAAAAGGTGCTCGTTTGCAGCGTGCATTGATTAACTTCTTCCTGGATGAGGCTCGTGCTGCAGGTTATGAAGAAATCATGCCTCCTACAGTAGTGAATGCTGCATCAGGATATGGAACAGGACAGTTGCCTGATAAGGAAGGTCAGATGTATCACTGCAACTTGGATGACTTGTATCTGATTCCTACTGCTGAAGTGCCTGTGACTAATATTTACCGTGACGTGATTCTGGATGAAAAACAGCTTCCGATTAAGAACTGTGCTTACACTCAGTGTTTCCGTCGTGAAGCTGGTTCTTATGGAAAGGATGTACGTGGTTTGAACCGTTTGCATGAATTCTCAAAAGTTGAATTGGTGCGCATTGACAAACCGGAACATTCTAAACAGTCTCATCAGGAAATGTTGGACCATGTAGAAGGCTTGTTGAAGAAATTGGAACTTCCTTACAGAATTCTTCGTTTGTGTGGTGGTGATATGAGCTTTACAGCCGCACTTTGCTTCGATTTCGAAGTATACTCTGAAGCACAGAAACGCTGGTTGGAAGTAAGTTCTGTTTCAAATTTCGATACTTATCAGGCAAACCGTTTGAAATGCCGTTATCGTACAGCTGAAAAGAAAACAGAACTTTGTCATACATTGAATGGTTCAGCTTTGGCTTTGCCTCGTATTGTGGCCGCATTGCTGGAAAATAATCAAACTCCAGAAGGAATTCGCATTCCTAAGGCTTTGGTTCCTTATTGCGGATTTGATATGATTGACTAATTGACATATTATAACAAAATTCTCGTCTGATACAGTTTTAAGATGTATACTTGAACTGTATCAGACGTTTTTTATATAATTACTTTTCAAATCTTATGAATGTAAGATTTTTTGTAATAAAACGGGGATATATGCCTTTAGAAGTATAAAAAACGGGCTTTTAAGGTAAAAAAAAGGATTTTGGTTTTGTTGTTTATTTTTAATCATTAAATTTGAGGGGAAATAAAAGTAACATTTTTTATGACGAGTATTAATTTATAACCTTAATATACAACTATGAGTTATTTACGATTTGACAAGACGATAATGACAAATCTGGAAGAAACTCTAACTAGAGAAATTCTTCGTACGAATCGCTCGGGGGCTTATCATTGTTCGACAATTGTAGACTGTAATACGCGTAAGTATCATGGGTTGCTTGTGATACCTGTACCGGAGTTGGACGATGAAAACCATGTATTACTTTCTTCATTGGATGAAACTGTTATCCAACATGGGGCTGAGTTTAATCTTGGCTTGCATAAATATGGAGGCGACAATTTCAGTCCTAGAGGACATAAATACATTCGCGAATTCGAGTGTGAGAAAGTTCCGACGACTATTTATCGTGTAGGTGGTGTTATTTTAAAGAAAGAGAAGTTATTTGTACATCATGAAAACCGTATTCTGATAAGGTATACGTTAGTTGATGCACATTCTGAAACAATTCTTCGTTTGCGTCCTTATTTGGCTTTCCGTAGTGTAAGACAATATACGCACGAAAATGCACAGGCCAGTCGCCATTATGATGTGGTAGAGAACGGAATAAAGACATGTATGTATCCTGGATATCCGGAACTCTACATGCAGTTGAGTAAGGAAAATCAATTCTGTTTCCAGCCCGATTGGTATAGAGGCATTGAATATCCGAAAGAACGTGAACGCGGATATGATTTTAATGAAGATTTGTATGTGCCTGGTTACTTTGAGATTAGTATTAAGAAAGGGGAATCTGTTACTTTCTCAGGTGGCGTGACACCAATTGAAACTACTTCTCTTAATGCCTTGTTCGCAGCAGAAATGGAACAGCGAACTCCTCGTGATAACTTCAAAAACTGTCTTATTAATTCAGCGCATCAGTTCCTTAACAAGCAGGACGGTGAATCGTACATTTTAGCCGGGTATCCTTGGTTTAAGTGCCGTGCCCGTGACATGTTTATTTCACTTCCTGGACTTACTCTTTCCATTGGTGAAATTGGTAAGTTTGAAATGATTATGGAAACGGCCTTAAAGGCTGTTTATGCATTCATGGAAGGTAAGGACTCTCATTTGAAGGTGACAGAGATAGAACATCCTGATGTGTTGTTATGGCTGGTATGGACTATACAGCAATATGCCAAGATGGTGTCATGGGATGAAGCGCGAGTAAAATATGGTAAAGCCTTGAAGGATGTGATGGATTATCTGGCAGGTAATCATCATCCTAATTTGAAAGTTCATGAAAACGGATTGGTTTATACAAACGGAAGAGACAAAGCTGTTACATGGATGAACTCTACTGTAAATGGTCGTCCGGTAGTTGCTCGCACAGGATATGTGGTGGAATTTAATGCTTTGTGGTACAATGCACTTTGCTTTGTAGCTGATTTATTGTCTTCAGATAATGGTTTTGTAGATTATCTGCATCAGTTCTCCGATAAAGTGTCTCAGTCATTTGTGCAGACTTTCCTGAATGAATATGGCTATTTGCTTGATTACGTAGATGGCGATATGATGGACTGGAGTGTTCGTCCGAACATGATTTTTGCGGCAGCCTTTGATTATTCTCCACTGGATTCCAAACAGAAGAAAGGTGTTGTAGACATCGTAACAAAAGAATTGCTGACACCTAAAGGCATCCGTTCGCTGAGTCCGAAGAGTGGTGGTTATAATCCTAACTATGTAGGTCCTCAGCTTCAGCGTGATTATGCTTACCATCAGGGTACCGCATGGCCATGGCTGGAAGGTTTCTATCTGGAGGCTTATTTACGTATCTATAAACGGAGTGCAATTTCATTTGTAGAACGTCAGCTTATTAGTTATGAAGATCAGATGACCTGTCATTGCATCAGTTCTATTCCTGAATTATTTGATGGAAATCCGCCATTCCAGGGTAGAGGTGCTGTTTCATTTGCAATGAATGTGGCCGAAATTTTACGTACATTGAATTTGTTGGAGAAATATAACAATCAATAAAGAGGAGGGGTTTATATGAAAGTTTTGATGTTTGGTTGGGAATTTCCTCCTCATATCTTAGGAGGATTAGGTACAGCCAGTTATGGATTGACTCATGGACTTGCTCAACAGGAGGATATGGAAATTACTTTCTGTATTCCGAAGCCTTGGGGAGATGAAGACCAGAGCTTTTTACGTATCATAGGAATGAACAGTGTACCTATTGTATGGCGTGACGTACAATGGGATTATGTAAAAGATAGAGTGGGACATTATATGGATCCGCAACTTTATTATGACTTGCGTGATCACATTTATGCAGATTTCAATTATATGCATACCAATGATTTGGGTTGCATGGAGTTTTCTGGAAGATATCCGGATAATCTGCATGAAGAAATCAATAACTATTCTATTGTAGCCGGTGTGGTGGCTCGTCAGCAACAGTTTGATATTATTCACTCGCACGACTGGTTGACTTATCCGGCTGGTATTCATGCTAAGCAGGTTTCTGGAAAACCGCTGGTTATCCATGTACACGCTACAGACTTTGACCGAAGCCGTGGTAATGTGAATCCTACTGTTTACTCCATTGAAAAGAACGGTATGGACCATGCTGATTGCATCATGTGTGTAAGTGAGTTGACACGTCAGACGGTTATTCACAAGTATTATCAGGATCCTCGCAAAGTATTCACCATGCACAATGCGGTATCTCCGCTTCCAAAAGAAATACAGGATATTCAGGTTAAGAAGAATCCGAAAGAAAAGATTGTTACTTTCTTGGGACGTATCACCATGCAGAAAGGTCCGGAATACTTTGTGGAAGCCGCTGCTATGGTATTGAATCGCACCCGTAACATTCGTTTTGTAATGGCTGGTAGCGGCGATATGATGAACGCCATGATTCGTCTGGCAGCAGAAAGAGGTATTGCCGACCGTTTCCATTTCCCGGGATTCATGAAAGGCAAGCAAGTATATGAAGTGTTGAAGATGAGTGATGTGTATATCATGCCGTCAGTGTCTGAACCATTTGGTATTTCACCACTGGAAGCTATGCAATGCTGCGTGCCGACAATCATCTCCAAACAGTCTGGTTGTGCCGAAATTCTTTCGAAGTGTATTAAAACAGACTATTGGGATATACATGCAATGGCAGATGCCATTTACTCTATCTGTACCAATGATTCACTTTATGAGTATCTCCGCGATGAAGGAAAGAAAGAAGTGGACGGCATTGTATGGGAGAAAGTCGGCGTGAAGATTCGCGCACTTTATGAGCAAGTCTTAAAAAATTATGGTAAATAAAACTGCAAAACAATATGAAAACAATTTGTCTTTACTTTGAAATACACCAGATTATTCATTTGAAACGTTATCGTTTCTTTGAAATCGGTTCAGAACATTATTACTACGATGATTATGCCAATGAGCAGGGCATGAATGAAGTGGCCGAACGTTCCTATATACCGGCTTTAAGAACCCTGATTGATATGGCAAAAGCAAATAATGGTGCTTTTAAAGTTGCTCTGTCTATTTCAGGTGTGGCTTTGGAACAGTTGGAAATCCACGCTCCTGCCGTGATAGAATTATTGCATGAACTGAATGCCACAGGTTGCTGTGAATTCCTTTGCGAACCTTATTCACATGGATTGTCTTCTTTGAAAAATGAAACTTGCTTCTGCGAAGAGGTAGAACGCATGCGCGTGAAGATTAAAGACTATTTCGGACAAGATCCTAAGGTATTCCGTAACTCCAGCCTGATTTATGATAATGAAATAGGTGGTATTGTAGCAGGAATGGGATTCAAGGGTATGTTGGCAGAAGGTGCTAAGCATGTGTTGGGATGGAAGAGCCCTCATTACTTGTATCATTGCGCCGAAAATCCGAATCTGAAGTTGTTGCTGCGTGACTTTAAATTGTCTGATGATATCAGCTTGCGCTTCTCTAATACTGAATGGAACGAATATCCGTTGTTTGCTGATAAATACATTGGCTGGATTGCTTCATTGCCCGAAAATGAACAGGTTATCAATATCTTTATGGAGCTGTCTGCATTAGGTATCTTCCAGCCGCTGTCTTCTAATATTCTGGAATTCCTGAAGGCATTGCCTGAATGTGCTAAGCAGAAAGGAATCACTTTCTCTACTCCGTCAGAAATCGTAACGAAACTGAAATCTGTCGATATGATTGATGTGCCTTATCCGATGTCTTGGGTAGATGAAGAACGTGATATCAGTCCATGGTTAGGAAATGTGATGCAGCGTGAAGCATTTGATAAGTTGTATAGCGTAGCAGAACGTGTACACTTGTGCTCTGACCGTAGAATCAAACAGGATTGGGATTATCTGCAGGCAAGCAATAACTTCCGTTTCATGACTACCAAGCAAATGGGCGTATCGTTGGATCGTGGTATTTATGATTCACCGTATGATGCTTTCACAAATTACATGAATATCCTTGGTGACTTTATTGCTCGTGTAAATTCATTGTATCCGGTAGATATGGAAGATGAAGAATTGAATTCTTTGTTGACAACCATACGTAATCAGGAAGAAGAGCTGGTACAATTGAATGATCAGGTAAAGCGTTTACAGGCCTTGGTTAAGGAACAATCAGAGAAAGAAAAGGCTCCTGCTAAAAAAGCTCCTGCCAAGAAAACAACTGCTGCCAAGAAGACTACTACAGCTAAGAAGTAAAGCTTGAGATAGAGGCATAAAAAAAAACGTACGTTTACGTTACGTTTAGTTTTATTTATTTATTTATTTTACTTTTATTTTATTTTAGTTTAGTTT
>NZ_DS990134.1 GCF_000187895.1 Phocaeicola plebeius DSM 17135 | reverse complement strand
GGTCGCATCGCTCAAGTGGGAGGCACAATACAGGCTGCGTACACCTGTCTCCGATACCAGCGCCCAGTTGTCGCCCACATGGAACAGAGCCGGGAAAGTATAGCCTTCACCATACTTGGAAGGGGTAGCCACAGGTTCATCCGGCACATATTCCTCCTCGTAGCTCGGCTTGGTACGCATCCAGCCTATCATCGGGTCACTCTGCGGAGAAAGGAACGTGGTGGTAGACGAAGGAAAATCAAAGCCGGTTGCCTCCTTTTCAATGACCATACAGGCCGTTTCGCCATACTGAGGCATCTCGTAGCGGAAGGCAATGTCGTTATTACTCAACTGAAACACGATGTCCAGTTTCTTCTTCTCCGCATTTTCAAGGGTTACAGTCAGCTTGTTGGCAGAATAATTCACCGTAGAACACTTGATACGGTCCTGCGTGTACGTCTTTTCCACCTTGTCCGCCTGCTTGCCGACAAAACTCATCTGACGGCTGAAGTCGCCAATATTGGATACAAAGCCGAGAGGAGAATTCTCCAAAACGGTTTTTCCGTCGTATGTCACCGAATAGACAGGCTTGCCGTCCTGCAACTGAAAATCGAGTTTCAAACGAGAATCAGGGCCGGTGACCGCCACCTGCTGGGCAAATGCCTGTACCGCTCCTACAAATAATAAAGAAAATAAAGTAAGCTGCTTCATAAACAGTTTATATCATAAAACAATAACCTATCTCAAACTAATATTCCAAATTAGGGAGCCGACAAAATCAGCCCCCTAATTTTATTTATTTTCCGTAAGCATAGACCTCAGACAATGAACAGTTCTGATCACGATAACTGCTAAGGATCCTGATTTTCACATACCGTCCTGTCGTCGGAATTATACCAAACACTTGCTTGTCAGTATTTTGCTTCATCGTGAAGCGTCCTACCGGTTCTCCCCAGTCATTTCCATCTGTACTAACATAGAACTCACCCGATCCAGTATCTGTAAATCCACCTCCACGCTGTACCATGGCAAACTGAGTAAACGTATAATTCTGTTTTGCATCCAATACAATCTCATACGGAAGTCCTCTTTGTCCACTACCGTTCTGCCAAATTGAATGCCAATATGTACCTAAATCTCCATCCAAGACTTTATTTGCTGCTCCATTAGAACCTTCACCAGTAGTTTCCTCCGAGTTTGCCGTACCTGTCCACCCCGTGCGGTCCAGTTCTTTCGCCATAACACGAATCTTAATTGGGTACACATTCATCGTAGCAGAAACCGCAAACTGAGAAACACTCTTTATTTTCACGGGCAACATATAATCACCAGGAATGGTAAATTTAGAGCCATCAATTGTCACATTCAACTTAGAAGTTGTTGTTCCTGCTGGAAGAGAAACTAATTCATCAAAAGAATAGCTACCTTCCGGCATCATCTGGAAAACAGTTCCATTTTCGTCATTATAATCTGCTATAAAGTCTGCACTTTCAGTTTCTAATTCACATGACAAATCCCATTTGTTTTCCGTATCCAGTCCGATTTCTATTTCTTCCGTAATCGAAGGAACTTCCCCAAACAGAAACTCTTTCACATCTTCGCTCTGAACAAAGAATCCCACATTCGGAGTCACCACACCTGTAATCTGAAGAAACAATTCATTCTTTGCTGCATTCACAGAGTCAGTCTGACTAGTCACTCTCAGCGGCAATACCCACTTTGCTTCTGGATTACTTTCAATCAGCGCTTTCACCTTGGTTGAGTTAACAGACACATTTACCGATTTTGAATGATCTTCAGATGTAAATACCAAGTCAGCAGTCTCCAAAGAAAAACTTTCTTCAGAAAGTACCTTATAGTTTACGGCTTCAGGATTACTATACAACTGATCCACTTCTTCCTGACTTAACACGTTTATCTGTGCATTCGCAGTCAGAGTAGGGTCACTTCCTGTCTTAATCACCGACAAGGTATAAGTGTAATCCTCACCTGTATCATATAACGTCATTTCTTGTTTTCCACTATTATTTACATACAAAATTTTATGATATTCTTGTGGCACAAGATTTTCCAAGTCATACTTGGAGTTATTGCAGGCACTCAACAACATAAGACATCCTGCCAAATAAATTATATTCTTTCTCATCAGATTCATTTCTTAAAACATTAATAACCTGGAGCCTGTACTAACTGAGGATTGCTATACAGTTCATCCATTCCTTGTCTAGACCAAATCGGCATCAAGTAAAGACGGTTATCCCATTTAAAGGGCTGATCAATCAAGGTTGGCTGATTGAACTCTTCAAAACTAGGATTTTCAACTAATCCATTCAAACCGTATCTGACTCCAGCTTTCAACATAGTCGGAGCAATCATCCAGCGGCGCACATCATAATAGCGGAAGCCTTCTTCGTACAATTCCACAAAACGCTCATTACGAACCCAATCCATCAATGTCATATCACCAGTCAAATCTGCATCCGTCAATTCTTTCAAGCCCGCTCTTTCTCTTATCTCATTCAAGTTGGCAAGCGATTCCGTTGTATTATCCAATGCCGCATAGCATTCAGCTAAATTCAAATATAATTCAGCCATACGGATATAAGGACGTCGAGCCGCACGATGAGTTCTTGTTCCATTTGCCCCAAAACGGATGTTAGGATCAATGAATTTCTTAGACAGATATCCGGTTCCTGCACAGTTACGAGTATTACTCTGACTCCATCCATTCGTATTGGTATTCTTTAAATTCAACCAAAGAGAGTTTCCGTCATTAATTTTCTTCGCATATTCACATCCATCAAATGCAATCCAAGCATAAAAACGAGCTTCACGCTTTGCATTCAATTTTATGATATCATTCTTCACATCCTCTCCATCCAAACGGTCTGTAACCAATTCCGGACTTTGAACGGCATCATTAAAACGTTCATACCAATCAGATTCCGGATAGAAATTCGCATCCTGACTAGGCAATTTGCCATTTTCTGTATAGAAATGCTGCACTGCATACAAGGTAGGAGCCATTCCCGACCATCCACCGGCATATTGTCCATCGCTTTTCTTCACCACTCTACTCGGCAGACGAGAATCTGTAGCTTCTCCTCCATTATTCACATCAGAATCAATACGGTTTGCCCAAATCAATTCTTTGTTGCCCTGACCTTCATTAGCAGTCACCAGATACTGGAACATACGTACTCTTCTCTTGAAAAGGTCATTTTCCTCTGTCTCCGTTTCTTTTCCAGGTATATAAGGTAAGCCTAATCCATCATTTTCTGCTATCTGATCTGCAGCCTCTATACTGAACAGCTCATAACCAGCCGCTTTTGCAGCAGCCAATGCCTCCTGCGCAGCTGTCAACGCCCGCTCCCACTTACTACGGTCATAAGTAGTGCTTACCAGATCCATTCCATATCCAGGAGTTTCAAAATTTACATTCTTCCAGTTTGGATAAGGGAATGAACCGTTCCACAAAGGAGATGCCGCACACAGCAATACTCTTGCTTTCAAAGCCTTACAAATGGTAGAAGTAGCACGTCCCAAATCATCCGTTTCTCTGACAGCAGGCAAAATCGTAGCAGCCGTATCCAGTTTCTGTACAATATAATCTACACAATAGTCAAAGTGAGAACGACCCGGAATCTGGCTGTTCGTTATATTCGGGTCCACTTTTTCTGTGATAATCGGACAAGGTCCCATAGCCTGAAGAATCCGGAAATGATAATACGCCTCCAGGAACCAACATTCAGCCTTGTATTCATCCTTATCCTCTTCTGTAACTCCTACAGGTTGAAGTTCATCTATTAAACTTAAAAAATGATGTACATATCCTATCCAGTTATACCCCGGTACCCAGAATCCGAAATCATCAAAATTCTTACCGTTTCCCCAAGTCATATAAGTGGAAGCAGAAACTGTTCCCCAAGCAATTTGCTGTTGAAAATCATTCCAAGCCTTCGGTGCTACAATTTCATCTGCAGACTGTTCAAAAGCATTGAAGTCATAAGGCTGACAACGAGGCACATAGCCATAACAGGTAAACAAAAAGTTTTCTACTGCATTTTGATCTTTCATGGTGTCCTCAAAATCGGCCTGTGCGGGAGGAATCACATCTAGATAATTACAGGCAGTCAACATACAGCAAGGTATTACTATCATCCGTGCTGTCTTATATATATTTTTTATCAAATTCATAGTTTCATGTATTATTCATTAAAATGTAAGTTGAACTCCCAAGTTAAAAGTACGTTGCAAAGGATAAGCATTCCAACTTAATTCTGGATCCCACAATTTAAACGGACTGAACACAGCCAGGTTGTCTCCACTCAGGTATACACGGCAATAAGGGAAACGATAACCAATTTCCAGTGTCTTAAAGCGCAAGAAATTTCCATTTCTTAACCAATACGAACTAGGCTGAGTATTATTAGAAACATCTGCTTCAGTAATACCTAAACGAGGATATTCTGCATTAGGATTCGGATTATCTACTGACCAGTGATCGTCTGCAATCCACTGCATCAAGTTTCTTTCCAGCGTTTCCACTGTGATACCATCACCACCACCGGCAAGGAATGGAGTGTATCCACTATTAATCATAATTTTACGTTTGGCAGAACCGTTAAAGAATACTCCAAAATCAAATTTCTTATATGATATATTCAAGCCGAAACCGTATTGGATGCGAGGCACTCCATTGTAAGGAGAAAGCATCACCTGGTCTTCTGTCGTAATCTGTCCATCTCCGTTTATATCCCGATACTTGATATCTCCCGGCATGATGTTAGAGCCCAGCTGAGACTGGTCTGCCCATTGATCAATTTCCTCCTGGCTAGTGAATAATCCTTCTGCGACATACCCAGTAAGTGTATTCAGCGGCTTACCTGTTTTAGTCTGCCAAGTATATGGATAGTTAGGTTCGTCTACATATTTATATTCGTTCTGGTTATAGGTAAAGTTTCCACGCAAATCAATAGACCAGTCCTTTCCAAACTGTTTAGACCAGTTCACACTCAATTCATATCCCTGATTCACTACTTCTCCAATATTACTCCAAGGCAATGATCCCCAGTAACCCAACATATAAGGCCAGGAAGCACGTGCCATCAAGATTCTGTCGCGCTTATCGTGGAAATAATCAAAGGTGATATTCAACTGGTTAAACAGTGACATATCAAAACCAATATCAAACTTCTTGACATGTTCCCATCCAGCATTCTGCACAGCCAATACATAAAAGGCAGGACCTCTTCTATTTATCTCACTAGTAGGTAACCCTGTCCAAAAATCATTAGCACTTCCTATACTAATATTATTTTGATACAAGAAATGAGGAGCCCCTCCGTTAAACTCATCACTACCTACTAAACCATAAGAAGTTCTTACCTTCAAATGGCTAACATAGTTACTAATTGGTTCCCAGAACTTTTCTGAACTGACTACCCACCCCAAAGAAGCAGCCGGGAAGAATTCGAAACGCTCTCCTTTTGCCAAACGTTCAGAGCCATTGTAACCAAAGTTAAATTCCAGCAAGTACTTATTAGCAAAATCGTACGTCAAGCGTCCTGAATACCCCTGGTTTCTATTAGGTAACACATCATTTCTGTATTCACGCATCATGTACATCAACATGGCTGACAAGTTATGGTCGCCAAAACTACGCTTCCAGTCCAAACGTGCGTCAAAATAGAAGGTCTGATCAGAATTACGGCTAATTCCCGACTGGCTAAGATATTGATCACCTGTCTGTAACAATTGAAGTTCGTACTCATCGGTATCCGGTAAATAACTACCGTCTTTTACCTTATAATAATAAGGTTTGATAGAACGATTATAAGAAGACTCTGACCAGTTCTTGAAGTTCACCAAAGCTTTTAAACTCAATCCTTCCGTGATAAAGTCCAGTTTCTGATTTAAACTGATAGAAGTATTCAGTGTATTGTAGTTCGTTTCTTTAAATGAACCTAACATTTCTGCATAAGGGTTCTTTCCGAGTACATTTGGTTTTATTTCTGCATTACCGAAGCGAATAAAACCATCATCCCCTTCCTGACTGGGGAAATAAGCAGGGAAAGCCACTGGATTCGCTCTCATTACAGTCTGGTACATATCCGACACACTGTAGTTAGGTCCCTGACGATTTCCAATCTGTGCCATCATACGAAGGTCAATCGTAGTCGTATTGGTTACCTTATAAGATATATTATTCTGAAAGTTATACTCCCAGTTATTGATGTTGGTATCATAATAATAATTCTTCGGTGCATCCAGCAAACCAGTATCATGATTGGCTTGCAAACTCATATAATATGTCACACGAGAACCACCACCTTGAAGATTAATATTGGCACGCTGATTGTAGTTTCCTTCCTTAAAAATCAAGTCATACCAATCCACATTCGGGTATACATACGGATTCAATCCTTTTTCAGTATTCAGAATCTGTTCTTCCGTATATTTCGGATTCGTGATAGGAGTCAGACTTCTAGCCTGAGCCGCTTCATTGTAAGTACGCATAAAGGTCGGTCCGTCTGCAAATTCCACTACATTCATCGGACGGAAGTAAGATGCCTCCAAAGAAACATTTATCTTCGCTTTTGAGTTTTCCGTACCACTTTTTGTAGTAACCAGCATCACACCATTTGCACCTCGGTTACCGTAAATAGCCGTTGCCGAAGCATCTTTCAATAAAGAAAAACTTTCGATAGATTCTGCCGGAATACGGTTCAAGTCAGAGGATGAAATTTCCACTCCATCCAACAGAATCAATGGGGTAGAACGTCCTCCGAATGTATTGATACCACGGATATAAAACTCAGAAGAAGATCCAGGTTCTCCACTGCTTGTCATAGACATAATACCAGCTAACTTACCAGCCAAAGAACTAGTCAGCGAAGAAGAAGGAACCTTTAGAGTAGAACCTTTTACAGTAGCAATAGATCCAGTTACAGAAACTTTCTTCTGTGTTCCCTGTCCTACAACCACTACCTCAGCCAGCATTTCATTATCCGGTACAAGCTTCACATTTACAAGTCCCTGATCAGTAATATAAACTTCCTGTTTTTTATAACCTACATAACTAACCTCCAGGGTGCAACTTTTCCCAGAAAAAGTAAGTGAGAAATTACCATCCAAGTCAGTAATAACACCATTAGTAGTGCCTTTTACAACTACATTGGCACCTATCACTGTCGAACCATCGGTAGCATCAGTTACTACACCAGAGATAGTACGCTGCTGTTTCACCGATTTAGCAGAGGCCTTACTTAAAATAATTTCTTTTCCATTTACTTTATATACAATTCCACTACCTTCAAATACTTCTGTAAGCACTTCCTCAATATCCCCGTTGAGATTATAGTTTTTCTTAGCACTTCCTTCCAAATCACTGGATTTATAAAAGAAAGAATAATCAGTGGTTTCTTCTATTTCTCTTACTACTTCCAACAAAGACATTGAATTTCCCCGTAAAGGAATCTGCCCGGTAAAAGGTGCAGACCAAGCATCCGACGAAGGATACAACAAGAGCGAAAGAATCAAACTCCTACAAAACAAACTTCTCTTTTTCATTTTTCATGTGTTTAATTTATAGTTAACCATCATTCAAGAATTAGGTTTTGTAATAAATACACTTATCATGAAAAAAAGACTACATGGGTAATAAGATTTTTTCTAAAAATATTTTTATCTATAGAAATAAAAAATCCCCGTGAGACTTACAAACACAAAGTTTCACGGGGAATATACATCTATTATATATCAGCAATAAATTCTATTTCATCAACAAATAATGGGAACCATTTTTCTTATAAGTCAGTTGCGAAGAAAAACATATTTTTTCTATTACAGCATCTATACTCTCATCATTTCGTATAGTGCCAGTCAACAATAAGCTATGATTTACAGCTTTATCCAATTCTACCTCTACCCGATATTTTTTTCTGATAAAATCCATCAAATTATCAAGTCGGATATCCGTAAAACGATAATTTCCATCTACCCATTGTATGTTTTCTGGAAAATTCTCGACCAAAGTAGAACCGGTATGTACATCATATACTAAACGTTGAGAAGGTGCCATACTAATTAATGACTGGTTTTTACCAACAAAATCAATGGCTCCCTCATATAAGGCTATAATTGAAGTATCTAACGTAGGTTGATTTACAGAAAAGACTGTACCTTTAACCTCTATACAAGCTGTATTGATATAGACCTTGAAATCTGTATTGGCTTTCTTTTTTACTTCGAAGACAGAACTTCCTGTCAGCCAAACTTCACGTTTACTCAGGAAGTCTGAAGAAATTCGTATCTTACTCTCTGGTTCCAACCAAACAGTTGAACTATCTGGCAATATATACATACGGCCTTCTACATAAGAATGCTCTATATAAGCCACACTCTTTATTTCATGTTTTTCAGGTATCTTATATCCCCAATAAAGCATAACCCCTACTAATGCTGCAGCAACCGCCCATCCTGCCCGCAAAATATAACGACGAGGAGAGAATATTTTTCTATCTACCCTTTTCCAAGTCTTTTCTTTAAGTTCCAGATTCTCATCCACCTGTTCACTTTTTACTTTTTCCCATTCCTTGTGTAACTGTTCCACAAAAGGTTTCCAATTTCCCAAATCTTCTGTTTTATGTTTTTTCTGGTTCATGCACCTAAACTTATTTTATTTACTATAAATACACGCCATAAAAAGAATTGACTACAAAGCTATATCACTTTATTGTTATTTTTTACATTCGTATTCATTTTATTCAAAAGATTTTCAATAATAAGATTATTTATCTACATTTGCACACATAGAATATTTAAAGAACGCTAATAATTTTTTTCGACCTCGCAGTATGATTAATACTATCCGTCAAATTAAACAAGGGAATTCCAAGGCCTTTAAAGCAATTTTTGACCGATATTGGAACATCGTATATCGTTTTACAGGCCTGTATCTCATGGATAACTACGAGAAGGAAGAAATTACACAGCAAGTATTTATTAAACTTTGGGAAAAGCGCGAACTGTTGGACGAAGAAAAAGATCTGGACGGACTACTTTTCATTATCACAAGAAATTTGATATTCAACCATATCCGCAAATCTATCAATGAAGAAAAACTAGCTGAGACATTACAGCTGGCAACAGAAGCCTCAAATGAAATTGAACAAGGAATAGAAGCTGAAGATTTAAAAAAGTACATAGACAAACTTGTTCACATGCTTCCTGAACGGCAACGAACCGCATTCATTTTAAGTAAAAAAAGAGGATTAAAGGTAAAAGAGATTGCAGAAGAAATGCATATCTCCGAAAAAGGAGTTGCCAGAAACCTGTATCTGGCAACAAAATTCCTAAAAAAACATATCTTGTTCTTCTGGCTTGCATATTCTGTATTGTCACATTCTGATTTTTCCATTCAATCTTTGGAAGACATCTCTCTAAACCCCTGGGGGGCTTTTCCTGAATGCCGTTTAAAGAATTTGCTGAATGAGGCCTGATCGGCAAAGTTCAGCTTCGCTGCGACCTCCTGAATGCTCAGGTCCGTTGCCAACAATAGGTTGCGTGCTTCACTATAAATCAGTTCATAAATAAACGCATTTACCGTTTTCCCTGTCTGTCTTTTCACGAGCAATGTGAGATATTGCGGAGTAATGTGTAAGGCATCAGCGTAAAATGCTACCTGATGTTCTTCTTTAAAATGTTGCATTAAAAGCGTGATAAATTCACGCAGTTTCACATCCTTTCTGCTTGGAACAACGGTCTGTTCCACATGATTCGTCTTCCGGTCAAGCACATTGTCCAGCTCCAGATAAAATTTAACCAATGCATTCTGTATCAGTTCCTGGTGATACAAGTGTCCTTTGCGCAAAATCTGGCTTCGGATGTATTCAATGCTCTCTGCCAATACCTCCATATCGCATGCAGCAATGCTTAACACCGGATTACGGTGCAAGTTCATCCCGTTGGATATACGTTGTTTCAGACTAAACCCACTTATCCGGTCTACAAAATCTTTGTGAAGACACAAAAACATACACTTAAAATCATCCGAGACACGAGAAAAACAAGTTAAATGCAGCGGTGACAACACACAAATCTGATTTGCAAAAATCTCATACACATGCTCGTCAACCGACAGAGAGGCACTTCCTCCAAGGACCAATACGTATGAGAAAGCGTTGACATACACAGGATTTCCTTCTGCCAAAGCAAAATCACAGGTATTATCCGGAACAAACACACCTATTTCTCCCTGATAAGCCACTCCCTCCTTCTGCTCCAAGACTTCTTGTATGTTAACTATCTGATAATGTTCCATAAGACAAATCCTTTTCGTCTTGTAAAGATAAGAAATGCCTTTTGAATGTTCAAGTATAAGAGAACAGAAGTTTCAAATCAGACAAATTCCTTCTAAATCCAGACATCAGGCGTTTGGCATAAAAGCGTGAACTTTGCAGCGATAATTAAGACCATAACGTAATTTATGATTCGCAAACGTGTAATAACTGGATTGCTGGGATGCATCGGACTCATTCCTCTGTCGGCCCAGCAACAGAAAGCTCTCACGATAGAGGAGCTTTTCGAACTGGCAGATACGCATAGCAAAAGTCTGAAAGTACATCAGTTGGCTGTAGACGAAGCCATACAAGCCATTAAAGTGGCCAAGAATGACCGATTGCCTTCTTTAGAAGCCAGTCTGTCTTTCAGCTACATTGGTGACGGATGGATGAGCGACCGTGACTTTTCCAATGGAATGAAAGCAGAAATGCCTCACTGGGGAAACAATTTTGCCTTTAAGGCTACCCAGGCAGTGTACACCGGAGGAGCTATTTCCACCGGTATTGAAATGAGTGAACTTCAAAAGAAAATGGCTGAAGCCGAACTGGACAACGACCAGCAGAATGTACGCTTCATGCTGGTAGGTCACTACCTGGACTTGTTCCAACTTCACAACCAGAAACGGGTATATGAAAAAAACATTGAACAAACCCGACTGCTTATTAAAGAAATAGAATCGGCTTTTGAGCAGGGAACCGCCCTAAAGAGTGACATCACCCGCTATGAACTTCAGCTCAAGAACCTGGAACTGGGACGAACCAATGTGTCGAATCGTATCCGGATTCTGAACCGACAACTGGTCACCACCATCGGACTGGAAACAAATACCGAAATCTTTCCGGACACCACCTTGCTTTCCATGAACCTGGATAAGAAAAACGAGTTGCACTGGCAAAATGAACGCAACAATGCTCCGGTGATGCAACTGGCCGACTTAGGCATTCAGATGAGCGAAAGACAACAGAATCTTATCCGCGCCGGACGCCGCCCTACCATCGGACTGATGGCCAGCAACAACTTTGACGGACCTATTCTGATAGAAGTACCACCTATCAACAAGAATTTCAATTACTGGTTCGTAGGGGTAAACGTAACGTACAAGTTTGATTCACTGTTCAAAAACAACAAAAAGCTGAAACAGGCCAAACTGGCAACCCTTAAAGCACAGGAAAGCAAACGGCTGGCCGATGAACAACTTTCCAATGGCATCAATGCTGCCTATATCCAACTGGAAGAAGCTTATACCCGACTGGATACCAAGGAGAAAAGTGTACAGCTGGCACACGAAAACTACGAAGTGGTGCACAGCCGCTACCTCAACGGGCTGTCGCTGGTGACCGACATGCTGGATGCCAGCAACATACAGTTGAGCAGCGAACTTGAGCTGGCCAACGCACAGATAGGTATCCTTTACCAGTACTTCATGCTGAAGAAGACAGTAGGTACATTATAATTTACTTTTCATTTTCAAGAACCACAAAATTAAAGAAACACACCATGGCTAATATAAAAAGAAACAGACAGATTTCAAACATCATTCTGACCGTCATCATCCTGGCAGGAATCTGCTGGGTAAGCAGCCACTTCATCCATTTAGGCAACGTGGAATATACAGACAATGCACAAATCAAGCAGCACATCACTCCCATCAATACCCGTGTACCGGGATTCATCAAGAAAATCTATTTTGAAGAATACCAGAAAGTGCATAAGGGAGATACCTTGCTCGTGATTGAAGATTCGGAATACCTGCTGCGTCTGGCACAGGCCGAAGCCAACTACAAGAACGCATTAGTAGGAAAAGATGCCATGCACACCACTATCAGCACCACTGAAAGTAACATTCTGGTAACCGATGCCGGCGTCCGTGAAGCAAGCGTACGACTGAAAAATGCAGAAGCCGACTACAAGCGTTATTCGGAAATGATTAAGAAAAACGCCGTAACTGCCCAGCAGTTCGACCGTGTGAAAACAGAATACGAAGCCGCCAAGGCACGCTATGAACAAATGACACGCCAGAAGCAGTCCACCTCATTGGTGAAACACGAACAGACCCAGCGCCTGGAGCAGAACGATGCGGCCATCAAAGTGGCCGAGGCTGAATTTAACCTGGCTCGTCTGAACTTGTCGTACACTGTCATTCTGGCTACTGCCGACGGTATGACCGGACGGAAAAACATCCACGAAGGCCAGCTTGTACAACCCGGGCAGACCATGGTGACCCTGATCGATAATTCCGAGAAATGGGTGATTGCCAACTACAAGGAAACACAGACTTCTGTCATGCAAAACGGACAAAAAGTAGACATTGAAGTGGATGCAGTGCCGGGAGTCAAATTTACAGGAGTGGTTTCTTCCATTTCGGATGCCACCGGTTCCTCTTTGTCTCTAATGCCACAGGACAACTCCGCGGGTAACTTTGTCAAAGTGGAACAGCGCATACCGGTCCGCATCGAATTTACCTCCGACAATAAGAAAGAAGACCTTGCCCGCCTCCGTGCCGGAATGAATGTGGAATGTAAAGTAAGATACTGATATGGCCGGTCCCAATATTCCTACACGCGTCATGATGTTCCGCGACTTTGTGCCGGACAAGTTGCGTGTGTTTCTCTGCCTGTTTCTGGCGCTCAGCTTTCAGTTCAGCGGAGGCATATATCTGTCGTCTGTATCGCAGATGGTGGGCTCACTGGCATTGATGCAAGAAGACATCATGATGGCCGGCTATGCCTCTTTTGTGGGCATGACCATCATCTTCCCCATCCTGTTCCGGCTGAAGTTCCGGTTTACCACCCGCAGCATATTGCTGTTCATTTATCCGGCACTGATTGCCTGCAACTTCATTACAATGCACACAGACAGCCTTCCAGTGTTAGTACTCGTCTGCTTCATTGCCGGGATGCTACGTATGTGGGGAACTTTTGAAGCACTCTCCAACGTACAATTAAGCATTACGCCGACCCGCGATTTTGCCGTATTCTTCCCCGTGGTCTACCTGATTGTATTAGGAAGTATCCAGCTTTCCGGACTGCTGACCGTATACCTCGGCTACTGGGCCGACTGGCGCTACATGCACTGGTGCATCATGGGGCTGCTGTTCGTAGGATGGGGAATCGTAGCCGCGCTGACACATCACTTCCGGTTCATGAAACCGATGCCGCTGTTCGGTATCGACTGGCTGGGCGGTGTCTTATGGGCTATTTTTCTCTTGTCTACCATTTTCGTTTTCGAATATGGCAAGTTCTACGACTGGTTTGATTCCCTTCCCATCTGCCTGGGCACCCTGATTGCCATTCTTTCACTAGGCCTCAGCATCCACCGGATGATTGTGAGAAGGCATCCGTACATCGAACTGGCCGCCTTCAAGTACCGGAACCTTACGTCGCTGCTCTTCCTGTTCCTGATGCTCTGCTTTTTCCTGGCTGCTCCTACGGTATTACAGAATATCTTTACAGGCAGTATCCTGCAATACGATGTGCTGAATGCTGTATCGCTGAACTGGTGGAACCTGGCAGGCACCGTAATAGGATGCGCCTTTGCTTACTACTGGCATGCCTGTCTACGCAAAGGTTACAAGGTACCCGTATTTCTGGGATTTGCATTGATTGTGGGTTACCAGTGCGTCATGTATTTCCTCATCGACCCGCGAATGAATATCGAATGGCTCTACTTACCCACGATGCTTCGTGGCGCAGGCTACATTATTCTTTACATCTCGCTCACTGTATACGTCACGGGCATCGTACCTTTCCAGCACTTCTTCCAGGTGCTGTCTATTCTGGGATTCGTGCGTACAGGATTCGGTTCTGTTTTAGGAGGAGCCATCTACAGCCGTGTACTGCAACACATTATTCCGGAAAATTTTCAAACCCTTTCCATTGAACTTGACGAGGTAAATACGGCCCTCAGCAACCAGACTTTCCACCAGATTTACGGAGAAGCCATGAAGCAGGCCACCCTGGTCAGTCTGAAAGAAATGTACGGCTGGGTCTGCATTGTCGGAGTGTGGTTTCTGGCCTTGATTCTCTTCGAGAAGTTCTTAAATAAAAATGTAGTGGGACGTTTGCCTCGCATCCGACGCATCAAGCAGATCATGAAACGTGAATAATGTTATCCCAATAAAAAGAATGACTGCCGGTCAGAACACAATGTTCTTTCCGGCAGCCATTCTTTTTATTGAGTCAGACAGGAGAGTCTTCCCTACTTACCCCTCCTCTCCAACGAGGAGGTCTGTCCGTTTTCCTTATATTCATTCAAAAGGAATTTTTCAATTTCATCCAGCGAACGCTCAAATCCCTGCGGTTTAAAGCCATGCCCTTCACCTTCAAGCACAATAAGACGTGCGTCGCGATAAGCTTTCACCGCAGCATGTGAATACTCTACAGGAACCACCACATCCGCATCTCCATGAATAATCAACACCGGACGTTCGTAACGCCCGATAATATCCATGGGCTTTAAATAGCGTAGTTCAGTAAAGAAACGGCGTCCTATTCCTACCCCCCAAAGATAAGTCGTATCAGGAATTTCAGCAATCTGTTTATAACGTTCATTCCAATTATCGGGAATACAGAGGGCCGGAAACACAAGAATTAAGCGATGAATATCCATAGAAGAATTAGCCGCCACAAGTGAAGAAACCAGTCCACCCTGACTTTCTCCAATCAGTACAATACGCCCTGCATCCACATCTGGCTGCGACTGAAAATAACGTACAACCGCTTCCAGATGTTGCTGTTCATCAATAACAGACATACCCAAAGTATTGCTATTGCTGCGACTGTTTACTGAACCACAAGGAAAATCAAATGCATAACATTGATATCCAAGACGATTAAGCCTACTAAAATAGTTTTTCCCGAACGAATGCGTACCATTAAAACCGTGAGCTATGATAGCCACAGGCTGCTTTATTCCTTTTTTCTCGGGTTTACTCAAAACACCATAAATACGTTCTTTTCCTGATTGAATACAGACTTCGCTGATTACATTATTTTGCGGCTTACCTGTTGTCTGTGCGAGCACAACATTGATTTCCCCCATCAGCAGTACCCACACAAAAAATAAAATACAATGTTTCATAAAACTATGTCTTTTATTATTAACCTAAAAAACAGAAAGACACTAAGAGAAGCATGAGTCCGATAACTACAAGAATCATCTTACGAATAACAATCGGTAGTTTCTCAGGCATGTAATTCACTCTTCCGTATTCTCTTCCATCTTCCGTTTCACAAACTTGATTTTCAAGTTGGCTTCTTTCTGTTCTTTCTTGATTTCTTCGATGGCAGACAACACACGTGCCAGCTCACTCAGTTCTGCGACTGCCTTCACGTCATTTGGATGCATCACTGTCTTATAATTCCGGTCGCCGATAAATTCCAGACGGATGTTTTTCTTATCACGATTGGCAACCAGAAATGCAATCACCCCTCCGTCATTACCCAATTTATAGTCGGCCTTTTCTACCGGACGTCCTAAGTCTGTAGTTTCATAACTATCTATTGACGTAGGAGTCTCCGCAAAAGTATCATCCACAGAAACCTTTACAGCCGTATGATGAATACTTCCTCCCGCACAATAAATAGAGGTCAGCGACATCTCGCCTAATTCGCTCACTTGCGCACGCAAGAACGAACGGCCGATGTTTTTCTCGACCACCTGAGTGGGATAGAAATAATTTCCTACTTCCTGATAGGCCGTATCCTTCTCCAGCACAAACTTTCCCTTGATGGAGTCAAGCGCAGCCTGCTTCACCGTCATCATGCTGTCCAGATAAGCCAAAGTCTTGGTCTGTTCTGCCAGGTCAATCTGCTGCATCAGTTTGATACCCGCCTTGCGCACTTCAAATGCCTTGGGATACAGGGTACGAATACTATCTATCTGCAATTTAGCCAGGCTGTACTCACCTGCCGCATACGCAGCTTCCGCACGCTGAAACAACTGTCCAGCCTGCTTCTCACCGTTCTGGCAAGCAGAAAGTGCCAGTGCCATCGGAACGAGCAATAATCCTATCTTTTTCATACGTTTATCTATCATTCTATGCAGGCAAAAATACAACTATTTTCGGAACTCCTCCGCACATTCTTTCTTTTTTCCGCGCATTTTCTACGTTTCTCCGACAAAAAGGCCAGCACCTCAGACTGGAGTGAACTTCTTTTTCCTCCGACATATTTTTCCACAGCCTCCAGCATATTCTTCGAAATCCTCCGGAATATTCTCTATTTCACAGTGTGGGATTTGTATTTCACACTGTGAAATATGTATCCCACACTGTGGTTTTTGTATCCCACAGTGTGAAACAGAGAATTTGTCAGGAAATTTCATCTTTTATACAAGGGAATTTAGAAAAATTCCTTCTCCACTTCAGACTTTTACTCCTGTCCGAAAACGGCTGCACGATTTCAAGCAAGCGGCAAAAAATGGACAAAGGGATTTTTTTTGTAACTTTGCGGCAAATTGAAAAAATGCATACAATGGAACTGAAAGAACACTTCGCTGGCAGAATTTTTAGTCTGATATCAGAAACGGCCGATGAGCTGGGACTGGAATGCTATGTTGTAGGTGGATATGTAAGAGATATTTTCCTGAACAGACCTTCCAAGGACATAGATGTAGTGGTGGTAGGAAGCGGAATTGAAATGGCTCAGGCTTTCGGCAAGAAGCTGGGACGAGGTGCGCATGTATCTGTTTTCAAGAACTTCGGTACAGCACAAGTCAAGTTCAAGGATACGGAAGTGGAGTTTGTGGGTGCACGCAAGGAGTCGTATAGCCACGACAGCCGCAAACCAATAGTAGAAGACGGCACGCTGGAAGATGACCAGAACCGCAGAGACTTCACCATCAATGCCATGGCTGTCTGCTTGAACAAAGCGCGTTTCGGAGAACTGGTGGACCCCTTCGGCGGGCTGGACGACCTGAAGGAACGTACCATCCGTACTCCGCTTGATCCGGACATCACGTTCAGCGACGACCCGCTGCGCATGATGCGCTGCATACGGTTTGCTACGCAATTGAATTTCTATATAGACGATGAAACGTTCGAAGCATTGGAGCGCAACAAGGAACGCATCAAGATTATCTCACGCGAACGCATCGCCGACGAACTGAACAAGATTTTGCTGTCACCTGTCCCTTCCAAGGGTTTTATCGATCTGGACCGCTGCGGACTGCTGGAACTGATTTTTCCGGAACTGGTGGCACTGCAGGGAGTGGAAGTACGCAACGGACGCGGTCACAAAGACAATTTCTACCACACGCTTGAAGTGGTGGATAATATTTCACGCGTAAGCAACGACTTGTGGCTACGCTGGGCTACCCTGCTACACGATATTGGCAAACCGAGAACCAAACGCTGGGAACCTAAGGCAGGATGGACCTTCCATAACCACAATTTCATCGGTGAGAAAATGATTCCGGAAATCTTCCGAAAGATGAAGCTTCCAATGAACGAGAAAATGAAGTACGTACAGAAACTCGTCGGTCTGCACATGCGTCCGATTGTGATTGCTGATGAAGAAGTGACCGACTCGGCCGTACGCCGTCTGCTCTTCGAAGCCGGTGATGATATCGACGACCTGATGATGCTTTGCGAAGCAGATATTACTTCCAAAAACGAAGCCCGCAAGCAACGCTTTCTGGATAACTTCAAACTGGTGCGCCAGAAGCTGAAAGATTTGGAAGAAAAAGACCGCATCCGGAACTTCCAGCCGCCTGTGGACGGAGCCGAAATCATGCAGGTATTCAACTTGCAACCTTGCCGTGAAATCGGAAGCCTGAAAAGTTCTATCAAAGATGCGATTCTGGATGGTGCCATCCCGAACGAGCACGACGCAGCCTTTGAATATATGCTGAAAAAGGCGGAGCAAATGGGCCTGAAACCTGTAAACCTGCCTGAAAAAAAATAAGCTAACCCAACCTCTTTCGAAGCCTCTGTCACCCCTGATCTACAGAAGCTTCGAAAGATTTTTCCGATATAGCTATTCGCTTGTCGACAAACTAGAAAAATATTTCAAAATTTCCAATATCTGAGAGCTATTACAAATTAGAGTTACCCAATTAAACCTCCTACAATACCATACAAGGAGGATTTCGTTCATAAAAGTTCTCCCAATTTAGAAACATCCGAAAAATCTCATTTTTTATTTTTCTCCCAAATCTCTATCTTTGTCCTGCTTTTCAAAAGGTAACCTAACCGTTTCAAAAGGGAATGCCGTGGAAATCGGCAACAGTACCTGCTGCTGTGATTCTTGCGTAAACCTGGACATGCATTGCAAGCCACTGTGAATCGAATTCATGGGAAGGCGTCTGTGGGGAAAGATCAGTCAGAAGACCTGCCCGGAAAAGCTCAACTATAATTTATGTTTTACCTCATTTAATTGAAAGAAATGAATTTGACAGAAATCCGCATCATCAAGCGCGACGGAAAGCAGGAAAACTTTTCAGCCGCTAAAATCACCAACGCCATCGGAAAGGCTTTCGAAGCAACCGGTATTCCTCAGCAGAAAGAGGAACTGGATCTGATTACCCGGCAGGTGGTGTCACACTTCTCACAGCCTACCATGGGTGTGGAAGAAATTCAGGACCTTGTGGAAAACGAATTAATGAAGGTACAGCCGGAAGTGGCCAAGAAATACATCATCTACCGTCAGTGGAGAAATACGGAAAGAGACCGGAAGACGCACATCAAGCATATCATGGACGGCATTGTGGCCATCGACAAGAATGATGTAAACCTGAGCAATGCCAACATGTCAAGTCATACGCCGGCCGGACAGATGATGACTTTCGCTTCAGAAATCACCAAGGACTATACTTACAAATATCTTCTTCCGAAAAAATATGCAGAAGCGCATCAGATGGGCGACATACACATCCACGACCTGGATTATTACCCCACAAAAACGACTACCTGCATTCAGTATGACTTAGATGATTTGTTCGAACGCGGATTTCATACCAAGAACGGAAGCATCCGTACGCCGCAGTCCATCCAAAGCTATGCCACACTGGCTACCATCATTTTCCAGACAAACCAGAATGAACAGCACGGAGGACAGGCCATTCCGGCCTTCGACTTCTTCATGGCAAAAGGAGTACTGAAAAGTTTCCAGAAAATCATGGCTACTCATTTAGGATTGCTACTCGACATCAAAGGACACGCTACTGATGAAAAAGAAATCCTGAAAGGAATACGCAGCTACTTCCACAGCATCGCTCCTAACGAAGAAACTGAAAAGGCTTACCTGGACTCTTTGCAAGCGGCAGGTATCAACCTGACAGCAGACGAATTGAAATATGTGCTCCGCAAAACGCTGGCACAAACCCGCAAAGATACACATCAGGCCATGGAGGGCTTTATCCATAACTTGAACACCATGCATTCCAGAGGAGGTAATCAGGTGGTATTCAGCTCCATCAATTATGGTACGGACACCTCAGCAGAAGGAAGAATGGTGATTCAGGAATTATTGAAAGCTACCATCGAAGGCTTGGGAAATCATGGAGAAGTTCCAGTCTTCCCTATCCAGATTTTTAAAGTGAAAGACGGAGTGAGCTATTCTGAAGCCGATTATCAACTGGCCATGAAGGATTTTGAAGCAGCTCTCTCAGGAGAAGTGAAGTTTGAATGCCCGAACTTCGACCTCTTCCTGCAGGCATGCCGTACGACGGCCAAAGCACTGTTCCCGAACTTTATGTTCCTGGATACTCCGTTCAACAAACACGAGAAATGGAGTGCTGACGACCCGAAACGTTACCGTTATGAACTGGCGACCATGGGATGCCGTACACGCGTATTCGAGAACCTCAACGGAGAAAAGACTTCATTGGGAAGAGGTAACCTTTCATTCACGACCATGAACCTGCCTCGTCTGGCCATCGAAGCGCACCGGAAAGCAGAAAGTCTGACTAACGAGACTCCGGAAGGCAAGCTCCAGAAAGCAAAGGAATTTTTCCTCCAGTCGGTACACTCCATGGCTGAATTCATCGCAGAGCAGTTGTATACCCGTTACCAGTACCAGCGTACCGCTCTTGCGCGTCAGTTCCCGTTCATGATGGGCAATAATGTATGGAAAGGTGGAGGTGCCCTTCATCCCAACGAAGAAGTAGGAGATGTGTTGAAACAGGGTACTTTAGGTATCGGCTTTATAGGAGGACACAATGCCATGATGGCATTATACGGCCAAGGACATGGACATAACCAGCAGGCGTGGAACACGCTTTACGAGGCTATTGAAGAGATGAACAAAGTGGCCGAAGACTACAAAAAGAAATACGGATTGAATTATTCGGTACTGGCAACTCCCGCCGAAGGATTGTCCGGTAGATTTACCCGTATGGACAAACGCAAATATGGAATCATTGAAGGAGTAAACGACCGTGATTACTATGTCAACTCATTCCATGTGGACGTGAAAGAACCGATTACTATTGTCGAGAAAATCAAATGTGAAGCTCCTTTCCATGCACTGACACGTGGCGGACACATCACCTACGTAGAACTGGATGGAGAAGCGCAGAAAAACGTAAAGGCCATTGCGAAGATTGTAAAGGTGATGCACGACGAACAGATTGGATACGGTTCTATCAACCACCCGGTAGATACTTGTCACGATTGTGGCTACAAGGGAGTCATCTACAGCCGTTGTCCGGTATGCAACAGCGAGAATATCCTGCGCATGCGCCGTATCACCGGTTACCTGACAGGCGACCTTAGCAGCTGGAACTCTGCCAAGAGAGCGGAAGAGCACGACCGTGTAAAGCATGCATAAGCCGAAAGGAAACATACATGTTACATTATTTATATACATATCCTGAAACAATTGTCGACGGTGAGGGCATCCGGTATTCCATCTATCTGGCTGGATGTGCCCATCGTTGCAAGGGATGTCACAATCCGGAATCATGGAATCCGAAGGCCGGCAAACCTCTCACGCAGGAAGTCTTGGAACAAATCATTCAGGAAATCAATGCCAATCCTCTGCTGGACGGAGTTACCTTTTCAGGCGGTGACCCTTTTTACAATCCGGAAGAATTTCTGCCTGTTCTGAAAGAAGTCAGCCAGCGAACAGGCATGAATATCTGGTGTTATACAGGATATACATACGAACAACTGAAAGAGGACCCTATCCGCCAGAAACTACTCCCCTACATAGACGTACTCGTGGACGGTCCTTTCATCGAATCGCTCTACTCTCCTTTTCTGGACTTTTGCGGGAGCAGTAACCAGCGAATCCTTAAACTGAAATAGCCGAACATTGATTCGTTAGCATATCCCTCGATTTTAGTTAATAAATTCGTAACTAAAATCGAGGGATATATTTTATACCCGTTTCCCGTTTCGTTACATTGTTATCGCACACGACGAAAAACGTTGTCGCGCACGACCTCCGTTTCCGTACACAAAGACTTAAAATAGCCCTTTTCTTGATTTATATCATGAAAACAACTATTTATTAAAAAAACATCTTGCAAGTTCTTGCTATCAATCAAAAAAGAATTACCTTTGCAATGTGGTTGTGAAACCAATAGGTAAAAAGAGAAAAACATTTAGGTATTAGAATACATAAGGTAAAAAAGTAATTATTTATTTCAAGGTATTAGCTAGACTATTTAAGGTATTAGGATTAAGGTATTTAGATTAGATTTAAGTTAAGGTATTAGATTTTAAAGGTAAAAGTTTTCAGGAATTAGGTTTGAGAAGGTATTAGGAATATCTTCAGGTAAAAAGAAAGACGAAAGTAAGGATAACAGAAAACACAAAAATTATGTAGATGAAAAGAACCCTTAAATGGGGGTTCTTTAGGAAGGCAGCGGAGGTTCAGCGAACTCTCGCTTTTTTTATGCCCGTACGTGAACTTATGAATCGTTTGTAACTGCCTAGATACAATAACGGCGGAACAGCCTACGCCATCCCACCGTTATCAATATGTAAGGTTATCTTATCGCTGAGGAATATCTACTGACGATTCTTTCTTTCCCTTCAAATGTTCTGAGAAGAAATCAACCATTCTCCAATAGAAATATTCATCCATATCGCCGAAACCATGACGTTGTCCCGGCAGTATCAGCATATCAAAACGCTTGTTGGCGCGAATCAGTGCATTGACCACGCGAATGGTATTTCCCGGATGTACATTATTGTCTATATCTCCATGTACCAACATCAAATGCCCTTTCAACTGCTTTACAATCTCTGGATTGGTAGCAATCTTATAGGCAAAAGTAGTGTCTCCCTTTTCTGAAATTTCTTCTTTTACCCCATGATGCGTTTCGCTCCACCAACGGTTGTAGATACGGTTATCATGATTACCTGCACAAGAAACTGCAGCCTTGTAGAAATCAGGATACTGACAGATTGCTGCTGTTGACATAAAGCCACCTCCCGAGTGCCCGTGGATTCCCACACGCGTAATATCGATAAAGGAATAACGGTCGGCCAGTTGCTCTACTGCTGCCTTATGGTCGGCCAACGGGTAATCCCGCATATTTCCATATCCGTAATTATGGTACCATTTGGAGCGGCTGGGATGCCCACCTCGCTGTCCTACCGTAATCACGATAAATCCGGCTTGTGCCAGACGGTCTGTCCGGACACTCATGCGCCGGAACGGATAATCCACTGCCTCTACCTGAGGCCCCGGATATACATAATCAATGATGGGGTATACCTTGGTAGAATCAAAATCAAAAGGTTTGTACATCACTCCATACAAATCAGTCACTCCATCGGCTGCTTTCACCTTGAAAGGTTCCGGAAATTTGTAACCGGCTGCTTTCAGAGAAGAAAAATCACTTTCCTGTATGGTCATCACCTTTTTCCCGTTATTGTCCAGCAGGTCGGCACAAGGAACGGTATTGGCACGTGAATAGTTATCGACAAAGAAACGGGCATCGTCATCCAGTTCTACATCATGGAAGAATTCACCATGCGTAAGCTGTTTCAATCCGCTTCCATCCACATTTACCTTATAGAAATGTTCGTAATATGGATTTTCACCTGCCTCCCGTCCATTGGCCACAAAATAGACTGTCCGTGCAGCCTCATCTACTTTTACCACACGCTCCACATGCCAGGGACCTTCTGTGATACGATTTTTCAAGTTTCCTTTATCATCATATAAGTAAAGGTGTGCCCAGCCGTCACGTTCGCTCCATTGGATAAACTCTTTTCCTCCCTTCAATACATGAATAGGACGTGTTTCCTGGTAGGTATTCATTCTTTCCTTTACTATAGGCACAATGGAATCAGCCCCCAATGTATAAGTACATACATCAATACGATGTAGGTCACGACTGCTGCGTGTCAGGAAGAAACGGTTGTTATCCCCTTGCCAGATTCTTGGAACCAGCTCCATATCGCGCTGTTTCTGTTCAAAGGGTTTACCTTCCAAGTCAATCGACTGATTTTTCCACGCCGCTGTCTTGATTTCTTTCCGTGTACCTGCCTGCACATCGAACAAATACAGATGATATTCCGGCATACCTGTCTCTCCCGGCATCTCATACTTATAAGTCTCCAGAGTAGGACGTGGCTCTGCAATAGAGTTAATCACCCACAACGGTTTCACATTCCGCTGGTCCGCAATAATCGTAGCAAAATATTTGGAATCGGGCGACCAGTATCCCCATACTCCACGACGTTTTCCATTACACAGTGTATCTGTATTCAGGGTACTATACGGAATGCCATACCCGAAATCCGGTGTACCATCCGTTGTCAAACGAACTTCTACAATCGTACTGTCTTTCTCATCCTTACGAGCCTTCTGATAATCGGCGATACTCATATAGTACAAGTCACAATCCTTGGCATAAATCACCCGCTGTCCATCAGGCGAAACAGAGGCCCAGCTTGGTCTGTCCAGTTCCTTCTTTTTGTCTTTCAGATGTGTCAACTTACGAGACGGATAGTCGTACGAGAAATAAAACGTGGAATCAGTCTTTGAAACCACCTTAAATGTAAAGGTACGTCCGTCTTCTCCAGCCTTCAGGTCTGCAATAGGTAACTGACGTGCTTCAAAAGGGTCCTGTACAATCTCGGTGAGCTGTGAAGCCATCCGTTCACGGTCAAACAACAATTCTTTACGCTTAGCTGAGGGATTCACCACATACCAGAACTTTCCTTCACTGGTTTTATACTCAAACCAGAAATTGTTTCCCTGTTGAAACCAGTGCGGGTCCACAGTAGTAGAAAACAACATTTTGTCCAGCTTACTCTTGGTAAACTTTTCGGCCTGTAAGTAGCCTGGCAGACGTCCTTCCGCCTGCTGGGCAGAAACAGCCGTCAATCCGAAACCGCCACACAGCACTACAGCCAATAGGATTTTTTTCATCATATTTTCTTTTTATTTATCGATTAAACAAAAAAGACACAAGGAGACAAAGCCGGCAAGCCAGCTTTGTACTTCCTTGTGTCCATTTATACCATTCTTCTATAAATTCATCAGAACAAGAACCTCAGTACATCATTGAAGTTTGCCCAGATAAGCAGACCAAACAGCAGGAACATACCTACCATCTGCGCATATTCCAGGAACTTGTCACTTGGTTTCCGACGGGCTATAATCTCATAAAGCAAGAACAACACATGTCCTCCGTCGAGTGCCGGTATAGGCAAGATATTCATGAAGGCCAGAATGATAGACAAGAATGCGGTCATCTCCCAAAAACGCTGCCAATCCCAGACTTTCGGGAAGATACTTCCAATAGTAGCAAATCCGCCCACACTCTTGGCTCCTTCCTTGGTAAACACATATTTCATGTCATTGACATAGCCTTTCAATGTATTGACGCCCAATGCTA
The DNA here is from genome assembly GCF_000187895.1 of Phocaeicola plebeius DSM 17135. GTDB lineage: Bacteria > Bacteroidota > Bacteroidia > Bacteroidales > Bacteroidaceae > Phocaeicola > Phocaeicola plebeius. The sequence goes on along the minus strand of NZ_DS990134.1, from coordinate 697,131 downwards.
CCCCTGCCGGGAAAGATTCAAAGAAGCCATAGCTCAACGTGCGTTGCTTATAGTCCACCAGTCCACCTATCACAGCAACCTTAAATTTATCATCCGTCTGCACATCTACGGTATCACGCACTCCTGCACGTGAGTAAACCAGCGTAAAGGCGGCCGAAGTCTTCTTTTCCAACTCAGCCTTTGCCTTCAGCTCAGCCATGTTGTCCAGAAATTCATTCCATGAAGTCATTTCTTTGCCATTAAAGGCAATCAAAGAGTCTCCTTTCTGAATACCCACTTTCGCGAATCCACCACCCGGAAGTACAGAATCAACCACATTCGGATAGAACACATCCACAAACATAGGGTCTTCTTTTGCCACATCCAGCAAGCTTAACTCAGGCAGCAAAATCTTTTTCTCTTCTCCCTGACGCAAGACAGTCACCTCACGAGCTTCTACGATGCTACGAATCATATCCATATTGAAGCGAGTCAGTTCCTTGCCGTCGGCACTCTTCAGAATATCGCCGTCGCGGAAACCGATTTCCTGCGCATGTTCATTGAACTTCATACCCATTGTCATGTCGCTCAAGGCCGTGTAATGGTCTCCCCATGTAAAGAGAATCATGGAATAGATGAACAGAGCCAGCAGGAAATTCATCAATACTCCTCCCACCATTACCAGCAGACGCTGCCAGGCCGGTTTGGAACGGAATTCCCACGGCTGAGCCGGCTGTTTCATCTGCTCGGTATCCATTGACTCATCAATCATTCCCGAAATCTTGCAGTATCCTCCTAACGGCAACCAACCCACTCCGTATTCCGTATCACTGTTCTTGGGTTTATATTTGAACAGCGAAAACCAAGGGTCGAAAAATATATAAAACTTTTCTACGCGAATCTTAAACAGACGGGCGAAGAAAAAATGTCCTCCTTCGTGAATGATGACCAGCAGCGACAAGCTGAGAATCAACTGAAGGGCACGAATCAAAAATGTTTCCATTTCTATTTTACTTCTTACTTTTTTATAATTAGACTTTGTTTATTTCATTCCATTAATCACCAGTTCTGCTGCAATACGACGGGTTTCCGCATCGGTCGATACATAATCTCCGTAGGTAGGTGTTTTTATAAAAGGAACCTTCGCCATAGATTTTTCAATCACCTCACTCATACCTAAGAAAGAAATCTGGTCTTTCAAGAACGCAGCCACCACGACTTCATTCGCCGCATTGACAATACAAGGCATATTTCCTCCCTGATGCAGGGCTTCGTAGGCCAAAGCCAAGTTACGGAAGCGTGTCGTATCCGGCTTTTCGAACGTTAAGGTGTTGTACTTGGCAAAATCCAGCCGCTCACCCGAAAGCGATTCCCGTTTCGGATAAGAAAAGGCATACTGAATAGGCAGACGCATATCGGGTACGCCCAACTGAGCCTTTACTGCCCCATCTTCGAATTCCACCATAGAGTGAATGACCGACTGCGGATGCACCACCACTTCAATCTGTTCCGGAGTAACTCCAAACAACCATTTGGCTTCCATCACCTCAAACCCTTTGTTCATCATGGAAGCAGAATCGATGGTAATCTTCGCTCCCATTGACCAGTTGGGATGTTTCAATGCCTGCTCCTTGGTCACCGTTTGAAGCTGTTCCATGGTAAAGGTACGGAAAGGACCTCCCGATGCAGTTAAAATTACTTTATGCACAGGATTGTTCATTTCCAGACACTGGAAAATAGCTGAATGTTCAGAATCTACCGGTAAAATCGGCGTCTGATACTGGCTGGCCAGTGCAGTAATCAGTTCACCAGCTACCACTAACGTCTCTTTATTAGCCAATGCAATGGTTTTTCGAGCTTTTATGGCATTGATGGTCGGCTTCAGACCGGCATAACCCACCATCGCGGTCAGCACAATGTCAATAGGCTGTGCCTCTACCACCTGACACAAAGCTTCAGCCCCGGCATACACCTTAATCGGCAAATCAGCCAATGCTTCCTTCAAAGTTCCATATTTATCCTCGTTGGCGATAACCACCACTTCCGGTTGGAACTTACGAGCCTGTTCGGCCAACAAATCCACTTTATTGTTCGCCGTAAGGGCATATACCTCATACAAATCAGGATGCTCCTCTATTACCTGAAGAGCCTGAGTACCGATTGATCCGGTAGAACCTAATATGGCAATCTGTTTCTTCATAAGCTTTAAAATACAACATATTTCGCCGGGTCAATCGGGGTGCCATCATGCCACAGTTCAAAATGCACATGCGACACATGCTTGCCCTCGTCCGATGTTCCGGCCAATGCGATTACTTCTCCCCCTTTCACCTGGTCACCTTCTTTTTTCCGGGAAGGACCACAATGCTTATATACGGATATAAAATTCTGTTCATGCTGAATCTGAATGAGTACCCCGCTGTCGGCAGTCTGCACCACCAGCATCACTGTACCGTCCAGAGCAGCCAGTACACTCTCATCGACAGAGGCTGCCATATCCACTCCATAATGATGACGCGAAGGCGCAAAGTCCTTCACCACCATTCCACGAGTGGGACGGAAGAACAACAAATCAGGTAATGCATGGTCATCTGTTCCTGCCACTGCTGCAGCCCGCTCCCGTTCTTCGTACTTCCGGCGAAAATCATCTTCCTCCTTCGAACGGTTCATCAGCTCCTCCGTACGGATGGTAGTCAGCGAGTCAATCGACTGTACCGTATCCACATCCACTTTCCCGCTGAAAATATCCTGAATGTTCATGATATAGCGGTTCTGGCGTTCCAGTGCCTCAACCAACGAGTCGGCTTTCAGTGCATTAGTCACCACCTGCGAACGAACCTCACTGTTCATATATCCCGGCAAGTAGTTCCGCAAGGGAGTAAACACAATAATGATGGCAGCCAAAAGAAAGATTACCGTACAAGCAGCCAGCAACACCGAAAACCCGTTCAGTTTCGACACATGAATGCCAATTACCTCTTCCAGTGTATTCTCATTTATGACGGTCAGCTTATACTTAAACTTAATGTTCCGCCAGAATGCTTTACGACCTTTCTTTTTCATACCTAATCTGGTTTTTAATCCAACAATCCCTCAGGAATATCCACCGTCAACACCTTCTGTGCCTTGTCAATATCCAGTATAAACTCTTCATGAGCCGGAAGCAATAGTTCTTCTCCCTCCTTCTCAATGACAAACAGCACATTCATCGTCGCATCATCCACATCCACCACTTCACCCAAGTCGCCATGATGCACATCGTGCACCTTGAATCCGACAAAGAAATTCCAGGAAGTGATTTCATCCTGTTCTTCCATATACTTCTTCGGGAAATACACTTCCACATTGGTAAAACTACGTGCTTTTTCGGCCGTGTCTATCCCTTCGAATTTCACCAGCGCCGCATTGTCGGAGCGGAAGCGATATTCCTCTATAAAAAACGGAACCAGAATCCCGTCGAGCAACAGAATCAGGTAGTCGCAGTCCACCCGGTCGAAGATATCGTCGGTAAACGTAAACGACACCTCACCCTTCACTCCGTGGGGTTTGTTGATGATTCCTATTTTAAATACTTCTTCTTTTCTAATCATACTTATTCAATACGCGTGATACGTGCACCGAGCGCAGTCAATCGCTGTTCGATATGCTGATATCCTCGGTCAATCTGCTCAATGTTATGGATACGACTGTTTCCTTCTGCTCCCAGTGCTGCAATCAGCAAGGCAATACCGGCACGAATATCCGGCGACGTCATGTTGCCGCCCCGCAGACAGAAATTGCGGTCATGACCGATTACCACCGCACGGTGAGGGTCGCATAAGATAATCTGTGCCCCCATGTCAATCAATTTGTCCACAAAGAACAGACGGCTTTCAAACATCTTCTGATGAATCAGCACACTGCCCTTGGCCTGAGTAGCCACAACGAGCATCACACTTAGCAAGTCAGGAGTCAGCCCCGGCCACGGTGCATCGGCAATGGTCATAATGGAGCCGTCAATAAACGACTCTATCTGATAATGCTCCTGTGCAGGCACAAATATATCGTCACCGCGCTGTTCCAAACGGATACCCAAACGACGGAAACTGTCGGGAATGATTCCCAAGTTTTCATAAGACACATCCTTGATAGTAATTTCACTTCCCGTCATGGCAGCCATTCCGATAAAACTGCCGACCTCAATCATATCCGGAAGTACCCGATGCGAACAGCCTTTCAAGCTAGATACACCTTCGATGGTAAGCAAGTTCGATGCGATACCCGAAATCTTAGCTCCCATGCGATTCAGCATCCGGCACAACTGCTGCAAATAAGGTTCACAGGCTGCATTATAAATCGTGGTCACTCCTTCGGCCAGTACAGCTGCCATCACAATATTGGCCGTACCGGTCACAGAAGCCTCATCCAGCAACATATAAGCACCTTTCAGCTTCTCGGCATTGATGCAAAAACGACCATTCACGGCATCATATTCAAACGAAGCACCCAGTTTCTGAATACCCAGGAAGTGCGTATCCAGACGGCGACGTCCGATTTTATCACCACCCGGTTTCGAAATCATTGCCTTTCCGAAGCGAGCTACCAAAGGGCCTACCAGCATTACCGAGCCACGCAATTTAGAGCAACGGCTCAAGAAGTCATCACTCTCCAGGTAAGCCAGGTTCAGATTATCAGCCTGAAAAGTATACGCATCACTTCCCGACTTAGAAACCTTCACCCCCATGTCGCGAAGCAACTGTATCAGGTTGTTCACATCCAGAATGTTCGGAATGTTTTCAATAGTCACTTCCTCATCTGTCAGCAATGTGGCACAAAGTACCTGTAATACTTCGTTTTTAGCACCCTGAGGCACAATCTCGCCATGCAGTTTGTGTCCTCCTTCGATTACAAATGAAGCCATAGTATCCGATTTTGATTAATATTTCTTTTTCTGCTGATTGTTATTGTTCATCTGACGGCGACGCGGACCGAACGAACGCTGTTCCACCAGCTTCAAGTCATCCGTCGTCAGCTTGATACGTCCTTCTGACAGCTCGCACAAATCCTCCAAGATTTTCTGGTCTTCCACCCCGTCCTTGTTGAAGTTGATGTAATCCTTCTTCATGTGATTGGCGATATATTTTATCAGCTGTTTTTTCTCGTCACCTTCCGGATAGTCTACTGCAATCTTAATCAGGTCCTGAATGAACCGTCCGTAATGACGGAAACGAATGACGTTCGGAGAATAGGGAATTCTGTCCGGTTTCACTTCCAAACTTTCCTTCTTCACAATTTCCACCGGATAGTCAATATCCAGTTTGAAGTCGGACATAATGGCCAGATGATCCCACAACTTATGGCGGAAATCCTCCATGTCGCGCAATTGCGGGAACATGCCTCCCATTATGTTTACAATCGTATTGGCACACCGCTGACGCTCTTCACGGTCTTCGATGGTCAATGCATGGTCTACCATGTTCTGCACACTTCGTCCATACTCCGGAAGTGGCAATTTTCGTTGCTGGGTATTATATTCCATATAAAATTCTGTTATTCTACAAATCAAATCTTTTTACGCCTCTCCGGCTATACGCCCTTACAGCAGTTTCTTCGGAGTAGAAGCCACGAATTCTTTCAGATAAAACGGCTCGAAATAGGCCACATCCTTGAAATCTTCCACTGCCATGGCTTTCTCGGCCAGCGGGAACATCCATTTGGCTACCGGATGAATATTCTCAATGAAGTGTGCGTTGGGATGCGAAAGTTTTTCCTTGCATTTGGCTGCTCCGTTACCAAAGAAATACACCGGATGTTTCTCCAAATATTCGGCATACGAATTTTCGTCAATAATATCTGCTCCGATGGCACGCTGCACCTTCAAAGCGCGGTCATACACGGCCGCATATACTTCCATACGGCGGGCATCAATCATCGGACAAAGCAAAGCATCTTCCGGCAGGTCGTGCGCAAGCAGTACCGGCACACACATCACCTCCAGTGTAGGCAATCCTATCAGCGGAATGTTCCGTCCGTAACAGATACCTTTCGCCATCGACACACCGATACGCAGCCCCGTATACGAACCAGGACCACAGCTCACTGCCACCGCATCCAACGGAATGGCATGGTTATCAATGAACGACAAAGCTTCATCCACAAATACCCCTAACACAGTAGCATGCGAAGGGCCGTTAAAATCTTCTTTTGAGAAAATGGAAGCTCCATCCTGGCTTACAGCCACAGAACAAACTTCCGTAGATGTTTCAATATGTAAAATGCATGACATAATTAAACTCGATACAATTATTATAGTCTGCAAATATACACTTTTCTTCTCACTATCTCATGAAAAAAGAAGCAGAAAGTTTGCCGAAACTCTGTTCCATCCGTCAGAGTCAAAGGTATTTCGCACGTTTTTTTAACAGCCGCTTATTCTTTATTTAGATTTTTCCTACCTTTGTATCCAAATTATCAAAAAACAGAAGGAGTTATGATACAGTCAATGACCGGATACGGAAAAGCAGTCACTGTGTTCGGAGACAAAAAAATCAACGTGGAAATCAAATCGTTGAACAGCAAAGCAATGGACTTATCCACACGCATCGCTCCATTGTATCGTGAAAAAGAAATGGAAATCCGCAACCTGATTGCCCAGACACTGGAACGCGGGAAAGTGGACTTCTCTATATGGGTAGAAAAAGATGCTGCCGAATCGGCTACTCCCATCAATACAGCCTTGGTAGAAAACTATTACAACCAGATAAAAACCATTTCTGAAACTTGCCATATTCCGTTGCCGGAAGACTGGTTCGCCACTTTGTTGCGTATGCCCGACGTACTGACCCGTGTAGACGTACAGGAACTATCGGACGAAGAATGGGCTGCAGCCAAACAAACCATCGAAACTGCACTGCAACATCTAGTTGACTTCCGCAAGCAGGAAGGTGCAGCTCTCGAAAAGAAGTTTACAGAAAAAATCGACAACATCGAACGGTTGATGAAATCCATCGAGCCTTACGAGAAGGAACGTGTGGCCAAGATACGGGAACGCATTACCGATGCACTGGAAAAAACGCTGAGCATTGACTATGACAAAAACCGTCTGGAGCAGGAATTAATTTATTACATCGAAAAGCTGGACATCAACGAAGAGAAGCAGCGTCTGGCCAACCACCTGAAATATTTCCGCGAAACCATGGCGGGCGGACACGGACAAGGCAAGAAGCTGGGATTCATCGCTCAGGAAATGGGACGTGAAATCAATACCACCGGCAGCAAGTCGAACCATGCCGAAATGCAGAACATCGTGGTGCAGATGAAAGACGAACTGGAACAGATTAAGGAACAAGTGTTGAACGTAATGTAAAAAAGAATATGGCAGGCAAACTTATTATTTTTTCAGCCCCCTCCGGCTCTGGTAAATCCACCATTATCAATTACTTGCTGACACAGAATCTGAACCTAGCCTTCTCTATCTCTGCTACCAGCCGCGCGCCCCGTGGCACAGAGCAGAACGGAGTGGAATACTTCTTCCTGACACCAGAGGAATTCAAGCAGCGTATCGCCAACGATGAGTTTCTGGAATACGAAGAAGTGTACAAGGACCGTTTCTATGGCACACTGAAAGCACAGGTAGAAAAACAGCTGGCAGCCGGACAGAATGTAATTTTCGATGTCGACGTAGTAGGCGGATGCAATATCAAGAAATTCTACGGCGACCGCGCACTGTCTGTATTTATCCAGCCGCCTTCACTCGAAGAGCTCCGCAAGCGACTGACCGGTCGTGGGACCGACGCACCCGAAGTAATCGAAAGCCGCCTGGCAAAAGCTACCTTCGAGCTGAGCTATGCCGAAAAATTCGATGTAGTGATTGTCAACGACAATCTGGAAAAGGCTCAAGAAGAAGCCTTGAAGACCATTCGTGATTTTATTCAACAATAAATTTGCTGATATGCCTAAAGACCCAAAGAAAATCATGTTCATGATGACTATACTTTGTATCGTCATCGGGCTGGCAGCCATTGCCGTAGGGGTAGTGGCCGTAGCAAAAGAAGAATACATCATTGCCGTAGCCATGCTGCTGGTAGCTGCCTGGCAGATACTCAACTACAGACAATGGAAGAAAAGCCTCAAATAAAAACCGGACTTTTCGGAGGTTCCTTCAACCCTATCCATACAGGCCATCTGGCACTTGCCAACTACCTGTGTGAATATGGGGGACTGGAGGAGGTATGGTTTTTAGTCACTCCTCAGAACCCGTTTAAACAGAACGAAACTTTGCTCGACGACCATCTGCGGCTGAAAATGGTAGAAGCTGCCGTGGCAGGATACCCCCGTTTCCGCGCATCCGACTTTGAGTTCCAGCTTCCACGTCCCTCATACACTATCCATACCCTTGATAAACTGGCCGAGTGTTATCCTGACCGGGAGTTTCACCTGATTATTGGTGCCGACAACTGGCAGGCTTTCGACCGCTGGCGGTCGCCCGAAGAAATCATCCGCCGCCATCACATTCTGGTCTATCCGCGCCAGGGTTATCCCTTGGAGGATACAACCAGTCTGCCTCCTCATGTCAGAGTCGTACAAACTCCCCTCATCGAAATCAGTTCAACCTTTATCCGCAAAGGCATCCGGGAAGGAAAAGACCTGCGCTATTTCCTGCATCCGGAAGTATTCAGAATTATTCAGGAAAAAGGATTGTACCGGTAATCATTTCTTTTTGTGCAATACCACCAGCACCACCTCGCTCGGTGTAAACAAGCGCACATCCTTGCGGGAGGTACCCAGTCCATTGGTAATAATAACCGGAATACCCGCACTGTTATACTTCAACCCTGTCAGGAAACGGTTGCCGTATTTGGAAAAATGCGCCGGTGTCCATCGGCGGAACAAACTGACTTGTCCCCCGTGCGTATGTCCGGCCAGTGCCAAATCGGTGTGCGACACATTCACATCCTCCACATAATCGGGTGTATGCACCAACATTAGTACAAAATCTTCTTCCCGCAATGCCAAAGTGGGCGATACCCCGTTCCGTTTCAAGTCAAACGGATTACGAATGCCGCACAGTAAAATGTATTCCTTTCCTCTCCACAAGGTATCCACTTCGTGTTCCAGTAAATGTACCCCAGTTGCCTGCATGGCCTTCCGTGCCAGCGAGTCAGCCTGCCCGCGTTCGTGATTTCCCATCACGGCATACGTTCCGCAGGGTGTTTCCACCGTCTTCAGCGCCTGAAAAAGTTGTGTCACATCTCCTCCGTTGCGTCCCCGATAGTCACCTCCCAAGAGCAACACATCCGCATCCAGCGAACGAAGTGCCTGGCACATGCCTGGCAAACGACAGGCGGTAAACCGACTCTCGTAATGAAAATCGGAAGCAAAAGCCACACGGAAGCCATCAAAAGAATCGGGCAACTGGGCACTGTAGAAATCATAACGTTTTACACGCCCCACGCCTTTATATTTGGAAAAAGAAGCCGTAGCACAAGAAGAAAGCAGGACACATAGCACCACCAGGTAACCTGCCAGCAAGTTCAATCGTTTCATCATTTTAAAATACATATAACTATCCGGTCGTGACAAAGGTCGTAAAAAAATGCCTAACTTTGCCGGACGAAAAACTAAAAATCAATCCACAATGACAAACGTCAAAACCAATTCCATAAAAGCCTGGTTGTTGGCTGCCCGCCCTAAGACACTGACCGGTGCTGCCATACCCGTCATGCTGGGCTGTGCGCTGGCCTTTATTTACGGTCACTTTCAATTAACGCCTGCCCTGCTTTGCTTTCTGTTTGCGTTTCTGATGCAAATTGACGCGAACTTTATCAACGACTTGTTTGATTTTCTGAAAGGCAGCGACCGCGAAGACCGGCTGGGACCGGAACGCGCCTGTGCACAAGGATGGATCAGCGCCAAGGCCATGAAAGCCGGAATTGCCTGTACCACCCTGTTAGCAGGAATCACCGGACTTTTCCTGCTTTACTACGGAGGACTGGAAATGATTCCAGTTGGTATTGCCTGCATGATTTTTGCCTTCCTCTACACCGCCGGACCGTATCCGCTGGCTTATCACGGATGGGGCGACTTACTGGTACTTGTTTTCTTCGGCTTCGTACCCGTGGGATGTACCTACTATGTCATGGCGCACGACTGGAACATGTCTGTTACCATGGCTTCACTGGCCTGCGGCCTCATCATCGACACCCTGCTGATGATTAATAACTTCCGCGACCGTGAACAGGATGCTATCAGCGGCAAGAAAACCATCGTAGTACGCTTGGGTGCCAAGGCCGGACTGATTCTTTACTTTCTGTTAGGACTGGCGGCCTGCTGGTGCTGCTTCTACTTCCTGGAAATCGGGAAAATCTATGCCGTACTGCTACCCCAGCTGTACCTGATTCCACATATCCTGACCACCCAACACATGGCCCGTATCTACCGCGGAAAAGCCCTGAACGGAATCTTGGGAGAAACCTCCCGCAATATGCTTATTTTTGGATTATTACTCACCCTCGGCTTAATACTTTAATATGATTCGAAAGGTACGCAAAGAAGATACACCGGCCATCACTGCCATCTACAATCACTACATCGCCCACACTACCATCACCTTTGAACTGGAACCGGTAAGCGAAGAGGAAATGTGGACACGCATTCAGGCCATCAGTGAAAAATATCCGTATTTCGTATACGAAACAGAAGGACAGATTGCCGGCTACTGCTACGTACACGGATGGAAAGAAAAGGCTGCTTACAACCAGAGTGCAGAGACCACCATCTACCTGGCTCCTTCGCATACCGGGAAAGGTATCGGGAAAGAACTGATGCTACACTTAATAGAAGAATGCCGCCGCTACGGACTGCATGCCCTGATTGCCTGCATCACGGAAGGTAACGAGGCCAGCTACGCCTTGCATGAAAAGTTAGGGTTTGAAAAGGTATCTTATTTCCGGGAAGTAGGCCGTAAATTCGGGAAGTGGTTAGGAATAGTAGATTATGAACTGATTCTATAAGAGAGTATAGTATTATAAAAACAGGCAGGGCGATACCTTTATTTCTCAGGTATCGCCCTGTCTGTTTTTCGCTTTACCATGACAATGTAGTCACATATTGCGGAACAACCTGCACTGAATCGATCCGGACTACTGAACCTTTGGAAAAATCAGGAACAGCTTCTCCCGGCAAATCAGACAGGAAAGGTGCATTTTTCCGCAACGGACGAATGTAAAAACCCAGTTCCTCATCAGTCAGTTCTTGCTGGAAACGTTTCAGACTAATCTGCCAGGGGGCTCCATAATAAAAGTGATCCAGCACCAGCTCACCCTTCAAGAAAGCCATGGCCACGTCGCCTGTATAATCCAGCCGCAAGAAGTAATCATTTACCTGAGGATATTCCTTTCCGGAAAAACGAACTGCCAGCCGACGGCTTCCAACCTTACGGAAGGTATATTCGGGCTGTACGGAAGGAACTTCTTTCATCTGTTCCTTAAAGCCTTTTGCCGAAGGATATTCTACATAACGGAACACCGGGTCTCCCATATTCAGCAACCGTACTCTTCCTGCTTCCGGCAACACCATGGAAGAAGTAATCAACAACTTACCGTCGACCTTACAAGCATTCAAAGCCTGTTCGCGGGTCAGCGTGGTTACTTTAAACCGTTTTCCACCGGATGTCTTCACCGTAAACGTACTTTTTAAGCCTGCTTCCGGAGTATAACAATGTTTTCCGGCTACCGTAGTCTTGTCAAACACAAATTCCGGATGAATACCTTCCGGCACAAAGAAAAAGTAATGGTCTGTCCCCTTGTCATCCAGTTTCAGCAATAACTGGGCGGTGGCATACTTCAACAAGGCATCCTCCATCTGAAAATTAAACGGCAGAATCAGACTTTCATCTTTCGGCAGAGTAAACGTACCTTGCGAAGGAATACGAAGTGTCTCATCCGCAAACTTCAACCGTAAGCACAAATCTTTCTGGTCTACCCGAGCAGTATCGTGGTCTTGAAAGTTCACCATAAACACGAAACCCGATTTTCCTCTTACCCGCGCTGCATATCGCAACGTTTCCCGGTTATCCGGAGTCATCCGTTCATATCCCTTCGGAAGTACCGTTTCCATCGGTGCCAACTGACTAGAGAAATCGTTCAGGAACAGATGCAACAGGCGCAACGCACGATAAGAACCATGCTCCAAACCAAATTCTCCCAAGGGAGCCTGAAAATCATATGATATCTTGGGCATTCCCATCGGTTCATCGCTGAAAAAGGCCGTAGGTCCCATTTTTGGAGTAGAACCTCCATGATACATATAATACCCGATACCATTGGCACCGCTCCCCAGCGTACGCACCATCAACGCCTCTGCGGCCTTAGCCGTGACAATAGGGCGGCGGGTATAAATCATCTGAATGCCGACTCCCATTTCTGCACAGAAGGAAGGATATTTCTCGGTGTCATAACGCACCGGTGCATAATCGGGATTCTTCTGAATATCCTTGAACATGCAAAAAGGAGACATACCCGGTTTGGCCCAGAAAGGATACGTATAGGCAGCCGTCACAGGAATGGCTTCCTCTCCGATTACAGCCGCATTGCCCCATCCGGTAGCCGTGTACAAAGGTGTCTGGATTCCGGCTTCTTCAGCCATCTTTTTCAGTGTTTTCATGTGCAGGTCACCCAAATCGGCCGTCGTGATTTTCTTGTCCTGTACACTCACTCCTATCATCGTAATATTGGCATCATAAGTGGCCGACGTCATGTCCTTCGGTTCGCCCGGATACGTAATTCCCCAAGGAGCCGCTGAATGCTGGTGTTCATTTTCTATCTGCGTGCCGATAATCGTTCCACCGTCTTTATAATACAATCCTTCCAACTGTCGGCCAATCTCTTCATAAAGGCGTTTCACATACTTCAGGTAGTTCGCATCGTTCGAACGAATTTCCAAGGGCTTGGCAAACAACCAGTCGGGAAGTCCTCCGTTTCGTATTTCCCCATGACAGAAAGGGCCTATTCGTACCACCGTCCACATATTATGTTTCTGACACAATGATAAAAACTTACGAAGATTCCGGTTCCCTTCCCAATTAAATACGCCTTCCCTTTCTTCATGGATACTCCAGAATACATACGTAGGAATCACCGTTACTCCTCCTGCCTTCATTTTCAGGATTTCTTCTTCCCACTGGCATTCCGGATAACGGCTATAATGAAACTCTCCCATTACTGGAATAACCGGCTTTCCCCCAACCGACATATAATAGCTGTTTACCTCAATACGCTCACCGGAAGGATTACTTCCTCCCAGCTTCAGGTGCCCACTATAAATTGTCTTTTCCTTGACAGGCATATCCAGTTCATACACCTGCTGTGCCATAGCCAGCACTCCAGCCATCATACATATGATTGTTCCCGTAAATCGATTCATTGTTTTTCCTAGTTAAAGTAAAAAATGAGATACAATATCTCCAATTCAAAAGTACCGCCTCAAAATACACGAAAAAATGGAATCTTTTACGGAATACATGTAATTTTTTGCGACCTTACTATCCCGTTTCAACAAGATACACGAAAAGTTTTTATATCCTTCCCCAAACGCAAGTACATTTCAAACAGAACGTAAGTACATTTTACCTGAAACACAAGTACGTTTAGATACAAACGTAAAGGCGTTTATCTCCAAACGTACTTGCGTTTTTCCGGCTACATCCAAAAGGATTATATAAGCTTAATAGTCAGGATATTACAGACCAGTTCACATTTTTCTTACGAAGTTCTTTCAACTGTTGCCAGATAATTTGATTTTCCGGTTTCATGCCTTCGGGGTCGTCATCCAGCAGGCGTTCAGCTATTTCACGGACATACTGCAACAACTGGCCGTCTTTGGCGATGTCAGCAATTTTCAAATCGAAGGCTACCCCGCTCTGCTGGGTACCTTCCAAATCGCCGGGACCACGTAGTTTCAGGTCAGCTTCGGCAATTTCAAAACCGTCATTGGTCTGCACCATGATTTCAATGCGCTTACGAGTTTCTTCCGTCAACTTGTATCCGGTCACTAAAATACAATAGGACTGATCGGCACCACGACCTACTCGCCCACGCAACTGGTGGAGCTGGGAAAGTCCGAAACGTTCGGCATTCTCAATAGCCATCACCGAGGCATTGGGCACATTCACGCCGACTTCTATCACGGTAGTAGCCACCATAATCTGGGTTTCGTTAGCCAAGAAACGCTGCATTTCTTCCTCTTTCTCGGCCGGTTTCATCTTACCGTGCACCTTGCTGACCTTGTATTCTGGGAACTCCTCACAGATGTGCATGTAACCCTCTTCCAGATTCTTGATGTCCATCTTTTCGCTCTCCTGTATCAACGGATACACGATGTATACCTGACGTCCTTCCTGAATCTGTTTCCGCATGAATTCGTACATGCTTTTCCGACGGTTGTCAAATTGATGAATGGTCTGAATAGGCTTTCTGCCGGGAGGCAACTCATCAATGACCGATACATCCAGGTCTCCATACAGGGTCATGGCCAGCGTACGGGGAATCGGAGTGGCCGTCATAACCAGTACATGAGGAGGACGGGTATTCTTAGCCCACAACTTGGCCCGCTGGGCTACTCCAAAACGGTGTTGTTCGTCAATCACTACCAAACCCAAAGAAGAGAAGTTGACGGTGTCTTCAATCACGGCATGCGTACCAATCAGGATATGCACATCTCCTGTTAATAAGTCGCGGAGAATCGTTTCACGACGTTTGCCTTTCACGTTGCCGGTCAACAGCTCCACCCGCACGGGCATCCCATTCAGAAAGCGACGGATGGTTTCATAATGCTGTGTGGCAAGAATTTCTGTCGGAGCCATCATACAGGCCTGGAATCCGTTATCCAAGGCTATCAGCATGGTCATCAGGGCTACTAATGTTTTTCCACTACCCACATCGCCTTGCAACAGACGGTTCATCTGTCGTCCGCTGCCCATATCACGGCGCATTTCCTTGATTACACGTTTCTGTGCCCCTGTCAACTGGAAAGGCAGGTGATGCGCATAAAAGGTATTGAAAATCTCACCCACCCGTTCGAATACCAGTCCACGGAATTTGTTGCGACGTTCTTTGGTATAACGGAGAATATTGAGCTGTACGTAAAACAGTTCCTCAAATTTCAAACGATACTGTGCCTTACGAAGAAGTTCCGGATTCTGCGGAAAATGAATATTATACAACGCATCGGTCAGGGGCATCAGCTGGTGTGCCGCGATTAAAGAGGGACTTAGCGTTTCCTCAAAGCTTTCCTTCTGCAAGGCCTGAAAAAGATTTTTCATCAGCTTTTCCAGCGCATGAGAATTCAGGCTGGTACGCTTCATCTTTTCCGTAGTATTGTAATAAGGCTGAAGCCCCATGGTAGAAAGAGTCAGTTCCTGTGCCGGGTCAATATCAGGATGGGCCACATTGATACGTCCGTTGAAAACCGTGGGCTTGCCGAATACAATGTATTCTTCGTTGGCCTTATATTTTCCGGTGATATACTTCAATCCTTGAAACCACACTAAGTCCACCACTCCCGTGCCATCGGTAAAATGTCCCACCAGCCGGCGCTGACGACCTTCTCCGAACATTTCAAAACTCAGAATCCGTCCGCGCAACTGGATGTAAGGCATGTTGCCGTCTATCTCATGGATATAATACAGACGACTACGGTCCACATACTTGTATGGGAAATAATACAACAGGTCGCGTAAGGAATAGATATT
Source organism: Phocaeicola plebeius DSM 17135 (assembly GCF_000187895.1). Classification (GTDB taxonomy): domain Bacteria; phylum Bacteroidota; class Bacteroidia; order Bacteroidales; family Bacteroidaceae; genus Phocaeicola; species Phocaeicola plebeius. The sequence goes on along the minus strand of NZ_DS990134.1, from coordinate 681,425 downwards.
TAATTCCTTATTCAGTATGGCCGCCCGCTGCGGCCCTACTCCTGGCAAATATTTCACATCGCGTGTGGATAAGTCAAACATTAGTCGTCGATAAGAGATTCTGCTACTTTCAAGTCAAAGGGCGTGGTGAGTTTGATGTTCTCCCGGTTACCGGAAACCAGATGTACCGGCTGTCCCAATGCTTCCACCACTGAAGCATCGTCGGTAAAGAAGGGCTTGTAGTCCTGGGCATAGGCCCGTTTCAATAATTCCACAGTGAAGACTTGAGGAGTCTGCACCAGCTTGTAATCATTGCGTGATACAGTCTCACTTCCTCCTTCGGGCAACAAATGACGGACTGTTTCCACTACATCTGTTACTGGAACCACAGCCTGCAAAGTGGCTGCCTGCGCATAACAATTCGCAATGACTTCGGCAGAAACGAAAGGACGTACCCCGTCGTGCACACCGACCACGCCGTCTTCTTCCACCAGTGCCAGTCCGTTCTTTACGGAATGAAAACGTGTTTCTCCACCTGCCGCAATACGGTGAGGCAACGTAAAGCCATATTCAGCACAAAGGTGCTCCCAGTAGGAACGCTGTTCCACCGGAAGCACCACAATCAGTTCAATGTTCGGGTCACAGGCATGAAAAGTCTCCAACGTACGCATCAACACCGGTTTTCCTTTGACCGGAATGAATTGTTTGGGAATCTCTCCCCCCATACGCAGGCCTTTTCCTCCCGCTACCACTATCACATATTTCTTCATTAAGCCAGTAACATTCCTTTTTTCACTTCGAGTGCTTTTTCTGCTCCTGCAAATTTCTCCAGGATAGTAAAGCCAAAGGCAGGTGCAGCACCCGGACCTTTACCCAAAATGAAGTTGTCGACTACTTCTACCATATTTCCTGTATATTCTGCTCCTTCCAGGAACTTATCGAAGCCCGGATAGCAAGTAGCTTTCTTGCCTTTCAGCAAACCGCGCTTGCCATATACCATCGGAGCAGCACAAATGGCAGCCAACGGTTTTCCGGCAGCTGCAAAGCTCATAATCAGTTTGTCCAGTCCGGCATGTGCATCCAGGTTAGTAGCCCCCGGCAGTCCACCAGGAAGCACAATCATTTCCACATCTTCCTCCTTCAGTTCTTCGAACAACAAATCAGCCACAATGGGTACCTGATGAGAACTGATGACCGTCTTGTTTCCAGTGACAGACACCGTTTTTACGTTCAATCCGCCTCTGCGCATAACATCCAACGGAAACATGGCTTCCATTTCCTCGAAACCTTCAGCCAAAAAGATACAAACTGCTTTCATAAATCTATTATTTAGAATTAAAAGTTTTATTTCAACTTAAAGTAGTACGTAATGGTACCACTCTGATTATTTACTCCATCCACCGCATTAAAGCGTGCTTTTCGAGCTGCCTCTTCTGCCGCTCTTCGCAACGCCGGATTCACTGTGTTCGTCCGTTTGTTAATGCTGGTACTGATGACCTGTCCGGCTGGATTCACCACAATAGTTACAACCACACGTCCTTCATCCTGCACATTGTAGACGGGTACAGGAAGTTTTCCACTTCCCAAAGTTCGCCCATTCAGGTCGAATGTGCCATAACCACCTACACCGCTCGTTTTTCCCGTAGAAGAGTTACCCGTAGGACTACCCTGCAGTCCAGCTCCGGTGGCATTTCCTTTGCTTCCCATCTGAGAACCTTTTCCAAATGCCCCGGCAATAGCGTTAGCCGCAGCCTGAGCCGCCGCTTTTTCTGCTTCCGCCCGTTTCTCTGCTTCTGTTTTCTCCTTTGGCTTGTTCACCTTCTGCGTTTCAGTCTTTACCGGTGTCTTTTTAGGTTGCTCCTTCTTCGTCTCTGTTTTAGGCTTTTCTTTCTTCACCTGCAAAGAAGGTTCATCCTGCTGCGTAATCATGGGCTGTTCCACCTCTGGCTCTGCTGCAGCTTCCGGTGCAGAAGAAGGAGCTTCCGACGGCATGACATCCACCTCGGTCATCGTATAAGGGTCGGCATCACCTGCAGCCAGTTCCGTATTGCCCAGCATAACGGGCACACCGCCTTCCTCCTGTTCTGCCGGAACGGTCAGCTTCAGAAGAAACAGCAACAGCAGCACCAGCACATGCAAAGCCACCGTACATACAATTCCGATTACCTTATTTTTTTTCAACGTTACTCTGCTTTTTAGTTTTTATCCGGACGGCGAGTCGCCAGGACCATCTTAAAATGATTCTCGTTCGCAATATTCAGCACCCGCACGATTTCCCGATAAGGAATCGATTCATCGGCATACAATGCCACATACATTTCCGGTTCTTTCCGAGCACATTCCTGAAGAAATGCAGCCACCTCATCAATAGCCAGCGGCATTTCATCTTCATTGCCAAAAGCTCCGTAATAATTTAAATCCTTGTCTATAATCACCCGTGCCATAGGTTTGGCCGAAGTCTGCTCCGAACCTTGCGGCAGAAGCACCTTGATGGCATTCGGCGATACCATGGTAGAAGTAATCATAAAAAATATCAGCAGCAAGAAAATCAAGTCAGTCATAGACGACATGCTGAAGCTGGGTGATATTTTCTGTCTTCTCTTTAAAGCCATACGCGATTATTTTTCAGTCGGTTCATTCAGCAAGTCCATGAAAGCCAGCGTACGCGCTTCCATCTGACTTACTACCTTATCTACACGATACACCAGATGATTATAGGCAAACATCGTAGCAATACCTACTACCAATCCACCCACCGTAGTAATCATGGCCTCATAAATACCACTTGACAAAAGAGTAATATCAATATTGTTTCCAGCATTAGCCATATTCCAAAAGGCACGTACCATACCGGTTACTGTACCCAAGAATCCCAACATCGGTGCCCCACTTGAAATGGTAGCCATAATAGACAAACCATTTTCCAGCTTGGCCACTTCAATGTTTCCAGTATTTTCAATGGCAGCCTGCACATCGGCAACCGGACGTCCCATACGAGTAATACCTTTCTCAATCATACGTGCAGAAGGAGTATTCGTAATGCGGCAATAGTTGATAGCCGATTTGATTTCTCCCGATTTGATATAATCACGGATACGGTCCATAAACAAAGGATCATCCTTTCCAGCCTTGCGGATAGCCACCGCACGTTCAAAGAAAATATAGAAAGCAATTACCGACATCAAAGCCAGTACAATCATAATCCAGCCTCCTTTGCAGGCCATATCCCAAAGATTCATCTGCGGTTCACCCGAAGCAACCGGAGTCAACACCGGATTTGCTCCGGCCATTGTATCGGCTACAGCTTGTGCGGCAGCCAGTAAAGTTAATGTCATCATAATTTAACGAAGGCAATTTTTATATTCTTCAATGGTTTTCTTTAATCCTAAATAAAGTGCGTCACAAATCAGTGCGTGACCAATAGAAACTTCATCCAGCCAAGGGATATTATCATGGAAATATTTTAAGTTTACCAGACTCAAATCGTGTCCGGCATTCAATCCCATTCCCAGTTTATGTACTCTCTCAGCCGCTTCGATAAAAGGAGCCACGGCTGCTTCCGGGTTTTTAGGATAAAGTGAGGCATAAGGTTCCGTATACAGTTCCACACGGTCGGCTCCTGTCTTGGCTGCATACTCAATCAGTTCCAGATCGGTACCTACAAAAATAGAAGTACGTATACCCGCTTCACCGAACGTATCCATCAATTCTGTCAGGAAAGCCTGATGCGTCTTGGTGTCCCATCCACAATTCGAAGTAATCTGGTCAGGAGCATCCGGTACCAAAGTCACTTGCGTAGGTTTTACTCTCAGCACCAGGTCGATAAACTCTTTTGAAGGATATCCTTCAATATTGAATTCAGTTTTCAACACCGGGCGCAAGGCATATACATCCGCATACCGGATATGACGTTCATCCGGACGCGGATGAACCGTGATACCTTCCGCCCCGAACTGCTCGCAGTCCAGTGCTACTTTCTCTACATCAGGGTTATTCCCACCTCGTGCATTACGAAGCGTAGCCACCTTATTTATATTCACACTTAATTTAGTCATATTTCATGAATTTCGTTATCTTTGCATCAACAACGTGCAAAGTTAGCAGGTTTTACGAGAAACTTGACATGTTTATTCTTAAAAAGATTGATAAAAAAGACACATTCTATGCAGCGGAAGATGAAGTTCGCCCTCTTTGGAAATACGTATCAGGAGCATAAATCGGCTCATGTAACCCATCTGCTGGAAATCCTCCGGCGCAAGGAGGCGCACATTTGTATCCATCGTGAGTTTTATGAGTTCCTTCGCCTGCACACAAACGCAGATTTAACCAATTTAGAGATCTTCAACGGACATGATTTTACAGCCGACATGGCACTTAGTGTGGGAGGAGACGGTACGTTCCTGAAAACAGCCAGTTTAGTTGGTAACAAAGAAATTCCCATACTGGGTATCAATACCGGACGCCTGGGATTCCTGGCTGATATTTCGCCCGACCAGATGGAGGAAACCTTTGATGAGATTTATCAGGGAATGTATCTGGCAGAACCACGAAGGGTACTGAAACTTACCTGCAATGGTCAGGTGCTGAAAGGTTATCCTTACGGACTGAATGAAATCGCCATTCTGAAACGCGACAGTTCTTCCATGATTACCATCCGTGCCTATATCAACGGTGAACTGTTGAATGTGTATCAGGCAGACGGACTGATTGTGGCCACCCCTACCGGCTCTACAGGCTACTCCCTCAGTGTAGGCGGTCCGATTTTAGTACCTCAGAGCGGTACCATCAGCCTGACTCCTGTAGCTCCACACAGCTTAAACGTACGCCCCATTGTCATTCGCGATGAGTGGGAAATCACATTGGAAGTAGAAAGCCGCAGTCATAATTTTCTGATTGCCATTGACGGACGGAGTGAAACCTTCCGTGAAGGTACCCGACTCACTATCCGAAGAGGAGAATACTTCATCCGTATCGTCAAGCGCTGCCACCACTCTTTCTTCAACACCTTACGTGAGAAAATGATGTGGGGAGCCGATTCACGTAACTAACTATCCATTATACAAATACACAAAAAGCCGGAACGTTCAACTTGTTGCTCCGGCTTTTTGCGTATATATACCTTACAGTATCCTATTTGGAAAGCTGCACATCATAGCTCTTTCCTTCACGGCAAGTAAACTGCAATACGGTGTGCTTCTTGTCCGATTCCAGCACCTTCACGGCAGGATGAGATGCCACATTCCATTTCCCTTTCAAAGTAATGGTCACCGGAATCTCCTTACTCTCGTCATCAATCCACGGACGAGAATAAATACTGCGTTCAATACGTTTTCCATTCTCATCAAAAGCCTCATCACTCGGACCACGATAGAAGGCCATATCCGGTTGTGCCACGGTCAACACCAGTTTTTTCTTGTCCACTTGCTTTACCATGGCCAGACAAGAAGTATCCGCCTTCTCAATGAAATCACCTGGCAAAGCCTTCTGTGGAGTTTCAAAAAGCACGTATGAAGTCAAGTGTTCTGCGCTGGAAGTCACGATATGCGCATTCCGGTCTTTCTGCAACACCTGATAAGTCGGCTGTTTGGCAAACTGTGTCAAACCCTGCTCATCCGTCTGCGGCAACACCGCATATTCATACGAAGCCCCTTGAGGTGCTTTTCCGTGATTGAACACCAAAGATACCCAATCGCCGGAAGTCGGTTTCACACTACGTTCACCTACTGTTACCTGAGGGAAATTCTTTTCAAACTGTACATTGCCTGGTACATAATACCCCACTCCATTAGGAGCCAGATACGTATGTCCGTTATCCTTCCAGTTGTCCCAATATGCTTTTTCTTCCGGCGTAATGGCAGCCAGCTGGAATACAGTGGTTTCTGTAGGATAGTCCTGATTGACATTCTCAATGTCAGAGCCAAGGGCTACGATGGTATTTCCAAAGAAATGATACGAAATACGCGCACGGTGCGAGCCGTTGTACTTATCATGTTCGTGCAACTTCATACCAAAATTACCATTCTCACGTTCTTGAGAAAGTCCTCCGGCAAACGCCTCATCAGAATACAGCATTTCTTCCATTCCGGAAAAAGCATCCACATTCAGCACTTTCGCACGCAACTGGTCAAAAGGCAGATGAATGGAAGTAGCACCCGGAATCCGGTTCCAGTCGAATCCGTTTTCCTGCCAGTCACTCGTTGTAAAGGTTACTCTTTCTCCCGGCTGAGCAGTCAGCACCTGCATGCTGCCATAACCCAAGTATCGTCCGTAGAAATTGGCATCCAGGTAATGCTCGGCATCCCATAAGTAACGTGAATGACCACGTACCACTGCCGCCCAATTGTTACGCCGCTGTACAGACACACAACCATATCCCAATGCTAAATTTCCCTGCGGGTCTTTTTCAGGAGTAAATCCTGCTTTCAGTAACTTTTTCTCCAATTTGCGTTCCAACCCAGCTGGTGCCTGCGGCAAATAATCCGGTTCATTGACACCCGGTTTTGCCGGTTCTCTTACCAGACGCAGATACGCAGCGGCCATATCGGCATCATACTTTTCTTTTCCGTCAGGTGTTCCTGAAATAGCCATCATGGCATACTGTACCGGAATCAGTTTCCCTTTTCCATTAGGATGACGTCCCGACATTGACAGCGGGAACTGTTGCTGGTTACAATAGAAACGCATGGTCAGCAACACATCTTTTACAGTCTGATGAGCCAGTTCTGATACGGCAAATGTCGTTCCACTCATCAGATAAATCATGTTAGTTGCCCCATCCAGACCTCCAACCGCATACGCAGGATAGTTATTACGGTGATGGAAGGCAGCCCCATCACTCTTGAAGGCACCCGCCAGCCCCGGAGCCGGACGGCATCCGTAGTCAATCCAGCGTGAGAAAGCACGCAAGTAACGAAGTTTTTCCGGCGTATCCTCCATCATCAGAATGCTGGCAATGCGCCCGGAAGTCTGTGTATTAAAGGAATCCATATCAATACCGTTTCCTGTCGGCTTTGGATATACCTCATTCGTAATGGCATACCACCGCATAGTAGCTTCCGCTTCTGCCAAGCGATTTTCTTCACGAAGCACATCCTTCATCAGGAAATAAGAAAGATACAAACTGCGTACGCTATATCCATAATGATGTATGTTTCCCCAGCAACTTCCGTAAGCTACTCCCTGATCGGTAATATGGTCGTACATAGCCATGAATTTCTGACGCATTTCCTGTTTCACCTGTGCGTCCTGCGCGTTATGATATGCCACGGCAATGGTTTTCATCAGGTCAAAATAGGCTTTCATTTCCATGCCCAACTTCGTAAACATGTCCTTATCCCAATGGGGAATCATACGCTCGTATGCTTCCGACTGACGTACCATAAAAATAGGCAGTCCGCTTACTTTACCGTTTTTATATACAATCTTATAGGCATCGAACTTGCGACGGATATTATCAATCTGTTTTTGAGACAATTTACCCGGCGTATAAATCAAATCCCGGTAACGTTTTTCCATCAGGCGCATATCCTGAAGCTCTTTTTCTGAAACCGGCTTCAAAGGCAAATCCGACTTCCACAATGAATGCGGATAAATCACCAGCCAGTGATTAGTCGTTCCTTTATGTACAAAAGGTACTTGTACATCGGCAGCCTGCTGACGCGCATCTACCTTGCTGGCCGGAATCAGATGGTCGATGAAAAGTTCCCCTTCTATATCCGGTGCCAATACACGTAACTCATTCATACCTTCTTCCGGTGTACCTTCCATATCGCGTTCATAGCAAACCCATGCCGCACGCCATCCTGTAAAATTAATACCGAAGGGAAAAGAAGTACACACCTTTCCATCCTTCAAGAATTGAAAGGTTATTTTCTTATCCACTGCCTTCTCGTTATACACCCATACAATAAAAGCCGACAGATACGTATCTTTTCCCGTCGGGTCTTTCGCTTCAAACTTCAAATCCTTTTTCAGGGAAAGGACTGCTCCCGGTTTATACGTCCAACGCAGGGAACGACCTCCATCTTTATAGTGCTCATCACTAAGAGATAAAGTCGCCCCTGCGCTGGAAAGTTCCTGCGGTACTCCTTCTTCAAAAGAGAGTAATCGCTCATGCTTTACGACCTGTGCTGTCAGCTCACCAGAAATCGCAAAGAAACTTAATACAGATGCTAGATTAATAAAAAATTTTCCTTTCATTTGCATCGTTCTATATAAAATTTAAGTATCGATGCAAAGATAGTATTTTTTATCATTTAATTATTGTCCTTCTGACGGATTTCTACACGGCGAATTTTTCCACTGATGGTTTTCGGCAATTCATCCACAAACTCAATGACACGTGGATATTTATAAGGCGCTGTCACCCGTTTCACGTGATCCTGCAATTCTTTTATCAGTTCCGGTCCGGCCTTCTGCTTGTAGTCTTTTGCCAACACGATAGTGGCTTTTACCACCTGACCGCGGATTTCATCGGGCACACCGGTAATGGCACACTCCACAACCGCCGGATGCGTCATCAAGGCACTTTCCACTTCAAACGGGCCGATACGGTAACCGGAGCTCTTGATGACATCGTCGGCACGTCCTACGAACCAGTAATAGCCGTCTTCGTCACGCCAAGCCACATCGCCTGTGTAATAGATACCATCGTGCCAAGCCTCACGGGTAAGTTCAGCATCACGATAATATTCCTTGAACAAGCCAAGCGGTTTGCCTTTATCCGTACGTACCACAATCTGTCCCTGTTCTCCATCTTCCGCCGAACGGCCGTCAGGTTTCAGCAAGTCAATGTCATACTGCGGATTAGGCACGCCCATACTTCCCGGTTTCGGCTCCATCCACGGGAAAGTAGCCAGAGTCAATGCCGTTTCCGTCTGTCCGAATCCTTCCATCAGACGAATGCCCGTAATGCGTTTGAAAGTCTCATATACAGAATAGTTCAACGCCTCGCCCGCCGTCGTACAATATTCCAGTGAAGACAAATCATATTTCGACAAGTCTTCCCGAATCAGGAAACGATAAATCGTAGGAGGTGCACACAGCGAAGTGATGTGATAATCATGAATCTTTTGCAGAATATCTGCCGGAGTAAACTTCTCATGGTCGTATACAAAGATATTGGCACCGGCAATCATCTGTCCGTACAGTTTTCCCCATACAGCCTTTCCCCATCCGGTATCCGCAATGGTCAGGTGCAAACTGTTTTCATGCAGATTGTGCCAGAAGCATCCGGTAGCAATATGTCCGAGCGGATAAGTAAAGTCGTGTGCCACCATCTTCGGTTCCCCGGTAGTTCCCGAAGTAAAGTACATCAGTGAAATATCCTCGTTGGTATTCACATGTTCCGGACGTACAAAAGGAGCGGCAGCTTCCATACCCTTATGGAAATCTTCAAAGCCCTCCGGATATTCCGGACCAACACTAACCAGGCGTTCTACCGTAGGAGAATCAGGCATAGCCGCCAGAATATGTTCTGTGATGACCGGTTCACCGGCAGCCACAATCATCTTGATACCGGCAGCCTGACAACGATAGACAATATCTTTCTTTGTCAGCAAGTGTGTAGCCGGGATGACCACTGCTCCCAACTTGTGCAGAGCAATGATAGAAAACCAGAATTCATACCGGCGTTTCAAAATCAGCATGACCTTATCTCCATGACCGATTCCCAGACTCTGGAAATAAGAGGCGGTCATATCGGTATATTTCTTCAAGTCCGCATACGTAAACTGTATATGTGCTCCTTTGTCGTTTGTCCACAGCAACGCATTTTTATCGGGCTGTTCAGCCGCCCAGGCATCTACCACATCATAACCGAAATTAAAATTCTCCGGCACCTTCACTTTAAAATTCGCAATGAAATCCTCTTGTGAGGTAAAGTGAGTTTGTTCAACAAATCTTTCTAACATATTTCTTTTCAAAATTAATTACTACATAACGATGGCGAGGAACTTCACCGCTTTCCCGTCGAGCGCCTTCATTCCGTGAGGCAGTGAAGAATCGAAATACAAGCTGTCTCCCTGCTCCAGAATCAAATCTTTTCCGTTTATGCTCAACAGCATCCGGCCCTCAATCACCAGATTGAATTCCTGTCCGTAGTGCGTATTATAATAAATAGGTGTATCCTCCGGTTTAGGCTCTACCGTTACCAGGAAAGGATCGGCCTTGCGGTTCCGGAAACCTGAAGCCAGCGACTGGTATTTATATGCCTTCGTACGCTCCACCGAAATACCGGTTCCCCAGCGCGTCAGGAAATAAGCATTCATTTTAGGCTCTTCACCAAACATCAATACATCAAGTGGCACATTGCACTTCCGTCCTATCTGCTGTAACGTACTGACCGCAATGTCACACTCGCCCGACTCAATCTGCTGGTACTTATCCACCGGTAAACCACATTGTCCGGCCATATCCTCCACACTTAAATCCAGCGCATCGCGCAATCCGCGGATACGTTCTCCTATTTGTCTTATTTGTTCGTCCATAGTGCAATTTTTTAGTTATTCGCTCAAAATTACGAAAGATTATGAAAAACCAAGAAAAATATTTCGAACTTTGTAACCGAAAATTTTAAAACCATGATCAGACAGGATTACATCATACGCATGATTCAGGAAATATTTGCCGCAATAGCCAACCTGATTCTCCGCCGGAAGCACATCAGCAAGTCGGACTGGGGGGAATATGAAAGTACGGCACGGCAAGTGCTGGAGGTCACTCCCCAGCAGCTGGAAGAAATGGACGGCCAAACCATACTGGAAAAATACAGTCAGGAAAAAGATGGCATAGAGAAAACCGAATTAGCTGCCATGATGCTGCTGAAAATGGCGGAAGACACCGAAAACATCGTGCCTAAGGCCCGACTTCGTCAGGAAGGACTCTACCTGCTGAAATATGTGCAGGAACATGGAAATACCTATTCCCTACCCCGCAACCTGCTGATTCAGTTTTTGGAATCAAGGAACTGATGTTCACCGACGGAATAAAACGAATCTGCTAACCATGAATACACTGAAAATAGCCTATATCGGTATGGGATACCGGGGAAAGCAACTGCTTGCCCTGACCCGCCACATTCCTTACTTCCAGGTGACTGCCATTGCCGACCCGGAAGCCCGGGAAGCCGACTACGACGTGCCTTGCTACAACCAGGGAGGAGATGATTATCAAAGAATGATTGCCCTTCATGCCCCGCAACTGGTTTTCATTGCTTCTCCATGGCAGTTGCACGTAACCCATGCCTTGTACTGCATACAACACGGCTGCCATGTGGCACTGGAAATCAAAGGAGGACTTTACCTGCATGAGTACCAACCGCTGATTGAAGCGGCAAAAGCCGGAAAGAAAAAAATCTTTCCACTGGAGAACACGCTTTTCCGGCAGGAAATTCTGGCCATGCACAACCTGGTCCGTGCCGGTGAATTAGGTGAAGTGGTATACATGCGAGGAGGTTACCGTCACGACTTGCGCAATCTTCTATTGGACGACCAGGGTAATCTGGGCAACCGGAAAAAGACGGAAAGCATCTGGCGAAGCAAATTCTACCAGCAGGAAAATGGTGACCTTTATCCTACCCACGGACTGGCTCCTCTCTGCCTCATCGCCGGCATTCCCCGCAAAGACCGTTTTGTACGCCTGACCACCTTTTCTTCCAAACCTGCAGGCCTATACCAGCGTATCCGTGAATTAGGAGGAAATCCTCACGTGCCTGTCACGCAGGGAGATGTAACCGTCACCCAACTGGAGACGGCTTCCGGAACCTTGGTTTCTTTGACTCACGACACCACTCTTCCCCGCCCCAGAAGCCTGGACTTCGAAATACAAGGCACCAAAGGAATCTGGCAGGGAGAACAGCGACGCATTTATCTGGAAGGAAAAAGTCCGCACGAAACATGGGAGGCAGATACCGCTTACCTGCAAAAATACGAACACCTCTATTGGCAACAATGGGGAGAAGAAGCGCTGCGCATCGACACGCACCATGAAGGAATGGACTACATCATGCTCAAAGCATTAGAAGCCGAAATGAAACAGGAGATACCCTACCCGGCCGATATACACGATCTGGCTCTTTGGACTTCGGTTACCCCTCTGTCCATACGGTCCGTAGCAGAACAACACACCGTACCGATGGAGTAAGCCATTCCGGTTTATTCCAAATACAGATAATCGTAATGTACCAGCGGTTTCTGCCCGTGCTGTCCCACCATGGAAAGTGCTTCTGCCGAGTCGGCTGATACACGGCCTACTCCAATTTGCCGTCCCTGCTCATCCATCACGCGCACGAGGTCATCTTTCTCAAAATCTCCCACAACCCGCGTCACTCCCACCGGAAGGATACTGGTAGCCTTCACTCCTCTGACGGCCTCTACTGCCTGACGGTTCAGATGAAGTTCCCCTTTGGCAAAGCCTTCACTGTGCGCAATCCACTTCTTCATGCTCGACACTCCCTCCATGGCTGGAAGGAAACGGGTACAGACAGTCGTATCCGGATGACACAACAAATCCGATAGGATATTCTCTTTCTTGCCATTGGCGATAATCACAGCAATTCCTTCATCGGCCACCTTACGGGCAATGGTGCTTTTAGTGAGCATCCCTCCCCGTCCGAATCCAGACTTCTCGGTCTGAATGTAATCCGACAAATCCTTTCCACGCTCCACCGTACGTATCACAGAAGTACCCGGCTGCGAAGGTGAACCGTTGTAAATGCCGTCAATGTTACTAAGGATAATCAATGCCTGCATGTCCATCATCGAAGCAATCATACCCGATAGTTCATCGTTGTCGGTAAACATCAGCTCGGTCACCGAAATCGTATCATTTTCATTCACGATAGGAATCACCCCGTTCTCCAACATCACCTTCATGCAATTACGCTGGTTCAGGTAATGCCGACGGGTAGAGAAGCTTTCCTTAGTCGTGAGTACCTGACCTACGGTAATGCCGTGCTCACGAAACAGTTCATAATAACGGTTTATCAACTTAGCCTGTCCCACTGCCGAGAAAAGCTGCCGCTGGTCCACACTGTCCAGTTTCCGCAAGGGTTTCAACTCGCTTCTTCCTGAAGCTACCGCTCCGGAAGACACCAGCACGATTTCCACTCCTGCTTTATGCAACTCTGCCACTTGGTCCACCAATGCCGACATGCGGGTTATATCCAGTGTGCCGTCACGGCGGGTCAGCACGTTACTACCTATCTTTACCGTGATTCTTTTATACTGATACGTTTTGTTTTCCATGATTCACTCTCACTTTTGCACAGGAAACACCTGAAAAATCTTTCAAATACACATTATTTAATCATATTCAGTGGCAAATGTAATAAATACCGCACAGAAACAAAACAATTTATCACAATATGTAAATAAAACAGACTTTTTCTCTTTCCGCTGATTTAAGAAACGCAACGTACTAATCAAAAAATCCGAATTACATCTTCTAGGTTTCCTTCACCCAAACCCTACGTCTCCGCATCCGGGAACGTTCGTTTTTGTATCGGGAAACCTACGGTTCTGCCATGCGAAACGTAAGAGACTACAGAGAATTTTAGATAAATCTTACTGAGATTTTCCAATGAACAAGGCTCACTAACCCGTCAACAAAACTTACTTTTACAAAATATAATCAACTGGTTATAAATATATTAAGAACAAGACAATTTACTATATGTATTTACCTGCCCATCCAAGGCATAATAGAAGCATCTATCTTTGCAACACAAGGTTTTAATTCATTTAGTGTTAACTTTTAAATTAAATTTATGAGAGCAAAAGTAAATTGCATGCAGGTTATGAGAAGCACGCTGACCCTCCTCTGCCTGATGTTTCTCTGCACATTGAATGCGGTTGCCCAACAACTCAATGTGACAGGTAGTGTGAAGGACGCTTTGGGTGAATATATCATCGGAGCAAGCGTTTTGGTAAAAGGAACCACCAATGGAACAATTACTGACATTGATGGAAACTTCTCTGTAAGCGGTGTGGAAAAAGGCAGTGTACTGGAAATTTCTTACATCGGATACGTATCTCAGTCCATTACTATAAATGATGAAAAGCCACTCCAGATTATCTTAAAAGAAGACTCAGAAACCTTAGAAGAGGTAGTAGTCGTAGGGTACGGAGTTCAGAAAAAAGCCAACCTGACTGGGGCTGTCACTTCCATGAAAAGTGATGAACTACTTAAATCAAGAGCTGCCAATGCCACCACAGCCCTTGTCGGACAGATGCCAGGACTTATCTCCAAGCAAGCCAGTGGAGAACCTGGTGCCGACGATGCCAGCATCTTTATCCGTGGTATCGCAACTTTCCAGGGAGACGCCTCTCCAGCCTATATCATTGACGGAATCGAACGTACATCAGCCGACTTTGCGCGTATGGACCCCAATGACATAGAATCAATTAACGTATTGAAAGATGCAGCTTCGGCAGCCATCTTCGGTATGCGTGGAGCAAATGGCGTGATTGTCATCACTACCAAACGAGGTACAGACGGAAAAGCCAGCATCAAATATTCTGGCAGCGTATCTATACAGTCTCCAACCAAACTGCCAGAATTTGCCAACTCCTACGACTACGCTCGCTTAGCTAACCAATATTTCGGAAGCGAGATTTATTCAGCAGAAGCCATCCAGAAATACAAGGACGGTTCAGATCCAGAGCTATATCCTAACACAAACTGGTATGACGAAATGCTTACAAAGAATGCAATACAAAACCAACATAATATTTCAATTTCAGGAGGTAACGAAAAAATACGTTACTACGTCAGTGGTGGTTTTCTGAATCAGGGTGGCTTATGGGAAGACCTGAACTACAAACGATACAATTTACGTAGTAATATTGATGCACAAATCACTAAAACCACACGCCTGGGAGTAGATGTGTCCGGCCGTTTAGAGAAATCTTTAAACTCCGGAAGCAGCTATACTATTTTCAAGGAACTTGTACGTAATACTCCAGTACTGCTATGCCGCTATCCCGACGGAACCTTTGCCTTTCCGGATGCTACTCACCCAAACATTGTAGCAGCCAACCAACCAGGGGGAAGTTACAGCAAAGGAGAAACTTTCGTAGTAGATGCCAGAGTAGAGTTGGAACAGGAATTAGACTTCATCACAGAAGGATTGTCGGCTAAAGGAGTTATGTCTTACAGTCGAAATAATTATACGAATAAAGCATGGAGCGTATCTCCTTACGTGTATTCCAAAGATGCAAACAATGAGTATGTACTGAATCCACGCACAAGCCCGTCACTCAATCTGACACAAAATCAAACAAACTATCAGGAATATCAGTTACAAGTAAACTATAACCGTTCATTCGGACTACATAATGTAACTGCCATGGCCATGGTATTAGCACGAAAAGGATTCAGTTCTACATCCAGCATGTTTCGCAACTCTTTTGACTCTGAAATATTAGATCAGATTAACGCCGGAAACACTGACGGACAAACCATGAATGCCGTAGACAGCGAAACCGCAAGAGCCAGCTATATGGCACGCGTGAACTATAACTATGCATCCAAATACCTGGTTGAGTTCAATATCCGTCGTGACGGATCTGAGAATTTTGCACCTGACAAACGGTGGGGAACATTTGCTTCCGCTTCTTTAGGATGGGTTGTTTCTGAAGAACCATTCTTCGAAAGTTTGAAGAACACAATTAACTTCTTAAAAATTCGTGGTTCTTATGGAACATTAGGAAACGACAACACCGGTGGAGTAAGCTTCCCGTTCTATAGCCGCTTTGAACTATACCAAGGAGCAGTAGCCAGCAACGGATTCATGAATAACCTGGGAGACTATGCCTTTGGTGACCTAGTTACTAAAGGACTCGTACCGGGAGCGATTGCCAATAGCCTTGCTACTTGGGAAAAATCTAACAAAGCCAATATTGCATTGGATGCCACTTTATTCAATAACTTAAACTTTACTGTAGACCTCTTCACAGAAAGAAGGACCAATATTCTGACACAACGTACGGCCGAAGTGCCTTCTTCATTCGGTGGCATTCTGCCTTTGGAAAATATTGGAATCGTAAACAACAAAGGTATTGATCTCTCATTAAACTATCACAACTCAATAGGAAAAGTCAATTACTCCGTAGGCGGTAATTTTACTTTTGCCAGAAACAAAATTGTGGAAATGGCCGAGGCAGAAGGTACATCTGAATACATGCGGCAGACAGGACGTCCCATCAACGGATACTATGGTTACAAAACAGATGGAATTTTCCAGTCACAGGAAGAAATTGACAGCTACGCCAAACAAGAAGTAGCCGGAGTAGGATACGACACACAAATTGGAGATATTAAATATGTAGATGTAGACGGAAACGGAGTAGTAAACTCTGACGATATGACTTATTTAGGATACGGAAACATTCCTGAAATTATCTATGGAATTAACGGTTCTTTGAACTGGAAGAATTTCGACTTCAGCTTCCTGATGCAGGGAGCAGCCCATGCTCAAGTTTACTTGAAAGGAGGTATCATTCTTCCTTACTTTAACCAGGGAAACCTGCCACAGTTCTGGGTAAACGAGGCTTGGACAGAAGAAAACCCCAGCAACCGCTATCCGAGACTTGCTGAATCGGTACACAATTTCCCGGCAACAGATGTACCAGGTGTACAAACTTACCTTTACAATGCATCATATTTACGTTTGAAGAACATAGAAGTAGGTTACACCTTCCCCACATCTTGGTTAAGCCGTATCGGAGTAACCAATGCCAGAGTCTATGTGAATGCACAGAACCTGTTCACTATCTCGGATGTTCCTCAGATTGACCCTGAAAATACCGAACAAGAAGGTTGGACATACCCACAAATGAAGTCGTTCAACTTCGGATTATCACTACAGTTCTAACCCCAAAACAAGAAGATTATGAAATCAATAAGAAACTACATATTAATGGCCACACTGATACTGTCGGCCGGATGTTCAGACATGCTTGATGTCAAACCGACGACTTTCATTTCCGATGAAGCCATTTGGGAAGATGCCAACCTAATCAATCAATTTGTAGCCAACACCTACGGTTCCATGCTCTGCGGATTTAACCGATGTACTGCCGGATACGGGCAGACCTGGTCCATGTCATGGGCTGGAAACCTGGATGCCGCAACCGATGATTTTGCCAGTGTAGCCGATTCTCCTATCTACACCCAGCTCAACAAAGACGCCATTACAGCACAAAGCTGTCCTTTCGTAGAGGAAATATGGACCCAAGAATACATCGTTATACGTAAATGCAACATACTTATCCAGCAACTGCCATCTGTAGATGAAAAGATTCTAGACACACAAACTAAAGACAGACTCCTTACGGAAGCCCGTTTCTTACGTGCATTCTGCTACTTTGAACTGGCTAGAACTTTCGGCAAGGCTCCTCTCATTTTAGAGCCACAAGAACTGGATGACAACCTACAGGTAGCTCCTTCTTCATTTGCCGACATTGTAGATTTCATCGTAGAAGAATGTGATTTGTATGCCGATAATCTGCCCACAGAATATAGTAAAGAGATGAACGGCCATGCAACCAGAGGCGCCTTCCTCGCCCTAAAATCCAGAGCCTTGCTTTATTTAGCAAGTCCGCTCAATAGTGAAGATGATTCCCAGAAATGGGCTGCAGCAGCAGAGGCCGCCCAAGCTGTAATTAATCTCCACAAGTATGAACTGTATAAAACAGGAAATACGCCTTATTATTCCATGGCATTCGACAAAACGGCAGCTAATAAAGAAATCATTTTCGAACGTCGGTTCTCGTTTCCTGATGCTCCGCACAATATTCACATGATGTGGAGTCTGGGAGGAGCAGACGGTTCATGGAACGGACTTTATCCTACACAAAATCTGGTAAATGCCTACGAAAGAAAAGACAGGCAACCTGTATCACTCCAAAATCCGTATGCAAATCTCGACGAGCGTTTCTATCAGAGCATTATATATCATGGTTCTGAATGGGAAGGACAAAATATCTCCATGGTAGAGAACTTAGTAGATGCGACCAAAAACGGAAACTACAAACCTGAAATCGGAAAAGCCAGATGCGGTTACGGACCAAAAAAATTTATTGAAGAACTGCCTACCTCCACCAACCTTTACAGTGGGTATGCTCAAAGCAACAATTTCCCTTACTTCCGTTATGCGGAAATCCTTCTAAATTACGCAGAAGCTAAAAACGAGTCTCTTCCGGCTCCTGACCAGTCTGTGTACGATGCTGTGGATGAAGTACGTGAAAGAGCTGGATTAGACGGGCTCCCAGACAACCTTACCAAAGAACAAATGCGCGCAAAGATTAAGAATGAAAGAAGACTGGAACTACTTCTCGAAGAGCATCGTTTCTATGATTTACGCCGCTGGAAAGATGGAGACGTACTCAAACAGCCCATTTTAGGAATGAAGGTATACGACAGACAAAATAACGGACAGCAAGAATACGTTATCGAACAGATTGAAGAACGTAAATTCACAGGAAACAACTACTACCTGCCTATACCATTGAAAGAACAAGAACGTAACCCCTTACTGAAAGATTAAACATGATCAACCGATTGCTAATTATAGTAGCCTGCACATGCCTATGGGCATGTGCAGCCACTACAGACTCTCAACCTCCAATTGTACACAGCAGCTATGTACCTGAAGGATATCGGCTGGTGTGGAACGATGAATTTGAATCGGACGGAAAGGCACTGCCTGATACCACCCAATGGTATTATGAAACCGGTGGAGGAGGATGGGGAAACAATGAGCTACAATATTACCTGCCGGCCTGCAACAGTAATGATACCGTTGCCTTCACTCAAAATGGCTGTCTGGCTATCCAGACCGTACTACTCAAACGCCCCATTGACGGATACAAATATGCTTCTGCCAGAATGAACACCCGTCAGGCATGGAAATACGGTTATTTTGAAGGAAGAATGAAACTCCCTATAGGAATAGGCACATGGCCTGCTTTCTGGATGCTTCCTCAAGATTTTAAACAATGGCCTTTGGATGGAGAGATGGACATAATGGAGCATGTAGGCAGCCATCCAGACTCAGTACATATTACCATGCACATGGAAGAATACAATCACATGAAAGGAACCCAAAAAACCTCTGTCAATTTTGTGAAAGGAGTACAATCGGAGTTTCATATTTATGCACTAGAATGGACTCCTAATTACATTCACGGTTATATCGACGGAAAGCAATGTTTTACTTTTGTAAATGACCAAAAAGGCGACAAAAAGACCTGGCCTTTTAATGTTCCATTTCTAATCAAGCTCAATATGGCTATTGGAGGAACCTTAGGCGGTAAACTGGGGGTAGATGATTCTTGTTTCCCCGCCAAATTTGAAATTGATTATATAAGAGTGTATCAAAAATAAAATGAACCATCCTATGAAACCTACTAAACTAATTGCTACAGTTCTGATTTCAGTATGTATCGGAGGCTGTTCGTCACAAAAAGAGCCCCAACCAGAAGCAGCTATTGAAAATAAAGTAGATAGTTTACTAAGTCAAATGACTTTAGAAGAGAAATTAGGCCAGATGAATCAACTCAGCCCATGGGATTTTGAAGAACTTGCCGCCCGCATACGCAAAGGAGAGGTCGGTTCTATACTGAACGTAGTAAATCCGGAAGAAATAAACAAAATTCAAAAAATTGCAGTAGAAGAATCACGTTTGGGAATTCCCATTCTTGTGGCCCGCGATGTAATTCACGGCTACAAAACCATTTTCCCTATCCCATTGGGACAGGCAGCAACTTTCAATCCAGAAATTGCAGAACAAGGTGCTCGTGTAGCAGCCATTGAAGCCTCAGCCGACGGAATCCGCTGGACCTTTGCCCCGATGATTGACGTTTCACGTGACCCTCGCTGGGGACGTATCGCTGAAAGTTGTGGAGAAGATCCTTACCTGAATGCCGTAATAGGAACTGCCATGATTAAAGGCTATCAAGGAGATTCTCTGAATGACCCGACAGCCATTGCAGCCTGCGCAAAGCATTTCGTTGCATACGGAGCAGCAGAAGGCGGTAGAGATTATAACTCCACCTTCATACCTGAGCGTGTGCTGAGAAACGTGTATCTTCCTCCTTTCAAGGCAGCAGCAAATGCCGGATGTGCCACCTTTATGACTTCATTCAATGATAACGACGGTGTACCTTCTACAGCTAACAGCTTTGTGCTAAAGGACGTGCTTCGTAAAGAATGGAAATACGATGGTATGGTTGTAACCGACTGGGCTTCCGCTCTTGAGATGGTAAATCACGGTTTCTGTACCGATGGGAAGGATGCCGCCGAAAAGTCTGTCAATGCAGGGGTAGACATGGAAATGGTGAGTGAAACATTTATCCAAAACCTCAAACAGTCCATATCAGAGAACAAAGTATCAATGGAAACAATCGACAATGCTGTACGCAATATTCTACGCCTGAAATTTCGTTTAGGCTTGTTTGACAATCCTTATATCGTAACTCCGCAGTCTGTAAAATATGCCGAGAAGCACCTGCAAGCAGCCAAAACGGCAGCTGAACAATCGGTCATTCTTTTGAAGAATGAAAATCAATCATTGCCACTTACTGACAAGGTAAAAACCTTAGCCATCATCGGTCCTATGGCAGATGCTCCGTATGAACAGATGGGTACCTGGGTATTCGATGGAGAAAAAGAACATACACAAACGCCCTTGACTGCCATCAAAAAAATGTATGGCGATAAAGTTAAGGTACTCTTTGAAAAAGGACTCGCTTACAGTCGCGACAAGAGCACTGCCGGTATCGCTCGTGCAATAAGTGTAGCTCGTCAATCCGATGCTGTAGTAGTATTTGTCGGAGAAGAATCGATTCTTTCTGGTGAAGCACATTCTTTGGTCAATCTGAATTTGCAGGGAGCCCAAAGTCAGCTGATCAAAGAACTGGCTGCCACCGGGAAGCCGGTAGTTACGGTAGTAATGGCTGGACGTCAGTTGGCCATTGCCGACGAAGTAAAAGTTTCGGATGCGGTACTCTATAGCTTCCATCCGGGTACAATGGGCGGTCCGGCTATAGCTGACATTCTTTTCGGAAAGGTAAACCCAAGTGGAAAAACTCCGGTGACTTTCCCACGCATGAGCGGACAAGTACCTATCTATTATGCACAGCACAAGACAGGCCGTCCTGCCAATCCGACAGAAATGCTGATTGACGAAATTCCTGTAGAAGCAGGACAGACCTCCGTAGGATGCCGTTCTTTCTATTTAGATGCAGGCAATTCACCTCTTTTCCCCTTTGGTTACGGTCTCTCCTACACAACTTTTGAATACAGCAACCTGAGTCTTACATCAGATAAATTGACTGCACAGGATACTCTATCCATTAGTTTCACCCTAAAAAATACAGGCAACTACGATGGTACAGAAGTAGTTCAACTTTATATACAGGATAAGGTAGGTTCAGTCACCCGTCCGGTGAAAGAACTCAAACGATTCCAGCGTGTCACACTGAAAGCAGGAGAATCTACACAAGTATCATTAAATCTTCCTGTCTCAGAACTTGCTTTCTGGGGATATGATATGAATTATACTGTAGAGCCAGGTGATTTCAGACTTTGGGTAGGAAGCAGTAGTGCAGAAGGATTAGCTAAGGACTTCTCTGTATCCGCATTATAGCCTACGGAAGTTTCATAGGTTTATCATAAAGCTGAATTAAAGCTTACTACTACGCTGTTTAAACCACCTTACAAGTGTGTTCAAACAGCGTTTTTATTCTTTTTGATGGAAAAACTCTCTCCTTCCAAGAAATCTGTGTAACTTTAGACTCTGTTCAATAAACTTATACCTTCCATCAAACCTACGCTATGCCATACTATATGAAAATATACCTCATCTTGTTCACCCTACTTTGCTTAGGAACTATTCCCTGCTTTTCTGAACCTCAAATCCAAGATGAGAAGCAACTTCTTCGTGAATTGGATGCCGCTTTATTAAAATATCCCCAATATGTACGGCAGAAAAAGGCCCAGATTCTTGAACTTCATAAATATGAAGCATCTACCAGAGACAATGAGCAGAAATACTGGATCAACAAACTGCTTTATGAGGCCTACAACTCTTTTGAAGCAGATTCAGCTCTGATTTATGCACAAAAGAACCTGGAGCTATCTCACAAAATGGGAAATAAAGAACGAGAAACTTTATGGAAAATCTATAAGACGTATATGGCTTCCTCCACCGGACTGGTATTAAGTGCTTCCAGTGATTTGGCCCAACTGCGCCCATACATTACAACTCCTAATCTGAAAATTGAATATTATGCTCACCAAATATTCTTAGCAGGACATATTCTACAATATGCAGCAGCCCCCATCGATTGGAGTAAGCATGTGCCTCAAAGCGTACGTGAACAAGTAGATTACTATGCCCGGCAAGAGCAATTGTATAGAGATTCTCTTGCTTTATGTTTGCATACCGAAAAAGAACAAATGTCTTTATGGTATCAAGGATTGGCGTTATTTGACACAGACTCACTTTTCAGTATCCAAGATACACTGGAAACAAGCATTCAAAAATCGCAGATGGACACACGACACGATGCCATGAATGCCTACCTACTATCTAAAATCTATCAAAAACAAGGAATAAAAGATAAAGCTAAATATTACCTTATCTTATCGGCTTTGGCAGATATAAAATCAGCCAATCAGGATATAGCTTCGTTAGAAGAATTAGCACAAATAGAATTTCAAGAAGGAAATATAGAACGTGCCTATCTTTATATTTCCAAATGTCTGGAACTTGCCCAGTCATATTGCAATCGTGTACGTCTGGTCAGTATTTCTAAAATTCAGCATGACATCTTAACAGCTTATCAAAACTTAGATAAAAACCAGAAATCCAAGTTAAGGACTTCTGTTTTCTTATTAGGTATTCTGGCATTAGCACTAATCATCACAATTTTCATATTATGGAAACAGATTGGCAAAATAAATAGTTCGCGTATCCAGATAAACCAGGCGAACAAACAACTGAATGAACAAGCTACTGAGATGGCAAAAGTACACAAAGACTTGGAACATGCCCATCACAAAGAACAGCAACTAAACACCAGCTTAAAAGAAGCCAACCTAAAATTACAGGCATCCAACCAGTTGAAGGAAGAATACATTGCTTATGTACTCTCCATTTGCTCTAACTATATCAGCCTGCTAGATGAATTCAGAGGAAAGCTCAAATGTAAGCTCAAAGTACATCAATATGAGGAGGCCTTAGCTTTAACCAGCAACCAAGCTATGACACAAAGCGAACTAAAAGAGTTCTACCGCACTTTTGATACCATTTTTCTTCATGTGTATCCTTCTTTCGTGGAGGAATTCAATCAGTTACTTGCACCGGAAGAACGGATTGTCCTGACAGAAGATGAAAAACTAAATACTACGCTACGTATTTATGCCCTTGTACGATTGGGGATTAGCGAGAGTGTAAAGATTGCAGAATTTCTCCACTGCTCAACTCAGACGGTTTACAACATACGCCTGAAAACACGTAACAAACTAATTGTTCCTAAGGACGACTTCCTAAAGTTAGTACAGAACATCGGAAAAGAGTGTTAGCACTTCGTAATATAAATAGAGAAAGTTGTTCTTCCCCTGCTTCTTTATTCATTATCTTTGCACGGACTTTTAATACACGAAAAATGGTAAAAGCGATATTCTTTGATATTGATGGAACATTAGTTTCTTTCCAGACTCACACCGTGCCGGAGTCTACCCGCGAAGCCCTGCGACTTTTGAGAGAAAAAGGTATTAAGGTATTCATTGCTACTGGCCGTCCAAAGACATTGATGATGGATGCCGTGGGTGACCTGGATTTCGACGGTTATGTCACGCTGAACGGAGCACATTGCTTCACAGCAAATCATGAAGACATTTACAAGGGTTGTGTGCCGCAGGAAGACATTGAACGACTCATCCAGTACCAGCATGACCATCCGGAAATGCCGTTTGTTTTTGTACACGACAATACCTGGTTCCTGACACATGAGGATGAGGCTGTCAGAGAGATTGCCCGTCTGATTCAAATTGACATTCCGGAAATCCGTCCCATAGAAACTGCAAGAGAGAAGGAAATTCTGCAAATCATGGGATATTTCCCCGAAGAAAAAGATGAAGAGATATTCGGAAAGGTGCTGACTCACTGTGAACCCATGCGCTGGCATCCGCTCTTTGCCGACATCATTGCACGGGGAAACAGTAAAAGTCACGGTATCGACCAGATGTTGGCTTATTACGGTATTGACCTGAAAGATACCATGGCTTTCGGCGATGGCGGAAACGATATTCCGATGTTGAAACATGTAGGTATGGGAATTGCCATGGGAAACGCGGCTCCTCACATACAAGCTGCGGCCGATTATATCACCACCTCAGTGGATGAAGAAGGTATCATGCGGGCATTGAAGCACTTCCATATCCTGTAACAGTCCAAATTCTCTAACCGTAACTCGTTACATTTCATAGGACAAACTACACAATACCTACAAATAGGTATTTATACATAGTCTAAATTACCCATATTTGGCGATTGCCCCACCCGGACAATCGCCTTAATTTTGCACACAGAAAATTAGTCCTGAACAAAAAATACGAGTTACAGTAAATGAGAAATTTATCTTTTTCGCGGGGAAGCGAAAATTTGAAGTGGGGTGTACTTTTTATATTATTGGGTGCTTGTGTCTTATCTCTTTCTGCACAAGGCCGTTCGTTACTATCTGGGAGGGTTCTTTCTTCGGACAAGAGTGTCATTGACTTCGCCACGGTGTACCTGAAAGGTACGCAATATGGCTGCACAACCAACGAAAAAGGCTTGTATCATCTGAAAGCACCCGCCGGGAAATACACACTGACCGTTTCCGCCATCGGGTTTGAAACTGTAGAAAAAGAAGTGGAAATCCTGGCAGACGGACGTAGCAAACAAAATGTAATCTTGAAGCCGTCAGTCACCGAGCTGGATGAAGTCGTAGTCGTTTCCAACGGAGTCGGACGTATCAAGCGCTCGGCCTTTAATGCCGTAGCTGTAGATACGCGTGAATTGCAGAACTCTACCAAAAACTTGAGTGAAGCGTTGCAGAAGCTTCCGGGAATGAAACTGCGCGAGTCTGGAGGTGTGGGCTCGGACATGCAGCTGATGCTCGACGGCTTCAGCGGCAAGCATGTAAAAGTATTTATCGACGGGGTGCCACAAGAAGGGGCAGGAACAGCTTTCGACCTGAATAACATCCCGGTCAACTTTGCCGAGCGCATTGAGGTATATAAAGGTGTGGTACCCGTAGGGTTCGGTACCGATGCATTAGGTGGAGTTATCAACATTGTAACCAACAAACAGAAACGCAACTGGTTTCTGGATGCGTCATACTCATACGGTTCGTTCAACACACATAAATCGTATGTAAACTTCGGGCAGAGTTTCAGAAACGGACTGACATACGAAATCAATGCGTATCAGAATTACTCAGACAATAATTACTATATCAATAACTGGGTGGAAGAGTTCAACCACGAAAACAATACGTCTGTCAGCGATGAAAGTAATATACAGCGTGTAAAACGATTCAATGATACATTCCACAACGAAGCGGTCATCGGAAAAATCGGAGTTACCGGGAAAAGCTGGGCCGACCGGCTGATGTTTAATGTGGCCTACTCGCATTTCTACAAAGAAATACAGAACGGAGTGTACCAGGAAATCGTATTCGGCAAGAAACATCGTCATGGCTATTCCATCGTTCCTTCGGTAGAATATCGCAAGCAGAATCTTTTCACCAAAGGACTGGACGTGACGGTTACGGCCAATTACAACCACAACCTGACGACAAACGTGGATACAGCGATGTACAAATACAACTGGCTGGGTGACCGTATCCCCAGATCGACTGCCGGCGAACAGAACCACCAGTTCAGTGAACAAATCAATACAAACTGGAATACCACACTTACTGCGGTATACCGACTGGGCAGAATGCACTCGTTTACGTTTAATAATGTATTCAGTACTTTTCGTCGTACAGGACGAAGTCTGATTGAGAAAAATTCCGTACTGGAAGATTATGATGAACCTACCAAAAGCCGAAAGAATATTGCAGGGTTATCTTATCGCCTGATGCCTTCTGAAAAATGGAATCTGTCGGTCTTCGGCAAGCACTACAACTCTTACAGTGAAGGAACGGTGCAGTTGAGCGACAACAATGTAGGAAGTGATACGAGGGTGTCACAAAGTGTCAGCTCTTTCGGATATGGAGCCGCCGGAACCTATTTCTTAGGAAAAGCCATTCAGTTGAAGCTCTCTTACGAAAAGGCGCTACGCATGCCCAGCACACAGGAATTGTTTGGTGACGGTGACCTTGAAGCAGGAAAAGCTGACTTGAAACCGGAGCGTAGTGACAACGTGAACCTGAGTGCCAGCTACAACAAGCAGTTAGGCAAACACGGATTGTATGTGGAAGGAGGAGTCATTTACCGTAACACCCAAGACTACATCAAACGTGACCTGTCGACCGTAGGAGGTACCAGCTATGGAAGCTACACCAATCATGGCCGGGTAGAGACAAAAGGATTCAATGTGTCTTTGCGATACAGTTACAGCAACTGGTTCAATATGGGAGGTACGTTCAACAACCTTGACACCCGCGACAAGGAAAAGAAACGGGCAGCAAGCAGCGGACAGAATGCACTGACATACGGACAGCGTATCCCGAACATTCCTTACCAGTATGCAAACGTAGACATGAACTTCTACTGGCATAACCTGTTTGCGAAAGGGAATACCCTCACATTCGGATGGGATTGTTTCTACCAGCATGACTTCCCTTTGTATTGGGAAAACTTTGGTGACCCGTCTACTAAGATTCGGGTACCGCAGCAGATTTCGCACAATCTCTCTTTAGGGTACAGCATCCGAAACGGACGTTACAACATTTCATTTGAATGCCGGAATCTCACCGATGAGAAACTGTATGACAACTTTAGTCTGCAAAAAGCCGGACGGGCATTTTATGGAAAATTTCGAGTGTATTTTGGAAAGTAATAAACCAATAAAAATATAAATACAAGTATATGAATAAAAAGAACTTTATGTTAGGACTGGGCGCTTTCTGCATGGGAGGCCTGTTCATGGGGTGTCAGAACGAAGAAAATGACCCAACCTTCAGCAATCACAACAACTTCAAAGGAAACTACGTCATTCCGGTTACCGCAGGAGGTACTTCCTATCTGCTTACGGCCGAAAGTCTGGACGAAGGCAAAATCTCAGTCATTGAAAACGGGAAAGAATTTCAGGACCAGATTTCTTACTGGATTTTCTACGACCAGAATTATTTTTTCGGAATCAAATATAACGACGGCTCACAAGGCACCGGAGGATGTTACTATCTGGATGCCAACAATGTGCCGCAGAAAAAATACACTTATACATTCAACCGTTTTACGACCTACGGCACATGGGGTGACAATGTGATTACCGTATCGACCGGAGACACCAAGCAGACGGACAGTCAGGGTAATGCGGCACAAGGTTTTTTATTTAACTACTTGAATGCGAAAGATGGCACTACCAGTACCAACCAACAGGATATTTTGGCCGAGAACTTTTTAGGAAATGGTGAAAAGGTAACTATGGCCGGATTTGTGGAAGCCAACGGAAAGCTCTACACCTCTATTATTCCCATGGGTATGAGTCACTATGGAGTGAACACCTGGCCCGACAAAGTGTTGAGTCAAGACTATGTAGCAACCGGTACCGGCGGCTCAGGAAGCGGTAAATATACTGCCGGACAGATTCCTTCTACCCAATATCCGGATAATGCTTATATTGCCATTTACAGCGGCAGCAACTTTGATGAAGAACCGGTTATTGCGACAACAGACAAGATTGGTTTTGCCTGCGGACGCATGCGTTCTCAGTACTATCAGACCATTTGGAGCGACGATGACGGAAACTTGTATGTATTTTCAGGAGGATATGGACGTACGGCTACCCAGCCTGCGGCTGATGCCAACTTAAAGGCAAAGGTACAAGGTACACTTCCTTCTGGTGTCGTGCGCATCCCTGCCGGAAGTACTGCCTTCGATGAGTATTATTGCAACTTGGAAACGATGAGCGGTGCGAGCGGCCATCCGTTGTTCCGCTGCTGGCACGTAGGTGGCGATTATTTCCTGCTCAATAATTACGGATGCAGCATTGAAGAGGTAGCCACACTGGGAACCAATGCACCTAAAAATGAACTAGTGATATTCAAAGCCAGCGAAAAGAAGCTGATTCCTATTACAGGATTGCCTGACATGAACCTGATTTCTTCTTTCGGAAATTCTCCTTATCTGGAAAATCAGTATTTTTATATTCCGGTACTGACCACCGAAGAAGGTGCTACTCCCACATTCTATAAAATCAATCCTCAAACAGGAGAAGCTGTAAAAGGACTGGAAGTGGAAGCCGATGAAATTACAACAGTAGGTAAAATTGCATTAACTCAACAATAACATTTAGAAATGAGAAAATTATTCGGGAAAATACACCTCTGGCTTTCTATCCCAGTAGGAATTATTCTTTCCATTATTTGTTTCTCGGGAGCTACACTGGTATTCGAAAAGGAAATCACTCAGGCATGTAAGCCCCATTTATATAAGGTAAGCGTTCCGGAAGGGAACGCTGCCGCTCTTCCACCTTCACAACTGATTGCACGCATAAAGGAGCAGACCGCCGATTCACTCAAGCTAACCTCACTGCAATATTCGGGAAAAGTCGATGAGGCAGCTACGGTAACTTTCAAAAACGCAGGCAGAAAAAGTCTGAGTGTGAATCCGTACACGGGAGAGGTGAACGGATGGATAGAAGGAAACGCTTTTTTTCAAACCATGCGGAAACTGCATCGCTGGCTGCTGAACCCTCCACCGCAGAAAGGAGCTTCCTCTGTAGGGAAAATGATAGTCGGCATCTCCACCCTGCTGATGGTCATGATTCTTGTCAGTGGCCTTGTTATCTGGTGGCCCCGAACTCGAAAAGCGTTAAATAACCGGCTGAAGGTTTCATGCCGCAAAGGATGGCGCCGTTTCTGGTATGACAGCCATGTAGCTTTGGGCTTTTATTCTACCCTCTTCCTGCTGATTATGGCACTTACCGGGCTCACTTGGTCGTTTGGCTGGTATCGCTCGTTTGCTTACGGGCTTTTTGGAGGAAACACTTCGAAGCAGGCCCAAACTCACGGGACTTCTCTCCCACAAAAAGAAAACGATGCACGTGCCAAGAAAGGAGGTAAGAAACAAACCGATTATACGGCTTGGGACAAAGCAATCCAGGAAGTACAGGCAAAATACAGCGGCTACACTTCGCTCCGTATAGAAGAGAAAAAGATACAAGTTATCCAAGGACAGCAATTACGCCGTACGGATACTCTGAAATTCAACCCGAAAAGCGGAGAGATTACAGAAACCACAACCTATGCGGAAGTGCCTCGCGCACAGAAACTGAAAGGCTGGTTCTATGCCTTCCACACCGGAAGCTGGGGAGGTATCTATACAAAGGTACTCTATTTCCTAGCTGCTTTTATCGGAGGCGTACTTCCACTCAGCGGGTATTATTTATGGTTGAAGAAGAAACAAAAAGCTACAAGGTAAGTTTGGCCAAATAGTCATAATGACTGCCTTCCTTCACCAGCTCTGCTTTGAATCCATATTGAGAAGCATACAGACTCAGTGTGTTGAAATCCACATACAACCAGTCGAATGCTTCTCCTTTTATTTGTTTATATTGCATCTGGAAATCCAGTTGACCGTAATAATCGCCCGCCAAATCAACGACAAAACTTCCGTCTTCCTCTTCAAACAAGTATCTCAAATCGCTTGAATCCATTAAGATACAACCACCAGGATTCAACAACAACTTCATCCGCTGAAAGAAATCACCGAAATTCTCTACCCGCCCGATAATTCCCGAGCCGTTCATCAGCATCAGAATGGTATCGAAGCGTTCAACGAAATGTGTGTCGAACAGATTGACCAGACGGGCATCCAGTCCACGCGCCTGCATAACTTCTACCGACAAAGGAGAAATATCAATAGCCACAGACTCTTTTCCCATTTGCTTTAAAGCCAAGGAATGACAGCCACTGCCTGCTCCTACATCTAAAATCTTTCCCTGAGCCATATCCAATGCAGTCTGTTCCAGCAAGGGCATGTGTTCATACGTACGGAATAATTCACTCACTGGAATTTCATCTTCCTCAAACTGCGAAGAAAAAACTCTTAACTTTCCAGCCTTTCCATTCTTGAAGTAATCGTATATGGCAGCTCCCATCGGATCCTTTTCTGCCTGTAGCCATGTGGTCTTCATGATTCTTTGTCTCTGTAATTAACGTGCACAAAAATACAAAATAAAATTCACAATGGTTATTTATTCATTATATTCATGCATTTTTCAGAATAAACACACAAAAAAGTAAGAATTTATGCATGATATTCAAAATATATCCGTATTTTTGCAGCCGTAAAAGAATAATTATACAATGAAGAACAAGAATAGCAGACTTGATTCAATCAAAATGATTATCTCCAGCAAGGAGATTGGAAGTCAGGACGAACTCTTGCAGGAGTTGACAAAAGAAGGATTCCAATTGACACAAGCCACCCTGTCGCGCGACTTGAAACAACTGAAGGTAGCCAAAGCTGCCAGCATGAACGGAAACTATGTATATGTACTACCCAACAATACCATGTACAAGCGCATGACAGAGCCGCAAAAAGCCAGCGAAATGCTCCGTCACAACGGCTTTATCTCCATTGAATTCTCCCACAACATCGCTGTAATCAAGACTCGTCCGGGATATGCCAGCAGCCTGGCATACGACATTGATATGCACAATTTTCATGAAATCATCGGTACCATTGCCGGCGACGACACCATCATGCTGGTGATCCGCGAAAATTGCACACGAACAGAAGTCAAGCATGCACTTGCCAACATTATCCCGAATATAAACCAACTCTAACTGATAAGAACAAAAAATGGAATCTACTAAACAAATTGATGTAATGGTAGCCGACGCCTCACACGAGGTTTATGTTGACACAATATTGGACACGATTAGAGAAGCAGCCAAAGTTCGCGGTACGGGTATTGCCGAACGTACACACGAATACGTAGCTACCAAGATGAAAGAAGGAAAAGCCATCATCGCACTGTGCGGAGATGATTTTGCCGGATTTACTTACATCGAATCATGGGGAAACAAGCAGTACGTAGCTACTTCCGGACTGATTGTTCATCCGAAATACAGAGGATGCGGACTGGCTAAGCGTATCAAGCATGCCTCTTTTACTTTGGCTCGTCTGCGATGGCCGAAAGCCAAAATCTTCAGTTTGACTTCAGGAGCTGCGGTCATGAAAATGAATACGGAACTGGGATATGTACCTGTCACTTTCAACGAGTTGACCGACGATGACTCATTCTGGAAAGGATGTGAAGGATGTATCAACCACGAAATCCTGATGGCGAAAAACCGTAAATTCTGTATCTGTACAGCCATGCTTTACGATCCGGCTTTGCACACAGATGATAAAATAAACAATTTCTAAATACAAAAATAATCTCAAGCGAGGTTTTCTCCTGAACTCATACAGGCGAAAAGCTTCACGATATAAAGATAAGCACCATGGAAGAAAAGAAAAAAGTTGTCGTTGCTTTCAGCGGCGGATTGGACACATCCTTTACCGTAATGTATCTGGCAAAGGAAAAAGGATATGAAGTATATGCAGCATGTGCCAATACCGGTGGTTTCAGCCCGGAACAGTTAAAAAAGAACGAAGAAAATGCGTATAAACTGGGAGCTGTGAAATATGTGACTCTTGACGTAACACAGGAATACTACGAAAAGAGCCTGAAATACATGGTATTCGGAAACGTACTGCGTAACGGTACTTACCCTATTTCTGTAAGTTCTGAACGTATCTTTCAGGCATTGGCCATTGCCCGTTATGCCAACGAAATCGGAGCTCATGCCATTGCTCACGGTTCTACTGGTGCCGGCAACGACCAGGTGCGTTTTGACATGACTTTCCTGGTAATGGCTCCGGGAGTGGAAATCATTACCCTGACACGTGACATGGCATTGAGCCGTGAATATGAAATCAATTACCTGAAGGAAAATGGTTTTGAAGCAGATTTCACTAAACTGAAATACTCATACAACGTAGGTATTTGGGGAACTTCTATCTGCGGTGGTGAAATTCTGGATTCTGCACAGGGATTGCCGGAAAGCGCTTACCTGAAACAGGTAACCAAAACAGGCAGCGAACAACTGAAACTGGAATTCAAGAAAGGTGAGTTGTATGCTGTAAACGGTGAAGTGTTCGACGACAAAATTAAGGCCATCCAGAAAGTAGAAGAGATTGGTGCAGCCTACGGTATCGGTCGTGATATGCATGTGGGTGATACGATTATCGGTATCAAAGGCCGTGTAGGATTCGAAGCTGCTGCTCCGATGCTGATTATCGGTGCTCACCGCTTCCTGGAAAAATATACCCTGAGTAAATGGCAGCAATACTGGAAAGACCAGGTAGCCAACTGGTACGGAATGTTCCTTCACGAAAGCCAGTACCTGGAACCGGTAATGCGCGACATCGAAGCCATGCTGACCGAATCACAGCGTAACGTCAATGGTACAGCTATTCTGGAACTTCGCCCATACGGATTCTCTACTGTAGGAGTTGAATCGAAAGATGACCTTGTGAAGAACAAGTTCGGCGAGTACGGAGAAATGCAGAAAGGATGGACTGCAGAAGACGCTAAAGGGTTCATCAAGGTGTTGTCTACTCCGCTTCGTGCCTATTATGCAAACCATAAAGACGAAGCTGACGTATGATAAAAGCAGGAATTATAGGAGGCGCAGGATATACGGCAGGCGAACTGATTCGCCTGCTGCTTAATCATCCGGATGTAGAGATTGCATTTATCAACAGCTCCAGCAATGCGGGTAACAAGATTACTGACGTACACGAAGGCCTGTATGGAGAAACCGATTTAGTGTTTACAGATGAGCTTCCGCTCGATACCATCGATGTATTGTTCTTCTGTACAGCTCATGGCGATACAAAGAAATTCATGGAAAGTCACAATGTACCGGAAGATTTGAAAATCATCGACCTGTCCATGGACTACCGCATCAAATCGGACGACCATGACTTTGTATATGGTCTGCCAGAACTGAATCGCCGCACTATCTGCCAAAGCAAACACGTGGCTAACCCGGGATGCTTTGCTACATGTATCCAGCTCGGACTTCTGCCATTGGCCAAGCATTTGCTGTTGAACGACGACGTGATGGTAAACGCCATTACCGGAAGTACCGGAGCAGGTGTAAAACCAGGTGCTACGAGTCATTTCAGCTGGCGCAATAACAACCTCAGCATCTATAAACCGTTCTCACACCAGCATGTGCCAGAAATCAAACAGTCACTGAAACAGCTGCAGAACAGTTTCCATTCAGAAATCGATTTCATTCCTTACCGAGGTGACTTTGCCCGTGGTATTTTTGCCACTATCGTAGTAAAGACCAAGGTAGAGTTGGAAGAGATTGTGAAAATGTACGAAGAGTACTATGCAGAAGATTCTTTCACCCACATCGTGGACAAGAATATCGACCTGAAGCAGGTAGTCAACACCAACAAATGCTTGATTCATCTGGAGAAACATGGCGACAAGCTGCTTATCATTTCTTGCATTGATAATCTGCTGAAAGGAGCCAGCGGTCAGGCTGTACACAATATGAACCTGATGTTCAATCTGGAAGAAACAGTAGGACTGAAACTGAAACCGAGCGCATTTTAATTAATGAATAATGAATAATGAAAATGAATAACCAGGCAGGACTCCTTGATTGCTGCTTTTAATTATTCATTCTTAATTCTTAATTATATGAAGTTATTCGACGTATATCCTTTGTTCGATGTAAACATCGTAAAAGGGAAAGGCTGCCACGTATGGGACGACAAAGGTCAGGAATACCTTGACCTCTATGGAGGACATGCCGTTATCTCCATCGGTCACGCACATCCCCATTATGTGGAAACCATCAGCAAACAAGTAGCTACATTGGGATTCTATTCCAACTCTGTAATCAACAAATTACAGCAGGAAGTAGCCGACCGTCTGGGAGCCATCAGCGGTTATGATGACTATCAGCTTTTCTTAATCAACTCTGGAGCAGAAGCCAATGAAAATGCATTGAAACTGGCATCTTTCTATAACGGACGTACACGTGTGATTTCTTTCGCCAAAGCTTTCCACGGACGTACTTCACTGGCAGTAGAAGTAACTAACAATCCAAAAATCATTGCTCCGATCAATGACAACGGACACGTGACATACCTGCCACTAAACGACACAGAAGCGCTGAAAGCCGAACTGGCCAAAGGCGATGTATGTGCAGTCATCATTGAAGGCATCCAGGGCGTAGGAGGAATTCAGCTCCCTACTACAGAGTTCATGAGAGCCATTCGCCAGGCGTGTGACGAAACCAATACCGTCATGATTCTGGATGAAATCCAGTCGGGTTACGGAAGAAGCGGTAAATTCTTTGCTCACCAATACAATGAGGTACGCCCTGACATGATTACCGTAGCTAAAGGCATTGGCAACGGATTCCCGATGGCCGGTGTACTGATTAGTCCGAAGTTCACTCCGGTATATGGTCAGTTAGGAACCACTTTCGGTGGAAACCATTTGGCATGTGCGGCAGCTATCGCTGTACTTGATGTGATGAAAGAAGAAAATCTGGTTGAAAATGCCGCAAAAGTAGGTGCTCACTTATTGGAAGAATTGAAAGGCTTCAAAGGTATCAAAGAAGTACGCGGTCGCGGCTTGATGATTGGAATGGAATTTGAAGAACCCATCAAAGAACTCCGCCAGAAACTACTTTTCGAAGAAAAAGTATTTACCGGAGTCAGCGGCACCAACGTCATCCGTTTGCTTCCGCCGCTCTGCCTGAGCATGAACGACGCAGATGAATTCCTGACTCGCTTACATAGGCTTATCAAATAATAAAAACGTATCACGTTTTTACATTTACGCCTTGATGCATTTCTACATCAAGGCGTTTTTTGTTATCCTTCTTATTACCCATAAGTTTTCTCCATTAAAGGAGATTTTATTTTTCCGGTTCAGGAGAAACGTTCCAGAATCTCCATACACATACGACCGTTATGATAAGGGCATTTCCAGAAGCCAGCCTTATCATCCTTCATATTGATGGTACCATCCGCATACAAACTCCAATGCCATTCACCATGCACCTTATCCACTAATTTCGTTTGAATAAAGTTCCAGCATCGCAACGCGATTTGCAATGCTTCTTCATCGCCAAAATACTGAAAAAGATTCACATGCCCTACCACATTTTCAGCTTGAACCCACCAGTGCAGCTCACGGTCAATTTTTCCTTTGCTGACAAAATTCTCGTAAATCATACTGCCATCCGGATTCAGCCCCTCATCTGCCGCCTCAGCAATTTTCACAATAGCCGGTTCCACTTTTTTCAACAAATCCTGTTCACCTACCACCAGTGCCGCCTCATGTATCAACCACGAAGCTTCAATATCATGTCCGTAGGATATTATCTGATACTTATTGGTCCAGTCATCTTCAAAGAACAGATTCAGGTGATACGTTTCGGCATCCAATATCTTCTCTAAAAATAAATTGACCAGATTGACAATCTGCTTCTTCAGACGTTCATCTTTCCATACACGATAAAGATTTGTATAAGGCTCCAGAATATGCAAGTGTGTATTCATTGTCTTCTTCTCATTCTCGTCCTTATCACTCAAACGCATATCTTCTATCGGACGCCAGTCGCGCGTCAAAGCTTCCAGGTAGCCATTCTTTTCCGCATCAAAACTATATTTTTCAATTACCTCAAACAACCGGCAAGCATAATCCAAGGCTTCCGCATCTCCCGTCGCACGTGCGTACTCACTCAACCCGTAAATGGCAAAGCCAATGGCATAAATCTGCTTCTTGGTATCAAGTGGATTCCCTTCACAATCCAGTTCCCAATAAATACCTCCATACTCCGTGTCATAGAAATAATCAATCAAATAACGTTTGGCACGTGTAGCCGTTTCCAGATACTCCTCTTTATGAAGCAGACGGTATGCAGCTGAGAAAGTCCACAAGATACGTGCATTCAGGATAGCTCCCTTTGATGCAGACGTATCCAATACATCCTCTCCGGTAATACGACCATAAAATCCACCATGTTCACAGTCGGTCATCTTTTTCATCCAAAACGGAAGTATATTCTGTTCCAGTTCTGCCTTCACCTCCGTGCAGAGCTTATTTATCTTCTCATTCTTCATCTTTTGATTCTCTCTTTAAGTTTAACTGTTCCATTATACCTTTCATCTTCTGTTCTCCTAACGGATAGAAGACAATAAAAACTATCGAAATAAATGCAGCTGCTGCCGGAAGTAAACTTAGGAACATTTTGATGCCATGGATGGTTTCTTCACTCTGTACGGCATTAGCTTGAAAACCGAAGAAAGACAACAACCATCCGGTCACCGCTGTACCAATGGCCCATCCAAACTTCTGGCTCATGGATGAAGCACTAAATATCAATCCCGTAGCACGGTTTCCCGTTTTCAGTTCGGAAAAATCGGCACAATCGGCATACATTGACCAAAGCAACGGGAAAATACTACCGGCACATACACTTATCAAGCATTGAAATACAAAAATCAATGTCAAATCCTCCTTGTCAAACCAGAAAAATATCACACTCAAAATCGAAGCAATCAGCATGGAAAGTGCAAAAGTCTTTTTCTTTCCAATCTTATTACTCATAGGAGCTGCCAGGACTACACCTACAATATTCGCAATCTGCCCCACAGAAAGATACAAACCGCTCAACACAAAAGACACCCCCATCAGTGAAACAGTACGATATTCATCTTCTACAATAAAATACTTGAAGTAATACACCGCTGCTCCGTCACGAATAGAATTAAATACCAATGTCGCTACTCCAGCTCCAAACAAAATCCACCAAGGCTTATTATGAAACAAATCCCTAATATCCTCCTTCAAAGAAGTTTTCTTCTCATTAATCGGCTTTACTCGTTCTCTTGTCCAGGCAAAGCAACCTAAAAACAGCAGGGCACACATCACTCCAATTACCACCACGGCCATGAACCAGCCAAACTGCTGGTCACTCAACTCCTTGCTATGCCCGCTAAACCAGTTCACCATTGGCATGAACAACAACAGAGCAATAAAACTACCCAAGTAAGCAAACATCATACGATAGGTAGACAACGTATTCCGCTCCGATGGGTTAGGACTCATCACTCCCAATAATGAAGCATAAGGTACGTTAATGCCAGAATATACCATCATCATCAACGAATAAGTGATATACGCATACACCAATTTCCCTGCATCACCGAAAGGAGGTGTATAAAAAGTAAGTACCCCTATCAAACCAAACGGAACTGCAAGATATAGCAGATACGGACGAAACTTCCCCCATCGACTAGAAGTACGGTCGGCAATTACCCCCACAATCGGGTCGAACACTGAATCCCAGATACGTGTCACCAAAAACATGGTACCCACCATTGCCGCCGGTAGTCCGAACACATCCGTATAGAATATCATCAAATAGGCTCCAAACAGCTTCCAGAACATGGAGGAAGCCATATCCCCAAATCCGTAGCCAATCTTTTCCGTGAGTTTTATCATAGCAGTACTTACTTTTTTATTATTTCATCAATTTCAGGTTCTTATCAATCAATTGTTTCAGTGTTTCTACCGAAGCTGTAGTAGTCAAGCCATCCTGTGGCGTATTCATACAATAATCTACCAACTTATCAATTGTAGAAACGGCCACATGCATACGTGTATCGGAGGAAGCATAATAAATGAACACCTTTCCATCTTCATCTGCAATCCAGCCATTGGTAAACAGCACATTCGATACGTCCCCAACACGTTCCTCCCCTTCCGGAGCCATGAAATAACCACCCGGAGCAGCAATCAACTTACTGGGGTCTTCCAATGAAGTCATATACATGTAAAGCACATAGCGCAAGCCGGCCGCACAACCACGCACACCATGTGCCAGGTGTAACCATCCTTTGGGAGTCTTGATAGGATGAGGACCTTCACCGTTCTTCACTTCTTTAATCGTATGATAATAGCGGCAGTCGATAATCTTTTCTTCGGTCACTTCCGCATGCGTAATATCGTCTACCAAAGCCCAGCCGATACCTCCACCACTTCCAGCATCAATGAATCCATCTTGCGGACGAGTATAAAAAGCATATTTTCCATTCACAAACTCCGGATGCAGCACTACGTTACGCTGCTGGCTTTTCGACTTCAAGTCCGGCAGACGTTCCCAGGTTTTCAGATCTTTTGTACGGGCAATAGCTGCCGTAGCTGTAGCTGAAGACAAATCACCGGCGGGTGCATTATCGTCATGACGTTCTGCACAGAAAATACCATAAATCCAGCCGTCTTCATGTGCTGTCAGACGCATATCATAAATATTTGTAGCCGGAATCACATCGTCAGGCATGGTAATAGGATAATCCCAAAAACGGAAATTATCTACTCCATTCGGACTTTCAGCCACCGCAAAAAACGATTTACGATCGGCCCCTTCCACACGTACTACCAATAAATACTTTCCATTCCACTTGATAGCTCCTGAATTCATGGTTGCATTCATTCCGATACGCTCCATCAAGTAGGGATTGGTTTTCTCATCCAAGTCATAACGCCAGAAAATCGGCGTATGAGCTGCAGTTACTACCGGATATTTATAACGAGTGTACACACCATTGGTGGTTTCAACAGGCTCATTTTTCCGAGTAATCAACTCTTCATGCTGAGCAAATAAATTCTTGACTTTTTCTTCAAAGGTAATCATATCTATCTTATATTTTTCATTTTATATTTTTCATATCTCCTGCAAACAACGTGCATGAATCATTATAGAAGTTCAGAAAATCATCTGCCGACGGATGTCCCGGATAAGGCGCATAATAATGATTTTCTCTTTCACGTGCATTTCTCCATACCAGCACATAACTTATCGGATACTTCTCTATTACCGGCATCAAGGTTTGTGTCCACCATACCGAATCAGGAATTGTTTCATAACCCGTTTCGGTTACAGCCATCACCTTTTTATGTGCTTTACTTACCTGCGACATAATAGTAAGTGCATTATCTAAACTCTTTACATAAGTATCTTTATCAAATTGATATGCATCTACTCCTATTAAGTCGATAATATCATCACCCGGATAACGCTCCAGATACTCCACAGAATCTTTAGGCTCCGTACCCGGAGAATAAGCATACAACAGCTGGGTAGCTCCCTTTTCCTGCATGCGTTCGTACGTCATCCGCCAAAGTGCTTTATAATCTTCCGTAGAGCAAAGATTTTGTCCCCACCAGAACCAGCTGCCCGTATGCTCATGCCACGGACGGAAAAGGACTGGTACCTTTACTCCTTCCGGAGTTTGTATTGAGTTCAGATAATCGGCCACTTTATCCAGCCAACCCATAAACTTGTCATGATTCACTCCTCCAGGCAGTACAGATTTCACAACCGTTGAATCACTCACATCCCATGAATCTTTTCCTGTTACCGGATTATCCACGTGCCAGCTGAAAGACGACATTCCTCCGCGTTCATATTGCGCCACAACTTCTTGCCGGATACGGTCTAGAGATACATTATCCAGGTTCTTATCCCCATAAATTTCAATACGTCCCAAATCAAAAGACATCATGGCTGGATAGTCACCACACACACTTTTCACATCGCTGCGCGCAGAATCGCCATCCCAACCAATGCCGTACACCGGATCATCATGATGACCAAACATGAATTGTCTTTGCTGCGGTATAGCTTTCAATTTATCTAACATCACCTGAGCTTCCGGACTATCAGTCTCAACAGTTGTTTTATTACCACTCGCACAAGCAACAGATAAACACATCGTTATTCCTAAAATTAGTTTTGAAGAATTTTTCATAAGAATCAGCTTTAAAATTACATAGCACAAAGGTAGGGTTTACCTTCCATCCTTTCTGATACAATTTTAGCAAAAGCAGATAGTAAAATATTTATTCAAAGAAATTGGAAAACTCTGTATGCAGAAAGTCAAATCTTTTTCATACAGAGCTTTATCAATCATTATCTCATAATCTGCTCACCGCTTCCTTCACCGCTTCACGATCCAATACATTCTCTGACTGGAATGCAGCTTTCCACCAAGCCTTATCGGCATGAGGTCTTGCTTCAGTTCCTTCACCCGCATTGCCATACCATGGCATAAACCACGACCATGCAGCTCCATTGTTCCACTGTGCTTCTATATTTCCAATAGGTGCATTTTTACTTGCATCATTAGAATCTGCATAATATCCGCACTCTGTCAAAGCAATCATCCGATCACCATACAATGCTGTCAACGCCTTAAATTCTTCCGCACATTCTTCCGCAGTCTTTCCATACAAGTCGCGACCGATAATATCCACATATTCGTCACCAGGATACCAGTTTGCATCATCCTTATTTTCAGAAGTCCATATCCAAATCAAATTGTCCAGACCTTGTTCTTTAAAATAGGTGAACATCATTTTCCAAAGAGCCTTAAAACTCTCCGCATCTTTTCCCCACCAGAAGAACTGACCGGCCGCTTCGTGTAACGGACGCCACAGCACAGGAACCTTCGCTTCCTTCAGTTTTTTCAACATGTTGGCAACTTTCTCCAAATCCGCTTTTACAATACTATTCTCCCATGTCCCTTCTTCTGTAGCTTTTTGAGCATTAAACACAGTTTCCGACAATGTAGCCGTATAATCATCAATATTACTATCTGTATTTTTAGGAACATTCCAATGCCACATGCAAGATACGATACCTCCTGCGTTTGCCCAATTTGTCACCGGAGAAATATCAGAATAGTCAATCCAGTTTTCTCCTGAATACCGAATATGCATATAATCAAACGTATTCAAAGCCGGGTAATGTCCTGTCCATGTATTGACTTGCTCAGCCTCATCCGTATTCCATGCTACATTCGCCATTATACCGGAAATTGTTTTCTTCCCATAGTTTTCTATCAGGAACTTATACAATTTTTCTGCTTCCGGTGATGTGGCCATAACTAAATTAGAATGTAAATCCAGCGTACTGAAATTCAAAGAAAATGCAGGAGCAGGCATTTGGTTAGGACCTGTCACCAGCCCTTCCGGAATAGTTATCGTATAGTCTGTAGCTCTTGAAGGTGCACTCACTGTTAACGTCAATGTATCATTTTTACCATAGACAATCCCATTACGAATATGCCCGTCGTTAGTCACTGTGATTTGAGTCGTATCAGCTGTAGAAAAGAATACATTCTTATCATAAGCTATTTTCAATGTAAAATCGCCGGCTTTCACAGAAGCTCCATCTGCCAAAGAAGAATAAACCAGTACCGGAGCATCTACAGCTGGGACATCATGTTCCACCTCGGTGTTGCAGGCAATCAAAGCAACAGGAGCTGCCAGTAGACACATCCATTTCATTATATTTGTTTTCATACGCATATTCATTTAAAAATCTTTATTTTAAAGTTATTTTGGTCATTGTAAAGTTACAACCGGTCACTACTAAAC
The DNA here is from genome assembly GCF_000187895.1 of Phocaeicola plebeius DSM 17135. Classification (GTDB taxonomy): domain Bacteria; phylum Bacteroidota; class Bacteroidia; order Bacteroidales; family Bacteroidaceae; genus Phocaeicola; species Phocaeicola plebeius. Next base: position 639,745 of record NZ_DS990134.1, on the reverse strand, counting down.
CACTATTGTTATCCTTTGATAAGACCTCTAAATCTTCTGCCGTTAATGTCGCAGAAAAACTAGTAGAACCTGCAGCTAAACCTGTAGCTGGAATTGTAGGCAATTCAGCCCAGCCAATGCCACATCCACCTAAGCGAATCTGCCAGTCGGTAACAGCAGTATCTAAAGTATAATAAACAGTTATAATTGTACCAGGCTGCACAGAACCCCAATCATAGCCATTCCATCCAAGATCCTGATTGCCGTTCCAATTTGTAATTGCAAACGAACCTTCCCAAATCACAGTTTCAGGACGTACTGCAGGTACAAACGAAATGATATATTCAATTGTCTTATCGCCAGAAGTCAATTCCAAAGAAGAGTTTGAGCCAGCAGTATTCGGTATCTGAATCATTAATTGATTTCCTGTAAGAATATACTGCACTGGAGTTCCATTAATGTTGACAGCAGTCAGTTTAGCCCCATTTGCAACCTCCACCGTCATAATTTCTCCAGCATGATATTCACCTTCCAACCCACTTATTACATAACAACCAGATGGTGCAGTAACAGTCAGATTCAGATCAGATACCTGTTCTCCATTAGACATCTTTAAAATAACATTGCCACTTTGAGCTAAAGCCGGTACAGATACAATCAGTTGATTAGAAGATTGCGAAATAATCTCTCCTTCCAAATTACCTGTAAACACCACGCCTGATACCAAATCCAGGTTATCTCCCGTAATTGTAGCTTGTTCACCAGCTTTCACTTCACCCACACACGATAAATTAGAAGGTTTTGCAGTCTCAATTGCTATGCTAACAGTCGCTCCACTTCCTGTATTCAATGTTAAATTACCGCTGACAGTTCCTTCCGGAACCACAACTGTCACCTTTGTAGAAGTAGAAGAAGAAGGTATAGTTTCTTCTGTAACTCCCGGAAATAACACAGAGGTTATTAATTCCATATTTTTACCCGTCAGTTCCAGTAATTGTGCAGCACGAATACCATCAGCCGATGTAACGACTACGTTCTCTGGAACAGCTACCTTTATTTCAGCTACAGCAACTTCTACACCAGAAGCCGTAACAGCAAACACAGTTCCATTGCTCACATCTTCAGGAAGCGTGAAAGTGACCGACTTGTTTTCTTCTGAGTACACAAATGAAGCAGCTCCTCCATTAGGCATCCGTACCTCCTTCACTAAATCTAAATTCTCACCTGTCACCGTCACCTTATCTCCAGGTTTTTTCTCAGATAAATCAATCACTTCACTCACAGAGGGTATTACAACTTGCAATTCAAGTTCTGAATAGATCCAGTTAGGGAACTCTGCTCCATCAGAAAGAATAATCTTTCCGCTTTGTGCTTCTGCAGGTACAAGCACCTGAATCTCATTCCGGGTATGCTTTAAAAATACATTCTCCCCTTCCACACTCTCCTGTCCTGTCGTTTCATCAGACACAATCACATTATCTGCAAAAATTACCTGATGTATCAAATTCAGATATTCACCTTTAATAGTCAGCACATCGCCTGGTCTTACACTCTCAGGAGAGAAACTTTCCATTGAAATAGGCTCAGAATAAGTCAATTGAGTTTTTGTAACGATATGTTCTCCATTACGAAATACCAGTGTTACATAACCCGGTTCAGCTGTTTGAGGAACAGTTATCCGAATTTCTTCTGAACTAACAACTTCTATATCTGTAATATCATCACATCCGGGAATTTGTACAGCTGTAACTTGATCCAGTCCACAACCTAGAAAACGGAGAATACCTCCACGTGCAACCGGACTCGGTCCAAATACATTCAAACTGATACCTCCTTTATACTGATTGGTATCCACATCGTTGGTATCACAAGCGGTGAATGTCAAGGAACTCAACAGAATGAAACAAAGCATCCACCATGCTGAAAAGTTATATATTTTATTCATACGTCTACGCCTTTAAATATTATTCTACTGGAACCACCCGAATATTATCCATGCAAATAATTGGTTCACATTCTTTACCGTCAACTCCACCTCCACGCAGGAAAATGCTTAAACCAGCGAATCTGTCCTGAGTAAATTCTGTATCACTGGCTAGTCCAGAAACTAATTTATTAAATTCGGACATTTTGAGTGTAACCGTAACCCATTGATTATTTGTATCGTATGAACCAGTTTCTTCCCAAGGAACCCAAACACCACGAGGAGCCTTTCCTTCTTCATGACTTTCATCATCATTCCAGATGTAATCCTGTGTCTGGTTACTCATAGAAACTTCATCCAATGAGGTGAATCGAATTTGCATGCCTTCAGCCATCCATGGATTAGAAGTCGGAACATATACTTCAAATTTCAATGCTAATTCCTCAATTTTATAATCTTCCAGCATTTCCTTAAACTGAGGTAAGTTATAAAGAGGTACACAACCTTCTGTCGCATTCGGATCGGGCCAATACATCATCAGATACTCTCCTGGAGTTTGCCATTGTCCACCAGAAAGGGTGGCAGGCCCCATCACCATATACTTTCCATCCACAGGAGGAACAGAAGGAAGAATCTGTCCTTTCTTTTCATTGTCGCCATTCCAAGAATTTCCTGCAGCCAAAGCACCTTCATATTTTCCATCCCAGTCAAACAGAATATTACGTGTATCTTTGTACTGGAAAACTGATTGTCCGGTTCCGTAAATTGACTTCACACGGATATTTCCTTGCACCGCCCCCTCAGGTACTATAAATTTGACTGCCGTTTTCGTGATACTTGTAATCTGCTCTCCTTCTACAGTAATATCTCCAGGCATGGAAATAGTCAAAGGGACATTCGGATCATCTACAAAATAATCACCATACAATACGGCTTCACTTCCAGCTGAAGCATATTCACAACTCATAGAACTAACCACCGGAGCAGGAACCATCACATTAAAATCAAAATCCACTTTAGCCCCAGACTTGGTAACCATATAGATTTTATTGGTCACTTCTTCTGGTATGTTCTTAGGAATATCCACCAAAACAGTATGGTCTGTCATATAACTTGTATTCAAGGTAGCTTTCTGATCATTGAAATAAAGTTCATAGATACTACGCAAGTTATCTCCCACCAAACAAACCGTATTTCCCAGATAGGCTCCTACAAGTAATGAGTCTGCTTCTTCCGGCAATGGAGAGCGCACATATTTCAAAGTAGGAACTCCGTCTGCAATTTCATATTTATCCGGCTGATCTTCACAAGCAGTCATAAAACAACCCATCATAGCCAATGCTGCCACAAAGAACCAATTGATATATCTTGTTTTCATTTTATGTATCATTTAAAAGATTAATAACTATACTCCGTACGCACATCCACATGTACGGGATCTTCCATCAAATTAGGATTAAATACCACATCCTCTGAGGGGAACGGCAATGTAAAGCTTTCTTTTGTTACATTAGGCACCTTTGGATTATCAGTATAATGCTGATCTGAAGTAGCATTCCAAGTCGTCTGTCCGGATTCATAATAGGATTTATACAACGTATTCAAGTTGTCGTATACATCACGTTTCTGATTTACAAGTTCATTAATCGCTCTTGATGAATCATAATAAGACAAACGTACAAAATCATACCAACGGTCTCCTTCACAAGCCAGTTCCAGACGACGTTCCTTCCAGACATCTTCCCAGGAAACAGAAGCTGGCAATTTGTATTCACTTACCGCACGATGACGTACTTGCCAGAATACATCTCTGGCCTTTTCACTCGTGGTTGAGCCCTGATTTCCAATTACTGCTTCTACATAAATCAGATATACATCGGCCAAACGCAGTAAATGGGTACTCAAGCTACTGGACATACTTGCAGCTGATACACCCAGACCTTTCATGTGATCGTTTGCATTACCATACAAATGCTTCACCTCATTGGCTCCTGTCGGACTCTGCAATTCCCCGGGACCACCTTTACCATAACCATCCTTATCGTAGATGAAGTTGATATAATCGAAGCCCCCTTTATCCTGCCAGAAATATTCATATTTATCGCCTGCCATCATCATGGTTGCTTTACGACGAGTATCAATAACCGATTTGTCGCGGTCCTTCGGATTCTGGTCCGGAGTAACTCCAAAAGCCAGCTGTAGGTCAATGGAAGGACCATTATAACCACCCCAGTTATCTCCAAATTCATCAAATCCCACCATGGCCAAGTCCGACTGTAATGTATTTTGCGCCGTGTACTGACCGCTTGCCGCATCCCAACGCCAGCCAATCAGACTTTCTTCACAGTTATTATTCTGCAAACGGAATATATCTGCATAGTTTTCCATCAGTTTGCGGCCAGAGTTATCAATCACATCTTCTGCCAATTCCTTAGCTTTATTCAAAGCCGCCTCATCACGCATACCGTTTTGACCTACGCCTGACTTTGTCAAATAAACCTTTGCCAGCAATCCTTCAGCTCCATAATAATCTATACGTCCGGCATCACCTTTCATGACATTTCCATCCTCATCTTTAAACAATTCCATTGCTTTCTCCAATGTCATGACAATATATTCATAGACATCAGCCAGCATGACCTTCTTTTTGTCATTATAAGTTCCATCTGCCAGTTCTTTGGAATTATCATGTACAATAGGTACAGCTCCGAAAGTACGTGCCAGATAGAAATAAGCCATAGCTTTCCAAGACAAACACTCAGCCATACACTGTCTTCTGACATTCTCAGAACAGTTAGCAGTTTGCAGAGTCTTGTACACCGTATTACAATAGGCAATCACAGACCACAAGGAATAAGACATATTAACCAAATCCTGATCCGTTCCATTCACTGTGAAATCCAGATAAGGACTTTTCCCCCAATAATAATTACCAGACATCACTTCACCCACTTTAAAGAAACCACGCTGGAAATCATACCATGGAGAGTTATACAAGAAATTGACTCCCTGCACGCACTGGGTATCATTCTGGTAAAAATTAGATTGATTATAATTATCTTCAGTCGGTCGATCCAGAAAATCATCACAAGAAGTTGCTCCCATACCAAAGACCGCAGCCAAAGCCACATATTTAATATTCTTGATTTTCATATACAGTCAAATTTAACAGGTTAAAAAGAAACATTCAGTCCGAATGAATAGACAGTAGGCGACGGATAACGTCCGTAATCCAATCCATACACATTAGTGCTTTGCGTACTGGCTCCGATTTCAGGATCGTAACCATCATATCCTGTAATTGTCAATAAGTTCTGAATATTCGCATAAAGTCGTAAGTTATTAATACCAAACTTCTTGATTAATTTACTTGGGAAAGTATAACCCAGTGTAATATTCTTCAAACGGATGTAAGAACCATCTTCCACATAACGGTCGCTAATACGGTCATTGTCGTTCGGGTCCTGAATAGAAGCACGAGGAATAACAGCTTCCGGATTAGAGACACGCACATTAGTCACATCATCATACCAATACTGGCCGGCAGGATAAACTTTATCCGGATCAATCGGTTCCAGTCTGGCACGACCCGTTACCGAGTTCAACTGATTTTCCCATGCAGAATTCATGTGAGTAAGCTGCATACCCAAATAATTCATTACCTTATTTCCATAAGAACCATTAATAAATATCGACAAGTCAAAATCCTTGTAACGGAATGTATTGGTCCATCCAAAAGTAAATTTCGGCATCGGAGAGCCCAAGTTCGTCTTATCATATTCATTAATTACTCCATCAGGTTTTCCATCCGGACCACTAATATCCTTATATTTGATGTCACCCACCCAAACTGTATTCTTTCGGTTAAACACTCCGTTTGACGGATACTGCTCTGGTTTCGGAGATTTCTGCAGGTCTTCATAATCCTGATAAACTCCATCACATACATAACCATAGAAATTATACAATGACTCACCTACATTGGACACACTAACTACGTCATTCCATTGTCCATAGCCAACAATTTGTGCATTGGCCGTTCCACTCAATGCCTTTAATTTATTCTTATTGAATGAAATCTGGAAATCGGAATCCCACTGGAACTTTCCAATTAACGGATGCGTGTTGAGTGAAATTTCCACACCGGCATTCTCAATACTACCATAGTTACCATAAGGAGGATCCAAACGGCTGCTGGTATTCCCCTGAGTTCCCATATAAGAAGGTAACTGCAAAGCCATCAACATGTCATTTGAAACCTTTTTATACCAGTCTACAACCAAATTAATACGGTCCTGAATGAATCCCAAATCCAGTCCTACATTCCACTGTTCCTGAGATTCCCACTTGATGCTGGTATTCGGAATATTTTTCGGACGATATCCCGTTCCGAGACTTGAACTCATTTTTACGATAGAAGTTCCCCACAAATATCCTCCAATATTTGCATTACCGGTCTGTCCCCAGCCTAAACGTAATTTACCATTACTAATTACACCAGACAAAGGCTTAAAGAATTCTTCATTTGAAAAACGCCACGAACCAGCAAGTGCATGGAAGCCTGCCCAACGGTTATCCGGGCCAAAGTTTGAAGAGCCATCGTAACGGTAAGTGTAAGTTCCGTAATAACGGTTATCGTAATTGTAAGTCAGACGAGTAAAGAACGATGCCATGGCTGAACTGCCAAACCCAGAACCAATTACTGGAGTAGCGGTACCTAAAGCCGGATTATGCACGGCATCAGAAGGCAAACTGGTATTAGTTACACTGATATTATCATAATTAGACGCCCAACATTCCTGGCCCAGCATGGCCGTAAAATTATGCTTGTCTATCATGCCGCTATACGTAACATAATTCTTGAGTTGCCAAAATGTACTGCTGTTCTTCTGAATACTACTATAGTTACTGTCGCGCTTCCAACTACCAAAGTCCACCATAGGTTTATAACGTTCACCTTTGGAAGCACTAATATCATAACCCAGTTCCGCATGCCACACCAGATTCTTTATTGGTGTAACCTCAAAGAAGATGTTACCTGTCAACTTCTGGCGGTTCAGCAGCACCTGATCCATCATAGCCATGGCTATCGGGTTCGGATTCGTGTAACCTTCACGCACAATGGTTGCATAATTTCCGTCAATATCATAAATAGGAATATCAGGGACAGTTTTCAATGAATAATTAATAATACCCTGTTCACCATCTGCCAGTTTCAGATCTTCATCCGTAGATGAATAAGTAGCACTCAATCCCAGTTTCAACCAGCTTTTTAACTGAGAGTCCAAATTCACACGGAAAGAATAACGATTAAAGTTGGATCCGATTAACGTACCATCCTGATCCATATAAGAAGCGGAAACATAATATTTAATTTTTTCCGTACCTCCTTCAGCAGAAACCTGATGCTGGTGTTGCAATGCAGTCTGGAAAACCGCATCCTGCCAGTTCGTTCCTTTACCCAAGATGGAAGGATCGGCATAATACCCGTTCACATCCAATTCGCCCACTTGCACAAATTCATTGTAATAATTAGCGAACTCACGCAAGTTCATCATATCCAGCCGTTTGGTCTGTCTCTGTACAGCCAGCATGCCATCATACGTAAATTTAGCCTCACCAGCCTTACCTCGTTTAGTCGTAATCAATATCACTCCATTTGCTCCTTGCGCTCCATAAATCGCAGTTGCCGAAGCATCCTTCAAAATTTCCATTGAGACAATATCGGCAGGGTTAATGGTAGAAAGCGGAGAAATGGTAGATACAGAACCATTACCTAAAGCATCTCCCAAACCAAAATCTGCGCCCGAAGCACCTCCTCCCTGTACAATTACTCCGTCAATCACATATAGAGGTTCCGCATTGGAATTAATGGTAGCTTGTCCACGTACACGGATAGAAGACGAAGAACCCGGAGCTCCTGAAGTACTTACGGCAGAAACACCCGCTGCACGTCCCTGTAAAGACTGGTCCAGGTTGGTAATCACAGAACCTTTTATCGCATCTTCCCCCACTGATACAGAAGCACCAGACAAGTCACTTTTCTTCATGGTTCCATAACCCACTACCACCACTTCATCCAAAGTCTCGGAATCTTCTTTCAATACAATATGTAAAGATGTCTGGTTTGTGACCTTTATGGTTTGTGTAACATAACCTATATAAGAAATCTCCAGTGTAGCTCCAGAAGAAACGTTTAGTACAAAATTACCATCAATATCCGTAATTACCCCATTAGTTGTTCCTTTTTCCAGAACATTCGCTCCAATCACAGTTTCACCGGCAGCATCAACTACTTTTCCTTTGATCTGCCTTTTCGCTTGCTGCAACACTTCCGATGCATGAAGTTCAGAAGCCTGCACCTGATACACATTTCCCATAGAGACCATGGCAAATGCACCAGCAACCAGCGCACATCTTTTTACATTTTTATTCATAGTGTATCACTTGTATGATTAATAATTCTTCATCAATAGATATATGCGAAAAGCCAACAAACGGAATCCTCTCTACATAATATCAGATTAAAAGTCGCTTTATATTACAAATTTCTTACAACCACAAAGGTAGAAACAATCACATTGTAATAATGATACAATTTTATCTATCACTTGTATAAACAAATCACCGACTGTTCCTTCTCTTCCTTCTACCCTGCACAATCATCAACCGGATTCTGTCCCTTCATGAAATGTGTGTATTCAACTTCTATTATATCATTCTTCATTTGCTTACATGCAAACAAAATATTCACACAACTCCGAGGCAATAGAAAAGAAATTCGTTTCTGCATACTTATTAGATTTATTTCAACGCTGCAAAATTAGCCGATAAGCACTGATAAAAATGATATAATTTTATCATATACTGATTGAGTTTCATTTATTCCCCATCTAAACAGAAAAATGGCCCTCTTTTCTCAATACCTGATAAAAAGAGGGCCTTCCTTAATTATATATTATACCATTAAATAATAGTACGTTTCTTTCTATAATTATCTCTAAACTCTTTTGGAGAACATCCTTTCTTCTTTTTAAATATGCGATTGAAATTAGATAAATTATTAAAGCCACACTCATAACAGATTTCAGCTACTGCCATCGTTGAATCAACAAGCAGACGCGTGGCATAGCCCAACCGCAAATCAATAATGTAATCTGACAAATTCTTACCTGTACGCAACTTAAAGAAACGACTGAAAGATACTTCGGTCATACCTACCATATCAGCCAGCTGCTTCAGCTTTATTTCCTCTTGATAATGCTTTCCTATATAGTCTTGTACTCTTTGTACACGCCTACTGTCTGAATGCACCTCTATTTTGGCAAACGAAGAACTTGAAAGAGTACGCGCCTGGTCAGTAAACAAAGAAAGTTCATAAAGCAAGGTCAGGAAATGTACCACGGCATAAAACCCTTTCATCTCAGGAAGCTTGTCAATCAATGAATATACTTTCATCATGGCATCCATGGGAAAACAAAGCCCATACTGTGCTTTATCCAGCATTTTACGAATCATATCAAACTGATTCGTTTCCACCAGTCCACTCATAAAAGAAGGAACAAACTGAATAGTTATTTCCCGGATATTTTCTGAGGTACACGTATTTTGTTCCCACACATGCTCCAAATCAGGACTCGTAATTAATACCAAATCATAATCACCTATCACTTCAGCCGAATCCCCGACTACACGACGCACTCCTGGTGCATGCTCCACAAAATTCAGTTCAAACTCACGGTGGCAATGCATAGGATATGTAAACTCTTTCTTATGCCGATCGGCAATGTAAAAGCAATCTTTATCTGAAAGAGGAGTTATTTCTCGTATAAAATTCTCATTCAACAACTTTTCCATAGCAGTACGTTTAAAGAGGGACAAAATAAGGCCATAATTAAAAGTTATTATTCTCAGAAAAAGCGTCTCATTCTCTATTTTTCTGTTTCCCACAAAAATAAGATAAAAACATATCAGTTTTATCACAAAACAACACCTATTTTTGCAGACAAATAAATAATTAAACAAAATCTATTATCAAAACTGAAAAGCATGAGTGCAAAAAGCAAACTTTATCTTTTAGCAGGCCTTTCTTTCTTGGCCGGAAATGCAATGGCACAGCACATCTGTATTTCTACCCCTAACACATCGCTCGTACTGAATGCGCCCAATGGCGGTGAGCTAAAGTATCTTTACTATGGAAGCAAACTGAATGAAACAGACTTGCAACACATCAACGAAGCATCTAATTGTAACCATACGGCTTACCCCGTATATGGAATGAATTGTCCGGGAGAAGCTGCTCTTTCTGTAAAACACGCCGACGGCAACATGTCTACACAAATGGAGGTGGTAAGTGTCAGCACTAATCAGGAGAAGCAGTCAACATTAACGACTGTCCACCTGAAAGACAAAGTATATCCGTTCTATGTCGACGTACACTACAAAGCATATCAGGATGTAGATATGATAGAAACCTGGACCGAGATAAGCCACACAGAAAAGAAGCCAGTATATCTGAGCCAGTTCTCTTCTGCCTACTTACCCATTCGCAGAGGAAATGTATGGCTTTCACATCTGTCTGGTTCATGGGCAAACGAAGGACAACTGACACAAGAACCGCTACAGCCAGGAATGACCGTAATTAAAAATAAAGATGGGGTACGCAATTCACATACCTCACATGCAGAAGTGATGTTCTCACTCGATGGGAAACCACAGGAAAATACAGGAAGAGTCATTGGAGCCGCCCTTTGCTACACAGGCAACTACAAACTGAAAATTGATACTGACGACAGCGATTATCATCAGTTCTATGCCGGCATCAACGAAGAAAACTCTTCATACATGCTTTCTAAAAAAGAAGTATTCCGCACGCCTGCCGTAGCCCTGACTTACAGCGACGAAGGGCTGAGCGGTGCAAGCCGTAATTTCCACAAATGGGGACGGACTTACAAACTGGCTCATGGCAATGTGGTTCGTGATATTTTATTGAACAGCTGGGAAGGTGTGTATTTCGACATTAACCAGAAAGGAATGGACCAGATGATGAGCGACATTGCCTCAATGGGAGGCGAGCTTTTCGTGATGGACGACGGATGGTTTGGAGACAAATATCCACGTAAGAACGACAGTTCCTCACTGGGTGATTGGGTAACAGACAAAAACAAGCTTCCGGAAGGTATTGAAGGATTGATAAGAGATGCAAAGAAGCATGGCATCAAGTTTGGTATCTGGATAGAACCGGAAATGGCAAACACAATCAGCGAATTGTATGAAAAACATCCTGAATGGATACTGAAAGCTCCTCAGCGTGATCCGGTTCTTGGACGTGGAGGTACTCAGGTAGTACTCGATTTGGCAAATCCGGAAGTACAGGATTTCGTTTTCAAGGTTGTTGACGACTTGATGACACAGTACCCCGACATCGCTTACATTAAATGGGATGCCAACATGGCCATTATGAATCATGGCTCCAATTATCTGACAGCTGACAAACAAAGCCACATGTACATAGAATATCACAAAGGCTTTGAGAGTGTATGCCAGCGTATCCGTGCCAAATATCCGGACTTAGTGATTCAGGCTTGTGCCAGTGGAGGCGGTCGTGCCAACTATGGCTATCTTCCTTACTTTGATGAGTTTTGGGTGAGCGACAACACGGATGCACTGCAACGCATCTACATGCAATGGGGAACTTCTTACTTCTTCCCTGCCATTGCCATGGCTTCGCACATCAGTGCGGCTCCCAACCACCAGACTTTCCGCACCGTTCCACTTAAATACCGCATCGATGTAGCTATGAGTGGACGATTAGGAATGGAAATCCAGCCTAAAAACATGACCGATGAAGAAAAAGACCTGTGTCGCAAAGCAATAGCCGATTACAAGAAAATCCGTCCGGTAGTTCAGTTAGGAGATATTTATCGCCTTGTTTCTCCATACGACCATCTGGGAGTAGCCTCCTTAATGTATACCAGTCCGGAAAAAGACAAAGCTGTATTCTACTGGTGGAAAACAGAACATTTTGTCAATCAGCACTTACCGCGTGTAACAATGGCCGGTCTTCATCCCGACAAGACTTATCGTATCACAGAGTTGAACCGGATTGACAATCAGCCGCTTCCCTTTGAAGGAAAAGTTTATAGCGGAGCATTCCTGATGGAAAACGGCCTGGAAATTCCTTATACTCATCAGGTAGACTATCATAAATTAAATGATTATGCCAGCCGGGTATTGTATCTGGAAGAAGTAAAATAAATCGCACCATACATACACAAAATAATAGCCGGACTTGCCACCCACATGGCAAGCCCGGCTTTATTATATGAGAAGAATCCGCTTATTCCCAATTATCCGTACGGAACGGATACAAGGGCAATTCACGCAAGTTGGCCACATTACCAAGCTGAAAGTCACGGAAGCAATAGCGCACGGCAACAGGCTGTGCTACCTTGTCGCAAGTTACCTTTATCTGCAAATTATTGTACACTTCAGCTTTTGCCGGATAGAACACTTTATCGCTCCCTGCTACTTCAAAACCGTCCATACCCGACAGACGGTTAAACCCTTCTTCTGCATGGTCAAAGGATAAAATAGCTGCACCGTCTTTCACTTCCATCGACTTATAAACAGGTCCGCATGCCTCTATGCCCGACACATGGTAAGTCTTACTCAAAGCCATATAAGCAAGACGCTTTCCTACGTCTGTTTTATTCTTGGGGTGCACATTCTTGATTTCATAAGGTTCTACCAGGTCATTGGTCGAAATCATACCACTGTTCGAAATGATAGACTGCGCCTTAAACTGTGCTTCACGAAGGTATGCACACCCGGTAGTTTCCGTAGAGTTAAACGGCGCAATCTCCACATAATAGAAAGGCAATTCACCCAGCCCCCATTCCTTACGCCAGAGTTCCACCATTGTCTTCAGTCGTTCAGCATACGTTTTGTGTTTTCCTACATTCGATTCTCCCTGATACCACAAAAAGCCTTTGATGGTATAGTTCTGTAGTGGCTTCAACATGCCGTTATACATCAATGTCGGACTCAGGTAATGCCACCAGTCGTGCCCGTCCTCCTTGCGAATATCTTTCTCCAAGTCTATATCTGGATACTGGGACACGATTTCACGAGGTAACCATCCTTCCACCATAGAACCACCCCAACTACAGTTGATGATTCCTATTGGAATATCCAGTACCTGATTCATCATCATGGCAAAATGAAAGGCCGTCGCACTAAAAGCCGGTGCATTTTCCGGATTACTTACCTTCCAGCTCCCTTTACACGAATCCACAGGTTTTACCTGACCGTTCTTCTCCACGGTAGCCACACGAATACCTTTCCATTTCGATGAAGTAGCAATGGTTTCATTAGCCCCTGCTATCGGACAGTTTACAAATCCTCGGAGAGGCATCTCCATATTCGACTGCCCTGAGCAGAACCAGACTTCGCCTACCAGCACATTGTTCAGTTTCATCTCCTCTCCATCGGAAATGGAAATCGTATAGGTCTGATAACTGGCTGTGGGAGTCTGAATTTTAGCCACCCATTTTCCTTCCGCATCGGCGGTTACTTTATACACTTCCCGGTTCCACGATGGACGGATAATCACTTCAGCATTCGCATTTGCCTTTCCCCACAGACAAGCTTCAGCCTGCTGTTGCAATACCATATTGTCACTCACAATGTCGGGCAATGTAATCTTGCCCCATGCTCCAGCCTGCATCATCAGCAGACAGGCACTCACAATCCATTTTTTCATCTTACTCTATTTTTTTAGTCGTTATTTCTACAAAAATGATATAAGGAAGAGCGTTCTCAAAAACAGAAAGTTAAAATTGCACGTTTCTCATAATATCATATTCCTCTTCACAAAGATAGCATATCTCACCTCCTTACAATTGATACTTTCTTATCCAAGTTTTTCCAAATCATCCTCTAAGCATCGTTACGTTATTTATCGCATCCCCTTACACATTCTACGTTCTCCCACGCAGAACCCTACGTTTCCCGAACCTAAAACCTACGTTTCCGCACCGAGAAACATACGTTTCCTTTACGGGAAACGTAAAACTTACAAAGAAAATATTCCATTATTCCCGAAGCATTTCCACAAAACAATCTCGCCTTTTCCATATACCACCAAAATAAATTCCATTATATAGCCCAACTCTCATTTTTAATTATAACTTTGCGAATAAAGAACTCAAACTTGAAAGATATGAAAGTAGCAATCATCGGAGCCGGAAACATGGGAGGTGCCATTGCCCGTGGACTGGCCAACGGACATTATATTCAGGCACAAGAGATTTCGGTATCCAACCCCAGTGCCGGCAAACTGGACGCGCTGAAAGCGGAATTTCCTGCCATTCACGTAACACATTCCAATAAAGAAGCGGCAGAAGATGCAGACATTATCATTATTGCCGTCAAACCGTGGAAAGTGGAAGAAGTGTTGAAGCCGCTTAGATTGAGAGGACCACAGATTTTGGTATCAGTGGCCGCAGGACTGACTTTTGAAGACCTGGCACATTTTGTAGACCCGGAAATGCCGATATTCCGCGTCATTCCTAACACGGCCATTTCAGAAGGAGCCAGCATGACACTGATTGCCGCACGCAATGCTTCGGAAGAACAGATCACTTCCCTGACTGCGCTCTTTAACGAGATGGGACGTTCCATGCTGATTGAAGAGAAACAATTTGCAGCTGCCACCTCGCTGACTTCCTGTGGCATTGCCTACGTACTGAAATACGTACAAGCTGCCATGCAGGCAGGAGTAGAACTGGGTATCAAACCACACGATGCACAGACCATGCTGGCACAAACCCTGGAAGGGGCAGCCAAACTTTTGCTGAACAACGAAAATGCACATCCGGCCACAGAAATCGAGAAAGTGACTACTCCGGGAGGAATTACCATCAAGGGTATCAACTCGCTGGAGCACGACGGATTTACCTCGGCCGTTATTCACGCCATCAAGGCCAGCTTATAAAAACATCATACGGGGAGCTTCGTGCTCCCTTTTTCATTACAAAACCTGAACCGACATGAAAAACAACATTCTTATCACCATGGGAATCCTTGTATTGCTGGGAGTGGCCGTACAGGGTTTGTTTGGCATCGTAGCCGGTGTATTCCTGTCTGCCATTTTAGGAATCATCTACGGAGCCGTCAAGAAGAACAAGCAGTTTCTGCGCTGGTCGGTCATTGCACTTACCATCGACATTATCTGCATCATCCTGTTCTATTTCTGCCTGATTCAATCGGACATGTAGCTTTTACTTCACAAAACCTTTTTTCGCCCATTTCAGGCTGTTCCACCGTTTCACAAAGATAAAAGCACGGATATTCTCGTCGAGCAGGAAGGCACACCACATGCCAACCAGTCCCCAGCCCAGATGAATACCGAACAGATAGCTGAGTCCGACAGAGACCGTCCACTGCACAATCAGGCCGACATAGAACGGGAAATTCACATCACCAGCCGAACGGAGGGCATTCGTGGCATAGATATTTACGGCACGCCCTATCTCTACGATGACATCGACAATGAGAATGGTCACTCCCAAGCGGATAATATTCTCGTTGTCCGTCAGCATACTGAAGATTGTATGACCGAATATGGCCCAAATGCACGAAAGTCCCAGCGATACCAGAATGGACAAACGCATGACGTACTTTCCCAACAGGTAGGCCGCACGTATCCGCTTCTGCCCCACCAGATGACCTATACTGATGGCTCCTCCTTGTGCCATGGCGATGGCAAAGAGATAGACAAACATGGTGGTATTCACCGTATAGGTTCGTGTGGCCAGCGAATCATTTCCCAGAATATTGATTAAATAGGTGATGACCACCTGCGAAAAACTGTACGACATATTCTCTCCGGCAGAAGGAACTCCTACCTTCAACAGGTTTTTCAGTTCTATCCAAGAGAAAGGACGGAAAAGAGCCATCGGGAAAGACGGGATGTGTTTTCTGAAGAGAATGACAAACAAGACAATCATACTCACGCCACGAGCGATGGAGGTAGATATGGCCGCTCCTTCCGCTCCCATAGCAGGCAGACCGAACTTACCGAAAATCAAAGAATAGTTTCCGATAATGTTCATCACATTGACCAGCACTGTGACCAGCATAGGGTAAATGGCCTTGTTGGCACTACGCAAGGACGCAGAAATGGTCAGCGAGATAGCTTGGAAAAAAGCAAAGGCTCCCACAATCTCCATGTATCCGATGCCATACTTCAGCAATTCCGGACGAAGTCCCATCCATCCCAATAATGTAGCTGCTCCATAATGCAAGATGGCACTGACCACGAGTCCCACGACCAGGTTCAGCAATAAAGACACACCGACCACCTGCACCATCTTGTTCCTCATTCCTGCTCCCAGGTACTGCGAACACAGCACAGAGGTACCGATATTGATTACCTCGAAAATTAGGAAAGCAAACATCACAATCTGGTTCACCACCCCTACTGCTGCCACACTTTCATCAGAATACTGACTCAGCATAACGGTGTCGACAGCACCTAACATCATAATCAATAAGGTCTCGATAAAGATAGGAATCACAAGCTTCGTCAAGCCTTTCCGGATACCTGTTTGTTGAATTGCCTGTTCCACGTATTAACTCTCTAAAAAACGTGACAAAATTACAACATTTAGCCCGGAGAGTGTCTTGACATAGGTCAATTTAAAGGTGTAAACCCTACAATGCACTATTTTCTCCCTTTTCTTCACTATTTTCCCCCTCAAATTCCTGATAAAATATGATTTTTGTAACACTTAAAAATAATTATTATGAAAACCAAGCAATTTCTACTTATCCTATTAGCATGTCTTTGCTTCCCTTTTGCTCAGTTATGGAGTAATCCTGTACACGACCTTCTGGAAAGAATTGATCCAGGAGCTTCCAAAAAATTCATCATACAAGTAAAGAAAGGATCATCCGATTTTTTTGAACTCGACCAAAAAGGTGACAAAGTAGTCATTCGGGGAAACAACTACGTAAACATCGCTACCGGCTTAAACTGGTACCTGAAATATTACGCAGGCATTCATCTTTCATGGAACGGCATGACTGCCGAGTTACCGGAAAGTTTGCCAAAAGTTTCTACTCCGGTACGCAAGGAAACCAACCTCTCCTTACGCTACGATTTCAACTATTGCACTTATTCCTATACCATGGCTTTCTGGGACTGGGAACGCTGGGAAAAGGAAATCGACTGGATGGCACTGCACGGTATCAACTTGCCACTGGCAGTAGTCGGTCAGGAATGCGTATGGAAAAACATGCTCGAAAAGCTAGGTTACACCAAAGAAGAAATCAACAAATTCATTGCAGGACCTGCTTTCTTGGCATGGTGGGCCATGAACAACCTGGAAGGATGGGGCGGTCCCAATCCGGACAGCTGGTACACACAGCAGGAAGCATTGCAGAAGAAAATTCTGAAACGTATGCGTGAATACGGCATCGAACCGGTATTCCCCGGTTATTCCGGTATGGTACCTCACGATGCCAATAAGAAATTGGGACTGAACGTAACCGAACCGGCATTGTGGAACGGATTTACCCGTCCGGCATTTTTGCTTCCAACCGACTCACGCTTCAACGAAATTGCTTCCTTATATTATAAGGAACTGGAAAAGCTGTTCGGCAAAGCCAACTATTACTCTATGGACCCGTTCCACGAACTTGAAGATGCAGGAAGCGTGGATTTTGATGCAGCCGGAAAAGCCGTACTTAAAGCAATGAAGAATGTCAATCCGAAGGCTACATGGGTGATTCAAGGATGGACTGAAAACCCGCGCCCGGAGATGATCAAGAATCTGAACAACGGAGATATCCTGATTCTGGATCTGTTCAGCGAATGCCGCCCGATGTGGGGTATTCCTTCTATCTGGAAACGTGAAAAGGGTTATGAGCAGCACGACTGGCTGTTCTGTATGATAGAAAACTTCGGAGGCAACGTGGGTCTGCACGGACGTATGGACCAGTTGCTGAACAATTTCTACCTTACCAAGAACAATCCATTAGCCGCCCATCTGAAAGGTATCGGCCTGACCATGGAAGGTAGCGAAAACAATCCGGTGATGTTCGAGCTGATGTGCGAACTTCCCTGGCGTCCGGAAAAATTCACCAAGGAAGAATGGTTAAAAGACTACCTTTTCGCACGCTACGGTGTACGTGATGAAAAAATCACACAGGCATGGAGCATTCTTGCCGACGGCATCTACAACTGCCCGTTTGGCAATAACCAGCAAGGCCCTCACGAATCCATTTTCTGTGGCCGTCCCGGACTGAATAACTTCCAGGCATCCAGCTGGTCTAAGATGCAGAACTATTATGACCCGACCAGCACGGAAGCGGCAGCCCGCCTAATGCTGGAAGTAGCCGACAAATACAAAGGCAACAACAATTTTGAATACGATCTGGTAGACATCGTCCGTCAGTCACTCTCCGACAGAGGACGTATCGTCTACAACCAGACCATTGCCGACTTCAAGAGTTTCGACAAAAAAAGCTTTGCTACTCACTCACAAGAGTTCCTGAATATCTTGTTGGCACAAGACCGCCTGTTAGGTACAAGAAGTGAATTCCGCGTAGGACGCTGGATTGAACAAGCCCGTAATCTCGGAACTACTCCGGAGGAAAAAGATTTGTACGAATGGAATGCCCGCGTACAGATTACCACATGGGGAAACCGCGTATGTGCCAACGACGGAGGTCTTCGCGACTATGCTCATAAGGAATGGAACGGTCTTCTGAAAGATTTCTACTACAAACGCTGGGCAGCCTACTGGCAGACACTCCAGGATGTGCTCGATGGTAAACCAATGGTTGAACTAGACTACTATGCCATGGAAGAACCTTGGACACTTGCGCATAATCCGTACGCATCGCAACCGGAAGGTGACTGTGTCAGCGTAGCAAAAGAAGTGTTTAACAAAGTGTTTCCCAATAAATAACAAGAATAACCATTAATCAGAAAGCACCATGAAACGATTGTTGTCATTAGACATCTTACGCGGCATCACGGTATGCGGCATGATTCTGGTAAACAATGCCGGAGGCCCCGTTTCGTACGCACCGTTGCGCCATTCTGTATGGAACGGACTCACTCCGTGCGACCTGGTCTTCCCGTTCTTTCTGTTTATGGTCGGTATTTCCACCTACATTTCTCTCCGGAAATTTAATTTCGGTCCTACCTCTGAAGTTATCAGAAAGATTGTTCGACGTACATTCCTCATCATTCTGATTGGATTAGCAATTGACTGGTTTGGATATGCTTGTAACGGAAATTTCTTCCCCATAGACACACTACGCATCCCTGGTGTATTGCAACGAATTGGCCTATGCTACGGCATCGTATCGCTTATGGTCATTTATATCAATCATAAGTATCTCCCATGGATTTGCGGTGGATTACTACTTGCCTATTCCATCTTACTTCTGACAGGAAATGGCTATGCCTGTGATGACACTAATTTGCTTGCAGTCATCGACAGAGGCATATTTGGTGAAGCCCATCTTTACAAAAAAAGTCCAATTGATCCGGAAGGTCTTGCCGGCACATTGTCCGCCGTAGCCCACACGCTCATCGGATTTATGTGTGGCAGATTGTTGCTGGAAAAGATATCTGTAAACAAACGGATTGTCAAGCTCATTACAGCAGCTGTAATGATGCTGATCATCGGCTATGTACTTTCCATTTGGATGCCGATTAACAAACGGGTATGGTCTACCACCTTCGTTTTAGTCACATGTGGCTGGGGCTCTCTACTATTGGCATTGCTTATGTATGTAATAGACGTAAAGAACATCAATAAAGGATGGACCTTCTTCCTGGTTTTCGGGATGAACCCTTTGTTCCTTTACGTACTGAGTGAAGTGGTAGCCATCATCTTCTCTCAATGGGAAATAAAAGATGCCATTTATCATGCCATTACTATGATTATTTCTGATGAATATTTGGCGTCTCTTGTCTACTCGCTATTATTCTGTTCAGTTATGGGACTGACCGGATACATCCTCCATCGTAAAAGAATTTATATCAAAATCTGATAAAAACTAACCTTTAAAAAATCTAAGTTTATGTGTAAAGTACAATTGAAAAATGCAAGACTAAGGCCATTCGCTTTGTTTATGGCTCTTTTTCTGATGAATGTTTCATGGGCATTTGCGCAGCTCACTGTTACAGGAAATGTGCAAAGTACATCTGGTGAACCACTGATTGGTGTAAACGTGGTTGAAAAAGGTACTACTAATGGAACTGTGACCGATTTGGACGGTAACTATACTCTTCGAGTAGCGAAGGGGAAGACACTTGTATTTTCCTACATCGGTTTCTTATCGCAAGAAGTTGTAGTAAACGGTGCAAAAGTCAATGTAACCCTGAAAGAAGATACAGAAACATTAGACGAAGTAGTTGTTATCGGTTATGGTAGCATGGCTCGTAAAGACGTTACCAGTTCTATTACTACTGTAAAAGCAGACCAGTTAAATGTTGGTGTATTCTCTGATGCAGCCAGCATGCTGCAGGGTAAAGTGGCTGGATTGACTATCACTACCACCGGTGACCCGAACGGTTCTCCGAGCATCACATTGCGTGGTTCTTCATCTTTACGTACTGGTCAGGCCATGCAGCCTTATTATGTAATCGATGGTATTCCGGGTGTAGACATCTCTATGGTGGCTCCTGACGACATCGAAAGTATCGATGTACTCCGCGATGCTACTGCAACTGCCATCTATGGTTCAAAAGCAGCCAACGGTGTAATCATCATCAATACCAAGAAAGGTAAACATGGAGCAGAGCGTACCAATGTAAGCTATAGTGGCTACGTAGCCTTCGATAATATTCTCAACACCCTGGATATGGCAAGCGCAGATGATTTGCGTGCTTATGCAGAAGCTACAGGAGCAACTTTGGCTAATGATATGGGTGCAAACACCAACTGGCAAGACGAAGTGCTTCGCACAGCTATCAGCACCAATCATAACCTCTCAATCAATGGTGGTGCCGGTAAAACTACTTACATGGCCAGCATCAACTATCAAGACCGTGAAGGTGTGATTACAGGCTCTAGCATGGACAGATTAAATGTCCGTTCTTTAGTAACAACAAAAGTACTGAAAGATCGTTTGGAACTTTCTGCTGGTGTAAATGCCAGATATGGTAAAGCAATCGGTGTACCAATGAACAACGAAGGTGCCTCTGTGTTGGATGCAATGAATTACTTCTCACCGATGCTCCCAGTAAGAAACGAAGATGGTTCATGGACAACAGGTTCTGGTTCAAAAAATTACAACCCATTGTCTCTGATTTATGAAAATACATCCGAAACAATGTACAAGAATACACAGTTGCTGGGCAAAGCAAGTTTGGAAATCATCGAAGGATTGAAATGGAATGTAAACTACTCATTCACCAACAACCAAAGTACCTACAGTGCTTATGACAGCCACAATACCCAGCTGGAAGGTATCAGTGCATACAATGGACGTGCTACTCGTAACACATACTTCGGACACGAACATATCTTTGAAACCTTTGGTAACTATGATACCACTATCAATGACATTCACAAACTGTCAGTAATGGCCGGTTATTCCTGGGAAGAAAAGATGTCGAACGATGGATTCGGACTGACTGTACACGATTTCTATGATGACGTATTGAAATGGAACCAGCTGACATACGCCAGCACCATCGATGGTATACCGGCAGTACAAAGCGGAACCAAAGAAACTATCCGTAACATTTCATTCTATGGTCGTGCCAGCTATTCTTTCAATAGCAAATACATGATTCAGGCTACAGTTCGTCGAGATGGTTCTTCTGTATTTGGCAAAAATAATCAATGGGGTACTTTCCCTTCTGTCAGTGTAGCATGGAACATCACTGAAGAAAACTTTATGAAAAATCAGAACTTGTTCGACAACTTGAAATTCCGTTTAGGTTATGGTGTCAGTGGTAATGCTTTAGGTTTTGGAGCTTACACAGCTATCGCTACTTACGGAGCATCCGGCTTCTTTGATTACAACGGAAAACAATGGCGTACACTGGCAGCGACCAAAAATGCAAACCCTGATTTGAAATGGGAAACTACAGGTATGTTTAACGTAGGACTTGACTACGGACTTCTTAATGGACGTCTTAGCGGTACAATCGAATTCTACAATAAAAAGACTAAAGATTTGATCTGGAACTATCCGGTTTCTACAAACCTTTACCCATTTGGTGACATTGCAGCCAACGTAGGTGAAATTACCAATCAAGGTATCGAAGTATCTATCAACGCTGTTCCTGTTCAAACTAAGAACTTCACATGGAATACAACTGTGACTCTTTCACACAACAAAAATACCGTAAACAGACTGTCTAACGATAAATTTGAAGTAGGTGTATTTACACAAGGTGACCCGATGGTAGCAGGTGTTTCATCAGAAGGTTACACACAACGTATCATTGAAGGTGAACCTCTCGGAACATTCTTTACTTACGAATTTGCAGGTTTTAATGACGCAGGCAAGGCTACTTACTACGTAAGAGATGAAAATACTGGTGAACGTACAGGTGAGACTACAGAACAGCCAGGCTACAAAGACCGTACTATTACTGGATGTGCACAGCCGAAACTGAACTTCGGATGGAACAACACATTCAACTACAAAAACTGGAATGCAACTGTATTCTTTACCGGAGTTTTCGGAAACGATATTTACAACGGTACACGTGCCAACTACATGAGCCCTGAAATGCTGGCCGGTGGTAAGAATGTACTGAAAGAGTTCCTTGACAATCCGACTACCTCAGCAAGTCTTCCGTCAGACCGTTTCATTGAGAATGGTTCTTACCTCCGCTTGAGCACTCTTTCTTTGGGTTATACATTTAAGAATTTCAACGGATGGTTACAAAATCTGCAACTGTATGTAACTTGCAACAATCTGTTCACAATCACTGGTTACAAAGGACTTGACCCAGAAGTAAACATGGGTGGTATTGATCCAGGTATCGACTACCGCTGGAGCGTTTATCCACACACTCGCACTACAATGGTGGGTGTAAAGATTAATTTCTAATTTATTAATATAGAAAACAGAATTATGAAAGCAAATATAAAATATTTATTCTCCATTTGTGCAGCCGCTCTAATTTCCGGTTGTACGGATTTGGATGTAAAGGTTGAATCTCAATATACCGAATACCCAACAGACAATGAAATTGCTGTAGAGGCTAAAATGGCCGACGTATATTTCCAGATGCGCGACTGTTTCGGCCGCCGCTACATGGAAGCAATGTCTTTGTCAAGTGATGAATACACAGCCGTATCATATGGTGGTGGATGGTATGACAGTGGTGCGTATGCACACCCTAGCCTTCATGATTTTACAGCAGAAGATGCCACAATCGACTGGATGGGTACTCTCACTGGCGGCTGTACAAAAGCTAATACCATCATCCGAGATTTAGGAGGTGATGAAGCTGGTGAAATCATAGCTCCTGCTCGTGCCATGCGTGCGTTCTTTCATTTCATTATGATGGACTGCTGGGGAGATGCTCCAATTCTTGACCATCTGCCTAGCGATGGCGAATTGATTGACCGTTCACCACGTGCTGATGTTGCTAAATTCATCGAAAAAGAATTGTTGGAAATCATTCCACAACTCACCGATGAAGTAAGTGCCAATACTTATGGGAAACCGACTAAATGGATGGCAGAAGCCTTGTTGGTTAAATTGTATATCAATTGGGCTGTCTATACAGCAGCTTCTGTAGACAAGTATGATGCAGCGACAGCTACTAATGAGAAACTGAACGATTGTATCAAATATTGTGACGATATCATTACCAATGGTGGATTCAGCCTTGGTTCCATGTCTTACCAAAAGAAGTTTGGTCCGGACAACGGCTCTCACGTAGAAGACTTTATCTATGCAATGCCATACGATACTTACACTGCTACTGGTATGCAGCATGGACGTGCACGTACTTGGAAAAAGGCCGGAGATGTAGAACTCAGTTACTATGGTATGAAACTGAGTAGTTCTGCGGGTGGTTATATCACTATGACTCCGGAATTTGCAGAACTGTTTGAAGATGCAAGCAAAGCAGGCGACCGAATAAAAAGTATCCTTAGAGGCCCTGTGTATGTGTACAATCCAGAAACTTATGAGCCAACAACAGAACCAGCACTAGATCCTAACGGAAATCAAATTGTACTTACCAAAAGTATTACACTGGACACTCCTAATGACGTTCAGTTAGGAGTAGGTGATGACATCGAAGGATATAACCAAGGATACCGTTCTGTGAAATTCTTCGTCATCGATGACGATTTCAAAAACAGCAGAAACCAGTCAAATGACTATCCTATTTTCCGCTATGCAGACATTTTGCTGACTAAGGCAGAAGCGTTGTTACGTGGTGGAGTATCTACTGAAAGACCTCAAGACACACCTGTAAGTTTGTTCAACGAAATCCGCAGATATGTACATGCAGAAGAAGTAACAAGTGTCAATCTTGATGAATTGTATGATGAACGAGGACGTGAGTTCTTTGATGAAAACTGGCGTAGAAATGATATGATTCGTTTCGGTCATTTCGAAGATGAATACTTCCCTCATTATCATGACTTCCCGACAGCAAATTTCGACAAAACACGTCGTATCTTCCCGTTGCACAGAGATATGCTGAATACCAACCCGAACTGGGAACAAAATCCGGGATATCCTGAATATCATAACTAATTTTTCTACATAACAAATATTGGTGAGAGAAATTCTCTCACCAATATTTGTAAACTCACAGATCAAATACAAACAATCATCTTAAACCCGTAATATAAAATTGCATTTTCTTACTTTTACAAATAAAAGAATTGCAACCACGTAGTTTTAAGATCCATGAAAACATTTCTTCCGACATTATTCAAATCTCTGATTTATGGAGCAATTACTCCATTAGCTATATCATGTACTAACGGTCAAACAACCGAAAGCTCTTTGTCGTACATTGACACAAGAGTTGGCACAGCCGCCAGTATCACTCATACAGCCGGCATGTTTGGCAAACACACAGAGGAATATGGCCAGACACTACCAGCTGTACTGGAGCCCAATGGAATGAACTTCTGGACACCACAAACGCAAGACACCGAACAAAAATGTATTGCCCCTTACTACTACCGTGACTCCTTGTTCCAAGGTTTTCGTAATTCACATTGGATTGTAGGAGGATGTACTCAGGATTATGGTTCCATGACATTAATGCCATTATTCGAATCATTACGTTGTACACCCGAAAAAAGAGGTACACGGTTTTCGCATAATCAGGAAATCGCTACCCCTTCCTATTATTCCGTTTCACTGCCTGACGAACATCTTCAAGCCGAAATGACAGGCTGCTCACGGTCGGCAATTTTCCGCTTTACCTACCAAAAGGAAGGAAAAGCTTACCTCGTCGTAAATCCCAACAGCGATGAAGGAGAAGGATATATTGAAATTGATACCCTTCAAAAACGTATCTACGGATACAATCCTGTACACCGCATTTATCAAGGATGGGGAGAACCTGCCGGATACAGCGGCCATTTTATCATAGACTATCAAAAGGAGTTATGTGACTTCGGTACCTTCCGAGAAGATAGTATATTCCCTCGGCAGACTCAAATTAGAAATGAAAAAAATATCGGTATCTATATATGCTTTCAAGTAGAAAGTAACGAACAAATATTAATTAAAGCAGCTTCTTCATTTACCGATAAAAAAGGAGCTGAAAAAAATCTGCAGAAAGAAATCGCTCACTGGGATTTCGACCGTACACACCAAAGACTAACAGATATCTGGGAAAAACATCTGGCAGCTATCCAGGTGGAAAGTCCGGACAAAGAAGCAAAGCAGAAATTCTATGGTGCTTTTTATCGTGCATCTTTCTTACCGCATGCTTTTAATGACGTAGACGGACGGTATCCAGCTTTTGCTCAGAAGGATTCTATTCTTCAATTGGCACATGATGAAGTATATTATGAGGATTTCAGTATGTGGGATACCTACAGAGCATTACATCCGCTCATCAACTTGCTGTATCCCACAAAAGCAGGCCATATGATGCAGTCACTCGTCCACAAGTTCGAACAAGGAGGCTGGCTTCCCATCTTCCCCTGCTGGAACAGTTATACGGCAGCCATGATTGGAGATCACTGCATAGCTGCCATTGGCGATGCATGCATAAAAGACATCCGTAACTTTGACATAGAGAAAGCTTACAAAGCTATGCGAAAAAATGCATTTGAATCGCCTGCTGACGATAAAGATTATAAAAACGGAATGGGACGACGTGCC
This sequence comes from Phocaeicola plebeius DSM 17135, assembly GCF_000187895.1. GTDB lineage: Bacteria > Bacteroidota > Bacteroidia > Bacteroidales > Bacteroidaceae > Phocaeicola > Phocaeicola plebeius. Next base: position 613,485 of record NZ_DS990134.1, on the reverse strand, counting down.
TTGCAGTCATATCTGAAATACGGCTATATTCCATTAGAAGACAGTGTTCCCGATGCCTTCCATACCAAAGAACAGGTATCACGGACATTGGAGTATGCCTATGATGACTTTGTACTCTCTCAAGTAGCTAAACTACTCCAGAAAGAAGAAGATTACAACGTATTGTCTGCACGTGCCCAGAATTACCGCAATGTAATTGATCCGCAAACCGGATACGCACAGGGAAGACATGCCGACGGTACATTCTTGAAAGATCAGAACACATTCCAGTTTACCAAGTTCATCACAGAAGGCGCTCCTTGCCATTACACATGGTATGTGCCCCATGACCCATACGGGCTTATGGAATGTATGGGAGGAAAAGAAAAATTTGCTATGAAGCTGGACTCTATGTTCAGTGAACACAGATACTGGCATGGAAATGAACCTTGCCATCAGGTAGCATTCATGTTCAACTATGCAGGAGAACCTTGGAAAACACAACAGGCCGTACGCCATATCATGGAAACTGAATACCTGAATGCTCCTGGTGGTCTATCAGGTAATGACGATGCAGGACAGATGTCTGCCTGGTATATCTTTGCCTCATTAGGTTTTTATCCTGTATGTCCCGGCTCTCCCTATTACATACTAGCTAGTCCCTCTTTTCCCAAAGCTGTCATACACTTGGAGAACGGACAGACTTTTACCCTCAAGGCAGAGAATGCGTCCAAGGACAACATCTATATTCAGAGTGTGACACTGAACGGAAAACCATACTCTAAAAATTACATTTCCCACAAGGACATTGTACATGGAGGAGAAATGATATTCAAGATGGATGACACCCCCAACAGAGATTGGGGTAACTCTCCAACTGATTGTCCTCCTTCCTTAGTGAAAATACCATAATAAACACATAAACCCCATTCAAATATGAAAACAAAAAACATTCTTCTTGCACTACTTAGCATCTTCTTCCTCGGAGCATGCCACTCGCAGCAAACGGGGATTTATAACATCATGGACTACGGTGCCACGGGAGATGGAAAAACCGACGACGCCCTAGCTATACAAAAGGCTATCAACGCCTGTTCCGAAGCGGGTGGAGGTACAGTAATCGTACCATCCGGACGCACTTTTTTATGTGGTCCTTTCAAGCTGGCATCGCATATCGAATTGCATTTGGCCCCCAACTCACGCCTACTGGCTAATCCAGATGAAAGTATTTACACAGAAAGCGCTTTCGGAGCCAACCGTGGAGAGGGTATGATGTGGATTAGCGGAAAAGACCTGAAAAATGTATCCATAACCGGTACCGGAACACTCGATGGTAACGGAGTGGCTTTCATGGGAAAGGAGCTGGAAGATTCTTACGAACTGAAACCCGTAACCGATTTTGATCCGCGTCCCCACCTGCTGACTTTAACCAACGTGCAGAAGCTGGTAATTCGTGATATCAGCGTACGTAACAGCGCTTACTGGAGTGTACACCTGATAGGTTGCCGTAACGCAATGATTGATGGTATCACTATCCTCAATGACCTGAAAATCCGAAACGGCGACGGTATTGATATTGACCATTCTAAAGACGTGCGTATCTCCAACTGTTTCATTGAATCAGGAGATGACTGCATCTGTCTGAAGAACCGACGTGAATTCGAACAGTATGGAAGCTGTGAAGATGTAGTAGTAACCAACTGCACTATGACCTCCCGCTCATGCGCCGTAAAAATCGGTTCGGAAAACATGGATAAAATCAATAACGTGTTATTCACTAACTGCATTATCAAGGATAGTAACCGAGGTATTGGAATCCAGAACCGAGATGAAGGTACAGTTACCAACGTCATATTCTCAAATATGATTGTAGACTGCCGCTTCTTTTCTGACGTATGGTGGGGAAAAGCAGAGCCTATTTACGTAACTTCTTATCCACGTGCTGTAGGTAATCATAAAGATGCCGGATGGCGTTTTCCAAAAGGAGCTGTGAAAGGTGCCTGTGGAGAAGTAAGCCGCATCTACTTCCAGAACATCAAATGTACAAGTGAAAACGGCATCTTCGTAGGAGGAGACACCATTGACAAAGTGAACCGGATTTACTTTGACCAGGTAGAAGTTAACCTTCACAAACGTACCACATTTGAGGGAGGAATATACGATAAACGCCCATGCGATGGAGAAGGCTTCCTGAAAGGAAAGACTTACGGATTCTTCTTCCACACAGCTTCTGATATTCAAATGGAAAGATGTACAGTCAACTGGGGAGACACTCGCCCAGATTATGCTGCAGAAAATATACATCTAGAAAATACAGCGGGAATTATACAAAAATAATCCCTAGTGCTCATAAAAACGCCGTTGTGAAACGGTACATTTCTAAATTTCTTTTTTTAGCCGGAACAAACCTTATGTTCCGGCTTTTCCTTTAAGCATGACTGAACGAACTTGGCAAACATCCAAAACGTTGTTTAAAACATTTCGTAAAATATTTGGGGTCATTAAAACCAACTGCATAAGCCACTTCCGATACATTGGCATCTCCCTTTCCCTGTTCCAACAGCTGACGTCCCATATCCAGCCTAAAATTCTTCATAAACTGGCCGATAGGCATTCCCGCCAGACTTTGCATTTTCTGATTAACTAGCGTTTTACTATATCCCATGTCGCGCACAAATGCATCCAGTCCATATTCAGCCTCAGCGTAATGTAGCTTCATCAATTCCATAGCCCTGTCCATAAATATCTTGTCTCTGGATTCCTCTATCAGTCCCAATTCACTTATATCCGACAAAACCGCAGGCTGAGAAAGCCTTTCCTGATATCCTCTACGCAAAGTCAAGATATTCCGAATACGATACTTAAATATATCTGCATCAAACGGTTTACACAGATACTCATCTACCCCTATTGAATAACATTTTTTCTCATTTTCTTCCGAATGTACAGCTGTAAGAATCAGGAAAGGAATGTGGCTGGTGGCCAAATTTTCTTTCACTCTTTTCGAAAGTTCCAGCCCGTCCATCTCCGGCATAAGCAAATCACTGACTATTAAATCCACTTGATGCTTTTCAATTATTTTCATAGCCTCCACTCCATTTTCAGCTTCCAACAGTTTATATTCATTTTTCAACAACGAGCGAATATAACGACGCATATCATGGTTATCGTCAACCACCAGCAGCGTAGCCTTCTGTAAAGAATTATCCTCTGTCACGACAGAATTATCTTCCTCAGACATTCCATTTACAGCCGAAAGTTCTTCTGTCGGCATCTCTTTCATCGGCAACAGGACACGGAAGGAGGTACCTCCTGCTCGGTTATTCTTGGCCGAAATCACACCTCCATGAAGAGCTACAATCCGTTTACACACATTCAGTCCGATACCTGTTCCTGTTTGTCCAAATACCGGATAAGTTACTTTATTTTGTGTCTGGAAGAAACTGTCAAATATCTGTGGAAGGTCTTTTTCCGGTATTCCACACCCAGTATCCGATACCGAAAGATAAAGCTGCACCTTTCCCTTATTATCTACCAAACGAGCTGCATAAAGCCTGATATGTCCTCCATCGGGAGTAAATTTCACAGCGTTAGCCAGCAAGTTTGTCAATACGCGATGAAGATACGTCGGGTCTGCATTTACAGAAAGCCCTTTGAGATGATAACAAGCTTGCAATGTAATATGCCGATGTTTTACAAAAGAAATAAAAGGCAGAAGCAAGTCGTCTATCATGGAAATAAGATCAAACGGACGAATATTCAATTTTACTTTTTCAGTATCAAGTTTCCGGAAATCCATCAATTCGTTCACTAATGAAAGTAAATCCTGTACATTACGTTCCGCTATATGCAACTGTTCTTTTACCTCTTTATCAGAAGTCAATGCCAAAGCCTGCTGGATAGGCCCATGAATCAAAGTAACAGGCGTACGAAATTCATGAGTAAGATGTGTAAAGAAACGGATCTTTTCTTCTGCCATATCTTCCACATGATGAGCCATTACCTCCAAGCTATGATTCTGTACTTCCAACTCATGCGTACGCTGAGCTACTAACTGCTCCAGCAACACCTGCCGATGTCTCAACCGTCTCACCTTATAGCGATAAAAAAGGATGGAAAGACAAACCACCGACATCAGAAGAAGCAATAAGAACCACCAGGACTTATAAAAATACGGACGAACCTGAATGTCCAGTCGCAAAACCCGTTCTGACCATTTACCTTCTCCATCCGTACTCTGTATCTCAAGCTTATAAATTCCCGAAGTTAAAGAAGGGAAAATAATTACCGGATTGTCAGACGGAAGTTCTATCCACTTATCTTCTTCTACTGACTTATATCGAATTCGAACGGAACTTCTGTAACCATAGTCCTGTGACGTTAAAGCAAGTTCCAGCTGATCACCTTCTTCCAAGCCTGCCAGGCTTTTTTCCTCCGCATATATCCAGTTTTCCTCATTAACCCGAACGGACGAAACCTTAACCCCATGTGAATCCATCAATCCGGATGGCTTTCGAAGTTGAATCTGATACAAACCATAATCTTTTCCACAATACAAGCGATTATATCTTTGAGAAAAATAAAGTGCATTCGCATCATATCCTTTATCCAAAAGTCCATCTGACTTTCCATAACCGATAAAAGTACTACTATTAACCAGCAAACGCGACAAACCGTTTTCCGTAGCAATCCAGATATTACCCAATTCATCTTCAGTCACTCCGTAAACCGTTTTTTCATCAAACCCTTCTGCCGGTCCATAGTGCTTAAACTGAAAACGGTTCATGTCATCAGAAACCAGGCGATAGAGTCCCGTACCTTTTCCTCCTAACCAAATCACCCCCCTACTATCCTGAAACACAGTATTAATCCGTTCTACCTGAGTAGATTTTTTATCATCCAGTTTATAACGCAAATAAATATAATTCAAGTGTCTGCGTGAGCGAGCAAAAGAGAATAAATCAATAATAAACAATCCCTCAGAGGTACCAAACCACAAACGATTCTTTCGGTCCACACACAACGTCCCAACCGATTCAAATTCATTTACATCCACATCCAAAGTGATTCGAGAAAAACGTCCCTGAGCTTTATCGTAAAAGAGCAGGCCATGTGTGGTAGCAAACCAAATTCCTTTATTTACAGGATCTTCTACCGCACTCATAATAAAATCATCCTCCAGTCCGGGCACTTCTCCATTGGAATGCTGGTGGAATACTGACTGCGACTTATTCAAGTCCAGCTCACTAATCCCAGCCCCCCAAGTATACGCCCACAAATGGTTATCACTGTCTATCAATATTCCATTTATATTATTTGAAAGAATAGACAACCGATTCTGAGGAACGAAAGCATAATGTCGCACCACTTCTGTTTCGGGATTCATCTGATAAAGTCCTCCCTCAATTGTACCAATCCACAAATTTCCGTTTTTATCTTCTGTCACGGCACTGATTTGCGGTGTGCGGCCCGGTGACAGCTTCCAGGGAATATCTCCTAACCTGGATACCTCCAATCTACGTGACAGATACAACAAATTTACTCCTCCATCCTGCGTACCGGCCCAAATGTCTTGCCCGTCAGTAAACAAACAGACTATAATATTGGAATTCAATCCCCGATCCTCGGAATTTTCCACACGACGAATAAAAGAAAAAGTATCAGATTCACGGTCATATACATTCAGTCCATTGAAAGTGGAGACCACCAAACTGCCATCTGAAGTAAGCTTCATATCCGTGATATAAGCCTGACTGAGCATTCCCTCCCGGTGGGAAGAGTAACGGTAACGCTTCATCGTTTTCGTTTGCCGGTAATAGCGGAAAAGTCCACGGTTACTGCCTATCCACAGGAAATCACCGTCGGCTTGCAGGCAAGAGATACGCCAGTCATCACTAAAAGGTACAATGGACTCCGAAAGCTGCTGTTTACGCAACTTGTCACCTTCCTTCACAATCCGATAAATGCAGTTACCTACTCCGGCACAAACTCCTCCTTCTATTTCAGCAATGGCCGATACACTTTCATCGGCTTCAGCTTGCATCTGATAACAGTTCGTCACTACTCCAGAGCGGTCTAGTTCCAGACACCACAACATCTTGTCGGTTACCACCCATATATTTCCATCGGTAGTCTGTATCACCGAACGGACGAACGAATTAAACAAAGTTGACAATTCCGATGTTGCCCCTAAATCGGCCGCGGGAACAGAAAGACCTGTCCGCAAGTCAATCAGGTCGAGTCCGGCTTCCGAACCGACCCAAAGTCTCTTCTGACGATCCTCACATAAGGTATATACATAATTACCTTTCAAGCGGTAAAAAGGTTCCTTCACTCCATAACTCAGGAAACGATAGCCGTCGTAACGCGCCAACCCATCCTGAGTGGCCACCCAGATATACCCGAATGAATCTTTCATTACGGCAGTCACCGAGTTATTAGGCAATCCGGCTTCCTCTGTTATATGACAGAAATTATAATTTGAGAAGAAATGTTTCTTCGCCTCCAGGCGCAGATTATTTCCTCCCAATAATATACATAAAGTCAACAAAAGTAATCTCATAGCATATTTTTACGTTACAATCGTATCGGTTATTTCATTCTTTAACTGCTTGCGCTCTCTCCGGATATACCAGGTAACGCAAATCCATCCTAAAGCCACCACAAAGACTCCTACCAGTGCCGGATAACGATAACCTAATCCTGCATCAATCGGAAGTCCTCCGGCGTATGCTCCTACCGCATTTCCCAAATTGAAGGCAATCTGCACACAAGCCGCTCCCATCATTTCGCTTCCTCTGGAGTTCTGCAGCAACAGCAATTGCTGAGGAGGAGACACCGCAAACAAGGCTGCCGCACAAATAAACATCAGCAATACGGAAAGCCAAGGTACTCCTGCAAACAGAAACGTGCCCAGCAAAGCCAGCATCATAAACACTTGCGTAAACTGAATCACTGGTGCCAGCCCGTACAAATCGCCACATCGTCCTCCTACCAGGTTACCGATAGTCATCCCCAATCCGGCCAGCATCATAATCCATGTCAGACTTTCCGGTTGGAAACCCGCTTCATGCAGCATCTGCGGAGTGACGTAGCTGAACCAGCAAAATACACCCCCGTTGCCAAACATCGTGGTCAGAATAATCAGCCACGGAGCTAACTTGCGTAAAAAACGGAACTGTCCTTTCCAGCCCACATCCGGCAAGGCGGGCAAAACAGGTATCCATTTCCAGACGAGGAAGAATACCAGCATTCCCCAGCATCCGTTAAACAGGAAGGGGAACCGCCAGGAGAACAGATTACTCAACAACGTACCAAAGGGCACCCCAAATAAATTGGCAATGGTCATCCCGGCAATCATCAGGGCTACAGCCTGCGAAGTTTTCCCTTTATCGGCTACCTTCTCGGCTACAATAGAACCGACTCCAAAAAATGCCCCGTGAGGTAATCCGGACACAAACCTCATAAGCAGCAACGTCCAATATTCTGGAGAAAGTGCCGCACACAAATTTCCTATCACATAAATGGCAACGAGTCCTAATAATATCTGCTTTAACGGACGCGTACGAGCCACAAACACCGTCAAGGGTGCTCCCACACAAACTCCTATGGCATACGCCGAAATAAAATGTCCGGCTTCCGGTATGCTGATATTCAAATCACGAGCCACATTGGGCAGTATTCCCATCATCACAAACTCAGCAATACCTAACCCGAGTGTACCGGAGGCAAGTGCCAGTAAACTTTTTTTCATGCAAACAATCTTTTTTACCTGTTACCTATCTTCTACGGTACAAAATTACATCAAAAAGTGTACATTATACACATGTTTGAAATTCTTTTTAAAAAGATGGCCGGAACCTCCGAAGTTCTCCCCGTAAACGTAAGGCCTGCCCTGCCGTCATACTGTCAAGCAACTCCCAAAAATGAGGGCCGTGATTCATCTCACGCGTATGAGCCAGTTCATGCAAAATAACATAATCAATCAAGTGAGAAGGAACTAACATCAGGTAACAAGACAAACTGATGGTCTTGGCCGAAGTACAACTTCCCCATCGTGAACGGGCAGCGGTAATCCGTACTTTTCGGTAAGTCAACCCGAAACGTTCTGCCCATACGTGTAATAAAGGTGGCAGAAACTCTGCCGCCACTTTTTTCATGGCACGCAAAATGGCTCCACGCACCAGTTTCTGAACAGCTTCATTCGAGAAGTCGGTATGCTCCGGACAGAACACGGTCACTTCGCCCGAAGGCATCTGCCGCACCGTAAAACATTTCAAATGGCTGGGAGATAATGACAGACGAAAACAGTCGGCCTCAATCCGGAAACTGAAATCTATTGGCCGTACCGCCACCTGCCGAAAGCGTTCCCGTAAATCGGCACGAAACTGCTCCAGGGTAGAAAGCACTTTATCCGTCTTGCTGTAAGGCGGTACCGTGAGATACAAGCCGTCGGGCTTGACACGCATTGTAATGTTCCTTGCTCCCCGGCGCGTAGCAATCACAATACGGCAGAAATCTTTATCTTCTATAATTCGTTTAGTTGACATAACAGGACAAAGATAACAAATAAATTATCAACTAAATAGGATTAATGAAGCAATAAAAGTCGTAACTTTGCACGCCGAAAAAAGATTGTATAGAAAATTATTTATCAATATGGAATTACCTAAAGACCCGATGATGCTTTTCAGTTTCATCAACATGAAGTTAAGAGACTACTATCCTTCGCTCGATGCCCTTTGTGCAGACATGAATGTGAGCAAGGAAGATATTCTGAACCGTTTGAAAGAAGCAGGATTTGAATATAACCCTTCTCAGAACAAGTTCTGGTAAGAAATTAAAAAAAAGGCTGCCTTCCGAAAGGAAAGCAGCCTTCATTCATTTTATTCAGGTGTGATAAGTATCAAGCGCAATTAGCACTGAGCCAATTTGTTGTCAGAACCCAATACGTTGATGATTTTGTGCTTGTAAAGTTTTTCCATGTTATCACGAGCCGGGCCCAGATATTTACGCGGGTCGAATTCAGCCGGTTTTTCAGCGAATACTTTACGGATAGCAGCAGTCATAGCCAGACGAGAGTCTGAGTCGATATTGATCTTGCAAACTGCAGATTTAGCAGCTTTACGCAACTGATCTTCAGGAATACCGATAGCAGCTTCCAAGTTACCACCGAACTTGTTGATAGTGTCAACTTCTTCCTGAGGAACTGAAGAAGATCCGTGAAGAACGATAGGGAATCCCGGAAGTTTTTCCATTACAGCGTCCAATACAGCGAATTCCAATGGAGGAGGAACCAGACGACCTGTAGCCGGATCTACGTGGCACTGTTCAGGTTTGAACTTGTAAGCACCGTGAGAAGTACCGATTGAGATAGCCAATGAGTCGCAACCTGTACGAGTAGCGAAGTCGATAACTTCTTCAGGGTTAGTATAAGTGTGGTGTTCTGCAGAAACTTCATCTTCTACACCAGCCAATACACCCAATTCACCTTCTACAGTTACATCGAACTGATGAGCGTAGTCAACAACTTTCTTAGTCAAAGCTACGTTTTCTTCGTATGGCAAGTGAGAACCGTCGATCATTACTGAAGAGAATCCCATGTCAATGCAAGACTTGCACAGTTCAAAAGAATCTCCGTGGTCAAGGTGAAGCACGATTTCAGGATGTGCGCAACCCAATTCTTTTGCATATTCTACAGCACCTTCTGCCATGTAACGCAACAAAGTCTGGTTAGCATAGTTACGAGCACCTTTAGATACCTGCAAGATAACCGGAGATTTTGTTTCTACAGCAGCCTTCACGATGGCCTGCAACTGTTCCATATTGTTGAAGTTGAAAGCAGGGATAGCATATCCACCTTTGATTGCTCTGGCAAACATATCTCTTGTGTTCACCAAGCCTAACTCTTTGTAATTAACCATTTTTGTAAGTTTTATAATTGTTAGTAATTAATTCCATCTGCAAAAGTAACAATATAAAAAGAATTAGCAATATACTAAATCGGAGATTTTCTGTCTTTTCTTGAGACAAATCAATTTTAAGCGGAATATTTACCAGGACATGCAGTAAGGATGCAAAGTAGATATGACAAAAACTGATTTACCTATTATATAAAAGCCTTTGACTGACAGAATATTTTTTTCGGGTATTTCTTTTTAGTTTCAAAGAAATCGCGTATCTTTGCAACCCGAAATAGACCATTACACACTTTACCAGTGTTACCACATATTTATTTGTCAATAATAACAATAAAAAGTATATACTAAAATGAAAAAAGGCATTCATCCTGAAAACTACCGTCCGGTAGTATTTAAAGACATGTCAAACGGCGACATGTTCCTGTCTCGTTCAACTTGTGCTACTAAAGACACAATTGAATTCGAAGGAGAAACTTATCCGTTGGTTAAGCTGGAAATCTCTAGCTCATCTCACCCGTTCTACACTGGTAAGTCTAAGCTGGTGGATACTGCAGGACGTGTGGACAAGTTCATGAGCCGTTATGCAAACCACAAGAAAAAATAATTGATTATTTTTCTGGAAAAAATAAAAAGAAGCCTTTTCATCGCGATGATGGAAAGGCTTTTTTTATGGAAATTCGGAACTTAAAGAGTCTCCACAAAACTCTTTTGTATCCCGTTCAAAAGACCAAAGAGTTTGTAGTGTACTAAATAAGTTGACACAATTTATTTAGTAACATGCGTAAAAATCGAAAGTTCTCAAAGGCAGAATGTCTGTCTTATCTGGAAGAATATATGTGTTCTTCTCAGAACCATAGTGAATTTGAACGAGAAAAAGGTCTGAAACGTACTACAATTAGCCGCTGGCTTCGTATCTTTGGGATTGAAGATAAACCAAGTCCCATTATGAGCAAGAAACTAAGTCAGACCGAGCAGGAGCTTCATGACCGTATTCATGAGCTCGAGCGGAAAATCAAGTCCCTGGAAGTAGAGTTGAAGCAGTCCAACATGGCCCGTGACGCCTACGACTGCATGATTGACCTTGCGGAAAAGACCTATAACATTCCGGTAAGAAAAAACTCCGGTGCCAAGTAATCCGGGGCCTGTCTCAAGGCGGACGCCGTTACCGCGTGCGTCCGCTTTGCAGATTGCTTGGCATATCAGCACAGGGATACTACAAGCATGACTATGCCTCAAACGAGGCTGACATACTCTCTGCCAGCATTGTATTGTACTGCCTGTACGTCCGCCAGAAGGAATGTCTTCCCAAGGCGGGCTGTCGGGAACTCTACACACTCTGCCGTGAATACTTCAGGGAAAAGTTCACCATAGGACGGGACAGGTTTTACAATGTGCTCCGTTCCAACTCGCTCATGCTCAGGCGGACAAGGTACCGTCCTCGTACCACGGACTCCAGACACGGTTACCGTCTTTACAGGGATCTTGTAAACACTTCTCCCAAGTACACGCCTGTGGGCAATGGCCGGCTTGTGGTGGCGGACATCACCTATATCTATACCAGAGAAGGTTTTGCCTATCTTTCACTGGTGACTGACGCCTACAGCAGATACATAGTCGGATACTGCCTGAGCAGGAGTCTGGATGCGGAGGGACCGCTGAAAGCCATGTACATGGCTCTGGAGACCTACCGTGCCTACGGAATCAGTACGGAAGGCATGATACACCACTCTGACCGTGGCGTGCAGTATGCCTCGAAGCAGTACACGAACCTGCTGCTTTCACAAGGCATCAGAATCAGCATGACCCAGACGGGAGACCCGCTTCACAATGCCCTGGCCGAGAGGATGAACAACACCCTGAAGAACGGGTGGCTCTTCAATGAAGGTGATATGGACTTCAGACAGGCAGAGGAAGCCGTAAGTAAATCCGTAGCGATGTACAACAATGCCAGACCACACAGGGCACTGGGTATGAAGACCCCTATGGAAGTCTTTTCAGGCAGAGGAGGAAACCCTCTTATGGAATATCGGTATAACTGAAAGATGTGCTCGTCGGGACGGGTGCTCCCGCCCCTTGCCGCACGGCGCTCCCCGAGCGATGAGTTTTTAGAGAGAAAATATACGGATATTGAGTTTTTGTTGTAGTTTTGCAGAACTGACAACCTTTTTAGGAATATAATGTTTAACCTGTCAACTTAGTCAGGAATTAATCTTCAAACTGACAACTATTTTTAGTACACTTCAGTTTCACACAAAACGCCTTTGCGCTTTAATGCAAACGTCCTTGCGTTTCATTTCAAATGTACTTGCGATTAAAATAAAACGCAAAGGCGTTTTTTCAGTTGCATTTTCACTTCACTTTTCACACCTGAGTTTTGTCCGTACAAATATTTCTTGATAACTTGCAACTGATTTTCTTTATTAACGCATAGACTATGAAAAGTAACTTTAAAAGGAAGTGGAAAGGCATTGTTGTCACAACTTGTATCCTTTCCTTACCTGTCTCTTATCTTCCGGCACAAGAAAATTTAGTGCTGCACTACAACCGTCCGGCTGAATTCTTTGAAGAAGCACTCGTCATCGGAAACGGTACCATGGGAGCTATCCTTTACGGGGGAACCGACAAAGACGTACTCTCACTGAACGACATTACTCTATGGACCGGAGAACCCGACCGGAAAGTCACAACTCCCAATGCCTATAAGGCCATTCCAGAAATCCGTGCCCTGCTCGACAAGGAAGATTACCGGGGAGCCGACCGTGCCCAACGGAAAGTACAGGGACACTACAGCGAAAACTATCAGCCGCTGGGCCAGCTTTCCATCACTTATTCTGCCGAACCGGCTAAGGTAAGCCACTATCAACGAACACTGGACATCAGCCGGGCCATGGCACGAACCGCCTACCAGAGAAACGGTGCAGATTTTGCCTGCGATTATTTTGCTTCAGCCCCCGACTCAGTGATTGTACTGCGCCTGCAGACGGAAAGCACAGAAGGGCTGCAAGCCACTCTTTCATTCAACTCGCTCCTGCCTCATGCCACTACGGCCAACGGCAATGAGATTTCAGCCGAAGGATATGCTGCCTATCACTCCTATCCCGTATATTTTGACGGAGTAAATAACAAGCATTTGTATGATCCGGAACGGGGAACGCATTTCCGCACACTGATTCGGGTAATAGCTCCTCAGAGTGAGGTCAAAAGCTTTCCATCGGGCGAGCTGAAGGTGAAAGGCGGAAAAGAAGCCTTGATTCTGATAGCCAACGTCACCAGCTTCAACGGCTTCGACAAGGACCCCATGAAAGAAGGACGTGACTACCGGAACCTGGTGACACGACGCATGGAACGGGCTGCACAGAAAACGTTCGAGGAATTGGAAAATGCACACGTGGCAGACTACAAATCTTTCTTCGACCGCGTAGAGCTTCACCTCGGTAAGACAGACCAGGCCATTGCAGCCCTGCCTACCGACGAACAGCTGCTGCAATATACAGACAAGTCACAAAGGAATCCGGAACTAGAAGCATTGTATTTTCAATATGGCCGCTACCTGCTCATTTCCAGTTCACGTACACCAGGAGTACCCGCCAACCTGCAAGGCCTGTGGAACGAACGTCTGCTCCCGCCCTGGAGCTGCAATTATACCAGCAACATCAACCTGGAGGAGAACTACTGGGCAGCTGAAACGGCCAACCTGAGTGAAATGCACCGCCCACTGATGGACTTCATCGCCAACCTGCAACACACGGGAGAAGAGAGTGCCAAGGCTTATTACGGTGTACAGAAAGGATGGTGTCTGGGACAGAACACGGACATCTGGGCCATGACCTGTCCGGTAGGACTGAACGTGGGTGATCCGTCGTGGGCATGCTGGACCATGGGAGGCGCCTGGCTGTCTACTCATATCTGGGAGCGCTACACCTTCACGCAGGACAAGGAATTTCTACAAAAATATTATCCGGTATTGAAAGGTGCAGCTGAATTCTGCCTGAACTGGCTGATAGAAAAAGACGGCAAGCTGATTACCTCACCGGGTACATCGCCCGAAAACAAGTTCCTGACTCCCGACGGCTACGCAGGAGCGACTTCCTACGGCTGTACTTCTGACCTGGCCATGACGCGCGAATGCCTGATAGATGCGGCCAAGGCTGCCGAAGCGCTGGGTACGGACAAAGACTTCCGGAAGCAGATAGAGAAAACGCTTCCCCGTCTGTTGCCTTACCAGGTTGGCAAGAAAGGAAATCTGCAGGAGTGGTTCCATGACTGGGAAGACCAGGAGCCGCAGCACCGTCATCAGTCGCATCTGTTCGGTTTGTATCCGGGACATCATCTGTCTGTAAAAGAGACTCCGGAACTGGCGAAGGCTTGTGCCCGTACGCTGGAAATCAAAGGAGACAATACCACAGGCTGGAGTACCGGCTGGCGTGTCAACCTTTATGCACGTCTGCAAGACAGCAAGAATGCGTACCATATCTACCGCCGCCTGTTGCGTTATGTCAGTCCGGACGGATACAAAGGAAAGGATGCACGACGCGGAGGAGGTACCTACCCCAACCTGCTCGATGCACACTCGCCTTTCCAGATTGACGGTAACTTTGGCGGTTGCGCCGGCGTCATTGAAATGCTGATGCAGTCTTCCGAAAACAGTATCACCCTACTTCCGGCTCTTCCGGCGGAATGGAAAGACGGCAGCGTGAAAGGTATCTGCGCCCGTGGAGGTTTCATCGTCGACATGGAATGGAAAAACGGTAAAGTAACATCTTTGTACATCCAGTCACGCAAAGGCGGAAAAACGAAAGTCTGCTTCGACGGAAAATCTAAGAATATCACCCTCAAAGCAGGCAAAGGAATCAAGTTACTATAAGCCAGCATCACACAAAAAAAAGAAAGCCGTACCGGAATCATCCAGTACGGCTTTCTTTTTTATCTGAAATTCAGTGTCTGTCAGCATTAAGCTTTTACACGACCTACGTAAGAACCGTCGCGAGTATCTACTTCGATAGTTTCATCCTGGTTGATGAACAACGGAACACGTACAGTAGCTCCAGTTTCTACAGTAGCAGGCTTAGTAGCGTTAGTAGCAGTATCACCTTTCAGACCCGGTTCAGTGTAAGTAACCTTCAGCTGAACTTTTACCGGCAATTCTGCGAACAGGATAGTTTCAGTAGAAGCATCAGAAACAACTTCTACAATCATTTCTTCTTTCAGGAAGTCTACACCTTCAATCAGGTCATGAGCGATAGGCACCTGTTCGAAAGTTTCCTGGTTCATGAAAATATAATCATCACCTTCTTTGTACAAGAACTGATAAGGACGACGTTCTACACGTACATCTTCCAGTTTTTCACCGATGTTGAAACGACGTTCCAATACATATCCGTCTACTACATCTTTCAGTTTTGTACGCATGAAAGTGTTTCCTTTACCCGGTTTTACATGCAGGAAGTCAATGCAGAAATACAATTTGCCATCCATACGGATAGCGGTTCCGATTTTAATGTCTTGAGCATTAATCATAACTTAAATCCTTTATTATTATGTAATAGTTTGATTTATTCTCTGAATACGGTTGCAAAATTAATCTAAATCGCGAAAAAACGCAAAAAGATTTGTCTAAAAATGATTTAGCACTTTGATTATTAAAAAAAAGTCACTAATTTTGCAGCCCGAACGCATGGAATAATAACATAAAATAGTATATACGAAAATGAAAAGAACATTCCAACCCTCTAACAGAAAGAGAAGAAACAAACACGGTTTCCGTGAAAGAATGGCTACCGCAAACGGTCGCCGAGTATTGGCAGCACGTCGCGCTAAAGGCCGCAAAAAATTAACTGTATCTGACGAATACAACGGAGTAAAAGCATAATAAACTCTGTTTTGACAGAAAGCCGCAAAGTAATTCCTCTTATTTACTTTGCGGCTTTTTATTTTTCCAAGACTGCACCGCCTGTGTTCTCCCTATCTGAAACACAATCGCTCTAGCATGGTGAATAAAAAACCGGAGTCCATTATCTTCCGATAACGAACCCCGGCTCTATGTTCTAAATCACTGTGGATTCTTATTTAATCAGGTCGCGACCTGTCATTTCAGACGGCTGCGCCATGCCTAAAATGTGCAGGATAGAAGGAGCCACATCAGCCAATACACCATTTTCTACTTTGGCGTCTTTGTTTTCAGTTACGTATACAAACGGAACCGGATTCAAAGAGTGAGCTGTGTTCGGTGTACCGTCTTCATTCAATGCATGATCTGCATTTCCATGGTCAGCAATGATGATGACTTCATAACCGTTAGCCTTAGCAGCTTCTACTGTATCTTTCACACAGTTGTCGATAGCTACTACAGCCTTTTCAATTGCTTCATAGATACCTGTATGACCTACCATGTCACCGTTTGCATAGTTCACTACGATAAAGTCATATTTCTGTGTACCGATAGCTTCTACCAGTTTATCTTTTACTTCGTATGCGCTCATTTCCGGCTTCAAGTCGTAAGTAGCAACCTTCGGTGAAGGAACCAGGATACGGTCTTCGTTGTCATACGGAGTTTCACGTCCACCGTTGAAGAAGAAGGTTACATGGGCATATTTTTCAGTTTCTGCGATGTGTAACTGAGTCTTGCCATTGCTTGCCAGGTATTCGCCCAATGTGTTCTGTACGTTTTCCTTGTCGAACAAGATATGTACGCCTTTGAATGAAGCATCATACGGAGTCATACAGTAGTACTGCAATCCCGGGATTGTCTTCATACCTTCTTCCGGCATATCCTGCTGAGTCAATACGATAGTCAATTCTTTTGCACGGTCGTTACGGTAGTTGAAGAAGATAACTACATCACCTTCCTTGATAGTACCGTCGAAGTTTGCATTGGAAATCGGTTTGATGAATTCGTCTGTTACACCTTCATCGTATGATTCCTGCATAGCCTGTACCATGTCAGTAGCTTTCTTACCTGTACCGTTTACCAGCAAATCGTATGCTTCTTTCACACGTGCCCAACGTTTGTCACGGTCCATTGCGTAGAAACGTCCTACGATAGAGGCAATCTTTCCGGCTGATTTTTCGCAATGAGCAGTCAGCTGTTCAATGAATCCCTTACCGCTCTTCGGGTCTGTATCACGACCGTCCATGAAGCAGTGGATGAAAGTATTTTCCAGTCCGTATTCCTTTGCAATGTCACACAATTTGAACAAGTGTTCCAAAGAAGAGTGTACACCACCATTGGAAGTCAATCCCATGAAGTGGATGTTTTTTCCATGTTCTTTTGCGTATGAGAAAGCAGCTACTACTTCCTTGTTCTGCATAATGCTGTTGTCGGCACATGCACGGTTAATCTTCACCAAATCCTGATATACGATACGGCCTGCACCGATATTCAAGTGACCTACTTCTGAGTTACCCATCTGACCGTCAGGCAAACCTACATTTTCACCACTGGCCTGAAGCTGTGAATGAGGATAGTTAGCCAACAGACTGTCCCAGTAAGGAGTCGGAGTATTGAAGATTACATCATCTTTTTGACGGTCGCCACAACCCCAACCGTCCAGAATCATTAAAAGCGCTTTCTTTGCCATAATCTATTTTGTTTAAAAGTTAGAATTCCATTCTATGTTTTCCGACAGCAAAAATACAAAATAATCCT
Source organism: Phocaeicola plebeius DSM 17135 (assembly GCF_000187895.1). GTDB lineage: Bacteria > Bacteroidota > Bacteroidia > Bacteroidales > Bacteroidaceae > Phocaeicola > Phocaeicola plebeius. The sequence continues at coordinate 595,941 of NZ_DS990134.1, read as the reverse complement.
GCTTGGAAGATTACTTTTCCTGATAATAATCAATAAAAAACGGCTACTTGAACCAAGTAACCGTAAAACAAATCGGGCGTACCAAATGGCACGCCCGAAAGAATATTGCATCCTAATAATTATTCAGCACGCAAAGTGAAACGTTTGAAGTCTGCAACAGCCAGTTCCGGATCAGCAGCTTTCAATACATCAGCTACAGTCTTCTTCGGATCCATGATGCTTTCCTGTTTCAGCAAGCAAACTTCTTTCAAGAATTTACCCAGACGGCCTTTTGCGATATTTTCAATCATAGCCTCAGGCAAGTTAGCAGCTTTTTCTGCAGCTACTTTTTCCTTGATTTCTTTAGCTTTAGCTACATCTTCTGCAGTAATCCATCCCTTAGCCATGTTGCTTTCCATGTGCTCTTCGCTATCTACGTGAGAAGGATTGATACCAGCTTTCTTCAAAGCAGCTTCAACAGCTTTCTGTACCTGTTCAGCCTTAGTCTTTTCAATAGCTACATTGATTTCTTCCTGTTTTACAGATTCAGGAACACCAGCTTCATCAATTGCAATCGGGTTCATGGCAGCAATCTGCATACAGATTTCATGAGCTACCTGAGCATCGCATTCTTTGTTGAATGCAACGATTGTACAAAGCTGATTCTTATTCATGTGGTTGTAAACAGCAGTGCAAGCACCTGATACGAAATTGAAACCATCCAATTCAGTCTTTTCACCAGTGATACCACTACGTTCTACAATTGCATCAGCAATAGTACCGTTACCCATAGGCAAAGCCTTGATTTCATCCAAAGTCTGGCACTTGTTAGCGATAGCAGCATCCAGGATAGCCTGAGTCAATGCTACGAAATCTGCATTCTTTGCAACGAAGTCAGTTTCACACTTCAAAGCAATCATTGCAGCGTAGTCACCAGTTGATTTTGCCAACACACAACCTTCTGAAGTTTCACGGTCAGAACGTTTTGCAGCTACAGCCTGTCCTTTTTTACGGATAATTTCCATTGCCTTGTCGAAATCGCCTTCTGATTCTGCCAAAGCGTTCTTACAGTCCATCATACCAGCTCCAGTCATTTTACGAAGCTTGGTGATATCAGCCATACTTACAGCCATAATAATATCTTTTATTTTGAGTTAGTAATGTTCTTAAAAACAAAATTGAGAATTGAGAATTGAGAATTGAGAATACAGTTTTCCCAATTTTCAATTTTCAATTCTCAACTTACTTTATTGATTAAGCTTCTTCTTCATCCTTGCTCATGAATGCAGCAGCCTTAGATGCGTTGATTGCATCTTCTTCAGCTTTATCCATGCGAGCTTTGGTAGCTTTTTTCTTAGCAGCTTTCGGTGCATTTTCACCAGCAGCTTCCATATCTACCTTTTCAGCTTTTCTTTCTTCCAAGCCTTCTGCCATTGCAGCGCAGCAAGCATCCAAGATAACTTCTACTGATTTAGTAGCGTCATCGTTTGCCGGAATTACGAAATCGATGTTTGAAGGATCTGAGTTAGTATCTACGATAGCAAATACAGGAATACCCAGACGGTTAGCTTCACGAACTGCGATGTTTTCTTTCAATACGTCTACTACGAACAATGCAGACGGCAGACGAGTCAAATCAGCGATAGAGCCCAAGTTCTTTTCCAACTTAGCACGCTGACGAGAAATCTGAAGAACTTCTCTCTTTGACAGGTTTGAGTAAGTACCATCGTTAGTCAGTTTGTCGATAGTAGCCATTTTCTTCACAGCCTTACGGATTGTCGGGAAGTTAGTCAACATACCACCCGGCCAACGTTCGATTACGTACGGCATATTTACAGAAGCAGCTTTCTCAGCTACAACTTGTTTAGCTTGTTTCTTAGTAGCAACGAACAGGATTTTCTTTCCTGATTTTGCGATTTGTTTCAAAGCTTCAGCAGCTTCTTCAACTTTAGCAACAGTTTTGTTCAAATCGATGATATGAATACCGTTGCGTTCCATGAAAATATAAGGAGCCATTGCAGGGTTCCACTTTCTTTTAAGGTGTCCGAAGTGGCAACCAGCCTCCAATAATGTATCAAAATTTACTCTTGACATTGTTTTTAATTTTAATCGTTTACTTTCTTTTTTGTTTATTGAACCAACTGTCCGGTAGTCTTTCCGACAAGAACTTGCAGGAAGAATCCTGACAGTTTAGATACTAAACGCTTCTTTAGGTGACGAGGTATCAGTTGACGAGGCAACAAGGACAGACCCACCGAGTGAGCCACCTTGCTAACTTGTCCCTTATCCAACTTGTCCCCTCGTTAACGTTTACTGAACTGGAATCTACGACGTGCTTTCGGACGTCCCGGTTTCTTACGTTCAACAGAACGAGAATCGCGAGTCATGAAACCTTCAGAACGAAGAGCCTTCTTATCTTCCGGATTGATTTTAACCAGTGCACGAGCGATAGCCAGACGCAAAGCCTGAGACTGACCAGTGAAACCACCACCGCACAAGTTAACTTTGATATCATATTTTTCAGCCACTTCCAATTTGTTCAACGGCTGTTTAACTACATACTGCAGAATAGTTGATGGAAAGTACTGTGCAAGGTCTCTCTTGTTAATAGTAATCTTTCCTGTACCTTCGCTAACGAAAACGCGAGCTACCGCGCTTTTACGTCTGCCTAATGCATTTACTACTTCCATTCTTTATTATTTAAGTGTATTAATATCAATTACTTTCGGAGTCTGAGCTTCGTGTTTGTGTTCACTTCCTTCGTAAACATACAAGTTGCCCAGCAACTTAGCTCCCAGACGATTCTTAGGAAGCATACCTTTTACTACTTTTTTCATCAATTTTTCAGCGCCATTCGGTTTTGCCAACAGACGAGCCGGAGTAATTTCACGCTGACCACCAGGATAACCGGTATAGCTCAGGTAAACCTTATCGGTCATTTTCTTACCTGTAAATTTCACTTTGTCTGCATTGATGATAATAACGTTATCACCGCAGTCTACGTGAGGGGTGAAGTTAGGTTTGTACTTACCTCTCAACAACTTTGCAACTTTTGCACCGAGACGGCCTACAACCTGATCGGTAGCATCCACAACAACCCATTCTTTAGTTGCTGTTTCCTTGTTTGCAGAAATGGTCTTGTAACTTAAAGTATCCACTCTTAAATCTTTTTAAAATGTTAACTACTAAAAAACAAATTCCTACAACCTTACCCTTCCCGGACAAAGAAGAATAAAGCACTCAGAATTAAAAATTTATCACTAGTTGATAATAATCGGCTTGCAAAGGTACGGCTTTTCTTTTAACCGACAAAGATTTTAAGTTTTTTTTTCGCGGGATAACCAGTTGATTATGAATCGTACCTAAATGATATAAAACCAGAAAAGGCCGTTGCAACATGGGAGTTGCAACGGCCCTATTTATTTATCATCCAATTTTTATCAGCGCAATTCATCACCCGGATAAACAGGTGCCATTTCGACTTTCTTCCAAATTTCATGACACCAGGAATCTATCTTGTTCCCATTAGCATCATTATCCAAGAAATACTTCACATACATCAATGTACCATTTTCCTTTAGTTCAAAATGCATTGCATTTTTCTTTCCATTCAACTGTGGAAGATGCACGTTTTTCTCTACACACTCCGTATAAAGTCCTTCACTGTTTATTTCATAAGTTCCATATCCCAAAATAACAGCTCCTGTCTGCATCATCAACAAATTGGTAAAACGTCCGTCATCAGAAAGAATCTTCAGAGAATTACTTGTCTTAAGCTCACCCGGTATATCCGGAGAATTAGAACGATAGAAACACATCTGCCAAACTCCATGTAAATTAATAGGAGTTTTTTCCTGCACATCCTGGGCCATCGAATTGCCGACAGCTAAAAGCATCAGAAACGCTACCAGAAAGAAATAACGTATTTTCATAACTATAAGTATTAGAATTACCTATCAGGTTATCACAAAATTATAAAATATTTTGACAATCACGCATTTTATGCACGTTTTTCTATCGTAAAAACATAAAAAAAGTCATTCCAAATGGAATGACTTTTTCTTTTATAAATAAATAGAATCTTCTCTTAGAATTCTGCGTTACGCGGTGTACGCGGGAACGGTATCACATCACGAATATTTGCCATACCTGTTACAAACAGCAGCAGACGTTCAAATCCTAGCCCGAAGCCAGAATGCGGACATGAGCCGTACTTACGAGTATCCAGATACCACCACATATCCTTCATCGGGATATTCAGTTCCTGAATACGAGTCAGCAGTTTGTCATAATCTGCTTCACGCTCTGAACCTCCAATAATTTCGCCAATCTTCGGGAACAGCACATCCATAGCACGTACAGTTTTGCCATCTTCGTTCTGCTTCATATAGAACGCCTTTATTTCTTTCGGATAATCGGTCAAGATAACCGGACGTTTGAAGTGCTCTTCCACCAGGAAGCGTTCGTGTTCTGAAGCCAAATCCACACCCCAGTAAACCGGGAATTCAAACTTATGTCCATTAGCTACTGCTTCTTCCAGAATCTTGATACCTTCTGTATAAGGCAGACGTACAAAAGATTCCTTCAATACACCCTGCAAACGTTCAATCAAGCCCTTATCGAACATGTCGTTCAAGAACTTCACATCGTCATAACAGTTGTCCAATGCCCACTGTACACAGTATTTGATGAATTCTTCCGCCAAATCCATGTTGTCATTGATGTCATTGAAAGCAACTTCCGGCTCAATCATCCAGAACTCAGCCAAGTGACGCGGTGTATTTGAATTTTCCGCACGGAATGTTGGTCCGAATGTATAAATTGCCCCCAAAGCAGTAGCAGCCAATTCGCCTTCCAACTGTCCGGAAACTGTCAGACTTGCCTGCTTTCCGAAGAAGTCATTATCATAAATAATAGAACCGTTTTCATCTTTCTTCAAATCATAGAGGTTCATGGTAGTAACCTGGAACATCTGTCCAGCTCCTTCACAGTCTGATGCTGTAATCAGAGGAGTGTGGAAATAGAAGAAACCTCTTTCATGGAAGAACTTATGAATCGCAATAGCCATGTTATGACGGATACGGAACACTGCACCAAATGTATTCGTACGAGGACGCAGGTGAGCAATCTCACGCAAGAATTCCATTGAATGTCCTTTTTTCTGCAATGGATAAGTATTGTCACAAGTACCCAATACTTCAATCTCACGTGCCTGAATTTCTGCTGCCTGTCCGGAACCTACCGACTTTACCAGTTCTCCATTCACGCTCAGACATGCACCCGTTGTAATCAACTTCAGTAAATCCTCATCAAAGTTAGCCAAGTCGACTACAATCTGCACATTATTTATAGTAGAACCATCATTCAATGCAATAAAGTTTACCTGTTTGCTACCACGGCGAGTACGCACCCAACCTTTCACATTGACCATCGCGCCAAAATCTTCACGCTTCAGCAGGTCAACAATTTTTGTTCTACGAATTGTTTCCATTTTGATTCTATGTTTTATCAATTAATCTAAAAACACAGGGATGCTCCGTTTCCGTGTATCCCTGTGTTCTGCTATATTTATCATTATTCAAAAGATCCCATACGAAGCATGGCTACTTCCTGTTCTGTGAGGTAACGCCAGTCACCGCGACGCAATCCCTTCTTGGTCAATCCCGCAAAGTACACACGGTCCAGCTTAATCACACGATAGCCCAGCGATTCGAAAATACGACGTACGATACGGTTCTTTCCAGAGTGGATTTCAATACCCACCTGTGATTTATCTGTATCCGACGCATAGCTGATAGCATCAGCATGGATTTCACCATCATCCAGTGTAATACCCTGTACAATCTGATCCAAGTCTGCCTTTGTCACATTCTTGTCGCAGTATACATGATAAATTTTCTTCTTCAAGAACTTAGGATGAGTCAGTTTCGATGCCAGGTCACCGTCATTTGTCAACAGCAGTACACCTGTGGTATTACGGTCCAGACGTCCTACCGGATAGATACGCTCCTTGCAAGCACCTTTCACGAAATCCATCACCGTCTTACGTTCCTGCGGGTCATCCGAAGTCGTTACGCAATCTTTCGGCTTATTAAGCAGTACATAGACCTTACGCTCAATATTTACCGGCTGATCGTGGAACTTCACTTCATCCGAACGCTTCACCTTCGTACCCAATTCCGTTACGATTTCACCATTTACAGATACAACTCCTGCAGTGATAAACTCATCCGCTTCACGACGAGAGCAAATACCTGCATTCGCAAGGAACTTGTTCAAACGAATCGGTTCATCCGGATCAGTCAGCAGTTCTTTGTACTCGATCTGCTTCTTCATGCTATATTTTGCATTCGGGTTGTAGTCGGCAGTGCGCGGACGGTAACCTCCCTGTGGACGACCATATCCGCCCTGCTGTCCGCCATTGTTATTAAAACGAGGACGATACGGGTGCTGTTCTCCACCCTGTTGTGCATTGTTAAAGCGCGGACGATATGAACGCTGTTCTCCTCCTTCCTGGTTGTTGTTGAAACGAGGAGTGTACGCACGCTGCGGACGTCCACCATTATTGTTGTTAAAACGAGGATTGTAAGAAGAACGCTGCTCTCCTCCTTCATTATTGTAGGAACGGTTTCCGTATGAACGCTGCGGGCGATTACCATAACCACCTCTCTGCGGACGGTCCTCTCCATTATTAAAGCGAGGATTATAAGAAGAACGATAACCTTCTCCCCCTTCTCTATTGTTGTTATACGGACGGCGACCGTAGCTATTGCTTTTCTCGCCTCTACCATATTTGTTATATCCTTCTCTGTTGTAAGACTTGTAACCATCGCGGCCAGACTGGCTGTTTTCGCCATCTTGTCTGAATTCTTTTTCTGCCATAATTTTTTTGTTTAATGCTAATATTAATACTCAACACCCTCTCGGGCGATATTTATTTTTTAAAGTTAGACTCCAGTATAGTTGTGCGGAGTAATCGCACGCAGTTCCTTTTTAATATCCTCGCTGACGTTCAGTGTTTCAATAAAATCTTTGATAGAAGCTTCTGTAATAGCCTGGTTCGTACGAGTCAGCGCTTTCAACGCTTCATACGGATGCGGATAAGCTTCACGGCGCAAAATCGTCTGAATAGCTTCAGCCACTACACTCCAGCAATTATCGAGATCTTCATAGATTTTATGTTCATTCAACAGCAATTTTCCAAGACCTTTCAGTGAGCTCTGGATGGCAATCACCGTATGTCCGAAAGGAACACCGATATTACGCAACACTGTAGAGTCCGTCAAGTCACGCTGCAAACGAGAGACCGGCAGCTTGGAAGAAAGATGTTCCAATATTGCATTGGCCATTCCCAGGTTACCTTCTGCATTTTCAAAGTCAATCGGGTTCACCTTATGCGGCATGGCACTTGAGCCGACCTCACCAGCTTTGATTTTCTGCTTGAAATACTCCATGGAAATATACTGCCAGAAGTCACGGTTCATGTCAATCATGATGGTATTGATACGCTTCATTGCATCGAAGATGGCACCCAGTCCGTCGTAATTTGAAATCTGTGTAGTGTATTCTTCACGTTCCAGACCTAATTTTTCTGCAACAAACTTATTACCGAAAGCCTTCCAGTCAAAATCCGGATAAGCCACGTGATGTGCATTGTAATTTCCGGTTGCTCCACCAAATTTCGCAGTCAGCGGACAAGCCTTCAATACAGCCAGCTGACGGTTCAGACGATAAGCGAAAACCATGATTTCCTTGCCCAGACGAGTAGGAGAAGCAGGCTGCCCGTGAGTCTTTGCCAGCATCGGAATATTTTTCCATTCTTCTGCGTAGGCAGTCAACTGATCAATCAGTTTCTGGATCTGCGGATAATAGACTTCTTCCAACGCATCCTTGATAGACAAAGGAACTGAAGTGTTATTGATATCCTGTGAAGTCAGTCCGAAGTGAATGAATTCTTTATAAGGTTCCAATCCACCCAGTTTATCAAACTGTTCCTTAATGAAATACTCAACAGCTTTCACATCGTGATTTGTCACGCTTTCTATCTCCTTGATACGTGCAGCGTCTCCCTCAGAGAAATTACGGTAAATATCACGAAGAGACTCAAAGCGAGTCGCATCAAATGATGCCAACTGCGGCAAAGGCAATTCACATAAAGTGATGAAATATTCAATTTCCACCCGCACACGATACTTCATGAGCGCATATTCTGAAAAATAAGCAGCCAAAGTTCCTGCTTTGCTTCTGTAGCGACCGTCAATCGGTGATACAGCCGTGAGTAAATCAAGTTCCATCATTATCGTAAAGTTTTTTGGTATCTAAATTCTAAAGTTTCATTTGAATTCGCGAAATTAATGCTTTTTCCTGAGTTATCAGGACATAGTCCTTAAACTTTAGTATTTATTTTATAATTAGGTTATTCACTCAGCAATTTTACAGCATCAACATACTGTGCGATACCCACAGCCACGCTCTTTGCTGCTTTCATAGCCATCACTACCGTTTGCGGACGATGCACCACATCACCTCCGGCAAACACTCCTTTACGGCTTGTCATACCGAACGGACGTTCTTTCACCAATACATACCCGTTATCATCGGTTTCTATGCCTTCCGTTGTCGACACAATCCGACTAGCCGGGCGTGAACCCACAGCCAGACAAATGCGATCGAAAGCATACTCCTTGACTCCCTCCGGTGTATTGGCACGTAATCCGACAACCTTCCCGTCTTCATCTCCAAGGAATTCAGTCGTGGAAGTCTGCCATAAGAATTTCACTCCTTCCTGCAAGGCAGCCTGATATTCTGCCTGTATAGCGGGCATATCGGCTTCCGTACGTCGATACACAATGGTCACACTAGCCGCTCCCATACGTACGGCCGTACGGGCCGCATCCATGGCCACGTTTCCGCATCCCATCACCGCCACGTGCTCTCCTTCGATAACCGGCACCTTATCACGGCCGACAGTGCCTTCATTATAGATATTGGCCATGTGCAACAGGTAAGTCGCCTGAATCACTCCACGCAATCCGGCCCCCGGAATATCCAATGATTTAGGCAGAGCCGTACCTGAACCAATAAAAATAGCATCGTATCCCTGCGCAAAAATATCATCAATGTTCAGCTGCTTTCCTACCACACAGTTCAACAGAAAAGTCACCCCCAGTGCTTCAATCTTCTCAATTTCCTGACGAACCACCTGTTTGGGAAGACGATATTCCGGAATGCCGTACATCAACACCCCACCGGGTTCTGCCTGACTCTCAAAAATTGTCACGTTAAACCCCTGACGAGCCAAGTCTCCGGCTACGGTCAGTCCGGCAGGTCCCGAACCAATCACGGCAACCTTTCCCCGTGTTTTCTGAGGAAGTTTCTCACGAATCAACTTCATTTCCGTATCAAAATCGGCCACGAAACGTTCCAGCTTACCAATTTCAATCCCCTTCCCTTTCGGATACAATACGCAATGCCCCTGACACTGCTTTTCATGGGGACAGACACGGCCACAAATAGCCGGCAGGTTACTTTTCTCGTTAATGATTGCCATGGCATTTCCCATATTGCCTTTTGACAGTTCATGAATGAACTCCGGGATATGATTTTCTATCGGGCATCCCTTCTTACAGGAAGGATTCTTACAATTCAAGCAACGTTTTGCTTCAGCTATGGCCTCCTGTAGCGTATAGCTCTCGTTTATTTCTCTAAATACAGCTTTTGGCTTATTCATCTTATCAAATTTGTCACATGCAAGTATACCCTGCATACCTGTTTCATATTGGGCGGCAAAGTTCGTAAAAAAATGCCATAAAGAAAGCAGAATGAGTTTATTTTTATTTCTACAGACAAAAAAATATCCCATAGACTTACCGTCCATGGGATATTTCCATCTTCAATACCTTAAGTTCTATACGAATTGAAAATCAATATGTAAAGTCTGATTTCTTTACATATACTTTGTAATCCTTTATCAAACCTGGTGCGCCGGCTTCTGCACGAGGTAACATCCGGAAACCGGTCACATTATATTCCTTACCTAAATCTATGACAATCTGATGAGGATAAGCGGTATTGTCTACCGTCTGCCAGAAAGTGCTTTCCTGCAAGTCGAAGACTTTATCTGCCGTGCGGTTTCCACTACGTGTTTCTTCACTGTCGGCATACACAATCTTCCAGTTCTCACGAGAAACAGGCTTTCCGTTATTATCCAGTACATCCAACTCTGCAATGGCTGCGATATTGTTTCCTTCATAGTTGGAAATACCTTCCAGACAGAAATAGCGTCCTGCTACAGGCTGTGCAAAACGTACTTCCTGCCAGCCGTTTCCAGCTTTGAATGTACCTGCATTTACCACTTTTTCAGCTTTCAAGTTCAAGTTCTGTCCGTCTTTACGATGAGTTTCCGGTGCTTTTTCACGCAGCATATCTAGAATCGGTTTTTCTACGCCAGCCACTTTTGCTTCAGCCGGTCCCTTCAGGTCGAGCACAATAATTTCATTCTCTCCTTCTTTCAACCAGCAACCCGGCATATACAAAGTTTGCTGCGGACCGATTTCCCAGAAACGTCCCATGGCATGTCCGTTTACCCAAACCATACCTTTTCCCCAAGTCTGCATATCCAGGAAAGTATCACCTGTCTTATCCAAACGGAAGGTAGCTTTATAATATGCAGGTCCGTCAACCGGCTTGCCTGCCTGGTAATTTTTCTGGCTGACAAATTCATAGAACGGAGGCAAGTTGTATACTTCCCAGCCTTTCAGTTCCTTCACCTGTTCGCCGCTTACCACTTCCACTTTGTTCGTAATACCTTTCCGGTCATGAATTGATTTGTCAAAGTTCACACGTCCCATGGCTTCTACCAGAATATCCAGACGTGTACCTTTTTTCAAAGTTTCTTTCAGCGGTAAAGTGAACTCACCACGACGACGGTCCAAGCGGCCCAACAATTTTCCATCAGCAAATACCTGTGCCCAGTCGTGTACTTCATCAATATGCAAAATACCTTTTACATCTTCTTTCAATGTCGTACGATACAAGATACTTCCCCAACCCTGATCAAACTGTTCCATAGGCTTAATATCTTCCGACTGTTTAGCCTGAGGCAGATTATCGAACAAGGGTGCGACTTCCCATTCTGTAATGGCCGGTACGGAAATCACCGGATACTGAGCCGGAGGTTCCGGCAAAGTTTCTCCTTCCGGAAGATACTGTTTCAGCAAGTCACGCAACTGGAAATATTTCGGAGTAGTCCATCCTGCTTCACTGATAGGTGCATCATAATCGTATGAGCTGCACATAGCCGAGTAAGCCGGATTGTTGGCACCACCCCACCAGCCAAAGGTAGTTCCTCCGTGTGTCATATAAAGGCTGAAAGAGATATTACGATCCAACATATCTTTAATACCGCTCACCATTGTAGCCGCATCACGAGTCTCGTGCTTCCGACCCCAGTGATCGAACCAGCCGCTCCAGAATTCACTACACATCATCGGAGTTTCCGGACGCAGTGATTTCAGTTTCTTGAACTGCTCGTCAATGTTGGCTCCCGTACCAAAGTTTACGGTCCACAGCAAATCATCCAGTGCGTTGTTGGTGAAGTTAGAACTCCAGTCACACTGGAACAAAGGTACATCTGTAAAGCCAGCTTTTTTCACCAAATCACGAATGGCCGATACATACGGCTTGTCTATTCCATACGAACCATATTCGTTCTCAACCTGCACCATAATGATATTTCCACCACGAGAAATCTGCAAGTCTGCCAACTGCTTGCCTACTTCATTCATGAAAATACCAACACGTTCCATATAATAAGGATCCAGCGTACGTAACTGTACATCTTCTTTCTTCAGTAACCACCAGGGCAATCCACCCATTTCCCATTCTGCACATACATACGGACCCGGACGTACAATGACATACATTCCATGCTTCTGAGCCAAACGGCAGAACTTGGCAATATCTTTATTGCCGGAAAAATCAAACTTACCTGGCTGCTGTTCGTGCAAGTTCCAGAATACATACAGACAAAGGGTATTCATACCCAAAGCCTTACAAGAAAGAATACGCTGTTCCCAGTAAGGTTCCGGGATACGCGGATAATGTACCTCCGCAGCTTTCACTACAAAAGGCTTTCCATTTAACAGGAACGTATTTTTCCCAACTTCAAACGTTCCACTGGCTTGCGAACTTTGACATGAGCTGATAAAAGCCGCCATCAAAAGACAAGCCACCCCTAATGACAATTTTCTCAATAATTTATTCATGGTATTCATTTTTCACTTTTACAAAAATAGGGACTTGCTACCAAACCGTAGAAATAGAAATCAATCAATTATCAGTCAAAAATCATTCAAAGGCACACCTACTTCTTGGTTCCAGCTACCTTTACACGAATTACATTCAAAGAATAAGCCGGCATTTCATATTGGGACAACTCAGCCATGGTTATCTCTTTTTTCATTGGTCGTGCATTTTTGTCAGTAGGTTTCCCACTCAACACCTGCAAAACCACCTTGCCATTCTCTACAGGTGTCAGACCTTCCACCTTAGCCTTTACCGGAACCGGCAACAGATTCACCAGTTTCACAATCCAGTCTCCCGTCTTACTGTCACGTACGACTGAAGTACCTATTCGTTTCTGTACATCCTGACGAGGATTATCGATTTTCCGGTCGGCAGGCAAATAAGAATCTCCGGAATTCTGACCATAAAGCAACTGAGTATAATATCCCACAGTGGGTTTCACCTCACGGTTATTGAAATAAATCAAATCAGGGTTCCACTGAGTATGTCCTTCCTTTGCCAACAAAGGAGCATAAGAGGTCATTGACACGATGTCACCATTACGTTCTACCGAAGTCAGATACAAGGCCTCAGCTAAAGCCGTTTCAATGTTATTGGGACGTCCCGGCAAATGTGCGGCATACTCTCCCAAATATACTTTAGGTTTGGCACGGTCATAACGGTCATAATAATCCTGATTATTAATAAACCAGCCTGGAGTATTATAATAATGCTCGTCCACCATCGGCACATTCAGGCGCGTAGCAAACTTCCATCCAGCCTCATAATCCGTACCTTCATAGAAAGGACCCACCGTACCAATCACCGTGATTTCCGGATACTTTTCTTTTACTGCCTTGAAAATCATTTCAAAACGTTCTTCAAAAACAGGTGTAATCAAATCTTCGTTTCCAATACCGACGTATTTCAAATTGAAAGGTTCCGGATGGCCCGCTTCCGCACGCATCTTCGCCCATTTACTCTTCTTCGGATCACCATTGGCATATTCTATCAAGTCCAGAATATCCTGTACATACGCTCCCATCTCTTCCATGGGAATACCTCCCTGCTGTCCGCCGCTCAAAGGTTTTCCCGGGATGCAAGCCGAATTCTGACATGGAACTCCTGCCGCCAGTACTGGCAGAGGTTCTGCTCCTATATCTTCACAAAACTGGAAATATTCAAAGTATCCCAAACCTAATGTCTGATGATAGCCCCACAAGTTCCCCATCGGTTTACGGGCTTCCAGCGGACCTACTGAGTTTTTCCAGCGATAAATATTATCTATTCCGTTTCCATGTGCTACACAACCGCCCGGGAAACGCACAAAACGTGGATGTAAATCGGCCAAAGTCTGTGCCAGATCGGCTCTCAGTCCGTTTTTACGGCCCTTGAAAGTCTTTTGAGGGAACAATGAAACCATATCCAGATACAATTCTCCAGTCACTTCCGGTTCCACTGAAAGCACAGCCGCATCCACATCGGTCTGAGCCGTCAGTACAGCCGACTGCTTTTTCCATTTTCCGGCTGCTACACGTACAGAAGATTTCGCCACTTCCTTTCCCTCATTATCCAGCAAGCGCACGATAACTTTGCCCCCTTTACTTCCTTCAGGCATACGAGAGAAGACAGAGAAATCATACTTTTCTCCTTTCTTCAACGTAATTCCATCAAAACCTGGATTACGGAGAGCCATTCCCGGCTTAGCCTGCAATACGACATAATGCGGATTATTCTCATGCAAAGGATTTTCGGTTGACACCTTCACGGCTGCCGACTGTCCGTTCTCCCATACACTCCAGGCATAGCCACTGTCAAATCCCTGACGCGCATTATCCTTTGGAGAATACTCAAAATCACGGTTCTGTACCAGTTCCGCATAAAGTCCGCCATCAGCTCCGTAATTAATATCTTCAAAGAAAATACCAATCAGTTTATCGCTGATAGGCTTAGCCTCTTCCGGACGCACCGTCAATTGTAAGGAAACAGGAGCCAGTCCAGCAAAACGCTGAGCATCCTGCTCCGTACGTTCATTGTGCAACTGGTCTCTGTAAGCCCGGTAGTCCGCAAACTTCAACAGACGATCTACGTCCTCCCAGGCCACTTTCTGCATATATCCTTGTTCCAACACACCTTCCACCACCGCTTTCTTGCGCGTCTCCCTTCCTCGTTTAACGGCCGGAACCTGTTCACCTTCCCGAGCCGGCTGCATATAGTAAGTCTGCGGATTCCACTTCATCAAATCCGGCGAAGTGGCATGCCCCCATTCTTTTCCGCTCTCGTTCAGCTGCCAGAAGCAGTGCCATACTCCTTTTTCATCCCGCACCAGATGAGGATTAAACATGCGTTTCTCGGCTCCCCAGGCGCCGTAATCACATTTCACATATCCATATCCGTTGCCGATGCTGAACCAGCGCGCCTCATCTGTACTCCAAGCCAGCTTCAGCCCACTACGGCCCGCATCGTTCACAGTGGCATACGAAAACAGATATACCGAATCCGGTTCATTCATCACTTCCTGTACATGAGCCGATACAGGAAAACTGGTAAGGCAAGCACATAAGGCAGCCAAATGTGTCAGGTGTTTCATAGGTAAGAAGGTTGTGTTTAGGATTATTATTTGGAAACTTTTACACGCTGAATCGTACCGTCCGCATTGAATTCCATCCGGTCGATACAAACTTCGCGGTGTACACCAGGACCTTTATCTTTATCCAGGTAATTTTTATTGATACGATGGTACACGATATACCACTCATCCGTACCCGGTTTACGAACTACGGAATTATGTGCCGTACCATAAATTTCTTTCGCAGGATCTTGTATCATCACAATCGGGTCCTTAGCTACCTTAATCGGACCTAGAGGAGAATCCGATGTGCCGTATGCCACATGATAGTTCGCTGAACCCGTATCATCTACCGACCACAGGAAGTAATATAATCCCTGGCGATAGAACACGTATGGAGCTTCACGATACGCATAATCTTTCAATGTACCTCCTTTCGGAGTCATCACCTTCAATGTTTCCTTCTTGATAGACACCATGTCATCGTTCAGTTCAGCTCCGGCCATATAGCCATTACCCCAATACAAATAAGATTTACCGGAAACTGGATCAGTAAACACATCCACATCAATCTGCTGTCCGTGTCCCACCGGAGAATCTGTAATGATAGGTTTGCCCATATCTTTGAAAGGCCCTACAGGAGAGTCGGCTACAGCCACTCCGATTTTCTTGCCTGAATCATCGTTCGGATTGCCACTGTAATAGAAGAAATATTTATATTTCCCATCAATCAGTTTTTCTTCAATAGCCGGTGCCCAGGCATTTCCATTCGCCCAAGGTACCTGCGGAGAACGCAAATCCAGCATCACACCTTCGTAAGTCCAGTCCTTCATGTCAGCCGAAGAGAATACGGTAAAATACCATCCTCCCCATCCCGGCTGTCCGTCTGTAGTAGAATAAATATAATAACGTTGAGTTTGCTGTGAATAAAGCACTTCAGGGTCTGCATGGAATCCTGGCAATACCGGATTTACCGGCAGTTCACCCAGTTCAGCTGGTTTACCCCATTTGTCTGTAATTCGTTTCAGTTCTGCACGGGTAATAGGAATGATGGTACCATGACGAGGATGGAAATTCATCTTTACTGCATGATCTATCACCTTGAAGTTTTTCAAGTCGGTTGTTTCCGTGAACTGATAAGCTCCCTTCATATACACATCATACATCAAGATGTACTTGTCCTGTCCAATCAGCTTGAACGTACCAGCTCCTTCCACCGCTTCCTTTGTCTGCTGTTTGTAATCCGGTTGTTCCTCCCATTCTCCAGAAGTCAGCGAGCGAGTAGTTGCCACTTTAATGCCGTTACCGTGTCCTTCCGTTTTATAGAAAAGATGATATACCCCATCTTTATACACGATATCACCGTCTATACAAGATTTCTTGTCCTTCGGAATAAAAAGAGGTTTCGGTTCCCCTTCCAGGTCAGTAAAATCTTCATTGGCATACGCATAATAAATCACGTCTACCCCACCGGCATACTGCATGGACCAGTATACCATGTACTTTCCTACTTCCTTATTATAAATAGTCTGAGGAGCCCATACACGTTTCAGTTTTTCCTGTCCCGGATAACGTTTCTGCATATTAATGACAGAATGCGACCAGTTTACCAGGTCTGTAGATTTCAGCAGTACCATCGCACGGTTAGAATCCCAACCATTGTCCGACACCATATCGGTCACTACCATATAAAAAGTCTGACCGTCTTCTCCTCTCAGGATATGAGGGTCGCGCACGCCACCGGTAGAGCTGATTACTTTTGAATCAAGCACCGGTTTGTTATTATTCAGGGCATAGTAGGTATATCCATCCATACTGACCCCATAACATACGGCTTCTTCACTGATATGATTCCCCGTAAAATAAGTAAACAAATAAGCTACATAATCTTTTTCTTCCACCAACGCGGCAGACACTGATTCCGAAATAAACGGAAGTAAGAATAACAAAGACAGGATTCTGTTTCTCATATACTTTACATGTTAACGTTTGATGCAAAGATAGGGAATTGGTGTATCACATACAACTATTAATCATGCAAAAAAGGAGGAGAATCGTGCATTTTTATAACCTATAAACCGTTATTACCTTGGAAACTTAAAGTAATTTGTATATTTGCACTTATTGTAACCATAAAAAGAGTTGTGATACATGCAGTATAAGCCTATATCACTGCATTATAAACAAAAACATATCACCATGAAAAAACAAATGAAACAAATCGCCTTACCTCTCTTTCTGGGAGGTTTGATAGCATGCAGTCCGAAAACTGCTGTAAATGAAACAGACTTGTTGGGTAACTGGACAGAAATACTTCCTCCTTCATCCAACTTCGTACAAGGAATGACACTAGCTGAGAAAGGTAAAGCCTCCTCCATCGGTATGGCCACTCTGCAATATGAAAGCTGGCAGCTTCTGTCGGAAGGACAGCTTGTACTGAGCGGAAAAAGTATCGGTAACGGACAGACAATTTCATTCTCAGATACACTGACCATTCTGTCTTTGCAACAAGACACTCTCACCCTCCGCAAAGGGGCCGATTATCAAATAAAGTATGTACGCCAGCCGGAATCAGCGCCTTTAGTCGGAACAGACAAGGCTTCTACAGGATACACCTGGTCGGACGTATTACAAAAAGACATCCGGATTTTTGAGACAGGACAAAAAGTACTCTCTTCCACCGACAGCCAGGCAACTCAAGCCGGCTTCTTAGTTTTTGCAACTGATTCTTCAAAGGTAGAAGTGTTCTTACCTGATACCAAAGTCATACTCGACCGCCGCGTACGTCCTGACGGCATTGCAGTCTGGAACGTAGAAGACGACGACACCTATCAGGTGCAAGCCTGTGCAGACTCCTGGATTGTATCCAGAAGAGGGCGACTGCTTTATAGCACACACGGAACCGACAAAAAAATAGAAACGTCCTTCCTTACTGCAGAAAACACAGAAATCCCTGTGGCATTCTATCCACATGAAGCCCTCGCTGAAGTTTGCTTGGACGGACAATACATGTTGCTCTCTCAGTACCGCACAGCCTCAGGTTACGGTTACAAGAATACCATTCTCGATTTGCGTGGCAAAGGAAAAGAAGCTACACTGACACGTAGTACAGACGGAAGAACGTTCCAGCTAACAGAAAAAAACTAAAAACAGTATCGTATGTGGATGAATCTACTTTTATTAATCGGCGGATTAGCTTTGATTTTAATAGGAGCCAACGGACTGACCGACGGAGCAGCCTCTGTAGCCAAACGTTTTCGTATCTCCGACCTGGTTATCGGATTAACCATCGTAGCTTTCGGGACCTCTGCTCCTGAACTGGTTATCAGCATACTCTCCTCACTACAGGGAAGTGCTGAAATGGCTATCGGTAACGTGGTGGGAAGTAATATCTTCAATGTATTGATGATTATCGGATGCACCGCTCTGGTTCTCCCCATACAAGTGGGACAGGGCACTATGAGCAAGGAAATTCCGCTGGTCATTCTTTCTGCACTGGTACTTACCTGCTTTGCCAACGACTGCATACTCGACGGAGGAAGCCGGGACATCATCAGCCGGATAGACGGACTGGTACTATTAGGTTTCTTCCTTATTTTTATGCGTTATACGTTTGCCATCGCCCGCAACGGGAACGAAGACGGTGGCGAAGAGCAGAAGGTAAAGGAACTGCCGGCATGGAAATCAGCCCTATATATTATAGGAGGACTGGCTGGATTAATCTTTGGCGGACAATTTTTCGTGGACGGTGCCAGCGGTATTGCCCGTTCATTAGGTGTCAACGACTCCATCATCGGACTTACACTGGTGGCCGGAGGTACCTCCTTGCCGGAACTGGCAACTTCCGTCACGGCGGCCTTGAAAAAGAATCCGGGCATTGCCATTGGAAATGTCATCGGCAGCAACCTGTTCAATGTATTCTTTGTATTAGGATGTAGTGCAAGCCTGTCCCCTCTACCTATGGGAAACATCAACAACATCGACATGGCTGTACTGGTAGGCTCTTCCATCCTGTTCTGGCTGGTGGGCTGGTTCTTTAAGAAACGGACCATCACCCGCATAGAAGGAGGACTGTTAGTCGCATGTTACATTGCTTACACTGCCTTTCTTATTTCACAACAATAAAGAACCTTGTTATAAATATTAACCATGAAAAGAATCCTTATTCCCTTGGCAGGTCTTTGCTTATTGACAGCCTGCAATCCGTCGTCTAAAAAACAAGCCGGGAACTCCGGCATTCAGACGGAACAAAGTGAAGTGTTCCCCGAAAGCCCCTCCAGAGAAGGCTACGAAGGCTTCCAGTGGCAGACTGTCACGGGAGCCGGTCTGCGGCTATGGGCACAATGCAACGAAAATCTACGTATCGTCACCGACGCTTCTATTCCGGGTGCACGCATAGAACGCATGGAAAATGGCCACAAACAAACTTCGGACCCGGTTATTCAGATATTGGATATACCGGGCAAGGACATCCATTCACTTATCCCGTTCCTGCAGTCTCACCCACGTATTCTCATAGATAAGAACTGGGCGGACAGCCTGACCTGCGATTTCCGTGAAGTAAAATCCAACCGCACCGGAGTAACCCGCTACATCCTGGAGCCTACCGGGAAGTCAGCGAAAGAGCTGGCTAACCGCGGTCAGCACGAACCCGTGCCTTTTACTTGCCATGGCTGGGGAGTAGGCAACAGCGGAGCACGTTATTTCGAGGTATTCCACACCCATCCCCAGAAAGCAGTCTTCGTTGAGGTGGGACAAGATATGCCTTTGTTTGATGAGCAGAGCATCCAGCTATTCGACTCCATTCAGGTACTCCACGGACAACTTATCATGGGACACGAAGCCTACAGCTTCACTCCCGATGCAGACACTACAGCCTATTGGGTTGTTGATAAGTCGGGCGAGCTGAAGAAGCGCTATGAAGCAACTCTTCCTTCCGATGCAAAACCCTATACAGCCATACCTGCCAAACTGAAAGTCCGCATCCAGGGCCCTTCTTCCGAGGGTTTTGCAGCTGAGTATGCAGGCGTAATGGAAGTAATGGGAATTGAGGAAGTGGGAGAATAAATCATCTTCTGGACAAAAGTCAAGAACGTGCCTACAAAGAAAGTTACATATACTTTTCTTTTTTATGTTTCCCTGACGTGAAACGTATGTTTCTCTCGGTAGAACCGTACGTTTCACGTCAGGGAAACATACGGTTCTACCGAGAGAAACATAAAACATACAAAAACGTTGTTCAATTACTTCCCTTACATTGTCTCAAACAAAGCCTACGCATCTACAAATCAGGTAGCCATTCTGATTTTACCTTACACAAAAAAGGGTGAAAAAACTTCACAGCCTTTTCACCCTGCCCATTAAAAAGAGAGATTTTATTTTTTATAGATGTGTTTTCCTTCGGTTACTACCTGAGAGGGGTTACCGATATAGCTAATACTTCCGCTGCCATACGTCCTTGCCGTAATAGAACGGGAAGCACGACAAGACAAATCACCCGAACCATATACAGCCGCATCGACTTTAACGGCTTTCAGGTTATCTGCCGCCAAATCACCGGAGGCATTGTCACGAAGTACGGCTTCCTGGCAGCTGCCTTTTATAACCATATCGCCACTGGCATTGACCGTAGCCTTCACGATGTCCTGACATTGCAGATTAGGCACCACCAAATCGCCGGATGCATTGATGGTCAAAGACGCATGCTGACACACAGCTTTGTGAACTGTCATATCTCCGCTGGCATTGATACTGGCCTGTAACTTCTGGCAGTTGACCTGCTGTACATCAATATCACCACTGGCATTGATTTCAGCCTGCAAGCTATTGCACTGTACCGTAGGGCATTCAATATCACCGCTGGCATTCGTCTGGAAACGTATGTCTCCCTGTGTTTTCAATCCTTTGGGAATAGATATATCACCGGAAGCCATCGTGGTAAAGCGACTGACAGAGGGCGCATATACATCTACCCGGCAACGATTCTCACCCTGGATGCTGGTACCGTCCTGATAATAAACCCTCAGTTCACCTTTTGACTCTTTCAGTACCACATAGGGCATGACATTGTCTGAAGCATAAATTTCTGCATACGGACTGCCGGAGGTCTGGTGATACACCACATCAATGGAAGAAAGTGTAGACACTTCCCGTATATCTCCCAGGGAACGTTTTTCCGTCTGGTAGTTTTTACTTGGCTGAATAGTATGAGCAGTTCCTACACAGCTGAAACAGGTCAAGGCACAAGCCAATGTGAGTATGTTCATTCTGGTTTTCATTATTCTATCTCCTTTATTTTTATAGTTATACATTCTATTATTCTATTTTCAGATTTTCAGTCGGATTAGCCCGTGCTGCTTTCCATACCATCCCGAAGGCTACCAACCACACTACCAGACATACGATAAGGATACATCCGGCAAACAGGTACCACGTGAGGTCTATCTTGACAGCAAACAATTGCAAAAGCTGTTCACCTACCTTCCAGGCGCACAAAGCACCTATCACTACAGCCGGAAGAGCTATCTTCAGCAAATCAAGCAGAAATATTTTCTGTACGTCGGCCATGGAAGCTCCGTGAATAAGGCGAATAGCAATTTCCGAACGGCGGCGTGAGACTTCATCGCGCACATATGCCACAAGTCCCGTCAGAGCAATAATCAGGATACAAAGGCCCGCAAAAAGTACACTGTTACGCACGTGCAACACTCCATTGTACAAGTTGCCCATCTCTAGCGACAGGCTATACACCTTCAACTGCTGAGAAGCAACCGTCCGGTCAATTACTTGCTGTACTTCTTTCATCGCTTCAGGCGACATCCGATTCAAGGCTACATACAAATAGCCCCAAGGTTTACTCCTATAGAACATCACTGTAGGACGCTCGTCATGCTCTTCCATCACTTGAGAGCCTAAGTGAATATCCTCATACACCCCACAAACAATAGCAATGGTTCCGTGATCCGCGTGTTCGGTAATATATACCGTCTTCCCAATGGGAGAGCCTGTCCATCCGGCCAGTGTTTTCATACGCTCCACGAACCGACGACTCACCATCACCTGCTGCGACAAGGAATCTGTCAGCGTAGGGGTAAACACATTTCCTTCGATAACCGGAATCTGGAAAGCCTTGTGATAATCGGGACCTACATAATACATATCGGCAATGTTCATGTATTCTTCTTCTGTTTCGGGATTGTACACATTGTTTCCACTGCAATGATCCGACAGGAGCTGATAACCCCAGGTTACAGCCTTTACCTCCGGCAGTTTTTTCAATTCCTGCACACAGCGTTCCCGCTCCACCATCTCGGTGCCCGACAATTTGGTATACAAAGTGTTCCGGTATTCAAATCCGGGGTTGAAATTCATCAAAGTGTTATACTCCAAGCCTATGACCGTCAGCAGGCAGACAAAGAATGTGGTCAACGCAAACTGCAAGCACAGCAATCCCAGTTTCCACCTCCGTTTGTTTTCCGTGTAACGACGATAAGCGTAAGTCACCGGAATACGGGTGTAAAGATAACCCGGCATCACTCCGCAAAGCAGAATTACTCCGGCCGTCACTGCCAGACAAACCCATACAGTAGACAAGGGGAAAAGCGACTCCAAGCTGTGTCCTATCTGTTCCTGCAAGAAATCCTGCAAGCCGAAAATAATCAATACAGCAAGCGCCAGACTAATCAGTCCGTGCAACAAAGATTCCGAAAGAATCATCCGGTAAATGTCGCCACTTCCGGCGCCATAGCAACGGTAAGTGGCAATTCCCTTGGCACGGCTCACCATGGACGAAACAACCAGCAGGATATAGTTCAACACAGCCACCAGCAACATGATAATCGCAAAACTCAGAAAGACGATGTTCATGATGCGGTTATAATCAGACGAGGTAAATATTTCGGCTACCGGACGGAGAGAGAGTTCAAAACCCGTACCAGACTGAGCCATCTCTTCCGTCACATGATTCACTTCCAGCATACGCTCCATGCCTTCCTTCAAGTCATCCGGAGTACTTCCTTTCCGCAGGCGGACATAAGTCTTGTAGCGGTCATTTCCGAACCAGTTGTTCGTTCCATCATAAGCCACCTGCCCGATGGTCGGCAGGGCAATGAGCACATCCATCTGTGGCAGATGGGTATTCTCGGGAAAAGCCTCAAACACCCCGACTACGGTCACATGAAACTCGGGATATTGTTTCCACGACAATGTTTTCCCGATAATCTGTTCACCTGCCACCTCTAGCAGTTTGGAAGAGATATAGGCATTGTTGGCCTTTTCCAACCCCGTATAAGGCTCCTCGCCCATCAGCAATTTCCGCGGAAAGATCCGAAAGAAAGTACTGTCGCAAAACCAAGCCTGCCCCTCCAGTTCTTTATGGTCTTCCGTCGTCAGCGTCATCGACCCAATTCCCGTAAAACGGGTGGCCACTTCCACCGCCGGACAATAGCGCTGCAACCCCGGTCCGATGGCACCGGGAGTCTGCGCGTGCTCTCTCCAGTCGGTGTCTTTCTGTTTGTAGCGTTCTTCCACCCGGTAGGTTTCTTTCAACCCCGGCAGGAAGTTATCGTACGACCGTTCGAAAATGACCTCCGCCAGCATGACCAGGCCAATGGCCAGTCCCACACTCAGGCAGACAATCTTGACCACATTGGCCTCTCCTTTTCGAAACAGTCCTTTCAATGCACGTTTCATAAGGTACTATTTTTACATTTCTGCAATAGAAGCCACAATCTGTCCGTCGAACAAATTAATCACACGACTGGCAAAACCGGCATCGCGCTGGCTGTGTGTCACCATCACAATAGTTGTCCCTTCCTTGTTGAGTTCGGTCAGCAGCTCCATCACTTCCTGTCCGTTCTTGGAGTCCAGGTTACCAGTCGGCTCGTCGGCCAGAATAATCTTCGGTCCGGAAACCACGGCACGTGCAATGGCCACACGTTGCTGCTGACCACCCGACAACTGCTGCGGATAATGCTTTGCACGATGGCTGATATTCATCCGTTGCATAATTTCATTCACCCGACGCTTCCGTTCGTCAGCCGGAATCTTCAAATAAGTCAACGGGAGTTCAATGTTCTCAAACACGTTCAATTCGTCAATCAGGTTGAAGCTCTGGAACACGAAGCCGATATTTCCCTTGCGCACATTCGTACGGTCTTTTTCTTTCAGACTGCCTACTTCCTTTCCATCCAGAAAATAACTTCCGGAAGTCGGGTTATCCAACAGCCCCATAATATTTAATAAGGTAGACTTTCCACAACCGGAAGGTCCCATAATTGCCACAAATTCCTTGTCTCTTACCTCCAAGCTTACTTTATTCAGTGCCAGTGTCTCTACTTCTGTGGTGCGAAAAGTCTTTGTCAGGTTTTCAATCTTAATCATAATCGTATTGTTTTATAGAGTTTGTATTTTACATTTCGGATTTTCATTTCCATCAATTTCTATACAAAGTCCATGCCAATACTTTAAACATCTGATTATCAATATAAATCAGATTTGCATAAAAAAGCAGGTGTCTAAAAATTAGACACCTGCTGTATGATTTTTTGACAATATTCCAATAAAAATCTATGCCTTGACACACTTTATCACCACATGCCGGTCGCCTTCCAGTGTCGTGGCAAACAAATACACGTCTCCTCCTTCTTTCAGTTTCCACTTCTTTCGGAGTTCTGCCACCGAAGCCGGAAAGTTACGTACCGTGAGATTGGCCTTATCTACCCCCTGCAACAACTGTTTCAGTTCTTTTTTCCCGAAACCTGACACTTCCAGTACCCGGAAACGACGTCCCGGAAAATCAACTAATGTATCGGAAGTATAAAGATGACTGTTTGCTTGTAATTTCTTGACACCGAATCGTGCGCCCAACAACCGGTAAGGCCCCGCCTTCAGCAAGGAAGCGCCCGGTTCATAAAGATAATTTTCTACCTCGCCAGCCAACGGGCATTGTGCTTCTTTCTCCTGTGAATAAGTGAAAACAAACGGTTCCGTCAAAAAGTTATTAACAGCCTGTTCACAACTTATCCACACCTCTCCAGAGCCTTCTGAAGGGGATTTCGTCTCTTTTTGTAGCACAACCAACAATTCTTTGCACTCGTTATTCACAGCTACTACATGAATCTGCCGGATGTATTTCAACTCCCGTAAGGAAGAAAAAATATCCAGCATGGGCGAAAGCTTCACCACTACCGTCCGGCCTTTTTCTACCAACAACGGCTCCAGTTTCTGCACATCGGGTTCGCAGTCGGCAATGGCCACCGTCTTTCCTCCCTGACTGTCGCGACGGGCCGGGTCCAAGAACAGGCAATCCACCGGTTCCATCTTTTGCAGGTATTCCACTCCGTCTGCACAATGCACCGTTACCTGCGGCAAGCCAAGCAACGGGAAATTATGGCGAGCCAGTTCACACAGCACTTCCTGACGTTCCACGTAATCTACCTTCCAGAAATTTCGTGCCAGGAAAGAACAGTCCACTCCCAAACCTCCCGTCAAATCGGTCATCGTATCACCTTGCAGCCACGATGCCTTGTAGCGGGCCGTGATTTCAGAAGAACACTGCTCCATAGACAGGTGAGCCGGATATTGCACTCCTTCCGTCTGTGCCCAAAGAGGAACCTTCTTCTCGGCAATCTGCCAGCCGGCAATCTGCACTACTGCCGCCGCCATATCTATCTGCGGATACTTACGGGCCTGCAAAGCTAATGCACGTACATCTTCCGTACGATGTGCACAGATAAACTGCCATGTGTCAGGTGAAAGTATTGCCATTTCTCTATTCTTTATTATCTGTAAACAAGGGGTTGTTTTTCTTTTGCTCAGATAAAGGCATAAAAAAAGGAGTTCCGCTGAACTCCAACCTTTGTTAACCTTAAATCTAATACTATGAAAAACACGATGCAAAGATACGGACTTTCTAGAATTATGCAAGTTTTGTGTGCGTTTACATGTGTTTTATAACATAGATTAAGAAGTGCACATCCGGTTTTAAAGGGCATTAAGAAAATGCGATTAGCATATCCGCACACCAAGAAAAGAAGAAATGTGGGTTTCCCGTATGACAAAGCATTTTCCAATCACAGACTTCATGTTAAAAAGACATAGGAATCCCCCGCAACTCCCCCGTATTCCAACAAAATGTTGTATCTTTGCTCCGATTATATACTTGACACAACATGATAACTTTAAAAGAATTCTTTTCATTTAAAAAGAACCGCTTTTTCTGGCTGAATCTCATAGCCATAATTGTCGTAATAATTGGTGCATGCTGGGGTACTTTGCTCTGGCTGGACAGTTATACACACCATGGAGAAGCTTACATGGTGCCGAATGTGAAGAACAAAACATTGAACGAAGCTCAGCAGGCTCTCAGCAACCAAAAGTTGAAAGGGCTGGTTATCGACTCCAGCTATGTGAAAGGTGTGCCCGACGGCATGGTATTAGAGCAGAACCCGGCAGGGGGAGCACGCGTGAAGGAGGGAAGAACAATTTACCTGACCGTCACCACTTCTAAGGTTCCTTTGGTAAAGTTACCGGACTTGATAGACAACAGTTCTTTGCGTCAGGCGGAAGCCAAATTAAAAGCGATGGGCTTCAAACTGACAGAACCGGAATACGTTTCGGGAGAGCAGGACTGGATTTATGGTATCAAATACCGCGGAAGAAGTCTGGTTAGCGGAGACAAAGTTCCCCACGAGGCCATGCTGACTTTATGTGTAGGCAACACGGCAATTCGTGACTCTCTTGCCATGGATTCTACACTGATTAATATGGATATGAATTCGTCTGCCAACAGTGAAGCAGAGGTAGATGACTCTTGGTTCTAAATCTAACCCCCTAAACAAAGATGGCAGAGGATTTGATTGATTACGAACTGGACGGAGAAGCGCCAGACGATATCGAGCCGATTCAGGGTGAGCCTGAATTGTATGAGCATTTCCGTACGGTGGTAGATAAAGGACAGGCTCCTGTCCGCATCGACAAGTATTTATTTGAGCGAATTGTCAACGCGTCGCGCAACCGGATCCAGATGGCAGCCGACAACGGCTTTGTTATGGCCAATGGGAAACCGGTGAAAAGCAGCTACAAGGTCAAGCCGCTGGATGTGCTGACCGTTATGATGGACCGCCCGCGCTATGAGAATGACATTATTCCGGAAGATATTCCACTAAATATTGTATATGAGGACGATGACCTGATGGTCATCAACAAGCCTGCGGGGTTGGTAGTACACCCGGGATGTGGAAATTACCACGGTACTCTGGTCAATGCCATCGCATGGCATCTGCGCGACGTCCCGACCTATAACCCGAATGACCCGCAAGTGGGACTGGTGCACCGCATTGACAAGGATACCTCAGGACTATTGGTGGTGGCCAAAACACCCGATGCAAAAACAAGTCTGGGACTTCAGTTTTACAACAAGACAACCAAGCGTGAATACAACGCGCTGGTCTGGGGGATTGTAGAACAAGATGAAGGTACCATTACCGGCAACATCGGACGCAATCCGCGCGACCGGATGCAGATGGCTGTCATGTCCGACCCGGAACAAGGTAAACACGCCGTAACACATTATCAGGTATTGGAACGATTGGGGTATGTCACACTGGTAAAGTGCGTACTCGAAACCGGGCGTACCCATCAGATTCGTGTACACATGAAACACATCGGTCATACCTTGTTTAATGATGAACGTTACGGTGGTCACGAAATCTTAAAAGGAACTCATTTCAGCAAATACAAACAATTTGTAAACAACTGTTTCGAAATCTGTCCCCGTCAGGCACTGCATGCCAAGACACTGGGCTTTGTACACCCTCGCACAGGAGAGGAAATGTTCTTCACTTCCGAACTGCCCGAGGATATGACCTGCCTGCTGGAACGATGGAGAACGTATATCAGTAACAGAGAATAACAACTATGAAACGTACAATTGCGATTGTAGCAGGAGGAGACTCATCTGAACATGGAGTCTCCATGAAAAGTGCAGAGGGTATCTACTCTTTTATCGATCAGGACAAATATACCCTCTATATCGTGGAACTGACTAAAGCACGCTGGGAAGCGATTCTTTCCGACGGCAGCCGTGCACAAGTGGATAAGAATGACTTCAGTTTCATGGATCATGGACAGAAAATCATACCCGACTTTGCCTATATTACCATCCACGGAACTCCGGGAGAGAATGGTATCCTGCAAGGATATTTTGAACTGTTAGGTATTCCTTATTCTACCTGCGACGTGCTGGTTTCCGCACTGACTTTCAGCAAATTCACCTTAAACCAGTACCTGAAGGGATTCGGTGTACGGGTAGCTGAATCCATGCTGGTAAACAAACGTCACGGCATCAGTGATGAGGATGTCATCGCAAAAATCGGCTTGCCTTGCTTCATCAAGCCTAATGCCAGCGGTTCCAGCTTCGGTGTGACAAAGGTAAAAACAAAGGAACAGATTCAGCCGGCTTTGGAAGCAGCTTTCAAAGAGTCGGATGATGTGATGATTGAAGCTTTCATGGACGGTATCGAACTGGCCAACGGATGCTACAAAACAAAGAAAAATGAAGTGGTATTCCCTATCACGGAAGTGGTCAGCCAGAATGAATTCTTCGATTACAACGCCAAATACAAAGGTGAAGTAACAGAAATCACACCGGCTCGTCTCAGTCCGGAATTGACCAGCCGCGTACAGCAACTGACATCTGCCATCTACGACATACTGGGATGCAAGGGTATCGTGCGCGTGGATTATATCATCACAGAAGGTGAAAAAATCAATATGCTCGAAATCAATACCACTCCGGGAATGACGGCCACCAGCTTCATTCCGCAACAGGTACGGGCTGCCGGTCTGGATATCAAGGACGTTATGACCGATATTATTGAAGACCATTTCAATTAATTTTGTATCTTTGGAAAGAACAAAGTCACTCAACATCATGAACATACCTGCAGAATTTGACGACATTCGTCCGTATACCCCCGAAGAACTTCCACAGATATTCGAGGAATTACTTTCTGACAAAGACTTTCAGGCTGTCATCCAATCGGTGATGCCGAATGTTCCTTTGGAAATGCTTGCCGCACAATTGCGCCACTGCAAGACTAACCTGGACGTACAGAAAGCGTTTTTCCACAAGCTGTTGCACGATATCATGCAACAGCATAGTGACGGTTTCGACATGGATGCTTCTTCGCTTCCTGACAAGAACCAGAGCTATACGTTTATTTCCAATCACCGTGACATTGTACTCGACCCGGGATTTCTTTCAGTAGGCTTGCTGGACAACGGTTTCCCTACCACCGTAGAAATCGCCATCGGAGATAACCTGCTTATTTATCCGTGGATAAAGAAACTGGTGCGAGTGAACAAGTCGTTCATCGTACAGCGTGCTCTGAGCATGCGACAAATGCTGGAATCATCTGCACGCATGTCACGATACATTCACTTTGCCGTAACACAAAAGCAGGAGAATGTGTGGATAGCACAACGTGAAGGCCGTGCGAAAGACTCCAACGACCGCACACAGGACAGCGTACTGAAAATGCTGGCCATGGGAGGGGAAGGCGACATCATCGACCGACTGAAGGAACTGCACATCGTACCAGTAGCCTTATCGTACGAATACGATCCGTGTGATTTCCTGAAAGCCAAAGAGATGCAGCAGAAGAGAGACTCGGAAACATTCAAGAAGAGCCAGGCAGACGACCTGACCAATATGCAAACAGGTATCTTCGGTTACAAGGGACGTGTACACTTCCAGACTGGACCTTGCATCAACGAAGAACTGGAAGCGCTCAGAGGCTTGCCTAAAACGGAAGTTTTCACTCAGGTTTCTACACTGATTGACAAGCATATCCACCGTAACTACCGACTTTATCCGGGTAATTATGTGGCTTGCGACCTACTGAATGGCACAGAAACATTTGCCGAGAAATATACTCCGGAAGAAAAGAAGCGCTTTGAAGCTTACCTGCAAAAGAAGCTGGACCTGATTCAGCTTCCGAATAAGGACGAAGGCTTCCTGCGCCAGCGAATCCTGACCATGTACGCCAATCCGGCTATCAATCACTTGAAGGCCATCGCACAATGAAAAAATTTGGCGTCATCTTATACAGTCTTCTTTGCATACTCCTTTTAGGGGCATGCAAAGAAGATGAATATGTCTATCCCAATGTAATCACAACTTTTATTGATGCGGCCACAGATGAAAACGGTACACTACAAAAACTGATTACAGACAAAGGAGAGAGCCTGGAGATTCTCAATCGGGAAGGCCTGGACGGCCTGACTCCTGACTCTATCTACAGGAGTGTGTCCATCTATGAGCCAAAAGAATCAGCAGATAAGGGACAAGCGACTGCCCTGCTCTATTCCTGCCAGCTTATTATTGCCGTGAAACCGGTCACAGTGGACAAACTGCCGGAAGCGACCGCCAAGACTGACCCGTTGGATATTCAGAGTGTATGGAAATCAGGGAACTATATCAACCTGATTCTGTTGCCTATGGCTAAAGAAAAAAGCCATATTTTTCACTTCATCGACGAAGGTATCTCAGATAACGGCGACGGAAGCCGGACACTCCATCTGACACTCTACCACAACCAAAACGGAGATTATGAGGCATTCACCCGCAAGAGTTATCTTTCCATTCCTCTGTGGGCCTACGAAGGACAACTGACTCAGGGCGACAAAGTTGTGCTTCGCATCAACACCTACGAAAAAGGCTTTGTAAGCTATGAATTTACTTACTAAAACTACATTTATGATCAAGACTATTTACTTCATGTTCTTTATATGCATGTTTGCCGTAGCCATGATGGCATGCAAAGGGAAATCAAACGACGACTTCAAGAACGTATCTGCCGATGAATTCGAAGGCTTTATCGGAAATGAACAGATACAGATTGTAGACGTAAGAACCGTAGCTGAATACAGCGAAGGACATATTCCCAGAAGCCTCAACATCAACGTACTGGATGAAAGTTTCTCAGCCAATGCGGATGAGTTGCTGAACCCGGAACAAACCATTGCTGTATATTGCAAAAGCGGTCGCCGAAGCCGGAATGCCGCAAAGATACTGGTCAAAAAAGGATTTAAGGTGTACAACCTGGACAAAGGTTTCGACAACTGGAAAGAATTGGGTAAAGAAATCGAACAATAACCTTCTTATTTACAACAAGAATACCGTGATATAAAAGAGTCCTGCTCTCTATATCACGGCATTTTTATGTAAACTCTATCTGATTACAGACTTTGCAGCATACGTTTCAATACCACCGTAGCAGAAATCTCACGGTTGGCTGCTTCTGGAATCACCAGTGAAGTCGGAGCTTCAATCACATCATCCGTTACAATCATGTTACGACGTACCGGCAGGCAGTGCATAAAGAACGCATTGTTGGTCCACGACATGTGTTCGGTATCTACTGTCCAGCTCATGTCCTTGCTCAGGATCTTTCCATAATCTTCCGGACAAGTCACACCCGGACAAGCCCAGTTTTTCGCATAAATAAAGTCTGCACCTTCAAAAGCTTTCTTCTGATCATACTCAACCTTTGCTCCACGCACGAATTTCGGATCGAGTTCATAACCCTGCGGATGAGTAATCACAAAGTCCACATCTGCCTCATTCATGAAATCAGCAAACGAGTTGGGTACTGCCTGCGGAAGTGCACGCGGATGAGGTGCCCACGTCAAAACCACTTTCGGACGTTCGGTACGCTTGTATTCTTCAATCGTAATCAAATCAGCAAATGCCTGCAAAGGATGTCCTGTAGCCGCCTCCATAGAGAAAACCGGTTTACCGGAATACTGAATAAACTGATTCAGAATCTTCTCTGTATAATCATCTTCCCGACTTTCAAATCGCGCGAAAGAGCGTACACCAATCACATCACAATAAGAAGCCATTACCGGAATAGCCTCCAGCAGATGCTCACTCTTGTCACCATCCATAATCACGCCACGCTCAGTTTCCAGTTTCCAGGCACCCTGATTCACATCCAGCACGATGACATCCATACCCAAATTACGGGCAGCCTTCTGCGTGCTCAGACGCGTACGCAAACTATTGTTAAAGAAAATAAGCAGACAAGTCTTATGCTTGCCCAACGCTTCATATTTATAACGGTCGTTCTTGATTTCAAACGCTTCTGCCAAGGCGGTTTTTAAATCGCCCAAATCGAATACATTGGTATAAGTTCTCATACGCAAAATTGTATATTAATTTATTTTTCCTCGCAAATATACTATAAAAATACAACACACCGCTTATTTTATTCATTTTTTTCGAACCTGTCCGTCACCTTCCACAATCCACTTGTAAGTAGTCATCTCCCTTAATCCCATCGGACCACGGGCATGCAGTTTCTGGGTACTGATACCTATTTCTGCTCCCAAACCAAACTGAGCCCCATCGGTAAACGAAGTCGGCGCATTGACATAGACACAGGCCGCATCCACTGCCCGAGTAAAGAAAGCAGCCGCTTCTTTATCCTCTGTCACGATGCACTCACTATGTCCGGAACCGTATGTATAAATATGCGTTACAGCATCTGCTACATCATCCACCGTTTTGATGGCCATCTTATAGTCTAAGAACTCGGTGCCGTAACTTTCCAAAGTAGCAGGCTGCAACAATTCTGCCGGATAGTTTCCTTCCAAAGCCTGATAAGCCGGTTCATCTGCATAAAGAATTACTCTACTCTTCATCAAGGGAGCACACAATACCGGCAAATCGGCCAAACGTGCCTGATGCAACAGCAGACAGTCCATGGCATTGCAGACACTTACCCTGCGCGTCTTGGCATTATTGACAATGGCGGCTCCTTTGGTTAAATCACCCGCCTTGTCGAAATACGTATGACAGATTCCGGCTCCTGTTTCAATGACTGGTACGGTCGCTTCATGACGTACATATTGAATCAGGTTGCTACTGCCACGAGGAATGATTAAATCTACCCAACCTTCTGCATGCAGAAGCGCTTCTGTCGCCTCACGGGTAGAAGGCAACAGTTCCACAACGTGCGAATCGATACCAAACTCATCCAATACCTCATGAATCAGCTGCACAATGGCACGGTTGGAGGCATCGGCATCACTTCCACCCTTCAGAATAGACGCATTTCCACTCTTCAGGCACAAGGCAAACACATCAAAACTGACATTCGGACGCGCCTCATAAATTACTCCTATCACCCCAAACGGCACGCTCACCTTCTGTAAACGAAGTCCGCTGGGCACCGTATAAGCTTCTCTCACAACTCCTAACGGTGAAGGCAACGAAGCCACCTGGCGCATATCGGCAGCTATTCCTTCCAGCCGTTCCGGCGTCAGTTTCAAGCGGTCATATTTCGGATTGAACGTCTCCATTCGCTGCAAGTCCTCCTGATTGGCTTTCAGCAGTACATCCGTTTTTTCTTCTATCTTATCGGCCACGGCACATAACACCGTATTGATGGTCTGCGCATCCAGCATCGCCAACTTACGAGATGCAGCCCGAACCGCCTTAAAAGTTTCATTCAGATTCATAATTGTTTTATTCAGATTGCAAATTATCGCAAAAATACAATTTCACACAAAGTTTCAAAGCACAAACGCCAAAATAATCTGCCATTTCATAAGAAATATATCCCCAAACTGAATATTTATTCCCGAAAGTTTCTTATCTTTGAAATAAATAAGAGAGAGAGAAAACTTCTGATTTATTAACCCTTAAAACATGTGACTATGGAAGCGAAAAATTACGATTCATTGACTGAAGTTTTCAGAGGAGATCTCTGGGAAGCTGAATTGATAAAGGGCTTATTAAAGTCTGCCGGTGTGGATGCCATGCTAAAAGATGAAACGCCATTGTCTGCCGTAACTTCTTCCTATGGAGGAGGTTCCGTATGCGTGCTGGTTAATAAGGAAGAAGAAATATATGCACGAAAAGTAGTAGCCGAACGAAAAGTATGAAACATTTATTCTTAACCCTGATTGCATTTTTTTCAGTAGTCCTTCCCGCGTTTGCACAAAACCTGAAAACCACCACATGGAGTTCGTATGGAGTTTCTTTCCAGGCTCCAGCCGACTTAGTAGTAGAAGATGATTCTTCCGAAGGATACATTGCCGGGAACGATACCTATTACCTCACTATCCAACTACTGGAAGGAGAAGGTCTGAAAAAAGAAGAATTAGGACAGGAATTAAAGGCTATTGCCACAGACGATGAAGTGACATCGCAAAGCAGCGTACAACCTTTTGAGCTGCCCCAGTTCCATGGCGTGCAGCTCAAAGGAAACTGTGAAGAAGAGAAATGCGTCTACAGTTACCTGCTGGCAAAAGACGGAAGCTGCGGCTTCTATATATCCATTGTATACCGTCAGGAAAATGATAAAACACCTGAAACTATCCTGAAAAGTTTTCGCATGGAAGAATAATCTTTGAGCGGAATGTGATTTTGTGAAATAAATTAAAAAGGTAGCGTTTCCCAAAAGTTTATTTCGTATTTTAGAGCGATTTTTAAACAAAAAGCTGTTGATTTTTTGTGCCTTAAAGGCTCAGAACGGAAAAGGCATGCACATAACCAAACGGGGAATTAAGTAAATTCAAAGCTATTTTGAACGATTTTTACTTGACTTTTGCCTAATTTGTGCTCCTATCTTATATGAATAAGTCCTTATTTTTGCCACAGATTCACAAGAAACCGACAGTTACAAGAAGACCTTGAATATGAAATTGACAAAACGCTTATATACCTTATCATTAACAACCGCTCTATTTGTAACCGGTTTCTTGCTACCCGGGTTTTCCACCTCCTGCACTGCGCAGACCGAAACAACCCCGTCTTCTTCCCCTGCTTACAGCTGTATCGAAGTCCCTAAAAGTATCAATTTTTGCGGCACGGAAATAGACCTGACGCGCTATGACCGACGCGAACGGATGGACCGGGAACTGATGGCATTTACTTACATGCACAGCACTTCCCTGCAAATCATCAAAAGAGCCAACCGCTATTTCCCCATCATTGAATCAATCTTAAAGGAACAAGGCGTACCCGATGACTTCAAGTACCTGATGGTTATCGAAAGCAACGTAAACCCACTGGCACGGTCGGGAGCGGGAGCCGCCGGATTATGGCAGTTCATGAGTGGTACCGCCCGTGAATTCGGTCTGGAAGTCAATCATCATGTAGACGAACGCTATCATGTAGAGAAATCTACCGTGGCTGCCTGCAAGTACCTGAAACAAGCTTACCGCAAATTCGGCAACTGGGAAACAGTAGCAGCTTCCTACAATGCCGGACAAGGAAGAATCAGCCAGCAACAGGAGAAACAATATACAGACAATGCACTCGACCTTTATTTAGTGGAGGAAACTTCCCGTTACGTATACCGTATACTGGCAGTCAAGCTTCTGCTTACTGACCCAGCCCGTTTCGGTTTTCACCTGAGAGCCAGCGACCTGTATCCGCCTATTCCTTATCGCACCATAAAAGTGACAGAAGACATCGACGATCTGGCACGATTTGCCAAAGGTCAGGGCATCAATTTCAGCTTACTGAAAAGTATGAACCCCTGGCTCAGAGGAAGTTCTCTTCCTAACCACGGTGGAAAAGAATACCAGATCCGCATCCCCGATTCTACGGAGATGTATTACAACCCGAGGGTGACACACCCTCATAACCCCGCGTGGGTGAGTGAATAAAGACACATAGTTATCATTTTTTATTATAATCATTAATCCATGAAAAAACAATTAGTGTTAGGACTCTTAGGTGCCTGTGTGCTTTCGGGCAATGCACAGACATTTAAAGAATGGCAAGACCCGGAAATAAATGCCATCAACCGGGCACCGATGCACGCAAACTTCTTTGCGTACGAAAATGCAGAAATGGCTGCCAAAGCAGTCAAGGAAGACTCCAAGAACTTTATGAGCCTGAATGGAACCTGGAAATTCTTCTGGGTGCGGAATGCAGATGCACGCCCCACGGATTTCTGGAAAACCGGCTTCAACGATAAAGGTTGGGACAACCTTCAGGTGCCGGGAGTATGGGAAACTCACGGATACGGCGACCCTATCTACATCAACGTAGGCTACGGATGGCGCAGCCGTTTCGAGAACAATCCTCCTTACGTACCGACTGAAGAAAACCACGTAGGTTCTTACCGTCGTGAAATTATGGTTCCGGCCGACTGGAAAGGCAAAGACATCATCGCTCATTTTGGTGCAGTCAGCTCAAACATGTACCTGTGGGTAAACGGTAAGTTCGTTGGCTACAGCGAAGACAGCAAGCTGGAAGCTGAATTCAACCTGACTCCGTACCTGAAACCGGGACAGAAAAACCTGATTGCTTTCCAGGTGTTCCGCTGGTGTGACGGTTCATACCTGGAAGACCAGGACTTCTTCCGCTATACCGGAGTAGCACGCGACTGCTATCTTTATACCCGCAACAAAAAACGTATCGATGACATCCGCGTGACTCCCGACCTGGACAGCGAATACAAGAACGGTTCACTGGCCATCAACCTGAACCTGAAAGGAAGCGGCAATGTCAGCCTGGAACTGCTGGATGCCCAAAACCAGACCGTAGCTTCTACCGAAGTAAAAGGTTCAGGCAATGTTTCTACTACACTTCAGGTAGAAAATCCGAAAAAATGGAGCGCAGAAACTCCTTACTTATACACACTGCGTGCTACACTGAAAGACGGTAGCCAGGCTAGCGAAGTTGTACCTGTGAAAGTAGGTTTCCGCAAGATTGAACTCAAAAACGCACAGATTCTGGTCAACGGCCAGCCTGTACTTTTCAAAGGTGCCGACCGTCATGAACTGGACCCGGACGGTGGATACGTAGTTTCACGCGACCGCATGATTCAGGACATTCAGATTATGAAGCAGTTCAACATCAACGCCGTAAGAACCTGTCACTATCCGGACGACAACTTCTGGTACGAACTCTGCGACAAATACGGTATTTATGTAGTGGCTGAAGCCAACATCGAATCTCACGGAATGGGATACGGCGACAAGACACTGGCCAAGGAACCGACTTATAAAAAGGCACACATGGAACGCAACCAGCGCAACGTACAGCGTGGTTTCAACCATCCGAGCATCATCTTCTGGTCATTGGGTAACGAGGCCGGATACGGTCCGAACTTCGAAGCTGCTTACGACTGGATCAAGGCAGAAGACCCCAGCCGTGCCGTACAATACGAACAGGCCCGCATCGAAGGAAAGACTGATATCTACTGCCCGATGTATGCCAACTACAAATGGTGCGAAGAATACAGCAAGGACGATAAATACCAGAAACCGCTGATTCAGTGTGAATATGCACACGCCATGGGTAATTCACAAGGTGGATTCAAGGAATACTGGGACCTGATTCGCAAGTATCCGAAATATCAGGGTGGATTCATCTGGGACTTCGTAGACCAGTCTATCCGCTGGACAGGAAAGAACGGCAAGATGATTTATGCTTATGCCGGCGACTTCAACCGTATGGATGATTCTGGCGACAAGAACTTCTGTAACAACGGACTTATCAGCCCTGACCGTAAACCGAATCCGCATGCATACGAAGTACAGTACTTCTACCAGAACATCTGGACTACTCCGGGCGATTTGGCAAAGGGAGAAATCAAGGTATACAACGAAAACTTCTTCCGTGACCTGTCTGCATACGCACTGGAATGGGAAGTACTGAAAGATGGTAAGGCTATCCGTAGCGGACGCATTGAAAACCTGAACGTGGCACCTCATCAGACTGCCAGCCTGAAACTTGATCTGGGCAAGACTTGCCAGTGTGGTGAATGGCTGCTCAACGTGAAATACATCCAGAAGAACCGTGAAGGTTTGATCCCGGCCGGTTTTGTAGTAGCTAAAGACCAGCTTGTGCTGAATCCATACAAAGCACCGGCTATGGAACTGAAGAACGTAGTTGAAACTAACCAGCAGGTAGTTGAACCGCAAATCAACCCGAACTATCCGGACTACATCACTGTAGAAGGCGACGGATTCTATCTGGAATTCAGCAAACGCAACGGTTATCTTGACAGATACGATGTAAACGGAGTAAGCATGTTGAAAGAAGGCGAAGCACTGACACCGAACTTCTGGCGTGCCCCGACCGACAACGACTTCGGTGCTGGTCTGCAGAACAAATATGCTGCATGGAAGAACCCGGGCATCAAACTGACAGACTTCAACTACAAGGTAGAAAACGGACAGGCCATCGTAAACTCTACTTACGACCTCAAGGAAGTATCTGCCAAGTTGTATCTCACTTACCAGATCAACAACCAGGGAGCAGTGAAAGTGACACAGAAAATGGTAGCCGACAAGAATGCCAAGGTATCACCGATGTTCCGTTTCGGTATGCAGATGGTAATGCCGAAGTCATTTGAAAAGATTTCTTACTACGGACGCGGTCCGATAGAAAACTACAGCGACCGTAACCATTGCACTGACCTGGGAATCTACAACCAGAATGTAAGCGACCAGTTCTATCCGTACATCCGTCCGCAGGAAAACGGCAACAAGACTGACATCCGCTGGTGGAAACAGGTAAACATGGCTGGAAACGGACTGATGTTCGTAGCTGAAGCACCGTTCTCTGCTTCTGCTCTCCACTACACCATCGCTTCACTGGACGACGGTACTGAAAAGAAACAGAGCCACTCGTTCGAAGTAGAAGAAGCCGACCTGACCAACCTGTTGATTGACAAGGCACAGATGGGCTTAGGTTGTGTCAACAGCTGGGGTGCCCTGCCGGAAGACAAGTACATGCTTCCTTACGGAGATTATGAATTTACGTTCATCATGACTCCGGTGAAAGGCTATATCGCACACGAATAAATCAGCATAACATATCTGACTCACTGTAACGCCTCGGTTTCCAAAGCCGGGGCGTTCTTTTTATCCCCTTACGTTACCATCGTCTCTTATCACACGAATAGCTTTCCATCAAGAGAGAAACGCCTCAGAAAAGAGATCACAGTCTATTCCCACTTTCTATGTTTCCCACGCCGGAGCCTTACGTTTCCGCAGGCGGAAACATACGGTTCCGCCCCCAGAGACCTACGTTTTCGCCTTGGAAAACATAAAAAACGGGCTGAAGTTTATCTCCAAACTCCAGCCCTTATCGTAAAATAGAAAATGTATGCAAAATTATTATCCTTCCTTGTCTGCACCTTCCTTTGGAGGTATGGTAGATGCATTTCCATCGCGTACAGCCATGTAATGCGGCGACATAATTTCCACGCCCTCTTCGTTGAAGCGATCCTGAATGTTCTGATGCAATGCCGAATAAATATCGGCCAGACGGTCTGCATCCTTGATATACGCATTCACCTGATACACCGGATACCAGTCGCTGAGCGAGGTGGAAAGTACAAACGGACGCGGATCGTCCACCACTCCGGGAGTATTCAAGGCAGCTTCAATCAGAAGTTTGTTGACCACCCGCCACGGCACGTCATAACCGATGCTTACCTCCGAATGGATAATCAGTCCATATTCCCGAGCCGACTGGCTGAAGTTCACCGTATGCGAAGACATGACAAATGAATTAGGAATGGTCACCACCTCATTTTTTGGGGTACGGATACGTGTGACCAGCGGAGTTTTCTCTACCACATTTCCCATCGTATCATTCAGCTTAATACGGTCGCCAATCTTGAAAGGACGCATGTAAGTAATCACCAGTCCGGCAATGATATTGCCAATCACCGTACTTGAACCAAGCGATACAATCAAACCGACAAATACGGATATTCCCTGGAACACACCGGAATTGGAACCCGGCAGATACGGATAAATCATGGCTATCATAAACGCATAGAGCAAGAAACGGACAATATGATAGGTAGGCATCGCCCAGTCGGGATAGAATCCGCTCAATTTCAACCGTTCGGACTGCACTTCTTCGGCCAGGTAACGGAAGAAGCGTACCAGATATTTGATGGCCATGTAAATCACGAAGATAGTGAACAGGTTCGGAAGGTAGTCGAGTATTCCGGTAAGAATGCTCTTCACCGGATTCCAGATGTAGGAAAGCAGCCGGTAGGCCAGGTTCTTAGTCTGCGGGAAAATAGAGAACAGCAGCGGAACCGTAAGCAGCAACTGCAGGAACATAAACGCATAACGTACCAGATTGGCCAGGAATATCAGCAGTTTCACCTGCTTCCTGGTGTCCAGCAGCTCATACCCCTGAATGGAGAAGGGTTTCAGCCGCGTCTTTTCCAGTCGCATAATACGCAGCTTCAACTTACGGAACAGCCAGTTGGTTCCCCAGAACAGAAGGAACTGCCCCACAATCACCAGCACGAAATAACCAATCCGCTTGAATAACTGCATCAGTCCGTGTTCCTCCTTCATCACTTTCAATTTTTCGATAATGACCAACCGATTCTTCGCAGCCAGCTGGTCGCGTGTACAGCTTTCCCATAAGCCGTCCTGGTCTGTAAAGGAAACAAGAACTTTATTATCATACATCACATCCGTCACGATGTCACTGGTCTCAATGTATACAGAATCGGGCTTCAGGTTAAAGCGTTTGCCCAAGGCCGTAATGTCATTCGCCACGTTCTCTGCACGCTGCTGGGGAGTATGTCCTCCTCGCTTGGCATAAAAATAAAACAGCGTATCCCCATCTACCACAACCGGAACACCCCGTGTTTCATGACGCAAGGAGTCAATACGCCGTCTCTGACTGGCCAGTTTCACCGAATCGGCCGTATATGCAGCCAGTTTCATCTGTTCAATCTCCATCCGGAGATTGGCTTCATTCAACCGGGCAGCCGCCAGTTCCTTTTTCACGGTCGACAAGTGAACCGAATCTGAATCTGCCGTTACAGCCACTTTTGAATTGGACAAACTGTCTGCTCCGAAAATATCAAGTACCTTTTCTACTACCTGAGCCGATGCTCCCCACACAGAGAGACAAAGCAGACACAGACAGAATAAACAAAATCTTTTCATGATGCTATAAATTGTTATTTCCGGCGATAAAAATACGAATAAAAGACACAAAATAAAATGGTCCATGAACAGAAAAACTTCCTTCATGAACCATTCCTTCACTTCGACAATTTCAGCTTATCGAATATGCACTATACACTTCCTTAATTTTGCTCTTCCATAGACTTGGCAATACCCATTTCTAGTCCTCTCAGCTCAGCCAACCCTCTCAGACGGCCCAGACAGGAATAGCCTGGATTGGTCTTCTTCTTCAAGTCGTCAATCATCTGATGACCGTGGTCCGGACGCATCGGAATAGACACCTTGCGGCGCTGCTGCATAAGCAGGAAGTTCTTCATTACATGATACATGTCTACGTCACCCTCCAGGTGATTCGCTTCATGGAAGTTGCCTTCTGCATCGCGCTGTGTGCTGCGCAGGTGTACGAAGTTGATACGGTCGCCCCAGCGTTCCATCATACCAGCCAAGTCGTTCTTAGCACTGACACCCAGTGAACCAGTGCAAAGACACAAACCGTTGGATTCATTAGGTACGGCTTCCACCAGCTTGCGGAAATCTTCTTCCGTACTCATGATACGCGGCAAGCCCAAAATTGACTGAGGCGGATCGTCCGGATGAATCACCAGTTTGACACCCACTTCATCGGCTACCGGGCAGATTTCTTTCAGGAAGAAAATCAGGTTGGCACGCAACTGCTCTGCGTCAATATCCTTGTAACGGTCCAGTTCATGCTGGAACTGTTCCAATGTAAAGCTTTCTTCCGAACCCGGCAATCCGGCAATCATGTTACGGGTCAGGCGATGAATTTCTTCTTCGTCCATCTGCTCGTAACGTGCCTTTGCCTTGGCCTTTTCTTCTTCAGAGTACTCCTTTTCAGCTCCCGGACGTTTCAGGATAAACAAGTCGAAAGCCACAAACGCCGCACGTTCAAAGCGCAGAGCTTTGGAACCGTCGGGCATGGTATAAGCCAAGTCCGTACGCGTCCAGTCGAGTACCGGCATAAAGTTGTAAGTCACAATGTAAATGCCGCATTTAGCCAGATTACGCAGACTTTCCTTATAATTCTCGATATACTTCATGAAATCGCCGGTCTGCGTCTTGATATGTTCATGCACCGGCACACTCTCTACCACGCTCCATGTCAAGCCGACTTCTTCAATCATCTGCTTGCGTTTCATGATTTCTTCTACCGTCCAGACTTCGCCGTTCGGAATATGGTGCAGCGCATTGACGATACCCGTAGCACCTGCCTGCTTAATGTCCCACAAAGACACCGGATCGTTCGGGCCGTACCAGCGCCAGGTTTGTTCACATAAATACATAACGTTTCTTTTTAAAGGTTCATACTTCAATTAAATAGAGAAGGCATCAAATCCACCATCGATGACAGCTACCGTACCTGTCACAAAGTTAGAAGCATCACTGATCAGGTAGTGAATGGTACCATACAAATCTTCCGGTTCACCGAAACGTCCGAACGGAGTGTGAGCCAGAATCGTTCTGGAACGGTCAGTCAGTGAGCCGTCCGGATTAGTCA
Organism: Phocaeicola plebeius DSM 17135; assembly: GCF_000187895.1. Taxonomy (GTDB): domain Bacteria; phylum Bacteroidota; class Bacteroidia; order Bacteroidales; family Bacteroidaceae; genus Phocaeicola; species Phocaeicola plebeius. The sequence continues at coordinate 553,609 of NZ_DS990134.1, read as the reverse complement.
GCAACGTGCGGTTCTGTTCAGTCAGGAAGAAGCCCGGAGCGATGGCGTTCACGCGCAGGCCGTCGCCAAACTTGATAGCCAGTTCGCCGGCCATGTATTTTGTAAAGTTGGCAATAGCTGCCTTTGCTGCACCGTAACCTACCACACGCGTCAACGGACGTAAAGCTGATTCAGAGCAGAAGTTTACGATAGAACCTTTTTTCTGTTTCACCATTACATCGGCAAAGACCATCGTAGGCAGTACTGTTCCGAAAAGGTTCAAATCGACTACTTTCTTGAAAGCATCTACCTGCAAGTCGAAGAAAGTCTTGTCCGGTGCAATAGTTGCACCCGCCATATTTCCACCAGCAGCATTCAGCAAAACGTCAATGCGTCCGTACTTTTCCAGAATATCTTTCTTATTCTGTTCCAGCACTTCCTTGTTCATTACGTCCGTATAGAGGAAGGTAGCTTCATGTCCCTGAGCTACAATTTCATCTACCAGTGCTTTACCAGCTTCTTCACTACGGTCGAGTACGACCATTTTTGCACCTTGTGCAGCCAAATACTTGGAAATACCTTTTCCCAACACACCGGCTCCCCCAGTCATAACAACTACTTTGCCGGCCACGTTAAATAATTCGTTTGCCATAATAATCAGATTAGCAATAAATTGGATACTTTATTATAATATTGATAATTCTCTTTCAACAAAATATCTATCGGCAACAGATTTACCACCTGCGGTCTTTCATCGAACAGCAACAGTCTGCTCAATGCCTTCACTCCGTTATAGCCTTGCAATTCCGGACGCTGTGCAATCAGTGCTTGCACATACCCTTCGTTCAGTAACCGCACATTCGGGTCAATCAAATCATAGCCTACCAGCCGAATTTCGTGCTTCTGCCGCTTTTCCAGATAATCCCCCAAAATGTAGCAGGAAGAGTTGAATGTAACCGCTCCACGAATGCCCGGATGATTTCGTAAAGTCTCATCCAGCACCTGCTCGTTGTGATCCTCATCGCCTATCCATAATTCTACCTCCACCAGATTCACCTCATAGCCCTGTTGTTTCAGGTATTGCAGGAAGCCGGAATAGCGTTTCTGCCCTTGCGTGGACATACTGCCTTTATCGTGCTGAATATGAGCGACCAGAATATCTCCCTGAAAGGCCATGGAAGCCAATAGCATACGGGCTCCAATCTCTCCCCCGGCCACAGAATCCGTGCCATAATAAGCCAGACGGCCCTGCTCTTCTATATCCGAGTCGACATACACATAAGGAATCTCACCCGCATCCAGATATTCGGAAAGCTGGATGACAGCCTCCTTGAAAAGCGTACCGACAATTACTCCGTCCACCGTTTCGGGCATCTCCTGCAAACGGGAAACAGCCTGGTCAAAACTGGCTTTACTATACTGGTCAAAAGTCAGCACAGAAACCTTCACTCCATAGCTTTCCCACTCCTCTTCTGCCCGACGAATGCCATATTCCATCGCACTCCAGTAATCTCCCGGACGGAAATCCGGAATCAGCGCCACCAGATGGCACGGCTTTTTCACTGCCAGTGAACGTGCTATCAGGTTAGGTTTATACCCCACCTGCTCCATGATTTCCTTCACTCGCCGGATATTTTCTTCCGATACGCGTCCACGGTTATGAATCACTCTGTCGACGGTACCGACCGATACATTTGCCATGCGGGCAATGTCGGTAAGACGTATGTTTTTGTTTTTCTGCATAGCACTTCACAAAGGCACGTGTGTGCGAACACGCATTTATTGAAAAAGAAAACGCGTTACCGCGCACACTTTAATAAGAAATATTCTTGATTTCATTGCAAAGAAGGGATTTATTCATGAATTATACAAATGGATTTCTTCTTTTAACAGTTTTTTCGGTCATGTATCTGGAGTTTTTCGTTCCTTTGCGCAACTAACACAAACACAATAACATGAATCCAGAAAACCACTACACCGAAAGACTGTCCCTTACCAAAGGACAATTACAACAGGTAAAGAAGCAAATCTTCCGCATCAGTATGTTACGCCTTGCCTTATTCGTAGCAGGAGTAGCAGGAATCTACTTTTTCTTTAGTCAAACCCCTCTGCTAATTATCTGTATCTGTCTTACCTTCCTTCCGCTCTTTATTTTGGTAAAAATACACAACCACTTTTTTATCCGCAAAGAATGGCTGGAAACACAGGCACGTATCATACAAGAAGAGCTGCAAGCCCTTTCCGGTGATTACAGTTCTTTTGAGGACGGGAAAGAATACGTCAATCCGGAGCATCCCTATTCATTCGACCTGGATATATTCGGGCGACGCTCCCTGTTCCAGTCAATCAACCGTACTTGTACTTTTTTCGGAAAAGACCGTCTGGCAAAATGGCTGCAAAACCATCTGCACAAAAAAACTTCCATCGAAAAACGGCAGGAAATGGTACGGGAAATAAGCGAACATACCTTGTTTCGCGAACAGTTCCGCGTAGCAGGACTGGTGCACCACGGCCAGTCATCCGATGCTGAAAAAATACAAGCATGGAGTCAGAGTCCCGCACAATACCTGCACGCCGGATGGGTGAAAGCCTTTATCTGGGGAGTACCAGTTATTAACAGCCTCTTGTTGATAACTTCCCTTATCGGATGGACTTCATTTTCCTGTCTAGGACTTTCATTCGGTATCTTCCTGGTTCTCAGTTTTGGAATTATCAAACGGGCCACCTACATACAGGAGACTTACGGAAAGCAGTTGAAAAGCCTGAACGGATATGCTCGGCTCATCGCCTTGGCAAAAGCAGAAGACTGGAAGTCAGCTGATATGCTGGAACTGATGGAGCGATTCAACCTGAACGGGCAGTCACCTGTACAGGCTCTGCAACAATTATCCAAAGAACTCGACCGACTTGATTTACGCAACAACCAGTTCCTTTATGTGTTATTGGAAGGAAGCATCTTTTTCCAGCTTCAGGAAATTGTCCGCATAGAACGATGGAAAGTACGCTACGGACAGTATATCAGCGAATGGCTGGAAACTGTGGGTGAACTGGATGCCTTATGTTCACTAGGTACTTTTGCCTACAACCATCCGCAATATACCTACCCGGAACTGACAGAAAAGCCTTTCTGCTTTCTGGCCACACAAATGGGGCATCCCCTTATGCCAGCTTCCCAATGCGTGAAAAACGATGCTACCATTCCGTCACGTCCGTTTTTCCTGATTATTACCGGAGCCAATATGGCCGGGAAAAGCACTTACCTGCGAACTATCGGCGTGAATTACCTGCTGGCCTGCGTCGGAGCCCCTGTATGCTGCGAAAAGCTCAAGCTTCACCCTAACCAACTCATTACCAGTCTACGCACCTCCGATTCACTTTCCGACAATGAATCATACTTCTTCGCTGAACTGAAGCGGTTGAAACGCATTATCGATCTGCTGAATCAAGGACAACAACTATTTATTATTCTGGATGAGATATTGAAAGGGACCAACTCCATGGACAAACAGAAAGGCTCTTTTGACCTGATTCGTCAGTTTATGCAACTGAAAGCCAACGGCATTATAGCCACACACGATCTTCTGTTAGGAAGCCTCATCAAACAGTTTCCTGAAGAAATACGGAATTACTGTTTCGAAGCCGATATAAAAGATAATGAGCTCACCTTTTCCTATAAATTGCGTGAAGGAGTGGCTCAAAACATGAACGCCTGTTTTCTGATGAAAAAAATGGGCATTATTCTACAAGAATAAAAGATATGAAAACGGCCTTCTAAAAGTATATGGCATACTTTTTAGAAGGCCGTCCTTATCAAGAAAAGTTTATTAATCTTCTACTACCTGAAAATCTTCTTTTCCAACTCCGCAAACCGGGCAAACCCAGTCTTCAGGAATATCTTCAAAAGCTGTACCCGGAGCAATTCCACCTTCTGAATCCCCTACTTCCGGATCGTAAACCCAATCACATACTGTGCAAATGTACTTTTTCATAATCAGTCAGTTTATTAAAATAATAATTAGTATCTATTCTCAGTTTAAAATGATAACAAATATAGAAAGAATTTGTTTAATCTCGTATTTCCAATAACATTTTTTTCAATTCTTCCATTCCTTCGGAAGCCCCTTTCTGAATCACACGTACCGCGCGTCCGGAAGCAATGCGCACTTCCTTAGGGTCTATCAGATAAACTGGTACCCCAGGATGTACATAGTTCAACAAACCGGCAGCAGGGTATACATTCAGCGAAGTACCGATTATCACAAATATATCCGCTTTATCCACATAGTCGATAGCTGTTTCAATCATGGGCACCGCTTCTCCAAACCAGACAATAAAAGGACGGAACTGCGAACCGTCGGGGGCCTTGTCTCCCATCCGCACCTCATATTCCTCCGGCTTAAGCTCTTTTATAAAACGTGGATTATTGGGCTGAAAGCTGGAAGTCACCTTTGTTAGTTCTCCATGCAGGTGAATCACTTCCGTACTCCCTGCACGTTCATGCAGATTATCTACATTCTGGGTAATCACGGTCACATGAAAATATTTCTCCAGCTCTGCTAAAAGTTCATGTCCTCTGTTCGGCTTCACCTCAAGCAGCTGTTTTCTGCGTTCATTGTAAAAATTAATCACCAGCTTCGGATTGGCAGCATATCCTTCAGGGGTAGCCACCTGCTCCACCGGATACTGGTCCCAAAGCCCTCCTGCATCACGAAACGTACTGATTCCACTTTCCGCACTCATGCCGGCTCCTGTCAATACTACCAGATTTTTCATCTTCTTATCCTCCTGATTTTAGATACATTATCATTAAAAAGTTTCATCGTCCAAAAATAAGAAATTTTATCAATCAAAATTCCTCACATTCACAGAAAAAAGATACCTTTGCTCCCCGTTAATCATTTATTAATACAAAATCTGTTTATGGATAAATTTAGCTACGCCATTGGTCTGGGGATTGGCCAAAATCTATTGAGCATGGGTGCTCGTTCAATTGATGTAAATGACTTTGCACAGGCTATCAAAGACGTATTGGAAGGAAACCAAACTGCAATTTCTCACAATGAAGCACGTGAAATCGTCAACAAATATTTCACAGAATTAGAAGAGAAAATAAACGCAGAAAATATAGAAAAGGGAAAGGCTTTCTTAGAAGAAAACAAGAAAAACCCGCATATCGTAACTTTGCCAAGTGGATTGCAGTACGAAGTAATCACTGAAGGAAACGGTAAAAAACCGAAAGCAACTGACCGTGTACGTTGCCATTATGAAGGAACATTGATTGACGGCACATTGTTCGACAGTTCTATCAAACGTGGTGAACCGGCTGTATTCGGCGTGAACCAGGTAATCAAAGGATGGGTGGAAGCACTGCAACTGATGTCAGAAGGTGCTAAATGGAAACTCTATATTCCGTCCGACCTGGCATACGGTGCACAGGGTGCAGGCGAAATGATTCCGCCGCACAGCACATTGATTTTCGAAGTAGAATTAATTGAAGTATTATAAAAAATAAAGCAAATGAAAAAAGGTACATTCTTTATGATGCTTGCCGCTGCAGCCAGCCTGGCATCATGTACAGCACAGGGACCGAAAGCAAACCTGAAAAGTGATGTAGACTCTTTGTCTTATATGATGGGTGTTACAAACACTCAGGGATTGATGGAATATGTACAGGGTCGTCTGGGAGTAGATTCAGCATATGTAGCAGACTTCATCAAAGGTCTGGAACAAGGTTGCAAGGAAACTGACGCTAAGCAGAAAGCTTATTTGGCAGGTATGCAGATTGGCCAGCAGGTAAGCGGTGACATGTTCGACTATAACAACCGTCAGATTTTCGGACAGGACTCTGTTCAGTCACTGAACAAAGATAACTTCTTGGCTGGCTTCATCGCAGCTGTAAAGAAACAGAGCATCGTAACTACAGACTCTGCAAGTGCTTATGTACGTCTGAAAGCAGAACTGATCAAATCAAAAGCATTGGAAGCTAAATATGCAGACTACAAGAAACAGAATGAAGAATTCTTGGCTAACAACAAGAGCAAAGAAGGTATTCAGACAACTGCCAGCGGTTTGCAGTACAAAATTATCACTAAGGGTACAGGAGCTTTGCCTGCTGATACTTCACGCGTAAAAGTAAACTACAAAGGTACAATGATTGACGGTACTGAATTCGACTCTTCTAAAGAGCCTATTACATTGGCCGTTAACCGCGTAATTCCGGGATGGACTGAAGCACTGAAGATGATGCCGGTAGGTTCTAAATGGGAATTGTATATTCCTCAGGAACTGGGATACGGTGCACAGGAAGCTGGTAAAATCAAACCTTTCTCTACTTTGATTTTTGAAGTAGAATTGGTAGATATCGAGAAATAATACACTTCCCCGTATATATTTCGGAAATCCCCCGCTTGCTCTGAAAAGTGACAAGCGGGGGATTTTTCTTTTCTTTCCAAGAGGATATACAACACAAGAAAGGCTATCCTCATTCTGAGGATAGCCTTTCTGTATAAAGAGATATTCTTCTGTCAACCCTCCCCTCAGGGAGACAACTGAAAACAGGAAGTTAAATCTTTCCGTATGCTTTAAAGTAAGATACCTGACAAACTCCGGTATCATTATTGGTTTCTGTGATGATCAGTTTGACATAACGGGCTAGCACAGGTTCAGCCAATGAAATAACCTCTTCAGCTGGAACTAACGGACTGTTTCCTGTTACGATTGTACCATCAGGAGCTTGCCATGGCAAAGCAAATGTAAATCCACCCACTTGAGTGAAATTCTCATTGTCGGTGCTAACCCACAATTGCAAGGTCTTTACTGTAGGATAATTATTTTCCCCGTATGCACGACGGCCAATAGCAAAACTGATACATTCCAGTTCTTCCTGCATATCGATGACCAGCGTATGAGGAAGCGGTGCATTTCCACCGGAATAAGCACTGTGCCAGAATTGGGTACGGTCATCGGTAAACAGACTGGGATAACCTCCTCCGTCGCCCGCTTCTACGTCAGAGCCTGTAGCTGTCCATTTAGTCCAGTCATATTGCAATGTAGTCTGACCTTCATACTTCTGTAACACCGTGAAAGAAGTTGTACGATAGCCACATCTCACCTGAATAGTAGCAGTACGGAAATTCGAAGGATCCGGATTGGCCTTAGTTGCTTTTACGGTAATCTCTTTACCTGACGCTGATACTGTACACCAGTCCACTCCGTCTTCCATGGTAAAAATCATTTCAGAAGGAATATCCGTATCGGCCGTCAACGTAGTAGTAGAACCTTCAGCTGCGTCAAGCACGGCCCGTTCAATGATAATGTAACCCACATAAGGTTGTTCTTGTTCCTTACAGCCACAGAACAAGGCCAGTAAGAGAAGCGACAAAAAATATGATATTTTTTTCATTTTACAGTTTCTGTTATGTATAAAAAATTATGATTCCCAAATACTACCTGCCTCTCTGAGGGAAAGGCAGGTAGTCCTATTTCTAAATCCTCCTATTTATGTTCATTAGGGATTCTGTCCTAAATCGTAAGGATATGCATCATATTGAGCCTGTGGAATGTACTCGCATACAGAAGGAGAATTATAAGGGATCTCCAGGTAGCGGTCACCTTGTCTTAACGTATGTCCACCCGGATATTTACGGTCGAGCGTATGACGCCAGCGGAACACGTCGAATCGACGGAGACCTTCCCATGCAAATTCCAGCATACGTTCTTCTTCAATAATCTTATGTATATCCTTCGGCTGGCCGTTTTCAGCAGTCTGGATATTTTCCAGTGTCCATTCAGGAATACCGGCTCTGCTACGAATCACGTTCACATCATCAAGAGTAGTCTGTGTATCTCCACCTTTCTCCAGATTAGCCTCAGCACGAATCAGATACATTTCAGCCAAGCGAGAGATAATGGGTGACCACAAATGATAATACTGCTCCTGATAAGAACATTTATTGATGGCATATACCAGGAACATAGCCTCCTTCTGACGAAGCGTTTTGGCATCGTACACACGCGGCTCGATACGGCCTACATACTTTGTACCGTCCGAAGCCTGTACATAATAGCGAGTTCCCAGGTTATAAGGTTCCGACTGGATAGTTGCACTCCGGAAATTAGCAGCATCGTCCGCACTCATGGCATAGGTTCCGTCGTTCTGCTTGGTGACAGAAATCTGACGGTATTCATAATTGGCGTTAGCACCTGCCTGCTTAGCTGCATACACAAAGGTCCAGTCCTGATAATTCCGTTCCGGATTACCGGTGATAGGATACTTGGAGGTATCCGTTCCGTCCTCTACATAACGTTTGGTAATGAAGCTACTACGCAAATCCTTAGGATAACCTTGTTCATCCAAATACAACTCCAGCAAATTCAGGTAAGGAGCAGAAGCATACATTTCCTCCCAGCCATTATTGTCTACCTGAATGTACAGACCTCCCATTCTTCCAGATCCTCCATCGTCTTTCAGTTTTGTACGACGTACAGCAAAAATGGTTTCAGAATTATCTTCAGGAGCAAACTGAGAATAGATTTTATAATCATTGCCCTGAAGCAAGCTAAAACGACCAGAATTAATAACTTCATTAGCCATATCCCAAGCACCATCCCAATTTTCCATGTACAAATACACGCGGGCCAATAATGCCTGAGCTGCTTCTTTGGTAGCATAGCAACTATTTTTCGGTCTAAGCCCTGACGGCAAAGTCATATAAGTAATGGCATCCTTCAAATCCTTCACAACCTGATCATAGATTTCGGCTACCGTAGAACGGAATTTTGGCAAGTCGTTCGGATCGCTAGTAAGCTTCAATGGCAACCCCGGATTTTGCGTAGGATTATTGGAATAAGGCTGGGCGAATTCGTTCACCAACAGGAAATAAGACAAGGCACGGAGATAGTAATTCTCACCGACAATGACTTTTTCCTCGTCAGTGATGTCCGCACCCAGTTCGGCTCCCATCTCAATCACCCTGTTACAGTTACCGATAGTACGATAACCCAACTCCCAAGCATATTCCGTAACTGAACTGGTGATTTTACGGCTATAGTCGTAGATATCGAATTTCTCGTCAGTAGAAGTACCACCCCATGAAAGGTCGTCAGCACCATAAGCCCAGAAATAATATCCATAATCAATCAGTCCGCCATCGTATTTCAACATGCTGTAACTGCCTTGCGATAATTCCACAATGTTACGGGCTGTTACGTCCTCACCCGTCACACCGTCGTACATATTCACGTCCAAGCTGCAGCCTGCCAATGCAAACGCAGCCACCAAGGCTCCTAATGTATATTTCAGTTTCATAATTTTATCTTATTGTTTTATCAGTACTTAGAAGTTAACATTCAATCCTACAGAGAAACGTCTTACGGTAGGATAGCCAAATCCACTGGCATTACCATTGTAAGAAGAGGACAACAGAATTTCAGGATCTTGACCAGAGAATTTAGTAATCGTAAACAGATTTTCTCCGCTCACACTGATATTAGCTCCCGAAATCTTCAACGAATGCAACCATTTTTTAGGAAGGCTGTACGACAAGGTCAAAGTCTTCAGTTTAAAATAGTCACCATTTTCCAGGTAACGGGTAGAAGTGTTCGAAGCACCATTGTTACCTCCGGCTCTCAACTGAGGATGCGTAGCGATGTCACCAGGTTTTTCCCAACGGCTCCATCCATCAGGCAATTTCATAGCTGGCTGAGAAGGACGTTCTGCATCACGGTCAAGAGCACCGGCACGCATACTGTTGTAAATCTTGGCCCCAGCACTGAAAGTAAAATTAGCGTTCAATGACAAACCCTTCCAACTGAGATTAGTACTCAAGCCACCAGTCACTTTCGGAGTAGGCGAAGCATCAAGCAGCACATTCGTTGCTTCATTGTAATTACCTGTCACGGTCTTCACACCAGTATCAGGATCTACCTTGAACCAAAGCGGTGTACCCGTCATGGTATCTACTCCAGCCCATTCTTTCATATACCAGTTCATATATGGATAGCCTACAGCAACCGCCTGCATAGTCAAGTCATCACCATCGGGCAGATAAGTCACCTCATTGCGGTTATAACCCATGTTGAAGCTAATATCCCAGTACCAGTCTTTGGTCTTAATCAATTCAGGAGTAATAGTTAATTCCACACCAGAGTTTTCCATCTTACCGTTGTTAGCCGTCTGACGGTTGAAGCCTGTTACAGCAGGCAAGTGACGCAGGTAAATCAAGTTCTTCACTTTCTTCAAATAGTAATCGAGAGTGATGCTCACACGGTCGAATAAACGAATATCAATACCAGCATCGAAGTTAGCTGTTTCCTCCCAAGACAAGTCAGGGTTACCCTGGTAGTTGGACAAGAATGCGATTTCGTTCGCATACTGAGAAGTATAGCCAAAAATAGTAGCCCACTCGTAAGCACCGCCCGGCTGGTTACCGCTGATACCGTATGACACACGCGGCTTCAACTCATTAATCCATTCTACCTGGCTGAGGAACTTTTCCTTGTGCATATTCCATCCGGCACCGACAGACCAGAATGTAGCCCAACGCTTGTCACTACCGAACTTAGAAGAACCGTCTCGACGAACCATACCTTGAATCAAATATTTGCTGTCGAACGAATAGTTGACATTCAAATAAATAGCCGCATTCTTCGATTCTGATTTCGTACCACTGGCGGTAGGATCGTCTGCACCAGCATTAATAATCTCGGCTCCCTGGAAAATCTTATACGCCGTAGCCGAAAGATCCCAGTAACGATATTCATCGTAATCATAACCCAGATAAGCATTGATTTCGTGTTTTTCGCCGAAAGTCTTCAGGAAACGAAGCAACTGACTGGTGTAAATAGAACGGGTATTTGACTGTCCGTCGTAATAAGAACCACTGGTACCCGCACCCGAACGGCTGTTAGGATCCACGTAGGAATTAGAATAGTTATTGCTGAAACCAACACGGTTATTTGATTCAAAAGTCAATCCGTCGATAATCTTGAAATCAAGACCGAGTCCCAAATCAAGACCGTTGCTACGAGTCTTTCCCCAGTTCAAGGCTCTATCGTATAAGAAGTTGGAACCTCCATCGGAATACCAGTAGTCATCCGGGTTAGCAGTTGGAGCATCTGCAGCTGTCGGCACACCCTGCGTACCATCCTTCAGGTTTCCTTGTGAGTCCCAAGGAGTATCCCACGGCGTATAGCTAGTATGTGCCAAAGAATATTCCTGATTGTTAGTTTCCTTGTAGCTGGCAGAAATCTTAGATTTCAAAGTCAAACGGTCATTAACCACATAATCAGTATTCGAACGGATGGTGAAACGATCGTAATCGAATCCTTTGATGGTACCTTCTTCAGAATAATAATCGGCCGACAAATATGCCTTAATCTTTTCATTACCATAACGGTAGCCGATGTTATAATTCTGTGTCAAAGCATTCTGAGTAGCCAAATCCCACCAATCGAAGTTTCGGTTACGCAGATAAGGCTGTAACCATCCCTGTGCATCCAGTGTTCCAGCATTTTCGTAAGCCGTACGCACATAATCGTAATATTCAGCACCAGACATCATCTCCAAATTACCTTTCTGCAACTGAGATACACCGAACTTAACAGACAAATCAATCTGTGAAGGACCCGAAGTGGCACGTTTGGTAGTCACCTGAATAACACCGTTAGCACCACGCGAACCATAAAGGGCCGTAGCCGAACCGTCCTTCAAAATAGAAATAGATTCAATATCATTGGGGTTCAAATCGGCAGAAGAAGCTCCCACAACCCCATCAATTACCCACAAAGGCTCTACATTACCACGGATAGACCCAATACCACGCACACGGATGCTCACTCCGTCACCCGGACGACCAGAAGTAGGAACTACTACCGCACCGGCAATTTTACCCTGTAGCATATTAGCTACACTCGGTGTAGTAATGTCTTTCAATTTATCCGCTTTAACAGAAGAAATAGAACCAGTGATAGAGCTTTTGCGCTGCATACCATAACCCACAACTACTACTTCATCGAGTGCTTCCGAATCTTCACTCAATTTAATAGTCTGGTTATGAGCCGTCGCTGTCACTTCAATGGATTTGTAACCCACAAAAGAAATAACCAGTTTGGCACCTACCGTACCTTCAAACTCATAATTTCCATCAAAGTCAGTAATTGTACCGACAGCCGTACCTTTAATCAACACATTTGCTCCGATAATCGGCTCACCTGTCTTTGCATCTAATACAACACCCTTAAGTTTCGTTGTTTGTTGAACAACTGAAGCCATTGATTCCGGTACAGTGGATGTTGCAAATGTTGGAAGAGATGCGCAATATAAAGCACTTGCTAACACCATCAGCCGGCTAACATTGTTTGTTTTTCTCATTTTCATAATATTAAAATTGAGATTAATAGAATAGACTTATATTTAATCCTCGCAAATTTATAGAAAAAAATCAAATACTTCCATAATAACTCTAAAACATTTTAATATTTAACTATTCTATTTTGTTTCAAGCATGTATTACAAATGAAATTAGTGAAATAATTTATTATCCATCACTATTTATGCACTCTTCTATCAAGCCTAAAAGTCAATCAACTATAACAGAAATCACTCATATCTTTCCCACCATGCCAATAAACTATCCCACGAAAATTCACAATAAAAGCAGAAAACATTTACCTTTGTCATCAATCATCATTTCTAAACACTTAATTCACAAACTATGAAAATGAAACTAGAATGCCTGGCATTGTTTGCCGCATTATGTCTTCCTCTATGCGCACAACACGTGTATGACATGTCTCATTTCGGTATTCAACCAGGAAAGAAAAGCAACATGTCTGCCCGAATGGAAAAGGTACTTGCAAAAATTAAAAAAGAAGTAAAAGAAGGCGAAGCAGTAACCTTACGCTTTCAAAGCGGAACCTATCATTTCTATCCTGAAGGAGCTGCAGAACGCACTTACTACATTTCCAACCACGACCAGGATAATCCTAAAAAAGTAGGTCTGGCACTGGAGGATATGAAATCGCTGACAATAGAAGGAAACGGAGCAGAGTTTATCTTCCATGGACAAATGATTCCGATATCTCTGCTTAGAAGTACAGACTGTACCTTGCAAAATTTCAGCATCGATTTTGCCAATCCACACATAGCTCAAGTGGAAATTATAAAAAATGAAGGAGAAAAAGGAATCACCTTTCAACCTGCTCCATGGGTAGAGTACCACCTGACAAAAGACTCTGTTTTCGAAACAAAGGGAGAAGGTTGGAAACTTCGCCCGATGTCGGGTATAGCTTTTGAAAAGGCCAGCCGACATATTGTATACAACACCAGCGATATCAGCTGCCCGACCAAAGGCTGTTCCCTGGTAGGAAAGAATTTGATACATGCCCCTAAATGGAAAGACAAACGACTTCCGGCAGGGACTATTGTCGCCATGCGCTCATGGGACCGTCCGACTCCCGGTATCTTCCTGTCACATAATACCCGAACCACAATAAAGAATGTCAAGGTACACTATGCACAAGGCATGGGACTGTTAGCCCAGCTATGCGATGACATCACGATGGATGGTTTTGGTGTATGTTTGAAAGGAGAAAACGACTCCCGCTATTTCACTACTCAGGCCGATGCAACCCATTTTTCTCAGTGTAAAGGAAAAATCACCTCTGTCAACGGATTGTATGAAGGTATGATGGACGATGCCATCAATGTGCACGGAACCTACTTGAAAGTGCTCCAACAAATTGACACTCATACTCTCAAAGCCCGCTATATGCACGACCAAGCTTGGGGATTTGACTGGGGATTCCCAGGCGACAGCGTACAGTTCATCCGTTCAAGAACCATGGAACTGCTGGATGGAAAGAATTGTATAGAACGCATTACAGCCTCAGACAAACCGACAGCAGACGGTGCCCGTGAGTTTATCATCCGTTTCACTCAGCCACTTCCTGAAACTTTAGCCGAACAGACTGATTTCGGGATTGAAAACCTGACATGGACACCTGAGGTTTATTTTGCCGGTAATACCATCCGCAACAACCGCGCCAGAGGTTCTCTGTTCAGCACACCTAAAAAAACAATCGTAGAAAACAACCTGTTTGACCATACTTCAGGAACAGCTATTTTGTTGTGTGGTGACTGCAACGGCTGGTATGAAACCGGTGCCTGCCAGGAAGTAATCATCCGTCACAATCGGTTCATTAATGCACTGACCAATATGTTCCAGTTTACCAACGCCGTGATTTCCATTTATCCGGAAATTCCCGATTTGGAGCATCAGGTAAAATATTTCCACGGAGGGAAACCAGGTGCCATCCAGATTACAGACAATGAATTTGACACATTCGATGCACCTATTCTATATGCCAAGTCTGTAGACGGACTAATCTTTAAACAAAACAAGATTACAACAAATAACGCCTACCTACCTTTTCACTGGAACCAAAACCGATTCTTACTGGAAAAAGTAAACCGGGTAGAAATTACCGAATAGCATTAAAAAGAACGGGGCCTTAAAAGCCCCGTTCTTTATTACCATCCTGCATGCTCCTTCTTATTCTCATGCACGACAGTCCCCCTATTCTTTTCACCAGTATAGTTCCATTCTATCTCATCTACGTACTCTTTTCCCTGATAGCTGACTACAGCCTTCAATATATTCTTTCCCTGAACCAGCGTCACTTTATCAAATACATAGTGCACCTCTGTATATCCTTTACGGATACCTTCCAAAGGTTTCCCGTTCAGATATACCACCGGAGTTCCGATATTAGAATACACGGTTACCGAAGTTTCTTTTCTTTCTCTGTCCACATTACGACGCTGTGTCAGATAAAGTACAGGTTCCTTACTCCAGTTAGCTTTATACCAATAATAGGAATCCTTCTTAATCTTACGGTCGAAAGTTACCATTCCCTTCAAGTTACGTGCAGGAACTCCTCCACGCTCCCACATAGGCACAGCAAAATCAAACATATTCCACAAGTAAGAAGCAATAATGTAAGGGTGTTCAGCAATCACGCTCCACTGATACTCATGTACTTTTGTCTGGAAAGTCTCAGGATAAAAAGGTTTTCCCCAATTCAAGGCATCTCCCAGATATTCAGTCTGATGCTCCAAGTTCGCATCCGCCCCATACTCTGTCAACATCAGTTTCTGCCAGGGGTAATTTTTTTCCAAACCTTCCACCCAAGGTTTGATATCCTGTATCTTCCTTTCATACCAGCCAAAGTAGCGGTTCATCCCTTGAACGTCTGCATTCTGGTTCACCGGATGTTCAGCATGTCCATACCCGTTTACAGCAGCCGTATAACGGTCCGGATCATCCGTCTTACATACATCATGCAACGAACGGGTCAATGCAGCTGTGTAACCATGCGGATGATACACCTCATTATGAATTCCCCAAATATAAATGGAAGGGTGATTAAAATTCTGTCGAACCAATTCTCTCATCTGCTGATGGGCATTATCCCATTCCTGCCCCGTCACCCGATTTACAAAAGGAATCTCAGCCCAGACTATCAGTCCCAGACTATCGCATTTAGCATACATATACTCTGCCTGCTGATAATGTGCCAGGCGAATGGTAGTAGCTCCAATATCCATAATCATGGCTAAATCCGCGTCATGTTCCTGATTTGTCAACGCACTACCTTTTCCCCACCAGTCCTGATGGCGAGTTACTCCATACATAGGATATTTCTCTCCATTCAGGAAGAAGCCTTTCCCGGCCACAATTTCATATTTACGGATACCCAACGGCTGTACCACTTCATCAATCACCCGTCCCTCCTGCTTCAGACGGGATACTACCTTATATAAATAAGGATCTTTCCGTCCCTGCCACAAATGCGGACGTTTTAATTGGAAAGAAGCCGTATACGACTGCATTCCTTGCGGAGTCAGTTCCAAACTGCGTACATGCTTCTTCACCAGTTTGCCTTCCGCATCATAGATTGCATTCTCCAGTTCCAGTGTTTCCGGTTGCAAGGAAGCGTTGTCCAGTTTCACCTTCACATTTACTTCCGCTGCACTTTTCGACACATTTTTCTGGGTAATATAGACCCCTGGAGAAGCATAATCTTCCACCGCAATATGACAAGGCTCTGTCACTACCAACGACACCGGGCGATAGATACCTCCGTATACTCCAAAAAGGCTATGGTTCACCGGAATGACATCCGGACGAGCTGTATTGTCAGCCTTCACTACAATCTCATTGCTCTCCCCATATTTTACCTGCTCACCAATCTCACAGACAAAGGCGGAATATCCTCCCTTGTGTGTACCCACCAGATAACCGTTGACATACACTTCCGTACAAGTCCCCACACCTTCAAAGCGCAAGAACAAACGCTTCCCCTTCATGGTCTCGGGAATCACATAAGTCTTACGATAATAAGCCGCTCCCTCATAAAAAGAGTTTGTCTTCACCTGCATATCCTGCGCATTCCAGGTATGAGGGATGGTCACCTCTGTCCATTTACTCTCCCACTGGGCAGCTGCCTTCATCACGTCTGTTGCAAACGGCCCTTTTTTAAACAACCAGCCATCATTAAAGCTGATTACCTCTCTTGAAAAAGCGCCTGTCGCACACAGACCAGACAACAGGCACGCTCCTATAATCTTATGTAGTTTCATTTTTCTGACATTTTATACAATTCACATCCGGCCATCAGGAAAGCTCCCACGCCATACACTTCCGTCATGTCGCGAGTCACTTTCCTGGGGTCGGCGCCAATAGGCTGTACATATCCCAACTTCCCATTCTTTTCTACCGCATCAGTCAAAGCTTTCCAGCCCCTTTCCAAAACCAGCAAAAAAGCATCTCTGTCCAGCAAATGCTGGTTTACCCCATAAGCAAGTGCATATACGATGAATCCTGTCGCACTGGTTTCCGGTGAAGGATAAGATGCCGGATCCAACAGACTGGCATGCCAGTAACCGTCAGCACTCTGCAATTCGGCTACTCTCGTAGCCAGTGTCACAAATAATTCCTGATAAAATTTCCGGGAAGGCTCATCCGCAGGCAATGCTTTCAGAATTTCAGCCAATCCGCCAAGTACCCATCCGTTTCCACGGCCCCAGAATACCTTCTTCCCGTTTGCTTCCTGTTTACCTATATAGCGAGTGTCACGATAAAAGAGATTTTCTTCTTTGTCAAAAAGCAAATCGTAGGTAGCCTTGTATTCCCGGTTCATAAAATCAAGGTACTTTCTGTCTAAAGTCTGCCCGTAAAGCTTGGCATACACAGGAGGCGCCATAAACAGCGCATCACACCATGACCAGCGTGTCAAGGTTTCCATCTTGCCATAATCCAACTGCATGGAAGCCATTGGCATATTCTCTACCACCCAGTTGGCTCGTGCCATTACAGGTGTAATCATCTTCTGTTCCTTATATTTCTGATACAAATCAATAAAAGGCTGCCCCACGGCTATAAAATCGGCATGGTACATCCATTTCCCCATCTGAAAATGATTGCGTCTTCCGATTTTCAGAAGCCAGTCATAATATGCCCGGTTACCATCCTCCTTTTCTGCCAGTTCTGCCCAGTCTATCATACCCATGTACAACGCCGCATTGGTCCAGTCCAGGTCACCATGCTCATGGCGTTTGTCCGGATTAGCAATTTGCCAATCGGCCACACGCTTCATAACTTCCTTTATTTCCGATTTCCTGAAATTCGTCTGTCCCCAGACTGTGAGGGTTGAAAACAACAGACAGGCACACATCCAAAAATGTTTCATAGTTTTTCTTTCTATGATTAAGTCAAAGCAGCCTTATATTTATCCACAGAGCCATTTACTATTTCTACTTTTAATTTAATGACGAATGGATCACCTATTATCTTCTCTGGTACTTTAACATTATATTCATTATTTGTAGTTTCCACCACTTTCACCTTCTGCCCATCTAGTGTAACAGCCTCTACCGGCTTTAATTCTTTTGGTGTCTTCACTGTCAACCATTTTGAGAAAGGCAGATTAAATACAACCATATAGATATCATTTCCATTACGGGTATAGTACCCCCAATCTTGTTTTTCTAAGCCTGCATAGTCACAACCATAAACACACTCACCATTCTTTTTCATCCAACGTCCAACAACCTCAGCCAACTCTTTTTCTTCATGACGGAAATCACCATCAGGTTGCGGGCCGAAATTCACGACCATATTACCGCCCATAGATACAGCATGTACAATTCGTTCCAACACCTCTACAGAGTTCTTTACATAGCTCAATGACCAATCCTTATGATACCCCCATTGATTTTCAGGAATAGTCATACATGCCTCCCAGTCCCATTTTGTCACTTTTAAATCTTTTACCGGATCTGGCAACCGACGTTCATACCCCGACTCATAATCCCCCATCAAATGGCCATTACTATCAAAATGACGCTTACCATAATCATCTGCACGCAAACGACTATTAATAGTAACCCCGGGAAGCATCTCTTTCAACATTTGTTCTACATGAGCTGTCCACCATCCATTTTTTTTGATACTTTCATCCCATGTACCATCAAACCAGAAGTCTTTCACAGTAGGGTAAAGACTTGCTAATTCTTTCAATTGATTATCTGTAAACTCGAGAAAACGTCGAAAAGCAATCTCATCATCTTCTGACTTTATATCATAACGGTAATCAGGATGGCTCCAATCCATGACTGAGAAATAAAAATGCACATCAATGCCTTCTTTGTTATAAGCTTTTACCAGTTCTCCTAAAATATCTTTTTTATAAGGGGTATTTGCCACTGTATATTTAGTATATTTACTAGGCCATAAACAGAATCCTTCATGATGCTTAGTTGTAATTTTCACATACTTTACTCCCATTTCTTTAGCCATTCTAGCCCACTTAGTAGCATCAAATCTTTGGGGATTCCATTGATTCATTAATTTCATCCACTCTTCAGAAGGAACATTTGCCCAACTCTTTAACCATTCTGCTGCCCCATTATAGACCTTTCCGTTCCATTCACCTCCAGGAATAGCATATAATCCCCAATGAATAAAAGCACCCAAACGATGACTACGAAAACGTTCCATTGCCGCATCGTGACGTTTGCCTAAACGATCTGCACCATATTTAAGCATTATCTCCTGTTCTGCAGGTAACAAATCTGATGATTTTTTTTGCTGAGCACATAAATTGCCACAAGCAACCAATAATAATACGAAAGTTAATATTCGGTTTCTCATAATATAATTTTTTTAGTTGTAACAAAAATAGAAGGAATATATAAATCCACATATTATCACTAGTTCTCAATCCTCCACCTATTCTCTTTTTGGAAGATTTGTACACTTTATTCGGACGTATTTGCCATTTAATACAATAGTCCATTCGTTTTTTTCTCTATTTTTGTACCTAGAAAATTACTAAATATATGAGAAACTTTGCCATTCTTATTTTCTGCTTCATTGCATACATAACAATACAAGCTCAAGATTTATACTTCAAACACCTCGGAATTCCAGATGGATTGTCTCAGGTTTGTATACATACTATCTTTCAAGACGAATTCGGAGCTGTATGGATTGGTACAAGCGAAGGGCTAAATCGTTATAATGGAAATAACGTATTAGCTTTTCCCTTGACTAATGCTGAAAAAAAAATATTTAACAGCAATATAGGGAGAATAAGTGGCAATAGAAATGGGACATTGTATATTATCTCTGAAGGAGACTTGCTCGATATTAACTTATATACTCAAAAAGTAAAAAAAATAAGAGATAAAGGGGTATATAATCTTTTCTGCGAAAAAGATACATTATGGATAACATGTACTGATGGCATATATTATTATACACAACAAGAAAAGAAACTTTCTTTATTTACTCAGAAACCTAATAAAATAACCAATTTATATATTGACAATGATACTATATGGGCTATCAATTCAACAGCACTATATCGTATTTCAAGAAAGAATCCTAATGATATAACAAAAGCTGCAGACTTTAATAATGGGAGTTGCATTTTTGTAGACAAAAAACATAATATATGGATTGGAGGATGGAATGGATTATACCGTTTCACCCCCTCACAAACTCTGATTCATTACACAAGTAATGACACCCCAAAAACAATATCACATAACCAAATACGTGATATTATTGAAGACAATTATGGGAATATATGGATTGGTTCCTTCAAAGGAATCGATTGTTTCCACCCAGAATCTAAATTCTGGACACATTACACAGAATATGGAGTATCTCCCAATACACTAAGCCATTGCTCTATACTTTCATTATGTAAAGATATACAAGGTAATATCTGGGCAGGAACGTATTATGGAGGTGTCAATGTATTTAACCCCAATCCGTCTAGTGACTACTTTTACCATGCAGATCCTTTAAAAAAGAACTGGCTTAACTTTCCTGTAACTGGGAAAATGGCAGAAGACAAAAAAGGGAACTTATGGATCTGTACAGAAGGAGGAGGGCTACATAGCTTGAACCGTACCACAGGAAAATTCACACAATATACCCATCAATCAGGAAATAATCAAAGTTTGGGAAGCAACAACCTAAAATCAATATTATATAATACCCAAAATGAAAAACTATATATAGGAACTCATTTAGGAGGAATGTACATCTTAGATTTAAAGACTCAAACAGGACATCGTCTTACTCATAAAACCGATGATATACAATCACTACCTTACGACATTGTCAATGAAATTCAAAAATATAAAGATGGACTCATTGTATTAACACAAGGAGGGGTTACCTTCATGGATATTCACAATGAAAAGTTCCTTCCTCTCTCAAACGCCCCCCAAATAAATCAAGTATTAAACCAAAAGTTTGCCTATGAAACTTTCCTAATTGATAGCAGAGAACGATTATGGTTAGGACATGTAAAAGGAGGAGTCACATCTATCAACCTCAGAAACAACCAATTAACTTATTATAAGCTTGATTCACTCAAACAAAGTGGCGTGTCACAGATTTTTGAAGATTCTCAAGGAGAAATCTATATCTGCACTATTGGATCAGGTATATTTCATTATCTAAACCATAAAAACTTTTTTGAAGCATACAATGTTGGCAACCAAAGTATACCTAATAATTTTTGCTACTATCTATGTAATTCAAATAAGCCCAATAATTTGTACCTGATTCACGGGAAAGGATTATCTATATTTAATACACAAAGCGGAAAAACAGAAAACACATTCCGTTTTTTTAATCAGACCTACAGTTTAGGCTCAAGCCTATTTAAAGATTCCAAAGGTAGACTTTATATAAGTGGAACTAATGGATTAGCTGTTATTCAACAACAAACTCTCGACAATACTCCACAATCACAAACTGTTTCTTTTGACAGATTATTTGTATATAATCAAGAAGTATTTCCAGGTGACAGTACAAAGATATTATCACATATATTAAACAAAACAAATACGTTAGACCTTTCATATAATCAAAATAATATCACTATTGAATTTTCAACATTTAATCACTTCAACGATTTATATCAATCATTTGAATATTTTCTCCAAGGCTTTGATAACAGCTGGAATCAGACGCATGGACGAAATATTACTTATACTAACCTCCCCCCAGGAAATTACAAACTAAGGCTACGTCCTGTTGCTCAAAATCAGTCAACAATACAAGAAGCACAATTAAACATTCATATAGCCCCACCATTTTATGCAAGTTCATGGGCATATACCATATATATTCTTCTTACATTAGGAGTCATTTTAGTGATTATTAATTTCATAATCAAACAAACGTCTTTACGCTCATCATTAAAATTCGAAAGAAAGGAAAAAGAAAGAATAGAAGAATTAAATCAACTAAAGATAAATTTTTTCACAAATATTTCACACGAGTTTCGCACACCTCTAACCCTTATCTTAAGCCAGTTGGAAACATTGCTACAAACTGATTATTTAAGTACAGCCATTCATAACCGAATCTTGCGTATATATAAAAACGCATGGAATATGAGAAAATTAATTTCAGAGTTGCTTGACTTCCAAAAGCAAGAGGAAGGAGGTCTAAAATTAAAAGTAGAAGAGCATAATATGGTCAGTTTTGTCCATCAAATATATACTTCCTTCCACGAAATCGCATCTCAAAAGGAGATTGAATACCATTTTCAAGCTTCAACGGAAAATCTGCCAGTCTGGTTTGATGAACTGCAAATGCACAAAGTATTCTCTAATCTTTTATTAAATGCTTTTAAATATACTCCCACACATGGCTGCATAAACATAGAAATTTATTCGAACAATAAAGATGCGATAATAACAGTGTCTGACACAGGTATTGGAATCTCAGAAAAAGATATACAGAAAATTTTCAATCAGTTTTACCAAGTAGAATCTCAGCCGAACTCACTAACTCCAGGTACTGGTATCGGGCTCTCTATTGCAAAAAATATTGTAGAACTACATCACGGCAATATTATAGTTCACAGCACTTTACAGAAGGGCACTCGTTTCACAGTATCACTCCCTCTTGGAAAACAACATTTTAAAGAAGAAATATTAACATATGCGAGTCAAACTGAAGCTATTTTACCTACAGATTCAGAAATTAGGCTTTCAACATTCTACATTCCTGAAAAAGACGAAGAAATCGAAATAGAAGAAAAGCAAGAAAAAGAAAATATAAACAACCCTGTCCTACTTTTGGTCGAAGATAATGAAGAATTATGTAACATCTTAAAAGAAGTGCTTCAACATACATACCAACTACATATTACACACAACGGACAAGAAGCTCTAAACCTAGCTCAGGAACTCAATCCTGATTTAATAATTAGTGACCTCCTACTTCCCGGTTTATCAGGGAAAGAGCTCTGTTACAAGATTAAAAATAATATAGAACTATCCCACATTTCCATCATTTTAATGACTGGACAAATGTCTGTTGAGAACATGATAGAATCATTTATGTTTGGGGCAGACGATTATATTATTAAACCATTTGACATAAGAGTTCTTTTAGCTCGCTGCCGTAGTTTGTTAAAGAACAAAAAGCGCCTGAAGGATTATTACACCCATAATCCTTCTGTTCCCGTAACAACAGAAGCGGATGCGATTAGTGAAGCTGATAGAAAACTATTAAAAAAATGCATAGACATTATACGTGAGAATTTTACTAACCCAGAGTTTGATGTAATGGTTTTAGCGAATCATCTTTGCATGGGCAGAAGCAAGCTGTACACAAAATTCAAGCAACTAGTAGGAATCCCCCCAAACGAATTCATCCTAAAAATCAAACTGGAGGAAGCCATGAAACTCTTAAAAGAACATCCAGAATTCAATATATCTGAAATATCTATCCAATTAGGATTTTCTTCTCCCCGTTATTTCAGTAAATTATATAAAGCATATTTTGGCGTAGCTCCTCAAAGTATACGAAGCAAGAAAGAGAAATAGGGTAAAAATGTCCTAGTAAGGTGGTAGGATTTTCCATATACACATTTACCTACCGCAAATAAGACTTCTATAATTGGAGATTTTGTTTGGGGTACATATTTTCGCCACTAGAGAAAAAAACGATTTTATACATTAAATTAAATGTCTAAATCTATGAAAAAACCTATTGCTTACCTAAAATTAAATCATGTATTGCTATGCTCTGCCATAGGATTTACAAGCTTGAATGCTATGGCTGAAAGCACTAATAATGCAATCAATGAAACATTATCTGTTTTACGTACAAACCAAGGAAATCTAACCATAAAGGGTACAATTTCTGACAAAACAGGTCCTATTATCGGAGCCAATGTGATTATAAAAGGCACCACAAATGGAGTCATTACAGACATTGATGGAAATTTTACTCTTGAAAATGTCAAAAAAGGAGATATCCTTCAAGTTTCATTTATAGGGTATTCCACTAAGGAAATAAAAATCTCAAATAATAACAATTTACATATACAATTAGATGAAGATACTCAATCCCTAGAGGAAGTTGTGGTTGTAGGATATGGTTCGCAAAGAAAATCTGATTTAACAGGTGGTGTAACTGCTGTTGGAGAAGACAAACTCGGATTGGTATCCACCAATAACTTGATGGATAAATTAGCCGGACAAATTCCCGGATTAAATATCTCAACTGGTAATGCTCAACCTGGAGAAGACCAAACTTTGCGCATCCGAGGAAATAACTCATTAACGGCTAGTAATGACCCTCTTATTGTAATGGATGGTATCCCTTATAGTGGTTCGTTAGGTGATATTGATCCGGACATTATTGAAAGTATGTCTGTATTGAAAGATGCATCTTCTGCCGCTATCTATGGTTCAAGAGGATCTAATGGAGTTATTTTAATACAAACTAAAAAAGGAAGACAAGGTAAAGCTACTGTCACCTATAAAGGACAGGTTGGTATGGCTGAAACTGAGCGACGTCTTGACATGATGAGTGGAGATGAGTATTTACAATACCTTTATGATTATAATCATTTAAAAAATGGGATTCCCTACGACCAACTCACTCCTGAGAGCGTACTAGGAGCAGATGAATTAGCAAATTACAAAGCTGGACGTACTATTGACTGGCAAGACAAAATGTTCCGCCAAGCTTTGGTGACTAATCATCAAATATCTCTAACTGGAGGAACAGAAAGCACCACATATATGGCCTCAATTTCTCGCTTGCGCCAAGATGGAGTTGTACGGAACACTGGCATGAAACGTACCAACATTTCACTTAACATTAACCAGAATTTAGGCAAATGGTTGAAAATCGGTATGAGTATGCAAGCCATACAAAAAGAATATGGAGGAGAACTTCCTTATCTGGAAGCAGGTCTTAAAATGAGCCCATTTGGTACATATTCAGATGAGGAAGGTAACCTGGAATATTACCCGATGAGCCGCAATACTTTATTCTATAACCCTATGTCAGATTGTGATGCCATAGAAGACAAGACAAACCGAAACGTATTTATTTCAACTTTTGCTGACATAACCCTCCCTGTAAAAGGGTTAAGTTTCCGCACAAACTTTGGATACAACTATCGCAACAATTTTGTCGGCACATATTATGGAAGAAATACTCTTACTGGTAGTAAAGTAGATGGAGCTGCTTCCATTGAAAATACACATTACTGGGATTATACATGGGAAAACATTCTCAAATATGAAAATACATTCGGAAAACACAAAATCGATGCTACCGGCTTGTTCTCCATACAAGAAACGAGTAAACAATATTCCAAACAATCTGCAGAAAGTTTCGTTAACGATGAAGGAGGCTATCACAATATGGCTGGAGGAGAAAAAAATAAATCACTATCCTCTTCGCTCACAGAAACAGCACTACTCTCTTACATGATCCGATTGAACTACGCATACGCAGGCAAATATTTGTTAACTCTGACCGGACGCTCCGATGGATATTCTGCTTTTGGAGCCAACAACAAATATGCCTTCTTCCCATCTGCCGCTGCTGCATGGAATATTTCTTCAGAAGAATTTATGGAAAACACCCGCAACTGGCTGGACATGATGAAGCTACGCGTATCATACGGTGCTAACGGTAATCAAGGTATCAACGCATACCAAACCCTAGACCGCCTGAGCCTGACACAATATATCTGGGGAGATGGAGGCAACACAGTCAATGGAGTATATCTACCTACTAACGGAGTAGGAAATCCCAATCTAAAATGGGAAACGACTTATACATTCAATACTGGTATTGACTTTGGTCTCTTTAACGGACGCCTTAGTGGTAACATTGACTTCTATATCGCAAACACCAAAGATTTGTTGATGAACCGAACCGTACCTTATATGAATGGATATAGAAGTATCCTTGACAATATCGGACAAACTCGTAATGTGGGAGTAGAATTTGCATTAAATTCAATAAATATTGAAACAAAAGATTTTTTATGGAAAACAAATGTCAATTTCTCTCTAAACCGAGATAAGATTATCAAATTACAAGAAAACGGGAAAGATGATATAACTAACAAATGGTTTATTGGAGAACCAACCAACGTTTACTATGATTACAATGTAATTGGTACATGGCAAACGGATGATCCACGTTGGAAATGTTTAGTAGAAAAGGATAATGCAGGAAACATTATCAGTGAAAAATGGGGCTATTATACTGATGACTGGAAAGAAATTCAGAAAGGAGCAGAACCAGGCTCAGCAAAATTGGAAGATGTGGACGGAGATGGAGTTATTACAGCTGATGATAAAAAAATCATTGGATCCAAGTTGCCCAGCTTCCTTATGTCAATGACAAACAACTTTACTTATAAGGATTTCTATATGTCATTTGTATTGAACGGTGTTTTCGGGCAATGGAGACAAATGCATGACCAAAACTTTGATAGATGGATGCCTGAGTTCAATTACTTAAGTGGTATGAATTATTGGACAGAAAGTAATCCAACCAATGAAATGACTTCTCCATCCTACGTACCATACGAAAAACACTCATTCTATAAAAAGATGAATTACGTACAACTAAAAAACATTACTATTGGATATAACATTCCAAAAACATTTACACAGAAACTGGGCATCACTTCAGCACGTGTAGATGTCAGTGTTAATAATGTTTGTACTTTCAGCAACATAAAAAATGCATTAAATTACGATAATGCCAAAGCAAATGACGATGAAAAAGGAGTTGTCGTTGGTTATCCTACCGCCCGTTCATACATGCTTGGATTAAACGTAACTTTCTAACCTAATTTATTAAACCTAAAAACCAAAAACACATGAAACATATTATTATATCAGCGGCTTTATCCGCTGTCACACTAATAAGTACAGGATGTTCTGGATTTCTAGATGAAGAAATGAAAAGCACATTAGGTCCAGATAATACATATACTAGTAGCTATGGTTTTGAGCTTGCTGCTACAGGACTATACGGATGGGCTCGTTCTGAATTTAACACCTGGGGAGAAGCTACAACTTCACAGGGTCAAGCATGCCCTTACGAAATGTTCCAAATCGCTACTGATATAGTACATCAAGGCCAACAGATGGATGGTTCATTAAAGCCTTTTGAATCTTTATCTTACACCCCTTCTACAACATTCGTTGTATCATATTGGAACTGGGGATATGGCTTGATTTCATCTGCCAATGAGTTATTAAAATATGCAGATATCAATACAAATTGGGATAATGATACAGACAAAGCGCTGTATCAAGCTACAGCCCGATTTTTCAGAGCATATGCTTACAGATATTTAGTTTATCTTTATGGTGACGTTCCTTATGTAGAAACCATTGAAACTAACTATCGTACAGACTTTACCCGCACTCCCAAAGCTGAGGTATTGGAAAAGATGATTAATGATCTGAAGTTCGCAGAAGAAAATCTACCTGAAAACCCAGACAAGGTAGAAACTGGTAAACTTACTACATGGGCAGCAAAACATCTGTTAAGCGAAGTCTATCTGATGGCAGGGCTATACACGGAAGCTAAAACTAAAGCCGATGAGGTCATAACAAGCCCATACTTCCACTTAATGCAACAGAATGAACGTTTCGGAGCAGAAAAAGATAAGCCAGGAGATGTTTTCCATGACATGTTTATTGAAAATAATCAAAATAGGACTTCCGGTAACATGGAGTCTATTTGGGTAATGCAATATGAATATCAAACAGATGGAGGAGGTGGTGCTTATGATGATTGGACACGTCGTGCATGGAATCCAAGATACTGGGATAAATTAGAAGGATTCACTCTAGCAGACTCTTTAGGTGGGCGTGGACTAGCACAAATAGTTCCACTAACTTGGTGGATTGAAGATCAAACTGACTTTTACGATGCAAATGACATTCGTAATTCAGAATATAATATTAAACGTCATTGGTACTACAATGACCCTCAATACCCTGATAAAGTGGGAAAAGAGGCTCCTATTACAAAAGAAACAAGAGAAAAAAATCAAATTTATCCAGTAATAACCAAATTCTTTTATGGAAAAGCAGATAATTTAACATACGAAGGAAACAATAAAGACCGTATGAAATTCCGTTTAGCTGAAACCTATCTGCTGAAAGCAGAAGCTTGTATCCAGTTAGGTGATACTAAAGGAGCTAAAGAAGCCATCAATGCAGTAAGAAAACGTGCAGGCGCTACAGAAATTTCCGAAAGTCAGGCTACCATGGATTTCCTACTAGACGAACGCATACGTGAACTTGTTGGAGAAGAATTACGCAGATTCACATTGGCTAGAACAGGTAAATGGCTGGAACGGGTAAAGAAATACAACAGCTATTCTGCTCACATGGATGAGCACCATCTACTTCTCCCAATTCCTCAGTATATCATAGACCTAAATACAGGAGCTGAATTCCCTCAAAATCCAGGTTATTAATCACTATACTTCTATCAATATCTCCTTACAGGAAATTTCTTGTAAGGAGATTTTTTAGTCTATAATCAAACATTAATCTTTTGCAGCTACATGACTAATCAATTCAAATTATTCTTATTTCTCCTGTTAGGATGTTTTACATCATCCGTACATGCATCTTACGACTCATCATCACAATCTGGAAATGAGGAACGAAAGATATGGGTCAACACATTAGTTAAAATCTGTGATCCAGTACTGACTAATCTAGCTAATGAAACATTGAAGACCAATATGCCACAAGAATCACTGGATCCTAAAAGAGGACATCAGTTTTCTCATCTAGAAGCTTTCGGCCGAACTATATGTGGTATTGCTCCCTGGCTGGAACTAGGACCGGACAATACAGAAGAGGGGAAACTAAGAAGCAAATATATAAACCTTACACTCAAGGCCTTATCGAATGCCGTTAATCCAAAGTCAGCTGACTACCTAAATTTTAAAACTCCCTATCAGCCTCTAGTAGATGCAGCTTTTCTAGCCCTAGGCATATTAAGAGCTCCAACCCAGCTATGGGGAAATCTAGATAAAGAGACAAAGACCAACTTAATAACTGAGTTAAAAAGAACACGCTGTATTAAACCTTTCAATAGCAACTGGCTACTTTTCGCATCCACGATAGAAGCTACTTTACTTGAGCTTACAGGAGAATGTGAACTAGACAGGCTACTACACGGCGTAGAAACATTTCGTGACAAATGGTACGTAGGAGACGGAACTTATGGAGATGGGCCACAATATCATGCAGATTATTACAACAGTTTTGTCATTCACCCCATGCTGACCGAGACACTCCTTATCATGGAAAAACACCACGTAAAAGGAGCCGAATTCCTACCCACACAAATAAAACGTTTCACCCGCTACGCAGAACAACAAGAACGATTAATCTCACCAGAAGGAGCATATCCTGTTATCGGACGCTCCATTGTTTACAGAGTAGGAGCTTTCCACGCATTGTCCCATGCTGCATTATTACATAAACTTCCTAAAACTGTAACACCTGCACAAGTACGATGTGCACTTACTACAGTTATTAAACGCCAGTTCAACGCCCCACATACATTTGATGCCAAAGGATGGCTACGTATTGGGTTCGCAGGAAGTCAAATCAGAATGTCTGAAACATACATCAATACAGGAAGCACTTACTTATGTACATTTGGATTTGTAGCATTAGGCTTACCATCTACAGATTCATTCTGGAGCGCAAACTTTACCCCCTGGACTTCATTAAAAGCATGGAATGGAGAACAAGTAGAAGCAGACCATGCAATCTGATATCTACATTTTATTTTTATAGGGGCTGTACTTACAAATGAAAGTTTTGAAGTGCAGCCTCATTTTATTATCTTTATACCATAAAAAGACTTCACCAATCCATTATGAACCGAATTTTCTCTTCCGCAATCATACTGGGCACAGGAGCATGCAGTCTTCCTCATGCCCTTATGGCCCAGCAACAGCCACACATCATCCTGATAATATCGGACCAACATCGAGGTGACGCCCTGAACTGCATGGGTAATCCCTCCGTCATCACCCCGAATCTGGATGCACTGGCGCAAGATGGTACCTTGTTTACTAACGGCTACTCCTCTGCTCCCAGCAGTACACCGGCCCGTTCCGGTCTGCTCACAGGCCTGTCTCCCTGGCATCATGGCATGCTGGGATATGGAAGAGTAGGCAGCCAGTACCGTTATGAAATGCCCCAAATGTTACGCGACTTGAATTATTTTACTTTCGGCATCGGAAAGATGCACTGGTTCCCGCAAAAAGCATTACATGGATTCCATGGTACACTCGTCGATGAAAGCGGCCGCGTAGAAACAAAAGACTTTATCAGCGATTACCGCCTGTGGTTTCAGATGCAGGCTCCGGGACTTAACCCAGACAGTACAGGTATCGGATGGAATGACCATGGCGCAGCAGAATATAAACTGCCCGAAAAACTTCATCCTACCGTATGGACCGGAGAGATGGCCTGTGAAATGATTCATAACCATAAGAAGGGCAACAGACAGCCTCTTTTCCTGAAGGTTTCTTTTGCCCGCCCGCATAGTCCGTATGATCCGCCCCAGCGTCTGTCTGATTTATACAAAGGACGTGACGTACCGGCTCCATTCATTGGAGAGTGGTGCAAAAAGAAAGACTATGCCCGTCTGACAAAAGTAGAAGATACCCCCAAGGATGCTGCCTTCGGAAACTTTGGTGAAGAATATGCAAAGAACTCACGCCGTCACTATTACGCCAATGTGACTTTCATTGATGAAGAAATCGGGAAAGTAATCGAAGCCTTGAAAGAAGAAGGTATGTATGACAATGCACTCATCTGTTACGTATCAGATCATGGCGATATGCTGGGCGACCATTTCCACTGGCGCAAGACTTATCCTTATGAAGGTTCCGTACACATCCCCTATATTGTGAAATGGCCCGCTGGATATCAGTTTGATAAAGGAGGAAAAATAGATGCACCGGTTGAACTTCGCGATTTACTTCCCACTTTTCTGGAAGCTGCCGGTGGTACAGTTCCTAATGACATGGACGGACAATCTCTGTTCCGTCTGATGAAAGGGGAAACATGGCGTACATACATCGACCTGGAACATGCCACTTGCTATAGTCCGGATAATTACTGGTGTGCCCTGACTGACGGTAAAATAAAATATGTATGGCGTTTCCATACCGGAGAAGAAGAACTGTTTGACCTGGTAAATGACCCTCATGAATTGAAGAATGTGGTACATGAAAAGAAATATCGCAAAAAATTACAGGAACTTCGCCAGGCAATGATCAGTCATTTGTCTGAACGCGGAGAAGAGTTCGTGAAGGATGGAAAACTTCAAATACTGAAACGTACTATACTATACAGTCCGTTATTCCCAGACAAGAATCCGGTGGATACGGGAATCTGATTATTATAATGTTATTTAATATGAAAAGAAAACTATTTTTTATTCTAAGCTGTCTGATTTTTACAGCAGTTTTTCCATGCCAGGCTGCCAAATGGAAAGCTCAGCATGTAGTTATGATTGGCATTGACGGATGGGGTGCTTACAGTGTACCTAAAGCCTCTATTCCTCACATTAAAGAGGTGATGCAGAAAGGATGCTACACCCTAAAAAAACGTTCCGTATTACCATCTTCTTCTGCGGTAAACTGGGCTTCCATGTTCAATGGAGCAGGCCCTGAAATCCATGGCTACACCGAATGGGGATCACGCACCCCCGAAATACCATCCATGGTTACTAACGAACACGGAATCTTTCCGACCATATACTCTGTTCTGCGAGAAGCAAAGCCAAACGCTGAAACAGGATGTATGTATGAATGGGAAGGTATCAAATACCTGGTTGACACATTGGCAATTACTCATTATGCACAGGCTATCGGATATGACAAACAACCCGACTTGCTATGCAGTATGGCCGAAACATATATTATGAACAAGAAACCAACTTTCCTTGCTGTTTGCTTTGATCAGCTTGACCATACAGGGCACCACGACGGGCACGACACTCCAGCTTATTATCAAAAGCTCGAGGAACTGGATACTTATGTAGGACGCATTGTAGAAGCTATCAAAAAAGCCGGCATTTATGATGACACCATTATCATACTCACAGCCGACCACGGAGGTATCAAGAAAGGACATGGAGGAAAAACCTTGCAAGAAATGGAAATCCCCTTTATCATTGCAGGTAAGAATGTAAAACAATACGGAGAATTTAAAGAATGTATGATGCAGTTCGACACGGCCTCTACCATTGCCTACATCTTTGGACTCAAACAGCCACAAGCATGGATTGGTCGCCCAATGAAGCAAGTTTTTAAATAATCAGGAACCTTGCTTTTATATTCCAATTTGATACAAAAAACCTCGACGTTCCTATCCAATTTTAGGGAACGTCGAGGTTCTTTTTTCAGGCTTTCTTTTCCTTTACATCCCGGTGGGCCTCTACCACATTCACTGCATAATCGCCTAACTTCTCACATTCGGCGATAATGTCCATGTAGTGTACACCCATCTGATAATCATATTTCTTTTCGTTGACGTCAATCACATTCTGAATCTTCAACTGGTTACGATAGTTATTGATTTCCGTTTCAATATTAAACGACTTGTTGACATCTACCTGCTGATGCACATCTTTCACCAGAGCAATCATCTGTGTCAGAGCATCGTCTGTCAGCTGAAACATTTGTGCGATGTGTTCATATTGTGCACTCGTGAAGTCCTCATTTCCACGACGCTTCCGGTTGATGGTACGAGCCAAATTATAGCAGCTGTCACCAATACTTTCTATCTCTGTAACTTCGCGGAGCATACCTCGAATTTGTACCTTACTTTCAGAGCTTAGTCTACCTTCCGATACCAATGTCAGGTAATTGGCAATCTCCACTTCCATGTTGTCACTGATATTCTCGTACTTCTCAATACGGCTGAACAACTTGTTGAAATCATTTTCATTCTCCGTATGCAACAGGTCACGTACCATGCGGAACATACGCTGTATACGCTCAGCAAACAGATTGATTTCTTTCCGTGCCTGAAGGATGGACAATTCGGCCGTAGAAAGCATACCGCCCGTAATGAACTGCAAACGGTATTCTTCTTCCTGCTCCTTCTGAGGAATAATTTTGCAAACCGTTTTCTCGATAAAATGTACAAACCATATCAGAAGCAGCACATTGCACACATTGAAGCAAGTATGGAAAGCAGACAATTTGAAAGATACAGCCACTCCGTCTGCCTCGCTCACGTTCATAAAGTCAGAAATAATCCAGTCTACCATCGACAGGAAAGGCTTAAATAAAATCAGTACCCAAAGCACACCGAAAACATTAAACATAAGATGAGCTAAAGCTGCACGGCGTGCCTGCGTATTAGCAGTCAACGCAGCCAGGTTAGCCGTAATGGTAGTTCCGATATTCTCACCTAATACCAAAGCTGCTCCCAGTTCAAAACTAATCCATCCGTTGGCACACATAATCAACGTAATAGCCATGGTAGCCGCCGAAGCCTGCACAATCATGGTCAGCAGCGTACCAATCAATACGAACAGCAGGACAGAGAAAAAGCCCATGTCCGTATAATTCTGGACAAAGGCCAGCATATCAGGATTATGACTCAAATCGGGCGCATTGCTTTTCAGCAGATTTAATCCCATGAACAGAAAAGCAAACCCGAAGATGAACTCACCGACAGATTTACGTGAACTTTTTTGAGAGAAAAGCAGTGGAATACCAATCGCCAGAAGCGGCAGAGAAAATGCAGATATATCTACTTTAAAACCGAGAGCTGAAATAATCCACGCCGTCACCGTGGTTCCGATATTCGCTCCCATAATCACCCCGATAGACTGAGAAAGTGTCAGCAAGCCGGCATTTACAAAGCTGACCACCATTACGGTTGTAGCCGAAGAGGACTGAATCAGAGCGGTAATCAACATACCTGTCAGCACTCCCGTCACACGGTTTGTGGTCATTGCGGTTAAAATACTACGAAGGCGGTCGCCCGCAAACTTCTGAAGTCCCTCACTCATGATTTTCATTCCATAAAGGAACAGCGCCAGTGATCCAAGAAGCGCTAAAAAATCATAAAAAGAATATTCCATTTGTAATTAGTTAAGTTGGAAAGAGGCTTTTAATTGTTTAATGAGTAAATTAACTGCCTATTCACAAGGTTAGTAACACATATTACATTTATGCTACAAATATATTGCAAAAATAATAATTCGACAAGAGAATTCCCGGAGGGAAGCTCACTTTTGGATATTTATAACGGTTTTAATCTGGCCATGCCCTACGGTCCGGTCAGCGCCAAAGTCAACAATAAGGTAGAGAGTCTCGACTTCCGGGTGTACTACAATAAAGATATTGAATTTCTTGACATTACCAGTTCTTCCGGCATGCGAACTTATGTCCGTTCGCTCTTTTTCATCCTGGTCAAAGCGGTAGAAGAACTCTATCCGCAAGGTAGTATTTCGCTGGAACATCCCATCTCAAAGGGATATTTCTGCAAACTGCATATTGACCGTACCATCGGACTGGATGATGTGCAGCGCATCAAACAGAAAATGCAGGAAATCATCGCGGCCGATATTCCCTACACACGCACTGAAAGTCACACGGAGGAAGTGGTTCGTCTGTTCGAAAAACGGGGGATGATGGATAAGGCACGACTATTGGACACTTACGGTCAGCTTTATTCTTACTACTATCAATTGGGCGACACGGTGGACTGTTATTACAGCAGCCTGGTACCCAGTACAGGCTACATCCGCCTGTTCGACATTGTGAAATACTACGACGGACTGTTGCTGCGTATCCCCAGCCGGGAAAACCCGACCAAACTGGAAGAGGTGGTGAAGCAGGAAAAAATGCTGGAAGTGTTTCAGGAATATCACCGCTGGAACCAGATTCTGGGCATCAGTACGGTAGGCGATTTAAATGTGGCCTGCAACCACGGACATGCCACCGACCTGATTAACGTATCGGAAGCCTTGCAGGAAAAGAAAATAGCCCAAATAGCGGATGAAATTACCCACCGCAACCAAGACGGGAAACGGGTAAAGCTCGTGCTTATCTCCGGTCCGTCCTCCTCTGGAAAAACCACTTTCAGCAAGCGACTGAGTATCCAGCTCATGACCAACGGCCTGAAGCCCTATCCCATTTCACTGGATGACTATTTCGTCAACCGGAACGATACCCCGCTAGACGAGAACGGCAAACACGACTTCGAATCCTTGTATGCCGTAGACCTCCCCTTCTTCGAAGAACAGTTGACTACCTTGCTCAACGGAGGAGAGGTGGAACTGCCACGCTATAACTTTACCACCGGAAAAAGAGAAATGAGCGGTAAGAAGCTCCGGATAGATGAACACATGATACTGATTATTGAAGGTATCCATGCACTGAATCCGGCACTGACTCCGCACATACCCAACGAAAACAAATACAAAGTATATGTGTCAGCACTAACTACTATTCTGCTGGACAACCACAACTACATCCCGACAACCGACAACCGTCTGCTGCGACGAATCATCCGCGATTACAAATACCGCAACTACTCGGCCGAGGAAACCATCGCACGCTGGCCAAGTGTCCGCGCCGGAGAAGAAAAATGGATTTTCCCCTATCAGGAA
This sequence comes from Phocaeicola plebeius DSM 17135, assembly GCF_000187895.1. GTDB lineage: Bacteria > Bacteroidota > Bacteroidia > Bacteroidales > Bacteroidaceae > Phocaeicola > Phocaeicola plebeius. The sequence continues at coordinate 518,081 of NZ_DS990134.1, read as the reverse complement.
AATGCCGATGCCATGTTCAACTCAGCCCTGCTGTTCGAACTGGCTGTATTAAAGGATTACGTGGAACCCGTTTTGCGCAAGGTGCCCAACCGTTGTCCGGAATACTCCGAAGCACACCGTCTGCTCCGCTTCCTGAACTATTTTGTTTCCGTACAAGATAAGGAATTGCCCCCTACTTCCCTGCTACGAGAGTTCTTAGGAGGCAGCAGTTTCCAATATTAAAAATTTTGCCTTTTTCTTTGAAGTTCATTTTAATTATTATTTTTGCACGCTGTTAACTCAAGACAACAATAAAAATGGTACAAGGTTCACGTCAGGTACAGACACAGGCACAACAACAAGTACAGACCCTGTCTCCTCAACAGATACTGGCTGTCAAGTTGCTGGAACTTCCGACTCTGGAGTTGGAAGAACGGATTCACGCTGAATTGCTGGATAATCCGGCACTCGAAGAAGGAAAAGAAACTTCCGACGCTTCCGATGCCCTCAACGATGAGTACAATACGACTGACCAAGACGGAGAACCTAATACCGATTCAGGTGAGGACATCGAACTGGGTGATTACCGCACCGAAGACGATATTCCGGATTACAAATTGCAGGAGAACAACCGCTCCAAAGAAGACCGGGCGGAAGACATTCCTTTTTCGGACAACGTATCTTTCTACGAAACGCTGAAAGAGCAGCTCGACATGCAACACCTTACTCCAGAACAGAAGCAATTAGGTGAATACCTTATCGGCTCTCTCGATGACGACGGACTGCTGCGTAAATCCACTGAAACGATTCTCGATGAACTGGCTATTTACCAGGGAGTCTACACTTCCGCAGAAGAGCTAGAGCATGTGCTTTCAGTGATTCAGGACTTTGACCCCGCCGGCATCGGTGCCAGAAGTCTGCAAGAGTGTCTGCTCATCCAGATTCGTCGGAAAGAAGATTCTCCGCTCAAGCAGATTGAACTGGACATCATCGGAAAGTGTTGCGAGGAGTTCACCCGCAAGAATAAAGACAAGATTATTCAGAAACTGAATATTACAGAAGAACAATATAATGCGGCTGCCGCCGAACTGACCAAGCTGAATCCGCGACCGGGAAGTTCCATGGGAGAAGCCATCGGGAAAAACCTGCAACAGATTATCCCTGATTTCCTGGTAGAGACGGAAGACGACGGCACGATTAACCTCAGCCTCAACAACCGGAACGTGCCGGAACTGCGACTGAGCCGGGAATTTACCGAACTGCTGGACGAACACACCCGCAACAAACAGAACCAGAGCAAAGAATCAAAAGATGCCCTGATGTTCCTCAAGCAGAAGGTAGATGCGGCACAAGGATTCATCAATGCCGTGAAACAACGCCAGCAGACGTTACTCAGCACCATGCAGGCCATCATCGACTTGCAACGCCCGTTCTTCGAAGAAGGGGATGAGTCGCTGCTCCGTCCGATGATTCTGAAAGATGTGGCTGAACGTACAAAGTTGGACATTTCCACCATCTCTCGTGTGAGCAACAGCAAATATGTACAGACCAACTACGGCATTTATCCGTTGAAATTCTTCTTCAGCGACGGCTACACGACCGAAAACGGCGAAGAACTGTCCGTCCGTGAAATCAAGCGCATCCTGAAAGAATGCGTGGCCAGTGAGAACAAGGAAAAGCCTTACACTGACGATGAGCTGGCCGATATGCTGAAGGAAAAAGGATACCCCATTGCCCGCCGCACTGTGGCCAAGTACCGCCAGCAACTGAATATCCCCGTAGCAAGATTAAGAAGATAACATATTGATATGGAAGAAACCAGTATCCCCGATGAACTGACTTATCATGAACCGGCTCCCCGCCATGCTGGGGAACCTCGCGATGCCCTGTTTATGACTGCCCGCATCGTATCACTCATCTTTACGCCGTTCATGGTACCGTTTGTGGCATTCTGCCTACTTTTTTTCTTTACTTATCTGAACATCATGCCCCTGCAGTACAAACTGACAGTCTTAGGGCTGGTGTATTGCTTCACCATCCTGCTACCAATGCTGGGCATCTATCTGTTTCAGAAAATCAACGGCTGGACACTCCACGAACTGGGACACCGCGAAAAGCGTTTTATCCCTTACGGAATGACCATACTGAGCTACATGGCCTGCCTGCTGACGATGTATCGCATACACCTGCCACGCTATATGAGCGGCATCATCGTAGCGACCCTGATTTGCATGGTCATCTGCACAGCCATCAATACACGTTGGAAAATCAGCACCCACATGGCCAGCAGCGGCATGATGGTAGGCGGATTGCTGTCCTACAGCTTCATCTTCCAGTTCAATCCGGTAGAATGGCTATGCTTCTTCATCCTGCTTGCCGGCATGTTAGGTTCAGCCCGTATCATCGTCAAGCAACATACTTTAAATGAAGTGACAGGCGGGTTTTTCGTCGGTTTATTTTGTGGTATCACGGGAATTTTGTTTATTTGAAAACTGATTATCTTAAACTTTAAATTTATTCAATATGGAATTCCCAACTAACATTAAGTACACCAACGAACACGAATGGATTCGTTTGGAAGGCGACACTGCCTATGTAGGTATCACAGACTATGCACAGCAACAGCTGGGCGACATCGTTTTCATCGACGTAACCACAGAAGGTGAAACGCTGGATAAAGGCGAAGTATTCGGTACCATCGAGGTAGTGAAAACAGTTTCAGACCTGTTCCTCCCCATCGGAGGCGAGATTCTGGAAGTCAACCCGCAACTGGAAGAACATCCGGAACTGGTAAACCAGGATCCTTACGGCGAAGGCTGGATTATCAAGCTGAAACCTACGGATGCCAGCGAACTGGACGATCTGCTGGACGCTGCAGGCTACAAAGAGATTATTAACGAATAACTAAAATAAAAACAACGAATGAAACCAATTGTAAGTATCATTATGGGCAGTACTTCTGACCTTCCAGTAATGGAAAAGGCCGCCAAGCTGCTCGATGAAATGCAAGTCCCGTTTGAAATGAATGCCTTGTCGGCTCACCGCACTCCTGCTGAAGTAGAGAAGTTTGCGAAAGAAGCTGCCGGACGTGGCATCAAGGTAATCATCGCGGCTGCCGGAATGGCTGCTGCACTGCCGGGAGTAATTGCAGCCAACACCACCCTTCCGGTTATCGGAGTGCCTGTAAAAAGTTCTGTACTCGACGGTGTAGACGCACTCTACTCTATCATCCAGATGCCTCCCGGGATACCTGTGGCTACAGTAGCCATCAACGGTGCCATGAATGCTGCTATCCTGGCCGTACAGATGCTGGCCCTGAGCGATGCAGAACTGGCTCAAAAGTTTGCAGCTTACAAGGAAGGTTTGAAAAACAAAATCGTAAAAGCCAACGAAGAGTTGAAAGAAGTCAAATACGCTTATAAGACAAACTAACTGAATGAATTACTTCAACTATTCTCGCCGACAGGCGAACGAGGTATATGTAGGCGCCACTCCTATGGGTGGCGCTTATCCTATCCGTATACAGAGTATGACGAATACCGTCACCATGGATACTGAAGCTTGTGTGGAACAGGCCAAGCGTATCATTGAGGCGGGAGGAGAATACGTACGTCTCACCACACAAGGAGTACGTGAAGCAGAGAACCTGCAGCATATCAATGCATCTCTGCGTGCCCAGGGATACCAGACTCCTTTAGTGGCCGATGTACATTTCAACCCAAAAGTAGCCGAGGTAGCGGCCTTGTACGCTGAGAAGGTACGTATCAACCCGGGCAACTATGTAGATGCTGCCCGCACCTTCAAGCAACTGGAGTATACGGATGAAGAGTATGCAAAAGAAATCCAGAAGATACGCGACCGTTTCATCCCCTTCCTGAACATCTGTAAGGAAAATCACACAGCCATCCGCATCGGAGTGAACCACGGTTCGCTGTCCGACCGCATCATGTCGCGCTACGGAGATACTCCGGAAGGCATGGTAGAATCGTGCATGGAGTTCCTGCGCATCTGTGTGGAACAGAATTTCATGAACGTGGTCATCTCTATCAAGGCTTCCAATACGGTCATCATGGTACGCACCGTCCGCCTGCTGGTAGAACAGATGGAAAAAGAAAACATGGCTTTCCCGCTCCACTTAGGAGTGACAGAAGCCGGCGACGGAGAAGACGGCCGTATCAAATCAGCCTTAGGTATCGGTGCCCTGCTGTGCGACGGACTGGGTGACACCATCCGCGTATCACTGAGTGAAGCGCCCGAAGCAGAAATTCCCGTAGCCCGCAAACTGGTAGATTATGTATTGAAACGCGAAGGACATCCCTACATTCCAGCAACCGAAGCTCCGGAATTCAACTACACGCACCCCAGCCGAAGAGAAACCGTAGCCGTAGGTAACATCGGAGGCGACCAGCTTCCGGTAGTCATCTCAGCCCGTCTGAACAACGACCTGGAAGTAAGCGAACAGTTCAAGCCCGACTACCTGTACTGCGGCCAACGCTTGCCCGAAAACTGCAGAACGGACATCGGTTACATTGTGGATGCCTGTGCCTGGGACGGCAGCGAACACACCTATCCGGCTTTCAACTACCAGCAGTTGATTGAACTTCATCACCATCCGGCAAAAATGAAATTCCTCTTTACTTCTTATTTAGGACTGAATGAAGAGGTAATGGCTTGCCTGCGTCTGCATCCGGAAGTGGTCATCGTGGCTCAAAGCAACCACTACAACCGCTTAGGTGAGTTCCGTGCATTGGCACACCAGCTGATGAACCAGGGACTGAAAAACCCGTTGGTATTCTTCCAGCTTTACCAGGAAACCGAAACAGAGGACTTGCAAATCAAGTCGGCTGCCGACATGGGTGCCTTGATTATCGACGGCCTGTGCGACGGTATCCTGCTCTACAACCACGGCAACCAAATCAGCAACCTGAAAGTGGACGAAACCGCCTTCGGTATTCTGCAAGCAGGACGTATCCGCACCTCTAAGACTGAATATATCTCTTGTCCGGGTTGTGGACGTACATTGTACGACCTGGAATCGACCATTGCCCGCATCAAGGCTGCTACGGCTCACCTCAAGGGACTGAAAATCGGCATCATGGGCTGTATCGTCAACGGTCCGGGTGAGATGGCCGACGCCGACTATGGCTATGTAGGTGCCGGAAGAGGCAAAATCAGTCTGTACAAAAAGAAGGAATGTATTGAAAAGAACATTCCGGAAGAACAGGCTGTAGAAAAACTGATTGAGCTGATTAAGGCAAACGGAGATTATAAAGGCTGATTCTCCGGCTCAGATATAAAAAACCGTCTGCATGGATCTTGATTTTTTCAAAGCATGCAGACGGTTTTGTATATCTATTCATCACATTATGAATTCCACCGATATTTCTTCTCTCTATAGGTATATTTATCTGATAAAGTTTAACATACAGTTTATACCATCTCAAATAAGAAAATAATCTCTATCCATAAATAAAGAACAGCAATCACAATACAAGTAAACTTTGAGGACAAACATTTAAAATTGGTTTAAAATTATCACTACACATATATTTTTTCAAACTATATAATAACTGCTTTGCTTCCACCCTTTTATCCATATTTTGCCAGAAATCAACCCCCGATACGAGCAGTTTTCCTTTACCCACTTTAACTTCAAATAACAAAGCTAACGGACGGTTAGTAAACCAGTCATCAATAACCCGCACAATTGGTTTAAGGTTCTTATCAATCTTTGCTGTTTCTATAGCACTAGAATAACTCATAGCATCCCACCACTGATAATCACTGTAATACTCTGTAGGGAACTCTGAAAGTGCCGGATGAGCAGGGTTACACAGGATACCCAACGTGTGAGGTGCTTGCCCCAACGTCCAAGATGTATTCCAGAAGATACTGGAGAACCCTATCTCTACTTCACCTCCCGCTTCGGCAGGCAAGGAGCCTTTCCGTAAAGAAAGCAGTACGTTGCCACCTTCCTGAAGACGTTGCAACGCTTTTGTATCCAGACGGTCGGTCATCAGCAATTGTGCTTCATCAGCTACTTTCTGTACCGCAGCAGGATATACCCAGATGTGCCAGCTGTTGGCGTAATCTCCCAATGTAGCTTCCAGTGTCAGGCATGAAGGGACGTCCACCTTATCCAATGGAATCTCCAGTTGTCCCAGCGGAATACAGTTGCCAATACCTATCGGCTGGTGTGCCAGCTTGCCCGAAGCGATTGTCTTTCCTTCTTTTGTTTTCAGGGTCCAGGCAGTAGAAGTCACCTCCAGCGGAGCAGCTCCGAAATGTGCCACTTCCAGACTTCCTTTCACCGTTTCCTGGTTGGTGTAAATCAGTTTCGGCAAACGCAGCAATGGTACCGTACTGTTACAGAAACGACGGTATTCTTCCGGACGTATGTAGCCTTTTTCTTCCCAGAACGCATCGAGCACTCCTACCAAAGCCGTACCCTGCCCCGGGAAATCAGACAAGCCCAGCAACTGGAATCCACCAAAGTCTTTTGTACGCAAAGCAGCTTCGATATCGGCCTTATAACACAACGCCTGCAATTTTCCGGAAGCCAGCAGGAAGCTGTCAGCCAAATGTGCCATACCGTTTTCAGCCAGTGTTTCCTGGAATATCTCAAAATTACGCGGACGCATCACCCCGTCGTATTTGGCCATTTCCTTGAAGTTGGGATATACACACCACTGCCCGATTTCGTGGCTCACCATCGGCTGCTGAAAACGTCCGATGTATTCTGACCAGTCATAGTCGGTACTTGGAGGTTGTGAATTAATAATACTATTCAAACCTTGTTTCCACCCTTGGATGCGTGGTGTAGGATCACTCAAAAAATCATTAATCAGAAGATTAGGCCACCCTGCTCCGGAGCAATATAAACGGCGTCCATCACATTCCTTCCAAAAAGATATAAAATTAGACAAATAAGCAGAGCACCTTTTACCTGCTGGCTCATTTCCATACATCATCATACAGAATGAAGGGTGATTCCCAAACTCACGAACAATACGTTTACTTTCTTCCCAAATAAAATAATCTAAATCGCTTCCGTCACCAATCGTAGTAGATAAATTAGCCCAAGAAGAACACTCTATCTCCAAATATATTCCCAATTCATCTGCTGCAACAAAAGCAGCTTTAGGTGGACACCAAGAATGAAAACGCACATGATTCAATCCATGCCGCCGACAGGCTGTATAAATCTTTTTCCACGACTTCACATCTGTAGCAGGGAAACCAGTTTTCGGAAACACAGCACATTCCAATGTACCACGCAAAAATAATTGACGATCATTAATCATCAATTTACGATCAACGATCTTTATATCACGGAATCCAAAACGATCTATATATACATTTATCTCACCAGTCTTATTATCCTTCACACTCAACTTCAAATCATATAAGAATGGAGAGAATTCATCCCAGCACTTGATATTTCCTTTCATTGTCAGCGATACCATCACTTGATTCTCACCCGGTTTCAATGTATACTGTTGCCATGCCTTTTCATTACCTACCACTATTTCCAGTACCACATTGGCATCTTTATTATTACGGTTCATTAGATAAGCCAACACATTGACTTTCTTATGCAAACGTTCAGGCATAACCTTAACAGAAGAAATATTTACTTTCGGTCTAACTTCTAAAAACATATCACCTACCACACCGTTCCAATTTCCTTGAGTATGATCCGCAAGACTATGTGAACTATTTCCCGGGTCTATGTTCTTAATTCTATTATCTACACATAAAACCAATACATGTTTTCCGGTAGAAAGTTTTCCAGTCAAGTCATAACGATGAGGAGCACCAAGTGCATTTTGCATTCCTATTTCTTCTCCATCAACCCATAATCGAGTTTCCCAATGACAACGTTCCAAAAAGAATAAAATATCTTTTCCTTTCCAATCACTCGGTATAATCACTTCTTTCTTATACCAAGCTTTTCCTTTATAATATTTCATCGGTTGCAACCAGAAAGGGATTTTTATATTCCCTTTTCTACGATATTTGGCATACTTCTGTTTAAAGAAATAAGAAGAATCACTGATACCACTTGTCCAATCTGTATTAATTGAAATATCTTCTCCTAATCCATTAGAAGTCATTGACCCTGGTAAATATATATTCCGACTCCAGTCCACACTATCTGTAGAAAAAGACCACAAGCCTGATAAGTCAATCCTATTATTAGAATATCCATAAATAAAATTGAATAAACTCAATAATATATTTATTATAAATCCTAATCTTCTAGAATACATAAATACTAAATTTTCTTCTCGTTTAACCATAAATACAGTCAATCAATCTGAGGCTTTTAATAAACATATATCCCCAATAATGCCAGAAGGTAGTAACTTTTGAGTCGACTTAATGTTATCAACCGAAATCCATGTGTCTCTTTCATTTATAGAATATGCAGACTGATATATTAATTGATTAGCCCAAGAATTTGAAACAATAATTTCCAAAGAATTACTTCCTTCCCGCAAAAAAGAAGAGATATCAACACAATAAGGTTCTGTCCAAAGCGTAGAAATATCTTTATTATTTAAACGAACATGTCCTATAGCAATAAGCGTATCTATTGATAGAAAATACTTCTCTTTCGATTGCTTATCTGATAGTATAAATGAAGTTTCATAAGTTGCCGTTCCAGAAAAATACTTAATTCTATCATCTTCTGATTTACTCCAATCAAACAATGAATCTGTACAAACCTTAAAATCCTGTTTCAAATCTTTATTTACAAAATGTATATTCCAAGGACCTTGAATCTTCTGCACCACGTTTTTCTGTGGATAATTCATATCAAATGCCAATATTCCATTTTGTGATTTACCATCATCTAAAAATACAATAAAACAGCTTTCATTTACATCTAAAACAACAGGTACCTTAGTAGATGTCTCATTACTCTGGAAAGAAGCTAACTTACGGTTACTTCCATCAAGTGCATTCCACAATTCTGGTAATTTATTTTTTACCCGAAACTCAATTGTTGTCTGTATTTTTTCTTGCCCTTGATTTGTCAGGAAATAAATATCACCATGTTCTAGCTTACGATGTGTCCAATGTAAGGTTTCTACATCTGACTTCAAATCTTCAACAACTCCTTCCTCTCGTAATACGTCATTTACAGGCACATTACAATACACCTTGCCTTTACCAACTTTTCTTACAATAGGCTTCTGATTAGAAACATCTAAGGCCCCCCATATCTTATGAGCTATACTTTTCACCACTTCATCACACTCAGGGTATCCAGATAAACTTGGAGACTTCACAGGAGGATTTCCTACAATTACGGCTCCTTCACTTATTAATTCTTCTATTTTTCTTAAAACCTCTGGACGCATAGTGGACAAAGGAGGCAATAACATCACAGAATATTCCACCCCCTCAGGTAAACATAATTTTCCATCATTCACTGTAAGCCGATTTAAGATTACATCTGAATTAATGAAATCAAAAGAATAACCAGATGACATAGACTTATCTTTCCATCCATCCATCGAAGGAGCATCTTCTCCAATAAATATGCAAACATCATTCACAGGAAGCCCTTGCTGTAACATAAAGGAACAACGGCGCTGATAATCAATCCAAGATTTAGATTGCTCAAACCATGTATTTTTACGATTATACTCAATCCCAAACCAAGCATTAATTCCTGGTGTTTTATCTTCATATGGTTGATGTATATATACATGCATTACTACCTGATTAATCCCCTGAGTATAACTCCAGTCTCCTTTTTGCTTTAAATCTCTTGGTGTTCGTTCAAAATACTTACCACCTGCTGTATAAGACTCGGCATATACTTTATTTTTCCCATAGATATGACATGAAGATGAAGCTAATTTACATTCTGGTGAAGGCCCAGAGTTAGCCCAAAATTCTCCACCCACATAATCTGAGAAACTTCCATAATATAAAAATTCAGAAGGATACCCCCAATGTCCATAATTTTCAAGCCACAAATCAAGTCCATGCTTATGGGCCACTTCCTTTAAACCTCCCACATATTGTTCAGCAATCTGATTAGCTATTGTTCTTCTCATATCCCATAAGAAACGATTTGATTCTTCTTCAGAACCAATCACATCTCCGGTCAAAACTGGAAGCCAAGGAAGTGGATCATATCCCATAGAAGCCCTAAAAATATCCCGGAAATTATCCGTCCAGTTTTGTGGGCCTACTTCATAACTATCTACTATAAGCTTCTTTAAAGATCTTAACTCATCCTTGCTCAAACCATCCATAATATCACCAACATAAGCATCAAAATGAGACTGACATACATTCTTATTCATCTTATCTATCTCTAATCCAGTAGCAACAGGGGCAGCAGGAACATTAGTTGTTCTAGTAGGTACCATTCCAATTCTAAGAATATTCCATTCTCCCTCAGGAGCATTCCATGTCAAAACATTATTATCCAAGAAAGATGAAATATCTATCACATCTTTTTCTGTTACAAAATCAACCTGGTTTGACTGCGCATTACTATCCCATACATGTGTATTCCATTGCGGGGTAGTAACATTCGGCAGTTTATTTAACCACTTCTCCGTAAATTTTTCTAGTTTCACAGCCGAAGACAGACTAATTTCTCTCAACTCAAAATTTTCAGGAAGATTTGTCAATACTACTCTGAACTCCTTAGCTACTTCACGAGGAAATGCCATAGCCAAAGGTCCATCAGGAGTAGGTCCCAACTGCAAACTAGTATTTGATCGATCAAAAAATAATTGTTTTACCATTTTAAACTCATTTCCCGACTTCTTCAGCAATTTACAGGTTGTATTAAATCCTTTACCTGTAGGATAAACTAACAAACTTCTTGCAGCAAAAGAATCCTCAGCCACAATGTCGATCACTAAAGAATCAAGACGACGATTATCGAATCTACATTGACTTTTCAAATCTACATCAAACAAAGAATTTAAGGAGGTGGATTTACAATTTGAATAAACAGATTGAGGTTTTAAGCAAATGTCATTTATCTTTGGATATGCCAATACTGCTACATCCTGAAAGGTTGTATCCGAAGGTTGTAACACCTCCTGTATTAATTTTCCCCCTTTCACTGTAGCTGCAACATACGTTAAATACCGCATAGATTGCTCAGGTTTCACCCAAGGCCCACCAGATTGACTCCAACCTGGGGAATTAAATAAACTAATATCAATCCCTAATCTCGTACCTTCTTTTATTGCATGCTGCATACATTCTTTCCATTCTGGACTTAATGTCTTTAATTTCCCAGGGGTTCCCCCCTCATAGATATTACCAATAAAGACTTCTCCTATTCCAACTCGAGCCATAGCCTCCAAGTCTTTAGTAATACCCTCCTTTGAAACATGTTCATTCATCCAATACCAATAAATAGCAGGTCTTGTAGACTCTGGAGGATTTTGAAAACTCTCTTCTAGAAATGCCCGATCAGGTTTCATACTACACCCTAAAAACAGACAACTTAATATCACACAAAAAAAATAATAATATATTTTCATATTCTACATGCTAGGATCTACTATATTTAAAATGGAATCATTTTCAGCAAAATATTTTTGCACTTTGCTGAAAATGATTCTCTTTATGTTATCTCATTTCTTCCTCTAATGCCTCCTGAAGATTATCAATTGATTTAATGCTAGGATCATACCCTGAATAACCTTTATTTTGCCGTAAAGGTGTTACTATATTTAAATCAATATCTTTTTGAGGAATAGGCCAATAAATATGGTACGGTGCAATTGTATATGGCATACTTGTATTTGGAGTCACTTTCTTATTATAGTAATCATTATATTTGTCAATTCTTTGGAACCAATAGCTATCTTCTGATAAACCATCAACAGTATATCTCTTTCCAAATTCATCTTGCTTACCGGTCCTTGCAAATATATAAGAAACACGACTTAATTCTGTATGACGAAATTCTTCAAAAAATAACTCACGAGCTCTCTCATCCATAATCACTCCCATATTCATATCAGCTGCAGTAAAAAGCTTTGTACAACGTGCTCTTTTACGTACTTCATTTACATCAGCTGCTGCTTTCTCCAAATTTCCTTTCCAAAAATAAGCTTCAGCTCTCAATAAATAAGTTTCAGCTAAACGATAAAAATACCAATGGGCAGCACCTCCATTATAAGAAGTAGAAGATTCGGCCTCAGGACATTCAATCCATAATTTATAATGGGGCCATTCAAACCAGTTAGTTAATGTATCTTTACACAACAATCTATCCCCATCCCATTTACGAATATTTTTACCAGCCCAAGGATTATTCTGCTGGAATAAAGCCGGGTTATTATATTTCAAATTTTCCATCACCATCCAGTTTCCACTTTCTACATCATGACGTAAATCTGTAGGATCATTTAGCCAAACAGAATGTTCACTATACCAAGTTGGACGTATCATACCAATTCCTCGCCCAAAAGCTTTACGATAATCAAAATATTCCCAACTAATATCCATACCAATCTTTCCATCTGGTGTCTGAATTCCTGTAGTTCCTCCACCTGCCCAAAAAGGTACAGCATTGCGCATGGTGTTCATTCGAACTCTACTAGCTACATAATCTTCACTATTCACCAAATAGTGTATTGCCTCTTTATTTTCTGGAATCACCTTATTTTCTGGACGATGTAAATCCCATATCGGATTTCGTTTAATCGGATGCTCAACAGGCATTGGATTAATAAATGTTCCAAAATTCTCTTTCATTAAAGCATATCCAGAATTATCTATCAATTCATTAGCTTGCTCTATAGCTTTATCAAATTCACCTTTAGCTAAATAACATTTTATCAATAATTGTCGGCAAGCTCCCTTAGTTATCATTCCTCCCTTCTCAGCAACTGCTGGAACATGCTCCACAGCAAACTCCATATCTGAAGTAATCATGTCCAAAATAACTTCTCTCTTGGTAGATTTATAATTCAACTTCGGAGCTGAAGGAACCTTCGTTAGTAACGGAACATCTCCAAACTGAAAAAGGAAATTAAAATAGACAAATGAACGATGAAAATATGCCCTACCTAACATTTTATCACGTATTTCAGGATCTACTCCTGCTATTTTAGGAAGGTTTTCCAAAACTGTATTTGCATATTTAATACCTTGGAATCCCCAAACCCAAAAATATGCAGTACGATTAGTCCATCCAGAATCATTCTTTCCATCAGGTACCAATTGGGTTATTACATCGATAGAAAAATCATTAACGTAAGTCGCTCCTGACGCACCTATAACAGCTATATCAGAAAATATCATCTCTGTTACAATAGGAGGATTATCCGTTGTACTAACATAAGTATAATATTGTCTAAGATTTAAATCACATGTAGCTAAAGCGGCTTCAAGTCCACTAACAGTAGAAAACACATTTTCTGGATTAAACTCAGAAAGAGGGTCTGGCTTTAAAAAATCATCTGAGCAATTAGTGAAAGTGCTAGAAAGCACCAATAAAGACACTATGAATACGGACTTATTAATTATTTTTTTCATATCTAAAATTATTTAAAAAGTGACACTAGCTCCGAGAGTAAAAGTTCTAGGCATAGGGCCTTCTGTCTCTGGATCCCATCTTTCCCATTCTTTTGTCCAAACGGCTACATTTCTTACACTACCATACAATGTTAATGCCGATATACTAAATTTAGACAGCCATTTCGACGGCACTCGATAAGCCAAGGATATATTCTCCAGTCTAATAAAAGATTTATCTATAATTTTTACAGGATTAGCTACTTTAGAAGTAGGTTTTAAACTAGCATATTCATTTGTTGGATTTTCAGGTGTCCAATATTTCTGCACCCAAATATTCTGTCGTCCAATAAAGTCTCCTCCATGCAGGTATTCAGTATCTGTTGTTTTATGCCCCCATAATGAATAGAGATTCATTGATAAAGAAAAATCCTTAAATAGAGTGAACTCATTTCTAAAAGACCAACGAAATTTGGGGCTTCTAGAACCTAAGAACTCTTTATCTTCTTCACCATATGGTCGTACACTGATATCGCCTTTATGCAGAACCTTCGGGTCACCCGGTTTTTGTCCATACTTAGCAGCCTCTTCCTCTTCTCCAAGTTGCCAAATTCCTAACAATTTATAATCCCAGATTTCATTAATATCGTGTCCTATAAACCATCTGTTTCCCACATCATCCATTTCCTTTTGACCAATTATATTTCCATGCTCATCCAGAATATCTGTATAAATACCATATAAATGTTTAATCTCATTCCGATTTAGTGAGAATGTAGCCGTACTACTCCACTCAAAATTTGGTCGACTTATATTTACTGAGTTTAAAGTAATTTCCACCCCCTTATTCACAATCTCTCCCAAATTAGAAGTTACACTTCCAAAAGAAGTAATTGTTGGTAACGAACGATCTAAAATTACATCTGTAGTTGGCATATAATAAGCATCAATACTACCATTTATACGTTGTCCTAAGAATCCAAAATCTAATCCAACATTCCATGAAGCAGTTTTTTCCCATTTCAAATTCAAATTCTGCATTTTATTAACGTACATTCTGGTACTCTCTCTAATGGAATTATCTGTTGGATCAATATATGGATAAACTCCATTGGCACTCATACCAGACAGTGCACTATAAATACCAATCTCCCGGTTACCATTCGTTCCGTATGAAAGTCTTAATTTACCTTGTGACATAGCTTCCCACTTAAAAAACTTTTCATTGGCGAAATTCCATGCAAAAGCCCCGGAGTAAAATGTTGCTCTCGGATTATTAGATCCAAATGCTGAGTATCCATCACGTCGTACCGTAAATGTACCAGTATATCGATCATCATATCCATATATCACACGACCTAATAAAGCGTCCCCCGTACTATGATCATCATAACAGGAAAAAGCAGATTTCAGTTTATTAGCATTTTGCACATAGTGAAATCCCAATGCATCTGTAGGACTAAAATCACGTGCTTCAATACGATCCTTCCAAGAACGATGTTCTTCAGCTTCATGTGATAAAGTCAAATTAAACGAATGTTTTTCATTAAATGTATATTCCCATGAAATAACCTGATTATAAAGCCAGTCAAATCTCTTAGATTGTTCTCGATTTACAGCTCCATTATGACTGGTTTGCCATAAAGGATGTTGTGAAGATTGATGAAAACGATCCCAATACCATTGAAAACGAGGAGCAAAACTGATAGTATAATTAATATTAAAAGGCAATTTTATTTTTGCATTCAAAATAGTGTTTAGAACTGTATACCCTCTATCAAGAGATGAATATTGTAAATCATACCAATAGTTATATCCTTCATTAAGCGGATTTACTCCCATCGGTCGCAATTCAAGATTTCCATCTTCATCATAAGGAAGTGCATATGGACTATTTGCCGTACATGATCGATTCCAATCAATAGCCAAATTTCCATCCGTTCTATTTTGGAAATTAACATTAGCTCCGATTTCCAGGAACTTTGTAATAGAAGCATTTAATTTCAGGTTTGATCGAATAGTCTTATATTCATCTCCAACAATCACTCCTTTAGAATCATAATAACCTAATGAAAAATAATAGTTCAAAGATTTACTATTTCCAGAAACACTTACATTATAATCCTGACGACTTCCTGTCTGAAAAGATGCATCATACCAATCGTATGTTTTTCCATTAAAATAGTTCTCTCTTTCCTTATTAAATAAACCTAACCGATTTAGCCAAGTTTCATCATCTGAAACAGACGTTGTAGCCCCTGTATAAGCTCTCCATTCTTCAATCGAGATACCATATTTCTGCAGATTCTCAGCCGTAGGTCGCAACCACTTAGCCGGAGTTTCATAACCATTTGAAGCATTTTGTAAGTCTGATCTAAAATTCAGGTATCCTTCCGCATCATATAAATCCCGATTTGCCCCCATAGTAACAAAGCCATAGCTTGCATCTAAACGAATAGTCGGCTTTTCTGATTTTCCTTTCTTGGTAGTGATAATAATAACTCCATTAGCAGATTTGGCTCCATAAATTGCAGAAGCAGAAGCATCCTTCAACACATCAATTTGCTCGATATCCTGAGGATTAATTTCTGATAATTCACCAAAGAAAATCATATTATCTACTACAATCAAAGGCGAAGTATTTGCTTTTAAAGAACGTTGACCACGTATTTGCAAACTCGTATTTCCTTTTGCAGTATTAGAAATTCCTACATGCAAACCAACTGCTCCCATTCTCAAAATATCTTCTACCGTAGCAGGGCTTTCATTACTTAACTTATCAGGTCGTATTTGTGACACAGATCCCGTCAAATCCTTCTTCTTTACAGAACCATATCCTATAACCACAACTTCATCAAGTACCTTTGCCGCATCTTCCGACATTAATATATCAAAATATTTTTTACTGCCTACAAGTATCTCTTGCTTAGCATAACCTAAATAAGTAACAATCAATTTATCCGTAGCAGCAACTCCTGAAAGGACAAATTGTCCATCTAAATCTGCAACCGTCCCTGTTCCTTTCCCTTTTACTTCAATAGCAGCCCCGATAAGCGGCTCTTTTGTGGTTTTATCAGAAATTTTTCCTTTGATTTCAAAAGTCTGAGCAAATACACATTGACTAAAAACAAAAACAAGTAAAACTCCAACAATTAATTTTTGCCATAGATGTGAATACATCTCTCCTAAGTGTTCCTTTTTATACATAATACCGATTTTTAATAATTAACATTTACAATTCAAAAACACAGAATTAAAAAATCTTTTTCCATAGGCGACATCAGGTTAATAACTTAAACATATTGATTATTTTATACACTAACTTATTATGCCTTAAAGAAGGAATTAATACAATTCATCATTTTAAAGGCCACTTTATCAAGCACCTTTATTGTTTTAATTTCACTAAAACAAAATTAGCAAAGCAAAAAAAGAGTAGACTTTACTTTTTGATATAAGAATCTAGCTTTTTGAGAAGAGTAAAAATCATTTTAAAAACGAATATTCAGAACGCTTATACTATAATAAAAGCAGTTTTACGGTATTTCTCTAAACCGCAAAACTGCTCAAATCTTCTCTTCATACATTCAACCTGTATGACTGTCATCCTAAATATAACAATCCCAAAGCTAATCTAACTTAAGAATACGAATTGCAGACAACATAGTTTCTCCTTTTACCGGAATAAAATCAATATTCAACCCGGAATTATTCATTACAGATACCGGAATCTTACAAATCATCGGGCGTCTACTGCCAACCTCAGCTTTTATATCTAAATTATGCAAAACACGTTTACCGTTAATGTCTACATGAAACATGCGCTCAGAAGCAGATTCATTTTTAATCTCCCCCAAATTATAAGCTAAACTCCCAGCTGTTTCACCAGTCAGTTCAACCCAATAAAAATAGATTATATAATCCCCATCAGGGACATCAGCCCTAAAACTTTGTAATCCGCGTCGTTGAGTCTGAAAAATTGGATCCTGATCTGTCCCCCAAATATCCAAGCTAGAAGCTGGTAAAGAGCCTTGATTAGATACATTTCGAAAAGCTTTCCCTCCGATATAGCCCCATCCATCCTCAGCATATGCTCTTTCTGGCATCCAAGCTAAATCAGCATCACGATCTTCGAAAAAGCGATTAGAGCCTAACATCATGTTTAACTCCCTAAAATTACCATACATTCTTGGCTTATCTGGAACTAAATTCATATTCAATCTATACAGGTCACTCACAGTTTTACCATCCTTCACTATTTTAGCCTCCAAAGTATTGATACCATTTATAAAAGGAACATCAAATATTGCCATTCCGTTTTTCACTTCAGCCACCATTTCTATACTATCTTGATTCACCTTTAGTGTAACCTTATCAGCATTACTGAACACTTGTATTGGATATTTGCCAATACCGTCAGAATTAGAAACACCTGTTCTATTCATCCAGTCGCATCCACCAATAGCAACGTAAGGCTCTTTCAACAACTTAGCCTGATAGTATCGATACACATCTTTTGGAGTGCGGTTTAAAGTAAGAAGTCCTTTACAATTAATATGAGGAACTGCATCTTGACGTCCCTCCGAATGAAAATCATTCAAATTCCATACCGCAGAAGCTACCACAAAGTTTCGTTTCATAATTTCAGGTAAATAATGTCTATGAAACATTAAACCATAATCAACAGAATAGTCAAAACGTTCAGGAGTAAAAGAATGAATTCTTGCATCTACATCAGCACCATATTCACTCACTATAATCGGTGTTTGAGGGTATTTATGATGAAGCAGATCCAGCATCTTCTCAAATCCATCAAATGTTCCAGAATACCAACCATTATATAAATTTATACCTAAAATCTTCGGTAAACAAGTCAAATGAGTCATCTCATAAGCTGCAAGATTATTATGAATTGGAATCATGGTATATCTGTACGGATCTATTCTACGTACTGTATTCTCTATTTCAGACGCAATACCATAAATAAAATTATGATATTCTTCCTTATTGATATTTTTATCTCTCTCATACGGTGGACGCAACATGACTTCATTCATGTAAGTCCATATACAAACAGAAGGAGAATTAAAACACTGATAAAGCATTTCTTTCATCATTTCCACACAACAATGTGAAAACTCCTTTGTCATAGTAACCAAATCAATAACTGGAATTTCTACAGAAGTTATTATCCCCATTCTATCACAAGCAGACAATACCATGGGATCTTGAGGATAATGAGCTACACGTAAAAAATTACCTCCCATCCGTTGCAACAAACGAATATCACGCACATGCATTTCGTCACGTAACGCATTCCCTTTTTCTTCGTAACACTGATGGCGATTCGTTCCTATTAATTTCACTTTTTTCCCGTTTAATACAAAACCCTCATCCACTGAGAATGAAAAAGTACGAATTCCAAAATGGTTAACTAACACATCTAAAACTTCCCCTTTGGAGTCTACAATACGAGTTTGTAGTCTATATTGAGCTGGAGTTTCTGTATCCCATAATTCCGGCTCTTTTATAATCAAATCATCCGAAAATGACTGATTTACCCGATTGGCCAATAGACTTACCTTTTTTTTACTTGTTGCTACACACTTTCCCGAAGGAGACAAAACAGTACTTTCGACATACATAGTCACCTTTTCGGATAACATATTTGTCAACATATAATCTACGTGAACAGCAGCTTCTTTATCCGTTACTTTTGGCGTAGTAATATACACACCGGATGAAGCATAATGAGAAAGAGACACATGTACCGGGGATGTAGAAATCAAAGAAACGTCACGATAAAGTCCACCAAAGAAAGTAAAATCAGCAGACAAAGGAGGCACATTGATATCATGAGAGTTATCTACAGAAACAACCAACAGATTGATTCCCTCTTTTACAAAAGAAGTAATATCAAAACAAAAAAAAGTGTATCCTCCAACATGCTCACCCACTTTCGATCCATTAATAAACACTTCTGTTCGTTGATTAGCTCCTTCAAAATAAATATACAATGGTTGTGAAGCCATTTCTTTATCTACATAAAGCTTCTTACGATACCAACCCTTTCCTCTAGTATACCCCGGAGCATCATCAAGACAATCTTGATCATTCCAGGTATGAGGGACGGACACAACATTCCATCCTTCATTTCCTTCACATGTCTCACCAAATCGGAACTGCCAAGAATCATTGATACTATAGACAGTTCTCACACCTGCATAGCTTAACTGACTTAATAACAATAGAAAGATTAATGAGAACAAAACGCCTAAACTTCTTTTCATAATTATTTAATTAAAGTATTCTTATACCTCAAATCAATCTATCACAAAATACTAACATGCTCACAATACAAGAATTTCAACTAACACCACATTCTATACAACTAGTATTTATTACTAACAATCCAAGATTTACCTATAAGTCCTGAAGAAGCTAATGGCTGATTCGGATTGATATTCTCTTCTAACAACCAAGTTTTCCGTTCTTCTTTTTCTTTCTGTGCCTGCCAAACCAGTTGATTAACCCATAAGTTCGTTACAGTTACTTCCAATCGATTTTTACCCACTTTGACTTCGTCTGTAATATTTATTCTATATGGTGGACACCAAAGAGTACCTACATCTTGGCCATTCAATTTTATTGTTGCTATTACCTTTATATCTGAAAAACAAAGATAAAGAGGAGACTTCTTTTCAGTAATCTCAAAATCTGTCGAATAAACAGCAGACCCTGAGAAATATCTTACATTCGGATTATCAGACTTACTCCAATCAAATAAAGATTGTTCTTTCAAAGTAAAATCAGTTCCAAGCCATTTATTACTGAAATGTATATTCCAAGAGTTGGAAATATCAAGCAAACACTTGTCTTTAGGAAAGTTTTGTTCTACCTTAAGATCTTTATAATGCATACTTTTTGTTTCTTCCTGAAAAACGACAAAACAACTTTCTCCTGCCTCTAAATAAAGCGGAACAGTAGTACGTCCATTTTCATTTTTATATGCAGCCAAAAAGCGAGTAGAGCCATCTATTGCATTCCAAAGTTCAGGTTGTTTATTTGCAACTCTAAAAGAAGCATTAAAAACGGCAGGCTTATTCTTCTGATTAGACAGAAAATAAATATCTCCATCAGATAACCCACGATGAACCCATAATATTGAATCCTCCTGGATACTTAAATCCTCTTGAACATCTATATTTTTTAAAGCCTCATTCACAGATAATCCAGACATAACCAATCCTTTCCCAACTTTCCGTTTCACTATCTGAGACATATTATCTAAATCACCCCACAAATATTCAGATAGCGAACGCACCTGTGTGTCACATTCCGGATAATTAGACAAACTAGGTGAAGCCAAAGGAGGAATGCCCAAAATTTTTGCCCCGTTATCAACTAAGTCCCTAATCTTTTTCAACAAATTAGGACGCATTGTATTCAATGGAGGTAATACCAATAATGCATAACTATTACCATTGGGTAAGTACATACGTCCATTCTTTACGTACATCTGATTTTCAATTACGTCCGAATTTATAAAATCAAAATTATATCCCTTTGATAAAGATGTATCTTTCCAACCAGCCATCTTGGGAACATCTTCTCCTACAAAAAAACAAACATCTGCTACCGGCATCCCTTGCTCAAGCATAAAATAACAACGTCGCTGATAATCAATCCAAGATTTAGATTGTTCATACCATGTATTATTCCTATTATACTCTATACCAAACCATGCATTTACTCCCGGATATTTATTCTCATAAGGCTGGTGCATATATAAGTGTAAAACTCCATGATTAATTCCTTCACAATAGCTCCAGTCTCCTATACGTTTTAGTTCACCAGGATAACGTTCATAAAAACGTCCACTTGAAGTATAAGACTCAGCATAAACTTTCTTTTTACCATAAATATGACATGCGGAAGCTGCTAACCGACATTCAAAATCATTCATTCCATGAGTCCAGAACTCACCTCCTATATCATGAGACTGGCCACCATATTTAAGAAACTCAGATGGGAAGCCCCAATGCCCATAATTTTCAACCCATAACCTGATACCTTTATTCTCACATAATTTTCGTAAACCTCCTACATATTCATCTGCCACTTTATCAGCAATCATACGACGTATATCCCACAAGAAACGATTAGTTTTTTCCGCAGAATCAATAATTATTCCAGCAAGAGAAGGCAAATAAGGAAGTGGGTCATATCCATATCTAGCTATAAAATCCGGTCGCATATTATCAGTCCAGTTCTGAGGTCCCGTTTCATAACTATCCGCAATTATTCTATTAAATGCACGACTTTCCTTGGGAGATAGCCCATCCATTATCTGACCTATATATGCCTCGTAATGAGGAAGCAGCACCTCACGATTCATTTTATCAATTTCCAATCCAGTGGCATTGGGAGGGGCCGGAAGATTTGTCGTTCCTGTAGTAGTCATACCTATTCGCAATATCTTCCAGACACCTTTAGGAGCTTGCCAAAACACACTATCACCATGCAAGGATGAAGATATATTCCACACATCTTCTTTATTTAAGACCCCAGACTGATTGATTTGTTCTTGCGTACTCCACTGATATGCATTCCAACCTGGCTTCCAGGTATGAGGAAGTTTATTAAGCCACTTTTCATTATATTCTTCCAGTTTATTTTCCTCAGAGAGCTGTATATCTTCCAATTCAAAAGAAGCAGGAACACCATTAAACACTACTCTAAAATCACGCCCTTTCACTTCTCCAATTGCAGCCACCATCTCTGCATTCAATAAAGGTCCTAATTGCCTATCCTTATTAAGACGATCAAAAAAATGCTTTTTAACCAACTTATATTCCCCATCTTTCCATACAAAGACTTCACACGACACCTGAAAATTCATATTTGTAGGATTTACAGATAAACTTCGAGCCGTAAATTCTTTTTCATATGTAATATCAACACAAACAGATTGTCCCTGCTGATTTTTAAAAACACATTTTGTAGAACGATTTCTATCAAATAAATTACTTAACTTATCTCCTTCAGGAAAAGAATGGTAAGATATAGCTGTTTTTACTCTATCCTTATACCTAAAAGCTAACAAAGCTACATCCTGAAAGAATGGTTGAGGACGCGACATTTTCGCAGCCACCATTCCATCAGAACAAACAATCGTATCAGAATAAGTAAGATAGCGCATAGCATGATCAGGCTGTACCCATGGCCCTCCCGACTGACTCCAGCCTGGAGAATTAAAGAAACTTATTCTTATACCTAATCTAGCGGCCTCTTTAACTGCATGCTGCATACATTCCTTCCACTCTGGAGTAAAGATTTTAACAGGACCAGGAGGTAACCGTGTCAAATAAATATTTCCAAGAAAAACTTCTCCTATTCCAACTTTCGACATTGCCTCTAAATCTTTTGTTATACCATCTTTTGACAAATGTCCATTCATTAAATACCAATATACTATAGGACGAGTCGATTCAGGAGGACATACAAAGCCATGCTTTAAATAATCATCCTTTTTAAAAGAATTCGCACACAGTGGTAAACTAAACAACCACACTATAATAAAAATACCTACCTTGAAAAGTTTCATATTCCAAATCTATCTATATAACCCCTACAAAATTTCATCTTTTTTCTTCCAGAATAACAACTGGACCTAAGAGCCCAGATTTATCTAGTGTATCATTCTTTGAATAATGATTATAAGTAGTAAAAGTATAGCGATTCCCAGTACGTGTCTGTTTGTTTAACATCCAGTCAGGCCATTTCCCAGAAACAATTCCATCATCAGGTAAAAACGCATCGCCAATCAACCGATTCACCCATAAGTTTACGACCTCTATCTTTAATTGATTGACACCTTTCTTAATATCTTTTGATATATCTACTACCCACGGGGAAGTCCACAAAGTCTTTAGTTCTTTCCCATTCAACCATACTTTAGCAAAATGTCTTACATCTCCTAAATCAAGATACAACTTATTATCTACAGAAGAATTCCACTCAAATGTCTGCTCATAAAAAGCATTACCGGAATAATATTTTATACGCGGATCTGAAGCTGAACTCCAATCAATCAGTTGAGTAAATGTAGTCTTGGATATCCCGCCCCATTGAGAATCAAAGGAAACTCTCCAAGGAGCATTTAATACTTTTACAATTTCCTTTTCTCTGAAATTTATTCCCTTTCCTGTATTTTTTCCTTTTTTACGGAATACAATAAAATAACTTTCATAACCATCAAATCTCAATTTTATTTTTGTTCTACCATCTACTACATTATATTCCGGCAAGTCTCTCTTATTTCCTGTAAGAGGATGCCAAAGTTCAGGCATTTTCCCTTCTACCCGAAAATAACAATCCGCAACGGCAGGAATATTTGAACGATTAGATACAAAATATATATCACAATCTTCCATTACCCGATGAGTATAGCGAAGCGAAGCGTCCGAACAGAAATCATCACCAACTCCCATATCACTTAAAACGGATGAGGTCAAATCATAATGAGGATAAAGATTGTCAATCTTATCTTTTATTGGTTTCCCCCATATTATCTTACCTTTCCCTACTTTCTTCATTACTTGTTGTTCCGGCAAAGTATAACCACCCCAAATATCCTGAACCAATTGTGTTATTTCTTTATCACAATATGGATAATTCTCTAAACTTGGAGACTTTTTAGGTGGAAACCCTACAACAATCGCCCCCTCAGATAGCAAATCTTTTATTTTTCTCAATAATTCAGGAGTCATTGTTTCAAAATCAGGCAATACTAAAAGAGAATAACTTGCACCACTTGGGAAAATTATACGGTGCCCATTCACTACAGCCTGATACAGCATACTAGGCGGACATGCGTCAAAATTATGTCCTTTCTTATCCTGCATCTGAGGCAAATCTCCCTCAAAAGCAGAAGCTGGTGCTCTAAACACATGCGGAGCTCCCTCTGGACACAGATATAAAATGTCGGCCACGGTACGTCCCATCTGTAACATTGCCTGACATCTTGCTACATACATATGATATTCTTTCACCATTGGCCACCAAGTCTGGTTACGATCCCAATGTACCCCATAAGGTCCCATGGTCATACCCGGACGTAAATTATCATCCAGTGGCTGATGCTGAAAAGTATGAAACATCAAACGATTAATACCTGCTGCAAATGCCCAGTCGGTTTGATTCTTCATTCTACCAGGATACTGTGCATATCTATCTCCTTGAGCTGTAAACGCTTCAGCCGGAACTATATTCTGCCCTTTCAGATGTGCTAAAGAGGTACCCTCGACGGCACTAAAAGAGGTATTATATCCAAATTCAGCGCTCCAAAATTCACACATAGGCACATCTGCCACAGCACCTAATTCTAAATCAGCAGAAGGATTCATATCATAAGGTTCTATAGAAAGTCCAAGTTTATATTTATGAGCATAATCCTTCAAATATCCTGCATGATTCTCTAATATAAGTTCCTGAGAGGTTTTCCTTAAGTCCCATAAGAAACGTTCACTTGTTTCACAACCGTCGACTATAAATCCAGCATATACCGGATAGAAAGGAAATGGATCATATCCCCTACGCTTTAGAAATTCTTTTCGAAAATTCTCCGACCAGTTCTGAGCTCCCATTTCCCAGCTATCCATGTGAAGCATTTTCAGCCCTCCTTTATTCCCTTTTTTCTGAGAAAGGCCTAACTCATGAAACAACTTTCCTGTAAAAGCATCAAGGTGACTCCGAAGAGCCAAAGTATCGAACTTATCTACTTCAAACCCTAAACCAGGAAGAGGAGCAGGACGAGTCACTGCTCCATTATTCCTCCTGCCAAAGCGTACAATAGTCCATTTACCTTCAGGAGCTTGCCATTCAAGCATACCTTCATGATCCATATACGCAGTTAAATCAATTATCTTATCGGACGACACCACAGAACTTGTATCCAACTTTGGATAATCAGCAAACATAGGTAGGAATTGCTTCACATTTCTTGCAGAACTATATGGAGCCCGGTAAACTAAAGATTTCTCATCAATATCCTGAATTATTCCTTTTCCATCCACACTTGGAAAAGCAATGACTGCAACATCCTCATAGAATTCAAGCCATTGTTTTTTTAAATCTGGAGTTAAAGTATGTTCTCCAAAATATGGTTTTCTTGGTAAAGGCGTATCTAAATGAATTTTTACTCTTTGCCCCCCGTTCACTTCTATTGAACTAGACACAAGATGTTGCATAGACTGATTGGGTTGTACCCAAGGGCCCCCACTTCCTGTCCATCCTGGGCCAACTCCCAATGTTATATCAATGCCCAATCTTTCAGCTTCATGAACCGCATGTTTAAATAAGCCGACCCATTCATCTGACAAAAAATTAACATTTCCACGAGGAATCCCCACATTGACTTCTAAATAAATCAAATGTTCCAATCCTGCTTTCTTCATGGATTCCAAGTCTTTAGTCATCCCTTCCTTTGAAATATTTCCGTCCATAAAATACCAATAAACGCCAGGAAAGGACTCATGAGGAGGATTGTCAAAACACTTTTCTAATGTACTTCTCGTTTTAGACTGCCCATAACAATCTATACCAACCTGAGAAAAGGCAAACAAAAAACAAGAAAAAAGATATATACAGAACTCCGATTTTCTCTTCATACAGCTATTCTTTTAAAATCCATTTTTTATACCGAACCAAAGCTTCTACATAATAATAATCAGCATAAATTAAAGGAACATCCACTTCATTCCTTACAGGCTTATGACCTACAGAGTGCTTTAATATGAAATTGTGATTATCAAATGGTTCCGATAGATATTCAGGAGAAGTAAGAGTACGTAACTGTTGTTCCGCAGTTGCCAAGCACTCTTCTGCCAACTTCTTATCCTGAGCCAATTGCGATAGTTCAATAAAACCCGAAGCCATTATGGCTGCCGCGGATGCATCCCGATAATCATTTGGAATTTCAGATGAGTCGAAATCCCAGTATGGAATCTTATCTTCCGGGAAATTAGGATGATTTAAAATAAACTTTGCAATCTCTTGAGCCTGCTGTAAATAATGTATGTCTTTAGTTTTTCGATACATCATCGTAAAGCTATATAACCCCCAAGCCTGTCCACGTGCCCAAGAAGATTCATCACTAAATCCCTGGGATGTCTGCTTTTTCTCCGGTAAACCCGTAATCGTATCATAAGATACCACATGATAAGAACTATAATCTGATCTAAAATGATTTTTTATTGTAGTATCTGCATGCTTTCTGGCTATTTGTCCAAATCTGCTATCCCCACTAAGACTAGAGGCTTCAAGCAGTAACTCCAAATTCATCATATTATCTATAATCACCGGATATTGCCATTCTTGTTGATTAAAGTCCCAAGAACGTATACACTGAACGGTTTCTCTATATCGCGTTGATAACGAGTGGGCAGCTTGAACAAGCACATCTCTGTATTGTGGATTTTTAGTCAAACGATAGCCATTTCCAAAACTACATGAAATTATAAAGCCCACATCATGATTATCTGTGGTATATTGTTCCTTCAAAACACGCTGAGTATATTCTGAAGCAAAATATTTTAAAGAATCATCATGAGTAACCTCAAATAAATACCATAACACCCCAGGATAAAATCCACTTGTCCAGTCATGAGAATCCACAGCTAATAACTTACCATCTTTCCCGATGGTCCTAGGCAGTTTATTCTTATCATCCAGCAATGAATAAGCCATTGCTTTAGATTGCAGAACAGATCTTTCCAACCCTTTTTCTATCACTTCTGACATTCCAGACCGTCTTGTATTACAAGAAGAAAACGTAATTACACAGCCAAACAAAAATAAAAGAATCTTATTCATAACATAAACTTATTTTTTAATCATACAATGCATGATCCCTTTGAACAGGTTTACCATTCCACAATTTCAAAGAAGTCCATTCTTCCGCCTTGTCACTCCAGAAAGGACTATCTTCATCTAGACCTAAAGGAAGAAAAACAAAAGTACATAGATATAAACTTCCAGTTGAAATATAATCCTCTGCCATCCCCTTCTGATGTCCACAAACTCCAATCTGCAACCATCCATCTTTATCGAATGTGCCTGGAGCATTTATTTGTCGCTTAATAACCTTTGTCAATGCACATCTTACCTGTGAAGGCTTTAACGTCTCTGGAAGAATCTGCATTAAAGATGCCTGAGCCAATACCTGAAATGCACCAAAACGATAGGCATTAGAACGCCCAATCACAGGATAAGTACCTTCTGGAGATATTAAACCCTCTTGTATTTGAGCCTGACGGATAAATCTTTTTGTTTGCTGTCTATAAAATTTATCGCAGTCAATATTATGTTGTTTCAATATTGCCATGATATCCATTAACATCGGCTGAATGACATAACTATTGTAATAATCGATATGCAATCTTGGTCCATCTCCATAACATCCGTCCCCGGAATACCATTGCTCAAATCTCATCAAAGCATAATTGATAGGCTCCATCTGACATTCGCCTGTAAACTCAAGTAAAGCAGCCTCTATAATAGCCGAGAAAAGTAACCAATTTGATTCACTAGGTTTTATTTTACGAGATGAAATAAATGACTTAATCAATCTGTCTTTTGTTATATTATCCAATCTTGCCCAAATAACATTCTTTGAACGTAATAAACCCTGAGCCAGAAATGCTGCATCCACCAATGGCTGTGCGCCCGGCCCATCAAAAGTCATATAATCAGGTGAGTCCGGATTTACAGCATTAGAAATAGCCTTTATCGATAAATCTATATATTTTGCCCTCAGTTTGCCTTCATCAGTATCATCCTCCCCCAAATTCAACCAAGGAGCAATACCACAGAACGAACGTCCCAAGGCCTCTAAATGAGTAACATCGGCTCTTTTTCCATTATTCAATCCATCATTAACCTCTACAGGCATATTTTCTCTCAATCGATTCTCACTTAAATTCTGATAAACAGGATCTATGATACGAATCATGGTCTTAACCCAAAACTTTCTATCAGAACTGCCTTCAGCCTGAACTGTCTCGACTGAGAACAAACATAAACTAAAAACTAAAAACAAATAACAGATACTTCTCATAATATTAATTTTAATTATTCTTCCATTACAAATACCGACTCATCTACATTTAAAGACAGCCATATACGCGTTATTTTACTTCCATTTAACGATGTTTCATAAGTATATTTAGCCTCTGTGCACTCTCCATTATGTGGATTTAAAAGAACAGGATTAAGAATTTTCCCTCGCAGCACAATCTCAGAATGCATTGCCACATTTTTCAAGTTTGCGAAATAATACAAATGCTTTCCATTTACTTGTTTATGAATGTAATTCAACTCCTTTCCTAAAGGAAACAACACGTCTGGAGTAGTACAACAAGTCTTCATTACCTGCCTAAAAGTTTCACTGTGAGGAGATTCTATAAAAAAGACATTCCCTTTTTTTCTTTGTTTTGAGAATAATCTATTCATAATATATTTCACTTCATCGTCCTTCCCTGGCTCAACTGATTTTTGAGGTAAACGAGTAGTAAAAATCAAACTTCCCCCCTTATCACAGAACTCTTCTAACTTCTTTAGATTCACTAAAGATATAGTTTTCATTGCCGGAATAATGACTACACGAAAGGCCTCATCATTAACCTTATTATCTAAAAATAGCCTTCCTTTTTGAGAACGACATTTAGAAGCTAAAACTTCCGGATGCAAATAAGTAAAATCTAATCCTAATGTATCTGTCAACAACGTAGACACTTGAATATAATCTGTTTGAGGTATTTCTACTCCCCCTCTATAAAATCCCAATGCTCCATCTAAAAAATGTTCTCCCTGAAGAGTCTCAATAGGATAAATCATTGCAATATCAGCTATATGCTTGCCTTTTCTCTGTAACACATAATTCAAGCGAGATAAAAACTTGTTGAAATCAGGCAATGAGTCCCGATACAGCTTATTTCTCATAGATAATTCAGGAAGGAAAGTAACATTCTTATCGTCATACCAAACAGCATGCGGAATCAACATATTAATACCTTTCACATATTGTTCCATTGCCACATGATATAATTCTCGTACAGAGAGATTTCCCATTGCCCCAAACGTCTCAGACATCACAAGATTTTTATCCCAATTATAAGCTGAAGAAGATATTACTTTATAAAATCGTTCCGCCGGTCGATTTCCACCTATTTTATCAATTCCAGGGATATCCATATACTTTCCACAAAGCATCAAGTCACCAGAAAGACTAACTGGATTTAATACCTCTTCTTGATCTTGATGCCCCGTGGAATATATACCATGACTCACGGCCCATTTCTGAATTTCTCTCATAAAGCCTTCTGCATACAAAATAGCACGCATCCCAAACAGACGGTTACGAGCAGACTCTGTTTCTGGTCCAATATCATACCATAAAGCCGGATAAAGTAACTCCGGAGACTCTCCATAATATTTTATAAACTTTTCATTAAACTTATCGGTCCAGATTCTTCCATTTCCGCGATATAATGTTGGTTCATCAAAAAAGGTCTGAATAATGACATTCCCAAAGTAGGTTGCAAAACGATCATAATAAGCCTGATGAGTTTCCTTTATAAATAATTTTACTGACTCAGGGTTCAAATAGTCAACTAAAGGAGAGCCATCTTTAACGCAAGTAAAAAACATCACTTTCCATTTTCCTTCCGGCACATTCCAATATAATGTATCTCCATTGATATATTCTTTTAATGAAATACGCTGTTTAGTCAAAGTATCCATTGCAACTACGGCCATCAGTTTACCTTTAGGTACGCTAATTTTTTCTCTTTTGGAAGAAACTATAACCTCCAACTTATCTAAACGCTTTATTGTTGCATTTGGATATTTATTCATAAAACGAGGTACTCCATCTGCATGAGCTCCCATGCTCCCACTAGGGAAACCAAATTCATCATACAATGAAACATACGCTCCAAGGTTTTGCGCCTCTTCCAACAAAGTTTTATACAAATCAAAGTACCTATCAGACAAATACTCTGGCCTAAAATTTTTACCAAAAGGTAAAACTGCACATCCCCCGTAACCATCTTCTTTAATCATTCGGCGGAACTGGAATAACAAATCTTGCGCATTTATATTCACATTATTCCAAAACCACAAAGGAATAGGCCTATACCTTTTTTCTGGACAAGCAAATTTCTGTTTGTCAATTTGAGCATCAACCAACATTGCCCTAAAAACAAACAATATCAATAAACACCATATATATTTTTTCATATGATTATATAATTGATTACCGTACTATTTTTATTCCTTCAGGTACCTTAATGTCACTTTTTATTTCTCCATTCTGCCCTCTCTCATGACGTACTTTAATGTCACCATAAGGTGTAGGAAAAGTTCCTTCAGCCCATTCCAAATCTCCCAAATTAGGACGAATAGTTACAGTTTGACACCCCGGATCTATCGGATAAATACCTAGAACATATTTACTTAACCAATATGTCGGAGCAGAAGCCCATCCATGACAAAGGCTATGGCGAAATCCCTTATAGCAATGAGCTCCAAAGTCTCCATGGATATCTTTCTTTCCTTCTGGCACCAAGTTGTCTATAGGAGCAGCCTCAGGTACCCAATCTATATTAAAATCCTCCCAAAAAGTAGTTGCTCCAAGAGCTATCATAGCCCCCCAATACTCTCTAATAATATCAATAGCTCCTTGATAGTTGCCTGCCATAGCCATAGCTTCAAGCATATAAAAGCCATAAAATGTCGAAAAACCTTTAGCCCCATTAAATGCCAAATACTTATCATTGGCCTGGTTCTTATCTATCATCCCTGCCAGAGACATTAACGCCGCAGCTTGTTTCATCCCCGGAGTATCTGGACTTACATTCTGTTTTTCAAATGGAACTATAACTGTATCAGCGGCAGCAATCATCCTATCCGAAGCTTTTCTGCAATCATCTGCTAATTGAGACTCTTCCAGTATATCACACAATTTAGCTCCATACTGCATTGCCCAAACCATTAATGCATGCAACCCGGCATTTACAGCAGGTTTATTCCCACTAGAAGGCCAATCCAGAAAACGAAATCCATTTAAATTCTCACAACCTTTTTCATCTATTTTTGAGAGTAACAAGCGTAACAAATCACACATATACTGCTTTTGCTCTTTCAAATAAGACAAATCTCCTTGATAACAAAACCACTCATACTGTATCAGCAACCACCAGATAGAATAAGCACTTATTCCATTCATCCAAGCTGGTAATGCAGACATATCACGAACTAAATCAAGGCTCTTAGGTACAACTTCATTATAGCCAAAAACCGTATTGATAGTCATAACTTCTGGATACATATCACCAATCCATACAAGACGATCACGCTTGATCCCATCCCATAAATAATTCTGCATATTTAAATGTACCGTATAAGCTCCGGTCATCCATATCTTATTTAATAGCTGATCACTACATTGAAAAGTCCCCCTATAAGGCAAGTCTCTATACACTGAAATAGCTCTCACCTCCTCTAAATGCAATGTAGTAGATTCATCCAATAAATCAATACGAACAAAACGAAATCCTGTATTACCAACTTCAAAGACACCAGCCCAGGGCAATGTAACAACAAAATCACGAAGTGCATGATCATTCGTAGCTCCATTAATGCCATCGATTTCACACATAGATTCACTGACAGACTCTCCAAAACGTATCCGAACATGAATCGGCTTATGGGATGCACACATGCCTGTTACAATTTGCAAACCTCCTTGCAGTTCTTTGCCGAAATCAAGTAAAATAGCGGGCCGATCATGTTCCGTGCTAATCATTCGACATATATTCTTATTTACAAAATCAGTCTGTCCATTACCCTCCAATAGCAAATTATTTGCCCCCAGAATTTGCTCTCCATTCTGCTGCCATACAACACGAACAGGTGATAAATAATCACGAACGCGAGAATCACGTTGCTGAGCATAAATAAAAGAAAACAAAAACAAGAAAAGGGATACACAGAATAAATATTTTTTCATAGAATTATGATTAGATTCAAAGACTTATTTTATTTCAACCACCTGAATACCCAACAAAAAAGCTATTTTCTTTAACTTATTTGCCAAATGCCCCACACCAATAGCACAATGATGTGAAGGACCTGCTTTGCTCCATCTGTCTACAAAACTTTTTATTCCACAAGAAAAACGATATCTACTATTTGTATTACCTATTTGCAAAACAGGACCACATACCGCTTCCCCCTCAGCTATCAGGAAAAAGATACCTTTTTCTCCCTCACAAACAGCTAATAAAGTCACAGGACCTTGCTTAACACTCATTTGAATAGATAACCCGGCCCCTGGTTTCCCATGATAAACAGGAAGAGGAACTAATTTTACCTTACATTCAGACATAAGAAAATGGGCAGGTCCATCATGTCCTAACAATACTACATCATCCTTAAAATCTAAAGCATAAAATTCAGCAAACGATCCTCCAGCCTTCAACAAAGACAGAATTTTCATGGCTTGCACATTCTTCACTTCGCATTCTCCTGCTACCGGAATCCCTTTGCCTGTCAATAAAGTATTTCCCGCAATTACAGAGGTGATTATATTTTCATAAGTACTGCCAGAAGTACTTTCATAATAATAGGCCAAAGCACCCAACTGATGCTCGTTAACTAGTTTATCTAATGCAACCGAAGTACGAGCAGCCCTTATAAGTTCACTTTGTGAGCACTGAGGAACGACATCAAAGCAATCATAAAATTCTTTTACTTTATTTGAAATATCATTCTCTGATGCTTTTTCCCAATAAGATTTCAGTTCACACATTTCCAGCATTTCCATTTGGGTACCAAAAACAGAAGTTTGTTTTATTAAATCGGAATATATATCTATCATGCCATTATAATAATGCCCCAAGATTCCCAAACGGTTATTTTTCATTCCTTTCACAACGCACGCGGCTTCTACCCAGTTTTTAATTTCTAACCAAGCTTCGTCATCCTGTAAATGCCCCGTTACAATATCATATCGTATACCCGATTTATTACATACATATGCAATTTCAGGAACAGAGCATGCCTGACAATATGCCAGCCACTCTCCTGTCATTTTCACTCGATCACCTAATTGATTAACATGATTATAATCTATAGCATCCGAGGGCTGAATATTTAAGAGAATGACAGGAGTCTTGACCTGTTGAACTATAGGGAGCAAAGTTGCAGAAAGCGCATATGTAGAAATAAAAACAAACAATAAATCTATATCCTCAGTCTTTATTTTCTTAATAACCATCTCTGCTCTCTGGGTCGAATCTACAATACCGACATTAACCACCTCAGCACAGAAACCTCTCATTCTTTTTTCTATTTCCTCCTGATACCCAGTTAAACGAGAAAACAATCCATCAAACTGATTCCAATAGGTGTTCAGGCCAACACCCAAAAGGCCTGCTTTTATACTCTTTTCTTTAGCCATTTTATTTCTAATTTTGAACATTACAAAAATAAAATGCCTAGCGCAAAGAGAACTTCATTTTTTGGCAAGACAGTCTTGTTTTTTGAGATTCCAATCACGAAAATCACTAGGTTTCTTTCCTACTTTCTTTCTAAACTGAGTAGAGAAATAATCTGGAGATTCAAAATTCAAAGAATAGGCAATTTCTTTTATTGAGTACTGAGTAAAACGAAGCAAATCTTTTGCACGTTGCAATTTCAAGTCCTGAAAATAAGATGCAGGAGAAAGACCGGTATATTCTTTAAATAACTTCCTAAAGGATGAATAACTCATTCCTACTCTTTCTGCTATGTCTTGAACAGAAATAGTACTTTCAAGGTTTTCATGCATCAGCACACGGGCCTGATTTATTTTATCTACCATATGCTGACTCTTATTAAATTGATTATTACGGTCAAGACAATACATTAAACCTAACAGATGATTTGCTATACCTGCAAGCAACTGTTGGAAATAAGCATTCTCCCGTTCTGCAACCTCAATTGCCTGATGAAACAAATGCACTATTTCTTCATCCACTCCGACATGATATATAGGATTCTTTTTGGAAAGGAAACCATTGTTTACTCTTACATCTATATTTACTCCCTTAAAACCAATCCAATATTGCTTCCATCCGGTCAAAGGGTCAGGATAGTAAGTATGCCATTCATCAGGAAAAAGCAAAAATATTGTACCCGCTTCAATAGGCACCTTTTTGATAGTCTGTGTTTCGAAGAAACCTCTTCCTTCAGAGATGTATACCA
Organism: Phocaeicola plebeius DSM 17135; assembly: GCF_000187895.1. Classification (GTDB taxonomy): domain Bacteria; phylum Bacteroidota; class Bacteroidia; order Bacteroidales; family Bacteroidaceae; genus Phocaeicola; species Phocaeicola plebeius. The sequence continues at coordinate 483,278 of NZ_DS990134.1, read as the reverse complement.
TTTGATATTCTTGTAATATACGGCCTTCTTTTGTCGAAAAATAATAGTCTTTTAAATGCTTCTTTGTGGGATACTCTTCTCCCTTTTCAATATTTTCTACTCCGACTGTAGTAATAGCCAACCCCCACAACAAACAGTTTTTATCTTCAACTATATACTTTACGCCTTCCATTTAAAATCGTATTAATTCAAAAGTTAACAAAATAAGTATCCAACGGAAAATACTTTCCATCGAATTACATTTATCTATAAGTAAATTTCAACTTTTTAGAATACACCTAAAAACCTATGTCTATTTTCTAATTTAACCCCACGCTAATCACAACAAACGTACAGTTTGAAGAATACCTCTAACTCAAAAGCTGCAAATAAAGCTATTTCTTCTGAAAGGAACAAATCCAAAGGCATTTTTAAATTATTAGATGATTATCCCCTACCTACTTCTCTCAGTAATCGTTCTCTATCAAATTCATGTTTTATTTTTTAGTCTTCACAATTCTCAGCCACACGCATATCCCATAAAATAGCAGGCTACTTATTATTATGGCTATGATATCATATACATCGAAAGTGCCATGTAGATGAAGAAGTCCGAGAAACTCGTATGCTATATAAACGATTGTACCCCTAATTATGATATGAATTATATATTATCTCTCTGCTCAATCTTTAGGTTTACATTTTATTCTTATAATTTAGCCTTAATCTCTCCGCCATAGCTATAACAGAATCAGGATACTTATATAACTTCAATATTTTTATGGCATTCCCATCTCTGTCAACTCCTTTTTTCAATTTATAATCAAACTCCATTTGGGTATCCGCTACTTTTTCTGAGAAGTAATATAAATCATATTTATCTTGCAATAAGGTGGTGATTTCATTATCGTGTGTAGACGCAAGAATGATGTGATCAGATTTTGTAAAATCCAACAACAAAGCATAATTAATTGCTATCCTCTCTACAGTATTCGTCCCCTTGAATAACTCATCAAATATCAAAAGATATTTTCCGTTATTTGACACATCAATAGCTTTCTTCACGTTCTCAACTTCTTTAAGGAAGAAACTCTTTCCCCGAATAAGGTCATCTTCAGTATGGATAACCGAATAGATTCTACGGGATAGGTCTATACGAAATTCTCTAGCAAAACAAGTGCTTAATACTTTACCAAGAAGCAGATTTACTGCTATAGTGCGAATGAAGCTTGTTTTCCCGGACATATTAGAACCAGTGATAATCATTGATTTTTCAGACAAGGATAAGTCATTGGGAACACAATTATCTATTAATGGATGACAAATACTACGAGCATACAACATTTCTTCTTTACTGTTTTCTATCGGTTTACACCAATATGGAAGACTGTCACGAAAAAACGATAATGAACATAATACGTCTATAAAACCGACGAATTCAAAAACATGCTCTATCTCTTCTCGTTCATCCCTAATGCAAAGAAACGATTTTGCCACATTCACTGCTGCATACAACGTAAAAATATTCACTAATTCCGTAACTAAGAAAAATAAAAAAGCTGATTCACTTTGCAATGTAATTCCTAACCGGAATGAATGTAGCATTTTTTTGAGTTTCTTCAATCTGTTCAGACAATCTCCTATTGTGGAATCTGTTTTAAAGAACTCATCTATTTGGGCTAGTTTGTCCGCTGTAAGCAAAAGACGATAAAGTTGTGGTATAGAAAAATAATAGCACGTTAGCTTGCTTTTCTGCTTATAATGTAAAAAGGCATTGCCTACATAAGATAGAAGGAATAAAACAAATGGTAAAGCCGGAGTTGCAGCCATCAACATCCAGATTGAAAAAATTAACGGAAGCCAACGGCACACTTGAAGTAAAAATAAATACCTACGTGAATAATCAATATTCTCTGCTAATATATCAACAATCGTATAGGCCTCCGGCTTATTTATTTTGCCCAAAATTTCAGACGTTCGTTTACGTAAAGAAACATGTTCCTGCAGGTGTTCAACCAGCTCTTCATGCTTATTTACAGATGACACTTTATCTATACAAAGTAAATGATATAGAAATTGTCTTCCTATACAAGAAGATGTATAATCGATTTTTTCACATAATTCATCTATATTCAAATCGTGCCTTACACTTTCCGGCAGATTCCCATCCATATATGAAAGTTTCTTATAGGAATTATAAGCCTTTACTTCTTTTTCCATTCTTCGTTTATATAAAATGTTTGCCGTTATTCTTATATTACAAAAGTAAACAAAGAATATTTCAACTTCTTATTTTTTATCATACACGCTATCGATATTAAGCCAAACGAAATTTATAACAAACAACATAATCTATCATTGAATGAACATAACAACTAAATCAATATTCAAGTTTACTATTGCAAAGGTAAGTAAGAGTTGTTAAATATCATATTTTCCACTCATTTCAAACACCTAAGTGTTTCATATCAAACACCTTTGCGTTTTCTCCAAAACACAAGGACATTTTACTAAAAACGCAAGTACGTTTCACTTCAAATGCACTTGCGTTTGAAACAAAACGTACTTGCGTTTTCCGAGCCTTACTTGAAAGCTCTCCAGAAGCCTCTCTGAGGCCTTATTTCTTCGTTTCTTCCTTCTTTGCCAGTTCATCTTTCTTTACCGGTGCAGAAAGAATCTCCCGATAACGGACAGGATTCTGCAATACCTTGATGGCTTCTTCCAAATCAGTATCATCTTTCAACCGTTCCATCGCCGCACCACGCTGATAAAAATAGCGGGTCACAATTTCCTGTGAGATATATTCTTTAATCGGTTTGGCAAAATAATCCAGGTCGCGGTCCAGGTTATGGTTGAGCTTCTTTTCCAGCGCCTTGAATTCCTCTGCCGCCTCAGTCATGTAGCCCTCAAACTCGGCTATTTCCTTCAGACTTTTCAACATCTTCTCACTCTGGCGGTCGTAAGTAAAGTTACGTGATTTCACCAGTTTCTTGAAAGCCTCATAATCGGCATCGGTCAGTTTGAAGTCGTCTACCGAAGCCAATGTAGGATGATCCCAGCAATATTGGGTAGCATAATCGAAAATCAGGTCGTCGTTCATCAGGTAGAACACGATGTTCGGAATCTTGTCTCCCTTCACTTCGATGTCCGGACGGATACCTCCTCCATCACGCACCTCACGTCCGGCAGCAGTATGGAATACGGTGGTCAGACTATCGGGTGTACGGGCTACTGAACCGTCGGCATTCTTCTTGGCATAATCAATAGCCTGGATACAACGTCCGCTGGGAATATAGTATTTGGAAGTGGTCACTTTCAGCGTGCCGTTGTAGGGCAACGGACGGATGGTCTGCACCAGTCCTTTTCCGAAGGTGCGCGAACCGATGACTACCGCACGGTCCAGGTCCTGCAACGAACCGCTCACGATTTCAGAAGCCGAAGCCGTGGCACCGTTCACGAGTACCGCCAGCGGAATCTGTGTATCGACCGGTTCATTCTGGGTTTTGTAAGAACCTTGTGCCTGGCGTACCTTTCCTTTTGTCACTACAATCTCCTGTCCTTTCGGCACGTAGAGATTGACAATATCTACCGCTTCCGATAAGGAACCACCTCCGTTGTCGCGCAAGTCGATAATCAGCGACTTGGCACCTTTCTGTTTCAGTTCGATGAAAGCTTTTTTGAAATCCTTGGCAGAGTTTTCCGTAAAGCTGGACAAAGCTAAATAACCGATACTGTCTTTCACCATGCCGTAATAGGGCACCGGATTGGTACGGATGTTCTTACGGGTAATTTTAAATTCCATCACCGTACTGTCGTTCTTGAGCGGACGCAGCACTTTCAAGACGAACGAAGTTCCCGGTTCTCCACGCAGCGCTTCGCTGACCTTGGAAGAAAATTCCTGGGGTTTCATGTCGCCACGTACCATTTCTTTTCCTCCTACCGAGAGAATGATGTCGCCTGCCTTGACTCCGGCTTCGGCTGCCGGCATGCCTTCGGTAGGTTCCACCACTGCAATGCGGTCTTTGGCCTCATAATAGCGGATGGCCGCACCGATACCGCCGTATTTTCCGGTAGTCATTTCCTTAAGACTGCTCACCTCTTCTTCCGGATAGTACTCCGTATAAGGGTCGGTCAGTGAAAGCATACCTTCCACTCCGGTCTGAATCATTTTTTCGGCATTCACGGTATCTACATAAAACAAATCCAGTTCCTTGAAAATGGAGTTGAATATGTCCAGATTCTTTGATATCTGAAAATTACGGTCGTCTTCCTTGAAGCTGGTCATGCCCATCCCCAACATCACGATAAAGGCTCCGGCCAGCATTTTTCTTGCATTCATATATAGTCTGTTTACAAAATTGTTCTTCCTTGCAAATAAACACATTATTCCGGTTAGACTTGCAGAAGTGATTCAATATTTAACTTAATTTCGTCCCATTTCTTAGCAGGTAAGGTGGTACCGACTTCCTGAATGACGGCTGTGGCCAGAATGGTACTGATTTGCACGCATTTTTCCAGCGAATAACCGCACGTCAGGCCGTACATGAAGCCGGCGGCATAGAAATCGCCTGCACCGGTGGTGTCCAGCACATTATCAATCGGACAAGACAGCAGTTGAATGACTTCTGTGCCTTTCTTCACGAGGGAACCTTCTTTTCCGGTTTTCACTACGGCAATGCTGCATTTGGACGCAATTTCTTCCAAGGCTTCATGAGGAGCTTTTCCCGTATAGGCCAGTGCTTCGCTCTCATTGGCAAACACGATGTCCACATATTTCACAATCAACTGGTCGAAGAAGTCACGTTCGGCTTCCACCACATTGTAGCTTGCCATATCGAGACAAACCTGAAGTCCTTCTTCCTTGGCCAGCTGTACGGCGCGCAGCATCAGGTCATGGTCTTGCAAAAGATAGCCTTCAATATAGAGATAATTGTATCCGGCAAACATTTTACGCGACAAGTCTTCTGCCCTCAGTGTGGCAGCTGCTCCCAGATAAGTACCGAACGTGCGCTCTCCATCGGTAGAAATGAAAGTCGATGCAATGCCCGACGGCAAATCGCAGGTGGTCAGCAAGGCATTTACCCCACGCTGACGGAGGGTATCACCAAAGAAAGTTCCCGTCTCGTCCTGGCCTACCTTTCCGATAAATCCGGGATTGGCTCCCAATGCAGCCAGTGCACAGACCGTATTGCCGGCCGAACCGCCGGTAGAGCGATGAATCTTCATCCCTGAGGTATATTTACGTATTTCAGACAAGGTGTCTTCTTGTATCAACTGCATGCTTCCTTTGGGCAAATGTAGCTTTTCCAGCAAGGAATCGTCATCAATTCTTACCAGTACATCGACCAATGCATTGCCCATTCCTATAATTTTATCCATTTTACTTCATTTTTTTTGCAAAGATATTGCATAATTCAAAATATCCTACTACCTTTGCATCGCAATTAAAGGAAAACCTTCTTCAGTAGCTCAGTCGGTTAGAGCATCTGACTGTTAATCAGAGGGTCGTTGGTTCAAGTCCAACCTGAAGAGCTCCTTTTTTTGAAACATGTTTGAATCTTCTTCAGTAGCTCAGTCGGTTAGAGCATCTGACTGTTAATCAGAGGGTCGTTGGTTCAAGTCCAACCTGAAGAGCTCTTTTTTGAAACATGTTTAAATCTTCTTCAGTAGCTCAGTCGGTTAGAGCATCTGACTGTTAATCAGAGGGTCGTTGGTTCAAGTCCAACCTGAAGAGCTTGAGAGTTCGTTGAATAAACGAACTTTTTTTATACCCTAAAACGAACTAATATGGACGATTATTACTCGCGAACGTATTACAATTATTTTAACCACTTCCTGAAGGGGTGTCGTGAGTAATCCTGTCTTTTACTCTGAAGATGCTCCTCCGGGCTTAAAATGAAGGAAAGGAGCATACAGATGAGAAAGTATCTTTTTTGTGAAGCTGGCTTTGTAGAGAAAGCTAACTGGCAACCTAACTGCTGGATTAACATTGAATGTCCGGATGCCGCGGATTTCCACTTCCTGCAAGAACAATTAAAAGTTCCCCAGTCTTTTTTGAATGACATTGCCGATACCGACGAACGTCCGCGTACGGATACGGAAGGTAACTGGCTGCTGACTATTCTGCGTATTCCCGTACAGACTCCTGATTCAAAAGTGCCGTATGCCACGGTGCCTATCGGTATTATTACGAACAATGAACTGGTGATTTCGGTTTGCTATCACTCTACGGAGATGCTGCCGGACTTTATTGAGCATACGCAGCGCAAAGGTATCAACGTGCCCAATAAATACGAACTGATTCTGCGACTGATTTACTCGTCGGCTGTATGGTTCCTGAAATACCTGAAACAAATCAACAACGAAGTGAACAATGCAGAAAAGGAGCTGGAGCGTAGCATCCGTAACGAGGACTTGCTCCGGCTGATGAACCTGCAGAAGAGTCTGGTATATTTCAATACGTCTATCCGTGGCAATGAGGTCATGATAGGCAAATTGCAGAATATCTTTAATGAAAAGGACTACCAGAATACGGAACTGACAGAAGATGTGCTCATCGAGCTGAAGCAGGCACACAATCAGGTAAACATTTACAGTGACATTCTTACGGGTACCATGGATGCTTTTGCTTCCATCATCTCCAATAACGTGAACACCATAATGAAACGCATGACCAGTCTTTCTATCGTGCTGATGGTACCGACACTGATTGCCAGTTTCTATGGTATGAACGTGGATATTCACATCGAAGGACTGCCGCATGCCTTTGCCTTGATTGTATGTTTCTCCATCTTCCTCTCGGCAACGGCTTTTGTTATTTTCCGGAAAATAAAGTGGTTCTAAGCTGAGGGTATATGAAATACGGAGTATCTTCCAATACGCTGCTGCTTACGGCTGGAATCGTATGGCTGGTTGCCGGTATCAACATTCTCCGTATCGGCATTTCCTGCTGGATAACGGACGCGCACTACTGGCTGCTTAAGGTCTGCGAGGCCAGTCTGATATTCCTGCTGTTCTTCTGCATGATTTTCCACAAGCTCTACCGCAAGCATGCACAGCGTATCACAGCCGGTAACCCCAACAAACGCTGTCCATTCTCGTTTTTTGACGTGAAAGGCTGGCTGGTGATGGCTTTCATGATTGCACTGGGTATAACTATCCGTACCGCACGCCTGCTACCGGAAAGCTTTATTGCGGTCTTTTATACCGGACTTTCCCTCGCACTGATGGCCACAGGAGGACGTTTCATCCTGCTATATTGGAAAAGGAAATAAAACCGGGCTACGCATCAGCAAAGTACTATTTCCCCTCCTATAATGTGGAAATGACAGTTACTACACAATTACAATAGTCAATTATCAGAGTAACGAAAAACTTTAAATATACGATGCTTGCTTACATCAAATAAGCACATAAAAAAAGCCGCCTCAAATGAGACGGCTTTTTTTTATGATAGTAGTTGAGATTATTCAACTCCACTGTAATCTAATACATTCTTCTTGTTTGCCAAAATGCGATCGTATTCTTCTTTAGAACCTACCACAATCTTTTCAAACTCACGCTGACCTGTACCAGCAGGAATCAAGTGACCGCAGATAACGTTCTCTTTCATACCTTCCAGTTTATCAACCTTACCGTTGATAGCAGCTTCGTTCAATACCTTGGTAGTTTCCTGGAATGATGCAGCTGACATGAAGCTTGATGTCTGCAATGCAGCACGTGTAATACCCTGCAGAATCTGAGTAGAAGTAGCAGGAACTGCATCACGTACTTCAACCAGTTTCAAGTCACGGCGTTTCAGCATACTGTTTTCATCACGGAGCTTACGAGCTGTAACAATCTGTCCCGGCTGCAAGTTCTGAGAATCACCAGCGTCTACAACCACTTTCTTACCCCAGATACGGTCGTTTTCCTCATTGAATTCAATGCGGTCTACAACCTGCTGTTCCAAGAAGCGAGTATCACCCGGTTCGTCAATCTGTACCTTACGCATCATCTGACGAACGATGATTTCGAAGTGCTTATCGTTAATCTTCACACCCTGCAGACGGTAAACGTCCTGGATTTCATTTACGATATATTCCTGAACGGCTGTAGGACCTTTGATGGCCAAGATGTCGGCAGGAGTAATAGCACCGTCAGACAACGGAGTTCCGGCACGTACATAGTCGTTTTCCTGAACCAGAATCTGCTTAGACAAAGCAACCAAGTACTTACGAACGTCACCAGTCTTCGATGTAACGATGATTTCACGGTTACCACGTTTAATCTTACCCATCGTAATTTCACCATCGATTTCAGAAACAACAGCCGGATTAGACGGGTTACGAGCTTCAAACAACTCAGTTACACGTGGAAGACCACCGGTGATATCACCCGCCTTACCTACGGCACGCGGAATCTTCACCAGAATATCACCCGACTTCACGGTTTGTTTGTCTTCTACTACTACGTGACCACCTACCGGTAAGTTGTATGTACGGATAATTCCACCGTTCTCATCCAAGATGTGCAATGACGGAATCTTCGTCTTATCCTTAGATTCAGTAATAATGATTTCACGCAAACCTGTAGCTTCATCTGATTCTACCTTATAGGTTACGTTTTCAATTACTGATTCAAAATCAATCTTACCAGCAGCTTCTGTTACGATAACGGCGTTGAACGGATCCCACTTAGCAATCAACTTGCCCTTTTCTACTACTTCACCGTCTGAAGCATACAACTTAGAACCGTAAGGAACGTTGTGAGTAGAAAGGATGATACCTGTATTCACATCCACAAAGCGAACCTCGGCCAAACGACCTACTACAATCTTCACTGGTTCACCAGTTTCTTCTACAGCATCAACCGTACGCAATTCTTCGAATTCCAGACGAGCATCATTCTTAGCCACGATACTTGCATTAGCAGCCATGTTACCTGCGATACCTCCGGCGTGGAATGTACGCAGAGTCAACTGAGTACCCGGTTCACCGATTGACTGAGCAGCGATTACGCCGACAGCTTCACCCTTCTGTACCATACGACTGGTAGCCAGGTTACGTCCGTAACATTTCGCACATACACCCTTCTTCGATTCACAAGTCAATACAGAGCGGATTTCTACGCTTTCAATCGGAGATTTTTCGATTTCTTCTGCAATGTCTTCTGTAATCTCTTCACCAGCAGCTACAATCAGCTTACCAGTTGTCGGGTGGATAATATCATGAACAGATACACGACCCAGAATACGTTCGTACAAAGTAGCGATAACTTCATCGTTGTTCTTCAACGCTGTACAAACCAGACCACGCAATGTACCACAATCTTCTTCGTTGATAATCACGTCATGAGAAACGTCAACCAAACGACGAGTCAAGTATCCGGCATCGGCAGTCTTCAACGCGGTATCGGCAAGACCCTTACGAGCACCGTGGGTAGAGATAAAGTATTCCAACACCGAAAGACCTTCCTTAAAGTTAGAAAGAATCGGGTTTTCAATAATCTGTGCACCCTCAGCACCAGCTTTCTGCGGTTTAGCCATCAAACCACGCATACCAGACAACTGACGAATCTGTTCCTTAGAACCACGGGCACCAGAATCCAACATCATAAATACAGAGTTAAATCCTTGGTCGTCGTTCTTAATAGTCTTATATAGAATGTCTGACAAGTCACTGTTTACGTGAGTCCAAGTATCAATTACCTGGTTGTAACGTTCGTTATCGGTGATGAATCCCATGTTATAATTCATCATAATCTGTTCGATTTCTTCGTTACCACGTTTTACCAGTTCTTCCTTCTCCTTCGGGATAATGATATCACCCAAGTTGAATGACAGACCACCTTCGAATGCTTTCTTATAACCTAAGTTCTTGATACCATCCAAGAATTCGCAAGCACGAGCCACACCAACAGCCTTAATAACATCGCTGATGATGTCACGCAGAGACTTCTTAGAAATAACGGTATTCAAATAACCACATTCATCCGGAACCAGTTCATTTACAATGACACGACCTACAGAAGTTTCCTTAATCAACTTCTTCACGATATTGCCGTTTTCATCAAGGTCATTAGCCACTACGCTGATGATAGCATGAATGTCTACCTTACCTTCATTGTAAGCAATCATTGCTTCTTCCGGTCCATAGAAAATCAAACCTTCACCTTTGGCACCCTTACGCAATTTGGTAATGTAATACAATCCCAATACCATATCCTGTGCAGGCACAGTGATAGGCGCACCATTGGCAGGGTTCAAAATATTGTGTGACTGAAGCATCAACATCTGAGCTTCCAGTACAGCTTCGTTACTCAAAGGCAAGTGCACGGCCATCTGGTCACCATCGAAGTCGGCGTTGAACGCGGTACAAGCCAACGGGTGCAACTGGATAGCTTTTCCTTCGATCATCTTAGGCTGGAAGGCCTGGATACCCAAGCGGTGAAGTGTCGGAGCACGGTTCAACAATACCGGGTGTCCCTTCATTACATGTTCCAGGATATCCCAGATAACAGATTCCTTGCGGTCTACAATCTTCTTCGCTGATTTCACTGTCTTCACAATACCACGTTCAATCAGCTTACGGATGATGAACGGTTTGTACAATTCTGCAGCCATCAGCTTAGGAATACCACATTCACCCATCTTCAGTTCCGGACCTACGACAATTACAGAACGAGCAGAGTAGTCCACACGTTTACCCAACAAGTTCTGACGGAAACGTCCTTGCTTACCTTTCAAGCTGTCTGACAAAGATTTCAACGGACGGTTGGCATCTGTCTTCACTGCACTTGACTTACGAGAGTTGTCGAACAATGAATCGACAGCTTCCTGAAGCATACGTTTTTCATTACGCAAAATCACTTCCGGAGCCTTGATTTCAATCAGACGTTTCAAACGGTTGTTACGGATAATTACACGACGATACAAATCGTTCAAGTCTGAAGTAGCGAAGCGACCACCATCCAGCGGAACCAACGGACGCAATTCAGGCGGAATAACCGGTACGATACGTACAATCATCCATTCCGGTTTGTTGCGGCCACGAGATGCACGGAAAGATTCTACTACCTGCAAGCGCTTCAAAGCTTCGTTCTTACGCTGCTGTGAAGAATCATTGTTTGCCTTATGACGCAATTCGTATGACAAAGCATCCAAATCAATTCCTACCAGCAAATCATATATTGCTTCAGCACCCATCTTGGCGATAAACTTATTCGGATCGCTGTCTTCCAGATATTGATTCTCTTTCGGAAGAGTTTCCATAATATCCAGATACTCTTCTTCAGACAACAAGTCATATTTACTGATACCATCTTCAGCCTTCACACCCGGTTGGATAACTACATAACGTTCATAATAAATGATAGCATCCAGCTTCTTTGTCGGCAATCCCAGCAGATAACCAATCTTATTAGGCAATGAACGGAAATACCAGATATGAGCTACAGGTACCACCAACTGAATGTGGCCACTACGCTCACGACGTACTTTCTTTTCTGTTACTTCCACACCGCATCGGTCGCAGACAATGCCTTTGTAGCGAATACGTTTGTACTTACCACAATGACATTCGTAGTCCTTCACCGGACCGAAGATACGTTCGCAGAACAAACCGTCACGTTCCGGTTTATAAGTACGATAGTTGATGGTTTCCGGTTTCAGAACCTCACCATAAGAATTTTCCAGAATCTCTTCGGGTGATGCCAGACCGATCGTAATCTTTGAGAAATTACTTTTTATCTTAGTATCTTTTCTAAAAGCCATACTTTTTATTTTATGATAATGAAGAATTTAATCATGAAGAATGGAAGTTATCTTTTCCATTCTCCATTTGAAAAAGTTATTCCAACGTAATGCTCAAGCACAAACCTCTAAGTTCATGCAACAATACGTTGAGAGATTCAGGAATACCCGGAGTCGGCATAGGTTCACCTTTCACAATTGCTTCGTATGCCTTAGAACGTCCTACTACGTCATCAGACTTGATAGTCAAGATTTCCTGAAGTACATGAGCAGCACCGAATGCTTCGATTGCCCAAACCTCCATTTCTCCGAAACGCTGACCACCGAACTGAGCCTTACCACCAAGTGGCTGCTGAGTAATCAATGAGTACGGACCGATTGAACGGGCATGCATCTTGTCTTCAACCATGTGACCCAGTTTCAACATGTAAGTCACACCGACTGTAGCCGGCTGGTCAAACTGATCACCTGTACCACCATCATACAAGTAAGTCTTACAATAGCGTGGCAGACCAGCTTTGTCAGTCCATTCATCCAAGTCATCCAAAGTAGCACCATCGAAAATCGGAGTCGCAAACTTCACACCCAATTCTTTTCCGGCACGTCCCAGTACAGCTTCGAAAATCTGACCGATGTTCATACGAGAAGGCACACCCAACGGGTTCAATACGATATCAACCGGAGTACCGTCAGCCAAGAATGGCATATCTTCCTGACGAACCACACGTGAAACGATACCCTTGTTACCGTGACGACCGGCCATCTTATCACCCACACCAATCTTACGTTTCTTAGCAATGTAAACCTTTGCCATCTGAATAATACCTGAAGGCAATTCATCACCGATTGTCAACGCAAACTTCTTACGTTTCAATTCGGCATCCAGTTCCTTGTACTTCTTCAGATAGTTTACGATAAGATCACGAATCATGTCATTCTTATGAGCATCAGCAGTCCACTTGCTCAACTGAATTACGGTATAATCCAATGATTCCAAATCGTATTTAGTAAACTTAGCTCCCTTGGCAATCACTTCAGTTCCCAAATAATCTTTCACACCCTGAGAAACCTTATCAGCTGTCAATACCAACAACTTGTCAATCAAAATTGCCTTCAGAGCTGCAGCTTTTTCCTCAAATTCTTCATTCAGTTTCGGCAGAATAGCCTTATCTGCATTTTTCTCACTACGAGTCTTTATTACACGAGAATATAATTTCTTGTCAATAACCACACCGCGCAATGATGGAGAAGCTTTCAATGAAGCATCTTTCACATCTCCAGCCTTGTCACCAAAGATAGCACGCAACAGTTTTTCTTCTGGAGAAGGATCAGATTCTCCCTTCGGAGTAATCTTACCAATCAGGATATCACCCGGTTCAATACGTGCACCAATACGTACGATACCGTTTTCATCCAAATCTTTGGTTGCTTCTTCGCTCACATTCGGAATATCAGAAGTCAATTCCTCCATACCGCGTTTAGTTTCGCGTACTTCCAGAATATATTCATCTACGTGAACAGATGTCAGAATATCTTCACGAACCACACGTTCGTTCAATACAATAGCATCCTCGTAGTTGTAACCTTTCCACGGCATGTAAGCTACCAGCAGGTTCTTACCCAATGCCAACTCTCCATTTGCTGTAGAATAACCTTCAGTCAGGATATCTCCCTTCTTCACGCGCTGTCCTTTATTACAAATCGGACGCAAGTCGATGGTCATGCTCTGGTTTGTCTTGCGGAACTTCGGAATACGATATTCCTTCAATGCCGGTTCGAAGCTTACAAACTCTTCATCTTCTGTACGGTCATACAAAATACGAATTGTAGTAGCATCCACAAAGTCAATCACACCATCCCCTTCTGCAGCAATCTGTGTACGTGAATCTTCACACAATTGTTTTTCGATACCTGTACCTACAATCGGAGCTTCAGTCTTCAACAAAGGAACTGCCTGGCGCATCATGTTAGATCCCATCAACGCACGGTTCGCATCGTCATGTTCAAGGAACGGAATCAATGAAGCCGCAATAGATGCAATCTGCTGAGGAGCGACGTCCATCAATTCTACCTGGTCTGGAGTAACTACCGGATAATCCGCATCACGACGTGCTTTTACCTTTTCACGGATAAATGTACCGTCATCATTCAGCGGAGCATTACCCTGAGCGATAATCTTGTCTTCTTCTTCTTCTGCAGAAAGGTATTCAATACCTTCATTTGACAAGTCTACTACTCCGTCTTTCACTTTACGGTAAGGAGTAACGATGAAGCCCAGTTCATTAATCTTTGCATAAACACACAAAGAAGAAATCAAACCAATATTCGGACCTTCAGGAGTTTCAATCGGACACAAACGACCATAGTGAGTATAGTGTACGTCTCGAACCTCGAAACCTGCACGGTCACGTGACAAACCACCAGGTCCCAAAGCAGACAAACGACGCTTATGCGTAATTTCAGCCAGCGGGTTAGTCTGGTCCATGAACTGTGACAAAGCATTTGTTCCAAAGAATGAGTTGATTACAGACGAAATAGTTTTCGCGTTAATCAAATCAATCGGAGTAAATACTTCGTTGTCGCGTACGTTCATACGTTCACGGATTGTACGTGACATACGAGCCAAACCAATTGCAAACTGATTAGACAACTGTTCACCCACTGTACGTACACGACGGTTACTCAAGTGGTCAATATCATCTACATCAGCCTTTGAGTTAATCAACTCAATGAGATATTTGATAATCTCGATAATATCTTGTTTCGTCAATACTCTGACATCCATAGGAGTATCCAAGTTCAACTTCTTGTTGATACGATAACGTCCTACATCACCCAGATCATAACGTTTTTCTGAGAAGAACAAGTTGTTGATAACTTCACGTGCACTTGCATCATCGGCCGGATCGGCATTACGCAACTGACGATAGATATACAATACAGCTTCTTTTTCAGAGTTACTTGGGTCTTTCTGTAAAGTATTGAAGATAATAGAATAGTCAGAGGCATTTGCTTCTTCGTTGTGAACGAGGATATTCTGTACACCAGACTCGATAATCAAATCGATATGTTCAGGTTCAATGACAGTTTCACGGTCAATTACTACCTCGTTACGTTCGATAGAAACAACTTCACCAGTATCTTCATCCACAAAATCTTCTGTCCATGTTTTCAATACACGAGCAGCCAATTTGCGTCCAATAATCTTTTTCAGGTTAGTTTTATTAACCTTTACATCCTCAGCCAGATTGAAAATTTCAAGAATATCCTTATCATTTTCAAATCCTACAGCTCTCAACAAAGTTGTTACCGGAAGTTTCTTCTTACGGTCGATGTACGCATACATCACATTGTTGATATCCGTAGCGAACTCAATCCAAGATCCTTTAAACGGGATAATACGAGCCGAATACAATTTGGTACCATTGGCATGGATGCTTTGACCAAAGAATACACCCGGAGAACGGTGCAGCTGAGAAACAACTACACGTTCAGCACCATTAATTACAAAGGTGCCTTTCGGAGTCATATAAGGAATTGGTCCCAGATACACATCCTGAATCACTGTGTCAAAATCTTCGTGATCGGGGTCGGTACAATAAAGCTTCAATTTAGCTTTCAAAGGTACACTATATGTCAAGCCACGTTCCAAACAATCATCAATTGTATAGTGAGGCGGATCAATATAGTAGTCAAGGAACTCGAGCACGAAGTTATTGCGTGTATCAGCTATAGGGAAGTTTTCCGCAAAAACTTTATACAAACCATCATTCTTTCGTTTTTCGGGTGGGGTATCTAATTGCAAGAAGTCCTGAAATGACTTCAACTGTACTTCCAGAAAATCCGGATACTGCATCGGATTCTTAATAGAAGCAAAATTAATTCGTTGATTTTGAGTTTCTGAAGACATCTGTATGGAGTTTAAAATGTAAAAACTAGGATAATTATAGTCGGTCGCTCTCACAGGTCCGACACATGAAACCTAGTGAACTTAATATAGACGCAAAAAGGTTAAGAATCCCCTTTACAGAGGACTCTTAACCGAACTACCTGATTTACAGGATAATCTTATTTAAGTTCAACTTCAGCTCCAGCTTCTTCCAAAGTTTTCTTCAAAGATTCAGCTTCGTCTTTAGCCAAACCTTCTTTTACTGTGCTAGGAGCACCGTCAACCAAGTCTTTTGCTTCTTTCAAGCCAAGACCACAAGCTTCTTTAACGGCCTTAACAACCTGCAATTTAGCAGCACCTGCGCTCTTCAAAACTACATCGAATGAAGTTTTTTCTTCAGCAGCAGCTGCACCAGCAGCAGCAGGACCAGCAGCAACAGCTACAGCTGCAGCAGCAGGTTCAATACCGTATTCTTCTTTAAGGATAGTTGCAAGTTCATTAACTTCTTTTACTGTCAAGTTAACTAATTGTTCTGCAAAAGCTTTCAAATCTGCCATTTTTGTATGAAATTTAATTGTTTGTACTATTTAAATATTAAAGTTGTTTGGTATATTCTCGACTAGGCACAGAGTGCAATTATTCTGCACGTTCTGCCAAAGTCTGAAGAACTCCGTGAATGGTGTTGCCACCTGATTGAAGAGCCGAGATAACGTTCTTTGCAGGAGACTGCAGCAAAGCCACGATTTCTGCAATAACTTCGTTCTTGCTCTTGATTGTTGCGAGAGCTTCCAACTGGTCTGCACCCACGTAGAATCCTTCTTCTGCATAAGCAGCTTTCAGAGTAGGAACTCCATCTTTATATTCCTTCAACAGTTTTGCCGGAGCATTAGCTGTTTCACAGAACATTACAGAAGTAGTACCCTTCAAAGAATCAAACAATGGTGAGTAATCCACATCCAAGCTCATCAAAGCCTTGTGAAGCAAAGAATTCTTCACAACTATCAGCTTGATACCAGCCTTGAAACATTTTTTACGCAGGTCACTTGTAGCAGCTGCATCCATTGCAGTTGTATCCACCAAGTAAAAATGTCCGTATTGCTTTACAGTATCTGCTAACTGACCAATAATTACGCCTTTATCTTCCTTTCTCATGATTCCTCCTTAATTATTAGATTTCGTCTACTGATTTAGGGTCAATCTTAATACCCTTACTCATAGTACTTGAAAGATAAATACTCTTGATATAAGTACCTTTAGCTGTGGTCGGTTTCAGTTTAATGATAGTAGCGATAAATTCTTTCGCATTTTCACGGATCTGCTCAGCAGAGAAAGAAACCTTACCGATTGAAGTATGAACGATACCGCTCTTATCAACCTTAAAGTCAATCTTACCTTGCTTAACTTCCTTAACAGCCTTAGCTACATCCATAGTTACAGTACCGCTTTTCGGGTTCGGCATCAATCCACGAGGACCAAGCACACGACCCAGCGCACCAATCTTACCCATGATAGACGGCATAGTGATAATCACATCAATATCAGTCCATCCACCTTTGATCTTTTCAATATATTCATCAAGACCAACATAGTCAGCTCCAGCTTCTTTTGCAGCAGCTTCAGCATCCGGTGTACACAGAACAAGCACACGTACCTGTTTTCCAGTTCCATGAGGAAGAGAAACAACGCCTCTTACCATCTGGTTAGCCTTACGAGGGTCTACACCTAAACGTACGTCAATATCTAATGAAGCATCAAACTTTGTAAAAGTAATTTCCTTTACCAATTCAGAAGCTTCCTTCAGTGAGTATGCTTTCCCTGCTTCAATCTTTTCTGCAGCCAACTTTTGATTTTTTGTCAGTTTACCCATTATCAATTGAAGTTAATTAGTTATTACCCGGGAAGTCACCTTTTACAGCGATACCCATACTTCTAGCTGTTCCTGCTACCATTGACATAGCAGATTCGATAGTAAAGCAGTTCAAGTCAACCATCTTATCCTGAGCAATTGCACGAATCTGATCCCAAGTCAGTTCAGCGACTTTCTTACGGTTAGGTTCTGCAGATCCGCTCTTAATTTTGGCAGCCTCAAGTAACTGAATAGCTACAGGAGGAGTTTTGATTACGAAATCAAAAGACTTGTCTGTGTAGTAGGTAATGATTACAGGCAATACTTTACCTGCCTTGTCCTGGGTTCTGGCGTTGAATTGCTTGCAAAATTCCATGATATTGATACCCTTAGAACCCAAAGCAGGTCCAACGGGAGGTGATGGATTTGCAGCGCCTCCTTTAATCTGTAATTTGATTAGTCCAGCAACTTCTTTAGCCATTTTCTTTTGTAATTTTTATATAAGTATTTAACGAATAGAACAATTGCACGTAACAAAATGCATTATTCCTTTTCCACATCCGTAAAGCCTAATTCCAACGGAGTTTTCCGTCCGAATATTTTGACCATTACTTTCAGCTTACGTTTTTCCGCATTTACTTCTTCAATGAGACCACTGAATCCGCTAAACGGACCAACGCTTACTTTCACTGTTTCTCCTACGGTATAAGGGATATTCAAATCCTCTCCGCTTTCCTGAAGTTCATCTACCGTACCCAGAATACGATTCACTTCCGATTGTCTCAGAGGAACCGGGTGATCCAGTCCTCCCAAGAAGCCAATAACGTTAGGAGTATTTCTCAAATGATGAGCGACCTCTCCAACCAAAGCGGCTTCTACCAAAACGTAACCAGGAAGATAAGTTCTCTCTTTTACGATTTTCTTACCGTTACGAACCTGATACGTCTTTTCGGTAGGAATCAACACCTGAGACACGTAGTCGCCAAGGTTACCATGCTTGATGTCTGCATCAAGATATTCTTTCACCTTGTTTTCCTTTCCACTCACGGCACGTAATACGTACCATTTTTTTTCAATCTCAGACATGTTTTCTTACTGTTTATTAGTGCGGATAGATAACATCTTCCATGATAAACTGGAAGGCAGAATCCATTAGAAAAACAACGAGTGCAATGAGGAGGGAAGCAGTTAAAACAACCACTGCACTACTAGAAAGTTCTGAACGAGTAGGCCATGATACTTTATGGACCAGTTCGTCATAAGATTCCTTACAATAATTTGTTATCTTTGTAAACATATTCTTTTAATTTTAGCACGGGAAGAGAGGCTCGAACTCCCGACACTCGGTTTTGGAGACCGATGCTCTACCAACTGAGCTATTCCCGTAAAAATAGTTCCCGAATTCCTCCGGGAACTATCAATCTATCTATTATAAGATATTATTAGTCAAGAAGTTCAGTAATCTGACCAGCACCTACTGTACGACCACCTTCACGGATAGCGAAACGCAGACCTACATTCAATGCAACCGGATAAATCAACTCAACGTTGATTGTTACGTTATCACCCGGCATTACCATATCTGTTCCTTCCGGCAAAGTGATTTCACCTGTACAGTCCATAGTACGCAGATAGAACTGAGGACGATATTTGTTGTGGAACGGAGTGTGACGACCACCTTCTTCTTTCTTCAAGATATAAACCTCAGCTTTGAATTTAGAGTGAGCTTTAACCTGACCCGGGTGACACAAAATCATACCACGTTTGATTTCGTTCTTGTCGATACCACGAAGCAACAAACCTACGTTATCACCAGCTTCACCCTGATCCAGCAATTTGCGGAACATTTCAACACCAGTTACAACTGATTTCTTGTCTTCACCAAGACCCAAGATTTCAACTTCGTCACCAACCTTGATCACACCAGCTTCGATACGACCTGTAGCTACAGTACCACGACCAGTGATTGAGAACACGTCTTCAACCGGCATCAAGAACGGTTTATCTACATCACGCGGAGGCAGAGGAATCCAGTTATCAACTGCATCCATCAATTCCATAACTTTTTCTTCCCACTGAGGAACACCATTCAATGCACCCAAAGCAGAACCACGGATGATAGGAGTATTATCACCGTCGAAGTCATAGAACGACAACAGTTCACGCATTTCCATTTCAACCAGTTCCAACATTTCTTCGTCATCAACCATGTCGCATTTGTTCAAGAATACAACCAGACGAGGAACATTTACCTGACGAGCCAACAAGATGTGTTCACGAGTCTGAGGCATCGGACCATCAGTAGCAGCAACTACGATGATAGCACCATCCATCTGAGCAGCACCAGTAACCATGTTCTTAACGTAGTCGGCGTGTCCCGGACAGTCTACGTGAGCATAGTGACGGTTAGCAGTCTGATATTCTACGTGAGAAGTGTTGATAGTAATACCTCTTTCTTTTTCTTCAGGAGCGTTATCGATAGAATCGAAAGAACGCAATTCTGACAGACCTTTCTTTGCCAATACAGTTGTGATGGCAGCAGTCAAAGTGGTTTTACCGTGGTCAACATGACCGATAGTACCAATGTTAACGTGCGGTTTCGAACGTT
This sequence comes from Phocaeicola plebeius DSM 17135, assembly GCF_000187895.1. Classification (GTDB taxonomy): domain Bacteria; phylum Bacteroidota; class Bacteroidia; order Bacteroidales; family Bacteroidaceae; genus Phocaeicola; species Phocaeicola plebeius. Next base: position 463,225 of record NZ_DS990134.1, on the reverse strand, counting down.
CAAATTTCTCTTTAGCCATAGCTTTACTTGTTATTTATTTTGATTAATAATCAGCTTTACAAATTCACGAGCTGTTACCGGGACTTGAACCCGGGACCTCTTCCTTACCAAGGAAGTGCTCTACCGCTGAGCTATAACAGCAAAAGAAAAAGAGCGGAAGACGGGACTCAAACCCGCGACCCTCAGCTTGGAAGGCTAATGCTCTATCAACTGAGCTACTTCCGCAATTTCAGTGGGCAAAGATGGATTCGAACCACCGAAGGCGTAAGCCAGCAGATTTACAGTCTGCCCCATTTGGCCACTCTGGTATTTGCCCATTTCTTAGAATCAGACTAAGATTTTTCTTCTTGAGCCTCTTGTCGGATTCGAACCAACGACCCCGAGATTACAAATCACGTGCTCTGGCCAACTGAGCTAAAGAGGCAAAATCAAACTTTGCGGCCTCGTCATTCTCCATAACTTAGCGGCTGCAAAGTTAGATATTATTTTTTAATCACAAAACTTTTACGCAACTTTTTTATTTACCTTGAAGTTTTTCTTTTGCCTTCAACAGTTGCTTAGACAGTGCCTCCATGCACACATCTATCGATTCTTCGAATGTATCACTTATTTTTTCCGCATAAAACTCTGAATTCAGCGCCAACACGCGCACCCCTGCTTCTTTATTCATTGCAGTTTCAGGTTTTACAACTTTCAAAGACACCTCTACTTTCATTATATTATCGCAAAACTTCTCGAGCTTCTCAGCTTTTTTCTGAATAAAAGCCTCCAGTTTGTCAGATGCATCGAAATGAATGGATTGAATTCTTACTTCCATAAATACCTCCTTTTCTTTACGCTCTAGGATGAGCTTGTTCATAAACTTGTTTTAACTCCTCAAAAGTTGTATGAGTATAAACTTCTGTCGTCGTCAAGCTTTCATGTCCCAGCAATTCTTTTACCGCCTCTAGTTCCGCCTGATGGTTTAACATAGATGTTGCAAAAGTATGCCGCAACACATGAGGGCTTTTCTTCTTCAGCGTCACAACCTTTGAAAGGTATCGCTTCACAATATAGTTCACAGATGAAGGAGAAAGCCTTACCCCACTCTTTCGAATAAAGAAAGCCTCACATTCACCCGAATAAAAACGAGCTCTTTCCTGTAAATACGCACTCAAAACCTCTTGCAGTCTATCCCCAAAAGGAATTAAGCGCTGTTTATTTCTCTTTCCTGTCACTTTTATCACCAATGCCGAAAAATCAACATCTTCATCCCTCAAAGTTATCAATTCAGCGCGCCGCATGCCAGTAGAATAAAACACCTCAAGCATAGCCTTATCACGCACCCCCTCAAAAGTTTGCGGGAATTCGAATCCATCAAGAAGTTGATTCATCGCCTCATCTCTTACGAAAACTGGTAAAGGCTTCTTTTTCTTCGGACCGACAACTTTCGCCACCGGATCCACCGCCACCAACTTCTGACGTAGCAAATAATGATAAAAAGAGCGAAGCGAACTAAGTTTCCTGTTTACCGTTGTTTCAGCGCGACCTTCATCCATCAATGAGAGCACCCATCCACGAACCACATCCGCATCCACGCTGGTAAACTCAAATTCTTCGTCCACACTCTTAAAGTATGCTTCAAACTCATCCAAATCTATCCCGTAACTAAGAATTGTCTTTTCGGAATAATTCCGTTCAAGAAGCAAATACTTCAGAAAAGAATCTTTCAACATAGAAACATCGCTTTTATTCTCAGCAACGAATTTATGAAAAAGAATTCAATAATTCAAGAGTTTTGCAGAATTATTAATCTTCGTTCTGCTGCATTTTCTGAACGTAAATAGCACGTTCCATTTTAAGTCTCTTCAAAACAGACGGTTTGTCATACTGCTGTCTGCTTCTCAGTTCTTTTACAACACCTGTTTTTTCAAATTTTCTTTTGAATTTCTTCAGCGCTTTTTCAATGTTTTCGCCTTCTTTTACTGGTACTACAATCATGTTTTTAAAATTAAGTATGTTGTTATTAAATTATTTCGCAGTCAATTTGCGGCGCAAAATTACACATACTTTCTTTATTTACAAAACTTTCCAAAAGATTTTATTCAAAAAATCAACTTCAGACAAAATCAAGCCTCCCCTTTCCACACCATTTATTATTTTTGTCATGTTTGTTTAGAATCTCCTTAAATTCATTTACATCATGAACCGTATATCTGATAGAATTGAAGCCTTACGCAGATTTATGCATACCAAAGGCATATCTGCATTTATTGTGCCCAGTACCGACCCTCATTCTGGAGAATATGTACCTGCTCATTGGGAATCACGGAAATGGATTTCCGGATTCACCGGTTCGGCCGGTACAGCTGTAATCACCATGGCACAAGGAGGATTATGGACCGACTCCCGTTATTTTTTACAAGCAGAAGAACAACTTCAAGGAAGCGGACTAATTTTATTCAAAGACCGTCTTCCGGAAACTCCTTCCATTGCTGATTGGTTAGGAAGCGTTCTGAAACCTGGAGAAAAAGTCGGTATCGACGGATGGGTAAACAGCACGTCCGAAGCTCTGCAATTGCAAAAAGCACTTGAAAAATATCATTTGGAACTGGTTAACGTGGAGGACCCGTTTAGTTTATTGTGGAAAGACCGTCCCTCACTACCGCTGAACCCTCCATTTATTTTGCCTTTGGAATACAGCGGAGAGACGTGTAATCAAAAAATCAGTCGGATACAAACTATTCTTAAAGAAAATCAAGTCAATGGCATCTTAATTTCCGCCTTGGATGAAATAGCCTGGACTTTAAACTTAAGGGGCACTGACGTACATTGCAATCCGGTATTCGTTTCCTATCTTTTCATCACCTCTACTTCAAGTACATTGTACATCCAGCCGGATAAACTAACAGATGAGGTACGTCGCTATTTAGAAACAAACCAGGTTTCTATTAAAGACTATACACAAATAGCCCAAGATTTGGAGGAATATAAAGAAGGCTGCTTACAGCTACCCTATTCAACCAACTATACCCTTTATCAAGCAGCCAGCAAAAGCAGTCAGGTAAAACAGATTGAGTCTCCGGTATTATATTTGAAATCTATCAAAAACTCTACAGAAATCGCCGGATTCAAACAAGCCATGACACGCGATGGAGTGGCTATGGTTCGCTTCCTTTATTGGTTAGAAAACGCTGTAAAAAGTGGAACAGAAACCGAATTATCCATTGACCAGAAGCTATACGAATTCCGTTCTGCACAAGAAAACTTCCAAGGTATCAGCTTTGATACCATAGCCGGTTATCAGGCACATGGCGCAATCGTACATTACGAAGCAACTGAAGAAACCGCAGCAACCCTAAAACCTGAAGGCTTCCTTCTTCTTGACAGCGGAGGACAATACCTCGATGGAACAACCGACATCACTCGTACCATCGCATTAGGGCACGTCACAGAAGAGCAGAAGAAAGATTATACCCTTATCCTAAAAGGATTCATACAGCTCTCCATGGCTCACTTCCCATATGGCACCTGTGGCACCCAGCTCGACATATTGGCGCGACAATTTATATGGAAAGAAGGTATGAACTACGGACATGGTACAGGACATGGCGTCGGACATTTTCTGAATGTGCACGAAGGGCCTCATCAGTTCCGTATGAACCACATGCCTGCTCTTCTCCTTCCAGGAATGACGGTCACCAATGAGCCAGGAGTATACAAATCCGGGAAATATGGTGTACGCACAGAAAACACCATGCTAATTGTAGACGACCAAACGACTGACTTTGGCAAATTCTACAAATTTGAAGCATTGACCCTATGCCCTATCGACCTTAAACCGATTCTGCCTGATTTACTCAGTTCGGAAGAAAAAGTATGGTTAAACGATTATCACCAGAAAGTATATGCCACACTCAGCCCATACCTCAGCAAGGAAGAAAAGAACTGGTTGAAAGAAAGCACAAAAGCCATCCACTAATCAGTTTATAAATAAAAATCTCCCGGTCAGCATTCTCTGTATGAAAATCCTGACCGGGAGAGCTCTTTTATTACTTTTTATTTAAGCAAACATTTTACTTACTCGAAGCACACCTTCCACCAGCGCATCTATTTCTTCTTTCGTATTATACAATCCCAAAGATGCACGCACCGTGCCCTCAATACCCAAACGGTGCATCAAAGGTTCCGCACAGTGATGTCCGGTACGAACAGCTATACCTAGGCGGTCAAGCAAGGTCCCCATATCAAAATGGTGTATATCCCCTACCAAGAAAGAAATAACCCCTCCTTTCTGCTCCGCTTCACCCAAAATCCTCATTCCCGGGATTTCTTTTAAACGGCTCATGGCATACTGGGTCAGGTCATGCTCATAGGCAAAAATGTTATCCATTCCTATGGCTGAAACATAATCCAATGCCTTTGCCAGTGCTGTAGACCCAATATAATCGGGAGTGCCGGCCTCAAATTTAAAAGGAAGTTCATTAAATGTCGTCTTTTCAAAAGAAACATTCTTAATCATTTCCCCTCCTCCCTGATAAGGGGGCAGTTTGTCCAACCAGACTTCCTTTCCATACAGCACGCCGATACCCGTAGGACCGTACACTTTGTGCCCACTGAACACATAAAAGTCAGCATCCAAATCTTGTACATCCACTTTCATATGTGGAATACTCTGTGCTCCATCCACCAGCACTGGGACACCTTGCGAATGTGCAAAGGCAATCATATCCTTTACCGGATTAATTGTTCCCAACACATTGGATACATGCGCAACAGAGACAAGTTTCGTCTTTTCCGAAAAAAGCTTCTTATATTCATCCAACAAAAGTTCCCCCCGGTTATTCATCGGAATTACTTTCAGCACGATTCCTTTCCGTGCAGCCTGAAGCTGCCAAGAAACAATATTACTGTGGTGCTCCATCACAGAAACAATAACCTCATCCCCTTCCTTCATCTGACTATCGGCAAATGAAGAAGCAATCAGGTTAATGCTCTCAGTCGTTCCACGAGTAAAGACAATTTCCGAAATACTGCGTGCATTAATAAACCGACGTACTGTCTCACGTGAAGCCTCATGCAAATTCGTTGCCTGTTGAGACAAGAAATGCACTCCACGGTGTACATTCGCATTTACCGAATAATACTCGTCTGTAATAGATTCCACCACGCAACGAGGCTTCTGAGTCGTAGCCCCGTTATCCAAATAGACCAGCGGCTTTCCATACACCGACCGTGAAAGAATCGGAAAATCCTCTCTTATCTTATTGACATCGTATTGCATAATTTTTTTGTTAAAATATGATTATTTACAAATCGCACAGCCCTGGCATTTATTCAGTTCTCCACGGAAGCGTTTTTCTACCAGCAGATGCAAGCGATCTTTCAGGGCATCCATCCGGATATGGTCAATCACTTCGTTGACAAAAGCAAACATCAACAGCAAACGTGCTTCTTTTAGGCTAATACCACGCTGCTGCATATAGAACAATGCATTTTCATCCAACTGTCCTACTGTAGCTCCATGAGAACATTTCACATCATCTGCATAGATTTCCAGCTGAGGCTGAGTGTACATACGTGCTTCACGGGTCGCACACAGATTCCGGTTTGTCTGCTGGGAAGAGGTATGCTGTGCTCCTTCTCTCACAAGTACCTTTCCGGCAAAAGCTCCCACAGCCTGGTCGTCAAGCACATACTTAAACAATTCATTACTTGTGCAGTCGGGCACTTTATGATCAATAAAAGTATGGTTATCTACCTGCTCATTCTGATCGACAATAGCCATTCCGCACAAACTGATTTCTGCACCACGACCAGCCAATGTCACTTCTGTGGTATTACGAGTCGTTCCATTGTGCAGTGTCATCCCGTTCAACAGCACATTACTGCCAGCTTCCTGATTCACATATAAGTTATTGAAACGTACCGTACTGTTATGAGTTTCTTCCAGTTCATACAAGTCGAATACAGCATTTTCTCCTGCAAAGACTTCCACTACCTGAGTAGAAAGGAAATTCACGTCGTCCATCGCATGGTCGCATACCAGCAACTTAGCCTGTGCACCATCCTCCAATATAATCAGGACACGACGGTTTACCATGAAATCCACATCCGCACGCAAGATATTCACCAGCTGGATTGGACGTTCCAACACCACATTCTTCGGTACATACATACACACACCATCCTGTGCAAACATCGTATTAAATGCCGCCAGAGCATCCTTCGACGTATCAGCCAACTTTCCGTAATATTTTCTGACCAAATCAGGACGTTGTTCAGCCACATCCTTCAAGCTACCGAAGTAAACTCCCTCCGGCAACTGAGCAGAAGGATGCACATGCTTGTCAAACGTATCATTTACCACAAAATAAAGTGAGGTACTCATATTGGGCACATCACACTTGAACACTTCATACGGATTAACCGGAAATTCCAGACGATTCAAGTTCAACCCATAATCCGGAGCAAAATACTTGCTCACCTCCGTATACTTATACTTTTCCTGTTTGCGAGTCGGGAAGCCCAGCTTCTCAAAATCAGCAAATGCCTTCGCACGGGGCACATTCAGCACATCCGCACTTTGCCGACAAATCATTGCCTCGCACTGCGTGAAAAGATCAATATATTGCTGTTCTGCTTTCATGCTCATTCTCCCAGTTCTTTCTTAATCCAATCGTATCCTTTTTCTTCCAGTTCCAATGCCAGCTCCGGACCTGCAGTTTTTACGATACGGCCTTTATAAAGTACATGTACAATATCCGGTTTAATGTAATCCAGCAAACGCTGATAGTGCGTAATCACAATACAGCTTGTTTCTGGAGTTTTCAGCTTATTCACTCCTTCTGCCACAATACGCAACGCATCAATATCCAGTCCGGAGTCGGTTTCGTCCAGGATGCTCAGCTTCGGCTCCAGCATAGCCATCTGGAATATTTCATTACGCTTCTTCTCACCCCCAGAGAATCCCTCATTTACCGAACGGTTTGCCAACTTGCTGTCCAGCTCTACAATCTCTCTCTTTTGGCGCATCAGTTTCAAAAACTCACTGGCCGTCAAAGCAGGAAGTCCTTTGTACTTACGCTGTTCATTCACGGCCGCACGCATGAAATTCACCATGCTCACTCCCGGAATTTCTACCGGATACTGGAATGACAGAAACAATCCTTCATGACTGCGGTCTGCCGGACTCAAAGCCAATAAATCCTTTCCATCAAACGTTACGGTTCCTTTCGTCACCTCATAAGCCGGATGACCGACCAATACATTGCTCAATGTACTCTTTCCCGAACCGTTAGGTCCCATAATCGCATGGACTTCACCTGCCTTTACAGTCAGGTTAATACCTTTCAATATCTCTTTGCCATTGATGTTGGCATGTAAATTCTTTATCTCTAGCATAACAATCTATTTTTATCGTTTATCCCACACTGCCCTCCAACGATACAGACAGCAATTTCTGAGCCTCTACGGCAAACTCCATCGGAAGTTTATTCAGGACTTCCTTTGCATACCCATTCACAATCAGTCCTACGGCATCCTCAGTAGAGATACCACGCTGGTTGCAATAGAAAATCTGGTCTTCCGAAATCTTGGAAGTCGTAGCCTCATGTTCCACCACAGCCGTTTCATTGTGAATGTCCATATAAGGGAATGTATGCGCTCCGCAATGGCTACCCAACAACAGAGAATCACACTGACTGTAGTTTCTTGCATTATCTGCCTTTTCAGCTACACGCACCAGCCCACGATAAGAATTCTGACTCTTTCCTGCACTGATACCCTTACTTACGATAGTAGAGCGAGTATTTTTACCTAGGTGAATCATCTTCGTACCCGTATCTGCCTGCTGATAATTATTGGTTACCGCTACAGAATAGAACTCTGCAGTAGAATTGTCTCCACTCAAAATACAACTTGGATACTTCCATGTAATGGCCGACCCAGTCTCGACCTGTGTCCAGGAAAGTTTACTATCCACCCCTTTACAGTTACCTCTTTTGGTTACAAAGTTATACACACCACCCTTACCTTCAGCATCACCAGGATACCAGTTCTGCACAGTAGAATATTTCACTTCCGCACGGTCAAGCACCACGATTTCTACAATTGCCGCGTGCAACTGGTTTTCATCACGCATTGGTGCCGTACATCCTTCCAGGTAAGAGACATAACTGTCATCATCTGCAACAATCAGCGTACGTTCAAACTGTCCGGTATTGGCCGCATTGATACGGAAGTACGTAGACAACTCCATCGGACAGCGAACCCCCTTCGGAATATACACAAACGAACCATCGCTGAACACAGCCGAGTTCAATGCGGCAAAGAAATTATCACGATAGCCCACTACCGAACCTAAATACTTCTTCACCAAATCCGGATGTTCACGCACCGCTTCACTGATAGAGCAGAATATAATCCCCTTTTCCATCAGTGTCTCCTTAAAAGTTGTCTTCACAGAAACGGAGTCCATAACCGCATCTACCGCCATACCACTCAGCGCCATACGCTCTTCCAAAGGAATACCCAGTTTGTCAAAGGTTTTCAACAGTTCCGGATCCACTTCATCCAGACTCTTCGGCCCTTCTTTTTTCTTAGTAGGATCTGCATAATATGAAATAGCCTGATAATCAATCTCCGGAATATTCAAATGTGCCCATGTAGGCATTTCCAGCGTTTGCCAATAGCGAAACGCCTTCAAACGGAACTCAAGCAACCAGTCGGGCTCACCTTTCTTTGAAGAAATCAGCCGCACGACATCCTCATTCAGTCCCTTCTCTATAATATCTGTGTGAACATCCGTAGTGAAGCCATATTTATACTTCGCCTGCGTCAGCTCCTTCACATATTTATTGGGTTCTATTTGCATATCAATTCTGAATATTATCTGTTTCTATAAATTTCTCTGTTACAGTTTTCACCACAGGATAAAAGAAAGCGGAAAAATCCTTTATCGGATAATATAACAACGAACTTCCTTTAGTGGTTGAATGTATTAAGTTATCTTTAGAGTCGGCAAAATCAATAAAATGGATGACCAGGCTGATTACAAGCGCATATTTTATCGCTCCAAGCACTGCCCCCAAAAGGCGGTTGATAAAACCTAATCCTGTCATATCCACGATTTTCGTCAAGGCAGAAGCCAAAAGAGACAACACCAAAGGTACTATCAAACCTATCAACAGAAAAGCCAGTATCTGCCCGAATGTCACAGAAGTACCTACCGCTACGGCCAATTGCTCACCTAAACCGGCAAATAAAGCACGTGCTACCAGCAGTCCGGCTATCAGCCCTACAACCGCTGCCAGTTGTTTGAAAAATCCTTTCATAAAACCAGAAACAGCTCCTAAAGCCAATAAGGTGATAATCACCCAGTCTATTGTTGCCATTTATCCGAAATATATATTAAAAACAAAGCGAAGAACTTGTTCCCCTGTCTGATGGGTGAATACAAGAATCTTCGCTTTGCTCTGAATGACAAATGTATTTATTTGCACCCAAACAATGGTCAGACGTTACGTCTTTACAATGTCTGTTTTACTTCCACTTCTTCATACGTTTCAATCACGTCACCCACTTTCAAGTCGTTGCAGTTCGTCAAGCTGATACCACATTCAAAGTTAGTACCCACTTCTTTCACATCGTCCTTGAAGCGTTTCAACGCATTGATTGAACCCGTAAAGATTACGATACCGTCGCGAATCAAACGAGCCTTGTCCGTACGTTTTACTTTTCCGGTCTTCACCATCGCACCGGCAACCATACCCACCTTGCTGATGTTGAACACTTCACGCACTTCGATTGTAGAAGTAACCTGTTCTTTCAATGTCGGAGCCAACATACCTTCCATTGCCGACTTCACTTCTTCAATCGCATCGTAAATAATAGAATACTTACGAATATCCACACCTTCCTGTTCAGCAAGCTTAGCCGCATTTCCTGACGGACGTACCTGGAAACCTACGATAATTGCATCCGATGCCGCAGCCAGCGATACATCCGATTCTGAAATCTGTCCGACACCCTTATGGATTACATTCACCTGAATCTGTTCGGTAGACAACTTGATCAATGAGTCGCTCAAAGCTTCTACAGAACCATCCACGTCACCTTTCACAATCACATTCAGTTCATGGAAGTCACCCAATGCCAGACGACGTCCCACTTCATCCAGTGTCAACATCTTCTGTGTACGCAAGCCCTGTTCACGAGCCAGCTGTTCACGTTTGTTGGCAATCTCACGTGCTTCCTGATCCGTATCAAACACATGGAATGTATCACCCGCAGCCGGTGCTCCGTTCAATCCTAAGATCAATACCGGCTCAGAAGGACCAGCTTCTTTCAAGCGTTGATTACGCTCGTTGAACATCGCTTTCACCTTACCGTATGAAGTTCCGGCCAACACAATATCCCCTACATGCAGCGTTCCATTAGAAACCAGCACCGTAGCCACATATCCACGTCCTTTATCCAAAGAAGATTCAATAATTGAACCGGTAGCCTTACGGTTCGGATTTGCTTTCAAATCCAACATTTCAGCTTCCAGCAATACCTTTTCAAGCAATTCAGGAACACCGGTACCTTTCTTGGCTGAAATATCCTGAGACTGGTATTTTCCACCCCATTCTTCCACCAGGAAGTTCATGGCAGCCAGTTCTTCCTTAATCTTATCCGGGTTTGCATTCGGTTTATCTACCTTATTGATAGCAAACACGATAGGCACTCCTGCAGCCATCGCATGGTTGATAGCTTCTTTTGTCTGCGGCATCACGTTGTCATCGGCAGCTACGATAATGATTACTACGTCAGTTACTTTTGCACCACGTGCACGCATAGCTGTAAATGCTTCGTGTCCCGGAGTATCCAGGAACGTAATGCGACGTCCATCCTCCAGTTTCACATTATATGCACCAATGTGCTGTGTGATACCTCCGGCCTCACCCGCAATTACATTTGCTTTACGGATATAGTCCAGCAAAGAAGTCTTACCATGATCTACGTGACCCATCACGGTAACAATCGGTGCACGCGGTTGCAAATCTTCTTCCGCATCAGCCTCTTCCTCTACAGCCTGTGCCACTTCCGCACTTACATATTCTGTCTTGTAGCCAAATTCTTCTGCCACAAGGTTAATTGTTTCTGCATCCAGACGCTGGTTGATAGACACCATGATACCCACACTCATACAAGTTGAGATAACCTGAGTCACGGGAATATCCATCATGTTAGCCAACTCATTTGCTGTTACAAATTCTGTCAGCTTCAATACCTTGCTTTCTTCCTGTTCCAGTTCCTCCTGTTCCAGTTGACGGTTCTGAATATTTTCACGTTTTTCCTTACGATACTTAGCAGCCTTATTCTTTCCCTTATTTGTCAGGCGGGCAAGTGTTTCTTTCACCTGCTTTGCTACATCCTCATCGCTCACCTCCTGCTTTACCACAGGCTTTTTAAAACGATCCTTGTTATGTTTTCCACCTTGTCCCTGGCTCTGATTACTTTTTCCAGATTTTTCATTTCGTGAAGATCCAGATACGTTGGAGGTTGCATTATTGATATCAACCCGTTCCTTATTAATTCGGTTGCGTTTTTTCTTTTTTGCAGCCTCATCACTCAAGCCACCCTTATCTGTTTTTTCATCACTCTTACGGATTTCCTTGATAATCGCATCCTTCATCTGCTTACGCTGCTCCTGACGCAACTTATCCTTTTCCTCTCTTTCTTTCTTCTTTTCTTCCTTTGATTTTTTCTTTGGACGGGTAGACTGGTTCAATGCAGCCAAATCAATCTGGCCTACTACATTAATTTTTGATTTAAATTCTGTCGGACGAATTTTAAAAACTTCGTCTTCTTTATTTTCCTGAACGGTTTGTTGCTTTTTTTCTTCTTCCATCGGCTCTGGTTTCAATTCTTCTGCCTTTATCTCCGGCTGTTTCGATTCTTCTTTTTCTTCTACCTGAGGTTGTTGTACAGGAGCCTCTTCAATTTTAACTTCCGGTTCTGCCACCTCAGCTTGTTTATTCTCAGGTTCTGGCTTAGCTGGTCCTTCTTCAGCCACAGGCATTTCAGCAGGCTCAACCACAGCCGGTTTTTTCTTTTTCTTCAGACCATCCAAGTCTATTTTACCCACAGGCTTGAACTTAGGTCGCACATCTTCTGGAACCACTGTCTCTATAACCTCCGGTTTCTTTAATTCCGGATGAATATCCTCAATAGAGACAGAAACCTTATTACGCTCCTTGTTCTGCCGTTCCTGAATAATTTTCTCAGACTCTATTTTCAAATCCTTATCTTTGCTGAACTCCTTTATCAGTGCAGCATACTGTTCTTCAGTAATTTTGGTATTTGGATTCGCCTCGACTGTATATCCTTTTTTCTGCAAAAAGTCTACCACCGTGGTTATTCCAACGTTCAAATCTCTTGTTACTTTATTCAATCTTATAGTCATAATTCATCACAATTTTTAGAGTTTGGGAAAATATATCAGTCACAGATAAACAAGCAGACGAGAATGAAGCCCTCATCCTCATCTGTTCATTACAAGCAAGCGCTATTCCTCAAACTCTGCTTTTAAAATTCTCAGGACATCATCCACCGTATTTTCTTCCAAGTCTGCTTTCTCGATGAGCATTTCACGCGGTGCATTCAATACGCCTTTAGCCGTATCAATACCGATAGCCTTAATTGCGTTAATAACCCATTCGTCAATCTCATCCTTGAACTCATCCAGATAGATATCCTCATCAGCCACTGCATCTTCACCCAGTTCACGATATACATCGATTGTATATTCTGTCAGCATACTAGCCAATTTAATATTCAATCCGCCCTTACCGATAGCCAATGAAACTTCTTCTGGTTTCAGATATACCTCAGCTCTCTTTTCATCCTCATGCATGATGATAGACGAAACTTTTGCCGGACTTAAAGCACGTTGAATAAACAACTGAATATTAGATGTATAGTTAATCACATCAATATTTTCATTACGCAATTCACGCACGATACCATGAATACGAGAACCTTTTACACCAACACATGCACCTACCGGATCAATACGTTCATCATACGATTCTACCGCAATTTTCGCACGTTCTCCTGGGATACGGGCGATTTTCTTGATGGTAATCAGTCCATCATTGATTTCAGGAACTTCCTGTTCAAACAAGCGCTGCAGGAATACCGGTGATGTACGGCTCAAAATAATCTTCGGATTATTGTTCTTATTATCTACACGCGCCACCACAGCACGAGCTGTTTCTCCTTTCCGGTAGAAGTCACTCGGAATCTGTTCAGTCTTTGGCAACAGCAGTTCATTACCCTCATCATCCAGCAACAGAATTTCCTTTTTCCAAATTTGATAAACTTCTGCACTAATTACAGTACCTACCTTATCAATGTATTTATTATACAAGCTGTCCTTTTCCAATTCCAGAATCTTTGAAGCCAGTGTCTGACGAAGATTCAGAATTGCACGGCGGCCGAATTTTTCAAAAATCACCTCATCGGTCACTTCCTCTCCCACTTCATATGATGCATCAATCTTGCGTGCTTCCGACAATGCAATCTGCAGGTTCGGGTTAGTCAGCTCCTCATCCGCCACAACTTCACGGTTACGCCAGATTTCGAAATCCCCCTTGTCAGGATTTACAATCACATCATAGTTTTCATCTGTACCGAACATTTTTGCAATCACACTGCGGAACGACTCTTCCAACACGCTCACCATCGTGGTGCGATCAATGTTCTTCAATTCCTTAAATTCCGAGAATGTGTCAATCAAGCTGACAGTTTCTTCTTTTTTGGCCATAATTATTTAAAGCTAATTAAGTATTTGGTGTATTTTATCTCATCATACGTAAAGGTTACATTCTGTTCCACCAGCTTCGGACGCTTGGCACCTTCCGGTTTTATTTTCACTTCTACCGTAACCGTAAAATTCTCTTCGTTGGCATCCGCCAGCACACCTGTCCATTTCTTTCCGGTTTTGTCCAGCACTTCTACTTCGCAACCTACATGTGCTACATACTGCTGCAATACCTTAAATGGCTGACCGATTCCTGCAGAACCTACTTCCAGTTCGTAATCTTCTTCTTCACGACTTAATTTTGACTCAATATAGCGGCTCAGCTCCACACAGTCGTCTATCCACACGCCTTCTGCATGGTCTATTTCCACTACAATTTTGTCATCCGGACTCACATTTACATCAACCAGAAAATAACTTTTATCTTCCAGCCATTCCTCTACAATCCGAGCTACAACGTTTTTATCTATCATGTATTAACTATTAAGAACAAAAAAAGGAGCAAAATCGCCCCTCCACCTTTTCATCCAATCATTTGCAAAGATATAAATAATCTCATGCCACACAAAATAATGACAAAATTATTTATTACTGAGGAGTAGTATGAAAGAGCGGCAAATGATATAGAATCATCTGCCGCTCTTCTGTCGGAATGAGGCGACTCGAACGCCCGACCCCTACGTCCCGAACGTAGTGCGCTACCAACTGCGCTACATTCCGATTGAAACGTTTGTTTTTTCGTTTGCGCTGCAAAGGTAGACATATTTTCAATACCAACAAAAGAAAAACGAGTTTTTTTCATAAAAAATTATTTTTTCTCATTTTCATCTCATTTATTTTGGAGATTAAAGATTTTGCTCTATCTTTGCAACCGCAAAACGATGGTGCCATAGCTCAGTTGGTAGAGCAAAGGACTGAAAATCCTTGTGTCCCCGGTTCGATTCCTGGTGGCACCACAAATACAAATCCTGATTTCTAATGAAATCGGGATTTTTTATTTTCTTTCTACAAATCAACCTATCTCTATAATGACATATTGAAAAGGCATAGCACAATGAAAGCCATCTTTACCTACTTAATCATTATCGTTTCAATACTATATAGCAATCAAATATCATCGCAAGTCGTATTTAAGACCTATAATCAGGAAATAGGCACAATTCAATCAAACGGAGACATACAAAAGATCAATTACACTTTCAAGAATAATTCTAAGCATCCCACTGCCATCACACGAATTGCATCGAACTGCGGATGTACAACTCCCTCATTTGACAAACGACCTATACAAACAGGAGAGCAACGTACGATTCAAGTATCATTTAATCCCATAGGCATAAAAGGATATTTCAAGAAACAGATAACTGTATACTTTGCAGATAGCAAAAATCCTGTACATCTATATTTAAGTGGAAATGTGATTGCCCCAGAAAATCTGATAGATGGCTATCATTATGTATTGGGGAAATTACAATTAAAAAATATAAGAGCTACCCTACAAGCTTCAGAGGGTCAGACTTTCATGCGAACATTTCCATTAATCAATGCAACACCCCAAGCAGTAAAAGTAACTCTAAGTTCTGATATAGAAGGCATCCTTTTTGAAGAAACACAAATCACTTTGGCTGGACATGAGACATACGAATTACCTATTTATTTTTCCCCAAAGAAGTCTCAGCTGGTTTCTATTAGAATTATAGAAAAAAAGACTATAAACAATGAAGTTGCATTAAAAGTCATAAAAGACAAATAATGCAACTCATTATCAGAAATTAGTAAACGAACTTGCGCTGAACAATGAAATCACCTGTCAAATGAGTTTCATCCACGTCAGTATTCAACCAATAATGACCTTCCACCCAGTTACCTTGTTCATCAAAGGAAGAATAGCTATATGATTCTTCTGCATCTTCTCCAGAAGTTAATCCAGCAGTTTTCTTGGTAATGCCTGTCAAAAACTTCTTATCATTATACCAATACTGCAATTCATAGTGATTTTCGCTTTCCATGCCTTCAATTATATTGACATAATCTACAGTCGTTTTTTGAGCAGCCATATAAGACTCATTGTCATAAGTTGTAACCTTTTTCTCCCAGCAGCTACCTTCCGGCATTTCATATTCACCAGACATATCCGTTAGAATCTCACGATTTAATAAGAAGCCATTCTCATCAAAATCATATTTCACAGTCTGCTTAGAAATAATCATTGCCTGCATTGTCTTTGTTTCCACAGACGAAACAGGATACTTTTTATTATCATATTGATACGTTCTTTCCACTTTTAACTTAAAGAACCCCGTAGATTCTTCGTTTGTATAAAAAGCAGTATTCACTCCGTCACAAGTCAACAACACATTCCCATTCTCTCTAATTGTAGCAACTCCTTTTTGTAACACAAAATCCAACGTTCCTACGGCAAAAGGCAATGGGACATACAAATTATGGTTCCCATATTCAATAGTATACACCAAATCATCTCCTGAAGCTCCAACCGTCTTAATCAATGCAACCACAAGTCTTCCCTTATCATCATACTGGTAAGTAGAAATTCGCGCATCTACCGGAACCCAACGGCTAGCCTGCTCAGTCACCCCAAAAGGATCGTATTTCACCAAATTTCCCTTTTCATTGAAAGAATAAACATAAGGCATTTCTATTTTCTCACCATCCTCTTCCTGAATACGTTTCTCGATCATTTCAACAGGGTTCCCTTTCAAACCCATAAAATAAGAATGAGAATTATCCCATAATATCTCACAGACAGAATCCTCTGGAACTTCTGGGGTCTCAGGCTGCTTTCCACCTTCTTGCGCTTCATTTTCAGAGTCACAAGCCAGCAAGGACAAAGACAAGCAAACACAAAAAATTGTATACAAATATTTCATGATACACCAAAAATAAGAAAACCGGACGGATAGAAATACGTTCCATGCCGTCCGGCGATAATTAGAATGAATAAAATTTATTTCTCTTTATGTAACTCAGCCCAGATTTCATCAAAATCTTGTGCAAAATTCAACTGATAATGATTGGCTTCAAGTCTAAACGGACAATCTTTATTCCAACATTTCTCATACGTAACTCCCTTCGCATCACGATTATAAACAATAACAGGATGCGCAGGCAATAGTTTATCACCGTTACCCCCAAACATGTATTCACCTTCTATACAGCACCAATTTGCCGGAACGGTCCAAGTTAATGACAAACAACCATCCAAATCCAATGCTGTTAGATTGACTGGCACATCATTTCTGCTATTTTTCGTTTCTGTGTACACCCCAAAATCAGCTGGAACAGATGACAATGTAGTATTTTCAGACAAATCTATTACTGACAGAAGTGCATTATCCTTAAACTTGCCAACAGGAATTGCAGCAATATTATTATTTGCCACTGACAAATAACGCAAATTAGGCATTCCTGACAAATCTGGAATTTCAGTCAGACCACAATTATTCAAGCTAACAAGAATAATCTTATCGCTTTGCAATTTTCCAAAAGAAGTCAATTTGTTATTATCAAAGAATACCTGATCAAGTTCATTATGGCCAATATTCAATTTGCTAAGATCAACAGTAGTCAACTTGTTACCAGCCATTGAAAGTGTTCTCAATTCCCTAATCTTACCTACTGCTTCCGGAATATCTGTAAAAGCACATCCGTCAAGCAACAACCCTTGGAATTTAGTATGTTCTTGCGGAACATCTACAGGAAGAGTAGAAAGATTTTCATTCCAACGGAAATCAAATGTATACACTCTATACAACTTAGTAAATGTATTAGCAGGCAATGATGAGATTTTTGTACGCTGAATACGTAGCTGAGATAGCTTTTCCCAGTTGTCAAACGCATTTTCAGGAATCTGAGCAATTTCATTTCCTACCAAGTCCACCATTTCCAGTCCCTTATGGTTACTCAAACATGAAGGGAACTCTGTCAACTTACTGTCAATAATAGAAATCTTGTATAGATGCTTAATTTGCAAGTTTTCGGGTAATGAAGCCAAAGAAGTATTGATAATCTCCAATGACTGCAGGTTACTTTCGTTCAATTCAATAGGCAACTCCTCAAACTCAGGAATATCCCGAATCATAATATTCTCAAGTGTCGTAAAACGAGAAATGTTTGCAGGCAATTTCTTCATACCCTTAAATTTCTCATCAAATACAATACCTGCAAGATAAAGAATATTATGATTACCATCTTCCTCAAACTCCAGATTTTCCCAAGTCTTGAAGTCATCATTTTCTTCTCTCCAAGTCTTAGGCCACAATGTAGAATCCGGGCCAAGGATTTCCGTACATAAACCAAAAAGCTTATTCTTCAGCATATCTGCTGATTGTACCTCAAGGATATTTACAGGGAAATAAAAAGCTACTGCTTCCTCGTGCTTAATCACAAATGTATTATCACCAGACTCTGGCAAATACATGTCATGTATCTGATCACCTTTATTATTGTATGCAATGTATCTTACTACCGAATAAGTACCTACATCCAAACGCAGTACTTCAGACACCATCTCTTCTCCGTCTGCATTTACATCAATAGTAGGAAGAACCAATTCTTCCTCGCTTCCTTCTTTCTGAAGGGTAACCTTAATACGTGCTACATCTGCAATATCATCAATTGTATATACAGTATGCTCGTAAAAACGGAAAGTGACTTCCCCTTGTCCTTCGGCAAGGGGTGTTTCTGCATTTTCATCCTTACAAGAGATAAAAAACGCAGTAAACAATACTAAACAGTATAATAAGTAATTTTTAATTTTCATGATTCTTCCACAAATTAAAACGTTCATAATAGCGCCAGTAACCAGCCAAAGGTGCGCCCTTAGTCTTTTCGTAATCATTCAGTTCCGGCAGGTATAGGGCTGTAGTCACAGCTTCTTCTGTTTCCTCCGGACAAGGTGTGCTATAATCAAAATCTTTCAGGTTAGTAAATCCAACCGTCTCACTATTCGCTTCCTTAGGAGGTTTACCTGTTTGATTAAATACACGTATATCTGGGTCCCAGCAATTGCGATTAGCATGTTTCAAAACCCAGTTAGGTAGATTACCAGAGAACTTATTCAAACTTATTCGGAAAGAACGAAGTTTTGGCAACACATTACCCTCTATTTCTGGAAGTTCTCCATATAAATAGTTATAACCAATTCCTAAATGCTCCAAATCAGGGAACATAGTAAATAAAGACTCATCCACTTCTCCTGTCAGCCCTAAATCAGTCTTCCAGTTAACTCCCAATGGTATATCTGTCATATCATCCATTGAATCTTTTTTACGGTTACCACCTAGTTCTAAGTATTTTAACGATTTCTTTCTCGTCACAGTCATGCTTGTTCCATCCTGCTTGGTAATCACTCTGCCATTTGAGAGACCGCTCAAAGACCACAGCAAACTACCCGGTTTGTTTGGAGCCCCTAATTCAATGAAGCTATTTCCATACAAATTCAACTCTTCCAGATTACTCATATTAGCCCAATCCTCCGGTGCCGGAAGTTCACTAATACCATATGCATAGAGTGACAAACTCTGAAGTTTATCCAACTTAGTAATCTCATTACCCAACTTAATAGAACGAAGATAAGAGTTAGAGTTTGCCTTAATTTCCAATGTACGCAGTTCTTTCAAGTTCACAATCTGGAACGGGATAGAACGGTCTGTGTCGAACATAAAGAAACTGATGCCTACAATACGTTCTTCTATTGAATCTTTTCTAATACCTGCTACCTCATCCACATATTCATATTGAATCTCTTCCGTTTCAATATTGTCCCAGTGAGTAATAGGACGGCTGGTATCCCAGTATGTACCATACAATCCCATCAGACGAGCCAATGTCACCACTGTCAGAGAGTCACCACGACGAGAAGGAATAATCCGTTCCATGTGCTCCTGAGTCACCTTATATGTACTTACAATCCCCCCCTCTTTCTTTTCCTTAAAGCTAATGGCAAGCGTTCTATTTTCTGTGCTGCTATTAATATCATAATGGAATCTGAAAGTTTGTGTTTCCGGCTTAGTCAATGACGGCGTATACTCATACTTATAGTCTTTATCTGTACTTAGCCATTTGTCTGCAGCCTCTGCATCCTCAATAACAGCTTCATAGGGCACGTTAGCCATTACTTCTACATCAAAATATGCTTTTTCTTCATCTGCATAATAAGGTAAAGAAGTTTCTTCTGTTATTACTTTAATAACCGGAGCATATCCAAGTTGAGTAACCTTTACCTCTTTATAATCAGAACCACAGATGAAAGTAATTTTTGCTGTACGCTCATCATATCGAGTAGACTGATCCACTACAACTCTACACTCTGCATCTCCGTTTCCATTAGCTGGAGATACCATGCACCACGAAGCATCAGACTTGGCAATCCATTCCCCGTTAGCCTTGACAAAGATTTCTTCTTCTCCGCCTGCATCATACAAATTCAATTCAGTCTTGTCAATCTCAATGCCTGCTACTGGAGTAGCATCATCATCCTTACATGAGAAAGTAATAAGACTGATTATTGCTATGATTAATATTTTATTTATAAATCTATTCATAATGTCTTCTGTTTAATTAGTTCTCTGTTTCCAAGATAGGACATCCTGTAATCATCTGTGTAGCATCATAATATAAATACATTCTACCCATCTGAATAAACGTACATACCTCTGAAGGAATTACCATCTCCAAATTAGGATTGCTTTGCACATTAAATTCTGCTAACTGAGTAGGGAAATCTGTTTCTGGAATTTTACGTATATCATTACCTGATATATCCAGAGCACGTAATCCTAATGCTTTTGATAAGTTAGGAGGGAAGGCCTTCAAACAAGGAACAGTCACTTCTTTGCCATTCATCTTCTTAATCTCAAACTGGCCAGACAACAATACTTTACTCATTGCCTGTACGTTAAAGATATTCGAAGGGAATATAGAAAAAGCATTGTTACTCAGGTCTACTCCAGTAAAGTACGGGAAATTTTCCAAATCGAACTCCATCGGAATATAGCGCAAACGATTTCCCTTCAGGTCTAATGCAACCAGACGTTTCAGTCCCACAAATGAAGTTGCTGGAATAGAATCTAACTCACAATTAGCAAGCTGGAGATTCAAAACAATAGATCCGGATTCCACCAAATCATCCGGGAAATAGCATCTATTACCGTTTTTCGGATCACAATTATCTTTATTCGTCTTAAATCTATTTGATATCAGATTCAAAGTTTCAGTCTTTACTCCATTAAACTTACCTTCTTTTCCTCCTCTGAAAGAGTTTATCTTATTATAAGAGAAATCCAACGATGTCGCTCCGTATATTGTAGCATCAGGATCGCCATTTATCTTTTCCTTATACATATTAGGGAATTCTGTCAAAGCATTATTGGTCACGCTAAAGCTTTCAATATCGTCCGTTCCACAGAAATTATCATCCATATACGTAATCTGGTTATCTGCAAAGAATGCCTGAACCGGATTAAATTTTCGATTGCCACTAGCATCAACCAATGCCGGAAGTTCTTTAAGACGATTTCTGGTCATATCAAGCATTCTCAGGTCAGCAATATTCATAATATTCTTAGGGAACACGCTAATCTTATTGCCAATAAGATACAACAACTGCAATGTCTTACAAATATTGTTATTTGCATTATCAAATAAGCTATTCAAATCATTATTTCCAGTTGCTCCCTCTCCCTCAAACATTTGAGGATTCACACCAAAATTCAGCACCACAAGATTCAAATCTTTTAAACATTGTGGAACCTTTTTCATATTCTTACAGTTATATAGTTCGAATTCTTGAAGAGAAGTCAATTCCTTGAATGATTCCGGCAGTTCACTCACCAAACCATTGGCAATGAACATTGCTCTTAGTTTCTTCAGATTTCCAATATTCTTCGGCAAACTCTTAATTCTATTTGTTTGTCTTCCCTGATTGTTTCCGTATGTTACTGGAGTAGCATATTTCTTCACGTCTACTTGTCCTTTCTTCGGTTTATATAAGTCTGTACGTACCGTAGAAGGATGCAGCAACGCCATGCGAGCACGGAACACATCCATGTAATCTCTCTTGAAATTATAATTAGGATTATGGTTCAGTTTCCACATATCAATAGCAAACCCATTTGTCTCATCTGTAATGACACTTGGGTCTCCTTCTTCATTATGATGTCCTAAATACAGCACTTCCAATTCTGTCAGGTTACACAAATCTTCCGGTACATCTCCATAAGGGTTGAAGGCACCCAGATCAAGCTGAGTGACACGTCCTGCATTATTCAATGTTACACAAGGCTGTTTTCCCCATTCATCAACCGGACGATTTTCAAAACGCCAGTTTGCACCAATCGGGAAGTTTTCTCCATAATAGCTCCATTCTTCACCCTTCATATTTTTCCAAATATTGAAAAGTGCGATATAATCTTTTATAGCCAGATTATTTGCATCGTATTTCACCGGTACATCAGAAGAAGTTGTTTCATTTGCCAATACATTGACAAAACAATCCTTCATATCCTGTGCCAAAAGAAGAACCATTTCATTTGATGCGAACATTCTCAACTGAGTAACTTCATACTCTTTTGCTTCCATAGCAAGTGTATCCGTACGGAACAATCCGGTTTCATAATCGCGATACACCTTACATAAACGGCTGAAAGGCTGTTGCTGAGATCCTTTTTTCTTATAGAAAATCTCTACACTTTCAATGTTGTTATAATTAAATTCATTCGGATTTTGCTCTACATCTGCTTCGATAGCTCTTGATGTTGATTTATTTGCCTCACCTTTTATATTATCAAAAGCCGACAAATCTTTCGTCAGCAAGAAAGAAACCTTTCCTCTTACAATAGATTTTACATCCACATCCACTTTTGTAATAGAAGAAGACATAACTTCAAACGGAGTGAGTTCATCCAAATCTACTTGTATCAATGGCTCAAGATCGTTACCAACTATTTCTGATATACCATAAAGTGTATAGCTCTGCAGTTTATATTCACCATCCAGAAGTTGCAATTTTTCAGAAGTCAAGCCCATGTCTCCCATACCTTCTACAGACGTAAGATTCAGTGTCTGCGTGATACGGTTATCATTGTTCAAGAGTGTAACCTCTATTTTCTTGGCTTCACTCAAATATTCCAGTTCCTGCGAAGAACGGGTTCCTACAGATGCCACATGAAACTGTACGTATCCATATCCGCTCTCCAATTGCTCAGAATCTTCGTCCGAGCAAGATGTTACCCCTGCAACAAAAAGCAGGAGTAACATTAGTTTGTTTATTATATCTTTATATTTCATTTCGTTCCTCTAAATTATTGTTCTGAAGTAGAAGTTGCAGCAGCCTGTCTAATCTCAAAAGCACCAAAATACTGTTCAGGTTTTCCTTCACCAAGCCATGCACCTATATATACTTTTACAGATCTTTCACTTCCTGTTTCATTCTTCTCTATCTTAAAACTAAACTCTTTTCCAGGCTTATAAGAGTCAAAATCCAAACTAGCCCATGGAACTTCATATAGTTCACCTGATTCAATATATTTATCATTATCTATCAGATTTACATTACTATATATGGAAAGATATCCAGGTTCGTCTGAAGAATAATTAATAGTCAAGACTCCACCATCAGCTCCAATCTTATGCACAGGTGGGGTTACTTTACTTACATCTTCTGATTCAAACGTATATTCTTTCACATAAGCAGCTTGACCAAAAGGGATACTCTCACAAATACCCATTACATTCGCCTTTAACTTAAAAGCCGTCCAATTTTCATCTGTAGGATCAAAGAATTTCGTAAAATCTGCATTTTCGGCCATAAATAATTTAAAATATCTAGCCTCTCCATCATCATTCATAGATTTACTACGATCCTTTACTTCTAGCCTAAATGTCTTTGTCTGAGCTATAGCACGCGTTGCAGAGACATCTTTACATGTAATTACCATAGGAGTAGTTGGTGCATAAGTCTCATTTACACTATTATAATACATGACTATAGGGTAAACCTCAGGAGTAGTTGCACGTACTTCAATTTCAATAGACAAGCTTCCATCCTCTGCTGTCGCAGGAAACATTTTCCATCCAGTACCCGTAAGATCTGCAGTCAATTTATTAAATGCCTTATTATCAATTTCAATATAATTATCTCCAACACCTTTCTTCAATAAAGTTATGTCAACCGTTTTTTTATCTGCATTTTCATAACCAAAAGAAAGTGTAGCTGATTTATCTTCTGAATCCAATTTCTGTTCATCAAAGACTGGGAATATTGTCAGTGAATTTGTAAAAATACGATCCAGGTTCTCTCCTTGTTCTACATTACTTACTTCACCAATAATTGTATTATCTAGTTCAGTTAATAACGTCCATGGGACATTCGATTTTACAACCAATGAAACTTGAGTTTTACCTTCTGATCTGATTAATTCCACTGCATCAGTAACAGGAATCAGCTCACTTTGTACATCTCCTTCCACTTTATATCTATAAAATTCTACAGTCGGAGTAAATCCTCCCCATTTCAAAGTCCAGGACTGTGTTTCCACATTTTCTTCTTCTGGCACGAAATTTACAATAATATCTTTTGCTTCTGTCGTTGCCTTTTCATTGTCAGCATAAAAAATGATGTCCTTAGTTACTTCATCAATAGAATACGTAACCCAATCTACATCTTTAATTTGTATATCGTAATCGAAGTTAGCAACTACACTAATTCTATCAGAAATTACTTTATTCTCACTATCAATAGCCAGTTCTCCAACTTCTTTACTTACAGCAAAGTCTACTCCTTCTGCCTCCTGAATCACCTTAAAAGATGCCATCTTGCCAGTAGAAGGTTCGGTAATAATCACATTACCCTGACGTGATACTTTCTCTAGATTTTGCTTTACAGATACACTGACAGAACTTTCACCCTTCTTTCCAACTGGAGTATCAATCAAAATCCAACCTTGCTCAGAAGTGGCTTTCCAATCAGCATTAGCTGTAAAAGTAACCGTTTGAGCTTCGCCCGGTTCTGCCAAGAAAACCAGCTCGCTTTTACTCAATTCCAAATCTTTAGCGTCAATAGCTTCATTATCTTCGGAACATGCTGTAAACATTGTTGCTCCACAAACAGACAGCAACAATGAACAAACCAAATTTTTTATCTGTTTCATAATTATTATTTTTAAAGTTATTATCCAACACCGTTATTCATATCATCGGCTTCTTCCTGAGTCAGACAACGGAAAGCATATTGATACACACCAAAGCTTCCGGCCTGAGGAACAAATACTTCAAGCCAAAGGACGAAGAAATTTTCGTAAGTATTGAAGTAACATGGATATTGTTCTACAGAACGTACATATACTCTACTGAACGAACTTTCATAGAAAGCTTCCTGTTCAGGCACGGTAATAGTAGGATTCAACGGGTCCGAATCGTCAAAATTCAAACGGATAGGCAATCTTTCCTCATCGTCAAAAATATATACTTGCATAGAGTGATCGTCTATCTTCTCACCCTTCACCAAATAAGAAGCTGCATTCTCGCCAAAAGGAAAGGAAGCAATCATCTCAATATTTCCGCCTTCCTTCAAGAACTCATCCATAACAAATGATTTGCACTGCAACATCTCTACTACAGTTTCGTCTTTATAAGCAGAAGAGATCTCTTCTTTTGGAGCAATCAGGCGAAAACAAGCTTTCAGCGTATCTTCACGCATAAACTTGTTATAATCTCCCTTCAATTTAATCTCTGCGGTTGTTTCACCCTTCTTAATCGTGATGTTTTCCGTTCCGTCTACAAAGTCATAATGATAACCACGTACGGCTGTTGATTTCTCATTAACAACCTCTACAGCATAATGACGGTCATAGTCTGCTACATTAGTCACACCAACCGGAACCGTAAATACTTCATCCGGATTTTCCACTACAGGCATCAGGTAGAGTGAATCACTGAACAAAGCATACTGGGGGCCATTGTAAAATTTCTCTTCCTGATTGCAGGAAGAAAAACCTGCTACCATCAGAAGCAAACCAAACAAGGTCGAAAAAATATTCTTTTTCATGTCTTACTTCAATTTTATAAATCATTACTTGCATTGCCCTTCACCACACCATCTGTAGCTTCCAACTCATGTTTTGGAATAGGCCAAGTGGTCAGACAATATTTGGTACTGTTATAAGGTATATTCAACTCATTATTGTCCGGACCATCTACAGTATAGATTTGTTTCTTACGCTGTATAGGCAACTTCCAACGTTTCAGGTCTGACAAACGGAAACCTTCCATATAAAGTTCTATAGCACGTTCGTTCTGGATTTCCTTAAACAAATCGTCACCAGAAGCACCACTGCTACCATAACTTGTGATACGTTTCTTACGGATGGCTGTAATATCCGCATTAGCTTCTTCTTCCAATCCAAGCTTATAATATGCTTCCGCACGAAGCAAATATACTTCCGACAAGCGGAATACCTTAGGCATGTTAATAAACTTCTTGGTAGCTCCTCCATCCAAATTCGTGTTACCAAAATATTTGATAACCATTGGCTGGTCATGTCCTGTACCTACAGTGTAATCTGTTACGAAAAGAGAAGAACGGCAATCGCCTTCATAGAACAGTTTACGAATTTCTTCCGCAAATACATAATCCGGATTATAATAATCGGGAGCTACGAAGTTCAAGAAAATCTTACCCAAAGAAGAACCAAGGCTAGTTGAACTCATTGCAACCTTCCAGATTACTTCAGAACCTGTATCGAATGACCAGATTTTCTCATAATCTGATCCGCTACCGGTTGTTCCGTTACACAATTCATATATATCAGAATTGATAACTTTGCCTGCATATTCTATACACTTCTCAAGATTCTTCTTTTCTGCTTCTGCATCAGGAGTATTGCCTGTTCCGCCCATATACAAATAGATTCGAGATCTCAAGGCATTTACCGCACCGATGCTAAAATAAGGACTGTCAGCCACTGAACGTGAAGACGGAATATACTTTTCAGCGAATTCCAGATCACTGATTACCTGTGCATACGATTCACGAAGTGTAGAGCGTTTAACAGGAGAAGCATCTGCATACGAAAGCTTCAGTGAAACTCCCATCTCTTCCTTATCGGCAATGTCTTCATCGTAAGCTTCACAGTAGAAACGAATCAATTCAGCGTATGCAAGTGCACGAGCAAAATACACGTCACCCAAACGTCTTTCCAGTTCTTCTTTCTCTGCATCTGAAGTAAGCTTACTTTGTACTTTCTCTATATTCTCAATAAAAAAGTTACATGTAGATACGATAGAATACAATGAAGCATAAACTCCCTGTACATCTGCATTGGTCGGTTTAAACTGCCAGCGGTAGAATTCGGTATAAACTCCCATATTAGCATCCGAAGCATACGCCATATCTGCCTGAATATCCGGAAGAAGTGTCATGCTTCCAGAATATAGGTAGCCTGACTTAAAGGCGCTGTATATTCCTGTAACGATAGTGGTACAGTCATCAAGTGTCTCCATCGCCATTTCTTCAGGTATTGCCGAATCAGGATATTCGTCCAGAAAGCCTTTACATGAAGAACTTCCTACCAATACCAATGACAACAAGATTAATCTTATATTTTTTATCATATTTCTATATTTTATTTTTATCAATTAAAATCCTACTTCCAAGCCTATAGAGAACTGACGTGACATAGGATACTGTGCCTGATACATATTACCTGTAGATTCAGGATCCATACCCTGAAATTTCGTAAATGTAAACAGGTTCTGTGCCTGAGCAAATACGCGCAGATTTTCTATGATTCTCGTTTTTTGCAATAACTTTCTGTCGAAAGAATAAGAGATATTAAGATTCTTCAATCGCAAGAAAGAAGCATCTTCAAGCAAACGGTCGTCAAATTCCATCACTACACCATGACGTGGAACCGATGCGATATCACCAGGTTTCTTCCAACGGTCATATAAAAGTTTCTTGGACTGGTTCTGATTGATAAACATACCGTTACTTTCATCAAAATAGCGGTCGTTGTTCATCACCCAACGGTCTTTTACCCAGCTGAACTGAGCACTTACAGAAAGGCCTTTCCAAGAGAACATCGTATTAAAACCACCTTGCCATGGAGCAATGCTGTTCTTTCCGACAAGTACTTTATCGTTTTCACTATATACATTGGTAATATTACCATCTTTATCATACCACAGAGCATCTCCATTGACTGAATTTACACCTGCGAAACGATTTACATAGAATTCACCGTATGAATGTCCTTTCTTCAACAGCAAGTTGGTATTAGCCAATTCGTACACATCTCTACCGCCATACAGTTCAGTAATTTCATTATGATTGTATGAGATATTTGCACCCACATTCCATCTGAAATCTCTCATTCTCAGAATATCAATATCAAAACTCAAGTCAACACCCTTGTTTACCATTGCACCGATGTTATCCCATTGTTCCACATAACCAGAAGTCAAAGTCACGGGAACTGCCATCAACATGTCAGTAGTTTTCTTATGATAAAACTCTGCTACTACATTAATGCGGTCAAAGAATCCCAGCTTCAAAGCAATGTTCGTAGTCAGAAGTTTTTCCCATGTCAGGTCTTCATTACCTCTTGAATAAGGAGCAATACCCGGTAACACAGAGCCTTCAAGTCCATAAGTCGGGCCACCAGCAAAAAGAGCTAAATGGTCGTATGGCGGAATAGAAGAGTTACCAGAAGTTCCGACGCTGGCAGACAACTGTGCGTTTGTCAGCCACTCATAATCTTCAAGGAAAGCTTCACGTTTTGCATCCCACATCAAACCTACTGACCAGAAATTTGCCCAACGAGAGTTTTTACCAAAACGAGACGAGCCATCACGACGAACAGAGAAATCAGCATAATATTTTCCCTGATAGTTATATTCACCACGTGCAAAGAAAGACAAATAAGTAGAACCAGAAAAACTGTCACTTGGACTCTCAGCACGTGTAGCAGAAGACATGTTAAGCAATTTGTCGCTGCTCTGACCACGTGTAATGATAGAGAATGCTTCCGACTGATTATTTACGGCTTCCTGTCCTAAAAGCACATTGAAATGATGGTCATCTTTGTAATCAAATACATAATTAATTGTATTTGTCCATGTAAGATTATAATAACGGGAGAAAGAACGTCCTAAATACCCTTCACCCATGTTAGGTAAATAACTCGGATTTGAAGATACATCTCCACGACGATCCAAGAAATCAATACCGCCAATAGATTTGATAACAAGTCCTTCAATCGGTCTCAATTCACCATACAAGTTAGCCATCACTTTCCACTTGTTTGAGTTAGTCGGATTATTAGCCTGCCATTCCAACGGATTGACATTAGTACCCAGCCAAGTATCATCACTTACAGAAGCGTATGAACCATCTGCCTTGTAAGGATTCCAGTAAGGTAACATGAATCTTGCTGCAGAAATAGGAGTTACAGTTGTATATTCACCAGAAGTGGCTTCACTTATGTCTTCATACGATACTGCAGAGTTTGTTCCAATCTTAAACCAACTATTCAGCTTTGCTTCCAGATTTGCACGGAAAGAATAACGAGTGAAATCAGAACCTAAAGCAATACCTTCTTGATTATATACACCCCCTGAAACATAGTAATTATAGCGATCAGAAGCGCCACTGAACTGAAGTTCTACATTTGAGAAGGGAGCATTATCATTATATACTGCATCTCTCCAGTCAATATTTGTTCTTTCCAGTAATTCACGGTCATAAGTACCAGGAACACGCAAACCAATTTCTTCTTCGTAGTCCAGACGTTCTGAAGTATTCATCTGGTTCCATTTTCCGTATGCCAGTTTAGAAACACCATATTGAGCTCTTGCCGTAATATGTCCTTTTTCCCCCATCTTACCACGCTTAGTAGTAATAACAACTACACCATTCGCAGCACGCGCTCCATAAATAGATGTAGAAGAAGCATCCTTCAATACAGAAACACTCTCTATATCACTCGGATTTAAAGCTGAAAAATCATCTGCTGAAACTGCGATACCATCCAGAATAAACAATGGACTGACTCCTGCATTAATAGAGTTTACACCACGAATCTGGAAAGAAGCCGCTGCACTCGGTTCACCAGAATTCGACATAACCTGTAATCCAGATGCCTGTCCTTGTAATGCCTGATCAAAACTAGCAGCAGGAACACTTTCAAATTTATCACCTTTTACCGTAGAAACTGAACCAGCAATAGTTCCTTTTTTACGTACACCATATGCCACCACAACAACTTCGTCCACAAGCTGAGCGTCATCCTGCATTACAACATTCAGCACTCCCATCCGAGAATTTACTCTCAATTCTTGCGTTTGCATACCAATGTAAGAGAAGATCAAAGTAGCGTCGCCACCTTGAACCTGAAGCACATAATTACCGTCAACGTCGGTAACCACACCATTCGTAGTTCCTTTTTGTAAAATAGAAACTCCAATCAGAGGCTCATTATTCGATTTCGACACGACACTTCCTTTAATCGTGTACGATTGAGCCAAGGCTGATTGTACTCCTAATAGCACAAAAAGGACTAACCAAAGACTAAACCTTTTCATCTTTTGCCTGTTATAAAATAAATTAATGATTAAATAAAAATTTCAGTCAAATATCAATAATACAGATACAAACCTCTCAATTAAGAGATGCTTAAACGTGTAAAAAAACGCATAGTTAATAATTGCGTCTTTAAGAAAATAAAATGAACAATGGTTTTTACACAGAATTTCCCTTAGGTTAAGCAAATGCATTAAAACGAATCACGAGACTTTACATTTCGAAATACCAATTCCTGATTATTAACACACCAGAATATATAAAATGAATTTATATCCATAATCCCCTATCTATATAGTCGTCCCTTAAAGTACCCTTTTCCTGCTAATAGTCAATATATTAATGGCTAAATTTCTTTGATATATCTGCAAGTTTTTGTACCTTTATGGTTGAAAACTTGCAGATAATATGATAAAAACCACCTTGTCCCAGCCCTCTCTGTTCAGTTCGTTGGCAGACCAACTGAACCAAAAGCATCCCTTGTATCTGCTTGCCGACAAGATTGACTGGCACCGTTTCGAGGAAGCTTTCTCTCCGCTGTATTGTGCAGACAACGGGCGTCCTGCCAAACCCGTCCGTTTGATGTGCGGACTTCTGATTCTTAAACATGTCCGTAACCTTTCCGATGAATCGGTTGTTGAGCAATGGAGTGAGAATGCTTATTACCAGTACTTTTGCGGTATGTTGGAGTTCACGCCATCCTATCCCTGCAATGCAAGCGAACTGGTACACTTCCGCAAGCGTATCGGTGAGAAGGGTTTGGAACTGATTCTGTCAGAAAGCATACGTGTCAATCAACAGGATGATGACCGGGACCATCACGACACGGCCTTCATCGACTCCACGGTACAGGAAAAGAACGTGACTTATCCCACGGATGCCAAGTTGCATAAAAAGATAATCCGCAAAGTGTTGTCCATCGTAAAATCCTTAGACCTTCCTTTGCGCCAGAGCTACACTTTCACCCTTAAGAAGATTTACCGTGACCAACGCTTCCGTAACCATCCGAAAAACCGCAGCAAGGCACTGAAGGCCGACAGACGGCTACGCACCATTGCGGGAAGGCTTGTCAGGGAACTGAAGCGTAACCTGAGTGGAAACCATGACTATGACTCTCAGCTCGCCCTCTTTGAGCGGGTTCTTTCACAGAAACGTAACTCTCCGGGGAAAATCTATTCCCTGCATGAGCCGGAAGTACAGTGTATCAGCAAGGGGAAGGAACATAAGAAGTACGAATTTGGGAACAAGGTCTCAATCATCCGCTCAATTACCGGAATTATCCTGGGGGCCAAGTCCTTCCGGAACGAATATGACGGACACACCATTGAAGACTCCCTCTTACAGGTGAAACGAATTACCGGAAAGAGAATCAGGAGACTGGCAGGAGACAGGGGTTACAGGGGAAAGAAAGAAGTTTGCGGCACTCAAATATTGATACCTGATGTTCCAAACCGGAAAGACAGTTATTATACCCGCAGGAAGAAACATAAGCTTTTCTGCAAGCGTGCGGGAATAGAGCCGACTATCGGGCATTTGAAATCAGATTTTCGTTTAGGACGCAACTTTTATAAAGGGGTATTCGGTGATACTGTCAATCTGCTTTTAGCTGCCGCCGCATACAACTTCAAAAGAGCCATGAGGACTCTTTTGTGGCTTATTGAAAAAATCTGCGGGATACTGTTTCCGTACAATATTCCGCAGATGGGCACTTTTTAAGGGACGACTATATAACAATTCTTTTTGCAAAGTTATATAAAAACTATAATATGACATGTTTTTTATCTAATTTATTTTATCAGGAAAAACACATTCAGCAAATAAACTTAAATATAACACTATTTAATAATTTGCATATTATAAATATTTATTATTCCAACTACACACAAATAATAACAATAGAAAAAGAATAAAAAACATTCATCATAAAAGCCTGGAACAGTTCCCATAATGAAATAAAATTTTTATTTCCAATATCCAAGAAACCAAATATCTTTAAATAAAAATATCCTGCCACTGATACATTGATCAGCAACAGGATATTCCTATTTTTGTTTATCAGATTATTTCAAACTTCTACTTCCATTCAAAATATCTTCAGGAATTTCCGCACAACGTGTATATACAGATACATCTTCTGCGTTATCCTTCACAGTCCACTTCATTGTTTCATCAGTCATTTCTGAAACAATGTATTCTTTCAACGGATTATGTGAATAATCATATTCACCCGTCAAAATATATCCCAAATCTTCATCTTCTTCAATTTCAAAAGAGCCTGTAGATTTATGTGAATACATACTTCCCATATTTTCATACATCTCAAAAGTATGTTCCTTTCTATTAAACGTAATATATACATATTGACCTTCTTGCAAGGGTGCCCCATTAAATTCGGTCAACATCCATGTTCCATTCATAGTGGCATAATTTACCTCCTGATATACCACTGGAGTCTCTTCGTCCTCGCTACAAGCCGTTGTCATTGCCAGCAACGAGACACACATCATAATTCTGAATATGAATTTTACCATATATTCTTATTTATAAAAATTACTATTTTATATCCATACTTATTTTTATTGTCCTATCGGATGGTCGCCCAGAAATACCATCAAGTAAAATACTGAATGATTTCTGCCCCTTCTGTTCGAAAAGTTTTTTTCCATCCAGTTCCACAATCAAGAAGCCTTCTTGTGCAGGCTCCAAAACCTCAGGTTCCGTTCGTAAACTCAAGAATTCTGGAAGGAATCCCTTTACAGCACCAATCTTTAAAGGAGCACTTCCGGCATTAGCGCAAGCTATTCGCTCAACCTTACGCATAGTAGACGTTACAGTTCCCATATTTAGTGTTTTAGCACGTATTTTTAAATGCCCCATGGTATACCTGTAATCCTTCCATAAAGCAGCCGAAGGAGTTACCTTTCCCAAAATAGTCAATGCCGCAACCGGTCTTTTTTCTGAGATACTAGCATATACAAAAGCTCTGGTGTAAATAGTTCCCGGCTGTCCGAACGGATTATAAGTCAATCGAATCATCGCCTTTTCTCCTGGATTAATTATCGGAGAATCTATTTGAGCATTTGTACATCCACATGTAGTCGTAATCTTCGTTACCACCACCTTTTCCGTTCCGATATTCGTGCAAATAAAAGCGAAAACTTGCGGTTTATCATCCTCAGACAGAGTTCCTGCATTTATCTCCATACGTTCAAAACGAAGCATTTCTTCCGCATGCTCAACCAATACAGGATTCAGCACAGCATCAAGCTCCTTTTGAGAAAAGGCTTTCTGTGCCATCAAAGAAGACACAGAAAGCAATATGAACATCCAGATAATTACAGTTCTCATAAAAGCTCTATATGATTAGATTACATCCACCCGTTGCCAGTCGCTTTACGTACTGTAATCACAAATTCTTGTGTCTGTCCATCACTGCTAGTAACAGAAGCTTTGGTGGTTCCTACCTTAGTACCTTTTACCGTCAACTGATTGTTGTTCAAAGAAACAGCAGCAATACTGCTATCCACGACATTGAACTCTGTAGCAGTAACATTTTCTGCATAGACTCTGTTCAAATCTACTACCTCTGTGGCATCAAGGGCTACATATACATTAGGCACACGCATAGGCTGAGCACCGTAGTTACTGCCATCAATATTGTCCAGCACAGCTTGTGCATCTATCAAGCCTCCGATGTTATCTCTATATGCCGGCAAGTTCATTCTCAGATGAGGAGCAGCATCACCTACACTTCCCCAATTCTCCCAATAACTCTTCTCGCCTGAAAGATTGCTACTCAAATCTCTTACTGACGCCAGCAGCAAGTCTTTAAAATCCGCTGCACGATAATGCTTACGCAATTTGGCAGCATAAGACAAACCTAAAGCAGCTACTCCCGACACATGCGGACAAGCCATTGAAGTTCCATCCATATAACCATACCCACTTTGACTTGCTGTAAGATCGGAACCCTCAATAGCTGAATTCGGCATTGTAGAAAGAATAGATGCTTTTTCGCTCTTAAATGCATTAGCATCACCACCAGGAGCAGCAATCAAATTCTTACTTCCACTCGGGCTGACATAATTCGTATAACAAGAAGGTTTTCCAGCCGGATCAAGTGCAGTTACACAAACAAAGTCACCATAAGCTCCCGGATAGCTGACCATAGGAGCGTATTCATTACCTGCTGCAAAAACAGCAATACCTCCGTCAATTACTCCGTTAGGATCGCCAGCATTATGAATAAAATACTCCAAAGCCTCTTTCTGAAGTACTACAGAACTAGACCATTCTTCATCCGAAGTAAAGCCAGGAGTACCCATCAAAGGATTGATACGTCCAGATGAAGCAGACCAACTGCACTGCAAGATTACAGCTCCGTTATCCGCTGCATACTTAATAGCTTTAGCTTGATTTAAGACAGATGAACTACCATTTCCACTGAAAATCTGGCAAGACATAATCTTCACACCAGTTCCAGGAGTTCCATTACCTCCAGCAATTCCTCGAATACCTACTTCATTATTATCTGCAGCAATTACTCCTGCTACATGGGTCGCATGTCCTGTATCTCCTGTTTGCGTATATGAGATATGACCATTACCTGCAACAAAATTATAGCCATATTTGTCACCTGCATATCCATTGCCATCCGCATCTTCATCCGACCCGAATGTTTCAGCAG
Organism: Phocaeicola plebeius DSM 17135; assembly: GCF_000187895.1. Lineage (GTDB taxonomy): Bacteria > Bacteroidota > Bacteroidia > Bacteroidales > Bacteroidaceae > Phocaeicola > Phocaeicola plebeius. The sequence continues at coordinate 428,152 of NZ_DS990134.1, read as the reverse complement.
GATTAATCCACATGTTATTAGCAAGATCCTCATGATTATACATAACCCCTTCATCCACTACGGCCACAATAATAGAAGGATCTCCCTGGCATTTTTCCCAGGCTGTAGCACAATTTACATCGTATCCGGCACGAGCACCCTCAACCACAGTTCCGTCATTTCCTATACCCCACTGAAGTTTCATATTTTCAGCCTGGCTGCCTAATGTTTGAATAGCTTCTCTTGTAGCACTATTCAACCCCTTCGCTTTTTTTGTGGTATCATATCCTCTCTTTATAACCTGATTATATTCCACGGTTGCCACCTCAGAAAGTTTAGACATATCCAAGGCTACCTTATTCAGGTCCATATCCTTATCAAACTTCACCACATACCACAAATGCAAACCATTTTTACGGGTACGTTCTTCGTGACGTTTATCTACAGGAAAGACACGTTCAAAAGTATATGCACCGGCAATATCCAGTATTTCATCTACCGAAGGAATACTAGAACGAGTCTGCACTCCACTGCGGCTTAACATTTGAGCATTCTCAAGTACTTCTTCCACTTCTGGCTTAAATTTGATGAGAAGTTCACCTTCCACTGCCTCGTCAGCCAAGCCAGATATAGGAGCTACCGTATTTTCTTGCACACCCGATTCTAAGAACGTTTCAGAATCAGAGCAAGAAAACAATCCCATAGCACTCACAAGAGCGGCAAAAATATATTTTTTCTTCATCTTTAATCATTTAATTTTCGAACCATGCACCCCCCGGTCCATAACTTAACAGACCGGGAGTTTTGCAAAATTCTATTTTTATATTATTCAACTAAAACTATCTCTAAGAAATTCCTCTTTTAATTCTCTTCTGTAGAGTCATCTGTAATCTGAGGTTTTCTCTTAGGATACATTTCATAATAACTTGTCTTCCCTTCGCCATAATTACTCAAGTTTGTAGGCTCATTACTAAACGTCGTAATAACCTCACCCTTTGTATTCTTAGCTTTTGAAGCCGTAGTACTAAGTTCCTGCTGGAAAATCATAGTAAACGGATCCCAGAAAGTAAGATATGGATGATATAATATCCAATCAGGCAACTTTCCGGTCAAGAAGTTCAAGTTCAAAGAAAGACTCTTCATCTTCGGCCAAACCCTAGGAGCTCCTCCATTTGCCAGCAAATATTTTTCAGCATCCTGAATTGAAATGGTATCCTTATACTCAGCATTCTGGATATAGCTTTCCGTATAAACCTTATCTGCACCAAGAAGCTGTTTAACTTCTGCATCCGAAGGCAACTGACCATCAAGCATATTCAAGGACAATGACAAACATTCAAGTTCTTCCCATTTCAGCAATTCTTTGAAATAAGAATTATTATATCCTTCTGCCGGAGTAAGAAATCCTTCTCCAAAACCTGTAGTCCAACGGAAACCTAACTTTTCATCTTTCTTATTTGTATAGGCTGAAAGGTCTTTCGTTGTATCATAACGATTAATCTTATTCAGATACAAATTGCGTAAATGCGGGAAATTCTCCCGAGTAATACTCTCAATACCTAAGACTTTCACTCCATTTATAGTACTGCCAGACTTACCCATCACCTCAAAATTGTTGCTACTCAAATCCAAAGAGATAAGTGTCTTTCCAAACTCAGTAAAGTTTACCGGCAGTCCCACTAAACCATAAGCACGTACAGTAAGTTTACGCAAGTTGCCATATTTCACCAGGTCACAAATTTCATTTCCCAATACAATATTCTTTAAGAATGTATTAGAGTTTCCTGAGAAAGTAATTGATTCCGCTGTTTTAAGATATTTCACTTGATAGGGAAGCGATTCTTCTGTTTCAAATAAAGTAAACTCTACAGATTTCAAACGGCCAACCAGTTCTTCAGGCACTGGAGCAGAATAATTAATCGTTCCGTCTGCTTCTATCTTGATATATTTGTCAGTAGCTTCCCAAAGTTCTACACCTTTCCAGTATCTCATATTCTCACTGGCATCCCAGGCAAACAGACCGTTCATACTGCTGTATATAGAGAGAATAGCCAGAGAGTCACCAGCTCTGTCATCAGTAATTACCGGAGCTGCTTTCTGAGTAACTACCAGTTTTATCGCTCCGTCTCCTTCCGTATCAGATGTTTCCTGCGGAGTAATAATCACTTCAGCTGTACGTGCTTTTTCACTCATGTTGACATCCCAGTCAAAATGCAATTTCAATAAACGCGGACGATCACCATACTCATAATTGGGAGTTTCTTTCTTGTATGTCAGCCATTCTTTATCAACAGTTCCGTCTTCAGCCGGCAAGTTGTTGACTTGCACATCAAAATTCACATTGGCCATCATTGTAACCTCAAAGAAACGCTCCTCCAGTTTTGCTGAATTCTCTACAGAAATCGTTCTGTCTTCTTCACTTACAAAGATACCTTTTGCATATCCCATCTGCATTACTTTTACAGTAGTTGCAGAAGTCTGACCTGCCGCCATAAAAGTAATAACACCTTCGCGCGGCTCTGCCACTACAGATGAGTCTACTAAAACTTCGCAAATAGCCGATCCTTCGCCATTGGAAGGACTAAACTTCAACCAAGAACTTTCTGAAGTTCCCTGCCACTTGACATTGCCTTTTATCTCCAGCAATTCGCTACCACCATCGGCCCCGATAGCAATCTCCGTCTTATCAATAGAGAATTCTGACACGACATTGTCTTCTTCCTTACAGGATATCGCCAATACCATGCAGGCCGAAATAATCATTATAGTATTAAAAAATCTTTTCATACATTATTTCTTAAATTATTCCAAAGTCAGATAATCACATCCACGAATATCTTGTGTCGTATCATAAATCAGCAAATACATGCCAGCCTTGATATAAGGACAAACAGATGATACATTAAGAATGAGGTTAGGGTTATCACTTACATCGAGTGTATTGATAAGATACGAAAGTTTTTCTGTCTCAGGAACCTTTCCAATATCATTTCCACCCAAAAGCAATGCACGTAAGCCTTTGTGGTTACCAATATTTGTAGGCCACTCCTTATATACACGGTTACCGTCATCATCACGCTGATTACGCATAATCAATGTATTCAGATAAGAAATATTTGCCAATCCCCATGGGAATGCCGACAACTGGTTTCCGCTTATATCAATACCATACAAGTGTGGCATAGTGGTTCCGTTCAAATCATCCGGAAGTTTTTCCAAACGGTTATTTGATAAGTCAAAGCTTGTCATCATATACACTTTGGCACCCTTCATATCTTCATTGGTAAAATCCTTGATTCTATTTCCACTAAGATTCAGCACCGTCAATGGAGAATTAGTCTTAAACAAATCTGCCGGGAACTTTTCTAGTTCATTGCCAGCCAAAGACAACTCATTCACATTGATTCCTTTCTTTGTAGCAACCTTCTTAATCTTGTTATAAGAGAAGTTCACAGAAGCCATTATATAAATTGAGCTTGCGTCAAATATATCTGGAAATTCTGTCAGTTCATTGTGTGAGAAAGACAATGATTCCACATCGTCCATACCACAGAATATACCATTCTCATCTGTAGCAATACTTGCAATCTTATTATAATCAAAAGTACCCTGAACCAAATTTACATCTTTTCCAAAAGCAGGTAGAGCTGTCAACTTATTGTATATCAAATCAATCTTACCCAGCTTCTTCATCTTAGAAACTTCTGCCGGTAAAGATGCGATATTATTATAACCTAAGTAAAGAATCTGTAAAGATTTACCTGCATCACCCTCTGCCAATTTTTTTATTCCGTCTGGGAACGCTGCCGCTAACTGAGGATTCATTGCCATATTCAACTGAGTCAGATTCTTCATTCTAGCCAGCTGATCAGGGAATGCTGTCAGGCGAGAACAATTGTAAATTTCAAGGTCTGTACAACTTTCCAAATCACCCAAAGCTTGAGGTAACTCTGCAATAGGTGAATTGGCAATATACAACACTTCAAGCTTCTGCAACTTTCCAATTGCTTCACTGATACCTTTAATGCCGTTGGTCATATCACCATGAATTACATCCTTAGGCTGTACTATGGATTTCTTGATAGCCGGTTGCCCGGATTCTACCATACAGCGTTGCATCTGCACATCCCAATCCTGTCTGGAATCGCGCAATGCAAAATTATCCATGTAGTCAGAACGAAGTTCTTCAAGAACTGCAGGAGTCAAGCCACCCTTTAAATCAGCCAACGGATTTTCCCCGGGGCGCAATTTATCATTGTGTGTACCCAAAGCCAAACTTTGAAGTTCTGTAAACTCGCCAATCACATCAGGTACCTCTCCTGTCGGATTAAAATCACCAATAGACAGACCTATCACACGACCATTCTTGTCAAGGCTTACTCCCGGCTGGTCGCCCCACATGTCCACATCTTTATTTTCAAAATCCCAGTTAGTTCCTTGCGGATAGCTTTCACCAACATAAGACCAGTTTTGTCCTCCTAGCTGCTCCCACAAAGTACGAAGATTATAATAATCTTTTATGTTTGCAGCTGTTTCCAATATAGTAACAGGAACTTTTGCTTCCGTCTGCTTGTTATCAGTGACCGTAAATGTAGCCTCACCTAATACCTCATCATTAAAATATTGCAAAAGTTCCGTACGGTTATATGCCGCGTACGAAAGAATCTTGTAATTTCCAGCCTCAGCTGTAACAAGTGTATCAATTCTCCCTACAGAAGTACGATAACCGATACCCTGACCATCAAAGTCCTCTACATACGTTACTTTCAAAGACTTAAACTCCTGGGTTTCCTTCGTATCCATATTCTGTACCTTTATGTCCACTTTATTAATATCACTAAATGGATAAGGTTCAGAATCACTTGCACCACGAGATGACTGAATATTCTTAATCAATTCAAACTTTACTAGACCTTTACCGATTGCATCCACCAGCAAGTCTTGCATAACAAGCCCACCACTTACAATTGTAAAGGTTGTTTTTTCAGACGGGATACCAGCAAAAATAGGCTCTTTCTCCGCTCTATCGTAAAGATAAAAACCTACCACGGTATATTCCCCCGGCTGCAATTCCAGTTTGTCACTACGCAAGCCATATTCTGCACTTTGTTCATCATACGCATGCAACATAAGTGTCTGAGAGAAGTCATAATCATTGCTTCTCAACACCACTTTCACTTTATTTGCCTCATAAAGTGAATCAAGTACATTTCCACCTGCACGAGAGGCCTCATCCTTTACATAAGATGCGCTCTTGTACACCTTAAACTGTACATAACCGTTACCGGTCTGAAACACTTCCTTGTCATCATTACATCCAAAACCTAAAAATAACAACGACAGAAGAATCAGGTTAGTACAGATCACATGTATATTTCTTAGTTTCTTAATCATATCATGCATTTTATTGGATATTTAATATCAATACTTTACAAACCATTCCAAAATCATCTTTAAATATAACAAGTAAAGATTCATTTCCACACTGGAAATACACATTACTGTTTTCATAAGTATCCCCCTCTTGGCTTACCGCAATCGATGAATCCGGACTCCATGGATCAGAGAAAGATCTTACTTCACATGAACCGATAGGAGAATTTTCACCAAAGTAGTTTTTGATATAAGGAGTAATGATCACCTCGCTCTTTGCCGATACAGAATAATTAAATATATAATCATTCTTATTCTCATTATCTGCAAAATAAAGTTGATTAACAGCCTCCAGCACATCCGGATTCAAGATTTCTCCCATGCCCTGGGTAGCTTCGATATCACCTTCACCATTTACATTTACTTTCACAGGAGCAACAGAAGAAGTTTGTGAACTTTCCTGATCAAATACCATCACAATATATTCATCACTCACATCCTCAGAAAGATCCGTTCCCTCAGAATTTAACAAAGTATTCATATCAGACCATGTACCTCCATGAGAAAGTTCATCATACACACTTTTAGGGAATACCAGTATATAACCTCTTCTTTTGGCAGATGTATTTTCCTGCACATTACACAACTCCAAATTCCCATGAGCATCATCTTTGATATCAAAGAACGCTTTTGCTCCATCAACTCCATCTATCCAAAGATAGTCTCCATCCTGATAAACAGCCTTCACCACATATTCACTGTTCTTTGCTAAGACTCTAAATGACAATGGGAAAGAAAGTTTTTCAGGTTCGTCATCACCTTCTGTCAATCCGCCTGTCCAGTATTGCAGTCCATCCGTTGAAACACTCCAGTTCCACTTCGTAGAAATTCCTCTAATAACCAACTCATCAGCAGGCAATCCTGTATATTTCACAGGTACATCTGCATAACGATCTTCTCCCTGCATCTTGAAGCGAAAGCTTCCTGTCCATTCATTTGCCAAATAATCATCTGTAATCTCCACGGTAAGTTCTGCTTTCTGATGCATGCCTCCTTTCACTGGAGGATTCTTCACTGCTAACCATTCTGGCAATGAAGCCTGATCAAATTCCCAAGGGAAATTCAACGTAAAGCTCTCAGTAAAGCTCAAAGTGGTACTTGTTCTAGAGAAATTCAGCAATAATGGAGACTCTTCCGTAAAAATTTCACCTTCTTCGCCTACTGCCAGCAACATCTCACCCTGACGAGTCAGTTTTGCAATGACTTTTTCCACATCACCCTGTTTCAAGGTAATTTCGGCCTGCATTTCTCCATAATTCAGCATGTCTTCATTTACAGACACCTGTACGGCTTGCTTTCCTGCCTGCCCGCTAATAGAAGTCATTCCATTAGAGAATCTACACCACAAAGTTGAAGAATACAGTTTCCAATCCATTGAGGCATCAAAAACAATTTCAACAGACTCTCCTGCCTTCACCGAGAGGATTTGTTCTTCTTCCGGGAAAGAAGGAGTCACAGGTGCCCCCTCATCCTCAGAACAAGCCACAACCATCGCAGCTACAGCTATAAGCCACATTTTTGATAATATGTTTATATATTTCATACGTCTATTCTTTTGACATTACGTGTTAATATCCTTGTTTCTTCAGATAATTATATTCCTCTTCAGAAATCCATTCAACTACAGTCGGGTATGTACCTATCGGACCAGCTGACTCATATCCCTCCACATAGAAAGTGTGATACAGCAGAGCAAAACCCTGACATACATTAAAGTATGAAACTGCTCCTGTATAAGGCACAGCCAAAACCATGTCTGTTCCCAATACCGCTCCACCACTAATCTCTGACAACTTGGTAACCGCTTGAGTTTCCATTTCCACCTTGGGTTCAAGGGGTTTCTGCGTATTAAAACTGATTTTCAGGTCCATTCCATCCAGGAAGAAGTCATTAATAATAACTCCGTTCTCTTTTTCCGGATCTTGCTCTACAGTCACCAAACGGAATTCCGTATCCTGCATATAATCCGTAAAGAAATTGGAAGTAACTTTAGCATATCCTATAAAACGCTGAATATCAAACGGGCAAATCTTTACAAGCTGTACCTTTGTTTCATCCCCGTATATATCCCAGATTTTTTCTTGTGGTGCAACCAGTCTCAGATTGATACCCAAAGAGTCTGTATCCTCAAAGTTCTCATAGAAGCCTTTGATTTTTACAGAAGAAGCCAATTCTCCAGCCTTAATGGTAACAGAGTTTGACTGCAGTTCATAGTGTAATCCTTCAATGGCATTACTTCCCTTATCGACTACCTCTACGGCATACGTACGATCATAATCACATGCCGTAGTGGCAGAAACAGGAATATCATAATAGGTCTCTGAGTTTTGTATAGCAATGGTCTGCAACGAATCAGAAAACATTACATAGTCAGGACCTGCATAGGAAACACGGTCTTCGCTACATCCAACAAACAATGTGGCAGCAAAGGCAATTATTCCCAATTTTCCGAAAAATCTTTTCATCGTTATTCCTTTATATTATTCGTTATTTATTACTTTCATTCGGTTCAATGGCAGAGCCCGGCAAATCAAGTTCATGCTGCGGAATTGGCCATACAAACAACGGATTGCCAGCTTCTATTTTCAGACTGCTTCCATCGCTCACACTTTGTTCCTGAGGTTTACGTTCAAAGCCTTTTCCCCAACGTTTCAAATCCTGCAAGCGGAATCCTTCCATAAACAATTCACGAAGACGCTCCTTGTCAATTTCATCCAGCCAGTTTTCTGAAGTCAGAGTAGCAGAACCATACGATTGATAACGTGCCTGGCGCAAAGTAGAAATATCAGCAGATGCCTTTGCAAAGTCTTCTTTCTGACAATATGCCTCTGCACGAATCAGATACTGTTCTGACAAGCGGAATACTTTCGGCATATTCACATGATAAATACGGTAATTAGAAACAAACTCCATGTTTCCATAATACTTCATCAGCAATGGCCAAACCAAACCATGAGAATATCCGGTCGGCATATCCTGAAAGAAAGAAGCATAACGCAAATCATTTCCCTCATACGTGTTCAGTGCAGCTTGTCCAGGTACATAATCCGGACGATAACTGATCTCATCAAAGTTCAAGAATACCTGTCCCAATGCACCACCATAGGATGTGGGCAAGAAACCTACTTTCCAGATAGTCTCAGTAGAGGCATCATATTTCCACATATAGTCATAATATGACATATCGTTTGTATAGACTGTAGTGGCACTTGAAAGCAGATACAAATCACTGTCTATCAACTTAGAAGAATACTTAATGGCATTATCCCAATCCTGCATATAGAGGTATACACGAGCCATCAGTGCCTGCACCGTAAATTCATTGAAATAAGGTGAATCATAATAGTCAGATGCCACAAGCGTAGTACCTTCATCCGGCTCCATATAATCATAAGCCTTTGCCAAATCATTCAGGACAAACTGATATGAATCATACAAAGAGGCACGCTTCATTTCGCCCGGGTTAGAATAGCTTGATACCAGCACTACACCCAGTTCATCCTTAGCAGTAGCCGGATCGTATGCCTTACAGAAACATTTGATTAATTCTGAATAAGCCAGAGCACGGGCAAAATATACTTCTCCCTTATACGCTTCCAGTTTCTCGTAAGCATCATCATCTACAATGTCATTTTCCCATTTAGCCACTTGTTCAAAGAAGAAGTTACAGTCACCAATCACTTTGTAAAGTGAACCGTAAACTGCTTCAATATCTGCATTGGTAGGATTGATGTTCCAGCGCCAGATATCTCCATAAGTATTGGAGTAGCCATTTACAGCATATACCAAATCTGACTGGATATCAGGCAACAAAGTCAGATTACCACTATACAGATAACGACTCATGAAGTCTGAGTAAATTCCCATGACAGCCTGATTGGCTTCTTCCACTGTAGTAATGGACTGATCGGCCAGAATAGCATGTGTAGGGTCCTTGTCCAAACATGAAGTAGAGAACAGCATCGCCGCTACTCCTAATAAATATATTTTAAAGTTTCTCATCGTTGTCTTCAGCTTTTAAAAATTCAATTCTACGCCCAAAGTAAACTGACGTGACATAGGATACTGTGCACGGTATATGTTAGAAGAAAATTCTGGATCAAGTCCGGTGAACTTAGTAAATGTCAATAAGTTCTGTCCTTGTACATACACACGCGCTCCGTTAAAGAATTTCGTACTTTTCAATACACTCTGAGGTAGATTGTAAGAAAGCATCAGGTTCTTCAAACGCAAGAAGGAAGCATTTTCCAGGTAATGCGTATCAAACTGAGGTGTGATTCCATGGCGAGGAATATCTGTCACATCTCCAGGTTCTTTCCAGCGGTCATAAAGCAAACGTTTTGACTGGTTATAAGAAGTATACAAACCATTACTTTCATCCATAATACGGTCATTGTTGTAAGCCCAACGGTCTGCCATCCAGCTGAACTGTGCAGAAAGCATCAAGCCTTTCCATGAAAGTGTTGTTCCGAAACCACCCTGCCAAGGAGCAATGAAGCTCTTTCCTTCAATCAACACACGGTCTTCTTCGCTGAACACATTGGTAATCTCACCGTCTTTAGTATACCAGAGTGCATCTCCGTTTGCCGGATTCACACCTGCATAACGTACCATGTAGAAGTTTGCTACATCGTGTCCTACTGCATACATGTTTACGTTACTGTCTACATACTGGTCAATTCCGTTATAAAGTTCCGTAAGTTTGTTCTTATTGAAAGAAGCATTGGCAAACACATTCCAGGTAAAATCTTTTGTACGGATAATGTCTGCATCTACCGACAATTCGATACCACGGTTAACCATTGCACCTACATTGTCCCAATAAGATCCGTAACCTCCATCGGCATAGCTTACAGGCACCTGCATCAACATGTCAGTAGTCAGCTTATTATAAAATTCGGCTGTAAAGTTTATGCGGTCAAAGAAGCCCAGACGCAATCCTACGTTAGTTGTCCAAAGTTTTTCCCAAGTAAGATTCTCATTTCCACGCTGTGAAGGTTTAATTCCTGTTTCACCCAGATAGTTGGAACTACCTGTCACCAAAGCCAGATGTTCATAGTTAGAAATAGAAGAGTTACCAGAAGTACCTGTACTGAATGTCAGCTGAGCATTGGTAAGCCAGTCATAACCCTCAAAGAACTCTTCCTTCTTGAAGTCCCACATCAGACCTACAGACCAGAAACCAGCCCAACGATTGTCTTTACCAAAACGTGAAGAAGCATCTGCACGTACAGAGAAGTCTGCATAATATTTGCCATCCAGGTTATACTCACCACGTCCAAAGAAAGACAGGAAAGCATATTCCGTAGTAGAATCGCCCCATGAAGCTGCAAATGAACCTGACGAAAGATTTACCAGCGCGTCATTGTTCTGCTTGCTTGTAGTAACATTGAAATTCTCAGAATGATAATTCACCCCTTCCTGACCCAACATAAAGTTGAAATCATGTCTGTCGTTCAGGTTAAAGCGATAATTAACCGTATTGGTAATGGTCAGAGTCAGGTCATCTAACGATGAGCGTCCGGCACTACCTAATCCAGCATTCAGAGAATAACTTGGAGTAGAGGTAGAGAAAGCAGTATCATGTGAATAGTCCACACCAAACTGAGAACGGATTGTAAGTCCTTCAATCGGAGTCACTTCAGCAAAAACCGATGAAATCACTTTATAGGTTTTATATGTGATCGGATTGTTAGTCAACCATTCAATAGGGTTTACTCCACTTCCCTTCCAGGTTCCATCATTGGTAGAAGCCAAAGAACCATCTTCATTGTAAGGATTCCAGTAAGGCAACATAAAGTGTGATGCTGAAATCGGCGCATAAATGGCATAATATCCATCCACAGCCTGCTGTGTTTCCTGATAGGCAAGCATGGTACTTGTTCCCAGTTTCAACCATTCTTTGGCACGGTTCTCTACGTTGGCACGCACATTATAACGACGGAAAGAGGAACCGAAGGTAATACCATCCTGATCAAAGAATCCTCCCGACACATAATAGTTCGTTTTTTCGGTAGCACCATTCACGGCAAGTTCGTAACTCTGGGTAGGAGCATTGTTGTTAAACACTTCATCCATCCAGTTTACGTCTATACCTCTTACCTTATCATAATACTCATCACCGAGGTCAAGACCAATTTCTTTTTCATATTGTATACGTTCTGCCGTATTCATCATGTCCCAGTTGCTTCCGGCCAGCTGTGAGAATCCCCACTGACCACGGAAAGTCACATTGGCATCTCCTACGTTACGTCCACGCTTAGTGGTAATCACCACTACACCGTTTGCGGCACGGGCACCATAGATAGAAGTAGAAGAAGCGTCTTTCAACACTGAAATGCTTTCAATGTCACTAGGACTGATTGAATTAAAGCTTGATGATTCTACAGGCACTCCATCCAAGATAAACAACGGAGTAGTACCAGAGTTAATAGAGTTTGTACCACGAATCTGGAAAGTGGCTGCACGGCTAGGTTCACCAGAAGCTGCCATCACGGTCAAACCCGGTGTCTGTCCCTGCAATGCCTGGTCAAAGCTGGCAGTAGGTACATTTTCCAGTTTCTCACTTTTCACAGTCGATACAGAACCGGCAATGGTACCTTTCTTACGCACACCATACGCCACGACTACCACATCGTCAATCATCTGTGAATCGTCCAACATTGTTACATTCAGCACACCGGTACGTGAATTCACTTTCAACTCTTGTGTCTGCATACCGATATAAGAGAAGACCAAAGTAGCTTCGCCACCCTGAATCTGCAACTCATAGTTACCATCAATGTCGGTAACCACTCCATTAGTAGTTCCTTTTTGCAAGATAGATACTCCAATCAGAGGTTCGTTGCCTGTCTTCGACACAACGTTACCTTTTACCCGATACGACTGGGCCAAGGCTGACTGAATACCTAACACTGCAAAAAAGAGTAACCAAAGACTAAATCTTTTCATCTTTTGCCTGTTATAAAATAATTAATGATTAAATAAAAAATTTCAGCTAAAAACAAAAATATAGGTACCGGCTCTATTTATGAATACAGCCAGATATAACACCAAAAGGCCTACTTCGCACAAGAAAGTACCTTTCAGAAAAAAATACGAACAACGTCATCAATAAAAGTCCCCTCTGGAACCCAATAGATATACTAAATGAATCTCGCGATTTCACGTTACGAAATAATAAATCTTGATTATTAACGCCAATAATCATATAAAATGAATTTATATTCATGTCTCTCTACCCATATAATAATTTAGGTTGCAAAGGTATATAAAAACTATAATATGACATATTTTTATCTATTTTTATTTTACCTACAGTAAGGCATTAACCAAATAAATATAAAACAAAAGGTATTTTTAATCATAAGTATACAAAAAACACCAATTCCTTCTATCTTTACCCACAATTATTTACTTTTAACTTTCAAACTATGAAAAAACTACTTTTACTATGTGGATTATGTGGTATAATAGGATGCAGCAAAGTCAATGCACAGACTGAACTGAAAGTCCTGCAATGGAACATCTGGCAGGAAGGCACAATGGTTCCCGGAGGATATGAAGCCATTGTTTCAGAAATAGCCCGGTTGGAACCGGATTTCGTAACGTTCAGTGAAGTCCGGAATTACCACCAAACCCGTTTTTGCGACCGTATCGTCACCTCTTTACGAGAAAAGGGAAAAACCTACTACTCGTTCTACAGCTACGACTCCGGCCTGCTCAGCAAACATCCCATCACTGATTCTACCACCGTCTTCCCTGAAAAGAATGACCACGGCAGCATTTATCGTATGGTAGCTTCAGTCAATGGGCAACAGATTGCCGTATACACAGCCCATCTGGATTACCTGAGTGATGCGTATTATAATGTAAGAGGATACGATGGTTCTACATGGAAGGAGATTCCGATTCCAGAAACTGTACAAGAGGTACTGGCCATCAATGATGCCTCTCAACGAGATGATGCAATCCGTGAATTTGTCAAAGCCGCGAAGAAGGATATAGCAGAGGGAAGAATGGTGATACTGGGAGGAGACTTCAATGAACCGTCACACCTGGACTGGACACGAGAGACCAAAGATCTGTATGATCACAACGGCCTAATTGTACCCTGGACTGTACCACTGATTTTGGATAATAACGGATTTGCAGATGCTTACCGTACCCTTTATCCTAACGTACTTGATTATCCTGGATTCACATTTCCATCCGACAATGAGAAAGTCCCTACCCAGAAACTGACTTGGGCACCTAAATCGGATGAACGAGACCGTATAGACTACATATTCTATTATCCACACCCCCAACTGGAATTAAAAAATGCAGCTATCTTCGGCCCCCAAGGCAGTATCGTAAAAAACCAGCGGGAAAAAGAAACGTCTAAAGACCCGTTTATAGAGCCATTAGGTACTTGGCCAACCGACCACAAAGGCGTATTCGTAACGTTCTTACTGAAAAGATAAAAATATACTTTCACTCATTTGTTTTTTTCAGGAGAAAGTCTTCCTATGTCTTCTTAAGTCTTCATATGTCTACAAAGCCCCTAAGAGAGTTTTTATCTTCGCACAGGAGACTACTATGTTTTCCTGACGAAAACCCAACGTTTTCCGAACCGAAGACGTTGGGCTTTGCTCAAGGAAACATACGGTCCGGATATTGAAAACATAAATAGTAACTTGTAAAAAATTAAAAGACATGGAAGCACAGTATGATTTTCTCCCCGTACCGGGTACAAAGAACGGTGAAAAGAACCCAAAACTTTACCCTAAGCTCGTAACCAGAGGAGCTGTTCCCTTCAGCGACATCATCCGTCAGATAGCCCGTTCTTCCGGATTCAAGGAAGGAACCGTGATTGGAGTAATGGAAGAAGTGGAGAAATGGACATCTTTCTATATTTCCAGAGGAGAATGTGTAGAAATAGGACACATGGCCTATGCGGTAGCTAATCTGAAAGCTGAAAAGGAGGTGACAGATGAAAATGGAATTCACGCACAAAACATCCGATTCGATAAAGTACGGTTTCGCACAAGCAAAAGCTTCAATCGGAGATGCAAAGGCCAGGAACTTTCGCGAGTCAGAACGGAATGGAAATTTCAGCAAAGTTCAGCCCGCTACTCGAAAGAGGAACGACTACAACTGCTCATGGAGCATTTGCAACAGCATCCGTTTATCACACGAACGGAATACGGTCAACTGACCGGATTGCAAAAATCAAAAGCCTGGAAGGATTTGAACGGATGGGTAAAAAGCAAAATTTTAGGAAGCAAAGGGAAAGCACCTCATAAAATCTATATACTTCCGGAAGAAACTACTTCGACAGCAACCGACGACTCAAGTAACGCACCGGATACCAGACAGAAAGAAAGCCTACAGCCAGCACGGTAAAGAAAATAAGCACTACGTCCTCCCAGTGCACACTGACGGGATAGGCGTCGACAATAAAGCTGCCGGCAGCTCCTAAGGAAATCAACCCGAAAGTCTGTTGCAACCAGCAAAGCAGCACACCTAACACAATACCCGACACGGCTCCGATAAATGAAATCAGACGCCCTTCAAAAAGGAAGATACGCACAATCTGCCGGTCGTTTGCCCCCAGGTTACGAAGCGTAACTACATCGTCACGCTTATCAATAATGAGCATGGACAGAGAACCGATGACATTGAAGCAGGCTATCATCAGGATGAAGGTCAGAAACAAATAGGATATAAATTTCTCTATTTTCATGATACGGAACGTGTCGGCCTGCTGTTCATAACGGTCGAGCACACGGAAGCGTTCACCCAAATGTTTTTCCAGTTTGCGCTTAAAGGCATCTATATCGGTGCCTTCCTTCATTTTCAGGTTAATGGCACTGACTTCGGTAGTGTATTGAAACAACTGTCGGGCAAACTTCAAAGAAGTAAGGATATAGGAGCCATCGTATTTCTCCTGATTCACGGCAAACACCAGTCCGGACGAGAACAGGTTTCCTCCTGTAAAGGAAGCTGCCGGATTGGCCATGTTCACTTTAGCCCCTCGCTTGGGAGCATACACTTCCAACGGATCAAGGAAACGAATGCCGGTACCCAAGGTAGCCAGCAACTGCACACCGGGAATGGCATAGTCCACCACCTCATCATGAAGCAGCAGTTCTCCTCTTCCGAAAAGTATGGTATCAATCGGTGTCAGTTCTTCAAAGTTATCTTCTACTCCTTTTATCACAGCCATGGCCTGACGCCCCTGATACTGCACCAAGGCATTGTCTTCCAACGATTCGGACACCAATGCCACCTCGGGCATCTTCCGAATAGCAGCGATATCTTTATCCTGTCCGTCGAACACTTTCCCGGTGGTGGGTACAATTTTCAGTTCTGGATCGAAAGCCGTGAACAAGTTGGATACCAGGTCCTGAAAACCGTTGAATACAGACAAGGTGCAGACTAAGGCCAATGTAGCCAACGCTACTCCACATACGGAAATCCCAGAAATCACATTAATGGCATTATGAGATTTCTTGGAGAACAAATATCGTCGGGCTATGTAAAAAGGAAAGTTCACCGTTATACCTTATTTATATATAACACAAAATAAAAACCCACAGAAGCCGGAAGCAACGCCCCTTGTTCTTCTGTGAGTATTTACTAAAATATTGAATACATTATTTCTTCAACAGTTCGTCAATTTTCTCTGCATAATCCAGAGAATCGTCCACGAAGAACTTCAACTCGGGAATGATGCGCAACTGATGGCGTACGCGGTTTCCCAGCTCAAAACGAATTGACTTCATATTGGTATTGATGTTCTTCACGATTTCTTCACTTCTCTCTGAAGGGAAGACGCTCAGATATACACGCGCATAACTCATATCGGGACTGATGCGGACAATGCTGACCGAAACCAGCACACCAGGCATTGACTTGGTCTGCAAAAGAAAGATTTCGCTCAGTTCCTTCTGAATGAGGCGGGCAATCTTGTTTTGTCTGGTTGTTTCCATATTACCTTTTTATTTTTTACGTATAATAGTCAGACCGTCACGCAAGGGCAGGATTACTTTTTCCACCCGTGTATCGGCAGCCACCAAGTCATTGAACTTCTTGATTCCGATGGTCTGCGTGTCCGTGTGATGCGGCTCTTCAAGCACATGTCCGTCCCACAAGGTATTGTCGGCTATGATATAACCGCCGGAATGCATCTTTTGCAGAATCATTTCATAATATTCCACATAGAAGCGCTTGTTTCCGTCTACAAATGCCAAGTCGAACACAATGTCCATGTCGGGCACAATTTCAAGGGCATCACCGATATAAAACTTGATTTTATCGGCATAGGGTGAATTTTCCAGCCACGGACGAGTGAAATCTTCCTGCTCGTCGTTGATTTCAAAGGTATGAAGCATAGCCCCTTCCTCCAGTCCCTCTGCCAGACAAAGTGCGGAGTATCCGCTGTAGGTACCAATCTCAAGTACCTGCTTCGGACGTATCATCTGCACGAACATCTTCAGCATACGACCTTGCAAGTGTCCCGAAGCCATACGGGGACGCAGCAGTTTTACGTGCGTCGCCCGGTACAGCGCTTTCAGGTAGTCGTTCTCTTCATCAATATGCTGAAGAATGTATTCATCGAGCGCGTCAGTCTCTTTCATGATTACAAGTAACGGTTACGGTTGGGTAAAACGTAGTCATCTCCGCTCTTCAAGACATCACCTACCTGGTTGATTTCGAGGAATGAAGTATGAGTACCTTGTTTACCACCGCTCAGATAAGCCACCATTTCGTTTTCTGACAGTACACCGTCGTCCATCAGCTTACGCAATGCAGCGAAATAATATTCCTGTCCGTTGGCTTTTTCCGGCATATAGATAGCTTCCACACCGTATGACAATGCCAGATGACGCATGGTCTTTTCCTTGTAGCAGATAGCCAATACCGGATATTTTCCACGGAAAGCAGCCAGATTGCGGGCAGTCAAGCCACTGAAGCTATCGGTAATGATGGCACGGATAGGCATCAGGTTAGTAGCGCGTACGGCCTGTTTTGCGAGGAAGCTGGTTACATCCGTATTTTCCGGAGTCAAAGGAATTGGAATATCGTTTTCTTCCATCTTATCTTTTTCAGCCTGAGCAGCAATCTTCGCCATAGTCTTCACAGCTTCTACCGGATATTTACCATACGCTGTTTCTCCACTCAGCATCAACGCATCGGTACGATAGTAGATAGCATTGGCGATATCAGTAACCTCAGCACGAGTCGGACGCGGATTGTTGATCATGGTGTGCAACATCTGCGTAGCCACGATTACCGGTTTCTTAGCCAAGATACATTTCTTAATCAAGATACGCTGAATACCCGGAATGCGTTCCTGCGGCACTTCAATACCCAGGTCACCACGAGCTACCATTACACCATCAGCTACTTCCAGGATTTCATCGATGTTATCCACACCTTCCTGGTTTTCAATCTTAGCAATAATCTTGATGTCGCTGTGATGTGCATCCAGGATTTCACGAATATCAAGTACATCCTGACGATTGCGAACAAATGAATGCGCAATGAAATCGATGTCTTTCTCAATCGCATACAAAATATTGTTGCGGTCCTTTTCAGTCAAAGAAGGCAAGTTGATGCGTACACCCGGCACATTCACACTCTTGCGGCTTCCCAAAGTAGCATCATTGCGTACTTCACAGAACAAAGTATCTTCATTCTTATCGATTACCTTCAGTGCCAGTTCACCGTCGTCCATCAACACATCTGCTCCAACTGACAGGTCGTGTACAAATCCCGGGTAAGTTACAGCAATACATTCATGAGTAGTTTCCTGTTCCGGATTTCCCACAATACGAACCTTTTCACCTGTCTTGAAATCAATCGGGCCTTCTGCACTGGCCGTAGTACGTACTTCCGGACCTTTGGTATCCATCAGAATACCGATACGGTTAGAAACGGTACGCACATTATTAATCAACTTTTCAAAACCTTCACGGCTGGCATGTGCGGTATTCATACGTACCACGTTCATACCTGCATTAAAAAGGTCTCTGATAAAATCTACTTCGCAGCGCAAGTCCGAAATGGACGCAACGATTTTTGTTTGTTTAAGCATCATAATAAATATACTATAATTTGTTGTTGTCTAATAAAATGGATTCTACGGCCAGACGATAGGAATTCAGTCCGAATCCGCAGATTACTCCTACACAAGCACAGGAAATCATTGATTTGTGACGAAACTCCTCCCGCCGGTGAACATTGGAAATATGTACCTCCACGACTGGAGACGTAACTGCACGGATAGCATCCTGTAAAGCAATGGAAGTGTGAGTATAGGCCCCGGCATTCAGCACAATGCCATCATACGAAAAGCCTGTCTCATGAATTTTATTAATCAGTTCCCCTTCCACATTCGACTGGTAATATGCAAACTCTACCGACGGATACCATTCTTTTAATTTCTCCAGATAACTTTCAAAAGATTCGGCTCCATAAATGGAAGGCTCCCGTTTGCCCAACAGGTTAATGTTAGGGCCATTGATTATTTGTATTCTCATCTGTATACTTCTGCTGAAATTTAATACCTTTGTAGAAGAATTTGGCACAAAGATACGAAAAATAAATGAAAAAGGCCGATAAAAAAAGCATAATAATAAAGTATAGGCAATACCTGAAACTCGAAAAATCACTTTCAGCAAACACGGTGGAGGCTTATCTTACAGACTTGGACAAACTATTCGCATTTCTGGAACTGGAAAGCATTCATTTTACTGAGGTCACCCTGGAGAATTTGGAAACTTTTTCAGCCGGATTAAGAGACATCGGCATTCACCCACGTTCCCAAGCTCGAATTTTGTCTGGAATACGCTCTTTTTTTCGTTTTCTTTTACTGGAAGACTACATACAACAAGACCCCTCAGAATTGCTAGAATCACCCCAAATCGGCAAACACCTGCCTGACGTACTGACGGTAGAAGAGATAGACAGGCTTATAGGAAGCATCGACCGAAGCACCCGTGAAGGACAGCGCAACCGGGCTATTTTGGAAACCCTATACAGTTGCGGACTCCGTGTATCCGAACTATGCAATCTGAAACTATCCGATCTCTATCTAAAAGAAAAGTTCATCAAAGTAGAAGGGAAGGGAAGCAAACAACGGCTGGTACCCATCTCCCCACGCGCCATTCATGAACTGGAACTGTACTTTCCAGACCGCAATGAAGGACTGATAAAACCTGGATACGAAGATTTTGTATTTATCAGTCGTTTCGGGAAAAACATTTCACGCATCATGGTCTTTCACATCATTAAAGAGCTAGCCGAACAGATTGGGTTGAAGAAAACAATCAGCCCCCACACTTTCCGTCATTCTTTTGCTACTCATCTGCTGGAAGGCGGCGCCAACCTGCGAGCCATACAATGTATGCTGGGCCATGAAAGTATAGGCACGACTGAGATTTATACCCACCTTGACCGCAGTCGCTTGCGCCAAGAAATCTTGGAACACCACCCCAGAAATATGAACAGATTGTAAGGCAAGAACGATTTTTTAAGGTTTTTTCGAACGAACGCACAAAAAAAAACAGATAATGATTAACACGTAATAGAGTTTTTCTTATCTTTGCCCCAAATAATCAAACAATAAGATTATTCATTTATACAAACTAAATATTTAACATCATGATTAAGAAGTTGTATTTGCCGTTAGTGGCATTGTTAGTCCTTGCTTTCTCTTCATGTAGCAAGATGGGCGAATTATCTCCTGACTACTTCACTACCAACCCTGAAGTGTTGGAAGCTGTTGGTGGCAAGGTACCTGTAACTATTACAGGAAAATTCCCGGAAAAATACTTCAAGAAAAACGCAACAGTTGAAGTTACTCCGGTTTTGAGATGGGAAGGTGGCGAAGCTAAAGGTCAGCCAGCTACATTCCAGGGCGAAAAAGTACAAGGTAACGACCAGACTATCTCTTACAAGACTGGTGGTACTTATACAATGAAAGCTTCTTTCGACTATGTTCCTGAAATGGCTAAATCTGAACTTTACCTGGATTTCAAAATTAAGAAAGGTAAAAAAGAATACACTATTCCTTCTGTAAAGATTGCTGACGGTGTAATCGCTACTTCAGAACTTCCTACTGTAAACTCTGCTAATGCTGCTTACGCTCCGGATGCATTCCAGCGTATCATCAAGCAGGCTAAAGAAGCTCAGATCATGTTCTTGATCCAGCAGGCTAACCTCCGCGCAAGCGAATTGAAGTCTGACAGCTTGAAAGCATTCCACAAACAAGTGGTAGCTGTAGCTGGTGACACTAAGAACTACAAACTGAACAACATCGAAATTTCTGCTTACGCTTCACCTGATGGTGGTGTTGAACTGAATACTACTTTGGCTGAAAATCGTCAGAACAACACTGAAAAATACATGAACCAGCAGTTGAAGAAAGGTAAGATTGAAACTGAAGTAGATGCTAAATACACAGCTCAGGACTGGGACGGATTCCAGGAATTGGTTTCTAAATCTAACATTCAGGATAAAGACCTGATCTTGCGTGTTCTTTCTATGTACAGCGATCCAGAACAGCGTGAAACTGAAATCAAGAACATTTCTTCAGTTTACAAAACTTTGGCTGACGAAATCCTGCCGCAGTTGCGTCGTGCTCGTTTGACTGCTAACTACGATGTAATCGGACGTAGCGACGAAGAAATCAACGCTGCATTCGATACTGACGCTAAAGTATTGAGCAACGATGAATTGCTGTATGCTGCAACTCTGACTAACGACAACGCTCGTAAAGAAGCTATCTATAAGAAAACTGTTGAATTGTATCCGAACGACTATCGTGCTTACAACAACTTGGGTATGATGGCTTATGCTAACGGTGACTTAGCTACAGCTGAAAACTACTTCAAACAGGCTGCTAGCAAGAGCTCTAACGCTGCAGAAGTTAACACTAACCTTGGTTTGATTGAATTGACTAAGGGTAACGTAGCTAACGCTGAAACTTACTTGAGCAAGTCTACAGGTGCTAACACAGCTAACGAAGCTCTGGGTAACTTGTACATCAAACAAGGTCAGTATGACCGTGCTGTACAGGCATTCGGTGACACTAAGACTAACTCAGCTGCTTTGGCTCAGATCTTGGCTAAGGACTATAACAAAGCTAAATCTACTCTGTCTGCAGTGAAGAATCCGGACGCTTACACTAACTACCTGATGGCAATTGTTGGTGCTAGAACTAACAACGCTGACTTGGTTAAGAGCAGCATGGACAAAGTAAAACAGCAGGATGCTGCTTTGGCTGCTAAAGCTCAGAACGACCGTGAATTTGCAAAATATGCAAACGAAATAAAGTAATCTGACTTAATTACATAAAAGGAACCGGAATCACTTGAAGTGATTCCGGTTTTTTTATGCTTTTACGGGAAAGAATCGGAAGAAGATGAAAGATTATAAAATGAAAATATGTATTTTCGCAAAAACAAAATACGGTTTATGAAAAAATTATACCTGCTCCTCTTATCTGTATATCTGTTGTTTTGTCTGGATTCGTGCAGACAAAGCGATGAATTTGAACTCAAAGGGGAACTGGAAGGCATTACTTCCGACATGATTCTGGTAGTCTTTGATGACCCGGATTCCAAACTGGATACTATTTATCCAAGAGGAGGTAAATTCACTTATGCCTTCTCTCCCGACACATTGAATACTTTCCGATTAGTTAATGATTCAGGTGAAGTCTTTCCGATATTTGCAGACAAAGGCTGGAAAGTGTCTGTAAAAGGAAGTTTCGCACATCCGGAAATTAAAGGAGATGGTCCGAATAATGAATACCAAGAATTTCTGCAAAGTATACACGCGCTGAAAGATTCTGCACAAATATGCCAACAAGCTGAGAACTTTATCAAGAGCCATCCATCCTCACCTGCTTCGGCTTATATACTGTACTGGTATTTTTCACAATCAGCCAATCCCAATCTGTCCCTCATTGCCAGACTGGCTGAGCCTTTGACCGGTAAAGTGAAAGATTGTAGAGTATTGAATGAAGTTCTACAGAAACTACCCGAAAAAGAAAAAAGCACTTCGACTTATCTGAATTACTTGTCTGTAAAGAAAAGAAACAGCGAATATTTGTCATGGAGCAGCAGTGGGACACAAAAGCAATATTCGCTCATTAACTTTTGGGCAAGTTGGGATAAGGAAAGCATAGCTATAAAAGACTCCCTATATGCTCTATGCGAAAAATTCTCTAAGAACAATTTCCGGGTTGTCAACTTCTCACTAGATTATAACAAGGAAGAATGGGAAAAAAATACGCAAAAAGATACAGAACAATGGATTGAAGTATGCGACTACAAAGGATGGAATAATCAGATTCTGAAACAACAAAACATACAGCGTCTTCCATACAACATACTGATAGACCGGAACCGGAAAATTTTAGGCAGTAATCTTTACGGAAATGCATTACAGACCATGATGGAAGCCTTGATAGCAGAAGACAAACAACAAAAGTAAAACACAATAAAAACGACCTTAAATGCTTGTCAAACTTTTTGGAGCCGCAGTACAAGGCATTGATGCCACTATTGTAACAATTGAAGTCAACTGTTCGCGCGGAATAAAATTTTATTTAGTGGGTCTCCCAGACTCTGCTGTCAAGGAGAGCCACGAACGTATCGTATCCGCTCTACAAGTAAACGGATATAAGTTTCCTACCCGACAGATAGTAGTCAACATGGCTCCGGCTGATATCCGGAAAGAAGGAGCCTCATACGATCTCCCGCTGGCTATCGGTATCCTGGCAGCTAATGAAACAATCTCCTCTGAACACTTGACAGATTATCTGATTATTGGAGAATTAAGCCTGGACGGAAGTCTGCAACCCATTAAAGGTGCACTTCCTATCGCCATTGCTGCCCGTCAACAAGGTTTTAAAGGGATTATTCTTCCACAACAGAATGCATCGGAAGCCGCTGTCGTAAATAATCTGGACGTATATGGCGTAGAACGCATTACAGAAGTAATCGATTTTCTGAACGGCACTTGCAGTTTACAACCTACCATTGTCAACACACGTGAAGAGTTCTATAAACACCAGTCTACTTTCTCCTTTGACTTTGCAGAAGTAAAAGGACAGGAAAATGTAAAACGAGCACTTGAAGTAGCCGCAGCAGGCGGACACAACGTGCTGCTCATTGGAGCCCCAGGAAGTGGCAAGTCCATGATGGCCAAACGCCTTCCCAGCATCCTTCCTCCACTCTCATTAGGAGAAAGCCTGGAAACAACTAAGATACATTCAGTAGCTGGAAAACTGAAAAAAGGTTCCTCGCTTATTGCCACCCGACCGTTCCGCAGCCCACACCACACCATCTCTCAAGTAGCCATGGTAGGTGGCGGAGCTACACCTCAACCTGGAGAAATCAGCCTGGCACACAATGGAGTGCTATTTCTTGATGAACTCCCTGAGTTCAGCAGAAGCGTACTGGAAGTGCTTCGGCAGCCCCTTGAAGACCATCGTATCACTATTTCAAGAGCAAAGTATAGCCTGGAGTATCCAGCTAACTTTCAATTAATCGCTTCCATGAACCCATGCCCGTGTGGCTACTATAACCATCCCACACGAAATTGTGTATGTAGTCCGGGACAAGTACAACGATACCTGAACAAAATCTCAGGTCCTCTGCTCGACCGCATAGACATTCAAGTAGAAATTGTACCCGTTCCTTTTGAAGAAATCTCCAAAAGCACACCGGGAGAAAGCAGTGCCAGCATTCGCGAACGTGTAGTCCGCGCCCGACAAATACAAAGCCAACGCTTTGCTAATGAACATGGAATCTATAGTAACGCCCAAATGACTTCTAAACTGCTACACCTCTATGCACAACCGGATGCCGCTGGCCTGGAACTTTTAAGAAATGCCATGAACCGACTGAACCTTTCAGCCCGTGCCTACGACCGTATTCTTAAGGTCTCGCGTACCATTGCAGATTTGGAAGGAAGTAATGAAATACGTCCGGAACATTTGGCAGAGGCTATCAGCTATCGCAATCTGGACAGAGAAAACTGGGCCGGATAATTATCAATCCAGCCCAGATAATCAAAATAAATATTTAACAGGTATCAACCGAACTATTCCGTTCAAACCAGAAGGAAGTGTCTCCCAATGTCCGTAAGTACCTTTCTCATAATTCAGTTTGGCCATATTGATATCCTCAAAAATACGCCATTGTTTTCCCTGGCGGTCCATTTCTGCAATACTATTTGCCGGAAGATTGGTTACTTCCACTTCTATGAGATTCTTACCAGGCTTTAGCAATTGCCCTATGCTTAAACGGAAGGGAACTGCCCAGGCAGTACCTGCTTCCTGCCCATTTATACGCACACGTGCGCTCTCACGCACATCGCCCAAGTCTAGAATCCAATCATCTGCCGATAATTCAGGCAAATCCAGCTCCAATGAATACAATGCAGTACCCCGGTTAATCTTTACAGCCGGATGTACAATTTCTGTCCATGAAGAAGGCGTATCTATTTTAAACTCTCCTTCAATAGCCGGATAACTTTCTACAAATTTCAGTTTCCAACCATGCTCCAAACTCAAACTATAGTCCATTTCCTTCCCATATTTCCATTCAGGTTCTCCTTGCAAGGAACGAGTAAAAGTTTGAAGAATGATACTCTCCCCAGACTTTAATTGCATATATACCTGAGTTTTTCCTTCCATCTCACGCGTTTTTGCAATTCCTCGTTTACCCGTCATCGGGTCAAAACACATCATATTTTTTTCGGGCACATTCAATGTAACCCATCCTTCCACATCTTTGGCCTGTAAGTTGGAAATAAAATAATGGTGCCCTTCTGCATGTGTGCGCCGGATAAATTGCACTCCCCAATGAGTCTTCAGTTCTTCTGCCGGAACTCCTGTACGTTCTAATGCCTCATGGTAATCACTTCCCACAATGATACGTCCTTTCCCGAAATTAAAAGCCTGTGTACCTCGGAAAGACTTTTCTCCTGGCAACTGTTCCAGCAGTGCAAATAGTTGCTTCCGATTCTGTTCTAAAGAAGCATACCCCGGCACATCTTCCGGATAATGTTCCACAAACACTACGGTTGCCCCCTGACGTACCAATGCTACTAGCTTCTTTAAGGTAGAAACCGGTATCAACTTTACTGCAGGTACGATAAGCGCCTTATAACAAGCACCTCCACGTGTCTTCAACATACCATCCTGACACGATGTACTTTTAATAAAAGAATCAGAAATATAGTCTACATCATAGCCACCTGCCATAATGGTTTGTATCGTCTTGATAAACTTCGGCGCATACTGATCCATCTTGTGAATATCAAAGCCAACAAAACGTCCTGGAATGTCATTCCACATATCATAAACCGGAAGATAAACCAGGAAATCATTATCAGGCTTACCTAATTGAAGAAAAGACTGACAACGAGTTATATACTCAAAGAAAGCCGGCGCGTCACGCCATATCGTATTGGTGGGCGACATGTTTATCGTAGCATAAAATAGCCAACCAGGCCAGGCTGCTTCTTTCGGAGAATAGGGGGTACCATGAAAAAATGCGTGATTTACACCCGACACAAACATCAAATCCATATCAGGCTTACACTGTGAAAGAGAAGTACGAAAATGCTCTGTCAACCAGGTAAATGTTTCAGAAGAAGTATAAGGTTTTCCTGCAATATGTGCAGCCGAGGAAGCATACTTCAGCATGGAAATATCCGAAAAATTAGGACGTGTAAGTGAATCACGCCTCAATCCCCTGATATGAAAATCAGTCAATCCAAACCCTTCACACTCAGGGATATCTACCGAAGCATACGTATCAATCAGATTGGCAGGAGATCCATGTGCCTGATTACGGGTCGTACTTCCATGCCCATGCGCCCATTTGGTCCATGCAGTCGTAAAGTTCTCAACCAGAAGTTCTCCCAATGTTTCCCTATAATCAGACACCAGTCGACGCGTCAGTTCGGTCCGTTCCTGTGAAATAAACTCCGGAAAATGATTTTCCAGCCGATAACCACGACGTGCAGCAAATTCTTTCAAGAATGCAGGAGTCCAATCTGCTCCGTACACCTCATACGAATCATTGAAGAAGGTACGGGGAAAGTTGACCTTGTTTGTCTTGAAAGCCTTATCAAACTTCTCAAAGTAAGATTTTACGGACACCGGACTAAAATGATCCATAACATATCCTTCTCCCCCAGGAGCCGCACGCTTTACTTTCTGAAAAGTCCGCCCCACAAACAATGCCACCAGTTGCCAATCACCTGCCGGAGCATCCCACTGCAAATATCCGTCTTTTACTTTTTTGGTCAGATTTACGACTTTCCCATCTGTTCCATAAGCCATCAGACAATCCAGGTAAGCTACATCCCGCTGTTTCTGTTCTTTAGGGTCACGGATATTGATTTCCAACTTTACCGGTTCACCTCCCTTTACCTCATAACATTCAAAAATAGCTTTTGCTGCAGCTTGTGAAAGAGAAACCTCAGGGCCTCCGAAGGGCCATCCCGTTCCGGTATTCATATCAATGTCTATCCCGTTTGTCTTACCCACCTCCTGCGTATAGCGGAACATTTCCATCCATTCAGGCGACAGAAAACAGAGATTATGAGATTCATTTCCTTTTACCCCATAAATAGGCGTAACCTCCAAACTACCAAGTCCGGCCTTGCCATATTCCTTCAGGTTATAATTCAGATTATCTTTATCGACGGCACTTCCTAACCACCACCAACGGCTGCCAGGACGTGCTTCAGGCTTTACCTCTGGCCAGTTTTGTGCAGCCGCCCCCATCGCAGAGCACAAACAGAGAAAAAATAAGATGCTGTTCTTTTTCATGGAATTACAAATTAGGTTTCATACCTGCAAAGATAAAAGTTATCCTGCCTTTACAACTATAGGAATGTACAGATTCATGGATTTTTGTACGTCTGATACACAATCCTCCAAGCAAGATGTACATTATTCCATTCATTCATTTCATGAAGGTGCGTATCTTTGTGAAAAATAAATCAATGAACACGGATATGAAAAACAACTTTATCAGACTGACCCTACTTGCCAGCCTTTTCTGCAACGTGCCTGGCTTGCATTTGCAAGCGCAAGCCCCCCATCCGGAACGAATTTATCTTTCAGGAACCGGTATTGACAATACCGTGACATGGGACTTTCTCTGCTCAAAAGGACAAAACAGCGGCAAATGGAAAAAGATAGAAGTTCCCTGCAACTGGGAACTGCAAGGATTTGGAGAATATACCTACGGACGATGGTATACCATCAAAGGTGCCAAGCCAAGTGATGAAACAGGTATTTATCGTCACAAATTCGAGGCTCCCAAATCATGGAGCGGCCAGCGGGTAAAAATTTATTTTGACGGAGTCATGACCGATACGGAAGTCTTAATCAACGGCAAACTGGCCGGAGAAATGCATCAGGGCGGATTCAACCGTTTTTGTTATGACATCACCAACTTACTCACCCTCGGAAAGAAAAATACACTTGAAGTAAAAGTCGCTAAAGAATCTGCTAATTCATCCATCAACGCCGCAGAACGTAAAGCTGACTGGTGGCTTTATGGAGGAATTTATCGTCCGGTATGGCTGGAAGTTGTTCCACAAGTACACATTGAACACTTTGTACTCAATGCCGACCAGCATGGAAAGTTTCAAGCCTCATGTGAAATGTATGGCGATGCAAAAGGATATGAACTTCATGTATCGGTACGAGGTTTGAAAGACGGAAAAACCGTCCTGACAAATACGGGAAAGTCTGCACTTTCCAAAAAAATTACAGACTCTGGCAAAGAACAACAGATAGAAGGACAGTGGGCAGACATCCAAACCTGGTCCACAGAAGACCCTAACCTGTATGTAGCTCGTCTGGAATTAAAATCACCGGAAGGAAAAGTAATCCAGACACGTGAAACCAGAATCGGCTTCCGCACCGTCGAATTTTTCCCACAAGACGGAGTATATCTGAATGGAACCAAACTCGTCGTAAAAGGTATTAACCGCCATTCATTCTCCGTCGACGGCGGAAGAGCAACCAGTGCGGCCATGAGTCGTCAGGACGCACTTCTTATCAAGGAAATGAACATGAACGCAGTAAGGTCACACTATGCCCCCGACGAACATTTCCTGGATATGTGCGATTCACTGGGTATCGTATACATGGATGAACTGGCAGGATGGCAGAATTGCTACGACGAAAAAGTAGGAAGCAAACTAGTGAAAGAGATGGTACAGCGTGATGTCAATCATCCGTCCATCATCATCTGGAGTAATGGAAATGAAGGAGGATGGAATTATCAGCTGGATAAACTGTTTGCTCAATACGACAAGCTTCAAAAACGGCATGTAGTCCACCCATGGGCCGACTTCAACGACTTGGACACTCATCATTATCCGGCTTATCTGACAGGAGTAGCTCGCTTCACCAATGGCTATAAGGTCTTCATGCCTACAGAATTCATGCATGCCATGTACGATCAGGGAGGAGGTGCCGGATTACGGGATTTCTGGGATCGCTGGAATACGAACCCGTTATTTGCCGGAGGATTTATCTGGGTTTTCTGCGACGAAGCTCCCAAACGGAGTGACAAAGGAGGTATTCTGGATTCTGACAAGTCAAATGCGCCTGATGGAGTTGTTGGCCCTCGTCGTGAAAAAGAAGGTAGCTTCTATGCCATCCGTGCCCAGTGGTCACCTATCCAACTGAAACCACTGCTCATTACCTCTCATTTTAATGGCAATTTCCTGGTTACCAACGAATATACTTACACGAATCTGAAAGAATGCAAAATGACGTACAAAGTGTTGTCATGTGACACTCCATTGAAAGGTGTAACACAATCCGTTGAATTAAGCCATGGAGAAGTTACTCTCCCTGCTATCCAGCCAGGAGAAACCGGCACAGCTCATTTCGACCTTCCAGACAATTTCCATGAAGGTGATGTACTGGAATTGGAAGCCTTCGACAAAAATGGACATAGCATCTGTAACTGGAGCTATCCTATCCGCCTGGTAAAACAATATTTTGACCATAAAATGGCACAATCACCCATGACCCTAGAAGCACTTCCCAAAGCTACCGCCTCACGCAATGCCAGCCACATCGTATTGAACAGTGCGAAGGTAAGTGTAACGTTTGATGCCACTACCGGTATCATTAAACAAGTAAAAGCAGGAGAAACAGAAGTCCCGTTCAAAGACGGTCCGGTAGCTGTAGGAATGAAAATGCGCTATGAGCCTTCACTCAGCTACGTACGTGAAACACAAGAAGGAGCCATATTCTGTGCCAAATATAAGGGAGCAGCCGATTCCATTGTATGGCGTCTGACCGATCAAGGACTGCTTTATATGGATGCCATCCTGCTGAATCGTGCCTCCGGAGGCGGAGGATTTGACGATGCCTTCATGGACACAAAAGTATACAATCTCGGGTTGACCTTCTCTTACCCGGAAGCAAACTGTACCGGCATGAAATGGCTGGGACGTGGTCCTTATCGTGTGTGGAAAAACCGTATCCCTGGTACCAACTATAACATCTGGCATAAAGATTACAACAATACCATTACAGGAGAAAGTTTTGAAAATCTGATTTATCCAGAATTTAAAGGATATCATGCCAACATGTACTGGGCTACACTGGAAAGCGACAAAACACCGTTTACTGTTTATTCAAGAAACGATGGAATCTTCTATCACATCTTTACACCGGAAGAACCTGTAGGACGTGTTAGAAGAACCATGCCGCAATTCCCTGAGGGTGATATATCCTTCTTGCTTGACATACCGGCCATCTGTTCCTTCAAACCAATCGAACAACAAGGTCCGAACAGTCAACCTGGAAATATTCGCATCAAACAAGGAGATGAAGGATTACATTTGAACTTAATGTTCGACTTCCGCCCATCAGCTAATATCAATACTTCAAAATAAGAACAAACACACTGTAATAAAAAGCCGTCTTGCACTGCAAGGCGGCTTTTTTACTTTTATACAAAAATCACGGTTTTCCGTGTTTTCCTCCCTCATAAGACGAGTTATATTTGACAAACAAAATTACAATGCAAAAGAGAAATGAAAACAACCGAGATTCAGCGATACAATGCAGCTCTTGAACGCTTAAGAAGACTTTTTGATGCAAAATTGGGCAAACCTTTACTCATCCAGACCTTTATGGGGAACTTACACGTGTTACGCTCAAATGATATTGGTTATTTCAAATATATTTCGACAAGAAAAAGCTGGGAGATAGCTTTGACAGACGGTTCTTTCCTCCGCCTAAAGGCTAATCTACGCGCCAAAGACTTATGTACATACAATGAAGAATTTGTGCAAATTCACCAATCCTACATTATCAATATGCACTATTTACACATGATACAGAATAACCGCTGCCTTATGACTCCTCCTTTTCATTATACAAATGAGTTATATATCTCCCAAAAATATAAAAGAGAACTGACTGCACGATTTTGCTTATTTTAGCCATAATGTTTTTATTCTAAGTTATTCCAAACACACACATTCTATCTCATATTCCAGATGTTTTTTAGCTGAAATTTGTATATTCCACAAAAAAACGCTACTTTGTAGAACTCACAAAATTAGGTTACATGAAAAAACTTCTTTTCACATTAGGTATCTTTCTTCACACAGTCTTGTGCTTGCCAATACAAGCTGAAACAGCAACAATTGATAGTTTAAAACGCGAATTACAATTAGCAGAGCAAAAAAATTCTACCAA
This sequence comes from Phocaeicola plebeius DSM 17135, assembly GCF_000187895.1. Taxonomy (GTDB): domain Bacteria; phylum Bacteroidota; class Bacteroidia; order Bacteroidales; family Bacteroidaceae; genus Phocaeicola; species Phocaeicola plebeius. The sequence goes on along the minus strand of NZ_DS990134.1, from coordinate 396,981 downwards.
AGAGCAACTAATTGAGTTATATCAATTCTTAGGAGCTGAATATGAAACTCTAGACCATGATTCATCCTATCACTACATTCAAAAAGGACTTTCTCTTTATTCAAAACCGACTTTTGAAGAAGAAGGATATTTGCAGTTACTCAACTCACTGGCTAACTATCTTTTCATGGAAGGAAAAATAGAACAAGCTAAAGAGAAATTTAAAACGGTTGCAACACATGCTCCCCAACTCAAAGAAAGAAGATACGATCTGGAGGGTGTGGTAGAATCTTCCATTGGTGTCTGCTACCGCAAGTTAGGAATGTTCGACTCAGCCGTATATCACTATAACCGTGCCATCGACCTCTGTAAAAAAACAGAAAAGTACGAGGACATTGCTTCCACCTATTATAACATTGGCGTGCTCTACCATCTTAACAAGCGCTATGAAGAAGCATTGACGCAAGGTAAGCAGGCAGCGGAATACGCCCGAAAAGCAAACGATTCACTAATGGAATTATATGCCAGCAGTCTCATTGGAGGATGTTATAGCAGTATGGGTAAGTATGTTGAAGCAAGCCATATTTTAAAAAAAAATATCAACAAGGCATTAGAACTAAAATATCCTTTACTTGCCATGAGCTCCCTATCGCCTTTACTGAGTACCTATCAATTATGGAACAAAAAAGATTCCGTCAGGATTTTTCTAAAAAAAGGAGAAGAATTGATTCATAAAATCCCGGGAAACAGTCCGACAGCACTTGAATTTTATAGCACACAAGCCAGCCTTTATAATTGGATTGGAGAATATCAGAAAAGTCTCAGCATACTAACAAGCAATCCATTAATTCAAACTCAATTACCATACGATAAATATCACATTTTAACAGCACATAACTATGAAGGATTAGGGAACTACCAAAAAGCATATCAGAACATGCAAGAAGTATGCATTTACCAGGATTCCATTTTCGGTGGAAAAATCAAGCATGAACTATCTGAACTGAATGAGAAATTACGGACAAGTGACAAAGAACTGAAAATTGCTCTTCTGGAAAAGACTCAGGCACAAGAACAAGAAAGCCGTTTACGCCATACCATCTATTACCTTACAGTAATCGGATTACTATTAATAGCTATTTCCATTCTGCTGCACAAACGGAAAGTGCAAAAGAAGGAAACCGAACTGATTGCTGCCCGCCAATACATAGAAGGCTTGGAAAATGAGCGCAAACGACTGGCTAAGGATTTGCACGACGGGGTATGTAATGACCTGCTGGGAGCCATTCTTCAAATGCAGCAACAAAGCTCTGCTGAGGATCTAAAAACAAATACCATTCAGACATTAGAAGAGATTCGTAGCGGCGTACGAGCCATTTCACATGAACTAATGCCACCCAATTTCCAGTTTACCGATCTGAATGAAATGTTAGCTGATTATTTCTCTAAAATGCAAGAGATTTCAGGAATTTCCATACAATATACTCCCTATCCTCACACGGATTGGTCAAGTATTCCAGAACATATAGAATACGAAATCTACCGCATCATGCAGGAAACGACCGGGAATATACTCAAACATACCCAGGCAAAGGTTATCTGTATCCAAATAGAAAAAAATACCACTTATCTTATTATTGAAGTACATCATGACGGGAACTGGAGTCCACATGCTGATTTATCTAAAGGAATAGGTTTGCGAACCATCAACGACCGGTTAAAAACTATTGCAGGAGATTACAAGATAGAAAAAGACAAGACTGGAGTGAATATTCATATTCAGGTGCATCTTCATTGAAAAAATCACGGTTTTCAGTGAAAATCTTTTCAATGAATATTTTTTTCTTTGCAGTGTAAAAATGCGACAAAATGACAAGTCCTAAAGCCAAAATACTATTAGTCGATGACCATACTCTTATACTGCAAGGCATCAAGCATGTAGTGTCTCAAATGCCTGAAATAGAAAAGGTATATACTGCCTCATCAGGAGCAGAAGCAATGCTTCTGATAGCCATGCAACCGTTCGACATCTATCTGCTTGATGTGGAACTTCCCGACACCAACGGGTTCGAACTGATAGAAACCATCCTGCAAAAGCACCCGGAAGCACGTATTTTGATTAATACCATGCATGAAGAGATATGGATACTTAAAAGACTGACTAAAGCCTCCATAAGTGGGGCCATACTAAAATCGGCAGATATTAATGAACTGACACTAGCCATCCAGACAATCTTAAAAGGAGGCCAATACCTTTGCAAACGATTCAAATCCATTTTAAACCGGATGCAGACAGAAGAACAGATAAAAGAACAGCTTACTTTAAGAGAAATGGAGGTATTGCAGGCTATTGCTAAAGGATTTAATACAAGGGAAATTGCAGAATTGCTGCATGTATCCAATAATACAATTGAAACTCACCGCAAAAGCCTCATGAGCAAACTGGAGGCCAGGAATGCCGTAGACCTTGTTCTGAAAGCTATCAACCTTGGAATAATACCTTTGGATTCCAAATAGCTTTAAATAAAAAATCCACTCGTTTTTAGGGCTCATATCCTTTTTTTCGTATATTTGGGCGCAATGAATCTTTGTATCACCTTAATATAAACGAACTATGAGTCTTGAAAAAACATTAGTAATTCTAAAACCCAGTGCCGTACAGCGCGGACTTATCGGAGAAATAACCCATAGATTTGAACGTAAAGGCCTGCGCCTGGCTGGCATGAAAATGATGCAACTTACGGAGGATTTGCTCAATGAGCATTATGCCCACTTGGCCGGAAAACCTTTCTTTTCTCGTGTAAAAGCTTCTATGATGGCCAGTCCTGTGATTGTATGTTGCTATGAAGGAGTAGATGCCATTCAGGTGGTACGCTCCATGACAGGAGCCACCAATGGCCGTGTAGCCGTTCCAGGTACTATCCGAGGAGATTATTGTGTAAGTTCACAAGAAAACATCATCCACACCTCAGATTCACCTAAAACAGCTATTGAAGAAATTGAAAGATTCTTCAAACCTGAAGAGTTATTCGAATATGACAGGGCAGTTATCGATTTTATTTATTACCCTGACGAATACAAACTTACCTAAAATAAAAACGATGTGGTAGAAATTGCTACCACATCGTTTTTATTTTAAATGTACTCCGTTTACTGTTACATTCCGAATTTGCAGATTATGAATATAATCTTTACAAATCTCCCCCGACTTACGAGCTGTAATCTTTAAATTCTCAAATAGAAAATCAGACAGCTTATACTGCGTTTCATCCTTCTTCACCGCAAAAAGGACATCACAATCCAATTGAATATTACGCATCGTCACATGACTTGAATATGAATAGGGGACATCTTTCCTATCCTTTAAATCGAAAAACTGAGTCCAAGGCTGGGCAAACAAGAAATTAATGGCAGAGCCCGTAATATCTTCCAACTGAATATATTCATAATTTTGCGGCGTATCCGGACGCATCTTCAGCCAAAGCAAACGCTGTGCATGCTCTACCCGACAGCGTCTCACCAGAATATTGCGGTTATGTATAGACTCACTACCACAAGTCAATGCACTATGACAGAATCCCCATACACAATCCTCTATAATGATATTCAGATTACTTCCGTTATTCACCTTATCTTGGTCTGCCCAAGGTCCTTTTCCACCCTTCAAAGCTATGGCATCATCATTTACAGACATATAACAACCTTTTACCAACACATTCTTGCACACATCAATATCAATAGCATCACTACTAGGTGCTTTCACCGGCGAATGAGGAGCAAAAATAGAAAGATTAAGCAACTTCACATTCTCACAACGATATAAATGAGTAGTCCAGAACGGAGAATTTTCCAATCTGACCCCAGACAACTGCACATTTCTTGAATCAGCAATATATACCAACCGTGGACGAAGTTCCTCCAAATTCGTACACTGGGGATTTACCTGTCGGCGCAACCAAAAAGATTTCCAAAAACGAAGTCCATTTCCATTTATCTTCCCCTCGCCTGAAAGTGTAAATCCATCCACTCCAATGACATTAACCAAAGCTGCAAAATACGTTAGATTCTGCCCTTCCAGACGGGTATCAATCACATCAAAATGACTAATGTCATCACTTCCTTTCAGAGTTGCTCCTTTTTCCAGATAAAGATGAGTACGAGGTCTGAAAAAAAGAGAGCCCGACAAAAAAGTCCCTTTAGGGATACAGATCACTCCTCCACCATCTTGAGCCGCTTTATCAATGACTGCCTGAATACGTTCTGTCTGTAAAATCGTACTATCATTTTGCACACCATAATTTGTGATACAATATTGCTTTCCCAGCTCTTTTACTGGTACCACCCGATGCTCTCTGAACCATTCTGGAATTGGTGTTCCATCCGGAAAAATTTCACTGGCAAATACACTGACGGCCATCCAGGATAAGCACCATAAAAGCCAGCCTTTTACACAATATCCCCTCATCTTCTGAATACATTAAAAACTAAAATAAATATGTAAGCAAAATAGAAAACTTTTTCGACAAGAAGGAATAGAGAATCATGCAATTACATGTCTTTTTGTACAAAAAACATCCATAAGAAGAGTCCAAGAGCATTTTTTGAATGATTTTCAATGTATTTGCATGATTTTCCATGTACAAATGTTCTTGTATCTCCTATCTTTGTTGATACAATTTCAGAACTAATACCTTTATTTAATTATGAGAAAGATTCTTATCGCATTTCTGTTTATAATGAGCTGGGGATTCACCACTTCTACTGCACAAAAACTACCACCACAAAAAGAAACACTGGAAGTGATGATTAAAGTAAATAAGTATTTCATGGAGAAATATGCAGATTACCGGACTCCTAGTTTTGTACGTAAAGTTACCCGCCCTAGTAATATCTGGACCAGAGGAGTATACTATGAAGGATTAATGTCTCTATATTCCATTTTCCCCCGCGCAGAATACTACGATTATGCATACAACTGGGCTGAATATCATGAATGGGGTATGCGAAACGGAAATACCACACGTAACGCTGATGATTACTGCTGTGGACAAACTTATATCGACTTATATAATCTTTGTCCCAAGCCTGAAATGCTGAAAAATATCAAATCCAATATGAACATGCTTGTCAATACTCCCCAAGTAGGAGACTGGACCTGGGTAGATGCCATTCAAATGGGCATGCCAGTACTAGCCAAAATGGGACACCTGACAGGAGAGCAGAAATATTTCGACAAGATGTGGGATATGTATGAATTCTCACGTAACCAGCTGGGAGGAAAAGGATTGTTCAACCTGGCAGACGGACTTTGGTGGAGAGATGCCGATTTCTTACCTCCCTACAAAGAACCTAATGGCGAAGACTGCTATTGGAGCAGAGGAAACGGGTGGGCATACGCTGCACTCGTACGTGTGCTCGACGAAATTCCTGCAAACGAAAAACATCGTCAGGATTACATCAATGATTTCTTACTCATGAGCAAAGCACTGAAAGCTTGTCAGCGTACAGACGGATTCTGGAACGTAAGTCTTCATGATGCCGGAAATTACGGTGGTAAAGAAACTACAGGAACTGCTTTGTTTGTCTACGGAATGGCATGGGGAGTGCGAAACGGATTACTGGATAAAGAAGAATATTTGCCCATTCTATTAAAAGGCTGGAATGCCATGGTAAAAGATGCGGTTCATTCCAATGGTTTTTTAGGTTACGTGCAAGGAACTGGAAAAGAACCTAAAGACGGACAACCTGTCACCTACGAAAGCGTCCCAGACTTCGAAGATTATGGAGTAGGATGTTTCCTGCTGGCTGGAACGGAAATCTACAAACTACAATAATAACATCAGATAAATAGGTAGAAATGTTTTATTTCTTTCCGTAAAAAGAAATGGGTGTGCCTTCTCGCACACCCATATTTTATTTGCTCAATGCACGGGAACGCTCTCCCAAATACCCGCCATGATGGCGCTTGCTATATTCTTCAATCGTAAAGCCAGTCTTTCGCATAGTCTCTACAACTAAAATATCTCCTATCACCGTCATCACAGTCGTAGAAGTAGTAGGCGTCATTCCTAACAAACAAACTTCATCAGGGTGCCCTGTAGCCAGACAAATATCTGCCGCTTCCGCTAACGGACTATCCGGATTTCCCGTGATAACAATTTTTTTCAATTCCGGATTTAGGCGTGCAGCCAGTTCGGTCAGTTCCACAATTTCCCTTGTCTTACCAGAATTAGAAATCAAAAGCAACAAGTCATTTTTTTGCAGAATTCCCAAATCGCCATGCTGTGCCTCACTCGGATGTAAAAACACAGAAGGGATACCCGTGGAACAGAATGTAGTAGCAATATTCATGGCTATCTGTCCAGCTTTACCCATACCACTGGTTACCAGTTTTCCGCCTTTCTCATGTACCTGTTCCACAATCAGCTCTACCGCCTTTTCATATCCGTCTGTTACCGGAATATTCAACACGGCCTGTGCTTCACGCTGTAATAAATCTTTTATTGATGAATTCATAAGATTATGATTAAATTATAATTTTATTCCAATAAACGGGTCAGTTCCTCCAGCGTATTCGCCACTTCAAAATAATTTTTCAACGGACGATGTGCAAAATGTGTTTTCTCCAAACGATTCAAGAAAGCCAGCATATCATTCCAAAAGCCTTCCACATTATAAAAGATAACCTTTTTCTGATGATATCCTATACTGCAGGCAGCCATCACATGAAATACTTCGTCCAGCGTACCGATTCCACCCGGCAAAGCTACCATTACTTCCGATTCCTGCAACATAATATCTTTCCGGTCGCTCAAGTTTACCGAATGAAATGTCACATCAAGCAAGTCGCTGACTCTGCCATGTTCCTCCAGTTTAGTGGGAATAACTCCCATTATCATAGCTCCGTTTTCTTTCGCACTTTTAGCAAGGACTTCCATCAGTCCTGTATTGGAGCCCCCGTAAACCAGCCATTTATGATGCTGGCCTAACCATGCGCCCAGCTCTCTTGCTTTTTCCATAAATACAGGATCTATCGCATCTGAGGCCGAACAAAAGACTGCAATTTTATTCATATATTAGTTTGAAATGTCATACTCTGCAAATATCTGCATTTTTTGAAGAAAGACAATAGGTATTTATTGTAAATTTGCAACATGAAGTTACGAAAAGAGTGTAATTTATTGGAAATGAGCGTAGGTTAATTGCTCTTGATAGTAATAGGTTACGATTTAGTTAGTTATCTACTGCATTATCCTTCTGCGCGTTGCGTAACCTTCAAAGAACTCTTCGTATGCAAAAGTAGCTATTTAATTCGAGATTTTGATATAAACTCCCGTTTTTTATCCCCTCATTCATAAGAATTTTCCGTAAAAGCGGTATTGTCCGTCGGCACACCATTGCCCAAAACGAGTTTGGAACAAACGTGTGCCGACTACCGCATAGCTGGAGAAAAGGGCATTGCCTCACGCCTAAACGATGTTTAGACAGATGAAGCAATGCCCCTTTCTTTTGCGCCTATGCCAAGAGGTGCTTTTACGGGTTTTCAAATGATTTTTCTTTTTTCGCTGTCTCTTTTGCCGGAAGCGGAAAGTGAATGCAGAGTGTGTCAGCCTGCCCCATGAATGAAACAGGCGCCCACACACAGCCGGACAAACCGGGAAGAATGATTGTTGCCACCCGGCTGAACAAGTTCCGTCGGATCGGAAACAATCATACTTCCTTTGTTGTGGTTTGCCCTTTTCACGCTTCCGGTGATGTCTTTTTCCTTTTGGTGATTCTTTTTTTTACGGATTTTCCCCTGAAGTTTTTTTCTACACAATCTGCCTCTGTTTTCGTTTACCTCCATTTTGCGCCTTTCAGTAAGCCGCATCAGTCAGTCATTTTCGTTCTGGGCGCAAAGGTAATTCCGGGATTGGACGGGAAAGCAAGGTCAAGCCTCCTGTTTTCGGTAAAAATCTCCAGCCCTGCGGGTAGTATTTTGACCGAAAAACCTTGCATTCCCTAATCCCTACCTTTTCAAGCACCCGAAACGAAAACGACCGATGCGACAGAAAGACGCATAAAAAAAATGTCGGATAAACGAGAGGCAGATAAGATAGTTTGAAACTCAACTCCCTCAGCTCTTGAATCCGCATTAAAAACAAAAAAATCAAAAACAGCGAAGATATGACGGCAACGGCAAATTTCAGACAAATGGCGCAACACATCGGGTTGGCGATATGCGGCTTGATGATGCGCACCGCCTTCGGGGTGTTCGGCATCCTTTGGGGCATCATCAGAGAGATTGTAAACGGAGTGTTCCGAGTGGCGATAGGTGTAATCGTGGCTATCCTTTCCACCATTGCCTTCTTTGGCTTCATCCTTTGGTTATTCACCCTTTAACCCTTACCGACATGGCAAAAAGAAACAGCAAGACGGCAGCGCAGCAGTGCAGATATTACGAGGTGGACAACATCTTCGTGTATATGGTGGAAACGTACATCAACGGCAATTTTGAAACTTTCCGAAGATTGTACCACGAACTGAACAAGGACGCACGGAGGGATTTCATGGACTTCCTTCTCAGCGAGGTAGAGCCGACCTATTGGAGAGAGATACTGAAACAGATAATCTAAAAATGACAGCGATATGAAAGGAACAGACCATTTCAAGAGAACGATATATATGTACTTGGAACAGCGTGCGGAGGAAGATGCGCTATTTGCAAAGAAGTACCGCAACCCTGCCAAGAACATGGACGAGTGCGTGACCCACATTCTGAACTATGTGCAGAAAAGCGGTTGCAACGGTTTCACGGACGGAGAGATATTCGGGCAAGCCATCCACTACTATGAGGAAAACGAGATAGAGGTGGGCAAACCGATGGACTGCCAAGTGGTTGTGAACCACGTTGTGAAACTCACGGCAGAGGAAAAGGCGGAGGCACGTCAGAACGCTGTCCGCAAATACCAAGAGGAGGAACTCCGCAAGTTGCAGAACCGCCACAGACCGTCAGCGAGAAAAGAAAACCAACCCCAACCCTCATTATTTGATTTAGGCTTATGAAACCGAAGACCAAGATACAGAAAGAGGTGGCAAGACTTTCCGCCAACCTTCGCCCCATATCAGCGACACAAATAGATTGGGCATACCGCCACTGCGTTGAGCATATCGGCTACCGCACCAAGAAAGGGAACATCACCTGTTCCGACTGCGGTCACGAGTGGCACAGCGACAGCGGACTATGCGACACCCTTGAAGGCTGCACCTGCCCCAAATGCCATGCCGAACTCAAAGTGCAGGACACACGCAGACGCATCTACAAGGAAACGCAGAATTTCAGCGTGATAACCACCTGCAAAGGGTATCAGGTAATCCGCGTGGCGCAGGTCAGATGCGAGAGCAGGAAAGGCGAACCGATGCGTTTCTACTGCCACGAGGTCGTGCAGCGTTGGATTTCACCCGACGGCAAGGTTACGGACATGGCGTTGCTCCGTGGCTTCCTTTTCTGCTATTGCGATGTGTGGGCATTAGGCAGCGATATGGAGGTAAGACCGCACAACAGCCTATACGATGATGTGGTGGCAAGAAGCTGTGCATATCCAAAGATGAGGATATTGCCCCAACTCAGACGTAACGGCTTCAAGGGCGATTTCCACGGCATCTCCCCCGTGCGTCTTTTCAAAGCCTTGCTTTCAGACCCAAGAATTGAAACCCTTATGAAAGGCGGTGAGATTGAGGTCATGAAACACTTTCTTTTCAATACCCGTACTGCCGATGAATGTTGGGCATCATATCTGATTGCCAAGCGTCACAAGTATCAGATAGACAACCTCTCAATGTGGTGCGACTATCTGCGTATGCTCAAAAAACTCGGTCAAGACCTCCGTAACCCGAAGAACATCTGTCCCGAAGATTTCATGGCGGCACACGACAACGCAACCCGAAAAATTGAAGCCATACACGAGAAGGAAAGAGCCGCAGAGCAACGCCGTTGGGAGATTGAAAGGCGTGAGCGTGAGCAACAGCGACAACTCCAACGAAAGAAAGATGCGGAGGATTTCATCGCCAACAAATCCAAATTCTTCGGCTTGGTAATCACGGACGAGGAAATAATCGTCAAGGTGCTTGAAAGCATAGACGAGTATTACAACGAGGGCAAGACGCAGGGCATCTGCGTGTTTGGCAGTGGATACTACAAGAAAGCCGACACCCTCATACTATCGGCAAGGATTGGCGATGAGATTATTGAAACCGTAGAGGTGGACTTGCGAACCCTCGAAGTGGTGCAGTGCCACGGCAAGCACAACCAGGACACCGAATATCACGAGCGCATCATAGACCTTGTGAACAAGAACGCCAACCTTATCCGTGAGCGGATGAAAGCGGCATAGCATAACCCCTAAAACAACATTGATATGGAAGTAAGAATTGAAAGTATGATTTGTGTGTGGGATGATGCAATCCCCACGATGTTCCTTGAATTTGTGAACCTCCTCACTCTCACAACGAGTGAGGGGGAATTGAGAAAGAGCGTAAAGGAGTTTGCCGAGAAGCACGAACTTGACAAGTTTTTCCTTTACGGCTTCGGCTCACACCATTTCTACCTGCACCAACGCTACACAAGCAACCCCGAAATGGTGATGAAGAACAGAGTTCTGTCAGTACATTTTTAACCATCTAAAAAGCAACATTATGACAACACGAATGACCATCAACGGAGTAAGCACCTGCGCGGAAGCAGGTACGGAGAAATACGAGCGTTTCCAATCGGGTATCGGAAGACGCAGGCGGACACTTGTGCAGTACGACTACCGCCACCCCATAGACAGAGAATTGTTCTCTTGTGTCAAACCCACGTTGGACGAGTGCCGAGCCGCACGGGACAAGTGGCTGAACGCAAAGAAGGGAAAGGAGGACAGACTATGAACACGACCTATCAAACGCTGATAGTCAAGTTCAGCGAACCTATCACGGCATTGGACGGTATCTTTGACGATACCGGAGCGTGGGGAACGGACACCCTCAAGGGGTGGATAGATGATTACGAAAGCACACGTTTCACCGCCACCGACAGCCATACGGCAGTCATCACGAGCGAGTACAATATGGAATGTGTGAAAGAGTGGCTACAACGGCAGACCCCCATTTCCGAAATGCGAGAATTTTGAACGGGATGGCGGTGTCCGCACCGCCAATACTTAAAACCCTAAAAACAAAAGATATGATAGCCAAGACGATATTACAGCAGATAGGCGGAAAACGCTTCACCGCCATGACAGGTAGCCGTGATTTCATAGATATGGGCAACGGCTTACGGATGAGCCTTGCAAGGAACAAAACAAGTGCCAACCGCCTTGACATCATCTATGACGAAGGGGCAGACCTCTACAATATGCGCTTCTACCGCAGGACGTTCAGCAAAAAGACCTTTGAGTGCAAGACAAAGGACATTGCCGTACACGAGGGTATCTATTTTGATATGCTGGAGGAAATGTTCACGATGGTGACGGGACTTTACACACGCTTTTGAGTGGCGGGGCGGCGAGAGCCGCCCTACTTTCTTTCAGTGAGCATGATGGCGGACAAAGAAAGTAGCAAAGAAACCTTTGTCCAATCTGCGATAACTAAAAAATCCGCAAGTAAAACTTGCGGAGGCTATATATTGGGTCGTTATTTTTTGGTGGAGGGGAATGATAATCTCGAACCGTTGAACTACACATTTCTGCTTCGTCTCCATTTCCCCCAACGATTTGATACGTTCAATCATTTTTGTTGTTCCTTTCTGAATTTTCCTAAATACTTTCTTCATAATTTCGCTATACTTTTTATGGTTAATAACTATGTTTTGTATTGCTCTCACAACACTTACAACTTGAAGTGTTATTTGGAAACCGATAGGCAAAAATGGCTCAACGATGTCAATTAACGAGAAAATCCTACGATAATCTATCAAGTGATAGAGCAAAAGACGTGCCAAGTTAAATATGGCACGTCTTTTGCCAGTTTTGTCAGTCCTTTTATGGGATATACAACAGCGCAAACTCCGCCTTTCTCCGTTTGAGCAGCATGGCGTGGCGTTTTCCTTTGTAGTTGCAGAAGGCTATATACTCACGGTAGATGTTCCTGTCACCAGCTTCCAGCTTCTTGATTAAGGTGCTTTTGGGGATTGTTTTGCTGCCTAACAGCTTCGCCGGTCCCACATTGTAAGCTAACGTGCCAAGCAAAATCGAATCAACCCCGAATTTACGGAACATGGCGACAAATTTGCGCAGGTCTTTCCGCAAAAGTTCATCCGCATCCCGTTTTGTCATGGTTCGTGCCGAATACTTCTCGTTTGGCAAAAGTTTGTGACCCCAACCGACGTATGGGTAGTGTTTTTCTGAGTGCCAGCCTTCAAAGTAGCGGCAGCATAAAAAAGCACGTTCCATAAGCGGCAGTCGGTAGATTGCCGCCTGCCCGTCCGTTCCCTCTTGGCGGCTGATCTGCGCGGACACAGAACAGACCGTCAGAAGTGAACAGAGCATTGTCATGAATACACGCATCATTTCAACAAGGGGCTGAAGTTGCCGATGGGAACGATGGTAAGATCGTCGTCCTTTACATTCCTGTTGTTGAAGTCAAATTCCAGTTCGTAGGAGTTGCTAAAGTTATCCTCCACCACCACGATGAAATTATGCGCCTCATCACCCGCCGCCGTGTAGTACAGGCGGAATTTTTCGTTCTCCAGCAGGTAGCGGTCGTTAGGCAGGAAGGTGATGCCGTTATCCATTTTGAGCGAGCCTTCCCCCTCGAACTGGAAATAGCGGATGGTATAGAGCGTACCCGAAAAGTCGCCCTCCTTTTTCAGTTCACAGCGGATTTCCACTGTCTGCCCCTTTACTACCTTGTTCGGCACGGGCATGACCTCCACCGTGAAGGGATAGGACTGCTGGATGTCCATGTCATCGTCACATGACACGAGGGTGAATGACATGGCGGCTATCAGGCATAACGCCACTGCCTTGAATATTGATGTTCTCTTGTTTCTGTTGTTCAGTATGTTCATTGTTCTTCGATTTTTAGATGGTTGTTTTTCTGTTTTTTCGTTGTCAGTTGCAGGTACTCGTTCAAGTCCTTGCAACCGTCATAGAGGGAGGAACGGTCGGTGACACGTTCCCCGTATCGCATGGTAAGTGCGGCAAGCGTCCGCCGTCCGGCTTCGTCACGGTCGAGGAAGCAGCCGATGCGCCCGTATCCGTCCAGCAATCCCGCCGCCTTCTCCACGTTGGCGACTGAGTTCAGCACAAGACAGTCAGCGTTACCGGTTACACCAAGCGTCACGGCAGAGAGAAAGTCCATGAAGCCCTCGAACACGAGGCACTCGTCAGCCGGGATGTCATTCGCCTTTACCAGTGATACAGACTTCGGAGGTATGCAACCCTTGAAATATCGGCTTCTGACTTCATAGCCACCTGCCATGTTCGGAAAGCCAACGGCAAAATACCGTTTCCCACGCACACCGTAGTTCAAGCGGCAGCAGTGACGGGATGCGATGGCGTAAGGGATGCCCCGTTCCTCTAAATACTCCGTCAGCAGTGAGCGGAGCAGCGGAGCGACCTCCACATCCTCAAAAACGGATTCGGTCGGCTTCGAGAGATAGACGGGCTTTTCCCATCCGGCAACCGTCATATTGGCGGCTTCCGCTATGAACTTCGCTTGCTTCATGAAGTCATCGCTTTGCAGAAACTCCCCGGCAAGCGTGAAGATGTCGCCGCCCTTGCCCAAACCGAAGTCGTACCAGAGCTGTTTCGCCACGTTCACACGGAAAGAGGATGTGCGCTCGCCCCTGTACGGGGCAAGATACCACAGCTCGTTACCGCTCCTTCTGACAGGCTCATGCCCCAGCCGTGCGAGAAAATCCGCAAGCGGCATCCTTCTGACAGCATCTATTTCCGTCCTTTCCATGCCCGTGTCAGTTGATGATGAACTTGATACCGACCCCGAACTGCGTGTGGAACTTCCGTGTGTCGCCACCCCAAAGGCAACGCTCCCGCAGGTTGGCAAGCAGGGCGATACGGTCTGCCACGTAACACTCCACATCGAGCGTCAGCGCACCGCCGTAGATGAAGGCGTCCCGGTCGTGCAGCGTGGAGCCGTCATGCAGCACCTTCTTCCCCCAATTTACCGCCTCATATCCGGCGAGAGCCGAAGCCCCGGCATAGACGAAAACAATCTTTCGGGCGTCCGACAGTATCTTGAAGTAATAGCCGCCCTCCGCCGTGAACTGCGCCACGGGTATCTTGGTGTCCTTGTAGGGATTGTTCTTCAACAGGTATTCGCCACCGAACACCCACTTGTTCCCCTTCTTCGTGTAGGTGGAGAGAGCCGCCCCGAAGCTGTACCCGCCGTCCTTGCCGCCGAGATTGAAGCCGTCCGCCATGTCCGCCCTCACCTCGATGCCCTGCATCTTCGGCAGACACCGCTGGGCGTGCGCCTGCCCTGTAAAAAGGGCAAGCGACGCGATGATTATTGCGATGTACTTTCTCATGGTCAGCGTACTTGAAGTTCGTTGATGGTACCCGCGCGTACCAAATCCTCGTTCTCAATCACGAAGGACTGGTGACGGCCGCCGTTCTTCTCGTTCAATTCCACCACGAGGCACTTGTCATCGGGGATGGTGAACTTCGCCATCGTGAAGACCGTGCGCTCGCTCTTTTTGCCCGGCACGAGGGTGGCGTAGTTCTGCGCGCGGAGCGGCAGAATAATCTGCTCCTGCACGGCAGTACGCTTCGCAACCTTCTTGTCCACGATTTTCCAAGTGATGTAGTCCACATCGAAAGGCACGTTGCTCTGGTTCTTTATCTCCGTGTGGAAATAAAGCAAGCCGTTGTGCGTGTAGATGCCTTTCAACAGGTATTGGATGCCGAAACGCTTGCAGCCGATATGCTTCACCTCGCGCTTGTTCTGTTTGTGGATGGACTTCATGATAAGGCGCACCAGCATCGGGCTTTCGCTGCCCAGCTCTTTCAGATAGATTTCCTGCGCGTTGTTCGGGCGGTTCACCGTGCTGCCGTCATGGATGAAGTCGCACATCTCCACGTTGAGCAACAGCGGTTCGGCGGCGTACTTCACGTTGAAGGTGTAGAAACTGCCGTCCTCCGTGATGACGGACATATTCGTTTCGTTGGGAAAATTCCTTACGGTAGCCTTCACACGGATGATGTTCTCCGCTCCGTCGGCTTTCCCGGCAATCAGGTCGGGCGAGCCTAAATCGACATAGCGCACCTCCGCCGGAAAAATGACGTGGACGGTCTTGTCGTAGGTCACTTCCAGACCGTGCGGCGGTATCATGCGGTCGAAGGTCAGCTTGCGTGACAGCCCGTGATATAGGTCGCCGTCCGCCTCCTTCTGCGGATAGACCTCCTTCGTCAAGGTCGGTTGTTCACTTCCGTTGGTCGTTTCAACGGTTACATTCTCCTGCGCGTTGGCAGTTATGATGCCCATAGCGAGGGCAAACATGATGATTACTTTTCTCATTACTTTTGGATTTTAGTGGTAATTTTTATTGTTTTCAATATTTTTCTTGGTAAAGCATGACCCTGTACCCGGCTTTCAGATGCACCTTGACGGTTCGCATCTTTTTGGCGATGTACTGGCTCGTGCCTTGTATCAGCCCCTTGCCCAAGTCGGAGGCGAGCTGCGCCCCGGCATTGGTGGAGATGTTGATGCTGCTTCCCAGCGAGCCGCCCATGTTGGCGGCGACCTCCCGGACGGCGTTCATCTCCATCGAGTTCGGGATGAAGATGCCGGGCTGTCCGTCCGTGTCATAGACCGCAAGCTCCACGGGGATAATCGTGCCGTCGTATTCCAGCGAGGTAATCTCGATGTCGAGCCGCTCACCCTGTATCTTGCCCGTGCCGACCACCACCGCACCCCGGGGTATTGTCCTGCCTGCCACCGCCATAGGCTCCAGCAGGCGCAGCCTTACCGTCTGCCCGTCCGTCACGCTCTGCGCCCCATGCACGCACGCCGGTATGGTGTTCCTGTCCAATACCTCCGCCGTGCCGACAGCCGTGTTGAAACCCCGGTTGCGTTCCTGCGATAAGGCGGCGACAAACTCCGCGTTACTCATAGGCTGTGAGAGTGAAGAAACTACTTGATGCTCCACCTGTCTGATAGGCATTGCCTTGTTCTTCTTCCCTTTCTGCACGGTAGTTGGCTCTGCCCTCTGTTCCGCCGATGGCTGTCCTCCGTTCTGACCGCCCATGTACTTTGCCGCCAGCTCGTAGGACTTCTCCATAAGAGCCACCTGCTCGTCCATAGAGGAAGCCTTGCCCCTCTCGCTTTCCAGTTCCGACTCCAGCGATGCGATGCGCTCCAACAATTCGTCCATCTCCGCATTGTCGTTTTTCGGCTGGTCGTAGAAGTTTCCGAGCGTGGCGTTCAGGTCACGGTAGGCGGCTGCGGAGGACTGGATGGTCTGCGGCGTGGCTGGCTTTGCCCTTTCTTCCTTGCCGCCCGGATTGGCGAGGTCGAAGTCCACTCCGTTCTCCGTTCCCGCTATCTCGCGGTCGAACATGTCGCCCAGCTGCCCGATGGCACGGTTGCGGCTCTCCTGACGCTCTTCCATCTCCCCATGCTCGTAGGCTTTCAGCTTGTCGCCGATAATCTGCCGGTTCGCCTTGTCAGCGTCGGGCATCTCGGTGTTGTATCCGTCCGTTCCCGGCGGTTGCTCCTTGCCGGAGGACGGGGCGAATATCAGCCACATCGCCCCGATGAACACCAACACCATAGCGGGCAGCACGATCATCTTCTGCCGTTTCAGCCGTTGCGCCTCTGTCAGCGGTTCGCGCTCCTTTTTCGGTTTCCCCGTTTCGGGAGCAGCTTTGTTCTCTTTCGTCGGTTCATTCTTTGTCTGTTCCATATAAATAAGGTGTTAAGTGATTGCCTGTTTCCGCCGGGGTCGGCAGTTCCACCCGTCCGGCGTGTCCCGTTTCCATATGTGAGCCGTCGTTCCTGCCGATGTCATAGACGGCTCTGCCGAAGGTGTAAAGGGCAAGCACCGCGAAGGCGGCGAACATCCCCAGCACGATGCGGCGGCGTGTTTCCGGCGGCAAGCCGTCCAGATACCCTTTGAGACTTGCCGCCAAGCGTTTCCGTTTGTCGTGGAGTTTCCAATACATGCCCCACATTGATTTTCTGATACTTTTCATGTCCTGTTACCGTTTGATAGTCTGTAAATCCTTGTTCTCAATGATGGTGAAACCCTCGATGGTAAAACCGTTCGGGTTGTCATCCGACCGCGATGCGTTCAGCAGGCGGCAGGTGGTCACGAGGCTGCGCTCGGTGACGTTGCTCTGCCGGATGATTTTCTGTGTGGCGTAGGTCACGGCACGGTAGGGATAGGCGTTGAAGTCGCACACCACGCTGTCCACCTTCAGCACTTGGTTGATGTTCCCGGCGATGATGCGGTTGTAGTACCCCTTCTCCGCGAAGTCCGAATAATAGTGGTACACGCTCTTGTCCGCCAGCAGCAAGGCACGTTTCACGTTGTGTTCAATCGCGCTTTTTTCAGGTGATAGCGTGAAGAACATCTCGTGGAAACGGCGCACATGTTCCCGTGCCTCCGCCGGGCGGTTCTGCGACAAATCCTGAGACAAGGCGAGCATCAGGCTCTTGCCGTTGTCCAGCACATAGATTTTCTCCCGTTGCTTCTCTGCGAAACGGTAGGAGTTCCACACGCTCCACACCGTCACCACGGCGCACAGCGAGAGGAAGACGATACCGAACAGGCGTATCTGCCTGAACGACGATTCGATGTTTCTAAGTGATTTGAATTCCATTTATATTTTCCAATTTATGATTGCACATTGATTATTTCAGCAATTTGCCGACACGTCCGACTGCGTTTCCTGCGGCTGCACCCGCCACGCTGCCCGCCATGCTTCCGGCTCGTCCCGCCATCTGGTTCACGTTGCGACCGTAACCGCCCATGCCTCCGGCTTGGATAATCCAGCCCGCAACGGTGGGAATGGTAAAGTAGCCGATGATGCCGATGCAGAGGAATACGATATACACCCCGTCGCTCGAATCCAGCGAGAAGTTCGGGTCTGCCTGCATCCGCTCGATGTCGTTTTGCAGCATCAGAACCTGTATCTTCGCCAGTATGGTGCTGAACATGTCCGATACCGGTAGCCACAGATAGACCTGTATATAGCGGCATATCCACTGCGTGAGCGTGTTTTGGAAACCGTCCCATACCGACAGGGCGAAGGCTATCGGACCGAGAATCGCCAGCACCACGAGAAAGAAGGTGCGGACGGTGTCTATCACGAGGGCGGCGGCTTGGAACAGCAGTTCGAGTATCTCGCGGAAGAAGTCGCGGATGCTCTTCTTCATGTTGTACATTCCCCGGTCGATATACATTCCCGCCATCGTCACCATGTCGGAGGGCGACCAGCCGAGTTCCTCCAGTTGCTTGTCAAATTCCTCGTTGGACACGAGGTAGGCGGTTTCGGGGTTGCGTACCATCGCCTCGTATTCCAGTTTGTCCTTCTGCTCCCGGTATCGGTTCATGTCCAGCGTTTCCGCCTCCAGCATCTTTGCCGTGCCCTGTACGACGGGTGAGAGGATGCTGTTTATCGTGCCCAGCACCACAGTCGGGAAGAACATGATGCACAGACCGATGGCAAAAGGACGGAGCATCGGGAATACGTCTATCGGTTCAGCTCTCGCCAGCGACTGCCATACCCGGTAGGCGACGTAGAACAGCGCACCCAGCCCGGCGATGCCTTTCGCCACACCAGCCATGTCCCCACACAGCGGCATCATCTGCTCATAAAGTGAACGTAAAATCTGATGAAGGTTGTCGAACTTCATAGGCTACCAGTATCTTTCGTTCATGTTCCCGTACAGCCCCATGATGCGGTCGAGGTCGTTCTTCTTTTTCGCACGCAGGTAACTCACGGAGATGTTCTTGTTCGTGTAGTAGCTCACGAGGTTGCGGTAACGCTTCATCTTCGAGTGGCAGCGTTCCACCACGTCCATGCGCTCCTTGTCGGTCATGGAGAGCGTGGTGATGTTCACCACGTTCCTGAGTTCCGTCAACACTTCGTTGCTTTCCTCCAGCAGTTTCGTGTAGCCGAAAGCGATTGCGGAAAGCTCTTCGGGTCTGAAATTCCCGTCACGGAGCATCCGTTGGAAACTGTTCACATAGATGTCTGTGATGTCGCCCACCATCAGGATGGTCTGCTGCACCTTGCGGGCGTCCTTGACCAGATTGTTCACCGATTTGAGGGCATCGTAATACTTCTTGCCCTGCTGATAGATTTTCACCGTCTCCTGAAAGTTGCTCACCATGTTCGTGGCGGTCTTGGAGGTATGGATGATGTTTTTGGAGGCATTGATGATGCCCTGCGCTAGATTGCCCGGATCGCTTACGACCCACTGTGCGCTTGCCCTGCCCGCGAAAAGCAGGCACAGGCAGATAATCATTGTTATTCTTGTTCTCATGTTACTTTGGATTTTAGTGGTTGTTATTCTTCGGTCGGATGTCCCGGCTGCGGCTTCACCCGCACATAGTCCCCGTTTGGCGAGAAAGTCAGCACATCCGTGGCCTCGTTGTAGGACACGTCGATGCGGAAGCCGGTGTTCATGAACAGGTTGCCGTTCTCCTCCTGCAAGAGATAGGTTTCCGGCTTGAGCTTGCGGCGCAGACCGCTACGACGGAACACCGTCACTTTGTAGGCTTCGCCCTCCTTGTAGATAAGCACGTCAGGTTTTCCCTCCACGCTCTCCCAGTTCCCGCACAGCATGTCGCGGCGGTTGTCGGCCACGTCGCAGGATTGCAGCATCATGACCGCCAATCCGATAAGGCACTTGCTGACTTGCAGCATTTTCACTTTTGGTAAATTCATACGCGTTTTTCTTTTTTGGTTGATACATTCTGTTTTTTAGTTATTCCTTGTTTCTCCGCCTTTCGGCAAGCTGCCGGATGGCGGCTTCGATGTCGTCGCCCAGCTTCTCCGCCAGACGGTAAACCTCCACTTTTTCCGTTTCCTCGGTGGTGTACGCCAGATACTCTTCCGCGCTGACCTCCGTGGCATAGACCGCCGACTGCGTGCCGCCCAAGCCTATCCACACCTCCTTGTAGAGCCGTGAAGGGTTGTTCGCCATGTTGATGGAGAGTATCTGCGACTTCTCCTTTTCCGTCAGTCCGAGCAACGCCTGTATCTGGTCGAACTTGTTCATATATTTCCTTTGGTCAAGCAGGATTTTACAATCCGAGTTGTTGATAATGCTCTCTTTGACCACCGGAGAACTGATAATGTCGTCCACCTCCTGCGTCACCACGATTGCCTCGCCGTAATATTTTCTGACCGTCTTATACATATAGCGCAGATATTCAGCCATGTTCGCCGATGAGAGGGCCTTCCAAGCCTCTTCCACGATAAGCTGTTTCCGCACGCCTTTCAGCCGCCGCATCTTGTTGATGAAGGCTTCCATGATGATGATGGTCACGACGGGGAACAGTTCGCGGTTTTCTTTAATCGAATCTATCTCGAAGACGATGAACCGCTTGCCGAGCAGGTCGATGTTCTCCGTGGAGTTGAGCAGGAAATCGTAACGCCCGCCCCGGTAATACTGCCGCATGGTGGTGAGCATGTTGTCGATGTTGAAGTCGGACTTCTCCACCTTGATGTCACGCTGTGCCAGTTCCTTGCGGTAGTCGTCACGCATATACTCGTAGAAGGTGTTGAACGACGGCACGATGCTACGGTCGGATTGGATGCGCTCAATATAGGCACTCACGGCACTGCCCAGCTCGCCGCTCTCCGTCTTTGTCACCTTGTCGTCCTCCGACTTCCAGAGCGTCAGCAACAGGGTCTTGATGCTGTCCTTCTTCTCCACGTCGAAGATGTAATCGTCGGTGTAGAACGGGTTGAAGCTGATGGGCTTATCTTCCGTGTAGGTGAAATACACACCGTCCGCTCCGCCTGTCTTGCGTCGGATCATGCCGCACAAGCCCTGATAGGAGTTTCCCGTGTCCACCAATACCACATGTGCGCCTTGCTCATAATATTGGCGCACGAGGTGGTTCATGAAGAAAGACTTGCCGCTGCCCGAAGGACCCAGCACGAACTTGTTGCGGTTGGTCGTGATACCTCGCTTCATGGGCAGGTCGGAGATGTCAAGGTGCAGCGGTTTTCCCGTGAGCCTGTCCACCATCTTGATGCCGAAGGGCGAGAGCGAGCTGCGGTAGTTGGTTTCCTCTGTGAACAGGCACACCGCCTGTTCGATGAAGGTGTGGAAACTCTCTTCCGCCGGGAAGTCCGCCGCATTGCCGGGTATCGCCGCCCAGTAGAGTGTCGGGCAGTCGATGGTGTTGTGGCGCGGCACGCATTCCATGCTTGCCAACTGGCTGCCCACGTCGTTCTTGATATGCTTCAGTTCCTCCGCATCGTCGCTCCACGCCATGACGTTGAAGTGTGCC
This sequence comes from Phocaeicola plebeius DSM 17135, assembly GCF_000187895.1. Taxonomy (GTDB): domain Bacteria; phylum Bacteroidota; class Bacteroidia; order Bacteroidales; family Bacteroidaceae; genus Phocaeicola; species Phocaeicola plebeius. Next base: position 375,548 of record NZ_DS990134.1, on the reverse strand, counting down.
CGTACCGAGGTCAGTCCGTAGGAATGGGCTTCGTTCAGGTATTGGTCTATCCACTCGCGGTTGATGCTGTTGCTCCTTGAATAGCGAGATAGCGACTGCATGTTACGGGCGGACTTCTCGAACTTCTGCAAGGTTTCCTCACTGTTGTCTATCAGCACATACTGGTTGTAGATATGGTTGCAGGAGAGCAGAAGCCCCACCGGGGAGGCGAATGACAGTCGGCAGTCACTCCGGTCGGTGGAGAGCTTCTCGTAACGGGTGTCGGTAGCCACCTTGCCCGGCAGGTCTTCCGCGTCGGAGAGGGTGTGCAGACACAGGCGGTTGTCGCCGATGCGCATCTCCCTTGCCGAAAGCTCGATGTCCTGCAAGGTGGTGTCACCTTCCGGCATGAGCGAGAAGTAGCGTTCAATAAGTCCCGTCTTTCCCTCAGTACCCACAATCTCATCGGTGGAGAGGCGGCGCAGCCTGACAAGCCCGCTGTCGTTCATGATGCGCTCGAACTGTTCGCAGGCTTCCAAGAACTTGGTCGTGGTTTCCCTGTCCAGCTCCTTCGGGATGATATGTCCCCGGCACAGCGTGCTGAAATTGCTCTGCATCCGGTTACGCTCCTTTGTTGTCTTGGTCAGGTAGAGGTAGCAGGTGTGTTTCAGGTACGGACGCTCGTTGAAGTGACGCTCGAAAGAGCGGCTTAAAAAGCTCATGTCGTCCTTCTGAAGCTCCGGTTTGTAGCGTTCCTTGATGAACCAGTCCTGTTTGTGGACGACGGAGTAGTCCGGCAGCACCTTGATAGCCTTGCACCAGCAACTGTGTATCGCCTCGTACTCCGCACCCGTCACGGTGTAAAGTTCCGGTAGTTCCACCTCGAAAGCCACCGTGATGTCGGCGTCCTTTGAGATGATGCAGCCATGCTCCACCGCTAAAAGTGGGAACCTGTTTTCCAGTGTTGTCATTTTCGATGTATTCCTCATTGTCTTTCTTCCTTTCGTTGTCGTTTGAACAGACGGGTTATCCGCCGCCGGTTGATAAGGTATCGGGGATGGCTCCGTGCCGCTCCTAATTTCATCAGCCCGTGTTCACCGTACCGGGCGTTCAGCGCGAAGGTCTGCCATACAAGGCGGGAGGACGATGCCGCGCCGAAGCCGATACATATCCACTGGTCGATACCGACCATGTAGAGGATGACGAACAGGACGAAGAGAGCCAGCAGACCTCCGCAGAAGATGAAGAGGTACTGTGCCTTCAAGCCCTTGAACTCTACCGGACGGCCGATACCCTTGTTGATTGGGTATTCAGCCATACATTATTTATTAAAGGAAGAATGAGCGCAGGATGGTGGCGGCAACAATCAGGAAGATGCACGCGCCGAACCACGAGGCGGCTGTCTTGCTGGTGTCGGGGTCGCCCGATGAAAACTTGCCGTACACTTTTACGCCCCCGATAAGCCCGACGACTGCACCGATGGCGTATATCAGTTTAGTTCCGGGGTCGAAATAAGAACTCACCATAGAGGTGGCTTCGTTGATGCCCGCGATGCCGTTTCCCTGCGCGAAAGCGGAGGCGGTTGCGGCGATGACAAGTGCCGCGGAGAGGATTGCTTTTCTGTTTTTCAAGATGTTCTTGTTCATAAACTGTTCTTGTTTTTTGCCGTCAAAAGGGTGGATGGTCCTTTGTCGGGCGGTTGATACTTTGTTTCTTTACTTTGGTTTTAGTGGATGCCCGTTTGTTTCCACGGACGTGGGCGTGTCCGTTGCGGATGGGGATGCGCCTTGCGTTTCCTCGCCGCGTGGGTTGATGTCATTCTTTCATGTTCATTTCTTTTATTGTTGTCATACATAGTTGCGAATGTCGAACTCCTCGATGTTGTCCGGCACGACGAACTCCTTTTCAGATTTCTTCAGCCGAATCTCGATAAGCCCCTTGATGCGGATGCCTATCTCCGAAGAGCCTTCCATCATTTTCTCGTACAACTCCGTGCCCTCCATGTCGGTGAACACCTTAGCCGCCTTTTCACGTTCCGCCTGTGTCGCGTCCGGGTTTTTGGCGGTCTTGCAGGCGTCGTCAATCTCGTCAAAGCTGCTGCCCGAAGCCCGTGGCGTGTCCGAGGCGTCCTCTTCCGGTTCGTCGTCCCCGTATCCCAGTTCCTCCGGCGGTATGCTCGTGAAGGTCTCATCGAGTTTTTCCTCCGGGACTTGTGCCGGGCGGGATGCGTTTCCCGTTTTTCCGTCGTCAAAAGTAGCCTCTTCCTCCGACAGCTCAATGCCTTTTTCAATAGTGGCGGCTTCTTGCGTCGGTATGGCAGCGGTTGTCCGGGTGGATGCCATCCTGAAACGGCTCTTGCCGATGATGTCCGCCTTTTCCGCAGGGACTTCCTCGTGTGCCGCTATGCGTTTAGCCTCATTCCCGTCCAGTGACCGCCATAATCCGACAATGCCCTTGAAGAAGCGGACAATCCGCGTGTCCATGATGCGCTCGTAAAGGAGCAGGAACAGGAACCAGAGGTTGCAGCCGACCGATACCGCCAGCAGAATGTCTGTCATGCTGATTGTGTAATTCATATCCTTCCGTTTTTGGTTAGAATACTGAATTGTAATTTCGGGCATAAAGGCTCTTTATCGCATCTTCGCACTGGTTGAAGTGGTGCGTCAGCACATGGTCGATGTAAGCGGACAGCGTAAGCCGGTCATGCCCGATTACACGGGTGATACGCATGATACGCTCGTGGTACTCCGGGCGCACATACGCCATCTTCCCCTCACGTGCCTTTACTTCCGGGTCGCGGATGAACAGGCGTTCATAGTCCTTCTCACTGCATTTGCCGCTTACCGGGACAGGCGACAGTATTTCCACACTCGCCTGCACTTGGGTAAACATACCTCCGCAGTCTTGCTGTGGTCTTTTTTCATTCGGTGTCATTTCTTTTTCCATTTTCAAATCAGATCTTCACGTTGTTTCTTGTACAGTTCGTTGATTCTCTCCTTGTGCTGTTCCAGATGCTGGCGCAGCACGGTATCCACATATCCGCCTACTGAGATTTCCCCTCCGGCGATGTCGTTCACGATTCTGAGGATCTTGCCGTGGACGTCACGGCTGATATAGACACATTGGCGGGTCTTTATCTCGTTGCGGCGCAGGAATAGCTCGTTGTAGTCCTCGTCCTGCCTTTTCCGGCGTCCACTTTCCCTCTGCGCTTTTTCCCGTGTTACGGGTTGCACAGGAGATGGTTCCGGTGCGGCGGTGTCCTCTTCGGTCGGTGCAGCTGCGGGTACTTCCTGTGCGGGGCGCAGTGTCCCGTCCTGTGTGCGCCGCCCGATGGAGGCTAACAGCAGTTCCTCGTCGATGCCTTCCGTGTTCACTTTCCTGCTGCCCATGCTCACTGCGGTCTGATGATGTCGCTTATCTCTTCGGAAAACTCCCGGATGCCACTCCCTTTCAGCAGTGCCGTGTCCATCGGGAAGATGGTGGAGCGGAAAACGCTCTTGCGCTCTTCCGAAAGGTCACGGCGGAACTTCTTGCTGTCGGGCAAGCGGGTGGAAAGTACCGGAAAGCCCATTTCGGCTATCACTTCCTCGTAGATGCCGTACAAGTCGTTCCTCTCCCTGCCGTCCACCATCGTCCAGAACAGATGCAGCCCCTTTGTTTTCGCCTGTCCGGTAGTCATCAGCCTGTCGCGGAACATCGTGACGAATTTCAGGGTACTCTCCACGACAAAGCGGTCGGCACTCAGCGGAGTGAAAATGTAGTCCATCTGCGAGAGCGTCTTTATCACGCCGTTGCTTCGGAGTGTGCCGGGCATGTCGAAGAACACCACGTCGGGTTTCACGTCCTCAGTGGCAATCATCCTCTCGGCATCGTCGAGGGCGTTCACCGCATTGCTTTTGACGATGGTGTAGGCGTTCTTTTTGATCCGGCGGAAATGGTCGCAAGCGAGAGCCTTGAAGTAGGTGCTGCTGTCGATAAGCCCCATTTCGTGTTCGCGCAGCCCGTGGATGCTGTGCTGCGGGTCGTCGCAGTCCACGACGGCGACATTGTAGCCTTTCACGTTGTGCAGGTAGCTGGCGGCAAGTGCCGTGACAGTGGATTTGCCGATGCCACCTTTCTGTGTTGCGAATGCAACGAAGATTTCCTTACTCATAGTTCCATTTATTTTAATTGTTGATGATTTGTTTTTCTGTTTCCATACGGATTTGGCTGTCGCACCATCCGCTTCCGTGACTACACACGCAGGCGGGTCGTCGCGTATCCGGTTCTGTGGTGAAGCGGTGCGTCGGACAAATGGTGATTGACGACATTGCGTCATGAAGTCATTGAATCCATACGTCACCGAATTGTCGGAGAACCGGGTTTCCGACGGTTCGGGTATCCGTTTCGGCAAGTATCCGAAGAAGCGGATTTCCGGGTATTTGAATGTTCCGTTTATCATATCTTCAAATCGTTCGTTTCTTGAATCATGCTGCAAATAAACAAGTATATTTTGGAACCTGTATCACTTCTCCGGCAAGTGGCGGCACGTTGCGCCGGTTGGCAGTCATTGACCGGGTCAAGCATCTGTCCGATACCGCTTTAAGGGCGTAACTTTGCACCCGGACAGCAGGGTTCGCCGATGACGCGCGGCCCGGAGTCCTGAAAGGTATTTTCCCAATCCGTCCCCTGACGGATTTTTATGTTCACCTGAACATAGCAAGATGTCTTTTCAGCCGCTCAAAATATTTTGAGCAGCCACGAAAAGCACTTGCCCTTGCAGGGGGCGGGCTTTCCCTCCGAAGTCGGGAAGCCTTTCAGAACTGCGGTGCTGTAATCCGAAGCGGCGGCTTATGCCGTCAATCCGCTAAATCCAAAGTAATATGAAAGAGAAAAGGAAAAGCAAATCAGGGAGAAATCCCAAACTTGATCCGGCGGTGTACCGGTACACCGTCCGTTTCAACGAGGAGGAACACAACCGTTTCCTCGCCATGTTCGGAAAATCGGGTGTCTATGCACGGTCTGTTTTCCTCAAAGCGCACTTCTTCGGGCAACCGTTCAAGGTGCTGAAGGTGGACAAGACGTTGGTGGACTATTACACCAAACTGTCGGATTTTCATGCACAATTCCGTGCCGTGGGTACGAATTACAACCAAGTCGTGAAGGAACTGAGGCTGCATTTTTCAGAGAAAAAGGCGATGGCGTTGCTCTACAAATTAGAGCAACACACCGTCGAACTCGTGAAACTGAGCCGCCGGATTGTGGAACTTTCAAGGGAAATGGAGGCAAAATGGTCGCAAAAATCAGTGTAGGAAGTTCGTTGTACGGCGCGATTGCCTACAACGGGGAGAAGATTAACGAGGCGCAGGGGCGGCTTCTCACCACCAACCGCATCTACAATGACGGTTCGGGAACGGTGGACATAGGCAAGGCGATGGAGGGTTTTCTCACCTTCCTGCCACCGCAGATGAAGATCGAGAAGCCGGTGGTGCATATCTCTCTCAACCCGCACCCGGAGGATGTGCTGACCGATATTGAGTTGCAGAATATCGCCCGCGAGTATCTGGAAAAACTCGGTTTCGGAAACCAGCCTTATCTTGTATTCAAGCACGAGGACATCGACCGCCACCACCTGCACATCGTGACGGTCAACGTGGACGAGAACGGGAAAAGGCTCAACCGGGATTTTCTCTACCGCCGCAGCGACCGTATCCGCAGGGAACTGGAACAGAAGTACGGATTGCATCCGGCAGAACGTAAAAATCAGAGATTGGATAATCCGTTGCGCAAGGTGGCCGCATCGGCAGGTGATGTGAAGAAGCAGGTAGGCAACACCGTGAAGGCTCTGAATGGGCAGTACCGTTTCCAGACGATGGGCGAATACCGTGCGCTCCTTTCCTTATATAATATGACGGTGGAGGAAGCGAGGGGCAACGTGCGCGGACGGGAGTATCACGGGCTGGTCTATTCCGTCACGGACGACAAGGGTAACAAGGTGGGCAACCCGTTCAAATCCTCGCTTTTCGGGAAGTCCGCAGGCTATGAAGCCGTACAGAAGAAGTTTGTCCGTTCCAAATCGGAAATCAAGGATAGGAAACTGGCAGACATGACGAAACGCACCGTCCTTTCCGTGCTGCAAGGCACTTATGACAAGGACAAATTTGTATCCCAACTCAAAGAGAAGGGCATCGACACCGTACTGCGCTACACAGAGGAAGGGCGCATCTATGGGGCTACCTTCATCGACCACCGCACGGGATGCGTGCTGAACGGTTCGCGCATGGGTAAGGAGCTTTCGGCGAATGCCTTGCAGGAACACTTCACCCTGCCATACGCCGGACAACCGCCGATACCGCTATCCATCCCTGTGGATGCTGCGGACAAGGCACACGGGCAGACCGCCTACGACAGTGAAGATATATCGGGCGGTATGGGCTTGCTCACTCCCGAAGGTCCGGCGGTAGATGCCGAGGAAGAGGCTTTCATCCGGGCGATGAAGCGCAAAAAGAAGAAAAAACGCAAGGGCTTGGGTATGTAATCAGAGTATCAACAATTAAAAAATCAATGTATGTCACAACAAGAAGACGATTTGAGGGCATTGGCGAAAATCATGGATTTTCTGCGTGCCGTGAGTATCATTTTAGTGGTCATGAACGTGTACTGGTTCTGCTACGAAGCCATCCGGCTGTGGGGCGTGAACATCGGCGTGGTGGACAAAATCCTTCTGAACTTCGACCGCACGGCGGGGCTGTTCCATTCCATTCTCTACACGAAGCTGTTTTCCGTCCTTTTGCTTGCCTTGTCCTGTCTGGGTACGAAGGGTGTCAAGGGTGAGAAAATCACTTGGGGGAGAATCTGGACAGCATTTGCCGTCGGGTTCGTGCTGTTTTTCCTGAACTGGTGGTTGCTGCCCCTGCCGCTGCCGCTTGAAGCGGTGACGGGACTGTATGTCCTTACCATTGGAACGGGCTATGTCTGCCTGTTGATGGGTGGTCTGTGGATGAGCCGCCTGTTGAAACACAATTTGATGGAGGATGTTTTCAACAACGAGAACGAGAGTTTCATGCAGGAAACGAGGCTTATCGAAAGCGAGTATTCGGTCAATCTGCCGACACGTTTCTATTACAGGAAACGCTGGAACAACGGTTGGATCAATGTAGTTAATCCCTTCCGTGCGTCCATCGTGTTGGGTACGCCGGGCAGCGGCAAGTCCTATGCCGTGGTAAACAATTTTATCAAGCAACAGATTGAAAAGGGCTTTAGTCAATACATCTACGATTTCAAGTATCCCGACCTATCTACTATTGCCTACAACCATTTGCTGAACCACCCGGACGGCTACAAGGTAAAGCCGAAGTTCTATGTGATCAACTTCGACGACCCGCGACGCTCTCATCGGTGCAATCCCATTCACCCGGATTTTATGGAAGATATTACGGATGCCTATGAGAGTGCCTACACAATAATGCTCAACCTCAATAAAACGTGGGTGTGACCTGTAAAGTCACGTAATTGATTATTAGACAGTAATATTAATTGCATGATTTAACCCGCTGTTCCGTCAGCGGTAGCCTACTATAAGGTGCATCTCCAGTGATGGGTTGTGCCAAGCTTATAGGACAAAGTACACTTTCCGAAAGGACAAGACTGAACCGTGAGGGAATGTCAAGGGCGGTTAGTATCATACCGTTGAGTGGCGAGGCTGGATAGCATGGTTAACGTAAGTGAACTGACTTTAGCCGTCGTAAGGTTTGAAGGAGCGCAAGATACTTTAGCTCTCACCAAAAGGTAAGCAGTCGGATAACCCTTGCCCATGTTGGGGTTACACGGACACAGCACTGCCGGCGGACTTGGCAGAACCTAAACTATCCGTTTGTCAATTACGTGGAACAGGGCAAGCCTGTATCTCTCTCGTAAGAATGCGAGTAAGCGAACCGCAAGGCAAGCCGAATGGGGTGCAGGTATGAGATAACGGAAAAAGCGAATGCCACCCTGTAATGGGGTGGATACGGATTGAATCAACATCACGGGTTGTTATTGGTGACATCATCCGACACGAAAGTGGGCAGACTTCCGTATATGGTAACTCTTTACAAGATAACTTTTAGAACTTTCAAAAGGAGGAAAGCAAATGAACGAAACTAAAACATCGTGTGCGCCTGCTGATAGTAGGAATCTAACTTGGGACGGAATGGACTGGTCCAAGTGTGAAGCCTATGTCCGAAAGCTACAAGCGCGTATTGTAAAGGCTCAAAAGGAAGGCAGACATAACAAGGTGAAAGCCTTGCAGTGGATGCTGACCCACTCTTTTTACGCCAAGGCATTGGCGGTAAAGAGGGTTACTTCCAACAAAGGGAAGAAAACGTCTGGAGTAGATAAACAGCTTTGGGATTCTCCCAAGCGCAAGTACAAAGCAATCGGTGAACTGAAACGTCGTGGTTACAATCCGCAGCCGCTTCGTAGGGTTCACATCAAGAAAAAGAACGGTAAACTCCGACCGCTGGGAATACCGACAATGAAAGACAGGGCGATGCAGGCATTATATCTCATGGCATTGGAACCGATAGCCGAAACGACAGGCGACCGCTTTTCTTATGGTTTCCGCAAGAGACGCAGGACAATGGACGCTATCCGTCAGATTGATACGGTTCTAAACCGCCAGCATTCTCCCGAATGGATTTTGGAGGGAGACATTAAAGGCTGCTTCGACCATATCAGCCACGACTGGCTTCTTAATCATATCCCTATGGATAAGACGATACTCAGAAAATGGCTGAAATGTGGAGCTGTATTCAATGGCAAACTATTCCCGACAGAAGAGGGTACACCACAAGGAGGTATCATATCACCGACACTTGCAAATATAGCACTTGACGGACTTCAACCACTCTTGGCTGAAAGATTCAAAAGATTATGGCGCAACAATAAGACATTCCACTACAAGGTAAACCTTATTCGTTATGCGGATGACTTTATAATCACAGGTCGAGAAAAGGAGCTATTGGAAAACGAAGTCAAACCTATCGTGATAGAATTTCTCAAAGAAAGAGGGCTAACCTTATCCGAAGAGAAAACTACCATTACGAACATATACGACGGTTTTGATTTCTTAGGTTTCAATGTGAGGAAGTTTGGCAAAAGGCTATACACATCCCCGTCCAAAGATGCACAGAAACGCTTCAGGGCAAAAATCGGTGACATCGTTAAAGGACATAAAATGTGTAAGCAGGAATCGCTGATACGAATGCTTAATCCTGTAATCACAGGTTGGGGCAACTATTACCGATATGGTGCATCAACCGATGCTTTTCATGGTTGTGACAATCACATTTACAATCTCACGAAGAAATGGGCTTTACGTCGCCATCCAAAGAAACGCAAGTCTTGGGTTGCAGACAAATATTGGCATGAAATTCGGGGGCGTAAATGGACGTTTGCATGGAAATATGAAACCAAGAGCAAGAAAGTGAACTACCTGACCCTTAAAAGGTTGTCGGATATACATTATACTCCGTACAAGCAAATCAAAGGTGAGGCAAACCCTTTCGACCCGGAATACGATGATTATTTCTTTCAGCGAAAGGAGCAACAAATGCTGGAATCTCTCAAGGGACGTAAGTCTCTCTTATATTTATGGAACAAGCAGAACCGGATTTGTCCGTTATGTGGCAAGGAAATAGATTGTACAAAAGCATGGAACGTCAACGAAATATCTGTTGGTGGTTCGATTGTACGGCAACTTGTCCACAACAACTGCTACAAGCGAAATAAACGAAAATGTTGAAAGTATGAGCCGATTTCTAACAACAAATAGAAATATTGAGTTGCTTGAGCCGTATGAGGGGAAACTCTCATGTACGGTTCTTAGGGGAGAAGGGGGCAGCAATGCCCTTGACTTACCCGATGTGCAAAAGCAGGGCGACTTCTTCGTGGAGTCACCTATCATTCTGTTTGCCAGTATTATCTGGTATCTCAAAATCTATCAGAACGGGAAGTTTTGCACGTTTCCCCATGCTATCGAGTTTCTGAACCGCCGTTACGAGGATATATTTCCGATACTGACCTCTTATCCGGAGCTGGAGAACTACCTTTCGCCGTTCATGGATGCGTGGCTTGGAGGGGCTGCGGAGCAGCTCATGGGTCAGATAGCGTCGGCAAAAATCCCGCTTTCGAGGATGATTTCACCGCAGCTCTACTGGGTGATGTCAGACAGCGAGTTTACGCTGGACATCAACAATCCCGAAGAGCCGAAAATCCTCTGCGTGGGTAACAATCCCGACCGTCAGAATATCTACGGTGCGGCACTCGGTCTGTATAATTCCCGTATCGTGAAGCTCATCAACAAGAAGGGGATGCTGAAGTCATCGGTCATCATCGACGAGTTGCCCACAATATACTTCAAAGGGTTGGACAATCTTATAGCTACCGCCCGAAGCAACAAGGTTGCCGTGTGTCTGGGCTTTCAGGATTTCAGCCAGTTAGTGCGTGACTACGGGGACAAAGAGGCGAAAGTGGTGATGAACACTGTCGGCAATATTTTCTCCGGTCAGGTGGTGGGGGAAACAGCCAAGACGCTCTCCGAGCGGTTCGGTAAGGTGTTGCAGAAACGGCAGTCCATCTCCATCAACCGGCAGGATGTTTCCACCTCCATCAACACGCAGATGGACGCGCTCATTCCACCGAGTAAGATTTCCGGGCTTACGCAGGGAATGTTTGTCGGTTCTGTATCCGACAACTTCAACGAGCGTATCGAGCAGAAGATTTTTCATTGCGAGATTGTGGTGGATGCCGAAAAGGTGAAACGGGAAGAAAGTGCCTACAAGAAAATTCCCGTCATTACAAACTTCACGGACGAGGACGGCAACGACCGCATGAAGGAAACGGTGCAGGCGAACTACCGGCGCATCAAGGAAGAGGTGAAGCAGATTGTGCAGGAGGAACTGGAGCGTATCAAAAACGATCCGGTGCTGTGTAAACTGCTACCAGATAATGAGACTGTCTAACAAGTCCCCAAAATTGAAAATTATCCCTATCGAAGTTTGAAGTGACCCCCAAAAGTTGGATACAATTTTTTTGGGGGGCACTTCAGTTCTGACGGGTAAAATCGTAAAATTCGGACTTGTTAGACAAATACTTACGCGGTTTCAACCTCAGGTACTGAATCTATCGAATTGACAAATTTAACCAATTGCGGATCTGAATCTTTTTGTATGAGGTTTCGGAGACTCTTTTTCAATTCATAAGCATCATCCCCTGCTGTATTTATTAAATCCATATAAAAATCTTTGTTTTGCAGAATCAATGAACGGCATGCCCCATCGGAAATTACAGGTTTCACTATTTTATCAATAACGTCTCCAGCTTGACTTTTCAAATTACCATGCGATCTAAGCCATGTTTCGAAAAATTGAAACTTTATTGCATTGATAGTCTTTTTACCGATGCAGAAATCATTTCTTATATCGGTAACTGTCGATTTAATTTTTCGTTTATCCAATCTTTCAACTATATTCTTGAAACAATTAGGGAAAGGATTCAAACTTTGAGTTCCAGAAGCAATATCCATCAGAATCTTTTTGCCAAATTCAGTCAAGTTATCTGGCAAGGATTTGATTTTAGCCAGTAAATGTTTTATTGCGACAAACCAATAATATGATGTATGTGCTGTTCTTTGGGCGTATAATGTATCAACACTTATTTCAGACAACGCTTCGAACGCTATTTTATTGATATGATCGGTCAGGACATTGCTTATTTTAGTGGTCAAATCGTAAAAAGATGCGTCAGGAATTACATCTTTAATATTGTTCTTAGTGATATACTTATCCAAATCGGTATTCCACTCTGCTAAATGCTCGATAAATACCTCATCCGTTACACCTATTCTGTTCTTAATATCTTCAAATTGGGGCAATATGTCTGAGAGCAATAATTTATAGCCAAGTTTATGATTTACCATGTATTGTAGTGTTTCATTTAATAGCGGTATATTCCATCCCACACTATTTACTAATAAGTCTCCATGATCCACATAATAGTCCATGAGTTCTGCAACATATTTTATATCTCCACCCTCTATTAAGGAAACGGAATGACCATGTGCCAATTGCATGGCGACTAAATCGTAATATCCAGACTCTTTAATGTTTCGGCCATCAGTTTCTAATTCAGAATGCAACTGATTTATGTAGGTTGAATCTAACGTTACAGGTAAAGGTCTTTCTTCGTCAGATGCCAATAAACGATAGGTTGTAAATATAGCCCCTATATTATCTTTATTTACATTCTGTTCATCAATGCAATTCGTGATCGCTTGCAAAAGCGTTGGAAACGTATAGGTAGAATTATCTTTTAACGTTTTTACAATATCTGCATGGTCGAAATTATCGGGTAGTAAGTTTGCCAAATAATTATCGAGCGCCTCCGAATTTGTTGCTACTTGATAATATTTATATGCTTTAGTTGTCGCGTTATCCCGATAGGCAGCATCTGTTGCATTTGCAGCTTGAATATAATCGATAAATGTATTTGGCTTGACTGTTTTTGCTTCAATCAATGACGTAAAATCGCACGCCAACTTATTTTGCGCAATAAACCTGTCTATTGCATCTAACGTTTTGAAATAGTCGCCGCCATTGAAGTCATTGAACCGAACTATCTTCTTATATAATTGAGCAATCACATGGTTTTGGCTTTCCGTGTCTAAATGCAACAGCAGTTCTTGGTATTCGACAGGGAACACCTGCTTCTCTATGGATTCTTTTAATTTCAATTGTGCTATTCTTTGCCATACACGCAGAATAACATCGCTCTTTCGAGTTAATTTATGCAAACAATGTATAATCTTATCGATAAGCGCATTGTCCATACATTGTATAACTTCTTCTAATACAGTGTCAAATTGTTTATTAGTCTCTGCATATTGATTTATGTCGTGGTCTTCTTCTCCGTTGATGCAGCCTTCAATATATTTTTTCAATGGAATTTGTCGAGCATCTTCAACATCGACACCATATACCAAAGCTGCAATTTCGCGTTGTGTTTGCAGATCATTGTTAATTATTGTTTGAATGCCATTCAGATAGTCGCCGGACAATATTTGTTCTACTGGATTTGCCAGAATATCCGTCTTCTTCAAACAGAACAATGCTATGTTTATCATCAAAATTTCGTTACACCACTCTTGTTTAAGAGCGACCATCTCATTGATATATGATATAATTTCCCTAACATTGGCATTAGGATTTACCAATCTGAATATCCGATTTATAGTTTCTTTCGCTTCATTTTCTGTTTCTCCAAATGCTTCAACAAACAGTTTGTTGAATATACTTCGATAGTCGGTAATAACAGGAGGAGCAACACGATAAACAATAGGGAAAGTTTTATTGATAAAATACTTGGTCAGTTGTTTCGTTTGTTCGTCGGTCTCATCTCCGAATGCACAAGCTAAATGTGTTTCATCGAAAGGAATAACAGCCCAAACATTTTCAAAACCGCTATCGGCGAAGAACGTATGGATAGAAGACCATAATTCTTTTACTTTTTCAGCGGGGAGACGATCCATGTTGTCAAAAACAAGGACTAATTTACGTTGTCCTTTTTCCTTGATAAAATCAGAAATGTCTTGCATCCATGTTTTGAACTCGTAAACCGTTGGTTCGTCTTCGCTCAAAGTCTCATAGCAAACGTCCTTTTCGACTTTATCTTGATAAATAGCTAACATATAACTCCATCCATATTTATGATCTTTGCTATATGCCCATTTCCAAACGCACAATGCAATAAGAACTGGCAGTGCAGCTATGATAATAGACAATAAAGAAAACCACCATGTTGTGGGTGTAGGTTTTACTGCATACGCAATAAATGTAAATATCGGAGTTAAAACTGCAACCAAAAATGCCGCAACCATACCATTACTGATAAGGGGATATTTTTCGGTTACGGTCTCCGTTTTACGGGCTAATAAATATTTCAGCTTTTCAGACCATGATACGGTTTTCGTACCTCCACCTTTGACTTTTATTGTTGCATTTCCAGATAGGATACCATCATCAATAAGTTTGCTTGTAAGCAATTCCAATATAGAGCGGCGTTGCAAGTCCTCTTGATGTCCCCATGCGTCATACTCAAAAAAGTAATAGTCGTCTGATAATTCACGTTCCAACATTTTAACCACGTTGGATTTTCCAGATCCCCAAATACCTTCGATGCCGATAATTCGAGGTAAAGTACATTCCTCATCCAATGAATCATTCTGACAAAAATGGCGAGCAATAGTTTTTGCCAACCTTTCTTGCGAACCTCCATCGAATTTGTCAATACCACACGGTTTATTTTGGATAAACCGCGGATATTGCTGTTTGGATTGTAGTTTTGTTTCCATATACGTAATTTATTGATTATACGAACTCCAAATAATTCTCCCGATTTACCACATGAAACTCGGCATAGGGATAGGCTTCTTGGAAGGCTTTCGGTGCGGCCGGCATTTTATTTCCCCACTTGAACTCCAAGGCGGTAAGACTGTCGGCACTCTCCTCAATCAGGTCGATTTCCTGTTTGTCGTAGGTGCGCCAGAAATAGAACTCCCTGTGCAGTCCCTCATTGAAGTTCGCTTTGCGCCGCTCTCCGATGATGTAGTTCTCCCACAGCGCACCGACATCCTGCCGAATGGCCAGCGGTGAGAAAGCCCCGATAATGGCATTGCGAATGCCGTTGTCGTAGAAGTACCACTTGCCAGCTTTTGTAACCTCCTTGCGTAGGTTACGCGAATAAGCCCCCAGACGATAGATAACGAAGACCTTTTCCAATAGGTCGAGGTATTTTTCAACGGTCGTCTTGCTCATGCCGAGTTGTTTACCTAACTCTTCGTAAGAAACTTCGCTGCCCAACTGAAAAGCTATCAATCGCAGTAGATCGCGCATCTTGCTCGAATTTTTTAAGCCGTCAATTGCTAAGATATCTTTAAGCAGGTATGCACCGACAATATCACGTAGGTAGTCTGTTTTACGTTCATAGTTCTCCATCATTACTACTTCGGGATAGGAACCGTAAATCAAGCGCGCTTCGAGGTTCTGGCGGGTTTCAAGTGCCGTTTCCGTCTGTGCGATTTCCCGTTGCGAGAATGGTGTAAGGAGAAATTGCGTACTGCGGCCGACCAACGGTTCACCAGTCTTATTCAGCAAATCGAATGACGAAGAACCACTTGCCAAGACACTTATTCCCGGTATTTCATCAACTATCAACTTCAGAATACTACCGATTTGTGGTATGTTCTGTGCCTCATCAATAGCCAGCAAATCAATACCATCCAATAAATGCCGATAATTGGCTATTGAGCGATTCTCCAATAGTGCTAATGTGTCGTAGTCTTCGCCGTTGAGCATCATCGTCCTACCTGAATAGTTGTCCACAATTTTACGCATCATTACCGTTTTACCAACACGGCGAGCACCAAAAATCAGTACTGCTTTATTGGGCGCGATTCGTGCTGTAATCTTCTCTTGAAGTATTCTATTTACTGTTTCCATACCTTATAAAATATAATGCAAAGATAATCATATTTTTTTAATTGGCGAATTTTACAAAAAAAACGGGCTATTAAATGGCGATTTTTACAACCACAATCTTATGGAAGTTGTTTCATTGTTTTTAGTAATGATATATGTTCATACTATGATGACTCAATAATTTACCAGACATACGTTTCTGAAATTTGTCCTTATAGGAATGAAA
This sequence comes from Phocaeicola plebeius DSM 17135, assembly GCF_000187895.1. Taxonomy (GTDB): domain Bacteria; phylum Bacteroidota; class Bacteroidia; order Bacteroidales; family Bacteroidaceae; genus Phocaeicola; species Phocaeicola plebeius. Next base: position 359,849 of record NZ_DS990134.1, on the reverse strand, counting down.
AACTCACATATATTGTGCTAATTAATATATAATTAAATGAAAATAAAAAGACAGGATACGAGTATTCCTGTCTTCTCATATGTAATGGATATTTTTTTATTTTCTCATCCGCTCCAACTCCTCATCACGCAACATTCTCTCGTTCAGTTTTTCCTGCATCCTGTCAATGAAATAGGTGCGGCTTTCGTTCTTCCGGCGTTTGATATCAGTGTAGAAGCGGTAGCAGTCTTTAGAATCAACCCCGAATATCTTATAGAGAAGTGGGGCGAGCTGTTTGAGCGGCATATTGCCGTTGTTGATGCAGCCCATCACGTCTATGCCGTAGATAAGTTCCACGAGGTCGATGGCATTGCCCGTCCATTGAAGAAGGCTGGCGGTGGTTTCTGTTGCGTTGTTGGCGGATATTAGTGGTGGCACTTGGGGCGTGGCAAGGAATTTCTGCATCTTTCTTACGAAAGACAGAGCCTTGCTGACGTAGGCGGCAATCTCTCTTTTTTCTTCTGACAGATTACGTACGGGATGGTGCTGCAACTCGATTTCGATGTAGGCAAGCGCGATGACGGTAAGGTTCATGTCCATGCCGCCGTTGCACAGTTCGATCACTTGGGTGGCGAAAGCCGTGTATGCCGTTTCCATATTGCAGTCGCCGGCTTCGTTTATCAGGCGGAAAAAGTCGGTTTCCGCCAGCAAGAAATAATTCATGGTTCTGTCAATTTTGAAAATTACACTTTGTTTTCTGCGTGCGCACATGAATATAATTGGCAAAAAACGCGGCAGAAAATAAAAAATCGAACACTCAATTTTACAAAGTGCTGGATTTCAGAGGTATAAAATTCAGTATTTTTTCACAAGGACAAATTATCTCCGACTTAAATTGTTTGTAATCGGAACATTTATTCTATTCCTGAAAATAGAAATGTATGCTTGCCGCACATTTTGGCTATCTTGCTTTTTTATCAAGGATATAGATAATGCGACATACACCGTTGGGATAGCTTTTCAAAGAGGAAAGCGTCCAGTGTTGCTCTGGCAGAGCCGACTTAAAAAAATGTCGTCCGCTTCCGGATATGAAAGGAACGGTGTATAGTATGATTTCATCCACAGCGTGCATCCGCAGCAGTCCGTTTATATAGTCTGCCGTGTCCGGTGTGGCTTCCGCGAGGTAACGGATGTTTGTGCAGTCTTTTCTCCATTCGTGCAGCATTGAAATGGAATAGTCCGGTGTCACACGGTAAAAGGCTTTCTTCCTGATTTCATCAAGACCGCAACGGTCAAGGCACAAATCCTGATGTGCTTTATCATATAACTCTGAAGAAAGACATCCGTCCATCGTCAGTACGGCGAGAATCTGAACTTTACCCATAATCGTTTCCTTTCGTTAGGCAAGGGTAAAAAAGTAGCGTGCAATTCACACTACCTTCAAGCGATGGCTCTGGTAAAGCCTTTACGGAGAGTACGTGAATGCACGCTATGCGTAAGCATAGCATAAGCATCACGCAATCGTCTCCGTAGTTCCAATTTACCAGATTTTCGCTTGAAACGCCTTGCGGTCTTATCCTATATGTTGGCGGCGAAAAGCTCCTGCCAATCGCCGTTTTTCTCAAATGTTATGCAAAGATAGCCAAATTCAGTGAATTACGGGCTATGATTGCTTGAATTTATATTTAAGTCCATACTCTTCAAGTTTGCTGTATAGTGTTGTCCTGCCTATGCCGAGCAGTTCTGCGGCGACACTCCGGTTGCCGTTTGCCTGTTTCAACGCACGCAATATCCGCTCCTTATCCTCCGCGTCATTGCGCAAGGCGAAGCTGACAGTAGAGGTCGGTTTCGTCACGGCAAGTTCCAGATGCTCTTTCATGACAACACCTTCCTGCGCCTGCAATACAGCACCCATAACTTTCTGCCGAAGTTCCCGCACGTTGCCCGGCCATGCGTGTGTCAGCAACGCTTTACGTGCTTCGGAACTGAACCCGCTCACGCTACACTCCAGCTCTCTGTTTGCCATATCACGGAAGAACTCTGCCAGCGGCATAATGTCTTCTTGACAGTCACGCAACGGAGGAACGGTTATCCCGAAGTCGTGCAGGCGGTACAGAAGATCCTGCCGAAAACGCTTTTCATTCACCGATACCTCCAAATCTTCATTGGTAGCAGCGATGATGCGGACATTGAAATTCCGGTCTGCCTTGTCTCCGACCGGGCGATACCGCCTCTCCTGTATGGCACGGAGCAACATCTGTTGGGTTTCCAACGCGAGGTTTCCTACCTCGTCCAGAAACAACGTGCCGCCTTCCGCCTCATGGAAATATCCTTTCTTGGCATTGTCCGCACCTGTAAATGCACCTTTGACGTGTCCGAAGAAAGCCGACGGTGCAAGCTCTTTGGAGAGTGAACCGCAGTCCACCGCCACAAATGGCTTGCCTGCACGTTTGCTCTTGTCATGCAACAGGTGGGCAATATGCTCCTTGCCCGTGCCGTTCTCACCAAATATCATCACGCTCATATCGGTGGCGGCTACCAGCCTTATGCGGTGCATGATTTTCTGAAAGGCGGAACCTTCACGGGCGAATATAGGCATACGGCGTTGTCCTGCCTGACGTTCTTTCAGTATGGAACGGATCAGGGGGACAAGTTTATCCTCCACAAGCTGTTTGGGAATATAGTCTATCGAGCCGAGTTTCATGCTTTCCACGGCGGTATTAACTTCGGCGTAGTCGGTCATAATGATGAAGGGCTGCATCTTTCCCTCCTTTCGCATCCAGCACAAAAGGTCTATGCCACTGCCGTCAGGCAGACGCAGGTCGGCAACCACGATATCATTATCTGTTGCCTGTTGCAGATGTTTCTTCGCGGTTGAGAGGTGGTAAGCCTTCATATTGCGGTAGCCCTCCCGTGACAGCATATTGCAGACATATTCGCAATACACGATGTTGTCTTCCACCACAATTATTTTTGTCTTATTCATCTTCGTATTTTCTCCTTTCCTCTTCTGCCAACCGTATTATTTCCACTCCCTTATCCAGCACGGCAGTCACGGCATGGCTTAACGCTTCACCATCCGGGAGAGCATCGCCACGAAGCAATCCGTAAAGTACATTCAGCGGTTGGTCGGCACGGAGCACCTCCCACGAACTGCGCAGGTGGTGGATCAGGGAATCCAGCTTTTGCAGGTCTTTTTCTTTTGCTGCATCCCGTACCGCCTGCATTTCCTTTTCTGTTTCAGTTATCAACTTTTCCAGCATGACGGCTTCATTGCCATAGGACAATAAGGCGGAAAAGTCCGGTTTCCCGTCCGGTGTCGCTTTTATGGCACACCTGTCGGAAACCTCCATCAGTTCCGATATGGAGAACGGTTTGAACAGGCATCCGGCAAAGCCTTTTGCCAATAGTTCCCCTTTGTTACAACTGCCCGAAGCGGTTGCCACAACCACCGGGATTGTTGGTGAATTGCCCACGTTGGACGAACGCAACAGTTCCAGCAATTCGAAACCGTTTATATCGGGCATATTCAAGTCTGTCAGCAACAGGCTGTATTCTTTCTGGCGTATCATTTCCATCAGTGCCGCAGCATCGGTGCAAGTGTCGCAGTGTATTCCTTCTTGGGAATACATCTCTTTCAGCATCAGAAGTAATACCTCATCATTGTCAATGGCGACAACATCATGGAATTTATTGTTATGATAAACAGGTGTATTGCTTGTATATCCAAGCTGTTCTTCAGCTTCCTGCATAGAAATTTCAACTGTGAAACGACTGCCTTTCCCTTTCTTGCTGTCTAAACGGATTGTTCCGCCAAGCATCGACACAATATTACGCATTATGGCAAGCCCAAGCCCGAAACCCTCCTTTGCGGCGGCATTTGATAGACGTTCAAACGCACCGAACGCTTGTTTCTGTTCCTCTTCTGTCATGCCTGTACCTGTATCTTCAACGACCAGTGTCAGAACTCCATTATCATATTCAGTAATCAAAGAAACACCGCCTTCTTCTGTGAACTTGACAGCGTTTGACAGCAGGTTATTCCCGATTTGTATTATTCGCTCTTTGTCGGTCAATACAATGGCATCGTGTCCAGTCTTCACGGACAAGGACAGCCCTTTGTTCACGGCAACAGGCATGAACTCCGTTTCAAGTGTGTGCGTGATTGCTGAAATCCGGCAGGGTGACAGACGGGGCTGTTCCTTGCCGTTGTCCAGGCGGAAGAAGTCAAGCAAAGTGTTAAGCATATCCCGCATACGGTCGGAGGATTGCAGTATGTTTTGGATATACTGCCCGGACTTATCCTCACACTGTTCTTTCCGTATCAGTCCGGCATAGCCTGTTATTGCTGTCAGCGGTGTGCGCAGTTCATGGGTGATAGTATGTACCGCCTTCTTCCTTGACGTTATCAGTGCCTCGTTCCGTTGTACGGATTGTTCCAGTTGCCTTATCAAATCAGTTGTCTTGTGCTTGTATTGTTTAATGCTTTTTGCATCACGATGTATGATGATGTAGGAAATTAACAACAATAGAAGAACGAATCCCATTAAACCGCCTACTTGCATAAATGACTTTTCACGCATGGCAACTATTTCGTTTTCCCGGCTTTGCAGTTCGGTTTGTACCTTTTCTTCTATTTGGCAAATCAATTCTTGCAGTTGTCTGTTAAGTTCTGCATTACGAGCTGCAAGGCTGTCGGCTTGTTCCGACAATTGGCGATCCTGCACTTTCTGTTCGCTGATTACGTTTCTATTGACCGAATGAAGGATAGTGGTTGATACTGCTGGAGTTACTTCCTTTTTTTTGCCGAATATGCCTAAGAAACCTTTTCGTTTTGGCTTTTTGGACTGTTCCTGCACACTTTTCTGTACAATAACCGGAATTTGATTGGCTATCTTCTTGTTAATAGATTGTTGTTCATCCATTAACCGGACTATCTGGAACATCTGTCGTTCCTTATCCTCTAAAAGACTGCGCACACTATCGATGCGCTCTGCTGGATAGGTGGCCTTGAAACGGCAGAGCATACTGTCCATTGCCATACGCCGTGCATGGTAATGCTCGATATCTTTATCGTTCCATTCCAGTATTGTTTCACCCAATAGAGAAAATTTTATCATTTGAATATTGATATTGTTTATTTCTTTTCGGAGCTCGTCTATTTTTTTATTGCCAAGTTCTAATGCTTCTATCTCCTGCCATTCATAGAGGCTATTATATGCCATACATCCGATAAGAATGGAGATAAGTATATATCCCAACCGTATTGCCTTATAGAAATTTCCTGACCGCTCCATTATTTTAATGACATTGATTTTTGGAACATGAATAAAAGTTTATCTTTTTCGTTCATGCGGATATTATCAGAATAACCGTCTTTTGTTATTTGATACCCACATGGCTTAACCATAAAAATGCCTAAGCCCTTAGTGTACGAACTTACTTCTGAGGCATAGTCTTTACTTGTATTTAATGGAACTTTCCCTTTAATATGACACCACTCATTATTACAACTGATGTCTTCAATCTCAGACATCAGTTTTTGCAAATCTGTAATAGCTTTGGAACTCGCTACTTGGGGTATCTGCAACTCAAAACAGAGCATCGGTTCGAGAATGTCCACACCTGACTGTTGCAAAGCCAGCCTGAAGACATAAGGGGTCAGCTGTCTGAAATCAGCAGGTGTACTTACCGGGCTATAATACTCGGCTTGAGTAAAAGTTACTTTCAGATCTGTCACTTCCCATCCATGTAAACCAGATTGGCAAGACATACGAATCCCTTCAAAAACGGCATTTTGAAAAGAATGGTTCAGATAACCATAGGAGATGTCACTTTCGATTTGCAACCCTGCCCCTAACGGTAAGGGTTCAAGAGTCAGCCCTATTGTGGCCCAGTAAGGGTTGGGTGGTACTTCGATCTGAATAATCTTATTGACCTTTTTTATAGGTCGTTCTTTGTAGATAGTCTTGATCTCATCAAAATGGACCTTTACGGAAAATCGTTCTTCCAGCAATGTCTGTATGATTTCCTTTTGGGTCAAACCATATAACGAGATTTCCAATTCATCACTATATGAGTTTATGGAAAAGGACAAAGACGGGTCTTCAATCCACAATGTATTCAGAGCGGATATCACCTTGCTTCTCTCTTCGGGCTTATTTGGCCGGACGGAGGATTTGAGAGCGGGATGCTGATGAGATAATCCTTGAATCAAACAAGGTTTAGCACCTAAATAATCTCCGATTCGAAAATCTTCTATATCTTCTACAATCGCGATATCATTGGCACCCACTTCATCAACATTTATCTCTCTGCCCTGATAAATAGTCTTTAGATTTTTAATCTTGATGAATTTTTCCGAATCGTTGATTCTTACAACGTCTCGAAGTCTCAGACTTCCGTCAATTATTTTAAGAAAACTTCTTTTATGCCCTTTGGGGTCATGCTCTATCTTATAGAGATAAGCTGAAAGTCTGTTTGAGACTGATGCCGGAGGAAGTATAAAAGAAGAAATGGCGTCCAACAACTCATTGATACCGATATTGAACATTGCTGATCCATGTAGCACCGGATAGACTTTGGCTTTTGCCACAAGAGCGATTATCGTATTCCAATAATCAGCCGGTGAAATTTCGCTATCCGCCAAATATCGTTCTAATATATCGTCGTCATGGTTGCATACAAATTCTTTGTATTCTTCCTTTATATATGTTTGGGAGCAAACCGGATAAACCGATCCATCGACAACAGTTTGCATAAACAGGACATCTTGCGACAGATTTGTTTTTATATCCATATACAAACGCTCCAAATTCACACCGGCACGGTCAATCTTATTGATAAATATAATTGTCGGGATTTGCAGCTTTTGTAAAGTACTGAACAGCAACTTTGTCTGCGCTTGTATGCCTTCCTTTGCGGATAAGATGAGGACTGCTCCATCAAGCATTTTGAATGTCCGCTCCACTTCCGCAATAAAATCCATGTGTCCCGGAGTGTCAATGATATTGCATTTCACTCCATTCCAGATAATAGATGTCGTAGAAGCCCGGACAGTAATTCCTCTACGTTTCTCTATATCCATAGAGTCCGTTATGGTGTCACCATTATCCACACGGCCGCACTTTTCCGTTGCTCCACTGGCAAACAGCAGATTCTCGGTTACGGAAGTTTTTCCTGCATCAATGTGAGCAAGAATTCCTAAATTTATAATATTCATTTGGATTAAGCAATAATATACTACAGTAGATGCATTGTCGAAACGCACCTTTTAATACCTCCTCGTAGCATATGAGAACTACAGGATTACTAACTCGTATTAATATGTATATTATTACTGCCGCATAACGATTACAAAATTACACAAAAAAATATATCTAACAAAAGTGGGAGGATTTTTTAACTTTTTACCATAGACATTTTATTAGGGAAGCGTAGGTTCAACTGGCAAGTACAAATAAGTAGAAATGTTTGAACAACACCGTTTTAGGAAGTTGAAAAATCAAGTTTCTCTCTCGGTATAGCGTTTATTTTGGCCAATATCTTCTTTAGTTTAGCATTTGTGTATTTCCCATTCGTGTTCTATTTAGCTCCTTATTATGAGTATGTAGCAAGTTACTTATCAAATTCAGCCTCTTTGAGGGTCAAATATGGTTTTGCAAATGGTGACTGACAAGACATAAACAAGGTCAGCAGGAATTTTTTACATAAATGGACATGAATGTATATAACCTAAAATAAGAATAAATTTTAATAAGGGCTGCCCAAAAAGAAAAAAATGCAGTTGCCATCCTATAGATACTTGCAGAAAGGATAAAATTTACTTTTAGACCTTTTGGGATAGCCCTTATTAATACTTCAGATAAAATTCCTTAGGTTATATTTTCAATCCTTTGGACCGGGTTTCCTCCTTGGCATACAGTCCCGGACGCCCGATTATGACATGGTTGGCAACGATACTATCCGCCGGACTGCGTATCTGCGGCGGTGCATTTTCGGGATATTGCGCCTGCCTGTTCCTCACATCTTCCGCTTCCGGCTTGAGCTGTTGCCCTTCATTCTCCTTTTCTGCGACTTCGGGCGTGGGTGGCGCAAGCTCCAGCTGAATTTTTCGGTCAAGGGCGGCAAGTTCGGACTTCAACTGCTTCAGCTCGTCCTCCTTCTTCCACACCTTACCCGCTATCTCCTGTAACTGCGGTATCTCCATCTCCAGCACCTCGTTCTTCGCCTTGTACTGGTCGATGATGGAGGGTATCCTCTCCATCGCGTTGAGGAAGTTGCGGGCGGCGGCCAACGGGTCAGCCATCGCCAGATGCCCGTTGTTGTAGGTGTACTTGTAGTTCCCCTCGACCACGAAGCGGTTGTCGGTGAACTCCAATCCCTCTTTGAGTATCCTTTCGCTCACCACCTTTATCGGAAAACCGTAAAGTTCACCGACCTGCGTGTACAACCCTCCGGTCGTGGCATTCTTGGCTATCTCCTGCAAACGCTTTCCGATGACCTTCTCATCGGCGGAATCCACTCCGTCCACCTTTATTATATTAAGGCGGTTGCCCTCCTTGTCGGTCTGCACCACCGACAGGAAGCGGTTCCAGTCCTCCGTCATGGCATCTATGAAAGCCGTGTTGTTGCGCAACTCGCCGGTCTTTGACTCCAGCTTGAACTCCGAATCACGCTTGCCCTTGTTGAACGACTTGCGTTCCCCTTCGAGCGATGCGATCCGCTTTTCCAGTTTCGCCTTGTCCAACAGGTCGGTATTGCCGGAGAGCAACGCCATGTATTCCGAGAAATTCATGCCCGATTTTTCGTCCATTGCCCCCTCGTCGATGGTACGCGCACCCATCGCACCGCTTTTGAGCTGGCTTATGAAAGTCTGCTTGCAGTGCAGGAGGTTGAACTTGTAGCTGTCCAGTGACTTCTCCACCGCGTAGATGATTACATCCACGTTGTTCCCGGCGAAATGTTTGGCAATCTCATTACCTGCCCTAACTCCGCGTCCGTCACGCTGTTGCAAGTCGGACGGTCGCCACGGCGTATCGAGATGATGGATAGCCACACACCGTTTCTGGGCGTTCACACCCGTTCCGAGCATAGAGGTAGAGCCGAACAGCACACGCACCGTCCCGGCGTTCATGGCGTCTATCACCGCCTTCCGCGCCTTGTCGGTCTTGCACTCCTGAATGAAGCGCACCTCGCTTGGCGGTATACCGTAGTCCTCCGTCAGTTTGCGCTTGATTTCCGAATAGACGTTCCACCCGTCGCCCGGCTGGTATGTCCCCAAATCAGAGAAAACGAACTGCGTGCCTTTCTGGGCGTCGTATTTTTGATAATACTCCGCGATCATCTTGGCACAGTGACTCGCTTTGTTGTCGGGATGATCTTCGTAATTCGGGTCTATCATGCGCATGTCGAGTGCCATTTTCCGGGCATAGTCCGTGGCGATGAGCATCTTCGCCTTTTCTTCCGTTTCCGAAAGCGGCAGCCTGCCCAACAAGGTGGCATCGCCCGTCTTGGCGAACTGCATCAGTTTCTGTATGAAGTCCTCCTGTTCCGGCGTGGGCGGTATATGGTGCAGTATCTCGTTCTTGGCAGGACGGTCAACGCCCACATCCTCCGCCGTGCGGTAGTCCGTGATTTCATTATAGAAGGCGGCAAGCTCCGGCACTTTGATGAAGTAGCGGAAACGCTCCTTCTGGACCACATTGTTCGTCACGTTAAATTCAAAATCCGTCGTCTTCTTGGCAAATATCGCCGCCCAAGCGTCGAAACACCTTATGTCCTGCCGTTCCAGCTCCTTCGGGCGCAGGTACTTGAACAGCAGGTACAATTCAGTCAGTGAGTTGCTGATAGTCGTGCCGGAGAGGAAGGTCGCACCCAAGTCTTTTCCTGTGCGCTCCTGTATGGTGCGTATGGCAAAGAGCATGTTAAGTGCCTTCTGGCTTCCCTCGCTGTTTCCCAATCCCGCCACACGGTCGTGGCGCGTGTTGAAAGTCAGATTCTTGAACTGGTGGCTCTCATCTATGAAGATGTGGTCGATGCCCATCTGCTTGAAATCCACCACGTCGTCCGTGCGTGACTTTATGGCGTGTTCCACCTTCTCCAGCTTCGCTTCAAGGTTGTGCTTGCGCTTCTCCAATCCTTTCAGCATCGCCCGCGACACGTTCTTTCCCTGCTGCCGTAGCACTTCGAGGTTTTCCTCCACCGTGTCAAGCTCTGCTTGCAGGATGCGCTGCTGCAATTCCGGCGACTGCGGTATCTTGCCGAACTGGTCGTGCGACATGATGACGCAATCGTAGTCGTTGTTCTTTATATTATTGAAGAAGCGCACACGGTTGGCGGTCGAAAAGTCCTTCTCCGAAGCGTACAGAATACGTGCGTTGGGATATGCCGCCTGATAGGTGGCTGCAATCTCCGCAACGTTGGCTTTCAGCCCGATAATCATCGGCTTGTGTGCCAAATTCAGACGCTTCATCTCATGCGCGGCGATGCACATTATCAGCGTCTTACCGGTTCCCACCTCGTGGTCGCAAATTCCGCCGCCGTTCTGTTTCAACATCCAGACGCAATCCATCTGTGAGGGATAGACGCTCTTGATACCCCGGCTTGCCAGCCCTTTCAGGTTGAGGTCGGGAAAGGTCTGATGGGAGCCGTCGTAGCGCGGGCGCACGAAACAGTTGAACTTGCGGTTATACATCGTCACAAGCCGCTCCTTGAACTGCGGCGACTGCTCTTCGAGCCATTCGGAGAAGCCGTTTCGTATCTCGTCAATCTTGGCGTTGGCGAGTTGTATTCCCTCGCTGTCGCGCATCTTGATGTCGTTGCCATGCTCGTCCTTGCCGATGGACTTCATCATGTCAGGGCAGGTGTTGTGCAGGGCGTGTTTTAGGAGGTGCATACCGTCATAGTTCCGGTAATACCCCTTCACCAGAAACTCGTCCGTGATTTTCATGGTGCGGTAGCCGCACACCACCGAAAACTCGTCCATGCTTGCGGAATAGGCGATTTTCACCTCCGTGTCGAACAGCCGGCTCATGTAGGCGGCATAGACACCCGTCGGAATCCAGCGTTCCCCGAAATTGAAGTCCAGATCCTCGAAGGCGATGCGCTGCGGCTCGGCATCTTTCAGAGCCTCCAACGCCTGCTTCACCTCCGGCATACGCTCATTTTCGGGATTGTCACCCATCCATGCCTCTATGCGTTCCGCTTTCTCTATGACATTTCCGGCGATGAAACGGTCTTTGATTTCGTAACCGGTCACGAGCGGATTGTAGTAGATGCGCCCTTGCAGGGCAGTGAGCAAATCCTCCGCCGTGCTGTCGGTTATCTCCCGCATATAGTCGAGATTGACCGTACCATATTTGTTGAGCGACGCAGACAGGGCTTCTTCGGGAGAGCCTACGTTGGCATGGCTCTCCACCGCGAAGGAAACAGGATGCTCGAAGATGTCCGCCTTGACGAACTTTCCGTTTTCCATCCGTTCCAGCGAAAGGATGTCGCGCCCGCCCGCATCCATCATCACTAACTTCACGTTCTGCTTGGCGTTGAGGTTGCCGTAGCGCATGACAAACTCATCGTAACAGGTATTCAGATGCTCTCGCCACGGAACATTTGCCTCGCGCCGGAGCGATTCATAACGGTACAGACGCTCGTAGGCGTCACGCAGCGACACATACAACAACGCCTTTTCCTTCTGGTATCCTTTCAGGTCGAGCGGCTGGAATGTCGCCCCGTATGGCGTGATGTCTTTCAGGTAGCCGATGTTATGACGCCCCCGGTCAGCCACCAGCGACCCTTCGCGCAGGTGCATCTCCGGCGTGCGGTGGTAGGCACGCGGAGAAAGGTCCACGACTTCCTCCTTCGGCTTTTCCGCTTCGATGTCGGGGAAAAGGAAAGTCCCCACCGCTTCCGATGGGGTATCTGTAACGGCAGGTGCGGCGACTGCCTCCGGCTGTGTTTCCTCCTGTCGTGGCTGCTCACGGGAAGTTTCCGGCACGGCTTTCACTTCCGTCTTTTCCGCCACTTGTTTCTCGTTATGCTGCCTTGCCAGTTCCCGAAGTTCTTTCCTACGCTCCGGCGTCAAACCCATCATCATTTCATAGAAACCGTTGATGGGAGGATTGGTATCCCAGTCCAGTGTGGCATAGATGTCGTCCGGGTCGGCAGGCTTGGCGGTGTTCTCCGCTTTCACCTCCTTATTCTCCATTGCGGGTTTTGCAGTTGGAGCTGTCGGTGTAACCGTGACTTTCGGTTTGGGCGGAGTGGACTTTGCCGTAACTGCCTTTTTCACCGTCTTTTTCTTTTTGGAGGTTTTCGGTTGGCTGACCTCTTCCGTCATCCCCCAGAGGTCAAGCAGGGTGAGCTGCACGCCTGCGGAATATTGCGGGCGCGGTTCTATCTCCGGCTTTTCATCTGCGGGTTGCGGCTTTTCTGTCGGAGTTTCCACCGTCTGCGCCGAGGATACTGTTTCCAATTTTATGGCAGGACGCTCTACTTTATTTTGAACGGCAACTTTTTCTTCCGTTCCTGCCTGCCGGATTGAACCCGAATACAAGCGCATGGCAAGCCTGTAATGGAAATCCTCGTCGAGCATACGGCGCAAATCCCCGGCGATGCCTGCTGCCTTGCCCTCGTGCAGATAAACCATAGCGGGCTTCCCGTAGGGGTCTGTGTCAAGTTTCGCCATCGTATGCACGATGCGTTCCGGGTGGTGGATGAAATAGGCGTTGTCGGTCAGGGCGGTTTTCGTGTCCGTCTGTATCACGGTCATCAGCCGCTCGTCCTGCGACATTTCCTTCTTGCTGAGGTTCTTTTGCAGGACAATCAGGTCACTGCCCACCTCCGTGCCCGCGTTGTCCGTGAACAGGTTGTTGGGCAGGCGTATCGCGGATACCAGATTGGCCTGACTGAACAGCTCGTTACGCACGGAGGTCTTGGTGCTATTCAATACCCCTTGCGAGGTGATGAACGCCACGATACCGCCGTCACGCACGGCATCCAGTCCTTTGAGAAAGAAATAGTTGTGGATGGTTTTCTGGGCGGAGCGTCTGCCGAAAGAGTCGCTCCGCTGAAACTCCGCGTCGAACACGGCAATGTCACCGAACGGAATGTTGGACACCGCCAAGTCGAAATAATTGTTGAACGGTCTTTCGATTTTCTCAAAACCGCAGGTGCGCATTTTCTGGTCGGGATAGAGATGCCTCAAGATTGTACCCGTGAGCAGATCCTTCTCGAAAGCCATCACATCCGCATTGGGGCTGTGCCGCAGCATGGAATCCACGAACACGCCGACACCTGCCGACGGTTCGAGCATACGGGCGGGGCGGACGCTGTAATCTGCCAGCACGTCCGCGATGGTGTCGGTTATCTCTTTGGGGGTGTAGAAAGCGGTCAGCACGGACGCTTTCAGCGAATCCACAAACCGCTTGTACTCTGTTTCGTCCTTGCTGTTCTCACGGATAAGCCTGTGCAGCTCCACCGTCGGGGCGAACAGTTCGAGGTCGGATTTCGCCCACCGGACGGCATCCGTCAGTTCCTTTGCAGGGTTGAGGATACATTTCAGACCGCCGAAACCGCAGTACCTTTGAAGTATGGCACGCTCTTCGGTTGTCGCTGTCCTATTTTCCCTGTCAAGGATGAATGCCGTCCGTATCGCCTCGATGTTGTCCCGCAGTTTCTGTTTGCGGTTAAACGCCATATTCGTCTAAGTAAAGGACGGTTGCTCCCGTCAGCTCCGTGTAGAGCAGGTCGTAATCGGAAGACAGGGCGAAATTGTCATCCGAGAGGTCATAGACGGAGAACACGTTGCCGACAAGCGGCAGCAGTTTCAGGACAAAGGCTTCACGCTTCTCTTCCGGCACTTCATCGGCAAACTCGTTTTCCACGACTTCGCGGAGGATGGCGTAACGGGAATAATGCAGCCCGCGCAGCAGCGTGTCCATCGCCAGTTCCTGCGCACCATCGGCGGGATAGCCTTCAAGCCGTGCCCTCTCATACGTTTCGGCGGCACGGTCGGCCCGTTCCCGTATGAAAGCGGTGTCGTCAGCCTGTTCAAACTTGTTCGTGCGGAGATAGTCCAGCAGGTACAGACCGTAATAGGAAAAGTCGGTCTGACCCTCGTTTTTCTTCTTGTTGTTCATTACTTTGGATTTAGCGGATTGATAATTAACGGGATAATCGGTTGGAAAAAGGAAGAAAAAGGCACTCGGTATCCCTCCGAGTGCCACCACTAAATCCAAAGTATGAGTGTAATCCGGTATCGAAGAACAATTCATTACTCTGAACAAGTGGCAAAGTTAATACTATTTCTTCCGTCCTGAAAATTTCTTGTCCTTTTTAGCCTCCGGGAACACAAAAGTCGTGTTATATTCCCCGTCAAAGGCGACAACAGCATCGAAACTCTTGCCCTGTTTGCTCTTGAACCCTTTGAGCAGCTTGGTATGCCCTTCGGTGAGCAGGTCTTTGATTTCATCGTCGGACAGGGTGCGTCCCGCTTTCAGCCGGAACACGGGCAGTCCGCACTCCGTGTTGTCGCAGCGTACCACCTTGCCGTAGAACCGCATCCTGCCCGTGCCACACTTGGGACACGCGCAGCCGGAGTCACGGCTGCCGAAGAGCTTGTCGCACGAGATCAGTTCGGAGGTTATCTCACGTGTGTACGCCTCTATCTCCTTGCGGAAGGTGTCGTCGGACAGTTCCCCGCGCTCGATACGCGCCAGCTCCTTTTCCCATTCGCCCGTCATGGCAACATCGGCGATGCGCATCGTCTTGACGACGGAATTGAGGGCAAGTCCTTTTTCGGTGGGAACAAGCGACTTCTTGCAGCGTTCCATGTAACCGCGCTTGAAAAGCGTTTCGATGATGGAGGCGCGTGTGGCGGGAGTACCGATGCCACAGTCCTTCATCGCCTGCCGCAGTGCGTCGTCCTCAATTTCCTTGCCCGCCGTTTCCATTGCCGAGAGCAGGGTGGCTTCGGTATGCAGCGGCTTGGGTTTGGTCTTTCCTTCGGTAATGGACGAGCCTTTCGGTGTCAGCGTGTCGCCTTCCTGCCAGCCGGGGATGGTAATTTCCTCTTTTTCCTCGCCATAGACGGCACGCCATCCGGTTTGCTTCACGACGCTGCCTTTTACGGTAAACTCCACTCCGGCACATTCCGCCGTGACAGTGGTCACATCCTTGACGCATTTCTCAGAGAATGCCTCGACCATGCGCCCGGCAATCATCTGATAGATGGTATTGTCCTCTTTGGAGAGGAAGAGCGGTTTCTCACCCGTGACGAGCAGGGCATGGTGGTCTGTCACCTTGCCGTCGTCCACGCTGCGGCGTGTCGGGGCGGCTTTTGCCCGCACCTTGTCTTTCCATTCGGGCTGTGTGCCGATGAAAGCGAGCAGTTTGGGAATTTCGGCAAACACGTCTTCGGGGATGTAGCGGCTTCCCGTTCTCGGATAGGTTATCAACTTCTTTTCGTAGAGTTTCTGCGCGATTTCAAGCGTCTGTTCCGCCGTGAAGCCGTGCTTGGCGTTGGCTTCTTTCTGGAGCGTGGTCAGGTCGTAGAGCAAGGGAGTTTCCTCCGTCTTCTCCTTGCGCTCGGCTTTCGTGACAGTGGCGCAACCTGCCGCCTTTACCTTATTATATAGTTCCATCGCCGGTTCTTTCTCTTTCCATTTCTCGGAGGATGAGAATTTCACGACTTCGCCGTCGCAACCGTCCGTTGCGATATGGAGCTGCCAGAATGCTTCGGACGTAAAGCGGCGGTTCTCCCAGTAGCGTTCACATACCATAGCCAACGTTGGTGTCTGCACCCGCCCCACGGAATACGTGCCGTGTCCGGCGGCGATGGATAACGCCTGTGTGCCGTTGATGCCCACGAGCCAGTCGGATTCGCTCCGCGCTTTGGCGGCGAGGTAGAGGTTGTCGTATTTGCTGCCGTCTTCGAGTTTCCGCAGTCCCTCGCGGATAGCTTTGTCGGTGAGAGAGCTGATCCACAGGCGCACGAAAGGAGTGGTGCAACCCGTATAGTGGTAGAGGTAGCGGAAGATAAGCTCTCCCTCGCGTCCGGCATCGGTCGCCACGATGATATGTTCGCTTGTGTCGAACAGTCTTTTGATGACTTTTATCTGCGACACCACGCCGCTGTCGGGCTTGTAACCTTTCTCCGTCCTGACCTGACGGGGGACGAGCGTGAATGTGTCGGGAATAATCGGGAGGTTGTCACGGACAAATCCGCGCACGCCGTAGCCGTCGGGCATGGCAAGCTGAACGAGGTGTCCGAATGCCCATGTCACGGCATAACCGCCTCCCTCGAAATATCCTTCCTCTCTCTTTGTCGCGCCCACGATGCGGGCGATTTCACGTGCCACGGAGGGCTTTTCTGCAATGATTGTCTTCATGTCTTCTTCTTTTTTGTTGATACTTTGGATTTTATTTTGGATTCAGTGGCGGACACGGGATTACATTTTCATGCCCTTGCCCGTTTTCTTCTGCGGCTTCTCCTGCTGCTGTTGCTGGCGGGCGTCCTTCGGGTTGGTCTGACCTTTCTGCAACGGCTCTCTCAGATTCTTTGTAGCCTCGTTGGTCTTGCCATCGTTGTTCACCGCCACCTGCGTGCGGCTCTCGTTGGACGGAGCAACCTGCTGTGCATTGTCAGGGTTCGTGTCGTAGCGGTACGGGCGTCCCTTCTCCGGGTTGAACTTGATATACATCGTGGCATGGAAGCCCTGCTTGTCGGTCACGTTCTCCAGCTTCACGGCTTTACCCGCCACATAGTCGGCTTTCTGCTGGTCGGTGAAGCTCACGCCGCTCCATTTGCTGATGGGGCGGATGCTGCCGTCCTCGTTCGTCCACGTGTTGCGGCGTTGCTCCTTCTTGGTCTGTGCGGCATTTTCCCCGCCCTGCGCCTGACTTTTCGATGTGTCGCCTTTGGTTTCCTGTGTCTGTGCGGTACGGGGCGACTTGCCGGTTCCCGGCACGAACTCCACGCCGCGCTGCTCCACGTTCACTTGCAGGGTGGTGACGAACTTTCTGCCGTCGTTGCGCTCGATGAGCTTGTCGCGTACGGGCAGTCCGGCGCGGAGCATGTCCCGCTCCTGCGTGGTGATTTCCGTCTTGCCGATGCGCTCCGGGATGCGCACCCTGCTTGCCGGAATGTCCGTGATTTCATTCGTCTTGCGGTCGATGCTGATGTAGGAGGGGATGATCTCGCCCGTTTCCCTGTCCACAATGTCCACGACCCTACCGAGATTGCCCGTTTCGCGGAGGTTCTTCCGGTCATTGTCGGAGAATTTGTGTTCCTTGTACTCATCCAGCTTCTGCTCCTTGCGGATGAAGTGCGGCACGAGGCTGATGTTTCCCTCACCGTCCTTCTTGAAGGAGAGGCGGGCGTCCAGCTCGAATGATTCGCCGCCGAAGGTCGGTTTGACCTTTACCAAGTCGGACTTGCCATAGTTGAGCATCTTCGTAAGGTCGCCGGACTTTTCAAGGTTGTCCCGCTTTACGCCCCATCTGTCCTCCAGCTCCTGCCAGTTGATTTTACTCTCGTCGATGGGCTGGTAGCCACGTTTGCCCTGCATCTGTTCGGATTTGTCCTGTTGCTGTTCTTTCCGTTGTTCCATGTTCTCCTGTTTTTGAGGTTCTTGTTTCTCTGTCTGTTGTGCTGCCATCTCTTCCTGCACCTTCTTCTCATAGTCGGAGGTGTCCACCTTGTGAGGGGCGAGCAGCTCCTTGTTCGCTTCGGGGTCTTTCAGCAGTTGCTTCATCACCTCTAAGAGATTTTCAGCTTGGTCTGCCGCAATGCGGTAGAAACCGAAGCGGCTGGGTTCCTTGCACTGCCGGAAGAAGTTCTTGAAGAAGTTGTCCAGCACGTCGCCATGTCGGTCGAATTGCAGGAAACTCTGCGCGTTCTCCGCTTTTGCGGGGGTGCGCTTGGGTGTGCCGTCCGCGTTCAGCCCGGCTACCACGCTGATCTCGCCTGTCTTCTCGTCACGGACTACCAGCACGTCCTTTTCGTCTTTTTTCTTTGCCATCTGAAAAATGTTTTAATGGGTTATTTATGAAAGAAATTATGGATACGAGCCTTGTAGAAGGCTATATCTTCCTTTTTGAAGTCCTTGATATGGTTGGAAAGGAATGTCAGCACGTCCTCCTCGCTGTAATAGGTCTTCTTGCCCAGCGTCTTGTAGGGCAATGCGCCTACGCTGCGGTAGCGTTGGAGGGTGCGTTTGCTTATCTGGAGCAACATGCACAAATCCTGATTGTCGAAAAGGCGGATGCTTTCCGTGATAGTGGGCTGTTTCCCCTCAGCCTTCATCGCCAGCAGCAGTTCGTCCTGACGGTCGAGCCGTTCCATCAGCTTCTGCATCCAGCCCTCGAAGTTGTTTCGTGTGAGCAGTTCCATGACCTATGTCCTCCTTCCTTTTGGTTTGCCGCCCGTGCGCAGCGTGTGGTTGTGGAACAGGGTGTCTATTGTCCCTTCCTCGTTCCTTACTGTGTTGTCCTCCAATAGCCGCAGTATCTCGGAAAGGCGGTAGCGGCAGCTTCCGCGTACCACCACATACTCGATACGGTGGTCGGTGCGCATACGCTGCATGGTGCGCTTGCTCACGTTGAGCATCTTCGCCGCCTGTGCCGTGTCAAGCAGCTTGTCTTCGGTTTCCCGCTTCCGTTTCTTCTCGTCCCTTGCCTCGCGGATGTACCCTGCGATGTTCGCAATCTGCGCCATCATCTCCTTGTAGGCGGAACTTTCCATTGTTATCACTTTCATGTTCAGTCCTTTCTTTTTGTTTCTGCGACAAAATTCGGCAATAAACAAAAGGGGCTTTAACAACTCACTACGTGACTCACGTAAGATTTTTGCGGAAGATGGCTCCGTAACCCGGTCAAACGGCGCAACAGGCAGCCTTTCAGCGGAAAACGATACGTCTTGTATGCCGTTTCGTTACCTTTGCGGCAAACTCTAAATGACATGAATATGGAAATAGTATCTATCGAGAAAAAGACTTTCGAGATGATGGTGGCGGCATTCGGCGCACTCTCGGAGAAGGTCGCCGCCCTGAGGCGCAAAAGCGACACGGGGCGCATGGAAAGATGGCTCACGGGCGAGGAGGTCTGCGGGCAGTTGAGAATAAGCCCGCGCACGTTGCAGACGCTGCGTGACAGGCGGCTTATCGGCTACTCGCAGATAAACCGCAGGTTCTATTACAAGCCAGAGGAGGTGAAGCGGCTGATACCGCTTGTCGGCACGCTCTATCCGCACGGCAGATGATTTGATTTATTCACCCACTGAATCCGAAGTTATGATGAACGAGAACAACGATGTTTTTACGATGGAAGACGAGCCGATAGCCTCTGTGGTGCAGGATATGCGCAAAGGCTCGAAATGGCTGTCCGCATTTCTGGAAAGCTACCGTCCTCCGCTGGACGGGGAACGTTACCTGACGGACGGCGAGGTGTCGGAACTGCTCCGTGTGAGCCGGCGCACCTTGCAGGAATACCGCAACAACCGCGTGTTGCCCTTCATACTTTTGGGAGGGAAGGTGCTTTACCCGGAAACGGGGCTGCGCGGGGTACTGGAAGCGAACTACCGCAAGCCGCTGGAGTGAGGCGGTTTCATGAAAAAGTAAACGGGTGACACCTTTTGTGGTGCTACCCGTTTACTTGTCTTATGGGGTATGTGCAATCAGCAATACCCGGCTTTTCCGTTCTGTATGAACATCACGTATGTCTGCCGTTTCTCTTGTGAGAGTGCCTTTCCCACCAGCCATGTGCGGAACAGGTGGGTGTTGTAGGTATTCACCCTGAAAGCGACCGGGATGATGATTTCAAGGGCGTACACGTCCGCGTGCAGCCCGTTTTCAAGCTGCATGTAGCGGCACACCTCGTAGTCGTTCAGCACGTCCGACTTGCGGACGGCTCTGATGGCGGCGTTCACTGCCGGGACGGTCGTATGGAACAATCCGGCTATTTCGGTGGCGGTCATCCACACGTCGTTACCGGTTACGCTGACTGCCTTGTCCTCGATGATGATTGTGTCACGTTTCATGGCTTTTCTTTTTAGATGGTGCAACCTGCAAATTCCTCGACGCCGTTCAATCTTGCGGCAAGGTTCTCCATGTCCTGATTGAGCTTCTCTTTGGTTATCTGTAGGCTCGGCAAACAACGCCTTTCCGCTTTACAGCGGTAGGTTTTCGTTTGCCTGCCCCCGAACCGTACTTACACGTCTCCATGTATACGGCTCTCCATCTGTAACATCATCTTACTTGACACATCTCTGGATTTTTGCGTTACACTCCGCACATACAACCAAAGTCTTTCTGTGCATGTAGAGCATTTTGCGTTCCCAGTCATTTTTACCTTTTAACTCTTTGAGTGTGCGGACATGGTGCATTACCACTTCTCCGTGCTTGCCACATAGTTCGCACGTTTTTGTTGTAAGCCTTTCTATCAGACTCAACGATGGCGTTTTGAACATGTACGGCAGATTGTCACTTGGGGCTGTTTCACAATCCGTTTTGCGGGCATATCCCTCATTATAGAATACCCTGTACTTGGTTTCTCCTCCCTTGTTTACAAAAGGCACTGCAAAGAGATTGTCCTTGCGGTATCTTTCAATGACTTTTCTCACTGACATATTCAGCTTTTGAGCAAGAGTTTTGTACATGGAGAACTTCATAATACAGCCGAAAGAGCGTCCCAAAGCCGATGCATTGTTTGCTATTGAGTAATAGTTGTAGAACCCTCGTATTTCGGTATTAAACTGAGATACAATCTCGTGCGCTTCATTGTCAATCATATAAGTCCTGCCTTTTGACACCCATGTTTCCTTGCCGTGTTTGGTGACAACTTTCATGGCTTCGAGGCTGAGCAGCTTGTTCTTGATTACTTCTCTTGAAACGTGTAGTATCACATTCCCGTTGAAGTATCTGCGCACTGTTCCGTTACTGTTTCTCTTTGTGGCATAGTCTTTACGGACATATATTTCGTAACCCAAAAATTTTGCGCTGTCTTGTGCATTTGTAATCAAAGTCTTTTCCTGTGACATCTCCAGCCTTAACTTTTCCTGCATAAACTTAGTGATGTCAGCTTTGATTGTCTCACATTCGTTTTTCGTTCCGATAACTCCGATAAGGAAATCATCGGCATAGCGCACGTATTTCAACCTGCGAAAGTTTACATCCATATCATTGCCACTTGGCATTGTAAGTATCAGCTTCTGCTTTTCGTGCAGTTCTTCTACCATCCTTGTTCTTACGTTTACATCCTCTACTTCATTTATCCTACGTTTTAGGTAGTGTACTCTGCTGTTGAGTTTGCAAATATCCTTGTTGCGGCTTCTTGCTGTCCCTTTATTGAATTTGTTGGCATATTCATCCATGTACTTATCGAACTTGTCTAGGTATATGTTTGCCAAAATAGGGCTTATGATACCACCTTGCGGTGTCCCTGAATAAGTCTTGTTGAATTGCCACTCTTCCATGTACCCTGCATTGAGGAATTTCCGTATCAGACGAAGAAATCTGTCGTCTGCTATTCTGCCTTTCATTATTTCTATCAGCACATTATGGTCTATGTTGTCAAAGAAGCCTTTTATATCTCCCTCAATGAACCATTTTGCACCGTTGAAATTGTTTTGTAGACTTTTCAGTGCTGTGTGGCAGCTTCGGTTTGGTCTGAAACCGTGCGATGTCCACTCAAAGTGTCCCTCATATATGGCTTCAAGCACCATTCTTACTACCTCTTGAACCAATTTGTCTTCAAAAGACGGTATTCCTAGCGGACGCATCTTCCCATTCTTTTTCGGAATGTAAGTTCTCTTTGCAGGATTGGGACTATAAGTCTCATCCTTTATACTCTCTATGAGTTTGTTTATCCTATCAATGCTCATTTCATCCTCAGTTTTGCCATCTGTGCCGGGTGTCATGTTGCCCGGCTTTGCATACATACGTTGGTAGGCGACAAAGAACATCTGTTCATTGAATAGAATACGGTAAAGCCTTTCGTATTTATACTCGGGCTCATTGCTGTGTCCAGCTAAAATGTTTAATACTTGCTCTGGATTTCTCATACGTCTCTCACGTTTTCCGTTGTTTGTATTAAAGTTACAGACTACTTCCCTTCGCCATGTACAAGGCTTTCCCTTGCTCAGACTACTACGGAAGTTCCGTTACCATATCGGATATTCAAAAGCTTTCTTTATAGCTGTTTGTTCCAGCGTTCCGACTTAGGTAATCCCCAGTTAGTTCTCTTAATAACTATTAGCACGACATACTGTCGGATGCGACTTTCGTTCTTGTCCGCTTATTGCGGCTGTGTCATAGTCGGTTCTTTATGCTCTGCACTAACGCACAAAATAGGCAGAGTACTATGAAACAACGTATGTATAATAGTCTTCCGTTGTTGCAAGATTTGGTACCACTGAACTATCATTCAACCAATCAAGGCTTCATCCTTATGTATGTCTTTTCGTCTTGCCCCTCAGTCGCCACCTGACTATTAGTGGACTTGGAGCTTTAATCAGTATGCTACACTCTCCATCGGGTTTCCCTTTTGGATAAACTGATTGACGATAGGACTATATCGAACCCAATCCTAACTTCTTGCTAAAGAAGTATTTATTAAGCGACCATTCTGGGCGCACTGGCGTAAATCTGCGTCGTGGAAATGCGGCTATGCCCCAGCATTTTACTGACGGTTTCAAGCGGGACACCATGCGAAAGCGTGATCTCGGTGGCGTAGGTATGGCGTCCGCAGTGAAAGACGAGCTTCCGTTCAATTCCGCAAATGGCGGCAATACGTTTCAGTGTCCGGTTGAGTTCGTTGTTGCTGTACATCGGCAGCAGTTTTCCTTCCGGGGCCATATCCCGGTACTTGTCGAGGATGAGCAACGGTATGTCGAGCAACGGCACTTCATAGTCGATTTTCGTCTTCTTGCGGGCGGTCTTGATCCATACCTCACCGTCCTCGGCCACTTCCAGATCCTCCGTCGTCAGGCGGCACATGTCCCCGTAAGGGATACCCGTGTAGCAGGAGAAGAGGAACAGGTCGCGGATATGGTAGAGTTTCGGGTCGTGCAGGGGTGTGGTCATCAGCCGTTGTAACTCCACGGCGGTAAGGTATTTCTGTTCCCGCTCGGGATGTTCGGCTTCATAACCCGCGAACGGGTCGGCAGTGATAATCCCTTCCGCGATGGCTTCCCCGACAATCGTGTTCAACCGTGTGACAAGCAACACGATAGTTCCCAGGGCAAAGCGGCGCTCCGTGCGTAGGTAGAGGTCATAGTTGTCGATGAATGAACGGTTCAGGGCCGTGAAAGGAACATCCGACAACTTGTATTTCTCCTGGATGAAAGCGGCCACACAGTTACAAGCATAGCGGTAAGATTGCGCTGTTCCCTTTTCCCGGTTCACGCCGACACGTTTTTCGAAATGTTCGATGAACGTCCGGAAATAACCCAACAGGGTTTCCTGCCCGAAAGCTGTCCCCAACAACAGATTCCTTATTTCTTCAGCCGTTACATTCTCACGGGTGGCTGACAGTTCGGCATAAATGGAAATGGCTGAAGCTCGCAAATCGTCCAGTTGCCGGTTGATTTCCCGCGCGGCGTTACTTTTACCCGTGGCACGTCCGGATGCCCACAGTGCAGCGGGTACGGACATTTTCGCACTAAAAGCCGCTTCTGAAAATTTGCCGACAACAAGTTTCGCCATGACCGGGCAATGTCCCTCGTCATTCATTTCGCTCTTTTTGAGGTAGAACGTAACCGTTACATCCGTCTGTTTCATAACTCTATTTTTTTTATGTTGCAAAATTACTTGATATATAGCTATTTACAGTTATGAAAATTATAGCGGAACAAAGAATAAAACCCCGGATGCCGGTAACATAACCTGTATTTCCATGAAAAACGGAAAAAAACGGTTATCTTTACGGGCAAAATATAGGGTTCTTTGCATGGTGAACGGTAAAACCGCAGGTGGTCAAGCGTTATTTTGCCGGATTATCCGGGGCTAAAAAAGGTAACGGATAAGTAGCAAATCTTTCTCTTAACCTTTCATTATCCTGCATTTTAGCGATTTGGAAAGGTATAGAAGAATTTGGCTTAACTCTCCTCAATACCAAACACTTACTTTATTTATCCAAATTTTGCCGTTTTTTTGCGAGTTCTTTCTATCTTTGCAATAAATATTTATTAGTGAATGTTTGCGAACATGAGTTTATTGAAATCATTGTTATTTATGGCCCTGACAATTCCTGCTGCGGCTCAAGAAAATCCACAAGAATTCCACTATCGGGTAGAAGCTACTGCCACTGCATCGACGGGAACGTATGCCCCACTCTGGCTGACGGCGAACCGGTTTGGAATGGAAAGTGAAAAGCCGAACAGCGGATACCTGAGGGCGGGAATAGAATGGAACAAGAAGTTGAACAGAGGATGGCGTATTGATGCCGGACTGGACCTGGCAGGAGGCGTAAAACAGACGTCGGACTTCTGGATTCAACAAGCGTATGCGGACTTTTCATGGAAAATGTTGACACTCAGCATAGGAAGTAAGGAAAGAATGGGATTCCCACTGGAGAAAAACAGTGAACTGACCAGCGGATGGATGGCGGAAGGACCGAACATGCGGCCAATTCCGCAAATCAGAGGGGAAATTAAGAATTACCTGGCTATACCGGGCACACGAAACTGGCTGGCTTTCAAAGGGCATCTGGCTTACGGAATGTTTACAGACGGTAGCTGGCAGGAGGATTTCACTGCTGCCAACCAGCTATTTGCCAAAAAGGTGATGTATCACAGCAAGTCGCTGATGTTCCGCCTGGGAAACAAGGAGAAGCTGCCCCTGGAATTTGAATTCGGCCTGTATATGGCCACACAGTTCGGAGGCGACCAGTACAAGAAGCTGGCCAACGGGGAATCTGAACAGACCATTGACATGCCCGACGGACTGAAAGCGTACTGGCATGCTTTGTTCCCTACTGCCGGCGGAGACGATACTCCGGAAGGAGAACAGGTGAACGTGGAAGGAAACATGCTGGGAAGCTGGAACTTCGCACTGAATTATTACTTCGGCGACTGGAAGGTTAGGGCTACGCTGGATCATTATTTCGAAGATCACTCGCAGATGTTCTGGGAATACGGACGCTGGAAGGACGGACAGCTGGGCATCGAGCTGTATCTGCCTAAAAACAAGTGGGTATCGGCCGTGTTATGGGAAGGGATCAGCACAAAGGACTCATCGGGACCGATTCTGTATGACGGTTTCTGGGGCTCTTTCTCGGACTTGCAGATGAGCGGTGGGGATGATTATTATAACCACTATATCTATCAGGCCTGGCAGCACTACGGACAGGGCATCGGCAATCCGCTGCTGGCAGGACCGATTTATAACAAAGACGTAAGAATCCGCTTCAAAAGTA
The DNA here is from genome assembly GCF_000187895.1 of Phocaeicola plebeius DSM 17135. Classification (GTDB taxonomy): domain Bacteria; phylum Bacteroidota; class Bacteroidia; order Bacteroidales; family Bacteroidaceae; genus Phocaeicola; species Phocaeicola plebeius. The sequence continues at coordinate 334,460 of NZ_DS990134.1, read as the reverse complement.
ACCGAATGAAAGCGCAACATGTGGGCCTATCCGGAAATCCGACGGAGGAATGGAAATGGAGAATCATGGCTTCGTATGCCCGTCACTGGGGCTCATATGCTTACCCGCTAGACAAGATGCGGAAGCAGTTCAGCAGCATGGCCGAGGTGACTTATATACCGCAATGGGCCAAGGGATGGAGCCTGAGCGCCACACTGGGAGTGGACCGGGGGAATTACCTGGGAAACAGCACGGGAGGCATGATTACACTTAGAAAAACAGGAGGACTGGGAAAATGAAAAAATGGATATATATGCTCATTACGGCTGCCGGACTGCTTGCCGGTGCAGCCGGATGTAAAAAAGCACCGATAAACAGTAACGTGGAGGGGTTTTGGATACTGGAACGATTCACTGTGACGGAAACAGGGGAAACCGTGGAATGTGAAAGACTGTATTACAGCATTACCCGCATGGTGACGGAGGTGGCCGAAAAAAACGGCTCAAAAGGATATGGAGCTTATATAGGACGTACGGAATACCGCAACGGGGAAACACAGCTTGTGGTAAAAGATTTTAAAGTGAGAAAATCTACTGGTGATAACGGACAGGATGCTCCAGTAGAAAAGCTGAAACACTTTGGTATCGGAAATCAACAGGAAACCGTTTTCGATATCGAATACTGCAACGGAAAGAAAATGACCTTACAATCGGATTACGCCCGACTGGAACTGACAAAATTCTAAGCAAACTATAAAACTTAGATAGAAATTTAGAAGGGAAAAAATATATCATTAATTTACGAAACACATTCTTAAATTTAAATAGTTATGAGAACAAAGTATGATACATACAACGGATGGTCCAGTTTATTTATTGTAACTTGTGAAACACTTATCACTGGGGCGTTGTTTTATGTATTGTTTCTTGCTACGGAAAATACACCGTGGCATCAAATTCTGAAAGCACCACATTTACAAGTTATCCTGACGGTGATGTTGTGCTATTTTGTTTCGGCCATGCAAATTGGCGTAGTGCTTTACCGACGAAAGGTTTACTCCTATCAAATCCTGGGAAGGGTACTGAGAAGTACGGTTTTCTTTGGCATACTGTCAGGGGTAATACTCCGACTCGGGGATTTTATGGACTCTTTCTCTTATTTTTACCTAACCTTTCTGATATTGTTATTCCTCTGTCTGGCTATCTTCCGTATTACCATGAGATGGGGGTTGAAAAAATATCGTTCTAGAGGAGGAAATATACGGTACGTAGTATTGGTTGGTAGTTCGGAGAACAATCGAGAGTTGTATCACGAACTGGCAAGTCAAAGTTGGGCAGGATACCGTGTAAACGGATATTTCGACTTCCAGCCTAATCCGGAATTTCCACAGGAATGTCCGTACCTGGGACAGCCTCAGGAGGTAGAAGAATATCTGGAAAAGAACGGAAATACGCATTATCTGTTCTGCTGTCTGCCTTCAAAGGAACATGTGATTATCCGTTCGCTGATTAATTACTGCGAGAACCATCTGGTGCATTTTTACAGTGTGCCGAATATTTATAACTACCTGCACAACCGCGTGTACTTCAACATGCTGGGTAATGTGCCTTTCCTGAGCCTGCGACCGGACCCGCTGAGCAAGACCGGAAACAAGATTCTGAAACGGACGTTCGACATCGTGTTCTCACTGCTGTTCCTGTGTACGTTCTTCCCTATCATTCTGGTAATCGTGACCATTGTGACGAAAATAACCATGCCGGGCCCTGTGTTCTTCAAGCAGAAACGAAACGGACTGAACGACAAGGAGTTTTATTGTTACAAGTTCCGTAGCATGAAGGTGAACGCACAGGCCGACACACTGCAGGCGACCAAGGATGACCCGCGCAAGACACGCTGGGGAAACATCATGCGTAAGACGAACATCGATGAACTGCCGCAGTTTATCAACGTGCTGCTGGGTGACATGAGTATCGTAGGACCACGCCCGCACATGCTGAAGCATACGGAGGAATATTCAAAACTGATCAACAAGTACATGGTGCGGCATTTCGTGAAGCCGGGTATTACAGGCTGGAGCCAGGTGACGGGCTTCCGTGGGGAAACCAAGGAACTGAAGGACATGGAGGGCCGCGTGCGCGGAGATATCTGGTACATTGAACACTGGAGCTTCGGACTGGACTTGTTCATTATCTACAAGACCGTGGCCAATGCCCTGCACGGTGAAAAGAATGCGTACTAACTAACAACATTAAATAAGAATAGATATGATTATAGCTGTTGATTTTGACGGAACGATTGTGGAACACCGCTACCCGGCAATCGGAAAGGAAATTCCTTTTGCAATAGACACGCTGAAGAAATTGCAAGAAGAAGGACACCGACTGATTCTGTGGTCTGTAAGAGAGAATGAACTGCTCGACGAGGCAGTGGAGTTTTGCCGTCAGCGAGGATTGGAATTTTATGCGGTAAATACGAACTATCCGGAAGAACAGGCCGGACATCAGTATTTCTCCAGAAAACTGAAAGCGGATGTATTTATCGACGACCGTAATGTGGGCGGTTTATTTGATTGGAACAGTATTTACCGTATTATTCACTACCGTCTCAAATTGGCCGATCTGGTAGATGAAACCTTGGACGACAAGCTGGGAGAAGCAGTAGAAAAACGGAAACAAGAAAAGAAAAAGAAACAGAGCCTGCTGGGCAGACTGTTTGGATAAAAGATATCCTGAGGAGAAAAAAGAAGCTGTTTCACGCACGGAGCATTCCGGCGGTGTGAAACAGCTTCTTTTATTTTAGCTCTTTTCCGAAAGGGATTATTCTACGTAAAGCACCAGTCCCTTGAGGTATTCGCCTTCCGGATGGTAGATGTTGACCGGATGGTCGCCCGGCTGGGTGAGCTGGTGAAGGATGCGCACGCTGCGTCCGCTCTGTGCAGCGGCGGTAAATACGGCGTTACGGAAGTCCTGCTTGTTCACCACCTGCGAACAGGAGAAGGTGAAGAGGATGCCGCCCGGACGTATCTTTTCGAAGGCCTTGGCATTGAGTTTGGTGTAACCGCGAAGGGCATTGCGCAGGGCATCGCGATGCTTGGCAAAGGCCGGCGGGTCGAGGATAATCAAGTCGTACTGGTCGCCCATGCGGTCGAGGAACTTGAAGGCATCTTCCGCAAAGGCCTGGTGGCGGGTATCGCCGGGGAAGTTGAGGGATACGTTCTCATTGGTCAGGTCGATGGCTTTGGCTGAGCTGTCTACCGAGTGAACGAGGTTAGCTCCTCCCCTCATGGCATAGAACGAGAAGCCGCCGGTATAGCAGAACATGTTGAGCACGTTACGGCCCTTGGCATAGCGTTCCAGCAGGGCACGGTTCTCACGCTGGTCGACGAAGAAACCGGTCTTCTGTCCCTTGAGCCAGTCTACGTGGAACTTCAGTCCGTTCTCCATGGCCACGTTCTCCGGACTTCCGCCTTTGAGGAAGCCGTTTTCAGTAGCCAGCAGGTCGGCCTTGAAGGGCAGTGTGGTTTCTGATTTATAATAGATGTGCTGGATGACGTCGCCCATCACTTCTTCGAGGGCTTCGGCCACCGCCATACGATCGAGGTGCATGCCGGCAGAGTGTGCCTGCATTACGGCGGTATGGTCGTACACGTCGATAATCAGTCCGGGCAGGTTATCGCCCTCGCCGTGTACCAGACGGTAAGTATTGTTCTGAGGATTGCCCAGCACGCCCAAGGCACAGCGGAGGTCTTTGGCCACCTGCAGGCGGCGTACCCAGAACGCATGGTCGATGGGTTCCTGACGGAAGGAAAGCACACGCACGGCGATGCTGCCAATCTGGAAATGTCCGCAGGCAATGAATTCTTTCTTGGAGGTGTAAACATCTACTACTTCACCTTCTTCCGGCTCTCCTTCCACGCGGGCAATGGCGCCGGAAAAGACCCAGGGATGAAAACGCTTGAGCGATTCTTCCTTTCCGGGTTTGAGAAATACTTTCTTATAGCTCATTTGTATGGTTTAAGTGATTAATCTTCGAGAATGTGTTCAGGGGCTTCCGTGCGTATCACGCGATACTTGCCCGAAAGGCGAAGCTCTTCCAGGTACTGGTAGATGCGTACGCAGGCCCAGGCATCGGTGGCGGCATAAAGCTGCTGTGCCTCGGTCAGGGTGTCGGCCTCCCAGTTGGACAGGCGCTGGCTCTTGGAAATCTTTTCCTGGAAAAGAAGGGCATAGATTTTCTGGAGGCTCTTTTCTTCGATGCCGAAAGAGGCCACGTAGTCCTGCAGTTCCACCCAGTTGCCCATGCGCGGGTCTTTCTGGTTGCGGCGGCGGAGCATGGCGAAATCGTCTTTCAGCGACAGACCGATTTTGAGCACGTCGTTCTGGAGAAATTCTTCCAGGAAATCCGGCAGCCCGAGGTGATTCAGACGGAACAGGAAGCAGGTGTCGTAAGTAGAGACCTGCAAGAGGGCCACCTTGTTGACGGCTCCCTTCCGGAAAGAAGGACGTGTTTCGGTGTCCACTCCCACCAGTACATGGGTATTGAGGTAATCAATGGCCTTGCGGGCCTCGGCCTCGGTGTAGATTACGAAGATGCGACCGGGGAAAGAGACTTTGGGTAACTCCGCAACGATTTTCTTATCTATTTTACTCTGTAGTTCTACCATTCAGTTTACGGGTTTAGGGTTATTCGTCGTCGCCCATATCAAGGCCTTCGTAGAGTTCTTCTTCGGTGCAGTTGTCTTCGTAGAGTGCGGAATCTTCCTCCTCCTGGCTGCCGTGTGCCAGCTGGCGGTACTTCACATCGTGAAGGGCACGCATCACATTGACCAGGCGCTGTCCCCAGAACTCGGCGAAGAGTTCACGGCAGATGGCCAGAGAATCGTTCATGGTGTGCTCCAGGCCCAACTGGAACACGCAGATGAAATCCTTGACAGGCTGGTAAATGTCGGCCAGGCTTTCGGAAATGTTCTGATGAATGGGAGTATCACTATAGGCCATGTCATCGAGGAACACTTCGAGGTAGTCATCGTATTCGCCCAGAAGAGAAGCGATGGAGCCGCGAAGCACTTCGTAATCGGTCTCGGTCACGAAGGTTTCTGGATCGGCTTCTTCCATCCGCTCGCAAGCAGGAAGCAGCGAAGCCTTCAGGTATAAAAGGGGAAGGAGTTTCAGGCACTTGTCGACAAAATCCCGACAGCGCATATCGGAAACACGCTCCAAAAAACCACAGAACTCGGCAGCCACTGTCACGAACTCGACCGCATTTTTATCGAATATTACTTGAGAATTTTTTTCTTCCATAATCATGCTAATTGAAGCGCAAAGGTACAAAAAAAATTTCTCAGTTCTAGTTTTATTCGTACATTTGCACGTATGTTTAGCTAATTCGAATCATCATGCAAACAAAAAAAACAGATACAAGCAAAAGTGGAAAAGCGGCTGCCATGGCCGGAAAAACATGGACTATTCTTAAAAGTGAAACTACGGGGTTCGTTATCGGACTGCTTTTTGTAATCTTTGGCGTGTACTTGCTGCTGGCTTTCAGCTCGTTCTTCTTTACGGGAGGAAATGACCAGAGCATTCTGTCGCATCCCAACCCGTCGGAGCTGCTGGAAACGGGCAACCGCATACAGAACTATGCCGGAGCACGGGGAGCGCAGCTGGCGCAATTCCTGATTAACGACTGCTTCGGGTTTTCGGCTTACTGCATCATCATCTTTCTGGTGGTGGCCGGCATGAAGCTGATGAAGGCGTATGAATTCCGCATCCGTTACTGGTTCTTAGGCTGTGCCACGGTGATGGTGTGGCTCTCTATCACCCTGGGATTTGCATTCGGGGGACTGCTGGAAGATTCTTATATTTATCCGGGGGGACTGCATGGCTATAACGTGAGCCTGTGGATTCGCTCGCAAATCGGTGTGCCGGGATTGATTCTGGTGCTACTGGCTACGGCTATATTGTTCGGCGTGGCACTGACCCGACAGACCATGGGCGTGGTGAGAAAGGCACTGCATCCGCAAAAGGGCAATAACGCAGCCATGGCAGAGGAAGTAACTCCCCAGCCGGAGCCGACTTACCGGAAGCCGGTAGTGGACGAAGCGGAAACGACCGTTGCGGAGGACGAATCGGATAAGAAGGAAAAGAAAGAAAGTTTCTGGAAGAGCTGGACGCACCGGAAACCGAAACAGAAAGAAGAGGAAGAGACTCCGCAGAAAGAACCGGAGAAAGCGGCTGAACCTATAAAGGAGGAACCGGAGAAGGTGGTCGTAAAAGAGGAACCGGCACCGGAGCGCGTCATCGACCTGCCCATTGATACCGAGGAAGAGGATGAGAAGAAGCACCCTTTTGAGGTGAAGCCGGCCCTGGAGGAAGACTTCGAAAAGGAAGAAGAGGAGCCGGCATTTGAGGTCAGTAACGATACCAAAGAAGAAGATCAGGCTTACCGGGGAGACGTATCGCAACCGTATAACCCGCGTCTGGATCTGGAGTTTTACCGCTTCCCTACCCTCGACTTGCTGAATACGTATCAGAACGATGAGCCGGACATCGACATGGAGGAACAGAATGCCAACAAGAACCGCATCATCAAGGTGCTGCGCAGCTTCGGCATTGAAATCAGTTCCATCAAGGCCAGTGTGGGTCCGACCATTACCTTATATGAGATTACGCCGGCAGAAGGGGTACGTATCTCGAAAATCCGTAACCTGGAAGACGACATCGCTCTGAGTCTTTCGGCACTGGGTATCCGTATCATCGCCCCGATTCCGGGCAAGGGTACCATTGGTATCGAGGTGCCGAACGCGAACCCGCACATCGTACCCATGAGTTCTATCCTGACCAGCAAGAAGTTCCAGGAAACCACGTTCGACCTGCCGGTGGCACTCGGAAAGACCATTACCAATGAGGTGTTCATGGTGGATCTGGCCAAGGCGCCCCACATGCTGGTGGCCGGTGCGACAGGTCAAGGTAAGTCTGTGGGACTGAATGCTATCGTGACTTCCCTGCTCTACAAGAAGCACCCCAGTGAACTGAAGTTCGTCATCATCGACCCGAAGAAGGTGGAATTTGCCATCTATGCGCCGATTGAGCGTCACTTCCTGGCCAAGTTGCCCGACGGAGAGGATGCCATCATCACCGACGTGACGAAAGTGGTACAGACCCTGAACTCGTTGTGTGTGGAAATGGACAACCGTTACAAACTCTTGCAGAACGCGGGATGCCGTAACATCAAGGAATATAACGCGAAGTTTATCAACCGTCAGCTGAATCCGGAGAACGGTCACCGCTTCCTGCCTTACATTGTCATCATCATTGATGAGTTCGGCGACCTGATCATGACAGCCGGCAAGGAGGTGGAACTGCCTATCTGCCGTATTGCCCAGCTGGCCCGTGCGGTGGGTATCCACGCCATCATCGCTACCCAACGTCCGACTACGAACATCATTACGGGTACCATCAAGGCCAACTTCCCGGCGCGTGTGGCTTTCCGTGTGGCTTCCATGATGGACTCACGTACCATTCTGGACCGTCCGGGTGCCCAGCAGCTCATCGGTAAGGGTGACATGCTGTACCTGCAAGGAAATGATCCGGTGCGCGTGCAGTGTGCGTTTGTCGATACGCCGGAAGTGGAACGCATCGCGGAATTCATCGGCAAGCAGCAGGGTTATCCTACGGCCTTCATGCTGCCGGAATATGTGGATGAGAATGCAGAACCCAGCAGTGCAGCCGACGTGGACATGAACCGTCTGGACCCGCTCTTTGAAGAAGCGGCTCGTCTGGTCATCTACCACCAGCAGGGTTCCACTTCGCTGATTCAGCGTAAATTCTCCATCGGCTACAACCGTGCGGGACGCATCATGGACCAGCTGGAAAAGGCGGGCATCGTAGGTCCGGCCAACGGTAGCAAGGCGCGCGACGTGCTTTGCCTGGATGAAAACGATTTACAAATGAGAATGAGCAGCCTGAAGGATTAAACGGGCTGCCCTCTAACCCCTAAAAAGATTGTGACAGGTATGAAAAAGATTTTTCTTCTCGTCCTGCTGATGGGAGTCGCCTTGTGTCAGGCTGTGGCCCAACAGGACGCAAAAGCTGAAAGCATATTAAGCAAGATGGCGGACAACTACCGGAAAGCCGGTGGCATCAGCCTGACTTTTGGAGGAACACAACACGGAAAGCTGTTGCTGAAAGGCAACAAGTTCTGTCTGGAGAGCGGAGGCATCAAGACCTGGTTCGACGGAAAGACACAGTGGAGCTACGTGGAGCAGAATGAAGAGGTGAACGTGTCATCCCCCACCCCAGAGGAAATACAGAGCGTCAACCCGTATGCGCTGCTGACGGCCTACAAGAAGGGCTTCAACTACCGCTACGTGGGCGAAAAGACCCGTCAGGGAAAGCGGGGACATGAAATCATCCTGACCCCGAAGACCTCGCAGGACATTAAAAGCATCACACTGAACGTGAAGGAAAACAGCTCGCCCGTGTACATTGCCATCCAGTTACAGAACGGAGAGAAACAAGAGTTTCAGATTTCGTCGTACCGCACGGGAGTGAACCTGCCCGACGCGGTGTTCCGTTTCGACAAGAGCAAGTATCCGGAAGCGGAAATCATTGATTTACGATGACATCATCCGATGTATCGAGAATAGAACTTTGAGCTAAGTAAGAGGGGGTTTCGGCATAGATATACATGACGCTGCCCCCTTTTATTGCATCTATAATGGGGCGCGACACGGAAGTAGGCAGTGCCGGACATCCGAAGCTCCGTCCCAACCGTCCGCCACGACTGGCCACGGAAGGGTCTGCATAGGCGGCCCCGTGCACCACAATGGCACGTTCGCGGGCCCGGTCGTTAATCCCTTTCTCCAGTCCGTCGAGAATGAGCGAATACCCGTTTCGTCCCTGATAGGTGGAAGCCGTCAGGTAAAAGCCCAGTGAACTCTTGTAGGAGCCGTATTCGTTGGAAAAAGAGGTGGCATAGTTTCCGCCGCTGTTCTTTCCGTGTGACACTACCGAAGAATACAGCATCCGGCGGTGCTTCATGTCGAACACGTACAGGCGCTTTTCCGTGGAAGGCTTGGAAAAGTCAATCAGGGTCAGCACGTCGCGCTTGCGGTTCTTGATGCGGTTGTAACCCGTCACCGCCTGCTTGAAGGCCCGCCAGTTGACCACCCCCTCCAGCTGCATGGAATGGTAGAGCGACACGACCTCATCGGCCGCCTTAACCGCTGCTACAGGGGATTCAGTAGGAACAGACTCTCCTTCCGCCGTGAAATACGCACAGGGGAAAGACAGGAACATGGCAGAAAGAAAAAATTTGATGATATGATTTTGCATGACTTTTTACGACCTGAAAAAATATTCGGCCGCAAAGTTACGGATTTTCTGCCCTTCTTCTTCCGTAAAGAGAGTTAATTTTATAGAAATCACTCGATTACAATCACCAGTGACCGTTCTGTCGGTGCCCAGTCGTACACAAACTTGGCATGCGAAGTGGCATTCCGCACACACATGTGCGAACGGGGCGTGGTGCCCAACGACCAGCTGTATTCAATCATCGCCGTGCGAGGCACGTTGACCGGAACCCCGTGAATGTAGGCTCCGTTGGTGAAGCGGCTGGCATACGGTGCATAGCCTCCGGTGGCCGCAGAACCGTCTTTCAGGAACACCATGCGCGACTTTTTCTGCTGCACCACAAACATGCCGAGCGGGGTTTCCTGCGCGTACGGCGGACGGTGCATGCCCGTAGTGGCCGGATTCATGCTGCGGATGGCCCAGGTACCTTCTTCCAGACGTTCCAGCGTGGCAATGTTCTGGTCGCCCCGGTCTACCACTACCACGTGGTTAAACTGCGTACTGTCGGACAAGAGTTTGACATAGCGACGCGGCACCCACCATTCTCCCTCGATGGAGACCGGTGACACGCGATAGAAACTGCCCGTCTCGCCCAGGAAAGACACCAGCGCCCCGTCGCGTCCGTAGCGTTCGGGCACCAGCGTATCCGAAGGAAGATACAGCGGCACCGACTGATAACGCTCCACTCCCAGCGTATCGGCAATGCGTCGGTACACATTCTGCGTGTATTTCCGCACCAGCGGAGCTTCACGGTTCACATTCTTGTAATTCTGGAATATCGCCCAGCGGTTGGCATCGTATTGAAGGTTCTCGATAAAGGCCAGGCATTTGCGTATGACGTCCCATTTGAATGAACGGACGGTGTCCTTATACGGATACTCATCCTTCAAGGTGTATTTGTCAAAAAGAAGTTCCTTCGCCAAGATGATGTCGGCAGCGGTCAGCGGTTTACGCTCAAACGGCAGAATATCTTCCACCTCCATGCTATCGGGAGATGCCGTCTCCGACACGATGGGTTGCGACATCGGTTGTTCCACCCCACGGCCTGCTTCCTCCCGGCAACCGCAAAGGAGACACAAGAAGCATATTAAGCCTGTCAGTCGTTTCATAATGAAGGGTTATAAGGTTGGAACAAAGATAATAATTTTTGCTAAAAAACCGCAGGAAAATGCAAAAAATCAGCGACTTTCTGCAAAGGAAGCACGACTTCCGGCTCTTCTGCCGATTACTCGTCCAAGATGCGGGCCGTCTCCACTTTTTCCAGTCGCGCACGCAGCTTTCCCATCATCGACTTGCGGATGCGCAGACGCATCAGGCAGTCCATGTCGTACGACTGTTCCAGTATCTCGGGCGACTCTTCCTTGACGATGCGCATGATGTCGTTCATGAAGGGATATTCGAACGCCACGGCCACGTCTTCGTCCACCGTCTTCTCGATGACCGGAGCTTCATCCAATGCCAGCGAAGCCGCCATGCGGTAGGCCACAATCAGACCGCTCGTCCCCAGCTTGATACCGCCGAAATAACGCACCACGATGACCAGCACATCGGTCAGCTCGCGCGAGTTAATCTGTCCGAGGATGGGCTTTCCGGCCGTACCCGAAGGCTCTCCGTTGTCGTTGGCCCGGAAATCCTTCCGTTCCGCACCCAGCATATAGGCATAACACACGTGGCGGGCATCGTAATATTTCTTCTGGTACTCTTCCAGAAGGGACTTCACTTCGGAGAGCGTACGCACCGGCAGCGCAATGGCAATGAACTTGCTGCGCTTCTCGGTATAGATGGCTTCCGCGCTTTCCTGAATGGTCTTATAGGTATCTTCTTGCATCGTTTTTCTTCTTTCAGGTGGCAAATTTAATGATTTTTCTCGCATTTTTAAAACCGGAAAGCGTATCTTTGCTCCTGCATTAATCCCTTAAGAAACTAATGGCATGAAAAAATTACAAAAACTAACCTACTGTATGGGACTGGCTACCCTGGCCATCCCCCATGCACAAGCTGCAACCCCCGATTCTGAAAAACCCAATATTTTGTTCATTCTCTGCGACGACATGGGATACGGCGACCTGGGATGCTACGGCCAGCCTTTTATCCAGACACCCTGCATCGACCAGATGGCACAGGAGGGCATGCGATTTACGCAGGCATACGCCGGAAGCCCCGTCAGTGCCCCGTCGCGCGCCAGCCTGATGACCGGACAGCACAGCGGACACGGACACGTGAGAGGCAACAAGGAATACTGGCTCGGCGAGGTGTGGTACGGACAGAACAAGGAATATGCCGTGACCGGACAGGAGCCGTATGACCCGCAGCACATCATCCTGCCGGAAATCATGAAGAAGAACGGCTATACCACCGGCATGTTCGGCAAATGGGCTGGCGGCTACGAAGGCTCGACCTCTACTCCCGACAAACGGGGCGTGGACGAATACTTCGGCTACATGTGCCAGTTTCAGGCGCACCTCTACTACCCGAACTTCCTGAACTCCTACAGCCGTGCCGCAGGTGATACGGCCGTCAGCCGTGTGATTCTGGAAGACAACATACGCTACCCGATGAGCGGCGACGACTATTTCAAGCGTACGCAGTATTCGGCCGACCTGATTCACCAGAAGGCACTGGAATGGATTGACAAGCAGGACGGCAAACAGCCTTTCTACGGCTTCCTGACGTACACCCTGCCGCATGCCGAACTGGTACAGCCCAACGACTCTATCCTGAAGAAATATAAGAAACAGTTCTTTGAAGACAAGACCTGGGGCGGACAAGCCGGTTCCCGTTACAACGAGAGCGTGCACACACATGCCCAGTTTGCCGGTATGATCAGCCGACTGGATGCCTACGTGGGCGAAATCCTGGCCAAGCTGAAAGAAAAAGGGCTCGACGAGAATACCATCGTCATCTTCAGCAGTGACAACGGTCCTCACGAAGAAGGCGGTGCCGACCCGACATTCTTCGGACGCGACGGCAAGCTGCGCGGCCTGAAACGCCAGTGCTACGAAGGAGGTATCCGCATCCCGTTCATCGTGCGCTGGCCGGGAAAGGTGAAAGCCGGTGAGGTGAACGACCATCAGCTGGCCTTCTACGACATCATGCCTACCTTCTGCGAACTGGTGGGCGACAAGCGTTTCCCCAAGAAATACCTGAACAAGAAACTGGAAGGCGACTGCTTCGACGGCATCTCTTTCGCTCCTACCCTGTTGGGAAATGACGAAGCTCAGAAGGCACACGACTTCCTCTACTGGGAGTTCCACGAAACCGACCAGATTGGTCTCCGCATGGGCGACTGGAAGATGGTGGTAAAGAAGGGTATTCCTCACCTCTACAACCTGGCAGAAGACATCCATGAGGACCACGACGTGGCTGCCCAGCATCCGGTTCTCGTGAACCAGATGAAGCAGGTAATTCTGCGCGAACACCGCCCGAACGACCTCTTCCCCGTGACCTTGCCGAAATAAGATATTTCACTGGAAAAACGCACTTACGTTTCGAACCAAACGCACTTGCGTTCCAACTCAAACGCCGAAGAGTTTTAAAGAAAACGCACTTACGTTTAGCAGAATACGTAAGTGTGTTTTCTTTTCAGCTTACTTCTCGCCGTCCGTCCCGCAAGTATATCCACCAAAAAAGGCCTTCCCAAATGCAACTTTGAGAAGGCCCTGTATCGTTCAGAAGAAAAATCTTATTCCAGCTTGTGAATCACCAGTCCCGAACGCAGTTTCGGTTCAAACCACGTGGTTTTCGGTGGCATGATGTTGCCCGTATCGGCAATGTCCATCAGCTGCTTCATGGAAACCGGATAGAGCGCCAGCGCCATCTTCATTTCGCCGCTGTCCACCCGTTTCTTCAGTTCACCCAGTCCGCGGATACCGCCCACGAAGTCGATACGTTTGTCCGAGCGCAGGTCCTTGATGCCGAGAATCTCGTCCAAAATCAGGTTGGAAGAAATCGTGACATCCAGCACCCCAATCGGGTCGTTATCGTCGTAAGTACCCGGTTTGGCTGTCAGACTGTACCATTTGCCCTCCAAGTAAAGCGAGAAGTTGTGCAAGGCTGCCGGCTTGTAGATGTCCGCACCCTTTTCTTCCACTACGAAGTTCTTCTTCAGCGCTTCCAGGAACGCCTGCGGAGTCAGTCCGTTCAAATCTTTCACCACCCGGTTGTAGTCGATGATTGTGAGTTGCTCGGCCGGGAAACATACCGCCATGAAGTAGTTGTATTCCTCGTCGCCCCGATGGTTCGGATTCTGAGCCGCCTTTTCAGCACCCACCAGTGCCGCTGCCGCACTACGGTGATGACCGTCGGCAATGTAAAGCGAAGGCATCTCCTTGAACGCCTCTGTCACCGCCTCAATGTCCTTGTCGTCGTCAATCACCCAGAACTGATGGCCGAAGCCGTCATCCGGTGCCACAAAGTCGTACACCGGCTTCTGAGCCGTATATTTCGCCACCACGGCATCCAGCATCTTATTTTCCGGATAAGCAAAGAACACCGGTTCGATGTTCGCATTGTTCACCCGTACATGCTTCATACGGTCCTCCTCCTTGTCACGGCGCGTCAGCTCATGCTTCTTGATCACCCCGTTCATGTAGTCGGGCACGTAAGCTCCTACCACCAGTCCATACTGCGTCTTGCCGTTCATGGTCTGGGCATAAATATAGTAACACGGTTTGTCGTCCTGCACCAGCCAGCCCTTTTCCTGGAACATCCGGAAGTTTGCTACCGCCTTGTCGTACACACGCGGATCGTGCTCATCCGTACCCTCCGGAAAGTCAATCTCCGGCTTGATGATGTGATACAAAGATTTCTCGTTGCCTTTCGCCTCTTCGCGGGCCTCAGCCGAGTTTAACACGTCGTAAGGGCGGGAAGCCACCTGCTCCACCAAGTCCTGTGGCGGACGAACACCCTTGAAAGGTTTAACTATTGCCATAATGCTTGAAATTTCGTTTGAAAAATAACACTAACGTACACAGCGCATAAATGAAACACATCAGTGCCATGCCGCACAGGAACCCTTTCCAGAAATCATCCAGAAACGACCTGCACAAAGAGTTCACCAGCAGCAAGGAAGATCCGAGCCCCAATGGAATCAGCGAATGCCGTTCGTATACAGTCAGTTTCATATGCGCAAATTAAAGAGTTATTTCTTGTTTACACGGAATTTCTCACAACCATCTTTCAGGAAGCCCACAATCTGACGAGCCGCTGCGATGCCGGCATTGATATTTGCCTCAGCCGTCTGTGCACCCATCTTCTTCGGAGTAGAGAAATAACGTCCCGGGAAATGATCGGCAAACTCATCGTGATGAGCCGGCATGATGTCGGTCACATACTTCAAGTCCGGACGGTCATTCATCAGGCGAAGCAAATCTGCTTCGTTAATCACCTCCTTACGGGCAGTATTCACCAGCAAACCGTTTTTCGGCATGCGGTTCACCAAATCATAATCAATGGAATTCTTGGTTTCGGCAGTAGCCGGAATGTGCAATGACACCACGTTGCAGGTAGCATACAGTTCTTCTGCGGAATCCACCGGTTTCACACCGTCGGCCACCATGGCTTCCTTCGGGCAATACGCATCGTAGGCATAAATGTCCATACCGATGCCCTTTGCGATACGAGCCACATTGCGTCCCACGTTACCGTATGCATGGATACCCAGTTTCTTGCCCATCAGTTCCGTACCCGATTTGCCGTCGTAGAAATTACGAACCGCCATAATCATCATACCGAAAGCCAGTTCGGCCACCGCATTCGAGTTCTGTCCCGGCGTATTCATCACGCAAACCCCGTGAGCCGTAGCTGCCTCCAGGTCCACATTGTCATATCCCGCACCGGCACGTACCACGATTTTCAGTTCCTTTGCCGCATCCAGCACTTCCTTGTCAATGATGTCACTTCGGATAATCACTGCATTCGCATCCTTCACCGCATCGAGCAACTGCTGTTTTTCTGTATATTTCTCCAGCAAAGCCAGTTCATAGCCCGCAGCTTCTATCTCTTTCCGAATACCGTCGATAGCTACTTTAGCAAACGGTTTCTCTGTCGCAACCAATACTTTCATAATACTTGATTTTAAAAAGAAAACAAGGACGTGTTATCGAAATTCCACGCCCTTATCTTCGGGTATAACAACAATTAATGCATTTTCTCAAATTCCTGCATGCAGTCAATCAGTGCCTGCACACTTTCTACCGGCATGGCATTGTAGCAAGAAGCACGGAAACCACCCACAGAACGGTGACCCTTGATGCCCACCATACCTTTTTCGGTAGCAAACTTCAGGAAGTCGGCTTCCAGGTCCTTGTATTCATCGGCCATGACGAAGCAGATGTTCATGTACGAACGGTCTTCCTTAGCCGTTACGGTGCCACGGAACAGCTTGTTGCGGTCAATTTCGGCATACAGCATGTCGGCACGCTGTTTGGCACGGCGCTGCATTTCTTCCACGCCACCCTGTGCCTTGATCCAGCGCAAAGTCTGGAGAGCCGCATAAATAGGCACTACCGGCGGAGTATTGAACATAGAACCCTTGTCCACGTGTGTCTGATAATTCAGCATGGTCGGGATGTGACGGGAAACCTTACCCAGCGCATCGTTCTTCACGATAACGAAAGTCACACCCGCAGGAGCCAGGTTCTTCTGTGCACCTCCGTAAATACAGATATATTTGGAAACGTCTACCGGACGAGAGAAAATGTCCGAAGACATATCGGCCACCATCGGCACATTGACATCAAGGTCGGCATGCAATTCCGTACCGTAGATGGTATTGTTGGTCGTGATATGGAAATAATCCACGTCGGCCGGCACTTCATAATCTTTCGGGATATAAGTGTAGCCTTCTTTTTCAGAAGAAGCTACCTCTACTGTTTCGCCGAACGCTTTCGCTTCTTTCAGCGCTTTCTTGGCCCAAGTACCCGTATTCAGGTAAGCCGCCTTCTTTTCCAGGAAATTATAGGGAACCATACAGAACTCCATGCTTGCACCTCCACCCAGGAACAATACCGAGTATCCTTCCGGAATGTTCAGCAGTTCCTTGAACAGTGCCACTGCTTCATCTACCACCGGCTGGAAGTCTTTAGCGCGGTGACTGATTTCCATCAACGAAAGTCCTGAACCATTATAATCAAGAATAGCCTGAGCTGTCTTTTCTATCACTTCGCGAGGCAAAATAGACGGTCCCGCATTAAAATTATGTTTCTTCATTGGAAGTTTGTTTTGGTTAAACAATCATTTTAGCTAACACTTGCGAATTTAGTGATTATTTTTAGACTTCCAAAAGTTTTCGTGATAATTTTACAGCCTTATTGAATTTTATCTTTCAAATTACATATACAAATGCTGTTTTAGTGACATATTGACACGAGAATAGTTAGCTATGGCATGGGGATGCTCACGAGTCATAGCAAAATGCGAGACAGCCTTCACCGCCGGAAGGCTGCCATGACACAAAGTTATTATTTTGCCAGTTCTATCAAAGTTTTTACCCCCTTTATCTTTTCATTTTGTATGAGTTTTAACGTTTGTTTTGCCTTTTTCCGAGAAATTGCCGCAAACGCATAATGGTCTTTCACGTCCACACGTCCCACATCGTCCCGGCCCAGTCCACCTTTCTTCGACAAAAATCCCACGATGTCAATCTTGTTGATCTTGTCTTTCTTGCCCTTCCCTATATATAAGGTGACAAACTCCGGCAAGGCAGGCTGCGGCGTCGGCTCCGGCAGTTCAAACTCTTCCAGCGGACGGGGCACATAGTCGGGGATACGCTCCTCATCGTGCAAAATCAGAAAGGCATTACCCTCGGCCTCCCAACGCGCCGTACGTCCGTTGCGGTGAATGAACCCGTCCTCGGCCACCGGCAAGTGATAATGCACCACGTGGCGGATGTCCGGAATATCCAGTCCGCGGGCTGCCAGGTCGGTCGAAATAAAAATGTGGCAGCTTCCGTTACGGAACTTATACAGCGCCCGTTCACGGTCGTCCTGCTCCATTCCGCCGTGGAACGTCTCGCAATACACCTTCATGGAGTGCAGGTACTTCCCTACCCGGTCCACACTCTCGCGATGGTTGCAGAACACCAGCGTCGATTCGTTTCCCAGCGTACACAGCAGCTTGTAGAGCGTTTCCAGCTTGTCCTTCACCGGCGAAGTGACCCGATACACCGACAAGCGTTGCGACACCGTTTCCTCCGGATTCAGGAAATCCAGTTTCAGTGTGCGGTTCATGCCCGTAAAGCGCGGAATCTCCTCCGCATCGGTAGCCGACAACAGGAAGCGGCGACGCAATGCCGGCAACTTTCCGATGACCTCGGCCATCTCATCCTGAAAGCCGAACTCCAGACACTTATCGAACTCATCGATGACCAGCGTACGCACGGTGCCCGCCTCGAAATTCTGCTTGTTCAGGTGGTCGTTCATACGCCCCGGCGTACCGATAATCACCGCCGGCGAAATGCCCTTCATGGTGCGGTGTTCCTCCATGGCCGGACGTCCGCCGTAACAGCTCATCACCGGAAAACCGGTCGCCATGGCCTTGAACACCTGCTCAATCTGCAAAGCCAGCTCGCGAGAAGGTACCAGTACCACGGCCTGCACGCCTTCCACTCCCTTTTTCAGCGAGCTCACCAGCGGCAGCAGATAGGCCAGCGTCTTTCCGGAACCCGTAGGCGAGAGCAGAATCAAATCGCTGCCTTCTTTCCAGGCATCGATGGAAGCCTCCTGCATGGCGTTCAACTGGTCAATCTTCAGGTTTGATAATATTGTTTGTATGTCCATAATTCTTGGTTTTTTGTGGGTTAGTTAGCAAAGATAATCAAAATAAACTACAGACACAACACCAGGTCGGGCAGCAACACTGCCGTTTCCGCTTCCTCTTTCGGCGCATCCTTCGGCTTCCACGCCACCACGAAGCGTACGGAAGCCGACTTCACCTCATAACCACGCTCCTTCCACTCGGCCAACTTCTTCTGCATATTCTGTGACAAGCGGGCCACCGGCTTTTGCGCCTGATTATACAATGTGTAGTCTTTATAGAACAACGTATCACCCCCTTTCAGCGACAGCACCTCCCGTTTGAGATCCTTAAAGAATCCCAAGAACACATCCTTGTGCGAAAGCTGCAACACAATCTCACCGGGCATTGCATACTCCCGCGAATCTACCAGATACTGGTCTGCCTTCAGATTCGCAAAGCAATCTCCGTTTGTATGCACAAACAACCGTTTTTTGGCACGGGTAATGCCCACATAATACCGGCGCATCAGGTGAGCGTCTTTTAAATACCCGTCCGAAACAAGCATGTACACGTCATCAAACTCACGGCCCTTTGCCTTGTGAATGGTCGACACCACCACATCAGCCCCCGACACGTCACAAAAATCTTCCATCGAAGATTCGAACACAAACTCCTTGAAATCCGTGAAATACTTCATCCGGTTGATTTCCTCAAACAACTCCACACAACGCTTCACGTAAGGCAAACCCAAACTCCCTTCATAAGCCGCAAACGTAGCACTCTTAGCCTTCTCCCAGAGTTCATCCGGAATCAAAGGCGTACTCACCTGCTTGCCTATATACTTCAGGAAATACCTCATCTCGGCCATATTCCAGAACAGCAAGCCCTCCATCGACTGAATCAGCTTGCTGCGCACACCACGCTTCCGCAACAATGCCACCAGAATGACCGCCTCTTCATTGGTCTGGGTAAGTACACATGCGGTACCCTCTCCTCTATTCCGTAGCAGTTCCTCCACCAGCGGCTGATACATGCAGGCAGACTGATGGCGAGTCACTCCTACCCATCCATCTTCCTTGCGCATCGATACAATCGGCATGCTTTTCAGCCTTCCGCCAATACCTTTCACAAAATCATTGGCCGCTGCCACCACATGACGTGCACTCCGGTAATTCTCCGTCATCTCCACAAAACGACTTCCGGTCTCCTGCGTCAGTTGCCACATGTAACCGGAATCCGAGCCACGGAACTCATAGATATTCTGGTCATCGTCGCCCACAGCTATCACCCGCATCTCCTCATTGTGGTGCATCAACGCCCTTACCAGCGCATGCTCTTCCGCGCCCATGTCCTGTGCCTCATCAATCACCAGCACCGTCTTGCCAATCCGGTTAGGTTCCACTTCCCCCTGCTCAATCATCTCCGCAGCCTTCCCTACCACATTCTTCACTTCCTCCAGGTTGCCAATCAAACCCAGCAAGTCAAAACAATAGGCATGAAAGGTTTTGATTTCCACGTAGTGCGCCGCATTGCCAATCAGTTCCATCAGTCGCTGCTTGAATTCCGTGGCAGCCGCCCGGGAGAAAGTCAGCATCAGCAACTGCTCGTGCTTCACATCCTCCAGCAACAACAGTGAGGCCAGCTTGTGTACCAGCACACGGGTTTTTCCGCTGCCCGGACCAGCCGCCACCACAATGCAGCGCGACTCCTTGTCTGAAATAATCTCCATCTGCCGCTGAGACAACTGCCCGAACAACTGCTTGTACTTTTCCGGCGTGAGGTTACGCTGAATCTCGTTCACCCGCTCACCCTTGAAGTATTTGGCAATAAATTTCCTATAATCCATCTGGAAATAATCCTGCACATACTGCAAAGCCTCCTGATAGTCCTTCACCATCAGGTTGGCATATTCTCCCACGATGTGCACCTGCTGAATCTTCTGCTTATAGAACTCGTTCAGCATCCGGTAATCCTCCTGTTTGTAGCGCGACTTATTATCCTTTATCCGCTTGATGTCCATCGCATTGTAAAGCACCAAGAAACCACCTTCCAGCTTGAGAGCCCCAATCTTCGACAGATACAGAAGTGCTTCTTCCACATCTTCCAGCTGCAAATCTTCCATTCTGCCAAAAAGAGACTGAGGACTCGCTTTCAACTGATTCAAGAGTTCCACTACCGAGAACTGTACAGCCGCCTTCTCCGTTGCGGTTTCCTTACCCTCTCGCTCCTCCACCAGCTTATACAGCCATTCCACGGCAAAACGACTAATCTCCAACCGTTTCTCAAACCGTTTGATAGTAGTCTCCAGGTCTGCCCGGCGAGTAAGCTCCATGTTACGTGCAGCGTCCTCCTTCTTGTGCGTATACCCTTTTATGGTAAGAAAATACAGCAACGTGCGGATGTCCTTTTCCTTCGACGTGACAACTCCGTCGTGCACCGCATTGTCGTTCAGCTGCTTGCACGAAATCCGCAGCGACTCATCCGGGATATGGTTGAGAATATACTGTTCCAGTTTCGCAAAACGCT
This sequence comes from Phocaeicola plebeius DSM 17135, assembly GCF_000187895.1. Classification (GTDB taxonomy): domain Bacteria; phylum Bacteroidota; class Bacteroidia; order Bacteroidales; family Bacteroidaceae; genus Phocaeicola; species Phocaeicola plebeius. Next base: position 313,869 of record NZ_DS990134.1, on the reverse strand, counting down.
CCAGCAGCATCCGCGACTTCCGTTCCGAGTCGCCCGCATCCTGCAAATAGGCCGAAATATCCCTGCTATCGGCCAATATACCTTCCTGCCGCATCCGCTCTACCACCGACACCACTTCCTTCTTGGTCAGTCCCAGAATATCGGCCAGGTAATCAATCCGCGATTCTGCTCCCGAGTCCTGTGCCTTGGCAATGTACTTCTGCGAAATCAAGGACGTAATGATTCTCACCGCCTTCTCTATCTCGTCAGTACCAAACAACACCGATGCCGTGATACGCTTCCGTGCCTCGTCCATGTTCTTTACCGTGATACCGGTGGCATACACATGCGGCACATTGTTTCCTCGCTCCAGGTAACCGCTCTGCTCCAATGCCGCCAGAGCCGTCCGCACACGTGTCTCAATATCCGCTACCGAATCATCCCATCCCGCATTCCGGGCAATCTCCAGCGCCGAACAGCACACCCTCATGCGTTTCCTCGTCATATCCTTCACCGCCTTCCACACCTGCTGGATTTCACTAATACTCAATTTCGTCTGATTCAACAGAATAAAATGCTTATCCAGGTCATTGTCACTGTAAAGCACATAACAGCGTGCGTTAAGATGCGGGTCACGTCCGGCCCTGCCGGCTTCCTGCACATAGTTCTCCAGCGAATCGGAAATATCGTAATGCACCACCAGTCCCACATCCTTCTTGTCCACTCCCATTCCGAAAGCTGACGTCGCCACGATGATGCGCACCTGGTCGCTCATGAACGCATCCTGATTGGCAATCTTCTCGTCGGCATCCATCTTTCCGTTGAAAGGAAGCGCCTTATAGCCGTCGCGCGTCAGTTTCGCAGCCAGTTCCTTGGTACGCCGTGTACGCGACACATACACAATGGTCGGACAGCTGGACTCTGCTACCAGCTCCCTCAACTTGGTATACTTATCCTCGTCCGTCTCGGCATGCACCACCGAATAGTGCAGATTCGTTCGCGAAGCTGTAGAGGCAAACAACTCCAAATCCAGGTTCAACGTCCGCTTGAAATAATCACAAATATCCTGTACCACCTTCTGTTTGGCCGTTGCCGTGAAACAGGATACCGGTATCGGGTTACGGCATCCCTTCTTCTGCTGGTACTCCTGAATAAACTTGCCGATATACAGATAATCCACCCGGAAGTCCTGCCCCCAGGAAGAAAAACAATGCGCCTCATCGATAACGAATCGTACCACGTGGCGCACCATCAGAATCCGCTCGATGGTTTTCGAACGCAACATTTCCGGGGCGATATACAACAGGGAAGCATCCCCCTCCTGTACCCTCTGAATGGAAAGCGCCCTCGTAATAGGGTCCAGCAGTCCGTTGATGGTCACGGCATCCGTAATCCCCTTGTCAGCCAGATTGTCCACCTGGTCTTTCATGAGCGACTGCAACGGCGAAATGACCACCGTAAGTCCATGCACCGCCCGTGCCTCCATAAGTGCCGGAAGCTGGAAAGTCAGCGATTTTCCTCCCCCTGTCGGAAAAATGGCCAGCAAGGACTTCCCCTCTACCGCCGCCCGGGCTGCCCGTTCCTGAAGCGGTTCACCCCCGTAGGTACGGAACTGGTCATAGCCAAAGAAAGCTTTCAGGTTACGCAATACATCCAGCTGGCTATTGCAATAAGCACAGCCTTCCACACAGCGTGTACGCCGCAACAGCTTCATCACATATTCCACTTCAGGATAATTGCGAAGCACCCATCCGGGCGTCACAGAACGATGGTCAGTCGTATCGACCAATGCCAGCGCATAAGCCAGCTCACACGGATAGCGCTCAATCAGCATCTCCACATCGGCATGAGCACATATCTTTCCCTCATAAAACCGGCGTATCAGTCCGGCCAGTCCCCAGGCCACCGTTTCGGCTCTCACCATGCTGAAGAATCCCCGGAACTCCTCCTTCCCTTTCAGCAACGAAGCAAACACCTTTCGTTGCTCATCGGGCAATGAATTCCACCGGGTAATCTCATCCAGTAACAAATCACGCGCCTTCTCACAATCGTTCACCGGATTGTTCATCTGATCCGCAGCCAGTTTGTCGTCTTTCACCAGCCGGTGATAAGGACGTTCCGGAAACAGCAACGGTGATACGTACAGCGTATCCACCAGCGTCCAGCGACAATCCTTGTCGGGGAACAGGTATTTCGCATCGTGATGAATGATATTATGTCCGCAAAGGTAATCCGTATCGTGCAGGAATTCGAACAGCTCCTCCTTCGATGCCTTATGGAAGGTGGCACCGTCCTGCCGAAGAGCTCCTATATCATGAATTTTATGGTCCTTCAATCCTACCTCTACGTCTACAATGGCATAACGCGAGGTTCTATTTCTTGTGAATATATCCCAGATTGCCATAGATTGTGTTTCTCATCATTTACACCATTTCATTTCCCTACATTGTAAAAGCCTCCTTTCACAGTATAGCTTCTGTCTACTACCTCAAGCTTTTAAATACGGAAATAAAACATTCTTTACAAATGTATAAATAAATGTCACAAAATCTATCAAAATCAAGTCTTCTTTTTGTTACATCATCTTCTCTATTCCATCCTAAGAATCAAATCTCCCTTATAGTTCAGCATCTTATCTTTGGCGTTGCGATACCCATGAGGACCATACCTTCCCCTAAATAGCAGCCTTTCCTTCCAACTCAGGAAATCCTGATACACGCACTCTTTTAGTATCGACCAGGGTAAATTTTATTCCGTTCTGTTCCATATCTCATTCCCTTATGATTATACAACGCTTCCTTTACAAACCGACGCCCCGCATTTAAATAATTCACTTCAGAAAGGGCTACAGAGACACATACGACCGACTTAAAGGCAGACTCCATAATCCTTCTATAAAAGAAGAAAAAATCCATCTAATCATCAATGAAAATCAAAGAAATCTCATCCACCTTCTCCAAGGATATCCCCACTCTTTTTCTTCACATACAAATCATGAAAGATTGCTTTCGAATGCCCCCTTTCTTTCACATCTTGACGATGAGTTTCCGCTCTACTCTTATCCCTCTTGTAGAGCAACAAAAGCAATTCCTAAGACTATTTATTATATAAAAAGTTGTATATGAGCGATAAATATCATAGATTTGTATAATTCTGCAAATGAATTCATATTGTAATTTTCATATTTATCAATTAGTATGATTAAAAGAATATATAAATATACATCACTTTTTTTTAGGGACTTTTTCCTATTATTCGGAATGATGTCAATGTACTATATGTTCACAGAAACTTCAACGAAAAGTATCATCAAACCTTGTTTGTTTTATGCTTTAACTGTGGCTATTCTTAATCTAATAAGGACCATATTTAAAGATAAAAATAAAAAAAACGAGTAAGCTTCAAACATTATTTTGTTGTAAGCGGCATGACATTTTCAGCCAGACTACTATCCAAAAGCAAGTGTTCCCCAGAAATTTATCATGTTGTTCCTTCATATAAAATAATACTTTTTCTGTAGCACGAATGTCCCTAATACACTCCAGAAGCTCCTTCCAGTAACCACCTCCACCCAATTTTTTCAAACGGTCATCATCCAATTCATAAACATTCTCATGCAGATACAACTTGTTTCAACTGGCAAGAAACGTTTCCTCCCACTCTTGCTTTTGGCCGATGAACAGGAATCCATGATAGACCGCTACCTGGAACGGGGTGACTTATACGTGATGTACGACAAACTGCTTACAGAACCGGTTGCCGTGGCCGTCGTAACGGATGAAGGGAAAGGAATTCGTGAACTGAAAAACCTAGCCGTAGCTCCACACTGGCAACGAAAAGGATACGGACGTCAGATGGTGGAATACCTTTGCCAGCGTTACCAGAATGTGTGTCACACGCTGACGGTAGGCACAGGAGACAGCCGTATGACCTTTTCATTTTATCAGAGCTGCGGGTTTGTCTACTCGCACACGGTGCCCGACTTTTTTACCCTCCACTATGACCATCCGATTGTAGAGGATGGAAAGGTACTGAAAGACATGTACTATTTCAGCCGCACTCTTGCCCAACCAAATGAAACTGGAAGATGAATCAGAATAAACCCTGCAAAAGTTTGCTCGTTCCGCAAAAAGTCGCGTCCTTTGTAATTGTAAATTCACAAGACTATGGCTGACAATTACATTGAACGACAATATGAGGCATACCAGGCACGGAAGGCGGCCTGGGAGAAAGAACGGAAGTACAAAAAGAAAAAGCCGGCGGCTCCGGCCGAAGCTCCCCATCGCTCAGGGGCTTTCCTGCAAAATCAGGTGAAGAAGGTGGTGGCTGTGCACGACCTGTCGGGTGTGGGCCACGTGTCGCTGATGGCGGTCATTCCGGTGCTTTCGTCCATGGGCTTTCAGGTGTGTCCGCTGCCCACGGCGGTACTGTCCGCACATACGCAGTACCCCACGTACTCGTTCCTCGACCTGACCGATGAGATGAAGCGCATCATCGAGAACTGGGAGAAGATGAACGTGCACTTCGATACTTTCTACACGGGTTATCTGGGTTCGCCGCAACAGGCACAGATTGTGGAGGAGTTTATCCTGAAGTTCCGTGGGGAAAATGACATGGTGGTAGTGGACCCGGTGCTGGGCGACAACGGCCGTCTTTACAAGGGTATCACCGAGGAGATGGTGACGGAGATGAAGAAACTGATTCACCTGGCAGATGTCATCACACCCAACCTGACGGAGCTGTATTACCTGCTGGACATGCCGTATCAGGAGCACATCACGGATGCGGAACTGAAACAGGCACTGAAGACGCTTTCCGACCGGGGTCCGGCCATCGTCATTGCCACGAGCGTGCCGGTGAGCGGCGACCCGCGTTCTACGTCGGTCTATGCCTACAACCGCTTTGGCGACCGTTACTGGAAGGTAACCTGCCCCTATCTGCCGGCACACTATCCGGGCACGGGCGACACGTTTACGAGTGTCATCACGGGAGCACTGATGCAGGGCGACAGTCTGCCCATTGCGCTCGACCGCGCCACGCAGTTTATCTTGCAGGGCATACGGGCCACATTCGGCTATGAGTACAACAACCTGGAAGGTATCATGCTGGAGAAAGTGCTCCACAACCTCGACATGCCGATTCAAATCAGCAGTTACGAGCTGGTGGAATAAGCGGCCACACGAATCAGTACATACGTATCTGCCCGACGGGGAGTTCCACTTCGCCGAAGGGTATCAGGGCATTGAACAGACGGATATGCCGGTAGTTTCCGAGGGAGGCGACCGGGATGTCCGTTTCTTTTATCTGTCCGGTGTCGAGCAGGTATCGGCGCTGGGTTCCGGCCAGCAGAGGCTGTGCGGGGGTGTGCCATTCGCATCCGTCCCAAAGGGCGATGTTGGCAATGGAGGTATCGGTGAGGAGTCCGTGACGCACGATGAGCACGTCGTCGGCTGTATCGCGCAGGGCAAAGGCTTCGTCAAGCACACGACGGTCGGCCTGCTTGTAGCGGTAGTCGATGTCGTCCTGCACCACCAGTTGCAGACTGTGTACGGGACGGACGTGGTAAGGAAAGTATTCCACGCGAATTACGTCGCGTGCATAAGTCAGGCGACAGCGGGTGCGTGCGGTGTAGGCTTCCGGACGGAGATAATCCATTACATGGAGGTCGGGCACGGGACCGAAGAAAGCACGGCGCGTGTCGTTCATGCGACGGTCGTGCAGCGAGGCATGCCACACCTTGCCGTCTTCGATGCGGAGGGTTTCAATAAAGAGGCACATAGACTTTCTGTTTCATTTCTTCGTATTCATTTCGGGCTTCGCTGCGAAAGGTGATGCCTCCCCCGCTCTTGAACACCTTCGTGCCGTCAGGCTGCTGTTCCAGGAAACGGATGAGCACGGCACTATCCAGGTTGCGGCCGTCAAAGTAGCCGGTCACGCCGGTATAGAAACCACGGTCGTACGTCTCGGCCTCACGGATAATCTGCACGGTGCGGGGCTTGGGAGCTCCAGTGATGGAACCTGCCGGCAGGAGACTGAAAAACAAGTCGCCCAGTTGTGAAGGATAGTCTTCGGGCAGACGGCCACGGATTTCGGAACTCATCTGGAGCAGCGGGCCACGGTGGGTGTGCAGCTCATCGAGGTAGCGGTAGCGGGTCACGGTGACTTCGGTGGCGAAACGACTCAGGTCGTTACGGATGAGGTCGGTGATGGTGGCATGTTCGGCCGCTTCTTTCGGGTCGGCCAGCAAGCGTTCGCGGGCATCGGGCAGCGTGGCATCCATCGTACCTTTCATGGGATGGGAATAGATAAAACCATCGGTTATCCGGACAAAGATTTCGGGTGAGAATACCACAAAGCGGTCGTTTACCCACAGTCTGTAGGGAGCACGGGCATGGTCGAACACCTGCCGCAGGGTGAGGTCGGTATCGACGGGGGTAGCACAGGTGTAGTTCACCAGGAAGGAATTGCCGCCATGCAAGTGACGGTGTACGATGTCGAATCCGCGACGGTACTCCTCAAAGCTCATCGGATGAGGCTCCCAGCAGAAAGAAACGGGACGCGGAGTAGCGGACATTCCTTGCGGCACGTTCGTGGCTCCCGGAAAGGCAAACAGCAGTTCCGCAGAAGGCAGACGGTGGGGTTCTTCCACCAGGCATTTCTCGGCGGTATAATCTATCAGGAAAAAGAACGGGAGGCCTTCGCAGCCAAAGCGGTTCATGCGGGTGATGGCTTCCTCACGGCCACAAAAAGAGAGGGTATCAGTCATTTCGTTTGGTTTTGAGGGAACAGAGATAAAGGGTCACTCCCACGGCTACGGCAAGCATCATCGCTTTCAGCCAGAGGGCATCGAACATCAGGAAGATGCAATGCAGGGAGGTGAGCCACAGCAGGCTCAAGGCGAGAATCTTGGCACGCAGAGGGATGGCGCGCGACTCACGGAAATCGCGGATATAAGGTCCCAGCAGCTTGTGGTTCAGCAACCACTGGTAGGCTCTCGGCGAACTGCGGAAAAAGAGGGCGGCCGAAAGCAGCAGAAAGGGCGTGGTGGGCAGCACAGGCAGGAAAATACCGGCCACACCCAGTGCCAGCGACAGGAATCCGATGGGGAGGTAAATGTATTTCATGGCGCAAAAATACAAGGTAAACGGCACACCGCAGGCAGGAGTTTAGTTAATAACCTCAAAATCGGAAGGGCTGCAAAGGAGAAAGCTTGCAGAAAAAGAAAGTTTTCATCATATTTGTAATTGTTACAATCTTGTTAAACTATTCAACTATCAAAGAATCATGAGAAAACTAATCTGGACTTTATGCGTGATGGTGTGGAGCCTGGCAGGCTTTGCACAGGAAAAGAGTTACCAACTCTCCAGCCACATTCTGGACATTCAGCAGGGACAGCCTGCGGCGGGAGTGAAAATCAGTCTGTCGCAACTTCAGCCCGACGGCAAGACCTGGGTGCTGCTGGAGGAAAGACTGACCGACGAGAACGGACGCGTGAAGGATTTCCTGGAAGAAGGCACGACCGACCACAAGGGCATCTACCGCCTGACGTATCACGTGGCGCCCTACTTCGAGCGGTTGCAGCAGGATTCGTTCTACCCGTTTATCGAAGTGGTGTTCGAAATCAAGGACGGCAAGCACTACCACGTGCCAATCACGCTTTCGCCTTACGGATATTCTACGTATAGAGGAAACTGAAAAAAGAATGGGAGCCTTTTCAAGCTCCCATTTTTCGTGCCTTGCGGGTGCAATATCGCTTGCACTGGGCACAGATGTCATAACCCAGCATGGCTCCCAATATGAAATCTTCTTCCGGAGTGAGCAGGTTCAGGGGACGTGTCACCATCATGCGGATGGCTTCAATGCATTCCGCCTTGCCGAAGAAGAGATTGATGCGCTCGTCGTCCACCGGCTGAATCACAAACTTGATGCGCTGGCTTCGCAGACGTTTCACGGCAAAGTCTTCATATCGCTTGTTCGTGGTGTACAACACCATCTGACGCACGCCTTTCTTCAGCTCATAGATGTGGTTGAGAAAGACTTTCAGTTCTACGGGATTGATATCGGGAGTCATCATGGGCTACGGATTTAGAAGATAGAGAAATGAGGTCGGAAGGAATCAGGCCAGATCGGCTTTGAGCATCTCTGTCCAGGCCGACACGCGGGCATCGGTCCGGTCGCTTTCGTTCACGTCGTCGAGGGCCAGTCCCACGAATTTTCCGTCGGCTGCGGCCACGGAAGAAGCGTAGGTGTACTCGCTGTCGGGCACGGCTCCCACGAAGGTACATCCGCTGTCTTTCAGGTCTTCAAAGAGGATACCCATACCGTCGCAGAAAGTATCGGAATAGGATTCGGAATCGCCGCAGCCGAAGAGGGCGATGGTCTTGCCGGAGAGGTTGGCGTTTTTCAGCACCTTGATGCCATCGTACCAGTCGTCCTGCAACTCTCCGTCACCCCAAGTAGAGGTACCCAGAATCAGGGCTTCGTAACTCTCTGCAAGGGCAGCATCCAGCTTGCTCACATCGTGTACGTCTTCAGGGGATACTCCCAGCTTTTCCGCTATCAGGCGGGCCACAGACTCGGTGGTGCCTGTGGTAGAACCATAAAAAATACCAGTTTTCTTCATTTTCTACATGTTTGATTTGACATCGCAAAGAAACGGCATCCGGTGCGGATTTGAAATACCTAAAAATTGGGATTTTGCGGGATTTTTCCGGCTGCTTTCTAATGGGTGAAAGAAAGAATTCTGTATATTTGTCGCATAAAAATAAGAAACAAGTATGAAACAGACTCTCTATGCGTGGGCCAGCATCGTGGTGGGATGTACCATTCTGGCAGCCGGATTCGTATTCTTTATCAATCCCTATAACATTGTGCCCGGAGGAGTGTACGGGGCCAGCATCGTGCTCCACAACCTGTTCCCGTCCATTCAGGTGGGTACGTTCGGCTATATGTTCGACATTCCGCTGCTCATCCTGTCGGTGCTGCTGTTGGGGGCGAAGTTAGGGATACGCACCATTGTGGCGGCCCTGCTCACTCCGTTGCTGATGAACACCATGTCGCGGCTGGTCTACCCTACCCGCGAAGCACTGGAGAGTCTGGACCCGGCACAACTGTTGGGAGGCAGCATGAACATGACGGAGCACCTGATGCTGACGTGCATCATCGGGGCAGTGGTCATCGGTGTGGGTACGGGCATCGTGATACGCAGTCAGGCTACCACGGGCGGAAGTGACATCGTGGGGATGCTGCTACAGAAATATGCGCACATCCGTTTCTCACGGGCTATCCTGCTGGTAGACGGGGCCGTAGTGTGCTTCGGTCTGGTGGTTATCGGTTTCGGACTGGGTACGGCGAGCGACTCTACGCAACCTTCGTGGCACCTGTCGTTCTACTCGCTCATTTCCATCTTCATCATCTCGCGGGTCATTGCCTACATGATTAACGGGGCGAAGAACGACAAGCTGATTTTCGTCATCAGCGACCATGAGTTGCAGCCGCTTCACCAGTATATTCTGAAAGATTTAGACCGCACGGCTACCTGCATCAAGAGTTCGGGACTCTACACGGGCAAAGACAAGGAGATGATTTTTCTCGTGGTGAGCTACCAGGAGGTGCAGGGTGTGAAACTGAAAATCAAGGAGGCCGACCCGAGGGCGTTTGTGGTGGTGACGGATGCGTACGACACCTTCGGCGAAGGGTGGAAACAGCTTCCTTCTCCACACGAGATTTATCCGGAATAATTCATTTTCCGACTTTTAAGACAGAAAATCCGACATTCCGAAAAACGTACGATTGGCATTTGTACCGTACCTTTGCATAAACAAAAAACTTGCTTATGCACACTCTTTTTACGCATTTCCGTCGTTTCCGCTCCGACATCGCACAGGTGTGTTTCTGCCTGGGAGTTTTGTTGCTGGGCGGATGCGACATGATTGAATATCACCCGTACGACCTCGACATTGACGGAGAAACGGACGTGAACCGCCGGAACATCGAACGGATTGAAACGGCTACTTACGGGAAAGAGGAAATCCGGTTTGCCGTAATCAGTGACACACAGCGCTGGTACGACGAGACGGAGGATGCCGTGGAGGCCCTGAACCGGCGCGATGACCTGGATTTCGTACTTCATACGGGCGACATGTCCGACTTTGGTCTGAAACTGGAGTTTGAGAAACAGCGCGACATTCTCAGCGAACTGAAGGTGCCTTTTGTCTGCCTGCTGGGCAACCATGATTGTCTGGCTACGGGACTCGATGTGTTCCGCAAGATATTCGGCACGGAAGATTTCGCCTTTACTGCCGGTAACGTGCGTTTTCTGTGCCTGAATACCAATGCCCTGGAGTTCGACTACTCGTCGGCGGTACCCAATATCCAGTTTATCCGCGAAGAAGGTGACCACGTGCCCGAAGGGGTGGAAAAAACCGTGGTAGCCATGCACGCAGGCCCCTTCTCCGAACAGTTCAACAACAACATCGCCGAGTATTTTCAGTATTACCTCCGGGAAATGCCCGACCTGCAGTTCTGCGTCTACGGTCACGGGCACAATATCAGTGTAGACGAGTTCTTCGACGACGGTATCAAGTACTACGAATGTTCCTGCGCCAAGAAGCGCTCTTATCTGTTTTTCACCCTCAACTCAAACGGCTATACCTATGAAGTGGTCAATTTTTAAACTGCTGCTGGCAGGAGGAATGGCCGGAATGACGTTCCTGCCCCTTTGCGCACAAAACGACAGTATCGCTCCGACCGTAAAGGAACGTCGCTGGGACAAGCGCGAGCACCTGCGTTATGAACGGTGGGAACGCCTGAAGCCCACTCACCTGAAATGGCAGTACGCCGGAGGAATGGGACTCAACTCGGTGGGCGTGGGCTGGGATTACGGACGCCGCTGCCAGTGGGAAACGGACTTCCTGGTAGGTTTCCTTCCGGCCAAGTATGCCGAGAAATTCCGTCTCACATTTACCGTGAAGCAGAACTACATTCCCTGGAGCATCTGCTTCAAGGAGCACTGGATGGCCGAACCCTTCTACTGCGGTCTGTACATCACCACCATTGCGGGCGACGAGTTCTGGAAGAAGGAACCGGGACGCTATCCTAACAAATACTATAACTTCAGTACCAAGATGCGCCCCTATATCTTCGTGGGACAGCGGTTCGGGTTCAGTCCCCGCCATGACCTGGTGCGACACGTCTCCCTGTTCTATGAGTTGAGCACCTGCGAGCTGTACCTCATCAGCAAGGTAACCAACAAAAGTCTCTCCATGCGCGACATTCTGCGCCTGTCGTTCGGTGTGAAAGTACAGTTGTTCAGAGACGAATAGACACGGCCTGCAAAAAAAGATAAAAAAGGAACGGCAGCCGTTCGCCGTTCCAAAGTTTTCGTTACCTTTGCCGGAAAGTAAACAAAGGGGTGCCCCACGGATGTGTCCGGGCTGAGATTATACCCTACGAACCTGATGCGGTTAATACCGACGAAGGGATTGTTGATTCTGACATCTATTTCCTTTCCCCGTCCGCGGGATGCTCTCTTTGGTTTACACGCTAAAACAGTATGCTTATGAAACTATTGGTAAACAACAAAGAGACGGAACTTACACAAGGTCATACAATTGCCGCACTGGCACAGCAGCTGGAACTTCCGAAGCAGGGAGTGGCCATCGCGCTGCATAACCGCATGGTTCCGCGTGCGGAATGGGAAAACACCGTCCTGAACGAGGGCGACAGTCTGGTCATCATCAAAGCAGCTTGTGGAGGATAAGGCCATGGACATGAATCATTTCAAGTTGCAGTTCATCACACATTTCACCGACACGTATTCGTATCTCGACTCGGCCCGGATGGCCCTCGAAGGGGGATGCCGCTGGGTACAGTTGCGCATGAAGCACGCCTCGGACGAGGAGACGGAAGCGGTGGCCGTAGAGGTACAGAAACTGTGCCGCACGTACGGAGCCACTTTCCTCATCGACGACCGGGTGGAACTGGTACGCAAGCTGAAGGCCGACGGGGTGCATCTGGGCAAGAACGACATGCCGATAGCCGAAGCGCGGAAAATCCTCGGAAAGGATTTTCTCATCGGAGGTACGGCCAACACGTTCGACGACGTACGGGCACACTATGAAGCCGGAGCCGACTACATCGGTTGCGGACCGTTCCGCTTCACCACCACAAAAGAAAAGCTCAGTCCCATCCTTGGACTGGAGGGCTACCGTTCCATCGTACAGCAGATGAAGGCGGAAGGCATCCACCTGCCCATCGTAGCCATCGGCGGCATCACTCTGGAAGACATCCCTGCCATCATGCAGACCGGTGTGACGGGCATCGCCCTGAGCGGTACCATCCTGCGGGCAGCGAATCCGGTGGAAGAAACGAAGAAAATCATCGAGGAGTTAAAAAGTAAAAGTTAAAAGTTAAAAAACGGCTTATTGTAGTGACTTTTATTACTGGCTCCAATTAGCCGCGTTACGCGTTGGACTCATCCCTGAGAACGAAAAATAGACAAACAATTTTCATTCTCGCAACAAAGCATAAACCGAAAAGTTATTCGCCTTCATAATGGAGCATAAAGAACCAAAAACAACCGGTTCTTATCTCAAAATAAAGCACAGAACGAGTATTCTTCGTGCAGCGAAAGAGAAAAGCTACAGCGATTTCGCCCAAAGGGAGTAAACCGAACAAAAAGTGAGAGCAGAAAACAAAGAAGCGCAAACAAAGCTCTCCCCTCCCCACAGCGATTTCGCCAAAGGCGAAGAGCGACAGCCCCAAAAATCCCGTCCTCAGTTTCGGACCGAAAAGCGGAGAAGCAGAGCACGGCGAAAAGAAGCGCAGGCTGTTTGAGCGAAGCGAGTTCCTGCGCTTCCGACGAGCGGAGTTTCGCAGCCGGTCCGAAACTGCAGACGGCGGTTTTTCTTTTTGTTACCTTTTTCTTTTTGCCGCCAAAAAGAAAAAGTAAAAGCAAGCCAAAAGAAAAAGTAAGAGCAAGCAAACAATAAACAAAATAGATAAAACAATGGAAAAACTAATCATTGCGGGAAAAGAATTCGAATCCCGCCTATTCTTAGGAACAGGAAAATTCAACTCCAACCAACTCATGGAAGAAGCCATCCTGGCTTCCGGCACAGAAATGGTGACCGTAGCCATGAAACGTATCGAACTTGACAACAAGGAAGACGACATGCTGAAGCATATCATCCACCCCCATATCCAGTTGCTCCCGAACACCTCGGGCGTGCGCACCGCAGAAGAAGCCGTGTTCGCCGCACAGATGGCCCGCGAAGCCTTCGGCACCAACTGGCTGAAACTGGAAATCCATCCCGACCCGCGCTACCTGTTGCCGGATTCTACCGAGACCCTGAAGGCTACGGAAGAGCTGGTGAAACTGGGATTCGTGGTACTTCCTTATTGCCAGGCCGACCCGACCCTGTGCAAGCGTCTGGAAGAAGCCGGAGCAGCTACCGTGATGCCGCTGGCTGCCCCCATCGGTACGAACAAGGGATTGCAGACACGCGACTTCCTGCGCATCATCATCGAGCAGAGCAACGTGCCGGTGGTAGTGGATGCCGGTATCGGTGCACCGAGCCATGCCGCTGAAGCCATGGAAATGGGTGCCGCTGCCTGCCTGGTAAATACCGCCATCGCCGTAGCCGGAAATCCGGTGGAAATGGCCGTAGCCTTCAAGGAAGCTGTCATTGCCGGACGCCGTGCCTACGAAGCCGGACTGGGTATTCAGGCCGATAACCTCGTGGCATCTGCCTCCTCTCCCCTCACTTCTTTCTTGAATGAATAAATCCTGATTTTCTCAACCGGTAGGGACTGTTCCCTACCAGCAAACAAACCCCGATTTATATGGAAAAAGAAAAAGACCAAAAAGCATACGCCCATGCGGAAAAAGCCTACATGCAGGGCACCCTTTTCCCCTTTGTAAAGGTAGGCATGCAGAAAGTGAACCTCACCCCCACGGTGACCATAGTAGACGGCAAGAAGGTAATGACACCTAATGCACCGGTGTACGTGTACGACACGAGCGGCCCGTTCAGCGACCCGAACATTGAAATCGACCTGAAGAAGGGACTGCCGCGCATGCGTGAGAGCTGGATTACCTCACGCGGCGACGTGGAACAGTTGCCGTCCATCACTTCGGAATATGGCAAGATGCGCCGTGACGACCACTCGCTCGACCACCTGCGCTTTGAACATATCGCCCTGCCTTACCGTGCCAAGGAAGGCCACTGCTGTACGCAGATGTACTACGCCAAACAGGGCATCGTGACACCGGAAATGGAGTACGTAGCCATCCGTGAGAACATGAACTGCAAGGAACTGGGCATCGATACCTACATCACACCGGAATTCGTGCGCGACGAGATTGCCGCCGGACGTGCCGTACTGCCTGCCAACATCAACCACCCGGAATCGGAACCGATGATTATCGGCCGCAACTTCCTGGTGAAAATCAATACCAACATCGGTAACTCGGCCACTACTTCAAGCATTGACGAGGAAGTGGACAAAGCGGTGTGGAGCTGCAAATGGGGTGGCGACACGCTGATGGACCTGTCGACGGGTGCCAACATCCACGAAACCCGCGAATGGATTGTGCGCAACTGTCCGGTGCCGGTGGGTACCGTGCCCATCTATCAGGCACTGGAGAAGGTGAACGGCAAGGTGGAAGACCTGACCTGGGAAATTTACCGCGACACCCTCATCGAGCAGTGCGAGCAGGGGGTGGACTACTTCACCATCCATGCCGGTATCCGTCGTCACAACGTACACCTGGCCGACAAGCGTCTGTGCGGCATCGTGAGCCGTGGCGGAAGTATCATGAGCAAGTGGTGCCTTATCCACGACCAGGAATCCTTCCTCTACGAGCACTTTGACGACATCTGCGACATCCTGGCTCAGTACGACGTGGCCGTATCATTGGGCGACGGGTTGCGTCCGGGCTGTATCGCCGATGCCAACGACGAGGCTCAGTTTGCCGAACTCGACACAATGGGCGAACTCGTGCTCCGTGCCTGGGAAAAGAACGTGCAGGCCTTTATCGAAGGTCCGGGACACGTGCCCTTGCACAAGATTCGTGAGAACATGGAGCGTCAGATCAGCCACTGCCACAACGCGCCGTTCTATACCCTCGGCCCGCTGGTGACCGACATCGCTCCGGGTTACGACCACATCACTTCGGCCATCGGTGCCGCACAAATCGGCTGGCTGGGTACGGCCATGCTGTGCTACGTCACTCCGAAGGAACACCTGGGTCTGCCCAACCGCGAAGATGTACGTACAGGAGTTATCACCTACAAGATTGCCGCCCATGCAGCCGACCTGGCCAAAGGTCATCCGGGTGCACAGATCCGTGACAATGCCCTGAGCAAGGCCCGCTACGAGTTCCGCTGGCGCGACCAGTTCCACCTGAGTCTCGACCCCGACCGTGCGCTGGAATACTTCAACGAGGGACGTCACACCGACGGCGAGTACTGCACCATGTGTGGTCCGAACTTCTGTGCGATGAAACTCAGCCGCGACCTGAAGGCAATTAATAATGAATAATGCATCAGGCCAGCATCTTTAACTTTTAATTTTTAACTATTAACTATCGAAATGTTTAGTGACGAATTAGAAAAAATAAGCTGGGAGGAGACGACCAAGGCCATCTACTCCAAAACCGAGGCCGACGTGATTCGGGCACTCGGAAAATCACGGTGCGACGTAGATGACTTCATGGCGCTCATCTCGCCGGCTGCCGAAAAGTTCCTTGAACCCATGGCACGCCTCAGCAAGAAATATACCGAAGAACGTTTCGGACGCACCATGTCGATGTTCATCCCGCTCTACATCACCAACTCGTGTACCAACTCGTGCGTGTACTGCGGCTTCCACATCAGCAACCCCATGGCGCGCACCATCCTGACACCCGAAGAAATTGAAAACGAATACAAGGCTATCAAGAAGCTCGGCCCGTTCGAAAACCTGCTGATTGTGACGGGTGAGAATCCGGCCAAGGCGGGTGTGCCCTACATTGCCAAGGCGCTCGACCTAGCCAAGCCGTATTTCTCGAACCTGAAAATCGAGGTGATGCCGCTCAAGACGGAAGAGTATGCCGAACTGGTACACCACGGACTGAACGGTGTAATCTGTTTCCAGGAAACGTACAACAAGGCCCGCTACAACGTGTACCACCCGCGCGGCATGAAGTCGAAGTTCGAATGGCGTGTCAACGGGTTCGACCGCATGGGTCAGGCCGGCGTGCACTCCATCGGCATGGGTGTGCTCATCGGACTGGAGGACTGGCGTACGGATGTGACCATGATGGCTTACCACCTGCGCTACTTGCAGAAGCATTACTGGAAGACGAAATACAGCGTGAACTTCCCGCGCATGCGTCCGGCCGAGAACGAAGGTTTCCAGCCTAATGTCATCATGAGCGACAAGGAACTGGCACAGGTGACTTTCGCCATGCGTATCTTCGACCACGACGTGGACATCTCCTACTCTACCCGCGAACCGGCCAATATCCGCGACCACATGGCTTCACTGGGCGTGACTACCATGAGCGCCGAGAGCAAGACCGAACCGGGCGGATATTACACCTACCCGCAGGCACTGGAGCAGTTCCATGTGAGCGACGAACGTACAGCCGTAGAAATCGAGAAGGCCCTCAAGGCATTGGGACGCGAACCGGTATGGAAGGACTGGGATGCTTCGTTCGACCACGTGGCACAGTCGCACGCCACCGCCGCTGCGGCCCGCTGAAAAGCCCTCCGGAACACTCTCTGAAAAATGCCGGAGAGTTTCTGCAAAAACGCCTTTACGTTTTCCCTGAAACGCAAGTACGTTTTACTTCAAACACCAGTGCGTTTGGATGGAAACACAAGGACGTTTTTCCAAAACGCAAGTGCGTTTTTTCAAGGCATATATAATTCCCTTCAGAAGGCATCCTGAGGCCATTTTCCCGACTTCCGGATGCCTTTCTGCTTTTCATCCATCCCCTTATCTCTTATTCCTTATGAAACTGACTGAAAAAGAAGCGTCACGCTACAACCGACAGATTCTGCTCAACGAAATCGGCGAGACAGGACAACTCCTGTTGAAGCAGGCCCGCGTACTAATCGTAGGAGTGGGCGGACTGGGGTCGCCCATTGCCCTCTACCTGGCCGGAGCCGGAGTGGGCACCATCGGACTGATTGACGACGATACCGTGAGCGAGACCAACCTCCAGCGGCAGGTGCTCTACAGCGAGCCTGAAATCGGACTCTCCAAGGCCGAACAGGCCAAGTTGCGTCTGCAGGCCCTCAACTCCGACATCCGTGTGGAAGCCTGGAACGAACGGCTCACCCCGCAGAATGCCGAATGCCTCATTGCCAACTACGACATCGTGGTGGACGGATGCGACAATTTCCGCACGCGCTACCTCATTAACGACACCTGCGTGCGGCTGGACAAGGTGTACGTGTACGGTGCCATCCGCGAGTTCGACGGGCAGGTCTCCGTGTTCAACTACCAGGGCGGTCCCGACTACCGCACCCTCTTCCCCGACGAAGAAGAAATGCTCGCCATGCCCCACCCCTCCAAGGCCGTGCTGGGTGTCACTCCGGGCGTAGTGGGCTGTGTGGAAGCCAGCGAGACCATGAAAGTCATCCTGGGCAGTCCGGCCGTGCTGAGCGGAAAACTCTGGCACATCGACCTGCGAACTCTGGAAAGCTACGTCATTTCACTGGTATAGTTTCCACACGGTTCGCTGAAAATCACGGTTTCCGGTGATGTACAGCTCCTCAGATAGCTTTACTTTTGTACAAACGTAAATTATCCTATTATTCTTATCTTTAGTATGAACAAAAGTAAAGCAACGACAGCCCTGAAATCGCTGCTGGTTTCAGGCTGTGCCCTTTTTGTGTGGGGCATGACACCCGTATTTCTGGCCTCCACTCTCACCTCGTGCGAGAAGCTGGAAGAACTCTTAGGAGGTGATGATGAAGGTGATGACGACGGAGACGGAAGCAGCTCAGGCAATCTGAACGGAGTGGGTACTACCGACGGAGCGGCTCCCTATTTCAACCTGGAAACTACCCGCATCGAAGTGCCTGCCGTAAGAGACGGGGAAGGCATACAGGTGAAATGCCAGACCAACATCATAAGCATGCGCTATGTGCTGGAGAAATTCAAGAAATTCAGTGAAGGTGAACTGACCGAGCAGGAGGACTATTCGTTCATCTTGGAAAATCCGGAGTATTCGTTCTACGGCGAAGAATACCTGCAATATTACACCAACTACTCCAGCGAGAAACAGACTGACAACCTGCTGATTTATGCCACCGACAGAGACAGTCTGCTGGCCACCATCCCTATCGAACAGGCAGCTGCTCCCCATATCAGCGTGGCCAAGGCAGATGCAGGCATCAATGAAATCACACTGACACTGGAAGGACAGAACGATGCCCGTTTCTATTCCACTTACATCTCAACAGACAGCATCCCCCTGTTCGAAGTCATTCAGGATTTGAAAAACGGAGGCTCAGGACTTCCTTTTGAATACCTCTTCGACCTTCAAAGCCAGCCTACCTGTACTTTCTCCGGGCTGACGGAAGCAACCAAATACTACATCTACCTGCAAGGCGGTACGGAACCGGGGCCTTTGTGCGGAGTTTCACTGTACACCGTCACTACTGCCATGCGCGGCAAAGAAGACGCGCTGATTCTGAAATACGTATTGAACAACCTGAACAACCGCACGGTATACCTTCCGTTTGAAGGACGGGTGAAAGGTGTCATCGACTGGGGCGACGGGGTGACCGAGGTACTCGACAAGTCATACGTATATTCGGCCGACCTGTCACACGTTTATGCCCAAGGTGCCGAATCGACGGTAGAAGTAGCTTTCAAGGGTACGGTAGAATCTCTGACAACCAACAGCACAACTAAGGGAGAAATCCTCAAGAGTTCACTCATCGGCATCACACAATGGGGTACGCCCGAACTGAAAACACTGAGACTGGAGGATGTTACTGCACTGACTCAGCTGGCTGCCGATACCAAGGGAGCACTGTCCGCCATCACGGACTTCACCTCCTGCTTTGAAGACTGTACGGGACTGACCAACCTCCCCGAAGACCTGTTTGCCATGGCAACCGGTGCCCAGACGTTCGACAGAGCTTTCCAGGGCTGTACGGGCCTGACTTCACTTCCGCTCAATCTCTTCGCCCAGAATTCCAGTGCCCGTAACTTTAACGCTACCTTCTCCGGCTGCACAGGACTGCTCTATCTGCCCGAAGACCTCTTTGCAAGCAACAAGGACATCTATGTCATGAACGATGTGTTCAGCGGATGTGAAAACCTGAAAGAGATTCCGGCCGGACTGTTCCGTAACAATACCCGTTTAGGATACATACAATGTGGCTTCTCAGGATGCAGCTCGCTCACCAGTCTACCCGAAGGACTGTTTGCCAACTGTCCGGGCATACAGAGTGTGTCAGAAATCAACTCCGTCATGGATGCCTACGGTCTTTTCTCGAATTGCACCTCATTGACAGAAATCCCGGAAGACTTGTTCGCCAGCATGACCAAGGTTACCAGGTTAGATGGTATATTCAAGGGATGTACCTCCCTCCGCGAGATTCCCGAAAAGCTGTTTGCAAACAACACACAGGTGATTTCCATGTGGGAAGCCTTTGCCGGATGCAAGAGTCTGCAACGCATTCCTGCCGGACTGTTCGACTCCATGCGCACCCTGCAAGCAGTCCGACTCTTGTTCAAGAATTGCAGTTCGCTCACCGGCGAATCGCCCTACACCCTGATAAACGGGAAAAAGGTACATTTGTATGAGCGCAAGGATTACCCGAATGAATTCCTTGAAATCACCAGCCACACCAGCGCGTTCAACAACTGCACGAACCTGACTGACTATGAATCTATTCCAAGCAACTGGAGATAAACGAGTCCCGATTTTTGCATAATTATCCTTCCCCTGCCAGAGCAAGATAAAAAACATGCTTGGCAGGGGATTTTTCATGCCTCAATTTCCGATTCTCAGTTTTTTATGCTAACTTTGAGAATCCAACCTTTATCAAAAAAACTATGTTACTCAGAATTTTAGGTTATCTCTGTCAGTTGTGTTTCATTATTGGCCTTTATTATGGGCTCAAAAGCCAGGAAGCGTTTCTGCAATACACCGTTTGCATACTGGCCATACTGATTCTCTTACAGCGTATATTCATTGACTTATTCTGGAAAAAAGAAAACATTTAATACTTTATTCATCATGCACACAAAACGACTCACCGACATTCTGCTGGTATTCCTCTGCATCTTCTGCTTCACCAGCTGCGACCACGACGACGTAAACTTTCCAACTTTCACATTCAATGAAAACGGAGAATGTGAGCCAGCGTCTCTCACCCCCATTTCTTCCGCCCGCTTCGAAGAAGCCGTGGTAGGATACGGCTGGAAGCACGTCCACACCTACGAAATCAATCCCGACGGCACTTGCCAGACGCAGGATTATTACCAAGACATGATAGGTACAGGCCCTACCCAATATTACGTGGAAAGCAACTCTTCCCTGAAGAAATACATGTACATTGACGCCTATCCTGCATGGGGATTCCGGACTGTCGCTTATACCTTCTCGGACGGAAACCGACTGCTCAGCAACCAGAGCACAGTGTTTCAGGTACTTTCCGTGAACGGCAACACAATGGAAATACTTGACCAGCTGGGGGTACGGGCAGGCGGAACCGAAATCTACGGTTATTCCATCTACCAGCGGATGACGAATCAGGAACTGGAAGAGGTGCAGAAAACATATCACACAGATTTGTCGGACGCTCACGAACTGACCGTATCGGTACAGGAAAATCCGCTCATCATCTCCGGAAAAGAAACGGAATTCGACGTGCTGAGCAGCAACGGTCCTTTCACTTTCAAACCAGCCAGAGAAGGCAGTTGTGAAATCACTTCACAAGGGAATCACATCAAGGTCAAGCTGCTGAGCAACGGAGTGTATCTCACCGGCTACGACCGTCTGCGTCATTGTGAGGTGGTCATCTTCTCTACCGACGAGGAACTGGAACCCGAAGGCACGGACATCTACGACTTCACGTACACGGAAATTACCGTCAATCCGGAAAAGAAACTCTTTGCACCCGATGGTCACGAAATCTCCTACGACCTCGGCAGCATGGAAGTCATCCCGCGCAAGGAATACGCCGGAAGTATCCTGAGCCAGTATGCTCCCGTGGCCTTGCTTGCCGTGGACACAAACGGACAGGCACGCTATCTGCGCATGAACAGCGGCAAAATCAGCTTCAAGGACCTTCTTCCGAAAGAAGAGCTCGACCAGCTGACGGAAGGTACAGACGGGGCTTCTCTCACCTACAAGCTGGAGCTGATTACGCCCGACTGCGAGGTGTTCCAGGTTCTGCCTTTCAAAATCACCTATAAAAAATAGTGCAAGTTTCATGAAATTAATCCGCCTGCTTCCCATATTGCTTGTCATCGTACTCTCCTGCCTGACGAGTTGCCAGAAAGAAGAAATTCCGTCTGCCGACAACGAGCGGACACTCTTCATGTACCTGCCATGGTCTACCAACCTGACGAGTTATTTCTACCAGAATATCGACGATATGGAAGACGCCATCTCCCGCAGAGGGCTGGACAAGGAGCGGGTGCTCGTCTTTCTGTCCACCAGTTCCACGGAAGCAGAACTGTTTGAAATCACGGTCAATAACGGTACCTGCACCCGGCAGATACTGAAAGAATACACCCGCCCCGCATTTACGACCGAGGAGGGTCTCACGGGTATTCTGAACGACATGAAATCGTTTGCTCCCGCCAAAACCTACTCCCTGATTGTGGGCTGCCACGGCATGGGATGGCTGCCCGTCGCCCAAAGCAAGGCACGTGCCACTACGAAACCCCGCTATCACTGGGAGTACTCACACACTCCCCTGACCCGCTTTTTCGGGGGACTGACAGCGGAATACCAGACGGAGGTAACCACCCTCGCCGAGAGTCTCTCCAACTGCGGATTGAAAATGGAATACATTCTGTTTGACGACTGCTACATGTCTTCGCTGGAGGCAGCCTACGACCTGCGCCACGTGACCCGTCACCTGATAGCCTGCCCCACGGAAATCATGGTCTACGGCATGCCTTACTCCCACATCGGAGAATACCTGCTGGCAGAAAATCCCGACTACAGCGCCATCTGCCAGACTTTCTATCAATTCTATTCCAGTTACACATATCCCTACGGCACCATTGCCGTGACCGACTGCTCCCGACTGGACGAACTGGCTCTCCTGATGAAAGATATTCATTCCCGCCATCACTGGGAGTACTCACACACTCCCTCCATTCAGCATATGGACGGCTATTCTCCCGTGATATTCTATGATTTCGGCGATTACGTCCGTGCCCTTTGCAGCGATGATGCAGAGCAACTGGCCCAGTTTGAGACTTTGCTGGAACAAGTCGTTCCCTACAAGGCACACACCGAGAAATATTTCACTGCAGCCCGCGGCCCACTTCCCATAGAGCGTTATTCCGGCATCACCACCTCCGCACCCAGCACAAACAGTTTGGCAAGTTCCTACTCGCAGACTTCATGGTATCTGGCTACGCATTAATTATGTGTTATCTCTATTCCAGATTCGATCCATAAAAATAAGCTGCCGTAGCACCTCCGTCTACCAGAAAATCAGAGCCGGTGATAAAGGCCCCCCGGTTGCTCATCAACAGTTCGGCCACATTCGCCACCTCGTCGGCCGTGCCGGGACGATGCGCCGGACACTGGGCGAACATCTTCTTATAGAACTCCCCACGTACCCCGTTGAACTCATCAAGTGCCAGTGGAGTGACGATAATTCCCGGAGAAATGGAATTCAGACGGGCACCTCGTTCACCCCATCTCACAGCCTCCGCCATGACGCGCTTCACGTTGCAACGTTTCGCCAGCTGGTAGGCATGGAGCGTATCGCGAATGTGCGAGGGTTGCAGTACCTCCAGATTCAGCAATTCTTCCGTCGGTGTGCAAGCCAGTTGCGCGTCTATCTCGGCACCAAGGGCCGGCAAGCGGTGTCCGGATTGACTGGATATCGTAACACCCGTTCCACCCTGCCGGATAACTTTCCCAACTTCTTCCAGCAATACCGCCGTACCGTACAAGTCGACTTTCAGAATGGTCTCGACAGAGGCTTGCGAAGGAGACACTCCTGCCGCATTGACCAGCATGGCTATCTCTCCATATTGCTGCGCCATCTCAATCAGTCCGAGAATGGAGGCGCGCGACGACAAATCCATCTCCACCGGAAGCACATCAAATCCGGCACGGTTCATCGTATCGGCCACGGCCTGCGCATTCTCCATCCGCTTGTCGCCGACCACAATCTTCATTCCATATCCCATTCGCCGGGCTATCGCCATACCGATTTGTCCGGCACCCGTAAGCAACATTACTTCTTTTTTCATCTTGTCTCCTTTTAATATTTCAATTTTTGAAGCCAGTGTTCCACGCTCTTCCGTGCCTGTTCAGGCGAGTTCTGTGCCACAGACCCTCTCACGGCCAGCCCTTCCAATAGGGTAGCCCCCTGACAAGCCTGCTGCAACTTGCGCTCTGTCCCCGAAAGCCCGCTTCCTTCGTGCGTGCAGAAAGGGATGACCGTCTTGTTCTTCCAGCCATGCCGCTCAATGAACGTATAGACAGCCATCGGCATATCTCCCCACCAGTTAGAATAGCCAATAAAGATAACGTCATAGTCTTCTACCGCCACATCTCCCTTCACGGCCGGACGAGCCTGGTTGTGAAGCTCTGTTTTTGCCACCTTTATACACTCCGTATAATCTTCCGGATAAGGCCGTACCGGTTCAATATGGAAAAGAGTGCCACCCGTTTTGGCAGCTATCATTTCAGCAAGGATGTGAGTATTTCCCTTTTCAATGTATCCTACTTCATAGTTCTCTCCCGCCCGGGAAAAGAACGCCACAAGAATTTTCTTTGTATTCATAATCTGCTTTTTTTGAGAAGTCTGCGCACACGAAGTGAACTGCCACATGGCCAGCCACATCATGACAAGTATCCTTAATGTATGTTTCATATCCATTGTTTTATTGCAAGGTCCGTTTAAAGAAATCCGTCAGTTTCTGCACTGCCGGACCAACCGCTCCCGGCTTGTCATAAAGGTCGATATGAGAATAACCTGCAACGACAAACACCTCCTTGTCTTTTCCCGGCAAAGCCTGATAAAAACGTGTTGTCTGCCATTCGGAATCAGCCTTATCTCCTACCACCAGCAAGACAGGTTGTGTCAGCAGATAACTGTTTTCGATGGCAGAAAAAGCCATCTTGGTAGCCTGACTCCTGCGCAGGTAGAAGTTATCGGCCCGAGGATGCCAGGCACGGGAAGTACGGTAATACTCATATCCCTCACGGAAAGAAGGGGCCGTTTCTTCGGTCGGTTCAGGACACATATACACCTTCATCAGTTCCGCACCCCGTGCTTCACGGGTACGTTGTGCCGATACGTCTTCCAGCAACTTTATCTGTTCTTCCACCGTACGGCCACGCAACCAGCTTTCCCGGTTGGCTGCACCGATATCGGCCGCACTCACTCCGGCTACGGCACGAATACGACGCTCGGTAGGAGCCGTAGCAATGACATATCCTCCTCCAGCACACAAACCCAACGCTCCGATACGATGCTCATCCACAAACGGAAGAGTCACCAGGTAATCCACGGCATAGCGAATATCTTCCACACGCTCATAAGGTGCTTCCGACCAATGAGGCGTTCCCCCGCTTTCACCGGCATAAGCCGCATCGAAAGCCAGAGTCACGAAACCGTTCTCCGCCAACCGATACGCATACAGTCCGGCCGATTGTTCCTTCACACTTCCCGCAGGATGAATACTGAGAATAGCCGGATAGCACTGCGAACCATCGAAGTTCTTTGGCAAGAACAAATTGCCCACCAGCACAATCTGGTTACTGCGTAAAAAAGAGACCTTGCGGACGGTCACCCCGCTGGTCGTATCAACGGGTGTCACCACATATGCTTCTGTCTGCGGTACGCCGGGCAAACCATCATGCTGTTCCTGCGCCTGCACTCCCACAATAGCACAAAGTCTCATCCAGACAAATAAAAAAATCTTTTTCATCTTTACTCCGTTTATATCAGTTAAACCAATGGAGGAACTGCTGCATACACAAAATGCTGTTCCCGTTCGGCAATCCACCAGCGGCCATCCACTTTCACATATTTATCATAATAACGTACGGCATACATCGTCAACCGGTCGTTTCCATCTGCTTCCGTCACAAGCGTTGCAATGGCATAACAGATACCCGTGGCATGCGTATCGTCCACAAAGTCAACTACCTGCTGACCGTTCTGATGAAACGAAGCCTTGGCAGTTCCGAATGCCTTGTATTGTGCAATCATATCTTCCACATTATGGATATCCATAATATGTTTGTCTCCCATATACACTTTCAACTTCACATCAGGACGAAACAGGTTACGATAGTAATCCTGATTGTTTTTATCCGATTCCGTCGCATAACGGTCCACTAAATCTTTCAAAGCCATACGGCTCTCCATTTCCTGTGTCATAGTTCTATAATATTTATCTGTTAATGTTATGGCAAAAGTAATCCGTACCATTTTATCCGTTGTTATACAAAACACAGAATCCCTGCATGAAAACACGGATTTCAGGAACAACGAAAACCAAAAACCGGAATCCTTTCGTACTTTTGTCGTCAGAAACAGTAGAAACGATGAAAACATCCTTATTAAACATCGAAACCGTTACGGAGTACGACGACATGCTCGGCGTAGAAACTCTGCATCCGCTGGTCAGCGTGATTGATCTTTCACAGGCCAAACCGATGCACCACATGCGGCATACGTTCAGCTTTTACGTGATTTTTCTGAAAGACGAAAAGAACTGCGACCTGATTTACGGCCGCCAGCGATACGATTACCAGAAAGGCTCGGTGGTCTGTCTGGCACCCGGACAAGTGATCGGCATAGAAGATACGGGCGAAACGTTCCAGCCGCAAGGCTATGCGCTGTGCTTTCATCCCGACCTGATTCGCGGCACCAACCTCGGACGCACTATCAAGGAATACACGTTCTTCTCGTATGAAGTGAACGAAGCCTTGCACCTCTCGGAACGGGAACGACACACCTTCATCGACTGCCTGCAGAACATTCAGGAGGAATTGCAACACAGTGTGGACAGGATGAGCAAACGGCTGATTACCAACCACATCGAATTGCTGCTCAACTATTGCCTGCGCTTCTACGAAAGGCAGTTCATCACCCGTCAGGATGCCCACCGCGACATTCTAACCCGTTTCGAAACATTCCTGGACCAATATTTCACGGGAGACAATGCCGCACAAAAGGGATTGCCCAGCGTGAAACACTGCGCAAGCGAACTTTGCCTGTCAACCAACTATTTTGGCGACCTTATCAAAAAAGAAACAGGCAGAACCGCCCTGGAATATATACAAGACAAAATTATCAGCATCGCCAAAGAACAGCTGCTTCTCCCCTCGGAGTCCATCAGTCAGATAGCCTATCAACTCGGTTTCCAGTACCCGCAGCACTTCACTCGTATATTCAAGAAAACCACCGGAATGACTCCCAATGAATACCGGAGCAAAGCGGAGTATAAATAATACAATATTTTTCATCCGCCATAAGAAAGAGGAAGCACAGAATTCATTACATTTGCAGAAACCAAACCCGATATTTATGAATCGCAGACTACTATCCGTCACCGTGTTTCTGGCACTGATGCTGACTTCCCTGCTGGCCGGACGCCATAACTACCACGTGACACGAAACGAAATAACAGCCGACCTGAATCAGGCACTGGCACTGACTTTACTGGAAAAGAAGGAGCCCATTGTGACACAAGACACGATACGGGCATACAAGCAGCTCCGGCGTACTTCGGGCGGACAGGTACTGATTGCCGTGTCCGATGAACGGTTCTGCCGACACCTGAAGAACCGGCGACTGAAGGAAACCTCTTTCCTCACGTTCGACGTGGTGGACAAGGAATATCAGGGCGGTTCGACGGATGGACAGGCCATCTACAGCGATACACTGATGATAAGAAACGAACACGCAGGCGAGACACTGGCCCTGAAAGGCTATACCCGTCTGTCGGCAGCGGCTGTATTCGGCATGTCCGACCAGCGCTTGCCTGCCGGACTGATGGCAGCGGCTATCCTCTGGGCCATCGGTTCGATGCTGTACTTACGGAAAAGAGAGAAAGAGAATCTGGTGCTGCAACCCGTCGGAGGATGCAGACAACCGGCTGAAGATGGTACACAATCTGCCGAAGATTTCGGGGGACTGACGTATTCGGATGCGGACGACCGTTTCTACGGCGCCGACCACACGCCTATCCGCTTCACCCCCATGCAACAGCAACTGATGCGGCTGTTCTGGCAGTCACCTTCCCACTCCATCTCGAAAGAGGAAATCTGTGCGGCACTCTGGCCCAAGAAAGACGATGCCAACGATACGCTCTACACCCTTATCCGCCGGTTGAAACCCATTGTAGAGGAGCATACACGGCTGAAAATCGTGGCCGACAGAGGACGAAACTATTCCTTGGAAATCAACGAATTGAAAAGCTGACAGCGAATTGTCAGGCAAATGTCAGCGTCGGTTTTTGACGCCTTCGTGACGGCCTCTTACTTTTGTTCCTGAAATTTACACACAGGAACAAATGAACGCACTCAGATTACTTTTCCAGCAGGAGGCCGAAAACCGGCTTCTGCTGACCGTCTCCCGATTTCTGGCCAGCATCTTTCTTCTTTTATTGCTGGCCTTCCCCACTCTCGCACAAGAAGTAGCCTCCACCGTGGAACTAGGCGAAGTGGAAGTCAAAGCCGACCGGATTATCCACAAGACCGACGGCCTGCTGCTCTATCCCTCCGAACAGCAGAAAGCTTCTTCCCGCTCGGGCTACAGTCTGCTCCAACAACTCACCCTCCCCAATATCCGTGTGGACGAGGTGACCCACAGCATCTCGGCCATCGACCAGCGGGGAAGTGTACAGATTCGCATCAACGGCATCATTGCAGACAAGGCAGAGATGCTGTCGCTCGACCCGAAGAGCATCCGCAAGATTGACTTCATCGACAACCCCGGCGTACGTTATGGCGACGGCATTGCCTACGTCATTGACATCACTACCCGACGGGCGGACAACGGATATACTTTAGGAACCTCGCTCACCCAGGCACTGACTACCCGCGACGGCGATTACACGGTGTACGGCAAATGGAACACGAGAAAGAGTGAGCTGTCGCTGAACTACAGCTTCGGCTACCGGGATTTTAAAGGAATACGGAAGGAGGAAACCGCACACTACCACCTGAACGACGGTTCCATTTATACCATCCAGCGCAACGATCTCGCCTCGCGCAACCGGAGCCTGAGCAACCAGATGAAACTGACCTACAACCTGGCCGACTCCAGCCGCTACGTGTTCCAGGCTTCACTGAGCGGCGACTTCAGTCACGTGCCGGGCGATTTCAGCCAGAAACAGATTGTGGACGGGACACAGACGTACACCGCCCTCGAACAGCAACAAAGCCAAAGCAGCAGTCCGGTACTCGACCTCTACTATTTCCAGCAGTTCTCTCCCCGGCAGTCGCTTACCCTCAATGCCGTGGGCACGTACATCGGCACCCGCTCTTCCGACAGCTACGACGAAGGTTCGCCCTACCGTTACGACGTGGACGGACGCACCTACTCCCTGCTGAGCGAAGCCATCTATGAAAACCGGTTGAAGCCCTTCACCCTTTCTGCCGGCCTCAACTACAGCCAGAAATACACAAACAATGAATACACGGGCGATGTTTCTTCCGTCACCCCCATGCACCACAACCGCGTGTATCTGTTTTCGGAAATCAAGGGAACGTGGGGCAAGCTACGCTACTCGGCAGGTATCGGAGGCAGTTACCTGCACTACCGTCAGCAAGCCCATTCGTACGATTACTGGAGTTTCTGTCCGAAAGCAGCCCTGAGCTACAACTTCACCCACTCTCTGCAACTGAGTTACAATTTCCAGCTGAACGAACGCACCTCACGGGTGGCCATGATCAGCGATGCCGCCATCCGCACCAACCGCATGGAATGGACCGTAGGCAGTCCCGACCTCAAGCCCAACCGGGAGACGTATCACACCCTCCGGCTGTCGTACAACGACTCCCGTCTGCAAGTCAATCTGCAAGGCTTCTACAAGAAATGTCCTCACCCCAACATGGCGGTGTACGAACGCACGTCCGACGACCGGTTCATCTACACCCAGCGCAACCAGAAAGAGATTGACGCCCTGCACGCCATGGCCTACGCAAGCTACTGGCTGATGCCGGAAAAGCTCTCCGTCACGGCATACGGGGGACTGTTCCGCTGCTTCAACTTCGGCCACGACTACACACACTGCTACACGTCTTACTTTGCCACGGGAGCCCTCAACGCCTACTTAGGCAATCTCTCCCTCCATGCCTACGCCGACAACGGTTCCCGCTTTCTGGAAGGGGAAACCAAAGGCTACAGCGGAGGCGACATCGCCCTGAAGGCCGCCTACAGCTACAAAGACTGGCAGTTTGCCCTTATCTGGCAACAGCCCTTTCAACACAAATACAAAATGTTCGAATCGGAAGTCCTGAACCGGAACCTCCAGAAGACCACCGCCCTCTACAGTCGCGACGCCTGCAATCTCGTCAACCTGACCGTGACGTGGCGTCTGACCAAAGGACGCAAGTTCCGCGCTGTCAACCGCTCCATCCAGCTGAAGGACAGTGACACGGGGATTATCCGATGAAAAAATTCTCAGGTAAGTATTCCGCTTGCCTGAGAATTTTTCAATGACTTGCACGCTGCAACCACCGGTTACAGCCGTTTCCCAATAGTACGCCCAGAAATGCGCTCACAAAGATGCACCAATCATCGACAAGGCCCATCCATTGTGTGACGAACAGACAGAGACTGCACACTACGGCACTAACCACCAAGCTCCATAACAACGGTTTCATTTTCATAGGCATTTGTTTTGATTACAGTCGTAAAGATACAAAAACTTACCTAAAAACGGCTTTTTGAGAAAGAAATAATTATTTCTGACAGACTTATTTTTCTAAACTACTCCGATAAAATCAAGGAACCTTGGCGGCACGCTCGAAAGTAACCGGAATGGCATACCTCACTTTCTCCGGTTTTCCGCTTTGCCGTCCCGGTTTCCATTTCGGCATCAGCTTCACTACCCGAAGAGCCTCTTCGTCCAATGCCGGATTCAGTCCCCGCACCACCACCGGATGAATAATATTTCCTTCTTCATCTATCACAAACTGTACGATGACCCGAGGAATTACAACCGTTTCAGGCACAAGCGATTTGTCATAGTTCAGGTTCTTCCGAATAAAATCCATCAAGGCCGACATGCCCCCGGGAAACTCCGGCATCTCCTCTACCACGTCATACGCAATATCCATATCCTTTTCCTCAGCCACTTCCTGCAAAGGCTTTGAAGAAGGCTCTTTGTCCGCAGCATCCCGCTCTTTCACCTCGTTGCCAATCCGAAATTCCGCAGCAAAATACCAGTCGCGATAATTATCCCCAATATCCATTTCCTTCACCACACGATAGACGCCGGGCGTAAGCATACGAAGTGACGGATACAAACTGGCAGAAAAGGGATAAATCTTATTGGATGGAAGAAAACGTTCTTCAAGTGTCCAAACCGTTGCTCCAGGCAAAAACAACCATTTTTCCCCTTCCTTCCGAAGCACCCAGTACGGCGACCCCATTGAGATGCTCTGTCCGCTCCGGTTCACGATTCTCACTGCCACGGATTCCGTATTTGGCGGATACACCGCCTTCTCCGTGTACATCTTGATGCCGAAAGTATCCGTACACATTGGTTGAGTAAAATAAGTAGCCACATCCTCTTTCCCGTTGTTCACCACGATTGCCGCATAATTCAGCACCTTCTGCCGGAACTCTTTCTGCAATGCCTCCGAGTTCACCATCCACGACATATACAGCGTGTCATTATCCTGGAATCCCCCAGAATTCAGGTTTTCTATGACACGGTCCTTGGGATGCTTCTCCCTGTACCGGCTAATTTTGTCGAGCAGTTTCCGGTGCTGAGCCTTGGATACGAGTTCAAACTCCGCGTATGCCGTACGTGTATTCCGGCTGAATGATTTGTAAATGCGATACCTGCCGGGGCGGTTCTTGTCCGTATAGAAGTGAATGGTCTGCCGGTGTGTAGGATTATCGGGCGTAAACACCCACAACACATCGTTGATTATCGGACTGGTAGGCTGAGGTTCCCATTGCTTTAGTGCTTCATTGTAATATACCAGACTGTACCCTTCTCCACTGTCATACTCCCGGTTCGCACGACTGGTAATGAAGACCTTGACCTTGGAAGTCGCTACAGGATAATAATCATATTCTGTATGCATATAAAGCGAATCCGCAGAAAGAGGACGGCCGGAAGGAATATCCCGTGCCACCGGTTCCAGCACCATCGCCACCGGTTGAGGCGGAGTGTCTGTAGAAGTTTCCGTATCCGGCTCCTCTGCTGCAAGCGTATCATCCGTTACTTCCGGACTCTGTACTGCCGGAGGAGTCTCCTTTACCAAAGCAACATCCGATTGTGCTTTTCGTTTGCCCGTGCAGCCGACATACATCATGCAAGCCACCGCCACAAACAATTGAAAAAATGCATTTGTTTTCATAGGCTATTGGGATAATTAATTTGTATTCCGCACAGAAGGTTCAAACGCCACAGGAAAAACGAACTTTACGTTCCGGTTCTTCCCGGCCTGTCTGCCCGATTTCCATTTCGGCATCAGACTGACAATGCGCAGGGCTTCTTCATCCAACGTCGGATTTGTACTCTACAACACCATAGGGTTCGTAGCATTTCCCTTCTTGTCTACTACTATTTGAATGAAGACACGCTCCCTCTTTTTAGCCTTGTCATGCCGCAGGTTTTTCCGAATGAACTCCATTAAAGCAGGCATACCACCGAGAAACTCCGACATCTCCTCCACTACCTGATAAACTGTTTGCTCATCTTCCTTTCATTGTATTATCGATTTTTCCGTAAAACAAATTTCCGTTATTTATCTATCCAGAACTCGGCACTTACTGTAATTTCTTCCCTCCCGTCATGGAATGATTGAATAATCCGATATTTTCCGGATGTAATCTTATAGCAACTGACAGGATAACTAAAACAATAATAATCAGGAGCAAAGTTTAACTGCATACCTACATCTCCAAAGCCATACATTCCATTCATCTTTGCACCCATCCACGAACCGTTTTCCCATTTCTGCAACGTCCAGTCACCACCAAAAATCAGCGACTTACGCTTAGGATTCAATAGGATTGCATACACATTCTTCGTATCAAGCGGATAATGGTTCTGTATCATATTCATCCGCACAGTAGTCCCTAACGTATCACAGTTCAGGCATTGTGCATCGGCAGGTCCAATCTGCACAACCTGTTTTTTTGATGCCGTGCGATTGCATCCCAGTCCGCATATGGCCATCATCGCCACGAAATAAATATACCAGTTTTTCATACTCCACACATTTTTTATTTAACCTCAAAACTGTCTGTCAAAAGAATGTGTTCATCACCTCTACTAAATGATTTCTGAACACGGTATTTCCCTTTTGGAATGCAATATTCATTCAGTTTATAACGGAAGCAATACAGCAAAGGAGCCTTCTTTATCATAAACGCATCACTATTCCATACAATCGTATAGGAGGTATCCTTTTGCTCCGGCGGACACCATTTATAATTTTTCCACAAATAGAAACGCATATCCCGTCCGAACTCCAACGGAATGTCCGTCGGATTGCTTACAAATACATTAATCACGGGCACATTTTCTGTATATACTTCATATTCTGTCCACAGACGGGTTTCTCCGTTATATGCTTCAGGTAAATCTTTTGTATACCA
The DNA here is from genome assembly GCF_000187895.1 of Phocaeicola plebeius DSM 17135. Lineage (GTDB taxonomy): Bacteria > Bacteroidota > Bacteroidia > Bacteroidales > Bacteroidaceae > Phocaeicola > Phocaeicola plebeius. The sequence continues at coordinate 280,876 of NZ_DS990134.1, read as the reverse complement.
AAGTTGACACTGACGTAATTCGTATGTTACTGTATCTTGAAATGAAGCACAAGTATCAGCAACCACAATGGATGTCATGCTGTCCGCACCTCCGATAACAGCTGTAGAGGTAGCCTCCTGTACAGGCTGTCCGGGCTTATTTACACAGGCCGCCAGCAAAATCAATATGACACATGCAATCTCTTTTCTCATATTCATTCCATTTTAATGAAAACAATTATTCCTTTTATCTATTTCATCAGTATCGGTTTATCACACGGTGTATAGCCGATAACCAGCACATCAGTATCTGGATTAACAGTAGCAGAAGAATCCAGTTTATATTGAACTACAAGTGTATCTTTACCTGCCTTCAATAAAGTAGGGACATTCATCACCTTTTTAAAAGCATCCAACGCTGTTTTCCGAAACGACCGGTTGCTGCAAGAAATGATTTTCGGTTGCACGATATATCCGTTACTGTCCACTGCATATTCAATGCGAAGCAGACACTCTTTTCTCTTGCTCAGCAACTTTACCGGATACTTGCTTTCCTTATGTAAAGTCTTGATAAACCATTTATAGTCACGAAATTCATCTAAAGATTTATCCAGACCAAATATACCTTTCGGAGCCTCCTTGCGCCATGAAGTGCCAAACTTCTTATCCAGATAATCAAAAACCACCTGATTATAAGCTGTCAGCAGATGATTGGGAACACCCAGATAACAGTCCAGTGTTCCATCCTTCTTCAATGGATAAGAAACGTCACAACTCACACCATACTTCTCCCAGAAAAAGTGTGTGCGGATTTTCTGTTCCTGCCCTTCCGGTATTACCCGGCGCAGCTTGGGATGTCCCTTGAGGATGTTTTCTTTCGACAACTCCGGCGAACAGTCATATTTCAAAATATAATCATACCATAAAGGAAGCACCATACGCAGCGTGTCATTATGCTGCGAAGGGAGAGTTATTACCGTATCACAAGGAGCCAGTCCCACATATTCAGCTTTCAGATGATAAGTTCCGGCCTCCAGTCCCGTTATCCGGAAGCAGCCGGTGGAATCTGTCAGCCATCCTTGAAACGGTTGTTCAACCATGCTCAAATTGGAACCAACCAGCACAGCATGTACCACATCATAAGGAGGACGTTGACGGACGGATTCACCATACACCCGACCCACAATCGTGTATTTTGCAGAATCACCCTTATTATGCGTTATATCTCCCCTCAAAGGCATAGTAAAATTCCGATATTCGCCCGTGTACTTTCCATTGATAAAGAGCACCTCCCACGGATAAATGGATTTAAGTGTTTCTTTGAGGGCAAGAGCCAGCGGATGATTTATGCCGTCTATTTTTTCTCGTGAAGAACGCAGAAAGATAAAACGTACATTACAGTCTACGAAGTGACCGTCTTCCGTCATCTGAAAATTACTTATCGAAAAAATAATCCGTTCTCCCTGATATTCAGGAAACCGTTCCCAAGGAAACCGACGCACGATTTCCCCTTGTGCCTTCATCAGATTCAATCCGGCTCCCCGGTAATTATGATAAGTCTTAGTTTCCAGCACTTTACCGCTCCGAACGGTCAGTACCCGTTCCGTTTCCATGTTGCGGTCGAACCCGTCATGCACGTATCTCACCACATCTCCTTTTCCGGCCCGAAGTTCCCCACTGAACCAGCGGGCTTGAATTTCTCCAGCCTGACAATAAGCCGCAAAAAGCGGCTGCAAGTCTTTCACCTCATACACCCGTGTAGATTTCTTCTTGCCGACCTCTTCATAGACATCCGCCTCTACCCGTTGCAGGCAAAGATACCCGTCACGCACCTCCCAGAAAGCGGTATAGCCGCTATAATTGCCCGTAGACCGAGTGACATTTTCCGGAAGAAAATCATCCATCCGCCTGCATAGCAGGGAGTCGTATCCTATGGGCTTTGCCATCAAAACCCATTCTTCTCCTTCCAGACGAATCACATCGCCCGATTGCCCTGTGGCTTTGAGCGTCAACATCACACCGCACAGCAGAACAAACAGTATCACTTTCTTCATACGTATCTGATTGTTAGGTAAATCTGGTTTTTAAAGATACGGAAAAGAAACGGCATTTCAAAGTTGGGAAAGGAATTAGGAAAACGAAGCCCTGTTTTCCGGGAAATACCGGTTTTATTTTTTACGTCTCCCGACCCTGAACCGTATGTTTTCAAAAGCAGAAACATATGGTTCCGCACCGAAGAACATACGTTTCCTTTGTGGAAAACATAGAAAACTCCTTGAAGAAGTGGAGTCTTCCCCAAAGCGTTTTGACATTCGGTTAAAACAAAATAGAAATGTAAATCTGTGCCGTTTTTTTCATATATTTGCTTTCACACCATAAAACGACCTTTATGACCAAAAAAATCATCACACTGCTATCAACCGCCTTGCTGTTATGCAATAGCCTTTTTGCCCAGTCATCCGGCACAGACACCTTTCAGTTAGAAAAAAATACGAACGGGCATTATATTTTTAAGACGAAAATCAATCATCAGCTCATGGCAACAATCCTTCTGGAATCAGGTATCCATGTAATGTTAATAGATTCTCTTTATGCTTTTGAAAACAACCGGCACCTCAACCTGGATTTTGTCAAAACCAAAAGATATGAAAGGATGAATCTGGGAGGCAGAAAATACAAAATAACGCACAAGACGACAGGAACCATACAACTGGGCGATAATGCGGAATACAGCGGCGAAATATTTGTACTGTCAAATTATCAGTCGGGCCACGACATGGCCATTCCCATACAACGCATCAGCCACTCTAACGACGGGGCCCATATCATAAAATTAGATATGAAAAATTACAGGCTTCAGGTTTTGAACAGAAAACTATTCAGTTCGGAATCCACAAATTACAGCACCGTCGCCATCAATTACGACACTTACCAGAACATGCCTGCCGTAAGAACAGACCTGTGTTTCAAGCAAAAGGGTAAAAGATATACTCTATCAGGAAATTTTGTGCTGGATTTAGGGAACGCATCCTTCCTTTTCCTGATGAAACAGAATCCTGCCGTTCAGGATTTTTTGAAAAACAATACGGAACTCAAGATACAGACAGCTTATAACAAGAAAGGAGTGCCTGTTGGAGAAGCCATAGTTGCAGAGCAAGCCAATTTCTGCAAGAAGAGTTTTAAGCAACAAATCATTGCCATCACCCCTGCATTGCCTAAATTTACCACCGAAGGATGTATCGGCCTGAAATTCTTTGACGGTTCAATATCCGTATTTGATTTTGACAAACATGAATTTCATTTTCAATGAATCTCAATTATGGATACAAGAAATACAATATTACTTTCACTGGTTCTTTTATGCATGCTCATCTCCCCAGCCAGCAGTCAGACACCGCACAGAGAAAACGGATGGTATCGTATAGAAAAAAGCGATACATTATCCACAATGCCTATTGTGACAGTGAAAGATTTCGTCGGATTACAGCTTGAAAAAGATATGAAAGGCGCTTATGTTATTACCGGGCGGATAAGTAAACATAAACGTCACAAATGGGCAACAGAGACAGGAAGAGCCATCGGCCGGCAATTTGCTTTCGTACTTAACGATTCAATCATTAGCACTCCACATGTTATCACTCAAATCGATGACGGGAGTTTTATGATTTCCTCCTTATTTGACAAGGCCTTACCTGCCATTTACCCAAAGCTGGTAAAGGAAAAATCCGATTCCATTGATGCGATTTTCAGCGGATGGGAAAAAGATTCCCTGTATTACATCTGGACTCCGGCACAACAAGATTCCCTGAAAATGACCATGGATTACTGGGAGGCTAAGGCATGGATAGATTTAAGTACCCGGCCTGAAGAACACCTCTGGTACAGCATACAAGATTCCACAGAATACAAGAAACGGGAAGAAGCGCTCATCAAGGAACTGGAACAGCCAAATTTCAACAGTCATGCATCCGACTATATGAAATCCCAAGCTTATCAGGATTTCAAACAATACATAAACAATCACCCGGAATACATTGCCCTGTTGTGCCAAGGTTTTCTCTTCAAGAACATCAAAGGACTGCATGGTTACCTGATAGATGACATTATCCAGTCAAGGTATCCCTCTGCCCCAAGCATCAGAACGTACGTAGATAAGACCACCAACGTGGATGATGAAAAATTTGCCGTTTATCAATGGCAACGGAAAGTCTGGCTTCTGATGAACGAGGAAAAAGAAACGTTTCTTGATCAAATTGATAAAGTATGGAAATAACATTATGTGTAATAATCTCAAGAGAAATTTCTACTTTTAGTATCCATTCAGATGCTGTCAGTGCATTTGAGAGTTTATTATCAAATGGGCTGCTTAGATTAAAAACAGATCTAGTTGAAAGTTTATGCATAGCATTTATATGTGTGTCACCTCCGTTCAGCAAGTTCTTTAAAGTTCATCGTCCTAAATATTATGAGGATAAAACTTTGAAATGTAAGGGCTCTGTAACTCCTGAGGTAAGAATGTATAAGTGTCTCACGGCAGATTTTGTGGTGGATTTCGAAGGTTATTTTAAGCTGAAAACGAAAGAAGAATGTCTCAAATTTTTAGCCCTTTCATTTGTGAACTTTTTAAAGGACTTAAAATACCCGGGGAAACTGAAGAAATTCGAAAAAGATAAATTACTTCAGACAGTAAAAAACACCTTTATAGAAAATTCCATCATATCAGCGCATGATGACATATAGTTCATAAGAAGCTTATAGAATTGCTTTTACATACAAAATATCGCAGTAACTAATGTCCGCTTATTGGAACAACTAATCATATACTATTTGAATATCTCTATGAATTGCTTCCAAAAAGACTTTTCAGGAATGCCCGAAGTACAGAAATGAGCTTCTTTTAATCTTATTATTCTTTTATCTTTCATATTGGAAGCAACCAACCGGATAAAAGAATCCCGATTTTCAAACTTTGCATACAATTCTGCACGCCATTCATCGGGGGATTTTGAAAATAGCTTTTGAAAACGCAGCACATCCCAATGCCTGATTTCAGCATCTATCTCTTTTTTCGCCTTATCCATTAAATACTTGTCGTCTAAAAAAAGAGCCAAGGCAAGTTTAAACTCAAAAATACGGTACAAATTAATCGGATTATGTTTCGGGATTAATGAAGAAGATAGTTGATCAAGCCATTTCCATACATCACTGGTCATAACTTTATCTTTGAAAAATAGCCCAAATTGTTTCCCGGCAAAATCGGAAGCACTTTGAAACAATCTGTCATGAGATACATAATCTATAAAAAACTGGGTTCCATTCTTACCCCAAAGTTCTGTGTAAAAAACGGGGATGTTTCTTTTTTGTACGGAATCCTCCCATAATGGCAGGCATTCGAAGATAATACGATATTGTTTTGAAAAGATTTTATCAATCCTTAATCCCCACAAAACGATATCAACCTTCATATATAAAGTAGAAGGTGTATAAGGAGATAAAATAGGAAATCTCTCTTGCCAGTCGTCAATTATTTCTTTTTCTACCATGATTGTTTTTAGTTCATACCGAAATTTCTCCCTTTTATATCACTATTTCATAATGGCAGACACCGCCCCCGACTGCTCGCCGACCTCGTTCCCTCGCTTCACCTTCTTGCCGTATCCGAATGTATAAGTGACCGACAGATTCAGGCGCTGATGGAAATTGTTACCTTCTACAAGCCGGGTTTCGGAATAAAGAGGAGTGGACAACAGATTCGTGGCACACAGCCAGTCCTTACGGAACAGGTTCATTCCGCTTACACGGATGTTCCAGTTGGAACGGCTCCACCCGGCCAAAACCTGATAGAAATCACGGTCTTTATAGATTACGCCCCGGTTGCCCTGTACCGTAAGGCTTCGAGTCTGATAAGCTGCCTGAAAATAGAAATCACCCAGATAATAAGTGGCAGAGGCATTGCAGTAGAACGGGGACTGCGAAATGTCGAAAAGCCCCGTCATGCGATAGAAGGAAACCGAGGGAGAGGCCGCCAGTTGCAGCTTCCCTTTGAACAGTCTGTAATTGAACGACAAGCCTATCTGTGTCCGGTTGTATGCCCCATCCGTCTCAAACGTACGGAGCAGAGCCTTACCGTCCTGATAAGGCTGGTAAACCGGCACATACAGGTTGTATTCGCCGAAGTACTGCATAAATGCCGAAGCAGAGAATGCGCTCGTCGGTATCCAATTGTAGGACAGGTTGAAGGTCACCTGTCGGGAAAGTCCGATGGTAGGATTTCCCGTATAGTACATCAGCTCGTTCTGCTGAAGAACATTCGGTGTCTTTTCACTGGCCCCGGGGTAGTTTGCCCCGAAATGGAAGAAAGTACGGAACGAGTGCTTTTGTGAGGGAGAGAAACCTGCAGACAAGTTCAGCAGCGGATAGACCTCTGCCACAGACTGGTCGTTAATCTGGTTCTTTTCCCATTGTAAGGCAGCGTCGGCCCGGACGTTCCATCGGGCATTCGAGAAATTATAACCCAGCGCGGCACCGGCATAGGTGTCTGAGAAATCGTTGTCGTAGGGCGATGTACCCGAATAGTTCACGTTGTTGGAGGTCGAGCCGAACCATGCCCGGAAGAAAGCGCTTTGCTTGTCGGCTATCTTCTTGAACAACGTGGCACTTCCCCGGAACTGCCAGACATCCTCCCTTGAAATGTTCGCAATGCGGGAACTGCCCGGCAATGAAGTCTGATAAAGATACGAATAATTCGTATGCCCATAATTCATGCCTGGTGACACGCTGAGGTCAAAATCGTGGGGAAGGATAAAATAATAGTTACCCGACCAGACAAAATAACGGCTGGTGGACGGCTCGTTTTTATAGTAAGAATAATCGGTGTTTTGCTGGGGAACAAACGACAGTATGCCCTTTGTTTCCGACAACGGAGTCTGGTCAAAATTGAAACCAACGGTATTGGCTATCTGCATTTTATCGGTGTCATAGATGGCCCGGAACGTGACCGGATACTGGTTGTACTTGAGGCGGGAACTCTCCAGCGTTTCGTTTCGGTTCATCTGATAGGCTTCTCCCGCTTCATTCTGCAGACTGTAGATTCCGGAAACGGAATTGCCCGAATGGCTGATATCATGATTGGAAGCCCCCGCATACAAATCGTAGGTCATCCGTTTATGCACAAACTTGGAGTAAACCGAAGCCCGACTTGAGAGTTTGCCTATCAGAAAGTTTTCATTCAAGGTTGCCTTAGTATAGCCTCCATATTCGTATTGCTGTACAATGAAATTGACCACATGCTCCTTTCCCTGGAAACGTGGGTCAGCCGGGAAGTCAAGGTATTCCACCCGTCGCACATCGGAAGTGGATATTCCCTCCATTTCTTCTGCCGAAGCAGGAATATAGTTGATGTATATGTCTACACCCTGTCCGCTAGGCGTGGTGACCGTATTATCCATCAGGTTAATGTTGATTTGAGGTATGGCGAGCTGCTTCAGAAGGTCTATCGCATTTTGTGCGGAAGTTTTCTGGCGGGCTGTCGGAGTGAAGATGGAAGAGGAAGCATCGGTACGGTGCATCCGGGCTTTCACCACCACTTCCTTCATCTCGATAGTAGACAGGCTGTCGAGTGTCTGGCTTACGCCTTTTGCCGGAAAAATGCCTATCAGGCACATCATCAACCCGCAAAAAGATTTCTGTTTTTTTTCTGTCATATCTAGGTATGGTGTAACAATTTGCTTCGCAACAACAAAAATAAGGGAAAAACTCTAGTTTTACAATAAAAAGACAGGCATTGGAGCACTTCTTCGCTCATTTTTTGTATATTTGTTCATTATCCAATTACATATCTTGCCTTAAACCATATGGAAAATTTCAGACTTAAAAACAGATGGATTTATGGGGGCTACATTATCCTGTGGTGGTTCCTCGGAGGACTGATTTTTTATTGCATCCTGAATATGATTACCCAAGTCCCTAAAGAAGATGCAAGTTTCCTGTATCCTTACTCATCCTATATGCTGAGCGGGATTCTCATCGGCTGGATGCACAGTCGCACTTATTACGCCGTAAGGAACGACATACTGCAACTGCGAACTCCACACCTCCTTTTGAAGACAGTTGTTTTACAGGATATCATAAAAACAGACCATTATGCCTCCACTAAGTTCGACGTGATTCATGGATGGTATAACGTATGCCTTACTCTTCAGAAAGGAAAGAAAGTCTATTTATATGCAAAGGATGAGAAAAAGCTAATCGCATTATTAGAAGAAAGAAACAATGCGACAGCTTTTATAAACGATTAATCTAAAAGACATCACGAACTCCACAGCCTTATTCCGCAAAGGCCGGAACAGGAAGATGCATGCCTGCCATTACCAGTCCGTTTTCACGGGCATATTGCAGGTAGTATTTGCGGCTTTTTATGGCTCCGGTCTTATCCATGTCATACTGCGCACAGATTTCGGGATGATCTTTCTGCAAGGCATACCCGTGAAACAAATCACCAATTATCAGCAGCTTGCCCACCTTATAAACGGTATGCCCCGGTGTATGTCCCATTGCCTCCATTGGAAGTATATTTCCGAGAAGCGTATCTCCAAAAGCAAAAAGATGCAGACGGTCTTTATAGGCATTCATCGTGGTCTCTACCTGTGCCCTTTTGTCGGCCGGCATTTTCATCCAGGCATCGTATTCTGCCTTCGAAGCATATACCTCAGCCTTCGGGAATACCACCTTACCGTCCTTCATCATTCCGCCGATATGGTCGCCATGGAAGTGGGTAAGAAACAAGCAGTCTATATCTTCAGGCTTTACGTTCAACGATTTCAAGCCCTCCATCATCCGGCTATCAGGAGCACCGACACCGGTATCGAAAAGCATCCGCTTGCCAACACATTCAATCAAAAACGTACTGACGGAAGCCGGTATGCCCTCTTGAAGAGAAAGGCTGTCCATCAGCGCATCTGTCGCATCCGGAAAGAGAGTACGCGGCATCAACCGTGGGCTGGCATTGTCACGAATCCATGTCACCTTCATACCGTCCAGCGTCAACGTGGCCAGCAGGCTGTCTTTCTGTAACTTTACCTGAGTACATACGGTCTTTGTCGTATCTGCATCCATATCTTTCTCTGCTTTCTGTTTATTCTGCCCTCCGCAACCAAAAAACAAGAAGGCTGATAATACGGCGGCACCCGTCATCACATAATTTTTCATACGTATTTGTTTGTAGTTTCTTCTTATTTTCCCATCTCTACCTTCACTTCCTGAATGTTCCGAAGCTCATCGCTGAAGTTGACACCAATCTTGTAGACCGTACGGCTGTCCTTGGCAAAAGGTGCGGCATAACCTTTCTCCCGAATCTGGGCCAAAGCTTCGTCCGCGCTGCCGTTCAGCTTGAATTCCATGATGTACACGTAGTCCTGCGTCTGGAGTACCAGGTCAATCCGACCGCGACTGGTGTGGTACTCCACCTGCACATAGAAACCCATCAGCTTGAAAATGATGTAGAGAATATTCTGGTAGTGTACTTCACGGTCGCGCGCCAGCTCGTAAGGAATGTCGGCAAACATAGTCTTCAACCGTTCGAAGAAATCGTCTACTTTGCCTGCCATTACTTCCTCCACAAAGCACTGAATCTGATAGGGTGACTTGCTTACGCTCACCGACGCGTAGTTGGGCAGCAGGAACTTGAAGAAGCCCTGTTCCACCTCGCGGTTGGGGAAACCCAGCGTGTAGTTCTCGAACATCTTGTTGTAACCCTTGATGGTGAGGTAGCCGCTCTGGTAAATGACCGGAATCGGATCGGTAGAGGCCGTATCAATACTGTCCAGCACCGGCTGGCTGGTGACGATGTGTTCCAGTTCTTCTATCGGATAGTGGTGGAGCTTGAGCAGTTCGACGAGGTAAGTCGGTGTGCCTGTCTCAAACCAGTAGCTACCGAACTTTTTCTTCGCAAACGTATTGAGCAGACTGAACGGATTGTACATGCCTACGGCATTTTCCGTGAAGTGATAGCCATCGTAATTGGATTTCAGTTCCGCACAAGTCTCTTCATAAGTCAGGCCCGCAGCTGTAGCCAGCACGTGAATGTCTTCCTCAAAATACGTATGGATTTCCTTTTCGCTGATGCCGCAGATTTCCACGTAACGGTCGTCCATGGAGATGTCCATCAGGTTATTCAAATCACTGAACACGCTGACCTTACCGAACTTGGTCACTCCTGTAAGCAGGGCAAAGCGGATGCACCCGTCCATGGACTTCAATGCTCCGTAGAAGGCTTTCAGGGTGCTGCGGTATTCATTCTGCAAGGCTTCATTGCCGATGGCTTGGAGCATGGGTTTGTCGTATTCGTCGATGAGAATTACCACCCGGCGGCCTGTCTGCTCGCATGCACGGCGGATGATGCCTTGGAAACGCCGGGCCACACCGATTTCACTGGAAGATGCTCCATAAAGTGCTTCCCAGTTCTGCACGTTTTCCTCCAACACGTTGGTCAGCGATTCCGGTGTATCGTATTTCTGCGTATTCAAATCCAGGTGCAGCACCGGATATACTGTCCAGTCCTTCTCCAGCTTCTCCAGTGCCAGTCCCTTGAAAAGTTCTTTCTTTCCTTGTGCGTAAGCTTCAAGGGTCGACAATAGCAGGCTTTTGCCAAAGCGTCGCGGACGGCTCAGAAAATAGTATTTATTTGTATTAAACAATTCATATATCTGTGCAGTTTTGTCTACATACACATAACCATCATGTATCAGGCCTTCAAAGTTCTGCACTCCTACCGGATATAGCTTGCTCATAACCACTGGATTTTGATTCTACTGCGAATGTAGCAATTTTCAGTGAACATTCAAACAGACGAAGAATAGGAAACTGAAAATTAGATGGATAATCACTCGTCCTTTGCAAGAATAATTTTTATCTTTGTATAAGTCAGATTTCTATTCAACATAACCATCATGGGAACATTAGGATGCATCCACGACATGATGCGGAGGGACAAAGAAAACAGGGAACTCCGTCAGCGCAACCGGGAGCGTATGAAGGAAACGCGCCGGCGAATGACCGAATGCCGGCACACGGAGCTTCCTCCCACTCTTTCCGTGGAAAAACTGAAGGAGATAAAGAAACAGACACAAGAAAAAGAACAAGCCGACCAAAACCATGCCTTCAGAATCAAACTGATTGTAGGGTTAGTCATGCTTGTCCTTCTTCTATTATGCGGATTCTTGCTCTGAATCTTTACACACTTTTTATTTCAGTCCGCCTTTCCGGTGCGGTATAAAATTATTCATATTGTGAAGAAGCTTATCTTTCATAGCAGCCGCATCCGAGGCCGACATCCGCCCGCTTTTCACCAAGTTATCCAAACCATCAATATCATTCTGATAGCTCATTCTATCCAATGTAAATAATCCTTCCTTCAACATATATTCCGGTGCATAGCGTGCCAGCAGCAAGAAACCGATAGCGCACAATATCATGAAAAGAAGCAAGGCCAGAGAAATGGAGCAAGCCACGACCGCTCCCGACACAGCCACCCAGTAAACAAGCAACTGCCCCAGGAAGAAGCCCCAACGGCGATTTTTGGCCCTGCGGAAAAAAGCATACAATACCATCAGCAGATGAGGTATCTGACACAAAAAAGCAATCACTACCACCAGAGGTTCTACTCCCTCAAGAGAGGCTGTCGAATCCAGACTGACCGGCAGGATGATGAAAGCACACAACAAAAGGGCCAGAAAGACACCAAACAACATGCTTTTCCATGAAAAATTAAACACAAAGGTTTCCTGAATATCCACGGTATACTGAAGCAGACACCAAATCTGCACCACGGTAACACCTGCCATGAGAAATACATTCAGCCAGCCCACATCGCTCGTCACCATCAAGAACCAGCCGGCATCAAGTGCTCCAAGAGAAAGCAAATACCAGAGTTCAAGTAGAGACATCAGGCACAACAAACCGCCATAGAGTTTGATGTTAGTCCGAAGCTTCCTGATAAGAGAAACTACAATCAGCACACCTGCCGTAATAATCACCAGCCATACCCCATAGCGTCCGGACTTAAATCCGTTGAAGACCGTATTGCCTGGGACCTTCTCTGTAAGCGCTTTTTCTGACGCATATTCCGGAGAGTCCACACCAAACTCATCGGCCACTTCATAAAGACGCATCTTGTGGAGGAATCTTTTTTTGACATAGGCCTCGCTTCCGTCGGGCAATTTAAATGTACACCACTCTTTTGAACGATACACCACATTCTTGAGTATAGTATCTTGTGGAAGCACCCCGGGCTCCCGCCCGCCATATCCTGGTTCCCCATAGAAAAAAACAGCATCTTCAGTCACCACCCGGTATATTCCGTCACGCGGTGTATAGAGTTGCATGTGCACAAGCCCCTCCGAAGAAGAGCCTTCCATTCCTGAAGGAAAATCAAGTGCCCCCGAATCCACATACCCCGTGTTGCCGTTTCGGGTCTGTACTTTCACCCAAAAATCGGGACGCTCCGGTTTCAAGATTACGACCACATCACCCGCATACAATTTCTGGAGCTTTACGGAACTCGTATTAGGCTGGTCATACAGAATGGCATCCCATGCCAGACCCGAGGTTTTTTCCGCACACACCATGATGGGGAACAAACACAAAAGAAGTCCCCACACAAACTGCTTTACATTCATACTTCATCCATTTTTTGATTAATACACAAAGAATGGTTACAAAATAAATCGTTTTGATTTTTTATTTTCTCCCCGAAAACCGTGATTTATTTTTCTGCTTCTGACTTTTTATATCCTTTATCCCCTAAAGCAGCCGCTTTGCAGCATAACCTTTCTGTTGATGCACCTCCAAAGTGATAAAAACACGGACAAAAACCAATTTTTATACCTTTTGAAGTGAAAACTACACATTTTTCTCCATTAGAAACCCTACTTTTGTTTACGTAAACATATTTGATTGATTCTTTTTTAATTCATTTTATCCATGAAAAACAAACTATGGCATTTAACGGGAATGATAATAGGAGCTTTTCTGCTCATTCCAACCATTACATTTTCTCAGACAGTAAAAAGTGACCAGCCCTGGTCGGTAAGAATGGCTGAGTCGGAACTTATACGATGGCCCGAAGCCTGGCAACTGGATTTCCAGACACAAATGAAATGGGACTACTGTCACGGTCTGGAATTACAGGCCATGCTGGATGTGTACGACCGTTATGGTGACAAACGTTTCTATGAATATGCCCTCACTTATGCCGATACGATGGTCAATGCCGATGGCAGCATCAAAAAATACAAAATGGAAGAATACAGCCTGGACCGTGTAAATTCAGGAAAGTTCCTGTTCCGCATTTACGAACAGACGAAAGAAGAAAAATACAAAAAAGCACTGGCCATGCTCCGGAAACAGTTGGACACCCATCCACGCAATGCCGACGGGGGCTTCTGGCACAAAAAAATCTATCCCCATCAAGTATGGCTGGACGGTATCTATATGGGAGCACCCTTCTATGCTGAATACGCATTCCGTAACACCGAGGTCAATGCCTATCAGGACGTAATCAACCAGTTTCTTATGGCTGCACGGCACACCTACGACCCTCAGACGGACCTTTACCGCCATGCCTGCGACGTAAGCCGCAAGGAACGGTGGGCCGACCCCGTAACCGGACAATCCCAACACAGCTGGGGACGTGCGCTGGGATGGTATGCAATGGCATTTGTAGATGCACTGGAATTTATTCCGGAACATGAGGCTGGAAGAGATTCCATGTTGATTATTTACAATAAAGTTGCAGAACAGATTAAACGCCTGCAGGACAAAAAAACAGGATTATGGTATCAGGTACTCGACCGTAGCGGTGATCCGGGCAATTACTTGGAATCTTCTTGTTCTGCCATGTTTGTATATTCTCTTCTGAAAGGAGTTCAAAAAGGCTACATTGACCAGTCTTACCTGAAAGTGGCAGAAAAAGGCTACAAAGGCATTCTGAAACATTTCATCAAGGTGGACCACAACGGAATGGTCAGCATTACCAAGGTTTGTGCCGTAGCCGGACTGGGAGGTAAGAACTACCGTATGGGAGATTATGATTACTATATCCATGAACTTGTGAGAGACAATGACCCGAAAGCCGTGGCACCCTTCATCATGGCCAGTCTGGAATGGGAACACCTGCAAGACATGAAAGCATTGCTTAACCAGAAATAAAAGCATTTTTACAGTCAAATTATGAAAACAAAATTCGTCTTTATAATCAGCCTGTTTCTCCTGCTGACAGCTTTTACCTCCGAGAAACAGGTCATTACAATCTTTACCATCGGCGATTCCACAATGGCCAACAAGAAACTGGATGGAGGCAATCCCGAACGCGGATGGGGACAAATGCTGTCACGTTATTTTTCAAGTGACATTGTAATAGACAACCATGCCGTGAACGGGCGTAGTTCGAAAAGTTTCATTGATGAAGGACGCTGGGATGCAGTCCTGAAAAAGCTCAAACCGGGAGATTACGTTTTCATCCAGTTCGGCCATAACGATGAGAAGCCCGATCAGGAACGGCATACCGACCCCGGCACGACGTTCGATGCAAACCTGAAACGGTTTGTCACAGAGGCACGTGCCAAAGGAGGCATTCCAGTGCTGTTCAACTCCATTGTCCGCCGCAACTTCGGCAAAGGGGACGCTGATGCCGTGGCGAAGGCCATCATTCAGGATGATTCGCGTGAAAACGCAACCCAGCAGGCAAAAGATACGATCGGTTCAGATGCCCGCCTCATCGATACCCATGGAGCCTATCTGGATTCTCCCCGAAACGTAGCCCGGGAATTGAATGTACCGTTCGTCGATTTAAACAAGCTGACTCATGAGGTAGTGGAAGGCATGGGACCCGAAGATTCAAAGAAACTGTATGTCTGGGTAGCACCAAACACCGTAGCTGCCCTGCCTCAAGGCCGTCAGGACAATACCCATCTGAATGTATATGGAGCGAGCATCGTGGCAGAACTGGCCGCAAAAGCCGTCACGGAAGCAGTGCCAGCACTCAAGCCTTACCTCAGACATTATGATCTGGTAGTAGCGAAAGATGGTTCTGGTGATTTCTTTTCCGTACAGGAGGCTATCAACGCCGTACCTGATTTCCGAAAAGGAAAACGTACCACCATATTAGTCAGAAAAGGAGTCTACAAGGAAAAAATAGTCATTCCAGAAAGCAAACAGCACATCTCCCTCATCGGAGAAGAGGGAACGGTACTTTCGTATGATGACTATGCCCGGAAATTAAACCGGTTCGGAGAAGAAAAAGGGACTTCCGGTTCTGCTTCATGTTACATTTACGGTCCCGACTTTTACGCCGAAAATATCACGTTTGAGAATACCGCCGGGCCCGTAGGGCAAGCCGTGGCCTGCTTTGTAAGTGCCGATCGGGTATATTTCAAGAAATGCCGTTTCTTGGGCTTCCAGGACACACTTTATACCTACCAGAAAGGCAGCCGGCAATATTATGAGGATTGCTATATTCAGGGAACAGTAGACTTTATCTTTGGCTGGTCTGTGGCCGTATTCAATCGCTGCCACATTCACAGTCTGGGAAAAGGATACGTAGCCGCACCTTCTACCGACCAGCATCAGGCATACGGTTATGTATTCTACGATTGCCGGCTGACCGCAGATGAAGGAGTGGAAAAGGTGTATCTTGCCCGTCCGTGGCGCCCCTATGCAAAAGCGGTATTCATCCGCTGCAATCTGGGAAAACACATTACTCCCGAAGGCTGGAACAACTGGCGGAATCCAGCCAATGAGAAGACAGCTTTCTTTGCAGAGTACCAAAACACAGGCGAAGGAGCCAGTCAGGCAGAACGTGTGCCGTACGCTCACCAGTTGAAAGACCTGAAGGAATATGACATGGAGCACATCCTGGCTGGGGAAGACGGCTGGAATCCGGTCAAAAATGGGAACGCCCTGTTGTCTGTCACACGTTAAGCCCCTACTCCGATACTATGAAGACAAGATTTATTTTATGTTTTCTGATGTTGTTCCGCTCTTTTGCCCTTCTGGCAGAGAATTATCCCTACCGGAGTGATGTGCTTTGGATGACGGAACCCGACCATCCCGACTGGATTTATCACACAGGCGAACAGGCCGAAATAGAGGTACGGCTTTATCTATACGGTATGCCACAAGACGGAGTCAAGGTGGATTACGAACTGGCAGATGACCTGATGCCTGCAGATTCACACGGGAGCGTAACCCTACGGAACGGACGGGGCATCATCAAGGCAGGCACCATGAAAAAGCCCGGATTCCGGGACTGCCGGCTGACAGCTCATCTGCAAGGAAAAACCTACCGACACCATATCAAAGTCGGCTTTTCACCGGAACGAATCCGGCCTTATACGCAAAAGCCGGACGATTTTGAAACGTTTTGGGAAGAAAATATGAAAGAAGCTGCGGCCTTCCCTCTAAGCTATACGATGAGTCCGGTCAAGGAACTATGCACCGAAAAGGCAGACTGTTATCTGGTGAAGTTGCAACTCAACCGCAAGGGACAGGCTATTTATGGCTATCTGTTCCGTCCGAAAGGAGCAACTTCAAAGAGTTGTCCGGTGGTACTCTGTCCTCCCGGAGCAGGCATAAAGACCATTAAAAACCCGCTGCGCCATGCATTTTATGCCGAGCAAGGATTTATCCGGTTTGAATTCGAAATACACGGCCTCAACCCTACGTGGTCTGAAGAAATGTTCCAAGAAATCAGCCGTGCCTTCAACGGAGCCGAGAACGGTTATCTGACTTATGGTCTGGACAACCGCGACAATTATTACATGAGACGGGTATATCTGGCTTGTATACGCTGCATTGACTTCCTGACTGCCCTGCCCGAATGGGATGGGAAAAATGTCATTGTACAAGGAGCAAGCCAAGGCGGTGCCCTAGCCCTTGTTACTGCGGCCCTCGACAAGCGGGTAACCTTATGTGCCGCAAGCCATCCGGCATTAAGTGATATGGCAGCCTACCGTGCCGGACGGGCAGACGGCTATCCACATTTTTCCAAAATAAAAGGGATGGACACCCCGGAAAAAAGAAAGACCATGGCCTATTACGATGTCATTAATTTTACACGACAAATTACAGTGCCTACCTTTCTCACATGGGGATTCAACGACAATACCTGCCCTCCCACAACCAGTTACGCTGTGTATAACACGCTGGCATGTCCTAAAGAAACCCTGATTACTCCGGTCAACGAACACTGGACGTCGGACACAACGGAACATGCCATTCTGGAATGGATAGAAAAAAATCTACAATAATCCTTCCTATTAGCCCCTGAAGCTATTTTTAGGGGGCTAAAGATATTTATTACCCCGTTTTTTCTATCTTTGCAATATATATAAGGAGATATTATGAAAATAAAATTCATCTGTTTATTTCTCACCATACTGAATATCATCCATGCACAGGCACAGCAAGAATGCGTATTGACGCACTATTCATCGGAAGACGGCTTGTCGGAAAATACAGTAATGGATATTCTTCAGGATGACAAAGGAAACATGTGGTTCTCTACATGGAACGGAATCAACAAATTCGACGGATATACCTTCCACACTTATAAAGGTAATCTGGATAACCAGACAATCTTAGGCAGCAACCGAATTGACTGCATGAGAATGGACACACAAGGGTATATCTGGTTGCAGACTTACGATGAAAATGTGTTCCGTTTCAATCCCCGCACTGAATTGTTTGAAAAGATTCCAGCTTCAGAAGAAGCAGGAAACGGAATTCATATATCTTCCATCAAAGTCCTTCCCAACGGACACACCTGGCTACTGACACGCGGGGAAGGAGCCATAAGGGTTACGACAGACTCTTTATCGGGACAAGTGAAGACTGATTATTACTCTCCGAAATCGGAAAAATGTCCGGTAACAACCGTCTATAATTTATTCGTATCGGAAGGGAATGAATGGATTTTGTCCGATAACGGACTGGGATGCATTCCGACCGGACAGTCAATGCCTCAATTTTACTTCCGGGACGCGGACAGAGAGCGATTCTACGTGGCCGGAGAAGTGAACGACCAGCTCTTTTTCGGAGCTGCACAAGGTACTGTGTGGAGATTCCAAAAGTCCACAAAAAAGTTCTCTCCTCTCAAACTGCCAGCATCTTCCAACGTATGCGGTATTGAATACCTCAAGTCACTGAAACAAGTACTGATTGCCACAGTTTCCGACGGTTTTTTCCTGTATCACACAGACAATGGCGACATACAGCACTTTCCACCTTCCCTTTTACTGGAGGCTCCTGTAGAATCGGTATTCATGGACTCCACCGGAGAAATCTGGTTTGAGCAAAATATCGTGGGAGAAGTGGCTCATTTCAACCCCTATCACCTGACTGTCAAATGCGAGAAAGTGTATGTAGAGCCTACATACACAGACAGGTCACGCCCGGCATTTCACATACACGAGGATAAGGCCGGACAATTGTGGGTGCACCCTTATGGAGGGGGATTTTCCTATTTCGATAGGAAACATAACTGCCTGCGTCCGTTCTACAACAGCATGACAGGAAACGGCTGGCGTTTTTCCAACAAGATTCATTCGGCCTTCTCTGACAAACAGGGAAATTTGTGGATGGGCACGCACTCCAAAGGACTGGAAAAAGCTACTTTCCGGACCGAGCATTTCAAGCTAAGAATTCCGGTAGATACGCCTTATGAATCGCTGAGCAATGAAGTCCGTGCCATTTTTGACGATGAAAAAGGATTTTTATGGATTGGGCTGAAGGATGGAATGCTGCGCGTATATGACAAAGCAAATCGGGAAATAGGCTACCTCACCGAAACAGGAAAAATCTCGCATCAAGGCACTCCGCTGGCCGGCAATGTATACCATCTTCTGAAAGACAGTAAGGGCATTTTATGGATAGCCACCAAGGGGGCCGGACTGATTAAGGCAGAACCCACCAAAGACCCGCTTCAGTTCAAACTGACAAACTTCCGCTACAACCCGAACGATGTATACAGTCTGTCGGACAACAATCTTTATTGTGTATATGAAGACATTACCGGACGAATATGGGTGGTAACTTTCTCCAACGGCATCAATTATATCACTGAAAATGAAAAAGGAGAAACACTGTTCATCAACCACCGGAACCGTCTGACCCACTACCCTACCGACTACTGCAACAAAGTCCGCTGCATCACCGGTGACTCCAAAGGAAGATTGTGGATTGGTACAACACACGGTTTGCTAATGACTCATGTCAAATTCACCCGCCCCGAAGATGTTCAGTTCAAGCATTATTTTTGCTCTTCCGAGAACCAGCATACACTGAGCAATAATGACATCTACTGGATAGAGGTCACACAAAACGACGAGCTTTTCATGGCTACTTTCGGCGGAGGACTGAACAAACTTATCGACATAGACAACAACGGGAAAGCCCGTTTTAAATCGTACACTGAGTATGACGGCCTTCCTTCAGATATCCTGATGTCTATCAGTGAAGACAAACACGGGCATTTATGGATTGGTACTGAAAACGGACTAAGCAAGTTCTCCCCCAAAGAGGAAAGATTCGAAAACTTCCGGTACCGGTTTCGGGGATACAACCTTCGGTTCTGTGAGGCTTCTTCTGCCTGTCTGTCTAACGGCGACATGATGTTTGGCACCAATAATGGTGTATTGCAGTTTACACCAGACTCCATCAAGAAAAGTGACTATGTACCGCAACTGGTGTTTTCACAGCTATTGCTTGCCAACAAGACGGTAGCTCCGGGAGAGCACTCCGTCCTGCAACGTGCACTCGATTATATGGACGAATTGACCTTATCGCACAAAGAGAATATTTTTACTATCCAGTATGCGGCTCTCGATTATACGAGTCCTAACGACATACAATATGCTTATATGCTCGATGGCTTTGAAAGCAACTGGAACTACGTCGGTAAACAGCGGATGGCCACTTATACCAATCTGCCTAAGGGAGAATATGTGTTTAAAGTCAAATCTACCAATGCCGACGGGGTATGGACCGACAACATCCGTACCCTTCATATCACCGTGCTTCCTTCGTTCTGGGAAACCCCGTGGGCATATCTGCTGTATGTACTTGCACTGCTGCTCGTAGTCTTCATTGCGGTCTATATTTTATCTACTATCTACCGTCTGAAGCACAGAGTGGCCATGGAGCATCAGCTCACCGACATGAAACTGCGATTCTTTACTGACATTTCTCACGAACTGCGTACTCCGCTTACCCTGATTTCTGCTCCTCTGGAATACATCATGGGACGCAAGGAACTGTCGCATGAGGTGAAAGAACAGCTGACGGTGGTAGACAGAAACACCAAACGAATGCTGAGACTGGTCAATCAGATTCTGGACTTCCGGAAGATTCAGAATAAAAAAATGAAAATGATTGTGCAGCAAACCGACATCGTGCCCTACACCCGCAGCATCATGGACAATTTTGAAGCTTTGGCCAAAGACCACCACATGCAGTTTGTTTTTGAAACCAATAAAGAACATATCTTCCTGTGGGTAGATGCCGACAAGTTTGAAAAAATAGTATATAACCTGTTGTCGAATTCCTTTAAATATACCCCCGACGGTAAAAGAATCAAGGTAACCCTCACTGAGAACCTGGACAGTGTGTCTGTTTCTGTAGAAGACCAGGGAATAGGTATTACGGAAAACAAGAAGAAGGTACTTTTTGTACGCTTCGAAAATCATGTAGACTCCAAAATCTTCAAGCAAATGAGTACCGGAATCGGACTTTCACTTGTAAAAGATTTTGTAGACATGCATCATGCCTCCATTTCGGTTTGGAGTAAAGTCAATGAAGGAAGTTGCTTCAAGATTGATTTCTTGAAAGGAAAATCACATTACGGCGACAAAGTGGAATTTATCTTAGATGATATGGTTACTTCAGAGCCACAAGTTCCGGCTCAAACGGTGGAAGAAAGCACGCCAAGCACTAACGTTCCTGTCCCTGAAGAAGCAAACGATATTCAGAAAGACACTATGCTTCTGGTGGAAGACAATGTAGAATTGAGAAGTTTCCTACGCACGATTTTCGCAGATGAATACCATGTAGTAGAAGCCGTTAATGGTGCTGACGGACTGGAGAAAGCCTTGAAGCTGATACCCGACATCATCATCAGTGATGTCATGATGCCGGTAAAAGATGGATTTGAAATGATGCAGGATTTAAGAAATGAACTTACCACAAGTCATATTCCTCTTATCCTGCTGACTGCCAAAACAGCCATTGAAAGCAAACTGGAAGGGCTGGCATACGGAGCCGACGATTATATTACCAAACCTTTCAGTGCCACTTACCTGCAAGCACGGGTGAAGAACATTCTGATAAAACGCAGAAAGCTGCAAGAAATATTCCGGGAGAAACTGATGGACAGTCCGTCTAAAACTGACACGAAGGACGAAGCTCCCTCAGAAAAAATACCCGAAATGTCACCGTCCGACCAAAAGTTCATGAACAAGCTGATGGAGCTGATGGAAGCTAATCTGGACAACGGCAACCTGATTGTAGACGACCTGGTAAAAGAAATGGCTGTCAGCCGTTCCGTCTTCTTCAAAAAGCTGAAATCACTGACAGGATTTGCTCCCGTAGAATTTATCCGTGAAGTGAGAATCAACCGGGCTGTACAGCTGATTGATACGGGTGAGTACTCCATCACACAGATTTCTTACATGGTAGGAATCAACGACCCGCGGTATTTCAGCAAATGTTTTAAACAGAAAATGGGCATGACTCCGAGCGAATACCGTGACAGTAAGGGAAACGGACATACTGGTCAGTAAAGAAATACGCTGTTATTCTAAAAATAAAATCCGGGAAAGGCTGACAGACCTTTTCCGGATTTCGTATGTTTAAAGTATCACACCCGTTTTAAAGATTGAAATCTCCCGGTAATTGTTTTCCTCGTTTTTAGTCCGTTTGCCAGAACAAATTTCCATCACAAAACGGAAAAACTCTACCTGCACGTCCAGCATCGGCACTCCTTCTGCTATGACACCGGCATTGAAATCCATCCACCGTTGCTTATGCTGATAAAGCAAAGAATTCGTTGACACCTTCAACGTAGGTACAAAGGTGCCGAAGGGCGTACCACGTCCGGTAGTAAACAACACCAGATGACATCCCGATGCAGCCAACGCCGTACTTGCCACCAAATCATTACCCGGTGCACTAAGCAAATTCAAGCCCGAGGTACAAATACGGTCACCATACTCCATCACATCCATCACGGCACTGCTTCCTGACTTCTGCGTGCAACCCAATGATTTTTCCTCCAAAGTAGAAATACCTCCTGCCTTATTTCCCGGAGAAGGATTTTCATAAATCACCTGCCCGTTGCGAATAAAATAATTCTTGAAATTATTAATAAGACTGACAGTCTTGTCAAATACCTCCCGATTGATGCAGCGTCCCATCAGAATCGTTTCCGCGCCAAACATTTCGGGCACCTCTGTCAAGACACATGTACCTCCACAAGCTATCAGCTGGTCAGAGAAACGTCCCAGCAACGGATTTCCCGTGATGCCGGAGAATCCATCCGACCCGCCGCATTTCAGACCTATTTTCAGTTTCGATACCGGGATATCCACCCGCTTGTCCTGCTTCACCGTTTCATACAAGTCCGACAAGATTTGGAGTCCGGCCGCAATCTCATCATCGACTTTCTGACACTCCATAAACTTGATACGATCTGCATCATAATCGCCCAAAAGCGTTTTCAAGGCAGCCACCTGATTATTCTCGCAACCTAATCCCAGTACAAGTACTCCTCCCGCATTGGGATGCAGAATGATGTCGCGCAGGATTTTACGCGTATTTTCATGGTCATCCGAGAGCTGTGAACATCCCCAGGTATGGGTAAAGGCATGTATACCTTCAAAACCCTCGGTGTCAGGCTCAGCCGTGGCCACTTTCTCGTTGAACAGTTTCACCAGTTCATTGGCAACCCCGTTGACACATCCCACCGTGGGAACTATCCAGATTTCATTACGTATGCCGGCTTCTCCATTCTTCCGTTCATAGCCACGGAAAGAGAGCTTCCTGTCCCCCTCCACAGAAGGAATATCCACCGGAGTATAGGAATAATCCTTAACTTCTCCCAAAAGCGTCTTGAGATATTTCTCATTAATCAAAGTACCGGCCGGTCTCTCTGCCTTCAGGGCACCAATCGGGAAGCCATACTTTATCACTACATCGCCCATCTTCAAATCAGTCAAGGCTATTTTATGTCCGGCAGGAATATCTTCTTTCAATACCACAGCAACACCATCTGCAGAAACAACTGTTCCAGTCTGCAAGTCGGCCAGTGCCACCGCCACATTGTCGGCAGGGTGTATATGTAAAAATTTCTCCATTTTCTTTTTTTCTTTATTTCTGTCCATCAATCAGCCCACATAGGCCTTTACCACCTGATACATACCTTTGTCACAAATATCAGTCAGCATCTCTGTGACCAGCAGAGAAAGTCCGGGTATCTCATTCAAATCTTCTCCCCAAATGAATTCTGCCCCCAGCACCTGACGGGTTACCTCATCCAGGTTTTCAGTTTTCCAGGCATCCTTTACAAACGCCATAATCTCAGGCGCATCATTGGGTACGATTTCTGCACCATCTGCCCGGCAGCCTCCTTTATAATACACAATCAATGCCGCCAGTCCCAGCACAATGCCATAAGGAAGTATTCCTTTCCGGTTATAATATTCCTTGACAGAAGGAAGATCTCTTGCCGTAAATTTCGGGAAAGCATTCAGCATGATGGAAGTCACCTGATGGTCAACGAAGGGATTCTCAAAACGTTCGATGACACTGACCGCAAAAGCTTTCAGTTCGTCCACCGGAAGAGAAAGTGTCTGCATCAGTTCCTCAGCCATCACCTTACGGATGTATTTTCCTATCACCGCATCCTGACAAGCATCGCGCACAATGTCAATGCCCGAAAGATAAGCAATCGGAGAAAGAATGGTATGTGTGCCATTCAATAAGGTCACTTTACGTTCGTGATACGGCTTTTCCGAAGGAACGAACAACACATTCAAACCTGCCTTGCTGGCCGGGAACTCATTTTCCACACTCTGCGGAGCCTCGATAACCCACAAATGAAAAGCTTCTCCCTGCACGACGAGGTTGTCATCGTAGCCCAAATGTTCCTTTATGCTGTCAATCGTCTTTCTCGGGAAACCCGGAACAATACGGTCTACCAGCGTGGCATATACTCCACAAGCCGTTTCAAACCAAGACTTAAATTCTTCTTCCAGCTGCCAGAGTTCAATATACTGATAGATGGTTTCTTTCAACTTATGTCCATTCAAGAAAATCAGTTCACACGGAAAAATAATCAACCCCTTGTCTGCCGCTCCATGGAAAAACTTATAACGGTGATACAACAACTGTGTCAGTTTGGCCGGATAAGAAGCCGGAGGAGTATCTTCCAACCGGCAAGCCGGATCGAACGTAATGCCAGCCTCTGTCGTATTAGAGATGACAAAACGGATTTCAGGCTGTTCGGCCAAAGCCAGATATGATGCATATTCCTTGTAAGGATTCAGGCAACGGCTAATGACGTCAATCATTCGATAAGAATTAATGACCTCTCCTTTTTCCAATCCTTGCAAATTGACATGATACAATCCGTCCTGCTGATTAATCATATCAATCATTCCCTTTTCAATGGGCTGCACCACGACCACATTCCCATTAAAATCTGTTTTTTCATTCATGTTCGAAATAATCCAATCGACAAAGCATCGCAAGAAATTTCCCTCTCCAAACTGAATGACCTTTTCCGGACGAACCGTCTTTACTGCTGTTTCGCTATTTAATTTCTTCATGATAATAATAGTATTTATAAATTCATATAGGAGCAAAAATAGAGAGATAGGACAAGAAAGATGTGTAATAATCGTTTATAGAATCGTATTTTTTGTTCTATCCCGCCCATATCCTTTATTGCATACCTCCATACAAAAAGCGCCTCAGGAGACATTGCTGTCATCCTGAGGCACTACAAATGAAACCTTATTTTTAACCAATCTCACATGACAAATCTGACAATTAGTGTCGTTCTGTCATCATTCTTGATAAGTCTTTCCATTTACCGTTACATGCTTCGAATTCTTTACCTGAAGCACGTTTCCTTCCGACTCTACCACCGTATTCTCGATAGTGACATTTTCAGCCTGACTGATTTCGATTCCTTTTTCAGCACGGCTGACAGTGACATCCTTTATGTGCACATTCCGGATAGGCATCTCAGGAAGTCCGTTAAAAAACATGGCACGTCCCACTCCCCTCGCTGTCACATTCGATATGTAAATGTCACGAAATGCCGGCGTTTCTTCCGTTACAGGAGGAACCTCAGCCTTCATCCGGCCGGCCAGTTCCTCGGCCGTTTCTTCACCTGCTGCCTTGCCTCCATAGAACAAGTCAAACAACAAAGCCTCATGAGGAATGTCTATCATATTGATATTGTGAATATGAATGTTCTCCACCACTCCTCCACGGCCTCTTGTACTCTTAAACCGCAAACCAACATCTGTTCCAAGGAAGGTACAGTCGGACACATAAATATTTTTTACACCACCCGACATTTCACTTCCTACCACAAAACCGCCATGTCCATGCAGCACTACATTGTTTTTCACAATGACATTCTGACAAGGTTCACCTCGTTTGCGTCCATCCTCATCTTTGCCCGACTTGATGCAAATGGCATCGTCTCCGGCATCAAACACATTGTTTATAACCAGTGCATTGGTACACGACTCCAAGTCAAGTGCATCTCCATTTTGAGAATACCAAGGATTAAACACCTTTACACCGTCAATCGTAATATGTTCGCACGAAAGAGGATGCAAACACCAGCTGGGCGAATTCTTGAATGTGACTCCCTTCAGCAACACGTTCTTGCATTTTGCCAGGCTTAAAAGAACCGGACGCAACCAAGGACGAATCTCATTCCATTGCTCTTCCGTTTCTATACCTTCCGGATTATTAAATTCCTTGCAAGCTTTAGCCCCTTTCAAGGAACCTTCAGTGGGATACCATATATTATTTTCTACTACTCCCCCGGATGCCAGTAATGACTTCCATTGCGATTCAGTCATCTTCCCTTTCTTCACCGGACGCCAACTGTCGCCCGCTCCATCAAAGACTCCATGTCCGGTAATGGCTATATTCTCCGCATTGACTGCAGAAATAGGTGACTGACAACGACGTGTTTCCAGCCCCTCGAACGAGGTCTCGATAATAGGATAATCATTGAAATTGTCCGAAAACAGAATCAGGGAGTTTTCTTCCGTATAAAGATTGACATTGCTTTGCAACTCTATCGGTCCGGTCAACCATAGTCCCTGCGGAATGATTACCTTACCGCCTCCCCGGGCACTTACCTTCTGAATAGCTTTGTTAATGGCTTCCGTGTTCAAGGTCTTCCCATCAGCCACTGCGCCAAAGTCCTTAATATTCACCTCATAATCAGGAAATACCGGTTGCACCACCCGTGGCATTTCAAAAGGCAACTGACTATATAGGCAAGAGTCTGTACTTTCACCATTCACCACCGATTTTCCGTTCGAAGTGCAAGCAAAAGAAAAAAGACTCAAAACCAGTACAGATAAACTTCTAACCAAAAAATTCATTCTTACAACTTGATTTAAAGTGATAACGTTATTTCTTCAAAGCTTCCTGCGGATAAAGATGTGCCACAAGGCCATTCAAATACACCTCCAGATTGGTATAAGAAGCACTCAGGTTATAAGCCGCGCCGTCACTTCCATTTTCTGGATTCAGTCCGTGTGCTTTTTCCCATTCATCAGGCATACCATCACCATCCGTATCGACAGGTGCAGCAGTCTGCTTGTACTCTCCCCATCCTCCTACATCGGCCGGACGGTCAATCATCCCATTGGTACTGCCATGTGAACCTTCATAAGTATACGTTCCCTTACGCACCTCTTCCGTAATACGCTTGTCATGCGCATCGCGTGAAAAAGATGCACCGGCAAAATTCAATACAGATTCATAAGCGTCCCATGTAGACTGCAAAGAAGTATGTTCTGCTATTTCAAACGGCTTGTTATATAACACCTCATTCACAGGTGCAAATTCCTTCTTAATAATCAAGCCAGCCGCATTGTCTTTATTGACGACCATGATAGCTTTACGCTGTTTTTCCGTAAGTTTATCACAAGTAGGATCAATATAGTTTCCTCCCAGATAGAACAAACCGTGCGTACCTGCTGCATTATTGTTCTTACCGTCATCGGCATAAGCCGTGAACAGACGCTTGTAGGAAGACTTTGTGGCCGTAAAAGGACCCGGCTTATAGTAGTTATTAATAAAGTTGTACTCTCCACCTTCACCGGCATAGGCACCGTCGCTACCGTAATTATAGATTACGTTATTAAACAGCTCCACCTTCTCTGCTTCAGGCTTTCCGGTATAACGACTTCCGCACAAACGCGGTGTACGGTTGGTGTGATGCGCCAGCAGATTATGATGGAACGATGCTTTCTGACCACCCCAGATGCCTCCATATCCATGTGCTCCCTTTTCATGAATGGAATTAGCCAGACTCTCACTGATGACACACCACTGAAGCGTGAAATTACTGTTGTTGTAGAACGTGGCACACTCATCAGTACTCCAGCTTATTGAACAATGGTCTATGATGATATTCTTATGATATTTAAAGCCATTCATGGCATCGTCGCCCTTTTGTTTGATGTCATCTCCCATCCGCGAACGGATGAACCGCACGATTACGTTGTCTGCCTGAATGCCAAAGGTGTAATTCTTCAGGCAGATACCATCACCAGGAGCCGTTTGTCCGGCAATGGTCAAATCGCCGTTATTAATCTTCAACGGCGACTGAAGTTCGATAATGCCACTCACCGCAAACACAATGGTGCGAGGACCTTTTTTCCGGATAGCCCAGCGAAGCGTACCTTCCGAGCCGTCATCCTTCAAGGAGTTTACCACCAGGACCTGTCCACCAGCTCCACCGGTAGTATATTTTCCCGCACCATCTGCTCCCGGAAAGGCCGGAACCGTTGTCCGGTCCGGTACAGGATAAGAAACCAAATCGCCTGCATGTGCAGCTACTGCACTCATACATATCATGCCGCAAATTCCTGCTACTAAAAAATTCTTCATAACTTATTTATTTTATAGGATATAAATCTTCAACTAAACTATTTATATAAACCTCCAGATTGGTATACTCTTTACTCAGATTATATTTGGCACTGTCATCCGTATTCTTGTCAAGCCCATGCGCTTCTTCCCAATAATCCGGAATGCCATCCTTATCGGTATCCTTCTGAGTTGTTCCGGCTGTATATTCAGGCCAGCCACCCACATCGCCTGCACTGTCAATAATACCAAACGTACCACCATTGCTGCCGTTCGCAGTATAATCTCCGTTGCGTACATTATTTACAATACGCGTATCCACCGCATCACGCTTAGTCGAAACACCGGCATAATTCAACACCGCTTCGTAGGCTTCTGCTGCCGTTTGCGTGAACTGGCCGGCATCTTGTGAAATCACGAACTCCACTTCCGATCTGATAGAAGCAGGATCATTGTCAGGCAAAGGGACCTTCTCTGTCGCATTCGGCTGAAGACCAATCCAGTTATCCTCATTCACGGAAGCAGCCAATGCCTTCATCTCTTCCGTCAAATAAGAACAGGAGGTATCAAAATAGTTTCCGCTAAGATGAAAAACGCCCCAAACACCTTTTTGGTTATTATTGGTACCATCATCTCCATTCGGCTGAAAAATACGGTTCACCAGATTTTTCTTCTGCGCGGTAGAAGGCCCGGGCTTATAATAATTATTCACAAAATTATAGCTGCCACCTTCACCTGCATAACCGCCATTCGTAGTTCCCCAGTTATAGAACACATTATTACGAAGGTCTACCTTCTCTTTTTCCGGCATGCCCGTATAGCGGCTGCCACACAAACGAGGCGTACGGCTGCTGTGATGAGCAATCAGGTTATGATGGAAAGTAGCCGGAGAACCGCCCCAGATACCTCCGTAACCATGCGCTCCCTTTCCGTGTACGGAATTAGCCAGACTCTCACTGATAATGCACCACTGCATCGTAAAGTTGGTATTATCATAGAAAGAGGCACATTCATCTGTACTCCAACTGACAGAACAGTGATCAATAAGAACATTCGTGTTCTCTTTCCCCCACAGGGCATCTGCTCCGTCGGCTTCTTCCGCTGTCAACTTATCAGAGCCCATCCGGCAACGGATAAAACGGACTATCACGTTATCGGCCTTGATGGACACGGGATGACCTTTCAAACAGATTCCCCCTCCGGGAGCCGTCTGTCCGGCAATGGTTACATCGCCATTCTTTATATCCAGTTCACTCTCCAATTCTATCAAACCACCTTTTGCAAAGACAATGGTTCTGGGGCCAGTCTGATTGACAGCCCAACGTAAGGTACCTTCCGTTCCATCATCGGCCAGTGAGGTCACCGTCAGGACTTTTCCTCCGGCACCTCCTGTCGTATATGCCCCGGCTCCGTAAGCTCCAGGGAAGGCTACGATAGACGAACGGTCGGGTGTGCCATAATCAGGCAAATCTCCAAACTGGTTTTCTCCGTCTCCATCTGTCGGTTCATCATTATCCGTATCTGTGTCCGAAGGATTCTCATTCCCCGGTTCATCCGTCACCTGCTTTTCTGAACAAGATGCACTACTTGCCGACAGAAGAAAACCCAGTAACAGATAAGAAATATATCTTTTACGCATATTCTTATTTTATTATCATTTAAACGAAATAAAGTTGCCGGAATCCACTTCGTTCCGGTTCCGGCAACATCAGGTTTAATCACTCAGGCAGCCATATTTATTAACAGACTTCACTGTATAAGTACCGCCATTGGCATTTACCTCATAGCTGGTTTCTGTGGTCTGGCCCACATATACGCCATCTTCGAATACAAGATAACAGATTGCCTTGTTCTGACCGTCCCAGCTCAGTGTCGTTCCATAAATACTTACATTCTCTACAGCCGGCAATTTTTCAGTGGTATAATAAGATTTAGGATCCCATCCGTCATCACCTTTCACCACATTGTCGTATGTGTAGTTTGCAGCTTCAGTTTCCGTCAATACCAGACTTTTTTCGTAAGGAACAGAAACTCCGCCCACTGTAAACGAGTTTTTACGCTTGCTCGTATCCACCGCATTTCCATTGGCATCCACTGTATTGTATTCAGCATATAGATAAGGTGATACACTCATGTCCATATATCCTGCATCCGCAATCTTCACCTTGCAAGTAGTATTTATCCAGATGGCAATCGGCTTGTTCTGCCAGGGTCTGCCAAAGTAAGTATTGTCATTGGCTTCCGGAACTCCGTCGACAATACAATCACGCATGATATGTCCCCAGGTTGTGCCTTCGTAATGACTGCCGGCAGTCATTACATTACCACTTGAATACACATTATAGAAGGTAGAGTTTTCTACCAGCAGGTTACCGTTTCCATACAGATAGTCCGTCTTCCCTTCAATCCAGCAATTGTCTGCATAGTTACGGTTATTCAATCCTTTCCAGTTATCACTCTCATTGTTACGAACCCACCATGTATCCTGGAAAGAAACGGCCTTACAATTATAGAATGAGATACGGTCGGCACGAGTCATCAACGCATCTGCCTGTCCATCCCCAAACATACCTCCATACTCAGCAGTGCGTGCACCATAAAGGTTAATGAAAGAAATATTCTCCGCATGGAAATCGTTTGATTTCACCAGTACCACAGCCTCATTGCTGGAAGTCAAGCCATTTGCTTGGGCAAAAGCTGAGTTTTGAGAAGAATAATCCCAACCCACAGGCTGGCTTCCCGAGCCATCCCACTTCACACGGCACATCAGTTTCTGAATCTTTGTTTTCTCCACATCCTGTCCTATCAGATGGATATAAGGTTTGGTAATTATCAGTGCCTCGTCATAGGCTCCGTTAGCCACAAATATCAGATAAGGCTGCTCCGATGAACTCGGGGCCTTTTCTATAGCCTCGGTTATGGTGGTGTAATCACCATTACCGTTGCAATCAACTACGGCATCAAAAAGACGTTTTTCCAACTTGATTTCATAAATCAGGTTCAAACCTTCGTATTTCTGTACTCCATCCATGTCGGTCAAAGCCCCCGAGGGGATATCCAGTGTAAGATGATCAGCCAAAGGCTCTGAATAATGCACCCGAACCACATTGTCGGTGATAATCACACGTATGGCAGAACCATTCAGTGTAATTTCAGTATCAGGAGCCTGACGTACACTCTTGGAAAAGGTCAGTTCTATGGTTCCTTCCGTACTGACATTCTCTCCCTGTCCGGGGGTACATGACAACAGCGTAAGTGCGCTGCTGTCCGTTCCGTTTTCATCGTCTTTACAAGACATTATCAGCAAGCTGCACATCAAGCAAAAAAACATATTGGTAAAAATAGATATTTTTTTCATGGAGCATTTTTTATTTACAGATTTCATTTGTGCTTTTTTCTCATTTATTCCAGCGCGGATCACCGTAGGCCTTATAATCGGCTGCTTTCACAACAAAATTTCCACTCGCAGGGTCTTCAAACAAATCAGTGGCTGACAATTCTGTTTTAGTAGCCCAGTTCACCGAATAACAATCAGATGTTGTATATACATTTGTACCTGTCACCGAACTATTGTTATTAGGAGTGGTGGTATTTACTGTGCCCATCAGCGTATTCGAGATAGTAAAAATATTAGCTGAATTATAACCATCACTTCGAATAAGAGCCTGCGAAGCATTATACAACGTAGAAGCTGTGATTTCCAGTGAATATGGTTCTGTCTGTGCCACACGGAACATATTGCCGGTGCAACCATTTACAGTTGAATTCACCATTGTTATTTTGTTCACAATATAGTTTGTAGTTGTATACACCACAGAATAGTTACCAATATTTGTTACAATACAATCACTAAACGACAAATTTTTCAAAGTGCCGCTACCCTTGTCACGTTCACAGAATACTCCGGCCGCATTGGCAACATTACATGATTCAAAAGACAGACTTTCTATCGTACCCGTACCCTTCTGACGGAAAATATAATTGCTGGTACCGTTTGATTCCACATTCAAATT
The DNA here is from genome assembly GCF_000187895.1 of Phocaeicola plebeius DSM 17135. Classification (GTDB taxonomy): domain Bacteria; phylum Bacteroidota; class Bacteroidia; order Bacteroidales; family Bacteroidaceae; genus Phocaeicola; species Phocaeicola plebeius. Next base: position 248,705 of record NZ_DS990134.1, on the reverse strand, counting down.
ATAGAATCTTACCTCAGACTTGTCTCCAGACAAACTCAAGCCTCGGGTCTTGAATGTCGGTTTTTGCATATTATCCTCTCCTTCTTCTCCCCATAAAATCAAGGAAGTAATAGCAGCAGGAATCTCTGTCTGGAACGATGTATTGGCAGTCAAGTCAATCGTAACCCCCTGAGGAATGATGATGGCCAGTTTTCCTGAATTGTCATTCAAAGCGCCAGCCCACTCATCACGAGAAGTCAAAGTTACCTGCGTATAATCACTCGGAATACCAACGGCTGTCTGGAATACTTTTCGAGCACGTACCACTTTGTCACGCATAATTGCAACTGTATACGTAGTACTTGGTTCCAAATTGTTCAATTCAATCCGGCATGCCGTTTCTTCTTCCGCCGAAAGTGCATTCTGAGTTTCATCACTTGGATATACATCTCCTTTCAGCAACACATATCCAGTGAGGCGCCCGACCCCTTCTGTCCAGGTAAATACAGCCGAATGCTGAGTAATTTCAGAGACTTCCGATTCTACCTCTACAGACATACTCGTAGTAACTTCTATTTCACCACGTGCTACCTCACCGTTATATATGGTTATGGTATATTCTGTATTCGGATTCAATCCCATCAACGTAACTTTACCGACAGCCTTTTCCTCGTCAGTCAATTCATAAGTAACCAGTGTACCATCCTGAGTATAGGTGATATGTGTCACCTCCAGACCGGCTTCCCAGGTCAGACTTACAGACTCGTCAGTAATCTCCGTTTCAGAAGGCTCATTCAGGATTTGTTCCTTATCGGTAGTAAACTTATACTCAGGAAGATATACCCAATTAGACTCTTTCTCTTTTGAAACAGACTTAATACGAAGGTAATAAGTCGTTTCTCCCATCAATCCCGTAATCGTGTAAGGTGACTGGGTGATGCTGCCATCCTCTCCATACACCAGACTACCTTCCGCTCCCATTTGAACGGCATCGTACAAAGAGTCTGTACTAGCTTCTATGATATAGTATTCCGTGTCTTTCGTCGACTCCCATTTTATCTCTGCCGATACGGCACTGGCAGATACTGAGAAACTGGACTCTTTGGTTCCAAACAAACGGTCGTAAGCAGAATCCACTCCCCAGTCATTTCCGTCAGTACATGAGGAGACGCACAACGAAGCAAAAAGCAATGCCAGCCCTGCTCCCGATATATGATTTAATATTTTCATAACAGACTTATTTTAAAGGTTAATTTGAATAACCGTATGAATTATACAAAGTGCCGTTGGAAGCGGAAATTGTGGTAGAAGCTATTGGAAGCAAGTAACGGTTTATTACAGTTACGTTGTTACCCACCAGACCGCTGGAAATAGAAGGCAAATTAGTTTCACTCTGTGTTTTAGTGGAAGTGGTTCGTTCTGTACCCCAGAAAGAAGCGCTGTCATCATAATCACTCTCCGTTTTGCCAGAAGGAATTCCATGCCAGGTTACACTGCTCATGTCGATCGATGTCTTCGATTCATCCGTGTAATTGAAGTAAATCTTTTTTGGATAACCGTTCGATTCATCCTGCATCTGACTCATGTAATCCGACTTAAACTGGCTGATCTTATCGGCCAGCAAGTTCCAGCGAATCAGGTCAAACTTACGGCAGCCTTCACCCGCCAGTTCCCATGCATTTTCATCGACAATGGCTTCAAAAAAGGCTTCTTTGGAATTCGGAATGTTGTTTACATACGCCTTCGCTTCATTTTTATGTTCTTCGTCATAAGCACGAACGTGTACCAGTTCCAGCGCTTGCCGTGCTGTCATGCCATTGGCCGAACCACCGAAATCCGCATCCGGACCACCGGCCAGTTCATTCATGACCTCTGCATACATCAGCAATACCTGAGAATATCTCATTCTTACACAGTTGATACCTGTCATCCATTTATTCTCCGGCGTGCTTAATGCCAGTGCATTCAGTTCGTCGCTCATCTTTCTTACATCCCATTTGCCTACATAAATGCCAAAAGGTGCATTTCCTAACATCGATTCTTTTGTCACCCCGTCTTCCTCTTCAATCTTGATATTTGAACAGGTTATATCCCGCCGCGAATCATTTTCCTGGAACGACCAGAAATAAGGAGCCGTCAGTTTCTGTACTCCAGAGCTGTTCTTTCCATACTTGGAAGTGTAGTTATTGGCACGTACTCCAATAGAGTAACCCAGTTCACCAGTGAAGCCCATGCCCATCGGAATTTCAAACATATTTTCACGGTACGTTTCATCCAGTTTCAGCTGATTCAGCAAATACCACTCATTTTCAAATGAAGGATTCAGTGAATGAGGACCTTCCTTGATAATTGTCGACAAATGTGTCAGAGCCAGTTCATACATCTTCTGGCGAGTTTGCGCATCACAACGCTGTGTCGGATAGGTAGGGTCAGAATAAGATGCCGTTTCATATCCATCCTTGGCTGTTTCACGAATGGCCCATCCGGCACGTGTCAACGCAATATTGGCCAACAGTGCATGAGCATATCCTTTTGTCACCCGTTCCGTAGTGTAAGAATACTGACCTGCCCATGGCAACAACTCCACAGCTTCTTCCAGGTCTGCAATCAGTGTATCCATAATCTCATCACGATCTGTCTTTCCCAGATAAGCATTGCTCAAATCGGGTTTGGAGGATTCTATTTTCAAAGGTATATCGCCAAAGAAACGAATCAAATCAAAATAAATCATCGCACGGATAGTCAATGCTTCTCCCTTATACCGCTTCATGCTTTCCGCATCTTCACCTCCAGCTGCAATCAAGGAACTTCCCTCAATACCTTCAATGGCCAGATTGGCATTTTCAATAATTCCATACATGGCATCCCATAATTTGGCAAGGTCTGACCATCCTGCACTGGCATTATAGTTCATGACACCCCGACGGTGACCAGTGTTATAGGCTTCAGAGCCCAATCCGTCAATCAGCTCACAGTCTGTATTCAGTCCCCAGACAATTGGAATGTACTGCGAGTAAGTCTGGTCCTGTCCCATGTCACCATATAATTTATTGATTGCAAATTCAGTATAACCTACTGACTCATACACGTTCTGAGTCGGATATTCAGAAGGCGAAGTCTGGTCCAGGAAATCGGAACAAGCACTAAAACTCACCAGGCCGGCAGCCAGACACATCGTTTTCAGTATATAATTTTTCATTTTTTCTCCTTTCAATTAGAATGTAACATTAACACCACCCACAAACGTACGGCTCTTTGGATAAGACGCATAATCAATACCTGGAGTCATCGCGTTCTTTTTACTGCTTGTATCCACTTCAGGATCGGAACCGGAATATTTTGTAAACACGAGCAAATTATATCCCGTCACATAGAATCTTACCTTTTGCATGAAACATTTCTTGGTCCAGGCGGCAGGCAAGGTATATCCAATTGTCACGTTGTTCAGGCGCAGGAAGGAGGCATCCTCCACGGCATAATCGTTCAGCTGCATCAATGTTACGGCAGCCGGATTATAAATAGAAGCATTGGAATTGATTTCATTCAACCGGGCAATCACTCCCAATTCTCCTCCGTAAGCCTGAAGGGTACTGGTACTTAGTTTACCCAGGTTCGAGCCTGTGGCCGGATCAATCCATGTATAACGGTTTGCCAAGGCAAAATCTCCATTCAAGTTGTAACCTTTGGAAGAGCCGGCATAGAAAGAAGTGGCCAGTTTCGTGCCATTTACAATCTGATTACCCACTGAATAATTCAGGAACACATTGAAATCGAAATTTCCTACATGTCCATCCAGTCCAAATCCACCGGTCAGCGGGGCTATGGTATTACCCAGCTTCTGCTTGACGGGATCGCCGTTCTCATCACACACCAGTTTCAACCCTCCCGGATAGTACTGCCCGCCGGTCAGTGTGGCACTATTATCTTTCACGCCATCTTTCAGAACCCAGGTTGTTCCATTCAGAATCAGTTCGCCGGTAGGATTGGTTACCGGGTCATACGCCGTATAAAAGCCATTGGTCTTATATCCCCAGATTTCGCCCAGAGAACCACCCTGTTCTACACGGAAGTCTTCATATTTAGAAATGATACTGCCCGCCCAGTTACTACTCTGCCAGGGATTGTCGGTAGCCAGTTCATCAATCCGGTTACGGTTATACGCCAGATTCAGGTTAAAATTCAATCCGAAGTTTTTCTTTTCTACCAAAGCAGCATTCAGCGTAAGTTCTACACCTTTGTTGGAAGTCTTTCCGAAATTACGGTACTGATAATTGAATCCTGTATTCGAAGGTATTTCAGATCTCATCAGCAAATCCTTGGTCGTGTTCCAGTAAAGGTCCAACGAACCGGAAAGACGGTTATTGAAGAATCCGAAATCCAGACCGATGTTTCGAGTTATAGTTGTTTCCCATTTCAGATTCGGGTTATACAGATTATCAGAAAGTTCCAGCATGCTCTGACGCACTTCATTGAAGAAGGGGGCTTTCGATGTGTTGCTGGCCAGGGTGTAAGTGGTATAAATCAAGCCCGAATTGATCCGGTTATTACCTGCCGTACCCAAACTCAACCGCAACTTTAAGTTTGACAGCCAATTCTGTGCGGATTTCATAAACTTTTCATCCGACAAGCGCCATGCAAAAGCTGCCGAAGGGAATACTCCCCACTGATTGCCTTTAGCGAACTTGCTGGAGCCATCACCACGAACGGTTACCGTAAACAGATAACGGTCCATCAAAGTATAATTTACACGACCGAAGAAAGAAAGCATATTCTCCTTCGCTCCGATAGTAGACTGGTTTGCCAACGGAGTTCCAATGCCCGAACTGGCCAGAATTTCATCCACAGTCATGGAAGTCGGGAAAGCAATAGACGTACTTTCCAGAGAAGTTTTTTGGCTGCTGCTTACTTCATGTCCCACCAGCACATTGATTTTATCACGTCCGCCAAACAGTTTCTTATTGTCGTAAGTCAATGTATTGGCATTACGCCAGCTGCGGGTCGTTGCATTGGTAAACACGGCTTCCGGTTTTCCCTTCTCACCCAGATTAGTATATTGAGTGGCATCGGCTCCCCATGCCTGGTCGATATTTTCGTACTTCCATCCATATCCGAACTCACTGCGGAAAGTAAAGTTCTTGAACGGTTTCCAGTTTAAGCCCACATTATAATTCTGGTTGAAAGTTCTCTTCTGCTTGTATGTAGCCTCCAGACGTTCCAACGGATTCTTTTGTGTAGTAGTATTATTGTCTTCCGTATCCGATGAATCATACGACAATGGATTTACAGGACGGAAACGAGCCGCATTCGCCACAATAGAGTTGGATGCATTCGATTCATTTGTATCTGCCCCTCCACTCAATCCGTCTACAGTAGCATAGCTCATTCGCGCGTTGAAGTCCAGTGTTATCCATTTGCTCAGAGTAGCTTTGATTTTCGCATTGATGTTGTCTTTCACGAATCCGGAGTTCAACATGATGCTTTTCTCTTCGTTATGCGCATAGCTCACATTATAAGTCACGTCCTTTCCACCTCCGCTCACGTTCACATTATACTGCTGCTGTGTACCTGTGCGTCCAAATATTTCATCCTGGAAGTCCTGCCCTTCTACCGACTTCCAGATATCAATATCGCTGTAATTTCCATAATCCTGAGAATCAAGTTCCCACTGATATGCCACATAATCATAAGGACTGAGCACCTTCATCATCTTAGCCACCTTTTTCATACCGAAAGAAGCTCCGAAATCCACCTGAGTCTTACCTTCATGACCGCTCTTGGTAGTCACAATGATTACTCCGTTGGCACCACGTGCACCATAGATGGCCGTAGACGATGCATCTTTCAATACATCAATGCTTTCAATTTCCGTAGGAGAAATATCACTGATACTTGACACCGGGAAACCGTCTACAATATACAAAGGAGAGTTATCTTGCGACAGAGAGCCACCTCCACGCACACGTATGTTTACCTCAGCATCGGGAGCACCGTCAGTAGTCGTCACACTTACACCGGACAACTTACCTGTTAAAGCCTCACTTACACTTGATACAGGAACAACTGCCAGGTCTTCTGCTTTCACAGAAGCTACGGAACCAGTCAGGTCACGTTTTTGCACCGTACCGTAGCCCACGACTACCACTTCATCCAGAATTTCCGTGTCTTCTTTCAGCACAATTGACAGCGGAGTGTTCAAATTTCCCTTTAAAGTCAGCTCTTGGGTTTTATAGCCTACGTATGACAAGACCAGTGTCTGTCCGGATTTCACATTTGGAATTCTAAAATTTCCATCAATATCGGTCACCGTTCCAACCCGCGTATCTTTCACCAATATGCTCACGCCAATCAATGGTTCCCCCTGGGCGTCTTTTACAGAACCGGTAACTGTCTTTTCCTGAGCAAAGGCATAGAAACTGCACGAGCCCGCTGCAAGAAACAGACAAACCTTTTTTGCATTTATTCCAATATCCATATTCTTTAGATTATTAGGTATTATTTTTAAGTTATTATTTCATTTCCGATTTAAGATTATCGTGTGCGTGTTCGTATCTGTCTGTCTACCGGGAATGCTACGCGTCAGTCCTCATAACAGGCTCCGCATTCTGCCCTTTCAACGATGTACAAAAGTAGCACATAATACTATTGTCATAGAGGAATTATTGATAAATAGGGTCTAAAAATTGGTTTATTTTATAGGCTACAGGTACTTCTGGCGTGGAAAAAGTGGGAAAAACAATTTTTACACATCTTCCCCAACACAAACGGAGACTTATCAGCATTCACTCCCAGTTTCCAGTCGGGAATAAGCAGTGCCTACCAATCGGATAAATACAGAAACCCTCCGTTCATCAGGTAAAAAAACTAATCTGCAATCCCTACGGCATTAAGTAAAAACGTATCTATGCTGTTAATGTTTTCCCCCTTACATCCGGCTGGAATTCACGTCAACACAGAGTTCAAACATGCCCATGATTGCGCTCTCCCCAAAAATAAATATTCACAGGCATTAGGAGTATTACAAAAACGTTACTAACTTTGCACCACAATTTGTGTAACCGCATGAAGTTAATATTGATAACAACCCCTACTTATTTTGTAGAGGAAGACAAGATCATTACTACTCTGTTTGACGAGGGACTGGACATTCTCCATCTGCGTAAACCCGACACAGCTCCGGTTTATGCGGAGCGTCTGCTAACCCTCATTCCCGAAAAATACCACAAGCGTATTGTCGTGCACGACCATTTTTATTTAAAAGAAGAATACAAGCTCAAGGGCATTCACCTGAGCCATCGCAATCCGCTCATTCCGGACAATTATACCGGACACGTGAGTGCATCCTGCCATACCTTTGACGAGGTGATGGCCGACAAGAAAATGTGCGACTACGTATTCCTCAGCCCGATATTCGACAGCATCTCCAAGGAAGGATATGCATCGGCCTTCACATCGGAATCCATCCGTGAAGCTGCCGAGAAAGGCATTATCGACAAACGGGTCATTGCCCTGGGAGGTGTAGACGAGAACAACCTGCTTCAGGTAAAGGATTTCGGTTTCGGGGGAGCCGCTATCTTAGGAGGGCTCTGGAACAAGTTTGACCCCGCTTCAGACTACAATTATCAAGAACTTATCGCTCATTTCAGAAAATTGAAGCGACTGGCCGACTGAGTCATTCGCTAAAATTCTGCCGGAAACGTTTGTCCGGCTTAAAGAAATGGCGTACTTTTGCAGAAAATAAGGCAATATTATCTATTTTTACAATGAGCGCAACATCACCTTTTAAGGTATTCTCTGGAACAAACTCGAGATACCTTGCAGAAAAAATCTGTAACAGCCTGGGCTGTGAACTTGGTAACATGAACATTACTCATTTCGCAGACGGCGAATTTGCAGTTTCCTATGAAGAATCAATCCGTGGACAGCATGTATTCCTGGTACAGTCCACTTTCCCTAACTCAGACAACCTGATGGAACTCCTCCTGATGATTGACGCTGCCAAGCGTGCATCAGCCAAGAGTATCATTGCCGTAGTTCCTTACTTCGGATGGGCTCGTCAGGACCGCAAAGACAAACCGCGTGTGTCTATCGGTGCGAAACTGGTAGCCGACTTGCTGAGCGTAGCAGGTATCGACCGTCTGATTACCATGGACCTTCACGCTGACCAGATTCAGGGATTCTTTGATATTCCGGTTGACCACTTGTATGCGTCTACCATCTTTGCTCCTTACATCCAGTCACTGAACCTGGAGAACCTGGTAATCGCTACTCCTGACGTGGGTGGTTCAAAACGTGCCAGCACATACGCTAAATACCTGGATGTGCCTTTGGTATTGTGCCACAAGACACGCGAAAAAGCAAACGTGGTAGCTTCCATGCAGATTATCGGTGACGTAAAAGACAAGAACGTAATTCTGATTGACGACATGGTAGATACAGCTGGTACCATTACTAAGGCTGCCGACATCATGAAGGAAGCAGGTGCACGCTCTGTACGCGCTATCGCTTCTCACTGTGTAATGTCTGGACCGGCTTCTGAACGTGTACAGAACTCTCAGTTGGAAGAAATGGTATTCACTGACAGTATTCCTTACTCACAGCGCTGCGCTAAGGTAAAACAGTTGTCTATCGCCGACATGTTTGCTGAAACTATCCGCCGCGTGATGTCGAACGAATCTATCAGTTCACAGTACGTAATCTAAAAAACAGTACCGGGCATTTTCCGTAAAGGAAGGGTCCCGTCACCATAAAGGATTTGCAGTCCGGTTTTCCATCGGCTTGCAAATCCTTTTACTTTGTCCTATTCATTCATCATTTGATTCCCGTTTACCCATGAAAATTCTCTGGCTCGACCTGAACAGCTCGTACGCTCACGCCTCGCTGGCCCTTCCGGCCTTGCACGCACAAGTCATGCACGACCCGTCCCTGGAATGGGGAGTGGTGTCAGCCACTATCAACGAAAATCCGGGCATGACAGCCGGAGAAGTCGTACGTCAGGCACCGGATATTCTGGCGGCTACCTGCTGGCTGTTCAACCACGAAGTGCTCATGCACGTCATCAGTCGGGTAAAAGCCATGCTGCCCCGTTGCGTAGTGGCACTGGGCGGTCCGGAGTTTCTGGGACACAACGAAGACTTCCTGCGCACCAACCGCTTTGTAGACTGCGTATTCCGAGGAGAAGGTGAAGAGACTTTTCCGCAATGGATTGCCTGCTGGCAGCAGCCGAAGGAATGGACCCGCATCACGGGACTCTGCTTTCTGGATGCAGAAGGACAATATCATGACAACGGACTTTCACGTGTAATGGCTTTCGATAAGCTGGTGAATCCCGAACAAAGTCCGTTCTTCAACTGGAGCAAGCCGTTCGTGCAACTGGAAACTACCCGCGGCTGCTTCAACACCTGCGCATTCTGTGTGAGCGGAGGAGAAAAGCCGGTCCGCACGCTTTCTGTCGAGGCAATCCGCGAACGTGTCCGACTGATTCACGAGAAAGGCATCCGTAACATCCGGGTGCTCGACCGTACATTCAACTACCAGAGCCACCGGGCCAAAGCCTTGTTCGACCTCTTCCGCGAGTTCCCCGACATGCGTTTCCACCTGGAAATCCATCCGGCTTTGCTTTCGGAGGAACTGAAACAGGAACTTGCTTCCATGCCTAAGGGACTGCTTCACCTGGAAGCAGGCATCCAGAGCCTGCACGAAGAAGTGCTTACCGTCAGCCGGAGAGCCGGCAAACTGGCCGATGCACTGGAGGGACTGCGTTACCTCTGCGCGCTGGACAACATGGAAACACACGCCGACTTGATTGCAGGACTGCCGCTGTATCACCTCTCACAGATTTTCGACGATGTACGCACGCTGGCCGAATACCGTGCGGGAGAAATCCAGCTGGAATCCCTGAAACTGCTGCCGGGCACGGAGATGCGGCACCGGGCCGAGGAACTGGGCATCTGCTACTCTCCCCTGCCGCCCTACGAGGTGCTTCAGACCCGTGAAATCACCCCCGACGAGTTACAGACAGCCCGCCAGCTATCGCGTCTGCTCGACGGATTCTACAACGCACCGGCCTGGCAGGAAATCACCCGCCGTCTGATTGTGGAAGAACCCGACTTTCTGACACGCTTCCTGGACCACCTGATTCAAATCGGGGTCATCGACCAGCCCATGGGACTGGAGCGACGGGGCATCCTGCTCTACCATTTCTGCAAGGAGCACTATCCTCATTTCCTGACCGCCATGAGCCGGGCCTGGATTGAAGCCGGCATGTCACTCAAGAAGGAACCGGCCGAACGGGTACGCACAAAGCACGTCACTCCGCCCGAAGCGTGGACGGTGTGCATAGGTACGTATCGCGACGACCTCCGCCTGTGCAAGCTTCCTGCTCCCGAAGAAGGCCGATGCTACTGGTACGGCTTCGAGACCGAAAGCCAGCAGCTCCGCCCCGTGTTTGCTGCTGTGAGCGAAGAGTAAACTCCTGCCCCATGAAAGGGGGAAAATCGCCTCGGAACATTAGGAAAATTGGCGGGCAAATTATAACTTTGCCCGAATTTTCAACTAGACTATGTATATATTCCGATCGATTCACGAAATTATCAATACCATTGCGGCGGCCAGGGGACTGCTCACGGAAATGTTCGAGAAACGAAAGACGCTGAGTTTCCGCTATTCCGACGCACTGGCACTGCTCAAGGACGATGAAAACCGGTTGAAACTGCTCATAGAGAAAGAAGTCATCCGCCAGAACGGCAACTTCGTGGAACTGGATGCCCGCTTCCTCGACTTTTTCGAACTGCTCCTCGAAGCGAACGAGGAAATCAACACGGCCATCATCGACGAGAACATTGCCTTCCTGCACGAACTGATGGACTACTACGAGAAGGAGCAGATTGCCTCACGCAAGGAGAGCTATGTGCGCAACATCAAGATTACCTTCCAGAAGATTGCACGTACCACCATCCGCAACATCATGAACCTGCAGAGCAGCATCGACAATGCGTTCAAGCACGAACCGACTTACCAGATAAAGATTGCCAAACTGGAAAACCTGGACAAGAAGCGGATTCACATCCAGCAGCTGATTGATACCACCGAAAACCTCATCCTGCACGAGGAACGGCGGTTTTTCCAGCAGGCTACCGACGAGGAACTGAACCGCATCCTGCTGGAACTGCGTAGCGAACTCCAGCTCTCGGCCCACAGCCTCATCCGTGCCCAGCAGGACATCATCAACTACCTGAACCAGATTAAGAGCCAGGTGATTCTGGTAGAGAAAATCCGGAAGGTGAAGTACCTGCAAGACCAGTTTGAGCTACGTTCGCGAAGCAACCTTTCGGAAGTGCTCGAAAGGGAACATTCCGTACTGGTGGAAGGCAGCGTGCCGTCTTCGTTCAAGCTGTCACTGCCCTACCTGAGTACCGACGAGGCACGTCCGGTCATCCTGAAAGTGCTGCGCAACCTGCAGTACCGCGAGATTATCCGCAGCAACGAGGCGGGTGCCTTCAGCGAGGAAGACATGGAATCGCAGGCCATGTACCAGGAGGTCATCGACCTGGAGGAAACCCTGAGCGACTACATCCAGGCGCAGGCACAAACCCGCTGGAACGATGCATCGGCTCCGGAAGAAGACCTCTTCCACTACCTGATGCACTACACCTTCGCCCGCGAAGTGGACGAGCAGGAACGCACCACCTTGTTCTGCCAGATGGTGTCGCTCTACGAAAACCGTCTCCGTATCAGCGAGGAATTCGGTCTGTATCACCAGTACGAATATGCCAAGGTGTATCCGGCCAACTCGTAACCCATTCATCCCTATACATTTGACTTATGGAACTGAACATACATATACCTGACAATACTGCGGCCTTGTTCGACTGTCTCCAAAAGGGACAGTTCATCAGTTCGAACAGCTGCAACGAAGCCGTGCGCGACATGTACGACCAGATAGACGACCATTTCGAGGCGCTGTCGGTCTACTTCGCCCAAATCGGCTACACCCTGGAACGGGGCAACGAATACTTTTACTTCTCGCGGGTGGAACCGCGTACCACGCTGGAACAGAAAATCATGCGTGCCTACTACTGGATTGACGTACTCGACCTGTTCAAGACCTACGACGAGACCTTCGGTGCAGGTTTCCGCTTCCAGCCCGAACAGATTCTGGTGGAGGCCAACATCAACGTGATGCTGCAAAACAAGCTCGACGGGCTGCGCAAGCATTTCTCCGACAAGGACGTGCGCAAGGACGTGCTCGACAACCTGATTCGCCAGCTTACCAAGGAGTCATTCCTGGAACTGGAGAACGAGAAGAGCAACACCTACAAGGTGATGAGTTCCTGGCACTACCTGGAACGCCTGATTGAAAGTATCCAAATTTACGACGACACTGAAACGGAAGACAATGAGAAACCTGAATAGAATCATCTTTATCAACAGCGCCAACATTCCCTATGCCGACGACATTTACCTGGACGGGAATGTGCACTTCATCGGCACGCAGGGAGTGGGAAAAAGTACCGTCCTGCGCGCCATCCTGTTTTTCTACAACGCCGACACCCAGAAACTGGGCATCCCCGTAGAGAAGCAGAGCTACACGGAATATTACTTCCCCTACTCCAACTCCTACATCATCTACGAGGTAACCACCGAACAGGGAGCGTTCTGCATCCTGAGCTTCAAGTCGATGGGCCGCGTGTGCTACCGTTTCATCGACTCGCCCTACCGCATGGAGTTCTTTGTCGACGAGAACCGCACGGCCTACAGCGGCAACGACCGTATCCGTGCCGCCCTCGACCAGTATGGAGTGGACTACTCGCGCATCATCTATACCTACGACGAATACCGTAACATCCTCTACGGCAACGGTGCAGGTCCCGAAATGAGCCGCTATTCGCTCATGGAGAGCAAGCAGTACCAGAACATTCCGCGTACCATACAAAACGTACTCCTCAACTCAAAGCTCGATGCGGAATTCATCAAGAAGACCATCATCTCGTCCATCAACGAAGACGAGACCGCCATCGACCTGAACACCTACAAGGAGCACCTGAAGAACTTCGAAACACGCCTGCGCGACATCGAAGAGTTCCAGAAACGCGAAACGCAGAAACAGGCCAAAGAAATCACCTCCCTATCGGCACAGGTGTCACGTCAGCAGACTGCCCTGGTGCAAGGTTGCCGCGAACTGGCCGCTACCTTCCGCCTTACCGAAAGCCAGTTGCCCAAGGCCGAGGAACAGAAGCACCAGACTGAGAAGGCACGTACCGCCCTCCTGAATCGTCGTCAGGAGTTGCAGGAACAGTCGCGCCAGCGCTGCGACAAGATGCAGGAGGCACTGGCCATCCTGAACAACGAACTGCAAAAGGCACAGCAGAAGGAAAAGGAATATGCCCGCCGCCAGATAGAAGAAATCATGGAGCGCTCGGCCCGCAAGGAGGAGTGGAAGAACAAGCAGCAGGGATTGCAGGAAGAGCAGCGCATCCTTACTTCGCACTACACGGAAATCTCCACCAAGTACAAGTCGCTCATCCAGAGCCTCGACGAGCAGTGGAACCGCATCCACGAGGCCAAAATCAAGCAGCTTGAGGGACTGAACAACACGTTCAATGCCCGCATCGAAGAAGCCCGCCGTCAGCACGAAGCGGCTACTGAAGCGCTTTACCAGGAATACGAACAGCTCTCGCAACAACTGCATCCGGAGCGTAGCAGCAAGCAGAACGAACTGACCGCCCTCGACTACCAGATGCAGCTGTGCCGCAAGGAGACCTTCTTCGAAGCCGAACAGGAGGAACTGAAACACCGCATCCAGTCGTACACCGGTCTGCACATGAGCAAGAAGAACCGCATCAACAATGCCCAGCTCATCATCAAGGAACTCACGCTGAAGTGGGAAGAGGAATTGCAGAAGGGACTGAAGGAGAAAGACGAAGCACTGATGCAGTTGCAGGCCGAGCACTTGCAACTCCGCCCGCGTATGGACGAACTGGAAACCTTCCTGAAAAACAGCAAGAGCACCCTGCAAGGCTGGCTCAAGGAGCACAAGAAGGGATGGGAAGAAAATATCGGTAAGCTGTGCGACGAGTCCATCCTCTGGCAGACCAACCTCTCGCCGAAGATTGTGGACGAGGGTACGTCGTTCTACGGCATCTCCATCTCCCTGCAGGACATCGAGCGCCACATCCGCTCCATCGACGACTATCAGGCGGAACATGACAAGGGCATCAAGCGACTGGCTGAAATCCAGGCTGAAACCCTCCGTCTGCAACAGGAGAAAGAGGCCCTGGAAGAGCAGCTGAAAGCCAAATACCAGCCGCGCATCAAGGAACAGAAAGACGTGATAGCCGTGCAGGAATACGAGCTGGAGAAACTGGAACAGCAGTACCAGAAGGATATGCTCGACCTGGACGACTGGAAGAAGAAGGCGGAAGCCGAACGTACTGCCAAACTCCGGAAACTGGAAGAGGAAAAGCAACGCATCGCCGCAGAACTGAAGGAAATTGACGGCAAACTGAACAACCTGAACCGCGAAAAGAGCGAGAAGCTGAACCAGCTGAAGCAGGAATGGAACCGGGTGCAGCAGGACATCGCGCACGAGAAGGAGACACAGGCCGGCAGCATCCGCCTGGAGGATAAGGAAGAACAGCAGCGCATCGCCACGGAGAAAGCCGAATACGAGCGTCAGATGAAGCAGGAACTGCACTCGCAGGGTGCCGACACCGAACGTCTGCAACAGATTAGCAGTCAGTTGCGCGACATCGACCGGGAACTGCAGTTCATCAAGGAGCACGCCACCCTGCTTATCGAGTATCAGAAGGACAAGCGTGACCTCATCGACCACATTCCGGAATGGAAGCGTGAACAGGAGGAACAGAAACGCCAGCTCAGTCAGGAGAAGGACAACCTGCGCCGGGAAACCTCGGGCTTGCAGGAGCAGATTGATGCCCTGAACAAGGAACTGCAGCAGGCAGAGAAGGAAGTAACACAGCTTCAGGCCAACCTGGAGGCGTACAGCAAGATTTCAGCCTACGACTGGTACAAGCCGCATCAGGATATTTTCAATCCCGAGAACCCCGTCACGCTGGAAATCCACACGCCGCGCACCTGCCTGGAACTGATTGACGAACTGGGCCGCACGGACAGCCAGTACATGACGCTGCAAAACCGTCTGCGCAAAGAGGTAAACCTCTTCACCGGCCACTTCGACGAGGAGAATACCTTCAAGTTCAAGACCAAGTTTACCGAGGACTGGGAGTACATCCGCTTTGCCGAGGAACTGCACGACTTCGTGGAAGAGAACAAAATCAGCGAATTCGTCCGCCGCATCAACAACGAGCATTCCGACATCTTCAAGCGCATCAGCATGGATACCTCAATGCTCACGGCTTCGGAAGACGACATTCAGGACCTCATCGGTCAGGTGAACAAGGGATTCCAGACGTGCAACTTCGTGGGCGTTATCCAGTGCATCGAAATGAAGGTGGAAGAAAGCAGTAACCGTGTGGTAAACTGTCTGCGTGCCATCCAGAAGTACTACAACGAGCATGCCTATGACCTCACACCGGGCACCAACCTCTTCTCGTCGGAAAACGAGCAGCTGGTGAAACAGGAGGCCATCGCCCTGCTCCGCGACTTCATCAAGGAGATTCACGCCTACCGCTACGACAGCATCCGCCTGTACGACTCATTCGAGCTACGTTTCCGCATCATCGAGAACAACAACGACACGGGCTTCGTAGAGAAGCTGTCGAACGTGGGTTCGGAAGGTACGGACATCCTGGTGAAGGCCATGATCAACATCATGCTGCTGAACGTGTTCAAGGAAGGGGCTTCGCGCAAGTTCAAAGACTTCAAGCTGCACTGTATGATGGACGAAATCGGTAAGCTCCACCCAAACAACGTAAATGGTATCCTGAAGTTTGCCAACGACCGGAACATCATCCTCATCAACGGTTCGCCTACCGAACTGAACCGCGATGCCTACAAGCATGTGTACCTGCTCACCAAAGGCGCGCAGAGCAAGACACGTATCGCCCGACTTATTTCGGACCAGAAACTGTAGGCTTTTCAGGCTCCATGAATGCCTTTTTCAAAACGTCTTTGCGATTACTCCAAAACTGTAGTGTACTAAATAAGTTGACACAATTTATTTAGTAACATGCGTAAAAATCGAAAGTTCTCAAAGGCAGAATGTCTGTCTTATCTGGAAGAATATATGTGTTCTTCTCAGAACCATAGTGAATTTGAACGAGAAAAAGGTCTGAAACGTACTACAATTAGCCGCTGGCTTCGTATCTTTGGGATTGAAGATAAACCAAGTCCCATTATGAGCAAGAAACTAAGTCAGACCGAGCAGGAGCTTCATGACCGTATTCATGAGCTCGAGCGGAAAATCAAGTCCCTGGAAGTAGAGTTGAAGCAGTCCAACATGGCCCGTGACGCCTACGACTGCATGATTGACCTTGCGGAAAAGACCTATAACATTCCGGTAAGAAAAAACTCCGGTGCCAAGTAATCCGGGGCCTGTCTCAAGGCGGACGCCGTTACCGCGTGCGTCCGCTTTGCAGATTGCTTGGCATATCAGCACAGGGATACTACAAGCATGACTATGCCTCAAACGAGGCTGACATACTCTCTGCCAGCATTGTATTGTACTGCCTGTACGTCCGCCAGAAGGAATGTCTTCCCAAGGCGGGCTGTCGGGAACTCTACACACTCTGCCGTGAATACTTCAGGGAAAAGTTCACCATAGGACGGGACAGGTTTTACAATGTGCTCCGTTCCAACTCGCTCATGCTCAGGCGGACAAGGTACCGTCCTCGTACCACGGACTCCAGACACGGTTACCGTCTTTACAGGGATCTTGTAAACACTTCTCCCAAGTACACGCCTGTGGGCAATGGCCGGCTTGTGGTGGCGGACATCACCTATATCTATACCAGAGAAGGTTTTGCCTATCTTTCACTGGTGACTGACGCCTACAGCAGATACATAGTCGGATACTGCCTGAGCAGGAGTCTGGATGCGGAGGGACCGCTGAAAGCCATGTACATGGCTCTGGAGACCTACCGTGCCTACGGAATCAGTACGGAAGGCATGATACACCACTCTGACCGTGGCGTGCAGTATGCCTCGAAGCAGTACACGAACCTGCTGCTTTCACAAGGCATCAGAATCAGCATGACCCAGACGGGAGACCCGCTTCACAATGCCCTGGCCGAGAGGATGAACAACACCCTGAAGAACGGGTGGCTCTTCAATGAAGGTGATATGGACTTCAGACAGGCAGAGGAAGCCGTAAGTAAATCCGTAGCGATGTACAACAATGCCAGACCACACAGGGCACTGGGTATGAAGACCCCTATGGAAGTCTTTTCAGGCAGAGGAGGAAACCCTCTTATGGAATATCGGTATAACTGAAAGATGTGCTCGTCGGGACGGGTGCTCCCGCCCCTTGCCGCACGGCGCTCCCCGAGCGATGAGTTTTTAGAGAGAAAATATACGGATATTGAGTTTTTGTTGTAGTTTTGCAGAACTGACAACCTTTTTAGGAATATAATGTTTAACCTGTCAACTTAGTCAGGAATTAATCTTCAAACTGACAACTATTTTTAGTACACTTCAAACGCTTTGACGTTTACAATAAAACGCAAGTGCATTCGAAATGAAATGCACTTGCGTTTCAAATGAAACTCCCTTGCGTTTTAGAACAAACGCAAGGGAGTTTTTTATGGCTTATTTTTAAGAATCTTCAAGCAGGCTATATAACAAAAAAAGAGCCTGAAAAACAAGCTCTTTTAAGATTGAATCAGCAGGAGCCGAAAGCGGGACTCGAACCCGCGACTTACTCATTACGAATGAGTTACTCTACCAACTGAGTTATTTCGGCAACGTGTTTCGTTGAAAACGGTTGCAAAATTACTCTTTTCTTGAAACCTGCCAAATAAAAAAGAGATTTTTTTCCGAAAAACTACATTTTTCCGGCCCGTACAACCTGTTTCCGCTACATCACAGGGGCATTTGACACATTATTACGTGTAATTTGTACAATAGTCCCTTGTCTGCCTTCTGACGATTTCCTACTTTTACCCGCAAAATGAAACATTACACTACCATGAAAAAGAAACTGATGATTTCACTGCTGGCACTGGCGTCGCTGGGAGCCGGAGCACAAAACTTGCAAAAGGGAGACTACGGATACTTGTACTGCCACATGAGCGGACGAGGGGAATGGACGGCCTACGCCCTGAGCCGTGACGGCGTACACTTTTACGACCTGATTGATGGCGACCCCGTATACAATGTAGAAGAAATGTCAAAAATAGAGGGAGGAGCACGCGATGCCTTTATCTGCCGCACGTCCGACGGAAAGGGCTACCTGATGGTGACTACCGACATGAGCAACGCCAAGAGCCGCTCGTGGTTCAACTACGGCATCAACCTGCTGAAAAGTGACGACCTGATTCACTGGACTTCTACCACCTTCGACTTCCGCCAGGGACCGGGCATCTTCTGTGACCCTCAATCGCCCGACGTTTATAAGGACTACAGCACCATCAAGCGCGTATGGGCACCGCAGATTTTCTGGGACCCTTCATACGTATGGGCCGATGGCACGAAGGGCGGATACATGATATACTATTCACTGCTTAATCCGGCAGAAGACCAGTACGACCGCGTGTTCTATTCCTATGCCGACGCCACCTTTACACGTCTTACCAAGCCCCGCCTGCTGGTGGACTGGGGATATGCCACCATCGATGCCGACATCAACTATGTGCCGGCCGACGGACTCTACCACATGCTCATCAAGAAAGAAGGAGGTACACCCGGCATCTTTGCCGCCACGGCCACGAAACTGACCGGCCCATACAAAATAAAGGATGAAAATGACTATGTGAAGTTTGAAGGCAACAAGAAGTGTGAGGGCTGCTCTGCCTTCCAGCTGGTGGGCGACTCTACCTGGCGCGTGGCCTACATCGAATACTCCTCCAAACCCAAAAGATACCGCATCTGCCAGGCAGACGAAAAACTCGGCAACTTCCACTCCCCCGTCACTATGGAGGGCGTGAAACATCCGCAGCACGGCTCGTTCATGCGACTCACCGAAGAAGAGTACAAGCGCCTGCAGGAATGGTCGGACAGCATCATGCGCGAAAGAGCCGCCCGTAACAGCGGAGAAAAGAAATAAAAAGAGGAAAATGAAATATTTTTGTAAAAACTTTTGGCAAACATCCTTTCATTTGAACAGAAAACATTATCTTTGCACTCCGAATTATGACGTGACAAAAGAGTTTGATGTATTACTGTATAACACATAGTAAAAAGAATAAGCGCACATTCGGAGTTCCGGCGGAATGGACAAATGCCGGAAGCTATTTCTTTTTTCTTTTATGTCACTTATTTCCTGAATATTTAAGATTTCCTATTTTATCAAACACCCGGAACTGCTTTTCGGCAAGTCCGGGCGTTTTTTCGTATATACGAGAGTAGAATAGAAAAAAATACAAGATATAAAGATTATTAGTAACAAGGTAATGAGAAATGTAACATTGATCCTCGACGACGGGAGCCGCTTTCATGGCAAGTCGTTCGGCTATGAGAAACCGGTAGCCGGTGAAGTAGTTTTCAACACGGCAATGACCGGATACCCCGAAAGCTTGACCGACCCTTCGTATGCCGGTCAGTTGATGACACTGACTTACCCGCTGGTAGGTAACTATGGTGTGCCTCCCTTCACGTTCGAAGCAAACGGACTGCCTACTTTCATGGAGAGCGAAAAAATCCATGCCGAAGCGATTATCGTAAGCGATTACAGTGAAAAATACTCTCACTGGAATGCTGTGGAAAGTCTGGGCGACTGGCTGAAACGCGAACAGATTCCGGGCATCACAGGCATCGACACACGCGAACTGACAAAGGTTTTGCGCGAGCATGGAGTGATGATGGGAAAAATCGTGTTCGACGATGAGCCGGACAACATTCCCGAAGCTACCTATGCAGGTGTGAACTACGTAGACAAGGTTTCTTGCAAGGAAGTGATTCGCTACAACGAAGGCGAAGGCAAGAAAAAAGTTGTGCTGGTAGACTGTGGCGTGAAATCAAACATTATCCGTTGCCTGCTCAAGCGCGACGTGGAAATCATCCGCGTGCCTTGGAACTACGACTTCAACTCTCTGCAGTTCGACGGTCTGTTCATCTCCAACGGTCCGGGCGACCCTGACACCTGCGATGCAGCCGTGCAGAACATCCGCAAGGCCATGCAAAACGAAAAACTTCCTATCTTCGGTATCTGTATGGGTAACCAGTTGCTTTCAAAGGCAGGAGGTGCTAAAATCTACAAACTGAAATACGGTCACCGCAGCCATAACCAGCCGGTACGCATGGTAGGCACGGAAAAATGTTTCATCACCTCGCAGAACCACGGTTATGCCGTAGACAACAACACACTGGGAGCCGACTGGGAACCGCTCTTCATCAACATGAACGACGGTTCGAATGAAGGTATCCGCCACAAGAAGAACCCCTGGTTCTCGGCTCAGTTCCACCCGGAAGCTGCCAGCGGTCCTACCGACACGGAATTCCTGTTCGATGAGTTTGTAAAGTTGCTGTAATCCACTAAAAAACAAAGAAGACAATGAAAGAAAACATAAAGAAAGTATTGCTGTTAGGTTCAGGAGCCCTGAAAATCGGTGAAGCTGGTGAATTCGACTACTCTGGTTCGCAGGCACTGAAAGCACTGAAGGAAGAAGGTATCGAAACCATCCTGATTAACCCGAACATCGCCACCGTGCAGACTTCGGAAGGTGTGGCAGACAAAATCTACTTCCTGCCTGTTACTCCGTATTTCGTAGAAAAGGTCATCGACAAGGAACGTCCCGACGGCGTGCTGCTGTCATTCGGTGGACAGACTGCCTTGAACTGCGGTGTGGCTCTCTACAAAGCCGGTGTGTTCGAGAAATACAATACCCGCGTACTGGGTACTCCGGTGCAGGCCATCATGGATACGGAAGACCGTGAGCTCTTCGTACAGAAGCTGGACGAAATCAACGTGAAGACCATCAAGAGTGAGGCAGTAGAAAACATTGAAGATGCCCGCCGTGCGGCAAAGGAACTGGGTTATCCGGTCATCATCCGTGCAGCCTACGCACTGGGAGGTCTGGGTTCAGGCTTCTGCGACAACGAAGAAGAACTGAACGTGCTGGCCGAAAAAGCGTTCTCTTTCTCTCCGCAGGTACTGGTAGAAAAGAGTCTGAAAGGCTGGAAGGAAGTGGAATACGAAGTAGTGCGCGACCGTTTCGACAACTGTATCACAGTCTGCAACATGGAAAACTTCGACCCGCTGGGTATCCACACCGGTGAATCTATCGTTATCGCTCCGTCACAAACGCTGACCAACAGCGAATACCACAAACTGCGTGAACTGGCCATCCGCATCATCCGTCACATCGGTATCGTGGGTGAATGTAACGTACAGTACGCGTTCGACCCTGAATCAGAAGACTACCGCGTAATCGAGGTAAATGCCCGTCTGAGCCGTTCTTCTGCACTGGCTTCTAAGGCTACAGGTTATCCTTTGGCTTTCGTTGCAGCTAAGTTGGGATTGGGCTACGGACTGTTCGACCTGAAGAACTCGGTAACTAAAACAACTTCTGCCTTCTTCGAACCGGCACTGGACTACTGCGTATGTAAGATTCCTCGCTGGGACTTGGGTAAGTTCCACGGCGTAGACCGCGAGCTGGGCTCCAGCATGAAATCGGTAGGTGAAGTCATGGCCATCGGACGTACCTTCGAAGAAGCCATCCAGAAAGGTCTTCGTATGATTGGTCAGGGCATGCACGGTTTCGTGGAAAACAAGGAGCTGGTTATCGAAGACATTGACAAAGCACTGCGCGAACCGACCGACAAGCGTATCTTCGTCATCTCAAAGGCTATGCGTGCAGGCTACACAGTAGACCAGATTCACGACCTCACCAAGATTGACAAGTGGTTCCTCGACAAGCTGATGAACATCATGCAGACTTCTAAGGAACTCCACGAGTGGGGCAACAACCATACACAGCTTTCACAGCTTCCGAACGAGCTGCTCTACAAGGCAAAACGTCAGGGATTCTCTGACTTCCAGGTGGCACGTGCCATCGGCTACGAAGGCGATATGGAAGACGGTATCCTGGAAATCCGTAACCACCGTAAGAGTGTAGGCATCGTGCCGGTAGTAAAACAGATTGACACGCTGGCAGCCGAATATCCAGCACAGACCAACTACCTGTACCTGACTTATAGCGGCGTGGCCAACGATGTACACTACCTGGGCGACCACAAGAGTATCGTTGTACTGGGTTCAGGTGCTTACCGTATCGGTTCATCCGTAGAGTTCGACTGGTGCGGCGTACAGGCACTGAACACCATCCGCAAGGAAGGCTACCGCTCAGTAATGATCAACTACAACCCTGAAACCGTATCGACCGACTACGATATGTGCGACCGTCTGTACTTCGACGAACTGACTTTCGAACGTGTGATGGATATCCTCGACCTGGAAAACCCTCACGGAGTCATCGTATCTACCGGCGGACAGATTCCGAACAACCTGGCATTGCGCCTGGATGCACAGAAGGTAAACATCCTGGGAACTTCTGCCAAGAGCATCGATAACGCTGAAGACCGCGACAAGTTCTCGGCTATGCTCGACCGTATCGGCGTAGACCAGCCTGAATGGAGCGCACTGACTTCAATGGAAGATATCAACGCATTTATCGAAAAAGTAGGCTTCCCTGTATTGGTTCGTCCGTCATACGTGCTTTCTGGTGCAGCCATGAACGTATGTTCTAACCAGGAAGAGCTGGAACGCTTCCTGCAGCTGGCCGCTAACGTATCGAAGAAACATCCGGTAGTAGTAAGCCAGTTCATCGAACACGCCAAGGAAGTAGAAATGGACGCCGTGGCACAGAACGGTGAAATCGTAGCTTACGCCATCTCTGAACACATCGAATTTGCCGGTGTACACTCAGGTGACGCTACCATCCAGTTCCCGCCGCAGAAACTGTACGTAGAAACCGTACGTCGCATCAAGCGTATCTCTCGTCAGATTGCGAAAGAGCTGAACATCTCTGGTCCGTTCAACATCCAGTTCCTGGCTCGTGAAAACGACATCAAGGTAATCGAATGTAACCTGCGTGCCAGCCGTTCGTTCCCGTTCGTCAGCAAGGTACTGAAGATTAACTTCATCGAACTGGCTACAAAAGTCATGTTAGGCTTGCCGGTAGAAAAGCCCGAAAAGAATCTCTTCGACCTCGACTACGTAGGTATCAAGGCCAGCCAGTTCTCGTTCAACCGCTTGCAGAAGGCCGACCCTGTGCTGGGTGTAGACATGGCTTCTACAGGTGAAGTAGGCTGTATCGGCGACGATACTTCATGTGCCGTACTGAAAGCCATGCTGTCTGTAGGCTACCGCATTCCGGAAAAGAACGTCCTGATGTCTACCGGTACACTGAAACAGAAAGTAGATTTGCTGCAGGCAGCGCGCGCCCTCAAGGCCAAAGGTTACAACATCTTCGCTACCGGCGGTTCTTCTAAGTTCCTGGCAGAAAACGGAGTGGAAAACACCCGCGTATACTGGCCAAGCGAAGAAGGTCAGCCTCAGGCACTGGAAATGCTGCACAAGAAAGAAATCGACATGGTGGTAAACATTCCGCGTGACCTCACTCCTACCGAGTTGGAAAACGGATACAAGATCCGCCGTGCCGCAGTCGACCTGAACATTCCTCTGGTAACCAATGCCCGTCTGGCAAGTGCATTCATCAATGCCTTCTGCTCTATGAGCATTGACGACATCGCTATCAAGAGCTGGGACGAATACAAATAATCCGTACCACTTAAAGATATAGATAAATTAATCCCCTCCAGAACTATTTGTAATGAATGAGTTTTGGAGGGGATTTTTATTTGAGCGCACCATGCGTACAGTTTCCTAAAACCTTTACTACTATACCCTAAACTTCCCTCTTATCGCCTCAATACGTTCCCTCAGTTCAGGAACAAACACTAAGAAACCATTTTCTTCCATAAACACACGGCCATAGCTGTTGCCTTTGTCGGTCATCAAACTATGTACGGAACCGTAAGGGTCAGTCGCAATGTGCAGGGCTTTGAGCTTGTCTATCAATCCACTGCATGTGATACGCTCATACTGCAGATACACAGCTATGATTTTATACACAATGCTATACGGTTTATCGGCCCATTCGAATATCCGCTCGCATTTCTTGACTGTCGTTTTTTTGTCTGGCAAGACCTGAATTCCCTCCATACTTATATCGTGCATGATAGGCTTCATGCAATGTATCTCACGTCCTAATTTACGGGCTTCTTTTACCACGGTCATGCTCTCGTCCTGTTGCTGACATTCCACCACAATCATCTGCTCACATAGGGCAGCCATCAGCCGTTCGCACGGGCAAAGATTCCTACCGGACGGCGTACCAAACCATTTCGTAGAAATCACCAGCCCGCCTTCATCCACAATCCTCCGGCACAAAGCTTCCATTGCCACACCATCAAATCCAACCTCCATAATGGCTATCACGTGACCATCTGCATCCAGGCAGCCTTCCATTGCGGCCACATCGCATGCGTCTGCCAGCCTGCCTACTACGATACAAGATTCCTGTCCATCATGTCCACTACCGTACTTCTTCCCCCACTCACGCGCAATGGAAACATCCTGCGGAGAGGCTTGTGGAGAACCGGTAACAGATACCAACGGCTGCATGTCCAGCAGGCTCCAGTCGCCCATGCCATGCAACAGTATCGGACGAAAAATATCCAGTTCATTCAGTCTGCATGGATAAGACATTTCATTCAGAAACGACACTGTGCGTATGCCCATTGCCTGCTGTCGTGCCAGAATGCGCCCCGCTTCTTCCAACAAATCTGCCGGAAGGTCTTTCACCATCGGAACCAATGAGACACAATCATGGATGCAGACGCTCAGTTCGTCTATATCGCCCCTCAGCTGCAGGGCCAGCAGTTGCTGATGTGACACCGGTGCATGAGCTGCATCATAATCGGCTGTCAATTCTTGTTCCAGTTTCTCGTTCTCTGTAATCAAATGGGATACATAACCTTTCATAAGCGTTTACTTTAAAAATTATTTTGAGACAAATATCTGCACCCACAAGCTCAAAAGATGACCCTGTGAACAAAAAAGTGATATATTTGTGTAAGAATCGCCTACTGACCATGAAAAAATTAAAAGGACAACTGCTGCGCTGGATACTGATTGTGCGAAAACTGCAGAACCAGCCTTACATATCGTTCCGTGAACTGCAACGCGAACTGGAACGTGAGCTTGCATTCCGCGGCTACGACCCGGTATGCTCGGACGCTACCCTGAAACGTGACCTGAATGAACTGAAGGAAGAATTTGGTCTGGACATTACGTACAGTCGCACACACAAAGGATATTCATTGCCAGCCGTCCGGAAAGGATGGCTGGATATGGACTGCATCATTGAGCCGATTGAGGTGATGACTGCCTTAGGCAACCACAGTCTGCCGGAGTACATCTTACCGGAACAATATCAGACGAGGGGGACGCAGTATCTTTCCTATCTTCTTCATGCCATCCGACAGCGCCAGAAAGTGCATTTTCTCTATCGCAAGTATGCAGACAATACCCGCAGCGAACGTACGCTTTCGCCATACGCTCTCAAGGAGTGGCGAGGCAGATGGTATGTATTAGGGGCGGAAGAAAGCGGAAAGATAAAGACTTTCGGACTGGACCGCATTGAGCAGCTCACCCTTCTGCCAGAAATATTTTCCAAAAACGAGGCTTTCGACCCTGTGCAGAAGTTTAAGGATAGTTTCGGCATTTATTCCTCTGAAGAATATCCCATCGAAGAAGTAGTATTCGACTGCGACATGGAAGACGGGAATTACTTGAAATCGCGTCCGCTGCATCCCTCACAACAATTGTTGAAGGAAGAGAACGGAAGAATGGTTTTCAGTCTGCGGGTACGCATCACACCCGATTTTCTGATGGAAATCATGTCGCGCAGCTGGTCACTTCATATCGTGCAGCCGGCATCACTCAGACAACGGCTTTGCAACATCTATCGGGAGGCATTGCAGCGGAATGAATCATCTTCTACGGAAACCACATAAAATAAAAGGCTGTCTTGGAGACAGCCTTTCTTCATTAATAAAACCTATAATTAATCAACCAAAGGGAACATAAAGCCTTTTCCGTCATTATCATCAAACTTAGCTTTTGAAGGAAGAGGCAGATGTTTGGCATTGTTGCTGAAATCCCAGAGCATGGTTTCGTCCTCGGTGATTTCTCCTGTGTCAAGGTTGCGCTTCTTTCCGTTTAGCGGATAATACAGCACCAGATTCTCGTCACTTCCGTCTACCGTTTTCCACATGAACTGCTTCAACTGCTGAGGTGTGCGGGCCGTCTTCCAGAAACGGATTTCACGAACCAACTCGTTCGCACCGCCAATCCAGAAGCCTACCAGACCGTAAGGCCCTGTACGGATTTCACGGTCGGCCACCAGTTCTCCATTCACATATACATAGTTTTTCTTACCGTCGTACACGAAAGCCAACATATACCAGGTGTCGGCCTGTGCCGCAAAGACATCCGCCGGCACGTCAATCTGAGAACCTCCAGTCTTAAACTGAAGCTGGTCGGGACGGATGGTCACGTCGCCGAAGCGAGGATAGATTTCATCGAGTGCACCGGACCCAGACACGAGTTTGGTACCACAGATGGAACGGTTGTTGCTCTGGTATGAGCTACGGTTTACCATGACCTCCATCGTCCACTGGTCCACCTTGAAATCGTCCGGGAACATTTTCGCATCTTCACTGCCGTATCCGTCAATGCGAAGACACTTCGTATTGATGCGCTGTTCCAGTACAATCAGTGATTCAGATTCACTGTCAATCACGGGGACCGTACCGCCACTCAGTTTCACCGGCAAAGCATAGCTTCCCTGCAGGGAGAATTTCACATCCTTGAACTTTACCGGCAGAAATTGCTGCGTCTGCTTGGAGCTGAACACCACCTCCTTGCCTACTTCATACATTTCGGGCGGCAGCATCAGGTAGTCCGTTCCGTGCTTCTTGTTGTATGCTTCCAGCTGTTCCTTGCTGCCGGCTTCTACCGTCACCGTCTTGGCATCGTTTTCCTGCTGTACCAGCGATACGGTGATAGACTTCACATCGACTTCCTTTCCTTCTTCCACGAATACCTGCGAAGATTCACCAGTCTTGATGTAAGCCCCCTGTGCCGACTGGTATTCACTGGTTGCATCCTTGTATAATTCATTCTGGCAGGAACAAGCCAGCAAGGCTCCTGCGAATATGCTGAAATATAATTTCTTTTTCATAATTCAATTTTTAATCTAACTTACCCGGATAAACCACATTTCCTAAGTGCAAGGCTTCTCTGAGCCATTTGTAAGGAGGAGTATTCGCATAGTCGTATTCCATGTGATACGTGCCGATGCCGCCAATGCGTCTGCCGTCGGGAAGGTCCAGCGTGGCATAATCAAAAATCTGACACCCTTCCGGATAAGCATTGATTTCCGGACGCACGCTGGTGTAATTATCTACTCCACCTGTCTGCCAGCCTTGCTCAAACTCTACGGTGATAATGGTCTTCCGCTCCCAGTTTTCAAGGTGAGGCTGATTGATTTTCCTAAGAACCTGCGCGGTGGAACGTTCCCAGTACGCCTGATAAATATAGTGGTCGATGTACTTGGAAGCCTCGGTAGAAAGTTTCTCAGGCTGACCGTCCATTACCAGCATTCTGCCGGCCGGACGCAAACGGTCTGAAAGGGTTTTGATAAATACGAACATGTTCGTATTACCCGAATTTTCGCTGATAATCTCCCCGTTAGCCATCGAACCTGAATGACCATAACCGGGTTCGTAGTCTATGTCGAAACCATCCAGATTATACTTTTCAATCGTATCGCAGATGGCATTTGCATAAGCCTTCACACCTTCCACAAAATTACCACCTCCCTTTTCCACAATCCAGTAATTCTTCGGGTCTTGTCCCGGAGGAGTCATCTGGTCGCCCAAGTCTTGTACAATCCAGCACAGCAGCGCTTTTCCTCCCTTGATTTCCTGGAAAAACTTCAAGTCTTTTTTCTGCTCTTCCGAAAGATTTCCTCGCGTACCCCACAAGGATACGAAGTCTACGCTGTCGGGTAGCATCTTCAGGTAGTTCTGTGCATTGCTGCCTCGTCCGGTCCAGTTGCCGAACCAGCCGAACCCCTTCACATGAGGTGTCTGACGGTATTCTCTCAGTTTGGCAAAATAATCGCGCATGGAGGGAGTCAGGTCGGCTTCACTTTCCGCCTCCAGCAAGGGAATGTATTTCTCCAGATTTTCCTGGTTTTCGAAGGTTTCTCTTTCAGGCACGTTCCATTCGGAACAGGCCACGAAGCCTGCCGCCAGCAGCAGGGCTCCTGCATATCTTATGATTCTTTTCATCACTTCATTTGTTTGACATTTCCGTAAAACTCATTTCTCATTTCGGCTGTTTGGGACGGTTATTGCGCACCCACCACAACTTGGTTGCTCCCTGGTCTTCACCACCCAGCAGCGCCGGCACTTCCGACATGTTGGGGTTTGTACCATATTCGGCCGGAGCAAAGCGGAATCTTTCGGGCGTGATGGCATCTTCTTCACCTCCTATGCTCACGTAAGCTTTGTCATAAGCTGGTTTGAGCAGGTAAGGATAGCCAGTCCGGCGATATTCGGTCCAGGCTTCCACGGCATTGGGATAGAGTGCCAGGTATTTCTGGGTAATGATTTTCTGCAACTTCACTTCGTCCGAATCCGCATCGTTCCACTTGGGAGACACATTTCCGGTAGAAAGCTTGCAGGAATACTGACGGTTGTAAGGCAACATAGACCGGCTGATGTCATAAGGAAAATCTGTAACCTCCAGATAGGCAGCCACTCCGCTTACTCCGTTTTCTTCGAACGACTTGGTAACACCTTCTTCATACAGTGCTTTCGGATTACCTCCTGTCAGTTTGTAAAGTGCGGCTTCCGCTTTCAGGAAAGACACTTCCGAAGCACGCAACCAGAACAAAGGAGAAGCCGCATCGACCTTGGGCTTGGAGGCTCCCGTCTTGGCAGCGGAGCTAAGGGCATTGTTGTTCGTAGGAGGAAGAGGCATGAAATAGCCGTAAGAATCGGACGTGAACAAGGCACTCAGACGCGGATCGTCATACCCCTGCATGTAGGCCCAGATGGTAGCTCCCAGGCGACATTCTCCGTAGTCCTCTACAGTCGGCAGCATGGAGTTCATCAGCGGCAACTTGTCCGTACTCCGTATTTTGGCCTCCTGTGCCACGGTTTCAATGACACCTCCGTGAGAAGGGTCAAGGGCAAACGTGATGTATTCCTTTGCCAGCGCTTCATCCTTGAAATGCACGCGGACGGCTATGCGCAACATGAGCGAGTTAGCCAGTCGCACCCAGTTGGAAGCGTTTCCGTTATAAATCACATCGTACGACGGAAGCACTTTCGATGCGGTATTGACCAGCAGCTGCGAAGCATCCTTCAAATCGGCCAGCATCGCCTTGTACACGGTCTCCTGAGAATCCAGTTTCGGAGCAATGTCTCCGTTGCCGGCATTGGTATATACAATCGGACCGAACACATCCGTCGCACGGAGCCAGGCAGTCACCTTGACAATGTTGGCTACAGCCTGCACTTCCTTGTCGGCAGGGTCTTCCGAATTCTTCGTATGCTTGTAGATGTCATTCCATGCACGGAACAGTTTCGAATAGAAATTCTGGTAAGCATAGCTCATACGGGCATCCGTAAAGTTCCACGTAGCCTCCGTATTGAAATTCCAGTTGTTGTTCATGCCCCAGTAACCGATGTAGTTGCCGGCCGACATGATGTCCGTATTGGCCAGGTCGTTACCCGGTCCTGTCGATTCAGTGGGCGAACCGATGGGAATAACCAGCTTCTGCATGTCCATGAAAGGAGCCCCATACAGCAGTCCGCCCGTCTTCATTCCTTCTTCCGTCACACCATAGATATTTGTATTGATCTGCTCATAGTTGCAAGATGCAAGTGCCAATACGGAGAATACAGGTATCAAATAGTTTCTTATCTTCATATTATACGTTGTTTTTCATGATTTGTTAGAATCCAAATTTAAGGCTCACTCCATACGTGCGCTGGCTGGGCAACATAAAGTAATCATATCCCTGTCCGAAGGTACCGGTAGAAGCCGTCAGTTCCGGATCAAAAGGAGCTTTGTTGTAAATCATCCAGAGGTTGGTGCCATACACGGAAAGGTTCACGCTATGGAACGGGGTACCCTTGAACCAGGAATTAGGGAAGGTGTATCCCAGACTGGCTTCCTGCAGGCGGACGTTGGTAGCAGAGTACACATTGTACGCATCCAGGTTCACCACCGACTCATAGTAGTCCTTTGGCTGAACTGCCACATTGCCCACCATGACTTTTCCGGCATCACGCGCATCGGCCGAAGCCTGCGACACACCGAACTGGTCGAGCACGGCCTGTGTCTTGGAAATCACGATACCTCCCAGACGGGCAGTGACAAGGAAGTTCAGGTTAAAGCCTTTGTAGGTAAAGCCGTTTCTCCAGCCCAGGTTCCACTTGGCATTGACACTGCCCAGCTTGTAGGGTTCCGTAGATTCCGTGGTAATGGTCTGACCTTCGTTGTACACAATGTAACCATCCTGATCACGTTTCAGGCGTTCTTCCGCATAAATCGTACCAACTTCTTCTCCTTCGCGCAAACGGAAACGTCCCACCTTGATGTCACTCAGGTCGAGTGCCTCTCCGGTCACGGGATTCTTCACGTTCGAAGCCAGTGCGATGATTTTATTACGGTTGGCAGTAGCCGTCAGCGAAGTGCTGTAAGAGAAATTGCCAAAAGTCTGGTCGTATCCCAGCGTCAGTTCGATACCCCGGTTTTCTACGTTACCGGCCTGTACGAACATATAGTCATAACCCGACGTTTCCGACAACTTGGCTTCGAGCAACTGGTCGTAGGTATTCGATTTATACAACGTCACGCCGAGCGACACGGTATTGTTCAGCCACTTGGAGTCGATACCTACCTCATAAGAACGGGTTCTTTCCGGTTTCAGTTCCGGAAGCGGATAATACTTGAAAGGTTTGATTACACCTCCTTCAATGGAGTGCGTAATGGTGCCGGGAGTCAGTCCGGTGTAAGGAATAGGCGAACCCACCTCCGTATAGGAAGCACGTACTTTCAGGAAGCCCAGCACCGGTGAAATGGACTGGCGCATGGTTTCGGGCAACAGGTCGGTTACGATGGCCGAAAGTCCGACAGAAGGATAGAATATCCAAGGCGACTTGCTGTTGACCAGCTGAGAAGGCTTGTCGGCACGACCAGTCAGTGTGAGATACACGGCCGATTTCCATGAGATTTCCGCAGAACCGAACACACCGAGATTCATCTTACGGTTATCACCACCCGTCTGTGAAGGCACACCGGTAGAAGGGTCTATGTTGTCATAGGCAAACAGATTCGGCACCAGAAGCAACTGTCCACCGTATCCTCTTCCCTTCGTATCGTATTCTTCAAAAGAAGCACCCACGTTGACATTGGCATAAAAGTCTCCGGCAAAAGGCTTCGAAAGGTTGGCCATGATGTCTGCATATTTCTGGCGGAAAGTCTCATTCGAATAAGCATAACGTCCCAGCGGCTTGGCAAACGTACCGTGTGTAGAGGCATAACGCTTGTCTTCCTTCTCCGTGTAGGTATTATCCAGACGGCCTCGTGCACTCACGTTCAGGTAATCGGTAATTTCATATTTCAACGATGCATACAGCATGTAGCGGTCTTTCACCTCAGGACGCAAATTGCGGTAAGCCACCCAGTAAGGGTTCTGCACAGCCATACCGAAGTCGCCCGGTGTCCACGACTGCACATTGTAGCCCAGCTCGGCATCATAGCGTTCGAAATACTTTTCCTTCTCAAAATTCTCTCCGCGCGGATACAGATAAGCTCCCAGAAGAGGGTTGAAATACGTACCGTAGGACAGCATGTTGTTGTAATACTCACGCACGTAGCTGGCAGACAAGTCCATGGTCAGCTTATCGTTGAAGAACTTGGTGGTATTTCGCACCATGGCATTGTAGCGGTGGTATTTGTTGTTGGGCACGATACCCTTGGCATTGACCGCCGAACCGGACACATACGTCTGGTTCTTGTCATTTCCCACAGACAGATTAAAAGAGTTGGTAAAAGTGGTTCCGGTATTGAAGAAGTCGGCCGGATTATATGAAGAAGGTACCGGCAGTTTTTCTCCCCACGAGGCAGCCTCCCCACTCACGTTTCCGTAGGTGTTCTGGAAGCGCGGCAGCACGAAAGGATTCGAGAATTCAGCCGATGACGACACGTTGACACTCACTTTTCCGGCAGCACCTTTCTTCGTGGTAATCAGGATGACACCGTTGGCCGCATTGGCTCCGTAGAGTGCAGCAGCCGAGGGACCTGTCAGCACCGACAGACTTTCAATATCTTCAGGGTTGAAGCTAGCAATACCTTCACTCGACGTGCGTCCTGCACCGAAGCCCGTACCGTCGCCTGTGCGGTCGGCCTGATTACCCATGGGCACACCGTCAATCACATACAGCACGTTGTTGTCTCCCTTGATAGACTTGTTTCCACGCATCACGACGCGGGTACCTCCACCCACACCCGAAGCACTGCGCTGAATGCTCACACCGGCTACTTTTCCGTTCAGGCTGTTCACGAAGTTGGCATCCTTTACCTTTGTCAGCACATCATTCTTCACCTCCTGCACATTGTAGCTCAAAGCCTTCTGTGAGCGCTTGATACCCAATGCCGTTACCACCACTTCATCCAGCTGTTCGGTATCTTCCTTCATGACCAGAACACCCAGTGTTTCCTTGGCAGAAACCGTCAGGTTCTGATACCCCACGTAAGAGATTTCGAGTGCGGCTCCCTCGCCTGCGGACAAGGTAAAGTTTCCGTCCATGTCGGTAATCGTACCGTTTCCGGTACCCTTTTCCAGCACGCTTACCCCTACCAGAGGTTCTCCGTTGACGTCAACGACTGTTCCACTCACTGTGATTTTGTTTGCTTGCGCCGACACCTGTACGGGAGACGCACTGGCTCCTCGCGGAAGGTTGGCATAGGCCGCATTTCCTCCCTGACTTATCAGCAAAAGGAATAGCAGCTGAGTAGCTCTTTCTATTTTCATAGATGATTTAAGATTTTGTTGGACAATTAAGTTTAGTTATCGCGGTTTAGTGGTACCCTGAGGAAGGGAATTCCCCTCCTCAGGTACCGGTAAAAAAAAGTCTAGTTTGGTTTTTGTTAAAAAAATGGGTGTAACATTCCTGCACAGGTACTTCCCTGAACTGTAAAAACAGTCTGCGGGCCGTATCTGGCCTTCTTGTCAGTTGTATTCTTCGATTTTAGAAGAACGCTTTCTCTATCCTTTTAAATAATGATACAGGCTCGGTTTATTATCGGCCTTACGAAGTGATTTTTTTCTGTAGTTTAGCTTAAGCTCGTTCAGTTTGTGTCCGTAAAAACAAGGTCGGTAGTTTTATCGGGTTGCAAATATATGCAATTTTTATAAACTTACAAACATTTATAAAAGAAAAAGAGAAAACCAACGATATTTTCACCGCTTGATTTTCTCTTATTTTCCGTGATTCCGCTGCGATTCGAACGCAGGACCCACGCCTTAGAAGGGCGTTGCTCTATCCAGCTGAGCTACGGAACCATCCTTGTAATTTGTAAAGCTTTCAGTGATTCCGCTGCGATTCGAACGCAGGACCCACGCCTTAGAAGGGCGTTGCTCTATCCAGCTGAGCTACGGAACCATCCTTAATTGCGGTGCAAAAGTAGGCTTTTATTTTGAATTACACAAATTATTCGGCGGTTTTATGCAAACCGACAAACGGTTTTTTATGTTTTCCGCACGCAAACCATAAGTTTTCCGGTGCAGAACCCTACGTTTTCCGGACGGGAAACACACAGTTCCGCACGGGGAAACAAAGAGAGCCTAAAGGCGTTTCCTGCATATCACAGAGTGATTTCCGGATACGTCTGCCACGGCTCTCCCCTCACTAATCAGCCGTTTCCTGCGGTTTTTCCGCGAAAATTCCGTAAGTTTGTGTAACGAAAACCCTAAAAACAACATCACACATGGAACAGCATCCCCAGCTTTTAGTCTACAAGGCTTCTGCCGGCTCCGGCAAGACCTTTACACTGGCGGTACATTATATAAGACAACTGATTGAAGACCCGTATGCCTACCGCAGGATTCTGGCGGTAACGTTCACCAACAAGGCGACGGCGGAAATGAAGGAGCGTATCCTGGAACAGCTTTACGGCATTGCTACGGCCGACGAGGGTTCGGATGGCTACCTGAAGGAGATTCAGAAGACATCGGCCAAATCGGTCGAGGAAATCCGGGAATCGGCACGGGAGGCATTACGGCACATCATTCATGACTACAGCCGTTTCCGCATCGAGACCATCGACTCGTTTTTCCAGTCGGTGATGCGCAACCTGGCGCGGGAACTGGAGTTAGGGGCCAACTTGTCTATCGAACTGAACAATACGGAGGTGTTGAGCGATGCGGTGGATGCCATGATTGAGAAGCTGGACCGGCGCTCACCGGTGCTCTACTGGCTGCTGGAGTATATCGAGGAACGTATCGTGAACGACCGCCGCTGGGATGTGTCGAAAGATATCAAGGGATTCGGACAGAATATTTTCGACGAAAGCTACATCGAGAAGGGAGAAGGACTGCGCAGGAAACTGGCCGACCCGAACTTTATTCCTTCCTACCGGGATGAGCTGAAAAGTATCCGTGAGGAGGTGCTGGAATTTATGAAGGGATTCAGCGAACAGTTTACGGGCTTGCTCGAAATGCACGGACTGACTCCGGCCGACCTGAAGAACGGCTCACGGGGCATCGGCAGTTATTTCAACAAGCTGGCCAACGGGAAACTGAGCGATGACATCCGCAATGCCACCGTGGAGAAGTGCCTGGAAAGCGAGGAAAACTGGACGACCAAAACGTCGGTCCACCGCGATGAGATCCGTTCGCTGGCGGCTTCGGAACTGATACCCTTGTTAGCGGAAGCGGAAAACCGTCGTCCGCAGAACAACTTGCTGCTCAACTCGTGCGACCTTTCGCTGCGTTACCTGAACAACCTGCGTTTGCTGGCGCACATTGACGAGGAGGTACGCTTGCAGAACCAGGCGCACAACCGTTTTCTGCTGTCGGATACCAATGCCTTGCTCCATAGCTTAATCAGGGAGGGAGACGCCTCGTTTGTCTACGAGAAAATCGGTACCACCATCGATACGGTGATGATTGACGAGTTTCAGGATACCTCGCGCATGCAGTGGGAGAACTTCCATCTGCTGTTGCAGGAAAGTCTGGCACAGAAGGAAGGCAGCCTCATCGTGGGCGACATCAAGCAGAGCATCTACCGCTGGCGAAGCGGCGACTGGAAAATCCTGGC
This sequence comes from Phocaeicola plebeius DSM 17135, assembly GCF_000187895.1. GTDB lineage: Bacteria > Bacteroidota > Bacteroidia > Bacteroidales > Bacteroidaceae > Phocaeicola > Phocaeicola plebeius. The sequence continues at coordinate 213,182 of NZ_DS990134.1, read as the reverse complement.
GGGACTGGGCAATGACCGGAGTTTCCGCATCAAGGAATGTACGCTCGACACGAACTGGCGAAGTGAGGCACGCATCATCCGCTTCAACAACGAGTTTTTCACGGCGGCCTGCCAGACACTGAACCGGCGCTATCAGGAGGAACAGGGCATGCCTTGCGCCCAACTGGAACAGGCGTACAGCGACGTGCGGCAGCGTTGTGCCAAGAAGGAGGAGAAGGGATTCGTAAAGGTGACCTTCCTGCAGGACTCCAAGGAGCGGCCTTACACGGAAGCGACCTTGGAACAGCTGGCCGAGGAAGTGGAACGCCTTACGGCAGAGGGTATCCGCCTCAACGAGATGGCCATTCTGGTGCGAAAGAACCGGAGTATCCCCGACATTGCCGCTTACTTCGACGAACATACCCCCTACCGCATCGTATCCGACGAGGCGTTCCGGCTGAGTGCATCGCTGGCAGTGAGCATGCTCATCGACGGACTGCGGTATCTTTCTTCGCCCGACGACCGCATCGCACTGGCGCGGCTGGCGGTGGCTTATCAGCAAGGGGTATTACGCAAGGACATCAGCCTCAACACGGTACTGCTCGACGACCCGTCCCGTTACCTGCCGGCAGCCTTCCAGTTGCAGGCAAACGAACTCCGTTTCATGCCGCTGTACGAACTGCTGGAAAAGCTGTTTGTGCTGTTCGACATGCAGCTTATCGAGAAGCAAGATGCATATCTCTGTGCCTTCTATGATGCGGTGACGGAATACATGCAGAACAACTCGTCGGAGCTGACGGCTTTCATCCGTTTCTGGGATGAGAAGCTGAACGCGAAGACCATCCCTTCGGGCGAGATTGACGGTATCCGCATCTTGTCTATCCATAAGTCGAAGGGACTGGAGTATCACACAGTATTGTTGCCATTCTGCGACTGGAAGATGGAGAACGAAACGAACAACCACCTGATATGGTGCAGCGTGGCAGGTACGGGCAAGGAAACCGACATTCCGCCGTTCAACCGCCTGGACATCGTACCGGTGAACTATTCAGGTGCCATGGCGGAATCGGTGTATCACGACGATTACCTGGAAGAGAAATTACAGCTCTGGGTGGACAACCTGAATCTGCTTTACGTAGCGTTTACACGCGCCTGCAAGAACCTGATTATTTTCGCCAAAGCGGGACAGAAGGGAACGGTTTCAGAACTGTTGTACGACAGTCTGCCCCTCATGCAGGAAGTGGAACTGCCGCTGGCACAGGAGAATCCGGAAGACGATGCAGTAGGCGAATACGGGGAGCTCTGCACGGCGCACGATGAGAAGAAGGCGGGCAAATCCAACCGGCTGTCATCGCCCCGCGAGGGAGTGCCCGTGAAGATGGAAAGCATCGAGACACACATCGAATTCAAGCAGTCAAACCGTTCGGCCGACTTCATTCAGGGTGACGACACGGAGGACACTCGCGGACAATACATCCGTCAGGGACAGTTGCTGCACCAGGTGTTTGCCCACATCGAAAAGGCGGACGACCTTCCTTCGGCACTGGAACGGCTGAGCTTCGAAGGGGTGTTCGAATCGGAGGAACAGAAACAGCAGATTCAGGGACTGGCGCACTGGGCCTTGCAGCATCCGGCCGTGAAGGACTGGTTCAGCGGCACATGGGAGCTTTACAACGAGTGTGCCATTGTCTACACCGACGAAGAGGGACAGATGCAGACACGCCGCCCCGACCGCGTGATGCGGAAAGACGGACAGGTGGTCGTGGTGGACTTCAAGTTCGGAAAGAAGAACGAGGCTTACCGCGCACAGGTGCAGGAGTACATGGACTTGCTCACGCAGATGGGCTACACCCACATCCGGGGATTCCTCTGGTATGTGTTTGCCAATGAGCTGGAAGAAGTGACGCTTCCGGCCTGAGTTTATTTTTTCACAACGATATTTCGACAATGCAATATATGGAAACTTTTTTGAAGCAGGTGGCCGCCGATTTGTACCGGAAGATGAACGGAGACTTCACGAAGGTGGCTGTGGTTTTCCCGAACAAGCGTGCCAGCCTCTTTTTCAATGAATACCTGGCACAGGAATCCGACCGCCCGGTATGGTCGCCGGCCTACGTAAGCATCAGTGAGCTGTTCCGCCAATCGTCGCAATGGGTGACGGGCGATTCCATCAAATTAGTGTGCGACCTCTACAAGGTGTTCCGGGAAATAACGGGCAGCAAGGAGAGCCTAGACGAATTCTACTTCTGGGGCGAGATGCTCATCAGCGACTTTGACGATGCTGACAAGAACATGGCCGACACCAAGGCATTGTTCAGCAACCTGAAGGACCTGAACAAGCTGACCGGCGAATATGACTTCCTGGAGGAAGGACAGAAGGAAGCATTAAGTCAGTTTTTCCGTAATTTCTCCATCGAGCAGGTCACGGAACTGAAGCGACGTTTCATCTCATTGTGGGACGTGCTGGGCGACATCTATACGCAATACAAGGAATTGCTCCGCGAGCAGGGCATCGCCTACGAAGGAATGCTCTACCGCGAGGTGACAGAGACTATGGACGTACAGCAGTTTCCCTACGACAAATATGTGTTCGTGGGATTCAACGTGCTGAATAAGGTGGAACAAACCCTGTTCAGCAAGTTGCACGAAGCAGGAAAGGCCCTGTTCTACTGGGACTATGATACCTTCTACCTGAACAAGCATCCGCACGAAGCAGGCGAGTTTATCCGCCGCAACCTGAAGAATTTCCCCTCAGAATTGCCGTCTTCCCTGTTCGACCACCTGAACCATCCGAAAGAAATTACCTTTATCGAATCGCCTACGGAGAACGGACAGGCACGTTACCTGCCGCAATGGATTCGGAAGAACCTGACGGAGAACGAAAAGGAAACGGCCGTGGTACTCTGCAACGAGGCCATGCTGCAGCCTGTGCTTCACTCACTGCCGGACAACGTGCGCCACATCAATATCACCATGGGTTTCCCGCTCTCGCAGACACCGGCCTACAGCTTCGTAAAGACGTTGCTGGAACTGCACATTGCGGGCTACAATTCCCGCAGCGGACGCTACCAGTTTGCCGAAGTCATCAGCGTGCTGAAGCATCCGTACACGCAACTGCTTTCCGAAGAAGCCGCTCCGCTGGAAAAGGAACTGACGGAGAAGAACCGCTTCTATCCCCTGCCCTCGGAACTGGAACGGGACGAAGCCTTGTCACTGCTGTTCAAGCCGTGCAGCCACAACCTGGAGCTGTGCAAGCGGCTGGCCGACATCTTGAAGCAGGTGGCACAGCTGTATCGCAAGCAGGCAGCTTCCACCAGCGACGCCCTCGACCAGCTCTATCGCGAAGCCTTGTTCAAAAGCTTCACCATGGTCAACCGCTTTCATGCCCTGCTTGAAAGCAAGGACCTGGAGGTACAACCTACCACCTTCCACCGCCTGCTGGTACGCGTCATGTCGACAGCCAGCATTCCTTTCCACGGAGAGCCGGCCATTGGTATGCAGGTGATGGGAGTACTGGAAACACGTAACCTGGATTTCCGCCATGTCATTCTGCTATCGGTCAACGAAGGCCAGTTGCCCAAGGCAGGGGGTGATGCTTCGTTCATCCCCTACAACCTGCGCAAGGCGTTCGGTATGACGACCATCGACCACAAGATTGCGGTCTATGCCTACTATTTCTACCGTCTGCTGCAACGGGCAGAGAAGGCTACGTTACTCTACAACACAGTGAGCGACGGCATGAACCGGGGAGAGATGTCGCGCTTCATGCTTCAGCTGCTGATTGAGTGGGGTTATCCCGTACAGCGGAAACAACTGGAGGCAGAACAGTCGCCCATTGCTTCCTCACCCATCTGTATCCCCAAGTCGCCCGACATCATGAAACGGATGCAGAGCGTATTCGACGTGCGGGTAAATCCGAAAGCCCTTCTTTCCCCGTCAGCCCTGAACTGCTACCTGGACTGTCCGCTGAAGTTTTACTATAAGTACGTAGCAGGACTGGCAGCCCCTGAAGAAGTAAGTGCAGAAATCGACTCAGCCAAATTCGGAAGCATCTTCCACTACGCTGCCGAACACATCTACAAGGAGCTCACGGCACACGGAAAAGTCATCAACAAAGACACCCTGGAGGCCCTGCTCAAGGAAGAAGTGAAACTGCAAAACTACGTGGACAACGGGTTCAAGGAGCTGTTCTTCCACCTCCCTGCCGACGAGCGTCCGGAATACAACGGAGTACAGCTCATCAATTCCGCCGTGATTCTGCGCTACATCCAGCAGCTGCTTCGCAACGACCTGCGCCACGCTCCCTTTACCTTCGTAGGCTCCGAACAACGGGTCATGGAGGACGTAGAGATACAGACACCCAAGGGAGCCATCCGCTCGCGCATGGGAGGAATCATCGACCGCATGGACAGCAAGGACAACGTGCTCCGCATTGTGGACTACAAAACGGGAGGCAAGGCCGACACCCCGCCCAGCGTAGAATCGTTGTTCACGCCTGGCCCCAAACGTCCCAATTACGTATTCCAGACTTTCCTGTACGCCGCCATCGTATGCCGGAAACTGCGTGAACGGAATGATGACCGGAAGGTAGCTCCTGCCCTGCTCTACATTCACCGGGCTGCGGCAGAAGATTACTCGCCCGTCGTCCAGCTCAAGGAATCGTATAACAAAACCACCCCCGTGGAAGACTTTTCATTGCTGGAAGAAGAGTTCAGAACCCGCCTGCAGGCACTCCTGGAAGAGATTTTCAACCCCGACCTGAGTTTCAGTCAGACGGAAGAAGAAGACCGGTGCACTTATTGTGACTTCAAGGAAATATGTAAACGATAGAAACAGAATCAAAACAAGTGTTAAAATTACATTTTTCTCTGAACAATCCAAGTGAACCGGATGTTATAAAGATGTTTTTCATAGTAATAGATAAGAACAGTATTGGTATTTGTGAAAATATCAGCTGTAAGGGCAAAAGCGTTTGTTCTTTAAAAAATAAGAGAGACTGCATTTCCCCGGCAGTCTCTCTTAATTTTTTATCCTCTACACAAATGTTTTTTATTCCTGATAATCATAGTACCACCAGTAGGTATCGCCAAATTCGCGACGCATACGGTTGCGTTCTTCCAGCGGAGAACCCTCTTTCTGCTGCAAGGTCTGGTAAGCCTTGAAACGATCTAACGTCAGACTGTCTGCACGCGAAGATACGGTATCATTCCGCTGAACATGATACATTACCAATGCTTCCCGGTAATAACGCGGCAAGGTATCTTCCGGCAAATAGAAATCGGGAACGGCCTGTGCAAAGCTGTCCAGTTTCTTTTCAAGCAGCAAGGCAGAAAGGTAATAATCCAGCGAGGTATATTTCCCCGTTCCCTTGTAGCAGATGTTCCGCAGGAATACCATGCGGTCTTCTCCCGAATATGGACGTGCTCCCAGCAGGTAATAAATGGAATCATTCGTATAACGGAGCGTGTGCAGGGAATCTGTTTCAAAGAACAACCCGTCGGAACGGTAATATTGAGGATAAGCAAACAGCCTGTCGCCCATCTTTCCCAAGTGCGACAAGGCCACGGCACGATAGGCGGTCAGCGTACGGCTGGCCTCCAATGATTTTTCTCCTACGCGTAACACCTTGTCATACTCCCCGGCTCGCAGGTAATGTTCCGCCTCCAGCTCATGATGAAACTGCCGGTTGGTACTGCCCACACACACCGTCAGCAGACACAACCCCAGCAAGATAGCCAGGTTACTGTTGACCAGTCCCCAGAGACTTCCTTCGTGATTCAGCTGTACCCGAAAAACTCCACGTAGCCAGTAACCGATTCCCACAAACAGCAACACCAGTAAAGGCAACAGCCAGGTCCACGGAGTATGGTAGTCGGAGATATACACTCCACGCCCTACATCCGTCAGGGCACAAAGCACCAGAAAGGACGGCACATACGCCAGGGCACGCACCCTTCCCTTCAGTCCCAGCAGACTGTTTACCCCCCACCGCAGCAACAGCAGAATCAGCGTAATGACCAGCGCACTGGCCATCGGAGCAAAGGTAGTCTTTCCATGTGCCAGCGAGAAATGAAGGGCTTCCAGCACATCGCGCTGGAACACATAAAGATATACAAAACTAAACAGAGAAAAAAGAAGACCGCATACAGCAATCATGATGCGTGCAGTCTTCTTATAAAATGCATTTGTGTAATCACTCATACAATATCAATTCAATCTTTCACTCGTTTTAATACAACTGCAGAACGGGCCGGCACATACAGTTTCAGCCATTCTTTCTTGTCTTTTGCATAAAGCGGGTCGGCACAGGTGAAGTGGCGGAGACTGTCGTCTGAGAAGCCGAATCCACCAAACTGCTTGTTGTCTGTGTTCAGAACCACATCGTAGGCACCTCTCGGTACGAGGAAGCCATAATCTGTAAACGAACGGGTCGGGTTGAAGTTGAACACAAATACCAAATCCTTGCGGCGGTATGCCAGAATCTGGTCACCATCGTTATGCCATACCTCGATGACATCCGATTTCTGGATGTTCTTCACGCTGCGAATCAGCTTGACCATTGCCTCATCGAAGTCGCCCAGGTAATGATAGCACAAATCCGGATTATCAACCAGGTTCCACTGACGGCGTGCATACTTGTATGACCATCCGTTGCCTTCGCGCGGGAAGTCAATCCATTCCGGATGACCGAACTCATTACCCATAAAGTTCAGGTAACCTCCGTTGATGGTAGAAGCCGTGAGCAGACGAATCATCTTGTGCAGGGCAATGCCTCGTTCCACCACTCCATTCTCGTCGCCAATCTTGAAGTGCCAGTACATGTCGGCATCAATCAGGCGGAAGATGATGGTCTTGTCGCCCACCAGTGCCTGGTCGTGGCTTTCGCAGTAAGAGATGGTCTTTTCATCCTTGCGGCGGTTGGTCACTTCCCAGAACAGGCTGGACGGTTTCCAGTCCTCATCGCGACGTTCCTTGATAATCTTAATCCAGTAGTCAGGAATGTTCATAGCCATACGGTAGTCGAAGCCGTAACCTCCGTCTTCAAACGGAGCAGCCAGTCCCGGCATACCCGATACTTCCTCGGCAATGGTAATGGCCTTCGGATTCACTTCATGAATCAGCCGGTTGGCCAGCGTCAGGTAACAGATGGCATTGTCATCCTGATGACCGTTGAAGTAGTCACCATAGTTGCAGAAGGCCTCACCCAGTCCGTGACTGTAATAAAGCATAGAAGTCACCCCATCGAAACGGAAACCGTCGAAATGGAACTCTTCCAGCCAGTACTTACAGTTGGACAACAGGAAGTGAATCACCTCGTTCTTGCCATAGTCAAAGCAGAGCGAATCCCATGCCGGATGCTCACGACGTCCGCCCTGATAAAAATACTGGCAAGGATCACCGGCAAAGTTGCCCAGTCCTTCCACCTCGTTCTTCACGGCGTGTGAGTGTACGATATCCATAATCACGGCAATGTTCATCTGGTGTGCCGTGTCGATAAGCTGTTTCAGTTCTTCCGGTGTACCAAAGCGTGAAGAAGGAGCAAAGAAACTGGACACATGATAGCCGAAACTTCCGTAATAAGGATGTTCCTGAATGGCCATAATCTGAATACAGTTATATCCGTCCTTCGCAATTCGCGGCAGTACATTCTCACGGAATTCATTGTACGTACCAACCTTTTCCGCATCCTGTCCCATACCGATGTGGCATTCGTAAATCATCAGCGGAGCCACATTAGGCGTAAAGGTCTTTTTCTTGAACTTATACGGTTTCTCCGGATTCCATACCTGTGCACTGAAAATCTTGGTCTGTTCATCCTGCACAACGCGAGTAGCCCATGCCGGAATACGTTCACCGCATCCGCCTTCCCAGTACACTTTCAGCTTGTACAAGTCGCCGTGCTTCATGGCCTTTTCCGGCAGATTGATTTCCCAGTTACCCGTCTTGCGCACACGTTTCATGCGGAAAGCCGGTTTCTCCTGCCAGTCGTTGAAATCGCCCACCAGGTAGATTTCCGTCGCATTCGGCGCCCATTCACGGAAGGTCCATCCCTTGTCTGTGCGGTGCAGACCAAAATACATGTGTCCGGTAGCAAAATCCGACAACGTCTTCTTTCCTACCAGTTCCTTTTCTTTTTCCACCACATGCTGATGACGGCCGTTGATAGCGTCAGCGTATGGTTCCAGCCACGGATCATTCTTTATGATATTCAATACCTTGTCCATAGTATTAGTAATTAGAAATTATTTGACACGTACTTTTACAATCACTTTTCTCACTCCGTCGGGAGTTACGCCCGGTGCATGTGCATCTTCCGGGAAGAAAATAGCAAACATACCCGGCTTTACGGTCAGGTAGTCAGTAGCCAGTCCTTCATAGAAGGTAATATCTTTTTCTGCATTGTAAGCAGCTTCAGGCAAATCCGTACGCGGCATATAGCCCATTACTTCCACCCCCGACAATGGAATCTGGATGTCGATGAAATCATTGTGTGTTTCCAGACGCGCTTCTTCCTTTGTCTTCGGACGTGCATCTGCAAAATTCACCATCAGTTCACCTTCCTTCAGCACTACCTTCCCCACTTCGTGTGCCTGCAAGTCAGTTGCCTTCAAAAAAGCTACAGCCTCTGCAAACAAAGGATTCAGTGACACATATTTTTCCAGATTTTCCAATTTGTCAATAACCATATTCTTTCAATTTTAAATCGTTAATATTTTATTCAAACTCATCTATCGTTTCATTTGTAAAATCGGCAAAGCGTTTCAGCTGGCGAAACACGTCGATAATCCGTTCCATAAAGTCCGGACGGGAAAAGAACTCATCTTCCACCTGGCAGGCCACCGTAAAGTCCTTGCAACGGATGTACTGCGGATAAGGAAAATCCTTCGGAAATCCCTTGGGCACCGTCTTCAGATGCGACTCGCCTACCACCGGGAAATACTGCTTGAAAGCCGGGTCTTCCACAATGGCACGATACTCATCAATGCGGTCGCACACCGACTGACGCACCGCCCGCAACATATCGGCAGGCATGCACCAGCTTCCTCCGGCCAGCATACAGTTGCCCGGTTCCAGATGAAGATAATAACCACAGTGATTGGATTTCTTTCCCCTTGCATTGATATACCCTCCGATGTGGGTCTTATAAGGAGACTTGTCGGAAGAAAAACGGACATCCCGGTAGATGCGATACGTGCAGTCACGCGGAAGGACGTGCGCCACACTTTCATCCCATGGCGAAAGGCGGGCAATCACCCCTGCCAGCAACTCCTCGAAGTCTGCCTGCACACTCAAATATTCCGCTTTATGTTCCTGAAACCACTCCCGGTTGTTGTTTGCCGCCAGTACTTTCAGGAAATCCAATATGCCCGGTATATCCATATTCTTTACTTTTGAGTCACACAAACTTACGAAATTAATTCTTATCTGTCGAATAAAACGATATTTTTTTACATTATCCCAGCAGATTCAACAAAAAATCGTGCACCTTTCCGTTGGAAGCCACCACTTCGCGGCCAGAATAGCATGAATCACCCCCGGAAAAGTCGGTCACCCTTCCTCCGGCATTCTGTACCAGCAGGATACCTGCCGCCACATCCCACGGACAAGTGAAGGCTTCGGCACGCGCTTCAAAACGCCCGTCGGCCACGTAACACATCTCGGCAGCCGCCGCACCGACCACCCGAATGCCTGCCACATGCCCGTAGCAGCCTTCTATCAGGCGATTGAACACCGGCTTGTAAGCCTCCGTTTCGTACGGAAGGCCGAAAGCCATAAAAGCCTCATCGGGTACAGCTACCTGCGACACCCGAATCTGTCGGTCATTACAATAAGCAGGCGCCCCCTTGTAAGTCCAGAAACACTCGTCGCGGCACACTTCATAAACCACCCCCAGCAAAATTTCCTCACGGTTACGCAAGGCAATGCTCACACAATAAGGTGCATGGTTATGAATGAAGTTGGTCGTACCGTCCAGCGGGTCAACCAGCCAGCAATACTCCTCGTCGGTGTGAGTTCCGCTCCCCTCTTCAGCAATAAAACCTGCCTCGGGAAGCAATTCCCGCAGACAGGCTACTATTCTTCGTTCCGATTCCTTGTCGACATACGACACATAATCGTGTGCGTGCTTCTTCTCGATCCGCTCACGGCTGAACTTCTTCCGCTCCTCACGGATAAAAGCCCCCGTGGCTACAGCCAGTTCACGCACCTTCAAAGTCAGTTCGGATAATTCCATCATTATTTTTTCTCCTCCAATAAACGTCCGTATCTGAAAGTCCCTTTCCGGACAATATTTCCGTTGGCATCCATCTCTACGAATGGACCGTCTTTCTTTCCCTGCTTGAAGAAGCCCTCAAAGCGAGTGCCGTCCTTTTCTATCAGCACACCCTTTCCTTCTTCCTTTCCACGTACAAAGGAACCGGTATAGACAGAACCGTCGGCCATGTGAAGCACTCCTTCTCCCTCGGCCATGTTGTTCTTCCACTGACCTTCGTATTCATCACCGTTGGCCCACTTGTATTTTCCGGTACCCGAGCGCTGGTTCTTCGACCATTGCCCGTCGTACACCGCTCCGTTGGCCCAGGTGAACGTGCCTTGTCCCTCCTGCTGTCCGTTCAGGAAATGACCTACGTATTTGTCACCGTTCGGATACGTATAGATACCCCTTCCCGTGCGTTCACCGTTGGCATAATCGCCCTCATAGCGTTCGCCGTTCTGGAAATAATAGATACCCTTTCCATCCTGCACATCATCCTTCCAGTCGCCCACGTACTTGTCGCCGTTGGTATAGTAGAAAGTACCCTTTCCGTGACGCATACCGTCCTTCCAGTCGCCTTCATACTTCGACTTATCCTCCCACACCATGGTGCCCTTCCCGTTCTTCAGGTCATTCTTCCATTCGCCGGTGTAGACCGCTCCGCCTTTCCAGGTATAAGTACCCTGTCCGTTGCGCTTGTCATGATGCCAGGTACCGGTATATAAGTCCCCGTTATAATAGGTCATCGTACCCTCACCCTCCTGGTAATCAGTGTACCACATCCCGTCGTAACGGTTGTTGTTCATGAAATAATACGTTCCCTTGCCGTGCTGCTGGTCTTCGTACCACTCTCCCACGTACTTTTCTCCGTCGCTGAAAGTGTAAGTACCTTCGCCCTGGCGTTTACCCTTCACGTATTCACCTTCGTACACGTCGCCATTGCGGAACACCGTCTTTCCCTTTCCGTTCGGGCGACGTCCTTTCAGTTCGCCGGTATATTCCGAACCATCCTTAAACTGGTAGTATCCCAATGACAACTGGGCCGAAGCCGATACCGAGCTGAATGCCAGCAAGGCAAATAAAAATAATGTATGTTTGTTCTTTCTCACGTTCTTAGTCTCTTTTTTAATTCCGCTCAAAAATAGTCTTTTTACTTTTGCACGAGCCGGAAGGTTTATACTTTTTTACCTGCCACTACCTCTATTAAGTTTTCTTTGCAGAAATAGCGCTGAGCCAGCGAAAGCAGTTCGTCGGACGTCACCTCACGGATGGCAGCCAGCGACGCATCAAAAAAGTCGGGCTTCAATCCGGCCGTTTCGATGAATATCCAGGCATCCGAAAGCGAGAATGCCCCCTCGTACGAACGGCACATATCGCCCAGCATGTAGTTGCGCACCATCTCCAGTTCTTCTGCCGGCACCTTGTCCTGACGCAGACGGTCCATTTCATGATACACTTCCGCAATGACAGACTCCATGTATTCATTGGCCGCCTCCGTACTCACCACCAGCAGACTCGTGCCCGGATAAGACACCAGTCCGGCCCCGATGCCGTAGGTATATCCCTTATCCTCACGGATATTCGACATCAGACGACTGCCGAAATACCCTCCGAACAGCGTAACCAGCACACGCAGTTTCAGGTAATCAGGATGCTTGCGGTCGAGCGAGAAACCACCCATACGAAGCGAACTCTGCAGAGCATCCTCCTTCTCCACGTGAACCCGTTTGCGAGCATCCTTCACGATGTCCCACGTGCGTTCCACCTTCTCTGCCGTACAATTTCCCCAGGGCGCTTCTCCCCAGTGACGTTCAATGCAGCGCACCACCTCGGGCGTCACCTTACCCGACACGTACATGGAACAGTTGCCCGAATGATAGTGACGGTGATAGAAATCCTTCAGCGCCTCCACCTGAATGCGTTCATAATCCTCCAGTTCGGCATAGCGTCCCAACGGATGCGAAGTACCGAAAAGCGAACGGTTCAGCTGCTTGCGGGCCAGTACGTCCACCCGCTGGTTGTTCACCAGGAACTGCTGGCGGTTGATGTCGCAAATAATACGGAACTGCTCTTCCGGAAACACAGACTCCTTCACCAGTCCGGCCACAATCTCCATGGTGCGGTCAAGGTGTTTGGTCAGTGTATACAGTGTCACAAATCCACAGTTCACAGAAGAAGAAAGGTCGAGCCACGCCCCGTAATAATCCAACCGTTCGGCAATCTCGCCCGATGTCATGCGCACCGTTCCCTCACGCAGCATGCGGTTGGTAAACACGGCCTGAAGCGGCTGCGACTGGTCGAGCTGTCCGCTCCGCACCAGCAGGTCGAAACGAATCACGTCTTCGTTTCCGGCCGAAAGCACATACAGCGGCATACCGTTCTTCATACGGTGCAACTCCGGCTGCAAGATGGAAAAATGCTCCAGCTGACGGATGGCAGGCGCCACACTACGGTCAAGCTGCGTCATAGTGCCTCCTGCTGATTACGCAGAAATTCTTCGGCCCGTGCCAGATCCTGCGGTGTGTCAATACCAATGGTCTCCACTTCGCTGATGCCCACCTTGATGGAATAGCCGTTCTCCAGCCAGCGCAACTGCTCCAGCGATTCGGCCAGTTCGAGCGACGACTGCGGAAGAGATGTAATCTCCTTCAACACCGGCGCGCGGTAGGCATAAAGTCCGATATGTTTGTAATACGTATGTCCGGCCAGCCACTCCTTCTTGTCGCGGTTACGTTGGTAAGGAATGATGGAACGGCTGAAGTAGAGCGCCTTCATCTCCTTGTTCACCACCACCTTGGGCGAGTTCACGTTTTCCAGTGCATCGAATCCGTCGGCAGGCGTAAACGGTTTCACAAGTGTGGCAATCTGTGTTGACGCATCGTCAAAGCAAGCCTTCACGGCTTCCAGCTGCGAACGCTGGATGAACGGTTCATCACCCTGAATGTTTACCACCACGTCATAGCCGCTGCCCACCTTGCAGTAAGCCTCGTAGCAACGGTCGGTACCACTCTTATGGTCGACCGACGTCATTACCACCTTTCCACCGAAGGCCTTTACAGCCGCTTCGATGCGTTCGTCGTCGGTAGCCACGTAAGCTTCGTCCAGCACACCAGTCACTTGTTCATAAACTCTTTGTATCACGGGTTTGCCTCCCAGTAGTGCCAAAGGTTTGGCGGGGAAGCGTGTAGATGCATATCTTGCAGGAATAATTCCAATAAATTTCATGGTTATTGTATTTGGGTTATGCTTCGCAAATGTACGAATAAAAAGTGACAAACAGAAGATACATATTGAAATATCTCCACTTACAGAGATAAGGTTCGTTGATTGCGGTTGACTTCCCCGTCTGAGTGTATCCGATATTGACAAGGCTATTTACCCCTATTCGCTTCCTCTCTGTTTTAGTTCGTCTACCAATTCCTGATAGAGGGCTACAGGCCCATAATGCCACAGTTTAGTACTTTCGTCAGCCAGTCTTTTGTAAGTATCCGAATGATAGAAGCAACGCAAAGCCTCTATCAGTGTAACGTGATGTTCATGGGCATAGATTTGCGCCACACGGCTGACTTTGCCGGGCAGCAGCAAGTACAGGTTTTCGTTGGTTATGTCCAGATTCATAGATTGATCTCTTTAGAATTAATCTTTTCGTCTATCTCCTACATCAGCCATTGATGGCCTTGTGTATGCAGCACCTCGAAATTCTCCTCCAAATAGGGCAACACTTCGTATCGGTCGAACAAAGAGACCACTTCATCCCCACTCAACTGATACTTCTTTCCATACTGCTCGATGCAGAAAGAAAGGAAATAGGCGATATCGAGTTCTTTATCTTTCATGCTTTATGTTTTAGGCGTGTTAAATATACGATTTCTCTTTAAATGGGATAAAAAGAATGAAGTTTTTTTGCTATTTAGCAAAAGGCCAATAATTGCCCAATCATTAAGTATGACCAAAGAGACGTTTCCTGCTATTCGCCTGTTTCAAAACAAAACGCCTTTGCGTTTCAAACCAAACACAAGTACGTTTTAAGTAAAACGCAAGGGCGTTTCATCTTAAACGTAAGGGCGTTTTAGTCCAAACACAAAGGCGTTTTTCAGAGGATTTTTACACCTCTGAAAATCAACTAATTACATTTTCTTAAATTTTACGGATAACCCAGTATCCTCCCACTACCTGCAAGAGCATTCCAGGAATACCGATGCGGAAATCCTGCAAGGCAGTGAACAAGCTGCCGGAAAGTGCCCACTCACCCAGCGTACCAGCCAGCTGATAGAACAGCACCACGGCCAGCAGCAACGGCAAGGTGACTTTCTGAAAGCGGGCTGCCACCAGACCGGCACCCACAGCCAACAGCACGGATTTCAGCAGGATGGCAGGCAGCACGGCAGGTGCAGGCATGCCGAACCACCATGAGTTGAGCAACGGTGAGAGTACGGCCGTCAGCAGTCCGGCCTTCCAGCCATATTTATAGGCGCCTACCAGTGTGAAGAAATAAATGGGCAGCCAGGTGACTCCTCCCTGCGGCACCAGGTGGAAAAGCTGGGGCAGGACAATGTTTCCAGCCACAAACAGCAGGGCGGTGACGTAGGTCTTCACGCGACTGTATCCCAATGTATAAAGTTTTACGGTTGTTTCCATGTGTATTCGTTATTTTTCTGAGATTGTTTTTTCTTTTTCTCCGGCTTCCCTCACGCGGCGTACAAAGTCTTCAATCACGGGATAGAGTTCCACGGGATTGTCCGACACGTCGCAAAGGGTCTCCAGCGGACACCGTCCTGTACGGGTGCGGTTGATGATGCAGGGTGCTTCTTCGGCATACGCCACCTCTACCCCTCCCTTACGGAGCAAGGCGAGTGCAGGGGTGCTGACTACCCGGGTCCATACGCGGGACACGCCGCCCAATACCATCAGGGCGGCTGCTCCCTTTCCGATGACCTTATCGGCCAGCCAGGCTCCTTTCAGGAAGGCGCGGTCTGTGGCGTACAAGTCGTACAGGTCAGCCACGCCCCGACGGGAGAACGTGCGGGTTTCTTCGCCCTGACGCACCACGCAGGAATAGTTTCCTTCGTTCAGCAAGCGTATCAGTTCGTCCATCACAGTGTTTCCTGTTTCAGTTGTTCCACGTAGGCATCAATGCGGTGAAGCTCCTTCGGAATGTCGATGGACTGCGGGCAGTGCGGATTACATTGTCCGCAACCGATACAGTGACTGGCCTGACGGAGTTTCGGCACGCTGCGGTCGTAACCCACCAGGAAGGCACGGCGGGCCTTCGCGTAATTCTCGTCCATACGGTCTTTCGGCATGTTGCCCTCGTTCACGCACTTGTTGTAATGTACCAGCACGCCGGGGATGTCGATGCCATACGGGCAGGGCATGCAGTATTTACAGTCGTTGCAGGGCACGGTGGGATATTTCTGCATCAGGTCGGCCGTATCGAGCAGGAACTGGTTTTCCTCGTCGGTAAGCGGCACCAGCGGAGAATACGTGCGGAGGTTGTCTTGCAGATGCTCCATGTAGGTCATGCCACTGAGTACGGTGAGCACCTTTTCCGGTGTACCGGCAAAGCGGAAGGCCCACGATGCCACACTGCCTTCGGGATTGCGTTCTTTCAGGCGGCTGAAGATGTGGTCGGGGATGTTCGACAGGCGTCCGCCCAACAGCGGTTCCATCACCACTACCGGAATGTTCTTGCTGCTCACCTGCTCGTACAGGTAGTCGGCATTCACGTTACGTCCCGATGCGTGCTGCCAGTCGGAATAGTTCAACTGAATCTGCACGAAGTCCCAGTGCACCTGGTCGTGCATGGCCAGTGCCCGGTCGAATTCCTCTTTTGTACCGTGGAACGACCAGCCCAGGCGGCGGATACGTCCGGCTTCACGCTCCTTGAGCAGGAAGTCGAGCAGACCGTTGTCAAGGAAACGACCCTGCAAACCGCTTTTTCCGGGAGCACCCAGCATGTGCAGCAGGTAATAGTCGATGTAGTCCACCTGCAGGTTCTTCAGCGAGTTGTGGTACATCTTTACTCCGAAATCATAGTCGGAATTGGAGAAGTTCGACATTTTGGTAGCCACAAAGAACTTGTCGCGCGGATGACGCTTCAAGGCGATGCCCGTCGACTTTTCCGACCAGCCCTGCACATAGACCGGGGCCGTGTCGAAATAGTTCACGCCATGTTCGATGGCGTAATCCACCAGCCGGTTCACTTCTTCCTGATCGATGACGTTACCGTCGCCACCCGGTGCCGGAAGTGTAGGCCAGCGCATGCAGCCATAGCCCAGCAGCGACACCTTATCCTCGTTGGGAGGGAACTGGCGGTAAGTCATCTTGCCGACGGGCACTTCCTTAGTGCTTTCGCCGGCTTTTTTCTTGTCGGGCGTACAACCGTAGAAAGCCGCTGTGGCTCCCACCGTACTGATGCCGACTATTTTAAGGAAATCTCTTCGATTCATCTGTTTTTTCTCGTCCATTCTCTTTCTATATATAAAGGTAAGACAATCCGATTAAAGTACACGATGGCGTTCATGGCCTTCCACGTAGATGGCACTCAGCGGACGGGCCGGACACAGGTTCTCGCAGGCTCCGCAACCGATGCAGCGTGCTTCGTTCACTGCTGGAATCTTCAGTGAATCGGGGTTCGACGGGTCGGACGGAACCATGGTGATGGCATTCACCGGACAATGGCGGGCGCAGTTGCCGCACTCCTGCTTGTCGGTAAGCGGAATACACAAATCTTTTACCCACACGGCATGACCAATCTGGATAGAAGACTTCTCTGCCTTGTCAATTTTCAGGATGGCTCCGGCGGGACATACTTCGGAACAGCGCGTACACTCCGGACGGCAGTAGCCGCGTTCGTACGACATGTAAGGCTGCATGAAAGTATCCAGCGAATGAGAAGGACGGAGCACTTCGTTCGGACAGGCCGACACGCAAAGCTGGCAGGCCGTACAATGTGACTGCAGATGGCGGAGTCCGCGTGCGCCCGGAGGCACAATCGGAGTCTGGCGTACCAGCTCTTTCTTGTCCACGATGTCGGCCAGTCCGCCATCCATCTTGATGGCCTCGGCCTTCTTGGCTACCTGTGCTTTCAGTACCGAACCGGCCAGCAGCAAGGAACCGGCCAGGAACTCGCGTCGTCCGGCGGTACGGTCGGCTGTTTCCGGTGCCGGGGTTTCTGCCTTTTCGGCTTTCTTTCCGTAGGCAAACCGATAGCCGATGGCTCCCTTATGACATTTGTCCAGACAGTCCATGCAAGCCACACAGCGGCTGCCGTCTATCGCATGGTTCTTCACATCGATGCAGGCAGCCTTGCAATTGCGGGCGCAAAGCGTACAGCCGTTGCATTTCTCCTTGTCAATCGTGATGCGGAACAAGGCAAAGCGGGAGAAGAATCCCAACACGGTGCCCACCGGACAGATGGTATTACAATAGGTACGTCCGTTGCGTGCCGCCAGTACCACTACCAGTACCAGCATGACCGCTGCCACTATCAGCACCGGCAAACTCTTGAGCCAGACATCCACCGAATAGAAGGCATAGCTGTCCATGCGTTCGGCCATAGAAGCCAGCAGGTTGTTTCCCCACATCCACAAAGGTTGCAGGAAACTGTGTGCCGCACGGCCGTACACGGCATACGGGTCGAGCAAGGCTACCAGGGCATGCACACCCAACAGCATCGCCAGCACGAACACTGCCAGCACACCGTAGCGCAGCCAGCTTTTCGGCTTGGAATACGTGTAGGGCATCTTCTTGCGTCCCCGGCCCAGACGGGCCACCACATCCTGAAACACGCCTAGCGGACAAATGACCGAACAGTACACCCTGCCCGCTATGAGCGTGAGCAATATCAAACACACGATTACTCCGGCATTCAGTGCCAACAGAGCCGGAAGGAACTGTATCTTCGCCATCCAGCCGAGCCATGCATGAAGCACGCCCGTAAAATCGACGAACAACAGTGTCACGAATACCAGGCACAGCATCCCCAGCGTGAGCCTGACTTTTCTCAACATATTCACAGTAAAAGCAATTTTAGTTAGTTATTATATTCTTTCTATCACGTTTGCGTGGTAAATCCTCACAAAAATAAAAGGAATTGTGTTTCGAAGAGTCTTTTTGCGCAGTTTTTTATCCCAAACAGTATAAATATTCGATTAACTTACGCATAAAGGGCCTTTTTGCAGCATTTATGCAGAAAAAATGTCATAAATATTGATTATCTGAATTACAAATTCTAATTTTGCTCCACTATTACCTAACAAAAGAACAGCAGTTACAACATGACATACGCATTTATTACGGCAGCCGAAGCCGCTGCCACCATTCATCATGGGGATACCGTCGGCATCGGCGGTTTTTCATCGGTAGGTACACCGAAAGCCGTGCCGGAAGCACTGGCTGCCTACGCAGAAGCACAGCATGCACAGGGGAAAGAATTCAAGGTAGGCCTTATCACGGGCGGTGCCACGGGCTGTCAGGTGGACAGCGCGCTGGTCAAGGCGCACGCCGTATCGTTCCGTACACCTTTCCAGTCGAACAAGGACATGCGCGAATCCATCAACCAGCACGAGGTGCAGTACTTTGACCTCCATCTGTCGCAAATCGGACAGGACGTGCGTTACGGTTTTC
Organism: Phocaeicola plebeius DSM 17135; assembly: GCF_000187895.1. GTDB lineage: Bacteria > Bacteroidota > Bacteroidia > Bacteroidales > Bacteroidaceae > Phocaeicola > Phocaeicola plebeius. The sequence continues at coordinate 194,320 of NZ_DS990134.1, read as the reverse complement.
TGGGGAAAATCCACGTAGCCATCGTAGAAGCTTCCGACCTGACGGACGACGGAGAAATCATCCTGAGCACTTCCGTAGGTATCTCACCTACCCTGCTCCAGATGGCCGAACGGGTTATCATCGAGCTGAATGAAGCGCATACGGGAAAACTTACCGGCATGCACGACATCTATATTCCGGCCAACCCGCCTTACCGGACAGAAATTCCGGTGTATCACGTGAACGACCGCGCCGGACACATCAGCGTGAAAATCGACCCGAAAAAGATTACGGGAGTGGTACGCACGAATGCCCGCGACCACATCGCGGCCTTTACACCGCAAAATGAGACAACCCTGCAAATCGGACATAACGTGGCTGCCTTCCTGCTGCGCGAATGGAAGAACGGGGCCATCCCCAAGGAGTTCCTTCCCCTGCAGTCGGGTGTGGGCAACATTGCCAATGCGGTACTGGGTGCACTGGGTGACGACCCGAACCTTCCAGCTTTCTCCATGTTTACGGAGGTGATACAGAACTCTGTCATCGACCTGATGATGAAAGACCGTATCCGCTTTGCTGCCGGCAGTTCGCTCACCTTGTCGGAAGACCGTCTGGACACGATGTACGAGCATATCGACACCTTCCGCGAACGCATCCTGCTGCGCCCGCAGGAAATCACCAACCACCCGGAGATGATTCGCCGCCTGGGTATCATTGCGGTAAACACGGCCCTTGAAGCAGACATTTTCGGCAACGTGAACAGCACGCATGTATCGGGCAGCAAGATAATGAATGGAATTGGAGGCTCGGGAGATTTTGCCAGAAACGCATATTTGTCTATCTTTACCACCCCGTCGGTGGCCAAGGACGGACTGATTTCGTCCATCGTGCCCCAAGTATCCCACGTGGACAGTACGGAACACGACGTACGCATCCTCGTGACGGAACAGGGCGTGGCCGACTTGCGTGGCAAATCGCCTTCGCAACGTGCCCGCTGCATCATTGAAAACTGCGCGCATCCGGACTACAAGCAACTGCTGTGGGACTACCTGAAACTTTCGGAAGGAAAGTCCTGCCACACGCCGATGTCGCTGCGCAACGCCTTCAAGATGCATATAGCGTACGCCGAGACGGGTGACATGCGAAACACCCAATTTGAATCATAAGAATGGAAAAATTCGAGATACACATCCTGGGATGCGGTTCAGCCCTGCCCACTACCCGCCATCAGGCGACCTCGCAGGTGCTTAACATCCGCGAGAAGCTGTTCATGATTGACTGCGGCGAAGGGGCACAGGTGCAGCTCCGCCGCGCCAAACTGAAGTTCAGCCGGCTGAACCACATCTTCATTTCTCACCTCCACGGCGACCACTGCTTCGGCCTGATGGGACTGATTTCTACCTTCGGCATGCTGGAACGTACCGCCGACCTGCACATTCATGCCCATGCCGACCTGCAACGCCTGCTGGAGCCTCAACTGGAATTCTTCTGCAAGGGAATGCCCTATCAGGTGGTATTCCACCCCTTCAACCCCGGCGAACGTACCGTCATTTACGACGACCGTTCCGTCAGCGTGGAAACCATTCCCCTGCGTCATCGTCTGCCCACCTGCGGTTTTCTCTTCCGCGAGAAGCCGACACCCAACCACATCCGGCGCGACATGATTGACTTCTACGGCATTCCCATCTGCATGATGAACCGCATCAAGAACGGTGAGGACTACACACTGGAAGACGGCAGGGTGATTCCCAACTCAGAACTGACCACTCCCTCCGACCCTCCCCGCGCGTATGCCTATTGCTCGGATACGGTCTACCTGCCCCGCATCGCAGCACAAGTGGCTGGAGTGGATTTGCTGTTCCATGAAGCGACTTTTACCGAAAGCGAAGCCGTCCGCGCCAAACAGACCCTGCACTCCACCGCCGCACAGGCTGCCCGGATTGCCAAGGACGCGCAGGTGAAACGTCTGCTCATCGGTCACTTTTCTGCCCGCTACGAAGACGAGAAGGCCCTGCTCGAAGAGGCCCAAGCCATCTTCCCCGACACACTGGCCGCCGACGAGGGACTGAAAATCTCACTCTAAGAAGTTAAAGAAAACTAACCCTATTAAACCGAACCAACGGATTGTCGTCTTACCCAACAATGACGAACCCGCACACGCCATGAACAATTATAACGAAAAAGAAACCATACTGATGCTTCAGGATCCGTCGACCCAGCGGAAAGCGTTCGAACGGATTGTGAAGGCCTACAGCGAACAGCTGTACTGGCAGATACGACGCATGGTGGTTTCGCACGACGATGCCAACGACTTGTTGCAGAACACGTTCATCAAGGCCTGGACCAACCTGGACTATTTCCGGGGAGATGCCAAGCTTTCCACGTGGCTCTACCGCATCGCCTTCAATGAATGCCTGAACTTCCTGAACAAGCAGCGCGCCGAAAACCAGCTGTCCATCGACGATGCCGATGCCGCTCTGATAAACAAGCTGGAAAGCGACCCTTACTTTAACGGCGACGAAACGCAACGGCTTTTTCAGAAGGCCATCCTGCAACTGCCCGAGAAACAGCGCATCATTTTCAACCTGAAATATTTCCAGGAAATGAAATACGAGGACATGTCGGAAATCTTAGGCACTAGCGTAGGCGCACTGAAGGCATCCTACCATCATGCCGTCAAAAAAATAGAAGATTTTTTTCACCAGCATGATTAAACCTTTTTTACAAATTCGAATCTAACTTCCAAAGGAGGCAACAATATGAAAAAGGAAGAAACTGACTTATTAAAGAGATGTGGAACCGAGAACCCGTTCACAGTGCCTGAAGGTTACTTTGCTAACTTCACGGAACAGCTGATGGACAAGCTTCCGGAACGAGAAGTACAGCCTGCACCTCAGCTCACGCTGTGGGCACGCGTCAAACCTTGGGTGTACATGGCTGCCATGTTCTGCGGCCTGATGCTCAGCGTACGGATGTTCGTGGGTGAAAAAGAAGCACAATCGCCTGCCGCCGGCACTATGGGTGACATGGAATTTTCAGAAGTACCCGATGAATACATCGACCCCATTGTCGACCAGACCATGATGGACGACTATACTCTATACGAGTATCTCACTGATGCAGATACGGAAATTTATAAATAAACCAACCATGATAAAAAGAACTTTTTATGCCCTGACTCTCCTGCTCATCTTGTGTGTGAGCTGCATTCAGGCACAGAATACCAAATTCAGCAAAGAAGAATTCCGCAACCGCCAGAAAGAATTTTTCATTCAGCAGGCGGGACTGAGCAACGACGAAGCACAAAAATTCTTCCCTCTCTATTTTGAACTGCAAGACAAGAAGCAGGCGTACAACAAAGAGGCGTGGCAGAAACTGCGTCAAGGCAAGAATCCCAACACCACGGAAACGGAATATGGGAAAATTGTGGAAGATGTGATTCAGGCACGCATTGCAGCCGACGAACTGGAACTGGAATATGTGCGGAAATACAAACAATTCCTTCCGGCCAAGAAAATCTATCTGTTGCAAAAAGCGGAAATGCGCTTCCACAGAGAACTGCTAAAAGGTTTCAAACACGGTCAGAAAGGCCCGGAAAAGAAAAAATAAAGGATACGGATAGATTTTTTCTTCCAAAAATTTGGAAAACAAAAATCTTTGCGTACCTTTGCACCGCCTTTGAGAAACAAGGCAACTCTCAAGAAGAGTTTTGGAGAGGTGGCAGAGTGGTCGATTGCGGCGGTCTTGAAAACCGTTGTACTGCGAGGTACCCGGGGTTCGAATCCCTGTCTCTCCGCTGAAACCTAAGACATTAGGTAGTCAAATTAAGACAAGTCCCGTAAAATCAACGTTTTACGGGACTTTTTCTATTTATCCGGTGGACAACTGAAAAACACACAAACCGGTATTTACAGAACCGGAAATGCCGAAGTCATAAAGATTCTTTAAAGAAAAGCTTACTCTTTATTTTGATTTTACCCGCTTTATCGTTTCTTTTGCAACCAAAAACATTCAATTCTTTGACACATGAAAAAGCTACTATTTTGCTGCACTGTATTTTTGTCATTAGGAACACAGCCTTTCTTCGCTCAGAAAGCCGTTGTTGAGAAGATTATTGAAATCGGACATCAGGATAATCAGGCCACACACCAGCTGGATATACTGACCAACCGTTTTGGCGGACGCCCCATCGGGTCAGATGCGTATGAGAATGCGGCCGAATGGATGGTACACGAATACAAGAAGTGGGGGCTGGACGCTCAACTGGAAGAAGCCGGCGAACTCTCTGTCGGTTTTAACCGCGGGCCTTGGTTTGGAAAGTTGTTGAGCCACGACCATGGAATGACCCTCCATTTCGCGACTCCTTCGTATACTTCCGGAACGAAAGGGGTACAGCGCGGCCACGTTTTGATGGAGCCCCGAACCGATCAGGAATTCGAACGCATCAAACTCAAATTAAAAGGAGCCTGGGTACTGATTTCCGGCACAAACAACGGCTGGCCAATCGACCGGACGGCACAGGCTGATTCTATCCGTCAGGCTATCAAACAAGAGAATAAAGAAATCGACCAGAAGAATGCCGAACTCCGAAAAAGGAACTGGGAGAAAGGTGAAAACAACAAGATGATTCCTTATAAGGAATTCCCGGCGCTTTACTACCATGAGATGGTTGAAGCCGGCGCCTTAGGATTCATTCAGTCATCAGAGTTGCCTATCCGCGCGCTCTATGACCGGAAGATGATTGACAGCATGACGTTCGACAACCTGCCGGAAGTTCCTGACATCAAGCTCGACCGGCATCAGTTCGACATCATTGCTCAGATGGTAAAAGAACGGCGGGAAGACTTCCTGCTGGAGTTCGATATCCGCAATCATTTCAAGCTCGGACCGATTAAATACCACAACGTAGTGGCATCGATACGGGGCAGCAAGTACCCGGACGAGCAAGTCATCGTCTGCGGACACTTAGATGCCTTTGATACGGGTACAGGCGGCATCGACTGTGGCACAGGGATTGCCCCCATGATGGAAGCTGCCCGTATGCTGGCATTATCCGGAGCCAAACCCAAGAGAACGATCCTCTTCATCGCCTTTGCCGGGGAAGAATTCGGTCTGTTAGGCTCGAAAGCCTATTGCAAGAAACATCAACAGGAGTTGCCGAAGATTGTCAACGTATTCAACCGTGACGGAGGGCCGGAACCTCCCGTTGGAATAGCGGTCTCGCAAGCGATGTATGATGATTTCGTCAAGATAACCCAACCCATCCAGAAGATTCGGGCAGACATTCCGTTTAAAGTAACCGTGCGTCCGCCCCGTAAACAACCGAAGGTGGCGGGTGGTACCGACTCAGAAGTATTTGCCACGTATGGCGTCCCCACATACGGATTTACCACAAAAGATGTCAAAGGATATAATTTCAATTATGGGGAAATCTGGCATACCGAACGTGATTTGTTTACCAAGAACATCCCGGAATACCTGGAGCATACGGCAACTGTCACTGCCATCACCGCCTTAGGTGTAGCCAACCTCGACAAACCTCTGCCACGGGAAGGAGTCTATGAAGAGAATTGACAATGAGAAAAGATTTACCTCTGTTTTTCTATATTTACGCAAACAATTAAACCTGCATACATATGAAAAATAAAATTGCCCTACTGGCATTGGCCGCCACAGCATGGCTGGCCACCACCGCAAACACACCTGTCATCAGAAGCGTAGAAAACCCTTTCATCGAGTCTGCCAACACCATGACACTCGACATTGCGAAAGTGGAACTGAGCGACACGGCCACGGTGCTCTATACGGACGCTTATTTCCGCCCGCACTACTGGATTAAAATCAGTTCAGAGTCTTACCTGCAAGCCGACGGCAAGAAATATGCCTTGAAAGGCACACAAGGCATTGAAGCAGATTCTCTTTTCTGGATGCCCGAAACAGGAGAAGCCTCCTTCCGACTGAGCTTTGAGCCCCTCCCCCGCGACACACGCTCATTCGACTTCATCGAATCCGATTGCGACGACTGTTTCAAGCTGTTCGGTATCGACCTGACGGGAAAAACGGAAGCTACCGTGCCGTCTGACATCCCGGCCGAAGCCATCCGTATGACCGAAGCCATCCCCGATGTTATGCCCGCCCCTCAGTTCAAGGTGGGTGAAACGGTGGTACGCATGCACCTTTCAGGCTATCGGAAAGAGCTGGCCAAGGAAGCCGATATTTACCTCAATACGCTAATGAATGGCCAGCAGCCTTATAAGGCCGCCATCGACTCTATGGGTATGGCTGAATTCAAGTTCTGGCAATACGGGCCTGCACAAGCTTTGATCAGCGTAGGCATGATAAATAAACAAATATGGTTGGCGCCAGGTGAGGAAATAGACCTCTATGTGGACATGCGGCACAGCGGGCAGTATATTCTGAAGCGTCGAACAGAAAAGAAACAGTTGCCGACATTCAAGAACATTCCTTTCTGTTATTTCTCAGGTACATATGCCGGACTATCAGCTCCGTCTTTGTATTCAGACAAGTATTATGGCATGAATTTGTACACAGGCGAGTTTGCCGACTACAAGATGACGGCTGCCGAATACACACAGCATGTCATCAGTAGTTATCAAGCACTTTCAGACAGTATTGCTCAAAGTAAGCTACCGCCTATAGGTAAAGAACTGGCCTTAATTAATTTAAAGCAGGAGGCAGTCGAGGCCATGGCACAAGGCGACTGGTTCCGCGAACATAATTACAGAAAAATACATAACCAATGGGAGCGCTCAAAACCCCTGGATATCAAAATCGACCCGCTGACAGCTGAAAATCGTGCGGAATTGTGCAAACTTTTCTCCATTGCCGACCCCAAGCTGCTGATGGGAAAGGATTTGATAAGTTATGTATCAGCTGTATCTAGCCCTGATATCGCATGGCCTAAAGAAGTGGGCTTGGAAGGTACCTTTGCTTCCGAGTTGAAACTGGTGTTGCCTTTGACACAGAAAGCTTCAAACGCTGTTCTCACTGAGGCCGATCTGAAAATACTGGATGATGTACAGAATCCTTTCTGGCGTGAAGCCTTGCTGAAGATGCAGGAAAATACGCAAATCGCACTCAAGGCGGTAGAGGGAAAAGCCGTCATCGAAAAGACACCCGAAGTAACCCCGGACAAGCTCTTCGAAGCCCTCATCGCGCCCTACAAGGGAAAAGTTATCCTGGTGGATTTCTGGAACACCTGGTGCGGACCTTGCCGCATGTCTATCCGTGCCAACGAACCGCTGAAGGAACAGGAACTGAAGAGCGACAACCTAGTATGGATTTACCTGGCCAACGAAACGTCTCCCCTCGTCACTTACAAACAGGCGATTCCGAACATCAAGGGGAAACATTTCCGTCTGAACGACGAGCAATGGAAGTACCTTTGTGAACAGTTCAAAATAGACGGTATTCCTTCGTATGTGCTGGTGGACAAGTCCGGACACTATCAGCTCCGCAACGACTTCCGCGACCATGAAGTCATGAAAAATACCTTGAAGGAAATGATTAAATAAACGCTAATCCAATTTGAAGAGGCTGTTTCAAAATAAATTTGAGATGGCCTCTGTTATTTCATATCAAGCTAAAATCATTTGGATTTTCCTCCAAGAAAGAAGTTTATAAGTTTCCACTTGCTAATTTCATCGCTACAAATGTTTTTTACCGCCAATTTCCTCCTAAAAACTGCTTTTGATAAGTCACGCGCTATGACCAGCAGGCCAAATTCAAATTCTACTTTCTTCAGCCCACAAAGATAAAACCTCTTGAAGTGCTTGCTGTTCTTGAAATTCCCCAATACGGTTTCCAAATCCTGCGACCGCTGACCGCGGAACTTAAGACCTTCCGCAAAGAGGAGCTCCTTGCGTACCCTTTCCTTGATTTTCCTCAACCGGTAATTCACTTGTACAAACCTTCCGACCTTCTCCTATATCAACGGACAGCCACTACAATTCTGTATCCTGTATCTAGAGATAGTCTGTTCAAAGCCGTTGTCTATCGTCTATCTTACATCAGAGAGCCTTTCCATCCTCTGGCCCATCGGACATTATACTAGAAGTTAGCAGACAGAAACGGTCATTCCTGAAGTTCCTTTTCTGTTCCTGATGGAAATAGTTGTATTTTATGAAGGTTTTAATACCATGGCTGAACGCATATAAGTAGTTCGTTTCCATCCTCGTCCCGTCGGTACAAGCAACATCCAAAATTGCTTCTTACAATGGTGGCGAGAACTGTCTTCAGCACATCCTTTAACCGACTGCTTCGGAAACAATTGATGGTATTATGCTCAGGAGCCACATTGCCGGTAAATATCATTAAGACAGAACTTTTCTATGCGATGACTGAAATAGATATTACAGAAATAAGCATAGATAAGAATCCGAAGCATTATGCGTAGATGGTCGCAGAACAACCTTTAGGAGAATACTTAAGGTAAGGTCCTTTAAAATTTATCTGTTCAATGATGCGTTAAACACCCCGGGCCGGATTGTTCTGAGGAAACTTGGAATGATACTCTTCAACTGCATTCTTTCAGCATATATAAACTTACGAATAGCGGAGTATACTGAAAGTTTTTATCCTCGCTTTATGGCAGTACTCAACTGTTCAAAACTGACATCCTTTAATACCACTCGTTTCTGACCATCCAATAAATAAAGCGAAGGCATAGCTTTCAAATCATACAATGCACCAGTCTTCACAGCTTCATGATCGGTTCCTATAATCCATTCCTTAGGCATACTAGGTAAGGCTTTACGCCATACCTCATCATTCCCTTCTGTGTAAATAGCCAATACACTTATCAGACCTTCCTTCACTTCCTTAGCTAAGGTTACATCATCCGACATTTGCTGCAATACAGCATGACATGACTCACATTCAGAATCATAAAACACCAACAATAAACGGTCACCTTTCACCGGCGTGGCGGCCAAAGTACAGCGTGTGCCATCAGGTAAATAGTAAGTAAAATTCATAGCCTTATCGCCTGGATTATTACGTTTCAACAATTTTAGCTTAAAATTGAGTGTCGAGCATCTTACATCCTCTTTCGGAAGTTCATCAAGTACCGCTTCCAAATATAAGCTGTACAGTTTTTCATTATAAAAAGGTGAATTAGGATTATATAAATAATCATCTGCTATCTGCATCAAGACCTTACAAGCATGCGTTTCAATCATAAATCGCGAACACCATTGTGTCAGACTTTCCCGTATGAGTTGCTCTGAAGTAGATCCGTCCACCAGTAAAGCCACAAAATTTACAAATCCCTGTTCCGTCACATCGCGATTGTTCACCAAGGCTGTATCGGCAAAATTGAACAGCGTCCAATAATGAGTAAGCAACCAAGCCTTACGATCTTCTGGATCTGTCAGAGTAACAGGAATTTCCGGGAAAGGAAATCTTTGCATCTGAACAGCTACCGTATCATCTGATGAAAAAGACGACACGGAAGAGGAACTTTGTTTCATCTGACAAGATGTCAACAGATATATAAAAATGCAGAAAAAGGAAAACTTCGTCATATAAACAAGCTACTTTAACCTAAAATACTCAACCTCACTATATTCACACTATGGATTAACAGTTGTAAAATATCCTTCGGGTACATCACGCACACAACGCACATGATAAAAATTATTAACTTGATTTTCTTTATTCCATCCTCCTGGACAAAATATACGATCCTCCAACACAAAGCCATACCGTACATTTATGTTACTAAATTGAGTACAACATGCGGTACTGGATTTAGATTCTATCACTCCTGTTGCATCCAAGGCTGAAAGTTCCACCAAATTAGGCATACGCCAATTTCGATATGTCACGCCATTATAAGTCTCACTATAATTGCTGCAAGGATCTAATTTCGTACCATCATACATTATACCATCTACAATTCCTTTAAAACCTATAAGATATCCTAATCGATAAGAATCCTTAAGATTCTCTTTAGCAACAAAAATACCCTCATAAAAAGAGTTTTCAGCTTCATCTTCATTATGAGAAGCTAATGAGCCACTTGGGATACGTTCACGGTACAAACTTTCAACCAGTTTATCTTTAAATTTCAATACAGTAGGCCGCAATCCTTCGCCATCAATTTTATCTACAGTAGAAGCAGCTATTACACCACTGACTGTAGTGACATCTTGCACTCCCGATTCTATCGCCGGCAACACGCGCACACACCGTATAGGTAATTCCCCACTATAATAAGTATTCTCGGCACCATAGGAACCTTTCTCTACAGCCCAATAAACTCGCTTGTTTTTCGTATCCTTATAACCATAACTACTAGTATAAAAAATGGAACCCTCGGGCAAATAATCATTAGGATACCTCTGTGCTGTCATTTCATTCTTATCACCTATATAAAGTTGGGCAGCATTAGAAATGGCGCGTGAAGCAATTCCCATACGAATATATTCATTTAGCGAAGCCAAGTACCACCGGATTTCACTATCCTGAATTTTACCATCTCCATTTAAATCACGATTACGTGACATACAAGCAGCATAAGCCCCCTTCGTAGCTTCAGGATAAGCTTTTACCAATTTATGGGACTTATGGTCAGTAGATACAGTTGAAGTCCAGCCATTAAATGCCACATTAACATATGCATCCCACTTCTCATCTAAATTATATACAAGGATTCCATTCTCCTCTGTATTCGCTCCCAACAAAGTCAGCTGATTAAAACGTCCGTCAGAATCATCCAAGGTTTCATCTGGAATAGTAGAAAGCCCTACCGGTCGGAATGGTTTAACAAGAGGTGTTTCATTATAAGTCTCAATGCCAAAACCATTCAGCTGCACACTACGAGTATTGTAAAAGGTCTGCATACACAACTGCGAGATATACGAATGAAGCCGGCTGAAAGAACTATTTCCATCTGGCGAAATATCAGTACTCATCGCAATAATCATCTCACGAGGTATTTTGTTTGTCATCACATTCCATGTGGTAATTCCTGAATGAGTCAAAGGATGTTTGTAATAATAATATTCATTGACAAAAGCCGTAAAACGGGCTACATATTCACCATTATCATTCTTAGTCACAATTATCCTATCTTCGTTATACGCATCTATAGAATTATCAAGACTTTCACCCATATATATTTTTTTCACTACTTTTCCCATAGCTACAACGATATCATAAACGTCGAGTAAACGTTTACTATCTTCTGTGGGTTGTCCTCCATATACATAATTTGCATCTTTGACCAAACCCGACAAATCTTCACGACTCCATTCAGAAACCCCCGGATAGGAAGCTAAGGTTTCTTTTTCTTTCTGAGGCCAGAATTCAATCCATCTGTAATCAAAACCTTTAGTTGGGAAGTTGCCTATCCCGGCCCCTTCCAAAATATTTTCTTTAATACTAGCAGGGTCTTGATTATTACGAACCGCATCCGCATAAAGCTTATAAGGTTTCAATGTACCACGTTTGTTGCGCACCGTATAATCTTCTCCCGTATGGGTATAATCCATGGCTTCAGACTGGATAAGCAAAATTAAATTATCAGCGATGGCATCATCCAATGTCTGTCCATCAGATAATCCTTTAATCAATCCACCTGCAATATTCGTAAGATTATACTCCAAATATACTTGCTCATAATGAGCATCCAATTGATAATTATATACGGTATGCGTATTATCAAATATTTCTCCTTCTGCCCCAGGTTGCAGTTCATCCTCCTCCTTAGTTGCTTCTACAATAATGTTATTGACCCCCAATACGGTCAGATTGTAGGTATAACTACAATTACGTTCTACAGAAAAGTTGCTATAATTTCCTGTTTTAGAACTAAAATCGCCTAAATGAACAGTATATTCCACGTTTCCCACATAAGAAGTTGTTTCTCCAGTATCTTTATCAGTCATGGTACCAGAATAATTTCCAGAAATTACCACAAATGTGCTAGTTTGTGGAGCATATATCCACTTTTTTTCTCCAGGAAGAGCACTGGTATTGTCTCCTGATGAATCCCATCTATCACGGTCATTATACTCCAAATTCTTATTTTCATGAAGAACCTCATCATACACATTCTCTGGCATATAAAAACTAAATGAATAGCTTCCTCCACTCGCAGTTCCTATATTTGTCGCTACATAATTTATAAATTCAAATCCATCTTCTGGGTTTGTTTTTTGAGGATCAGCCGTATTCATATTTGTCAGAAAACTATTCACAGGGATATTATAAACCCGATAAGAAGTCGGTGTAAAAGTACCACTAGCACCTTCTGGGGCAGCCTCGATATTAAACGAAATCCGTGCCATTGCGCGTTCCATCCTTACAACAACATTTTTAGCTGCATCCCCATAATCTCCATAGCTGGACACACTTCCATCCGTATAAAAAACGACTCCCGTGTTCCATCCAGAAATAAGCATCTGCGAAGAAGATACAATTTGTATCGGTTGAATTTCCGTATTTTGTGTTCTTAATTCATTTCTCAAATGAATGACTGCCTCTTTCAACTCTTCAAAAGAAGAAGTCTGTGCAAGTGTACCTAAATAAGAAAGATTTTCCCAAAAGCCTCCATCTTCAGCCACAGAACTTGTATTAGCTACTGCCAATAAATCTTTAGCACCAGAAGTTGTATTAAACGTCGCAGCATAAAGATTATCGCCGGCAGAAGAAAAAGTTAAACTTCCCGACATCGAAGAAACAATTTGCTCATATTCACCCGTAGTATGATTATAAATAAAAATTATCAGATTGGACAAATTTGAAAAGGAATTGTCATCGGCACGGGTTACCACCACATCCGAAGGCACGGCAGAAGAAAACTTCATTGTCACAGTTATAGGCTGTCCTTCCACCACACTACTTCTTTTCACCAAATCGTCTTCCCTGCAACTCGCCATAGCCAGCCACATTATCCCAATTATAAGCAAACCTTTTGTCAATGTATGCAATATTCTTTTCATTTCATATCCTCCCTCATCTTTCTATTCTATTCAAAAGCTGGAATATCCATTTCTTTCCCTTCCCACGGTAGTACTTCACAATTCACATCTTTTACACTAATTTCTCCTCTTGCACTTATTCGTATGAAAATTGAATACCATGCATTTCGTTCTATCTTTGACAAATAAACCCTTGATGTATAGTTGATACCCCCAAGCGTATAAGTCAACATTATATAATACCTCGATTTCTCATCTACGAGTGTCTGATTGTAGATTTTCACCTGAAGGTTATTCCCCCCCGCCAGATTTTCAAGAAGATAAGGCTGTTCCAAAGTCATTTGAGTAAAATTCTCTTTATAAGCTTCAAAGCTTCCGCTATCAGGTGCTTCCGTTTTAGATAACTTGGTAGTTATCTCCTTACCCTCAGACGATGTAAATAATATCCTCGACAGTGATCCGACCAACGAACCTGAGTTTCCGAACAAATAACCTTTTTCCGGCACCTGATGAAGAGAAATCTCATTTACAGACAATGTGCTTATATCAGATTCTCTCGTGCAATAAATATCCACTTTTGCTACAGATCTGACAGCATCAATACTCAATGAATATTCCTCCTGCCCCGCAACAACCGATATATTTTTTATACCACTCATTGGGACCTTGTTATCTCCGTCATAAGAAGCAGCAAGCTCAAACATAAGTTCTTTCAATTGAGATGGAGTTAAGCTTTCCGGCGATGTCAGGTTGTCTACGTTCAACAACAAATAGAAATTAAGTACCGCTCCATTTTCAGCATTAACCTCAGTTTCCAAAGTAGCCTTTAAATCCACCCCTACTTCAGGAGCCGTAGTCCATTGAGGATTATTTTTTATATATTTAACTAGCTTGCCCCCATTATAGATCCATAAATGAAAATTATCAGGAGCTTCATCCGTTTCTGCCCTGGTTGTAATATCCAGAGCAAGCTTTATCGTTTCCTCGTGCAAAGAAGGATCTTCTGCATAAGGAGACGCATTACGACAGCCTGTCAAAACCAACAGCACCATCCAGCCTATATTGAATATTAATTTCTTGAACATCTTTCAGATAACTCTCTTTCTCTTATACGTTATTTCTTCACAAAATCTCACAACGCAATATTTTGCACTCGTTTGCTCCAGCCCAGTACTCCAATGGAAACATTGACATAACTCCAACTATCTCCTGAAAGGAAAAAGGAGAGATTATAATCATAACCACGATCCAGAAATTCTTGTTTTGAATAACGGTGTAATTCATCGTAATTGCACAAACGGCTGAGCAAATCAGGCAAATTCACCTCAATTACCACTTTTCCAGTCTGCCTGTTACGCACTATCAGCACTTCGTCATCTGCCACATTTTCATGTACAAATATGCGTGAAGTCATAAAATCAGCATGTCCCATATTGCCCACAGCAGTATTACCGCTTATCTCAGGATCTTGCGTATTCCAAGTAACATACGGAGTACATACTGCCCTCATGCTGTTATCGGCAGAATTATCATGATTCAGTCGTACATTTGCTCCCGTAATATAAAGTTCATAGTCATTGATATCCATCACGTTCGGTCTGTCAATATCTCTCAGGGTGACACTGATATATTTGGTGTCTCTCACCAGCGACAAAGTCTGGTAAACAAACTGTCCTTGAGAAATCTCAACAGGAACATCAGACATGGCATGCCACAACGTATCAAGCGGCATGTTTTTGTGAGCTATATATACTTTATTGTCAGCTTCTGTCCGGTAGTCAAGTGTTATCTGCAAATCTTCCATACGACTTTCCTCTTTCAAATCCGTCCGTATGAACTTTGCCCCTTCTTCATCAAGAAGGTCCTCATATTTTCTCTGAGAAGCAAGTGCAATGAAACGATACTTTCCGTCAGGCAAATCCAGATACATGGAATAGTCTTTATCCTTAAGCGGCAAATAATCTCCTTCATTTCCCTCACTCTGGCTAGTTACATAGTTTCCCTGCTCATCAAAAACATACAAAGTTACTTCTCCTACATGATCGGCAAACATATCTGCACGCTGAAGATTATAGTCGTACTTAAAATTTATGAATACTCCCCTGTCGCAACCTTCACGATCATCAAATATAAGGTCCGTACATGACGAAAAAGCCATACCTGTCAAAAGGAACATCGGCAAGGAAATCTTCATTGTATGTTTAAACCATGTTTTCATAAAAAACTATTTTATCTGTAAAGATTTATATTATTCCTCACGAAGATGCTCCCAAAAGCGACACTGGCTACAATGGAAGCATCCTCATGAGAATAAGCTAAAGAACTGACATCAAATAAACTACAAATCTACCCCTTGCGAGCGTTTTGCCCAAGAAAGGATATTAATTGTACAGTTAATATAACGATGCTCCTTATCTGCAGGGTCTTTCGGTAAGTCCGGTATTTCCGGTTCACCAGGACCATCCACAGAATTAATAACCAATTCATACCAGTTATTGCGTACTACGCCCCAACGTCCTAAATGATCATTATCGGTATAGTCATCCAGGCTTACGATTTCCTTTCCTTTCGGAGTGTACTCATCACCGAAGTGCTTAATCAAAGAAGAATAATAATAGGTCACTCCACCTTCATAGAATTTAATAGGATTATATTCTGCTAAAATAGCTTCAGCACGTTCCTCAGACAATCCCGTTGCACCTCCCGTTATTTCAAATACAGCTTGCAGCCCCGCAACATCTTTTATAGTGGCAGCCTTTGCACCGTCTTTCAACTTCAGCGTTTCACCAGAAGCCAATCCTAACCCTGCATTATGCAAAGCCACAGTAAACGCTTGAATAATTTGTGCTTCTTTATAGATACTAGAAACATCATTGCAAATAAAGAAATTATCTCCCTTCTGACTTCCGCTAGGTATAAAAGTAGCTTTCAGCAATACCCCCGTCAGCTGGTCATGCTGCATAACCTTGGCAGCCGTTGTATTCTCTGCACAATAAGCTACAGGTTCACTGCCTAGCTGAGTTCCATTATTCGCCGGATTTATCCATGGAATTGAAGCAGAGACATTAGTCCATATATTAAAGTTCTCAACCAAAGCTTCATCTGCAAGTACGGTATTGTAATTCGGATCAATGCCCCAATATGTACGATACGGTCCAACAACCTTCCCAACAAACCGGTTATAGCCACCATCCGTAGCACCAGTATTAAAATAACCAATCCATTCGTTCCAAGCCGCAGGGGTACCTGTACCAACCACATTACGCACCAGATAATTTTTTTTGTTGGTATTTTGTAAAACCCATCCTCCAAATTCTACTGTAGCTCCAGGATCAGTACCATCATCTCCTACCGTCAATATATTATTACTACTATTAATCTTCACATTAACCTTTGCAGCTACACGTTCCACATAAATAGGATTCGGAGTAGCACTCTCTGCTGAAGGTTCATCATCGTATACATCTAACTTCACCAAAGTAGTAATCTGAGGATCCCACCCAGCCGTTCCGCTTGTTACAGTAACTTTATCAGATATAGGCGCATTAGTCATCATAAAATTACCTCCATTGTCAGTAGAAGCAATTTTACTCAAATCCGTAACCGATGCATTGGCAAACAAGTCTGTTAATTTTCCTGTAAACTTAGCAAGAGTTCCAGCCACACCATACGTCAAGTCAGCTCCGGAAACTCCAAAATATCCGGAATTGTTAACAATGGCAAGCGCATATACATTTTGGTCTGTGCCCGGTTTTGGAACATCACTAATCATGTAATCCGACCGAGTCGTAACATTATCCGTTGCAGTACCGGGGGTTGAGAAATCCAAAGAATTCGTCAAATTCTTTGCCCATTTACATGTAGCAGAAGTTTCATCTGTTCCATAGAAAAGAGCCAAAATCAAATCGTTAACCTTATATTCTGCGGGCAAGCCACCGTCAAAATTGTCATTTGCCCTTGAAGAAGAGCCAGAAGTGGTTGGCAGATTAATTGCAATTTTTACATACCCGCTTCCAGATGAAGATGTATCACCATTCTCGTTTCCACTATTTCCCAAGTCATCATTGCAAGCACTAAACATCCCCGCCGCAACTAAAAAACTTAAAAAAATTATACCATTTCATAGTCATAAAAATTAAATTCAACTCTATTCTTAATTATTTCAAAAAGTTCATGTTATGTTGAGCTTCAGGAAGCTTACCCTCTAAAGCTTTACCGATATGCAACCGGGCATTTTCATAGTCCTTGAGTAAAATGCAAGCCACTCCACGTGCATTTTCCACTTGAGGGGAATCAGACTTCACCTTATCCAGATATACAAGAGCTTCTTTTGCCCTTCCCTGTTCAAGCAGAGCGTTTGCCGCATTTATATTAGCGGTATCATCATGTGGATACATTCTTACGGCCACATCAAATACATAATTAAAATCATCTGATCCCGGCTCGTAAGTTTGTGCCACAGCAAACATTTCTTGAAGGCTAAGACGTTGAGGAGCCGTTCTTACTAATTTTTTTGCTTCTTCCAAATTAAAACTTTTTATCACATAATTAATACGATAATTAGTCCGTCTAAGCCCCGGATAACAGTTTTTCAATAACTCCTCATAAGAATCAGGAAATTTTATCTGCATCTGACGTTCTTTTACGTCCACATCAGAAGGTCCATTTTCTATATATGCTAAAATGGCCTCCTTATCTGAAAGATTCGACGACCGAAGATATTCTACTAACCCTTTCCAATTCTCAGGTTCATAACTTGACTTAATAAAAGAGTCAGTAAACCCATATTTATCAATAAGATAATTTCTCAAAGCATTCGTACGACCTTTGGCAAGCCGTTCGTTTAACTGATAGCTACCTTCCGGTGAAGCATATCCGCACAATTCAATAGAAGTAATAGTAAAATCCTTGTCGTTTTTAACCGTATCAATAGAAGAAATGATACGCTTCAACTCCACTGGATTTTCTCTGTAACCAGGATCAATATTCGTACGGTTCAAACGAAAATCCAAATAAGCACAGCCGCTCAAGTCACGCGACTTAACGACCTCGGCTTCAGGAACTACATAAGCCAGATAAGGTTCAAAAGACACATCAGCCTCTGTCAAATTAGAAAGTGCTCCAGGAGACACCTTGCCACAACCACACAAATCTTCTACTATTTGCAAACGGGAATGATCCATCCATTCCACATAAGGCAAAGTCACTTTATAATGAACAACCTGTGTCTCCTTACTTTTTTTTACGACACTACAATATACTTCATCAGAATAAACCGCATCAGGATTACGCTGAAAATAAATGTGACGCGTACGCCCCATCACTTCAACCGGAGGCAAATAAACACTACCGACTCCATCAGACTGAATATATCGTGGATGCAACAAAATGGAGTTCTGAGATTTTACTTGTATTTCAGAAATATCAATCGTCATACTAACCGTCACACTGTCACGCTGTCGTGTAATGGCAGACTCTGTCACCACAGCTCCGCTCTGCAAAGTTTGCTGAGCATACACATCGGCCACGCACAAAGTAACCGAACCCAATAGACCGAACAGTAATAAATTTCTTTTCATGATAGCATGTCTCCTCAAACTTTTAGAACGCATAAATAACACTTAAAGCCACCTTTGTAGGACCAATGTAATGATGAGGTTCGTCATCTTTCAATTTTTCCCCACAATGCACACATTCATATTTATCAGTACGAGTATAAATATACCCGAGACCTATTTCGGCCTCCAGACTCCAATGTTTGGACAGCAGCCACTGATAACCGTAGCCTATACCGCCTCCAACCATCCAGCCCTCATAACGATGATCTTTCAGCGAGCCAAAATCTGTGTCAAACAACTTGAAGTCGGCATCAATATTTCCAATATTGTAGATTCCTCCCACAAGATGAAAGCCTAAAAAGTGACCGTTAAAACGCTCACAGAACCAGTAACGTAACTCTGGCTGTGCCAGCCAATGTTTCCATTTCCTATTGTTGCTGAATGTCCATCCATTATAATTACCAGATAAATCGAACGTCCACTTTGGAGCCAGCCCGACTTCCACCCCTAAATTAACAGTAGCCGTCGCATCATAAAGCAGATTCGTTTTCACAGTCAATTTTTGAGCCGACAATGAAACACTGATAAGCAACATACAACATAGTAAGATTTGTTTCATGATTCACCCTATTTATCTCATTTATTATCTATTTCAACTAATACTATATAATTAGTTTATTATATATGCGCTCTATTATTACAAATTTAGCTTATAAAACTTACCCCGTCAACAATGAACGGTTATTTATTGTAAAAATATCAATAAAATATAAAATAACACTATTAAAAACTTGCTAGCACTACTCAAAAAAAATAAAATATCTTACAATAACTCCGAAATATAAAATCCTACAATTTACTATCATACAGAAATATTTAATTTCAATACTAAGATCTGTATTAATAGAAATACAAAAAACTAAAAATACTGCTTTTATCCATACATCAATTTTACAAATTATGATAAGGACAATGAAAAACTTTCTTTTTTACTCAAATTCAAACGAAAGAAATATAATTCTTTGACAAGAGCATTAGACAGCAACTATATCGGATATTTCTTAGTTATGACAATTCGCAGCAATATTCCGAATGCCAAACATAAGCAGAAAACCAAACAATACCATTTCTTTTTCGAACACATAAATGGCAATACCAGTCACGGCTCCATACGCTCCCAGCTGAGAATCTTGTGCCTCATCATGTTACCGTGAAACAATCTAATGCAAACGAAGTAATTCTGTGATTTCATAGGCATAAATACTATTATCGCATTTCAGCAGCAGTCTTTCCAGTATGTAACTGTCACCCGACTGCCCATAGAAAGCAACCGAACGATTCAAAATTGAGATTATACGCTATCTTTTCTTTGGTGATTCGGTTACCAATACTTAACTATACACATTTTTTAGAACACGAAGTAAAAAATCAAAAAACAATGGAATAAAATGTAATAAGAAAAAGCGACTTGTATGTTTCTCCACCATAAAACATAGGTTTCTCACCGCAAAAACGAACGTTTTCCCCATGAAAAACATACAGTTTCGCGCTGGAAACTTAGAAAAAATATTGACAATTTGCGAAAGAGAACAGAACATTTTAGCAAAGGTAAGTCATGCAAGTATGGCAGAATAGAAAAATATCCGTATCTTTAGCGCCCTAACCCCTTACTATTTCAACATGAAAAAAATCAGTACAATTTTGTGGATGGCGGCAATATGGATGATGGGACTGATGCCGGTTCGTGCCGCTGCAGGAGCACAAGCCAGTGACCTGCAAGGTGAAAAAGGTGAAACCGTGATTTGTCGCGGAGTAGAAGCACATACCTCAGGACCAATGATTCAGGTGGGACAAGAAGCGCCCGATTTCCGTGCTGTCAATGCAAAGATGAAAGAAGTAAGTTTATCCGATTTCAAAGGAAAGAAAGTGATACTGAACATCTTCCCCAGTCTGGATACGCCGACATGTGCCTTGTCGGTACGGCAGTTCAATGCCCGGGCCGCAGGACTGGAAAACACGGTCGTGTTATGCCTGTCCATGGATTTGCCCTTCGCACAATCACGCTTCTGTTCTACCGAAGGGCTGGACAATGTCATTCCGCTGTCTGTATTCCGCAGCCATGATTTTGCCACGCACTATGGTCTCCGGCTGGCCGACGGACCTCTGGAAGGCTTAATGGCCCGTGCAGTCATCGTGGTAGATGAGAATGGAAAGGTAAACTATACCCAGCTGGTAGAAAACATTTCTCACGAACCGGACTACGAAGCGGCTTTAAAAGCTGCGCAATAAGCAGAAAGTGAAGGGATGCTCATTCCCTTCCTTTTGCATTAAACCGGAACCCTAACCCCAGCATCAGGTTGTTGGGGTCTTTAAAGTCATGCAACTGATATCCCACATGCAGGAAAAGATTCTTGGTGATATCGGTTTTCAAAGCCAGTATCTGATAGAATGAATCGGTGTCAGCTCCTTTGCAAATGACATTCCGACCGATACCCAGATTGATAGAGAATATCGGCATCACAACCTCTGCCCGCACGGAAAGCCCTACGGCAAACTGTTCGCGGAAAGGAGGACGATAGAACTTGATGGTCTCTGTATCGGGTTGCCCCACACTATTGGCTATGTAATTGGAAATATTGGCACTTTCATCGTACTGTGCATCGACCGACACACCAGCTCTGAAGTAACGGCTGAAATTATACATTGGCGTAAAATTCAGTCCGAGGATACCAAACGAACCAGGCACTAGCACAGGGTCTCCGCCTTCCGGAAACACCCCTTTCTTTCGGGTGGCCCCGTACACGATAAGGTCGTAACTGACGTAGGGTTTGAAAGGCGGACGCCGAACAAGGCCGGAAGAGGCATCTGCCAGCGCAGCACGCGATCCTCCTCCGAAATAACGTGTAAGACCGATAGTGGCTCCCAGCGTGTTCACTCCCGAATTGGGATAACCGGTATTCCCGTTTGAAAAGTGCGTTGCACCGATTCCTGCCCGTAAGTTCGTCTGCGCATCCAGCTGCCAGTTCAACAGGAAACTCAGGTGAATGTACGCATTCATTTTGGAACCTACTACTCTGTTGTAGGGATTCGACTCCACATCAAACTTCTTCCATCCGAAGGAAGCTCCGAAATTCCATTCATAGTCCAGTGACAACCGGGGAGTAAGACTGGCTATGCGCGAGGTCTGAAAGGCATATACAGACCAGGGATTCCCCAATTCGGAAGAATGGAAAAATGTGTTATACCCCACCCCGATTCCTTGTACGGCATGAGGATACATTCGGCCGAAATAAGAGTCTGGCGCAAACTTAAACCCATACTTCAAATGCACCGACAGATTTTTCCGGATGGGAGCAAACGTGGCATTGTTTCCGGCAAAAAACTCATGCGTAGGGAAAATATAAGCCGGCTTGACATCAATGCCTGCCATGTGAATCATTTTTCGGGAAAGGCTGTCCTTGCCATCGGCATAGAGAGAAAGTGCACGGAAAAATACAAGCGCACACATGCACAGTCTGACTGCAAGTCTATTTATCTTCATCAGTAATTGCAATAGGAATGATTAAATACTTAAACGGTTTCTTGCTGGAAAGCGTACCGGAAATTACCAGCTTCTTTCCGGTCAGCGAGTTGGAAAGATAGGCCTTATAAGGTACGTTATACTGCTCTATTCCATTATACACTTCCAGACGTACGTGCTTGCCAGCCTCTACCGTTTTCGATACCTTCAACTCCTTGTCGAGCCCCGCATCCAGCCGTTGTTCATGATGACGGAAAGAGACCTTCGTGCCATACAATCCCGGTGTGCCGTTCACGATATCCGGAATCTCCACCTGGGAAGCAGCATCGCCCAGCAACTTCCGTAAATCGTTTTCATCTCCTCCCCAGCCGCCATACTGCATGTAAAACTCCACGATACGGGCTGAATTTTTATAAGGATAAAAATACAATGTGGCGGGGCTACTGGCATTCAGGGTATTCACTTCCACCTGTTCTACGGGTTCCAGCATGTAATCGAAGGAAGAAAACTGACTCCAGTCGTATGCCACACTGTCTATCTGATATTTACGGGTAGGAGAAAAAGACACGCGAATCACCTTCTCTTCATAACGGTTGCCCACCCTGACAAATGTTTCAAACGGCTGGTCATAGAGGTTCTCACCGGAAATAAAATGTAACTCATTACCGTTTCTTTTTTCTATACGAAAATCCAGGAACGTATTCTTACAATACACAATGCCGGTTTCTCCTTCCTCAAAAGGAAGATATTTGGAGTTTTTTCCTTCCAGATCTGTGGCAGACACATCCACCCCTTCTCTCATATTCTCTATACCCAGAATGTCCCAGTTGTCTGCTTCAAAGCAAACAGTTACTTCTTTTTCTGTTTCGGATAAGGACACAGAAGGTTCTGACGACAGGAATCTGTCAACAAAAATATCGCTGTTGCATCCGGAGAGAAGCCACGCGACAGCAAGAATACCGCATTGCAGCATACGGAATGTGCTTTTCATCATCACATGTATTTACTTGTTCATAGGTTCGTTGACTAGCAAGCAGACGGGGAGCATTTATCCACCCTCAGCAAGCATTTTCTGGGCATAAAGTTAGAGAGTTTTTCAATATGACAAACATATTTCCGCAAAAAAGCCTGTCACTAACGCACTTTTTAGCAACATAAAGAAGTTAGCCAACAAGCATTATAATGTCAATGATTTTACGTACATTTGTCTGACATTCTATTAAACTCGCATACGTATGAAATATTTTGAAGTGACCTTTACCGCACAGCCGTGCAATGAAACTATCACAGATGTATTATCGGGACTGACAGCCGACATCGGTTTTGAAAGTTTCGTGGAATGTGAAAACGGCATGAAGGCCTACATCCAGCAGAGCCAGTTTGACGAAGCTGCACTCCAGCAAGTGGTAGAAGATTTTCCGATACCCGGCGCAAGCATCAGTTATTCCATCACGGAGCCGGAAGACAAGAACTGGAACGAGGAATGGGAGAAGAATTTCTTCCAGCCCATCGTCATCGACAACCGCTGCGTGATTCACAGTACCTTCCACAAGGATTACCCGAAGGCCGAATACGACATCGTCATCAATCCGCAGATGGCTTTCGGTACCGGACACCATGAAACCACCAGCTCTATCTTAGGAGAACTGCTGGAAGCTGACCTGAAAGGCAAATCGGTGCTCGACATGGGATGCGGCACATCTATCCTGGCCATTCTGGCCAGCATGAGAGGAGCCGGTAAGGTGACTGCCATCGACATTGACGACTGGTGTGTGAACAACTCGCGCGACAACATTGCCCTGAACGGCATTTCCAATATCACCGTAGAACTGGGAGATGCTTCCCTGCTGAACGGACGGGAACCTTTTGATGTAGTGATAGCCAATATCAACCGCAACATTCTGCTGCAGGACATGCCGGCTTATGCGGCTTGCATGAAGAAAGGTTCGGAACTGTACATCAGCGGATTCTATACGGAAGACATTCCGGTGCTGCGCGAAAAAGCAGAGAGTCTGGGCATGGAATACGTGCATCACCGCGAAAAGCACAACTGGGCTGCCGTGAAATTTATCATGAAATAAGCAAGCTGTCTAAATAACAGCAAAGGCTGTCAGCGCTTCAATGCCTTGACAGCCTTTTTCATGTCTTCACTCACACGGTAAGACTCACCGATTTTCTGAATAGTCTTACGGAAAGTAAAATCGTCCAGATGGCAATGGCGCAGAAAAGCCATGGTCTGTTCCGGAAACTTGACAAAACAGAATGAAAGTGCCCAGGCCACAGCCATGCGCACATAATATCCCTCATGACGAATCCCGTCGAGCAGAGAAAGGTACTCATCCAGGTGAGCTTCATCCAAGAAATAACTCATTCCCATCACTACGCCGAAACGTACCTCATATTCACCCGATGCTTTCATCCATTCTTTCAGGTATTCCCAAAGCCGCGCCTCGTTACGGCGGATAAAAGCTTTTCCTCCTCCAAACTTAAACGTATCGCACACCGACCAGCTGTTGATAATCCACACAAAACGTGTCACACGGTGAAGATAGACTTCCACATCCTCGTCGGGGCGGATGCATCCCAACACCATGCCTTGCAACATGCGTTCTTCCATATAAAACCCATCGGCTGTGTCAAAGTAGCGCTCCCAGTCTGCCTTGGCAATCCTTGCAGCCAGTTTCCGCAACGCCGGCAAACGAATGCCCAACACATGTTCCACCCCCGGGTGAAGTCCCTCGGTAAACTTGCGGTTTCCCTCTTCCGCCAGTATCAGCAGATGTTCTTTGACGGTCAGACCGTCCAGTCGAAACTCTTCCATACCTTATTATATAGCAAGATTTAAAATGTGGAACAAAGATAGGAAAAATTGAAAAATTTCCATCCATTTGTTTGGCGTTTTCATATTAATGGTTACCTTTGCGAGTGAAACAATAAAAAAACAAGAAAAATAACATTATGAATCTTTCTACGGTAAATACATTCTTCTGGTGGCGCCGCTTACAACTCCAAAGGTCGTAAGGGAACTCAGTCGCATGTATATACCTCAATAGTAATAGTATCACAGAAGGGCTGTCGTAACTTTACGACGGCCCTTTTTGTTTTTCACCCCTAATACAAGTACACTCATGAAAACTTATCAAGTAAACCAGGAAGGATTTTATGGAGATTTTGGTGGAGCCTACATACCGGAAATTCTCCATCGCTGTGTGGAAGAATTACGCAATGCCTACCGCAAGGTGCTGGCAGATGAAGGATTCCAGAAAGAATATAATGCGTTACTCAAGGACTACGTAGGACGTCCTTCACCACTTTACCTTGCTCAACGCTTGTCAGAAAAATACGGATGCAAGATTTACCTGAAACGGGAGGACCTGAACCATACGGGAGCGCACAAAATCAACAACGCCATCGGTCAGGTACTTCTGGCTCGGAGAATGGGCAAGAAACGCATTATCGCCGAAACAGGAGCCGGACAGCACGGAGTGGCCACGGCTACGGTATGTGCCCTGATGGGAATGGAATGTGTGGTCTACATGGGAAAGACCGACGTAGAACGGCAACGGGTAAACGTGGAACGCATGCAGATGCTGGGGGCCAGAGTGGAAGCCGTGACTTCGGGCAACATGACCCTGAAGGATGCTACCAACGAAGCCATACGCGACTGGTGCTGCCATCCGGCGGACACATACTATGTGATTGGTTCCACGGTGGGGCCTCATCCTTACCCCGACATGGTAGCCCGCTTGCAGTCGGTCATCAGCAAAGAAATCAAAAAGCAACTGATGGAACACGAAGGACGTGACTATCCGGACTACCTGATGGCCTGCGTGGGAGGAGGAAGCAATGCTGCCGGAACCATCTATCACTACCTGGACGATGAACGGGTGAAAATTATCTTAGCGGAAGCCGGAGGAAAGGGAGTGGAAACGGGATTGTCGGCTGCTACCATCCAGCTGGGCCGGCTGGGCATCATTCATGGTTCCAAAACCCTGGTCATGCAGGACGAGGACGGACAGATCCTGGAACCGTATTCCGTTTCGGCCGGACTGGATTACCCCGGCATCGGTCCCATGCATGCCAACTTAGCCGCACAGAAAAGAGCTACCGTGCTGGCAGTCAATGACGATGAAGCCCTGCGGGCTGCCTTCGAACTGACACGACTGGAAGGCATCATTCCGGCACTGGAGTCGGCCCATGCCTTAGGAGCACTGGAGAAAGTGAAGTTCCAGCCCTCGGACATCGTGGTGCTGACCGTGTCGGGAAGAGGTGACAAAGACATTGACACTTATCTGAAATACAAAAACAACCCTGAAATTTTTTAAACGAGAAAAGCCATGAAAAAATTTGCTTATACCACCCACTACAAAACGCTGCCCGGCGACTTGCATACGCCTGTGAGCACGTACCTGAAGGTGCGCGACCTGTTTCCGCAAAGTATTCTGCTGGAAAGTTCCGATTATCACGGAGTGGAAAACAACCGCTCTTTTATCGGACTGAACCCCATTGCCAGTTTCTCCGTAAACCACGGAATCGTGACCACGGTCTTTCCGGACAAAAGCCGTGAAGAACGTCCGCTCACTCCCGAGTTCCAGGTGGAAGATGCTTTCCAGTATTTCCTGAGACAGTTTCAGGTGGAAGGAGAATATGCCCGCTACGGAGGAGTGTACGGCTACACCACGTTCAATGCCGTCCGCTATTTCGAACAGATTCCGGTGAAAGACAGCAGCGACCCGAAGAACGATGCGCCGGAGATTCTCTACATTCTCTACAAGTACCTGATTGTGTTCAACGACTTCCAGAGCGAGATGGTGTTGGTGGAGTTGCAGGGCAACGACGAGCCGAGCCACATTGACGAAGTGGAGAAGGCGGTACTGAACCGCAACTACACCACCTACGCATTTCGGGCGACGGGCGACACCACCAGTACGCTGACCGACGAGGAGCACAAGGCCAATATCCGCAAGGGTATTGCCCACTGCAAAAGAGGCGACGTGTTTCAGATTGTGCTTTCCCGTCGTTTCATCCAGCGCTATGAGGGCGATGATTTCACCCTCTACCGGGCATTGAGAAGCATCAATCCTTCGCCTTACCTGTTCTATTTTGATTTCGGCGGTTTCCGGATTTTCGGTTCCTCTCCCGAAACGCATTGCAAGATTGAAGCGGGAAAGGCCACCATCGACCCCATTGCCGGCACTACCCGCAGAAGTGGAGACAGAAAGACGGATGCCGCACTGACCGAAGCCCTGCTGGCCGACCCGAAGGAGAATGCCGAACACGTGATGCTGGTAGACCTGGCACGGAATGACTTGAGCCGGAATTGCCACGACACGCACGTGGAATTCTACAAACAGCCGCAATACTACAGCCATGTAATTCACCTGGTGAGCAGGGTAAGCGGCACACTGGACAAGGAAACCGACCCGATTAAAACGTTCATCGATACTTTTCCGGCCGGTACACTCAGTGGGGCTCCCAAGGTAAAGGCCATGCAGCTCATCAGTGAAATAGAGCCGCACAACCGAGGGGCTTACGGAGGTTGCATCGGCTTCATCGGGCTGAACGGCGATTTGAACCAGGCCATCACCATCCGCACCTTCGTGAGCCGTAACAACGAGCTTTGGTTCCAAGCCGGAGGGGGCATCGTAGCCAAAAGTGACGAGAACAATGAACTACAAGAAGTAAACAACAAGTTGGGAGCATTGAAAAAAGCCATTCTCCTGGCCGAAAAAATATAACACACCATGAAAATTGTCATCATCGATAACTACGACTCATTTGTGTACAACCTGAGTCATGCGATAAAAGAGTTAGGAGCAGAAGTCACCGTGAAACGCAACGACCAGTTCCGGCTGGAGGAACTGGAGGAATTCGACAAGATTCTGCTGTCGCCCGGTCCCGGTGTTCCGGAAGAAGCCGGCCTGCTGCTGGATGTCATCCGCAGGTACGCCGGAAAGAAACCGATATTGGGAGTCTGCCTGGGCGAACAAGCCATCGGCGAAGTGTACGGAGGAAAGCTGACCAACCTGGATGAGGTGTTCCACGGCATACAAAGTCCCGTCAGCCTGACTGCGACGGACTATCTGTTCGAAGGACTTCCCTCTACCGTACAGGTAGGAAGGTATCATTCCTGGGTAGTCGACCAAAAAGATTTCCCGGATTGCCTGGAGGTAACCGCCGTAAGTGAAGAAGGATACATCATGGCACTCCGTCACCGCACACTCGATGTGCGAGGCGTACAGTTTCATCCGGAATCCGTTCTCACCCCCGAAGGGAAACAGATGCTGGGCAACTGGATACACCATCAATAAAGAAAACCCTATTTTCTCACTCATAAAACTTAGATACACAATATGAAACAAATACTGAAACGGATATTCCACCACGAAGAGCTGACACGCGAAGAAGCCTGCACGCTGATGCAGAGAATGACCGGTGGTGAGATGAATGAAGCACAGACAGCCGCCCTGCTTGCCGCCTTCCAGATGCGCGGAGTCAAGGTGGACGAACTGGTCGGCTTCCGCGATGCCCTGCTCCAGGCCTGCGTACCTGTCGACTTGCATGAATTTCATCCCATTGACATCGTGGGTACCGGAGGAGACGGAAAAAACACCTTCAACATCTCCACATGTGCCTGCTTTGTCGTGGCCGGAGCCGGTTACCGGGTAGCCAAGCACGGAAACTACGGAGCCACTTCGGTGAGCGGAGCCAGCAACGTCATGGAACACTACGGCGTAAAATTCACAAACGACGCAGACAAACTGAAACGTTCCATCGAACAATGCGGCATGGCTTACCTGCACGCTCCCCTCTTCCATCCGGCCCTGAAAACCGTGGCTCCCGTGCGGAAGGCATTAGGCGTACGTACCTTATTTAATTTATTAGGTCCGCTGGTCAACCCCTGCCATCCGGCCTGCCAGTTGTTAGGAGTGGCCGACCTCCCACAGATGCGGCTTTACACCAACACGCTCCAGAAGCTCGGCATCCAGTTTGCCGTGGTCAACAACCTGGACGGATACGATGAAATCTCGCTGACCGACGAGTTCAAGGTGATGACCAACCGTTACGAAACCATCTATCGTCCTTCGGAATTAGGTTTTTCCATGGCACGCCAGGAAGAACTTTACGGAGGAAACACCCCGGAAGAGGCGGCCGCCATTTTCGACCGGGTGCTGCATAATGAGGGCAGCAAGGCACAGACCGACTGTGTGCTGATTAATGCCTCGTTTGCCATCCAGGCACTGGAGCCTCAAAAGAAAATAGAAGAATGCGTGGCACTGGCCAAAGAATCGCTCGAAAGCGGAAAAGCCCTAGCTACTCTACACAAGTTCCTTACTCTTAACCAATAAACAAACGATGACTACTGATATCTTACATACCATTGTGGCCCATAAGCGCACAGAAATTGCCCTTCAGGAAGAAGCTGTATCTCAAGACTTCCTCATCCAGCAGTTGGGTACTCCACGTCCGTCAAAAAGCCTGAAGCAGGCACTGGCTGCATCGCCCTCGGGCATCATTGCGGAATTCAAACGACGCTCCCCGTCAAAAGGAGATATTGCTCCACAGGCAGACCCGACCGTCATCGTCCCCGGCTATGAGCGTGCTGGTGCTTCCGGCATCTCCGTACTGACCGACCCGAAATTCTTTGGCGGCAACCTGAAAGATTTGCAAGCCGCCCGCCCACTGACACACCTTCCGGTGCTACGAAAAGATTTTATCGTCAGTCCCTACCAGCTATATCAAGCCAAGCTGGCCGGTGCAGATGTGGTGCTTCTGATTGCAGCCGCCCTGACCGTAGACGAATGTAAAGCCCTGGGAAAATTGGCCCATCAGTTAGAGATGGAGGTCCTGCTGGAGATACACACGGAAAAGGAACTCGACTACCTGCACGAGCATGTAGACCTGATTGGGGTCAACAACCGGAACTTAGGCACATTTCATACGGATGTGGAGAATTCGTTCCGCCTGGCCCGGAAATTGCCGAAGGAACTGCTGTGGGTATCCGAAAGCGGCATCTCGCAACCCGACACGTTCAGGCAATTGCGTGAAGCCGGTTTCAGGGGATTTCTGATGGGAGAAACTTTCATGAAAACGCCTTCACCGGAAAAGGCTTTGTCGGACTTTCTTCAAGCTCTTGCCTTATGATTGTCAAAGTGTGCGGCATGAGGGTGGCGGAGAACATCCGTCAGGTGGAGCAAACAGGGGCCGACTGGATGGGATTCATCGACTATGAAGGTTCTCCCCGCTATGTACCGGGCGTACCGGAATACCTGCCAGAGTCGGTGCAGAAAGTGGGAGTGTTTGTCAATGCTTCCCTTCCGCGAATCCGGGAAAGAGTGACGGTATGGCAACTGGATTTCGTTCAGCTTCACGGAAAGGAATCGCCGGAGTTTTGCCGGGAAGTGCAACAGATCGGCCTACGCGTCATCAAGGCCTTCTCCTTGCATACTCCTGGCGACCTGCTAGCAACGGAAAGTTATGCCACCTGCTGCGACTATTTTCTGTTCGACACTCCCTGCAACGGATACGGAGGCTCCGGCAAAAGCTTCGACTGGGAAATCCTGACGCACTATCACGGCGAGACGCCTTTCCTGTTAAGCGGAGGACTGAAGCCTGAAAGCCTGGATGCATTACTGAAATTCAGCCATCCCCGCTGGGCTGGCATCGACCTGAACAGCGGCTTTGAACAGGCTCCCGGCCTGAAAGATGCGGCTGCCCTCTCTGACTTTATTTACTCTTTCAAACAAAACAAGTACAACCTCTAAAAACTTACTGATATGAATCGCATTGACCAATTATTCCAGACACATAAAGACCACGTGCTTTCCATTTATTTCTGTGCAGGTACCCCGACCTTGGAAGGTACTGCCGAAGTCATCCGCACTTTAGAGCGGAAAGGAGTACAGATGATTGAAATCGGTATCCCGTTCAGCGACCCGATGGCCGACGGCCCCGTCATTCAGCACGCAGCCACACAAGCCCTGCGCAACGGCATGACGCTCCGCAAGCTCTTCGGCCAGCTGGAACAAATCCGTACAGATGTCCGCATTCCGCTGGTACTGATGGGCTACCTGAACCCCATCATGCAGTATGGTTTCGAGGATTTCTGCCGGCAATGTCAGGCATGCGGCATCGATGGCGTGATTATTCCCGACCTTCCTTATAAGGATTACCTGGAAAGCTATCGCCCCATTGCACAACAATACGGCATCCACGTGATTATGCTCATCACGCCGGAAACCAGCGAAGAACGCATCCGGCAAATCGACGCGCATACCGACGGATTCATCTATATGGTATCTTCTGCGGCCGTGACGGGAGCACAAAAGGAATTCAATGCACAGAAGCAGGCTTACTTCCAGCGTATCAAGCAAATGCAGTTGCGAAACCCACGGATGATCGGGTTCGGAATCTCCAACAAATCCACTTACGAATCGGCAGCGGCATACGCCTCCGGATGCATCATCGGGAGCAAATTCGTGACCTTGCTCGAGGAGGAAAAGGATGCCGGAAAGGCCATCGACAAACTGTTGGAAATGCTAAAAAACGAAGGATAATTAATCATTCTGCTATTTTTAGCGGCTTATTCTTTCAGTCAAAGCATATTTTTGCTATCTTTGTGCCAAACTAAACGAAGCATCAAATGATAAAACCAGATTATCCTTCCGTATTACTCATCTACACTGGAGGTACAATCGGTATGATTGAAAATCCGGAAACCGGTGCCTTGGAGGCATTTAACTTTGACCAACTTCAGGAGAACGTACCGGAACTGAAACGGTTCAACTACCGCATTTCCTCTTACCAGTTTAACCCTCCTATCGACTCCTCGGACATGGAGCCGGCCTTGTGGGCCAAACTGGTCAAAATCATCCAATATAACTACGATAACTTCGACGGGTTCGTGATTCTGCACGGCACGGACACCATGGCTTATACCGCTTCCGCACTGAGCTTCATGCTGGAGAACCTGAGCAAACCGGTCATCCTTACCGGAAGCCAGCTGCCCATCGGTGTGCTACGTACAGACGGAAAGGAAAATCTGATTACTTCTATCGAAATAGCCGCAGCGAAACATCCGGACGGAACTGCCGTAGTACCGGAAGTCTGCATTTTCTTTGAGAACCACCTGTTGCGCGGAAACCGTACAACCAAGATTAATGCAGAAAACTTCAACGCGTTCCGTTCTTACAATTATCCGGCACTGGCCACGGCCGGTATCCACATCAAGTACGAATACGACCGTATCCGGAAGGTGGATCCCAACCTGCCCATGCATGCACACTATGTCTTCGACACGAATGTGATTATCCTGACACTTTTCCCGGGTATTCAGGAAAACATCGTGCGCACGGTACTCAACACACCCGGTCTGAAAGCAGTAGTGCTCAAGACGTACGGCTCCGGAAATGCGCCCCAGAAGCCCTGGTTCATTCACTTGCTGGCAGAAGCTACGGCAAAGGGAATCGTCATCGTCAACATTTCACAATGCCAGACGGGTATGGTAGAAATGGCACGTTACGAAACCGGTCTGCACCTGCTCGATGCGGGCGTCATCAGCGGATATGATGCCACCGTGGAAAGCGTGCTCACCAAGCTGATGTTCCTGCTCGGCCACGGGCTTACTCCCAAAGAAATACGCTGCGAAATGAACCGTTCCATAGCCGGAGAGTTTACCAAGCCCGTGTTGTAACCTAAATGTAACATCTATTTCATAAGGACGAAACAAGAAAGGGTCATCTTTGTAACGAAAACTAAATCACATTGAATTTTGTATTAATTAATAGAAAATACGCATGAACGATTACCGGATTTTAGTTGTAGACGATGAAGAAGACTTGTGCGAGATTCTAAAGTTCAATCTCGAAATGGAAGGATACATGGTAGATACTGCCAATTCCGCCGAAGAAGCCTTGAAACTTGAATTGCCACGTTACAACCTGATACTGCTGGACGTGATGATGGGAGAAATTTCCGGATTCAAAATGGCCAGCATGATGAAAAAGAACAAGGATACACAGAATATTCCTATCATTTTCATCACTGCAAAGGATACGGAGAACGATACGCTGACCGGATTCAACCTGGGAGCGGACGACTATATTTCAAAGCCTTTCTCTCTGCGTGAAGTCATCATGAGAGTAAAGGCCGTGTTACGACGCACAGCCGGCGTACAGACTCAGGTGCCCGAACAGCTGATTTATAAAGGATTGTCTGTCAACATTCCGAAGAAGAAAGTAACCATCAACAACGAGGAAATTTCATTAACGAAAAAAGAATTTGAAATACTTCTGCTCCTGTTGCAGAACCAGGGACGCGTATTCTCCCGCGAAGACATTCTGGCGAAAGTATGGCACGATGAAGTGTACGTGCTCGAC
This sequence comes from Phocaeicola plebeius DSM 17135, assembly GCF_000187895.1. Lineage (GTDB taxonomy): Bacteria > Bacteroidota > Bacteroidia > Bacteroidales > Bacteroidaceae > Phocaeicola > Phocaeicola plebeius. The sequence goes on along the minus strand of NZ_DS990134.1, from coordinate 160,938 downwards.
CGTACGATTGATGTGAATATCACTCGCCTTCGCAAGAAAATCGGTGAATACGGTGCTTGTATCGTAACCCGTCTCGGTTATGGATACTGTTTCGAATGTGAATAAATTACGGTGGCACAATCATGACAAAATTTTCTTATCGCATCCTCCCTTTCAGTCAGAGGCTGTTTCTTTCTGTCATATTCCTTTTTCTGGGATATGCAGTATGCTTCATGCTGTTTCAATACAAACGCGAAAAGGCTTACAAAATAGAATTACTGAATACGCAGTTGCAAAACTATAACAACCAGCTGTGCGACTTTCTGGCCGATCATCATGGGGTCAACTCTGACTCCATGCAGAGCTATGTGACGACTCACATGATGCCGAATCTGCGGGTGACGCTTATTGAGCCGTCGGGGAAAGTCGTGTACGACAATACAAATGCTAACTGGAAAAGCTTTGCCAACCACTCTTCACGCAAGGAAGTGCAAGACGCACTCATGTATGGAAGCGGCTATTCCATCAGCCGCCAGTCGGAAAGCATTCAGGGAGAGGAATATTTTTATTCCGCACGTTATTATCCCCCCTACCGCATCATCATACGGTCTGCCCTTCCCTACAACCTGAGTCTGGCAGAACACTTGCAAGCTGACTCCGGCTACCTATGGTTTGCGCTGATTATCTGTCTGGTACTGATTTTCATCTTCTACCGTTTTACTAGGAAGCTGGGAAAGTCCATCACCAAACTGCAACAGTTTGCCATGAAGGCCGACCGGAACGAACCGATTGACATGGACATCCTGCAAACGTTCCCCAAGAACGAACTGGGAGAGATTTCACAACACATCATTAAGATATACAAACGCCTGCACCGGGCGAAAGAAGCTCTCTACATTGAGCGTGAGAAATTGATTTCGCACCTTCAGACCTCACACGAAGGATTAGGTGTCTTTACCAAAGAACGGCAGGAAATCCTGGTCAACAACCTGTTTACGCAATACATCAACAACATATCCGACCGTAATCTGCGTTCTACCAATGAAATTTTCGACATTCCGGAACTGCAGCCCATCATTGAGTTCTTAAACCGAAACGAAGGCAATTTCAGCAAAGAGGAAAAGCGGTATGCCATGCACCTCAACAAGAACGCTCGCTCGTTCACCTTGGAGTGTATCATCTTTCAAGATATGTCGTTCGAAATATCCATCAACGATATTACCCAAGAAGAAGAACAGGCCCGCCTGAAACGCCAGCTGACACAGAACATCGCCCATGAGCTGAAAACGCCCGTCAGCAGCATTCAGGGATACCTGGAAACCATTATCAGCAACCCGAACATTCCGCAAGAAAATGTCCGTGTCTTCCTGGAAAGAAGCTATGCCCAGAGCAACCGCCTGACCTTCCTGCTACGCGATATCTCTGTGCTGACCCGAATGGACGAGGCACCGGAACTGGTAGAAAAGGAACAGGTAAACCTGAGCAAGATTGTAGAAAACATTTTGAACGAGGTGGCACTCGGTCTGGAAGAAAAGCATATCACTGTGGTGAACAAGCTCCCGTCGGAAGTCATACTGACTGGAAGCAGCTCGCTGCTCTACTCTATCTTCCGCAACCTGACCGACAATGCCATAGCCTATGCGGGTAATGACATACAAATCACCATCAACTGCTTCCGCGAGGATGAGAAATTCTACTATTTCAGTTTCTCTGATACCGGCGTGGGAGTACCCGAAGAGCACCTGAACCGACTGTTCGAACGCTTCTATCGGGTAGACAAGGGACGTTCACGGAAATTAGGAGGTACAGGTTTGGGACTGGCCATCGTGAAGAACGCCGTGTTGTTCCATGGCGGAACCATCTTCGCCAAGAACATGCCGAAGGGAGGACTGGAATTTGTCTTCACACTGAAGAAGGATATACAAGGATAAAGCGTTACTTCATGAGGCTATCATCTGATATTTTTTAGAGCAAACATAAGATAAGGGCTGACTTCATTTGTGAGGTCAGCCCATTTTTGTTAGAATTCTGCTGCCAAACTAAAAATAACACAAGTACGTTTGATATGAAACACCTTTGCGTTTGACTTCAAACGCCCTTACATTTCACTTCAAACGCAAGGACGTTTCAGGCTGAACGCACTTACGTTTGGAAGAAAGGGATACACCTCTCTCAAACAGGCATAAAAAATCCCCCATGCAACCGCATGAGGGATTCCACAAGTAAATTCTATTTCGAGAAATTTATTTTGCTACACGTTCCAGCCATTTTACCATGAACAGCATGACTCCCATTGAAATGAGGCATACAATCATGAAAATAGCCCAGCAATATCCAATAGGAATGGCGTTATACATAAGAGGACCAATCCACAACAGAAGATTACCTACAGCTGTTGCACCAAGCCACAATCCCTGACAAAGTCCCAGAAGATGCTTTGGAGCCACCTTCGAAACGAATGACAATCCAAGCGGAGAGATAAACAACTCGGCTACCGTAAGCAGGAAGTAAAGAACAATCAACACCCATGCACCTGCCTTTACCTGCTGGTCAATAGGAAGTTCTCGATATTCTGCAGCAGAAGGATAACCCATAATGAGTGAATATGCAGACAAGAAGAGATAAGCCAAACCTGCAATGAGCATACCGATGGCAATCTTACGCGGAGTAGAAATCTCCTTGCCTCTTCTTGAAAGAGAACCGAAAATCATCATGATGACCGGAGTCAATGTGATTACAAAGAAAGGATTCACTGCCTGCCATATTTCCGGAGCAATTGTAGATGTATCAACGAAGTCTCTCGCAAAGAGTGAAAGTGAAGTACCGTTCTGATGGAATGAGAACCAAAAGAAAATAACCACGCCAAGCACTGCAAACAAGGCGTAAAGACGCTGTTTGATTTCCTTAGCCATGGCAGCCTTTTCTTCAGCTGTATAAGTAACAGCAGCTGCTGCTTCCTTTTTCCCCGGATTTGGGAACTGACTCTTGGTCACAAAGAAGATAATCAAAGAAATAAGCATTGCGGCAACAGATGCAACAAATGAATAATGAATACCTTCATTAAATACCTGCAAATACTGTGCGCAAGAAGCAGCCATATCGGAAGTTTCACCCACACACTGTGACATCAGCTGATTCAAGTTACCCATAGCCTCAGCCGACATACCGTCTGCACCTTTTGCTATATATTCATGACACAGAGCAGGAAGACCCGCATTGTAGACCATATTGTGTGCACTCAGCCACCAGCTTCTCAACAAAGGAGCGATAAACGGAGCGATAAGTCCACCAATATTGATAAATACATAAAATATCTGGAATCCAGAATCTCTCTTGCTCTTGGCTTCAATCAGTTCTTTTTCCCCCTTCTTTGCAGCCTCTGCTTCAAGGTCATCGTACATCTGACCTACAATGGCCTGAAGGTTTCCCTTAAACAAACCGTTACCAAATGCGATGAAGAACAAAGCAATACAAGTAAGTGTAAGCAACCATGATGTATTGCCTGCATTGGCAGTAATAGGAATAGATAATGCAATATATCCAACAGCCATGACCACGAGACCGGCCATGATTGTACCTTTATAATTCTGCTTTCTGTCGGCAATCAGCCCCCCCACAAGACTTAACAGATAAATACCTGCATAAAAGAATGAATAGATAAGTGTACTTTTTTCCTCACTTATACCAAATTTAGAACAAAGAAACAATACCAGTACGGCATTCATGATGTAGTAGCCAAAACGCTCCCCCATGTTAGAAAGTGCAGCCGGTATCAGACCTTTAGGATGCTTGTTAAACATAAATAATGAAGATTTTAATAATTAATAGTGTTAATACTCGTATAAATTCTGTCTCTCGTTCGCAAATATACAATTATTCAGATAAATATGCAAACTTACCTCACTCAGCACCTTGCGGAAGTTTTCCTCTGTACGTACGGCTTATCACGCGTTCAAAGCTATGAATAATCTCCTGTCCCATGTTCACACGCGTGCTGTCCACTTTCCGGATTTCCACAGGCGTAACTGCATCTTTATACTTCGCCTTGCCGATACGGATTTTCATCTTGTCCAGGTTTCCGGTAATGTTCACTCCCGCCTTGAACGGCAACGGTGATTTCAGCACAGAGATGTGATAGTTAAAGTTCATGTCCAAACCCTGGGTTCCTCCCACAGCCGCCTTGTAACGGTCTATCTGAAGTAAGAACGGGTATACCGTCACATTGCCGTCCTGCACGGTCAGGTTCACCGAAATACTGTCGAACACATTCCGTTTCTTGTTCTTGAACATCAATGTTTTGGATATTTCGGCAAAGGTTTCTCCATCCATCAGAACCAGACTGTCGCCTTTAATGTGCATGGCCGCTTTCAGACTTGGAATCTTCACGTTCAGGTTGGAATCGAGCACTGCTTCAGCCGTAGCATCAAAATCGACCATTCCCTTGAAGGAACGGAGCATCGGCACAATCGTATCAAGCGAAGGAATGAAATCGACCAACTTACCGATATTTACCTTGCGCAAACGGAAATCAAAACCGGCATAGCCTCTTGTTTTCCTTCGGGCACGATATACCAACGTGGTTTCCAGGTCTGCTTCCAGTCCGCGCATGGTCAGCTTTTTCAGATAAACCGCCTGATTGCGAATGTCTACCGCTCCTTGCACATTTTCAAACACCATATTTCCGTAAGTCACCTTTTTCAGGTTGGTCTTCAACTCGAAATCAATGTTCTTCGGAATGACAAACAACTGCATCGGTTCTGCCGACGATACCGTGTCGGTCTCTGCCTGAAGCGTATCCTGCGGGAAATTCAGTGCATTAATCAACTGGTTGCAATCGAGGTTGCGGGAAGCGATTTCCAGGTTGGCCTTCAGCATTTTTCCTTTCTTCATTGCCGCATACAGGCCGTAAACCGATCCGCTTGCCGTCAAGTTGGAACGTCCGATACGCATGCTGGCATTTTTCAAGGTGATAACTCTATCGCCTACCGTTACGGCCGTTTTTCGCATTCTCACCGGCAAAGCCAGTTCAGGGGTTCTTAAAGTCAGTCGGTTGAATCCGACAATTCCTTTGGGAAGCCATACTGAATCGCGTACCTTTTCAGCCGTCAAGTTAAAGCCTCCCTTATCCATGCCCATTTTCATATCGCCCATACGGCAGAAGAGAGTATCGGTCTCCAAGGCCACCTTTATATTCGGCATGGCCGGATTCAGTTTACCCGGTTGCAGGTGCAAGGAAGCCTTTGCCTTTTTGCTGAACACCTTCAACGAATCGCCCATTTCTCCTTTCAGGCGACTCATCTGCAATTTACATTCCACGTCAATCAGGCGGGTCGTATCCTGCGGATTCGTAGACCGGACAGTAGCATTCAATTCATCCAAATCGGCAGAAATAGCCGCAGTACGCAAGGAAGCCTTGCGAATGTCCATTTGTGCGGCAAGATTGTCTTCTCCAATGAAACGGAGAGCGGCCTGGCTGGTAAATTCAAAATTCTTCTTGGTATCGCGCAAGAACATGTCCTGCATATCCAGCTTTCCTTTCAAGCGGACACGCCCCCAGTCTTGTTTCTGAATAGTCGACAAGCGACAATGCAAACGGAAATCGGCTCCCACCCGGCCGCCTATCGACACTCCCTCCTGCAAGGGGAAAGTCTTGGCCAGTGCCGTAAGGTCTATTTCCGAACGGGTATGGAAAGTGATGTCAGGGTCGCCCAACAAATCGTCCACTTTTCCGTCGGCCAATATATCGGTGTGAGCTCCCTTGAAACGGAATATCTTCAAATCGGCATACGAGGGCTTTCGGCGCATGAAATCAACGTACCCGCTGAATTCCGCTGTCAGGTCGTCAATACCGTAGGGTAAATCGGCATACTTCGCCGAGGCCTGGTTAATGCTCATGTGAAGTGTGGCTTCCGGCATCTGCTGTTTGCCATAATGTCCTTTCAAGGTTCCTTCTAACGTAACCTCCCCTTTGGCAGTAAGTTCCTGACGCTTCAGCACACTCTCCGGAATCATATTAAACACGGTTTCCAGCGACGGGGCATGCAACTTATAGGTCAAATCTACCAAGGTCGGTCCGCCAATCGTATCCCGCCCGAGAGTACCCGACAAGTCGAGGGCTATTCCATTCAATGTCAGCCCCGTATCCTTCAGCGTAAGTCGTCGGGAAACACGGTCCAGTTGCATATCCGCATTCAGTCCTACAGCCAGGTGATTCACCAATAGCTGTCCGTCCTGCCAGAAGAGCAGATTCTCGTTGTCATACTCCAGTGCCAGCATGGAATAATCTTTCTTCAAAGAAGCTTTCAGATTCATGTTCAGGTTCTGCACACGAGCATATACCCTTGTATCCCTGTCGTCGAACGTCACGTTCGTACGCTTCAAGGCCACACGGTTAATGTCTATTTCCTGAATCTGAGGCTTCTGCGATGTGGTATCCTCTTCTACTGTCTCTTCCGTACTCTTTACGATGTCCCAGTTGCTTTTTCCTTCCTTGTTCTTGAAGGCATATACCGACGCATCCTCCAGTCCCAGATAGCGCAGGCTGATTTTATCATGCAGCAGATAATCCACCGGATTCACCACTACCACACACTTCTTGAAAGAAACCAGTGAATCGGTCTTCTGCCACAACGTGTCATTAATGGCTTTAGACACCAACACCCCATCCGTCACCTTCAGTCCGAAGCGCGGAAAGGTGGAAAAAAAAGTCAGCTCCACACTTTTCATCTGCAAACGGGCATTCAATGACTGATTGGCCACATTCAACACCACCGGCGTCAGCTTTTCCGGTGTAAAAATAAAATTCACCACGATGGTTACGGCCAACAAGAATACAGTCAGTAACGCTCCTAACGAAATGGCCGTCAGCCGAATTGTTTTACGTAATTTCTTGTTCATCTTTTTTCTTTCATAAACAAACTCATCCGTTGTTTGTTCTACGAGTCTCGGTATTGAGGCAATAGGTACAGACAAACTCAGGATGTATCAGGTAATGAATCAGGAAACGGGCCTTGTCCGCTTTCCTATATGATTCACCAGCAAAGGTTCCGGAGGAAGACAATTTAAAAGGACACACTTTCAAGTGTTGCAGGAAATCCACTTCTGCCATATCCAGTACTTTGTACATGGTTTCCTTGGCCGACCAGTGCAAGAGCAACTGATACAGTTCTTCACGCGACTCCATCCGTACTCTTTCCGGCATCTCGTCTTCTCTGATAAAGCGAGATTCTACTTTTCGTACCCGCTCGCCATAAGCCTCAATATCAATGCCGGGCTGGGCAGACTCATGTAAACCGACTGCCACATATCCCTTCGTATGAGAAATAGATACATGATACTCCCCTCCTGTCAGAAACGGCTTTCCGGAAGGTTCATGTCCAATCCGCACTTCTTTCCCCAACATCGTTCTCAGCAGCACACGGACTGCCAGGTATTCCAATTTCCGGGAAGAAGCCTTCAGGCCTTCAAGTTCCTGCCGCACCACATCGTCCGACAGACAGGCACAAAGTTCCTCCATCGTTTCCGTCACCTGCCAGATTCCCCATCTGCCATTCTCCTCCGTCCAAGTCTTCAGCAGCGGCATACTTACTTCTCCTTCGACTCGTCTTCTTCCTGAGCCACAGGCAAGATGGTCACTTTCACCTTCTGGATACGACGCGAAGTCATCTCCAGAATTTCAAAACGGTAATTCTGGTAATTGATAATCTCATGCAATGCGGGGAACTCTCCCTTCAGCTCCAGCAAAAGGCCGGCCAGTGAATCCGCATCCCCAGAAACATCCTCAAATACCTCCTCACTATCCTTGATAATCTTATAAAAATCCGACAGCAGAGTCTTTCCTTCGAACACATACACGTTTTCCGTCAGTTTCACGTACGTGCGTTCTTCCTCATCGTATTCGTCATTGATTTCTCCGACAATCTCCTCGATAATGTCCTCCATCGTCACGATACCCGACGTACCTCCAAATTCATCCACCACTACAGCAATATGAATCTTGTTCGCCTGAAAATCACGCAGCAAATCGCCAATCATCTTATTTTCAGGTACAAACAAGGCAGGACGAATCAGGTTCTGCCACTTGAAGTCCTCACCTTTGTCCAAATAAGGAAGCAAATCCTTGATATACAATATACCTTTAATCTGGTCACGCGTTTCTTCATACACCGGAATACGCGAATATCCGTTCTCATTGATACACTTCAGAACCTCAGAAAAAGTAGAATGTATTTCCAAATCCACAATATCCAGACGGGAAGTCATTACTTCCTTCGCGGTTTCTTCTCCAAAACGGATGATTCCCTCCAGCATATTGTTTTCTTCCGGTGTTTCCTGAATATCTGTCAATTCCAATGCCTGAGAAAGTTCATTAACCGACAAATTCCGGACTTTCCGCTTCTGTGAAAAACGGTTGATAAAGAAAGAAGACCGGACCAGCAATGAAGAAATAGGCCAAAATACGGTGCGCAAAACCGTCACTACGGGAGCAGCCTTACGGGCAAAAGGTAAAGTGTGCTGTGCCGAATAAATTTTCGGCATAATTTCGCCGAACAGCAACAACAGGAAGGTCAATACGACCGTTACAATCAAGAATTCCAGAATCTTTGCTTCTCCAAAATCAATCACACTGGCAAACACATAGTTCAACAGCATAATGATGGTCACATTGACAAAGTTATTCGAAATCAGAATAGTGGCCAGCAGGCGCTCTGAATCCTCCAGTAAAGCCTTGATTTTGGAGTCAGAAGGGTGATTCTCCTCCTCTATATCGTTCAAATCAGAAGGAGACAACGAAAAGAAAGCTATTTCAGAAGCAGAAACGAAGCCCGAAGTATATAACAACATAAGGGCCAGCAGCAAAGCAAAAGCAGCCCCTAACGAAAGGGGCATTACGGTAATTCCGTTACAAAGCTCCGTCCAGCGGAGCAAACACGAGTCAGGGTCCATTCTATCTACCTGTAGTTAAACATCAATTTAAGACCGCCTGAGATTAAAACGGCAAATCATCCGAAGGATTGTTCTCAGGCTGAGCAGCAGCCGGTGAAGCGGCCTGTGGTTGTGCAGGAGCAGCAGGCTGGGCAGCGCGCGGAGTCAGCATTTCCATATTGTCACCGAAAATTTCCACCACGTAACGTTTCACCCCATTCTGGTCGTCGTATGAGCGTGAGCGGATTTTTCCTTCGATGTACAGCTTATCGCCTTTGTGTACATATTTTTCGGCTGTTTCAGCCAGTCCGCGCCACAACACGATGTTATGCCATTCCGTACGTTCAGGCACCTGCGTACCATTGGCCAGCGTATAGGCACGGTCTGTGGTAGCCAGCGGGAAAGTAGCCACAGCCACTCCACTGTCCAAATATCTTACTTCAGGGTCTTTCCCTACATTTCCAATCAATTGTACTTTATTCAATGACATAATTTTATTTTTTATAATTTGGTTTCAAAAGTAACGAAAAAAAACGAGATATCAAGCGCGACACGGGGAATTTATGCAAATCGTCAATCAGAACACGCTGAAATCCAGAAAGGACAGCATCCTCCTCTGCCAGTTCCACTTCATAGCATCGGGCATGGATTACCCGGTGCGACAACACGTGTTTCACCTCAGGCGATACCACGCGGAACATACGTATGGAGCGGTCACCTACCAGTTCCCGGAATGCCGGAAGAGAGAAAATTTCTTCTTCTCCTACTTCCTGTTCCGTTTCAATCAGCGGGAATTCGTACAGATTCTGCCAAATGTCTCCGGCATCACGTCTTTTTATAAATGTATGCACGCCTGCACGCACGTAAATATAAGAAAAATAACGGTCTAACACCTTCGTTTTACGAGCTTTCCAGGGAAGTTTGTCCACTAAATTCTTTTGCAGGGCCACGCAACTGTCTGAAAGCGGACAGAACAGGCAGGAAGGCGATGACGGCACACACTGCAAGGCTCCGAAATCCATGATGGCCTGATTATACAATGCCGGACGAGATTTATCCATCATTTCATCTGCCAGCGAAGCATACAGCTTTTTTCCGGCTCCTGTATCAATCGGTTCTTCCACGCCCAGCCATCTGGACAATACGCGATACACATTTCCGTCGACCACCGCATACGGCATGTCGTAGGCAAAAGAGCAAATGGCTGCAGCCGTATAGTCTCCCACCCCTTTCAGTGCCCGGACTTCCTCATAACGCACGGGGAAAGCCCCTTTTTCGGCAATCGTACGTGCAGCTTCGTGCAAGTTACGGGCTCGCGAATAATAGCCCAGCCCTTGCCAGCACTTCATCACTTCGTCTTCCGAAGCCTTTGCCAGTGTTTCTACATCCGGAAAATGCTCCATAAAACGGCAGTAATAATCATACCCCTGCACCACACGGGTCTGCTGAAGAATGATTTCCGAAATCCATATCTTATAAGGGTCTTTGGTGTCACGCCAAGGCAGGTCACGCTTGTTCTCCTTGTACCAGTCAATTATTGTAGTTGCAAACAAATTCATCCAATCTATAATTTGGCTGCAAAAATAATACATTTGCCCGACATATCAGAAAAACCACGTCATACAGCTGTATAAAAGACTCGTAACCCTCAAAAAAGCACGAGTTTTCTAAAAAAATATTCTCAAGAAATTTTCGAAAGATACAGAAAAGCTATATATTTGCAGTCCAAAAATTTAAGATAACGTATAACAATAATTATTAGCGAAATGACTAAAGCAGATATTGTAAACGAAATTGCCAAGAACACAGGTATTGACAAGGCAACAGTATTGGCAACCCTTGAGGCGTTCATGGGATCAGTAAAAGAATCTTTGTCGAAAGATGAAAATGTCTACCTTCGTGGTTTCGGTAGTTTCATTGTAAAGAAAAGAGCGCAGAAAACTGCTCGTAATATTTCTAAGAACACTACCATTATTATTCCGGAACACAATATTCCGGCATTCAAACCTGCAAAAACATTTACTCTATCAGTAAAAAAATAATTAACATTTAGTATTAACCCATAAAATTTTGAAGCTATGCCAAGCGGAAAGAAAAGAAAAAGACATAAAATGTCTACACACAAACGTAAAAAAAGACTAAGAAAGAACAGACATAAAAGCAAAAAATAATTGTTAGTCTGTCCGACTTCAATAAAGAACAAACTTGCAAAGCTCAACAAAAGTCTTTCAGGTTTGTTCTTTGTGTAATTAGCAACCTAGTAAAAACAAAAAACCAAGTAAGAAAGTGACAAGCGAATTAGTAGTAGACGTACAGCCCAAGGAAATCTCTATTGCCCTCATGGAGGACAAGAACCTGGTAGAGTTTCAGAAAGAGGAACGAAACCTCTCCTTTTCCGTAGGCAACATGTACGTAGGAAAAGTCCGGAAACTCATGCCCGGCCTCAACGCCTGCTTCGTAGACGTAGGCTTTGAGAAAGACGCTTTTCTTCACTACCTGGACTTGGGACCACAATTTCATTCTTACCAGAAGTACCTCAAGCAAGTAATCAGCGACCGGAAAAAGCTCTATCCCATGTCGAAAGCTTCCATGCTGCCCGACATTGAAAAGGATGGAACCATTTCCAGCGTGCTCCAGCAGGGACAGGAAGTCATCGTACAGATTGTCAAGGAACCGATTTCCACCAAGGGGCCGCGACTGACCTGCGAATTGTCGTTCGCCGGACGCTATCTGGTACTGATACCTTTCAACGACAAAGTATCCGTTTCACAAAAAATCAAATCCAGCGAGGAAAGAGCACGCCTCAAACAACTGCTGCAAAGCATCAAGCCTAAAAACTTCGGAGTCATCGTACGTACCGTGGCCGAAGGAAAGCGCGTGGCAGAACTGGATGCGGAACTGAAAGTCCTGCTGAAACATTGGGAAGAAACCATCACGAAAGTACAGAAGGCCACCAAACTGCCCTCACTGGTTTATGAGGAAACAAGCCGCACCGTAGCCATGCTGCGCGACTTGTTCAACCCGTCGTACGAAAACATCTATGTGAACGACGAAACCGTTTTCAACGAAGTAAAAGATTATGTAGCACTCATTGCTCCCGAGCGTACGGGCATCGTGAAGCGCTACACCGGCCAGCTCCCTATTTTCGATAACTTCGGCATCACCAAGCAAATCAAATCTTCTTTCGGGAAAACCGTTTCCTACAAGAGTGGAGCTTATCTGATTATCGAACATACGGAAGCACTGCATGTGGTGGACGTAAACAGCGGAAACCGTTCCAAATCGACCAACGGACAAGAAGCGAACGCACTCGACGTGAATTTGGGCGCAGCCGATGAGTTGGCACGCCAGCTTCGTCTAAGGGATATGGGAGGTATCATTGTGGTAGACTTCATCGATATGAACCTGGCTGAAAACCGGCAGAAACTTTACGAACGCATGTGCCAGAACATGCAGAAAGACCGGGCTAAGCACAACATCCTTCCTCTGAGCAAATTCGGACTTATGCAAATCACGCGCCAGCGTGTGCGTCCGGCCATGGATGTTACTACTGATGAAGACTGCCCCGTATGTTTCGGAAAAGGAAAAATCAAACCTTCCATTCTGTTTACCGATACATTGGAAAGTAAGATTGACTATATGGTCAACAAGCTGAAAGTGAAGAAATTCACGCTACACATTCATCCTTATGTCGCTGCCTACGTAAATCAGGGACTCATGTCCATGAAGCGCAAATGGCAGATGAAATATGGATTTGGCATCAAAATCGTTCCGAACCAGAACCTGGCGTTCCTGCAATATAAATTCTTTGACGTGAACAACCAGGAAATGGACATGAAGGAAGAATTCGAAATTAAATAATCAGAAGGCCGTCTCCCATCGCAAACAAGGGAGACGGCCTTTTTTGTCTCCCAGCACAAAGGCCTTTCATCCTCTCTTTCCTGATTGACAAACGCACAGCAGATAAAAGAATAACTATTCCACATTGTCTAGGTTTCCCTTGGCAGAACCTTATGTTTTTCGTCTGAGAAACCTAGAGTTCCGTACCGGGAAACACAGGTCTCTCAGGTGAAAAACGTAATTGCCGTAAAAGCACTGAAACAAAACTGTACCTGTGTTTTCTCTTACCCCATCCCGCACGTTGCACACCGGAATTCAGTTTTTATCCGCTATGCCCTTGTTGATTTCCTCCTTTTTTTACTACCTTTGCAATCAAGTATCATTTTAATACAAAAACATGAAAATACGTAGCATTTTATTTATTCTTGGGGTTACATTCTCTCAGTTTTCACTGGCACAACAGACTTTGCCGCGCGATCCGGACTGCTGTACCAGCATCATGGTGGGGAAACTGGCCTCAACTGACGGCTCTGTCATGACAAGCCACACTTGCGACAGCTGGTACCGTACGTGGGTAAACGTAGTACCGGCAGCAGATTTTGCCAACGACACAGTGATGAACATTTACGACGGACGCATGCACACGGAATCGGTCAACGACCAGACGAAACTGACCGTGAAAGGACAGATTCCGCAGACCAAGCATACCTACGCTTTTCTGGATACGGCTTATCCGTGCCTGAACGAGAAGCAGCTGGCCATGGGAGAAACCACCATCAGCGGACGGGATACCCTGCGGAACCCTAAAGGAATGTTCATGATTGAAGAACTGGCCCGCGTGGCATTGCAACGCTGCACTACGGCCCGCGATGCCATTCAGCTCATGGGCAAGCTGGTGAAGGAATACGGTTATGGCGATTCGGGCGAATGTCTGACCATTGCCGACCCGAAGGAAGTATGGCACTTTGAAATCTTCGGCGAAGGCCCCGACCAGATTGGCGGTGTATGGGCTGCCGTACGTATCCCCGACGATGAAGTGGGCGTATCGGCCAATATCTCACGCATCAGCACGCTCAACCTGAAGGATACACGTAACTATATGGCTTCTGAAAACGTGTTCAGCGTGGCCAAGAAACTCAAGCTGTGGGACGGCAAGGAACCGTTCAAGTTCTGGAAAGTTTACGGAGGTCCGAACTATTTCGGCAAGATGCAGGCATTCAGCATCCGCGAGTTCTTTATCCTGAGCACACTGGCTCCGTCGCTCAAGCTTAGCATGGACGATGAGGAACTGCCGCTGAGTGTAAAACCGGAAAAGAAAATCAGCAATGCCGACGTGATGGCTTACCTTCGCCAGACGTATGAAGGTACGGAATGGAGCGTAACGAAAAACCTGAAAGTGGCTGTCAAGGACAGAAAAACCGGAAAGACTGATACCATTACCAGCCCGCGTGCCAACCCGTGGATGCGTACCGACGAGGTACAGCTGTTCAATGCACTGCAAAAAGGTGCCGTGACAGCCAACCGCAACGTGGCCGTGCCGCAATGTGCGTACTCTACCGTCATCCAGTTGCGCGACTGGCTTCCGGATGCCGTGGGAGGTGTCTGCTGGTTTGGCATGGACAACCCCGGACAGAGTCCGCGCGTGCCCATCTTCTGCGGTACGACCGACCTGCCGGAAATGTTCAAGATTTGCGGCAACCACCGCTACCGCCTGGATGCTGCCTTGTGGCACTATCGCCAGGCCAACAAGCTGGCTACCGTGAGATGGGGAAATGCCCGGAAGATTTTGGAAAAGAACCTGCTCCATTTTGAAAGAAAAGGACTGGAAGAACTGCCGATGGTGGAACAACGCTATGCCGAGCTGGTCAAGAGTCAGGGAGAAGAAGCTGCCAAGGCTTATCTGACCGACTATACCAAAGACTTTATCGGAGCTACCCTTCTGCGCTGGGACGAAATGACTGCCAAATACTGGAATGACTACCGTTTCGGATTCTGATTCCTTATTAATACACACGTAAAAAAACACATAGAAAAATATGAAAACAGTTACATTTATCTCTGCATTACTTCTTGCTTCGGCCACCGTTCAGGCACAGCCCAAGGCCGAAGGCTACCAGTTTACTACCGTAGTCAACCAGAAAGTGACTCCGGTCAAGAATCAGGCTGCCACCGGTACTTGCTGGTGCTTTGCCACTACCTCTTTCATCGAAGCCGAACTCCTGCGTCAGGGAAAAGGTGAATTTGATCTCTCGGAAATGTACATTGTCCGTCAGAAATACATGAACCAGTTGAACGACAACTACCTGCGCCATGGAAAAGGCAACATCGGTCAGGGAAGCATCTCACCCAGCTGGTTTACGGCTTTCACTCAAGTAGGTATCGTGCCGGAAGAAGTGTACAGCGGTATCAATTACAACTCCCCTACCCACAACCACAAGGAACTGGCCTCTTATATGGAAGTCATTGCCGAAAAGGCCGTACAGATGCGCCAGCGCAGCCCGGAATACGACAAGCTGATCAAGAGCCTGTTCGACATCTACATGGGCGAACTGCCTGAAAAATTCACCTACAAAGGCAAGGAATACACTCCGCAGTCCTTCGCACAGAGCCTGGACATCCATCCCGAAGACTACGTCATGCTGACCAGCTTTACCCACAAGCCCTACTACCAGGCCTTTGAAGTAGAGATTCCCGACAACTGGGAACATGCCAAGATGTATAACCTTCCGCTGGATGAGATGATGGAAGCTACAGACTATGCGCTGAAAAACGGCTATACCGTATGCTGGGACGGAGACGTCAGCGAAAAAGGTTTCTCTTTCAAGCACGGAGTAGCCATCAATCCGGAAACCGGAAAGACAGAAGACCTGAAGGACACTGACTTTGCCCGCTGGCAAGGTATGGATGCACAGGAAAGACTCAACGAAGCCTTCAAGTTTGAATATCCTTGTCCGGAAGTCAAGGTAACTCCCGAAATCCGCCAGAAAGGATACGAATCTTTCGTAACAACCGATGACCACCTGATGCACCTCACCGGCATCGCCAAGGACCAGAACGGCACGAAATACTACATCACCAAAAACTCCTGGGGAACCGACCGCAATGATTTTGGCGGTTACCTGAACATGTCGGAAAGCTACGTACGTGCCAAGACCATCTACGTACTTGTACACAAAGATGCCCTGAGCAAGGACATGAAGAAAAAGCTCGGACTGGCCGACTAAAAACCTGCCTGAAAAACAACCAGGTTACCAAAATGGATGCTTATCTTTGCTGCTGTCAACAGATAAGCATCCATTTTTTTATGAAAACTGAAGACTATACTCCCATTTTAGAGTCGGCCGGCATCCGTCCCACCTCTACCCGACTGCTCATCTATGAAGCCATTGCCCGAAACAGTGACACGTTCAGCCTGAGCACATTGGAAAGACAACTCGACAGCATCGACAAGTCGGTCATCTTCCGCACCCTCGTGCTCTTTCACGAGCACCACCTGATACACAGTGTAGACGACGGTAGCGGCTCACACAAATACTGCATCTGCCACAACCACGGACACTGCCACGAAGAAGAGGCCCATTGCCACTTCTATTGCGAAATCTGCCAGAACACCTACTGCCTGAACGAAGACCTGATACCGCACATCGACCTGCCCGAGGGATTCATTGCCCGAAAAGTGAACTACATCGTGAAGGGTATCTGCGCCAAGTGCGCCGCCAAGCACTCCGTTTAAAGCCGTTTTGTTGATTTACATCAATAAAACACCGGAAAATCAAAATTTCATGTTATAAAACATATATTCTATTCAAAAAAGCTCTATCTTTGCAGCGTAATCAAGAACGAAAGTTCAACGGTTACCAGGAAAAAAGATTGTTATAGGATTTAAAAAGATTGTTTTTACCTCGTCGGGATGACGACGTATTTTTAGATTAGGTTTTAGATTTAAGGTATTAAAGTTTTTTATTCACTAAAAAGAAAGGGTAACAACATGAAAACGATGAAGAATTTCATTCAGAAGGTCTTCAAGGGAGACCCGATGATTTGGGGTTACGTAATGCTCAGCTAATGAGTGTGTAACCCCTTTGCGGACCGGGGATGTTCGGTCTTTTTGACAGAAAGTTGTAAAGTTTACTGTATACAATACCTTTCACAGGTATCATAAAAAAACGAGTGTATCTGCTTCGATACACTCGTTTTTTATTTGTCTAAGCCAGGAGGAACTCAGAATTTTTCTTTTCTTTCTTCAATCCACCACTGGAAATTCAATGGTTTCGGTTGCTTCATTCCAGTTTTCGATGGTAAAGTTTCCGGTTCCTCCCCCCGAAAAAATATTACCAATCACCACATTTAAAGTTAAACGGGTATTTGCATCCAAGGTAGATGACAAATTACGCGCCAGCCGATGCACCGTTCCATCTTTCAATGTGATGAACAATTGCAGCAAAGGATTATTCGTTGAAGGGAATAACATGATCATGGCATTACTCATTTCCGTATTGTCGACAGACCGAACCAGGTCAAAAGCAACGGTCTTCTCTTTATTCTCCGGCTCAGCCGTATACAGATTCAGTTTTTCTGCAATTCCGCCAATATGCACCTTTATACTCTCCACATTCGAGCTGATGACTCCATTGTTCGCTGTCTTTACAATCACTTTCAAGCCTGCCACTGCCCTGCGCATATTGGCCTGCAAGTCTTCTTCACCAATGTTCACATTCTGTCTGCCATACACCAGGTCGAACACAGGAATATAAGTTGTATCCGAAGAATTCTGCCTTAATTCAAAATAAAGATTAGACAAATCACTCCCTATCGACAAACCCGGTTCCCTGATAGCCGGTGTAGTATGAATAGGTTCTTCATATTGAGGAGTTCCCCAATACACCATATTATACTGCCCGACAGGAAGTGAAATCTCCCGATTATTATCCCCATAAATACTTCCATCCTGAATATGGTAAAAACCATAAAACGTAGATAACTTATCGTTTACATAGTTTCCACAGAAAATAGAAGTTCCCGCATTACACGGATATGCCTCCAAAATACCGGATAAGGGACTCTCATTATCTGCAAGTCGAGATTCCAGACGAGGAGTGACAAGACCCTCTTTTTCTTCGTTAAGAACACAATCATCTTTCACACATGAAACAGTTGCCACAGACAAAGCTAAAACTCCAAAAACTATTTTTTTCATAATTAATAAGATAAAAACATTAAAAAAGAATCAAGCCATAAAGACATCAGAGAAACGAATAGAGATAAAAACCAGAACAGGTTCAGAGATATGTTTATAGTTTCATGCTTTTCTATTATAAATAACAACTAAAAACAAAGAATGTTTTTGAATCTGGCACAAATTATTGCCAGTTCCGAATCTTTTCAATAACTTTCCTGCAAATTTCTAAAAACGATACAGAAATGTCATTAATCAGAGTGATTCTCTCCATTATTTTTCCGCCTCTTGCCGTAATTGACAAAGGCTGCGGATCGGTACTGATTGTCTTCATCCTTACCCTGTGTGGATGGATTCCGGGCGTAATCGGTGCCCTGATTATCCTCAACAAGAACTAAATCTAACTCTATTCCTAAATAAAGAAACATTATGAAAGAATTACATGTACATGAAATTACGGGACATTCGCTTGTTCCCGCAAAAGACATTCCGGCATTGCTCGATGAAAACCATATTGAATTTCAGGCCATCGACTGTGTAAACTGGAACGCCTATCCTTACCGCCCTGAGGTGGAATTCCGCATGGCTCACACAGGAGAGGCTATTTTATTGAACTACCGCGTCAAGGAAGAAAGCATACGTGCCGTAGCAGCGGAAGACAACGGCAGAGTATGGGAAGACTCCTGTTGTGAGTTCTTCTTCCAGCTTCCCGAAGACCAGGAAGAAAATATCTACTACAACTTTGAATGCAACTGTGGAGGTACCTTGCTTATCGGCGGCGGAAGACCGGGCGACAGACCTCATGCACCATTGGAAATCACCCGAAAAGTAGACCGCTGGACCTCGCTCGACAAAGCTCCTTTTGAAGAACGTATGGGAGAATGCAGCTGGCAACTGGCCCTTTGCATCCCAAAGGAAGCATTTTTCCGTCATCAGCTCAAAGGTTTCAAAGGAATGACTGCGCGTGCCAATTTCTACAAATGCGGCGACAAGCAGCATACCCCGCATTTCCTGTCATGGAACAAGATAGACTTGCCGGAACCTTGTTTTCATTGTCCGGAATTCTTCGGCAAGATTCTGTTTGAATAAGAAACTGACCCAATAAAAACAAGAACGAATGTCCTTGACTGTTTTCCTCTCAGGGTATGAATACAAAAAATGAATATAAGTATGAGAGAGAGAAAAGAGGAAAAACAGTCAAGCAACATTCGCCTGCAAACACAATAGAAACTAAAAAAAGAGAACTAAATATGCTGTCCTCCACCCAGCGCCTGATACAAGTTGATAAGGCTTTGTATCTCCTTGAAACAGTTAGCGGTTTGAGAGAGCTGGGCATTTAACAACGTCTGCCGGGCAGTCAGCACTTCCAGATAAGTAGTATTGCCATGCTGCATCAGCAGTGACGTACTGGTGAAGGCCTTTTCCAGGGCAGCCACCTGATTTTCGTAATTATCTTTTTTCCTTTTGCTTATCTGATAAGACACCAGCGCTTCGTTCACTTCCGTACCGGCATCCAGCAACTTTTGCTCAAAAGCCAGAAGAGCCTCTTCCTGCTGTGCCTTGGCAATGCGCCGGCGGGCAATCAATGTCCCTCTGTTAAACAGCGGCTGCGTCAGTGAAGCCAAGGCTGAGGTAACAAACTTGCCCGGATTGGTAATCAGTCCGCCCACCGAATTTGTCCATCCGGCACTTCCACTTAAGGTTATGGACGGATAAAAGGCTGAATTGGCCTGATTAGTCACATAAAACGCTTGTTCCAGGTCACGTTCGGCCATACGCACGTCCGGACGGTTGGAAAGCATCTGAAGTGGAACTCCCACAGACAGACGTGAAGTGAACTGTTGACCGGAAAGTTTTCCCCTCGCCATCTTATGCGGTGTTTCTGCCAGCAGCAAAGACAGACTGTTTTCCACCTGGTTAATCTGTTCTTCCAAATCCATCACTGAATTTTCCACCTCATAATAAGTAGCCCTCATCTGTGAAACGGCAGCCTCATCGGCCTGTCCCGCATCCATCAGAGCCTGCGTAGACTCCACGGTTTCCTTCCACGTATCGGCTGTTTGACGGGAAATCTCCAGTTGCTCATCGAGCATCAATAACGTGTAATATGTATTCGCGATATTGGCTATCAGGCTGGAGTATACTGCCTGCTTATAATCTTCACTTTGCAGATAAGCAGATTTAGCCTGACGTTTGGCATTACGCAGTTTCCCGAAAATGTCCAGCTCCCAACTGGCCGTCACCGGAAGCGTATAGGTGTGTGAAGCCTTGCTGCCTTCCACTGTATTGACGCCTCCTTGCGGAGAAAGAGCAAAGGAAGGAAGAAAAGCCAGTTTGGCCGAAAGCAAAGAAGCCTTCGCTTCTTCCACACGCAGACTGGCTGTCTGCACATCTGTATTCTGTGCCAGCCCCTTTTCAATCAAATCCTGTAAATAAGGATCGGTAAAGAAATCCCGCCAGTGAATGTTTCCGATACTTGCCGTATCGGAAACTGTGACCTCTTCGCCGTACAAGTTCTCGGGAACCGAGGTCTGCGGTTTATAGCTGGTATATATTCCGCAACTGCTCAGCAAGAGCGTTGCGCCACATGCGATTATCTTTGATGTATTCATATTGTTCATTTACTTTTCTGTGTTAAAGGCACTTTTCTCAATCAAGGTCTGTTCCTTCTCATATAGAATCTGCTGGTCGGGTTCCTTCTGCATAGGGCCACGCAATTTTTCCTGAAGATATTCGAACACCACAAAGAAAATCGGAACCACAAAGAGCAGGGCCAACGTACCAATCAGCATACCTCCTACTACACCCGTGGCCAATGAACTGTTTCCGTTTGCTCCGGCACCGGATGAGAACATCAACGGAAGCATACCGAAAATCATACACAAGACGGTCATGATAATAGGACGGAAACGGGCCTGAGCTGCCGAGTAAGCAGAAGAGATAATACCCATACCCTTACGACGGCGTTCAATGGCATACTCTGTAATCAAGATGGCTGTTTTAGCCAGCAAACCAATCAACATGATGGCACCGGTCTGCAGGTAGATATTGTTCTCCAACCCTGCCACACGGGCAAACAGGAAGCTTCCCATCAATCCGAAAGGTACGGACAGAATCACGGCCAGCGGCACCAGGAAACTTTCATACAAGCAAGACAGAATCAGGTAAATCAATACCACGCAGAGGGTATAGATAAAGACGGTCTGTGCTCCTCCGCTGCTGGCTTCCTCACGTGCCATACCTCCATATTCATAACCGTAGCCGGAAGGAAGTACCTGTGCTGCAACCTCCTTAATGGCTTTCTGGACTTCACCTGTGGAATATCCCTCGGCCACGTTCACATTCACATCAATCGTATTATACAAGTTGAAACGCTTGGCAATTTCCGGACCTAAGACAGAACGCAGCGTCACAAACTGGCTGACCGGTGCCATCTCCGTTCCATTACGCACAAACATGTTGTCCAGTGCATGCTGATTCAAACGGGCACCGGGTGAAGCCTGAATCATGACACGGTATACCTTTCCATACTTATTGTAATTAGATACGTACGAACCTCCACAATAGGCTCCCACCACATCGAGCACATCACTCGGACTGATTCCGGCACGCTTGCATTTAGCTGCATCTACATCCACCGCAATCTGAGGAAAGTTCATGGCGTATGAACTATAAGCCATTGCCACTTCCGGACGCTCATTAAGGGTCATGATAAATTTCTGTACGGACTCATAGAACGGCTGCATGTCGCCTCCCGTTTTGTCCTCCATATAAAGTTCCACCGCATTACCGGTTCCGTATCCCGGAATCATGGCAGGCTGGAAACAGAATACCTGCGCCTCCTTTATCTCGCTGAACTGGGCATTCAGGCGCTTCATGACAGCTTCTACCGAATGTTCCTTTCCTTTTCGTTCATCCCAGTGATACAAGCGGATGATGACCGTACCGTATGACGTTCCCTGCCCGGAAATCAATCCATATCCCGTGATACGCGAATAATGCTCTATCTCCGGAGTGGCTTTCAATATATCCTGCACCTTGTCCATCACCTTATTGGTTTCAGCCAAAGAGTTACCAGGTGAGGTACTGATATTAATCATCATGGTTCCCTGGTCTTCCTGAGGCACCAGTCCGGTCTTGGTAGTCGACATCAGATATACCAGCAATACAGTGGCAACACCCAGTGAAGCCCATACAGTCCACCGATGATGGAAGAAGAACATCAGTCCTTTCTTGTATTTACCCAGCATCGTATTAAATGACACGGTATAAGCCGCACGGATACGACCGCTGAAGCTCTTGATGCTTTTCTCCGTGTCAGAAGCTTTCATCATCATGGCGCACAAAGCCGGACAGAGCGTCAAGGCATTAATACAGGAGAGTCCCACAGCCACCGCCATCGTAATACCAAACTGAGTGTAGAACACACCGGAAGTTCCTCCCATGAAAGTCACCGGAATAAATACAGCCATAAAGACAAAGGTACACGACACAACGGCCATCGTCACATCACTCATGGCATCCTTTGTGGCAAGATAAGACGAGCGATACCCCACATCAAATTTGGCCTGTACGGCTTCCACTACAATAATCGCATCATCCACCACAGTACCGATGGCCAGCACAAGGGCAAACAAGGTCAGGATATTGATACTGAATCCGGCTACCGACAGGAAGGCAAACGTACCAATCAGTGACACAATGATGGAAATGGAAGGAATCAAGGTACTCTTGAAATCATGCAAGAAGAAGTAAACCACCAACACTACCAGGATAATGGCTATCACCAGGGTTTCAACCACATTGTCGATAGAAGCAAAAAGGAAGTCGTTCACACTCATCATCTGAATAAACTCCGTTCCCTCCGGAAGATCTTTTGAAATATCATCCAGCAAGTCGGAGATTTCCTGGTTTACAGCCGTAGCATTGGCACCAGCCACCTGGAAGACCATGAAAGTAACTCCCGGAACTCCATCTGCTTCGCCATGGAAACTATAGGACTCACGCCCCAGTTCTACTTCCGCAATATCTTTTACCCGAAGCACGGACCCGTCTTTTTGCGAACGTATGACCATGTTTTCAAATTCTTCCACGCTCTTCAGACGACCTTTGTACTTCATGGTGTACTGAAACACATTGTCCGAACTTTCACCCAATGAGCCCGTAGGTGCTTCCGTGTTCTGCTCACCTAATACGGCTGTCACATCAGAAGGAACCAGTCCGTATTGTGCCATTTTGTCGGGTTTCATCCAAATACGCATACTGTAAGTATCTCCCATCAGCTGCACGTCGCCTACGCCCTGAATACGTTTTACCTGAGGAATCACATTGATGTCAAGGTAGTTGGCCAGGAAGGTTTCATCATAACGCTTGTCGGGGCTGATAAGACTGTTAATCTGAAGGAAGCTGTTCTGGCGTTTCATGGTGCTGACGCCAATAGCAGTTACTTCGGAAGGCAGCAGACCTTGTGCGGCAGACACACGGTTCTGCACATTCACCGCTGCCATATCCGGGTCGGTCCCCTGCTTGAAATACACCAGGATTTCGGCTGTACCCGCATTGGTAGCCGTAGAGGTAATGTATATCATGTTTTCTACCCCGTTGATACTCTCTTCCAGCGGCATGATGACACTGTTCATCACCGCATCGGCATTGGCACCGGTATAAGTGGCTTCCACACGCACGGTAGGCGGAGCAATGTCAGGATATTGTTCCACAGGAAGTGTATAAAGTGATATAAATCCCACTATCAGAATCAAGACCGATATGGAGAGGGCCATCACCGGCCGCTTAATGAATATATTTCCTTTCATAATCGTCTGTTATTTTACTTGCGTTCCTTCACGAATCATTCCAGCTCCGTCGGCCACAATCTCATCTCCAGCTTTCAGGCCATCCAGCACAATGTATTCTTTTCCGTCGTTAACCGGAGCTACTTTTATCAAAGTAGATACCGCTTTCCCGTCTACCACCTTATAAGCCAGAATCTTATCCTGCAACTGTACGGTAGCTCCCTGCGGAATCACGATACATTTCTTATAGACACTTGGAATCATCACGTTGCCCGATGCCCCACTGTGCAACAAACGGGAAGCATTCGGAAATACCGCACGCACACCTACCGTACCCGTCTCCTTGTCAATCACGCCACTGATAGATTCTATCTTTCCCTTTTCTTCGTACACAGAGCCATCGTTCAACTGAAGCTGAATGGCCGGCATATTTTCTACCGCCTTGTCAATCGTACCGTATTGACGTGCCAAAGCCAAAAGCTGATTTTCAGTCATCGAGAAATAGACATACATGGTAGCATTATCTGAAACAGTAGTCAGTGGCTGCGGAAGATTCGAACTGACCAGCGCCCCTACCCGATACGGCAACATGCCAATCACCCCGTTGCTGGGGCTTTTTACTTCCGTATAAGAAAGGTTATTCCGCGCATTCACCTCCTGTGCCTTAGCCTGCGCCAGCTGTGCCTTAGCAGTCAGATACTCATTCTCAGTTGTTTGCAAGTTAAAGCTGGAAACCACCTTCTTGGCATACAGTTCCTTTGTACTTTTATACGTAAGTTCAGCTGTAGCCAGACTGGCTTTCGCTACTTCCACATTGGCAACTGCCGTTTCCAAAGCCGCCTTATAAGGAATCTGGTCAATCACAAACAAGACTTCTCCCTGTCGTACGACATCTCCTTCGGATACATTCAACTTTTCAATATATCCTGACACTTGCGGATAAATATCAATATCCTGCATACCTTCAATGGAGGCAGAATACGAAGTCATGATTTCCTTATCCGTATCTGCTGTAAGCGTTACAAGGTTATAGCCTTTCTGAGTGTTTTCTTTGGTTTCCGTCTTACAGGAAGTTATCCCCATCGCACAGCCAACCAGCAACATCAGCCATACGTTTAATTTTCCAATCTTTTTCGTCATATTCGTTTCTTTTTTTGTTCGCGCAAAAGTAGCAAGCAAGGGAAAAAGGAAGGCAACCGATTTTCGCACAGAGATGTTCAATTTTCTCCACTCTTCCGTCAAAATCATGAAATATGGAAAATAAGACATTCTTGAGAGAAAATAAGACATAGCACCTTAACCAAAAATCTTCATCTTTGCAAAAAAGAATTATGGAAGAGATTATTAGACATATTCACATGGAAATGCTTCAGGCACATTGCGATGCCCAAAGCTATATTGATGACTACATGTTTCTGACTGAACGCCTGGAGAATGTGTTCCCGGAAAACCGGAATGTCAAACTGGAAGTTTTTCTGATGCTCTATTGCGAGGAAGGAGAAGTAAAATTAGAACTGAACAACGTGACCCGACACTTACAGGCCAACGACCTGCTGATTAGCCTGCCCAATACGATTATAGGTCAGGTAATGGCTAGTCCCAACCATAAAGTAAAAGTATTCTGTTTTTCCAACCGCTTTATCCAACGGCTGACCCAGACTCAGAAATACAGCTGGAAATCGATATGTTACATACAGGAAAACCCCATCAAGCATTTTGGAAAAAACCGGAACGAAACGTTTCACCAGTACCTGAAACTGATAGAGGACAAGATACAGACTCCGCCCGACAAATACCAGAAAGAGATTCTGCTGCACATTGCTTCAGCCTTTTATGGCGAGATGGTGGCCGAAACCACCCGCAAGTCTATTGAAAAAGAAAAGCAAGGATATCACACTCCTGTCAAACAACCCGACTTCATCTTCAAGCAATTCATGGAAGCGCTAACAGCCGACAACGGTAAACACCGTACATTGACTTATTATGCCGACTTATTCTGTTACTCGCCGAAGTATCTGTCGCGCATCGTCAAGCAAATCAGCGGGAAAAATGCATTGACGCTGATTCATGAGAATGCCATTGAACATATCATTCCTGAACTGAGGCATTCCAACAAAAGCATTAAGGAAATTTCTGTGGATTTTGAATTCCCCAATGTGTCGTTTTTTGCACAATACGTAAAAAAATACTTAGGAATGACACCTACAGAATATCGCAACAGCAGTCAAGATGAGAAATAACATAGACTTAAACTTTTTTACTTATGAAACGCTACATTTTATACAGCCTGAGTGGACTGGCAGCTTTATCAGCTCACTCACAAAACACATCTAACGAGAATGTTTCTCCCAACATACTACTCATTGTAGTAGACGACATGGGATTTTCAGACACACAACCCTTCGGCGGGGAAATACAGACACCCCATATCAACCGACTGGCAGAGCAAGGCATCCGCTTTACCCAGTTTCATACCTCTTCTTTAAGTGCTCCTACAAGAGCCATGCTCCTGACGGGAGTGGACAATCACCAGAACGGACTGGGCATCATGCCTCCCCTGCATGCCGAGAACCAGTATATGCAACCCGGGTACGAAGGGGGTATTAACCAGCGCGTAATGACACTGGCCGAAGTACTGCACGAAAACAATTATTACACTTGCATGGCCGGTAAATGGCATCTGGGTGCACAAAAAGGAAACATCCCTTCCGAACGCGGATTCGAACAGAGTTTCACCATGTTAGGGGGAGGTGCCGGTCATTTCTGCCACTCATTTGCCTTGTCCGACAGCGAACAACCGGTCACTTTTTACCTGGACAACGGAAAGAAAGTAGACAAGCTTCCCGATGACTTCTATTCCACCCGCTACTATACTGACAAAATGATTGAATATCTGCGCAAGTGTCCTCAAGACAAGCCGTTCTTCGGCTATCTGGCTTTTACAGCTCCCCACGACCCTTTACAGATTATCTCCGAATGGAAAGACCGGGAAAAAGGCACATACGACTGCGGATACGACAGCATCCGTTCTGCCAGATTGGAGCGCCAAAAGCAGATGGGACTCATCCCTGCACAAACTCCTGATACCGACCTCAGCAATCCTAGTATACAATGGAACAAACTGAGCAAAGAGCAACAAAAAGAACAAAGCCGCAAAATGGAAATCTATGCTTCCATGATAGAATATGTAGACTACAGCATCGGACGGGTGCTTGAGGAACTGGAAAAAGAACACAAACTGGACAATACGCTGGTCTTGTTTATGAGCGACAATGGAGCTAACCCTAAGGAGCCGGAATCATATCCGGGCAATACCAAAGAAGTGATTCAGGAGCGATATGACAATCAGCTGGAAAACTATGGAAACTCCAACTCCTTCATTTCATTGGGAGAAGCCTGGGCCGAGGTGTGCAACACACCTTATTCCCTTTATAAAATGACTACCCACGAAGGAGGAATCTGCGTACCACTTATTATTTCGGGAAAGAATATAAGCCAGAAAGGAAGTATAGACCATACCACCCTGCTGCATGTGACCGACTTATTTCCTACAATTCTGGAGTATACCCACACCCAACGGCCATCCTCCTATCGCCACACTACACTGGCTCCTCTTTACGGAAAATCATTTGTACAAAGACTCACAGATGCAAACGCATTGCCTATACGCACTTCTAATGACGCACTCTGTTTTGAAATGAAAGAAGACAAAGCCGTTATACAAGGGAAATGGAAAGCCGTACAGCTCACTCCTCCTCATGGAGACGGCACTACATGGAAATTATATAACCTGGAAACAGACCTGGCCGAACAGAATGACCTGTCAGAAGTTTATCCGGAAAAACTGAAAGAACTCATCAAACTCTGGAAAGAGTATGCGAAGTCTGTGGGATATATCCCATCCGACCAATCCATGACCATTAAAAGAATTGGTGCAGAAGCATTCTATCAATACCAGCAATCGCTGTCACATTAGCTTGTAACAACAACCCTAATCATAAGGGGATAGCAATAAATTTATATTGCTATCCCCTTTTTATTTTATCATTATTCAGTTTATTATCAACAATATGCACAGATTACAACTAAAAAAATATTACACAAAAGAAAGAATTATTGAACAAAACAAGAAATATTTCGTTTAAGAAAAGGAAGGGGAAATATTAATGACATAAACAAACTAGACTATAAAATCATTAATTAGTTATTTTTCCAACAAAAAAAGTTATAAGCATTAGTTTAAAAAGATTGTAATTATTGAGAAAAGGACAACAAAATGAGAAAACTTACTTTTATTGGTTTTTTATGTGTTTTGCTGCTGGTCTCCTGTAGTCAGGAAAAATATCCAGAGACATCTTCTGAAACAAACAAAGCAGGTGTGGTTTTCAAACTGCAAAAAGAGGATTACGAAGGTAATGGCTCCCGTAGTTCAGAAAATGAAACTTCACTTTATGACCAGTTATATTATTTCATTGTAGACGAAAATGGTGAAAAAGTAAAAAACATCAAAAGCTATTATGAAGCTTCCACTTCGGAAATCTATACCGAAGGACTTCACAAGGGAGATTATCGTTTGCTCGTACTGGGAATCAAAGGAAATGCAGCTGAAGACAAGGCCGTAATCTATACCCCTGAACGCATACAAGATGAATGGCTCGTTTTTCCCGAAGATTTGCAAAAGCCACTGGAAGCCGAATATTTCTATTCGCAGACTCCTTTCTCTATAATAGAGGAACAAACAGCTGACGGAATCAAGGAAACAGCTTCCATCCCGAACGAAATAGCCCAAAAACGAATTATCAGTCGGGTTGATTTTGATTTCTCCTACCACAACCCTTATGTGCGGAATGCGGTAACAGACAAGAATCTGTCGTTTGGAAATGTACAATTCTATACGACTCTTGCGGGCAACGGAGAATTGAGCGGCGAAAGTAACGGAACACTTGATCCGGTTTCTTTGAATCAGAAGACTTCTTACTTCTTCATGCCTGTATGTAGTGGTTCCAGCCTGAACGGAAACATTACCATTTCTACACGCAACTACCGCAAGGAGGAAAGACGTCAGGTGTATGGATTTGAACATACCACACTGAATGGGAATCATATCCACCATATAGAAACCACCGTCACCCATCCGGACGATAAAGATATAGTGATGTTCATTACTCCTGCGGCATACAATGCAGGCGGACACAAGGCTATCTTGCAAGACGATGAAACGAAAGAAGTATACACCAATCCGTCACTCCGCAAATTCAATACTGCACAGCCGCTACAGGTGTCGGTTACAGAAGAAGGAAAGCTGCATGCCCGCTTCTACTCTCCTCGTAAACTGAGCAATGTATTGATAAAAATGCAGTTACCGCAAGTAAGCAGTGAGTATTTTGACCTAGCCTATTTCGATTCAATCCCGGGATTCTGCGATTTCTATGAAGAGATTCCATTGATAGAACGTTCGGTAATGTGCCGCACAGAATCAGGAAAAGTCATTGAAATAAGCAAGAAAACGGCTGCCGAACTTTCGGGTGCTGTACTCAAAATTGAATCAGACGATCCATTCTGGGCCAAACTGCAGGAAATCAAACATGGCTGGAACATCTATTGGGGCTTGTATGGAGGTGATCCGGAAAAAGAAGACGGCGGACCAGTAGGAAACTGGATGGGAATACGCCCGGTACATTGCCGGGAATCGGTTGCTCTCTTTCTGAACTTCACCTATATGATTGACATGCCGGAACATGAACAGATTTTGCGTGACAACGCCGACCAGCTGTACGATGACAACAAACAACCTGTAAAGGTGGAAGAGGTATTGCAAAAGATGCGGATGGCCAGAACCCTTCAGGTAGGACTCGTTTACCCAGGAAACGGGGTTGTCGGTTTAGGAGGTGGAAGCACATTCGGATGCTACCAGCAAGGATGGTTTGAACACTACTTTAATACATACTCTTGCAGCATCATGTTCCATGAACTTGGACATGTAATGGGATATGGGCATAGCAGTTCATTTACTTACGGACCATGGGCAGAAAAACTGATGAACAATTTCTATGTCAAGAACATCCAGGACATGCCGATCGACTCCAAGAATTATTTGAACAGTGCGCAGAACCCTCACCGATACAAATAAACTAACGATATAAATCCGACGAAAAAATGAATATGAAATATATACTTACACTGGCAAGCGCAGGCTTGTTTTTACTGAGCAGCTGCCTTCAGGAAGATTTCCAGCAGTCGCAAAATACAGACGGAACGCTGACCGTCAACTTTTCCAGAGCCGGAATGATAAACGAAACGGGCACTGATACTGACCTTCAGATACATACCCTCAATGCTTACCGCTTTGAGAACGGAATACTGAAAGAATCGTTCAAATCTTTACAGGTAAACGATGAAGGAACGTGCCGCCTCGACCTTGAACAGATAAAAGGAAATATCTATTTCCTGGCCAATGGTGAAAGTGTGATTTCAAAGGCAAATCTGACAGACGATGTTACCACATTGGATGAGTTCCTGAACCTGACCGCTACTTCTGAAGAAATGGCATCGGAGTATGTGTTGATGAACGGACAGGCAGACTTGAGTTCGGGTAACACTTCTTTCTCTGTAGCTTTAAAACGTACGGTAGCCCGCATCGATTTGGAATCTGCCTTTCAAGATGCAGAGGTAAACAGTGTAGTAATAAAAGATGTAGCACTGACGGGCCTGGTAAATGAAGCTGGTAGCCAGAACGCCTTAAAGGATGTAGAAAAAACCAACTTGACAAAGGATTTTGGCGAGCAACCATTCAAGAATGGCAAGTCAGCTATCTACTACCTTCCGGAACAAACCTCCAACGGACATGAGGTAGAAATCCTGATGACGGCTAATGGAGGATGGCATCGTCTGAGAACGACGCTGCCCGCATTAAAGCGCAATACCGTTTATACACTTAAAGTATATGGAAACGGTGCCGACCTGAAAGTGGAAGTGCTGACAGACGATTGGGAAAGCGGACAGTCTTCTGAGTCTGGTCTCACACTCAAAGGACTGGTAGATAAAGAAAGCTCACAGCTATCAGAAGGAGTAACCGTCAATGAACGAGGCGACACGGTATTCGTTCCTTATTGGAAAAGTAACTTCCAGGTTACTCTGGCCGCAGAAGCAGGAGCAGAGGTCAGCATTATTGGAGAAGCAGCAGGAGTTACGGTAACCCCTGCCAGTCGTTCCAGAAACCTCTCTCCCGTAGCACAAATTCAGGTTGCCAGCAGACAGAAAATGCCAGGAAGCAAATATGAATACGTGTATCTGGATGTCCACAAAGACCAGATACAAACCGGCAGAGTGGTACTGGTCTTCACACCTAATCCGATAGAGTTGAGCGGACTGGTCGAGTTTGACGAAAACGGAGAATGTAACTTCAACAGATACGTAGACGGAGAGCTTGCCAGCCTAATCTTGCCCGAAGGAAAAACCGCTACACTGAAATTCGATGGCGAAGAAGCACAATGGATGAAACTCACCGATGAAGGAAACAACACATTCCGTCTGCTGGGAGGTTGGAAACCCAACGACCCCAAAGCTGACGGACGGGAACAGGCCGGCGAATTAATCATTGCCGATAAGGACGGAAGCCACCAAGAAATCTATACCATCCGACGACAAAACTGGGGACTACCGGTTGTAAATATCAACGGAACATGGTGGTGCAAGTACAACCTGAGAGGTAATGTGAAGAAATTCACCGACCAGATCCTGATTAACGCAGACCCTGCAAAAAACAGCAGTCTGGCCGATTACCTGACTTCATGTTCCGACGACGAATTCCTGCACATCTTGGGTGACCAGTATCAGGCAGGAAACCCCGACGGATTAGAACTGACCCACAACGGCACGTCATTCTATTATGAAGGATACCAAACCAAGACTGATAATTTCGGTACCCTGGCTCCCACTGTCATGGCTCCCGACGGTTATCAGATTCCAGATTTCGATGACTACCGTTTCTTTACAGGAGGCACGAACTACAATTTAAGTTATTTCAATCCTGGAGTTTTCAACAACGGACTGGGCCAAAGACTGAACTTCAAGGTCGTGGAACGCAATGCTACCTTCCAGGGATTGGAGTACGGACCAATTACTTTCTACGATTTTGAATACGAAGGTAATCACTGGACACTCTGCGGTCTGGGACATCAGTGGGATGCCACAAGCATATCAAAAATGATGATTCTGCTTGCCACTTACGGAAGCAGTGGAAGCACCTGGATGATGGAAGGATATTCTAAAAGCGATGGCAGAGGAAACTGGTTTAAATACACAGGTAACAATGCACAGAAAACCCGTACCATCCGATGCATCAAAACACCGGTAGAATACATCTACGAATAAAAAACAGACAATAACAAAAACAGAAAACAGATCAGTATATATGTACATCAAAAAATACATACAGATTTTAAGCATCTTCTCTGCCCTTTTCTTCACCACAGCATGCAGCAACGATGCTCCTGGTGAAGATACCGGCAACTCACAGAACAGAACCGTGAAAGCACAGCCAAGTGCGTTCACGGTAGAAGGAGCAGCATCTTCCCTTCCCGGCGAAGACGAGATAAACGACATGCAGGCTTGTTTGTTCGAAAACGGCATACTGACAGAAGTCTATACCCAGTTTTCCAAAGAAGGAACTCAATACGTATTTCCGGTCAACAAACAGGAAGGACATCTGTATATGCTGGCCAACATTTCAGACCGCATCAACCTTCAAGACCTGAAAGCACAGGGCATCACAGAAGAAGAGTGGCTGGAAACTACCATCACCGCAACAGGAGAAACAATGAGCAGCGTAGATTTCTTCTCCGGCATGGTTGATTTAGGGAAAAGCAGTGAAAACACCATACAAATGAATATGGTAAGAGGAACTGCCCGCTTTGATCTTTCCATTCAAACAAACGAATCTGTAGAAGTAAAGAAACTTACGTTGAAAAACATGGCACAACGTAGCTTTTTATTTTCAAAGGACCCGACAGCCATTCCCAATGAGGCAAACCTGAAAGATGTGAGCATTGAGTTTACGCAACCACTGGGAGCAAGTACCCCAGGCATTGCCTACGCCTACGAACAGACCGGTACTGATTTGACAGCTATCGTAGACATTCTGAAGAACGGCAAGGAAATGACCGTTGAAACTTCCCTACCATCTATACTGAAACGTAATACAGTTTACGCGCTGAACCTCAGTGTAGACCCTGCTACCGGAGAAGCAAAAATAGATATCATCGAATGGGAGAACGGAGGCGACCATATCTTAGCGCCTGAAGCACAGAGCCTGAAAGTGGACACAGAAGAATCCGTTCTTCCAGGCAATGTTACGGTCAATGCGGAAAAGACTTTGGTGACTCTTCCTTATACAGCCACTGATATGACGCTGGCCATTGACTGCGACAATGAACTGGAGCTTATTCCGGGAGACATGCCAATAACTATAGAATCATTGGGAGGTACGAGCCCGGAAACAACAGGAAAGAATGTATTCCGCATCCAAAAAGAAAAATGGAGACCGGGAGTTGCCGGACAGGAAGTGAAACTAAGATTCCACCGGAAAGGACTGAACCAGAACTACGAGGAAGATTGCCTTACACTGGTCTTGTCGGAAAATCCTGTCAAACTGGAAGGACTCATCCAGTTCAATGAAGGTTATGAGTTTGACTTTGAACGTTACATTGACAATGAACTGGGCATCATCACCCTGCCGGAATCGAAAAAGCTGACAGTAGAATACGAAAGTGGTGAGGGTAAATGGATCAAACTGGAAGAACGGACTGAAACACCGAACTCATTCCGCATCATAGGAGGATGGAAACCCAATGACCCTACGGCCAACGGACGCAAGCAGAAAGCTACACTGGTAATCTGCAATACCGACGGTACGGACAAAGAAGAATACACGGTAGTACGCCGCAACTGGGGACTCCCTGTTACCTACCTCAACGGTGTGTGGTGGTGCAAATACAATGCCATGGGAGATTCCAAGAACTTCAGCGACCAGATACTTTCTTCGAACGACCCGGCTGCAAAGGCAGGTAAGACGCTTTTTGATTACCTGCGCGACTGTACTCCCGAAGAATTCTTCAAACTATGGAAGTGGCAGTATCAGGGAAAAACGACGCAGGGTTTGGAAGTGATTGATGACGGAGGAGTGGCTAAAATGAAAGGATACGGCCCGTCCAGCGAGCATATCAACAAACTGGATGCCACCGCCATGGCACCCGACGGCTACGAGCTTCCTTCCATGGAAAATTTTGAACGAGTATTAAATTCAACCAGCGGAACCATCTGGCTGATGTGGGATGGCAGTCACACCACGGCATGGAACGGAGGAACAAACATTCAGCGTCGCCAAAGAAGAAGAAACGACATCACGGTAGGAACCGTAGCACTGTCTGACCTGATTTACATTCAGATGTACAACAATGCAGAGCAGCAATACGAACCACTCGTATGGTATGGTCCTGGAGCACAATGGAATGACGATGGCATCAAACATAATCACTACAATGCCATGTTATGGGCCACTTACTCGCCCAGCAACGGACAGGGATGGTTCTATAACGGCACAATGGCAGGACTTTATCCAACCAAGAACGGCGCAGGCCCGAACGACACCCGACTTCTCCGCTTTAAGAAGTCGGATGTAGAATACATCTATGAATAACAACCCTCAGAACGTCTTTGCGTTTCAAAGTAGACGCAAGGACGTTTTACTTAAAACGCAAGTGCGCTTGAACTAAAACGCAAAAGAGTTTCAGTCCAAACGCACTTGCGTTTTTTTATGCTTTCTGAGAATCAGTTTATTTCCTCAATAAATCACTGATAAACAAACCAATATCCTCCTATCATAAGAAGTAGCATCAACAGTTCAGCCCCACGGTTGACACGGATGGCCACACGCATATCCCGACTATCCAACGGACGAGGATTATCTCCGATGAAGGGCTTGTAAACGGTCTCGCCGAAATAATCGTGCGGACCGCCAAAACGGCAGTTCAGAATGCCGGCCAGCGCGGCTTCCGGATAACCTGAATTAGGACTGGCATGCATCCGCCCGTAATGCGCCACGAACTTCAGCAACGACCAGCGACCGGAAACCAGTATCATCAGCAGAGAAGTAAGTCGGGCGGGAAGGTAATTGGCCACGTCGTCCATGCGGGCCGCCCAGCAGCCAAAATCTTTATAACGGGCATTGCGGTAGCCAATCATAGAGTCGAGGGTATTGACCATCTTATACGCCAGCATCCCCGACACACCCAACAGAAAATACCAGAAAAGCGGAGCGATGACACCGTCACTCAGGTTCTCGGCCAAGGTCTCAAGGGCAGCCGTACGCACCTCCTGGTCAGTCAAGGCAGAGGTATCTCTTCCCACGATGCGGGCCACCTGTTTTCTCCCGGCTTCCAGCGAAGTATCCGCCGCTTCAAACACCATCCGGACCTCATCTATCAGGGTTTTCCCGGCCAGACAATAAAATACGGCCACTACCGAAAGTGCTATCTTTACCCAGGGATGCAGCAGAGCTGCCGCTTCCAGCAACCCCTTGCTCACCAGAAAGGTTAGCACAACCAGCCCTATTGCGGTCCACGCTCCGTTCCGTCTGCGGTGAGCTCCCTGATTTCCTCTGCGCTCACACCGCGAAATCAGTTTTCCGAATCCTACCACCGGATGGGGCAACCACAGCGGGTCACCTAAAATCTTGTCAAGCAAAAAACCTCCTGCCAGGGGAATCAATCCCATTACGAGTTCTGTATCCATTCGTGTATGCCTTCAATTAATAGATTGTTTTCTTCTTCCGTCTGTATGGCGATACGGAAATAGCGCGCATCCAGCCCTTCGAAATTGGATGCATCGCGAATCAGCAGTCCGTGTCGGGTAGCCAAGAATTCCTTCAGTTGTGCCGCAGTACCCTTCTGCAGCCGCGCCAAGAAATAATGCGTATCCGTAGGCAGTACCTCTACCCCAAAAGCTTCCAGCGCATCGGTCACCCGTTTCCGTTCCGTCAGCAAAGCCTGTATGTCCATGCGATATTCCTCCGGATGCTGCAACAGGTAATGTCCGGCTTCTACGGCCAAGGCATTGACCGACCAAGGCATACGGCAGGCACGTATCCGGGAAAGAAGTTCCCTGCTGCCCGTCACCGCTCCCAGGCGCAGGCCCGGCACGGCATAGCATTTGGTCATGGAATGCAGCAGCAATACGTTAGGAAGTTTCACCGTCTCGGCTACAGACAGCACCTCTTTCTCTGTAAACAGCGCATACGACTGGTCAATGACAAACAGCTTTCGGGGATATGCGGCTATCAGTCGGCGAAGCGTGGCGGCATCCCATGTCTGCCCCGTGGGGTTGTTCGGATTACACAGCCAAAAAATCCCTTCGCCGTCCGTCAGCTTCTCCAGACTGGAAATGCCTTCCACCCGATGTCCATGCAAGCGGCAGGCATCGGCATATTCACTAAAGGTCGGTATCCATACAGCAGAATGACTTCCGCGAAAAGCCTGAGCAATGAGGTAGATGGCTTCCGTGGCTCCGTTCGTCACACAGACTTCCTCCGGACTGACACCATGCAACCGGGCCAGCTCGGCAGCCAGTGCATAGGGCTCCGGTTCCGGATAGGAACGGATGCACGGCAGGCATCCGGCCAGGTAGCGGTTCAACCCATCATGGTTCACCCGGTGGTACACATTCGAACTGAAATTGGCATGAATGGCCGTATAGCGATAGGCGTCGTCTCCGTGTCCGTTAATCATTTTGAGTCAGTATTTGGTAAAGCAGTGGCATGTTCAGGTGCTTCCGCACATGGTCGGCCAGCTTGTTGTATTGTTCCTCCTTGAAAGCGGCATAATCCAACTGAGGCTGGTCCAGCTTTTCGGCATACGGAGCCAGCAGCCACTCTATCACTTCCGGATTATCCAGTATGCCGTGAATGTAGGAGCCGGCACATTTCCGGTCTGCCACACAGCCATCCGTTTCTCCGTTCTCCAAACGTACCAGTGGAGTCAAAGTCTCTCCTTCCACCGCCGAAGTGCGCCCCATGTGGATTTCGTATCCCGTACAGGTCGGTTCTTCGGAAGACAGGAAAGCAAAACGTACCTGACGTGTCACCTTCTCTCCTTCGATGACCGTTTCTGTAGGCAGAAGTCCCAGTCCGGGCATCTGGCTGATGCTTCCTTCCACTCCGTCGGGGTCGGCAATACGTTGCCCCATCATCTGATATCCGCCACAAATTCCCATCACGGTAGCCCCGTTGCGGCGTGCCTGAAGAATGGCTTGTGCCACTCCGTTACGACGCAGTTCGTACAAATCGTCGATGGTACTCTTGCTGCCGGGCAGCAGGATGATGTCGGCCTTCATCAGGTCGTCCACGTTGTTCGTATAGTACAAGTTTACCCGTTCGTCATGCTCCAGCATATTGAAATCAGTGAAATTCGAGAGATGACGGAGCAATACCACCGCCACATTGACCTTCCCCTGCACCGCCTTCCGCTGTTTCAAGGAAAGTTCCACCGAGTCTTCTTCCTCGATGTAGATGTCGTGGTAA
This sequence comes from Phocaeicola plebeius DSM 17135, assembly GCF_000187895.1. Taxonomy (GTDB): domain Bacteria; phylum Bacteroidota; class Bacteroidia; order Bacteroidales; family Bacteroidaceae; genus Phocaeicola; species Phocaeicola plebeius. The sequence goes on along the minus strand of NZ_DS990134.1, from coordinate 123,653 downwards.
TACGGTATCACGCCCAGCACCGGAATGCCACAGATTTCTTCCATCATCTTCACCCCCGATTCAAACAAGCGAAGGTCGCCACGAAACTTATTGACAATAATTCCCTTGATGCGCTTGCGGTCTTCCGGTGTCTGCAAGGCCACCGAACCGTAGGCACTGGCAAACACACCTCCCCGGTCGATATCGGCTACCAGAATCACATCCGCATGGGCATGACGCGCCATGGGCAGATTTACCAGATCCGTATCCTTCAGGTTGATTTCCGAGATACTGCCCGCTCCTTCCATCACCACCGGATTGTAACGGGCTGACAGACGGTCGAATGCCTGATTCACTTCCCGGCGCAACTCCTCACGCCCTTCTGTCCGGAAGTACTCATACGCACTCCGGTTGCCTATGGGCTTACCGTTCAGCACCACCTGTGCCGTCTGGTCGGAGGTCGGTTTCAGCAGCAACGGATTCATATCCGTATGGCAGGGTACTCCTGCGGCCTCAGCCTGCACTGCCTGTGCCCGTCCGATTTCCAGTCCTTCGGGAGTGGCATACGAATTGAGTGCCATGTTCTGTGCCTTGAAAGGTGCCGGATGGTACCCGTCCTGCAAGAAAATACGGCATAACGCCGCAGCCAGTACACTCTTACCCACGTCACTGCCTGTTCCGGCCAGCATGAGCGGATGCAAACGCGGAAGCGGCAGATCAATTTCCACCATCCCCCCGTAAAGAGGCAAGGCTTTCATGGCATCTTCCAGTTTCACCTTGCCGGCATAGACCTGTGCGGCTACCAGCACACCGCCATGGGCAAATACCAGTGCCGGACCTGAAGTACGGTCCAGGTGGTCAAAGAAGTCGGACACACGGGCCAGCACGTCCATGAACGATTCGCCTCCGGTAGTCCGAACCCGCAGGTAATCGTCATACCATTCCTGGATGCGCGGGTCGGTTATTTCCTCAAAACGCTGCATCTCCCACTCACCCATGTTCATTTCTTTCAGCCGCTCGTCACGTTCCGCTTCGGGAAAGCCGCAATAGGCTGCCAAGCGTGTACAGCGGGACAAAGGACTGGTATAGATACGTGAAAAACGCATTCCCGTATCCTGAAGGGCCTTTTTACATGCCTCTGCCTCTTCCTGGAACGAAGCACGCAGCGGCACGTCGGTCTGCCCGTAGCACGTCCCGGGTGCCACATCCACCGAAGTATGTCGAACTAAATATATTTTCATTTTCTTTTATCTAACCATATTAAAAATTATATGCCATTACTACTGCTCCCATCCAGCACGCCAGTTCACACAAAAGGAAAAGTGCACCACAACAGTCGCCGGTGTATCCTCCTAAACGTCGCTTGAGCAGCCAGCCCAATCCAATGAAAAGTACACAGGGAAAGCACAGCATTCCCCAGTAAGAAAGAGGTAAAAGCAGCAAGGGCAACAATCCTCCTGCGGCATTGGCTATCCACTCCGAAAGACTCATGCGGGTATAGACCACCTTGGCCTTGCTTTCTTCTTCTTTTCGGGCGTACGGAAGGAACAAGAGCATGAAACTGCATACAAACTTGCAGAAAGGGTCGGCCACGCACAGCACCCAGGGAATAACAGGCGCAGGCAAGGATACCAAAAGCGAGAACGAGAGCAGGTAATACAATATCAATCCCAGCACACCGTAACTCCCGATATGAGAATCTTTCATGATGCGGAGAATGCCTTCCCGGTCGCGTCCGCCACCAAATCCATCGAAGAAATCGGCCAGACCGTCTTCATGCAAAGCCCCCGTCAGGAAAAGACGGGTACACAAGGCCAGCAGTACCGCTACCGGCAGAGGAAACCAGGTGGAGAAAACCCAGAAAGACAGGGCCATCACTCCTCCCGTGAGCCATCCGCAAAGGCTCCAGTAGCTCACCACATGCCGGAAACATTCGGATGGCACGGTACAAATCCGCCAGAAAGGCAGACGGGTGAAAAACATCAAGGCAGCCAATAAATTGTTCATGAGGTCAGAAGTATTTGGTAATGGAAGCATGGGCAAAGGTATCCATCTCATTCAGCATCCGCACGGCTGAATCAAGGATAGGAAAAGCACAGACGGAGCCGCTTCCCTCACCCAGGCGCAATGACAGATTCAACAACGGACGGGCGTGCAGGTAGTCCAGCAACAGTTTGTGTCCGCTTTCATCTCCCTGATGTCCGAACACGGCATACGAAAGTACGTCGGGGCACAAACGCGAAGCAGCCAGTATGCAGTTGGTCATGATAAAGCCGTCCACCAGAATGACCATGCGCAGCTCGGCCGCACGCAGCATGCCACCTACTGCCATCATCATTTCAAGTCCTCCGAAGCGACACAGGATTTCTTCCACCGTATGCTCGCCCGAGAAATGTTGAAGAGCCTGCTGAAGCACCCGGAACTTATGGGTCATGGCTTCTCCATACAGACCACTGCCGGCTCCCACGCATTGTTCCAGTGGAATCCCCGTCAGGCAACTCATCCACAAGGAAGAAGCGGAAGTATTTCCTACTCCCATCTCACCGAAGCTTACCACGTTACAACCTGCTGCCTGAATACGATCTACACATTGTGCTCCACGCTCCAGACACAGATTCATTTCTTCAGGTGTCATGGCATCTTCGTGAAGGAAATTACGTGTACCGCGACGGACTTTCATATCAATGATGCCTTTTTCGTAGGGTAAGTCGTAATCCACTCCCGCATCAATGATTTCCAAGCGGAATCCGTGCTGGCGGCACAGAAAGTTGATACCGGCCCCTCCATGCAGGAAGTTACTGATTTGCTGCCAGGTAATCTCCTTCGGCGAAGCACTGACCTTCTCTTCCACAATGCCGTGGTCGGCTGCAAAAAGCAAGTTATACGGATTGTTCAACGAAGGCGACAAGGTCTGCTGAATCATACAAACCTGCAGGGCCAATTCCTCCAGACGCCCCAGAGAACCTTTCGGCTTCGTCAGGTTATCAATCTTTTCACGGGCTGCCTGCTCCAGTTCCGGACAGGCAATAGGTGCTATAGTAAACTTACGCATGATTTATCCTTTCACTTTAACCGGAATACCGCACACCATCAGCACTACCTGATCGGCTTTCGAAGCAATATACTGGTTCATCCATCCTTGCAAATCGGTAAAACGGCGTTGTACCTCATTGGGGGAAACGCCTCCCATGCCAATCTCGTTCGTGACGAAAATAAAGGTCGCATCCTGAGCGGTAAAACGGTCGAATTCCCGCTTCAAGGCTTCCAAGGCAAGTGACACTTCCGGCTGTTCCACAAAGTAGTTCGTGCACCAGAGCGTCACACAATCAATGACAGCCACCCGTCCCGTAATGTCATGGCGGCTCAGTTCCTTTTCTTCTTCGATGTTCGTCCACTCCGGCCCCCGGTTTTGCTGGTGACGCTCCACCCTGCGACGAAATTCCTCGTCCCATATCTTTGCCGTGGCCATATACACCGGCGATGCAGACAACTCATGAGCCAAGCGCTCTGCATAACTGCTTTTTCCGGAGCGCTCGCCGCCCGTAATCAGTATTATCTTCTTCATAATCTTCTGCTGTGGTTTTCAGCTTCCATTACTATAAATAAAAAACTGTCTCAAGGCAAATATGCACTCCGTAGCCGGAACGATGCATCCGTTTACCTTGAGACAGTTTCCTGTTCCAAATTGTACATCAAGCTGTACGACTCTTCTGCTTTATTCGGCTGCTTTTTCTGTTTCTACGAAATCAGTTTCTCCGTTTGACACCAGCAGGTTGTACCACTGAATCAATTTCTTAATGTCACTGGTATGTACGCGGTCACGGTCGTAGTTAGGCAATACTTCAGCCATAAATGCATGCAGTTCTTCCGCAGAAGCTTTCTTGTAATCCAAAGAAGTCACGTTGCCGTTTTCTTTCTTCTTTACAGATTCCAGCACTTCACCCAAAGCTACTTCTTCTGCATCAGTATACATGGCAATATCGCCCAATGAGATTACCTTGTCACTGGCATAGACCGGTACTCTTTTCTTTTCTGCACTGACTGTTTCCACAATCAGCATATTCTTTGCCTGAGAAATCAGTTTGTACAAACCTGGTTTTCCAGAAATCGCTAAAATAGTCTTCAACATATTATCTCTAATGATTAATTAAATTACGAGTGACAAAAATACAACGCACGAATGACATACACAAACTATCGGCCCGTTTTTCTATGGGCAAGCCACTCTCCCAACGCTGCAATCTGCGTATCCAGCTGTAGTTTTTCGTCATTGAAAATGACATAGTCGGCCCGACGCTTCTTTTCTTCGTCATCCATCTGTGCGGAAATACGGGCCTTTATCTGTGCTTCCGTAGCGGCATCCCGCTGCATAGCCCGCGTTATACGCAACTCCAAGGGAGCATATACCATCACGACATAGTCCACGATTGCATGAAAACCCGACTCAAACAGGATGGCGCTCTCCATAGCCACCACCTCCGTGCCGGATGCGGCCTGACGGTCTGCCCACTGTTGGAAATCTTCATGCACACAAGGATGAATAATACGGTTGACACGTCCGGCATTCTCTGCCGAGGCAAACAAGTAATTTGCCAGCACGGGCTTGTTCAATGAGCCGTCTGCCTTATACACTTCTTCTCCTAGCAGAGCCAATAAACCTTCACGAATCCGGGGATGAGAAAGCGTCAGTTTTTTGGCTTCCGTATCCGTATCGTATACAGGAATGCCTGCTTTTTCCAGCAAATGCGACACATAGGATTTACCGCTCCCGATACCTCCTGTAATTCCAATCTTGATCATTCTGATTCTTTTTCTTTAGAGGGTTCGCTTACGGTCTGCTGTTCAATCAAGTAATCTACAGAGGAAGGAGTCACACGCACGTGACTTACTACATCTGGATGTTTTTTGATGGTAAGCGGCAGTTTCTCGGATTTATTGCCAATCACGTCAGCATAAGAAACACCGACCAGAAAATCGTTCTCCGTCACAGACTTGAAGTTCTTCAGTCCCACCTGTACAGTTACCTGCACCTTCGACGGGAAAGTCCGCAAGACCTTTCCTTTCGGGAAACCGATTCCTACCACAGGCACCTCCAACGTCTTTTCTGAATACATATCTACACAAGCTACCACATCTACGGATGACGGCACGAACTTCACGCCATGAAGCTTTTGCAAATTGATATGTTTCTTCAGCGTATCCGTTACATTGGTCCAATGGAAAGGCTGTGTATATGCTGTCAGAATGGTATTCAGCACACCTTGAGGAGCATATACTACCACAGAATCGGGTATCACCTGAATATCTGACACATAATACTGCCGGCCGGCTGAGACCTCTCCTCCCACCGCTACCGGCACCTTCTTGGGTATTCCCCTTGAATAGATATAATCCAGTGTGTCCGGACGTACGGCAAGCAGTTGCGTAGAGTTATTCAACTGGGCACTGATTTTTTTCAGTACCTCAGTCTGAGGAATGCGGACATAAGAACCTTTATCCTGATAATCCTCAAAGTTAAAAGTCAGCGGAAAGAAAGTACGTCCCAGCATGTAGTTCAGCAGTACCGTACCTCTGTCTTCTACCTTCACCCGAATCTCATCAGGCAGTTCAGACGTCATGACCACCTCTTTCGGCACATTCTTCAGTCTGACCGGAATCTTAAACTCGGTCTGATACGTGTCGTTCATGGTCTGCAAGAACCAGAAACAAAGCGACACGAACACGAAAAACAGAAAAATCAGGAACTCTCTGCTCTTGGCACTGAGCAGAAAGTTCCTGATTTTTCGTACAAGTATCAAGTAATATCTCTTTATGTTCTTTCGATCGAACATAGTCATTCATATTTATTTCGCAGGCTGAGCCTGTGCATCTGCATAAATTGAGTTCTTATCTACCTTGATTTTTACACCGGCAGCAACTTCAACTATTACAGTATTATCTTCTATTTCCTTGATTTTTCCATAAATACCACCCGCAGTAACTACAGACTGGCCTACTTCCAGATTCTTACGGAAATTGGCGATTTCTTTCTGCTTCTTGTTCTGGGGACGAATCATAAAAAAGTACATAATGGCAAAAATAGCCACCATCATAATAAGGAAAGAGTAATCTGCTCCTCCCTGTGCCTGCAATACTACAGCTAACAAATTCATACGTTTTTCGGTTTAGATTAATAATAGCTGGACAAATATATTAGTTTTTAGTCAGCTTGTTTTCCTTTTTCAATTGATTAACAATACCGTCCAAAGTACCATTGATGAAACCGCCACTCTTCGGAGTGCTATACAGCTTGGCAATTTCCACGTATTCATTCAACGAGACATTTACCGGAATGTTAGGGAAACTCAGAATCTCAGCCAATGCAATCTGCATGATGATAACATCCATCACAGCTACTCGGCTCAAATCCCAGTTCTTTGAATTCTCACTGATTAAATGACGGTAATAATCTGCATTCAGGATAGAACGACGGAACAAGCGGCGAGCGAAGTCCTGATCTTCTTCATCCTTAAATTCAGGAAGAAGTTCCTGCTTTTCACCGTTCTCAGGATTGAAGCGTTTGATAGTCTTCAACACAAAAGTATCCACGATTTCCTTATCGTCATTCCAATACAAGCTCTGGTCTTCCAGAACTTCATCAAGAGCTGTATTGTTGAAAATAATTTTCTTGTACAGTTTTCTCCACAATTCACGATCCTCTTCGTATGAAGAAGTTTCGCTGGCCATATACTCCTTATATATATCACTCTGCATGATTTGTTCACACAGATTTTTAATGAAATCGCCTTCATTTTCCCAGGTTTTCTTCTGAGAAGAAGCAAAAGCATTCAACTGTTTGTTGATTTCCAACTGCGCAATGAAGCGATTTTCTACAAATTTCATGTTGGGAGACAAATCTTCTTTGGTAGGAACCAACTTGTTTTTTGCTGCATCCAACCGCTTGTTGGCATACTTGGTTACCTCTACCATCAAAAGCAAAAGATAGTTGTACAAATCATACGCTTTAGATAAACTGAAGAACAACTCCTTTTCTGCAGTATCCAAATTTTTACCTCCGTTCTGATAATACGCATAAATTATCTGAACTATCTTCAGACGAATAAGAACTCTGTTAATCATAATATATAAACAAACTATATTTTATTTTAGGTGGGCAAAAGTAAGCATTTTTCCTTTATTACACACCATAAAGCCTTATATTTTTTCTTTTTTTTCAGAGATTCGACATTTTTCCTCATTCTCTTTTGGCACATTGCAAAAAAATATTCAAATTTGAACGCATTTTTATTAGTAACAGTGAGTTATGGAAGAACTGAAGAAGAAAAGTACGACTATTGAAAACGACAAAGAAATCGTTTTCTCCAAAGCTATCAAAGCTGGAAAACGAATTTACTACTTGGATGTAAAGAAAAACCGGAAAGAGGAAATGTTCATTGCTATCACCGAAAGCAAGAAAGTGGTATCTCTTGACAAAGATGATCCTCAGGTTAATTTTGAGAAGCACAAAATTTTCCTGTACAAGGAAGATTTTGAGAAGTTTATGAACGGTTTACAGCAGGCCATCGATTTTATCGGACACGAACAGGGGACCACAAGTGAAACACATTATCAGCCTGCTACAACCACAGAAGAGATTCCTTCACAATCAGAAGAAATAAAAATTGACATCGATTTTTAAGATAAAGCGCAAAAAGCACTGATTCCAACTTGAATTACAGGAATTTATTCCGTGAACATTTGGAAAGTAAAAAGAAAATGCATACCTTTGCGCCGCTTTTTCAAGCTCATCGTGTGATATACCACATCGTGTGATGGCGAATTAAGCAAACAATCAACTTAATTTAGAGTAACACAAAAAATTAAAAACAATGAAATCAATCGAAATCAAAGGTTCTTTGAGAACTGAAACTGGTAAGAAAGCCACTCGTGAACTTCGTAAAGACAATGGTGTTCCTTGCGTATTGTACGGAACTCAGAAAGATGAAAATGGCAATCAGGTTGCTACTCACTTTACAGTTCCTACTGAAGGCTTGCGTAACTTGGTATACACACCGCACATCTACGTTGTAGACCTGAACATTGATGGCAAGATTGTAAACGCTATCATGAAAGATATCCAGTTCCACCCTGTAACAGACAAAATCCTGCACGTTGACTTCTATCAGATCGACGAAAGCAAACCTATCGTAATGGAAGTTCCTGTGAAGTTGGAAGGTTTGGCAGAAGGTGTGAAAGCCGGTGGTAAATTGGCTCTGCAGATCCGTAAGTTGAAAGTGAAAGCTTTGTACAATGTAATTCCTGAACGTCTGGTTGTAGACGTAACTCCGCTGGGATTGGGTAAAACTATCAAAGTGGGTGAACTGAAATACGAAGGTCTGGAACTGCTGAACGCAAAAGAAGCTGTGGTTTGTGCAGTTAAATTGACTCGTGCCGCTCGTGGTGCTCAGGCTGCTGCTGGTAAATAATTTCAGTAACCTAAAACTACAAAAATCCTTTCAATGAAATACTTGATTGTTGGACTGGGGAATATCGGTGAAGAATACCGCGAAACCCGTCATAATATAGGATTTATGGTATTGGACGCCTTGGCTAAGGCGTCCAATATTGTTTTTAGCGACGGACGTTATGGAGCTACCGCCCAGCTCTCGCTAAAAGGCAGACAATTGATTCTGCTCAAACCATCCACTTACATGAACCTGAGTGGGAATGCAGTACGCTATTGGATGCAACAAGAAAAAATCCCTCTAGAAAACGTATTGATTGTAGTAGATGACCTGGCCCTGCCTTTTGGTACCCTGCGACTGAAAGGAAAAGGTAGTGATGCAGGCCACAACGGATTAAAGCACATTGCTGCTACGTTAGGCACTCAGAACTATGCCCGCCTGCGATTTGGCATCGGAAACGACTTCCCGAAAGGAGGACAAATTGATTTTGTTCTCGGACATTTCGACGAAGAATCCATGAAGCTGATGCCGGAACGCTTGGAGGTAGCACAGGAAATCATCAAGAGTTTCTGTCTGGCCGGACTGAACATCACCATGAATCAATATAATAACAAATAAGAACCATGCCGGAAGCACGAATTGACAAATGGATGTGGGCTGCACGTATCTTCAAGACAAGAACCATTGCTGCCGAAGCCTGCAAAAAAGGAAGAATCTCGATCAACGGTTCTCAGGTGAAACCTGCCCGAATGGTGAAACCAGGGGACGTGGTACAGGTCAGGAAGCCTCCTGTAACTTATTCCTTCAAGGTGCTGCAGGCCATTGAAAAAAGAGTGGGAGCCAAACTGGTACCGGAAATCATGGAAAACGTGACCACACCCGACCAGTATGAATTGCTGGAGATGAGTAAAATCAGCGGATTCGTAGACCGTGCCCGTGGTACTGGACGCCCCACAAAAAAAGAACGAAGAGACTTGGACGAGTTCTTCATGCCAGAGTACCTGGACGACTTTGACTTCGACTTTGATGACGAGGAAGAGGATGAAGAATAAATATTGTCCACATTAAAAATAAAAGCTGGACTTGCCTATTCACTTGTGCAAGTCCAGCTTTTTTATTCTGCCTTGGCTGTCACCTCAGAGGCTTCAAACAACGCATTCAAATTCTTTTCCTCTCCTACGACCCATACCACATCGCCCCTCTGCAACTCAAAAGAGACTTCCGGCTGCCGCAGGTTACTATCGTCGGCAGACTCAATTCCTACCACCAGACAATGGTATTTGTTGCGGATACCACTTTCACGAATCGTACGTCCGCAAAACGGCGAGTTCCTTGCAATGACAAACTGCTTCAAGTACATCTCGCGGTTCTCAAAGTCCTCATCCTTGTAACCTTCTGCTACCTTTTCCAGCTGTCCGGAGAATACAGACAACTGTTCGTCGGTTCCGATAACCTGCAACTTGTCATTCGGGAAAATCCGGCTTCCTCCACCCGGGATGTTAATGCGATGCGCACCTCGTATGATAGAAGCCACATGCACTCCGTATTTCTTTCCGAAGTCAAGTTCCATCAAGGTCTTTCCTCCCCACAACGAGTCGGCAGGAACCACAAAATCCGACAGGTGCAAATCACGGTCCAGCAGTCGTCCGGCATATTCCGGCTGGCTCTCGCCCAAATACGCTTTCTTTATTTCCTTGGAACGGAGATTCTGCACAAACACCCTTTCCATCCCGATTGACTGCTTTTTCAAGAAACGAGAGAAAATCATCAGCAGGACGACCAGAATGGCAATACCCACCATCAGCGCGGCAGAGGCCTGGAACAGATGCTTGATGATGTAGACCACAAACAATACAGCCAGCACAATGCGAAGCAATACGATTGAAATCAGCGGTGCATGATTGAAACGGCTGTCCGCCCAAAGTGCCTTGAACTCGATGGAATGATTTTTCTTCATAATCATGGCGCGCAGGAAAGGAGAAATCAACAAGATGGTCACTACCGCTCCCAACACTTTTCCCCAGAAACCTCCCAGTGCGGAAATCAAAAGAGGAAGGAACAGATTGAATGACAGTACCACCATCGCAATGGAAAGCACCAGGTAAATCAATGTGATACGCACAATAGAAGTCAACAGCTTTTTCCAGTTATTCTGATGATTCACAGGCTGTACTCCTACCGAATAACGTTCCAGCAAGTGTTTCCAAAATACCGGAAGATGACGGTCTACCCAGCCATAAGCAGGACCGGACAAACGAATCATATAAGGAGTAAGGAAGGTCGTTATCACGGATACAGCCACCACAATCGGATATAGGAAAGAACTTGTCACATTCAGGCTTACTCCCAATGCCGCGATGATAAAGGCAAATTCACCAATCTGTGTCAAACTGAATCCACACTGCATGGCGATTTTCAACGGCTGACCTGACAGCAACACACCTCCCGTACCAAAGATAGTCTGCCCCAACAATATGGCTACCACAATCGCCAGGATTGGCCAGATGTATTCCACAATCATGTTCGGGTCGACCATCATCCCGACAGATACGAAGAAGATAGCTCCAAACAAATCTTTCACCGGAGCCACAAGCTTGTCAATGTGTTCCGATTCCACCGTTTCCGCCAGAATAGAACCCATGATAAATGCACCAAAAGCTGGAGAGAAGCCTACACGGGCAGCCAGCACCACCATCCCGAAGCACAAGGCCAAGGACACAATCAGCAACGTCTCGTCACTCATCAGTTTGCGTGCCCTCTTCAAGAAAAGCGGAATCAGATAAATACCTACCACAAACCAGAGAATCAGGAAGAACACCAGTTTCCCGATACTGTAAATCATCTCACTTCCTTCAAAATTCTTACTTACGGCCATGGTAGAAAGCATTACCATCAGCACAATGGCCAGAATATCTTCCAGAATCAGAATACTTAGCACCAACCCGGCAAAACGCTGTTGCCGAAGCCCCAAATCATCAAATGCCTTATAGATAATGGTGGTGGAGGACATGGCCAGCATTCCTCCCAAATAAATGCAGTCCATCTGCTTCCATCCAAACATCCAGCCCACAAACACACCGACCAGTATCATGCAGAAGATAATCGTACAGGCCGATATGACTGCCGAACCTCCCACTTTCATCAGTTTCTTGAAGCTGAATTCCAATCCCAGCGCAAACAAAAGGAAGATGACACCAATCTCCGACCAAGTCTGGATATTATCCGCATCTACCACCGAAGGGGTAAACGCAAAATGAGGACTACAAACAAAACCTGCGACAATATAGCCTAACACCAAAGGCTGCTTCAATTTCTTAAATAGTAATGTCATGATTCCAGCACTAATCAATATCAAGGCCAGATCACTGATAAGAGGAGCTAAATGCGACATAATAATAGTTGTATTTTATTTTGCGCAAAAATAACGAATTCCTTACAAGAAATATCCCCCTGAGAGACAAATATGAAACAGAAGTTTCCAATTCAACCAATAATGTTGTAATTTTGTCCCATTCTAAATAAAGAAAATATGAATACTACTAAAACTACACAAACCTTTCCAGTGCTGGACATGAGTTGCGCCGCCTGTGCCACACGGGTGGAAAAGACACTGAACCGTCAACCGGGTGTATATCATGCTCAGGTGAATTATGCAGCCGCCACGGCCACTGTAGAATACAACCCCCAGGAATGTACACCCGAAACATTAAAAGGTGCCATTCAGAATGCCGGATACGACCTGGTCATTGAAACAAATGCTCAAAAAGAGAAAATAGCAGAAGATGCACATAGCCGGAAGTACCGTCAACTAAAACAGCGTACTTTCTTTTCGCTGATGCTTTCCGTGCCCGTAGCCATTATCGGCATGTGCTTCATGGACTGGACTTACGCCAATTACGTGATGTGGATTCTTTCCACCCCCGTAGTGTTCTGGTTGGGAAGAGATTTCTACCGCAATGCCTGGAAACAGTTGAAGCACCGCACTTCCAACATGGACACGCTGGTAGCCGTGAGTACTGGCATTGCCTATACATTCAGCCTGTTCAACCTGTTCTGGCCGGAGTTCTGGCTGAGCAGAGGTATTCACCCTCACGTGTACTTTGAGGCGGCCAGCGTCATCATCTCTTTTATCCTGCTCGGACGGTTACTGGAAGAGAAAGCCAAAGGAAATACATCGGAAGCCATCAAAAAACTGATGGGACTGCAGCCGGCCACGGTCACTATTCTCACTCCGGAAGGACAGCTGAAAGAAATTCCCGTGGAACAAGTACAGCAGGGTCAGCGACTGGTAGTCAAACCGGGCAGCCGCATTGCCGTGGACGGAACCGTATATGAAGGCAGTTCCTATGTAGACGAGAGCATGCTCACCGGCGAACCGCTTCCTACCGAAAAGACTCCCGGTGCCAAGGTATATGCCAGCACCATCAACCAGAAAGGAAGTTTCAGTTTCATCGCCGACAAAGTAGGCAGTGAAACCGTTCTGGCTCATATCATCCGCATGGTGCAAGATGCACAAGGCAGCAAGGCCCCCGTACAGCAATTAGTAGACCGCATCGCGGCTATCTTCGTGCCTACCATCCTGAGCATTGCCGTTCTTTCGTTTTTAGTCTGGATATGGCTGGACAATGCCAACGGATTCACCCACGGCTTGCTGGCCGCAGTTACCGTCACCATCATTGCCTGCCCCTGTGCTTTAGGGCTGGCCACACCGACGGCCATCATGGTCGGCATCGGAAAGGGGGCTGAAAACGGTATCCTGATTAAAGATGCGGAAAGTCTGGAAACAGCCCGTAAGGTGAACGCCATCGTACTCGATAAAACCGGCACGCTAACCGAAGGACACCCCACGGTGACCGACATCTCCGACCCGCTTCTTCAATCTCCGTTAGGCGATGTGCTCTTTACCCTAGAAAGCGCTTCGGAACACCCTCTGGCACAAGCCATCGTGCAGCATCAGACCCGCCAGATACTTCCCATGGAAGAATTTGAAAGTCTGACAGGATTAGGAGTGCGAGGCAAAATCAACGGTACCTATTATTATGCCGGCAACCGCCGACTGCTGGAGACTCACCATCTTACCGTGTCCCCTGCCCTGACGGAAGAAGCTGCCCGACTAAGCCAGGAGGCCAAGACCGTCATCTGGCTGGCCGATTCACAGCAGGCATTAGGACTGGTAGCCATTGCCGACCGCATCAAGCCGACCTCCAGAGAGGCTGTCAGACAATTGCAGGAGATGGGAATCTCAACTTATATGCTGACCGGTGACAATCCGGAAACGGCTCAAAGAATTGCAGCACAATGCGGCATCACCCACTTTCAGGCTGAGGTACTTCCGCAGCAGAAGGCCCAATTCATCAAGGACTTGCAAAAGGAAGGCAAAATCGTAGCCATGGTGGGTGACGGCATCAATGACAGTGCGGCACTGGCTCAAGCCGACCTCAGCATTGCCATGGGAAAAGGAAGCGACATCGCCATGGACGTGGCTAAAATGACGCTCATCTCATCCGACCTGAACAAGATTACCGATGCCATCCGCCTTTCTCAGGCCACCGTACGCACCATCCGCGAGAATCTTTTCTGGGCTTTCATCTACAACCTGATAGGTATTCCGTTAGCCGCCGGTATTCTGTACCCCATCAACGGCTTCCTGTTGAATCCGATGATAGCCGGAGCCGCCATGGCCATGAGCAGTGTCAGCGTAGTAAGCAACAGTCTGCGACTGAAACGGAAGAAATTCGCACACACCGCAGTGACCGTACAAGAGGAAGTACAACCCACTGAAGGAATCACCGCACCCGCAGTGGAAACAGCTATTCCACAGCCGGAAATCACTGCTTCCTCCGCTTCCGAAATCCGGAAAACCTATCTGGTAGAGGGAATGATGTGCGACCACTGCCGCACCCGCGTAGAGAAAGTGCTGAACATGTGGGAAGGTGCCTCCGCTCAGGTTACACTCACTCCGCCGGAAGCCGTCATTACCTTCCAAGGGAAAGTTCCTGCACTTGCAGAACTGCAACAGTTAATTGATGAAAAAGCCGGAGACTATTCCCTGACAGAAAAAGCTGATTGACCTTGTTTTTACCCCATACCCCGCACAAATTCAAAAAAAGTCGTATATTTGAAGCAACAATTCAAATATACGACTTATGAAACGAACACATTTTTTTCATGGAATACTTCTGATTGTAGTCATTCTTTCCTTTATGGCATGCAAGGATGATCATGGACCTATTTACCTGATCAGTGCCACAGACCATCAACAAATTACTGACGGCAAACTGGAAATCAATCTGTTCAGTAAAGGCGAGAAATTCTTGATTCGAGGAGGAGAAGGAAATTATACTATCAAAAACGAAAACGAGGAAATCGTGGACTACCGCTACGATGGCGATACCCTGACATTCATTCCAGTCAGCATCGGAGCCACCACCACCCTCATTGCCGACCGTTCAGGCAACAGCTATACCCTGTCCATCTCTGTCAACAACCCACAAAGCAATTACCGGGTAGACAGCATCAGTGCCACTGTAGAAGGAGACGAACTGACCAAAGGGGAAGAAGCCGAACTGATTGCACGAATCACCGAAGATGCACCGGTACAGCCCGGCGGACGTATGCTGTTCACTTATTCCGATGCTTCCCTGACTTACGGCGACCTGAAAATCTTCCCTAACAACACTGGGAATTATCAGATTGGTATTTTTGAACGTACCTTGAAATATGCTGAAGATACCGGCGAACCTTATCAGCAAATCGAAGCTGAAATGGCAGGAAGTACCAAAAAGACCTACACATTCATGTTATTCGAGGACGAAGCATCTTCCGCTCAGACTACAACCGGACAAGAAGAAACAACTACCGTCAGCTTGATTAAAGAAGATGTGACTGCACAATACAAAGGAGAATTCAGCGGACTCACTAAGGCTTATTGTATCTATCACCTGACCAAACTGCCTTAACTTTCTCCTGACACTTTTTTGCACATGTCTCGTATCGAACTTCAATCCTTCGATTTGTTCAACCGTATCGAACGGATTCATCATCAGCCGACGGCTGCCCCCGACAATTTACAAGCTAAATATATCCTGCTCCACAAAGTGCTGGAGCAGGCTTGTTATGAACTGACCACTGGTGTCACGCTCTCGTTCGCCAACCTGTTTTCCCGTCTGGATTACATCTGCAAGGAGAAGAAAATGACTCCCTCCGACCGCTATGCCATCCAGACCATGCGCCGTAACTGTAACGCAGCCATGGGCGACCGTTTTCAGGCCGACATGCAGGAATACCTTTACGACCTGCGGGCACTGGTGCGCTTTGTCTCACTGGGTTTTGAAGAAGACATTCCGGCTTCCATCCTTCCGGAAATCCCCCACTCCAACCGTCCGTATCAGGGTACACGCCTGTCGCACATCCCGTACGTACGGGCTTCGGTGACCAGCTGGAACGACACGCAGATTTTTGCGGCGACCGACAGCGAAACCGACCCGTTCATCATCATCAACTATGCTAAAGGAGGATATGACGGCGACCTGCTCTACCTGAAAGACCTCCTTTCAGAAAATCTGCCGCTGAACCTGCTCGACGTGCGCGTGGACGAGGAGAATCACTACATTCCCAACCTTATTGTGATTCACCCCGATTACCTAATTGACATCAGTTCGCTAGCCGCCTGCTTTCGGGAGTACGGGCACCACCCGCTTAATTATTTCATGAACAAAATCAAGCCGAGAGCCAATACGGCCCCCATCCTGATGGGTAACCTGGCCAGCCAGTTTCTCGATGACTATATCAACGAGCAGCCGCAGGAACCGGTGAGTTACCCCCGCACCATCAAGAAATTCTTTGCCGCTTCGGCCCTCGATTTCTGTACCTGCTCCCTTCCTGCCGACTTTCACGCACAGGCACAGGCGCAGATGATGAACATCCGCTCGTTTGTTCACGATGTGCTGCCTCATAACATACGGAATTTCAACAAGAAGAATACCCTGCTCGAAGCCTCCTTCATTTGTGAGAAATTAGGATTGCAGGGACGTGTGGACATGATGCAGAAAGACTTCCAGGTACTCATCGAACAGAAGGCCGGCAAGCGCGACGAATACCATCGCCGCCATAAGGAAGACCATTTCATTCAGATGATGCTCTACCAAGGCGTACTAATGTACAATTTTGGACAGGAAACCGCCCACATGCAGACTTTCCTGCTCTATTCCAAGTATGCTGACGGATTGCTGATAGAACACTTTGCCGAAAACCTGTTCCGGGAGAGCATCAAGCTCCGCAATTTCATCGTATACAACGAGATGCGACTGGGCGATGGAGCCATCGGAGAAATTGTAGACTCACTGAGCACCGATTTGCTGAACGAACTGCAGATTGGCGGAAAGCTGTGGAACGACTACCAGGAACCGCAACTGCAGACGGCCATCAATACCCTGAAACGCTGTACACCGCTGGAGCGGGCTTACTTCAACCGCTTTTTCACGTTCATATCAAAGGAACAGATTCTCAGCAAGACCGGAGGAAGCAACGATGCATCTCACGGATTTGCCGGCAACTGGCATATCCCGCTGCACGAGAAACTGGAGGCGGGCAATATCCTGACCGGACTGACCATCCAGGAGAAGCAAAGCAGCGGTCCCGGCAAAGGATACGACCTTATCGAACTGCACATTCCGGCACAGGATGAGGACTTCCTGCCCAACTTCCGTACGGGCGACATGGTGATTCTCTATGCGTATAAGGAAGAACCGGACATGAGAAAGCAGATTCTCATGAAGGGAAACATTCTGAAGTTGCAGCCGGACCGTATGACCTTAGTGCTGCGCAACGGACAGCAAAATAAAGACATCATCGGCGGCAAAGAAGAGGTATTTGCCGTAGAACACGATTTCTCGGACACTTCTGCCAACAACGGCTTCCGTGGGCTATACGCTTTTCTGTCCGCACAGGCCGACCGGAAAGAACTACTGCTCGGCGTACGTCCGCCTGCACAACTGGAGGACGTCAAACTGAACGGCGATTACGGCCGCTTCAACGAACTCATTCTGAAAGAGAAACAGGCCAAGGACTACTTTCTACTGGTGGGTCCTCCGGGCACTGGAAAAACCTCGTGTGCCCTGCGCTTCATGGTGGAAGAAGCCCTGAGCGAACCGGACACTTCCATCCTGCTGTTGTCATACACCAACCGGGCGGTAGATGAAATCTGTGCCATGCTCACGGATTCCGGTATTGCCGACCGTACCCCGTTCATCCGTATCGGTAACGAACTGTCGTGCGACAAGCGTTTCGTGCCTTACCTGCTGAAATACAGTCTGGATGACTGTCCCAAACTGACCGACATCCAGCAGAAAATGGCACGCACACGTATCTTTGTGGGTACCACGACCGCCATCAATAACCGCCTCAACCTGTTCACGCTGAAGCATTTCCAGCTGGCCATCATCGATGAAGCTTCACAGATTCTGGAACCCGACCTGATAGGTATCCTGTCTGCCCGTCATCAGCAGCATAACGCCATCGACAAGTTCATATTGGTGGGTGACTACAAACAGTTGCCGGCCATTGCCCAGCAAAGTGCGGAAGAAGCTGCCGTGACCGATCTCCTGCTGCGGAACATCGGGCTGGAAGATTGCCGCAACTCGCTGTTCGAACGCCTTTACAAATCGAGTCCAGACACCTGCCGGAGCATCCTTCACAAGCAAGGACGCATGCATCCGGCCATTGCTGAATTTCCGAACCAGACGTTCTACTACCGGGAGCAACTGGAGAGCGTGCCTCTTCCTCATCAGTTGGAAGAAACGCCTTACGAAACCGGCCTGACTCCGCAAGACACCATCGACCAGTTGCTGCTGGAACGCAGAATGGTGTTCATTCCCGCAGAAGCTCCGGACCACCTGACCTGCTCGGACAAGACCAACCCGAACGAAGCCCGGATTGTAGCCACTCTGTTAGGCCATATTTACCGTCTGACGGAATCCCGTTTCGACCCGAACCGGACGGTAGGTGTCATCGTGCCCTACCGCAACCAGATTGCCATGATACGAAAAGAGATTGCGCGCCTCCAGCTGTCTGCCTTGCAGGACATCTCCATTGACACGGTGGAACGCTACCAGGGCAGCCAGCGCGACATTATCATCTATTCGTTTACCATACAGAATTTCAGCCAGCTCAACTTCCTTACGGCCAATACGTTTCAGGAAGGCAATTTTCTGATTGACCGCAAGCTGAATGTAGCACTGACACGCGCCCGCAAGCAACTGCTGCTGACGGGTAACCCGCACATCCTCGGGGCCAACATCACCTTCTACAAGCTGATGGAGTACATCCGCCTGCACAACGGATACCTGGAGACGGATGCCCTCTCGTTCTGCCGGGGAAATTTTACCCTGCCTTCGTACCGGAAGAACTGGGAAGTGGCAGACGGTACCTATTCCCTGCCAGCACATTTCAAACAGGTATTCCCAGAATTGATAGCCCCACCGGCACATCTGGAAGAAAACGAAGCCTACTACCGTGAAGCCACTGCCTACGGCCGGAGTGACTTCCGTACCCTGTCCGAAGAAATGTTTCCATCTAACTTCTGCCAGGTATACAATTATTTGTACATGCGGAAACAATATGCTGCTGCCCAAGCTCTCTTTACCGGAAGCGGCAACTGGCTGCACGACCTCATCCGTAAGGTATCAGGGCGCGTGGTGTTCTGCGATTTCTCGTGTGAAGCCGGAGCCTCGGGACTGGCTTTTGCCGATGTATGCCGTTCTCTTCCTCATTTGGACCTGACCTACACGGGCATCTATCCCATGCAGGAAATGGGAGAAACAGCCGAAGCCTTTTTCCGTTCACCAGCCTACAAGCACATTCAGGCAAGCTGGTATCCCCGCCTGAGTGCCGTACCTACTGCTTTCTGGCAAGCCCATGCAGTACTGACCGAACTGGTGATTTTCAACCTCTCCAGCCTGTTCGACCGCATCGCTCCGCGAGAAGCACGCGACCTAGCTCTGCAAATCAACCAATTGGTGCATGCCCGCCCCCTGAACCATTACGTACTGGTATACCGTGACGATGCAGGGCCCTGCATGAACAACCATTCCTACACGGCATTCTGCAACCACCTGTCAGCAGAACTGAAACCGCTCCAGCCGCAGATGCCTCTTTTCGGAAAAATCCATTGTGAACCCACCGAAGGAGTTCCTCTTTCGCAGGAATTCCTTTATGAAATACGTACCAACTGATGAATAAGAAACCTATACAGCGTGCCCTCATCGTAGGGGCTACTTCCGGTATCGGAAAAGAAACGGCCTTGCAACTGCTCCAGAAGGGATGGATACTCGGACTGGCAGGCCGGCGTGAAGAGAACCTGAAAGAACTGCAGCAACTGGCTCCGGAGCGTATCCACATCCGGGCCATTGACATCTGTCAGGAGGATGCGACCGACCGCCTGCAGGAACTGATTGAAGAAATGGGCGGCATGGACCTCTACCTGCACTGCTCAGGCATCGGCCACCAGAACTACCAGCTGGCACCGGAAATCGAACTCCGTACACTGGAAACCAACGGCACCGGATTTGTGCGCATGGTGACAGCCGCTTTCCGCTACTTTGCCCAACAGAAAAGAGGACACCTGGCGGTCATCAGTTCCATTGCCGGAACCAAAGGACTGGGAGCTGCTCCGGCCTATTCTGCCACCAAACGTTTCCAAAACACTTACATCGATGCGCTGGAACAACTGGCTCACATCCAGAAACTTTCCATCCGGTTTACAGACATTCGTCCGGGATTCGTAGCCACCGGACTCCTGAACGACGGCAAACACTATCCCATGCTGATGCATACGGAGAAAGTGGCCCGCCACATCGTACGTGCCCTGGAGAAAAAGAAACGCATTGTCGTGATTGACTGGCGCTATCGCATACTGGTGGCTCTCTGGCGACTGATACCCCCTTTCCTCTGGAAGCGGATGACTGTCAGGAATTAGCCACCACCCGTCCTTCTTTCACCACAATCCGTTGCAAACGGCGGTACACATAAATAAATGCCGGAACCAGGAAGAGGTTGGCAAACAGCCAGGCTGTCGGGTCGCCGAAGCATACGCCCCAGAATCCCCACAACGGAACCGCAATCAGACTGACCAGCACACGAGCCACCATTTCCGACACACCGGAGAACATAGCCAACCGTGTATAGCCCGCTCCCTGAATGGAATAACGAAGAATACTGAGCATACCCAGCAGGAAGAAGAAAGAAGTGTTGATGTGCAGGAACAAAGCCGTATCGTCGATAATCTCGGTCTCATCCGGCGAGATGAACAGCAGGGCAAACTTTTCGGCCAGTCCCCACATCAGGGCACCAATCGCTATGACATAGACGGTCATCATCAGCGTGGCCGACTTGATACCCATCCAGATGCGGTCCGGCTTTCCGGCCCCGTAATTCTGTCCGGAATAGGTCGCCATGGCCATTCCCAAGCTATCCAGCGGACACATCACAAACATCTTGATACGCATGGCTGCCGTGAAAGCTGCCACACAGGCCGTACCCAGCGCATTGTTCGCACTTTGCAGCATGATACTACCGATGGCTGTAATGGAAAACTGCAATCCCATCGGTACCCCGATGTACAGCAACTGACGGGCCAGGTCGCCACGGAAACGACGGTCGGCAGGCTCGGTTTTCAGAATGTCAAACTTACGGTACATATAGATATAGCACAGCAAGGCCGATAAGCCCTGCGAGAAGACCGTAGCAATGGCTGCTCCAGCCACTCCCCACCCCAGCGTAAGGATGCAGAACAAATCGAGCACAATGTTCAGTATGGTAGAGAAAAGCAGGAACCAGAACGGGGTCTTGCTGTCGCCCAACGCACGGATGATACTGGACAACAAATTATAGAAGAACGTACATGGTACACCGATAAAGGTAATCAGCAGATAGAGGTAGGCCCCTTCAAAAATATTTTCCGGTGTGCGCATGGAACGCAGGATAAATCCGCAAAGCAGACTGGTGACAATGGCTACCGCGACCGACATCACCGCCGCCAGCTTCAGGCTCACTGATACATAACGCCGCATCGTCACATAATCGCGGGCTCCGAACTTCTGTGCCACCGGAATGCCGAAACCTCCGCAACACCCGTTGCAGAATCCTAAAATCAAAAAGACGACCGACGTACTGGCACCAACAGAAGCCAGCGCATTGATACCCAAGAACTTTCCGACAATAGCCGCATCCACCAGCGAATACGTCTGCTGGAGCAGGTTGCCCAGTAACAATGGAAAAGTAAAATTCAGAATCAGCGGCAGACTCGGCCCTGATGTCATCTCTCTAGACTGTGCCATAATTTCCTCTCGTTATCCTTAAAATCTTAATAAGCGTGCAAAAGTACACGAAAGTCACGAAACGAAAGAAAATCATCCCGTTAAATAAGGTAATTCGAGCAATATTTTTGCCTTAAATCAAGCACTAAAAAAACGCACTTGCGTTTCAAACCAAACACAAGTACATTCTATCTGAAACGGCCTTACGTTTTACTTCAAACGCAAGGCCGTTCTGAATCAAACGCAAAGGCGTTTTTTCAACTTATCCCAACAGATTTATAAAACACAAAGAATCAACTATTTAACCACATCTTCAAAAGAGTCATCCGTTCGCGGCTGATTTGTATCGTACCTTCATACGCCGGCCATACACTCACCACGGCCTTTCCGTTGAAGTAGTGCTGAATATTGCGTATGGAATCGGCCGAGAGGATAAACTGGCGGTTCACCCGGAAAAAAACACGCCCGTCCAGTTGCTCTTCCAGCTTGCTCAGCGGCAGGTCGACCACGTGTGCCTTCCCGTCCTTTGTCACAGCAAAAGTCACCTTATCCAGCGAATAGAAGTAGGCAATGTCTCCCACCTGAATCGTATAGAAGCGTTTGGCTCCCGATATCAGGAAACGGGTGCGATACTGTTTTTCCTGCCTTTCGGCAAAAGAATGCAGCAACTGTTCAATGCCCAGCAGCTTGTTCAGTTCGCCCTTCCCCATGCCCGAAAAACGTTCAAACTTCTGAATGGCACTCTCCAGCCGTTCCTTATGCACAGGCTTCAGAAGATAGTCGATGCTGTTCACCGTAAAAGCCCGTACCGCATATTCATCGTAGGCTGTGGTAAACACAATCATGCTCTGCGGCCGTGCCTGTTCGATAAAAATAAACGAATTACCGTCGGTCAACTGAATGTCCAGGAACAGAATGTCCGGATGAGGATGTTCCGCAAACCATTTCACCGAATCCTCAATCGTTCCCGGAAGAACCGTTACCTCCCATTCCGGACGCAGTTCCCTGAGCTGCTTGTCGAGCAGACGCGCCGCCGGAAGTTCATCTTCAATAATCACTGCCTTAATCTTGGTCATATAGCAAAGGTAATTTTACGATAAATTCTTTTTCATTCTGTTCAATCACGATTTCTTTTCCACAGAGCAGGCGATACCGCTGGGAAAGGTTTTCCAGTCCCTTTCCGGAAGTCACTCCTCCCTGCTTCGGACGTACGGCATTGGCCACACAAATCCATACATCGTCTCCCTGCGGTTCCGTCCACATCTTCACCGTCATGGGCTTTTTCATGCTGATGACATTGTGCTTGATGACATTCTCCACCAGCAGCTGAAGCGACAAGGGCGGCACCGGTGTCTCGCCAAACTTATCGGCAATCCGGTTGTCCACCTGCAAGCAATCTCCCAGACGCACCTTCTGCAACAGCACGTAAGTATCCAGGAACTGAAGTTCTTCGTTCAGCTCCACCGTATGCTTATCCTGACAATACAGGATATAGCGGTACGTATCGGCCAGGTTACGGGTAAATTCTATGGCATTCACAGGGTTATATTCAATTTCAGAAACAAGGGTATTCAGACTGTTAAACAGGAAATGCGGGTTCAACTGGTTCTGCAAGGTGCGGTAGCGGGCCTCCGCCGTGCTTTCCTCCAGCTCTTCGGCACGCTTGTAAAGGCGTACCACGTCCACATAGAAACGGTTCAGGATAAACTGCCCCACAATCACCAGCTCCACCAGCCAGACCAGCAGAATCACCGTCAGTCCGCTGCGCTGAAGATGAAAGGGAGAAGCCACGCCGGCCAATGCTTTGACCGACACCAACAGCAGGTAATTGGACAAAAGCAGGATAACGGCTGCCGCAATCAGTCCGGCCGACAGCATGCGTTTGTTCCGCAGAAAATAAGGGTAATACGTCAGCAGCCGCTCATTAATGTAGCGCATGCTCAGTCCCACTCCGCAAAACGACACAATGACAGCCAGAAACGTATGAAAGGTCATCAGCCTGTCCTGTAACCGCACGGGAATATCGGCATAGTGCACCAAAAAGAAGTACGAAAAACATCCCATGCAGGCATACAGCAGTACGTCCCACAAATACCGGTTCACGGAATTCATTCCTTGTTTCATGCTTTATGTTTACTTTATTATTACAATCCCTTCACATCAGTACTCGCCCAAACGGCCGGCAGCCCGTTCCAGACTGCTCTTTGCCAGTTGCGCACGGAGCTTCGAACGAATATGGTTCAACTCCGCCTCCTGATGATACATCTGCGCATTGAGCACCTCGACAATAGAAATGGTACCCTCCTTGTACTTGTCCATGGCCAGCTGCTCACTCGTTGCCGCCTTGGCCAGCGAGCTTTCCGTCAGGCACACCTGACGTACGGCCTGCGTATAAGTATAGTAGGCAGTCTCCACCTCCAGACGAACGCCGTCGGCCACCTTACTCTGGTTCTCCAGCGCCCTGTTCACATCGAGCTTGCCGATGCGCCGTGTATTCTTCCGCTTTCCCCATTCAAAAATCGGTACGCTCAGTTTGGCATACACCCTGTAATTAGGGTCCAAATCTGAGTTGAAGTCATATCCGGGCGAAGAATAACTTCCGTCTACCCCGACAGACAATTTGGGAAGATACCGTGAGTTGGCAATACGGGCAGCCGACTGCTGGATAGCTACCTGATTGGCTGCAATACGTAATTCCGGACGATGCGCCATAGCTGTTTCCAGCGTTTGTTCATACACCAGGACTTCAGTCAGCGGAACCACGAGCGAATCGGTCAGTATCACCTTGTCAGAAGCCTCCCCCGAAAAAGAGTTCATCGAAAGCCGGGCCACCTCCGCTTCATTGCGGGCCTGCTCCAGCCGGAACTCGGCATCATTCAGCTTGACTTCCGCCATCAGCAAGTCGTTGCGGTCGGTATACTCCTCCTCCACACGATGCCTGACCACTTCCACCAGGGCTGCCACCGATTCCTTGAAACCGGCAGCCACCTCCACCATTTCCTCACAGGCCACCTTATTCCAGTAATACTGGTCTGCCTGATACAGCACGTCGTTCGTCACCCGCTTTTCTTCGTACAAGGCACTCTCCTTTTCCTTTCGGGATTTCTCCAGTCCGGCTTTCAGTGCTCCTCCCGAATAGACAGGCTGCAACAAAGTCAAGGAAGCCCCGTACTTGGTGTCACGCCCCTGAAAATACAGCGGAGTTTCTATGGACGGAAGTTCCCTGTAGAGTTCCAGCGGGTTACCCGTGTAACTGGCATTGGCATTTCCGCTCAGCGAAGGAAGAAAATCTGCCTTAGCCGATTTTTCAGCCTCCTGACGGATGGAAACGGCATATCCTGCCGACTTTATATCCTGATTATAGGCCTTCACCTTTTCACGATACTGCTGCAAGAATACACTCTCCTGGGCATGGACTCCCAGCGCCAGTCCCAGCATGCAGCACATCATCATTCTTCTATTCATCTCAATATAGTTATAAAATTAGAGAAACATTTTTTATCGGGCCACACATTTCTTCTTTTTATTCACCCCGTTTGGATATTTTATAGAAAACCGTGTACAAGGCCGGAGTGACAAACAGTGTCAGAAGGGTGGCAAAAGAAAGTCCGAACACAATGGTAGCCGCCATCCCGCCAAACACAATATCAAACAACAACGGGATGCTTCCGAACACCGTGGTCAGGGCCGCCATCAATACCGGACGGGATCTGGAAACCGTGGCCTCTATCACAGCCGTATAAGGCTCCACACCGGCCTTCTGCTGGATATTTACCTCGTCGAGCAGCACAATCACATTCTTGATAATCATTCCCAGCAATCCCAGCCAGCCTGCGATACAGAAAAAGCCAAACTGAAATCCGGTGACCCACAGACCAAAGACCATCCCTATCAAAGACAAGGGTAGAATGAGGAAAATAATCAAGGGCTGACGAAAGTTGCCAAACAGCATGACCAGAATAACCAGCAGCATGATAAGTGCCAGCGGGAAATACTTAGTCAGTGCAGCCATGGCTTCTTTCTGGTCCTTGTACTGTGAGTCCCAGAAGAAGGTATATCCTTCCGGAAGACGAATGCGCTCAATCTCTTCCCGGATTTCAGAGTGAACTTCTTTCATGGTATGTCCCCGCTTCACGTCGCACTGGGCAGCCATGGAAAGCTTCCGGTCGTACGTGCGCACAAGGGGATATTCCCATGCCAGCCCGATGCCGTTGGCCACCTGCCCCAACGGAGCAGAATTACGCCCGTTCCATATCGGCAAGTCCTCCACGCTTTCCATGTCCCAGGAACCTTTAACATCCGTATGCAGCAACACCGGCACTTTCTTGTCGCGGTCACGATATACCCCTACAGCCGTACCGTCATTGACGGCTTTCACGGCATTCATCATGTCATGCCGTCCCACATTCAGCCTTCCGGCCTTTACTGGATCATAATCGGCCTTAATCATCAGTGCCATGTTTCCCCACTCATTGCGGGCATTCAGCACCTTGGGATTCTTCCGCATGATTTCCAGTGCCAGGTTGGTCAAAGAATCGAGTACCTCCGGATCATCTCCGCAGAAGCGTGCCTCAATCAAGGCCTGCGGAATGGAGTTTATCTCGAAACTGTTCACACGGACCAGCGCGTCCGGGAACATTTCCGGCAGACGGTCGTACAACATAGCCTGAAGCTCACGTGACTTCTCCGGCGTGTCTGCTTCTACCAAACATTGCGCATAATTAGGCTGCGGACCATAAGCCGCATTGGCCAGGTAATAACGGGGCGGTGTCTGTCCGACAAACGACGACACCTTTTTCACTCCTTCCAAAGAATTCAGATAGGCTGTCATCTCCGTCATCTGACGGTCACTTTCTTCTATACGTGTACCCTCGGGTAACCAGACGTCGACCGAAAAATACTGCTTGTTGAGCAAGGGCATAAACTGCTGCGGAATAAAGCGGAATCCCCATCCGGCAATGACCAGCAACAGCACCATCGCTCCTAAAACCACATAGCGTCTCTGTATGGTCCATCTCAATGCCTGCCGGAACAGGTCGTATGCACGGCCACTGAACAATTCGCCCTTCAACTCATCCGGACGCGGACGACGCACAAACTCCTGCACAAAGAATACATTCTGCGTAATGGCCAGTACCCAGCTCAGCAAAAGGGATACTGCAATGACAATGAACAGTGAAGACAGGATTTCACCAGTGATATGCGGCGACAGGTAGACCGGAAGAAAGGTCAGTACCGCAATCAGAGTCGCTCCCAACAGCGGCATGGAAGTGCCCGACACGGCATCCAGTATGGCTTTTCTCTTTCGCATGCCCCGCTGCATGTTCACCAGTGCGGCATCGTACACCACAATGGCATTGTCCACCAGCATACCCATGGCAATGATAATGGCTGCCAGCGACATACGCTGCAAGGCTATGCCGGAAAACTGCATGTAAATCAACGTACCGAAAATGGAGAATATCAGTCCGCTGCCAATCAGGATTCCATTCTTGAAGCCAATAAAGAACAGCAGTACGGCCACCACGGTCAGGACCGAAAGAATCAGATTCCACACAAATCCCTCGTTGGCCACAGCCGATTCGTGTCCCTGGTCATAGATAATATCCAGATTATATCCATCCGGCATTTCCTCACGCAAGTCTGACACACGGTTTGCCACCAGCTCCGCCATCTCTACCACATTTCCATCGGACACCGTAGAAATGGCTATACCCACCGCAGGCACATTCCCGACCTTCATCAGGTTTCTGGCCGGACGCACATAGCTCTCGCTAATCTCCGCAATCTCTCCGAGCCGGAAATATTCTCCCTGCCGGGAAACGACTGTCAGATTTTCCAGTTCTTCCAGACTGGAGAAACTACCGGAAGCTTCCACCCGCAAACGATGAGAAGACGTCTCCACTCCTCCGGCATCCACCACCTTATTCTGACGCTCAAAGGCAGAAGCAATATCGGCCATGGTTACACCGGTGCTGGAAAGCAATGCCGGATTGACCGTTATGTCAATCGTGCGACTCTGCACGCCGAACAATTCCACTTTGGCCACATCCTTCACGTTCAGCAACTCGTTCTTGATTCGC
This sequence comes from Phocaeicola plebeius DSM 17135, assembly GCF_000187895.1. Classification (GTDB taxonomy): domain Bacteria; phylum Bacteroidota; class Bacteroidia; order Bacteroidales; family Bacteroidaceae; genus Phocaeicola; species Phocaeicola plebeius. Next base: position 95,834 of record NZ_DS990134.1, on the reverse strand, counting down.
TTGGCCTGATCCTCCAGCTCACGATAGGTATGCGTTTCGCTGCTCAGTCCGTAGAATACACCCAGCACATCGCCAAAATCATCGTTCACCACCGACGGTCCGGCTCCAGCAGGCAACTTGGACTGCACATCTCCCACTTTCCGCCGCAACTTATCCCAAAGCTGCTGCATCTCGTCGGCACGGATTTCCTTCTTTACATATACCGTGATTTTAGACAGACCGGCCCGGTTATCCGTTTTCAGATAATACAGCTCACCCAATGACTGAATGGCTTCCTCCAGCACATCCGTCACCTGTTGTTGCACCTCCATAGGAGAAGCCCCCGGATAAGAGGTAGTGACCACTGCCTGCTTAATCGTAAACGGCGCATCCTCCAGTTTCCCCATATTGTAGTAAGAGAAAATACCTCCTCCCAATATCAGAACCAGCAACAACCAGCTCAAGGCCCTGTTCTGCAAAAAGAATTTCGCTAATCCTTTCATTCGTCTTCCTCCTTTATTCTTCGATGGTCACTTGCTCCTGTTCCGACAAAAACGGCAAACGTGTAGTTATCACGCGGTCGGCCGATGAAACGCCCGACAGAATCTCTACCCGGTCCTCCTTTTTCAGCTTGCCCAACGTCACCGCAACTCGTTTCACCCGGCTCTGTCCGTCTACGCACCACACAAATGCCCCGTGTTCCGGATCATGGCAAACCACTTTCTGAGGGAGTGTCAGGTGATTCTTCTCTCCATCGGCTGCATACGACACAGCGAGTGTACCTGACATACCTCCCAACAAACGTCCGTCCTTGTTATCCAAGATGGCAGTCAGCAAATAAGAAATGTTGTTCTCCGTAGCAGTCTGCGTCAGGAAATATTCAGAAGGCACAAATTCCCTGTCAGGAAGTGCATTGAAGCGGACCACACACGCCACAGAATCTTTCTGCCGCATCTGCAACGCCATATCCTCGGGCACGTAGGCTTCTACTTTGATGCGTGAAAGGTCGATAAACGTCACCACCGGAACCGACGGTTTCACATCCTGGTAGCGCTCGATATGCGCCTGCTGCACATAACCGTCGAAAGGCGCATACAGACGGCTGTCTTCCCACGCGTTGACTGCCGCTTCATAATCCGCCTTGGTGCGTTCGTAGTTTGCCTTTGCCTGCTCATAATTCATGCCGGATATGTTATCTTTGGCATACAAACTGGATATACGGGCATAATCGACCTCCGCCTGACGATACAATGCCTCCGTGCGCTGTTTCTGGATAACAAAATCACGTTCATCAATGGCCGCAATCAGTTGTCCTTTCCGGAAAAACTGTCCCTGCTGCACATCAAATGCATGCACAGGTCCTCCCACCCGAAAAGATAGTTCAGACAAGCGGTAAGGCTGCGAAATAAACGTATAGCACCGTGAAGAGGGAGCCTCCATGACTTCGGCATGAACTACCTTCACGCTGGGAAAAGAGGCCTGTTCCTGTGGCGTACGACTGCATGCGCACAAGCACATCCCTGCAAGAAATAAAATCTCTGTTTTCATTCTTCTACAATATTATCATTCTACGCCACAAAGATAGCAGGCCCCATCGTCCCCTTTCACGGGAATTATTCCCAAGCCGCGCCTGAAGTGACTGAACCGTAGAAACCAGCCACCCAAACCTTTTTCGGTGCATTTGCAGGAAAAGACTAAAAAATGATTTATTACCATTTGTGAATTTTTTAGTGTAAGAATTGGCTTACCTTCGCAGCCAAATGCAAAAAACAGAGAAAAGACATGAAAGACAGTATTGACTTCGGAAGTATGGACATTCCGAAATTATTCCGGAAATTACTTATCCCTACGGTGCTGGGAATGATTTTCTCGGCCATCTTCATCATTACCGACGGCATTTTTGTGGGAAAAGGTATCGGCAGTGATGCCCTGGCTGCCGTCAACATTACAGCTCCGCTTTTCCTCATCAATACGGGAGTGGCGCTGATGTTCGGTATCGGTGCATCGGTTGTAGCCTCCATTCACCTGTCGCAAGGAAAGGTAAAGGTGGCCCGCATCAATATCACGCAGGCAGTGGTGGTTTCCTCCTTATTGCTCATCGCCTACGCCGCAGTCATCCTCTGCAATGTGGAGAAAATTGCCTTGCTGCTGGGAAGCTCTCCCCGTCTGCTGCCTCTCGCCACGGAATACATGCACTGGTTTGTCCCCTTCCTGGTCTTCAGTGCCCTGCTGAGTTCCGGCATGTTCTTCGTGCGACTGGACGGCTCGCCCAATTATGCCATGGTGTGCAACATCATACCGGCCCTGCTGAATATCGGACTGGACTATCTATTTATTTTCGTTCTTAAATGGGGAATGTTCGGTGCGGCCTTAGCTACCAGCCTGGGATACATCGTAGGTGCCCTGATGATTCTGATTTACCTGATGCAGCCGCACCGGGTACTGCACTTGTGCAAAGTGAAATTATCATCCAAGAGTCTGCGTCTCACCCTCCGCAACACGGGCTATATGTGCAAACTGGGATTGTCCAGTTTCCTCTGTGAAGCGGCCATTGCCACTATGATGTTTACCGGCAACTACGTATTCATTCACTACCTGGGTGAAGACGGAGTAGCTGCCTACAGCATCGCCTGCTACTTCTTCCCCATCATTTTTATGGTATACAATGCCATTGCCCAGTCGGCACAGCCCATTCTCAGCTACAACTTCGGTGCTGGAAATCCGGAGCGCGTACGTGCTGCCTTTCGCCTGGCCCTGCTGACCGCCATCTCCTGCGGTGTAGTGGTATTTGCCGTTACAGCCCTGTTCTCCGCTCAAATCACCTCGTGGTTTATCGACAGTTCCTATCCGGCACACGACCTGGCCGTTAAAGGACTTCCCCTGTTTGCTTCCGGCTTCGTGTGCTTCGGCATCAACATTGTATCCATCGGCTATTTCCAGAGTGTAGAACGCGACCGTCCGGCCATGGCCATCACCCTGCTGCGTGGTTTTATCCTCATCCTATTCTGTTTCTGGCTGATGCCCATCCTGTGGGGAGTACCGGGAATCTGGCTGGCCGTCCCCGTTTCCGAACTGCTGACCTTTCTTTTTGTCATTACCATCTATTGTCACAGGAAACGAAGCTAAAGATTTATTACCTTTGTGCCTGCATAAACGCAAAAAGGTATGAAAGCTTTTATTGAGATACTTCGTGAAAAATACGGACTGGCGCAGCCGGAAGCCGAAAAGCTACTGGAACAGATGGAACTGCTTACCTACCGGAAAGGGGAACATATCGTACGGGAGGGAGAGCGTAACTCTTCCTTCTATCTGGTAGCTGACGGTATCTGGAGAGGACATTACCTGCGCGACGGAGTGGATATTTCGCTCTGGTTTGCTTTTCAAGGTGACAGTATCTTTTCCTCCTGGGGGTATGTGGCCGGACTTCCTTCTCTGGTTTCCATCGAAGCTATGAGCGACAGCCGTGTCTACCGTATCTCTAAAAGCAAGCTGGAGACTTTTTTCTCTTCTTCCGTTTTGTTCGCCAACATCGGAAGAATCATCTTTGAACGCCAGTTTCTGGACATGGAAAACTGGATGATAAACGGAGGTGCCGCACAAGCCAAACAGCGTTACCTGACACTCCTGGAGCAAAATCCAGAATTGTTGCAGCACGTACCGCTGAAGCACATCGCTTCTTATTTGTTTATCACACCTCAGTCGCTCAGTCGTATACGGGCAGAACTGAGCAAGAAGAAATAACGGTATGAATACTTATCGAACTCCGGTGATGGCATTAATCCAATATCTACCGTCCCGATATGCCGTCTGGATATTTATTTGATGCGTATACTTCCCTGCCTGATAAGTAACCTGGTAATTATCAGTCTCCAACGGAACAACCTTCAAACTGTGAAACCACATACTGTCGAAATCAAAATTCGTAATCAAAAGGTCATAGCCCCCGAAGCCATCCTGCAAATTTTCTAATTCTACCTTCTTGAATTGTTCTAAAGCTGTGTGAGACAGATGAGACAAGCGTAAAGACTGTAACTTGGAATTCAAATCGCTGCACATGCTGCAATAGGTAGCCACGTAAAGTTTATAAAAACTTTCGACCAATGATTCTCCCGACGAACTATCTATTTTATATGAAGCTGTATTTTCAAAACCGGTCAACCACTCATTTCCATATTGACTACCATTTTCAATAGGGGTAATATATACTATCTTACATTTTTCATTCACACACCCCACTTTTAATGGAATCTCCACCAGACTAGCACTATCTTTTTCATTCCAAAGATAGCTTACCATATACCAATCGTCTGCAATTTCTCTTACATTTAATGTCTTAATTGCATCTGAATTCATATCCTGCGCCCGTATAATCGGATCTCCTCCCGTGGCATTACGCATTCTTTGAAGTTTAGCAGCCAATTCTTCAGTTAAATACTTCCTGCATAGTGCTTCATTGGTTGAATCCACATTTAAAATATTCGTCATATAGCTCGCATAGAACGTTTTAATTTCATCTATACATGCACCGGAGCAGACAGTACTAAAACAAAACAACAAAACAGATATAAATATAAACTTTCTTTTCATGGTATAATATTATTAGACTGCATCTCCAGATTGTACAGCTGGAAACATTCTTGTTCGCGGTTCCTTCAAACTAATCTGCACAAATATAGAAAAATCCCCACAAAACATGAAAACCATACTTTTTTATTTGCCATTTCAGCCAATACATGCTAAGTATCAAGGCATAAAAAATTCCGTATAACCCTTTCGGATTATACGGAATTTCTGTTATCTATTTGTTACAGATTATTTTACTTCCTCAAAGATAATTACTACTGTATATCAGTGTATTATATATAACTTGGTACAAATATGATTACTTTACTTCGTTTACTCTATATTTCAGCCTTAGCGAGAATAGAAAAGCTACCGCAAAAAACTTTAACTTAGTTTAACTATACTATTTTTGACGATTTCTATTTTCTCTTGTTTTCAGATAGTCTTCGATATTTTCTCTTATTATGCTTTTCTTTTCATAAGCTATTGATTTGCAAAGCGGTATCTATTTTTTCCTTTCGTTTTTTATGAAAAAGTGTTATACCTTTGCATTGCTAAATAAAAAACAATAGGCATGAAGCAAAAACAATATATACTCCATTCTTTGACAATAGAGGTCATTGCGGTGTTGCTGGCTTCAATGATTGCATTTCAAATATGCAATATGCTTAGCATACGAATGAGTTTGCTTCCGTTCGTTATGGCTGTCGGATATGTGATACTGAAACTTCTATATCATCTTTGCATCTCTATAGCAAGATACATTATAGAAACTCCTTTGTCACATTTGGCATTAGCCGATGAAGTGACAGATAAAAAGACTTCGGCTGTTGCATCCTTACATACCCAAGATTGTGTAGAAGTACAAAAAAGGCGTATGGAATTATTCCATTATGAATACCAGCATGAGCAACAACAATACAAGCAACAAAAAGAAAGAGAAGAAGACAAGAAATTAAATGCTATCCTGAAATATACACGAGACACATTCAAGCGTTTTGATTTGGACGAAACAGAGATTTTCCAAATTTGCGAATCTGTCCGCTATTTTGTGACTAATCGTCAAGTGCTTTCCATGACCGAGATTCATATTAAGAAACATAGTTCGCTCACACAAATCTCTTTAAAGAACTTTGCTTGGAACATCGCTTTCCAATATAATATAGGTGGAGATGTAACTACATCATTTGTGATGGCGACATTTGCCGAATGGTTCACTAACTCCACGTTTGACACCGTAAGAAAGAATCTGCGAACTACAACAGGTCGGCATAAAATTGAAATTGACGAAAATATCCTGTCGAAATACGGTATCTAAGCCATTTTTTCGCTTCCAAATAATAATTATTATCGGAAGTTGCTTATGTTATCAGAGTATTTATATAAATTTGCTCTTGAATTAAAACGTTTTACCTCATGGCTAATTTGAACAGACTAAAAGTCGTACTTGCAGAACAACAAAAAACAGGAAAATGGCTTGCAGAACAGATTGGTAAATCCAATTGCACTGTGAGTAAATGGTGTAGTAATTCTGTTCAACCAGACCTCAAAACCCTTAATGATATAGCTAATGTTCTTGATATTGATGTGAAAGATTTGATTGTTAGCAGTAATAAATCTTAAAACAATTTATTATCATGGAAGTAAACAAGAAAGAACTCAAAGAACAAGAGATACGCACCTTGTTCATTACCCCAGCACTCCAACAAAAGGGCTGGGCTGTAAGCGTAAATATGCGTGAAGAGTATTATTTCACGGATGGTCGAGTACTTGTTGTTGGCAACCAACATTCAGTAGCAGAGGGCAAAAAGGCTGATTATCTATTATACCATAATGGTAAGCCCATTGCAGTGGTAGAAGCTAAAGATAACAAACATGCCGTTGGGGATGGTATTCAACAAGCTATGGATTATGCCCAAATCCTTGACTTGAAATTTGCGTACTCCAGTAATGGTGATGCTTTCTTGGAACATGACTTTATCACAGGGAAAGAAACCGAAATCAAATTAGAGAATTTCCCGACAGAAGAGGAATTATACAATCGTTATCTTGCATCCAAGAACTATACATCGGATGAACTTAACATAATAGAAACACCGTTTTATTATGATGCCCATAGCCATGAGCCAAGATATTACCAACGTATAGCGGTTGACCGTACAGTGGAAGCCATTGCAAGAGGACAACAGCGTGTACTTGTCGTAATGGCTACCGGTACTGGTAAGACTTTCACTGCTTTCCAGATTATCCATCGTCTCCATAAAAGTGGAGCAAAGAAAAAGATTCTTTATCTTGCAGACCGAAATATCCTCATTGACCAAACAATGGTGCAAGACTTCAAACCTTTCAAGAAGTTTATGACTAAGATAACTTCTGTTGGGGAAGGCGAAGAGAAAATTGACTCCTCATACGAGGTATATATAGCGTTATACCACCAACTGGTTGGAAAAGAGGGCAAGCCAGATCCGTTTTTGGAGGTGCAGCCAAACTTCTTTGATTTGATTATCGTTGACGAGTGCCATCGTGGTAGCGCAAAGGACGATTCTGCATGGCGCAAAGTATTGGAGTATTTCAGCTCGGCTACCCAAATCGGTATGACTGCTACCCCGAAAGCTGATGAAGGAGCAAACAACTTGGATTATTTCGGAGAGCCGGTATATACCTATTCCCTTCTTCAAGGAATCCAAGATGGTTTCTTGGCTCCATATCGGGTTACTGCCGACTTCATCAACGTTGATTTGCAGGGCTGGACTCCCGATGAAGGTGAAATAGATTTGTTAGGAAAGGAGATTGAACAGAAATTATATCAAAGACAGAATATAGGTCGTGACCTTGCCATTAAGTTAAGGCGTAAAGTAGTAGCACACAGGATTACCCAAATGTTATACGACATCGGTCGTATGACAAAGACAATCGTGTTCTGTTCAGATATTGAGGAAGCCGCCGAAATGCGAACACTGCTTATCAACATGAATAGCGATTTATGTAAAAAATCTCCTTACTACGTAACACGCATTGTCGGAGAGGACAAAGAGGGGAAGAAGCAGTTAGACAACTTTATCAGTGTTGACGAACCTTATCCGGTAATTGTTACTACCTCCGAACTTCTATCTACAGGAGTGGACTGCAAAACTTGTGGCTTAATCGTCATTGATAAAGAAATTGGCTCTATGACGGAATTTAAGCAAATCATCGGGCGTGGCACACGACTTAGAAAAGACAAAGGCAAGTGGCATCTGGAAATCCTCGACTTCCGCAATGCTACCGCAAAATTCAAAGACCCGTCATTTGACGGCGACCCTGAACCACCCAAAGGCGGTGAAAAAAAGCCGAAGCCATATCCGCCTGTTCCCTCAAATCCTCCAACAGCTCACGAACCTCGTGAAAAGTATCTTATCAATGGAAAGGATATTCGTATTGCTCATGAGATAGTATCTGTTTTGGGAGAGGATGGCAAAACCATGAGAACGGAAAGCGTTCAGTCCTTTGCGAGAAAGCAACTGTTGCGACACTATCAAAGTTTGGATGATTTCGTACAAATGTGGACTGAAGCAGAACGCAAACAGGCGGTTATGGATGAGTTAAAGGAATATGCCATCTTGATAGACGCAGTACGTGAAGCAAATCCGGCATTGAAAGATGCCGATATCTTCGATGTGATATGTCACGTTGCATTTGACCAACCACCATTGACGAGGAAAGAAAGGGCTAACAATGTAAAGAAACGTAACTACTTCGGAAAGTACGAAGGCAAGGCTCGTGAAGTATTGGAGGCTCTTCTTGACAAATATGCGGAGAATGGTATTCTTGACTTTGAAAAGGCAAATATTTTGGAGATTCCTCCATTCAACAGCATAGGGAAACCAACTAAAATCATAAAACTATTTGGTGGCAAAGTCGCTTTTGAACAAGCCATCAGAGAATTGGAATATCAAATATATAAATCAGCTTAAAAATGGCAGTAAATAATATCATAAAGCGAATCCAGAATATCATGCGTCAAGACGCAGGTATCAATGGTGACGCACAAAGAATTGAACAGATGACTTGGATGTTCTTCTTGAAAGTCTATGACACACAAGAAGAAACATGGGAATGGAAAGATGAGAAATACAAGTCCATTATCCCCGAGGATTTGCGTTGGCGTAACTGGGCAATAGATAAAAAAGACGGTAAAGCATTGACTGGAGAAGCCCTACTCTCTTTCGTCAATGAGAAACTGTTTCCTACCTTGAAGAATCTCCCGATAGATGCCAATACCCCAAGAGCTAAAAGCATTGTTCAAGAAACATTTGCAGACTTGAACCAGTATATGAAGAATGGAACGCTTCTGCGCCAAGTGGTCAACATTGTAAACGAAATCGAATTTGACGATGCTGACGACCGTCACACATTCGGAGATATTTATGAGGGAATTTTGAAAGATCTGCAATCGGCAGGAAATGCCGGAGAGTTCTACACACCACGTGCATTGACTGATTTTATTGTGATGATGCTCGACCCGAAATTGGGCGAAACCTTTGGCGACTTCACCAGTGGAACGGGAGGCTTCCTCACCTCGGCACTTAAACATATGGGCAGGAATATTGGCTCTGCGGCAGATGGAGAAAAACTGCAAAATGCCGTTGTAGGTCAGGAATGGAAACCGTTGCCCTACCTTTTGAGCATCACAAACCTGCTGCTCCATGATATTGAAGCTCCCAACATAACCAACTGTGATTCGCTTGGAACGAATGTTACTGATTTCAAGGAAAGCGACAAGGTTGATGTTATCGGCATGAATCCTCCGTATGGTGGTAGCACGGAAGACAGCGTAAAAAGCAACTTCCCAGTACAGTACCGTTCAAGTGAAACTGCGGATTTGTTTATCGCCCTTATCATGTATCGCCTCAAAGCTGGTGGACGGTGCGGTGTGATTATCCCTGATGGTTTCTTATTTGGTACGGATGGAGCAAAACTTGCACTTAAAGAAAATCTCCTTCGCAAGTTCAATCTACATACAATCATCCGTTTGCCGGGTTCTATATTCTCTCCATACACATCTATTGCAACCAACATCCTTTTCTTTAATAATGAAGAAGCCGAAGGTTGCGAAGAAGGATTCAAGACCAAAGAAACATGGTTCTATCGTCTTGATATGCCGGAAGGGTACAAACACTTCTCAAAGACCAAACCAATGAAGGTGGAGCATACCCTACCTATTCAGGAATGGTGGAAAGACAGGAAAGAAATTATCAGTGACGAAGTGGGTGAAAAGAGCCGTGTGTTCACTGCCCAACAATTGATAGACTTGGATTGCAATTTTGATCAATGTAAGTTCCCGAAAGAGGAAGAAGAAATACTCCCTCCAGCAGAACTGCTCAAACAATATTTTGAAAAACGTGCTGCGCTCGACCATGAAATAGACAAAACGCTTTCCGAAATTCAAAAGATTCTCGGCATTGACATAAAATCGTGTAACTGATAATTGTGAAGTGATATGAAAGATTTGACCATCTCAAACATAGAAAGACAAAATGTACTTAACAACCGTTTTGCGGTCAGCAAAGTACAGGAGCATCTTGACATTGAAGGAATGCTCTTTGAGGGAGAGTATCGCTTTACAAAAAAAATGGTTGCCGATTTCTACGAAGTAGAAGAACGAACCATAGAACGCTATTTGGAAAAACATTCAGATGAATTAGCAGCTAACGGTTATGTTTTATGTAAAGGTAAACATCTGAAAGAGTTAAAGTTACAATTTGCTCCCGTCATAAATGTCGGGAGCAAAACGACCCAACTTGGATTGTTTAATTTCCGCTCATTCTTGGATATGGGTATGTTGCTTACAGAGAGTGAGAAAGCAAAAAAAGTACGTAGCCTTATCTTGGATTTCGTGATTACCACCATCAATGAAAAGACGGGTGGCGGAACAAAATACATAAACCGCAGAGATGTACATTATCTTCCTGCTGCAATCACAGAAGAAAACTATCGCAAGAATCTCACTTCTGCCATCAATCAATATGTGGACGGACATCCCACATACAAATATCCTCAAATTACAGACTTTATATATAAGGCTGTATTCAAGGAGAATGCTAAGGAGTATCGGGAAGTATTGAAGTTGGATTCCAAAGACAATGTTCGACACACGCTGTATTCAGAGGTTTTATTAGTTATTTCTTCTTTTGAAAACGGTGTGGGGGCAGCTCTCAGTGAACGGTTTAAAGAAAATGGTGGCAGGTTACTTACCATTGACGAGGTAGAGCGCATTGTGAATGAACTTGCCGAACATCCGATGCAGAAACCTTATTTAAATGATGCCAGAACCAAAATGGCTTCAAGGGATTTCAGTTTCCGGGATGCGTATCATGGTAATATAGCAGATTATCTGCAAGCTGTTACTCCTGAAGAGTTTGAACGATTCATCGGTGACCAGTCTATTGATTTTGACCGTATCTTAGCGGACAATAAAGATGTGCTTAAACGCTTAAAGCAGGCAGAAGATGAGTGAGGAAATTGTTTATATAGACTACGATGAAACCTTAACCATCTATGGCAAAATGATTGATGCTAGCGATGGTGGCTTTGAAGGAGTGCGTGATGAAGGTGGCATTCGTGCTACATTGGATTTTGTACAAAATGATTTATACTATCCGACCTTTGCAGAGAAACTGACCTATCTGATGTATAGATTCTGTTCTGGGCATTTCTTCAATGATGGGAATAAGCGTATTGCGCTGACTTTGGGAGCTTACTTCTTACACAAGAATAATTACTACTGGCACGCTTGCATCTGTATGCGTACATTGGAATCTATCATTTATCATGTGGCAGCATCGAATATCAACCAAGATTTGCTGCTACGCATCGTCAATAGCTTTTTGACAAGTAAAGATTATGACGAAGAACTGAAAATAGATATTGCCAATGCCATGAGCAAAGGAGAGTTAGGAATACAAGGGGAGGATTACGAAAAAGATTAAATATGAAAACTATAAAAATTATCTTATTACTGTTCTGTATTATTTTAGGAATTAACGCTAAAGCACAAACAGTAGGTTATACTTATAAAGCACTCGCAGCTGAAGGTTGCAATATGAAATACAGTGTGGCTAAGCAAGACACCATTTATTCTATAGTAGCCACAGTACGTTCAGACAGAATGAATTTCCTCACTAAACCAACCATGAAAATTAGAACATTCACAGGTAAATATCTTGAACTAAGAGGAACTGTGATTGGGAATGGAAGTCAATCTGCTGGTGTTATAAGTGGAAATATTGTAATACCAATCACAGAAATTAGTTCTACTGCTCAATTTAGAATTACTCCACAGCAGTTTGAAATTTTGAATGAAGGTGTGGCAAAAATTCGTTTGTCTATGACTCCTATGAATCATGAACGTACTTTCAAAAAAGATAAGATAGGGAAAAAGTTATATCAGTTCTATCTGAATGAAAAACAAAAAGACGAAAACTTCTAAATCAGTTAGAATAAGATGAACGGAAAACAATTAAAAAACAGCATACTCCAGTGGGCGATACAGGGAAAACTTGTACCGCAAGACCCTAATGACGAACCGGCATCGGTACTTCTTGAACGTATCAGAGCTGAAAAAGCCCGACTGGTCAAGGAAAAGAAAATCAAAAAAGACAAAAACGAATCTATCATTTACCGTGGTGACGATAATTCCTATTATGAGAAGTTTCTCACTACGGGGGAAGTAAAGTGTATTGACGAGGAGATTCCGTTTGAGATACCAAAGGGGTGGGAATGGGCGAGAATTAACGCAATTGGTGTTTCCCAATTAGGGAAAACCCTAGATAGAGGAAAAGAGTCTGGGAAAGAATATCCCTATTTATGTTCTATCAATGTATATTGGGACAGCATCAATTTGTCAAAGATTAAAACCTTTAGATTACGAGATGATGAATTGCCAAAGTATAAACTGCGAAAGGGTGATTTGTTAATATGTGAAGGTGGCGATTATGGGAGATGCTGTATATGGGACAGAAATGAAGATATGTATTATCAAAACGCATTACATCGTGTTCGTTTTCATGGTGGTCTTATTCCATCCTTTTACAAATATGTTTTTGAACTATATCGAAATATTGGATATATTGTTGGACAGGGACAAACCATAAAACACTTTACTTATGAAAACATGAGGTCGATTCTATTCCCCGTTCCGTCTATACATGAGCAGAAGAGGATTGTAAGTAGAATAGAGGAAATTCAACCTATCGTCAAGAAGTATCAACGAACAGAGGATGCCTTAAAACGGCTTAATACAGAGATTTTCGATAAGCTCAAAAAGTCAATTTTGCAAGAAGCCATCCAAGGTAAACTTGTATCTCAGATTACAGAGGAAGGCACTGCGCAAGAATTGCTTAAACAGATTAAAACCGAGAAAGAAAAACTTGTCAAAAAAGGTAAGTTAAAAAAGTCCGCTTTGACTGATTCTGTGATCTATAAAGGTGACGATAACAAGTATTGGGAGAAGTATGGAACAGAAACAATCTGTGTAAATGACGAAATTCCTTTTGAAATTCCAGCCACATGGATATGGGTTAGGCTTGATAATATTTGTTCATATATACAGAGAGGAAAATCTCCTAAATATTCGCCAATCAAGAAATATCCTGTAATAGCACAAAAATGTAATCAATGGGCTGGATTTTGTATTGACAAGGCTCAATTCATAGACCCCAATAGCCTTCCTTCTTACTCAGAAGAACGATTACTACAAGATGGAGATTTGATGTGGAACTCAACTGGTTTGGGGACATTAGGTCGTATGGCGATATATCAATCGGCACTTAATCCTTACGAACTTGCGGTTGCGGATAGTCATGTAACAGTTATTCGTCCTCTTAAAGAGCATATATTATCACAATACCTATACTATTACTTCGCAAGCGATACTGTTCAATCTGTAATTGAAGATAAATCAGACGGAAGTACAAAGCAAAAAGAACTCTCCACGACAACCGTCAAAAACTATTTGGTGCCAATTCCACCATATAGAGAGCAGCAACGTATTGTTGAAAAGATTAAAACTGTAACAAGTATTATGAGCAGATAGGCAAAAAATGCTTAGATATAACGGAACAAATACCTTTTGAAATTCCTGCAAATTGGGCTTGGGCAAGAATGGGGCAAATTGGAGATTGGGGTGCTGGCTCAACTCCCCAACGAGGTAATGTGAATTATTATAATGGCAAAATTCTATGGCTTAAAACTGGAGAATTGAATAATGGAATAGTGTATGATACTGAGGAAAAAATTACGCAGAAGGCTTTTCAAGATTGCTCTTTACGTATGAATAAAATTGGGGATGTCCTTATTGCAATGTATGGTGCTACTATTGGAAAATTAGCAATCGTAGGTAAGGAACTCACTACAAATCAAGCCTGTTGTGGTTGTACTCCTTATTTGATTTATAATTGGTATATATTTTATTTCCTTATGGCAAGCCGAGATTCTTTCATAAAGAAAGGAGAAGGTGGTGCCCAACCTAATATTTCTCGTGTGAAACTGGTTGAGCACTTAATACCTTTGCCTCCACTAAAAGAGCAATATCGCATTGTTGCCCAAATAGAAAAACTATTTGAGCAACTGCGATAATTCATTTATTCGTTCTGATATACGTTGCTGTTCAGCTAATGGTGGAATGCCAATAGGCAAATTATAAAATAACTCTTTATTGAGGTGCGGAATTGCCGCACCTCTTTTTGAATTTCTCAACTCCTCTTTGTAGAACAGAATGAAAGCCAAGATATATGGTTTCCACATAGCCGAAGAGAGCCATAGTTGTTTGAATGTGCTCCCCATATATCCATCTTGTGGAACGGTGAAAACTTCACCAGAATTTTCACCATCTACAAGAATAATGTTGTCTCTGGCATAGACAAATTTTCCTTTCTCTACAATGGTAGCAGATGATTTACCACGTAGGTATTTTGCATCCAGACAGATGCCCTTTCCGTTTCTTTTTTCACCGTCTATCAGTTGGCATATATCTTTCAAACGTAATACAGCCCAGCTATTGGGATATTCAAAAGGAAGCTCAACTTCAACGATTTGCCCGTTTATCCTCTCATAATACTTGTTACAGTTTTAATCTTTTCAACAATACGTTGCTGCTCTCTATATGGTGGAATTGGCACCAAATAGTTTTTGACGGTTGTCGTGGAGAGTTCTTTTTGCTTTGTACTTCCGTCTGATTTATCTTCAATTACAGATTGAACAGTATCGCTTGCGAAGTAATAGTATAGGTATTGTGATAATATATGCTCTTTAAGAGGACGAATAACTGTTACATGACTATCCGCAACCGCAAGTTCGTAAGGATTAAGTGCCGATTGATATATCGCCATACGACCTAATGTCCCCAAACCAGTTGAGTTCCACATCAAATCTCCATCTTGTAGTAATCGTTCTTCTGAGTAAGAAGGAAGGCTATTGGGGTCTATGAATTGAGCCTTGTCAATACAAAATCCAGCCCATTGATTACATTTTTGTGCTATTACAGGATATTTCTTGATTGGCGAATATTTAGGAGATTTTCCTCTCTGTATATATGAACAAATATTATCAAGCCTAACCCATATCCATGTGGCTGGAATTTCAAAAGGAATTTCGTCATTTACACAGATTGTTTCTGTTCCATACTTCTCCCAATACTTGTTATCGTCACCTTTATAGATAACGGAGTCTGTTAAAACTGACTTTTTCAATTTCCCCTCTTTAACAAGTTTCTGTTTCTCTTGTCGTATCTGTTCAAGCAGTTCTTGTGCTGTACCTTCCTCTGCTATTTGTGGAACGAGTTTACCTTGAATTGCTTCTTGAAGAATCGATTTCTTGAGTTGTTCCTTAATTTGTATATTCATTAAATTAAGAGTTTCTTGACTTTTACTATAACGCTCTATAAAAGGTGATACATTTTGCAATTTTTCTACAATCCGCTTTTGTTCATTTGCCGGTGGAATAGGAATCCAAAAGTCATTGAAGTTATTTTGTGTTAACTGATTAATTGTAGTAGTTCCACTAACGCCTCTTAATTGAGAGAAAAACAAATCAGATTGCAGAAAGATTGATACGTATTGATATAATGCGGTCTTACATATTGCCATAAATGCCCCGAAAGTCATAGGTTCCGTCACATCAGTTACGACAGCTGATTTTCCTACAAGTTTAGCACTTCCATTTCTTGCACAAATGATAATATCATTCTTCTCAACTTGTAACTTCTCGCTAATCTCTTTAGAAACTCGTACGACATCATTTAGAACAATTTTTCCATTTTGAATATTAGAAGAACGTAGAACTATTGTGCCTCGCGAAGACACATCTGTTGGACTATATGTTAGTCCTATATATGATTGAGAAATGTTTCTTATTCTTGTCCATTCCCACCCCTTTGGTATCTCAAACGGAATCTCCTCGTCAATACACTTTACTTCCCCCGTAGTGAGAAACTTCTCATAATAGGAACTCAATGAATTAGGCAATACCATACATTATTATGATAACGAATTGTTTAACTAATAATGTATCTGACATGAACATTGAAAATTTTGAAACGTATCTTCGTCAAGGGAATATGGCGGAGAACACAATTGCAGCTTATCTCTATGCCGTAAAAGAGTATTATTCCCGGCACAAAGAATTGAACAAGCGCAATTTGCTTGTGTATAAAACCTATCTCATTGAGAAATTCAAGCCTAAGACAGTGAATCTTCGTATTCAGGCAATGAACAAGTATCTTGATAGCATGGGAAAATCTCGTTTGAGATTAAAATCCGTCAAAGTGCAGCAGCGGAGTTACTTGGAAAATGTAATCAGTAATGCCGACTACGCTTTTCTAAAAAACAAACTAAAAAAGGAGGAAAACCAAGAATGGTATTTCGTAGTTCGTTTCCTCGCAGCAACAGGAGCAAGAGTCAGTGAACTAATCCAAATGAAGGCTGAACACGTGCAGATGGGTTATTTTGACATCTACACCAAAGGTGGCAAAATACGTCGTATTTACATTCCGAAGTCCTTGCGCAAGGAAGCCACAGAATGGCTTAGCAAAGTCAATCGTACCACCGGCTATCTTTTTCTTAATCGCTTTGGTGAGCGTATCACTACAAGAGGGATTGCGCAACAGTTGAAAAACTACGCAGCCAAATACGGATTGAATGAGAAAGTGGTTTACCCCCATTCATTCCGTCATCGCTTTGCTAAAAATTTCTTGGAGAAGTTCAACGATATTTCTCTACTTGCTGACCTGATGGGACATGAAAGTATTGAAACAACTCGTATTTATTTGAGGCGTAGCAGTGCCGAACAACAAGAGATTGTTGATAAGGTCATAACATGGTGATGTATTTGGAAGGTTGGTCAATCCATCCTTCCAATTCCTTAAAAGAACTTCATATAGATTATCAATCCTCCCAATGTCAAACAGAAATACGCATATAATATCCAGAATCCGACAACGGCACATTTGGCTATTTTGCCATTAAGAGAAAACGAAGTTTCAGATTTCACACATTTATGGACTTCTTTCCAGTGATTCGTATGAAGTGTCTTCAATTCTGTTATCTGCTTCTCAAATAAAGATTTTTCTTCTTCAATCAATTTATTGCGATATTCTGTAAGAATAGACTTGTCTTCATCGCTAAGTTTGACATTTACAACAGTATTCTCTGCCTGAATAATTGCACGGCTAATAGTATCAGGGATATTGTCGGATGTTTTCACTGCAGCATTAAGAACCTGTGCTGATTCTTCAAAAGTTAACACTGAAGCATCTACAAATGCTTTTATCTGTTTCAATTCTTGGATAACATCTTTGATGTCCTTAATCTGATTCGTGAGATTTACAAGCTCGGTTTCAAAATCAACACGATTTTCAATTTTGCTAATGTTATCATCACTATCTATGCTCTTGCTATCCTGCACAGGCAAAGAAGATTGGTCATATTTACTTTTACGCATGGTTATATGTGATTATAAATGAAATACTATCTACCCCTGCTACGTTTAATCGGTTTGCAGAGCCATTTTGCCATTTTTGCACAACGAACAGCCCAGTTACGCTCATCATCGTCCTTATCTTTACCCCATCCGCTACCGGGACTGCCACCACCTCCGCTTGAAGCCGCCATAGAAGTGGCTGCATCCAAATATCCGGCAAATAGTAAGGCGGCAACTTTGAATAAATTGGTCTGTTTGACTTCTTCATCAAGGCTTCCAAACTCTTCGTCAAAGACAGACTTAACCATATCTGGTATATCAACCTCGAGTTGTTCTCCATCCACTGTTATGGAATAGTGGTAAATAGAAGGCTTTGATTGTGGCATCACCTCTTTATTATTATGCGCCATCGTTTGAGTACATACTTCCTTTGACTGAATTGCAGTTTGTTTATCAGAAGCATGTAATCCCACCCAAGTCGCTTCAATTTTTGATGGCATCAATTTTCGACTTTTACCCAATATCGAGGATTTATAAATAGAGTTCCCTTTTCGTATAGCGTACCCTTTGACCACTTCCTTATCGTCCTTTATCAACTTAATATCGTACCCCTTAGCGTTTAACATTTGGCTATAAGTTTCCCAATCAAATTCTGGCATAGCTTTCAATATTGCGATGCAGTCTTCACTGATTTGCTGAATATTCTCATCACGACGTTGCACGGATTGCACCCAGCCACGTCTCTCATTGATGATGTTGGCAGCATGAACGGCACGTTCACCAATATAATGCGCATCGTTTGTCTTGCCCATATTGTCTATGCGGTTAGCTACAATATGCAAGTGAGGGATGCCACTTTTGCTGTCGGTGTGTAACGAAACAACATACTGGCTATTTTTGATATTGGTCGGTTTAAGATGACTATCTGGTTTGCCACATCTTCGGTCAATGCCGTCAAGTACTGCAATAAACTCATCCGCCAAATTCTGCCAATCCGTCATTGTCCATCCTGCCGACTCTTCTTTGGCTGGAGATATTTCAAAGCGCAGTGCGTTCAGCTTTATGGGCTTCGGATTATATCTGTCTTTCATACATTGATGCTGGTGTTGCATCATCCGTGACCACATAGCCAAAGGTTCTATATTTTCTGGCAAGTCATGCACCTTAACGAGCTGGGCTTTATCTTTTTCCATAGAATACTCAATGGCTCTTGCTCCATGAGAAATTGCCTTTCCTTGTGCTATCATAATTTCAAATTTGATTTATACTGTCTCGTATTTGTCCCCATCGGACAATAAGCCTATTTACTGCCTCTATCCAAGCACGCATATAATTCTCATCTCGGAAATATCGTTTTTTAATCTCATCAGGTTTACCTTTGAGTACATTCTGAATGCGGATAAGGTCGGCTCGTGCATCCGATAAAGAGTTCAATCCTTGTACTTCCTCGTCTGAAAGTCGTTTGTTTGGATGGTGATTTTGCAATAATTTTCGTCCGTAGTTACTAAGTGTCAGTCCACATTCGGCAGCTTTTTCTACTATCATTTCATACTCATTTTCAGTCAGACGAATGTCTATATGACGAGTACGAACACCCTGTTTTCCATTGTTTTGTTGTATATCCATAAGCGTTTATAACTGGAATTTATTAATAAAATGTTCTATCCATTGCGAGCCTGCGAGTAATGCAAGAAGCCTCCAAGACGACAAATGAGTGAAACCATTTTGTCGGACGGTGGTACTTCTTGCATAGAATACCCATTAAAAATGGGGCATTACATACCTTAATGCAAGCATTGTCTTTGTCCGAACTATGCCATTTGTCTGTCAACTTTAAGAGTGGCTATTGTCACCTATATCCATTTGGATAATCAATAGTTTTACTTTCCCCTTAGTTTGGCTTCTCCATAAACACATCACTAACCGGAATCCACCAGTTCCAAATGCAAGCAGTCAATCAAAGTTTGTAGGTTTGGATTTCGCTTTATCATCTTTTGAAGTATCATCGCAGGTGTTTCAGTCATCAATAAGAAATCCGCAATATCAAGTCCGTTCTTGCGCTGTTCGTCTGTGGCGCATTGTTCCAAACTATCACTCAATACAACTTTAGAACATACGGAAGTGAGTAAAGCCATCTTGGTTTGCCAAACCTCTCTTGCACCCAAATCCGGGCATAGCATAACCGACCGACCTTTCAATACACTTACCACGTCAGACTTGAAGCATCCATGCATTCCACCTGTTGCCAACCATATAAATTCCGGCATATAATGGGTAGCTATCAAAGCGGATTTTTCGCTTTCCACAATAGCAACAGGCTTGGTCGGATTCTCAGATAACAGATGTTCGCCAAACAAACATTGCTTCAAATTGTAGTTTGGGAGATTCAGTTCTGTATGTACCCAACTAACATAACTTCTTGGCTCTTTTGTCCGATGTCCTGTTTCTGCATCATACAACATTATCTTCCCTGTTCGTACATTACCTTGCCAATCAATTTGCCAATAGACAGTAGAACCGCCCCACTTCTTTGATGTGCCAACATGATATAGTTGGAATATCCGAGAAGTCTCATCTTTACCCAACATCCCAGACAGGTAGATGTACAATGGATTCATACCATAGTTAGTAAGAGTAAGTTTCATTAGTTCATTGTCAACAAAAGAGGTTGGAGGCAGTAAATTTGGCTTAGGCTTATCGGCTTCAATGAAGTTATCCTTGTTGTAATCCACTACCATTGGGTTATCATGAAAATAATCCGATGGAGTGTAATGGTATTGGCAAGATTGCTCATGGTCACATCTGCCTACATAATCAGGAAAAGTTATTTCTCCTTGGCTATCTATGTACTTGACAAAACATTGTTTCTTTCCACACTTCGGGCATGAAAGTTTTGACCCACGCTTATATTTTTGAAGAGAAAATCTATATTCAGCCATACTTCTTCATTTTGTTATTGCAGTCCGTGCAGTTTGCACTTATTGCAGTTTTGCAGAAATCCTATGTCAGCGCAAAGTGCAAACTGCAACAACTGCAAACTGCAAAAGGTGTCGTTTATTGCAGCTTCTCATATTCACCTCGCTTTACTTTCTTGATAACCTTATTCGTAGCAAGGCTAACCAAAGAATACATTACCGACCTTTCCGACAACCCTACTTCTTTTCCGGCTTGAATGGCATCGGCAGTAGTGAAAGTTGCGGAAAGGCAATCAAGCAATTCTCTTTTTTGCGGTTCAACGCTCTCTCGCAACATATATTTCTGAATGTTGGTATAACAGTTCTCAAAGTATTCACTCAATGCAATAGCAGATTTGGTTGAGTCAATATCCACAAAATCCTTGTGTTCTTCACCGCAAGCCCAACGAAGGATTTGCAAGACTAAAGCTAAACGAGCCGTAATCATGGGAGCTTTAATCACTCTGCTATCCACCAATCCATCATCTTGGATTTGATTAACAGCCCGAACTGCATTATTGCGCCAGTTTGTAAAATAGGCTTTGGCTTCCGAAGAAAATTCCAATACATTATGTATGGCTCTGTCATCTTCATTCTCTATAAATGGCAAACTAATTACCTTATTTATAATAGAATCCCACATTGATGAGTATTTACCAAAAGTTGATACGGAAGATTCTTCATCCAGCCCCCAATCTGAAATTTCCTGAGACGATGGATAAACAAAAATTATTCTGTCTATCAGCCCATTGTCTTTATATCCTTTCTCTATCAGTTCGTGCATACGTGTCGTTTGCATCGTGCCGACAATATTTATAAAAGGATGCTCTATATGAATAGGTACAGGGATGCTACATCTTGAAATATCCAATGGTTTTCCGCTAAAGGCTGTCAATAGCTGCTCAATGAGTTGTCCTTTGCTATATTGATTCACGGCATTAAACATTCCCATAATTTCATCCACATATACCACGACACCTCGCTGATTGTCATCCAACGCACGCATTAAAGCTTCCGGTGTAAAATCGGATATGATGGTTCTTCGTAAAATTGGTTTGTCCGGCAATGAAGAGGACTTGTCTTTTTTAGCCTTATTGTTTTCAACCAAGCTATTATAATGCTCCATATCCAATTTAAATTGTTTGATGATTTTGGCATCATGCTTTCGGATAGGACGGAATGCAAAATCCAAAGGTGGGGTTTTGCCCATTCCGGGACGACCTACCAATATCATATAAAGGGCAGGATTACTAATCCATCCACCACGAATACGAATATTGACAGCGTTGCCGATAGCGGTTGACACTGCCACCAAAAGAGAAGCCATCATATATTCTATGGAATAATTCTCTTGTCGGGATAGAGCCAATATCATATCTTGAATTTTGGCAGGAAAAGCATCCAAAGGAATCTTGTTTTCAAAGATCCCTTCAAATTCCATTCTGAGCGCATTGCATAAATTGGTTGAATCCATTAGAATTTGGTATTTCTTTTTGACTTTATGAATTGGGCGGCTTCATCTTCCAAGTTTTTATCAGATTTGATTTTGCCGGCATGGAGCCATTCGTCAATTTCCGATTTTAGAAACATGATACGCTTCCCTCTTTTGTGGAATGGGATTAGATGACAACTCGTCCAACCATATACAGTTTGCTCTGCTGGGTGACTGGGAATATAATCACACAATTCCTTAAGGTTCATCCATTGTTCGGTTGGAACGCTTTGATTCTGATTGTTTAATCCATCTATTTTAGAATCCAGCTCATTCAATTTATCCATCAACCACGACATTGCTTTGGGTAAATCTTCAAATGTAATGTTCTTCTCACTCATATTGCTACTTGTTTTTTGATTTTTCGGCAAAATAACAGCGATTACGCATACTGATTTCATAGTGTAATACATCACATAAATAAGCAGTAACGAAACATAATCATCATAAGGATTACCCATTGATTATCAACATGAATAGTGGAGAATATCAGTAGTAGATTTTTATGATAATGTCTTCAATCATAAAGGGATCAGAAGATGGTCAGAAGAAAAGACCATAGATAAAAACAAAAAGCCACCCACGCAGATTTTACGCAGATGGCTATACTTACAAAGTATAATAATGGTTATTTTGTTTGAGATAAATCCAATTTAATGGTTTCTGTAGCTTTCTCTTTCTTTTCATCAACAACCTTTGCATACACCTGTGTTGTTCGCACATTTGTATGTCCCAACATTTTGCTGACCGTATAAATATCAGTTCCTCCAGCCAGTTGCAGGGTTGCATAGCTGTGCCTAAAACAATGGAAGGTAATGTGTTTGGTGATTCCGGCAGCTTCAATCCACTTTTTGACAGGACGGTTTATCCAAGAAGGGTCAGGAAGTCCGGCAAAAACCAAAAGTTCACCCTCTTTTGGCTCTCCACAGAGATTATATGCTTGCTCTGATATAGGCATATATTCAACTCCTTTTGTCTTTTGCTGAGTAAAATTCAACCGATAGCCTCCATTGAACATTTCCACTTCCGACCACTTCAACTTCTGAATGTCGCAATGACGGATTCCTGTTAAAGCAGAGAACAAGGCAGCACGTTTCAGTAATGGGTCACAAGGTGTTTGAGCCAGTCGGTTCAATTCCTCTACCGTGAGATATTCTCTCCGGCTTTCCCTTTCTTGAATGCCTTTGACTTTTGCAGAAATATCAATAGTCAGATATCCGTCTATAAAAGCCTGTTTCAATCCGGCTTTGAAGATAGAGAAATAGGTTGCTGCTGTATTTTGAGAAATCGTACCTCGTTTAGTGCCTCCTTGTGGGGCATTCATTATGAATTGCCGGAACGATTCAACCATCTTTAAGTCTATTTGCGAAAAGAGAATGGTGTCACCTTTTGCGAAAATCTTCAATAATTCATGCACTCTCCTCCAGTTGACAATGATAGAATCAGAGCTATGGGCATGCCTTGTTCGCTGCACATGGTCGAAGTACTCAATGAAATTACTTCGGGAGCGTTCCAACTGCTCCGCCTGTTCTGCATCGGTATCGGCATATAAAGCTGCATTGTCGTACTCCTTTTGTCGTAGGCTTCTGACCTTGTCGGCATAAATACATGATTCCTGGTCTAATTGCGACTTACATTGAATGACACCGTTCAAATCTCGCTTCGGCTTATAAGTGGTTTTGCCTTCGGCATTAGTCCTTGCATTGCGTGACTTATCCCAAATAGGTGTTGTAATGGTACGATTGAGATATTCACGCACTCTTTGTGGCATATCTTTTCCGGATTGAAATACAGGATAAGATTCCACATAAAGATACCATTCATCACGATATTCAGATTTGCGGAGCTTTACCGACACTCGTGTATTGACTAATGCTTTCTTCATCGCTTCACACCTTTATATAAGTTATCAATTTCTTTCTTGGGTACATACACAAAGTTCCCAATCTGCCGAGTAGGGATAGAGTATTTGCGTATATGGAGATAAACTGTACTTTCATTCACAAGAAACTTCTCTGTGATTTCTCCAATGGTATAACAATCTTTCGGCTCCAGACTATATAGTTTGGCAACAGGTTTCGGCTTTGTGAGAGCTTTCTTGCGTGGAGGATAGAGTTTCATCAGTTCTGCTTTTGATAGTAATGTCTGTCTTTCTCCTGCATTTACACTGGGGATTGTACCCTTACGAATCAAACGATAAAGAGTTTCCTTGCTTATGCCAAACAATGCGTATGCTTCAGGAACCGTGATGTACTCTTTGAACTTGGGTATCTTCTTAACCACTTCGTCCAACCTTTGCAATCTTTGTTCTTCATCCTTGCGTCGCTTCCATGCAATTTTGGAACATTTGGGAGAGCAATACCAAGATTCTATTGTTTTGGCTAAAAACTCTTCTCCACAAATCTGGCACTTCCGTTTTATTTCAAATTTTGCTGCTGGCATAATCTTTTTACTTATATTCCTCATTCTCAATACCGGCATTCTTGTAAGTGTCACATTATCTACTTTTAAGTGTCGGTACAATTATGGTACAAATATACGATAAAAATCCGAGAAATAAGCAAAGCCAAAGAAAAGTCTACAAAAAGATATAGGGCATAACTTGTTGAGTTACACCCTATATTCCTATTTATTGTTATCGTTATTTATCGATACTTACTTCACTTCCTCAAAGTCAGCATCCTGTACATTGTCATTGTTCTTGCTTGAACCCTGACCTGCATTGTTATTTGCCTGACCTGCGTTAGGACCAGCCTGAGCGCCACCTGTCTGAGCGTACATTTCAGCACTTGCAGCCTGGAATGCAGCCTGAAGTTCAGCGCTTGCAGCATCGATACCAGCCAAATCCTGAGCCTTGTGAGCGTCTTTCAATTTCTGAAGAGCAGCTTCGATAGGAGCTTTCTTGTCAGCCGGAATCTTATCGCCAAGGTCTTTCAACTGATTTTCTGTAGAGAAGATCAAGCTGTCTGCCTGGTTCAACTTGTCGATGCGTTCCTTTTCTTTCTTATCAGCTTCTGCATTAGCTTCAGCTTCAGCTTTCATACGGTCGATTTCTTCCTTGCTCAAACCAGATGAAGCTTCGATACGGATAGCTTGTTCCTTACCTGTAGCCTTATCCTTAGCAGAAACCTTCAAGATACCGTTGGCATCGATATCGAAAGTTACTTCAATCTGAGGTACACCACGACGAGCCGGAGCGATACCTGTCAGGTTAAACTGACCGATTGACTTGTTCTGAGCAGCCATCGGACGTTCACCCTGCAATACGTGGATGGTAACTTCTGTCTGGTTATCAGCTGCAGTAGAGAACACTTCGCTCTTCTTGCACGGAATGGTTGTATTGGCATCAATCAACTTGGTCATTACACCACCCATTGTTTCGATACCCAGTGTCAACGGAGTGACATCCAGCAATACGATGTTACCTACACCAGCTTCCTTGTTCAATACGGCACCCTGGATACAAGCACCTACGGCTACTACTTCGTCCGGATTTACACCCTTAGAAGGAACTTTACCGAAGAAGTCTTCTACCAGTTTCTGTACAGCCGGGATACGTGAAGAACCACCTACCAGGATTACTTCGTCGATATCAGAGTTGTTCAAACCTGCATCGCTCATTGCTTTCTTACAAGGTTCAAGACAAGCCTGAATCAAGTTGTGAGCAAGCTGTTCGAATTTAGCACGGGTCAAAGTCTTAACCAAGTGTTTAGGCACACCAGCTACCGGCATGATGTACGGCAAGTTAATTTCAGTAGAAGTTGAAGAAGACAATTCAATTTTTGCCTTTTCAGCAGCTTCCTTCAAACGTTGCATAGCCATCGGGTCAGTAGTCAGGTCAGCACCTTCGTCGTTCTTGAATTCCTGAACCAACCAGTCGATGATAACCTGGTCGAAGTCATCACCACCCAGGTGAGTATCACCGTTAGTTGACAATACTTCGAATACACCGCCACCGAATTCCAGAATAGAGATATCGAATGTACCACCACCAAGGTCGAATACGGCTACCTTCATATCTTTGTTAGCCTTGTCTACACCGTAAGCCAATGCAGCTGCAGTCGGTTCGTTCACGATACGTTTTACATCCAGACCCGCAATCTGACCAGCTTCCTTCGTAGCCTGACGCTGAGAGTCAGAGAAGTATGCCGGAACGGTGATGACAGCTTCTGTTACTTCCTGTCCCAAATAATCTTCAGCAGTTTTCTTCATCTTCTGCAGAATCATTGCAGAGATTTCCTGCGGAGTGTACAGACGTCCGTCGATGTCTACACGCGGAGTGTTGTTGTCACCCTTTACTACTGAATAAGGTACACGAGAAATTTCTTTCTGAACCTGATCGTAAGTTTCACCCATGAAACGTTTGATAGAATATACTGTGCGTTTCGGGTTTGTGATAGCCTGACGTTTAGCAGGGTCACCTACCTTACGTTCGCCGCCGTCTACGAAACCTACTACTGAAGGAGTGGTACGTTTACCTTCGCTGTTGGCAATTACCACCGGTTCGTTACCTTCAAATACTGCAACACATGAGTTTGTTGTTCCTAAGTCAATACCAATAATCTTTCCCATAATTGTATCTATTTTTATTATTTTCTAATTTGGTTTATTCTGTAACGCCGAAACGTTACGCCCTTTAAAAGACAAATGCCATGCCAGAACAAAAAAAAGCCCGTGCCAGCATTTTTTTCTGACACGGACTGCCATTTTGGCTGTTTTATGTGACATTCTTGTCTCACACATTCGGGCGAGACTGACAAAATCAGAGGAACTCACCCCAGAAAGGAGCTGACAAAAGTGGTTCTGTCAGGAAAGGAATCTGAAAGAACAACACAATTCCTATAGCCAGAGCAATCATCCACAACAATACCAGCACTACTTTCGTAGAAGTGCCCATGGGCTTCCAGCTACCGAACGACTGCATGACGGCCTGAATCAGTCCGGCTACCGGGATACCGACAATCAACAGACCGCATACGGTAAGCCCGACAATCATTCCCGGCATGGTGCACACACCACCCCAGTCTACCCAAGGCAATATATTATAGAAGAAGGCAGGCAGACTGACGATAACTCCCGTGGCGGCCATCAGCAAGGCAAACAAGACGATGAGTCCTACCAGCAGGAAAGGAGCGCAGCATATCAGCAACAGCACCAGACAAAGCTTCAGCAGGAAACCGACCACGGCCACCACCCCATTGCCAAACTTATGCAAGGCAGAGCGGGGCTGTTCTGAATGCACATACTCGTTTACCTTTTCAAAACCGTCGGTCACCGTCCGGCCGATGTTTTCCACATTGATGGGTTCTCCGCGCATCTGCAACTTTTCTGTAGCCGTATGTGCCAGCGGAATGATTATCCATGCCAACAGATAAGCCAGAATCAAACCATGAATAAAAAATCCGGCCAAAATAAAGACGATGCGGGTCCAGGTCACATCCCAGCCGAAATAAGCTGCAATGCCCGATACCACTCCACCCAGAATACGGTCGTCTGGATTACGGAACAGACGACGGCTGGTTTCCGTCGATTCACTATCGAAAGTCTTGCTGTTCGATGCAGACGGGTTACCTTCTTCTTCACCATTCAGTTCCTCCGGCTTTCCCATACGGGCAATTACCTCTTCCACCTCTTTAATAGTAATCACCTGTAATCCGCCACGCAATGCCTCATCAAACAGTTCGGCAATACGGGATTCTATGTCGCGCACAATCTCTTCCGCTCCTTCATCCTTACGGAAATGATAGCGGAGGTTGTTCAAATAATTATCCAGCAGGATATAGGCATCTTCATCTATATGATATACGGTGCCACCTAAATTTACAGTCAGTGTCTTTTTCATGTCATGTGATTTTTAAATGTTTTGTCTTAAATGATTCACCGTGTCGGAAAGTCCGTCCCAGGCACTTTCCAGTTCCTTCAGAAATTCCTCCCCTTCCGGAGTCAGTCCATAATACTTGCGGGGCGGTCCTTGCGTGGACTCCACCCACTCGTACGACAGGAGTCCGTCGTTCTTCAGGCGGGTCAGCAACGGGTAAAGCGTGCCTTCCACCACAATCAGCCGGGCCTCTTTCAGCTTCTGGATAATGTCGGAAGAATAGGCAGACTCCCGGTGCAACAGCAACAGAATGCAATACTCCAGCATCCCCTTGCGCATCTGCGATTTTACATTGTCTACATTCATTTCATCTCATTTATCTTGTATGACACAAATATAGGTTTTATATTGATACTATGTATTGCAAGGTATTATAATTTCAAAACTTTTAACAAGTTTATGTTTCGATAAAACCCATACATACAAAAGATAAACTACTTTTGCAGAAAACACATTATAATAAGGAAATGCCTATGTTTACGATTAGAAAAGCTACTCTTGCAGACATTGAAGTCATCCGGACGCTGGCGGCACAGACCTTTCCGGCTACCTACCAGCACATTCTGACTTCGGAACAGATTGATTACATGATGGACTGGATGTATTCCAGTGAGAGCCTGAGAAACCAGATGGAGAAAGAGCATCACATTTACTACATTGCTTACGAGGAATGTGAGCCTGCGGGCTATGTGTCCATCCAGCAGGAGGATACGGATTTGTTCCACTTGCAGAAGATTTACGTACTCCCCTACTTCCAGAAATACAAACTCGGACGGCAACTGTTCCAGCAGGCTATAAAGGGCATCAAGGAACTTCATCCGGAACCTTGCCGCATGGAACTGAATGTGAACCGGCAGAATCCGGCACTTGGATTCTATGAACACATGGGCATGAAGAAGGTGCGCGAAGGGGACTTCCCCATCGGCAACGGATATTACATGAACGATTACATCATGAGCATAGACATCTAAGGCTCCCCGTCGCCGTTTTCATCTCTTTGCTTTGCAGACGGGGATTTCTTTTACAGCTTGCAAAACAAAGAAATGAAAAACGGCACGGACATGTCGACCAGCAACCCGTGGAAGATGGCAAGGGGCACCATTTCCTTTCCAGACACACGGATAATGGAGGGAAGAGCTACATCGACCGAAGTTACTCCGGCCACCGAAATAGGAGCCAGTTTCCCGAAGTATTTGCAAATGAAAGGAGCTCCCACCAGTGCCACCAGCTCGCGGATGACATTCGTCAGAAGTGCAATCGTGGCCAGTTCCGTAGCCAACTGTGCACCAAGGTCAGGGGTTTTAAGTTCCATAATCAGGATGGACGAAAGCGAATAATACCCCAGTCCACTGCCCACGGCCAAACAGTCGAACACACTCCAACGGGTCAGCAGCACACTGACCAATGCCGAAAACAGCAGGGTTCCTCCGATGGTTGCCAGCGGTATCAGCAGCATCTTGGGACGGAAACCACGAAGCAGTTCCTTGAAATCCTCTCCCCCGCCAATGCTGACGCCTACCTGAAACATCAGAGCATACAGAATATACATGGACAAGTGGTGCGTATCTCCCAACTCCCATCCGGAAAAGTTCCACACGTAGCCTAACACACAGCCTACAAAGAACATGGACAATACCAGCAAACTTCCTTTCATTTTTCACCTCCTTCCTTAAAGAACAACAGATATACCACGCGTGCCAGCAACACACTTCCCGTAATGCCGGCCACACTGAGCAGCAGCGCCTGTCCGCCGAAAGACCCTAAGTTTCCTACAATCAACGGATTGTAACCCACGGAAAGTCCTAACACGAACAACATCAGACAAATGGTACACGAGATAGTCAGATTCACTTTTTTCAAAAAAGCACACATACGAAGGCTATATCCTGCCAGAATACCCGCCAGGACAATCAATAAAATAATCCACATAACAAAATTGAGAATAAAAGTTTATAAGAAAGATTTCACACCACGTCAGGAAGACGCAACTTCCCGTGTCTTACAAACTTTCATGAAGAAATCCGCTGAACCAATGCGCACGGGCATGACATCTCCGGTAAAGCGCCGTACTGACCTTTATCCGAACTACCTTATGTTGCCTGCACATGTTCATACGCTGTATACTATATTCTAATCTGTGTAAGTTCTAACCCTAGTCTGTTTTTGTGAAAACGTAGAATAAGTTTTTACGTTTCCCTGCCCTGAAACTTATGTTTCACTTTGCAGAGCCGTACGTTTTCCGGTCGGGAGCCCTACGTTTCTCACGTGAGAAACCTACAAAAGTTCCTGAAAAAGCCACATCTTCTTCAAGACGTTTTTACTTTATCGGATTCCCAAATGCGCTGCAAAGATAGCTCAAATTAAATTAATATGCAATTAATATGCAGAATTTATTACAAAGGGCCATCGGAAATACTTCCCGACAGCCCTTCACATCAAGAAAAAGTTGTTTTAACGACGCCCCGTGACTTGCAGATATTCTCTTTTTTTCAGTTCATAATCCGTATAACTCTCCACGTACTTGTCGCAACTCTGCTGATACAAAGTCTGTGCATCAAGCAAATCACTCATCGTGCAGGTGCCTGCCTTGTAATAATCGGTATTCAGGCGGAGATTCTCGGTGGACTGCTCAATGGACAGACGGGCAATCTTCATCTGCTCGTATGCCTCGTTCACCCCGTTCCAGGCATTCTTCATGCGGATAACCAGCAATTCTCCCTGGTCGGCCAGCTGATTTTCCGTGTTCTTCACTTGAAGCTTTTCTTTCTTTATGGCATGGCTTCCTCCCCACCATCCGGTCAGGGGAACGGTCACCGTAGCAAATCCCACCCAGAAACGCTGGTCTTCCGGCAAGAAGTTATGGTATACATAGCCTCCGCCAATAGCCACCGTAGGCAGGTTCTTCCCTACCGCCATCTTGTATTGCAAGCGGCTGGCCTTCACGTTTTGTTGCAGCAAGGCATATTCGCTGGTAAGTCCCAATGCCGATTCCGGATCGCAGTAAAGGCTGTCGGGGCGTGCAGGCAGCTGAGTATCTACCGCAAAGGCCACGTCAAGGGTATCAGACGAAAGTCCGGTATACTGTGCCAGCATGTTTTGGGATACCGACAAGGCATTTTCCACCTGCAAACGAGTACTCTTTGTTTCATTCTGCCGCAATTGTACCTGAAGCAAATCGTTCCGCGTCACGATTCCAGCCTGTACCGAAGCTTCCACATCACTCAGGATGCGTGCCAGTTGGGCTTCGACCTTGGACAAGGTTTTCAGCTTTTCTTTCAGTATCACTACCCGCCAGAAATATTGTTCCGTGGTGAGGCATACTTCATTATCGGACAAATTCCGTTGCAGGCGTTTCACTTCCACTCCCACCTTGGCCAGCTGGTTTCCGTTCACAATCTGTCCGCCGGTGAACAACGGTAGGGAGGCACCGACTCCCCCTGCTATTCCGTTCTTCAGCATGGACATGTTCACGTCCGGTCCCAAACTCATCTGCATCAATCCTTTATCTGCCATAAAACCGGTTCCAGCCGCGCTCACGCTCGGAAAATAATTGGTAAATGCCTTTTTCTTGTCCTGCTTGGCCATTTCCAGTTCATTGGTTGCATTCTTCATTCGCACATTGTTTGTCAAGGCAGCCTGAATGCATTCATCCAGCGTGTAGGCTTTCTGTCCGAAAGCCCCATTCATGCACGCCCCACCTATCAATAGAAAAGCTATTATTCTGTTTCGATTCGTTTTCATAATGATTCTTCTTTTGATTGATTCCTAATCACCTCATCAGGCTTTCTCCAATGCTTCCAGCTGGGCACGTTTCTGACTGCTTCCCCTGAAAATCACCAGGTAAGCCACCGGAAGCACCGTCAAAAGGAAGAGCATGGTAATCAGCGTACCGTAACAAATCACCGTACCCATCGGCATCCAGAGTCCGCTCTTGCCCAATATCATCGGGATGACTCCCATAGAGGCAGCGGCCGAAGTCAGGAAGATGGGTCGCATACGTCGGCGGGCAGAATGATAAATGGCATCACGCACACAGAGTTTCTCCGTAGCCCGAAGTTCCTCGGCATAGTCAATCATGATAATGCCGTTACGCACGATAATTCCCATCAGGCTGATGATACCCAGTGTACAAGTCATACCGAAATCCACTCCTTGTATCAATACGCCCACTGCCGTACCGAACACACACAGCGTCATGCTGGCAAAAATCAGCAGAGCAATGCTAATACGCTTGAAATGAGCCAACAGGATGAAGAAGATGATGAAAGCCGCAATGGCCAGAGCTGCCATGATAGGCGGAAGGTTTTCATTGTCCTGCTCGTCGTCACCTCCGTAAGCCAGCGTCACTTTATCCGGCAGAGGGATAGCTGCCACTTTTTCCTTTATCACACTCGTCAGGGCGGTCACGTTCACGTCACGGCGCACATCGGCCATGACCGTAATGGTATAGATACCGTTCCGGCGTACCAGCTGTCCGTCTTTTATGGAAGGTACCACTTCTGCCACCTGCCGCAAGGGAACCTGCGTACCGCCCAATACCGGAATCAGTTCGTTTTCCAGATCGGAGAAACCGGCACAATCGGCTCTCTCACTTTTCAATGTCACGGGGATATCATAATCGCCTTCCCATACACTAGCCACCTTTATACCATCGCCATAGCGCATGGCCAGCGTGCTTTCCAATTGCACATTCTGTATGCCCAGACGAGAAGCCTCATCTTCTTTCAGCACCACCTTGGCCGAAGTCTGCGGTTCACTGAAGTTGGTCTGTGCCAGCCGTATTTCCGGCATCTGACGCAACATGCTCAGGTATTTCCCGGCCACGGTTTTCAGTGAATCCAGATTCTCTCCGCTCAGACGGAGTTCTATCGGATAGACCGCCTGACTGAAACTGATTTGCTTGAACCTTACCCGCACATCCGGAAAAGCATCAGTATAACGCGGAGCATACTCATCCAGCAGTTCCACAGTTTCCTTATTCCCTTTCGTGTTTACAATCAGCTGGGCGTAGTTCGTCCCTCCCAATTGCGGAGCGTATGCCGTATGGAAACGAGGGGAAGAACAACCGATAAATGAAGTGACGGAAGTCACCCGCGGGTCTTTACGGAACACATGCTCCATGGTATCGGCAGCCCAGGCCGTCTTTTCTACAGCCGAGCCCGTAGGCAGATAGATTTCTACAGCAAACTGGTTACGGTCGGCTACCGGCATCAGCTTTTGCGGCAGTTTCCCCATCAGGAAGATACCCACCAGCACGGAAGCGATTCCTCCCAGCAGAGTAACATACGGATGGGCAAAGCACTTGTCAAGCAACTTATTATAATAGGTCTGCAGGAGTTCCATGAACGAGAATCCTTTTTTATGCGAAGGTATCGGCTTACGGATGAACCAGAACTGCATGAACGGTACCAGCAGCATGGCTACCAGCAAGGAGATGCCCAGAATCAGCGTAATGGACCAGGGGAAACTCAGCAGGAAGTCGTGTATCATGCCGGGAATCACAATCAGGAAGGGGAAGAATGTGATACTGATGGCCAGTGTAGCCGAGAATATGGACTTGAAGAAATGCGTGGCACTGAAGATAGACGCATGCCAGCGCGACATTCCTTCGCCGATTTTCTCCAGATAACTGTCGATGATGACAATGGAGTTGTCCACAATCATTCCCAGCGTCACAATCAAGGCAGCCAGCGTCACGGTGTTCAACTCAATGCCAAAGGCATAGAAAAGTCCCAGTGAGATAAAGATAGTAATCGGAATGGTAGAAGCAGCCACCAGTGCCACCCGCAACGGCAACAGCAGCATCACCACAATCACTACGGCCACGATGGCAATCACCAGCTCACGCAAGAAAGCATTGACACTGTCGCCCACCACCTGTGCCTGGTCGGTGATGCGGAACATATTGACCTCCGACGGAAGCTCTGTCTTAAACTCTTCCAGCACGCGGTCGATGTCATTTCCCATCTGTACGATGTTCTTTCCTTTCTTCATTTCCACACTCAACAGGATACATTTCGTCCCGTTGTTCTTGATATAACTGTCGGCATGAGGATATTCCTTGACCACACGAGCCACATCCTGCAAGCGTACCACATTGCCCGACGGGTCGCTGTACACAATCTGCTGCTGCACGTCGTACAGCGTATTGAATGTCTTCTCCACATGCACCGGCAATACATACTGAGGGGTCTGTATGCGTCCGCCCGTGGTCACGAATCCCTTGGCAAACAGCTGGCCGGCAATCAACTGCTCGTTCAGCCCATAATGTGAGAGCCGTTCCGGATCCAGGTAGATGGAAATCTGTTCAGCCCTTTCTCCACTCACAGTGAGTCGTCCCACACTGCTGATGCGACGCAAACGGTTCTTCAGTTCATCCATATAGTCGGACAGTTCCCGATACGTCTTGTCCTTGCTTTCCATGGTAATCAGCAGTGCCGATGTATCGCCAAAATCATCCATCACCTGTATGGCAAGCACATTCGGCGGAAGCTGCGACTTGAAAGTGGCTACTCCATGCTTGAACTTGCTCCAGAACTCATCTTTGTTGTTCAGTTCGTCATTCAACTCTACTTGCACAAAAACAATCCCGTCGCGCGTGGTAGAGAAGGTCTTCTCCTTCTTTACTTCCTTGTATGAAAAGATGTAGTCTTCCAGAGGCTTCGTCACCTGTTCCACCATTTCATTGACCGTATTTCCCGGAGCCACGGCAATCACCATTCCCTGACGTATGGTAAAATCAGGAAATTCATTTTTCTGCATCTGCGGCAGACTGTATATTCCGAATGCCACCAGGCAGCACGTCACCAGAATCACAATCTGACGATAGTGCATGGCCCATTCCACTATGTTCCTTTTCTTTTCCATTGTCTTACTTCGTTTTTACAGTGCCAGAGGAGTTCCTTCGCACACTTTCTGCTGTCCTTCTACTATCACTTCATCCCCTTCATTCAAACCGTTCACCACCGTGACATCCGTCGCCGTGAACTTGCCGCACGCCACCACGCGCTTCGATGCCTTTCCATCCGCACCTTTCAGCCACACGAAGTAATTGTTGTGTTCATCCAGCTGAAGCACATTGGCCGGAAGTACGCACGCCTGACTTTTATCGGCATCCTGCAACCAGACTTCTGTCACCATGCCGGGAAGCAGTCCCGTATTCTTCGTCTGAATACCGATATTTACTTCATACGACCGTGACAGCGGATTGGCCTGTACACCTTTTTCCGTCACTACGCCTTCCGCCTTTATTCCATTCAGAACCGGTGCCTCTATCACAGCTTTCTGTCCTCTTGCCACGCGCGCGATTTCCGGCTCCGGCACGGATATCCGTACCTTCAGCCGGTCGTCGGATACCAGTTTCAGCACCTGTACACCAGGCACCACGTTCTGTCCGACCTCCAGACTTTTCTCGGCAATGACCCCAGAAAACGGAGCATACAGCTGACAGTCAGTCAGATTCTTCCGGGCCACTGCCTCCATAGACTGAGCCTGCTGCAACTTGCTCTGTACTTCCACCCACTTCATCTCGGCCAGACTTCCTTTTTCATGCAATTCCTTCATACGTTGGTAGGCATCTTCCGCCTGCTTCAAAGCAGCCTTTGCTGCCTGATACGTATTCTGCATCGAAACCTCATCCAGTGTAGCCAGCAATTGTCCCTGCCGCACCCGGCTTCCTAAATCGACCTGTACCGACTTTACTCGTCCCATCAGCGGGAAACTTAATGAACTGCCGTTTTCCTCCTGCACCGTACCTGAAAAACGAACGGCTTCGTTACGTACGGATGATGCTACGGTCATCACTTTGACCTTTACCGGTTCTGCCTGCTGCGGTGCCTGCTCTTTATTTCCACACCCTGACATCACAGTCAGAAACAAACAAACGGCCATCAGATAATTCTTTTTCATAAATTCTAAAATGTTTAGTATGTCTGCAATTTGTGAGCGCAAAGAAAAAGGCATTACATGAAATATCTGGCATACATACTACCTTGGAAGTGTTCTATTTTTCTATCCGGCCTTACTATCTTCCCTATAGCATACTCATCAGGAAAAATAGGACACTAAGAATTGAAAAACATTCTGTTCATTTGCAATCGAATAGATTAATCAAAGTTATGGAGAAAGAAATAGAACTCATCAGAATGTCCAGCACCGAAATCATGGAAAAGGTAGCTGCCTATAAAGACGAACAGATTATCATCTTGAACCAGGTAAATAAAGTAAATGAAACCGAACAGTATTCCTCCATACGGGCTGACTTTTTCCTGGCGATCTTATGTCTGAGAGGAAAAGCGTCCTTATCTCTCAACAACAATTCTTATGAAATCGGTCGGAATGATTTGATGATTTGTCACCCACAAACGCTACTAAAACACGGTACGATAGGTGATGATTTTGAATGCTGCGGATTCTGTCTCTCACCAGAATACGCCAAACGTATTTTTGTGATGTCCACATCCGCAAACAACTGGTACTCACGCCTGTACCTGGAACAGCATCCTATCATTTCCCTGAACGATGAAGAAAGCCAGCTTTTCTGCCAGTACTATAACCTGCTGAATTCCAAACTGACCGGTACCCCTCACCGCCACCAGAAGGAGCTGATCAATGCCCTCCTGCAAGCCTTCATCTACGAGTTTCAGGATGCCATGGAAAAATACATCCAGCTGAAGCCCATTGCATTCAATTCATCCAACAATCTGTTCAATGCCTTCATGGAGCTGCTGATATCTTCCTACCCCAAGGAACGGTCGGTAAGCTACTATGCCAACCGGTTGTTTGTCACTTCCAAATACTTGTCGGCTGTATGTAAAGAAAATTCCGGTGAAACAGCTTCCGACCTCATCACTTGTTATGTCATGAAGGATATAGTGTGCCTGCTGAAATCTCCCGATAAGAGCATCAAGGAAATTGCCAATGAACTCAATTTTGCCACTTTGTCATTTTTTGGCAAATACGTAAAAAGGAATTTAGGACTTTCCCCGAAAGAATACAGAGAGAAATTATCTCAACAAGAAGGAAATGTGCAATAACTTTCTTCATATATATAAAAAAGATGTCCGCCCATCTCACAAAGATGACAGGCGGACATCTCTATTTTTCCACTATCCGGAAATTACTGATGCTGTTCACGCAGCAAATCGTTCACAGTCTTTACCGGATTGAAAGTGCTCAAAGGAACTTCCACGAACACGGTATTCCAGTCGCTCATTGAACCGTTCCACAAGCCCGGCAACTCGAGTGCCTTCAGGTCTTTTCCATTCTTAGACTTGTAAGAAATAAAGCCGGTAGCCTTGTCCACATGTTTCAGCAAGTCGAACTTATTACCCTTGTAGTCGCGAACGGCACATACCAAATCCACCGGATTGAAGTGTGTACCCTTTTCGAACATGGCTTTCTTTTCCGGGTCGTTCATGTCAATCTGCGAGCTTTCCAGAATCTGCAAAGAAATGGTTCCGTCCGGATTATAAGCCAAGAACGGACCACCACCCGGTTCGCCCACATTCTTCACCATACCGCAAACGCGCATCGGACGATTCAGTTTCTTACGCAGATAGATAACCA
This sequence comes from Phocaeicola plebeius DSM 17135, assembly GCF_000187895.1. Taxonomy (GTDB): domain Bacteria; phylum Bacteroidota; class Bacteroidia; order Bacteroidales; family Bacteroidaceae; genus Phocaeicola; species Phocaeicola plebeius. The sequence goes on along the minus strand of NZ_DS990134.1, from coordinate 58,447 downwards.
AATCAGCATCTTCCAGCTCTTTCAAATCCGTTCTGCGGCAACGCAACTTCTGCTGTACGAAGCGGATAATAGTTTCCAGCTGTTCGTGGCTGTAATGTCCGCCATCCAGCAGTTCCAGATATTCAAATGCCTGCTTCTGCAGCGTAACCAATACACCAGCCAACAGTTTCTTGTAAGTCACTGTATCAGCTTTCAAGCGGTCGGGCACCACATTATCAATGTTCTTGATAAATACGATATCGGCATCCAGGTCGTTCAGGTTCTCAATCAAGGCACCGTGACCACCCGGACGGAACAACAATTTACCGTCCTTGTCGCGGAACGGTTTGTTTTCCATGTCGGCAGCCACTGTATCCGTACTCGGTTTCTGTTCAGAGAAACTGATGTGATAAGTCGTACCATACTTAGCCTCATATTCGGCAGCCTTGGCAGCCACCAGTTTCTCGAACAATGCACGATGCTCAGTAGAAACAGTGAAATGTACATTCACTTCCCCACTCTTTCCGGCAGCATACAATGCCCCTTCTACCAGATGTTCTTCCAGCGGTGTACGCACGCCATCTGCATAACGATGGAACTTGAGCAAGCCTTTAGGCAGCGCTCCATAGTTCAGTCCGGCAGACTCCAGCAAGTTAGAAACCACTGCCTTGTAATTATGTTCAGACAACAGGGCATTGATGTTCTTTCCTGTATTATCCAAACAAGCTGCATTCAAGTCATTATAGAATGCAAAATCATGAATGTGATCGAAGAATTTCTTCTCAAAATCGGTAGTAGGTTTGTCATACTCGGCACCCAAGAATTCGAACATATTCTTGAACATACGGCTGGCAGCTCCTGAAGCCGGAACAAACTTGACGATTTTCTTATCGCCTGCCTTGTATGCATCCCATGCGGCAAGATACTGTTCGCATTCTTTCTCATCGGCTTTCATAATACCTCCGTTTTCTACGGAAGCAGCTGCTGAAAGCTTCAAGAATGGAAACCCCTTTTCAAAACAAGCCAACTGTTCGGCAATCTTTTCTTCCGAAATGCCCTTCTTGGCCAACAATTCTTTGTCCTCGTGTGTTAACATAATAACTCTTTATTTAGGTAATGAATTTTCTTCCTGTTTTTAGAATGACGTTCAAAAATATAAAAAATACGGGAAGAGTGCATCATATCAACAGAAAAAAAGTAACTTTACCCACAAACAGCAAAACGAGGAATTATGGAGAACAACGACTTTTTTACACAAGAGGAACACAAACAACTGATTCTACTCTACAAACGACTGCTGCGGTTGTCGAAAGATACATTACAAAAGGATGACTGCCACAAACTGAAAACCCATCTGGTCAAGGTGATGGCAGAAGGTACCATTCCGCGAAATGTATTCCAGATGAATCCCATTATCAAGGATATGCAGACGGCTGTCATCGTGGCCGAAGAAATCGGCATGCGCCGCGCATCGATTCTGGGAATCATGCTCCATGAATCCGTGAAATACAATCTTTGCAGTCTGGAATCGGTCAAAGAGGAATATGGAGAAGACGTGGCCGGCATCATACGGGGACTCGTCAAAATCAACGAACTGTATTCCAAAAGCCCCATCATTGAATCGGAAAACTTCCGCAATCTGCTTCTGTCGTTTGCCGAAGACATGCGGGTCATCCTGATTATCATTGCCGACCGTGTGAACCTGATGCGGCAAATCAAGGACAGCCCCAACGAAGAAGCTCGTCTGGAAGTGGCCAACGAAGCAGCCTATCTGTATGCACCGCTGGCCCACAAGTTGGGATTGTATAAACTGAAATCGGAACTGGAGGACTTGTCACTGAAATACACGCAGCACGACGTGTACTATCATATCAAAGAGAAACTGAATGCCACCAAGCAGGCCCGCGACCGCTACATCGAGACTTTTATCGAACCGATACGCAAAAAGCTGGAAGATGCCGGACTGAAGTTCCACATGAAGGGACGTACCAAGTCCATCCACTCCATCTACCAGAAGATGAAGAAACAGGGATGTCCTTTCGAAGGCGTGTACGACCTGTTTGCCATCCGCATCATTCTTGATTCTCCGCTTGAAAAGGAGAAACAGGAGTGCTGGCAGGCTTATTCCATCGTGACGGACATGTATCTGCCCAACCCCAAACGTTTGCGCGACTGGCTGTCCGTGCCGAAAAGTAACGGATATGAGTCACTGCACATCACCGTGATGGGACCGGAAGGGAAATGGGTGGAAGTGCAGATTCGTACGGAACGCATGGACGAAATTGCCGAAAAAGGTCTGGCAGCCCACTGGAGGTATAAAGGTATAAAGGGAGAAAGCGGCTTGGATGAATGGCTGAATTCCATCCGTGAGACGCTGGAAAACTCCGACAGCGACATGGAGGCCATGGACCAATTCAAGCTGGATTTATATAAGGACGAAGTATTCGTATTTACTCCCAAAGGCGACTTGTACAAACTGCCGCAAGGGGCTACCGTGCTCGACTTTGCCTTCTCTATCCACTCCAACCTGGGATGCCGGTGTACGGGAGCCCGCGTCAACGGAAAAAACGTACAGCTCCGCCAGAAACTGAACAGTGGCGACCAGGTGGAAATCATGACTTCGAACACGCAGACACCGAAGCGTGACTGGCTGACTTTTGTCACCACATCGAAAGCACGCAACAAGATACGTCAGGCCCTGAAGGAGATTGCAGCCCGTCAGACACAGTTTGCCAAGGAAACGCTGGAGCGTAAATTCAAGAACCGGAAGCTGGAATATGATGAGGCCATCCTGATGCGTCTGATTCGGAAACTGGGCTTCAAGACCGTGACTGACTTCTATCAGAGTATTGCCAACGAATCGATGGACGTGAACGACATCATCGACAAGTACCTTGACATGCAGAAACGGGAAACCGAACAGCGCGAAGAAATCAGCTACCGCAGTGCGGAAGGCTTCAACATGCAGCAGCCCACCGACGCGAAGGACTACAAGGATGACGTGCTGGTCATCGACCGGAACCTGAAAGGACTCGACTTTACGCTGGCCAGATGCTGTAACCCGATTTACGGCGACGAAGTGTTCGGATTCGTCAGCATCAACGGCGGTATCAAGATTCACCGTTGCGACTGCCCGAATGCCAAGGAAATGCGTTCCCGCTTCCCCTACCGCATCGTGAAAGCCCGCTGGGCCGGAAAGAGCCAGGGCAAACAGTATCCGATTACCCTCCGTATTATCGGACATGACGACATCGGCATCGTGACAAACATCACGTCTATTATTAATAAGGAGAACAACATCCTGTTGCGCTCCATCAGCATCGACTCGCACGACGGATTGTTCTCGGGCATGCTGACAGTGACCGTAGACGACAATGCCAAGCTTGAATCGCTGATAAAGAAGATTAAAACGGTGAAGGGCGTGAAGCAGGTAAACCGATAACAACACTTCAAGTTTGTTAATTAAACTGCACAAAAGTAACAGTTTCACACAAAAGTAGTATCTTTGCGAAGTTGTCAAAAGTAAGGATTAAAATCAAAGAAAATGAAGAAAATTTTATTTACAACCTTATTATGTGTCATGAATGTATTGTTTGTCATTGCTCAGGGAACGGCAGAAATTACATTCGAAAAGACCTCATACAACTTTGGCTCTTTCTCTGAAAGCAGTCCGAAAGTAACTTGCAAATTCAAATTCAAGAATACAGGCGACGGCCCGCTGGTAATTCATCAGGCCATTGCTTCTTGCGGATGCACCGTACCTCAATATCCGAAAGAACCCATCAAACCGGGAGAAAGCGGTGAGGTGACAGTCACTTACAACGGTGCCGGCAAATTTCCGGGACATTTCCGCAAGACCATCACCCTTCGCACCAACTCCAAGAACGAAATCACTCGTCTGGTAGTAGAAGGTGACATGACCCCGGCATCGGCCGACATCAATCAGTAACGATTCATCATTTTTCATACTTGACAGGAGAAACATTTTTGCGATGCTTCTCCTGTTTTTTTATGCCCGAAAAAGCACATGGAAAAACGCCTTTGTGTTTCATTTCAAACGCAAGTACATTTTACTTAAAACACAAGTGCATTTGATTCCAAACGTAAGGACGTTTTCTTTCAAACGCAAGTGCGTTTTCCGATGGCACAAAAATGAGCCCACTTTTGAATGAATATAAAGGATTTTTACTACTTTTGGACACCCTTAAGAATATTAATCAAATCAAAATGTAATATTATTCATGAAAGAGACACAAGAAAAACCGACGGGACTGCCCGAAAACGCATTCCGTCCGCTCAAACCGGGAGAGAAATACGAACCCCTCATGTCTCCCGGAAAAACGTATCCTGAAGTTAACTTCTGGTCAGTGACATGGGGACTCGTCATGGCCGTTATTTTCTCGGCTGCCGCTGCCTATTTAGGGTTGAAAGTGGGCCAGGTGTTCGAAGCTGCCATCCCTATTGCTATTATCGCTGTGGGTATTTCCAGCGCCACCAAACGCAAAGGCGCACTGGGTGAAAACGTCATGATTCAGTCCATCGGTGCCTGCTCAGGCGTCATCGTGGCGGGTGCCATCTTTACCCTGCCGGCCCTCTACATCCTGCAGGAAAAATATCCGGAAATGACGGTCAACTTCATGCAGATGTTCATCAGCTCCCTGCTGGGTGGTGTGCTGGGCATCCTGTTCCTGATTCCCTTCCGTAAATATTTCGTAAAAGACAAGCATGGCGAATATCCTTTCCCGGAAGCTACGGCCAGCACCCAGGTGCTCGTGTCGGGTGAAAAGGGAGGCGACCAGGCCAAACCGCTGCTTATGGCCGGATTGGTGGGTGGTCTTTATGACTTCATCGTGGGAACGTTCGGCTGGTGGAACGAGAACTTCACAAGCCGCATCTGCGGATGGGGCGAGACTATTGCCGACAAGTTCAAACTGGTATTCAAGATTAACACGGGAGCTGCCGTACTGGGACTCGGCTACATCGTCGGACTGAAATATGCGGCCATCATCTGTGCCGGTTCACTGGCCGTATGGTGGATTATCGTACCGGGCATTTCCTTGTTCTGGGGCGACCAGGTGCTGAATGCCTGGAATCCGGATATCACGACAGCCGTAGGAGACATGTCACCCGAACTTATCTTTAAGGAATATGCCAAGAGCATCGGTATCGGAGGTATTGCCATGGCCGGCATCATCGGTATCGTGCGTTCATGGGGCATCATCAAGAGTGCAGTCAGCCTGGCTGCCAGTGAAATGAAGGGCAAAAAGGCCGAAGAAAACGTGGAACGTACCCAAAAGGATTTGTCCATGAAAATCATTGCCTTCGGTTCGTTGTTCACCCTGCTGCTCGTAGTACTCTTCTTCTATTTCGATGTAATGCAAGGCAACATCCTGCATACCGTGGTAGCCATTCTGCTGGTAGCAGGAATCTCCTTCCTGTTTACCACCGTAGCAGCCAATGCCATCGCCATTGTAGGAACGAACCCGGTATCGGGCATGACGCTGATGACCTTGATTCTGGCTTCTGTCATCATGGTGGCAGTAGGACTGAAAGGTGCCACGGGCATGGTAGCTTCACTGGTAATGGGTGGCGTGGTCTGCACCGCATTGTCCATGGCCGGCGGTTTCATTACCGACCTGAAAATCGGTTACTGGCTGGGGAGCACACCCAAGAAACAGGAAAGCTGGAAATTCCTCGGCACACTGGTTTCCGCAGCTACTGTAGGCGGCGTGATTATGGTGCTGAATGATTCTTACGGATTCACCAGCGGACAACTGGCTGCTCCGCAGGCCAACGCCATGGCAGCTGTCATCGACCCGCTGATGAACGGTGTAGGTGCTCCATGGCTGCTCTACGGCATCGGTGCAGCACTGGCATTGGTACTGACTTTCTGCAAGGTACCTGCCCTGGCCTTCGCACTGGGTATGTTCATTCCATTGGAACTGAACCTCCCGTTGCTGGTGGGTGGAGCCATCAACTGGTACGTGACTTCACGCAGCAAGGACGAAGCTGTCAACAACGCACGCGGTGAGAAAGGTACGCTGCTGGCATCCGGATTCATTGCTGGAGGTGCCCTGATGGGTGTAGTGAGTGCCATCATGCGCTACTGCGACATCAATCTTATCCACGAAGAATGGCTGGCTAACCCGATGAGCGAACTGGTGTCACTGGTAGCTTATCTGCTGCTGATTACTTACCTGGTAAAAGCCAGCATGAAACTGAAAAAATAATCTCTAATATATCACACACATGAAAACACTGCTACTAATGGGCCTGCTACTTATGTCGGGCACGCTCTTCGCACAACAGCCGATTGAAATGAAGGTATGGCCCAACGGTGCCCCTAATGACAACGGCATCACAGAAGAAAAGAATGGAGATACCGATTCTCCAAGTTATACAAAAGAAGCCATTCTCTACGTCTATCCGGCTAAAAAAGGGAACGGAATGGCCATCGTAGCCTGTCCGGGAGGAGGATACTCACATCTGGCCATGGCCCACGAAGGGAAAAGCATGGCCGACTGGTTCAACAGCCAGGGCATTACGTATGCCGTGCTCCGCTACCGCATGCCCAACGGACACAATGAAGTGCCTCTGAGCGATTCACAACAGGCTCTGCGCATCATGCGCCAGCACGCTCAGGAATGGAATGTAAAAAAACTGGGCATCATGGGTTCTTCAGCCGGAGGACATCTGGCCAGCACCACCGCCACTCATTTCACCGATGCGGAAACTCGCCCGGATTTCCAGATTCTTTTCTACCCGGTCATCACCATGGACCCTGCTTACACTCACATGGGTTCTCACGACAACCTGCTGGGAAAAAATCCCTCAAAGGAACTGGAACAGAAATATTCCAATGAATTGCAGGTTACTCCGCAAACACCCCCTGCCTTCATTCTGCACAGCAGCGATGACACGGTAGTACCGGTGGCCAACAGCGTGAACTACTACACAGCCCTCGTCAAGAACAAAGTTCCTGCCAGCCTGCACACTTATCCGATAGGAGGACACGGCTGGGGATACCACGACAGCTTCCCCTACAAACGCCAATGGACGGGCGAACTGGAGAAATGGCTGCGCGAAATCAACAAATAATTAGCGCAACTCTTTGTAGAACAAAAGAAAAGTTGTACCTTTGCACCCGCTAATACGGGTTATTAGCATAATTCAAATCATTTACATTAAAAACTAAATTAAAAAATGGCAACTAAAATCAGATTGCAAAGAAACGGACGCAAAGGATATGCGTTCTATTCAATTGTTATTGCAGATGCAAGAGCACCACGTGATGGTAGATTTACTGAAAAAATTGGTACTTACAATCCGAACACCAATCCTGCCACAGTAGATTTGAATTTTGAACGTGCATTACACTGGGTAATGGTAGGTGCACAGCCTACTGACACAGTACGCAACATCTTGTCTCGCGAAGGTGTTTACATGAAGAAACACTTGCTGGGCGGTGTAGCTAAAGGCGCATTCGATGAAGCACAGGCTGAAGCTAAATTCAACGCTTGGAAAGAAAACAAACAGTCAGGTCTGGCTGCTTTGAAGGCTAAGGAAGAAGAAGCTAAGAAAGCTGAAGCTAAAGCACGTCTGGAAGCTGAAAAGAAAGTAAACGAAGAAATCGCTAAGAAGGTAGCTGAAAAGAAAGCTGCTGAAGCTGCTGCTAAGGCTGAAGCTGAAGCTGCTGCAAACGCAGAAGAAGCTCCTGCTGCTGAAGAAGCTCCTGCTGAAGCTTAATTTTCTTCTACAAAAAAATCTCTGGAAAGACTCGATATCTGTTTCTTTCCAGAGATTTCTTTTATCCGGACACTAGCAATAGAAATATTTGTTTTTCAGTTTTCTATTCTTAATTTTAGTCGGAGCCATATATAATATTTTGCCCCGAGACTACCCGAAACCCAAAACAGAAAAGTTCTACAAAAGAAAAACACATCCTATCTGCTTTCTGCACAGTTCTTTATCACCTCTCCATTCTATCAAAGAACACAATGAAACCATTAAGCAAACATACCAAGAAAATTATTTTAGTAAGCGTAGCAATATGCATTTTCCCACTTACAATGATTTTGATTCTGGCATGCCATATTTACGTAGAACTCGTCAGTCGTAACCACACATATGCATTTGTTTCCAAAATCCCGGAAAGAAAAATCGGACTATTGTTAGGGACCAACCCGATAAGCAGATATACTAAAAGACGAAATCCATTCTATTATAATCGCATCAATGCTACCGTAGATCTCTACAAAGCTGGTAAAATAAAGAAGATACTCATCAGCGGGGATAATCGTCATAAATCATACAGTGAACCAGACCTGATGAAAGGAGATCTCATCAAACAAGGGATTCCAGAACAAGACATCCACTTGGACTATGCCGGCTTCCGTACACTTGATTCTGTAGTCAGGGCTGTCAAGGTATTCGGACTGTCAGAGTTTACGGTCATATCTCAAAAGTTCCATAATGCACGCGCCATCTGCCTGGCAAACTGGCAAGGTGTAGATGCCATAGGATTTAATGCAAAAGATATTTCTTTCCGAAAAGGAATAAAAGTACAGTTGCGCGAACTACTTGCACGTACAAAACTTGTTTGGGACATCCTTACAGACAAACAACCTCATTTCTTAGGAGATCCGATTAAAATAAACTAGCCTGACCTCCACACCTGCTTGTAAAGACACAAAGAGATTTATATTTAAAGTGTAAAGGTTTTGTTGTAATTTTACACTCCAAACGAAAATACTCTTTTTATGCATACCAAATACACCAATGGAGAAATATGGAAAGTGGCCTACCCTATCCTGATCAGTCTGATTATGGAACAGCTTATCGGTATGACGGATACGGCTTTCATGGGACGTGTAGGCGAAGTAGAACTGGGAGCTTCGGCCATTGCCGGAGTGTATTATCTGGCTATTTTCATGATGGGATTCGGCTTCAGCATCGGTTCGCAGATACTGATTGCCCGCCGCAACGGGGAAGGCAACTTCCGGATGATCGGTTCCATCTTCTATCAGGGAATTTATTTCCTGCTGGCCATGGCACTGATCATGTTCACCCTTTCCCGGCTGTTTTCTCCCTGGATATTGTCGCACGTGGTGGCCTCCCCACGCATCTGTGAGGCGGCAGTGAGCTACATCAACTGGCGTGTATTCGGATTCTTCTTTTCGTTTGTAGCCATCATGTTCCGTGCTTTCTTTGTAGGTACCACACAAACCAAGACACTCACGCTCAACTCTATCGTCATGGTAACATCGAACGTGGTGTTCAATTATATACTGGTATTCGGGAAATTAGGATTTCCGGCATTAGGTATTGCCGGAGCAGCCATCGGCTCTTCACTGGCAGAACTGGTGTCCATGCTCTTTTTCATTGTCTACACCACACGGAAAGTAGACTGCACCAAATACGGACTGAACCAACTGGTAAGTTTCCGATGGACAGAACTGAAACGCATCATGAGCGTATCACTGTGGACCATGATACAGAATGCGGTCTCTATCAGTACCTGGTTTCTGTTCTTTATCTTTATTGAGCATTTGGGCGAACGCTCACTGGCCATCACCAACATTGTACGTAACGTATCAAGTATCCCGTTTATGACCATTACGGCCTTTGCTTCCACCTGCAGTTCCCTGGTCAGCAACCTGATTGGCAGCGGAGAAGCGCGCTACGTCATGCCCACCATCCGGCAGCATGTGCGACTCTGCACCTGCATTGTTTGGCCCGTTATTCTGTTAATAGCCTGTCTGCCTACGTATATACTCCGCATCTACACCGACATGCCCGACCTGGTAGAAGCCGCCGTCCCTACCCTTTGGGTACTCTGCTCCAGCTACCTCTTCCAATGCGCCGGATTCATTTTCTTCCAGTCCGTATCCGGTACGGGTGATACCCGCTCTGCCTTCCTGCTGGAAATAGTAGCCCTGACCTGCTACCTGATTTTTATTGTCACGGTTATTCTTCTTCTGAAAATGGATGTAGCCGTATGTTGGTTCGCTGAACACGTGTATGCCGGAGCTATCGGTCTGCTGAGCTATCTCTACCTGAAAAAGGGAAGCTGGCAAAGGAAGCAAATTTAAGGATATAAAAAAGCCAACTAATTCACATGCAAATCATTGCGTATTAGTTGGCTTTTTTATATCTCTAGATATTCCCCCGTAAATAAGGTTTGGCAGCCCCAACAGGGGAAATTCCGATATAATGCTTTTATAACAGGATACCAATCAACGACATGATAATGTGCTATATTTCATAAGTTGTCTTTCATCACCTTTTTTTCCGAAATCTGATTGTCTACAGGAAGTTCTCCCATCCCTTTCTCCTGAGGAAGTTTCAACGTATAAAGGGCAGCATTCAGTTTACGGATCTGGTCACGTTTCAGTTTTCCCGGATTATAGACGAAACCTTCTACTACGATAATCCGACCGTTCGTACGGTCCACACGAACATGTGAAACGAAAGGACCTCCCATAGCATCGTTCTCCATCTCCCACAAACCGCGTACTTCATATGCATAATCACCCTGCACTGCAATGTTTCGAGCTTCTACAAAAATGGAATCAGCAGTCACCATATACATACCTTCTTTTGCTCCCGGAATGTGGGCTTTCATCACAGAATCTCGTTTCTCTATGAAATATGCCTTTGTAAAAGTTTCCTTGCTGGTATACGGATAAGTGTAGATAACAAAGTTCAAATCATTCAGGTTGCTGGAAGCCCACAAGAACTGTTGACCCACCTTGTACGAAGCCAGTTCTACCGGCATCCATATATCACAGTCAAACAAACTTTGCACCTTGGCAGACAAGACATCATTATGCTTCTTCTCCAACAATTTTACTTCCCGGTTCATTTCTGCACGGGTAAAGAAATCAATTATCACCTGTCCATTCTTGGATACATATTCGGCAAACTCTTCCTGATTCGGCGACTGGATAGTCATAATCATTTGTGGAGAAGAATACGCGTCACGGGTATACTTGAATTTAGTCTGAGTATAGATAGCCTGAATATCCACAATAATGATGTTGCGGAACAGACGGGTACTACGGTCAAAATACTCCGGGCGAACTCTCGAAATCCGGAAAGAACGTTCCGGTTGGGGCAATCCCGGTACATCGGTATCAAGTACATGGAAAAGCGCACTATCCGGACTGTTCCAACATTTGTCATCAGCGACCACCAACACCTCATAAGGGCGACCACTGGACACCGGAGTAACAATACTTTTACCATCCTTCTGACAAGAAGCAAACACCGATACAACGAATATAAGACTTAAATAAAAGACAAAACGTTTCATAAATTCTAAAACTAAGTTTTCAAATACAGACTAATTACACGGATCAATTCTAAAAACCATTCATGAGATTCAGTTTAAGCATATATCCTTCACGTAATGCCTGCTTGATATCATATACTACTCCTTCAGAAGCATCTGAAGGTACCTTCAATGACACAGAAAAGTTTTCAGCCTTATTTCCCTTACACCACTGCTTGATTTTCGAAGAAAGTTCATCCAGTGAAAAATCCTCCAACTCACCTACTATCACATTATCTTTCAAAAAACGGACTTCATATCCCGGCAACGGAACACTCTTATCGGCCACACCTGCCGGTACATCCGCATATGCTTTCGGGGAAGCATAATAGAAACGGGGAATCAGACATTCATTCACTAATTCCTGAGGATAAGTTTTCGAAAGCTCCCGTCTGACCTCATCATACGCTTCTACCAATTTCTGCTTGGCGGCAGTAATAGCTCCCATCTTCGCATTGCGGTCTGCTACAATACGGACAACAATAGGAAACATTTCCTCTTTCTGTTCAGAATACAATTTGACGAAAGAGTCTTTCAACTGCTTCTTGGTCTCGTCCATCATAGTTTCATAATCAACAAGCTTCTTCTTTGAAATAGGCTTTTCAGGTCCGAAAAGAAACTGATTCCGCTGGTTACAATACAATTCCAACACATACGCCTTTTCCGACGAAATATGATCCAGCATCAGGTTGTCTGTATTCTGCTGCTGTACTGAATACCCGGATTTTTCTTTTCCCTGATTCTTTGTTTGAAGAGCTGCGCCATAATCCGCCACCGTTTCTTTTACTTCCGGCCTCGCAAAGGCATACACGACCCCTGCAGCCAAAGGTACGGCTAACAAAACACGTAGCCGGACCCACTTACTGTTTCTTCTTTTCGACATCATAGATATACGTTTTTTAAGTGAACTGTGAGTAAAACCGCAAGCCATAGAGTAGAGCCTTGAGCCCACTGCTTTTCTCACCAATAATAATTGATATGTTTTTATATCGACGCCTTGATTCAACACACCTTCATCAGCTTGATACTCATGAACACCATTAAGTTCATACCTCAGTTTCCACACCAACGGATTCCACCAATGAAAGATTAGGATAAACTGTATCAACAGATTGTCATAACAATGCCCATACCGACAATGCATCTCCTCATGCAAACGGACCGGAGAATATTTTTCATACTCCTGACTGTTCATGACGATATACGTTCCCCAGCTAAAAGGACGGACAGGAATATCGTACAACACCCATCGAAATCCATTACATTCTTTATATTCCTGCCGACTTATCCAACGGAACAGACGGATATAGCCTACAACCCATTGCAAAAGAATGAAGACACACCCCGACAGATAAACTGCCATCGATAACACAAGCCAACCCCAATAATCGGTTTCCTTCTGAGTAGTCTTCACCATGCCGGTAGCGGAAGCAGATACTACATCAACAGGCTGTTTCCATTCCTCCATAAGTATAAAAGGAGACTGCACTAAGGGTTCATGCTCTAATTCCAGAGAAACAAAAGGCAATAACAGACAAGTCAGCATTCCGCCCACCAGCACCCATCGGTTCAAAGAAAAGCGAGTGGTCGAAGCACAAAGCAACTTATAGAATCCATAAAGCAATGTCAGGCAGAAAGAGCTTTTCAGTAGATAGATTAAAAAGGCTACCATAGGTTCAAGATTTACGATTATTCTTCCCCCGCTCTATCTGAGCTATCAGCTGCTTCAGTTCATCCAGATTCATTTTCTCATCTTCAATAAACTGAGAAACCACCTTGGTATAAGAATTGTCAAAATACTGAGAAACAATCTCTCCGATAGCCGAACCCTTGTATTCATTTTCTGTTATTTTTGCTTCATAACGGTAGGTGTTTCCAAACGCCCGATAACTGACAAAGCCTTTTTCTACCAACAGCTTCACCAGAGTAGCTACTGTATTGTAATGGGGTTTCGGTTCTGAATAGAATGCCAACATTTCACGAATAAACAAAGGACCATGGGTCCATAAAATATTCATTATTTCTTCTTCTTTGGGTGTCAGTTTCTTCATAAACAGCTCATTTAAGATTAATACTACACGAAGATATGAAAATTATCAGACAAACAACTAAAAGTTTTAGTAGAACTACTAATATTAATAGTAATTAATAATAAAGATAAAATATCCAAACGATTTATTGAAAACACAAGCAGATTTTGACAGACATGCCAAAACTAAAATGGAACATTCAGTAAATATCCCAATTTAAGAACATAAAAAAGGCAGGAGAGCGATTCACTTTCCTGCCTTTTTCTATGTTTACATCTTATGTCTTCCTTAGAACTCACTGGTGAAATGGAACTTGATGTGCTTAAAGTCCATCTGTGCCATCTGAAGCACATAACCGCTATCGGCCAGGAACACATCGCGTCCGTCACGGTCTTTCGCCATATACTGATACTTACGTTTCTTGAAAGCTTCCAGTTCAGCCGGATCATCGCTTTCAATCCAGCAGGCTTTATACAGACTCAACGGTTCCCAACGGCACTTCGCATTGTATTCATTTTCCAGACGGTACTGAATAACCTCAAACTGCAACTGACCTACCGTACCGATAATCTTGCGTCCGTTGAACTGGTTGACAAACAGCTGTGCCACACCTTCGTCCATCAGCTGGTCGATACCCTTGTTCAACTGCTTGGTCTTCATCGGATCGGCATTCTCAATGTACTTGAACATTTCCGGAGAGAAGCTCGGCAATCCCTTGAAGTGCAACAGTTCACCTTCAGTCAGCGTATCGCCAATCTTAAACGTACCGTTATCCGGCAAACCGATAATATCGCCAGCCCAAGCCTCATCCACTGTAGTCTTGCGCTGTGCCATGAACTGCGTGGGTGAAGAGAAGCGCATGGTCTTGTTATGACGTACGTGCAGGTACGGCGTGTTACGGGTAAACTTACCAGAACATACCTTACAGAAGGCTACACACGAACGGTGGTTCGGGTCGATGTTGGCCGTAATCTTGAACACGAAACCGGTAAACTTAGGTTCCTCAGGCTGCACCTCGCGTTCTTCTGCCTGTACCGGACGCGGACTTGGCGCAATTTCCACAAAACAGTCGAGCAATTCCTGCACACCGAAGTTGTTCAAAGCCGAACCAAAGAACACCGGAGCCAGTTCTCCTTTCAGGTAATCGTCTACGTTGAATTCCGGATATACCCCGTCAATCAGTTCCAGCTCACTGCGCAACTTTTCAGCCAGCGGTGTACCGATATGGTTATCCAAATCCTCTGTATGGATGTCCACTTCCACCTTCTCCGTCACCACCTGCTTGGAAGGCTGGAAAAGATTCAGTTTCTGTTCGTAGATGTTGTACACACCCTTGAAACGCGGACCGCTCTCAATCGGCCACGTCAGCGGGCGCACGTTGATAACCAGTTCTTCCTCCAGTTCATCCAGCAAATCGAACGGGTCCTTAGCCTCACGGTCCATCTTATTGACGAAGATAATCACCGGCGTGTTACGCATACGGCAGACTTCCATCAGCTTACGGGTCTGTGTTTCCACACCCTTCGCTCCGTCCACCACGATGATTACACTGTCCACTGCCGTCAAAGTACGATACGTATCTTCGGCAAAATCCTGGTGACCCGGTGTATCGAGGATATTAATCTTATAGTCATGGTAGTCAAACTCCATCACGGAGGTAGTAACCGAGATACCACGCTGCTTTTCGATGTCCATCCAGTCGGACGTGGCAGTTTTCTTTATCTTGTTTGATTTCACGGCTCCGGCCACCTGAATCTGTCCACCGAAAAGCAACAGCTTTTCCGTCAACGAGGTTTTACCGGCATCCGGATGCGCGATAATCGCAAATGTTCGTCTTCTTGCTATTTCCTGATTTGCCATATTTATTGTTTTAATTTTTCAATACATTCTGCCAGACTGTCCATCCAGTAAGGCACTTCCACGCCGTAGGTTTTCTTCAGCTTGGTCTTGTCGAGCACAGAATAGTGCGGACGACAAGCTTTCGTAGGATAATCCTCTGTATGAAGCGGAGACACATGACAAGTAGTGATACCTGCCAGACGATGGATAGCTTTGGTAAAATCATACCAGGAGCACACGCCTTCGTTGCTGAAATGATAAATACCCGGCACGATACCTTTCTCCAGTGCCACAAAAATGGCCTGAGCCAAATCGCGTGCATAAGTCGGCGTACCAATCTGGTCGAAGATAACTCCCAGCGTTTCTTTCTCCTGCCCCAAGCGAATCATGGTCTTCACGAAATTGTTGCCAAACGTAGAATACAGCCATGCCGTACGAATCACCATCGTATTGGGACACTGCTTCAGCGCTTCCTGCTCACCAGCCAGTTTGGTAGAGCCATATACGGAATTCGGACACGGTGTATCTTCTTCCTTATAAGGGACATGGGCTGTACCGTCGAACACATAGTCCGTAGACACCTGCACCAGCCAGCCGTTACGGCTTTGTGCCGCCTTGGCCAGATAGCCCGGAGCCACATGATTCAGTTTGTCGCAGAGTTCCACGTTGTCCTCCGCCTTGTCGACTGCCGTATAAGCTGCACAGTTCACAATCACATCAATCTGATGAGCCGATACAAATTCCATTACCGCCTGTTCATCGCAGATATCCAACTCCGCCACATCGGTAAAGAAATACTCAAAATTCCGGTGCTTTTCTGCCAGCAGACGCATTTCATTGCCCAACTGTCCGTTGGCTCCCGTCACTAATATCTTTTTCATGTTCTGTGATGTTTTAATCCAGTTCCAAATCGCCTTCCTTATCCTTAATATAATATCCGGCCAGCATCGCCAGCAAGTCACTGATGGCTTTCACCGCCTTCATGGTTTCTTCGCTGATTTCCTTCTTCTGCAATTTCAGCATCAGTACCCCATACATGGCATCAAAGCAAGTCTCCAGTTCAGGCACGTCCTTGTCGCCACCCTTGGCACGCAGTTCCACAATAAAAGGAAGCACCTTGTAATACGCCGCACTGTAATAAGGGAATTTAGGCGAACGCAACAAACGCAGGTGTAAGTCAGTCAGCCAGACGATGATGTTCTTGTTAATCTGCACATGACCCTTTTCCAGCACCCCTTCCTGCTGCATCATGTTAATCAAGTCCTCATACCAGCGGGCCAGTTCCTTCTTCTGCTCGTCGGTAGCCGGATAAGGCTCGATGATATTCTTACGGATGCGCTCCATATCGCAGCCGTTGGCACGAATCAAGTCCTCCACCTGCCACATATACAGCAGGTATTCGGCGATATTCTTTTTTTTAAGTTGTTGAGAAATATACATATCCTATCAAGAAAAAGATTTGCCGGCAATGGCCAGGACGATTCCCACCACCGCCGCTATCATGACCACGACACCAATGATGCGGTTGAGCACCCAGATGCCGCGCAAATTAAATCGTGAACGTACTTTATTGACAAAATAAGTAATGCTGAACCACCAGCCCAATGCTCCCAGGATAATGGCCAGATAACCCACTAACTGAAAACCGATGGGACTGCCCGGCATGACAAATGAGAAACGGGCAAACAGACCGATGAACAGGAAAATAATCAAGGGATTGGACAGGGTGACAAAAAAGGCCGTAACGAAGTTGTGCAGGTAAGTTCCCCGCGTACCCGAAGACGGGCGAAGCGACTTCACCGGATTACTGCGGAAGGTATAGATACCAAAAGCCAGCAGCATGATGCTGCCCACCACCTGAAGAAAAATATGATGCTTCAGGATGAGTTCGTCCATGAAACTCATTCCGTATCCCGTAATCAACGCATAGCAAATATCACTTAATGCCGCCCCGACTCCCGTCACGAAACCAAACCAGCGCCCTTTGTTCAACGTACGCTGAATACAGAGCACACCGACCGGTCCCAAAGGAGCAGACACGACAATGCCGATAATCAATCCCTTCAGCAACAAATCAAGTATAGTAACCTGTTCAATCCAATTCATACTGCAAAGATGCTACTTTTTTACGAAAGTACCTACATTTTTATACGATTATCCTTAAGAGTATATCTGAAAAAACAACAAATTCAGAAACCCTAAAGGAATAACAGGAAGACATTCCCGCATTTTTTACGTCTCCCGGCACAAAACCATATGTCTCCCCTACGGGAAACTTACAGCTCCGGCTGGAGAAACGTAAAGTTCACGTAAGGGAGACATACAACCAACAAGTCCGTTTTTCCCTCAATGAAGGGAGACTTTCGGGTTTCTATCACACAAAGAGTACGGCCAGAATACCCAGTCCGACTGCTACAATGGTAGAAATCAGTCCCGGCATCATGAAAGAATGGTTCAGCACATACTTTCCGATGCGGGTGGTACCCGTGGTATCAAAATTGATGGCTGCCACCACCGTCGGATAATTCGGGATGAAAAAATACCCGTTGACCGCCGGAAAGAGGGCAATCAGCATATAGGGCGAAATGCCCAGTGCCATGCCCAAAGGAAGCAAGGCACGGATGGTTGCCGCCTGACTGAACAGCAGGATAGACATGACAAAAAGCGCAATACCGAAAAGCCACGGCATATCAGTTACCAAACCGAATATATTTTCTTTGATGACGGCAATGTTACCGGAGATAAAGGTATCGCCCATCCACGCAATACCGAAAATGGCCACTACCGCCTGCATACCCGCATTGAAGACTGAACTTTTAGCGGCCTTCATCCCACTGGTGCCAGTCAGCAGCAGAATCAGTGCGGCTACCGACAGCATGAGCACTTCAATGATGTGCGCCATCTGCATCACCACTACGCCCTCTGAGGTTTGAAACGACGGACGAAGGCTATCTATGGAACCAAACAGCACAATGCCCACCGTGGCACCTAAAAACAGCAATACAGAAGTCAATGCTTTACCAGGATTAGCCACCTCAGCCGTACAATAATTGGCACCCGACAGTTCGCCCGACTTCAAGCGTGCCTGATATACAGGGTCATCCTTCAGTTCCTTACCTACCCGCATGGAATAAATCGCACCGGCCAGTACACCCACCAAGGTGCAGGGAATGGAAATCTTCAAAATATCAAACAAAGTAATGTGATATCCAGCCAGCATACTCAACAGGGCCACCGTAGCCGCAGAAATAGGACTGGCAGTAATAGCCTGCTGGGAAGCAATGACAGCAATCCCCATCGGACGTTCCGGACGGATACCCGTTTCACGAGCCACTTCGGCAATAACCGGAAGTACGGAATAGGCCACATGCCCCGTTCCGGCAAAGAAGGTAAAGAGGTAAGTCACCAGCGGACTCAACAGCGTGATGCGCTGAGGATGGCGACGCAAGATTTTCTCTGCCCATTTCACCATCAAATCCAACCCTCCGGCAGCCTGCATGCAACCGGCAGCTGCAATCACTGCCACAATCATCAGCATCACATCAATAGGGGGAGTGGTGGGTTCAAGATCAAAGACAAAAGTAAGTACGGCCAGCCCCAAGCCTCCAAAGACTCCCAGACCGATGCCGCCTACACGCGCTCCGACAATAATTGCCAGTAACACAAACAGTAATTGTAACCACATAAATAGAAAGAGTTTTTAGATTTAAGGTGCAAAGATACTAATATTCAATGGAACGTAAAAATGCAATGGAACTTAGCCTAACCAGTTCGTAAAAATCAGGATACAATCAAAGACTCTCTCAACGAACCATCCGATTTTTCTTTTCACACCTTTCCAGTAAATCTTTTTCATAATAAGGAGAATTTTCCATTTACAGTTACTAAATTACAATAATAAACTGATATAACAAAAGAAGCTGTTTCAAAATCCCAATTAATTTTGAAACAGCTTCTTCACCCTTATTTTTTCAAATTATCGCATATTCTTTTTCGCTTCTTTCTTATCCTGGTAATTAAAATACGCCAAACTGATGAGCGCAATAACAATCACCATCACCGATACAATAATTGCTCCCATTATTTATCCTCCTTCTTATCTTTAAGCAACATAAGTCCCGTCAAAAGAGTTACCAACACGGCAAGAACCACAAGTCCATACATATACCATGCCCATTCATTCACCCCGTTAAAAAGAGAGATCAGCAACACAGCTATAGTCATATACTTAGCTATATCCAAAAACCATTTGCCTAACTTTTTTCTCATGAGACAAATATAACACTTTGTTTCTAATAGTCAATCATTCTTACCTTTCTATTTTATTTTAAGAAACTACTTACCCCTCATCCAATCCACCAACTAAAAGCAAATTCCTCCCAATGCACCGCACGCAATTACTTTTATTTTTCTTCGTAATTCCGAGGATTTTCTCTACCTTTGTACCACTTTTAAAGCGCATTGAATATTCATTATAACATACAAGTGCTATGATTCTATTTTTCAGAACACCCACAAACAGTGTGATTGCCACGGAATGCAATCAGGAACTGAATGCTGAAGACGTCAAGAAACTATGCTGGCTGTACAGCGATGCCACTGTGGAAAACGAAGACAACCTGAAAGGATGGTTCATCGGCCCACGCCGTGAAATGATTACTCCATGGAGTACAAATGCGGTTGAAATCACCCAGAACATGGGTCTCAACGGTATCCGTCGTATCGAGGAATACTTCCCGGTGAAAGATGAAAACGCCGACCACGACCCGATGTTGCAACGTATGTATCACGGACTGGATCAGGAAATTTTCACGGTAGACATCAAACCGCAGCCTATCATATACATCGAAAACCTGGAAGAATACAACGAAAAGGAAGGTCTGGCGCTGTCACGCGAAGAAATGGACTACCTGATGAAGGTGGAAAAAGACCTGGGCCGCAAACTGACTGACTCGGAAGTATTCGGTTTCGCACAGATTAACTCTGAACACTGCCGCCACAAAATTTTCGGTGGTACGTTCATCATCGACGGACAGGAAATGGAGTCTTCTCTGTTCCAGATGATCAAGAAAACTACACAGGAAAATCCTAACAAGATTATCTCGGCTTACAAAGACAACGTAGCCTTTGCCGAAGGTCCGGTGGTAGAACAATTCGCTCCGGCCGATCACTCTACTTCTGATTACTTCATTATTAAAGATATCAAGACCGTCATCTCACTGAAAGCGGAAACACACAACTTCCCGACTACCGTAGAACCGTTCAACGGTGCGTCTACCGGTACAGGTGGTGAAATCCGCGACCGTATGGGTGGTGGTAAAGGTTCATGGCCGATTGCCGGAACTGCCGTATACATGACTTCTTATCCGCGTACAGACGAAGGACGCGACTGGGAAAACATTCTGCCGGTGCGCAAATGGTTGTACCAGACTCCGGAACAGATTCTGATCAAGGCATCAAACGGTGCTTCTGACTTTGGTAACAAGTTCGGACAACCGCTGATTTGTGGTTCTGTTCTGACTTTCGAACACGAAGAAAACAACGAAAAATATGCCTACGACAAGGTTATCATGCTGGCAGGTGGTGTGGGCTACGGCACACAGCGCGACTGCTTGAAGGGTAGCCCCGAAGCAGGAAACAAGGTCGTAGTCATGGGTGGTGACAACTACCGCATCGGTCTGGGTGGTGGTTCCGTTTCTTCTGTAGAAACAGGACGTTACTCTTCAGGTATCGAGCTGAACGCTATCCAGCGTGCCAATGCAGAAATGCAGAAACGTGCTTACAACGTGGTACGTGCATTGTGTGAAGAAGACGAAAACCCGATTGTATCTATCCACGACCATGGTTCTGCCGGACACGTAAACTGTCTGTCTGAGTTGGTAGAAGACTGCGGTGGTCTGATTCACATGGACAAGTTGCCTATCGGCGACGAAACACTTTCCGCCAAGGAAATCATCGCCAACGAATCACAGGAACGTATGGGTCTGCTGATTGACGAAAAAGCCATCGAGCATGTACACAAGATTGCAGAACGCGAACGTGCACCGATGTACGTGGTAGGTGAAACTACCGGCGACCATCGTTTTGCCTTCGAACAAGCTGACGGCGTACGTCCGTTCGACCTGGCCGTAGACCAGATGTTCGGCTCTTCTCCGAAAACTTATATGGTGGACAAAACTGTAGAACGTCATTATGAAAACGTTTCTTACGATGTCACCAAACTGAATGAATATTTGCGCCGCGTGCTGCAGCTGGAAGCCGTAGCCTGCAAGGACTGGTTGACCAACAAGGTAGACCGCTCCGTAACAGGTAAGATTGCCCGCCAGCAATGTCAGGGTGAATTGCAGTTGCCGTTGAGCGACTGTGGTGTGGTTGCCCTCGACTACCGTGGTGAGAAAGGTATCGCTACTGCACTGGGACATGCTCCGCAGGCTGCCTTGGCTAATCCGGAAGCTGGTTCTGTACTGGCTGTATCAGAAGCACTGACTAACCTGGTATGGGCTCCGCTGGCAGAAGGAATGGACAGCATTTCATTGTCAGCCAACTGGATGTGGCCTTGCCGTGCACAGGAAGGTGAAGACGCCCGTCTGTACAAAGCAGTGAAAGCATTGTCAGACTTCTGCTGCGAACTGCAAATCAACGTGCCGACCGGTAAGGACTCTCTGTCAATGACACAGAAATATCCGAACGGTGAAAAGATTATCAGCCCGGGAACCGTTATCGTTTCTGCCGGTGGTGAAGTATCCGACATCAAGAAAGTGGTTTCTCCGGTAATGGTCAACAAACCGAAATCTACCTTCTATCATATTGACTTCAGCTTCGACCAGCTTCGTCTGGGTGGTTCTGCTTTCGCACAGTCACTCAACAAGGTGGGCGATGACGTACCGACCGTACAGAATCCGGAATACTTCCGCGACGCATTCCTGGCTGTTCAGGAACTCGTGAACAAAGGCTTGATTCTGGCCGGACACGATATTTCTGCCGGTGGTTTGATTACTACCCTTTTGGAAATGTGCTTTGCCAATACAGAAGGTGGTATGGAAATCAACCTCGACAAGATTAAGTGCGACGACATCGTGAAGATTCTGTTCGCCGAAAATCCGGGTGTAGTTATCCAGGTAGCCGACAAACACAAGGCAGAAGTCAAGAAGATTCTGGAAGATGCAGGTGTAGGTTACGTGAAGATTGGTGTGCCGACTGAAGAACGTCACATTCTGGCAACTCTGCACGATGCAACTTACCAGTTCGGTATCGACTACTTGCGTGATGTATGGTATTCTACTTCTTACCTGCTCGACCGCAAGCAGAGCATGAACGGCTGTGCCAAGAAACGTTTCGAAAACTACAAGCAGCAACCGCTGGAATTTGTATTCGACAAGTCATTCACCGGTAAACTGTCGCAGTTCGGCCTCGATCCGAACCGTCGTACACCGAGCGGCATCAAAGCAGCCATCATCCGTGAAAAAGGAACTAACGGCGAACGTGAAATGGCTTACATGCTGTATCTGGCAGGCTTCGACGTAAAAGACGTAACAATGACCGACCTGATTAGCGGACGTGAAACACTGGAAGACATCAACATGGTAGTTTACTGCGGTGGATTCTCCAACTCCGACGTACTGGGTTCTGCCAAAGGATGGGCCGGAAGCTTCCTGTTCAACCCGAAAGCAAAAGCTGCCCTCGACAACTTCTACGCTCGCGAAGATACATTGTCACTGGGTGTCTGCAACGGTTGCCAGCTGATGATGGAACTGGGACTGATTACTCCGGAAGACAAGAAGAAAGGCAAGATGCTGCATAACGACTCACATAAGTTTGAATCTAACTTCCTGGGTGTAACCGTACCGATGAACCGCAGCGTGATGTTCGGCTCACTGAGCGGCTCTAAACTGGGTATCTGGGTAGCTCACGGAGAAGGTAAGTTCTCATTGCCTTATCCGGAAGACCACTACAACGTAGTGCTGAAGTATTCATACGATGAATATCCAGGCAACCCGAACGGTTCAGACTACAGCGTAGCCGGTATCGCCAGCCAGGACGGCCGTCATCTGGCCATGATGCCTCACCTGGAACGTGCTTGCTTCCCATGGGAAAACGCATACTATCCGCTTGACCGCAAAGAAGAAGACCAGATCACTCCGTGGATGGAAGCCTTCGTAAATGCCCGCAAGTGGGTGGAAGCCAACCGTAAGAAATAATCCAAGAAAAATGATACTTTAACACAAGGAGTCGCCTTTTAAAGCGACTCCTTTGTTTTTGTCAAAAAAGAATGGTTTTATGTTGGATTTTGTAAATATAAACCGTACTTTTGCTTGCGTAGCTAAAAGAACATTCAAAAAACTTATAAAATAAGATAACCATGAAAGAAATAGACTGGTCGAATCTGTCTTTCGGATACATGCGGACAGATTACAATGTACGTTGCTATTATCGCGACGGAAAATGGGGAGAACTCGAACTCTGTTCAGAAGAAACATTGAACATTCACATGGCTGCCACTTGTCTGCACTACGGACAGGAGGCTTTCGAAGGACTGAAAGCCTATCGCGGAAAAGACGGTAAAATCCGTATCTTCCGTCCCGAAGCTAATGCAGAACGTCTGCAAAGCACTTGCCGAGGTATCCTGATGCCGGAACTTCCGACCGAAAAATTCTGCGAAGCTGTGAAGAAAGTGGTAAAGGCCAACGAACGCTTCATTCCTCCATACGAAAGCGGTGCTTCTCTTTACATCCGTCCGCTGTTGATTGGTACAGGTGCACAAGTAGGTGTACATCCTGCCAGCGAATACATGTTTGTGATATTCGTCACTCCGGTAGGTCCGTACTTCAAAGGTGGATTTGCCACTAACCCCTACGTAATTATCCGCCAGTACGACCGTGCAGCACCACTCGGAACCGGTACATTTAAAGTAGGTGGTAACTACGCTGCCAGCCTCCGCGCCAACAAAATGGCACACGATGCAGGGTATGCCAGCGAATTCTATCTGGATGCAAAAGAAAAGAAATACATTGACGAATGTGGTGCTGCCAACTTCTTTGGTATCAAGAACAATACCTACGTCACTCCGCTGTCTACCTCTATCCTGCCCTCTATCACCAACCGCAGCTTGATGCAGCTGGCTGAAGACATGGGAATGAAAGTAGAACGTCGTCCGATTCCGGAAGAAGAACTGACTACCTTCGAAGAAGCAGGAGCTTGCGGTACAGCTGCCGTAATCAGTCCTATCGGCCGCATTGACGACCTGGAGAACCAGAAGTCATACGTCATTGCAAAAGATGGCAAACCAGGCCCTATCAGCGAAAAACTATATCACAAGCTGCGTGGCATCCAGTACGGTGACGAAGCTGATCCATACGGATGGGTAACTGTGTTAGATTAATACTCCCTTTTTTATAAAACAGGGCTGTCTCACTTCACAAGGATATTGGTCACATCGTAGAATAATTTTTTAGATTTAAAACAACATGAAGAATAATATACTCGGATTTATAACCTACCTTTTGGCCACAATCCTATTTTCTCCATCGGTAGGTATCATCCTGCTAGCGATGAAAGAAAATGCAGACAGATGCCACTATTATAAAGGAAAATGGAATATGACCGATATAGCTATTGGAATAGCTGCGGTCTCTATCGGAATAGCAGTAAGATACTTTTTTGATTTTAAACTCTGCTTATAGACATAAATACATTCAAAGCTGAATTGAATGTCTATTAATCAGCAGAGCTATCATTTAAGTACTGATATTTGTTGAAATATCTCATCAAATATCCTGTCTTCGAAAAGAAGATGAAAAGCATTGCTCGACCATTGAAATTCAATGGTCGAGTTTTATTTTTTGCAACCCATTTCCATGATGCCGAATAATAGGTCGAATAATAGATTAATGCTCTCCTTACATCAACTATCTCTTCTCGAACGAACGGCAAAAGCGCAATAACTCTCCATTCGCCCGATTATCGATTTCCGTCTCTCGTATCTCTTCAAATAAATTCAGGGTAGAAGAACACTCCCCACAAATATCAATACCTATGACCCGCTCTTGCCGAAATACAACGGCCAACAACTGCTCCAGTTCTGATAAAGTCAGTGAACCTTGATCCCAGTTGGTTATCGCAGAAGAAGGGTCCAGCACATCCTTGTCGATAGAAATATAGACAGGTTCACTCACATGCTCAGAGGCAAACGCTTTCCAACCTGCTTCCTGATCCAAAGAAGATTCACTATAAAAATGAATACGGTCGCCATATTCCTTTGGGACTTCCTGCAGCAAACGGTCTGAAGCACCGGCTATAATTACCTTCTTACAATTCGCATTCGTATCAAACACATCTTTTACCCAACTTCCACACGACAGGATATGCTCAAATAAAGGAGGCTGCATGTCAGGATGGTGGTCAAACACCAGCAAAGCAAATGGAGTAGTCAGCTTATCGGTCCAGAATTTCGTCACATAATGATAGTTTCCTGAATCTATAAAATGAATTCCCTGTGGAGAATAATCCGCTATCATGCGCTGTAAGGCAGAAGCGCCTTCTTCATCACAATAGCATTCAGTTCCATTCAAATGCTGGCAATCCAGCCACACAAACTGACGATTCCGGGCAAAAGACTCATAATTGTACACGCCTGTAAAATTCATCACAACCACCGGTTTCGAATTCCGGCTAAATACTGCTTGAGATTGATGATTCATATACTTTCCTCCCACTCTTCAAAATATGCCTTAAAAACGAGGAAAAGAGACTGACACCGGAAACTCTTTCCCCATTGTCTATAGGCCATAAACAGAAAAAAGCTGTAACCGAATAGTTACAGCTTTTTATCTCGGCACGGGAAGAGAGGCTCGAACTCCCGACACTCGGTTTTGGAGACCGATGCTCTACCAACTGAGCTATTCCCGTGTTTGCGGTTGCAAAAGTAGTACAAATTTCGGAAACTGCAAGGGATTTCGAAAAATATTTTTCTTAAATCCCTCTACAGTAAAGATAAGTCATTGAACATCTGACGATAATATGCCGCCTTTTTTTCAAGTTTTAAAGGGTAAGCCCGACTGGAAGACGGCATCCGATAGAGGGTCAGCTCTCGATCTCTGAAATGAAACGTACTTCCTCCTCCTACTGGCGGCTCTTTTGCTTCCATCTGTTCACAAAACACATCCGTCGCTTTCTGACCGGTAGTCACCACCGCCCGACAAGAAGGAAGCTGCTGAAGAAGCAGCCCAATATCCGTGGGCGAAACGATCTCTAAAAACTTGTCGGATGCATTGTCCTGCAACCTGCGCACGCATGAAGCCGTATCATACAAGGCAATCCCTTTTTCACGCAGAAAGGCAATGATACGTTCTTTATCAAATATCTTCTCAGGACTGAGAAAATAATCCTTGTCTCCAAAGAAAATGAAGCCGAAAATACGCCACATATCATTCTGCAGGTTGGGATAAAAGAAATCCATACTCCAGCGCTTCTTCTGCGGAGGAAAACTTCCCAACATCAGCAGGACTGCATTCTCCGGAAGGAAGGGTTCCAGTGGATGATGCTCCACTCCTGAAAGCAAATGCTCGTCCAACGTCATGCTTTTGGTTTAGGTTCCTTCTTAGCCAGCAATACGATGTTATAGACATATTCTGTCATCCAGCTTTCAGAATAGCCCAGCGCATGCTGATACTGACGAATGTTTCCGCAAGTCTTACGTACGCCATCATCCTTCCAGTCTACTTTTGTCAGGATGTCGTGTACGGCTTTTTCCGTCATGTTACGAAGCATCTTCTTAAACACACCCGGCATACGGAACTTCCATTGCATCAGGTTGCCGATAACCATCATCAAATCCTGGCTGAATCCCTGGAACATGAAAAGATAATTCTTTATATCGTTCACATTGCGGCAATTGCGCTTGATAGAGCCGTCGATTTCCTTGAAAAAGGTTTCAGGCAGACCATAAATATCCATCAGCATCTTGCGGCAGCGTGTACGCTCTGCGATACCAAGTTTGTTATTCTGCGTAGGAACCTTCAATGTACGTTTAAATACAGCCAAATCCGGCAGAAAGTTAATGTTACTGATACCCAGCTGAGCCGCCATTACTGCCTGATAATACACACGAATCAACGTCATGAAATCTTCCATTCCGCCCACACGTACCGTTTCATCAGCACCTTCTGCTGTTTTCTTGCCTAATAGTTTTGAAAATATACTCATACTTGTACTTTTTATTGTTTTTTGATTTGCAAAGATACGAAAATAGTTACCAACATTCTAAATCCTGCTCAATATCTTTCATCTGCTCTTTGTGAAAGACTGGACTTTTGATGCCTTTCCGCTTCTGTACCAAGTAATCATCGAGCAAGCGAAAAGCATATTTGCCAAGCAAGAATATTGCAATCAGATTGCAAATGGACATTAAAGCCATAGTAACATCAGCCAAGTTCCATACCAGATTCAGACTTGCCAATGAGCCAAACAAAACCATCCCGCCAACCAACATACGGTATAAAACTACCGGCCACTGACGAGAAGTGAAAAAGCGGATATTAGCTTCTCCGTAATAATAGTTTCCTAAAATGCTGCTGTAAGCGAAAAAAAGAGTAGCAATGGCAACATAGATGCCTCCGATATTACCAACCTCACTGGTCAGCGCTGCTTGGGTCAGCTGGATACCATCCAGGCCACTACCAATATAATCCTCACCGAACAAAATGATAAAAGCTGTACAGGAACAAATAAGCAGAGTATCTGTAAACACTCCCAGTGCCTGAATAAATCCTTGTTTAGCGGGATGGGTTACATGAGCCGTTGCCGCAGCATTGGGAGCAGATCCCATACCAGCCTCATTGCTGAAAAGTCCCCGTTTAATCCCTTGCATCAGAGCCGTTCCTATTCCGCCACCAACGGCCTGATGCCAGCCAAAAGCATTACCGACAATTTGTTCAACAACTGCTGGAATACGGTCAATGTTAGCCAATACAACAAACAAAGCCAATGCAATATAACCGACAGCCATGACAGGAACAATGACACTACTGATAGCAGCAATACGATGTACACCTCCAAAAATGATGACAAGGGTTAATACCGAAATGACAATTCCTGAGTTCAAAGGCTCTACAGAAAAAGCACTTTGCAAGGCAGCACTCATGGTATTACTTTGCACCGAATTGAATGCAAGACCAAACGTGATCGTAATCAGTACCGCAAAAAGTACTCCCATCCAACGTTTCTTCAATCCACGTTCCATGTAATAGGCAGGACCTCCGACATAGGAATGTTTTCCTTTGACTTTAAAAAGCTGGGCTAACGTAGATTCCACAAAGGCACTGCTGGAACCCAGCAACGCAATAATCCACATCCAAAAAATCGCTCCCGGTCCACCTACCGTAAGGGCTGTAGCCACACCAGCCAGATTGCCGGTTCCAACACGGCTTGCCAGCGAAATGGCAAAAGCCTGAAAAGAAGAGATATGTTTCTCGTGTCCGTTTATCTTAGCAGTCGAATCACCCAGTAACCGGATCATCTCACCCAACATACGGAACTGTACGAAACGAGTCTTAACACTGAACCAGATGGCGCATCCCAGCAACATGACTACCAGGACATAAGTCCACAAGACATAGTTGGCTTCATTTATGATATTCGTGAATAGCTCCATGAAATTTATTAATCAGATTTGAGTTTAAAATAAAATGTATGCTCTCGGAATACCGGTTCCACCAAGTCAAAACGAATAAAATCTGCCAGCAAGCCAATCACCAGCTTCCGCGGAAGCCCTGAAAGCCTGACACACTTATTCAACGTCAATTCGCCGTGCTGCCCCACCAGGTTTAATATAGACTGTTCTTTCTCTGTATAAGTCACAACCACTTCTTTTTTATTGTGAAACCACACGTTCAAGTGGACCGGAGTGGCCAAGATTGTTTCATCTTTAATGCGCAAGTAAGCCTTGGGCCGATTGTCTTCATCGAGGGCATAGACAGGCTTCTCCTTGCTTTCGGGAACATAAACCTCCAGTACATCTTTGCCTTCCACCCTATATAATTGGTTTTCAAGTTGTAGGGCAGGCTTACAATACATTGTAGCTGCAGCTTCTATCATGTAAAGCTCCTCTTCCGAACGTATTCCTGCTATTTTCCCGTTATCTTTTACCCCTATAAGCAACCTTCCCCCTCCGGTATTGGCAAAAGCCGACAAACTCTTCGCTATTTTCCGGGCATCGGAAATGGCAAATTTGAAATCCTGATGCACATGTTCACCTTCAGTAATGAGTTGTTGTATATAATTCGCGTCTGTAGTCTGTTTCATTACCGGAACAACTCAATC
This sequence comes from Phocaeicola plebeius DSM 17135, assembly GCF_000187895.1. Taxonomy (GTDB): domain Bacteria; phylum Bacteroidota; class Bacteroidia; order Bacteroidales; family Bacteroidaceae; genus Phocaeicola; species Phocaeicola plebeius. The sequence goes on along the minus strand of NZ_DS990134.1, from coordinate 28,951 downwards.
ACAATGCTTGTGCGTCATGATGTCGAGCACCAGCTTGTCGGTCTCGTTCATGCCTTCAGAACCGATTTTCGTCAGATTACGGATACTGAAATCCACATTGTCTTCAATAATACCTTCTACTGAAGTCACACACTTTCCTTCCATGGCCAGGATGGCAGAGAACACAGCGGTAGATACTCCACTGGTCAGCTTCAAAGCACAGCTTGGCTTGGCACCGTCGCAAATCATACCTGTCAGATTAGCAATCATGTTCTGCACAGCATAAGCTACCTGCTTATACTCCCCTCCCATCAGGTAAGTAATTCCGCAACTGCTTCCTGTAGCCGCCACGACACAACCGCACAAAGCCGACAGACGTCCCAGATTCTGCTTGATATAAATAGCCGTCAGATGACTAAGTACCAAGGCACGAATCAGTTCTTCTTCTGTCTTATGATTCTCTTCCGCAAAAACTACGACCGGAAGTGTGGCAGCAATTCCCTGGTTTCCACTACCGGAATTACTCATCACCGGAATCATGGCTCCTGCCATACGGGCATCACATGCAGCAGATGTGTACGAAAGAATGTGCGTAAATGTATTGCTTCCCATGATACTCTGCTCACTGCGGCTGCTCTGCAAGGTTTTTCCCAGTTCATGCCCGTAATTTCCTTTAAACGAACGTTCCGCCGCCTGTAAGTTCAGGCGTTTGGCCTCCAGAATAAAGCGAATCTCATCCAGCGGAGTTGTAGTAGCAAAGTCGTACACCTTGCTCAGATTCAAGTCCACTTCTTCTGTATCTGCTTCAGCTCCCGTCTTGGTTCTATGATCGAACAAAACCTGACCGTTCCGCTCTGCATACACAAAGTTCGTATGTCCTCCGCTGATAATAGCCATAGCCTCATCTCCACCGGCCGAACAAACCACCTCGATATACAGTTTCTCTTCGATACCTTCCTTCAGTTCTATCTTAATGCCTTGACCGGCTATCATCTGTTTTCCTTCTTCCACACTCTCGGGAGTGATGTCTTTCAGGACTTCCAGTCCATATTCCGACTTACCTTTCAAGGCCCCCAGTGCGATGGCAATGGGCAAACCAATCATGCCCGTACCAGGAATACCTACTCCCATGGCATTTTTCAAGATGTTAGCACTCAGACGTGCGGTAATCGTTTCCGGACACTTCCCCAATACTTCCGTAGCCTTAGCCACGCAAAGAGCCACAGCCACCGGTTCCGTACAACCGATGGCAGGGACTACTTCTCGCTGAATGAGTGCGATGATACGCTCTCTTTCTGCTTGTGCAATCATACTGATTATTTTTTATAGTTCTTCAATCCTGTTTGCAGGAATTCCACATATTTCTGAATATCCTCATCGTACGAATAAGACTTGTTCAACGGCATTCCCTCATTGTCGAGCAACACATAGAAAGGCTGTGCGTTAGCTCCAAACTTGGAGCGCTGCAAGTAACTCCACTTATCGCCCACCGTACGCAGTGTACGTTCCGTACCGTTTTCCATCACCTTCACCGGTTCTGGCAATTTGGTTTTTTCATCCACATACAACGTAATCAGCACGTAGTCTTCGTTCAACAGCTTGCTTACTGTAGGATCTGTCCATACAGCCAGTTCCATCTTACGGCAGTTCACACAACCATAGCCTGTGAAGTCAATCATCACCGGTTTTCCCTGCTGACGGGCATATTCCATTCCGGCATCAAAGTCATTGAACTTCGCATGCACTTCATTCTTATATAAATTGAAATCCTGTGTCTGCATAGGAGGAGCAAAAGCGCTCACTGCCTTCAACGGGGCACCCCACAAGCCCGGTACCATATATACGGCAAATGCCAGAGAAGCAAGTGCCATAAAGAAACGGGGCACACTTACTTTTGTATCGTCATCATCGTGCGGGAATTTGATTTTTCCCAGCAGATACATACCCAGCAACGCAAAAATCACAATCCACAATGCCAAGAAGGTTTCACGATCCAACAGACGCCAACCGTAAGCCAAATCGGCTACAGAAAGGAACTTCAAAGCGAATGCTAGTTCCAGGAATCCCAGTGTCACTTTGATGACATTCATCCAGCCTCCCGATTTCGGCATGGACTTCAGCCATGACGGGAAGAGTGCAAACAAAGTGAACGGCAGAGCCAGTGCGATGGCAAATCCCAACATTCCGATGGCCGGTGCCACGATACTTTCAGAAGTAGATACTTCCACCAGCAAGAAACCGATAATCGGACCGGTGCAAGAGAAAGAAACCAATGATAGCGTGAAAGCCATCAGGAAAATACTCAACAATCCGGTAGTCTGTTCTGCCTTGCTGTCTACCGCATTGCTCCACTTCGACGGAAGGGTAATTTCAAATGCCCCAAAGAAAGAAGCGGCAAAAACCACCAGCATCAGGAAGAACAAGATATTAAATACCGCACTCGTAGACAAGTCATTCAAGGCACTGGCACCGAAAATCAACGTAATGGCCAAACCTAAAGTAACATAAATCACTACGATAGAAGCACCATACGTCCAGGCATCCCGAATACCCTTTCGTTTATCCTTGGTACGTTTCAGGAAGAAACTTACAGTCATTGGAATAATCGGCCATACACAAGGAGTAAACAATGCCAGCAGTCCGCCTACAAATCCGGCAAAAAAGATATAAATCCATGAATGAGACTCATTGTTCACGTTTTCACCGAATGAACTTAATTCCTTAATAACCGGTTTCCAGTAGTCAGCAGCTTCGCCCGCAGCCGTATCTTCACCAATGCGAAGCGGAACCAAATCCACCGATGCCGTATCTGCTAACGCCAGGTCCTCTGTCGTTGCGACCGCTTCTTCCGCTATTTGCTTTCCAGCAGCTTCCCCTTTGAAAGAAAACTCTACATTAGTAGGAGGCAAACAATTTTCGTCATTACAAGCACCATATTGCAGATAACCGCTCACTTCATATTTTCCACCTTTCAACTTGATTTTCTGCACAAAGGTAGCCGTACCTTCAAAGAAACGAACCTGCATACCGAATATCGGGTCCATCTTGTCAATTTCCTTACCGGCAGGTTTCAGTTTTCCAACCACCTCTGCCCCTTCAATCTTATCCGTATTGAAAGTAGCCGAAATAGGACCTCCTTCAGGCAGGTCGGTAGAATATACATGCCATCCCTTTTCCATTTTTCCGGTAAATACAATTTCCACCTCATCAGCAGAAACCGATTTCCATTCAGTCTTAAACTTTACCGGTTCCTGTATCTGAGCCAGTACCGGCAAGCATAAAATGGCCATGAAAAGCCAGCTAAGTAGAATCTTCTTACTCATAAATATACCTTAGATGATGTAATAAAACTATTTATCTTATAAAAAGCCGTGCAAAGATAACGATTTTTCCGTAGGGAATGTTATGACAAACTGTTATTCGGCATTGTTTTTTACTTTAAATTCTTATCAATTTGATGGATTAATTTGAAAGACAAACGCTTATGGAAGTTCTGAAAAGTCTAAGGTAACGATTTGGAGATTGTGCTAATTTCAGTACTTTACAGTCTCATACTTATGAACAACTTTTATAGGACAAAGATACTATTTTTTTTGAATAAGAGAATAATTTCACAGGAAAAATAGAAATTTTATGGGGAAGTGTTCTGATAGCATGTCGTTGTAGATTGTAGGGAGGGGATGTAAAACGGCAGGCACATAGAATTTCCGATATTCAGAAAGCCGTATTCCCAAAATAGAGATTATTTTTGAAAGAATCACATAATCCGCTAAGAATAAAAGTTTATGCGGATCATCAAAAAACGAGGTAACGAGTTGGCAACCGTTCTGGTTTCTACATACTTGCATCAATTGCGTTGATGTGCAACTCACTTTATGTAAAGGTACGATTTTTTACGGAACATGCAAAACACCTTTGATTTTTCTTTTTTAGCAACCGTCAAAAACAATCTTTCGGTTTCATATCCCGGTCACAAAGGCGGTACAGTCTCTTTATGAAAAGTAAACAAAGGTCAGGCAGGATTGAAACAGACTGTTACGAGAACAGTCAGAAAAGGATTGCATACAGGAATTACAGTCTGATACCGGGCAGGGGACGACTTTGTGCCAAAGTCCAAAAAGAGGTTCTTTTTCCAGACGGCAAACTCCCTCACCTCTAAAAAACAGTCTGTGGCTGGCGCACGCAAACGTCCAGCCTTTATGCGGACAGTCTTAATGCCCGCAGCCTGTACAAGTGCGTAAAAAACAGGTAAATGGAATCTTCATCCGCTTCCCCGCGCCTTGCCGACACTCCTATATTCCCGTTCCAACACCTGCTCGATCTCGCTCCTCTTGTACAAGACCTTGCCACCAAGTACATAGTAAGGCAGCGTGCCGTTGCTCCGATACTCGCCCAATGTCCTGCGGCTGACTTTCAGCATACACGCCACCTCACTGTCGCACAGGTACACGTCTTCTTTTGGCGGAACCGCGCCATCTCCGAAAATGCCGTCAATCATCGCCGACAGCCGGTCGATACGCTCGTGGATGGACTGCATCCACGCATCGTCTTTCGTTTTCAATTCATTAAACATTATATAGATTAATTTGTTATATGACTCATTTTGTGACTGATTCTGAAGTTGTGTAATCCACAAGCAATAAGAATCACCATATCTTCGAAACCGAATTTATGGCATCTGAATCGTTCTTTGACAATACGGCATTTTTTCATACCACCTATGGCATGCTCCACTTTAATCCTAACTCCGGAAATCCGCTTGTTCTCTTGTTTTTCAACACAAGTAAGCTCTTTCCCTTTAGGTTTCTTTTTGGGCATGCATATTTCAACTCCATCCGGTTTGTGTCCGATGAAACCTGTATCCTGCCAGAGCCTAATACCTTTGGGAAGTAGAAGAGGTTCTTCATCACAAATCTTTTTGTCATGGACATGACCTTTGTATGTGGAGCTCAACCATACAATCCGAAGATTGTTAGTACATAACAGGTTATTCTTTATGCTATGAGTTTTTTTTACCACTATAGCATGCAGACTGCCAGTCTTCATCCAAAGGACGCTGAATAGGTCGCTCGGTTCCGTCCAACAAGACTTCTTCGCACCCTTGAAGAATGTGTATCAGACGTTTGGAGTTACGGTCAGGCAATTCACCAAGCGTTTTCAATGTACGCCGGAGAATCTCAGAAAGAAGGTGAATCCATCTATTGGCCTGGGGCTGGGTCATCTCAAACTGAATAGCATGGAGTTCCTGAAGGGGATTGATCTTCAGATATACCAATATGAAGAACATTTTGTCCTGAATCAGAGACAACACTGTTGTAAGATATACGTTGGCGCACTTTACCTTCCAAGGTAAAATGGCTGTAATATTCATCCCAATGGTACTTGAAAGTTATTAGCAAAGCGTCAAACTCTGCAGGAGTTAATCCTGTCGCAGCAAGCACTTGGCTATGACGGTGGCGAATCTTGTCGTAATACATCAATTGAACTTTTTAGATCACAAAGATAAATCAAAGAACGCTTTAATCAATTATTCGATATAAACTCTATTATACATACTGCTCATTTGTCTTTTGTTGATACTTCAGTTCAATTCCTTCAAATGGTGTGCCCCCTGTAGCGTGCATCCTTGCGTCTGTCCTCCACTTTCGTGACGATACGCTCCACGTCTTCCGGCAGGTAATAGGTACGGTTGCCTATCTTGGTATAGGCGAGCGTGCCGTTATCCCGCAAGGTCTGCAAGGTGCGCTTGCTGATTTTCAGCTTCAGGCAGACATCCTGGTGGTCGAGCCAGCCAGCCGTCCTCTTCACGCCTTTCAAATCCAGATGGGGATTCCCTCCACCCTATGTATGAACCGTTCGATTTTCATGGCAAATTCCTCGAACGCCTTCCTTTCAAAACATACGGTTTCCATAACAATCCGATTTTATGTTGATACTTCAAATTCATACCATCCGGAGAAACGGTCACTCGTGGTGCCGGTATAACAGCGCATGGAAGAATTTAATCTGAAAACTGACCGTGCAGATGTTATTGTTCCCGCCGCTGAGATATTTCTGATAATTGCAGGTATTGTCAAAGCTGAGTATATCCATGTTCCGGTCATTGGCTTAGCAGATGGTATTATTGACAATTTGTATGCCATATACCTGAAAACGGAATAAAAGGAATTGTGCATAGCTGTTTTAACTAGGGGATATTCAGTAAATCCTATAAAATTAGCCAACTAATTCATACTAAAAGTATTGCGAATTAGTTGGCTTTTTGTATCTTTAGGTATTTCCCCTAAAATTTTGAAGAACGATTGACAAATGCTTCAGCGGAGTCGTTCAATGCTAAAATCAAAGCTCTTCGAAGCCAGTTTAGAGGGGTGGCTGATCTGAAATTCTTCATGTTCAGACTGGCTAGGCTATACGCTTAAAGGAAAGCTTGCCAACCGGAAAAATCCGCTGCCCCTGGAAAAAGCAGCATAGCCAAAAGAAAATATAGCAGAACTGTAAAATATAAAAGAGTTTGTGCCAACGTTTTGACACAAACTTAGCAGATTACTATTCAGCTGATACCTATTCTGAAAGATGTAAACAACTTGTTTCTTAGATAGCCTTATAAATATTCTACTACTTATTACAGTTCATTTAGAAATGTTATTCTCACTTTTATTCCTCCGCTTTTTCACTTGCTCCACTGCTTCAGATATGATTCCCTTGTTTTCAAAACGCTGCGTGTAATTGGTGTAATCCGGGTGAATACGTTCGTAAGTTGGGTCAGTGAATAAGGGACTCGTAATAATGTGGTCCGCAGTCGAACGGTTACAGCAGAAAACAATATTTTCAACTCCAGCCAGTCTGGTCAATGCTTTCACATCCGTATCATGCGGCTGTAGTGTCATCGGATCTGTAAAAAAGAACAGATAGTCTATTTCTCCTTCTACGATCCGCGAACCAATTTGCTGGTCACCTCCTAAAGGACCAGATTTCAGGATTGTGATATCCCATTTGATTTCAGGATGTTTTTCTTCAAGGGCTTTTTTAATTAGTGTACCGGTTGTACCCGTACAATAGAATTTATGTCCTATCAGACGTTCCGAGTTCCAGAGAACCCACTCTATCATGTCTTTTTTCATTGCATCGTGTGCAACAAGTCCAATTCTACGAACAATTGTTTCCATAAAGCTAAATTATTTTATTTTTATATGATAATTATAATAACAAAAAAACTAATTCTATTGAAGGCCGGAGGATGACCGGATAAATCTGAGCAATTCTTTGTTTGCCTGGCTATCCATGACGGTTTCCCGTTTTTCTTCAAAAAGATTGAGTGTTGTGGAGCATTCCCCACAGATGTCAATGCCTACTACCTGTTCTTTCTGAAGAATAACAGCCAGCAGTTTCTCCAATTCCCATAAGCTGAGAGAACCTTGATCCCAGTTTGTTGCTGCCGAAGCCGGATTCAAGACATCCTTGTCTATGGAAATGTAAACCGGTCCGTTGATATGTCCGGAAGAAAAGTTCTGCCAACCCTCTTCGTGCATGAGCGTAGTTTCACTGTAAAACCGAACTTGTCTTTCATATCCTTTCGGCACAGCCTGTATCAGTTTGTCTGAAGAACCTACGATAATTACTTTCTTGCAGTTGTTGTTATGGTCCAATATATCCTTTACCCAACTTCCGCAAGAAAGTATGTTGTCAAACAACGGTGGCTGCATATCGGGATGGTGGTCGAACACAATCAGCGAAAACGGAGTTTCAAGTTTGTCTGTCCAGAATTTAGTCAAATAATGATAATTGCCTGAATCGATGAAATGGACTCCCTCCGCCGGATAATCAGCAATCATCCCCTTCAAAGCCAAAGCCCCCTCCCTGTCACAGTAGCCATCTGTACCATAAAGATGACGACAATCCAGCCATATAAATTTATTGTTCCAGGCAAACGCCTCGTAGTCATACACTCCCGTGAAGTTCATGATGATGATCGGCCATGCTATCCGTTTATCTGTTTTTTGATTTTGCCCGCTCATACGTTGTTTTTGCATATCCTTTTACTGTTCATTAAAACCATCGTACATAACAGAAATCTTGTCGGTGAGGTAACAAAGCATTCTTGGGATACATACGGAAGGCCTGCTTGAAGCTTCCAGCGTTGAAAATGCCGGATGTCGCCTTAAAGGTATATAAATTCCCATTCTTGGAAACCGGCAAAAGGGGAATAACCTCATATATGTGATCCTGACCGTCTTCACGCCTGATAATGACCGATTCTATTCCGATTGCGTCATCCAGGCCTTTCTCATCAACGACAACCGTCACCTCATATTCCTTTCCGGCTTCAACCGTGGCATTCAGCCCATTCCCTGCCTCTATGGATTTGATTTCTATGGCATCCCATCTGCTTCGGACGTTTGCTTTCCAGTCAGCCATCATTTTCGCCTTCGCAAAGTTGTCGGCTGCCAGAATGTGGAAATGCTCTGACAGTTTGTTATAGAACCTGTCATAGTAGTCGTCCAACTGTCTTTTCATGGTAAAATGGGGAGCGATTTGTGCGATTGAGTTCTTGATATACTTGACCCAGTCTTCCGAATAGTTCTTCCCCCCATGCTCGTAATACAGTGGCAGGATGTCATGCTCCAACAAATAATAGATGGCTTCGGCATCCAGCTGGTTTTGGTACTGTTCATTCTGATAAGTCCTTTTATCAGTCAGTGCCCATCCAGCATCCTTACGGTATCCTTCATACCACCAACCGTCCAGCACGGAGAAATTAAGCACACCGTTCATCAATGCCTTCTCGCCCGACGTACCCGAAGCTTCTGCCAACCGCGTAGGGGTGTTCATCCAAATATCCACCCCCGAGATAAGATGGCGTGCCAGGTCCATGTCGTAATTCTCCAAGAATATGATTTTACCTAAAAATTCCGGACGCCGGGATATTTCCACGATTTGCTTGATCAGCCCCTGCCCGGCACCGTCATTGGGATGGGCTTTGCCTGCAAAGATGAACTGTACCGGATATTTCGGATTATTCACAATCCTGGCAAGTCGGTCTATATCCGTGAACAGAAGATGAGCCCTCTTATATGTAGCAAAACGGCGTCCGAAGCCTATTAGAAGAGCATCGGGATTGAATCTCTCAAAAATGGAAACGCTCAATGCCGGATCAATCTGACTCCTGAGCCAGTCCTTGCTGCATTTGCTTTTGATATAGTCCAGCAATTTTGCTTTCTGTTTTAACCGGGTATTCCATATCTCTTCATCCGGGATGCCATAGACGGCCTCCCAGATTTTCTGATTGGACTGGTCGCAGAAAAAATTCTCATCAAAATTGTCCTTGAAAAGCTTTTTCCATTCTGCCGCACACCAGGTAGGCAGATGTACCCCGTTGGTTACATAACCCACATGGTTCTCTTCCGGGAAGTATCCCTTCCAGATCGGCGCAAACATTTGCTGGGATACCGATTTATGCAACTTGCTGACACCGTTTACCTCCTGGCAGGTCTTGCAGGCGAAGACAGACATGCAGAAACGTTCCTCCTTGTCTCCCGGATTGTGACGCCCGAGATCCATCAGGTTATCCCAGGTTATACCCAACTTGCCAGGATATCCCTTCATATATTTATTGAAAAGCCCTTCGTCAAAATAATCATGACCAGCGGGTACGGGAGTATGTACGGTATAAAGTGAGGAAGCACGTACCAGCTCCATGGCCTGCCCGAAATTCAAGCCGCCATTTATGTAATCACAAAGCCGCTGGATATTGATCAGTGCGGCATGCCCCTCATTACAGTGATATACATCTTTCGTTATACCTAAAGCTCTCAGCGTTATCATCCCGCCTATGCCAAGCAGTATTTCCTGTTTTAGCCGATTCTCCCAGTCGCCTCCATACAGATGGTGAGTGATAGGGCGGTCAAACTCGCTGTTGAGTTCATTGTCCGTATCCAGCAGATAAAGGGGAATACGCCCCACACTGGCTTTCCAGACATTGGCATGTACCACAAAACTGTCGGCATAGGGGACGTGGATTACCAGTTGTTTCCCATCCGGTTGCATTACCTTTTCAATCGGGAGCTGCCCGAAATTCTGCGCTTTATAATTGACTGTCTGCTGGCCGTCCATGGAAAGCGACTGGTCAAAATAACCGTAACGGTACAAAAGTCCTATGGCACAAAGGTCCACATTGCTGTCCGACGCCTCTTTCAGGTAATCCCCCGCCAACATTCCCAAACCGCCGGAATATATCTTAAGGACTTCATCCAAGCCGTATTCCATGCTGAAATAAGCTATTGACGGGCGCTGGTGATCCGGTTCCACATCTACGTATTTTTTGAAGGCGGAATAGACGGCATCCATTTTATAGACAAAGTTCTCATCATGTGCCAGCGCTACAAGCTTCTCATAATTTATCCGCTCCAGAAACAATACCGGATTCTGTTCCACCTCTTTCCAAAGTTCCGAATCCAAATCACAATACAGTTTCTTTGCGTCATCATTCCATGTCCACCAGAGATTATGTGCGATTTCTGCAAGTTTTCGCAGTTCTGCAGGAAGATGTGAACCTACTGTAATCTCCCTCCACTGAGGGGTATTTACATTATAACTTGAATATTCCATGACATTTTAATTAAATAAGTCCTAATCTTTATTCAGTCCTTTTATTATTTTTCGTTTACCGACAATCCATACCGTATCATTCTCCTTGAAAATTGTATCAGGGTCTGGATTCATAATATTCACGGTACTCCTCTCTATTCCGATAATGATGCTATCCGATATGTCTGCCTCCCGGATCGTCTTTCCGATCAATGGTGAACCTCCTTCGACAGGAAATTGCCCTATTTCCATCTCATCCTGCGAGGATGTTCCGTTCCCGTTCCTTTCTACCTTCTTTTGCTCCATGGATGTCCGGAAGCTTTCCAACTGTCGGTCCGTACCTACGACCGTAACCTTGTCATATGGATAGAGATGTTCTTCCCCTTGTGGTATATCTAGGCGTTTTTCTCCACGGGTGATTGAAATCACATTTATCTGAAACAAGGTGCGCAAGCTGCTTTCTTTTAATGTTCTGCCCACATATATGGAATCAGGGGATACTGTGAAATCCGCCAAATGTAATTCCTTGAACGGGATATTGCTGCCAAGGGTGGAGCCTGTATCACTTTCTGTAGAAAGTCCATTCCCGTCCGTCCCCTGAAAGTTTGCCATAAATTGTCTCTCTATAGTCAGCGACCGTTTCTTGATCCGCTTGGAAAAATAAATGACGGCAATGATAATGGAAGAGACTACCAACCCGGCTCCCAAGGCAACATTGAAAAGATGGGTAATGATACTCATCATGATAATCGTGCAGATCAGTATTTTGACAAGTACTATTGATACCAAAGGCCCTCTGTTGAACTTGTTGTCCGTCCAGAGTTTACGGAACTCGGTTGAATTGTTCCTTTTCATGATGATGGCCCATAGAAACGGGGATATGACAAGAAAGATGATGATGAAGCCCAACAAGTTCCCTTCCATTCCCGGCAGACTTTTCCTAATCAAAGGATGCACATAGGAAAAATATAAAGTGATGAAAAAAACGCATACGACCAGATAGAGTGTGACAGACACCAGCATAGACCGGATCAGTTTATGCCAAGTACCCTGGTGTTTTACAGTCATTGCCCCGGACGTATAGTGTACGAGATAATCTTTCAGGGATTCAGGCATGTGGATGTCTATAAACCGGTATGCTGGTTCCGAAAGCCGTATCATATAGGGGGTAAGAAAAGTCGTTATGACAGATACTGCCACTATGACCGGATAGAGATACTTGTCCGTAACATTCAGACTGACGCCTAAAGATGCGATGATGAATGCGAATTCACCGACCTGTGTCAGTGAAAAGCCGGACTGTATGGCAATTTTCAACGGCTGGCCGGAAAGCAAGACACCAAAGCTCCCGAACAGTACCTGACCGGACAGTACCAGCAATGTCAGGATGAAAATAGGGACGGCATATTCCCACATCATGGCAGGATCGATCATCATTCCTACCGACACGAAAAATATGGAAGCGAACAGGTCTTTTACCGGCTGTACGATATGTACGATTTTTTCCGCTTCAACGGTCTCTGCCAGCAGGGACCCCATGACAAAGGCTCCCAATGCGGCAGAAAATCCCGCTTTTGTCGCAATCATCACCATTCCCAGGCAAAGTCCCAGAGAGGTTATCAATAAAATCTCGTTGCTGGTGAAACGGCGTATCTTCTTCAGCAGGGTAGGTATCAGATAGATACCCAATGCCGACCAGAAAATCAGGAAAGCGGCCAGCTTCAATATACTTTCCAGCATCTCCTTCCCTTCAAAATGTTTGCCTACCGCCAACGTGGAAAGAACAACCATCATCACTACAGCCACCAGATCTTCGATAACAAGAATCCCCAAGACAATGCCAGTGAATTTCTGTTGGAGAAGTCCCATGTCATTGAAGGCCTTGAATACGATGGCCGTGGACGACATGGACAACATTCCACCCAGAAAAATACTGCTCATGTGGGAGAACCCCATTGCATTCCCCGCTGTATAACCTATGAACATCATGCCACATACAATAGTGACAGTGGCAACGATAGCCGTAATGCCCACATTTATCAATTTCTTGAACGAAAAGTCCAGTCCCATCGCGAACAGCAGAAAAATGACACCGATGTCCGCCCATATTTTGATATTGGCAGGATCGGAAACAGTCGGGACCAGAGAAACGGAAGGACCCGCCATAATACCGGCTACAATGTAGCCCAATATGACCGGTTGCTTCAGCCACTTGAAAATGACGGTTACAATACCGGCAATAATCAGAATTATGGCAAGATCCGATATTAAAGGAGCAACTTCTGACATATTAACGGTTATTTTAGATCGATAATTCGTTAAGGACCCGGATCAGGCTTTTGTCAATAGGCTTGTCCTTTTTGATTGCCTGGACAAAAGGAACATAAACAATCTCGTTGTTCCGTATGCCTATCATAACATTTCGCTGGCCTTCCATTAAGGCCTGGATTGCGGCTTCACCCAGCCGGCTTGCCAGTATACGGTCATTGGCACTCGGAGCACCACCCCGTTGCAGATGGCCCAGGATAGAAACCCTGACATCATACCCGGGATATTCCTTCTTTACCCGGTCGGCGTAATATATGGCACCTCCATTCTTGTTTTCAGGACTTTCGGTCACAATTACGATGCTGCTGTTTTTCGTCTTTCTGAATCCGCGCCCGATGAATGTTTCCAACTGGTCCACGTCCGTCCTGTCCTCCGGGATGATGGCCGCTTCAGCACCGGAAGCTATTGCGCTGTTTTGTGCCAGGAAGCCCGCATCACGCCCCATCACTTCGACAAAGAAGATACGGTCATGGGAGGTTGCCGTGTCCCTGATTTTATCCACGCATTCCACAATGGTGTTCAATGCCGTATCATATCCTATGGTAAAATCGGTACCATATAGGTCATTGTCAATGGTGCCGGGCAATCCTATGCACGTCACATCATACTCCTCCGCAAAGATACGGGCTCCCGTCAGGGAACCGTCTCCACCGATAATTATCAAAGCATTGATGTTCTCTTTCTGTATGACCTTATAAGCTTTCTTGCGTCCTTCGGGAGTGGTGAAAGTCTCGGAGCGAGCTGTTTTCAGTATGGTGCCTCCCCTCTGGATAATGCTACTTACATCTTCCGTCGTGAGTTCTTTCACTTCACCGGCAATCAGCCCCTCGTAACCTCTATAAATTCCTTTCACTTTAAATCCGTTAAAAATGGCGGCGCGGGTCACGGCACGGATAGCCGCGTTCATTCCTGAAGCATCCCCTCCGGAAGTCAGAATTCCAATATACTTGTTATCCATAATTTGTTTTTTATATTTTAATTAATCAGGCAAAATTAGAAAGCAACTGTTTTAGCCTTTTTCTGCTATAAAAGATACGGCTTTTTATCGTACTCAGTGACACTCCTATCTTTGCGGCTATTTCCCGATATTTGACTCCGGTACAACATAAAAACGACATAATGTGCTTTAGGCAATGTTTTAAGGGCTTCCCTTATCTCTTTTGCATCATGCCCGTTATCCACGAAAATGAAAGAGTCGTCCCTTAACAGGAAATGATATTCAGGTTCTGATAATACATATAAATTCCCTCGTATTTTCTTTGTCCGGCAATTATTGATAAATGCATTGCGCATGATGGTATACATCCAGCCTTTAAAATTCGTACCGGAATCAAACTTATCCTTATTATCCAACGTCCTCAACATTGTTTCCTGCAACAAGTTTTCTGCTTCATCCTTGTCAGCAGTCAGTTTATATGCAAAACAATGCAGTTCATTCTGAAGGGCTACCAGCGCTTTATCGAAATCAAATCCTCTCATTATATTTATTTTGGAATTCAAATATCCGGGTGAAGGCATTCCCTGATAATAAGAAATGCCTTCTGTAGAGTCTCATCAAGATATCTTATTTGACATCAATAGTTTTGGTGGTTTCCTGAACCTTCTTATCTACGACTTTGGGAATATCGATAAACAGGACCCCGTGTTCCACTTTGGCCGAAATTTTATCTTTTTCCACATTATCCGGCAGCAGGATACTCTGCTGGAATCGGGAATAGGAGAATTCACGGCGCAAGTATTTTCCGTCTTTCTTCTCCTCCTTTTTCTCGTCCTTTTTTTCCATGCAGATTACCAGATTGTTGCTTTCATCCACACTTACCTTAAAATCATTCTTGGTCATTCCCGGAGCTGCCAGTTCTACCTTGTAGTCCTTTTCATTCTCAATCACATTGATGGCTGGAGCCGTAGCGTTTGCTCTTGCCATCCATTCATTGTCAAAGAAATCGTTAAAAATACTCGGTAACCAATTCTGGTTTGTTTTTACAGGTACCATTTTTACCTCCTCTTTAAAAGTTAATAATTAAAACTTAAAAAAAAGCATCTGCTTGATAGACAGATTTTTATTTTTTAGCCATCCCTTGTTTGGCCACAGCTTCTGCCCGTTTCCGTATCTCTTCCGGGTTTCCAAGGTAGTAGTCCTTGACAAGAACCAGCCTGTCGTCAAATTCAAAGACATAAGGAACTGCCGTAGGCAGGTTCAGGTTGGAAATATCCGTATCGGAAATTCCTTTGAGATGCTTGATGATTCCGCGCAGGCTGTTACCATGGGCGACTACCAGCAGGCTGTCCTTATACATCAATGCGGGAAAGATGATGCATTTCCAGTAAGGCATGACACGCCCAATAGTATCTTTCAGGGATTCCGTACGGGGAAGTTCGCTATCTGGTACACCGGCATAGCGGATATCCATGCCCGGATTACGGGGATCATCTTTGCCTACCGGAGCGGGAGCCACGTCATAGCTTCTTCGCCAGATGTGTACTTGTTCTTCACCATATTGGACCGCTGTTTCACTCTTATTCAGTCCCTGAAGCATGCCGTAATGCTTCTCGTTCAGCCGCCAGGTCTTTTCAACCGGAATCCAGTCTTTATCCAGCCGGTCCAAGACACAGTTCAACGTTTTTACGGCACGTTTCAAGTAAGAAGTGTAAGCTGCCTCAAAAGAAAATCCAGCCTCCCGTAATGCATCGCCTGCCTTGCAGGCTTCTTCAACTCCTTTCTCGCTTAAATCCACGTCCGTCCATCCAGTAAAACGGTTTTCTTTGTTCCATAGACTTTCGCCATGACGTAATAACACTATTCTTTTCATGGATACTTCTTCTTTATGCAATGGTTATTGAAGAATCCAGATATACGTCCTGAATGGTGTTCAGAAGTTGAATTCCGTCTTTCATCGGTTTCTGGAAAGCCTTACGACCGCTGATCAGCCCCATACCACCTGCACGCTTATTTACTACTGCCGTTACGACAGCATCATGCAGGTCGGATTCCCCATGGGATTCACCGCCCGAGTTAATCAATCCGACACGTCCCATATAGCCATTCGCCACCTGATAACGGCAAAGGTCTATCGGATGGTCAGTGGTCAGTTCCGAATACATACACTCGTTTGTCTTTCCGAATCCGATAGCCTTGAAACCGCCGTTATTGGATGGGAGCTTCTGCTTCACGATATCGGCTTTAATGGTAACCCCGATATGGTTGGCTTGTCCTGTCAAGTCGGCAGCGGCATGATAGTCGGTACCATCCTTTTTGAAGCTGCTGTTTCTCAAATAGCACCACAGAATAGTAGCCATTCCCAGTTCGTGGGCATATTCAAAAGCCTGTGACACTTCCACTATCTGGCGGCGGCTTTGTTCCGAACCGAAATAAATGGTAGCACCGACAGCTACGGCTCCCATGTTCCATGCCTCTTTCACCGTACCGAACATTACCTGGTCGTAGCTGTTCGGATAAGTCAGCAACTCATTATGGTTCAGCTTGACGATAAAAGGTATCTTGTGTGCATATTTGCGTGCCACGGCGCCCAACACACCGAATGTGGATGCCACGGCATTACACCCTCCTTCAATGGCCAGCTTTATGATGTTTTCGGGATCGAAATAAAGCGGATTGGGGGCGAAAGACGCTCCTGCAGAATGTTCTATGCCCTGGTCTACAGGCAGAATGGATACATAGCCCGTATTGGCCAGACGTCCATGTCCGTATAAAGCCTGCAAACTTTCCAATGTACGGATATTCCTGTCGGAATTCATCCATACCTTATCTATCATATCCGGTCCCGGAATATGGATAAGTTGTTTGTCTATCGTCTTACATGTATGGTTCAGGTAGTACTCAGCCTTTCCTCCCAATAAATCTACTATTTTCATTTTATTTATTTTTATTGATTATTCTGGTTTATGACTCCCGTTCACCCAGTTTTGCATCCATAAAAAGGATAGCACAGTCTCCGGCTTTCCTCAGATGACTAACAATATTGAGTACATTCGCTTCATCTTCTACTTGCTCACGAACAAATTGCCACAAGAAGTCCTGAGTGGCATTGTCTTTCTCTTCGGATGCTACCTGTACCAACTCATCAATCAGTTTGGAAACATGTTTTTCATGCTCCAAAGCATGCTCGAATACTTCAACAGGGTTACCCCAACCTTGTGGAACCACATCGACCTTGTCTACTTTCGGGGTTGCCTCACGCTTAATCATGTACCCGGCAATGGCATATGCATGCCCGGTCTCTTCTGCAGACTGTTTCTGCATCCAGCGAGCCATTCCGGAAAAGCCCTCTCTTTCCAGATAAAAAGACATTGATAAATACAGGTTGGCAGACCATAATTCTGCTGTGATTTGCTCATTCAGAGCATTTTGCAATTTTTCAGTCATGATGAATCAAACTTTTAATGTTAATAATAAATCCAAATTATCTCTCTTCTTTAAGAACAAGCATGGGCTTGTTTCAAGATTTCAATTAATACCGGACGTATCCCGCTGATAAAACATTCCACGGCGATCACCATTAGAATAAGTCCCATCAGTCTCATCATCACATTGTTTCCCGTCTCTCCCAAGATTTTTAAAAGCTGGGTGGACGCGCACAGAATAAAGAAGGAAAGAATGCAGACCAAAGCGATTACGCCAAGCAATACTATTTTGAAAGTATATTCCGAAGCATCTTCCATCAATGTTATTCCACTGGAAATCGCTCCCGGACCGCATAACATCGGAATGGCAAGAGGTGTGATGGTTATATCTTTGGAATATTCTTTTCGTTCAGTTTCATTCAGTTTCACATGGGTAAAATGTGCCTGCAACATATCATATCCGATTTTAAAGATGATGATACCTCCCACAATCCGGAATCCGTTTGTTGAGATGCCGAAAAAATGAAACAGAAACCTGCCCGATAATGTAAAAAGGACTAATATGATAAATGCAATGGTACATGCTTTCAAGGCGATATATCTGCGTTCTTTCGTATCCATTCCATCAGTCATTTGCAGGAATACCGGCATCACTCCAAGAGGGTCCATCAAGGTGAATAGCGAAGTGAAACACAATGTTAAATATACAAATATATCCATGATGACATATAGTTTATTATCGATTATTATATCGCAAAAAACATACCAGATAGCATTCTGCAATATTAAATTTTGCATAACATCAATCTTAAATCCATACCGTCAAAAATAAGGTAGTTTCCGTTCGTTTTCCTTGGCGAGGATACGTAACAATTCCATAAATGCCGTACTTACATATATACGGTCTGCATACAGCCCGCTGATGAAAGAATGGAAGGACATGCTTACATTCCAGCATAATATGAGAAATGTGTTTACCTGACGTGATATGTACTGCTCATGTTCAAGCAATTCATTCAAGGCATTCAATGGCGTTGTCCATTCATGTGTATCCCGTTTCATTTCATTGATTACAACACATCCTCCATCATGGCATATCCGATTCATCATCTGATAAACCTTGTTCATATTGTCCTGTGCTTGGGAGTTCAGCCAGGAGCTAAGTATTGGAAGCCGTTCATCTTCAAAATAAACCTGCAATGACAGGTATAAACCGGTTGACCATATTTCTGTATTGATCAACTCATTCATGGCGTTTTCTATTCGTTTATCCATTATCACTCTGAATATTGAAAATCCATTACTAATATCATGTGTTATTCTCAGTATATAAAAATTCCATTCGATTGTGGGTAACCCATAAAACGGAATTCTTAAACGAGGCTTAAATAATAGGATAACTTATCGGCGTAGACAAATTGTCATAAAAAATAGCACTATGATGTCTTTTTGTCTTGCCTCCCTTGCAGAATATCCAATAAGACATCCAGTTCTCTTTCTATTCCTTCAATCTTATCGGAAATACAGTCCAAAGTATTATGGTGCAGACTAGCTTTACACTCCTGCAACTCTCTTGACAGAGAAAGTATCTGTAACCAAAGTTCTTCCTCTATGTGATAGGGGGAGTTACTATTATCTAGTACCATAGCAGGAGAAGGCAGAAAAGTGCTTTGGCATGTAATTTGTATGATAATGAACGGTATGTTCCGAAAGAGACAGGAATGGAAATGAAAGGATAGAATATTCCACAAAAGACAGTAACAAACAAAGGGGGAAAGTCGTTGGAGACAGTTGTCTCGCTTTTAAAACAAGTTGCTTTCATAATGTTTATTATAAGCCAACCCTGTTCCCTGGAGTTGTGTTTATATAAAGTTAAGCGTGGGAACTTTGGTATTACCGTTCAGAAGTATCCCCATACTCAACAACATATAATACACAAAGCCCCACGCCTATATATAACAAAAATCTATATAGATAGAACGTGGAGCGTCCAATGTATTATCCAATTGTTGTTTCGAAATTGGGGATTTCCTGAACTTGGATAATGCCTTAACGCTTTACTATAAATCTTCTATTTTCAAAAGACTAATACAAATGTAATAAAAGAAATGAATTCTTTGAAAGGAAATATCTCTTTTTTTTAAGGGGTGGCTTAATGAAGTGCCCCCCAAAAGTTGGACTTTAAATTAAAATTGATGATTCAACTCTCTATAGTAGTGAGCTCGGTATTGTGCCGGGCTCATACCTTTTAATCTAAGCTTAATTCTTCTTGTATTATACCAAACAATGTATTTCTTTAGTTCAGACTCAAACATGTCAAGACTATCAAAATGATTTACATACAATAATTCATTCTTCATCAGCGCGAAGAAGTTTTCCATCATAGAGTTATCCAGACAGTTGCCTTTACGGGACATGCTTTGTATAACACCATTATTCTTCAATATCTGTTGATATTGTGCATGCTGATAATGCCATCCCTGATCTGAATGCAGCAATAGCCCATCAAGGTTCTTATACTTTTTAAAAGCCTTTTTAAGCATATCTGTAACCATTTTCAGGTTAGGACTTCTTGAGAGTGTATATGTTATTATCTCCCCATTGTACATGTCTAATATTGGAGATATATACAGCTTCTCATCCTTTATGCAAACCTGTGACACGTCCGTTGTCCATTTCTGGTTAGGCCTTTCGGCAGAGAAATTTCTGTTGATGACATTAGGTGCAACCTTTCCTATCTGACCTTTATAGGAGTGATAGTGACGTTTTTTTCGCTTGGCTTTCAACTCCATATGAGACATCAGTTTCAGTACAGTCTTATGATTGATATTGCAGCCTTCGTTACGCAAGGACAGACAAATCCTTCTGTATCCATAGCGGCCTTTGCTGTCGTCATATATCGCTTTAATTCGTTTCCTTGTATCATCATAGCCATCGTTGTCCTTCAAGCGTGACAGATGGTAATAGAATACAGAGCGAGCCATATTTACCATTTTGAGAATACACTCAAGTGCAAAACCATCCTGCCTTAGTTCTTCGATGGCTCGCGCCCAATCCCTTGTAGTCGGGCGTTCCTTTCCTCTACTAAGGCTCTCACTTTTTTTAGCAATGCTACCTCCAGTCGCAGTTCCTCGTTCTCTTTTCTGAGTTTTTCCAGTTCACTCTGTGGCTTGATATTCTTCTTCGGTCTTCCCATATGTGACGGTCTGCCACGCTTTTTACATTTACTTAGAGCATCAATGCCCTCCGTACGCATAATCTTTAACCATACGCCTATCCTTTGAGGACTTGCACCATATTTTAGCGAGGCTTCGTGCAAAGTAAGATGATTTTCTTCAATATCAAGAACAATATCGTGTTTTAATGCATAATCGGCCTTGATATTGGGACATTTTTGCAATCCAGATACTCCTTCTTTCTGATAGCGTGACCATAAAACCTTTAGTCGTGCTTCATTTATCCCATAGTTCTTGTGGATGTGATTAAAGGATATGCCATCTTCCAACATATACAT
Source organism: Phocaeicola plebeius DSM 17135 (assembly GCF_000187895.1). Lineage (GTDB taxonomy): Bacteria > Bacteroidota > Bacteroidia > Bacteroidales > Bacteroidaceae > Phocaeicola > Phocaeicola plebeius. Next base: position 8,184 of record NZ_DS990134.1, on the reverse strand, counting down.
ATAAGACAGCAAGTCTTGTAATGATTTTTGTTTTCTTTTTTGTGTAGACATAATAAAACCCCAAAAGTTTTGTGTCTAACTTTTGGGGTGCAGTACATAATTTTTCTTTATTTAAAGTCTTAGAATTACTGCCCACCAAAGCCCGTCACGAATGTTTTGAAATCCTCAAGCTGTACATTAAGCTCTATATAGTATAGCAGAATAGCAGAAAAACAGACCATGATACCGCAGGTATATAGGTCATAACCCACTCTTCCGTAAGTATCTTATCTATTTGACAATAATAAAAATGTAAAGGAGGATAATGACATGGACAATATTCGTATCCCAATACATATAGGTTAACATATAAGGGAGAATGGTCACGGAGTCCACAAACCATAGAATGAAAAAATATATTTCCATCGTGTACGGTTTATGTCTCTATCCGGATATTTGACCGGTGCCGCAAATGCGCAATGCATACTCCACAAAAAAACACCAGGGAGGAAAAATAAGTCATACTGAATAACGCCTGTCTGTAATGGGCCATGGATACAAATGAACTACAGATAATAGCTGCAATAGATATAACGATACAAGCACAAAATAATGTACGAACGTGTCCATCAGTTGCATTTGGATGAAACAGTACCACTTTATGCAATGTTTGGTTAGATTGAGTCTGAACATAGGACCTTAAAAATTAGACGGATATAAATTTACTAAAAATCTGTGGAAAAGAGGAATAGAAAGGCGGAAATGTTTTTAAAACGGCTATGAATAAAGCGTTTGTGAGGACAAATGAGGACAAAGGCATAAAACGAGGTAACGCAAAAAAAAGTAAATTTATGAAGTAGAAAGGTTGCTAAATCATTACCCCGTGAAAGGTGGTTTTTGATACTCCGTGCTGAATTTTTCTCCGTATGGCTTCGGTTGGTTTACAAGGCATAACTCATTGATACTTAATTTTAAACTTAAAAAACGAGTATGGCAAGAAGTACATTCAAAGTGCTGTTCTACGTGAACGGCAACAAGGAGAAAAACGATATTGTCCGCATCATAGGACGGGTAACGATTAACGGGATTGTGACGCAGTTCAGCTATAAGTAGAGTATCCCGAAAACGCTTTGGGACGTGAAAGGGAACAGGGCGAAAGGCAAGAGTGCGGAAGTACGTGATATCAACCTTGCCCTTGACAACATCAAGGCTCAAATCATCAAGCACTACCTGCGTATATTCGACCGTGAAGCGTTCGTGACGGCTGAAATGGTGAGCAATGCTTATCAGGGTATCGGCAGTGAGTATGAGACACTGCTCAAAGCGTCCGGACGTGAGAACGAAGTATTCAAGAAGCGTGTCGGAAAAGACAGGGTAATGGCAACCACCGTTCACGGGTGGTGGCAAGAAACCATGTGGCAGCGTTCATCAAGTCTTTTTACAGACGGACGGATATGTTCATGCTGGAGATTAAGCCCGACTTCATCAAGGGGTTTGCAGCCTACCTATCAACGAAAGCGGGACTTCACAACGGGACGATATGGGAAAAATGCATGTGGCTGAAAGGCGTTGTCATGTGTGTGCACTTTAACGGACTAATACCGAAAAAAACGTTTGCCCAATTCCACATCAGCCCTAATGTGACGGAACGTGAGTTCCTGACGGAAGATGAACTGAAAACGTTGATGACGCACGAGTTGGGGATGTCCAACTGTTCTATATTCGTGACATTTTTGTTTTCGCCAGCTTCACTGCCCTCTCTTTCGTGGACATCAAGGAACTAACCAATAGCAACATCGTAGAAGTGAATGGTGAGAAGTGGATATTGTCCAAACGGTACAAGACAAAAGTGCCGTTCCAAGTGAAACTGTTGGATACTCCTTTGCAGATTATCGAGCGTTACCGACCCTGTCAGGAAGACAATCTCATATTCCCTAATCTCAACTACTGGTCTATCTGCAAATCTCTGAAAAAGGGGATGAAAGAGTGCGGATAACAAAGGATATTTCATTTCAGTATTAAAACTATTAAACGGGCGTAATTTAATTCGACAGAAAATCCGGCTTCTGACAGCCATTTTTTCACTTCATTCCGAGAGTTTGCAGTTTGACTGCCATAAACAGCAATATTTCAGCATGGGGACATAGTTTGCGGATATTATCCACACTTTGTGCTGTTCCGCTTCCTCCATGTGTACAGAATGGGAGTATCTTTTTCCCGGACAAATCATAACCGGACAGGAAACTTTTTACAGGAGAAGACAGAAGACCACCCCAAATAGGACTACCGATAATCAATGTATCATAATCATCCATATTCTCTACTTTTGTACGCAGAGCTGGAAGAATATGATTGTCTCTTTCATTTTTGAAACGGTCAACCACTTCATTATATTCATCAGAATAGGGTTCTTCCGGTTCAATCTCCACCATGTCGCATCCAATAAGTTCATGGATAATGTTGGCTACAGTTTGCGTATGTCCGCTCCATGAGAAATAGACTATCAATGTTTTCCCCGGCTCTGAGTGAGGCAACGAATCTATCTTATCTTCAACAGCCGGAGTGTTGCTGCACGAAAGGAAGGTTAAGAGCAGCATTGCCAATAAGCACTTCAGTTTCATAACTATTTTTATTTAGGTTTTGGGGTTATCCTCTGTTAATTTCTATCTGTCCAGCTGTTTCTCATACAGCCACTTCGACAGCAGGTCAGCTACTTCCACATTGTTCAAATCCGACATCGGGAAGTGCGTATTCCCATGCAGACCGACATCGGGCAGATGAATGACCGTCACGTCACCGCCCAGCTTATTGAGCATTTCGGCCCACTTGCGCATGAGATGCAGACGGCGTGTCCATTCGTAAAGTTCCGGATGTTCGTCTGTTTCGGGCAGGTTATCCCCATAGTAAATGATGATGGGAATTTCCATGTATCTCTTGAAAACTGCCATAGGGACTTCTATTCCTTCTGTTTTTTTAGACCGTGTCAAGACTTTGCCTTCTTCGGGAACTTGACCGGTTGGGAAGGGTACACTTCCACCGGGTTCGTATGCTACAATGGCTTTGATGTTCTTCGTTTTGAGCAAAGTAAACCAACCCACCGGACCGCCTTGTGAATGAGTGACAAATATGGCCGGACCGATTTTGTCAAAAAGAGCAGCATAGGCATCGGAATAGACATCGAAGTCCAAAGGTCCGATGGTCGGCGTCATCTGCCGGAAGTACTGGTTTAAGGCTTCCCGGTCGCGACTGAACTGTACACCCTCGAAATAATCAGGATAGATTCCCACACGGAAACGGTTGAACCATGGAAAATCCAGTGTAAGCTGCCCCCTAAAACCAAGCGATTCTGCCCCCTTGTGCTAAAATAATCCTACCCCCTTGATTCCAATATAAAAATACCCCTGCTTGGCAATGCCCGGCAGGGGATTTTTCGTAGATTTGATTCCCGTCTTGACCGGTGGGATAAAATCATTTCTACTATGACAACAAAGATAGCAAACATCCTCCAATGTTACGCATTGGGGATGGGGATAAAGCAGATAAGCAGGAGCTTTGAGCTTTCCCGCAACACGGTGCGCAGATATGTGCGCCTGTTTCAAGAGTGTGGTATACCGATAAAGGAGTTGGCCGCCATGCCTTCCGCTCGCATCCAGGAAATGTTCTCTGAAGGTGTTGGCCGTAACAGGGAACCGTCACAACGCCAGCTTGAGCTTGAGGCACTCCTTCCTGAGTATGCTGCCCGGCTTAGCCGCCGAGGCGTAACAGTGAAAACCCTGTACGAAGAGTACCGCGAGACCCATCCTGACGGATACAGACATGCCAGTTTCGGCAACTATCTCATGCGTTACCGTATGGTGACACATGTCGTAGGCCATGTCGAGCATTATGCCGGAGACCAGATGTATATCGACTTCGCCGGTGACAAACTGGAAGTCGTTGACAGTGAAAGCGGTGAATGTCGCAGCGTTGAAGTGTTCGTGGCCATACTTCCGTGCAGCCACTATACCTATTGTGAGGCGGTCTGGTCCCAGTCAAGACAGGACTTGATTAAGGCGTGTGAGAACGCGCTTCATTTTTACGGCGGGGTTCCGATGGCGATCGTACCAGACAACCTCAAATCGGCGGTAACCCGCAGCGACCGTAACGAGCCGGTAATCAACGAGGAGTTTGCGGCATTTGCCGAACACTACGGATGTACCGTATACCCCACACGGGTACGTCATCCAAAGGACAAGGCCTTGGTGGAGAATGCCGTGAAGCTACTTTACCGATCCGTCTACGCTGACATCGAGGGTCTTGTATTCCACTCGCTGGAGTCTCTGAATGCGGCCATATCCGAATCGCTCTCGGCCTTCAACGGACGCAGGATGAGCGGGCGTCCCCAGTCCAGACGGGAACAGTTCGAGCAGATTGAGTCCGACTGCCTCCGCCCGCTTCCCGCCATACGCCATCAGATGAAAGAGCGACGCTCCGCAACAGTAATGCGTAACGGCTATGTCACCTTCAGGCTTCACCATTACAGCGTACCGAAAGAGTATATAGGCAAACGTGTCGAGATTGTCTATGATGCGGACACGCTGGAAATATATCATGGCCTGCGTCTGGTGACCACACACCAGCGCGATGACACGCCATACTCCTATACGACCAAGGATGCCCACGGACTGCCCGGACGTCATGGAAGTTATGAAAAGGATCTGGAACAGATTTACGAACGGGCCGGCCAGACAGATAACGTCCTGCTGCTGTATCTGCGCAAGGTGGCGGAACTCAAGAAGTATCCTCCCGCGGCGTTCCGTTCATGCAGAGGCATCATGGCGTTGGAGAAGACCTTCGGGCTGGAACGGTTGGTGGCGGCAAGCGCATGCGCCACGCAACTGCGCCTATACGGATATCAGGAGATAAGGCGGATCCTTGAACGCGGGGATGATGCAGACTTCCTGTCAAAAGACGACATTGACGATGAGGTCCCCGTAACATCTATCCACAAAAACATCCGCGGAGCAGCCTACTTCGCACAATTAAAACATTTAAATAGAGACAACAATGGAAACAAATAATCTTACCGCACCGATAGCTGTCGAAAAAGACCGCAACACGTTGACAATCGAACTGATGAACCGTATGAAGCTGCACGGCATGGCCGCCGCCTTCACTGAAAGCCTAACCTCCACTATGGCAGAAACAATGACAATCGACTCTTTCCTGCACATGTTACTTGCCAGGGAATGGGACTACCGTGCCAATGCAGCCATCCAACGCCTTATACGCGGGGCGGCGTTCCGCTACAAGGCCTGCCTCGAGCAGATAGACTATGCAATCCCGCGTGGCCTTGACCGCAATCAGATGGAGCGGCTTGCATCGCTGGAGTTCATCCGCAAGGGACAGAACCTCTTCATCACAGGGTCATCCGGTACCGGGAAGAGCTTCCTTGCCACAGCAATGGGGTATGAAGCCTGCAAGAAGGGCATACGGACATATTATGCGAATGCTCCGAAACTTATGGGTACGCTTAAGGTGGCAAAAGTAAAAGGCACACTGGAATCGGAACTCAAGAGAATCGAACGGAGCACGCTGCTCATATTGGATGACCTCTTCCTTGTGAACCTTGATGCCAAGGAACGACCCATCCTGCTCGATATAATAGAGGACCGACATGGGCGCAAGTCCATCATCATCACCTCGCAACTGCCAACGGACAATTGGTATGATGCAATCGGAGACCCTACAGTAGCAGATGCCATTATGGATCGTATTATACATACGGCGCACCGGATTGAGCTGACAGGAGAAAGTGTCCGTAAAATGGCTGCATACAGAGGGAAATAAACTAAAATAATAATAACCCCATCGGTCAAGACTTTTTAAGGGGGCATTGTTGAATGTTTTAAGGGGGCAGAATCGCTTGGTTTTAGGGGGCAGCTTACACTGGATTTTCCAAACCATTCTTCTTCATCGAATACCGGTTCCAGTGTGACAGCTTCCGTACTCCGTCCGGCATTTCCCCGGCGAGGCTGGTCGACAAGATAGGTGGAGAAACCTTTGCGAAGAAATATATTCTGAAACCCTTCGCGTCCGTCAGGAGTGGTCTCCCATGTTTTGGAAAACTGGCCGACACCATGTGCAAAAACAAGCGGATATTTCCGTGCATCAACCGGTTTCTGATAAAATACATAAGCATGGTCGCCGTGGTATTTGTGTCCCAATGAATCGGTCAGTACGGTGCCACCTACGGCAAAACTGCCTTGTTCCTCTATTTGCAGAATATTCCCTTTGTAACAATTACAGCCCGACAGTAAAGCGATGAACGTCATGTAAAATATCTGTTTCTTCATACACGGATTATTTTGGGATTTTAGACTCCTGCAAGGCATCGTAGCGGCTACCCACCACAGGAATGGCAGCTACGGCTGTTTCCAGTTCTTCTATCTCTTCTGCCGTGAAACGGATGTCGCAGGCACGAAGGTTCTCTTCCAGATGAGAGAGTTTGGTGGTGCCCGGAATAGGCACGATAAAAGGCTTCTTGTTCATCAGCCAGGCCAAAGCTATCTGTGCCGGGGTAATGCCTCTTGTACGGCCGAAAGCGTTAAGAACTTCCACAATACGATAGTTGGCGCGTATGGCTTCGGGCTGGAAGCGTGGCAAGGTCTGCCGGTTGTCGTTGGTAACATCAAACTTGGTATATTCATTGATCATACCGCCCAAAAAACCACGGTTCAGCGGACTGTATGGAACGAAACCGATGCCCAAATCCTCGCACAGCTCCAACACTCCGTTCGTCTCTACCATGCGGTGCATCAAGTGATATTCGCTTTGGATTGCCGTAACCGGACATATCTTGTGCGCACGGCGGATGGTATCAACGTTTACTTCACACATGCCCCAATGCAGGATTTTACCTTCCTTGATGAGTTTGCTGCATGTTTCAGCCACCGCTTCAATCGGTGTGTTCGGGTCTATGCGGTGCTGGTAGAACATGCCCAATGTTTCAACTCCGAGATTGCGCAACGAGTTTTCACAAACCCGGCGGATGTTGGCCGGAGTGCTGTCCTCTTCGGTTTTAATCTGCACACCGTTTACAAACTTATGTCCGAACTTCGATGACACAAATACCCGGTCGGTATATCCTTTCAAGGCTTCGCCGACCAATTTTTCATTGATGTGGTAGCCGTAGCTTTCGGCTGTATCGAAAAGGGTCACCCCACGTTCAACAGCTTCATGCACCAGGGCGATTTCTTTTTCCCTGCTCGGGTACTGGCTGTGGTTATGGTTCAAGCCCATACAGCCATATCCCATTGCAGAAACAGTGAATGCCGTATTTCCGTGTCCCAATGTTCGCCGAGTGCGCACCGCCGCCATGCCTGCAGGGATGTTGTTTGCAACTTGTTGTTTCCCCATCCATACCCGTTCTGCTGCCGTTACCTTGTTCAAGGTAGGCCCGACACACATGGCAGCTCCTGTCAATGCCGCCATTTTAAGGAATCTCCGGCGGCTCATATCCTTGTCTTTATCCATATTTGATAGTCTTTAAATTATTTCTGTTGCAAAGTTAACGTGACAGAATTGATAAACTTTTTTTGATATATATTATCTAAGCTGAATGATGTATTATCCTGTATTCCAAGCGATATTTATAGGCAACTATCTTTCAAAATCGTATATATTCAGTCCTAAATCCGGATTATATGTGCGACTTATCCGCTCGCTATAATCTTCCACCACGAACTCCCCTGCACCATTCTGTATTGCGGAAAGTAGATGTCCGGCTAAAGCGGAATAGTCGCTCCTGCCGACGGTTATATGCAAATGAAGATATACCTGCTCATTCATAGATGATATATTCCCTGTAAGGTTGGATATTTCCATTTGCTCCCGGAATGTCTTATCATCATATGCTTTTGTCTTGGGATTGAAGAAACGGAGGGTCAGCTCTCCGATAGCACCAATCCCGTTGATAGAACCCGACAGAATTCCTTTCTCCTTGCAGAAAGCATTCAGGGCTTTCACAATTTCAGTATGATTGTTAATGCTGACAATATACTTGTTGCCAATTTTCTTGTACGAATACATATTCTTTTCGTTTTGTGCGTTTGCCGGAGCAATCAGTACCCCGACAAACAGCAAGATAAACAATAATTTCTTTATAAAATGCCCCATCAGTACACTTATGACTGCCTCTGTTTTGATTAATCTTACCATAATAGA
>NZ_DS990135.1 GCF_000187895.1 Phocaeicola plebeius DSM 17135 | reverse complement strand
AGCTATCTCGCCCATGTGGTGGATTCAGTACCAAAACTACAAAATGACCCTAAAAAACTAGCGTTTCAAAAGGACATTCTTATTTTGGTGAGGAGGGTCTCATTATTTTAACCTTACTGGGTCTAAAATACTTGCCAGGGTGGGTCAAATTAGTGTGGCTTTTCCAATGTTCATGAAAGCGGATATACGCTTGGTTTCCTCACCGTTCTTCTCCTGACGGGCTACTGCCAGCGGGAAACGTGCGACACTTGTGGTGGTGAACTGACGGACTTCGGCATCTTTTGCCACGAATCCGGTTACTGCGAAATTGTTCTCGATCTTTTTCATTGCGATTGCTTTTTGAAGTTAATAAATCAGTTTTACGGTGCATAAAAAGTAGGTGCAGTAAAGGGCTGCACCAAGGATAGCGCATAAATACTCTTTATTTTGGAGGCGAAGCCCCAAACCGCAGGCCCGATAAAGGAAGATTTGTGCGATACGCCATTGGTCAAGACCACCAGGTCGCGCCCGTCTGCATACTAACTTTGCAACGAAAAACGATATGGCGACTTCAAATAGAAAGCGGTCGCGAAAAAGTCGAGGCGAAACAATCGCAGCGGGTTCGGAGACATGAAAGACCTGTCCGTCCACCGACACAAGACCGCTCCCGTTCCGGCAGGTGGGCGGGAAGAACATCTGGCAAGAAAGCGTATCGGCTGTTTGGGGTTGAAGCGGCAAGAACGATATACCGTTTATACAACCATGTACGCTGCATAGTGGAAAAGGAGCCCAAACGAAGAGCCGACAAAAGATGTATGCGGCGTATTGATGTCGCTGTCTCTATCCGGCAAGAGAAATGAGGGAAAGAAGAGGAAAAGGAAAAAAGGCTGAAGTCTGCCTTGAAACAAAGCGGAGGAACCGCCCCTTCGCACGAATGGACGTCTTTTACAAAAGGATATGGCCTGCCAAAAGGTATAAAGGGTTATTTCCGAAGGAAACGGTACGGATGTCTGTTACGGAGATAAAAAAGGGATTCCCGCCGGTGTGTACCTGTTTAGCCGGTATAAGCGGGCTGAAACCGATGCTACGTTCAGCCCACTTGCTTTTACCTCCTTTCTGTTTCGGTCTGCAATTCCACCGGTTCATCATCCCATGTCAGTTCCTTACCGAGTAGTTTGTAAACAGACCCCTTTGGGAGTTCTATCTCGATTGGTACGTACCCTTGCTCGCTCTCGATGTACACTTCTTCCGAGTACTCCCAATGCCCACACCAGCCCCGAACGGGCTTTTCGGGCATAATCCATTCTGTTCCGTCTTTATTTACTGCCAACCATGCCATAATATTACATTTTTAACCTGTTTCTCTGTGATAATTTTATTCTTCTTGAGCTATCATTCTCTTACTGTATTCCAAAATTTTATCCATCGTAAGCCACTCCGGTTTTTCGTCCTCTTTGAAACTCTCATGCAGTTTTATCATAAATTCAATTTGCAATTTTTCGTCGCCAGCCCATAAAGATTTGGGATGTCTGTTACCGTAATTAAGGTAATACTCGCAGTCTGACCGTAAGCGGTCTAACAGTTGGTATCTGAAAACCGAATCTCTGTGTATTACTTCGTCTACCGTTACTCGTCCATTTGAATTTGTTACATCGTTTGCCATAATCTAAAATTTTGAGTTTTCTTTTTTCCCTCTTGTAGCACCAGCTACTTTCGGGCCTGATTTAATTATGTCGCCCCCAAAGGTGTCATGGCTCTTTATGCAAGGTTTCACGATTAAATACTACCCGTGCGGAGCGAAGGGTGGAGATTTTGTCGTGAACCGTCAGGCTTTGACCTTGCATACAAGAATGGCATGACAAGTACCTTTGCGACACAATTCATATCAGGCAGCCCGAAAGCGATGTGCGAACACAGGGAAAAGAAGGTCTCTTGCAAAAGGTCCGATAGCTTATATAAAAGGGTTGCAGCGAAAAGAAATATAAATGGATCTCCGGGCTGTATAATGATTATGAGGATAAAAAAGGTATTGCGCCGGCATGTCTGCCGAGAGAAAAAGAAACGGGCTGAAACTGGCAGTTCCGGTTCAGCCCGCAAAAGTACATCGGAGGTCTCTTGCCCGTTCCCGTCAGAAATGGGCTACCATAATCCGATTTTTGAAAATTCTGTTTTTATCACTCGGTCGCCGTTGGTTTATCCAGATATGGTGTGCTCCGTATCCGAATATAAAATACTCATCGAGTGAGGTCTCGTTTTTCAAACGTTCCATACTTGCACGAAGTTCGGTTTCGTCAGTTGCAAAAAGAATCGTGTTCATGATTCTGAAATAGATTTCTTCCGCTTCATCGCTATAGCGGCAAAAGACGTGTTCGATTGTTACGTTCATGGTTCTATTGGTTTGATTGAGGTGTTTTGGGTACATTGGTCATTATGGATTCTCCGTCTTCGTTGAAAATCTCTATTGTCGGGTTGCCGTCGTTTTCTTCGGGGAGCATATTTTCTGACGTGTCAGTCAATGCTTGCCACTCTTCATAGCAAAGACGGTTGTCAATGATGTTCGACACGTCCTCACAGTTCCATGAGCGGACGATTGCCTCGGCTTCTTCGTAACTGTTTGCTTTTACACTGAAATAATCCCGCTCCCAACTTGTAACCTTACGGTCTTGATAAAATTTGTATTCTCCCATATCCTTGTTTTTTTAATTGTTCACTTCTACAATATCCTCGATCCTGCCGTACAGTATCGAGCGTAAAGCTGTTTTGTCAATCGCATAATACTCGTGAATGCTTCCGTGCTGTTTGACGAAATACCGCTTGAGGACGTCGGAAAAGTCAAAGTGATAACCGTTCAAGGCAATTCCACGTTTGAAATAGATGCTTTCCCACACGTTACGGGTAATCCAGTTTTTTTCTTCCCTGTTTAACTTGCCTCCGTTGTTCAGGTGTACCCGCAATTTGTAAACCTTGCTATCCTGTAATGTCGCCAGTTCGGGAATATCCCATTTGACGAATTTTGTTGCTATCTGTGTCATACGTTTGCTATCGTTTAATCATGGATAATCACTTCATCACGGTATTCTGAAATTTCCTTGCCGCTTTCAAGGCGGACAACTATGGTGTTACCATAGTCGCCCACGATTGTACCTTCCGTGTAACCTTTGTATGGATTGAGCAGTGTACAGGACAAACCGATAATATCGCTGTCTTCTTCGTATTCGTACATAGTGAATGCGTTTTTAGGTTACAGCTTAATGTCCCACTTGCCTTGCGAGAATATCCGAAAGCTCACGTATTCGTCCTCTAACTCGTATGTCAGTATGCGGATATAGATTTTATCTTTGGCTTCCAAAGAAGCTACCAGTTCGTCGATTTCTTTTTCCGGGTATTCCCAACGGGAAGAAAATTCGGCATCTACTATATCACTATACCGATTGACAAAGCCGTTGAAATTATCGTCCAGAAATGCCTCTATTTTATCGAGGTCTTGCTTGTTTTCTGTACTTGCATGAAAAATGTTTGTTGCATAGTTTGCCATAACTTTGAATTTTAAGTTTTCTTTTTTCCCTCTTGTAGCAATCAGCTACTTTCGGGCTTGATTTAATTATGTCGCCTTAAAAGGTGGCATGGCTCTTTATGCAGGGTTTCACAACCAAATACTACCTCCGCAAAGCGGAGCGTGGAGATTTTGTCGTGAACCGTCAGGCAGAGACCTTGCATACAAGAAAGACATGACAGATACCTTTGCGACACAATTCATATCAGCAGCCCGAAAGCGGATGTACGAATACAGGGAAGAGAAGATCTCGTGTAAAGGGTTGATGGTTTATAAAAAGGGAGTTGCAGCGAAAAGAAAAATATGCCGTGGAATATTTTTTTCTTTTGGCTGTACAATGGGACCAGAGCGTTTTACGAAGTTCGGGAAAAGGTTTAGTTTAGTCCATTAGCCTATATATATGCTAAATCAAAGTAAACTATATTTAGGCAGACAAATTTGCCTGCCTATAAGTTTTTCCTTATCTTTGTATGAATTAGAGAAGGCTTGCTTTTCTTTTGGCTGCAATGGTTCTTGGAAGTTCAAATACAACCGTCGGACGAGGAAAAAAATTCTGGAAGGAAGCTGGTTCAAGAAGTCCCGATTATAAGCAAGTGCAAGGAAAGAAACAGAGTGAAAACAAAAAATCGGGAAATGCCTTTAATTAGCAATTTTGTTTCTTATTTGTTCCTCAATTAAAACTATGAAATTTTCAATACACTGAATTTCAAGTCATTATATATGCTATTTTTGAGAGATTGAATTTATTCTCAAAGAAAAAAGATACCTCTCCTGTTCGTTTCCTTAAAAGGGATGATAGACGACATCCGTTTTCTCAATCTGCTGGAGGAGAGCCATGTCGATTTCAGATGTATCGATTTTCCATGGTTCTGCAAGGAGAATCTGCCTCTGATAAAGGCAGTTGTGCTATATGAAAAGTTGGAAATAAGAATAAATGTATAAGATATCAAGCTTACAGATTGGACTTCAATGTTGCAGCATTGAGGTTTATGAGAAACAATTCTAAATATATTTCTGTTTGGCGAAATCTTATTCTAAAAGGAACTCTAAATAAAAGAATCCACCTTCAGATATCTTTCTTCACTTATCCTCAAAGTATATAATCCAAACATAAATATCAGACCTATTTTCCCTATAACTGAGTAATAAAAAGATTATTCCCCAACACCGTAAACAAAGAAATAACAGAAGCACTTTAAAATGGTGTATCTAACTCACTTTTTTAAGGATAATATCCCTGTTACAGTTATCTGTAGCAGGTGATCCTTTCAAATTGGGCATTAGATGCACCCTTTTCCTTATTCCAACAAATGCGCCTCTTGTAACCTCACCAATTCCCAATACATCTTCAAAAACATCTCCAGATACACCTTCAGACTCGGGAAATAGACGAAAGACTTCCAGCAAAAGAAAGGCACATGAATGGCCGTTCATTCGGAACCTCCATTTCTGGATAGCGTTTCTTTGTCCATCCAAAATAATCTCTATCGGGACAGAACAATAAACAAAAGCATAAATATCAGGCAAAATTGTCCCGATAAAAGAATTATAACATGACTATTGAAGATGAAATCCTCCAATACCTGCACTATCATCCTCTATCAAACAGGGTTGAGATAACGCTTGGGATAACCAATCCTCCCAGTGGCAGGATTGTAAAAAGACTACTGGCCGATGCCGTAACCAAAGGAATGATAGAAGTACTCTAACAATAGTAGTGCCACTATTTTATAAGCAGCACTGCAATTGTTCCTTACCCCAGCAAATGCACCTCCTGTAACCTCACCAACCCCAAATACATCTTCAAGAACACCTCCTGATACACCTTCAGATCCGGGAAATAGACGAAAGACTTCCGGGCAAAAGAGAGGCACGTGAATGGCCGTTCATTCGGAACCTCCATTTCCGGATAGCGTTTCTTCGCCTGGTCAACCGCCATCTTGTTCAGTGAAGCCACGAAGTTAGCCTGGCGTATCGGATTCCATTTCGGGGTTTCAAGAATCACCATCCCATCTTTCCGCTCAGGAATAACCAAATATTCATCCTGCACGTTACGGACGTAATAGCACACAAAAGACAAGGCCTCATAGACATTATCCCCTACATGAATACCGATAACCCGTTCTTCAACCGGTGTACCGGCAAAGCATTCCGCAATCTGTTTCATGGCATACCCATGCAACAAGGCAGCATCAGAAGCCAACAGATAAGCCGGTGCGGTACGCTCTCCTCCCTTATCGATGGCAGCAAAGACAGAAGGACTCCAACAGAGATGGATGAGCTTTCCTTTTTCTTTCTCACGAAGGGAAGCGACACATAAACGGTTATCAAAGACCAAACGGGCTTCTTTCGTTTCCGGATGGAACTGGAACACGTTCCGTACCCTGTCCGGCTTATGGATATCCATCATCAGATAGCCCTGCCAACCGGACACGTGCTTTGTCTTCAAGACGGTTTCGCTTTCCTCCACATCGAAAAGATAAGACAAGAGCTTTTCTCGCTTACAACATACGAAGAGAGAAAGCTCGTCCTGTTCTTTCATCTGCTGCATATCCAAGGAAAGAACAAAAGCCAATTGCCAAGGAGTAAGCTCGGAAAAGCCATGTAATTCAATACAAGACAACGCATCCTTCTCCGGTGAGTAAACGACATATCCCCGGCCACCTATCTCATATCTCAACATGAAATCCCCCTGTTCAGTGGGATGATAATTCTGTAAAACGGTCTGATAATTCATAAAGCAAATATATTAAGTTAGTATTCATCATAATGAGAAATCGGGACCACTCTTGCGTTTCCGTTTCTTTTTGGACGGTATGAGATCATCCTCTTGCGACTTCTTCCCGCTGCCGGTAATGTCAAGTTCCGGAATGGCCATAACTCCCCCACCCTGCATATAGAAAGCCTCACGATCCACCCGCTCACGGAACTCCCCTACCCTATCGATATGTGGCGAGAGACCGACAGCCACACCATCGAAATGCTTCTGGATATTCTGATAAGTGAGCTTACGGGAAAGATCCGCACCTTTAAAGACATGAGCATTTTCCACGTTTTCCATATAAAAGGAAATCCCGTATGCGCCTTTGCTGTTTACATGTTCCGTCACACGGATCGATTCTTCCGCCAACCTTTTCTTAAAATCCTCATAGCCTAAAGAAGCGTTCAATGCCTTAAACACATGGTCATAGAGATAATGCTTCTGTTCATCGGCGCTCATGCCCCGGCCATCAAAACGAATATTACCAAAACGATATTTCTGAGGAAGTGAAACGTCCTTCAGGTAAAAGCCTGAATCCTTGATGCCATAGACATAATAGGATTTGTCCTTCTTGGTGACCAGACGCATATACAATCCTTCTTGTTCCAGGTTCCTTCGGAAATCGGATGTACTTTCGGAAAAAGAGTAGATGCGGTCAAGCTGTTGTAACAGTTCATCCTTGAACAAGGGGTTGAAAAAACCTCCTTTTTCCAGCAATGCGAAAAGGTTGTCATAGCTTTCATCCCCCAATAGGACACGCCATTCTTCATTGGCCAATTTTATTTCTTGCAAGGGTTTATTCAAAGACCGGTATGTATCGGATTGTTCCAGGACAGCCGATACCTTATCCTTGTAATTATAACTACGCATGGCTTTCTTCAAGGCCGCATCGAAATAATAGTTACGGTATTGCGCCTCTCCCAACGTGGTTCTCTTGCCTCCTTCCCTTTCCAAAGGCAACAGACCGTACTTCTGCTCCAGTTCCCTTGAGATCTTTTCGGAACGGCTGTAATTATTTCCGGAAGGAATGCTTTTGCCTTCTTCATCAATTGTGGTCAGCAGCACATGCACATGGCTGTGTGCCTTGTCGGTATTTAGGACAACGGCATAACAGGACTTTCCGTACCCCATCCTCTCGATATATTCCCCGGCAAGAGAAAGCCACTGTTCATCGGAAAGGCTTTCTCCCGGATAGAGGCTCAGAATAAATTCCGCATAAGGTAGTTTCACCCGGTCATTCAACTGGGAGATAAGTTTCATGTAGGCTGGCATGGCGGCCAGTTCGTCACCAGTGGAGGTGTAAAGCACTTTTCCGTTTCCTTCCTTGACCTTGGAAAGCTGGTATTCAATTTTCCGGCTCATGGACAGGTGGGATGAGAAAGAAGGTTGTATCTCGGCTATCATAACAATTTCCGGTTAATGGTTTCTACATCCGAAAGGTATTGGTTAATCCGATCCAATGAATACAATATATTTTCATCGGACGGAAGCGTATTGATATGTTTGGCAAGCTGGTTGATATTGGCTCCTATTTTACGAAGTTCATATATCATTTGCACATCGGTTTTCGATATGCTTCTGCCTTTCAAGGCAGACTCTCTGATAAAGGAAGAAAGGGATTTTCCCTCTTCCTTTGAACGTTGAAGAAGCTGTTCTTTCTCGGCTTCCGTCAAGCGGATCTTTATACTTATATCTCGATTCTCTTTCATATATACAGAGTATGTGAGTGTAACGAACATTGGTCGGCAGCTCGGCTGTCGCAAGGTTTTTTGTACCCACAAAAACATACCTTGCATTAGCAAAGATATACAATAATACTCAGCTGTGAAACAAAACCAGACAAAAGTCTTGATTTCTTAATCCAGATTAACCGCTCACTTTGTTACAAAGTAACTACGCACATTGTAACAGGCGAACGGAAAGCCATTAGTTACAAAATACATAATTACTAATTATATTATTACAAAGTATGAACATACATACTTAATTATAAGATTAAGTATGTACATATTTATATTTATATTTATATATGTAATTACTTATACAATTAAGTAAAAAAGTGTATAATAAATTAATTATAAAAGTATGCAATTATTTAATTTATTATTTATATATTTGCGCACATACTTAAAAACGTACATTATGGGACAAATATTACCAGGAGTAGTCGTAGCTTTTGAGAATCCCAAGGGCGGGGTAGGGAAGTCTACGCTGACAGCTTTGTTTGCAGGTTATATTCATTCGCAGTCAAACGAAGAGGGGGGCTTATCCATTGCCGTGGTGGATATCGACGACATGCAGAACACTATCGGAAAATTACGTGAGGACGAAGCCGAGGACGGAATCATGAAAAAGGAAGAAGAATATGAGGTTATCAATATCTCTTCCTCAGAGTTCATCAACCAACTGGATTTCCTTCAGGACAATTACGACATTATACTTGTCGATTTTCCGGGTAACCTGAAACAAAACGGTGTAGTTGAAACGCTGCACTTCGTTGACGTGATCATCATTCCCTTCGAACCGAACCAGACCGATTTAAGACCTACATTGACCTTTTACTATAACATCTATGAAGGGATTATCGAAAGCCGTCGAAAGATTGGTAAAAAGACTACCGTGCGTGGTGTTATGAACCGTGTTCTTCCGAATGTGCTGGAGTTCAAAGAAATTTTGAAAAATAAAAAAACCTTGCCTTTCGAGTTGATGCAAAACTACATCAAGGATTCAAGGGTTGACTATCAACGCAATTTAAGTACGCTGAGTAAAGCGTACCATCATCCCTGTGATGCTTTCTGTGAAGAGGTATTGGAATTAATCTGTAACCATATAGGAGAATAAAGCTATGGCAACCAACAAAGAAAGGACATCATCAGCCGCCATGAGAAAACTCTTGCTGCAAAGCGCCAGTAAGAAAGAGCAGGAAATCCAGCAGATCGGAAGTGTTGCGGAAAGCACTATCCCCCAACCTGCGATTGAGCACCCCATCCATGAAGAGGTGAAAGAATCGGCTCCAGTCAAAGAAACCGTCCAAGAACCTCAGCCGGAACAAATGGAAAAGCCGGAATCCAAACCTTCCGTGCAGTCTTCTCCAAAAACAGAAGAAAGCAAAGTCTGCGGAAAAAAATTCTCGGAATATCTGGAAGAGCGAAAATTAAAGAACACCGAAGTAATCCGGATATCCAGCGAAACCCACAGAAAGCTGAAGCAGATTGCTATGGCCACTGGATTAGGAATGCACAACATCGCAAACAACATTCTTGAAGACATATTGACCAGCCATAACAAGGAGATTCAAGCGATACTGAAGAAGTATATGAGCATCTGATTCTACTTTCGGAAAAATATATACGCCTGTTCGACTGCATCCGTCGGGCAGGCGTTATTTTTGCACACCGTTTTAGTGAAGGCCGGCATTGAACCGGGACACTTTTACACAACTGCGGAAAAATCCCTTTGCCTATTATCCTGGACAATATGTTAAAGAATTCAAACCTCTACTTGTTTCCACCTCAAAATTTTTTCCGAAAGTAAGAATACGGTAACAAAATCATTTCTTCGTTTTATTTAGGTTTTTAGGGATTTAAGTATTTGTGGGACACTTTTACACAACTAATAAGGGAGGTTTTCCGTATAATCAACTATATTATTGCAAGTTAGCACTTACTGGCATCTTCTCGTAACCGGGACACTTCTGCACAACTAACCGACTATTCGGGACACTTCTGCACAACTGAACAGGAAAGTCGGGATACTTTTACACAACTAGAATCTGCATTCGGGACACTTTTACACAACTAAATCAGGAATCCGGGACACTTCTGCACAACTAAACCGGCCATTCGGGACACTTTTACACAACTGGGGGATCGGAAACAGCCGTAGTCGGGACACTTTTACACAACTAAATCAAGAAACAGCACGAAAAAAATGCTTTGGAATCTTCATTTATAGGGAGTTAGATTCACTATCTCCGTAAAAAAACGTATCTTTGCATCAGTAAACAACAAGTGTCCGCCTATGAAGGAAAGTAATACACAAAAAGAGTTGAGCAGAGTCCCCAGGACTCTCAGCGAGTCTTCCAACACGAAAGTATTGGAAGTTCTATTTGATGCAGGCGGCACTGTCATGTCTGACATTATCATTTACGTGGCATCTTCACAAATGAAAGATCTGTTCGGCGACTGCTGGTTCTCCATCAACGATTTTTGTGAGGTCATGGGGTATGAACGAACCAAGTTGCAACGAAAACTGACCGAGAAGCAGCTTGATTTCCTGTTCAGCAACCAACGTCCGGTATATATCACCGAACAGAACGGCCAAAAGATAGAGCATCCGATAGAGAACACCTTTGAAGCGGCGTTATACCGTTTAGGGACATCCAACCTCAGTGTAGCATACGCCATGAACGGCAAGACGCAATATAAGTTCATTCAAATACTGGACCGCTTTGAGATAAAGGATAACTTCGGCACGAAAAAGCGCACCAAGCGGAATTACAACGTGCATCTGAGCAAAGATCTGATGAATACTTTGCTTACCGAATACAATCTGCTGGAACTGAAAGACTACCGTAACCTGCCCAACCGCAAAGGCTACCGCAAGTTTTATCTGAACCTGGCGAAAATGATTTACCTGATCAAGTATAAGATTGACCAAGGACAAGCACCTTATTTCACCGTTACGGTTGACCAACTTGCCAAGGAATTTGATGTAACGGTAAAGGACAACCATGACCGGAAGAAGAAGGTGACCAGCATCTTAAACGGTATCAACAAAAAGCTGGAGAGAACCAAATTCCAATACCAGTACATCAAAGGAAAAGGGGAGAAGTGGCCCTACACCGTACAGTTTTTCTTTGACCAGGAAACATTGGAATATTTCGACGAAAAGATAAAGGCGATACTGACCTCGCAATATCACGATGCGCTTAAATCATGCTTCTTGTTAAACAAGAAAGGCATTCCCGTGAGCAGACATTATCAATATAAGGATTTCTTTAAATTGGGAACCGGCGAATATTATCATGAATTTACCGCATGGCTTTATTCTGAAGAGGACAAGGAGATTAAGGAGAACATCTACCGGGATATCTATATAAAGGTAGTAGGCATTCGTCCAGAAGACCTTGCCGTCAACTTAAATCCCTAAAAGTTGGAACAAAAACCATAAAATAGTATCTTTGCAGCGGATTGTCAGAAAATTGGCAGCCCGCTTTTTACATACGTCCGTCTGTCTAACAAAAGAGTGGCATCTATCGTTAAGGAATTAACAACAACAGGCGCATGCCTGTACCAGTATGAAACTGGTACGTGGCGTGCCTTTGTTGTTGGAACGCCACGTCCATGTTAGAGGGTACGTTTCCGTACCCTTATATAAACATAAAACAAATTCAATGGTTCAAACAATTGCCACCCTGATAGATGAGACGCTCATGGTAATGGGCGCCCATCTTCACGTGCGGATGACAGACGAAGAAAAGGCGTATCTTGATGCTCATTTCGAGCTTATCCATATCAAAAAGGGAGAACACCTCGTCACCAGGGGCGAGGAAGTATGCTACCTCTATTATCTGGAATCCGGCATCGTCCGGTTATGGTTTCCGGACAAAGAGAATAGAGAGATTTCAGCACGGTTTATCCAAGCCAAAGAGTTCATCAATTTTTTCCTTTCACATGAAGAACACCATGCCCACTACAATATCAAGGCATTGGAGCCATGCAAGATCTGGAGATTGCCCAAAAAAGATCTTCATCAGCTATATGAGTTATCCATCAATTTCAACAAGCTGGCCAGAATACATTTGGTAAGATCCATCAACCGCAAAATAATAAGGGAAGAGGAGTTTTACACACTGGATGCCGAAGCGCGTTACAAAGCGCTTTTGGCCAATGAAAAATGGCTGTTACGTTCAATACCCTTAAAAGACATAGCAAGTTATATCGGCATCACGCCACAAGCATTGAGCAACATCCGAAAGCGCATATAAACCAAACCCTATAAGCCGGGCAGGACAGTTTTACACAACTAATCCTATCCGGCTTTTTTCTGTAGAATTATTCCACACCTGCCGGTTTACGGCACATGTATTTTTTAATGCACATTAAATAAACACGAAAGGCCCTTTAAAAGCCCTTCATAAAATTTGTCCTCCCGTATATAATCTATATGTTTGGAGCGAAAACAACGCGATAAGCACCTTGATTCGGTTCTGCCGACAGGAATCCGCGTAAATTGGAAACACCGTATGAGACAAATAGAAAAATATATAACATTAATAACCTAAAGAGTAATTCCCATGGAACACATCAGACTGACTGCTATCAGCCTTAGCCTGCTGTTATGCACCGTAAGCGCTTTTGCGCAACGCCATTATGAGAACATCCCGGCACTTGAATTGAACTACGGCACTAACCTGTTCGGCAATGCAGGCAACTATTACAACCTGTCCTTTTCCAGATACATCAACCGGACAAGCTATTGGAAAGCCGGGTTTAGCTATTTTGAGAAACCTTACGAATATACAGCCAACCTACCGCAAGTCTCTACCTTGAACCCGGAAGAAACGATTCCCGAAACGATACATGACAAGGGTAAGGACTTTTTTGTGGACGGCGGTTATTACAGAACCCTGGCCTGCAACCTGAAATCCGTTTACTGGGGCATCGGCCTGGGAGGATTCATCGGTACAGAATACGTCCGCCACCCCGATAAGGAATACAACTTCATCATCGGCCCGAAACTGGAAACGGAACTGGAAGTATTCATCCTGCCCCGAACGGCATTGCTTGCCCGCATACAACAACATTGGAATCCCCTATCCATTGACAAGTGGAACACTGTCTGGAACGTAGGAATAAAGATACTGCTCTACTAACCGACAAATCATATCACCATGCTTATTATCATATTGTTAGCCGATACAAATGTATCCGGCCTGATCTCCTTATACCGTGAAATAGGCGCCATGCTGATAGGGGTAGGCTTTCTATGTGCCGGACTAGCGGTACTTAAAAAGCTGATAAGCAACCACGAGCGCACCAAAGAGGCCATCATCACCTATATCACGGCATTGGTCACTTGGCTCATTATCTGGCAACTCTTATGAACGTAGTGGATTTGATACTGGTTGCCATACTCGCCTGTGTCACGCTTCACTTTTACTTTCGGAAAAAGAAGAAAGCACTTTCTTCCGGAAAGGAGAAAGAGAAGCCGATAAGGGAGGCGGTGCGCAAGGAAGGGCAGGAGAGAGCCTGTCCGGTCATCTGCGTGGTATTTCAGCCTGAGCTGGAAGAAGAGGAATTGGCTGCCGAGATAGCCGATATGTACCTGCATGGAAGAGCCTACTACTACTCAGGCAAACCACTGCCGGAACAGCCGAAAGAAGAGCCCATATCCATCAAGTATAAGGATGTGCAATGGGAGAGACTGAAAACGATTCATGTTTAATTAAAAAATAGGAACAAAATGAAAGCAATCGAAAATGTAAGAGAAAAAGCGAACCAAGTCATTAACCGCTATGGAAAGGTTATCTTCACCTTTCTCATATTCTTCACGCTGTTGGGAACGGCACAAGTGGCGGAGGCACAAAGCGGCCTGAAGATTAACAGCCTATCCGAAGTGACAGACAAAGCCAAAGAGGGTGCGGACACCATTCTGGACGTAGCCAAATACATTTTGGCGGCGGTACTCGGCATCGCTCTGGTCTTTGTCATCTATTCGCTTGCCACGAACAATCCCCATGCCAAGGAATACCTGCTCGGCTGGATCATCGCCGTGGTAGTCATCATGGTAGCCTTCCTGATTATCTAAAAACGAAGAGCCATGAGAACCATGCGTAAAATCAACAAGCCGATCAAGTTCTTCGGTCTGTCATCGGGACAGTTCGCCATCTTCATGCTGCTGACGGCCATCATCATCATCGTGAGCATATTCAAGCAGCTGCACCCGATACTCATCATCGGAATCATTTCCGCCATTCTGTTTCTATCCGGTCTGCTGTTCCAAACCTTGAAAAAGGAACACAAGGCCGGTAACCCGGACTACCTGACCGGCCTCCGGATCAAGAACGCCACCCCCCGGCAGATAACGGACAAACGGCAGATTTTCAAATTCATCCTAAAACAGCAACCATGATAGGAATCATCATACTCATATCCCTGCTAATCTGTGCGCTGTGCCTGCTGATTGCTCTGCTGTATATCCGGCAGACAGAGATAGAGGTGAAGGACAAATCCGTGGATCTGGAAAGTGTCTTGCCTATCCAGACCATCACGGAGAACGCCGTCATCAACGGGAACGGTGACATCACCGTCGGCTACCGGCTGCTTCTGCCCGAAGTGTTCACCTTGTCGGAAAGCGAGGCGCAATACATCCATGAGCGGTTGGAGGCTCTTTTGAAGCTGCTTCCGGCAGGCACGGTCATCCATCAGCAGAATTTCTACTATACGGGGCGATACCATCATGCAGAATACTCTTCCAATGCCCTGATAGCGGAGAACAACCGTCATTTCAACGGCAAGGAGATACTGAACAGTTACACCAACCTGTATGTGACGTTCACGAACGGCAGCCGAAACGGTAAGATACGCAAAAGCGCATCGGGCACCTCGCTGATGCGAAAGCTGCACTACCCGTTCAAGCAACCTTATAAGGAATATCAGCAACGGCTGACAGAAATGGAAGCCTTTCTGATGAACTTTGAGAACGGTTTGTCGTCCATCCAGCAGTTTGAGATACGCAAGATGGATGATACGGAACTGAACAACGCCATCTACGACTACGTCAACCTCTCTTACGAGACACCGGAAAACGATGCCACGCAGAAGAGCGTCAACCCTATGGCTGTCAGTGAAAGCGGAAGCATGAAAATAGGGCAGCAGCACGTTTCCATCCTTTCGCTGACCAACGAAGGCGAGCATCTTCAGGAACTGGCCGTGCCGCACACCGGCAAGTCGAAGGCATACGGGGGAAACATAGAGATACCGGACAGCATACGGAGCAAATGCTCGATGCTGTACCCCGTAGGACTTGGCCTGCCGTTCAACCACATCGTAAACATCGTGATAGAGATAACCGATCCAGATGCCACCGTAACGGCCATCGGTGCGGAGAAAGACGCGCTGAACTACATCACCAACTTCTACCCTCCGGCGGCAGAGAAGCAACGCGAGCAGGCAGCCTTCTGCGATGAGATTACCCAGTTCGACTACCAGACCGCCTATACCGCCTTCAATGTCGTGCTGAACGATACAGACCGCACCTCGCTCATGCGGAAAACCGCACTGGTACAGCAAGGCTTCAGCTTTATGAACCAAAGTTCGTGCTATGTGGAGAACGCCGAGCTGTGCAACCTGTTCTTCTGCAACATACCCGGCAATGCCAGGGCCAATTACCGGGGCTTCGTCAACACGACCAAGCAGGCCATCTGCTATCTGCAAAAAGAGGGGATGTACCTTTCGGACGAGAAAGGGCATATCTACCATGACCGTTTCGGTACTCCCGCCAAGATAAACCTCTGGGATTATCCGGCGCTGAACAACAAGAACCGCATCGTTATCGGCCCGTCCGGTTCCGGTAAATCTTTCTGGCTGAACAATTACATCCTGCAAAGCTATGAGCTGGGCCGGGATGTGATGATCATTGACATCGGCGGCTCTTACCGCTCGATGATAGCCTTGAACCGGGGCAAATACTTCGACTCTACCGAGCAGAAGAAATTTGCGTTCAACCCCTTCTTGTGTGACCGTGACAAGAACGGCAAATACCTGTACATCGACACCACGGATGCCGAGTCTGCCGATGACCAGATAAAGACCATCGTCGCCATTATCAGCTACATTTGGAAGGTACGTGAACCCATGCTGCCTGCCGAAAACGCCATTCTCAGGAAATCCGTCATCGGATTTTACGACTATGTGAACAATTCTTCAATAGGAGAGAAGCATGAGCGTATCTTCCCGACGCTGATAACTTACCGGGCTTATCTGAAGGAAGTGTTCAGCAAACGGATGACCGAGTTTGAGAAACAGAAATTCGAGATAGAGGAGCTGTTGCTTTTACTGGAACCCTATACGGACGGAGAGCTGTCATTCCTGCTGAACGCTACCGAGAACGTGGATATCGTGCATGACCGGCTGATAGCCTTCGATATGGAAGATGCCTCTAAGAAAGAGTACTTTCCACTCGTTGCCATCATCACCCTGCAAATGATCGTGGATAAAATCAAGAAACGCCAGGGGTTTGCCAAAGAGCTAATCATCGACGAAGCACTCGACTTCCTGCAAGACGAGAAATTCGGAGACTTCATCGCCTACCTGTACCGAACCTTCCGTAAAAAGGAGGGAAGCATCACGCTGGCCGCACAGAACATCCTGTTTTTGAAAAACATGCCGTCCAGTATCAAGGACTCCATCATCATCAACTGCGCGACCAAGATTATCCTCGACCATTCAGAACACCGGCAGAACCTGCCGGAAGTGAAAGCCGTGCTTTCCATCACGGACGAAGAGGCCTATATGATCGAGTCGTTGCAGCGCACGGAACGCTGGAGAGAGTTTTTCATCAAGATGTCGAACGATGCCTTCATCTTCCGCAACGAGGTGTCCGACTTCGCCGCCGTAGCCTTCGATTCGCGCCAGGCGACAGTAGTACGACTGAAGCAGTTGTTCAACGAAAGCGGCTCGACCTATACGGCCATCAACCGCTATCTGGAGGAAAGGAGGAAAAAGTATGGATGACGCCACCCAAGGGCTGACCGCCCTTCTAGGCTGGTCAACCGACTTCAACGGCAGCGCATACAATCTTGCCGGAAGCATTGCCGCCGCACTTTTGGGCGTTGCGCTCATTTTCGTGGTATGGGCACTCGCCACGAAAAAGGAAAATGCCAAGAGCTATCTGACAGCCTGGCTGGTATGTGTCATATTCACCCTATTATTCATCACCAACAAATAACCGTCATGAAAAGAATCATTCTCATACTCGGACTTGCCGCCTCGATAGGGCTGATGGGAACCGGCAGTGTTCATGCCCAGTTCGTCGTGCATGATCCCGGCCACACCCTGCTGAACTCAACGGAATGGATCGCCAATGTCAAGAAATGGGTTACACAAATCAATGAAATGATCGATGCCCAGGAACTGCGGCTCGGCCTGCAAAAGATCGACCAGTTGAAGGAACTCAAATCATTGAAAGAGCTTGCCGACCTGCTGGACGACGTAGCCTGCCTGAGCAGCGACTACAGCTTTTACCTGAACGTAGGATCGAATTACCACTGCCTGAAATTTCTCAACTTTCAGCGTGTGACCGTCAATCTGAGCCTGAGTACCGACCTGCTGTTCAAGGTGGCCACCGTGACCAGTTACTTCTCGATGAACTCGGAAGGGCGCATGTCCTTTATCGAGCAGGTGAAGGAATCGGTGGAAAAAGCCGCCGAAGAGATGCGTGAGTTTAACGAATCCGTGCGTTCCACGGTCATTTACAAATCCATGAAGGGGCATAACCGGAAGACCTATTACCAGGGACGGTTGGCCGCTTTCACACGACACACCAATTAAAGCGTTATGAATCAAGATAATTTTCTCTGGGGACTTCAGATCACGGACGGTCTGACGATGGAACTCGTTTCGCAAATGACAGTCATCGCCTTCGGTGTTGGTGTCATCTGCTTTATCTGCAACCTAGCATACAACTATCTCTATCACGGAGCCAGCCAGCTGTTAAGCCCGAATGAGGACAAATTTCCCGACATGATGGAAATCGCCCGTTGCCTGGTACTGTTCTTCTGCCTAAGCATATACACCCCCATCGCCCAAACCATCGTAGGCACGATGGAAGTAATCAACGAAGCCACCTCGCTGACCTCCGAGCGTGCGCAGGAATTTGCCCAGTTCATGGCACAATCAGCCATCGAACAAGGAGAGATGATTGCCGAATACGACAAACACAGCCTCCAGTCGGAGGTAGCAGCCGGAGAAGACAGCACCGGCGCCATGCAGCACGAACTGGATAAAAAGATGGAAGAGGACGAAATGACCGGTGTACGCTCCAGCGTGGAGAAGATTGTGCAGCTGCTCAACCCCGCCAACCTCGCCACCCTTGTGCTTCATGGCATTTCCGCCCTATTGGTAGGAATCATACAAGTAGTCATCTTGGGTATCGGCGTGGTCATTGTCAAGCTACTGGTCATTCTCGGCCCGTTTGTCTTTGCCGTAAGCATGTTGCCGGTCTTTCAGAAACAGTTGAGTATCTGGTTCGGTACGCTCTGCTCCGCCTGTATGGTATTCACCGTCATCAATATTCTGAACCAAATCATATGGCAGACCTTCAAGGCCATCTATACGGAAAGTGCCGACATGGTGGACGCAGCTACGCAGCAGATACAATATTTAGGAATGGATCTCGCCCTGATTGGTGCTTATTGCAGCTGTTTCTGGCTATCCTCCAAAATCGTAGGACACAGCGATGCCGGGAAAATCATTTCGAAAACCGTGTCAATCGTCACCACGGCGGCCACCATCGCCCTGATGGGAGGCGCAGCGGCAGGCGGCAAGCTGACCAACGTAGGCGGTGCCGCCTCTATCGGGGCAAGTTTCATAAACGACAACAATAAAAAATAGAACTATGAATCTGATGAAATTCAAAGGAGCAGATGATGCGGTCAAGCTGACTATCCGGCTTTCAGCCGGGTACTGCATCATTCTGACTATCGCTTTTGCCAGCAGTATCATCTTCCTTATCAACAAAATAGAAAAAGCATACGGCCAGGCTCTCGTCATCGACAGGCAGGGAGAAGTCTATGAGGCAAGCAGCCTGTCTGCCAGCGATATGCGGCAATACGAATACATGAACCATGTAAAGACCTTCGTAACCCACTGGTATGCCTTTGACGAGAGCAGCTACGAGAAGAACATTTCGCTTGCGCTCAACCTCATAGGCAACAAGGGGAAGGAGCTGTTGAACGAGTACAACGATGTGAATATGCTGAACTCACTCATACAAAAGAATATCCGTTACGGGGTACGCATCAAGGATGTAGAGATTAACACACAAACGATACCCGTTTCCGGAAAGATAATCTTCACGCAGACCGGGTACCGGGCACGGGGAAGCATCTCACGTAATATCGAAGCGGAGTTCACCATCTATGATATGCTGTCCCGCAGCGAGGAAAATGCGCACGGAGCCAAGATAGAAGATTGGATTGTCCGCTATTCCGAACCCGTGGAAAGCAACGGCACCAACACATCGCAGGCAGCTTCTCCGGGCAAGAATGAAAACCAGTCAGAAACCTCTAAACCAACCGACCATGGAACCGAATAAACTTATCAAAGACAAGAACAAGCTGTTGATGGCCATCCCGGTAATCCTGGGCATCCTCTTCCTTTATGTATTCTTCATCCGTGAGGACGGGAACGTGCCGTCAGGGAGTGACAGACAGGCCGCCTCGCAAGCCTTTTTGGAACCACAGTCGGAAATGGCCGACAAGGTGAACGACAAGATGGAAGCCTATAAGCAGGACAAACTGGAAGAGCAGGAGAAGGCACGCATCCTGAAAGAGTCTCAGGTCAAAGGATCTGATTTTTACTTCGAGCTGCAAAACCAGCAGGAGCGGTATGACCGTGCCACACTGGAGCGCATCCGCCGTATGCAGAACGATCCGTACAGCGAAGTCATGGCAGAATACGGAGGTGGCCGGAACGGACGCTTCTCTCATCAGCTGGAAAGCCAACTGGACGGACTGGAGGACGAGCAGGCGCTCAACGAGATTATCCGGGAAGCCAAGAAGAACTCACGCATCCGCAAGGAACTGGAAGAATCCGACAAATACCGCAAGCGCATGTATGAACGGATTGTCAATTATGACCAAGAGGGAAAAACGGAGAAAGCCGCTGCCAACCCTTCCGGCCATCCATCCGCCGACAGCCTGATGCAAAAAGGCCCGATCTACCATGCCGAAAACGGCAAGCGGGTACGCCGCCAACCGACCTCCGCACCGGGAAACAGCAACCTCTTCAGGGCTTGCATCCACGGCGACCAGACCGTAGTCACGGGCAGTACGGTACGGATGCGGTTGCTTCAGGACGTAACCCTATCCGGCATGAAGATACCGGCCAACACGCTGTTTTACGGTATCGCCACTTTGGGAGCCAACCGCCTCGATGTGGTAGTCAGCAACCTGAAGGTAGGAGACAACCTCAATCCCGTATCGGTGGTTGTCTTCGACAATGATGCCATGGAAGGTTTGAACCTGCCCAATAACCTGAAAGCCAGTGCAGCCAAGCGTATGGAACAAGGTCTTGTACAGAACATTGACATGCCGCTCTCTTCCATCGGCACGATGGCCAGCGAAGTGACCAGCGTAGTCAACGCCACCACCCAGGTAGCCAAGCAAATCTTGAACATGAGCCTCTCACAAGTGAAGGTACATCTCAAGTCCAACTACGAAATGTATATCCAAGAAGAGAGTCAGGAATCGAAGTTGCGTAGGCAAGCCGTGCAAGCGGAGTTACAGAAGCTCTATGAGCAAATGGAACAAGAGAAAACGAACAAGAAAAATCATCCCCTTCAAACATTGATAGACAAATTATGATAGACATTCTCAATTACCTGCTTGCGCTGTCAGCGGTCTTTTTCGGCTATCGGATCTACGTATCACGCCGGAACGGACGAGCCTTTAAAGAAATCCGTCCGCTGACCGTTTCTTTCGGCATTACCCTGCTTCTTCTATGGGGCATTACCGTATTCACCGCCTTTTTTTCAAGAACCGTTTAACATATCGACAACATGAAGAAATATATTTATCTACTGTTTTACTGCTTTGTGTGCAGTCTGCCGCTCTTCGCTCAGGAAAACGGCACTCCCCGGAAACAAGCCATCAGCCAAAAAGACATCTTTATCTCTTTCGACTGTGTGAAACACCTGGTATTTCCTGTGCAAGTATCTGATATCGCCATCGGCGAACAGGAGCTTGTCATGGCCAGCCGGGTAGAAGAGGCGCCCCATATCGTCAGGCTCTCGGCGCAAGCGGAAGGATTCACCGAAGAGACCAACCTGACCGTAGTCTGCATCGACGGAAGCGTTTACACCTATCACATCCGCTACCTTCCCGAAGGCGGCACGGATTCGTACCCGAACATTTACGAGGACAACGGGAAATGGCAGCACCATGACTATCAGGCAGAAGTCAGCGACCTCCATCTGGCCGAGTTCTTCTTTCCGGAGGACATCGCTTACGGAACGCCCGGCAACGAGGTGTCCTTCACTCTGGCCGCCTACAACAACCAGTTGAAAGTATCAACCGCCAAAGATGCCGTGGCATATTCCAACCTGTTTGTGGTGGATAAGGCCATGAACACTTACCACATCACCATCAAACGGGGCAATACCTCCGTATTCACCTACAATTTTGATGACCAGCGCAAATATACCGCCCATGTGGATGTGAACAGCGAGGAAATGGAAAGATGCATCCAAGAGCTGCGCACCAAGAAGCGCAACATCTACAGCCTGGGGGTCATCGAGAACAAGTTTGAGTTGTCAATGGCCAATCTGTATGTGCATGAGGACTTCATGTTTTTCATCTTTGACCTGAAAAACAAATCATACATCGACTACGACATCGAGTTTGTCAAATGTTTCCAGCGTGACCAAAAGAAGAGCAAGAACGCCATCCAGCAAGAAACGACCATCGAACCTATCTATCAGAAAGATTTTGATACGAAAATCAAGGGCAAGAGCCGGAACCGGCTGATACTTGGTTTCGACAAATTCACGATACCCGATGATAAGGTATTCGAGATCGAGATTTACGAGCGAAACGGCGGGCGGCACATCAAGCTGGCCGTGTTGAACGAATACATCCTTTCCGCAGAACCCTTATACAAGCCACAGCCATGAAACTGAGAGAAGCATTAGACACCTATATGTTCGACAACGTGGGACAGTTCGGCGGCATCGCCGAATCACTGGGCTATCAGACCGAATACCGGGACGGATATTTCCGGTTCCGCAAAGACGGGGAAGAGCTGAGCATGAGCGTAAGCGAAATCAGGGAAAAAGCCGGAGCAAAGTACGATGAAAGCCTTCGTGACCAATCAAAAGAACGTGTATCCGCCCTTTTTGACAAGGAACGTGCCAATGATCCTAAATATGTCGCCGAGCTGGAGAAGGATGGCATCAGCATCAAGCGGTGGGAGAACCTGAAGGGACATGACAAGGACGGCTTTACCGTCATCGACCATCGCCTGAAGGTATGCTACACCGGACAGTCGCTCTATGAATACGCCTACAAGCAAGGGAACATCCTCGACGGGAAAGGCACCAAGCTGGAAAAGGGTGTCATGTCTGATTTGATGGAGATACACGGCAAACCGGGGAAGCTCCGTTTCAACGATGACGGAATCTCCGTATTCTACCGCAAAGAGGCGTTGGTTATCCCGGACAAGGTGCTGGGAAAGAAGTTGGGCAAGAAAGAGAAAGAACAGCTGCTTGCCGGTGACATCGTACCCATCACCGTAAATAAGAAGGACATCCTGCTGCAAGTTGACCGGGATCTGAACTCCGTCATCCTGCGCACCAACCAGGAAATCAAGATTCCCGACATCATCGGGCAGACCAGCGAATATGGCGGCTACAAGTTAACCAAAGCCGACAAATACCTGCTCGCCAACGGCCATGCACTGGAGAACAAGCTGCTGCACAGTCCGGAAGGCTACTTCATTGCCGACATCCAACTGACGGATGACAGGAAAGGAGTCATGATACAGAACATACAGAGTATCACTCCCGGCAAGGCACAAGAGCTGATCAAGGCCATGACCCCCAAACTGGAAGCCCATGCGGCCAACATAGAAGCTGCAAAAGAGCAAAAACACGAAGAGGGGCGCAATATGGAAGCCGAGTTTAAGGAAGCGGTGGGCAAACATGACTTTGAAAAAATCGGGAAGCTCAAAGAGGAAGGATATAAACCCAGTGAAGAGTTTATCAAAGGAATCGGTAAGGAACACGGTCTGGATGAAAGGCAAACCCATGAAGTCATCCAGCTGTTCGGCACCAAGCCGGAAGAACAGGGCGAACATGAAAGGCAGGCCGCACGTCTGTTGGATGCCGCACAGACCGACAACTTTCATGTCATCCAAGAGATACAGAAAGAAGGGTACCGGCTCACTCAAGAAGACCTTACCCGGATGCGTGAAACGGGTGTGCAAGCCAACACACTGATAGCCGTACAAAAGATTTTCGGGATGGAAGGCAGCACAAAGACACTGGGAGATGTCAAACTGGCCAGCACACCCAAACCCGACAACAGCAAGGAAATGGCCCGTCCGATAGCCAGCACCATCAACCGGGCTTTCAATGACTTATAACCTAAAAAATCAGGAATTATGGATTACGATGAATTAGTACAGAAAAACATTGCAGGAGAAATCAGTGACTTAGAGTTTCTACTTGCACAGGAAGAGCTTGCACAAGCCTATCAAGAAGAGATGGCTGCCAAGCAGCAAGAGACAAACAACCAAACGGCCAGAGAATGGCTGCTTGATTACGAGAACAGAAATCTATACCAATAAATCATGGATACAGCAAGTGATAAAGCATTACAGCGTTTCGCCGAACTGATGATCGAAAAGATAAAGCAGGTGGAAGACAACTGGCAAAAGCCTTGGTTCGGGATAAAGGGTGGGGGACTTCCGCAAAATATCGAGGGAAGAACCTACAACGGAGTAAATTCCTTCATGTTGTTTCTACTTTCGGAAAAAGAGCAGTACAGCCTGCCGGTCTATATGACCTTCATGCAAGCCAAAGACAACGGCCTTAACATACTGAAAGGAGAAAAGTCATTCCCAGTCATTTACTGGAATTTCTCAGTAAGAGACAAGAACGGAAAGAAAATACCTTTCGACGTATATAAGAACCTGGATAAAAACGAGCAGCAGGAATATAAGGTCACGCCGTTTCTGAAGACATACAATGTGTTCAACGTACAGCAGACCAATCTTCAGGAAACGAAACCGGAGAAATGGGAAGCATTGAAGGAGCAATTCAAGATACCGGCCATCAAGGACGAGCAAGGGATGCTCACCGTGCCTCTGATTGATGCGATGGTACGGGAACAGCAATGGATCTGCCCCATTTATTCCAAGGAAGGAAATAGTGCTTACCATGCAAGGGGAGAAGATAACCATATCGTCGTACCCCTGAAGGGGCAGTTTAAGGACGGAGAGAATTTCTACTCCACACTACTGCATGAGATGGCGCACTCGACTGGAGAACCTGAGCATCTGAACCGGGAAAAAGGCGTGATTTTCGGAGACAAGCAATATGCCAAAGAGGAACTGGTTGCCGAACTCACCTCCGCTACCGTCGGGCAAAGCCTGGGAATATCCACCCATATCCGGGAAGAAAATGCCATGTATCTAAAAAACTGGCTGGGAGCCTTGAAAGAAGATCCCAAATTCATCTACA
Source organism: Phocaeicola plebeius DSM 17135 (assembly GCF_000187895.1). Classification (GTDB taxonomy): domain Bacteria; phylum Bacteroidota; class Bacteroidia; order Bacteroidales; family Bacteroidaceae; genus Phocaeicola; species Phocaeicola plebeius. The sequence continues at coordinate 128,961 of NZ_DS990135.1, read as the reverse complement.
ACATCCTTGCCGATGTAGGAAAAGCCAGCAATATGATTCAGGAACATACCGCACGGATGGAACAGTACCTCACACCGGAGGAACGGTTCACGCAGGCCGTCCTGCAAGACAACCGTCCGGTATTGGAGCAGATGAAAAACGAAGGTTTTACCCCTTCATCACGGTTATTGGAAAGTGTTGCGGCAAACCATCCTACAGCCGACAACCTTGAAACGCTACACAGCACTTTCGGCATTTCGCTGCCTTCCATGGAAGCGGAGCCAGCCATGAAAAATATGAATGAGCCACAGCTCGGATTATAAACTTTTAAAAACCATCATTATGTTTACAGGACAAATTATCGGTTATGTCGGTGCGGATGCCCGGCAGAACAAGAACGGAAAAGGATTCAACTTCCATGTATCCACCAAGTACAAGAACGTGAACAACGAGGAACAGACCCTATGGGTATGCTGTTTCGTGAATTACGAGAGTAAAGTCTTTGAGTATCTGAAAAAAGGGACACAGGTATATGTCTGCGGCGATGTGTATGCCGATGTATTCCAGAAGGATGACGGTAGCCACATCCCATCCGTCAGCCTGACCGTCTCACGCATTGAGTTACTGGGAAAGGCAGAGAAAAAAGAGAGCGGTGACGGAACGGCATCCGGACAACCCCAATAACAGCAACGGCCATGGAAAGAGAGAAGAAAGACCTGTCATTCATCCTGATCCTGCTATCCACGCTCATCGGGACAGCCGTACTGTTTCAGTGGGCTATCGTTACGGGATTATACGCTCCACTACGTAATCCGGCCATGTGGGAAAGGCTGATGGAGAAGGATATCCTATTCCGGTTTCTCTACGTTATCCTGATCGGAGGCCTCGCTTTTCTCTTTCCGGTTGGCAAAGTGAAAGACGAAAACAAGAAATGGGTTTACACCAGTATGACACTGGTTACGGCATCCATGCTGGTTGTCGGATTCAGCCGGTTATCAGCGTGGTATAACCTATTTGTATTTCCCATTCTATTCGTAGCGTACACGCTGCTTGTCATCAAGACTCTGCCTTATTTCATCCGGCGTCATGCCCAATCCGATGATAGCATTTTCGGGTTAAGCCGGGAAGAATCGGCTTTCTACTTCCGCTTTGAAACCGCCTCCGGGCCGCTGGTCATCCATAAGCCGCAGCAGAATGTCTATATCGACGGCGGTCCGGGAAGCGGTAAATCAGAGAGCTGGATCAAGGGAATCATCTACCAGTGCGCCGAGCGCAACTATGCCGGATTCGTGTACGATTGGGAGGGTGATCCCACCAAGGACAAGTCACCCATCCTCTCACGTATCGCATACGGAAGCATCGAACATTTCCGGAACAAGGGGATGGAAACACCCCGTTTCGCCTATATCAACTTTGTGGATATGTCACGCACGGTCAGGGTGAACGTACTTTCTCCGCAATACATGTCAAAGGGAAACGAATCGCTATTCATCCGCAATATCATCATGACACTGATGAAGAATCTGGAAGCAAGCTGGAAGGAAAAGACCGACTTTTGGGCCAACAATGCCATCAACTACGTCTATTCAATCGCCTATAAATGTTTCAAGGAAAGGAAGCTTGGTATCTGTACGCTGCCCCATGTGATAGCCCTTGCCCTTTCTGACAGCAACCTAGTATTCCACTGGCTGTCGGAAGATCCTGAAATCGCATTGAACATGTCCTCCATGCTGACCGCCTGGAAACTGGGTGCACAACAGCAGACAGCCGGAGCCGTATCATCCGCACAGACTCCGTTGGTACTCCTGAACAACAAATACATCTTCTGGGTGTTGTCGCCACTTCCCGAAGAAGAGTTCTCTTTGGATATAACCAACAAGGAACACCCAACGCTGTTATGCGTAGGCAATGCGCCCACCATCAAGGAAGCCGTTTCCCCTGCTATTTCCTGCATCGGCAGCGTCTTGATGTCACAGATGAACAATCCCGGCAAAGCGACCAGCATATTCATGGTAGATGAATTTCCGACCATCCTGTTGCAAGGCATTGACACTTTCATCGGAACCGCCCGGAAGCACAATGTCGCTACCATTCTCGCCGTTCAGGACTTCAACCAAGCGGTCAGGGACTATGGAGAGAAAAGTGCCAACATCCTGAAAGCCTCCTGCGGAACGCAGGCTTACGGTATGACCGGAAATGAGAAGACCGCCAAAGACATCGAGAACTTGCTTGGGGAGAAGAAAGAAGCGCAAGAATCTTATTCACACCAAGCCGGTGGCAATAACAGTGTCACGGAGAGCCTGCAAAAAGAAAAAGTCTTAAAGGCAAGGGACATTGCCGGACAAGCAGCCGGACACTTCATTGGCAAGATTGCCGGAGGCAAGCCGCCATTCTTCAGCGTGCAGATGGATATGTGCCGTTTTGAAGAGAAGGAGATACCCCGTTTCTCCTTACCGGTCAAACTGGGCAACGGCAAAGAAGAGATGGAACTGGAAATCCTGGAAGAGATTATCCAGCAGAACTACATCAAAATCATTGAAGATGTCAACGCCATCCTCAAAAAGATAGAGGACAAATTAAAAGAAAAGTCAGCAGTTCCGCCAACCGGGACACACAAGACAGAACAAAAAATCATCCGATAACATTCAACAAAAGAATCCTACCATGAGAAAAATTCATTCATTATTAGCGGCAGCCTGCTTATTGGCCGCTTCATGCAACAAAGAGGAAATCCAATCGGAAACAGACAAAGCCGGCATGTATCACATCACCGTAGCCGTAACCGGTTCCTCACCCAAAGGCAGTGTGCATATATATAATCTTGACGGCGTGAGATTCAGGAACGAACGCACCGGTACCTCCGCAGCTTCCGTAGATGAGAGTTTCACCGATAAAGCGGAATACAGCACGGAAAAGCCTGTCAGCCAAATTACCGTGCAAGGCATTCTCTATTCAAAAGAGAGTGCTATCATCACCATGCAGATAAAAAAAGACGGGGAAAGCGTATTCAACCAGAGCAAACAGTTGGAGGCCGTTCCCGGTATAGACACTACTGTTGATTTGGTTTACAGTACCTTGAAATAAAAATGCAGACGAATCAAAAAACATATACTTTCTCTTCCATATTTAGATGATATTTCTTATCTTTATGAAAGATAATCTTTCTCATTTATAATCTAAGCTCAGATAAAATGAGATTCAACTAATCCAGTCAACGTTATGAAAGTCGATTTCAATCAGATAAAAACAACCATTTCTCTGCCCGATTTCCTGCTGGAACTAGGATGGAAAATCGTGGAAGGCTCTTCCAACTCCTGTCCCAAAATGAGCAACGGAACGCATACCATCGTCATCAAGCGGAACTCGCAGAACCAATACACCTATTGGGACGTGCATAGTGACAGCGTGCGTGGCCGCAGTATCATGGATCTGATGCAGGAACATCTATTTGAAACAACCGGAAAAATGCCGTCCTTGCGCGAGGTGGGGGAGATCCTTCAGAACTACATCAACACCAACCGCATCACGACACCCGAAAAAAGCCGGTATGAAGTAGGTAACACAAGCATGAGAGCGGACGAACTTCAATTCTACTTGAGCCAGCTACAACCCTACAAGGGCAATTATCTCCAGAAAAGAGGTATCCTGAAAGAAAGCATTGAAAGCCGGTTCTTCAAAGACACTTTCTTTATCCGGGAGGTAAAGAACAAAGGGAGTGTTTACCGCAACGTGTGCATCAAGATGTACAATGAAAACGGTGTGCAAGCCATTTCTCAACGAAATGAAACATTCAAAGGGATTATCGGTGGCAAGTTCGACTGTCTGGCGACCAGCAACCATGACAAAAGCCGCCCGATAGACATTCTCTACATTGGGGAGTCATTTATAGACTGTATCTCCCACTATCAATTACGCCATTCCGGAAACGACCTCAATCTTGTATATGTATCTACGGAAGGGACATTCACGGAAGGACAAATGAGGCTATTACGCCTGATTCTTGACAAGAACCAGGTAAAGGAGCTCCGGAGCATCTTTGACAACGACAAACAAGGGCACAAGTACACTCTATGGCTGCATCGTTACTTTCATGGCGATACGACTGATGTCGAGAGCCTGAGTAACGATGAACTCCGCAACAAGGTACGGAAACTGAAGAACGTCGAACTTTCGGAAAACAAGGATTGGAACGATGATCTGAAAATCTCGTGTGGCATCTGTTCCTCCACGGAGGACGGCCAGTAACCTCATAGATTTGCTCCATCACATAATACGACAACCTATAAAATCAGATCAATATGAATATCAAGCATTTATTTTTTTGTATGCTGCTCATTGCCTTTTCCTCATGCAGCAAACCCGGCTATGAGAAGGCCATTGCGGAATGGGTTCAGACAGATTCTCACGGCACCTGGACGGATTTAAAGTTCGAACTACTGGAAGTGTTGGAAACAGAAGACGTCACCGTATCGGACAGCCTGTGCTACCTGAACAACAAAAGCGCACAATTATCCGCTGTCATACAGAAAGCGGAAAGTCCCCGTGCCTTATTCAAACCGTCCTTTTCCGCCTATATGGAAGCCGAAAAAAGCCTGAAAGCAACGGATGCCATGAAAGCCATGTACCTGCACCGTGACAGTACGGAAGTTATCGGCAAGATATTAAAATGCAGGTATGCCATCGTCCAGCCACACTCAGGGGTGCAGCAGAAAAAGACGGCTTCTTTCCTATTGTCCCCCGACATGGAAAAATGTATCGGCAAACTAAAGCCGACAAGCAAATAATCCGAGCGTAACGATGTGTAGCGACAACGTTTTTTGGGGTTCTTTTTTGGGCGTCTTCCAAAAAAGAACTCCCACACATTTAGATGTGTGGGCTATTCATTACACTACCATCCTTTCCCTTATCAACGGTATATTATCCCGTACCAAATTCAGAATCCGGTCATGATAGGCTGATAATTGGTTAGACTTTCCACGACACTGGCACACCTCCATCCTGCTAAGTGAAAACTCCACCGTTTCCATGCGCCTTCCATCCACCGTTGCCGACATTATCAACGAATCTTCTCTCTTATAATAGGCGTTGCTGAATACACAATGATGCAGCAACTTTCCCTCTTTGTAAAAGTCCGAAAGGCTTTCCAATACCCGAACCATAATATTTCCATCCGCAAACGAAAGATTAAAGAAACGTGATTTGGCAGCAATATAGTCTTTTTCATCCTTTTCAGAATATTTTTTCTTACATTTCCCCATCACCCAATCATGCGCTTCTTCTACATTCAACGGACACAAATAATGAGGATTTCTCGCATCCAATTTATTTTCTATCAGCATATCCACATAGTCCAGCCACAAGTCCGCATCATGTATCACATAGTCATGTCTTAAACAGATTTTTACATACGTCCAATACTTATCTATACCGTATTTTCTCTCTAAAAATCTCAAGAACAAATTCATTTGCCCTGCCTTATATAATATCTCCATCCGATTATCAGTTAATAATGTCATAAAGAAGGAACTCGGACAAATATCATAAAAGGCACCCTTAAATCCATTCCTCGTAAGTTCGGGTATCACTTTCATTCTCGGATAGATAACTGCCGGGCAAATATCATAAATACGGTCATGATGCACATTCCGCTTACGCAATTCCAAAGAACTTCCATATATCCATGCATCGTAATAAAATATAGACATGCCCCGCAGCAAAGACAGCGTTTCTGTCTTGCCCTCTTTATTCATCCAACACTGTACCGCCTCAATTATAAAGTAATTAGCCGGAGACCCTTTTTTCAGCCGGCAGTCCACCATAAAAAAACGGATAACTTGATATTGCTTGTATGTAGTAATCACACAAAAATATTCTTTATATACAGCCGTCCTTTTCCTGCTATTCTCCAATTTCAGGTTCATACCGCAATGAGGACATTTACAGTTTTTCTTATCTTCCTTATCCCGCCATGTATGCCCACAATCCAAACAAAAGCAATTCCCCTTTGCATCACGCTTGAAATAATGCACAAAGCAATGTTTATAGGCATAACGCTTTTGAGCCTCTGAAACGGGAGCTAACTTCCTGCTCCCATTCACGATTTCCATTTGTAATTTTGTCTTGGGTTTCATATCAAAAAAGAGTTAACTGGGTTTGTACTTCGGTGTTGTTCTCACGTTTAGCTTGTTGACGCTTCTTCAACTTTGCCAATTCTTCCTCCTGCAATTTTTTGATAGCAGCCTCACGAGCCGCTTTCTTTTCTTCCTCTGACAATTCAACATGATGATTTACGACTACATTACATTTCAATGGGCTACCCACCTCAATATTATCTTCCTGATAATAGTGCAACGCCATACCAAAAATTTCATCATCACTAAAACCACAGCAACCGCTTTTCTTCACTTGGTTTAAAATATAGGTAATGCAATTATCTATATTCTTTGTAGGTTTTTGATAGACTGGAGCAAACAGACTATCCACCGCTGCCATATTATCAAGGTATGCCTTGATGGTACTTTTAAATTGTTCTGACACTTTCATAGTATATCATTTTTAGATTTCATTTCACAATAAGCCAATTTCACGAGAAACAAGGAGAATAGGCAAATAAGAGCCAACAACGTAACCGACACAACCTTTATCGGACTTGGCGTTATTACCGCTCCGACAAACATAGCCACTGCACAAAGAGCGATGATGACCGAAAAAACAAATTGAATGATTTGCATATACTTCTGCTACTTAGTTTGTTAAACTTCTAATTTTATGCTTCAGCTAGATTTAAAGACCTTTTTTTAAAACCCCTTTCCGGGATGGCCTTTTCTTTCTGCCGACTTTTTTTTTGAGCTTTCATGCCCCATCTGAGTTTATGAGCCTTTTTTTTACGGCACACAACAATAAGGAAGGAGGGATTAAGAAAAGTTTTGGACGACAAAAAATGTTGGGGACAGCGAAGCCGTCCGGCGTTATTTTTTTCGGGACAAAGGGGCGAAGACCGGAACTCTTTCGTATCCATCCACCGAAATAAATTTGCCGTTCAAAAACAAAGGATCTCAGATGGAGCTATGAAAAAAGCACATTAGGGGAGGCAGAAAACAAGGAAAAGGGCAGTACGGAAAGTAAAACAAACCATACGGTTTTGCTTGCAAAACCGTATTCCTATCTCCCTGCCACAAGTGACAGGGGGGGAACGGGTTAGCAACGGACTGCCGGGACAAACGGTAAAAGGAAGGAACTGCAATACGGAAGAAGGAGGTTGTTTCGGCAATGCCGAAGCTCCGGATGATGACCATTGCAATCCCGCCCACGTTTGGAACTTCTCTTTTCTGGTTTGCCCATAATCAGCCGCATAGCGGATGACTACGGGCAAACCGGGAATGAGAACAGTCATTCCGATGAAGGGGAGGGTGGGGAAGAATACTGCGTGAACGCAAAAACACTCTCGGATATGTAGCAAAAAAAAGCGGCACTAGGCCGCTTCAATCATTTGCTTGCTTTTTTCTTTTTAGAGACAGCCTTCTGTTTAGGCTGATCCGGTTTTTCTTCTTCTTTTTCCGGAGCCGGATAAAACTTGGTGGCTACCATCACAATGCGGTTACGCTTCTCCCCACTTTTAGAATCCGTCCATTCTTCCGGCTTAAAGTAGCCTTCAACGGTTATCAGCTCACCTTTTTTCAATACATCGAAGGAATCCAGTGCTTCATTCTTTCTCCAGGCTTCAATCCCCATGAAAGCGGAAACATAAGAGGTTTCTTCACCTGTCTTGTCTGCACGGCTGACCGCGATAGAAAAGCGTGCTACGCTTGCTGTTTCAAAACTACGGATTTCTGCATCCTTACCGATAAAACCTGTTACTGCGAATGAATTTTCAATCTTTTTCATATCTCTGATTTTTTAGAAGTTAATTAATCAATTTTACAGTGCAATAACTGATTGTTGGCTTTGGGGGACACCATGAAAAAAGATATAAATACTCTTTTTATGCTGGCCGGAAAAAGGAAGATTTGTAACTTTTTTATTGGTGAAGATGGCAGCAAATAATTCGGGTTAAATACGCTTTTTATGCAAGGCAAAAAAAGGAAGATTTCAGACGAATAACAACGTGGTGTTTGTGAATCGTCCCCTTATCCCCGTAAAAGGGGTTAGCAACAATCTATATTTGCAACGGAAAATGATTTGACTTCCCTAAAAAATGATATGAAAAAGACAAAACTTGAAAATCAGCAACAGGTTTGGAAAGGATGCAAAAAACAACCGGTCAGACAGCAAGCATGGCACATTCCGAAAATATGGTCAGCCGCCTATCGACACACCGGAAGAAACCTCTGCAATTCCTTTTAAAAAAATGAAGCCGAAGAATGAAGCATACAATATTCCACGTATCGAAAAAAGTGACTGCACGATAAAATGAAAGGCTGCAACGGAAGAACAGACTTGCGGATTCTGCGGGGAGAACATAACCATACAGGCATACAGCCACTACAACTGTTTCCGGAAAAAGAAGATTATACAACCGGAAAAACAGAAAGGCATCCACTCGGAGAAAAGCAAGCAAACGATTGAAGCGGACTGCCGATTTAGCGGCGAAATATCCGACTACCTATATACAGCCCTAAAAGGCTGGGGCATATGGGTAAGCAACAGACTGCCGGGCAAATAAAAGGAGAGTGGCATAGCCGCCGGAAAGAGGTTGTCTCGATGTGGCCGAAGCTCCGAAAGCAGACCGGATATGCCTCTCTCCTTTGCCTTCCCCATTCCTGGATTTCACACAATCACGGAGCCTGCGAGTGACTATGAGAAATCCTGAAACGGGGACAGTCACTCCGCTGAAAGGGTGGGTGGGAAACATGTGACTTTCTCCAAAATAACAAATAGGGGTATAAAGATCTCAAAAGAAAAGAAAGCCGTTCCAGAAAAGACTGGAGCAACTATCACCATCTACTGTTCTTTAAGTTAATTGCAGCAAATCCAAATCATCAGTGACCAATCCATCCAATACATGTTGGATTTTATCAAATATAGCCTTATCTATGCCATACGTGGCGCATAACGATTGAAATTTGCTTACAGCATCGAACACCTGTAATATCTTCTTTTCGGGCTCCTCTACAAAATCCTCGGCAAAGTTGACGAAATCACTTGTAGTCAAGGCAGACCTTTTGCCCATCACGCCCATCGAATGAATGTGTGCTGAAGAATTTTCCCATGTATTTGCCGTGAACATTACATCATATGCAGGTGATAAACGCCATACCCCTGCCTTATCCATGATAAACGATATGTTCTTATTATGATCATCGGATATACCTGCGACATAATTAAATACCATTCTGATAAATATCTGATCTTTGTCTTCCTGGGGAAGTTTCAGAGTCTCTGCTATCCAACACAGCTTCATATAATCATCTGCACCCGGCATAATGGCCGCAAGGGTCTGACTAAAGAGCTTTTCTCCATTCTTACGATCAAATCTTTCCGTTACGAAATGATTTCTTCCATCAATTTCTTTCAGGAAGCATGGCATCATGTTGATTCCCGCCGCCTTTGCCATTTCGCTATATACCATTTCTATCTCTGTGGTAGGAGAGTCATCTGCTTCTTTAAATTTGATGATATACTGCTTAAAATTTTCAGGCAAATCCACCTGGCCGGAACGAAACTCTTCCGTTTCGAGATTATAGGCAATCACTGCCTTCGGGCGCATGCCACCGGCAGAAGTTCCAAGATATATCAACTTTTTCATCGTGAGGCTATCCTCCGGTGATATGACAGCAGCATCTCGATCATTATATATTTTAGAAGCCAAAGTTGCCAATGATGACATATTTACTGACTCATGGATGGCATCATCATTAAATTCCGGTTCAAATTCCAATGCTCCCATAGCCCTCTTGCCAATATAAGAGAGCTTCAATAGAGGCAATGATTCCGTAACCTTTATATTATTATCCGTGAGCCATTGGTCAAATAGGGAAGCCCCCCATTTGTCAGGAAGCGCATCTGCAAGAAATTCCGGAAGCCCTTGATATAATTTATCTTTATTCCCATAGAAAGACGCAAACAAAGGGGTTCTCTTAGGGTGTGTGGAAGGGCATATATCATAATCTTGTTTCCTATATTCATCCGTAAATTGGAATACAGAACAATGCTTTTCAAAGTCCCAATTCAATTTGCCAATGCAAGTCCCCCACAGATATACATTCACTATAATCGGCTCTTTCTTCATACCATCTTACGTTTACCGTTAATTCTTTGTATTCTTTTACCTGTTTTTTCATTGATTAGGAAAGGGGAGTCTGGAAGTTCCGGAACCAAACCGACAACGCCTTCAAGAGTTCCACTTATACGCAAAATCTTAAGCAATGTACTTAGGGCAATATCACTTACTTTACAAGATTCTATTCTCTTAATAGTAACGATAGATACTCCTGCCTTATCCGCAAATTCTTGCTGGGAAAAACAGCAGCTAAGTCTTATAGACTTAACTCTCTTGCAGATTTCCTTTACAATACATTCATCTGAAAATTCGTATATTGTATATGTATCATATAATCTTTTCATAGAAAAACATATTTAGGTATCATTTTTGATACAAAAATACCGATAAATCTGAAAATCACCAAATTAAGAAACACTTTTTTTATAATCTTCTGCCGCATTAGCAAACGATTGAAGCGACCTTGTGCCGCTTCAATCGTTTGATTGCTTTTTCTTTTTAGTCCGGGGGTTCTTATTTTTCCGGAGTCGGGTAGAACTTAGTAGCTACCATCACAATGCGGTTACGTTTCTCCCCACTTTTAGAATCCGTCCATTCTTCCGGCTTAAAGTAGCCTTCAACGGTAATCAGTACATCTTTTTGCAGTATCCAAAAAGCATAGCGGTCTTCCATCTTACTCCAGGCTTCAACTTTCATAACAGAGGAAACAAATGTTTTTTCTTCATTTATCTTGCCTATGCGACTGACCACAATAGAGAAGTGTGCAACCTTTACTATTTCGAATAAATGGATTTCTGCATCCCTACAAATCCTGCCTGTTACTGCGAATGAATTTTCAATCTTTTTCATATCTCTGATTTTTTAGAAGTTAATTAATCAATTTTACAGTGCAATAACTGATTGTTGGCTTTGGGGGACACCATGAAAAAAGATATAAATACTCTTTTTATGCTGGCCGGAAAAAGGAAGATTTGTAACTTTTTTATTGGTGAAGATGGCAACGAATAATTCGGGTTAAATACGCTTTTTGTGCAAGGCAAAAAAAGGAAGATTTCAGACGAATAACAACGTGGTGTTTGTGAATCGTCCCCTTATCCCCGTAAAAGGGGTTAGCAACAATCTATATTTGCAACGGAAAATGATTTGACTTCCCTAAAAAATGATATGAAAAAGACAAAACTTGAAAATCAGTAACAGGTTTGGAAAGGATGCAAAAAACAACCGGTTAGACAGCAAGCATGGCACATCCCGAAAAGATGGTCAGCCGCCTATCGACACACCGGAAGAAACATCTGCAATTCCTTTTAAAAAAATGAAGCCGAAGAATGAAGCATATCATATTCCACGTATCGAAAAAAGTGACTGCACGATAAAATGAAAAGCTGCAACGGAAGAACTGACTTGCGGATTCTGCGGGAGAACATAACCACACAGGCATACAGCCACTACACCTGTTTCCAATAAAAGAAGATTACACCACCGGAAAAGCAGAAAGGCTCCACTCGGAGAAAAGCAAGCAAACGATTGAAGCGGACTGCCGATTTGGCAGCGAAATATCCAACTACCTATCTACAGCCCTAAAAGGCTAGGACATATGGGTAAGCAACAGACTGCCGGGCAGTCACTCCGCTGAAAGGGTGGGTGGGAAAAAACTAAGTGGACGCAAAAAACAACCTTACCATTGGGGGATAAACTTCCCCCTATTTTCACTTCACATATTCTTTACCCCACTTCAATTGATTCAACAAACTTCAACAACAAAGCGACTGTTACCGTATGAAATGAAAGCTGATTGAACAACTTATGCGCTTTCAGCATCTCAATAGCGGCTTCAGCCGTAACAACTCTCTGTTCATAAAGCCGAATTGTCGCATATAACTGGTCATTTGCGACAGGCCCCATTATTAGGTCATAGTCACCGTTTTCTCTTCCTCTGCGGTTGTTGACAACAAACTCCAGCCATTCTTTTGTCGCACCCATAAACCGAAGAACCGGATATTCCCTATCAAGAATATCATCGGGAACTTCATAAACAGAGACGATTGCTTTTTCGCTCTGTTCCCTGTTCTTCTTCAACAAAGCCCATTTTTTTGCTTGTTCAAAGTTGGTTGTCGTATAAAATCCCTTCCCAAAGTCCGTAGCCTTCCGTCCTTTCTGTATATTAGGGCGTTTCACGGTAACTGTAGATCCATGAAATAGTCTCATTTTCTTTTATTGATATAAGTCGTTATAGTATCTAATATATATTCGGGGTCTTGGGTATGAAGCATTTCAAAAGTCTCATCCAAAAAATCAAAAACCCCATAGTCCGAAAACAACAACAAGGTTTCTTCCGCACTTTGTTTCTTTTCCTCCCTATAATTCTCAATGCAGAACATCTTGAAAAGCAGGATCTTCGTGTCACCGTTATACCGTCGTTTTTCTTCTGTTTTTTCCTTCTCCAATGTTTCATAAAGCGACAATGTACTTGAATACCATAACTTGGTACTCTTATCCAGCAAAGATTTATACAACTTGGAAGAATATATATAATACAGTGCATCGCCTAAAGGCAATGCCTTTTTCTTCATGACCAGTTCTACCAGCTCTCTCATCACGAATGGGAGCATGGTTGAGTCAAGTTCTCCTTGATTTTTATGAGTAATTTCCATATTCTTGTTGTTATTACTTTAGCATATTTTCGAAAACACCTTCTTCACAGTTCTTTATACACACCTGACACTCGGCCACCACTTCTCTTAATATTCGGGCACATTCTTCATTCGAATGCCCTTGCAGTAATTCATAGGCATATCGCATCAGTTCATTAGCTTCCATTGTTTCCATCCTTATCAATAATATTCAAGTTCATCATTATTTTCTGCAACGACTCCATATTTGGAGTTCCTAACCAACACACACCTATGCAAAAGGTCATATTGTTCTCTGTATCTGAAAAACGCATATTGTTTTACCTTTTACAAACATTGTTGTCCCATTAAAATCTAAAAGAGTTCTTTGAAATATTTGAAATTTAGTTAGTTACAGCGATTTTCCGAGCGAACGGACTTGAATTTGTAGCTTTGCATCAGATTAATCCGATGGCATATGTTCCAAGACAAATACGTTTTCGCTCAATTGGCTTCATTTCTGAATCGAAGTAAGTTTAACCGCATAGTCACCAAGTATGATGGTGATAAATATGTGAAGCACTTCACCTGCTGGAATCAACTACTTGCTTTGATGTTTGGTCAACTTTCTAATCGTGAAAGTCTGCGAGATTTGATAGTTGCTCTTGAAGCTCATCATTCCAAATGTTATCATTTAGGAATGGGTAAAAATGTATCAAAGTCATCGCTGGCAAGAGCAAATCAAGATAGAGACTATCACATCTTTGAAGAATATGCTTACTACCTGGTTAGCGAAGCACGACAAAAGTGTGCTAATCATATTTTCAAACTTGGCGGTAACGTTTATGCTTTCGATTCGACTACTATTGACCTGTGCCTTTCAGTCTTTTGGTGGGCAAAATTCCGCAAAAAGAAAGGTGGTATCAAAGTGCATACATTATATGATGTGGAAACACAGATTCCTGCATTCTTTCATATCACGGAAGCATCCGTACACGATTCTAAAGTTATGATTGAAATTCCTTATGAACCAAGCTCTTATTACATCTTTGACCGCGGTTATAACAACTTCAAAATACTGTATAAAATTCATCAAATTGAAGCCTACTTTGTTGTCAGAGCAAAAAAGAATCTCGGGTACAAATCCATCCAATGGAAACGTAGGCTGCCTAAGAATGTGCTTTCAGACGCAAGTGTATTTCTGACAGGATTCTATCCTAAACAATATTATCCAGAGCCACTTAGATTGGTTAAATATTGGGATGAAGAACAAGAACGAGAATTTACATTCATAACCAATGCGATGCATATATCTGCGCTTCAAGTTGCTGAACTTTATAAAAATCGCTGGCAGGTAGAGCTGTTTTTCAAATGGCTCAAGCAGCACCTTAAAATCAAAAGATTTTGGGGAACTACAGAGAATGCTGTTCGAATACAGATATATGCTGCTATATGCGCTTACTGTTTGGTGGCAATCATTCAACACGATATGCAACTGAACAGAAGTACATATGAAGTGTTACAAATACTGAGCATCTCATTGACTGATAAGACTCATCTGAGAGACCTCTTTGATAAAACTAAATTTCAAAATGACAAAGAACGATTCGGACCAAATGGGCCAAGTTTATTTAATTTTTAATTCGTCCCAATTTTAATGGGACACTAATGTTTTACAAAGGTAAAACAATTAAGTAAAATTCATCTATCATTGCTTTTCATATTTATTGTGTCTTTCTCTTTTGCATCGGAAGTATTAGCACTTACAGCAACCAGACAGTATGACATCGCCACGTTTGATCATACCGCTGGAAAACAACGATATACAATCTGAATCAAAACAGATTGTATATCACCAATTTCTTTTTTTGTGCCTTGTTAAACGTATAAGAAGTTCCTCCGGCAGATTTTCCATCCCAATAGGCAATCAGCCTACAGGCGTGTGAAATCATGTAATCATTACGGTGGGCATAGCATTGGGCATAATAATATTCGGATAGAACTACCACCTTGTCGGCTTGGCGCAAAATATCAGCATACCTCTGTTTGTCCTCTTTGTTGAAATACACATCTTGCCCGACATAAGGAACAACCGCCACCAAAACCATATCGGGATATTGTTTCCTTTGTTCAAGTACGGTATGAGCAGCCATCATGTCAAATCCAACCGCACAACCAATATAGAAAAAACGGATTCCATTCTCATAGCAGAAACGTACCTCTTCATTCAACGATACGGACAAAGCATATTTATTTGTTCGTATCGTTCTATGACCGGTAAAAGCAACGGACATCATTTTCATCCATTTATCACGTGCCTTTCTACATATATCCAACGAACCTGCCGAAGTTTCATACACCATTCCATTCACCTCATAACGATAAGTGAACCAAGTAGTATCTCCAAAGATATCCTTCTGCTTCTCTATATAACTCTCTTTTTCTTTCATCTTATAACATACGGACAACTGTTTTACCTAAAAAGAAACCTCCCAAAACCTCACCTCCTATTTTTTCCAACTGACATGCGAAACGAGCATACGAAAACCCTTTTGTTAAAATATCGTCAAATACCAAGATTTTCTTACCCCGAAAAAAGTCCTTGTCAAATTCTATCACTTGTACTTTTTGAAGCGACTTGCTGTCAAATTTCTCGTGAATAGCCAAACGATCTCCACTGACACGTATATGTTCATACGCATTGATAGCACCTGAAAACTTACACACAGCCGAAGCAAACCCCTTATAACGAAGTTCATTCTTATCAGCGGAAGAAGCCGGAACACAAGCAAAAACAATATTCTTAACATCATCACCAAAAACTTGATGTAACTTATTCGCTATCATCCAAGCTATATTCAAATAAGCTTTTCCATCCTTAAAACTCCATATCATCTTACGAATTTGCCATTCTCTTTCCGTTGCCTGCCGATATTGCATAGGAAGATACTCAAAGAAAGAAAACATCATCTTATGCCATTGTCTGTCTAAACTAGGATATTTACTCTGATGTGCCATAGTCTTTTATCTATTAAAATTAAACTTATGCTTCAGCTAGATTTAAAGACCTTTTTTTAAACCCCTTTCCGGGATGGCCTTTTCTTTCTGCCGACTTTTTTTTTGAGCTTTCATGCCCCATCTGAGTTTATGAGCCTTTTTTTTACGGCACGCATCAATAAGGAAGGAGGGATTAAGAAAAGTTTTGGACGACAAAAAATGTTGGGGACAGCGAAGCCGTCCGGCGTTATTTTTTTCGGGACAAAGGGCGAAGACCGGAACTCTTTCGTATCCATCCACCGAAATAAATTTGCCGTTCAAAAACAAAGGATCTCAGATGGAGCTATGAAAAAAGCACATTAGGGGAGGCAGAAAACAAGGAAAAGGGCAGTACGGAAAGTAAAACAAGCCATACGGTTTTGCAAGCAAAACCATACTCCTATCTCCCTGCCACAAGTGACAGGGGGGAACGGGTTAGCAACGGACTGCCGGGACAAACGGTAAAAGGAAGGGACTGCAATACGGAAGAAGGAGGTTGTTTCGGCAATGCCGAAGCTCCGGATGATGACCATTGCAATCCCGCCCACGTTTGGAACTTCTCTTTTCCGGTTTACCCATAATCAGCCGCATAGCGGATGATTACGGGTAAACCGGGAATGAGAACAGTCATTCCGATGAAGGGGAGGGTGGGAAAGAATACTGCGTGAACGCAAATTAATGGGATTACCAGTAACTCCAAGCGTTTTTTGCTACTTTTTTGGGGTGCTTGCCAAAAAGTAGCGGACAGCAAAATACCCTCCCTTCCCTAATCCAAAAGAAGGGAGAATGTGCTTCATTGAAGGTATATAGGTTCCGTTCCCTGATTATAACAATACATAGTGTTATTTCTGAAACCATCAAAGCATATATGAAAATCATCGAAATCCTGTTCCGTGGCCAAACGAACCTTATCACTCAACAAAACCATGCATTGTTTATTGACAGATGTAGCCAAAGAGGTAGTACGTCCCGGCTTTATCTCCAATGCCACCACATAAGAAGTCCTTCGTGGATAGATATACCCAATAATTTCCTCATTGAGTACAACCAAACGAATAACATCTTCATTCAAAACGGGAATATTATTAATTTTGCCCATCATTGTTATAATATAAATCAGTTTATAATCATTAAAATACAATATCATTACAAATGATACCTATAATTTTTATAGGTAAACTTTTCCACCGAGACCACCTCATAAAGATAGTCTTCATGGCAAGAAGCCATTATACAGTTCTCACATTCAAGAATAGGATTTATAACTACACGGAATTTAATAGTGCCGTCCACCAGAACAAACTCCACCCGATTAAAGAACCCTTGTAGAGAATGCCCTTCCTTATCCATCAGACGCACTACTTCACCTGTAAAAACAGCCAATTCCTTAGCCTGCCATTTCGCTTTACGCAAACAACTGTTCGCCGCTTTGACGTTCTCATTCACCTCTTTTGTTCTTATTGCTTTCATACCAAAATCCTTTTTACATATTTATCTTGTCAAAAATCAAAAGTCAGCTGCGTAGCCCTTGCGTTGCTCTGAATCGACCTCTTCAATTCAGAATTATCCTCCATTGCATTTTCAAGTTTCCTAATAAAAGAAGTGTCACCTGCTTCCGTTATCTTTAAAATAGGCAACCATACTCCGGCTATCAGCTGTAAATCTATATGATAACTTCTCCAATGCTGCATTGTCAATGTATTCATCCATGCGACTTCACCGGGTACGCTATTCATCATCAGATTGACAACGGTCATCTTTACACAAATCAAATCTATATCCGAGCCATAACAAAAAAGCCTTCCTCCATCATTCTCTTCCGCACATTTTTTTACAGCGGAAAGTAGCATCCTGCCGGAACCACAGCACGAATCACAGACCGACTGTTTAGGTTTCAGCCTATTTCCCCCCATACATGCCATCAAATCAGCAACGTGTATCGGGGTAAAGAACTGTCCGTTATTCCCATGACTGACACACTCCATGAACATATCTCCCAAGACATCGCAAAATCCTTCCGAATATTCAGACACCCTATAAAACATTTGAACAAAAAGTTCCATTTCATATGGCTTATATCTTTTTTCCACTCTACGATAATCCTCCGCCAACATCCCGACAGACAAATAGTAAAGACAAACATCCAAAAAATCCCGAAAGGCTTCTTCATATCCCCGACTGAAAGCAAGCTTTTCATAAAGTTTCATTATCTCCTTTGGTATCATACTTTTCTGACTTCATTATTCACAACATTCTATATTCCTTGTGCCATAGATTTTATCAAAAGCCGCTTTTATCTCCGAGCGATATTTACAGTCCTTCTCAAAACAAAGTTGTTTTGTCCAAAAATCGAAATCAAAACCATCGGTATTATCAATCGTTACAGAAACATAATCAGTCATACCACTCTGACATACAACCGTATGCCGATTTACACAAAAGTGGTCATTTAAAGCAGTTTCTTTTCGGGTAATGCGTTCTACCATCTTATCTATCCACTTCATACTTATAATATTTTATGTAATTGCCCCATTCCAAGAGGCAGTTACGGTTATACTCATTAAAAATCGTTCTCGTTCAAAAACAGCACATCGCCTTTCATCACCATCCAATTAATCTCACTCAGATGATAGCCACAATGCCCACTCAAAAAAATCTCAATCTCTTCAGTGGTCTGCAATCTCCTGTCTGGGCTTATCACCGCAACATTACCGGAATTACAATCCAATACAGCCAGTTTCTCATAAGCCCACTCACCAAACTGGCAGAACTCGATAAAATTGGTATAGGTTATCCGTATGCTATTGTTTGCATCAAATTCAAGGGGTGACTTTGTAATGAATGAACCTGCATGATTCACCACCACAGAGGGGCTAATCTCTGCCAATGAAGATAAGCTGTCATCCCATCTAATCTCATAAAGGAAAAATCCTTTTGGCAATGAATTGCGGTCTATACGATAACTGGAAAAAAGACCGTCTATCGTTTCATTAATAACTAACTGTTCATAATCTCCTTCTAAATAGTGTACTCGTGACATAACTCGTTGTTTTTTGGGATTGTTAAACTTCTAATTTTATGCTTCAGCTAGATTTAAAGACCTTTTTTTAAAACCCCTTTCCGGGATGGCCTTTTCTTTCTGCCGACTTTTTTTTTGAGCTTTCATGCCCCATCTGAGTTTATGAGCCTTTTTTTTACGGCACACAACAATAAGGAAGGAGGGATTAAGAAAAGTTTTGGACGACAAAAAATGTTGGGGACAGCGAAGCCGTCCGGCGTTATTTTTTTCGGGACAAAGGGCGAAGACCGGAACTCTTTCGTATCCATCCACCGAAATAAATTTGCCGTTCAAAAACAAAGGGTCTCAGATGGGGCTATGAAAAACGCACATTAAGGGAGGCAGAAAACTAGGAAAAGGGCAGTACGGAAAGTAAAACAAGCCATACGGTTTTGCCTGCAAAACCGTATTCCTATCTCCCTGCCACAAGTGGCAGGGGGGAACGGGTTAGCAACGGACTGCCGGGACAAACGGTAAAAGGACGGGGCTGCAATACGGAAGAAGGAGGTTGTTTCGGCAATGCCGAAGCTCCGGATGATGACCATTGCAATCCCGCCCACGTTTGGAACTTCTCTTTTCTGGTTTGCCCATAATCAGCCGCATAGCGGATGACTACGGGTAAACCGGAAATGAGAACAGTCATTCCGATGAAGGGGAGGGTGGGAAAGAATACTGCGTGAACGCAAAAACACAGTATGTCATCTTAAAACAATATCTTTAAAAAGTTTTTCAGAAGAAATGCTTACCAATATCCTAATAATTATTACTTTTGATAACATAATACAACGATATGGAAAAGAAAAAGATTACAATAGAGGTAGAACCAGCTACAGCCGTAGCTACCGTCGGTTTATTGCGTGGGATATTTCCCAGTATCATCGAACAACTGGAAAGGCAAGCCGCAACAAACGGCAGCCCCTTAAAATTCAATAAAGTAGAAAATATGCAAGAAGTATTGGATGAGATTTATGAAAAGTGCATTGCCGAAACGAACCTCCGGGAGTTTGCCCAGGCGCACTTAAATAGTGACGGATTACCTAACTGATACAGAAATACGGAATCTGCCAGCCATCCTTATTCCAAATAACAAATGGTACAGAATTACACACCTGTCATGTGGGATGACAAAGCATTTGCCTTTGTCCCCTACGAAGCATTCAGTGATTTGCCACATTATCCCAAAGAAAAATGTGAGCAAATTTGCAAAGAGCTGAACAGCCTTATAAGACTATGTACTTATAGGCCGAAAAAGGAAGATATTTATTTTCATCCGGTAAGTTATGTACGTCGTTCCGGAGGTTTCATAGTTACGGATAATCAGGCATCCTTTGAGAAATGCCCCTATCCTGCTTGCGCAGACCGTCATAGCTGCCAAAAAATATGTGATTTGATGAACCGTATCATTGAAGAGTCTTAATTATATAAAATACCATGGAACATCCAAACTCCAAATGCAGAATAGCACAAGCTGAATATTTAAGTCGGCTACCTGAAGAAGAACGGGAAAATAAGGCCAGAGATATTAGAATCGGAAACGCCAGCTATATTTACCACCAACAAGCGGTTCCAATCCAAGAAAACAGATTGATAATGTATTATAAAGAGTGGTTGGAAGGTCTTCCTCCCAACATTTCACGCCATATGAGAATGCTTGGATTTGAAGCATGTAAGACAATGATTCCGTTTACGAGATATGTGAACGAAAGAAACGATATTGGTATGCGTGACTGGATGCAAGAGCATCTTTCACCGAGTGACTTCAACTATTGGCAGGAACTTTCGAAAAAAGCAGGTTCGCCAACATTTTAATCCCATCCCGTTCAATACGCTGCCTGAAGAATAAAAGGTGCGTATTAAACGAGAATATTTTTTAGCGTTTAGTCATCTCTTCCCGCACCAGTTCCGTTTCTGTCGGGGAGAGTTTCGGCAATTTGACAGTTGCCGGACTTTCTAACTGGTAAGCCTTCACCTCATTGATAAGCAGCTGCCAGTCAAAAAGAAATTCTTCGGAACAACCATGTTTACGATAAATTTCTTTTGCTGCTTCCAAAATCTCAGGAGCGCAAAAATCGTCTCCCTGAAAGACAACTGCCGGACGATCATTATTGATACAGTCTCTCAATAATCGTAACTGATCTTTCATTGTGTTTACCTATTATGCGTTCTGTTGTTTTACCATTTTCAAAAATTCGTCAGACGGTTTAAATGCCGGTATGTTATGAGCCGGAATAATCATAGTAGTATTCTTAGAGATATTCCGAGCTGTCTTTTGCGCTCTCTTCTTCACTATGAAACTACCGAATCCACGAAGATAGACATTTTCCTCCTTACCCAACGAAGTCTTTACCTCGTTCATGAATCCTTCCAAAACAGCAAGCACCGCTTTGCCGTCGATGCCGGTTCTGGCAGATATTTCCTTTACGATTTCCGATTTAGTCATTTCTTTATAATTTGAAAATTAGCGTGCAAAGATAATTAATCCAATGGATTATTTAAAGTCTGGCATCCGCAGCAAGCCCTGCCTTCGCCCAATGAAGTGTTAAATTGTTGCGTATGGGTCAAGTTCCTTAATCCGCTTACACAAATAATCAAAGCGTTTCTTGGTAAGCGGTGTGAGTGTATCGAGGTTCTTGCCATCGAAATTCTCTCCGAAAATAAGGTCGTCCACTCCTATGCCGTGATTGTAATTCTCGCGCACGCAATCACGCAGAATCCAAAGGTTATGCAGGTTCACCCAGTCGGCTGTAATGTTTCTGATTTTACTGAACAGCAGCGCAGCAGTGTAAAGGTAGTGTCCGCAATGGTTGTAGTCATGCAACACCAGCTTGCCCTGGTAATAGATGTCGAAATCCTTGTTTTCTTCATCTTCCTTTGTATCGCAGTAGAAGAATGGAATGTCTTTCAGACCGTCCCAATTAATATAAGTAGTTGGCTTCATAATATCTTTTTTGAATACGCTACATAACCTGTTATTTGCACACTTTCCATTATTCACAGAACATTTGATGAAACACTTCCTTCAGTCTTTTTATCTCACTGAAATTCAAATCTCCAATCTTTCTTTTCAGCCGGCTTTTGTCCACCGTGCGAATCTGATCCGTGGCTATCTCCCCATCACGCCCGGCTACAGAACACAGAACCCGGTAAGGATAGTTCCTTATGGTGGAGGTTATCGGAGCAATGACTACTATTGTAAGGTACATATTCAAATCTGAAGGAGTTACAACAACACATGGCCGTGTCTTTGCCATTTCACCCCCACGGGTAGGGTCTAACTCTACCCAATACACTCCATACTGTTCTACCATGTCCAATCCTCAAACTTTTCATCCTCAAACACATCAGGGATAAGCAACTCATCATCCCCATTCTCATGGGCACGTTTGGCAGCTTCCGCCCATCCCTGCCGTGGTTGTGCCTTTATCACAATATTGTTCCCGTCCAAAGAAATGCTCACAGCCGATTTCAAGGACAAACGCAACTGTTTCAATATCTCGGAAGGAAGTATTATCCCCTTGCTGTTTCCAATCTGAATAATGTTTGTTACCATAATGTTATAACTTTAAAATTGATTATCACAACACAAATATAGACAAAGTTATAACAATACCAAAAGAAAAGCCAACTTTTTTCCATTTTCACCGATAACCCGGCCAACGGCTGCACTCGTCGGGAGGCTAGTGCCCCCCTTGCCGTGCGGCGCTCCCCGACCTATGATTCTTATCATGTCTTGTGTCCTTTTCTCCGCTTCTAACAAACAAATCTGCATAAAATATAGATTTGCGTTTCCATTTGAATTTTAGTTATTTGATACCCTAACTATGAATAGCAAACAGATAACTGATTTTTAAAACAGCAGAATGTTTCTGTTTTATTAAAATAAAAAGGGAACAAATTTTTAAGGTAATACTTACGGAAAAAACAGACTTTATAACGTTTCTTTTTCGTACATTTGCAACAATATAATAAAAGCGAAACATATAATGGAGAAGCAAGGAGAAATCATACTATACCAACCGGATGAAGCTGTAAGGTTGGAAGTACGTTTAGAAGATGAAACCGTTTGGCTCACACAAGCGCAGATAGCAGAACTTTTTCAACGTGACAGAACCGTTATTACCAAACATATAAATAATGTTTTTAAGGAAAAGGAATTGGAAGAGAAAAGCAATGTGCATTTTTTGCACATTGCTAATTCCGATAAGCCTGTCAAGTTCTTTAGTCTAGACGTAATAATTTCAGTTGGATACAGAGTTAAAAGCGTAAGAGGTACGCAATTCAGGCAATGGGCAAATAAAATTTTAAAAGAATATTTATTGAAAGGTTATTCTATAAACCAACGGCTCAATGACATGGAATATAGAATGAACAATAGATTCTTCCAAATAGAGAAAACCATTGCTGAACATGATGCAAAGATAGACTTCTTTGTACGCACCTCATTGCCTCCGGTGGAAGGTATATTCTTTGACGGTCAGATATTCGATGCGTATAAGTTTGCTACAGATTTAATAAAGTCTGCCAAATGCTCACTTGTGCTTATCGACAACTATGTAGATGAATCCGTGTTACTCATGTTGAGCAAACGAAACAGTGGAGTATCAGCTACTATTTATACACAAAATAAACGCACAGCTCCAACTTGATTTAAACAAACACAATGACCAATATCCTCCCATTGAAGCTAGAACCTACAAAAGTAGTCATGACCGCTTCTTAATCATTGATAATACGGAAGTATATCATATTGGGGCATCGCTAAAGGATTTGGGCAAGAAAATGTTTGCTTTCTCCAAACTGGAACTTCCTGCCCATACGATAATTGATGTATTATGAAATAAGCTAATCACCCATGCGAGAAGCGGAAGAGAATATAAAATTCAAGATGGAAATTGACGTATTGGTTCCCATTCCACGTACTGTCACCCGTGATTTCACCAGTTTGAAGCACCTGCGTCAATGGCAGAAACGGAATGACATCGATGGTTCTCTTTACTGTTTTGCACACCGGGAATACCTGCTCAACGAAAAGGGAGAATGGGAACAATTTACCGTTATCGGCAAACAGGTAGTGACTATCGGAGAACTGGAAAGGCTTCTTTTGGCAATGAAGCAAAAGGGGTTCAACCAATACAGCCGTGAGGAATATGAAGAATTAATGTCTTCATATTTGAAAAAGTGAAGAATTAAAACCTTCATTACACATTTAAATACGAAAACAGGATGAAAATAGGATATGCCCGTGTTTCCACCAAGGAACAACATCTGGATATGCAACTGGAAGCGTTGAAGGCTGCCGGATGCGAGAAAATCTTCTCTGAGAAAATGACCGGACGTCAACAAAACCGCCCGGAACTGGATGCCTGCCTGAGCTTTCTCCGGGAAGGCGACACACTTGTCGTATATAAGCTGGACCGGCTTGGCCGTTCGCTGAAGAATATCCTTACGCTATTGGAAGATTTCAAGAATAGGGGCATCCAATTCACCTCACTGCAAGACAACATCAGTACGGAAGGCGCAATCGGCCAACTGATGAACAACATTCTCGGTGCTTTCGCTCAGTTTGAAAGAGACCTTATCTATGAGAGAACCCAAGAAGGCAGAAGAATCGCCAAGGAAAAAGGTGTCAAATTCGGCAGAAAGACACTTATCAACAAAAACAACATCGCCAAGCAGAAAAGCTGCATCCAACTCTATGAATCCGGAACGCCGGTAAGGGAGATACAGAAAATATTAAACATAGGCAGTAGCGGAACAGTATATCGCCTATTAAGAAGGAATGGAATTGCGCTGAAATCCGAGAACAAAAATAACAAATAACGAATAAACCTCTGCCCATCCTTCAAAGATGATTCTCAAAGATCGTCTGCAATTCCACCTCTCAGCAAGATTATAGGAAAGTCCCCTTCACGGGGACTGATTTTTTTTAATTTTAATACAATAACTCCATGCACTCCTGTACCGCTTTTTCCAATGCTTCTTCCAAACAACAAAAAGCGTCCGCATTACTTTCGGAGTCATACAACACATAATCTCCAGCCCTCACAACCACATGCCAGACCGCCACGTTTTGTTCTGTTTGAAACGTATATTCACGAGTCTGTATCATCCATTGGATACATGCTGCCAGTGTCGGGCACTCGCACATATACATCGGGGTATTCCTTCCCTCAATATCGGTGCGTAGCCTATCCTGTTTGTCATACCAATACTCACAAGGCACGTAATAGTATAATTCCTTCATCATAAGAGCTGTGTCGCTATTAACCAATCTCTCTTTGTTGATTTGTGTAATCAAATTTTCCATATTAGCATTATTTAAGTTGAACATCTGATTTATTCTTCAGCTAGATTCAAGACCTTTTCATTTTTTGTATCGGGAAGGTCTTTGGTCAGCCGACCTTTTTTTTGATGTCATTCCCCATCTGAGTTCTGAGCCTTTTTTCGGCATATCAAGGTCTGGATTGCAAGCAATAAGCCAAGTTTCACTTATGGAAAATGTCGGGAAGACACTTCTTCATCGTTATTTTCCATACAGTAAAGGCGCATGGCCGTAACTTGCCATTTGCGGAATCCCGAAACCTTTGCCGAGCAAAAAGCCGGACTCGGATCGGAGGAAAGAAGCCGGGGGAGGCAGCCCACAGAAAGGGCAATCCGATACAATCAAGAAATTAACCTGCTATACCCTTGTGCGAGTGAAATAATCCATCATAGACACTACATACCTAAGTAGTGGTATCAATACACCGATCACATATATCATAGCGTAGCCCAAAAGGACAAAAGGTAATGTTTTACGATAAAGACATGCAACAGCGAGCAATATAAACGAAAAAGAAAAGCCATAAACCCCATATTGAAAACCGGGTATCAACTCATAAACAGGTACGGGTTCCGGATGAAGCATGGCTCCGGCCACAATAGAATAAAGGCTGGTCAATAATATAAGCAGCGTATATAAGCAACTCTTAAGAATCCTGGGATCATTCCTTTTACAATAGAGAATCGTTCGGATATCACTTCTAAGAAACTCAATGCCCAGTAAGAGAGCCACCATAACGCCTGTATCAAAAGTAGAAAATACATTCATTCCGATCACCTTTGGCGCGAAGATATGTATTTATTCTGAAAAGCCACGTCTTTGCGTATTTTACGATGTCGCATCCGATAGTCCGGGAAGCATTTTTTTGGTTCTTTTTTGGGGTGACTGCCAAAAAAGAACCCCGAAGCCGAAATCCCGGGCAGACGGGATTTCTCCCGTCCACCTTACCTATTTTGCAATCTTCCCTCGTCCGCATAGCTATAATAGTTATTGCCTGCCACAATCACATGGTCAACCAAACGGATGTCTAATGTTTCAGCGGCTTTTTTAACTGCTTCCGTCAAGCGGTCATCCGCACTGCTGGGCTTGCGTGCTCCTGATGGGTGGTTATGTACCATGATAAAAGATACGGCGTTATAATACAATGCCTGCTTCATGATAACCCGTATATCCACAGGGGCGGTATTTATCCCGCCGCATGAGATACGGACTTTACGGATGAGTTTGGACGAACTGTTCAGCAACAGCACCCACATCTCTTCAGTAGCTATATCGCACAAAACAGGATGCATCATTTTATAAACATTATTGCTGGATAAAAGCGCAGGACTTTCAACTTGCCCTTCTTTCAGCCGTTTATATAGCTCAATCGCCGCATAAGCGACTTTTTTACGGCTGGGTGTTAGTGTTTCCAGTACATCAGACAAG
Source organism: Phocaeicola plebeius DSM 17135 (assembly GCF_000187895.1). Lineage (GTDB taxonomy): Bacteria > Bacteroidota > Bacteroidia > Bacteroidales > Bacteroidaceae > Phocaeicola > Phocaeicola plebeius. The sequence goes on along the minus strand of NZ_DS990135.1, from coordinate 102,310 downwards.
CACAATCCTTCTATTTCCATCTGTTCATACTTATATTCTTCACGTTTCAGTTTCTCACTGTTCGTCAAGGTATAAATCAACTCGCTGTTTTCCATCACCCGATAAACGTCATTCACTTCAAATACGGTTCTCTTCGTTTTCATACTGCCAAAAATTAAAAGATTAATACTCGCAAACATCGCTTGTCGCCCCAACCATAAATTTTTCCTCAACTGATTGGGAACAGTGCATTGAAGAGAAAGCGGGAAAGACGGATCAGAACGGGATTGAACTGGTAAATACTACCTCCCGGAATGGGAGGATGGAGATTTGGCTTTTCAATATCGGGCGTTCCGGCCACGCCTACCTTCGCAATGTTCCTATCAGTTCAGGAAAAAATCATCATACCTCTCTTCCGGCATAGCCGGAGCGTAGAGCGTTAGGGATAGCAGGGAAAAGCCTGGAGGGTAACGAGGACTTGCAACGAATAGCCCGGTCAGAAGGGAACGCCCTGAAAAACTAATTCGGATACAGAAGATGAACAGAACCGCCTTCCAATCATATAAAAAAACGTGAAAATCAACACATACTTCCGAAAAATCTTTTTCCGAAAGTACGTATAGGGCATGTGAAGGGAAAATTTATTTTCCCAGTCATTTCTATGTTATCGCTTTGGGGATATTTAAAGGGGTTAGGAGTTTAGGTCTTTATTATGTATTTTGGTGGATGGTTTTACACAGCCGATACCTTTTATTTAAAAATTTCTCTCTTTTATTTCACTGATATACCGACATATAAAAAAAACAGGGATTACCTATTCCCTTCATTAACGGGTGGACGGTTTTACACAGCTGACAAGTGAAACCGGACGCTTTTACACAACTAAAGCAAAAGGAGTGGACGGTTCTACACAACTAGAAGCAACAAACGGGACACTTCTACACAACTAAAACAGGCAAAGCGGATGACTCCACACATCTAATCACCCCAATAGGGACACTTCTACACAACTAATTCTATAAAAAACCGTGAAACGTGGACGGTTCTACACAGCTGGATCGTCCATGTTCACCGCCCCGTCCGTCTCCGGAGATATGAACTCTTCAGGAGCAGGAGCAACTTCCGTTCCATTGGCACTCTCCAACTCTTCCTGTGCCCATCCTTCCGGAAACCTGCCGAATACAGCCACGAAATCACTGATATATATCTGTTTCTTCTTTTCTACGCTTTCCGGGGAGTTTGCCCATAAAAGGAACTCTTTATACAGTCCGGCATCTTCCTCCACCTCTTTGATCTTCTTCCTCCTGACAGCCATATCCGTGTCCGGGTAGGCAATCTCGACATACAGCCCAAGCAGGTTCTTATAGAATTTCTTCACCACGACAGCATATTGTCCTTCATCAAAATAGTGCAGCGTATGCCTAGGAAACGAGAACAACACGGTATATGCCCATCTCTCATGATCGCCTTTCACAAAAGAGAAATTGAAATTGGTATATTTCAGGTAAGTATTCATCTTTTTCAGTATCGAGGCGACCTTCTTTTTCCGGTCTTTGGGTTCGGCAATCTCTATGCCGAGCTTTTTAGCCAGCTGATCGACTGTCAGCACATAAAAAGGAGCCTCATTCTTGGTGGTCTTATACTTGATCAGGTAAACCATCTTGGAAAGTTCCAGATAGAAATAGCGGTAACGGCTGGGCAGGCTACGGTAATCCTGAAGTTCCAAGAGGTTATAGAGCGAGAACATGAAATTCTTTATCTCCGGGCTTACCACTGCCGAGTACAGCCTTTTCGTTGACTTCTTCGTCTTGAAATCGGTCATTATGTCGAAACGTTTCAAGATCTGCACGAAATTATAGGATGTACGGCCATCCTCGCCAATGGTCGGATAGCAGAGGTTCTCCAATCCCAGTTTATAGAGAGCCGCCTCAAAAACCGTCTCGATAGGATGGCTGATTCTCTGTCCTGCCGTGTCGGTACATACATATTCCGGCTGCATATTCTTTCCGAACATGGCCGCGAGCTGCCGGCTATCCAGCTTGCGCTGCAAGTTGGTACGGTCATACCCCATCTTACGGCAGAAGTCTTCTACGGAGAACCAGGAAGTCCCGAACAAGTCTTTGAGGTGATAGCTGCCCAGGTATATGATCAGATCGAGCATGACATTTCCACCTGCCTCATACAACCGTTCAATCAGCACGGAATTATAGCTTTCCCCAAGCACCCTAGGGACACGAATCAGTTCTTTTGCCATGATAATACTTACAAAATCAATCCTTTCTCTGTTTTCATTGCCACAAAGATAGGCATACCGGCCAACATACGCGTCATAATTATCAATCAGTTTTAACGGTATGACCGGTATGGGAAAAGGAGAAGTACTTTCCTGAAGAATGCTTTATCCGCCCTTCATCAGAAAGAAAGCATCTTACACCTGTACCCCATAGACATCCTATATTACTTTTTCAGTTCTTCCGATAAAAAAGGAACGGTCTATCAATACTTGCACCAATGGTTTCTCTTTGACAAACTCATCAAGCTCACGCTTTATCAATTTATTGCCCAACCCTATGCGTCGTCCAAATTCCTCGAAATCCTTCCGCCCTACCTGATGAGCAATTTGACTCCACATTGTCATCTGTAATCGACTCAACCCTCGGTCTAAGGTGTAGATCGTTAGGTTATCAGTACAGCGAAATCATCCGTTCTCTCATGAGTATCTACTTCTGTGGTGGCTCATGTATTGAGGATGTCACTACTCATTTGATGAACCATCTCTCGCTTCATCCGACACTTCATACTTGTAGTTCTGATACTATCCTCAGAGCGATAAAGGAACTGACGCAAGAAAACATCTCATACACATCAGATACGGGTAAGAACTACGATTTCAACACGGCTGACACTCTCAATACTTTACTGCTCAATTGTATGTTTGCATCTGACCAACTGAAAGAGGGTGAGAAGTATGATGCAAAGCCTACATACAAGAAGTTCTCTGGTTATCGCCCTGGCGTGGCGGTTATTGGTGACTTGATTGTTGGCATTGAGAATAGCGATGGTAACACAAAAGTTCCATTTCATGGCACGTTTTCTCGCCATGGCAGAGCTTAAGTAAACTTAGCTCTGCTCATCTGGCTTAACGAAAACCTTCGTTTTCATCAGAAGGACACGCTGAAGAGGTTCTTTGAGAGATTTGAACAGAACAGGCTCACTATCAATCGTTTCAGAGCTGATTGCGGATCATGTTCCGAGGAAATCGTGGAGGAAATAGAGAAACACTGCAAGTCCTTCTATATCCGCACTAACCGCTGCAGTTCGCTCTACAATGACATATTTGCTCTCAGAGGCTGGAAGACTGAGGAAATCAATGGCATTGAGTTTGAATTGAACTCTATCCTTGTTGAGAAGTGGAAGGGTAAAGCATACCGACTTGTGATTCAAAGACAGAAACGGATGGATGGTGTGCAGGATCTTTGGGAAGGAGAATACACATACCGTTGTATCCTGACTAACGACTATGAATCTTCCGTAAGAGAAATTGTCGAGTTCTATAACCTTCGTGGAGGAAAGGAACGTATCTTTGATGATATGAACAATGGTTTCGGGTGGGACAGATTGCCCAAATCCTTCATGGCCGAGAACACTGTGTTCCTTCTTCTTACAGCACTTATCCGTAACTTCTACAAGGCCATTATCCAAAGACTTGACGTAAAGAGGTTCGGACTCAATGCAACAAGTCGCATAAAAGCGTTTGTCTTCAGGTTTATCTCTGTACCAGCCAAGTGGATCAGGACATCAAGGCGGTATGTGCTGAATATCTATACCTGTAACAATGCTTACGCAGATATTTTTCAGACTGATTTTGGATAACGCCTACAACTTATGGGTATGATACTGCGTATTGTCTCAAGTCGCATTGTGGGGTAAGGGGATGTTGTAGGCAGAAGTGGGTGTTTCTGCCTCAATTTATCTGATAATTCAGTAATGAGAGGACGTGTACACGCAAGAAGGACGTTGAAGGGCTTAGTTGCGGATTTGAGGCAGGTAAGAAAATACAAAGAATTAACAGCAACCGAGAAACTGAAATACCGTATCGCAGTGAAAATGACGGCAGCCGACTACTTCCGCCTGCTGACACGATCGCATGAGGCGGGCGTATCACCAAGCGAGTACATGAGGGAATGTTTCCGTAACGGTCATGTGAAAGAACGGCTGTCGGAGGAACATGCCGGATACATCCGCCAACTCTGCGGCATGGCTAACAATCTCAACCAGCTTGCGCGTAAGGCAAACGCCGGAGGCTTCCACGATGAACGGTGGGACTGCAAGGTGGCAGTGGCAAGGATTCATGAACTTATAACCAAGATAGGGATATGATGGCGAAAATCGTAAAAGGAAGCGACTTCAAGGGTGCGGTGGATTACATCATCGACAAGAAGAAGGATACGCAGATAGTAGCAAGCGAAGGCTTGTTTATGGAAAATCTGGAAACTATCGCCATGAGTTTCAATGCCCAGTCACGGATGAACGATAAGGTGACAAAACCTGTCGGACATATCGCGTTGAGTTTTTCCAAAGAGGATGAGTTACGGCTGACGAACCGTATCATGGCAGGCATCGCGCTTGAATATATGGAACGGATGGGAATCAAGAATACGCAGTTCTTCATCGCCCAGCATTTCGACAAGGAGCATCCGCACGTGCATATTGCTTTCAACCGCATAGACAACAACGGCAATACCATATCGGACAGGCACGAGCGTCTGCGCAGTACCCGCATCTGCAAGGAATTGACCTTGAAATACGGCTTGCATATGGCTGGCGGAAAGGACAATGTCAAACGCAACCGCCTGAAAGAGCCAGACAGGACGAAATATGCGCTTTACGACATCATCAAAATGGAAGTCGGCAGATGCGGCAACTGGAACGTGCTTATCGCCAACCTGAAACGGCAGGGAGTGGAAGTACATTTCAAGCATAAGGGGCAGACCAGCGAGGTGCAGGGTGTTGTATTCTCCATGAATGGCTACCATTTCAACGGCTCCAAAGTGGACAGGCGTTTCAGTTATTCCAAGATTGACGCGGCTTTGCAGCACAACAGATGCAGGGAACGTATGGGAATAACAGCCGGAATATATGAAACGGCTACACCAAGCGCACCGTCCGGCACGGCACAAAGCGAGTTGTTCAACGGCTCTTGGGGATTGCTAAAAAGCAGTGGCTCATCTTATAACACTGCTGATGCGGAAGCCAATCAGGAAATGGTGGATATACTTCGCAGAAGGAAGAAAGTTAAGCGCAAGAGAGGTGTTGGGTTCTAATATTCTGTACTAATCCAATTCTCACGACACTTGCGCTCTATATTCATTCGGAGTGTAACCTACCTCTTTCTTGAACAGTCGGGTAAAATGTTGCGGGTACTGAAAACCGAGATTATAGGCGATTTCATTAACGGTGTCGTCTGTAGATGCAAGTTCCGTCTTGGCTATTTCAATAGACTTGTCATGAATGAAATGCAGGGCGGTTGAACCTGTTTCTTTTTTCAATAAATCACTGAAATAGTTGGGCGAGAGGCAGAGCTTGTCTGCACAATACTGTACAGTGGGCAAGCCTATCCGTTTAGCAGCCCCATCATGGAAGTATTCGTCAAGCAACCGCTCAAATCTTGCGAGGATGTCTCGGTTTTGGTTGTCGCGTGTGATGAACTGACGGTCATAGAAACGTGTGCAGTAATCAAGGAACGTCTTGATGCTGTCTGTGATGAGGTTCTTGCTGTGACGGTGTATCGGATGGTTCAATTCATATTGAATCTTGTGGAAGCAATCCATGATGATTTGCCGTTCTTCCACACTAAGGTGCAATGCCTCGTTTGTCTCGTAGGAAAAGAACGAATATTCACGCATTATCCGCCCGAGAGGTGTATTCCGCAGCAGGTCGGGATGGAACATAAGCAGGTAGCCATCTGGTTGGAACTGCATGCCGTCATCTTCCGCACCGAACACCTGTCCGGGCGCGATAAATATCAGTGTGCATAATTATTCCTAAGTCTGTGAAACCGGAACGCATGAAGCAGAATCTCGACATATTAGACTTCACCCTGTCGGCCGACGACATGGCACGGATAAAGACGCTGGATACCGACAAGCCTTTCTTACTCGGCTCGCACGAAGATCCAGAAATCGTAAAATGGTTCATGCAGTACAAAAACGCCTGAACATCAACAACCATATTTCGATAGCCGCTATCGACTATATTAAGAAGTTATTCGTATATGCCTTTATTGTAATCCGTCATGTACTGAGTAAATGTTTTGCCTGTTTGCTGTTTGAAGAAGCGCATGAGATGGCTCGGATCAGAGAAATTGAAATCATCCGCCATTTCACTGACAGTGCGGTTGGAGAATAGCAATTCGTTCTTCAGTTCCTCAAGCAGACGTTGTTTTATCAAATGGGTAGCTGATACTCCGAATTGGGCTTTTACTGAGTTATTGAGTGTGATGCGACTGACATGAAGCATGTCTGCATATTCCTGCACCCGCTGGTGGGTGCGGATATTCTGTTCCAACAAGTCCTTGAACCGAAAAGCGAAATTGTTTTTAGCAATTTCAGCGGGCAAGCAATAGGCGGCAGCGTATGTACGATTGATAATCAGCAAAAGATAATATAGTAAGGAAACAATGATATTGTACGTATCGGACACTGGATTCATCAGCTCATACTTAATCTTTCCGAGCAGCCGCATATATTCCTTCATTTCGTCATGTGTGGCATTGATGTAAGGCGGCGTATCTGTCTGGTAACAATACAAAAGGCGAAAAACGAAGAACTTGTCGGCGATAAAAGTACGCATGAAATCTTCGCGGAATATAAGGAACGTGTAATCCAACGCCGTCTCATCTACATGCCACTCTTGTTGCTGATGGGGTGAAAGCAGGAGAACCATGCCGTCGCGCAGTTCAATCTTGCGGAAGTTCAGTAGCAAATATCCGTTTGCCTTACGGAAAAAGTAGAAGCTGAAGAAGTCTGTCTTAAACCGCTTGTTTTCTGTCAGCACAAGTCCGATGTCCTTGTTTATGGCAGTATTGATGTAAAAATCCACGCCGCAGCGTGTCTTGTTGAACGGTACGCTGACCAGTCGATCAGGGTTGATTATCTCGTCCATATCCTTGTCGTTTTTGCAAAGATAATAATTTCATTTATCAAAATGGCATAATTACCGTTTTTTCAGGCATAGATGTTTCGCCGGATTCTTCCGAACTTTGCACCCGTAATCAATAACAAGACATATAGTCATGAAAAAGACATCTACAGTACAATTGGTGCGCAATGCCACCTTGAAAATCAGGTATGCGGGACACACCATGCTAATTGACCCCGTTTTAGCCGACAAAGGCACTTTGATATCGGCCCTCGGTGTGAATAAAACACCGAGGGTACACCTCACCATTCCTATTCAGGATATTATCGGAGGCGTGGACATGGTGCTCCTGACCCACAATCACATCGACCATTACGAGCCGAGTGTCCCCACACATTTGCCCAAAGAAATTCCTTTCTACGTTCAGCCCCAGGACGCGGACGCCATCAGAAACGACGGATTTACAAATGTGATACCCATCGAAGAAATAAAAACAATAGACGGCATATCCATTTACCGCACGACCGGACATCATGGTTTCGGGCAGATCGGGCAGATGATGGGACCTGTATCAGGTTATGTGCTAAAAGCCGAGGGCTTCCCGACCGTTTATATAATGGGTGACTGCCGATGGGAAGCATGTATCCGAGACACCGTGGAACGGTTCAATCCTGACTATATCGTGGTAAACTCCGGAGGTGCAATCTTTCCCGAATTTTCCAAAACGGACGGTCCTATCATCCCCGACGAGAACGAAGTGATGCAGATACTTGACGAATTGCCTTCGCATATCAAGCTGATAGCCGTACACATGGATGCCATCGACCATTGCCAGACCACCCGTGCAATTCTGCGCAATGAGGCAACGCATCACGAAGCCGACATGAGCCGGCTGATTATCCCGGAGGACGGAGAAACAGTTGTGTTATGAGTGTCTGCATTAAATCCCTGATAAAAAACATGAACATAGTGGTAGGGTGCACTATAGGATGCCCTTACTGCTATGCCCGTAACAACTGCCGCCGTTTCCACATTACCGACGACTTTTCCGTGCCTGAATACATGGAACGAAAACTGCGCATCATCGATACGTCCCGTCCTCATGTGTGGCTCATGACAGGAATGAGCGATTTCTCCGATTGGAAGCCTGAATGGAACGCAGAAATTTTCGAGCGGATCAGCAGCAATCCCCAGCACGCCTATATCTTTCTGACGAAGCGCCCTGACAAAATCAGTTTCTCCTCTGACGACGAGAACGTATGGATGGGCGTGACCGTTACGCGCAGTTCCGAGAAAAGGAGGATTGATGATTTGAAAAAGAATATCAAAGCACGACACTACCATGTCACGTTTGAACCTCTCTTCGATGATATCGGCGAGATTGATTTCGAGGGAATTGACTGGATTGTCATAGGCACAGAGACCGGAAACCGAAAAGGAAAGTCATATTCGCGCCCCGAATGGGTGCTTAGCATTGCAGAACAGGCAAAGGCTCATGGCATACCGGTGTTCATGAAAGAGGATTTGCTGCCGATTATGGGCGACGAAAGAATGATTCAGGAATTGCCGGAACAATTTACCAGACGAATACAATGAATATGGATACAATAAAGGAAATAGATGTAAAGAGTGTAATGACCAAATCCTCTCTGCCGGTGGGAGGATATTCGGTCAACCCTTATGTAGGGTGTCCCCACGCCTGCAGGTATTGCTACGCATCGTTCATGAAACGGTTCACCGGGCACACCGAGCCGTGGGGTACGTTTTTAGATGTAAAAAACTGGAAGCCGATAACGAATCCTCATAAATACGACGGTGAACGTGTTGTAATAGGGTCTGTGACGGACGGTTACAATCCGTATGAAGAAGAATTCCACCGTACCCGAAGGCTGCTCGAAGAGCTGCGAGGAAGCGATGCCGAGATTATGATATGCACAAAGTCCGATCTTGTCCTTCGCGATCTCGACCTGTTGAAGAGTTTTCCCAAAGTGACTGTGTCATGGTCTGTCAATACGCTCGACGAGCAGTTCTGCGCAGATATGGACAACGCCGTAAGCATTGAACGCCGTCTGAAAGCGATGCGTCAGACATACGAGGCAGGTATCCGCACCGTATGCTTCGTCTCGCCCATATTCCCCAGAATAACAGACGTAAAGGCAATAATAGAGGAGGTAAAAGATTATGCTGATTTAATCTGGCTTGAAAACCTGAATTTACGCGGGCAGTTCAAAGGCGGGATAATGACGTATATCCGTGAGAAGTATCCTGACCTCATACCGCTTTACGAGGAAATTTACAATAAAAAAAGGCTTGAATACTGGCAGGCATTGGAGCAGGACATTTCAAATTACGCCAAGGAGCAGGGCTTCCCGTATCGTATAAACGATCTGCCATACGGACGCTCGGAAAAAGGCAAACCTGTCATCGTAAACTACTTCTACCACGAAAAAATACGATTGACAAAATGAGGCTATGCCGGACTGATGCAGAAAAGTTGTAGCGCGGATAAAAGCACCATGTATGTGGATAATATCCGGCAATCTTCCGAGCGTATGCGGGAGATGCTCAACACGCTGCTGGATTTCTTCCGTCTGGACAACGGCAAGGAGCAACCCAACCTTTCCCCTTGCAGGATTTCCGCAATCACGCATATTCTTGAAACGGAGTTCATGCCCATTGCCATGAACAAGGGGCTGACTTTGATAGTGGAGAGCCACACCGATGCGGTGGTTTTGACCGACAAGGAACGTATCCTGCAAATCGGCAACAACTTGTTGTCAAACGCCATCAAGTTCACGGATAACGGTAGTGTATCATTGGCAGCGGATTATGATAACGGTTTGCTGAAACTTATCGTTGAAGATACCGGTACGGGCATGACCGAAGATGAGCAACAACGAGTATTCGGTGCATTTGAACGTCTTTCAAATGCCGCCGCAAAAGACGGCTTCGGATTAGGCTTCCTGCAACCAGCCGTTATCCAACAGCCGGGTTAAATGCGTCCTCCCTATCTCGGCCGTCCCTTGCAGGACGACACAGCGGTCTTTCTCCTGGAGCTTTCTTAATTCCTCCAGTGAAGCCGCCATTTTCTCCGCCATTGTTGCCATAACCGTTTTTATTTAGATTCTGATTATTTTCGTGCAAATACTCGTTTTTAGACACGTGTAAATACTCGTTTTTAATTATGTGCATTTACTCGTATTTGTTGCAAAAATACAATATTTGTTCCGATAATCAGCTACTAATGAAGTCTTTTTTTACTTGTTGTATCGTCGAAACGGCCTTTCCCGTGAGCTTCGCCACGTTCCGGATCGAGTAGCCTTTCTTTAACAAGGCGATCGCCTCCCGGTATTCCTCTTTCCTCTGTTCGGCCGTTTTCCGGCTTCCCGGCTTCCGTCCCAGCCTGCCCCCTTTCTGGATGTACAACTCCCGTCCGCTATTAAGGCGGTCGATGATCCCCTGGCGTTCGATCGCGGCCAGTTCCCCCAACAGGGTAGTGATCAGAGAGGACAAGGGGTTTACCGTCTTGTCCGGCCGTAACGTTTCCAGGTTCAGGTTTTGAATATACACGCATATTTTATGCGTGTGCAGCGTATCGAGTGACTTTAGGATCTCCAGGGTTGAACGCCCCAGGCGTGAGATCTCGGTCAGCAACAACATATCCACCCGGTTCTGCGGATCTGTGCAGTATTCCAGGCAACGGCTTAAAACCGGGCGTTCGATATTGGCCTTTCGTCCGCTTATCTTTTCCTCAAAGACCGCCGTCACCTCGTACCCCCGTCCGGCTGCGAACCTCTCCAGATCGACAACCTGCCGTTCGGTCGATTGCCTGGCCGACTGCGAGCTTACACGTGAATAAATAACCACATTCATCCCTTTTGCTTTTGTTCTTCCTTATCTATTGTTTTAATCACCTTATCCACCTCTTTCAAGGAGGCATTATTTCCGGATCTATCCAAAAAAGAAATTCGCTAATTAACCTATAATTACTATCTTTGCATTGTAATGCTTGGTAAAGCCTCTGTTATCAAAACACGTAACCAAGTCAAGGATATACCCGTTCATCAAGAACGGGTTTTTCTTTTGCGACAGCCCATTCATAAGACAAAGGATATTATAACAGGTCAGTAATCACAGCCGCCGGAATATCCAGCTTTGAGAAAGCGAACATCTTTTTCCCCAGATCCTTTAACGAGGCTCCGATATGGTACACGTCCGTTTCATCAACGATCAGGAAACGGTCGTGACTGTCCCGGTACGTCCTGATGTCGATAGGTGGGTACTGGCTGTTATGCCTGTCAAGATCAAGTTGGAGTTGCTGCGTGATACGCTGGGTGTAAATGGTGGCCGAGACACCGACGCTGCGTTTACTCAACATGAGCAAGACCGTTTCGTCCACATAGTTGTCGATAAGCACGATCGAACGCCTGGCCGACTTTACCAGATCGGTAGCGAACTTGTACGCATCGAAAATCTGGCCGTTATAAAAAATGCCTTCGACCGGGGGCAAGGCAGTACGCACAAAAAAATCTATCTTCTCGGTATGTTGAGCGACAGTCCTTTCAAGTTCTGACAAACGTTTATTAATGGAATACCCTTTTAAAAGATAGTCCTTTAAAACCTTATTCGCCCATTGCCTAAATAAAATACCTCTTTTACTATTGACACGAAACCCAATGGATATGATCGCATCCAAATTGTAATAAGTCAGATTGCGCATCACTTGCCGTTTGCCTTCCTGTCGAACTGTTCGGAAATCCCGAACAGTTGAACTTTCCTCTAATTCTTTCTGATCATATATGTTTTTTATATGCTCGCTTATATTTGCTTTGCTGGATTGAAAAAGATCCACAATTTGCGCCTGTGTCAGCCAAACGGTTTCATCTTCCAGCCTCACTTCCAACTTGACCGCTTCATCCGGCTGGTATAATATGATTTCTCCCTGTTCCATTACTTATTTACCTTTTCTTAATTCATCAAGCCTCTGCATCGCACCGCTGAACTTCTCACTAAACATCATATCATCGGGCAAAACAAACCAGGTGGGAATACCTCTCGACTGTGGATTACCTATACATTCATCTTGCCCGTTCTGTTTGCGGTAATCGTCCCATTCACTATAAGCGATGTTCCAACGAATACCTAATTTATAGGTATTTTCCCATTTAATAATAGCCAGTGAATAGGCCGGATCATCTTTGCCGTCATAAATCACTTCTACAACTTCAACCATCCCTTTAGGGGAATTTATAAACTTCGGATTTTTATACGAATAAGTGCTCATGTCTTTTATTTTTTATTTATAGCACACAAAGATACTCAAAAACAAATATATACATATATACATACGTATGATTAACGTATAAAAACATTTATGGTTATTCTAATCTTTGATTAATTCCGGTACAGAAACAAAACGTACCGAAAGGTGGAAACCGGATTTATTTCGGTACGCTTCCCCGATCGGCACAAAAAACACGCAAAAAACGAAAAATACTACTTTTAGTATTTTAGTATATTAGTTTTTGACTATATTTGCGGACATGACAACCATTTAAAAAACTGAATTTATGAGCAAAGCAAAAGTAATCTCCGTATTGAATCACAAAGGGGGAGTAGGAAAGACTACAACCACGATCAACCTGGGCGGCGCGTTACGTCAAAAAGGGTACAAGGTTCTTTTGATCGACCTTGACGGACAAGCCAACCTGACTGAATCGCTGGGCTTCTCTGCGGAGCTTCCCCAAACGATCTACGGCGCGATGAAAGGCGAATACGACCTGCCGATCTACGAGCATAAGGACGGCCTTAGCGTCGTTCCCTCCTGCCTGGATCTCTCGGCCGTTGAAACGGAGTTAATCAACGAGGCCGGGCGGGAACTTATCTTAGCCCACCTTATCAAGGGCCAAAAGGAGAAATTCGATTATATCCTGATCGACTGTCCCCCCTCGCTGTCGCTGCTCACGCTTAACGCACTGACGGCCTCGGATCGGCTGATTATCCCGGTTCAGGCTCAATTCCTGGCAATGCGTGGAATGGCCAAACTTATGCAGGTCGTCCACAAGGTGCAGCAACGTTTGAACTCGGATCTTTCGATAGCCGGGGTTCTGATAACCCAGTACGACGGAAGAAAGAACCTGAACAAGAGCGTTTCGGAACTGGTACAGGAAACATTCCAGGGCAAAGTGTTCAGCACCCATATACGCAACTCCATTGCGCTGGCCGAAGCCCCGACACAAGGGCAGGATATTTTTCACTATGCCCCCAAATCTGCCGGGGCAGAGGACTACGAAAAGGTATGTAACGAACTGCTAACAGAAATAAAGTAACCATATGGCAAAGAAGAACGATTTAAAAAACAGTATGTCGGCCGGGCTGACCGGGGGATTAGACAGCCTGATCCAATCCACGGCCGGGCAAAAAGAGGCTCAAAAGCCGAAGAAAGCGAAAACCGTGCATTGTAATTTTGTCATGGACGAAACCTATCACCAGAACTTAAAGCTGATCGCGATCCGCAAAGGCGATTCGCTAAAATCGGTATTGCAAGAGGCTATATCTGACTACTTGGATAAAAACAGTTCCCTGCTATAACAGCGTATCGGGAATATACAGGGCAAACACTCCACAAAAGAAATTCTCCAGGAAAAAGGTACGCAAAAAGCACCCCTACACATCAAAAAGTATATTGAAAATGCGATTCCCTATAAAGAACCCGTTGGCAGGATTAATCTTGCGTATGTTTAACCTGCCAACGGGTACGATATTAATAAACGTTTGGATTAAGGTTGGGGTTGGACGTTTACGTCTTTATCTGCATCAACCCAGCCTGTTGTCTCTGCATCAAACTGGATCGGATTCAACACAGCCACTCCCTGATCAGTATAACCACCACCGAAAATCAACGTGTAGATATGACGCTTGCCCGCTACCCATGTATCTCCGAACGGAACATAAATTGTTCCGTAACTATCTGCTGAACCCAACAGATAACCTCCGGACTGCTGGATTTTGCAGGTGATCGACAGGTAACATTGATGCGCACCGTCGGCTTTTATCTTGGTATTGGTGGCTTCTTCGGAAACTTTCCATGCTGTCAGCTTCTGTGGTATATTCAGCATAGGAGTTTTTTCGGAAATATCGGTAGCTGTGGTATTACTATTGACCTCAATGGATTTGCCTTGCACTACGGTAATAAAACCTCCTCCTGTAGAGCTTTCAGGCCAATCACCCACAGCCCAACTTCCCGTTCCATCGGCTGTCGCAGGCAATGTGTAGACGCCGCCCATTTTTACATTAAAAATCTTGATGTCCTTTATATTCACCTGCATGTTATCGTATTCAGTCTTTGCTTTGAATACGACCTGTGACAGAATATGCTTGAAGTTAAATTTCACTACTCCGTTGTTCTTGTCTTTTGTCTGGCCTTTGGCTATGGCATACATCACGTCGTAGTTTTCATGAGCATTGATACCAGATCCATACTCATCGGAGCAGGAATAAGTTATCTTTTGAGTATCCTTGGTGGCTTCCCACATATAACTCCACTGCATGGCTTCATCAACCGTTCCGGGATTGAACGCGTAAAAGTCCAAAGGCTCGGTAGGCCAATAACGAAGATCGCCCGCATTTTTATAATCCCACTTATTATCTTTGTACACGATATTCACTCCGTCATGTCCAAATTCCGTGTCGACCTTTCCCATGAAGGCAGTACCATCCGCCGTAAAAGCGAACACGTCGAAATCGGTGTTCTTCAAGTTGGTGTTGGTAGTAGGGGTAGCCCTCGTTTCCGCCGCATTACTTAACACGTTAAAACCAATCGCATTTCGTGAGGAGGTTTCCACATTCGCAATCTCCTCGTCTGAGCAACCCATGAGTAGTGCTCCAAAGATTGCCCAAAGCATTACTGTACTTTTTTTCATAAATAAAAATAAATTAAATTGATACATATAATTAATAAACTCGATTACTTAATAGTTGACATAGCGTTTACCCGGCATCCAATCCGCACTGAAAACTCAAATATCCGTTTATAACACTATATCCACATTCACATCATCCCAATCATCAACGTCCACATCAAATCCCGCACCGTCACTTCCCGGCTCGAATGGTACCTCATAATCAAAATTCAACACCAGATGCACATCACCGACATGCCCCGCTACCGGGACATCATGCACTTGGTCGCTCACGTCCTGTTCCAATACAGACATGCTGCCGGAACGGTTCTTGAGATACAGCCGGAAAACATTGGGCTCTCCTTCAAGTGCGGAATGTCCAAACGTATAGAATCCGCCTATAATCTGATTCCGTGAAACCATTCCATCAAAGAGCAGGCTCTCCGAAAGACCGGCGGGCAAACTGTCGCCGGACATGTTAAGCGAGCCGGACATGCCGGAAAGAGCGGCCCGCAAATCCGCCACCCTATCCAGTCCCCGAAGACCGTTCACCTCATACGTGTAGTGACATACCATGTTTACGGGAGTTAGCCGTACTATCTCCGCGCTTCCTCCCGGAATGTCCTTGAGGATAACTCCGTCTATATGGTCGCCACACAGCCAGGGTGGGGTGACAGCCATTGTCCGGTTATCCGGTGACCGAACATCACGCGTATCGGCAGTAAAAAGCGTGTAACTGCCGTTTCCTTTCCAAACCATCCCGTCGGTATCGTAGTTGAAGCAAATTACCCGGTAATCATTCTCGGGGAGCTCCACTTCCCCCCCCTCTCCTCCGGGGAAATCAAATATCCACGTGTTGCTTTCATCATCGGTCGGATAAAATACGACCCTCATGCCTTCAGGCTTGTCATGATTGGAAATCTTGGTCCAGTCGAATATTACCCGCACCGTGGCAAAGTGCGGATGATCGTAACATAAATCCTTATGCTCACAAGCCGTCAGT
The DNA here is from genome assembly GCF_000187895.1 of Phocaeicola plebeius DSM 17135. Taxonomy (GTDB): domain Bacteria; phylum Bacteroidota; class Bacteroidia; order Bacteroidales; family Bacteroidaceae; genus Phocaeicola; species Phocaeicola plebeius. The sequence continues at coordinate 86,287 of NZ_DS990135.1, read as the reverse complement.
CCTATCCATAAAAATATGAACACCAGACTAAAGCGTATCCGTATCACTGCCTGCCTCCTTTCTTCCGGCTATAATTCCCCCGCCCGATCAACCACACCAAAGAGATACCCGCCTTGGTCGGGCCGAACCAGCGGCGGTTTTTAGTGGTCTGCCATACATAGTGACCGTCCAAAGGGATGTACTCCTTGTACGATCCTCCAAGGTAGCCGATTCCCAACGTGAAATCCACATTGAACCGATGTCCCACAGGTAACGAGTAGCCGTAAGCCACGCCTCCCCCGTAACTCCATTTATCCCCCAAGTAACCTTTCCCACCCAATTCGAAATCATAGGTGACGATCTGCCCGTACAATCCGACATGATGCCCGGAAAACGGTTTTTCCACCGCTCTCCGACCGAACCAGCGGCGCAACTCCACATCTCCCCCATAGATACGCCAATAATTATGCTTCCGATCACTTTTCCACCAGGCATACATCCAATTCCCGGCCACAGACCAGTTCTTCCCCAAACAGAACTCAACCCCGATGTCAGGTATCAAAACAGCGTCATAAAGCAAGTTTGTTTTCACCGCCATGCAAAACGGCCGTTTCTTTACCGGAGCTATGACGGTAACGGTATCACGGATGCACAACGTATCACGTGTATGTATATATACCGTATCTCTGACGGGATTTATCGGATCACTATCATAGCATATTTTCACCATCGACGAACGAAGTTTCGGAAAATGGAATTTATACAAATATGAGTATGGCCTCCCCCCTTTCAGTCTTTTCAGTTCTCCCCCCCAATAAGGGCTGTCCTGGTTTTCCAAACGTACGATCTTCTCCAACAAACGAAGGACATCCTCCCTCTCCGGAACATTCACATCCGCTCTCACCATCGTTATAAGTCCGTTCCAGTCACTTCCCGAAAAATGAAAATCCTTCTCCAATACCGGAATCTTTATATAAGGTGATATATACCGCCACAAAACCTCTGCTCGTTTTTCAGACAGCCTTCCATTCAACAGCCCCCCTCCTTCCGGGGAAGCTCCTCCTATTATTTGAATTTTCCTGATAAGACGGACGGAGTCGTTCAATGCGGAACAGATTTTAGCAAACCGCTCCATCTCGTTCCCATTGTCAAGTAAACATGTATCTATATTTACCTTTCCTTGATGAAAATAGATCCTTACCGAATCACGCTTCTCCTGAGCGGATATTTCTCCGCTTATACTCAACACGAGCACGAACAATACACATTTAATATAAAAAAAACATCTTTTCGTCATTTAATCATTTGTTAATATGACAATCCAAACCCAGGCTTTTACACCCCCTGAATTTCAACCGCTAAAGATATGCACTTATAAACCAACCTCCAAAGCAAAAAACAAGTATTTTAAACTTATAAATACTTAAAAAGACAACCACACAACAGCTACAACACTTACCACAGCAGCCAATCACGCTTACACAACAATTAAAAACACTTAACATCATAAAGAAAAGTACTTAAACATACAAAAAAAAAAAAAAACAGTTATTTTTGCAGGAAACATTATACTTAATAACACTTAAAACAATAAAACACATGAAAATCAGCACAAAAGCCGCTACTTTTCTAAGTTCAATAAAAACTCAAACTTACGACAAAAAAGAAAGAGAAATGATAATAACGTATCAACAAAAACGTGTCTTTCATCTATCCCTGCTCATGCTGGCCTTATGCGCACCCATATACATATATTCAGTTCCATTTCCCAATGAACAGTTTTATTATATTAACAGCGTATTATTCCTGTTTATCATTATGTGCACTCTCGCTTATTTTAAAAAGAGAGTAAATCTGACCACGACCTTTTCCATTATACTGATAGCCATACATATCGAGATTTTTATCGAAATAATTTATTGCTCAATATGTAGCGGATATGAATATAGTTATCAAAGAGCATTGATAATGAGTAACATTAGTATCTCTCTCTTATTTACCATGCTTTCCATCTGTGCCTATATGAGTAATATCTCCATCCTATTGTCCTCCCTTACCATAGCTTCCTATACAATCTGCACACTTATCACCGACGAACCGTTCCTATACAGTTATCTGCCTTTGATCATCATCATATACACCATGATCCCCTTATTAGGAAGATCCTTACACAGTAATATCAGCAGCTTGCTAAAAAGTAGCAACTTGCTAAAAGAGGAAGAGGAAATGCTTTTGAAACGTCTCCAAATGAAAAAGGAAGAACTATTCGCGTTCGCCGAGTTGTTAAGCGAGAATAACCCGGAAGAAAAGACAAGCTCCCTGTTAAGCATAATAGGGGAACAATCCAAAGAAAATCTTTTTACAGCCCTTGCCGCATACCAGAAAAAGGAAAAAAGTAAACTTGATACAATCAGGAGAATATATCCCAATTTATCCCCGTCCGAATTAAACATCTGCCGTTTAATACTGCAAGACAAGACCGTCAGCCAAATATGCGAATTATTACATCGGAGTAGCGGAAACATAACCAGCCAACGAGCGAACATACGTGCCAAACTCGGACTGAAAAAAAGCGACAATTTAAAAGAAGCATTACAAGAACGCATGAGGCTGTATGAAGAAGAACACCGGCAAGAGGACTTTTCAGCCATGCGTTAGGGATTGCAGAGTAAAGCCCACAGCCTTTAGGCGAGGACTTGCAACGGAAAGCCTGACCGTCCCACAGGAACGCCCAAAAGAAAAAGAATCCCCCGAACATTCATCCGGGGGACATCCAAGCCGTCACATCAATTATAATACAGATTCAGATCATCCGTGCCAATCTCCTTTCCGTCCCGGAAAACAAGGCGTAAATCAATCCTCTCTCTGTTTTCATTGCCACAAAGATAGACATACCGGCCAACATACGCATCATACTTATCAATCAGTTCTAACGGTATGACCGGCATGGGAAAAGGATACACCTATATTGCATATAGCGGAAAATTTGTAAGATTACCCTGTACTTTATAAGGCAACATAGAAAATCTCTCCGCATGCAATTCCGGTCTTTTTCCCAGTAATGCTGTCAACGAATTGGCCCGGACATTCCCTTCGGCCTTCACTTCTATCGGCACCATTTGGGCATTACGTTGAATAACAAAATCCAACTCAAGACGCGAATTGTCTGTGTTATGGTAATAAATCGGTGACACGCCCTTACTTTTCATCTGCTGCAATACATACTGTTCAGTCATTCCTCCCTTGTATTCCTTAAATATGTCGTTTTTAATCAAGACTTGGGCCGGATCTGTCTTGACCATAGCACCCATAAGCCCCAAATCAACCATATAGAGTTTGAAAGCCGACAGGTCTTCATAAATATCAAGCGGAAGCTCCGGTTTGGTACATCGAGGCACTTTATACAACAACCCGGCATTTACAAGCCATTGAATGGCCATCTCAAAATCATTGGCTCTGGCACCTTTTCGCAAAGCTCCGTAAATGAATTTCTTGTTTTCTTTAAATAATTGGGAAGGAATGCTGTTCCATACCATTCGGACACGCGGAACCTGTTCTTTGGGCGCATGTTTTGAGAAGTCAAGATCATAGCCTTGCAAAATCTCCGACTGTATTCTTCTGACTTCCAGCAAGGAATCCGTTTCTACATATTTGAGTACAACTTCCGGCATACCACCTACATAATAATATTGCCGAAGGAGATCCGTATATTTGTCATGCAGGAGGCTTATCGTTTCAAAATCCCCACTCATAAGCAATTTACAAGCTTCTTCTTCTCCCTTGGCGACAAGAAACTCTTCAAAGTTCATAGGAAATATATTGATGACATTTACCTTCCCTACGGGATAAGACACATCCTGATGAAGGGATATCCCCAAAAGTGAACCTGCCACAGCTATATGATACTCCGGAACCTCCTCTTTAAAATACTTCAAAGATTCCAGTGCTTCCGGGATATCTTGTATCTCATCAAGGATAATAAGCGTATCACCCGGAGTAATGTCAACGGAAGTCATCGCACGCAGCCCCCGTAAAATTCTGTCAACATTGAAATCCTGAGAAAAAAGCTGGCGTGCAAGGTTATTCTTACGGCATACCACATAAGCCTCTTTTTTGTATTCAAGTTTGGCAAACTCATGGAGCAGCCATGTTTTCCCAACTTGTCGGGCACCATTTAAAATCAGAGGTTTTCTATCCTCACGGTTTTTCCATTCTATAAGTTGTTGCAAAACAAATCTTTTCATCTACAAACAGCATTTTTATACATGTAAAAACAGCGTATAATACATTTATCCGCACTTATTTAAAGCACAAATATACTAAAATAAACAGATAATAGAAGCAATCTTATACATTTTTCCGCACTTTAATCAACTCCAATGGAAAGCAGTAGCCAATTTAGGATTGCCTTCTCCACGCTCGATGGCCACCAGCGTATTGATGCCCACGCCCGCCAGTTCGGAGAAGTTCCAGCTGATTGACCTTCAAACTCTTCCTGCACTCTTTAATCATCTTTCCTAGCTCTTTCATATTCACAACACATTGTGATTTTAGTCAGTTTTCATCCTAGTTCAAAGAAAAAAACAGCCGATAAAGCAACTATAATCATTGTATTCATATAGATTAACATCATATATTCAAGTTAATCTATATATTTACATGGATTATTTGTATATTTGCAAAAAAGGAACAACCATGTGGAATGAAATGAGCAATCCAGCTGTGCTGATGAGAATCGGCCAGCGCATCAAAGAGACACGTATCAGGCAGCATATCACGCAGGAAGAACTGGCAACGGCTTCCGGTGTAAGCCCCTTGACCGTTGCGAACATCGAGAAGGGCAAATCGGTATCGCTGCTGTTGTTCATCAGCGTACTCCGCTCGCTCGGCCTGCTGGAGAACCTGGAGCAACTGGTACCGGAAATCCGGGTCAGCCCGATAGAGCTCAAAAAACTGCAAGGAAAGAAACGCTACCGTGTACGCCATTTAAAACAAGATAACCATGAATGATTTGATAGTAGATGTAAAGCTATGGGGAGAAAGCGTAGGCTCTCTCTATTGGGAAAAGGAAAGCAATGCCGCCTTGTTCGACTATGAACGGAAGTTCATCCGCTCCGGTCTTGACATTTCTCCCATCATCATGCCCATCAGCCAGTACAGGAACACCCCCTACCGGTTCCTTGAAAACCGTACCGACTGTTTCAAGGGGTTGCCCGGCCTGTTTGCCGATTCACTGCCGGACACTTTCGGAAACCAGATCATCAATGAATGGTTTGCCAGCAAGGGATTGTCCGGAGAAGAGATTACCCCTTTAGACAGGCTTTGCTATGTAGGCAAACGTGGCATGGGCGCACTGGAGTTTGAGCCGTCCTCGCCAATCAACGGCATGAACGAATCATCAGTGCTCCATATCGAGGAACTGACTGAGCTTGCCAAATCCGTATTCACGGACAGAATGGCTTTTCAGGTCCAACTGCGCCAGGAAGGAAGAAACATTCTGGATATACTGAAAGTGGGAACATCTGCCGGAGGTGCCAAGCCCAAGGCCATCATCGCCTACAACGATATTACCGGAGAGGTACGCTCCGGACAGGTAAAAGCTCCTGAAGGATTCGGGTATTGGCTGTTGAAATTTGATGGCGGCAAATACAGCGAACACACGCAGATAACGGACAATCCACAAGGAATAGGAAATATCGAATATGCCTATCACCGGATGGCAAAAGCCTGCGGTATCGATATGATGGAATGCCGGTTACTTCAGGAAAAAGAGTCATATCACTTTATGACACGACGTTTTGACCGTATGGAAGACGGAGAGAAGATCCATGTACAGACATTGGCCGGGCTTGCCCACTATGACCGTGACCAACGCCATTCATACGAAGAGATATTCCGTATCATGCGGCAGATGAACCTCCCTTATCCAGAGCAGGAGGAACTATACCGAAGAATGGTGTTCAACGTCATGAGCCGGAACCATGACGACCATAGCAAGAACTTATCTTTCCTGATGGATAGACAAGGGAAGTGGAAACTGGCCCCAGCATACGACCTCTGCTACTCATACACACCGGGCGGCAAATGGACGAACCGCCACCAGCTGTCACTCAACGGCAAACAAGACAATTTCACGATGGAAGATCTGCAAAAGGTAGGTGAGAACATGGGTATCCGGAAACACAAACAGATTATCGAAGAGATACAGGAAACCGTATCGCATTGGCATGAGACTGCCAAGGATTGCGGGGTCAAGCCGGAACACGCCGATTTTATCGGAGAAAACCTGCTCTTGTTCGGCAAGCAACTGCATACGATCCATATGCCGGACATTGCCAACGAACAAGAGCAGGCTTTCATGAAGGCTATGCGAAATGATGACTTCAATACCATTCTGAAACTGAAGATGAGAGGATATCAGCCATCGGAGAACACACTGAAAAGCCTCCAGCCGGATGTATCCGCCACCACCTTCATCGCTGCCGCCAAAATCTTCCAAATGGAAGGGATGCTAAAAAGCCTTCAGGACATAAAACCCGCGCAAAGCCCGATTACAGGCGGCAATAAACGTAGCATGGAATTGGGGGATTAGCACACAAACTACATCGCGCACAATTCAATATAACAGTAAATATATTAATTGTTATATATCATATTTTGATTTAACAATTAATATATTTACCTTTGTAAAATGACAACGAATCACATCACCCAAGCCATGGCCAATCCGGAAATCATAGTGGAACTGGGCAGACGATTTAAGGAATACAGGCTAACCTATAGGCTCACCCAAAAAGAGGCTGCCGAGAAAGCCGGTGTCAGCCTTATCACCTTACGCCAGTTTGAGAACGGGAAGGCCTATAACATCAATATGGGCAACTTTCTTGCCCTGTTACGAGTAGTGGACTGTCTGGAACAGATGGATGATCTGATGCCGGAAATACCTGTTTCAGCCTATACAATGGAACGAATAATGAATAAAAAGCCGAAAAGGATAAGACATGGAAAATAATGTTGTGAGTGTTATGTTATGGGGAGAAGAAGTCGGAAAGCTCTATTGGGACGAAAGAAACAAAAGAGCCGTCTTCAACTATCATCCGGATTTCATCAAGAAAGGAGTGGAAATCGCCCCACTGACCGCTTCTGTCAAAGGACCGGCGGCAAAGGGTATGCCCATACTCGGAAACAAAGAAAAGACTTATCAAGGTCTCCCACCGTTTTTGGCAGATTCATTGCCTGATCGGTGGGGTAACATGGTCTTCGACCAATGGGCGGCACAAAACCATATCCCCAAGCGCAAACTCACACCGGTAGATAAACTGTCTTTCATCGGGAAACGGGGAATGGGAGCCTTTGAGTTCATCCCGGCCACTCCTGGATTGGAATCCTCTTCCACTCTCCAGATAGAGAGTTTATACCAACTGGCACGCCGTATCTTTGAGGAACGGGAGGAAATATCCGTGCAAGATGACGAAGCACTGCAACTGCAAAGTATCTATGAGATAGGTACATCAGCCGGAGGGCAGCACCCGAAAGCCATCATCGCCATCAATGAAACGACACATGATATACGTTCCGGCCAAGTCCCTTTACCGGAGGGCTATACCTACTACATATTGAAGTTTGCAGAAGGGGACGATTTTCCGTTCACGCAAATGGAAATGGTATATTATGAGATGGCAAAGGAAGCCGGGATTACGATGATGCCTTCCCGACTCATTCAAATTGAGGGAAAACATCACTTCCTGACGGAGCGTTACGATAGGATAAACGGAGAGAAGATACATACACAGACACTTGCTGCCATGAATCCGGATGCAACGAGCTATGAGGATTTGTTTGAAGTCTGCCGAAAACTGAACATCCCGGCAAGCGAACAGTCCGAACTCTACCGTAGGACGGTATTCAATATCATGGGCGGCAATGTGGATGACCACATCAAGAATTTCTCTTTCCTGATGGAAAGAAACGGCACATGGCACATCACCCCAGCCTACGACATGACATTCACCACCAATTTGGACGGTGCGGCATACGAAAACGCACACTCCATGAGCATTGCAGGAAAAGATAACGACATCACGGAAGATGACCTGATGCAATTTGCCAAACAGAACGGAATAAAGAATGCGAAAAGGATAATCGAAGAAGTCAGCCTTGCCATCAGCCATTTTTACGATTATGCCACCAATCATCAAATCGATGACTATTGGAAAGACCGCATCGAAGAGCATCTTTCCGGTTTGGTATCTCCGATCATAGGGAAAACCATGAAACACTACCTGCCCACCATTGTCGAACCCTACGAGACAGAGGATGGCTTTTTGGTATCAGAAATCAACATCATCGAAAACACCCGGCATGATTTCCGTATCGAGGCCTTCATAAACGGAAAGCGACAGAAATACATTGCCGGGCGTAAAAGCGATTTGGCTGCTGAAGTCATTGCCAAAGGCAGAAACAAGATGCCCGTTGAGAACAAGAAAGAACTTGTGGAACGGTTGTTACTGCCTTGGAAAAGCCACACTAATTTGACCCACCCTGTCAAAGTATTTTAGACCCAGTAAAACGATTTATTATTGACCCACTAAATGCCCTGGTCGGGTGGGTCATTTTATTTCGCTATTACTTGGTAATATTCTTTGCTTTTATCTTTCTAAGACTCTCTCCAGTTAGTTCTATTTGATATGAGGTATGCACAATTCTATCTAGTACAGCATCTGCCACGGTAGGGTCGCCTATTGCATCATACCAGTTGTCTACAGGAAGTTGAGAAGATATGATAATCGACTTCCTTTCATGCCTATCTTCTATAATATCAAGTAATATAGGACGCTCTTTTGCATCTACAGGTACAAGGAAGGCATCATCGAGGATTAACAAGCGACATCGCTCTATCTTCTTTAGCTCTGTTTCTAACGTTCCTTTGTTCTTGGCAACCTTAAGTGTCCCCAGCAGCTTTGACATGTTAGCATACATCGTTCTAATACCATTTTTACAAGCATGATAGCCTATAGCTGTAGCGATAAAACTTTTACCAGTTCCTGATGAACCAGTAATAAATATATTGCGTCCTTGCTTGATAAAATCAAGTGAGAGTATTCTCTCCATTTTGTTTTGGCTAAGGTTGCGATTGATATTATAATCTATTTGCTCAGGATAGGTTTTATATCTAAACCCTGCTGATTTTATGAGTCTTTCAATGGCTGCTGCAGAACGATAGTCCCATTCTCGAGATAAGAGCCAAGATAAAAAGGCATCTGGTGTCATCGTATCTGCAATTGTAGTTGTTAGACTTTCTTCAAAGGCAGTTGCCATACCCGTAAGCCTCATTCTATGCATTAAATCAAGAGATAACTGATTCTTATCCATTTCTTGCACAATAGGTGCTGTCTTATTATTATTTAGTTCCATAGTTGTTTACTTTAATTGTTTGCTATTATTGGATAATTGCTTTGAGAAATAATCCTTGCCTCGTATGTTCTTATGAGTTTTTGGTTTATATTCAGGAGATAGCTCCATATTATCTTCATCCATAGATATATAGGGAGCATCATCACCCTTCTGTAGTATATCCTTTATCTCATTATAGCCATAGCGTCGTCCTTCCGAGGCACAGTTACAAGCTGCTACTAGACGAGCCATGCCATACTTCTTCTCCAGCGACATGATACCACGGCAAGAGCGGAAGGCTTTTGGTGGATATTTCATCTGCGTAGCGACTTCCTTGAGATAAAGCAGAAGGATGTTGTCTATTTGCCCTGCCCGTTGATATATTTCCTCCAAATCCTTTTCAAAGCTACCATGATGACCAGGAAGATTATGTGCATCTTTCTGTGAGTAGGTATAGGGAGTATCATCTCGCTGATGGATGGTAACTAACTTTAACCCATAGTAGATTTGAACATTGTCATTATCGTAAATAAGCTCCATACGTTTGCCGATATACTCTGTTGGAACACTATAACTATGCTTTCTTAGCATAACGAAGCTATTAGCCATGACAGTAGCAGACTTTCTAGACTTCATCTGATAGCGAGCGGTAGGAAGAGGACGAAGAAAATCTTTTTCCATTTCCTCAAATAGTTCTTGACGGGATTCCTTACGCCCACTCAATCTACGGCTGTTAAATGCTTCTAAAGATGTGCGTATAGCAACATTAAGTGATTCTAGATTATGGAAAATTTGCCCTTCAATATCTACATATACCGACCGATACATTAGCTTTACAGCATTCTCAACCAGTGCCTTGTCCTTGGGACGGCGCACCCTAGCTGGATAAACAGCCATGTCATAAAATTCAGCCATAGCAGCGAAGTCGTCATTGATAACAGGCTCATTACGATCACTGCGGATAACGGCTGATTTTAAGTTGTCAGGCACAACAGCCTTGGGTACACCACCAAAGAAATGAAGAGCATTCTCGCAAGCAACGATAAGGTCTTCCTTCTTCTGCGACCACACTGCCTCGCAATAGGTGTAATGACTGCATGGAAGGGTAGCCACAAAAACCTCTACCTTCCGCACCTCACCCGTCTGTTCTTCGACTATCTCTAGCTTATCACCTGCATAATCAATATACATCTGATCGCCAGCAAGGTGCTCTACATGTCCTACGGCTCGTGTTTGACATCTGTAGGCATGGATTGCGTGTTTGAAAGTAGAATACTGGTAACCATTAGGATGAGTTTTGAGATACTCCGTGTGAAGAGATAAGATAGAAACACCCTTCTTGCTAAGCCGTTTCACATAATCAGGAACAAGTGCCTCTAACTCCAACTTGCGAGCAGAAGGCGGACGGTTACGAGAATGCCCATCTGAAAACAAGTCCGCCAGCTTATCATCTGAAAGCGACAGAATTTGCTCCATGGACAAGCCACTTTCTTGGAATTTACGGACATACTTGCGGAGGGTGTTACGAGATATATGGAAAGTACTAGAAATACTTCTTATTCCCATACCAGATGCGTAACAGCGCAATAAATTCTTTAATTTTGTCATATAAATAATAGTTTTATGTTTTTAATGCCGGCCAGGGCAGTAACACAAAACTACAAAATGACCCTAAAAAACTAGCGTTTCAAAGGGTCATTCTTATTTTGGTGAGGTGGGTCTCATTATTTTAACCTTACTGGGTCTAAAATACTTGCCAGGGTGGGTCAAATTAGTGTGGCTTTTCCAATGTTCATGAAAGCGGATATACGCTTGGTTTCCTCACCGTTCTTCTCCTGACGGGCTACTGCCAGCGGGAAACGTGCGACACTTGTGGTGGTGAACTGACGGACTTCGGCATCTTTTGCCACGAATCCGGTTACTGCGAAATTGTTCTCGATCTTTTTCATTGCGATTGCTTTTTGAAGTTAATAAATCAGTTTTACGGTGCATAAAAAGTAGGTGCAGTAAAGGGCTGCACCAAGGATAGCGCATAAATACTCTTTATTTTGGAGGCGAAGCCCCAAACCGCAGGCCCGATAAAGGAAGATTTGTGCGATACGCCATTGGTCAAGACCACCAGGTCGCGCCCGTCTGCATACTAACTTTGCAACGAAAAACGATATGGCGACTTCAAATAGAAAGCGGTCGCGAAAAAGTCGAGGCGAAACAATCGCAGCGGGTTCGGAGACATGAAAGACCTGTCCGTCCACCGACACAAGACCGCTCCCGTTCCGGCAGGTGGGCGGGAAGAACATCTGGCAAGAAAGCGTATCGGCTGTTTGGGGTTGAAGCGGCAAGAACGATATACCGTTTATACAACCATGTACGCTGCATAGTGGAAAAGGAGCCCAAACGAAGAGCCGACAAAAGATGTATGCGGCGTATTGATGTCGCTGTCTCTATCCGGCAAGAGAAATGAGGGAAAGAAGAGGAAAAGGAAAAAAGGCTGAAGTCTGCCTTGAAACAAAGCGGAGGAACCGCCCCTTCGCACGAATGGACGTCTTTTACAAAAGGATATGGCCTGCCAAAAGGTATAAAGGGTTATTTCCGAAGGAAACGGTACGGATGTCTGTTACGGAGATAAAAAAGGGATTCCCGCCGGTGTGTACCTGTTTAGCCGGTATAAGCGGGCTGAAACCGATGCTACGTTCAGCCCACTTGCTTTTACCTCCTTTCTGTTTCGGTCTGCAATTCCACCGGTTCATCATCCCATGTCAGTTCCTTACCGAGTAGTTTGTAAACAGACCCCTTTGGGAGTTCTATCTCGATTGGTACGTACCCTTGCTCGCTCTCGATGTACACTTCTTCCGAGTACTCCCAATGCCCACACCAGCCCCGAACGGGCTTTTCGGGCATAATCCATTCTGTTCCGTCTTTATTTACTGCCAACCATGCCATAATATTACATTTTTAACCTGTTTCTCTGTGATAATTTTATTCTTCTTGAGCTATCATTCTCTTACTGTATTCCAAAATTTTATCCATCGTAAGCCACTCCGGTTTTTCGTCCTCTTTGAAACTCTCATGCAGTTTTATCATAAATTCAATTTGCAATTTTTCGTCGCCAGCCCATAAAGATTTGGGATGTCTGTTACCGTAATTAAGGTAATACTCGCAGTCTGACCGTAAGCGGTCTAACAGTTGGTATCTGAAAACCGAATCTCTGTGTATTACTTCGTCTACCGTTACTCGTCCATTTGAATTTGTTACATCGTTTGCCATAATCTAAAATTTTGAGTTTTCTTTTTTCCCTCTTGTAGCACCAGCTACTTTCGGGCCTGATTTAATTATGTCGCCCCCAAAGGTGTCATGGCTCTTTATGCAAGGTTTCACGATTAAATACTACCCGTGCGGAGCGAAGGGTGGAGATTTTGTCGTGAACCGTCAGGCTTTGACCTTGCATACAAGAATGGCATGACAAGTACCTTTGCGACACAATTCATATCAGGCAGCCCGAAAGCGATGTGCGAACACAGGGAAAAGAAGGTCTCTTGCAAAAGGTCCGATAGCTTATATAAAAGGGTTGCAGCGAAAAGAAATATAAATGGATCTCCGGGCTGTATAATGATTATGAGGATAAAAAAGGTATTGCGCCGGCATGTCTGCCGAGAGAAAAAGAAACGGGCTGAAACTGGCAGTTCCGGTTCAGCCCGCAAAAGTACATCGGAGGTCTCTTGCCCGTTCCCGTCAGAAATGGGCTACCATAATCCGATTTTTGAAAATTCTGTTTTTATCACTCGGTCGCCGTTGGTTTATCCAGATATGGTGTGCTCCGTATCCGAATATAAAATACTCATCGAGTGAGGTCTCGTTTTTCAAACGTTCCATACTTGCACGAAGTTCGGTTTCGTCAGTTGCAAAAAGAATCGTGTTCATGATTCTGAAATAGATTTCTTCCGCTTCATCGCTATAGCGGCAAAAGACGTGTTCGATTGTTACGTTCATGGTTCTATTGGTTTGATTGAGGTGTTTTGGGTACATTGGTCATTATGGATTCTCCGTCTTCGTTGAAAATCTCTATTGTCGGGTTGCCGTCGTTTTCTTCGGGGAGCATATTTTCTGACGTGTCAGTCAATGCTTGCCACTCTTCATAGCAAAGACGGTTGTCAATGATGTTCGACACGTCCTCACAGTTCCATGAGCGGACGATTGCCTCGGCTTCTTCGTAACTGTTTGCTTTTACACTGAAATAATCCCGCTCCCAACTTGTAACCTTACGGTCTTGATAAAATTTGTATTCTCCCATATCCTTGTTTTTTTAATTGTTCACTTCTACAATATCCTCGATCCTGCCGTACAGTATCGAGCGTAAAGCTGTTTTGTCAATCGCATAATACTCGTGAATGCTTCCGTGCTGTTTGACGAAATACCGCTTGAGGACGTCGGAAAAGTCAAAGTGATAACCGTTCAAGGCAATTCCACGTTTGAAATAGATGCTTTCCCACACGTTACGGGTAATCCAGTTTTTTTCTTCCCTGTTTAACTTGCCTCCGTTGTTCAGGTGTACCCGCAATTTGTAAACCTTGCTATCCTGTAATGTCGCCAGTTCGGGAATATCCCATTTGACGAATTTTGTTGCTATCTGTGTCATACGTTTGCTATCGTTTAATCATGGATAATCACTTCATCACGGTATTCTGAAATTTCCTTGCCGCTTTCAAGGCGGACAACTATGGTGTTACCATAGTCGCCCACGATTGTACCTTCCGTGTAACCTTTGTATGGATTGAGCAGTGTACAGGACAAACCGATAATATCGCTGTCTTCTTCGTATTCGTACATAGTGAATGCGTTTTTAGGTTACAGCTTAATGTCCCACTTGCCTTGCGAGAATATCCGAAAGCTCACGTATTCGTCCTCTAACTCGTATGTCAGTATGCGGATATAGATTTTATCTTTGGCTTCCAAAGAAGCTACCAGTTCGTCGATTTCTTTTTCCGGGTATTCCCAACGGGAAGAAAATTCGGCATCTACTATATCACTATACCGATTGACAAAGCCGTTGAAATTATCGTCCAGAAATGCCTCTATTTTATCGAGGTCTTGCTTGTTTTCTGTACTTGCATGAAAAATGTTTGTTGCATAGTTTGCCATAACTTTGAATTTTAAGTTTTCTTTTTTCCCTCTTGTAGCAATCAGCTACTTTCGGGCTTGATTTAATTATGTCGCCTTAAAAGGTGGCATGGCTCTTTATGCAGGGTTTCACAACCAAATACTACCTCCGCAAAGCGGAGCGTGGAGATTTTGTCGTGAACCGTCAGGCAGAGACCTTGCATACAAGAAAGACATGACAGATACCTTTGCGACACAATTCATATCAGCAGCCCGAAAGCGGATGTACGAATACAGGGAAGAGAAGATCTCGTGTAAAGGGTTGATGGTTTATAAAAAGGGAGTTGCAGCGAAAAGAAAAATATGCCGTGGAATATTTTTTTCTTTTGGCTGTACAATGGGACCAGAGCGTTTTACGAAGTTCGGGAAAAGGTTTAGTTTAGTCCATTAGCCTATATATATGCTAAATCAAAGTAAACTATATTTAGGCAGACAAATTTGCCTGCCTATAAGTTTTTCCTTATCTTTGTATGAATTAGAGAAGGCTTGCTTTTCTTTTGGCTGCAATGGTTCTTGGAAGTTCAAATACAACCGTCGGACGAGGAAAAAAATTCTGGAAGGAAGCTGGTTCAAGAAGTCCCGATTATAAGCAAGTGCAAGGAAAGAAACAGAGTGAAAACAAAAAATCGGGAAATGCCTTTAATTAGCAATTTTGTTTCTTATTTGTTCCTCAATTAAAACTATGAAATTTTCAATACACTGAATTTCAAGTCATTATATATGCTATTTTTGAGAGATTGAATTTATTTTCCAATAAAGTCATGCGCCGACGATGTATTTTATTCATCCGATAATAAGCATAAACCAGACCCGCTATCCCTAACAATACATATCCAACAATCATATACGAAGATGCCCACCAGGGAGGCAGCACTTTAATAGGAAAGGCTATGGCATTTTCATTCCACATCCCATCAGAATTAGACGCACTCACCTGAAATACATAATCCCCGGCAGGTAAATTTGTGTACGTCACATGAGGAGCATCATTCGTTTCCGTCCAATCTTTTTCAAATCCTTCCAAACGATAACGATACTTGTTTTTTGAGGTATTAATATAACTCAAGGCAGCTACCGAAAAACTAAACATGGAATGAGAATAGTCCAACACCAAACGGTCTGCATAAGTGATGGAAACTTTTAATGGAGAGTCTTCACTTCCAATAACCACCGGTTTATTGAATAGCTGAAAATCAGTCAGAATGACGGTAGGAATCTGTGTATCAACTTGTATCTTATCAGGACGGAACTCATTGAATCCATTTACACCTCCCACCATTATTGTTCCGTCAGACAACTGGATTCCTGAATTGGGAAGAAACAAATTTTCTTGTAAACCGTCTTTCTTATTATAAAACTTCAAAGAAGAAGTAAGAGGCTGATAACAATACATGCCATTATTGGTAGTAAACCACAATTTATCTTTATCCGGTAATATCTTATAAATCACACGTATGTGCTCCGGCAGTCCTTCACGTACGAATACATCCTTTTTCCGATCATATCGAAGTAAGCCGTCTCCATCCGTACCGAGCCAAAGAACTCCCTGCATATCCAAACAGCCGGTAATGATTTGATTCGTCGGCAGAGTGCCTTCTTCATCTTTCAACTGATGAAAATAATGCATCCATTTCCCGGTCTGATAATCCAGACAATATACTCCACTGTTAAGCGAACATACCCACAAATTCTTCCCTTTTTCTTCAAAAATATATGAAATATTGGCTCCATGCAGCTCATATATTCGTTCAAAATCGTCCGTTTGCGAATTGTAACAATTCAATCCGGCAGTAGTACCAATCCATATTTTCTGTCTGGAATCTTTATAAAGTGCATAGATTTCAGAAGAATACAATGAACGCGGAGAAGTATCTGCCTTATAATTTTTAAACTTGCCTGTCCGCAAATCCAGGATATCCAGACCACCCATAAACATACCCACAAACAATTTGTCTCCATCTTGTAACAAAGCATGTATGTTATGATAGGCAGGTCCTGGCTTTCCTTTTTGAGGGCGATACCCCTGAAATGTCTGCTTTTGTCTGTCCCAATAGAAGAAGCCGGCATCATCTGTTCCAATCCATAAATTACCCTTATCTGCATGGGCAAACACACTGATAATACGTGCATCCAATTGAGAATTATCTTTATGATAATGCCGGAAATTATCTTGCACAGAAGAAACATAGTTTACCCCACCAAAATAAGTACCTATCCAAAGCGCATTCTCCCGGTCAAGAAACAATTCATGCAGGTAATTATCATTCAGTCCTTCCGGATGTCTGCTATCTGCTTTTATCACATCGACTTTTTCCGTAGTCACATCATACTTCGTCAACCCTTCATCCGAAGCCAACAGCAGATGACCGGGCTGCCATTCAACAATTCTTCTTACTTGAAATGGATGATTAAACTGTAAAGGAGGAATTTTCTGAATCAGTCGCCCATGCTCTTTATCCAATAAATAAAGTCCATCTCTTCCAGTTCCTACCCAAAGGCGATGAGAAGAATCCTCAAACAGCACACGTGCATCTTTCACATCCTGTAAAGCTACCGGTTGAAACATATCCTGCGAAGCTACATAACGACTGATTCCTCCTTCACGGGTAGCAAGCCATATCGTACCGGAAGAATCCTCCATTATATAATACACAAAATCACAGTTTACCTTTCCAATAGCCATATACTGATGAAGTGTCTTATTGGGAAGATTGTAACGAAACACTCCTTGTCCTGCAGTAGTTATCCAGATATTATGCTTACTGTCACGCATCACATGAGATACGGAAGAATGTATGCTCTCACCAAACTCGGAACGGGCCTGAAAATCAGAAAAGCTCTCGGTCAATAAATTGAAGATTGCCAGTCCTCGTTCACTTCCTACATAAAGTTGCATGCTATCTTCCAATATGGTATAAATGCAAGCGCCCAAGGATTCTACCCGACTATCTCTCCACACCCGAATATGATTCCCGTCAAAGCTGTGCAAACCGTCAATCGTTCCAAACCACATACGCCCTTTCGTATCCTGCGTAATGCTATATACCGCATTATTCGAAAGTCCGTCACTGATGGTGTAATGAGTCACATTACGGGATGCTCCCCCACACAAAAGGAAATAGCCTAAAAATATAATCGAAAAAAGCAGCTTTGCGAATTTCATACCCTATTAGTTTATATTAAAGCATGTTCATTTAAGCAAAAATACAAAATTCTACCCCAGCATTTATATTTCCTTTTAAAAAACATACCGGTTATTGAAGAATTCATGATTTTTCTTCAATAACCGGTTCCCTATAAAAAGACCTATTGAATATCCCTATAGTCTAAATATACATTAAGAAAAACTCTTATTATTTTTCATCCGATACCTGTGCATACATCTTCTTGCCTGAAGGCAGTTTCACCTCTACCATTGAATATCTATTTCCATACACATCCTGACAAGAATCTGTCTGATAACGTTTTCCATCAATTTTAACCTGCGGATACTGCCCCATAAATGCAACCCTCCATACAAGTTCCTGTGAGGTATTGTTTTCTATCTCAGTAGCAATACATCCGGTATGCTTTACACTGACATATCCATCAAGTACAGGTAGATTTCTGATTTCAGCATTTAAAGTATCTGAAGTTAAGCGAGAGCAAGTGGAGATTATATTCTCACTGGCAGAAGGAAGCACTCCCATCACGCCACATACAGTACCCTCGATTACTCCATACGACACTTCTGGATACTCCGAACGGTTCATCTGGGGAAGTTCCGTCAGATAAGTATAGGCTTCCTTAAGATATCCCAACCGGTACAGTAATGCAGGAAAAGCAGACATGTTCTCTACATTCCATTCCTTACTCAGAATATCCTTGACAGAAGCCTGGATACGGTTTGTGTTATCCGTTGCCCCAAACCACAAAATAAATGGAACTCCCTCTCCGCGATGGAAAGTACGGTCTTCCGTCCAAAAAGTCTGATAATAGGCACTGTCTTCACACCACCATTCTTTTTCCAGAATATCCCGATATGCAAGTGCCATCTGCTTATCCTTTTCCGCCTTTTCCTTATTGCCTAACAACGAAGCCATCTGAGAGCTGGCATTAAATCCTGCATATAGTGTAGCTATCAAATCCACTCCCATTGTCAGTCCTCTGAAGTTCTCTACATAAGAAGCCAGTCCCCTGCAAGTATGGAAGTTATTGTTCAAGTCAAAATTCTCCGGCTGATTCATGTAGCGTGGCCGTGACATGACATTCTCAGGCTGGAGTTTCCAGCGAGAAATATACTCATTCAAAGATTTGTCATAGAAATTGACAAAACAGGAATCCGTCAGATAATCCTTGTCACCAGTCCATTCATACATTTTCCAACAAGCCTGAATCACATCGAAATTCGCATTCAGGTTATACCAGAATTCTTTATCATTCGTATAATCCGCCGGTGCAGGCTTGTCATAACGGTTGATTTCCCAGTATGTACACCAGTCCTTGCTCTCACTGATATTCTCTGCAAATTTTCTGAACATATTTTTATTATGTGCAGACAATCCTAAAATTTGGGCACCCACCGATTGATGAGAAACATCACGCATACAAAAAGCTTCGCGCTGAGGTAGAGCAGCCTCATACCAATACCCTACCGGATCCGTACCATCGTGAGCATACGACAATGCCATTTTTCGGGCCCAGTTATAGGTGTTATCCAAATGTTTGTCTGTAGAAACAAATACTGCAATCTGCTCTTGAGGAAGTTTTTCCATCACAGCTTTTTGGGACGAATTTCCACACCCTGACAAAAGTAAAGCCGTAGTACCAAGCAATAATAAATGTCTCATCATATTACTTCAAATTGATTGTGATTGTTTTCCCTTCTTTCAGGTTATAAACCTTCTTCTTACCTTGGCTTGTAGTCATTATGACTTGCAACTTTCCTGCCCCCTGGCGTTGAATCATTAAATCAAAGTCTGCCCCAAAAGCACGTACGTGATGCAGTGCCATCTGATTCCATTTTTGCGGAAGGCGAGGAGTCAAAGTAAACGACTTAAATCCAATGGGACGGATACCAAACAAGCCCTCGGTGATGATACGACCATACAAACCGCTTTCTGCTGAAAGATGCCGTTGTTCTCCTTCAGGCCATGCCTCAATGGCATAAGGAACATGTTCACCCAGCAACCGGGTTTTAGAGTAGCGCTGTAAATATTCAGTGGCTTTTTCTGTTTCGCCAGCCGCGTATACTCCCCGCAAAGCATAAAGTGTGGAACGATCCCAGAAAGTCTCGCTTCCTGCTTGTGTAAGCAATCCGTTTTCTGTCCACAACCGTGGTGAGAACAATGCTTGAATAGTACCCTCTTTTCGTTCGTCAATACCCATTGTCAGAGGAATACAAATCCAGGAACGAAGTACATCATTTCCTTTATAATAGGCATAGGTAGAATAACCTTCTACTGTACTTCCAAAATATGTTTCAATATTCTTACGTAATGTAGAAGCTTGCTTTCTATAAGTATTTGCCACATTATTTCCCTTTCCTAATTCCTTAGCCAAATATGCAGCCGAAATCAAGGCATCATAATAAAGAGAAGAGGTACAAAGATTGGCATCTCCTGAAGGGAAACGATTTTCCAGCTCATCCGTATCCGAAGCTACCACTCCTCCTTCATTCAATTTCCGGTGACAATATTCCAGACACCAGGAAATAAGCGGCCACAACTCTTCGGCTTCTTCACGGCTTGCACGAGTCAAAGCGTAACGAGAAGCTCCATAAGCAATCATGGCAGCATCTCCACGATCGCCTACTCCAGCCCAGATATCCAGTCCCTCAGCTACAATTGAACTCGGAATAGGCTTCCATTCATCATTTATAAAACGAGCAAAATGCTTGAAACTATTTAAAGCTGAAACATTTCCGTATTCATAGCCAGTATAAGGGAAATAAGGATTGATATATTCAGCCTGGTCGTTAGCCCAAATGGCTGCATAATACGACTCTCCTCCCGGACCATGCATAGGGCCTCCCTGAGTTTCATAGATACTTTCGCAAGCGCGTATCTTTGAAAATGCAAACATCTGGTTTATCACAGGGTCTGGGGTTTCCAGTACCAGATTATTCATCCAGGAAGCTACTAACGATTCTCTTTTTACCTTCTCTGCACAGGCATCGAGCACAAGGCTGCTGTTTTCTGAATCATGCGCAGAAATGGAAGCAGAGAAACGTAAAGTGTCCCCAGGCTGTAAAGTAAAATATCCATTCTGAAGCAGTTTTCCTTCAATAAAATAAGTTCCCTTTACTCCTTTAGACGGATCGGTCTGAGCCATGAAACCATCTTTCGGAATTTCCACTGCCAGTGAATTCTTTCCTTTATTTATCACCTGATACAACTCTACCAAAGCAGGAAGTTCTGTAGACGGAAAATATTCACGAATAATCTCCCATTCTCCATAATACCCTTGGTTTACTACACTCTTTACCTGCAATTTACCTTTTATGCCAAGTTCTTTTACCTTTTCTCCACGTTGCAAACTACGTCCGTTCACTGTAATTCCTGCAAGTGGATTCCAATCATAGCGACGCATCAGGCTGGCATGGGTATTATTAGGAATGGTTCGCAGACGCGGCCATACCATACTCTTGTTCAAGCGAAAAGCTCCCTCACCGTCAACTCCATAACGGAGAACCACAGAAACAGCCTTTCCACTCATCTCTATATGATCCTCATGCGGAATATTTTCGTTCACCGACCAGATAATCTGATTATCTGGAGCTATGTGCCAACGACTTGTCTCCACTGCATTTACTCCTAATGCTGTGAATCCAATTCCACCAATCAAAATTGTTCTAAGTAAATTCATCAATTACAGATTTAAAAATTAAGTATGTACAAACATCAGAAATCTGTTCCTAAATTAAGTTTTATTTTTCATTCAGGAACAGATTTCCTCTACTATTCTTATAAGTCAGAATATCCCGGATTCTGCTCTAATGCACTATTCTTACGACGTTCATAATTCGGAATAGGAGCCAAATAGTGATTAGGAGAAATAAACTTACGAGGATTACCTACATTCGATATAGTATATGTTTTAGTTCCATCGGCTTTTTTAGTAATCTTAATGCCATGGAATTGTCCCACTTGCGTATCTTCCGCAATTTTCCAACGGCGTACATCAAAATAACGATGTTCCTCAAAGGCCAGTTCCACCTTGCGTTCCTGCTGAATTTTCTTCAACAAAGCATCTCCACTTTCTGTGACATCCGGCAACATGTTTGTAGGATCTTCAGCCATGTTACGGGCTCTTTCCCGTACAAAGTTTACATACTGACGAGCTGTAACCTCATCCCCGCAAAAATATTTCGCTTCCGCATAGTTCAAATAAATTTCAGCCAAGCGACAATAAATCCAAGGATGATATGCTTTTTCGGACCACAAGTTAATAAGAGCCTCATCCATAAATTTACGGATGGTGTAATGAGTTTCAGAATAATTCCAGTTATCTGTTCCATACTCACTATCCTTTCCACCTGTTGTACCATCTTCATTGACATAGAACTCAGCTTCTCCATCACGGAATGACTGTCCATCGCATACGATAGAAGCATAGAAACGCGGATCACGATCTTCCCAAGGATTAGCAGTTGTAGTAGTCTTATCATCATACCACTGTGTATCAGGCATTACTCCACCTCTCTTTTCATAACTGTCAACCATTTCCTGAGTAACACAAGTAGCAGAATACCCATGCCAGCCATTCGGGCTGTTTTCAGCATCAAAGTAATGGCCATACTCTTGATTATAAAGACGCTGGAAAATAATCTCAGGACTTTCAGGATTTAAGAACAACCCTTGATAATCCGGATCCAGATTATTAACACCAAGGCCTCCACAAAGTTCGATGACTTCTTCTGCAGCATCGGCAGCTTCTTCATAAGTTCTTACTCCCCACCATGGACTGGCAGCATAAAGTAGCATACGACTCTTCATGGCCAAAGCAGCCACTTTTGTCACACGACCAAAATCTGCATCACTCGCATATTCTTCTGGAAGATAATTAGCAGCGCGGTCAAACCAAGTAACAATAGAATCCACACATTCTTCATAGCTCGCACGCTTGACATTCAAAGCCTCAGCCGTGTCATCCAATTGATAAGATTTTGTTATCATCGGTACTCCTCCATAACGGTTTACCAGTTCCATATAGTAAAGCGCACGGAAGAAGGTTGTTTCTCCAATCAAGTAGTTCTGCTCCGGCTGGTCTACCTTATTCACATACTCCATGTGCTCAAAGAAGATATTACAGTTCTTGATATTCTCATAATAGGCTTCCCAAATATCAAGGTTACCCAACTGGTCAGGAGTGACCGATCCTTCCAGTACTTGATAAGAATTGTTCCAGTTGAAGTTATTGATTGACTCATCACACGAATACCGTAAAGCTGTATGATCCCATCCAGTTTGCGGAAGGTTATAATTCCGGTGTACGTATGATTTCAGCAGACTTACATCTGAGAACACATCTTCTTCAGTGTAAGTATCCAATGGATCCACATCCAGAATATCGCATGCCGCCATAGAAGCCAGCAATGTTCCGAAGCATATTGTTTTTATAAATGTTGTCTTCATATTCTTAGTTTTCTTAAAAGGTTAGAAAGTCACATTGATGCCAAATGAGTAAGTTCTTGCCAACGGATAAGCCTGACCAAGACCTGTTGCATCCGATTCCGGATCTTGCAGTTTAATCTTATCGAAAGTCAACAAGTTTGTACCTGACAATGAGAAACGCACATTCTGCAATTTCATTTTTTCTACCCACTTCTGCGGTAAGGTATAGGCAACTTCTACATTCTTCAAACGAATGAATGAAGCATCATACAACCAGAAATCACTCCAAGGTGTATTAATCACATCGTCTTTATCAAAAGCACGAGGATATTTAGAATTAGGAGTTTCCTCTTCCGAAATCCAGCGATTATAATACAAATCTTTATCCTGGTTGTAAGAATAAGGAACAATCATCTGTGAAGCTCTGCCTTGTCCGGTCCACATCATGCTTACTTCCAGACCTTTCCATTCAATACCATAATTGATACCATACACAATTTCAGGTACATTTCCCGTTTCGCTGCGAACCTTGTCATTTTCACTGATTACTCCATTATTGTCCACATCTACATATTTGATATCACCCGGCTGTGCTCCTGGCATGTGTACACTGTTGTTTACTTCATCCCAATTCTGATAAATTCCATCAGTCTTATACATCAACCATGTGTTAAGCGGTCCCCCGGTTTGTCTTTGCCATTCAGGAATGTTAGCCGCTTCATCAAAGAATTTAATTTTATTACGGGCAAAAGTAAAGTTACCTCCGATATAATAATTTACTTCTCCGATTTTATTACGATGATTCAACATAATTTCAATACCCTGATTATTAACTTCTCCCAGATTTTCATCAGGCAATGTATTTCCCAATCCTGTGTATGAAGGTATAGAAGCTTGTCTTGCAGTCAGAATATCTTTACGGTTCTGGAAGAAATATTCCACAGTAAATCCTAACATACCGTTCCAGAAGTTACCATCAACAGCCACATTCTTAGAATCAACTTTTTCCCAGGTTACATTAGGATTAGCCAGTACGCCCGGATAAATTGCCTTACCAATGGAAGGAGTCTTTCCAAGAATAGCTCCATCCTCCATCACATACGGATTAATATATTGGAATGGATCAATTCGGTCATTACCTAATTTACCCCACGAAGCACGTAACTTCAAGTCATTAATAAACGGGGCTTTTTCTTTAATAAAACGTTCTTCACTCAAACGCCATCCAACAGACAATCCTGGGAAAGTACCCCAACGATGACCGGGAGCAAAATTCATAGAACCATCACGACGAATAGAGAATTCAAACATATAACGGTCTTTCAATGTATAATTCAAACGTCCGAAGAAATTCTGTCTGACAGAAACATAACCGCTACCAGAGTTTGTCTTTTCCTTATCACCGCCAAAACTTAAGTAATCCAGTTTACTGTTCAAGAAGTAATTTCGGAATGCTTCAAATACCTCTCCGTCATATTTATTCTGTTCATAAGCCACAAAGGCGCTGATATGATGGTCACCAAAAGTGCGATCATAATTCAGTTTCAAGTGCAACGTACGAGAAAGGCTGTTTTCATGTGATTGTGTTAACTTGATAGTACCTCCTTCCGGATTAGTAGTCTGCTTGATATAATCCTGGGTAGTAGGATCATAACGATAAGTATCCCATACATCAATTAAATATTTCTCATTACGGAAATGGAAATTAAAAGCACCATACCCCGACAAAGATAATCCTTCGGTAATCCAAGGCATTTTCAAATCAAAAGTAAACTTAGAGTTTACAAAATAATCATCTACCTTATCATAACCCGTATCTTTTCCTGAAACCAATACAGCAGGGTTATTACCCTGATTAATGCCTGGACCCGGTAAACCGTTCGGATAATAATCGTACAAGTAAGGATAAGCATTGGTAGTTTCCCAGAAAATCTTATAGGAATCATAAATACCCATATTACGACGTTCTTTACGTCCGTCTAAATCTACACCAATCTTCAAATTCTTACTTACCTGTGCATCAATATTTGAACGTACCTGGAAAGTATTATAATTAAACTCCGTATTTTCATACATGGGTTCCTGATAAGAGTAGTCACCTGAAACGTAATATCTAACCTTATCTGTTCCTCCGTTAATAGAAAGAGAATGACGAGTTTGAGGAGCTACGTCGCGGAACACCGCATCCATCCAGTCAGTATCTGCATACTGAAGACGGTCAATAGTTCCATCCAGATAGCCTTCCTTAATATTCTCATAAAGAGGAGCTTCTCCTTTATACTTACGGATTTCATCCGAATAAGTCATGTATTCATACGCATTCATCAAATCCGGAACACGTGTATTTTGTGTCAATGATACAGAACCGCTATAATTGACCATTGGCTTATCATTACCAGATGAACCGCGTTTTGTCGTAACCAAGATTACACCATTAGCAGCTTGAGAACCATAAATAGCCGCTGAGGCATCTTTCAGTACGTTGATTGATTCAATATCATTCGGATTCATACGTTCCAAGTTGCTCAAACCATTATTTGGATCGGCTACTCCATCAATTACAACCAACGGATTCGTATCACCCAAAGTACCCATACCACGAATATAAATCTTAGAAGCATCGTTACCAGGTTCACCTGAACGGTTAGTAGCAACAACACCCGGTATTTTACCTGCGAATGTATTCGTAATATTGGCATTACCTGTTGTCTTCAAATCACTCCCTTTGACGGTTGCAACAGAACCGGTCACTGTGGCTTTTTTCTGCACACCATAACCTACAACCACTACTTCCTCCAACACTTCTGTATCTTCTCCCAACTGGATTTTTTGAGGTTGAGCCGTAGCTTTTATTTCAACAGACTGATAACCGATATACGAAATTTCCAGCAAAGATCCAGCAGGTGCCTGCAAGGTATAATTTCCATCCAAATCAGTGATGACTCCATTAGTCGTACCCTTCACAATGACATTCGCTCCAATAATCGGCTCTCCTGTCTTTTTGTCTACTACCGTACCTTTCAGTGTCACATTTTGCTGAGTAACCGCTAAAGATACAGCCGCATCATTCGTTTCGGGAACTGCCAAGCCCGGCAGAACTCCCCATGCCAGCATTCCTGCCATCAGAATATGCCTGCATTTTGAAGTTGATTGAAATGTTTTCATTAGATTAGGTAATTAAAACAGGTTAATATATTATTTAATAATAGCTACATAGCCACCTCCATCATACATGCTGATCGTGATGGTGTCTCCTTGTTTCACTTTCTTTGTACGACAAGCAAAATCTTGTGCTTGGAGGTCTACATTCACACCATCTTCCCAACAAGTCAATGTCTTATTTCCCTTAATGAAATCAAGAGTAATATCGAACTTCTGCCCTTTTTTACCAACCATACCACCAATGAACCAAGTATTACCAGAGCGACGTGCCACTACAATGTATTCGCCTACAGATGCTTTCAAGACACGTGTTTCATCCCATACCACAGGAACCTGACTCAAGAAATCCATGCATTTTTCTTCACGATAATAGTTGGATGGAGAATCAGCCAGCATCTGAAGCGGACTTTCATACACTACATACATACCCAGCTGATGACAACGAGTTCCCACAGAAGCAGGCAAGTTAAACCATACCTTATGATCTTTCTCATGGAAGTTAATCATCGCTCCCGGTGTATAATCCATCGGACCTGCTACCATACGAGTAAAAGGTAATGTCACATTGTGTTCCGGAGTAACAAAGCTTCCCCATTTATGATTTTCCAATCCGGCAACACCTTCAGAGCTCAATACATTCGGAAATGTTCTCAACCAGCCAGTCGGTTTGTAAGCTCCGTGGAAATCAACCAACATTTTATGCTCGGCAGCCTTACGGGCTACAGTATAGTAGAAATCAACCATAGCCTGATCGTCACGGTTCATAAAGTCCATTTTAATACCTTTAATGCCCCATTTGCTAAACAAATCGAATGCTTCATCCAGTTTTTCACGGAAAGGAGCCCATGATACCCATAAAATCAAATCCACATTTTTCTTTTTACCGTATGCCACCAATTCTTCCATATTGATTTCTGGAACTGTTTTCGTCACATCCCATGCTTCTGACCAACCGTCATCAAGCACCACATATTCAATACCGTATTTAGAAGCAAAATCTATATAATATTTATAAGTATCATTATTTACTCCACATTTGAAGTCAACACCTGTCAAGATTAATGCATTATACCAGTCCCATGCAATCTTTCCCGGTTTAACCCAAGAAAAATCTCCCTGTGACTCTGGAGCCAATTTATAAATCAACTGATTCGTTACAAGGTTAGCATCGTTCTCTGCTACAATCATGGCACGCCAAGGATAATTACGGGTTCCGCTTACTCTTGCTATATAATCAGCCCGTTTAGTAGGGAAAATCTGACGATCGTCTGTTTTTTCTTCTTCCAAAGAATAAGCAGCAAATTTTCCAGCCAGTTCATATTTTCCTTGTTTTTTCAAGAACATACCCGGATAACTTTCCAAATCAGATTCACTGATAAAGATACGTGCCTGATCATCTACCTTAATCAATACAGGAGTACTGCAAAAACGGTCAGTTCCGATTTCCGACAATTTCATCGGTTTAAACAAAGGCTGCTGTGCAGACAATATGGTTCTTTCTTCAGGGAAAAGTGTATTATAATCTTCCGGGAAACAATAGTCCACCTCTTCACTGATTACCTTCAGCGAGTCAGCAAAATCTGTATGGAAGCGATAAGCTAATCCATCATTATATACACGAAAATATAGTTTATACTGGTCAGCACTTAACACCATTTCATTATAGTGATCTCTAATTTTATCGCTCTTTTGGCGGACTACAGGTGTCAACATCTGGTCTTCCGTACGATGCTGAACATCTTTTACCTTCATATTACGGCCAATCACTACCCCATTATCAAAAGTCATAGATAAAGGAGAAGGATTCAAAATAGTTTTACCATTGAAAGTTACAGAATACGTAGTAGTAGCTCCTGTTTCTACATTCACAAGGATACGTTCATCCGGAGATTTCACTGTATAATTCTCCGCAAACATTGCAGCACTGGATGCCAGCAACAAAAAGAATAAAGTCTTTCTCATATTAGTTCTTTTTATTTGTTAACTCTGGTAGCAAAAGTACAATAAGCCTCCCATGAGCATGGAACGAAATATCCAAACTACAGCCGCAAATGTCTATAAGAGAAATTCTATTGTCCAAAATTTGAACTCTATTATCCAAAATAATCACACAAACAGCTGAATATAAACATTTTACAAAACGCTCGATTATTCATCGAAAAAATGCCATACAATTAACTGTACCATCGTTGTCATTCCACGATTTGCTACGGCCAATTGCACATTCTACTTATTTTTATTATTTTCGCCCTTCGAAATGATTGACCAAGCTACCATAGACCGAATACTGGATGCCGCACAAATAGTAGATGTTGTATCCGAGTTTGTCACCCTCCGCCGCCGAGGAGTGAACTACATCGGACTATGCCCGTTCCACAATGAAAAGACCCCTTCTTTCAGTGTATCTCCCAGCAAAGGATTATGCAAATGTTTCAGTTGCGGTAAGGGAGGGAATGTGGTCCACTTCATTATGGAGCACGAACAACTTTCTTACTACGAGGCACTGAAGTGGCTGGCCAACAAATATCACATCGAAGTAAAGGAACGGGAACTGACCGACGAAGAAAAACAAGCACATAGTTTGCGTGAAAGTTTGTTTGTAGTCAATCAGTTTGCTTCTGAGTATTTCCAAGACATACTTTATAATCACATCGACGGACAGCGTATCGGTATGACCTACTTACGCAGCCGAGGATTCCGCGATGACATTATCAAAAAGTTCCAGTTAGGATACAGCACAGACAGTCACGATGCATTGGCACGCACTGCCAAACAGAAAGGTTATCAGGAAGAGTTTCTGGTAAAGACTGGCTTGTGCTATCGAAAGGACGACGGTTCACTTCGCGACCGTTTCTGGGGGCGTGTCATTTTCCCCGTACACACCTTGTCGGGAAAAGTGGTAGCTTTTGGCGGACGTGTATTGAGCGCTGCCACCAAGAACGTACAGATGAAGTATGTCAACTCTCCGGAGTCT
Organism: Phocaeicola plebeius DSM 17135; assembly: GCF_000187895.1. Classification (GTDB taxonomy): domain Bacteria; phylum Bacteroidota; class Bacteroidia; order Bacteroidales; family Bacteroidaceae; genus Phocaeicola; species Phocaeicola plebeius. Next base: position 57,031 of record NZ_DS990135.1, on the reverse strand, counting down.
GAGATATATCACAAAAGCCGGGAACTCTATGGCATTTATTTTGCCAAGCAGGCCATTGTACGCCAGGATCGCTGCTTCTTAGTAGAAGGTTATACCGATGTCATTTCCATGCACCAGAGTGGAATTGAAAACGTGGTGGCTTCTTCGGGTACGGCATTGACCTCCGACCAGATACGACTGATTCATCGTTTTACCAATAACATTACGGTATTGTATGACGGTGACGGAGCTGGAATCAAGGCCAGCATACGCGGTATTGACATGCTGCTGGAAGAAGGTATGAACATCAAGGTATGTCTGCTCCCCGATGGAGACGACCCCGACAGCTTTGCCCGCAAACATAATGCCACCGACTATCAGGCCTACATCAATGAGCACGAAGTGGACTTCATCCGTTTCAAGACGAACTTGCTGATGGAAGAAGCAGGGAAAGACCCGATCAAACGTGCCAGTCTGATTTCCAGTATCGTAAAAAGTATCTCTGTGATACCTGACTCTATTGTGCGCTCCGTATATACACGCGAGTGCAGCCAGCTTCTGCAAATGGAAGAGAAAATCCTGATAGAAGCGGTAAACAAATTGATAGAGCAGGCACAGGAAAATAAATACAAGGAAATCCAGCGTAAACAACGACAAGCTACCCAGGATGTCCAACCAGCTCCTCCGACTACTTACCCGGAGACACAGCCGACAGAGATTCCTATACCGGATGAGACTCAACTTCCTCCAGCTCCTCTGGAAACAGCTGCAGAGTATATACCTCCAACTGCTGAACAGCCTGCCGGACAACCCACAAGCACTCCTGCTCCTACGGACAATTACCTTTCCTATATCCCATTGGAAGGGAACGAACAGAAACTGTTCTACAAGAAGGAACAGCTCCTCCTACAAATGATTGTCCGCTATGGAGAAAAAGTGATGTGTTACTTAGAGGATGAAAACGGAGAAGAGCAACCGCTCACTGTCATAGAATGTATTTCTTCCAGCTTGAAGGAGGATGAACTGCAGTTTCACTATCCCTTAGACCGCCGTATCCTAAAAGAAGCAGAGAATCATCTGCATGACGAAGGCTTTGTGTCTGAGCGCTATTTTCTGACTCATCCTGATCCGGAAATCAGCAAACAGGCCGCAGAACTGGCCAGCGACCGCTATCAGCTAAGCAAGTACCACTCCAAAGGACAGGCAATTATCACCGATGAAGAAAGACTTTATGAGTTAGTTCCCAGGTTGTTAATTGATTTCAAGCTATCAATTGTTGAAGAAGAAATGAAGCATACCCTGCAGGCTTTAACCAATCCGGACATCTATAACAATCCGGAGAAATGTCAGGAAATCATGCAACATTACAAAGAGTTGCAAGAAATTCAGATTCCAATGGCACAAAAAGCAGGCGACCGCGTCATTTTACGTTAGCTATTTCCCCTCTCCACTTACGATAAAAGGGGAAATAGTCTTTTTCATATTAATATTTTGCACGAATCAGGTTCATGAACTCTTCGCGTGTCTTGGCCTGATTGAATGCACCTGTAAAATCAGAGGTAGTCGTTACAGAATTCTGCTTTTCCACTCCTCTCATCTGCATACACATGTGTTTGGCTTCTACTACCACCATTACGCCTAATGGATTCAGTGTTTCTTGAATACACTCTTTTATTTGAAGCGTCATGCGTTCCTGCACCTGCAAACGGTGAGAAAAAATATCTACCACACGAGCAATCTTACTCAGACCCGTAATATATCCGTTAGGAATGTATGCCACATGGGCCTTTCCGTAGAATGGCAGCATGTGATGCTCGCACATGGAAAAGAAATCAATGTCCTTCACAATCACCATCTGGCTGTAAGGTTCCTTGAATTTTGCGGCATTCAGCACTTCTCTCGGATCCATTTCATATCCGCGAGTCAGCGTCAGCATGGCTTTTGCTACACGCTCAGGGGTTTTCAACAGTCCTTCTCTTTCAGGGTCTTCGCCCAGCAAAGAAAGGATTTCCTTATAATGCCCAACCAGTTTCTCAACCTTCTCTTGCGGCCAGTTTATCGAATTTGTATCTGTCATCATTATTCTATAGGTATATTAATCTGTTCACGCACAATAGACACTTCCTTAAAAACTCCTGTAGCTTTCAATTTACGCATGGTTACATGTGCTTCTTCAATACTTTTAAAGTCTCCTACCCGGCACAGCCAGCGAGGAGGCTGAAAATAAGTATAAACCGGAAGTTCCGGAAATTCTTCTTTCACTTTCGTTGCTACCCTATTCGCTTCACTACGCGCCTGACGGGAATTATTCCCAGCGTATACCTGTACGCGAAATCCACGAGCTTTTAATGTCTTTACCGGCTCCGAACTGGCAGAACGCACATAACGCTTCCCTATCAAGGAGGTAATCTGTGCATCCTGGTGGATAGTCACTACACCTTCTCCTGCCCGACGGGTCTGCAGGCTTTCGATAATGTTCTGCTGGGCATAAGCCCCGCCGGCACACAAAACAGAAACTACAAATAAAAGATATTTCAGCATAAGCGGATTTTTAGATAGACATAGAAAACAAAAGTCAATTGAGCACAGAGACCATACGATGGCACTACGTCCTCACATCATCTCTGTGCTCATAAGTCGCTCCTGACTAATTCAAAAAAGAATTATTTAAAAGCGTCGATGATACCCTTGAAGTCTGCAACTTTCAAAGCAGCACCACCAATCAGACCACCGTCTACATCAGGATTAGCGAACAATTCTTTTGCGTTAGAAGGCTTGCAGCTTCCACCGTACAGGATAGAAGTATTTTCAGCTACTTCCTTACCGTATTTAGCAGCAACCAAAGAACGGATGTGAGCGTGGATTTCCTGAGCCTGTTCCGGAGTAGCAGTCTTACCTGTACCGATAGCCCAAACCGGTTCGTAAGCCAAGATTACTTTACCGAAATCTTCAGCAGACAAAGAGAATACAGAAGCCAACTGAGCTTCTACTACTTCATTCTGTTTGTTAGCTTCACGTTCTTCCAATACTTCACCGATACAGAAGATAGGTTTCAAGTTGTTAGCCAAAGCCAATTTAACTTTTTCTTCCAGGATTTCAACTGTTTCGTGATAGTAAGCACGACGTTCAGAGTGACCCAAGATTACATACTGAGCACCTGTAGATGCAACCATTTCTGCAGAAACTTCACCAGTATAAGCACCAGATACCTTGTCAGCGCAGTTTTCAGCACCTACACCAATGATAGAGCTGTCTACCAAAGGAGTTACAGAAGCCAAGTGAATGAAAGGAGTACAGATGATTACATCGCAGTTTGGTTTGTCTGCTGTCAATGCTTCGTTCAATTCTTTTGCCAATGCAATACCTTCCTGCAGGTTCTTGTTCATCTTCCAGTTACCTGCTACAATGTTTTTTCTCATTTTGTTTTAATTTTAAAGGGTTAGTTATAATGTTTCTTTTTTATTCTCTTTCTCTTTTTTCTTTTTGCGGCTTTTTATGCGCAACCATATCAGGTCGACCACGGTCAGCAACAGCAAAGGTCCCAAAAACCAGCCGGTCACTTCTACCACTTTGTGTACACTAGTTTTCGGATTCCATGTACTGAATGGAAGTTTCTCCAGCGGTGCATTCAACTGGTATTCATCAGGCAGATTGGAAACACTCCATTTACGCAGCACGACTCCTTTTTTCAGCAATATCAATCCCGGGTTAGAACGAATCATCGTTTTCAGCGTAATCTCATCCATCAATGCAAACGGATATTCTGCCCCTGTATTTTCCTGCCAATCTGTAATATCCTGTTCCGAGGAGGCCGTCAGACAAAGAAAACGGTAACCGTGTTCCACACTGTAGTCATACACTTCATTGATCAGATCCATACCACTATCGTCTGCCTGCTTCAACCATGGTGCCACAAGCAAAAAGGTGTACTGCTCACTATGGAGTATGTCATCAGTCAAATCCTCTCCCGTTTCCAGTGAAGTAATCGAGAAGTCGTGAATAGGAGGTTCATAGCCCTTCTCCTTCACCCGAGTCTTTGAATCGACAAAAGTCCACGTAGTATCTGTCGGGAAATTATCAATCGTAAATTCTTGCTCTTTTCCGTCTTTCGAATAAATAAAAAGCGTTTCATACACAGTAGGTTTCTCGCCTTCAGGAATCGTCATACCTTTCACGATATCTGCCCCCACGTGATATGGACGAAAATCAAATACAGGTAGATAACGTAGGCAGAACAGCATGAAGAAGATAATAAACAAAATGCTGTAAAGCGAAATCAGCCAATCCACCTTTGTCGTCACCAGATTGAATATATACTGCCTCCATTTAAACACGGAAATAGCCGCAATAAGCAACACTACGTTTTTGAAGAAAGTTTCCCAGTTGGTTAGTACTACCGCATCGCCAAAACAACCACAGTCAGAAATAGGATTGGCGATTGCCAGCCATAGTGTCAGCGGGGTCATGAAAGACATAACCAGCAACACCAATAAAGGCGCTACCCTCCGACGAATCCCAAAGAACAGATAAATTCCAAGAATAAACTCAAGCAAGGCACAGAGCATAGCTGCCAGATAAGGCACATATCCCGCACTCAGGCTCTGCAGCCCCCATGCTTCCAGGTAATCCTGTACCTTATAGACCGTGCCCAAAGGGTCATTGGCCTTGACAAATCCGGAGAACAGAAAAACGACAGCCAACAAAAAACGGCAAACGTTGCTCCAGACCACAACTGCTTTATGTAGAAACTTATTCTCCAAACTCCAGCTTAATCAATCCAAAAACGGCATAATTAATCATATCCATATAATTGGCATCCACGCCTTCTGACACCAACGTATCTCCCTTCAAAGATTCTATCTGTTTGGTTCGATAGATCTTCATCAAAATCAAATCTGTATAAGAAGTGATACGCATGCTACGCCAGGCCTCATCATAATCATGATTCTTAGCCAACATCAACTTCAGGGCCTTATCTGCATACGCATCATATAATTCCAGCGCACGTTCCTCTGTGATATCTTCCTTCTCGGCATAGCCCAGTTCCAGCTGAATAAGCCCGATAATACCATAATTGACAATTGCAATAAACTCCGGACGAATGCCTTCATCTATCAAGGACACACCTTTCACTTCAATACTCCGGATACGGTTTACCTTAATAAAAATCTGGTCTGTCACAGAAGATGGTCGCATAATGCGCCAGGCAGCTCCGTAATCATGCAACTTTTTAGCAAACAAATCACGGCATACCGCAATTACATGTTCAAATTGTTTCTTGGTTTCTTCCATCTTTTATGCTCGAATATGTGGCAAAGTTACTGTTTTTTCAGAGAGCACACAAAAAATAAGGGAGATAAAAATGCCATTTCATACAGTCCCGACAGAACTATATGAAATGGCATCCTTTTTTATTTCAGCAAATTTGTTTTTCTTATCAAGAACATCTTAAAACTTGTCCGATACGCAACGTTGTAGTACGTTTTATACCATTAATCTGGCACAAGCGGTCAATGGATACGTGATACAAGCGAGAGATACGTCCCAATGTATCGCCCTTACGGATTTTATGATAACGGATAGCCGATTTTTCTGCTTCAGCTGCTCCGGATTTTCCTGATTTAACAGCTGCCAATGCACGGGTACGCTGATATGCATAACGGTTGGCACCACGTACAAACAAATAGCTGTCTGACACAATATCTTGATTCGGAAAATCAAACATAAATTCCGGATTTATCACTTCGCCCAAGAAACGAGTTTCAAAATGAAGGTGAGAACCAGTAGAACGCCCGGTATTTCCTCCCAAGCCAATCGGATCACCCGCCTTTACATACTCATCTTCTGCCACAATCTGTTTAGACAAGTGTCCGTAAATGGTTTCCAATCCATTGTCATGACGAATTACTACATATTTTCCGTACCCTCTACGTTCATATTTCACCATGCGCACACGCCCGTCGAAAGCAGCACGGATAGTATCACCAATATAAACCTTTATATCCAATCCGTTATGCATACGCCGCCAGCGCGGACCGCATTTAGAAGTGATGACTGTATGAGTGGTCGGCATGCAAAAGCCTGTCAAATCGATTCGGAAACTATCTGGAACCTGTACATTACCGCCGTAAGCATGAACGCGATCATTGTTCCAGTTTGGATAAAGACTGTAAGCGGGATATACTGCCTGTTCTGCTTTGATCTGGCGAATCAGGGCTAATGAATCCACAGCTTTTAATTTTCTGTCAATCGGCGCCTGACGAGCCAGAAGATCCTGTCCTGAAACATTGATGCTGACCATGGCCAGAGCCGCCATTGCTACTGTTCTAATACACTTTAAAATCATTATACCTTATATTTTTCAGCTAGTATCCGTCGGATGGACTTCGTTATTTTCTATTTTTCCAGCCCGACCCTTATTCAGAATACCATTACTGGTTTAAAACAAATCATTTTTAGAATGCATTCCTGCCTTCATAATTACACAGATATGCTTGTCGTTTTACAAACAGCGTTCCAAAGATAAAAAAAATTCGGTATATCCGTCCGAGCGGTTAACGATTTTTTATGTATTTTTATACGCAAAGAGCAGAATAGATGTTGTACAACATAACCTTCAGCAATACAAATAATTAAATAGAACTACTTTAACGAGGTATTCAAATTTTCCTGAGATACAAATTTTCCCTCTTTCCACTCCAGACAAACAGGGTGGGATTTCAGATACGGTTTTAATTTTTTTGCGGTTTCCTTATCCAAATAGTCTGGGGTAGTATAAGTAAAGCTCAATACAGGTTTATCAACCGACAGCTCAGCCTTCCATAAATACATATCTGCATAAGCACGCAGATTTTTCAAAGAATCAGCCTGTTCTGCCGAAGCCGGTTTCAAATAAAACTCATCCTCCTGCGGAAGCTGTAAAAAATCAGAAATCGGCAATTCATGCCACTTCATATCATAAAAAGCAATATGGCTGTCAGCCGCTGGAGCCGAATAAGTAGAAACTGCACAAATCACTTTCACGGAGTCATTCAACGGAAGCAATTTCAGTTCCAAAGTACTGGCAGAAGTCGTTTTCAGGAATAAATAATCTGAGGTCAATTTAGTCATTTCCGACATATTTCCAAAACGGTTCTTCACCTCTGCCTTCATCCCGCTTTCCAGAAAGTCCCCAAAATCAGCCCGATTAACCTCTGTCAAAAGCGGAGACAATGAATCTGGTAATGCTACAAAAAGCGTTTTCAAATCTTGCGCACGCCCAGCAGCACCATATACACATAACACGAATATCAATATCAAAATACGTTTCATAACCAGCTATTCAAAAAAGTGCCCAAATATACAACTATTTCTTTTAGAAAGAATCTTTTCCTTCTCAATTCTTCCCATCCCGTCTTTTCAGGAATTCGCTGGGGCTTTCTCCAAAATAGTCTTTATAACACCGGGTGAAGTAAGACGGAGAGCTAAATCCCACTTCGTATGTAATTTCGGCCACCGTCTTTTCAGAAGATGCCAGCAAAGAGGCAGCCTTTTTCAGCCGGGCTATGCGCAACAATTCATTCGGAGCATATCCGGTCAAGGATTTTGTTTTACGATATAACTGCACGCGCCCCAATCCCAATTCAGCACCCAAGTCTTCTACACTCAAATCTGAATTACCCATCTTTTCTTCTATCAAGGATTTCAGTTTTTCCACAAATCCCTTGTCCACTTCGCCTAGCTGCTGTTTTCCGCCTACAGCTGTGGCATCTTCTGTGAACGACTTCAACCGCTTCCGATTGTCTATCAGGTTGCGAATTCGCGCCAGCAGGAGTTTGGCATTGAAAGGCTTCGTCAGATACGAGTCTGCCCCCGAATCATATCCCTGAATCCGCTGTTCATCCATAGCGTATGCCGTCAGCATCAATACCGGAATGTGAGACGTCTGCAACTCGCTTTTCAGCCGCTTACAACATTCTATACCGTCCATAACAGGCATCATGACATCACATACCACTACATCCGGCACATATTTCATAGCTTGTCTTATGCCTTCCTGCCCGTTAACTGCCTCAATTACAGTATATTTATCTTGCAGCAACATCTTCACGTAGTCACGCACATCCTGATTGTCATCAATAACCAGCACCACTTCTTTGTCTGCTGTTCCGTCCACCTCCACGTTTTCAACCCACTGATGCAAAGTCTCCTGTCCAGCATCCAGCACAGCCCCTTCCTGCAAGTTTTTCAAGGATTCATTTTTCTCTATAACCTCCTTCACTTCGCCTTCCTGCTTCATCGGAAGTACAACCCGGAAACATGTACCTTTTCCTTTTTCACTTTCCACCTGTACCGTACCCTTATGCAACTGCACAAAAGCCTCTACCAGAGCCAATCCCAGGCCTGAGCCTGTATGCTGCACATCTATTTGATAAAAACGTTCAAACACATGATGTACATGTTCTTCCGACATACCAATACCCGTATCACTGACTTCCATACATAAATACGGTTGATTATCTTTCTCTATCCGTGAAAGCGCAACTTTTATCTCACCTTTTTCCGGAGTAAACTTAAAGGCATTGGACAATAAATTGTAGGTAATGCGTTCTATTTTTTCGGCATCGGCCACCATCACATACTGCGCCGCATCTCCTTCCGCCTTCACCGCAAACTGAATATGCTTCCGGAATGCCAAGGTATGAAATGCCTCTGTCCAATCCTTTATACATTCCAGCGCATTAAACTCAGAAAGCCGCAAAGCCAGTTTACCATGTTCATATTTTTGGAAATCCAGAATCTGAGTGATCAACCTCAATAAAACGGCCACATTCTTCCGCACTATCTCCAGCATATTCTTCTCTCTCTCACCCAAATGCTTTTCTTCAAGCAACTGATTGATTGGGTCTGCAATCAAGGTCAACGGCGTACGGAAATCATGCGACACGCTGGTAAAGAAGGCCAACTTGGCATGTGTAGCCTCCTCCAACTGACGAGACAATACAATCAGCTGATCACGTTGTTCCTGCAACTGGTCACGCTGCTGCTCTAATTGTTGCTTCTGACTGGACAATTCCGTATTCATCCGGTTCTTTACCCAAAAGGCACGCACCAGAAAAAAGAACAAGAATCCAACCAACACCAATATCACCACACAAGCATATAAGAACATTTTTTGTGCGGAGTAACGAAGAAAATAATCATCCAGCTGATGATTTAAAAGCTCAATTTTTTGGTCCAGCGTCAAAATATGCTTCATCTGCATCTGCATCACACGGGCATTGGCACGGTTCACCAATGCCGTAGAAAGAATATTCTCTCTCTGATAAGGTTCACCTTGTAATATAGCCATGGCCACTTGAATCACCTTATCTCCGCCTGTGGGATAAATGAAGGTGGCATCCAGTTTGCCTTCCGCCACACTTTCTACTCCAGCAGCTACCGCATCAACTCCTACAAAAGCAATCTGTCCGGCACGATTCTTCTGACGTGCCTTCTCATACGCCCCGATAGCCATCCGGTCATTCTGTGCAAAAACAAGGTCTACTTGTGGATGAGCATCCAGTAACGTATCCATAACCTCCCCAGCTTTCTGCCGGAACCACCCGGCTTCAGCAGAAGCCACCACTTGCACTCCCGGAGTAGCTTTCAAAGCTTCCATCATTCCTCGATGACGTTCTACTGCCGGAGTTGAACCTCTTAGCCCGGTAATTTCTATCACTCGTCCCTTTCCTTTTAAACGGTCTGCAATATACTCCCCCGCCCTACGACCAATTTCGTAGTTATCGGCACCCACATAGGCTGTATATTTTTTAGAATTGATTTTCCGATCAATCAGGATGACAGGAATTCCGGCATCGTATGCCTTCTCAATCACCGGAGTAATAGCTTCAGCTTCATTCGGAGCCACAATCAGCAAATCGACTTTTCTTTCAATCAAAGATTCTATATCCTTAATCTGATGGGTATTATCATCATGAGCCTGATAAACTTCAATATTTACCCCCGGGTAGAACAAACCTTCCCGAAGAATTTCTTTATTCATCTGGGCACGCCAATCATCCTCGCTACACTGTGACACGGCTATAGTATAGTCCATCTCCTTCCGGGAACAGGCTACAGACAAAAACAGCAAGCAAATTACCCCTATCCAACCACAGACTAAATGTTTCATAATTTTATATCTATTTCTGCAAATGTATGAAAATCGCAGCGATTTATACAGTCTGACATATACAAAAATCACGAAACCGACCCACAATTTTTCGTTCAACGGCTCTACTCTTTTTATGTCTCCCGAAGCGGAACCATACGTTTTCCGTGTGAGAAACCTACGTTTTCGCTTCGGGAAACGTATGGTTTTCACGCGGAAAACATAAAACAGACAAAGCCGAAGCAACATTATCTTCAGCAGACTTTCCAATCTACCAGACAAAAAAAATCTCCGGAAGTACAGAAACATACTTCCGGAGATTTTTCACAAGATAAACTATATAGCTTAAATTTTTTCCTTCAAATACAGAGGGAATTCCGGCATAGCCCCATTCTGGGTACATACAAATGCCGAAGCCTCTACTGCCAGTTCATGCGCTTCGCGTACGGTCTTTCCTTTCAAAATAGAAGCCACAAAAGTAGCAGTGAATGAATCACCTGCGCCTACTGTATCGGCTACATTTACTTTTGGAGTTTCTACAAATGACACATTTCCTGGAGTAAAGACATAGCTTCCGTTCACGCCACAAGTCAGAATCAACATTTTCAGGTTATACTTGGCAAGCAGAATCCAGCATTTATCCTGCAGGTCAATACCCGGGTAACCGAACATACGGCTCACTGTAACCAGCTCCTCATCATTTATCTTCAGCACATTACATTTCTGGAAAGAATTGCAAAGCACTTCTTTCGTATAAAAACCCTGACGAAGATTAATGTCAAACACTTTCAATGTATCTTCCGGCATGGCATCCAAGAACTTGTTGATTGTTTCTCTGGAAACCACGCTTCGCTGTGCCAAAGAACCAAAGCAAACCGCTGTAGTCTGTTTAGCCAACCCTTCCAAAGCTGGAGTGTAAGGAATATTATCCCATGCCACACCTTCCTTTATATCATAACAAGGAACTCCTTCTGCATCCAGTTCTACCTGAACCGTACCTGTAGGATACGGTACTTTTTCAATCATGCTATGCAGATTCTTCTCATAGAAGTTTTCCAAAATTTCTGCTCCTAACTTGTCATCTCCTACAGCACTAACCGCACGACCATCCAAACCAAACTGTGACACATGATATGCAAAATTAGCCGGAGCTCCACCTATTTTCTTTCCTTCAGGCAGCACATCCCATAGTGCTTCACCTATACCTACAACAATTGTATTTTCCATAGTTTTAATGTTTAATTTTCAATGTATAAAAAAGCAAATAAATCACACCTACCGTCATCACTGCTACGGCTCCATTCTGTCCGATTGCATCGCTGGCAACTCCCATCAAAAGAGGGAATACGGTACCACCAAACAATCCCATAATCATCAGTCCTGAGACTTCATTTTTCTTCTCGGGCATAGCCAAAAGAGCCTGAGAGAAGATGATAGAGAATACGTTAGAGTTTCCAAAACCTATCAATGCGATACAAATATAAATAACCATCTGAGAGTCGAAAGCAAAAAGTCCGATCATAGCCAGCATCATGCAAATCGCACTTATCAGGAAAAAGACTTTAGATGATACGGCCCGTAAGATAAATGCACCGGAAAAACATCCCAATGTACGGAATATAAAATACAGACTAGTGGCAAACCCAGCTTCTGTCAATGTCATTCCAATACGTTCCATCAGAATTTTAGGAGCAGTAGTGTTCGTACCCACATCGATTCCCACATGGCACATGATGCCAAGGAAAGACAGCAGAATAAAAGGTTTTCCTAACAGTTTCAGACAATCAGCAAATCCAGATGCCTTGTCCGGCTGTTCTTCTGTAATAGGAGTAGCCGAAAGCAACAAAATAGCAAATACAGCTACAATCATATAAATAGGGAACAACACTCTCCATCCCAAACCAAAAGTCGGAATAGCCTGCAAAGCTCCCCACATGGCCAGATAAGGAGCAAGGAAAGAAGCAATAGCTTTCACGAACTGTCCGAAAGTCAGCGTACTGGCCAGACGGTCGCCCGAGATAATATTGCTCAATAATGGATTGAGTGAAGTCTGCATCAAAGCATTACCTATTCCCAATAAAGAGAACGAGCAAAGCATCAATCCATAGCTGTCGCCAAACATAGGAAGTAGTAAAGAGAAGAAAGTCACTCCCAAGCTCAGCAATACAGTCTTTTTTCTTCCAATCCGGTTCATCAGTATTCCAGTAGGCACTGAGAATATCAAAAACCAAAAGAATACCAAAGAAGGGAAAATATTTGCTTCAGAGTCTGTCAGACCTAAATCTTCTTTCACATAGTTTGAAGCAATTCCCACCAAATCTACGAATCCCATAGCAAAGAAGCAAAGCATCACGGGAAACAGCTTGGCATATTTCAATTGAGTATTTGTCATTTTTACTTGTTTTTAATCTGTTCAAATTCAGCTTCATCTCTTGTTGAGAATCGTCTTTCTTATTCAGCAGTAAGTTCTATCACATGGCTCTGAGTAGGACGGAATCCAAAGACATCCAATCCGACTTTCATCAGATAATCACCAGAGAATAATTCTCCATCGGCCTCCAGCGTAGATTCTGTTCCCGGCATCAGGTTGATTTCTTTCACACGATACATTTTGTTCGGATCCAGTCCTTTTACCTTCAACGGAATCAGCTTTTCCTGGAAGCGAGGATAGATATCGTAAGCGAATATCACGCCCTTTGAAGCATCCTGACTAACATAGTTCACTGCCATGTGGTTAGATTCATACGGAGATACCAGACGGTACTGTACCCCATCCAGAATCACCGGCTGCAAACGTTTCCAGTTGGCTACCGCAAGCTGGCAATATTCCAATTCTTCTGCAGCCATTTCTTTCAAGCCGATATCAAATCCCAGCTTACACATGGATGCCATGTCGGTACGGAACTTGATAGAAGTATTCTTATTCCAGCTTGTCACGTGTGCACACATGGCCTTGGCCGGGAAGAACTGAGAAAAGCCCCACTGGATATAAGCTCTTTCCACCGGATCCGTGTTGTCACTGCACCAGAATTCCGTGAAATATTTCAAGGCTTCATAGTCACAACGTGCGCCACCACCAGAGCAAAGCATCATCGGTACATCCGGATAGTTCTCTTTTACTCGTTTCATGACATTGTACACGCCACGTACATGGTCTATATACAAGCGTCCCTGTGCACCTTTCAGATAAGAAGAATAGATATTGGTAATCGGGCTGTTGCAATCCCATTTGAAATAAGCGATACCCGGATTTTCCTTCAACAACTTATCCACAATGCCATACACATAATCCTGCACCTTCGGGTTACTCAAATCGAGTACCAGCTGGTTACGATAGTAATAGGTTTCACGGTTCGGGTAATGGATTGCCCAGTCAGGATGCTTTTCAAACAATTCACTCTTCGGATTCACCATTTCCGGTTCAATCCAGAGACCGAACTTCACTCCTTCTTTTTCAGCCGCCTGAACCAGCGCATTGATTCCATCAGGAAGTTTGTCGGCCGTTACATCCCAGTCGCCCAGTCCAGCTGTATCGCTGCTGCGTTTGTATTTGTTGCCAAACCATCCGTCATCCAGCAAGAACATGTCTACACCGAGTTCTTTCGTTTCCTTAATCAGATCGACAAGAATATTCTGATTAAAGTCGAATCCAGTATTCTCCCAGTTATTCAACAACGTCAGACGAGAACCTTTTCCATCTTTCAACTGATAATTCCGTGCCCAGTTCTGAAAGCGGCGGCTACCTTCGCCCGTACCCTTATTACTCAAAGTGAAAATAAATTCAGGAGTAGTGAACACTTCGCCTTTCTGAAGCTCATACACCGAAGCATAAGGATTAATAGCAGGAATCACACGCAGATTACCCACATTGTCCACTTCGAAAGTAAAGCTGAAGTTACCTGTCCATCCCAATGTACCCATCAGGACTTCCCCCTGATTTTCTGCAGCAGGAGCATCCAGACCGACCATGAAAAAAGGTTGTGCATGCATGGCAGCACGACTTCCCAGCTTGGTATCTACCACTTTCTTACCGAACTCCAGCTTCTGTGTACTCATCTGCACTTCCTTCGCCCAGTCGCCACTGAATTCAGTCAAATAGTAAGCCGGACGATTGAAATACAACATCGTAGAAGCATAACGGAATAACTGTACAGGCTTTTTCTCCTGGTGTGAGATTTCACTCCAAGTCTTGATTACGTCCTCCTTTTCGTAAGCCACGTAATGCAAGGTTACATTCACCGGATATTTGTCATCACGCAAATGAATATCTGTCTGTGTTCCTCCTTCCACAGCTTTTGTAGAAGAAAACACGTAATAAAGCCAGGTAGAAGCATTACCGTCGGCATGAGTCACTCCCAAAGCCGGTTCAAAGAAATCCTCGTTACCTGAACCTGAACAGACTTCCCATCCGCGTGGAGAGACACTGGCATCTGATGCCGGATGTATCTGCCAGTCCAGTTTCTTCAAATCCGATTCATGCAACAGTTTTTCGCCCAAGTAAGTCTGATAGAGACGTCCGTTTTCAGCTACCTGAAGCACCAGGTCTGTATTATCCGTTGAAATCCGGATAACCTTTTCTTCCGCTGCCTCCGCGCACTGAAAACCCCAAAACAAGCCTAAAGCCGTAATAAAAAAGTTTTTCATGGTCTGTCTGGTTTTTTAATAAATTACAACCCCAATTTATGTATCTTCATATTCTCTACCTTATAATCACCACCTTCACTGTAAAGACGAATAGAGTTATAAGGTTTGGTAGGGAATACTAAGTTGGTCATGGCAATACGACCTCCATTGGCAAAGATTTCTACAGAGCACTTGTCTACAAAAATCTGCAAATGATAAGTTTTTCCTTCACACAATGAAAGAGGAGCCCATGTGCCTAATGCAAAATCATTCTTATAGTTGATAGAAGTCGTTTTACGACGGTCATGATTTTCGATGGCATGAGGTTCTGCTTTTTCACCAAAGGCAACCAACCCACTTTCTGTACGATCCATCACCAGTTTACCGGCTTTCATATCCAGGTAAATCTTGGTCTTTTCACCCTTGTCATTCAACAGTTCCATTCCAGCCACAGCAGATGCACCCGGAGTTACATCCATTTCAATTTCAAAAGCACCCTCATTCTGCGGGAAGATTTCGTCAATCTTGCTTTCACCTTTCACAGTCTGATTGTCAATGGTACGTGTTTCTTTACGCAAGCCTGCTGTTTCCTTTACAGCATTGGCTGCCATGTAAATCTGACCATCTTTTGTGTACAATGACAATTCACGCGGCAAGGCATTTGCTCCACGATACTGACGGATAGGAGTTACATTTGCATATTGCCAGTTGCTCATCCAAGGCACTGCAACCACGCGGTCTCCAGTATTTGAGAAACAAACAGTAGCATAGTGGTCTTTACCAAAATCCAACCATTTAGTTACTTCCGGTTTCGTGTCACATTTGAATTCTTTTCCATCAAAATCACCTACGAAATATTCTGTAGCACTACCACCGAACATACAACCCGGGTTGATATTTACAATCATCACCCATTTCATATTGTTCTTGTCACCATCAACCGGCAACTGGATAAAGTCAGGACACTCAAACTGATTAGGCTGTACACCATAACCTTTACCAAATCCGCTCTGATATTCCCAGTCCTTCAAGTTAGAAGAAGAGTAGAAACGCATTTCCTTGTCCGCAGAAACAATCATATACCATTTCTGAGCTGGTTCATACCAGAACACTTTCGGATCGCGGAAATCTTTCAGTCCGTCAAACGGAGTCAAAATCGGATTTTTCTCGTATTTTGTATAAGTACGTCCATTGTCTTTGCTATAAGCCATACACTGAATCTGTCCGTGTTCATCGCTGGCAGATGTGTAGAAAGCGATAATGGCATCTTTTCCGTAGCCTGCGCTATTGTTTTTGTCTACCACTGTACTTCCTGAGAAAATGTGACCCAATGTGTCACGTGCGATAGCAGGATTCAAATGGTCCCAATGAATCAAGTCCTTACTAACTGAATGTCCCCAGTGCATATTTCCCCACTTGGAACCGTAAGGATTATACTGAAAATACAAATGATACTCTCCATCTTTATATACCAGTCCGTTAGCATCGTTCATCCAGCCATAAAGCGGTGTGTGGTGATATACCGGACGATAATAGTCCGTATTTGCCGTATTAAAAGTATCCGACAACTGAATATGCTCCCAGCATACAGCGTTTGCAGCCACCTTTCCAATGGTAACAGTGGCTTCCTTAGCTCCTTGAGGCAATTCAAACGGTACGTAATACTCTACGCTGTCTACTGCCAGACGTACATCCATCGGCATATCAGCCGGACTTCCGGTTACTAATTTCACCTTTCCCTCATTAGATGATTCCTGGATAGGAAGCAAAAGATATTTAGAAGGATTCTTTATGTGTACGACAGTCAAAGTGTCTCCCTGATGCTCAAATACTAAGTTATTTTTTTGTGATTGGCATGCCCACATACCAGTCAAGAAAAACGCTCCTAATGCGAGGTTAACAAAATTCTTTTTCATGATACGTTGTTTTATGGGATTAAAAATACAAATTATTCTTTTAAAAATACCTATTGAAAACTTTTTATAACCGGCACAACCCATTGATTCGTTGTGCCGGAAATTTATCGGAATAGAAAAATGAATGTCAGAATTTAAGCTGTGCAGAGAATTCTACTGTGAACGGACGGATGTAGCTTCCTGCCATTACTGTATTGGCATATTTTCCAGCTTCTTCCTTCGTTACGAGTTCTGCACCTGCGATACTTCCCTTTGCACCAGTCTGGTTCAGGAAGTTAACAACTGAACAGCCTAATGACAGCTTCTTGTTTACCTGCCAGTTCAAACCACCGAAGGTTTCCCAACGGCCATTGAAATAATAGGCATCATTGATATTAGCGTATGTCTTGCTAAAGTAACGGAAGCTGGTCCAGATTTTCAAATCTTTTGTAATCATATAGCTCGGGTCGATTTCCACGATTACCTGCGGGATTTCTGCTACGATGTTACCAGTGGCATTGATCTGACCTACATAACCGTCTGAGAACTTCACAGAAGTTTCATATTTCTTGTAAGTCGGCTTCTGGTAAGTGAAGAGGAAGTGCAAATCAAAACCTTTAAACGGACGAGCTACCACGTCGGTTGTCCAACCCAATGTCTTGATGTCATAGTTCAACGGAGCAGCCAAGATTTCGTTTACTCCATTTACGCTATGCTGCAAGTTCAATGTAGAGTTGTTGTTGGTCTTTGAGATATAAGAGAACAATGAAGTCAAGCTCAACCATTCGTTGTTATAGTAGATACCGGCACGTCCCAGAGGTACTGAAATCTTATCGGTATTCGGCAATACAGCCGGAGCAAAGTTCTCAATTCTTGGATGCTGGGTAATGTAAGTAAAGTCTCCAGTAAATCCGAACTGTTTGGTCAACTTATAAGTAGCGGCTGCACTCAGTGCGTAATTAAACCAGTCATACTCCATCGGAGTCGGTTCAATCTTTGTTCCATTAGGTGCAGTAGCTCCCAGATAATAATCAGCAAAACGTCCTACAAAATTGCCATCAGCATCTTTAACCGCTGCATTGTTTCCACGAAGAGCCTGGTATTCCAGACGAGCACCGTAGTAAAGGTTAAATTTGTCGGTTACATCCCAGTCGTGAGTGAAATATACAGCCAATTTGTTTTCATGACCTTTATAATATTCTGATGCATTCTTGTTGAAGTCATAGTAATATCCATTACCTCCATAAGTACGTCCACTTCCCGCTACATTATAATCAGGATTATAAAGACGAACCGGATAGCTTCCGTCAGTCGGTACAGACTGGTCATACATCGTAGTATTTGATGCATAATCAATATCATAGTACCATTCGTTCAATCCCAAACGCCATGTACCGTTAGACAATTTACGAGACAACTCAGTAGTAAACATTACTTCATCAATGAAACCACGGTTCAAGCAAGACATACGGCTCTGTACATATTCGCCATCGTATGCTCTCATGCTACCGTCTTCTGCTTCATATTGATAATTAATAGCACTGTTTGCACGCTGTGAAAGTTCCATCGGAGTCTGGTACACACAAGAACCGGTCGCATGGTCGTATTTCATGATTACTTTCCAAGACAAACCGTTATCCCAGTTGTAATTGTTCATTAAGGTAAACTCACTACCCTTATTCTGTACGGCATCATACAAGCTTGTTTTCTTCAACTCCCCTGTACGCATGTCGCGATACACCATTTCATTGTCAACCGGAAGATAAGAAGTCGTACCCAAAGCAAAAGCACCCAACTCTCTTACGCTACCATCACCTACGTAAATAAACGGAGCCGACTGAGTGGCATACATATATACCGGATGACTGTTGCTGTAATGATACATAGCCGTAAACTCACCCCGGTTATTGTTATAGCGTTTTGTCAAGGCAAACTTATAAATCTGTGTACGATCCTGGAAAGGAGTAGATTTGATTTTGAATGTTCCCGGGTCAAAATCCTGATAGATGCTTCCACTATAGAACCAATCGTTAGCAATTTCTCCGTTCAGATTCAGAGAGAACTCCTGCATGCCGAAATGATTGGACTTATAATTCAATGTTCCATGAAAACCTTTTTCACCAAGCTGAGTGAAAGAATTGACTGCATATCCGATATTACCTGTCGTAATGGCAGTTTCTGAAATTTTCAACAATCCTACATGGTTCAAGCTGGCATCTGCACGCCACAAAGAGTTTACACTGTGCGGATTGGTAGCATACGTTACCGGAATTCCATTTTCAAGCACATTCACATCCGCAGAAGGAAGACCAATCTGAATTTCACGAGGTCCGTTTGCGCTGGCAGCATTCAACATGACATTACGGTTACCTTCTTCTTTAGAACTACCGTCATTTGATGATTTGTTTTCTTGTGCATATCCATTTACACAAGCCAAGGCGAGCAGCAATACCGCAGCTCCCATACGATTTGAAAACTGTTTTTTTTCGGCCTTCATAGCATTATTAAAATTAGTATGTTAGCATGAAATTTTTTATTTGTTCACCGCAAAAGTAAGTGATTGCCAGCTACAAGGCCATAACGAATGTTGCATCCTATGACAATATTGTTTCATGCAACAATATTACTACAGGACGCAACATTTTTACTAGTGAGGAAGTCGGTTACTGCAATTTATACACATTCAATGCTTTCACAGCATACCCGTTCTTATCCGCTTCAAAGCACATTTTCACATAAGGCTGTGAAGGGAAGACCAAATTTGTCATCACAAATTTTCCATCCTCACCAAAAGCTTCAATACTTGACCGATCGACAAACAAACGTAAAGTCAACTCTTTGTCAACATTCACCGGAGCGACCGTAACCGCAGGGAAGT
Organism: Phocaeicola plebeius DSM 17135; assembly: GCF_000187895.1. Taxonomy (GTDB): domain Bacteria; phylum Bacteroidota; class Bacteroidia; order Bacteroidales; family Bacteroidaceae; genus Phocaeicola; species Phocaeicola plebeius. Next base: position 37,524 of record NZ_DS990135.1, on the reverse strand, counting down.
CCTTGCTAAAATCAACTGTTCCGCTCTCACTACGATCCATCACAAATTGTTTACGATTCAAGTCATAATACATAGAGACTTTCTCTCCTTTATCATTCAACAGGCAAAAAGCAATCTTTGATGCGCCTGCATTCTGAATGACTATTTCTACTTCATAGGCTCCTTGATTATCTTCGAACAAATTTACTATTTCATGCTTCTCGGAAACCTTAAATGAAGGTATTGAAACTTTCTTTCCACGTGCTTTTTTCACTTCCACTGAAGGAGTACTTTTTAAATACAACTCCTGTCCCTCGCGATAAAGCGTTAAATCACGAGCAAGAGTATTGGCACTACGATACTGGCGGGTAGGAACATTATTGGCATACTGCCAGTTACTCATCCATCCTAATGCAATGCAACGTCCGTCAGGTGCATTGTTCCATGTTACAGTAGCGTAGTTATCCTTTCCCCAGTCCATCCACTTTGTCTGAGTAGGCGATTCGTTCACAAACTTCTTACCATCAAATGAACCTACGAAATACTGAGCGGCACTACCTCCAAAAGGACCTCCAGGATTCAGGTTGCATATTAGTACCCATTTTTTCTCGCGAGTGCCCTCTACAGGAATTTCCACCAAATCCGGACATTCCCATACGCCACCGTGAGCCCCCTGCATAGCACCAAATTCACTTTCTTTCTTCCATTCCTTCAAGTTAACAGAAGAATAGATTTCCATGTGCTGGCCTACTGCAAGAATCATTACCCAGTGCTTTCCCGGTGCATACCAAAATACCTTGGGGTCACGAAAATCCTTTTCAGAAGAAGTCAGAATAGGATTTCCTTCATATTTCGTAAAAGTTTTTCCGTTATCCAGACTATAGGCCATGCTCTGCATCTGTATATCTCCCCATGGAGTAGATTTAGCAGAAGTATAGAATGCCACCACAGCTTCTTTACCAAAGCCTGCCGTATTTTCATGGTCTACCACACAGGAACCACTAAAAATAGCCCCCCATGCATCCGGTACGATGGCACACCCTTCAAATTTCCAATGCATCAAATCGGTACTGGTAGAATGTCCCCAATGCATATTGCCCCAAACAGACCCATACGGATTATACTGGAAATACAAATGATATAATCCATCTTTATAAAACATTCCGTTCGGATCGTTCATCCACCCGTATGCCGGAGTATGATGATAAACGGGACGAAAGCTTTCTTTGTTCGCCATATCAAATGAGCCCGACAGTTTCAATTCTTTCCAGCAAAGAGCCGTTTCAGGAACCCCTTGTATTTCTATTGAAATATGCTGCCCTTTATAAGCCGACAAAGCAAATGGGACGTATGAATCCACTCTCTCGCGAGCCAAACGGACATTCATAAGAGTACCCTTCTGTTCATTATCTTTTACAATACAAATTTTACCTTCCGGTGCATCATCTTGTATGGGAAGAAGCAAATAATCTTCGGTGACATCCAAAGAAACAATATTTTGTTCACACACCAAATGCCGAATTGTCCATGAAGAATCAGCCTGTACCACTGATGTCATTCCTAAAAAAAGTCCCAACAGGGTTACTTTTATTGTATATGCATACTTTCTCATAAAATTATGTTTTTAATATATATCGCTATGTTATTTCCTTTTTCTTCCTTGTTGACATAAGGAAGAAAAAGGAAAATCTATCTTATTATTCATATCCTTTATTCTGAGTGTACAACCCAGGAATATAATACATCTGGTTATAAGGTATCGGGAAGAACTCATTCTTACCCGCAGTAAAATGAGCATCCTTATAATATTGTCCATAAGTCTGTCCTTCGTAAACGTCATTCTGCTCAGTCAGGAAATAAGCATTCAATGTTTCCGACGCAATTCCCCAACGGCGCAAATCAAAGAAACGTCCATTCTCCATTGCCATTTCCAAACGACGTTCCCAGCGCAAACATTTACGTGCCACTTCCTTAGATGTAAAATAATTATCAGGATACTGGGCTATCTCACACTGATCTTTTGCATAACCAATGTGTTTGTTGACCGATAAAGCAGCACGACCACGAATGTCATTTACAATCTTCTCAGCCTCATCTAATCTGTTCAGTTCAATCAAAGCTTCTGCACGCATCAACATCACATCTGTATAACGGAATACATAATCATTCATTGCGAATGCCTGCCATGAACCATTATAGGTTTCCCCTTCAGAACGCTGAGGAACTTCTTTCAACGAAGTATAGTATCCATACGTATTCGGTGTACGTGAATTGGCAGTAGTCATCGTATATTCAGCCTCATACTTGTAAGGGAAAGTGGGCATACCTACGGTATGGAACAAACGCGGGTCCCACTTTTGGTTGTCAGGTCGTCCATTAATCGGATAATCAATCTCGTTGTTATAATCATCAAACATCGGAAGGCCGTTCCTGGTCTTGAAGGCGTTCACCAGATTCTGAGAAGGTTTGTGGAAATCCCATCCGCAAGACCACATCTGCCAGCAACCATTCAGCATGTTCGACCAGTTAGCACGTCCATAGGTCGTATTATCATCTTCATAATCAGAACACTGAACTGCAAAAATTGATTCCTTACTATTTTTATAAGCAGGCAAGAAGATATCGCCATAATCTTCCAGATATCCGTAATCAGAAGCTACCACATCATCTGTATAAGTTATTACTTTCTGCATGTATTCAGAATTGATATGGCCTTCACCGGTAGTTGCTTCATATCCGTCTCCCCACGCCAAAGTCAGATAACATTTAGCCAAATAAGCTGCAGCCGCAATTTTATTAGCCCGGCCGTCCTCCCCCGGTTCTTTTACAGGTAACACATCATAAGCCGCCTTGAAATCATCGATTACTTTCTGAAACAATTGTTCGTAAGTCAACGCTGTATTACTAACTTGTTCATATGAATTATCCTCTACTACTTGTTCATCAATCCAAGGAACCTGACGGAACACAGTCAGAAGTTTAAAATAGAAATGTCCACGCAAGAAACGCACTTCGGCAACACGCTGTTCTTTCACATCTTCTCCCAAACTATCTCCATTCCGTTCCAACGAAATCAACGCACGATTACAACGAGAAACAGCAGCATACAAACGGTACCAAAGCTCATCCATTTCACCCGGAGTAGTAGCGGTCAATGTAGTCCAAATATCAAAAGCATGATAGCCTGTATCTGTTGTTCCAGAACCACCCTTCAGGCAATCATCAGAACTTACGTCACCATAAGGGAACAGGTTAAACGGATAAGTGTACCAGCAATCTCCCAACATGGCATAAGCCGAATTTACCATTTTCTCCGGTTCTGAGAATGCCTGTTCCTCATCCACCACTGCAGTCGGAGTATAGTCTAAAAAGTCTTCACAACTTGTCAATGACAAACCTAATGCACAAGCTGCCAGAAATATATATTTTTTCATCATATCCATTATTTTAAAATTAAAAACCAATTTGTAAACCAAATGAAACAGAAGTAACAAGCGGATAATTCCAGTTCGGATTTTCCGGATCAGGACAAGTCAAGCTCTTACTCTTGATAGTCAGCAGATTTTGACCTGACAAGTAAATTCGGGCACTGGTCATCTTGAACTTCGATAAGAAAGAAGTAGGAACCGTATATCCCACCTGAAGATTACGTAATTTCAAATAAGATCCGTTTTCTACATAATAGCTGGAAGCTCTACCCTCGTCGGCCGTATTATTGGTAGTCAGAGCCGGTATAGTAGAACCGGTATTATTGGTGTTCCAAGCTCCCAACAAACGAGATCCTTTGTTAGAACCTGCATCGGTAATACTCCAGAAATCAGTTTGTGCCTTTTGGTTATTGTATACATCCTGATCGTATACCCCCTGCCAGAACATACTCAAATCAAAGTTCTTATAGTTCAATGCAATATTCAAGCCATAAGAGAAAGCCGGAACCGGATTATAAATCCAGTCCTGATCATCAGAAGTTATGATGCCATTTCCATCCAAATCCGCATATTTCAAACCGCCCACACGAGCATTTGCCTGTCCGGAAGCATCTACTTCAGCCTGGTTCTGGAAAATACCTTCTACCACATATCCTACAGAAGAACCATAAGGCATACCAGACTCTACCAGATTTTCTTTAGACGTATGTGCGTATGAACCCGTAGTGGTAGCCGGCAGATAAGTCACTTTATTTCGGAAAAAGTCTACATTAGCATTGATATCCAAGCCTAAGCCACAGGCCAACGACTTCCGATATCCTAAACTGAACTCCATACCCCAGTTCCGCAAAGAAGGTCCATTCAGCCAAGACGCACCACCTTCACCGATTGCTCCTAAATAAGCAGGATTAATCAACATGTCATCTACATCCTTAATATACCCATCAATAGTTCCATACAAACTGTTGTTCAGGAATGCAAAATCTGTACCTATATTATATTGTGTAGCCGATTCCCATTTCAAATCCGGATTGGCAAGCTGAGTAGCACGATACCCTGAAGGGAAGGTACCAGAACCTTGAAGATATAAATCATATGCAGTTGAAGTCACCCGATCCAATCCATAATCTACTACGTACAAACCAAACTGTGCATTATTATCAATAGCCTGGTTACCAGTCTGTCCCCAAGATAATCTGACTTTCCAATCATCCATCCAGTTTGCTTTCAGCAGTTTTGACAAACGCAAACCTAATGTAGCTGCCGGGAATGTACCCCAACGATTGCCTTTACCAAAACGAGAAGAACCATCTCGACGAATTGTAAATGAAGCCAAGATAAAATCATCATAGTTGTAATCTACTTTTCCGAAGAAAGAAGCTAGTCTATATCCGACCTTAGCACCTGTATTCTTCATCACACCTGTAGCAGCATTAGGCCACATATAATCTACATCCTCCAACGCATAGCCTTCTGAATAAGCAGAAAAATCAATAGAACTTTGCTTGGACAATTCAGCTCCCAACAACACATTGATATCGTGCTTGCTAGCTACATTAAAATTATAATTAATGGTATTTGACCATGTCCAGTTCACTTCATTCTTATTTGACAACGTGGTTTTAGCAATGTCATTGTTTACAATATCAGAATGATAGGTATGAGTCATTGCATTAATAAATGAATTATAGAAATCCAATCCGAAGTTAGAACGGAAAACAAAGCCCTTGAAAGGTTTTATATCTACATATCCATTTCCGAACAATCTCCAGTAGTTCAATGCATTGTCTTTATTTTGATACTGTTCACGCAAAGGATTCTGACGGTCACTCATACCTCCGACCGGACCAGAGAATGTAGTTCCGTCTTCTTCATAGACCGGTACAATAGGGGCCATCTTCAACGCATTTTCCATCGGTGCACAATCTACCTGACTGGTATAAGTTACCGTAAAGTTTTCTCCAACCGTAATGTATTTATTTACATTGTATGATGAATTCATACGGGCAGAAATATTTTCAAAATCCGTATATTTCAAAATACCATTATTCTTTTTATATCCCAATGAGAACATGGTAGAATGTTTATCATTGGCATGTGAAAGAGAAAGATCATAATTCTGAGAGAAACCTACTCTTGATATTTCATCCATCCAGTCAGTATCAGAGTAACGCATGGTTTTCTTACTGTTAATATATCCGTCATACAAACCATTGACCGTATAATTTACATACTGGCTAGTACTCGGGTTCCAGACAGTAATAGGAGTTCCCGACGCTGCATTCAAATTTAAGCCGTAGTTGCTTGCATACGAAACCGGATCCAGTCCATCATTTAATGCGGCCTGTGCCATTGCAGTAGCATATTCTGATGAATTACAAACATCCATCAATGACTGTGAAGTATAGAACTGGGCAGTCAGGTTGGCTGAGAAATCCACTTTCACTTTATCTGCTTTCTTACCTTTCTTCGTAGTAATGATAATAACACCATTTGAAGCCCGCGAACCGTAAATAGAAGCAGAAGCCGCATCTTTCAAGACTTGCATACTCTCAATATCATTTGTATTCAATGAGTTAAGAGACATATTAGTAGGTACCCCATCAATTACATAAAGCGGATCCTGAGAAGAGTTAAAAGAACCGATACCACGAATACGTACCGTAGCTGTACCACTTGGAGAACCGTTTCCTGTAATCGTCATACCTGCCACCTTTCCCTGCAAAGCACGCATGGGATCAGTATCAGAAGTTGTCTTTAGCGATTCTGTAGATACCACAGCCACAGATCCAGTCAAATCAGCCTTACGCTGAGTGGTATAACCCGTCACCACAACTTCCTGCAGCATTTCAGAGTCCTCTTCCAGAATAACCTTCAAAACTCCTTTAACTTTTAATGTTTGAGATTTAAAACCTACATAAGAAATGGTAATTTCAGCTCCTTGCTTTACTGATAAAGAGAATTTACCATCAAAATCGGTAATCGTACCGTTTGTAGTACCTTTTTCTAGTACAGTAGCCCCAATAATGGGTTCACCATCCGACTTGGAAATCACAGTCCCCTCAACCTGCAAACTTTGTGCTTGCAATACCATACACACCATAGTAAACAGGAGTGTAAAAAATAATGCTCTTTTGTCGCTTTTCATTTACGCATTAATTTAAGTTCAACACCAATTTTATTTCATACACCGTTCAAAACGGTATGGCAAATGTATGGTCCAGCAACTAAAAGGCATATAAAAAATGTTTCATCCTCGAATAATTATGTTGCATGTAACATAGTTATTCAAGGATGAAACATTCGTACAACAACTTGCTTCAAGCAAGAGAACTATCTTTATTAAAAGGCTTCTTTCCTTTTTCCGCTGGTCACAATCAGATATATACCTAACAATATCAACGGCACACTCAACCATTGTCCTATGTTCAACGTCATACCTACTTCTTCAGCTACCTGCGGATTCTTCATGAATTCCAATCCGAAACGGGCACCGAAAAAGATTAGCAAAGAAACACCTGTAGTCAATCCAATTCGTTTACCTAAATGAAGTTTGTGATACATAAACCACGATACAACCAGTGCCACCAGACAGTAAAGCATTTCATAAATCTGAGTAGGATGACAAGCCTGCGCCACTCCATTCTGATTATACAGTTCCTGCCATTCACGCGAGCGGACAAACTCAAATCCCCATGGTAAGGTCGTGGGATAGCCGAAAATCTCGGAGTTCATCAAGTTACCGAAACGGATACACATACAAACCACCGCTACGGCTGGTATCATACGGTCGAACAACCACCATACGCTTTTTTTCGTCACTGTCTTGGAATACCAGATTAAAGCCAGTATCAAGGCAAATACACCTCCGTGACTAGCCAGTCCGCCTTTCCAGATTTTCAGGATTTCTGCCGGATGCGCTCCATAATAATCCCATTCATAGAACAAGCAGTGCCCCAGACGAGCTCCAATCACACTGCTGACAATACAATATACAAACAGTTTGTCGGCCCAGTTTTCCGGATACCCTTCCTTCTTAAACAAACGGGAAACCATTTCGTAAGCCAGAATAAATCCCAGCCCCCACATCAGCCCATACCAACGGATTTCGAGCGAACCCAAATGAACCAGCACCGGATCCACATCCCATACAATGCTCGCAAATGTCATGCTACTTAATTTTTAATCAATAAACTTCACAAAGGAACAAAAAAAATGTATTGCTTCAAAACAGAAGAAACACTCTTTGAGGGTGTATTACCCCTTTCACGCGAAGACCAGCCCCACCGCTCAGTACTCCCTAAGCAGTACTTCAGTACTTCCGTGAGAAAACTCCAGTACTGCCGGGAAAGTACTACAATACTGCCAAGGAAGTACTGAGAAACGATAAAATACTGATTTAAAGTCGCTTTAAAGCAAGCTTGATTACTTTTTCCACAGGCGCATCCGGTTCCTCCTTGAGAATCTGCGCGGTCACCTTTTGAGAAGGAGCCTGTGCAAATCCCAACATGGTCAATGCAGCCACTGCCTCTTCATATATTTCCGTATTGGCAGCTACAGCCACCGATTTGACGGTTGCCGCACTCTCTATACCTGTCACTGCAATCTTATCTTTCAGCTCCACAATGATGCGCTGGGCCGTTTTCAAGCCAATTCCCTTCACGGTCTTCAGCAGCTTGTCGTTTCCACTGCCAATCACGTTACACAATTCCGAAGGAGAAAGTGCCGACAAAATCATACGTGCCGTATTTCCTCCAATGCCCGATACACTGATAAGCAACAAAAACAATTCCCTCTCCTGACGGGTGGCAAATCCATATAACACATACGCATCTTCACGGATGGCCTCATATATATAGAGTTTGACCTCCTTTTTTCCCTGTACGGCAGAGTAAGTGTTCAGCGACACATTAATTCCATATCCTAATCCATTACACTCTACAACCACCCACGCCGGAGTAGCATCCACAAGTTCTCCTTTGATATATTCAATCATGTTTTTCTAACAATTTATAAAACGGAGAACAAAAATAACGATAAGAAAGTTATAAATTGTAAGTTCAGCCAGATTTTTTTGGAATTCGTGGCTTTATTGCTTGTTTGGAATGATTCTAATTCTGTATTTTTGCGCCAACTAAAACGAAACAACTTAAAACAAATAAGAAATATGAAAAAGATTAGAGCAGCCGTAGTAGGTTACGGAAACATCGGAAAATTCACACTGGAAGCTCTTGAAGCAGCTCCTGATTTTGAAGTAGCAGGTATCGTACGCCGTAATGGAGCAGAAAACAAACCTGCAGAACTGGCCGATTATCCTGTAGTAAAAGATATTCGCGAACTGAAAGATGTGGATGTAGCTATTCTGGCAACTCCGACCCGCAGCGTAGAACAATATGCAAAAGAAATCCTTGCATTAGGAATCAACACGGTAGACAGCTTCGACATCCACACTCAGATTACCAGCCTGCGCCGTTCTTTGGGTGAAACAGCAAAAGCTCACAACGCAGTAGCTATCATTTCTGCCGGATGGGATCCGGGAAGCGACTCTGTAGTACGTGCGTTGCTGGAAGCCATCGCTCCGAAAGGAATCACTTACACTAACTTCGGTCCGGGCCGCAGCATGGGACACTCTGTAGCCGTTCGCGCCATTGCCGGAGTAAAAGATGCGTTGTCTATGACTATCCCGGTAGGAACAGGTATTCACCGCCGTATGGTATATGTAGAACTGGAAGAAGGTGCAGATTTCAAGACAGTAGAAGCAGCTATCAAAGCTGACCCCTATTTTGTAAACGATGAAACACATGTTATCCAGGTTCCTTGCGTAGACGACCTGAACGATGTAGGTCACGGTGTAAACCTGGTTCGTAAAGGTGTATCAGGTAAGACTCACAACCAGCTCTTCGAATTTGACATGAAGATCAACAACCCGGCTCTGACAGCTCAGGTACTGGTTTGTGTAGCTCGTGCTTCTATGAAGCAGCAACCGGGATGCTACACCATGATTGAAGTTCCGGTTATCGACCTGTTAGCAGGCGACCGTGAAGAACTGATTGCTCATTTGGTATAATACATAATCTTTAACGCTACGGGCCGACTTGTCACACAGATAAGCCGGCCCGTTTTCATTTATACATCTTATAACCACTTCTTCACAATCTCTTCCGTACGCTCCCACAACTCCTGCTGTTGCACATGAGGAAGATACTTCCCGGATAACTTTACAGCACGTCCGCTTACATTCAATGTACCGGTACGCTTGCCTGCCTCTTCATCCAGCAACAAGCCGATTGCCGTAGCTGCCCCTTGACGAGGTGTCCGGATAAACGGCCGGAAGAAAATATCCGTCAAAGGGTCAAACCACATGTGCATGGTAATAATATCCGTCGATACAATGCCCGGATCAGCCGCATTCACCACAATACCTCTCTCCTTCACACGAGCTGCCAATTCAAGCGTAAAAAGCGTCAAAGCTAATTTCGTATTGCTATAAACCGGTATTCGCCAGAAACTCCCCTTCTTTCCGCGCAAGAAAAAATCCGGGAAATCCAGCCGTCCGATTGCATACGTACACGACACCATGTTGACCACTCTGCTTCCCTCTCCCATTAGTGGAAGTAACCTGCGTGTCAACAGATAAGGCCCCACATAATTCACACTCACCGTACGCTCCAATCCATCCTCCGTCAGTCTGCGACCAGTTTCCATCGTCCCGGCATTGTTCATCAGCAATGCCAGCCTCTCCCCACGGGCACAAAGTCGCTCCGCAAAGTCAGCCACAGAAACCAACGAAGCCAAATCAATATACATGACCTCCACCTCCGGATTCCCTGTCTCCTTCACCAGCCACTCTCTTTTAGCCTCAGCCTTTTCCCTGTTACAGCAGGCCATTATCACCCGATAACCAGCCAACGCCACCGCACGGGTAATCTCTGTTCCCATTCCTCCGTCGGCACCTGTAATCACTGCTAATTTACGCTCCATCTCATCCCTTGCTTTCAATTCGTTCGATTTCTTTCTTCAGACAAGGCGGCAGTTCTTCCTGCAGATGCTGATGACAAGCCATGTCCAACGTATACATACGGGCTATGCAATAATTACTGTGACGACAATTACACCGTGCGTTCTCTTCCCGTCGCATACGATTCACAAAATCGGGCTCATTCAGCAGCGCACGCCCCATCTGTACCGCTTCAAAACCATGATTCAATACCTCCTCTATTTTCTGACGCGACACCAGACCTCCCACATACACCAACGGTATATCCAGTGCCTCCCGAAACTTCAAGGCATCTTCCAGGAAATAAGCCTCACGGAAAGGCACAGAGGGTATCATGTATTTACCTACCAGTCGCACCCCATACTTCAACCACCAACAGGTCATGTAGTACGTCATGGTTCGGATAGGCATCTCGCCCCGCATCACATACATCGGTGCCTTGCTGACAAACCCGCCGCTCAACACCAGCGCATGCGCTCCCAATTCCTGCAGTTTCCGTGCCACTTGTAACGACTCGTCCAGTTCCATACCTCCCCGAAAACCGTCGCGCATATTCATTTTCACCAGTACAGCCATATCATTTCCCGCTGCTTTCATCACTTCCTCCATCACCATCTCCATGAAACGCATCCGATTCGCTAACGTCCCACCAAATTCATCCTTCCGGTGATTGGTAGAAGGGGAAAGAAACTGACTGATCAGGTATCCATGGCCGGCATGTATTTCCACCGCATCAAATCCTGCTTCACGCGCCAGACACACAGCCCGTCCGTAAGCCTTTGCCATTTCCGGCAATTCATCGACACGTAGTCCACGCACAAAAGTGGGTGAATACAAATTGAATCCGCTGCTTGCTCCTACCGGAAGGCATCCACAAATACTCTTATGCGACATATTGCCACAATGACCTAACTGAATGCTTGCTGCAGCCCCTTCGGCATGCACCGCATCCGTCAGCTCACGCAATCCCGATACAATCTCCGGCCTCATCCACAACTGCCGGTCGAATGAAAGCCCACTACGCGTTACGGCTGCATACGCCACCGTAGTCATCCCCACTCCACCAGCAGCCACCGAACGATGATAATCCAGCAATTGCGGTGAAGGCACATTTCCCGGACACATGCTTTCAAATGCGGCCGAACGAATACTACGGTTACGCAATGTCAGCGGCCCCAAAGTAACCGGAGTAAATAAAAGTGAATCCATCTTTCCTCCTTTTCCTAATATATATAAGGTATAATTCTTTTTCTGCTGCCTACTGCCTGCTTTCCGAACTCCTCACAATAGCGTTTGTAAATGGCATCGGCACGTGGCACCAGATTGGCTGCTGTCCACCACACAAACACCCAGGCCGCAGGTGAAGCCGTCAGCAAAGCGAATCCTGTCCATTCCACCAGTTCCCCGAAATAATTGGCTGAAGTCACATAGCGATAAAAACCTTTCTCCGGCAGGTAATGACGTGTATCGCCCGGCTTCCGTAAATTCCGGATTACATGGTCTGCATGCAGATTAATGGCCATTCCTATGAAAAATATCGCGGCTCCTACCCAAGGTAAAGGATTTGTCCAAAATGTGGCCGATTCGTACTTCCCCGGCAATGCACAACTGAAAAAGCTGGCAGCCAACAAGGTCGCATTGATTACATTGAAAAGTATTCCCATCGCCATGATAGCCAGCGGCATCCGGCTCTTCCCTTTCATCAGCAACGGAAAAACAAACGAACGTTGAAAATAATGCAGCATGAACAGTCCTACAAATACGGCCTGCGGAGTATACGCCTCTACTCCTGCCTTCCACGCCCAAAGCCCCATTACCACAAATGAAGGAGATTCCATCAGTACCCAACCTACTTTGTTCGGCACAGACCATCCCCACGAGCGGGTACGAAACATGCCGTACCCGGCCTTCACAAAATAAAGTGCTACAAAGACTATCACTGCCAAGAAGGACAGGACATATAGCATGATTTGATAAGTTTCGTAATTCATAGCGTGCGGTTTTGCCTTTGAAGATAAAGAATATATCGGTAAAAGGAAAAGGAATAAGAAAAACTTACCCCAAATAGCGGGATTTATGCTATTTGGGGTAAGATGCAATGCACTTTCAATCCTTATAGGAAAAAGATATTTGAGAGAATACATATTTGACTCTGTTTATGAGCATTACCATTATCAGAATGCAAATAACAAATTCAAATCTGTATCTTGCCAAAAATCATATTTCAAATATTTAGTCAATATTTTAATGTTCCGTTAAAAACAGGATACTATGATTTAAGGAAGGAATACTTTATTATTTCCTTCCCAAATATTTCTTCTAGAAACAAAATTAATAGTATCCTTCATTGAATTCTCTCCTTTACCCCAATATGTAATTTTATTATCATAAAAGAAAGTATTAGAAGGCTTACCTTCATCCCATGCCCATGAAGCAAACATACCTAAAGCATTACTATCTGATACAATAATCTCATTCTCATAAATATATGTGCTATCTATTGAGCCTGCAAAACTAAATATATGGCGTTGATCATTTATACTTTTATTATATCGAATAATGTTACGCGAAGAACGTCCTTTACTTCCTTGGGAACAAATTAAATGAAATCCTCCTGCATTATCATGACTATAATTATATTGCGATATACAATCAAAACATAACATATCAATATCAAAACCTTGTCCATCACCAGAAAAGCCTGTATGTGAAACCTCATTATATTGCATAATTACACTATCTGAATTGTGAGGCCATATACCAGCATTGGGATCCAAACCGCGCTGATTTGCCTTAAACACTCGATTTTTTTCTATCAACGCCCCATTTGTACATGACACAAGAATACCATCCCCCGCTATATTTTCAAGATAATTGTTACGTATTATTACTCCTCGAGAGGCTTTATAGGCACCACTACTACCATGATAATGTTCATCACTATTTGCAGGACCATAATCCATATCAAAACGCTTATGCCACTGACTCCAGATATTAATACCAGTTCTATCTATATTTACAATCTCACAATCCTCTATAAGTATATTCTCATAATTTGTCTGAATAGAATCCCCTGTTGCAATAACCATAATTCCATCACCATGAAAACGCCCTGTTTTAATACCTGCTACGTCATGAATTCGACAATTAGATAGTGTCACTCCTTTTCCTGTTCCATAATCATCCCACCGTACCAGAATTCCAAATCTCACATCATTCTGTCCGTCTTGAGGCATATTAGAAATATCTAGTCCTTCTATTTTCCAATAGTTCTGATTATATAATAACAAAGTTCCTCCTAATATTCCAGAGACTCCATTTCCTGCAATATATGGTTTACGCCCTTCTCCATAAGAACCTAGATAAATACAATTATTGATATCTCCAGAACCTTTAGGAGATAGTTGCCCAATCCAAATATCTCCAGAATGAAATAAAATGGAATCACCTGGAGAAAAAATCATCGAATTTACTTTTTCCAAAGTTTTCCATGCTTCTTGCTCAGATTTTCCGCTATTTAAATCTGAACCAGAGGAAGATACATAATAAGTAGTACCGAGTGTGATATATGAGTTATTCTCTTCACAAGAAGAAAAAATAACGCTTATTAAAAGACAAACAAGATATTTCATATAGTATATAAAAAAAGATTACACAAAAACATTATTATATTATTACGGGATAAGAACCATCATATCCTTATCCCGTATAATATTTACCTTATAACTTTTTTATATCTAATATTCTGGATTCTCTACTAAATTAGGATTAGCTGCAATACGAGTTTTTGTTATAGGAAAATAATAATTCTTTTTAAAGAATCGAGGAGGAGCTGTAACTCCATCAACGTCATTAATCACTAGTACTTTAAATTTTCCACTTGCATAATCATATTGATATTGTACCCCACTAAAAGAACGAGTAAGCTCTTTTTCCGCAGTACGCCAACGCCTCAAATCCCAATATCGATGATTCTCAAAAGCTAATTCTACCTTACGTTCATGACGTATTTTATCCATATCAATCTCATCCAAAAGTTTAATTCCGGCTCTTTCTCTAATATCATTTATCGCCTCTAAAGCATCATCGGGCTTATTTAACTCATAAGCAGCTTCTGCATAATTCAATAAAATTTCCGCAAAACGAAATATCTGATAATCAGTTCTAGATTCACATAACCAAAGCATATTATTTGCACTTGGATCAAGATATTTCATAATACCAAATCCACAATTTATAACTCCATTCTGTACATGGCTCAACAACTGATCCCCCACAGCCAAGACACCCTCATATTGTTCTGTAACACCAGAGACAATATTACCTTCAGGAGTTATTATACCATTATGCATATCTATAATATTATTACCTAATGGACCTCCAACCGCATCACGCCATTCCGTACCATTTGTCCAAATGGAAGCATAAAAACGAGGATCTCTCCCTCCCCACAATTCATCCATTGTCCATAATTTACTACTCAACAAATTACGATCTAAAGTGCCTGGGCGACCATCTACATATTCAAACTCTTCAACCATTTCCAAATAAGGAGAATGATGATTTCCCAATCCCCAAACTTGTGGTCTTGGACACTCACATTGATCCCAAGACCATGTACTAAATCCTCCATCTTGAAAGCCAGCACCATCATGAACTTTTACCATAATAGCCTCTGGATTATTTTTTACTAAGAATACATTCTTAAAATTTTGAACTTTATCTGCATCCTGATTATATAAATGATGAGGACTTTCTTTTATTATTCTTCGAGAAGCGTCATAGCATTTTTGAAAATACACTGAAGCTTCACTTTGAGGAATACCCAATAATCCATCTAGTTGAACCTCACCATACTTAGCAACACTTCCCGCAAATAATGCAACACGAGAGTGTAATGCCAAAGCGGCCCATTTACTTGCCCTTCCAGTTTCCTGACTACTTGGTAAGATTTCTGCAATTTCTTCTGTTTCATTCAAGATAAAGTCATAAACAGCTTTCTCTGAACTCCGTTGGGGATATAATAAATCTTCGTCTGAATCTAATTGGGGAACTTCAGTTAACAAAGGTACTCCACCATAACGCTTCACCATTGCAAAATAACAGAAAGCTCGTAAAAAACGCGCCTCAGCCACTCTTTGTTCCACTAGATCTTTGTCTAAAGGAGAATCAGAAACACGTGCTATAAACTCATTTAAATTTCGAATTGTATAATACGCATTTTCCCACCATTCCAACACACCTCCATCAGCTGTAATCCCATTCGACTTATTCCAAGCTAAATTAGCCCAAGCACCAACAGTATATTTAGTTTCATCTGATACATCCATTGTCAAGCCAACACCAAAAACCTGTTCACTATTTCCAAAGAAATAATTAGAATCTCCCTTACGAGCATCACGATTCATTGGAGATCCCGACCAACTAGTAAACATCGTTGTGGCATCATTCACCATTACAGGAGTATACATATATTGTGTAACTAAAAATGCATCGACAAGAGTGGCATCATTCCAAACAACCGCATCCGTGTATTGATTTAATGGTTCTTTATCCAATACATCATAACATGACGTGATGAACATTGAAAAACAAGCACTCAATAATAAATATTTTCGTTTCATAATTATTCAATTTTAAAAAGATAAATTCAATCCAAAACTTAATGTTCTTTGCTGTGGATAATAATATGCAGGAGTTCCTTCCGGCATTTCTGGGTCTACTCCATATTTATTCAAAGAACTCAATGTAAATAAGTTTGTACCTGCAAAATACACCCTTAAACGTTCCACTCCAAGCTTAGACAACCATAATTTTGGGAATTCATAACCAAATGTAAAATTCTTCAAACGCAAATAAGAAGTATTATGATTTCGATAATCTGAATACAAGCCATTCGTACTAGCTCCCCCTGGACGAGGAACTAAAGAATTAGGATCATTTTCTTCAATAGTCCATCTATTTTCGAATTTTAAGACAGATGGTGCAGTCTCTAAATCAATATATGTTGTATAATCAAATGCACCTTGCAACAAAAATGATAAATCAAATCCCTTATATTGGAACGTTGCATTCACACCATAAGTCCAATGGGGCATTGTACCAGAACCTATCTCTGTTTGGTCTCTCCAATCAAGTACTTTATCTCCATTTAAATCTTTATACTTCACATCTCCAGGACGTAAGGTTGAATTTCCATTCAAATCTTTATACACATAGTCCAACTGCTCTATTTCTTCCATGCTCGTAAATAGTCCATCTGAGACATATCCAATTCGACGATCAATCCAGTTTCCTGTTAACTTATACAAACGTTCCTGATCCGGATCTGTATATTCAGGTTCGTCATAATTCACCCATTTACTACGTGACCAAGCTATATTCCCAGATACATCGTATGACAGTTCTCCTATTTTTCCAGCTGTTCCTATTGTAAACTCAAATCCTCTAGTATCAATACTATTCAAATTTTCCTGAGGCAATTCTGCTCCAAAAGAAGAAGGCAAAGAAGAAGCCCTATTACCTGGAATACCATCTCGCAAACGATAAAATCCCTCAATTGTTCCATATAGTTTTCGATTAAACAAAGAAAAGTCAACACCACCATTATATATACTCATCTTTTCCCAAGTTAGTAAATAATTTGCCAACCCAGTAGAATACAATCCAGACATGATATTCGAGCCAATAATATAAGAACCATCAAAAGCATACCCTGCCAAATATTTAAAGCTTCCTACATTATCATTTCCTGATTGCCCATAGCTGAAGCGAAATTTCAACAAATCGACAAAATTCAATTTCTTAATAAAATCCTCTTCAGACATTACCCAACCTAAAGATACACTTGGGAAATACCCCCATCGCTTACCTTTAGGAAATTTAGCTGATGCATCTGCTCTAAAGATAGTTTCTATCAAGTATTTATCTTTATAACCATAATTCAAGCGAGCTACCCAACTAACTCGTCCCATTTCATCTTCCCAACCTGAATTTTGAGCCGTACTAGGATTTCCTGCAAAAATTTGATCAAGTACAGATGTCATAAAATCCGAACGTTTAGTCTCAAAATATTTATCACCATAATTTATGGACTCAAATAAACCTAAAGCAGTTACTCTATGTTTTTCATTAAACAAGTTTTCATAATAAATTGAATATTGTTGCGTTAAATCAAAATTAAACTGAGCACTTAATGCTAAAGAAGTTGGATCTTGAGATTTACGAAATAAAGAATATTCTCCAGATTCCGAATTATAGACATAAAAATCACCCTGCTTTCTAAACTGTTTAAAATTTTGCACATATCGATTATAGTGGAGTAATGCTTTCAATTTCAATCCTTTTACTTGCTTCACATCATAAGTCAAAGCTCCCGTTATACGAAAATAATCTTTATCAGTACTTCTATAACCTCCTAATTCTGTATTAGTCGCAAATAACGGGTTTCCATAAGGAATACCTGCATAAGACATTTTGGTTGGATCTGGTAAACTTACAGGGTATCTTGGTTCAGCTTTATAAAGCTGCTCCCATAATAAATAATGTCCTAACCCTTCGCCAACTCCAGTCAAATATTGTTCTTCCTTAGTATACATCATGTCCAGAGTTAATGATATCTGGTCCGTAACCTTAGCATCCACATTAGACTGTACATTAAAGCGAGTATAATCTCCACCATTTGTTTTCATTATAGTTTCCTGCTTATTGAAACCTGCATAACCAAAATATTTAATCTTATCACTTCCTCCTCTTATTGACAGATTATGATTCTGCTGAGGAGCCCATTTACGTATAACAGCATCAAACCAATCTGTATTCAAATAATCCGGATCTGTACCTTCATAGAATTTTTGAATCTGTTCTTCCGTATATGGCACTTGTGATTCAGGTAGTCCTGCATTTAAATGTGCTTCTCTATCCCATTCTGCACGTTGACCAGAACTCCCAGGTTTTGCCATTTTCGTAGCCCCTTGTAACGTATATGATGTATTTAACGTAATAATAGGTTTAGAGTCGACTCCACGTTTAGTAGTCACAAGTATAACTCCATTACCTGCACGAGCTCCATAAATAGAAGCTGCACCATCTTTTAAGATTGTAATCGACTCAATCTGAGTTGGATCAATATTATTTAAATCTCCTTCAACCCCATCAACGATAACCAATGGATCATCTGCATACCCACGAATTTTCAGTGAAGAGCCATCTGACCCCGGAATTCCAGAGGTTTGTTTTACAGTCAATCCGGGTAATTGTCCAGCAAGCATATTTGTTACATTACTTACAGGAGCGGTAGTTAACTTATCAGATTTTACATTCGCAATGGAACCTGTCAGATTTCCTTTTCTCTGTGTACCATACCCAACGACAACAACTTCATCCAATAAACCAGAATCTTCCTTCAAAACTATATTCATAATTTTATTAGATACAGCTTTCATATTTTGACTCTTATAACCAATATATGAAATCGTCAAAAACTTTCCTTCTGGTATATTCAAAGTAAAATTCCCATCAAAGTCAGTTACCGTTCCATTAGAAGTTCCATCCTCTATTACAGTTGCCCCAATCACCGGTTCTCCGTTGGCATCTACCACTTTTCCGGTCACCTTTTTAGGCTGTGCAGAAGGAGCTACCGCAGCCGGAGTCACAATAATCTTATTCCCAGATACAGCATATTTCAATCCCAATTTGGAAAGTTCACCTTCTAAAAGTTGCTTTAATTCACGATTGGTTGCAGAAATAGTCACATTTCCTTTCCCCTTGATTTCTGCATCCCGATAAGAAAAACGATAGGAAGTTTGTTTTTCAATTGCACTGAACAATTCCTTGACAGAAGCATTCCGCAGTTTCACGGTCACCGTACCCGTCTGGGCAGAAGTGCCAACAAATGCAAACATACACAAAGAAATCAAAGCAGTGCGCAGATTCAAGCGTTTTTTAGTACCTTTGTACTCTAAATCAATTGATTGTTTTGCGGTTTTCATAAATTCATAACAAATTAAGGTTTTAGTTTATTTTACTATGTGTCCACCATAGTTTAATTACAGGACTAAGCCTTCTTTCATGCCCTGGATAATTTGCCGATTATCCGGGGCTTTTGTTTTCTTCTCATGTTTTCATGTACTTCGGTTTTTAAAAGTTAATAACTATTTTCGAGTTTGAATAGAAATCACTCCGTCTTCATTTGTGTACTTGAAATTATAATGGAACTTCAAGACACGCATGATGCTTTCCACATTCTCATCATCAAACGTACCGGTATACACATCGTTCAACAAAGTCTCATCATCCACGGAGAAGGTGACAGCAAACTTGCGGGACAAACAACGGAATACATCTTCCAGCCGTTCACTACGGAACACCAATTCTTTATTCATCCAAGCTGTTTCCATCTTGTTACTTGTCCGCTCATGCAGCAAGTTTCCTGTACGCTTGTTATACACCACTTTTTCATTGGGCTTCACGCGTATGCTCTGATAAGGAGGGCGTAGAGTGGTGACATCCACACTACCTTCTACAAGCGACATCTCCACAATGTCTTTTGTCTCGTATGCATACACATTGAATTTTGTACCCAATACGGTGATGTCCATATAGCCTGTACCCACTGTAAACTTCTTTTCTGTATCTTTCTTTACCTCAAAAAATCCTTCTCCGCTCAATGCTACCTTGCGGTCATTCCGCCCAAAATCCTGACTATAGGTCAAAGAAGATTTGGCATTCAGATGCACTATGGTTCCATCGGGAAGGGTAACGAGCGACTTGCCGTAATCGCCTGAACGTATCACCACATTCTGTTCTGCCAGTGCATTGATTTCATTCTGCTGCATAAAAGTCAATACCGTCAAGCTTCCGGCTATGAGCAACAACAGTGAAGCGGCAACCTGCATCCAGTAGCGTTTCAGCGTGAAACGAGGTTTCACTTCTTCCGAACGAATGTGCAAGCCTTCATAGAGCGTTTTCATTTTTTCTTCCGACAAAGGAGAATGGTCTTCAAACTCTTCCCACTCTGTCTCCAGAAGATGTTTCAATTCCACATCGGATATAGCATCCATGCGGGTTCGCAAATCCTGAAATTCCGCCGGCGTGATGTCACCGGAACGGAACTTGTGTAACAATCCTGATACCTTATCGTTTATTTGTGCACTCATAAACTTTTTTCGTTTGTTTATGGGTAATATCCAATAAGGGCAGATTTATAACATATCAAATTACATGTTATAAAGCATAAAATGATTTTTTAGGCCAGAAATAAGAGCAATAAAGGATAATATTGACGTAATTCTGTACGAAGTATCTTCAGGGCAGCAGACAACTGGTTGCGTACTACCTGCTCTGTGACGGAGAGTTTTCCGGAAATCTCGGCGACCGACATACCGTATTCTTTGTTGAGTTCAAAAATTTCCCGCTGACGGGGTGAAAGATGCTGTTTGGCTTTCTCCAAAGCCTTTACAAAACGGTCATAGTCCAGTTCATCAGGAATCTCATTAGCCGAAGAAGCCAGTTTGTCCCGGTATTCCACATATTCTTCCATCGACGGATTGTGAATCTGTCTTCTCAATTCTTTCAGCAGAAAATGATAGGCTATGGTAAAGAGATAGGATTTGAAAGACTGATCGGGATTCAGGTGCTCCCGATTGGTCCAGATACGAAGAAAAGTTTCCTGCACCACATCATCAGTCGCTTCCTCTGATTTGAGGTACTGAAACACAAACCGATATAGTCTGGATACCCACAATTCATAAAGTTGCTTGTAAGCACGCTCCGAACCGGATTTTACAGCCAATATCAATTCATCTTCCTGCATTTTCTTCCTCGCTTATGTATTTTTCCAAGAAATAAGATGTGCAAATTTACATCTTTACATGAAAAGAGGAAACCTTTCATAAAAAATAATACAGTCCAAAACTCACCATTGCAATCGGTAAAGAGAGTATCTATTTATAGACAAGTTCCAAAACCATATCTACCAAACGACTCTTCATCAAAAAGAAAACTCTTCCGTATTTTCTATGTTTTCCATCGCGGAAACCTACGTCTCTCAAAAGGAAAACCTACGTTTCTCGTAGCAGAAACGTAGGTTTCACGGAAGAGAAACATAAAATCTGACTTAGAGGTTTCTCTTTTTCAACAGTATATTTTCAAATTAGGGTTACGTTATTCCACCGTTACAGACTTAGCCAGATTACGTGGCTGGTCGACATCCATTCCACGGCAAACTGCAATGTAATAGGCCAACAACTGCAACGGAATGGAAGCTACTAACGGATTCAGACATTCCAGTGTAGCGGGAAGTTCGATGCTGTAATCAGCCAAGTTTCGGATAACCGTATCTCCTTCGGTTACTACGGCTACCACTCTTCCCTTGCGGGCCTTGATTTCCTGAATGTTGCTTAGCACTTTTTCGTACAAAGGCGACTGTGTGGCCACGATGACCACCGGCATTTCGGCATCAATCAGGGCGATGGGGCCGTGTTTCATCTCGGCAGCCGGATAACCTTCGGCATGGATGTACGAAATTTCTTTCAGCTTCAAAGCTCCTTCCAAAGCAACCGGAAAGGCGTATCCCCGACCTAAATAAATGAAGTTGCGGGCGTATGTAAACATCTTTGAGAAATCGGAGATGAACGAATGCTGCTTCAGGACGGTCCGCATCTTTTCAGGGACGGTGACCAGTTCTTTCACTATCCGATGATACTCTTCTTCCGAAAGTGTACCTTTTTCTCGTCCCAACGCCAAAGCCAGCAGGGTAAGCACGGTAACCTGTCCGGTAAAGGCTTTCGTAGAAGCCACTCCGATTTCGGGACCCACATGGATATAGGAACCGGTATCCGTAGCACGGGCAATGGAAGAACCGATGACGTTACAGATACCATAGATAAAGGCTCCCTGCGACTTGGCCAGTTCAATGGCAGCTAATGTGTCGGCAGTTTCTCCACTTTGGGAGATAGCAATAACTACGTCATCAGGATGAATCACCGGATTACGGTAACGGAACTCGGAGGCATATTCCACTTCCACAGGAATGCGGCAGAAGCTTTCAATCAGTTGCTTGCCGATGAGTCCGGCATGCCAGGAAGTACCGCAGGCTACGATAATAAAGCGTCCGGCACGCAACAGTTGTTCCTTGTAGTTGGACACGGCGGAAAGAGTGACCGTACAAGTGTCCGTATTCACGCGCCCACGCATACAGTCGCTGATGCAGTCGGGCTGGTCGAAGATTTCTTTCAGCATGAAGTGGGGGAAACCTCCTTTTTCCAGCTGCCCGATATTAAGGGCTACGGTCTGTGCCTCATGCGGGCATTCTACATTATTCAAGTCGACAATCTTCAAGGGAGCACCTGCCCGTAGTACGGCTATTTCTCCGTCAGAGAGATACACCACCTGATTGGTGTAAGTCACCATAGGAGTGGCATCAGAAGCCAAGAAGAACTCTCCATCGCCTACTCCGACGACTAACGGACTACTTTTGCGGGCAGCAATAATCTCGTCGGGATGCTTACGGTCAACTACTGCAATGGCGTAGGCACCGATAACTTCCCGTAAAGCTAACTGCACAGCAGTCAGCAAATCCAAATTGCCTTGTTGCTGAATGTAACCAATCAACTGCACCAGCACTTCCGTATCGGTGCTGCTCTTGAAAGTGCAGCCTTTGGCCTGCAGCTTTTCTTTCAGTACGGCATAGTTTTCGATAATCCCGTTGTGTACCAGTGCCAAATCACCGTTCTGGCTACAATGCGGATGAGCATTTACCGTACTGGGCTCTCCATGGGTAGCCCAACGCGTATGAGCGATTCCCACGCAACCGGACACATCCTGCCCTTCGGCTGTCCGTTCCAAATCAGCTACTTTTCCCACGGATTTATACACATTCAACTGATGAGTGTCGCTCATCAAGGCCGCTCCGGCACTATCATATCCGCGATACTCCAGGCGCTTCAGGCCTTCTACCAATATCGGCCAAGCCTTTCGCTTTCCGATATATCCTACAATTCCACACATGTTACTTTTAACCTTAAAATATTATAGAAATCTACCTAATCTGTCAGCGAAATTACGATTTCTCACAGTATAGAGGGAATTTAGGGAGAGATTTTCTATGAAAACACCGATTTTTATATTAAATTAGTACCGTAATTACAACTTTACAAACGATTTGTTTGTTTATATAAGAACAGAACTAAAAATTATCAACTTTAAATCGAGAAAATATGAAACATTTACTTCCTGAACTTCCTTATCAACTGGAAGCGCTGGCTCCAAAAATGAGCAAAGAAACACTGGAATATCATTACGGAAAACATTTGCAAACGTACATAGACAACCTGAACAAACTGATTGTCGGCACGCCTTACGAAGAAAAAACGCTGGAGCAAATCTTGCTGGAAGCGGAAGGACCGATGTTCAACAATGCAGCCCAGACCTGGAACCATACGTTCTTTTTTGATACACTAACTCCTCAGCAGCCGGAAATGCCTCAACCTTTAGCAGATGCGTTGACTCGCGATTTCGGTTCGGTAGAAACCTTCAAGGAGAAGTTTACACAGGCAGCCACTACGCTGTTCGGTTCGGGATGGACCTGGCTGGTGAGTGACAAAGACGGACATTTGTCCATCGTCAGCGAATCGAACGCTGGAAATCCGCTCAAAAAGGGACTGAAACCGTTACTGGTTATCGACGTGTGGGAGCATGCATACTACATTGACTACCGCAACCGCCGGGCGGCTTTCATCGAAGCATTCTGGACATTAGTGGACTGGCAGAAAGTAGCTGCCCGTCTCTAAAATATAAATCGGGACCTCGGCAAATGAGCGGAGGTCCCGATTGTTTTATTTGTTTTTACACACTATGAAAAGTCATTCGGTCTTGATGTGGTTCACCGGATTTTCACGAACGGCTCTCCAACTGATGAGACACACGGAACCTAAAGAAATCAAGGCTACCAACAGAAAGGCGACGCCAAATACACCCCACACCGCCATGGGGGAATAGTGCAGGATACCGTCTATCTGCTGTACACCGAACCATGCCAAAGGAACGGCCAGCAGCATGCCTGCCAGCAAAGACAGCAGGGAGAAACGAAGCAGTCGTACCCGTTCCATACCTGCACTGGAACCAAAAACTTTCCGGATGGCCATGTCGCGCTTGCGCTGACTGATAAAATAAATGCTCATGGCGGTCAGTCCCAACAGGGAAATCAACAGGGCCGCACACGTGAAGGCCACAATAGTAGTACGCATGTGCAACAAATCTTTATAGACTTCCTTCATCTCATCGGCATACCATTTGGATTCAAAGGGAATACCCTCCACCACCTCCGAAAACAACGCATCAAGTTCTCTCTTATATGCTGCCTGATTGCCTTCAATGGTTTCTACCAGCACGTTCCAGGGTCTTACTTTGTCCGGATGCTCTACTGAAATCATGGTGGGCGACTGCGGAAGGAGAATGGAACCGAATTTGATGTCGGCATACCGTCCGCCTACAGCATACTGGCGGCCATATTCATTCCGCAATTCTGCCGTACGCGCGTAATCCAGCTGCAAAGAATCGAACGTACTTTCGGAGAAATACATGTTCCCCCATTTCCGTGGAAGTTTCCTATCGTCGAACACCTGGATGTGAAAGATGTCCAAGAAGGCTGAATCGGTACGGAACACCTGAAAACTGACATTTTGAGGTATCCCGTTGTTGTCGTAAAGCTGGGTGGTATTGTTGTTTCCCCGGTTTACAGGCGTACCGGCAGTCAAGCAGACATTCTTTACAAAGGGCTTCTTACGGGCTTCGTCACGGAAAAGACGTATTTTTTCGGAGGAACCGACTGTCATGGCAGGATAGTCGAGCACATGACCGTACGTATAACCCAACGGTTCACGCAGAATCCGGTAGATTTGTGCGGACAGATAGAGGGTGCAAGTCAGCATGGCTACGGTGAGTCCGCTCTGTACCACATACAGTGCCCGAAGGTACACCGCCTTGGTTTTCCGACGGAAAGTGCCTTTCACCACATCTAATGGATGGTAGTGAGAAAGCAGAACGGCAGGTACCAGTCCGGCCAGCAAGGAAAGCAGAATAATTCCTATCAGATAGGTTAGCAAAGTAATGGCGTTCAAGTCGCCCCAGATGTCCAGCCGTGTCTGTAGCAGGTCACAGGCAGTCGGTTCCACTGCCTTAGCCAACAGCAAAGCCAGCAGAAAGGCTCCTGTGGTAAACAAGGCCGACTCTCCCAACAAGCGCCAGAAGATACTCCGTGCGGAAGAGCCCAGCAACCGGCGGGTAGCCATTTCCTTGGCACGGTAGCTTACTTGTGCCACGCACATGCTGACGTAATTGAATACGGCCATTAACAGAATCAGAATACCTGCCACTAAGAATATCCAGACTTTCACCGGATTGTACTGACGTAGCTGAAGACTCATTATTTCGGAGAAACACACGTCTTTCAACGGCATCCAGAATGCCTCACGGAACAACTCATGCTGATATCCCCAGGAAAAGGTTTTGAGAAAAGACAGCATATCGGCAGCTTTCTGATCGGGATTAACACCTTGAGGAAAACGGACCAGTATCGTTGTCCCTCCCATGTTGTTCATATCTGGATTACGCATACTGCTTCCCCAGTTCACAAAATCTACATAGTCGAATGGTACAATAGCTTCTACCTCATCGGGGATAACAGAGTTATCAAAGTCTTTTATGATGCCTGTCACTGTGTACATCTCCTTCTTGTCTGCAGACAAACGAAGCATCTTGCCTTCCGCAGGTTCATCCCCAAACAGTTTACGGGCAGCCGATTCGGTCAGCACGATACTATGTGCATCGACCAGTGCCTGTTCCGGATTTCCCGACAACAGCGAATAGCCAAAGAAACGGAGGAAATTATCTTTCACACAATATATTTCGAGGCTGGTTTTCCGGTTATCTATTACCGCATAACTCCCCGAGTTACAAGCTTCAGCATTCACAGCGCACCAGTCGGCCATTTCCGGATAACGGTTGGCCAGCCGTTCACCCACCAGGTAATTGCTGGCGCTATATTCCTCGTTCGACAACACATAAATATGCTCAATATCCTTTATATCGCTGCCCACAGTGAGCTGTCGCACTACCATATTGGCAATAAGCAGCACAAACATCAAAGAAATGCCCAGTCCCGCCACGTTGACCAATGTAAACAGCTTGTTGCGGTGAAGATAGGTAAAATAGGTTTTCAGTCCTTTCATCGTATTTTATAGTTTTATGTGTTTATTCCGTCTTAATACTCCGTACGGGGTTTTCATTGGCATTCTTCCAGCACTGGAATGTCACCGTCAGTACCGTAATAAGACTGACCAGCAGGAAGGAGGTCACAAATACCCAGGCACGGATAGGCGTCTTATCAGAGAAGCTTTCCAGCCAGTCATGCCCTATCCACCAGCCAAAAGGAGCTGCCAGTACGAAGCAGACCACCAGCATGACGAAATAACGCTTGGTAAACATATAGAGAATCTCACCGGTGGAACTTCCCATAATTTTCCGGATACCAATCTCCTTCCGGCGGTATTCGCTTTCAAATAAGGTCAGTCCGAACACACCAATCATGCTGAGGACAATGGCTATCAGGGAGAACAACAGAATCTGACGGGTGAAACGCAGTTCCCGACGATAGTTCTGGTCAATCACCTCATCCATGAAACGGAATCTGAAATCACGGCCCGGTGCCATCTTTTCTGTTGCCTCAGCCAAGCGGTGAAGCATGTCCACTTTGTCTACTCCCGCAGCCACCCGGATGTTCAAGATATTGTTGGCATCCCAATTTGCATAATCTTTTCCGTAAATAAAGAAAGCCATCGGCTCTACGGCATCGTTGTTGCGGAAACTGCTGAAACGAATATTCTCACAGAATCCGACCACAGGATAATCACCAGGAGTAGCGGGTTCGTCCACCTTCATCCAGGGATATTTCTTCCGGGCTGCTTCGTTGAAAATATACACATCTCCGTCGCCCGGTTTAAAGTTCCTCCCCTCAGTAATCTTGATGCCAAGCACAGATAAGTAGCGGTAATCTACCGGAAAACAGACCAACTGTATGTGATGTTCTCCTTCTCCTCTTCCCCACGACATGTAATTATCGGCTGAACTTAAAACGAACTGGGAAATCGAAATACCTTCTATGCCCGAAAGTCCGGACAATTCACTGACAATCGCTTCCCTGCGATCGAGATATTCATAAGGAATCGTTCCCACCAGTACGACCTCCTTGTCATAGCCATAGTCGCTGTGCTGAATGTAACGGCTCTGCAGGTACATGATGCCTACCGCAATAATCAGCATGAAAGAGACAAAGAACTGGAAGCAAACCAGAAACGTACGCAGCATCTTTCCTTTCGGGGAAAGACCGAACGAGCCTTTCAGTACTAGTGCCGGTGGAAAAGAGGTGACGTAGTAAGAAGGATAGGCTCCAGCCAGCAAGCCCATGCACACGGCCATTCCGCCCAAAGCTATCAGCAAGTTTGGATGATTCATCAAAGAGAGATCGGATGCCACCAGGGTATTTAAAGAACTATCTTGCAACAGATAGAGCCAAAGCAATGACAGCAGGAAGCCACACACACAAACCAATACGGATTCCAACAACAGATACATCCGTAAAGAGAGTGTGGAAGCACCCAACACTTTCTGGGTGTTAATGGAACGCAACCGCATGGGAGTTTCTGCCAGCGAGAAGTTCATGTAGTTGACTGCTGCCGTCAGCAAAATCAGTACCGATACACACAGCAGCAGGTATACGGCCGCCTTGCTGGTAGCCGCCTTGTTGCCTACCGTAGAATAGTGCACTTCGTCCAGCGGTGTAAAATGAATGAAATTCTCCCAGTCTTCCTCTCCCTCTCCGCTAATCAGGTCTTTTGGAATCATCCGCTTGCAGGCTTCTATCACCGACTGCCGGACATCGGCCAATGAAGCCGGATTGTCAAGCCGGATATACAAGGCATAATTCCAGTTTGTCCACGAATCTTTGTTCAGGTTCGGGGAGTAGGAAGAAAAGACACAATTCCCTAACTGAGAGTTTTCCGGCATGTCCTGGTAAACCCCTCCTATCACCAACGGCTGGTTACGGGATTTGCGGTCTACATAAATTGTCTTACCAATGGCATCTGTAGTACCGAAAAAGCGGAGAGCCATGGATGCAGAAATCAGGGCATGATTGGGTTCATTAAGCGAAGCAGTCGTTCCACATACCATAGTAGGCTGAAATACCTCCAGGTAATCACCAAATCCCGTAAACCAGGGCTCAGAATAAATGTGTTCGTCTACTTCAAAATCATTCTTATTGTTTGACAATGAAGTAACTGAAATGGCCTGTATGTGTGGAGAAGAAGCTCCCACCAGCTCACAGAAAGGACGAGCCAGCCAGATTTGCCAGCCGTAATCTCCGCCTGCATCCACTTCTACCCGGTAAATACGATCGTGTGCCGGATAGGCTTTGTTGTAGTTATAGTCGTAGTCCACCTGTGTCAGGATGACGAAGCAGGCGGCAAACGCAATACTCAATCCTAACAGATTCAATACGCTGGCCGTAAAGAAACGCCGGAAGGTATGCGAGAAATTTCTAAGAAGTGTGTTCATGAGTGGTAAGTGTTTTTATACTGCGATTACGAAATTTATTCACCGACTTTCAACCTCCGGGTAGAAACGCTACCGATTCCGTCTTTGGAGATTTGAGCCGATTTAGCCTTTCCACTTAAAGTAAGACTACCGACACCTTCTATGCTGGCATCCAGGTGTTCGCAATCTACGGCCAGTTCACCGCTTCCCACACCTTCCAGACTGACTTGCACATTCCGGGCATGCAAATCGGCCACGTGCAGACTGCCCACGCCTTCCACATCAAACTTCACATCCTTCAGGTTCAGGCGGGACTTGCAATTGAATGAACCAACACCTTCAAAAGCTACTTTCTGCAAATCGGGTGCACTGATGTAAATAGAGAGTCCGTTCACGTTCCGGGTAGCTTTCTTTCCTTTCTCAGCCCACGCAATCAGCAATACTCCGTCTTTCACCGTACACTTTGTCTGGTTTACCCATTTCTTTTCTCCCTCTATACGAAGAGAATAGGTATCCGACTGAGTGAAATACACACTGGCTACACTTTCCACTTCAATGGAATGGAAAGAACTCACACTGCGGGTTTCACTTACTTTTTCTTCATTACCACTTCTTGCACTGGCACAGTTTACACACATCAAACCCATTACCAAACCTGCCAATATACGTACTATCTTTTTCATCACATTTTATTTTTTAGTTTAACACCAATACTTCATTGTCTTTGTAACTCTCATAACCGGAAACGATGACACGTTCGCCTTTTTCCAATCCTTCCAACACCTCGTAATACTGCGGATTCTGACGTCCGATACGTATTTTACGGCGATAGGCTTTCTTTCCTTCCTTGTCGACCACAAAAATCCAGTTTCCTCCGGTCACTTGGAAGAAGGTACCCTTCGGAATCAGCACGCTTTCGGTAGGCTCACCCAGCTGCAAGTCGATGTAGTAAGTCTGTCCGCTGCGGATATTTTCCGGACGGTTGCCCTGGAAGATGAAGTCCGTACGGAAACGTCCCTCACGTACTTCCGGATACACCTTGCGCACCTTTAAGTTAAACGAAGAACCCTGACGTTCAAAAGTAGCGGGCAGTCCGTTGGTCACACGGTCGATGTAGTGTTCATCAATCATAGCCTCGATTTTGAAGTCCGACAAGTCATTAATCTGTCCCACCATTTGTCCGGCGGTGATATTCTGTCCTAACTCCGCATCCAACAATCCTAATTCTCCGTCAATTGTAGCCCGCACTTCCAGTTTATCCTTCCGTTCGCGAATCAGCAAGACATTCTTGCGCATGTTCTGCAAGTTATCTTCCATCTGATCCATCTGAATGTTACGGTAAATGGAATCCTGCACCAGACGTTCCGTAATCAGTTTATGCTTCTTCTGGGCCACTTCATAATCTTCCTTGGCCTGAAGATATTCTTCGCGGCTGATAAGACGTTCCTTGTACAGACGCTGATATTGCTGGAACGTACGCTGTTTGCGGCGCGTATCAATGTCAAGCTGTACTTTCTCAGTTTCGTTGTTCAACTTGTCCTGTTGCATGGTGACCTGTGTATTACGGAGCAGGTTCTGCTTTTCAGCCAGTTCAGACTCCGCATTCAGAATCTGCAAATCCAGGTTGGAGTTACTGAGACGGAGAATCACGTCGCCTTTCTTCACATGAGCTCCTTCTTCCACCACCTTTTCCTGCACGATACCTCCCTCTTCGGGACTGAGTTGTACCACGGAAATAGGCTGTACCTGCCCGTTCACACGGATATAGTCATTGAATTTTCCATAAGTCACGTCAGCAATGTTCAGTGACTTACCGTCGACTTTCAATGTAGAAGCATGATTGCCGAAAATAATCCAGCCCAACAGCAGAAGAATAACAACTCCTCCCCCAATATAAGGAAGATGTTTCTTCTGGATTCCTTTTTTCTTTTCTAACTGTATATCCATAATATCGTCTTTTTTCAATTTCTATTTATTTGTCTGCGGCATCAAACCCGCGAATAATTTCTTCTCCCTTGTAATAGTCTACCAGACGGCATTTCATCAGGTAGGTCAGCTTACTTTGCAGTAGTAAAGTTTCGCTTTCAAGCAAGGTGGCTGCATTGTTTTGTACATCGAGTGAGGTCATCAAGCCTTCTTCGTACTTGCGCCGGGTGACATGATAGGCCAGTGAGTCGGAACTGACTTTCTTTTCCATCTGTATGCTCTCCTTCAGATAGCCTTCCCGGTCCTGTACAGCCTGAAGCACCAATTTCTGCAATTCCTCTTTCTGCGATTCATATTGTTCACAAGCAATGCGGTAATTGTTTTTTGCCTGCCGCATGCTGGTTACTCCTGAAAGCCGGTTGAATATAGGAATACTCATACTGATACCCACGTAGGAACCGAAGTTATTATTGAACTGGGTACGGAAATCAGGATAAGCCGTAGAATGAAGTTCCTTATAATAGGAACTGGAAATTCCACCGAACAACGTGATGGACGGTACCACATTGGCCCATGAAATTTTACGGCGCATATCGGCTACTTTCGCATTCAGTGCAGCCTGCTGGAGGGTAGGATTGACATTCAGTGCGATACGGAACACATCGTCCGCACGCTCCTGAGTCAACTGAATATATTGAAGTGTTTGTGTATCGAGTACGGCAGTATCCAACTGTAAAGTATCTTCTGCCGGAAAATTCATTTTCTGTTTCAATGTCAGCAAGGCTGTTTCATACAAGTTCTTCTGATGGGTGAGGTTGTAACTGTCCGTAGCCTGCTGAGCCTCCATTTGGGCTACATCTGACAAGCCTTTCAACCCTAATTCCTCCTGACGGCGCGTTTTGTATAGCAGCGAATCGCTTTCCTGCAATTTCTTGCGGGCCAGTCGCAAAGTGCCGTAGCAATATAGGGCATCAATATAAGCCTGGAAAGTCTCTAACGCTGTATTGTCTTTGGCTTCCTGCCAGGCGGCTTTTCCCATCAGCCAGGCAGCCTTTGCCCGACGTACCTCGTTCACCAGTCCCCCACCACGGAAAATCGGCATGGAAGCTTCCATAGAATAACCGTTGTTGAAAGTAGACAAGGTGTTGTAGGTATTGGTTTCAGGATCGACCGAACGACCGAAATTATATTGTATGCTGGTACCTGCACTTACCCCGGGCAAGAAACTGCCGATAGCCTTCATGCGATCCAACCTTGCATTGTCTGCTTCAAGTTCCCGCTGCCGGACGGTACGGTTGTGCTGTACGGCGTAGTCCATACAGCGGTCTACGTCCCATACATCTTGTGCCGCAGCTTCCAGCCCCATCCAACCGGAAAAGAAACAAATCATCATGCGTAATAGATTCTTTTTATTCATATTGTTTTCTTTTATCTGCAAAAGAGCATTCAAATACCGTGCCAAAGTTTTATTCAATTCATTTTCAATAAGATAGAATATTACATAGAATCTCAAGTGTCTAATTTTTTGACAATGAGTGTCTAATTTTTTGTCACTGTACATATTTTTTAGACATTTTTGAGGGCTATGCCTTGAAAATTCCTATTTTTGTCGCAAAATCTCAATCACAGATGGCAAAACAAGGAACTTTACTCGTTGTAGATGACAACCGCAACATACTTACTTCTCTGCAATATCTTCTGGAAGAATATTTCCAGCAAGTAATCACCCTGAATTCTCCCGTAACCATTCCTTCCCTACTACAACGGGAAGCGATTGATGTGGTGCTGCTGGACATGAACTTTTCTTCCGGCATCAACAGCGGGAATGAGGGACTTTACTGGTTGCGCGAAATCAAACGGCTGCGTCCGCAGATTCAAGTGGTATTGTTCACTGCCTATGCCGACATCAACTTAGCGGTAACAGGACTGAAGGATGGAGCGACCGACTTCATTGTAAAGCCTTGGGACAATGCCAAACTGGTGCAGACTCTGCAAGAAGCCTATGCCAAAGCCCGAGGAAACGAGAAGAAAGGAAAGCAGGCCTCACAACCGACAGAAAAATCGAGTATGTACTGGGGAAATTCCTCCGTCATCCGTCCGCTACGACTGTTGGTTGAGAAGGTCAGCACGACCGATGCCAATATCCTGATTACCGGAGAAAACGGTACGGGAAAAGATATGCTGGCACGAGAAATTCACCGGCTGTCTCCCCGCCGCAACGGTCCGATGGTGGCCGTCGATATGGGAGCCATTACCGAATCACTGTTTGAAAGCGAATTGTTCGGTCATGTAAAAGGTTCGTTTACTGATGCCCACACTGACCGGGTAGGACGTTTTGAAGCAGCCGATGGCGGAACCTTGTTTCTCGATGAAATTGCCAACCTGCCCTATCATCTGCAAGCCAAACTGTTGACGGTGATTCAGAAGCGCTATTTTATCAAGGTAGGAAGCAATACTCCCCAGCCGACCAATATCCGGCTGATTTGTGCCACGAACCGTAACTTAGATGAAATGGTACACAATGGAGAGTTCCGTGAAGACCTGCTGTATCGCATCAACACCATTCATTTGCACATTCCGGCTCTTCGGGAACGGAAAGAAGACATCCTTCCTCTGGCACAGCGTTTCTTAGAACAATATAATCAGCAATACCTGCGCACGCTGACCGGATTCAGTGCCGATGCAGAACAGCGTCTGCTGAATTATCCCTGGTATGGAAATATCCGTGAGCTACAGCATACCATTGAAAAGGCAGTTATCCTTTCAGAAGGAAATCTGTTGAAAGCCGAAAACCTGCAACTGACAGAAGTTTCGGGACAGGATGCTCCAAGCATACACGAAGAGAATAAAGAAGACACTCCGCTGCAAACCTTGGACGAGATGGAGAAAAATCTCGTCAAGAAAGCCATCGAACAATGCGATGGTAATTTGTCACAGGCAGCGGCACAATTGGGCATTACGCGGCAGACACTTTACAACAAGATGAAACGTCATGGCATCTAAATGGTTATCTTCTCCGCTGGCACGGCTCGCCTTCCTCACAGGAGGTACCGTACTGCTGACGCTCGGTATCAGCCGGGATGAGAACGAATGGCTCTGGATAGGAGGTTTTCTGATTGCCTTAGCCATCTATCTGTTTTATTCCAGCCAGAAACAGTTGCGCGAAAAAAGCTGGCTGATGCTGGAAGCTATCCGCAACAGGGATTATTCTTTCCGCCTTCCTACGCATGGCTTCATCGGAGGAGAACGTATTCTGCAAAATGCACTCAACGAGTTTGGTGCCATGATGGGCGAACAGAAACAATTAATGGAACAACGGGAACGGTTTTATGAACAGGTTCTCTCAGGCATCAGTTCCGGCATCATCGTGCTGGACGAACAAAACAAAATCATACAAACCAATCCGGCTGCCACAAGGCTGTTAGGACTTCCGGCCCTCGGTACCCTGCAACAACTGGAGCGTTATGGAAATGATATACCTGAATTACTCAGCTCGCTTCCTGCAGGTGAACGGTGTAACCTGCAATATGCTACTTCCAAAGGGGAAATCCAACTGTTAGTACGTGCCTCCATTATGGAATTAGGAGGAAATACGGTAAAGATTCTTACCCTGAATGATATTCGTAACGAAATGGACACAAAAGAGCTTGAATCGTGGATAAAACTGACCAGGGTACTGACACACGAAATCATGAACTCCATCGCTCCGATTTCTTCTCTAAGCGAAACTTTTCTGCTACGAAAAGATGTAATTGATAGTCCGATTTACGAAGGTATCCGTGCCATTCATGAAACCTCTACCGGACTTATTTCCTTTGTAGACAGTTACCGGAAGTTCTCTGCGCTTCAGAAACCTTCACCAGAGCCGTTCTATCTGAAAGAACTCCTTTTGCAGGTAAAAAGCATTCACTTAATCCCCTCGCGCATTCAGTTGACACTCCAGATTGAGCCGGACGACCTGATGCTGTATGCCGACCCTAACCTGATTCGCCAGGTACTTATCAATCTTCTCAAGAATGCCACACAAGCTATTGGAGAAAATAAAGGAAAAATCCACATACGAGCCTATTCCACCAAGGAAGAACATATCTTAGTCTATGTCAGCAACGACGGTCCTGCCATCCCTGAAAAGGAAGCAGAAGAAATCTTTGTACCGTTCTTTACCACTAAAAAAGAAGGAAGCGGAATCGGTCTCTCTCTTTCCCGACAGATTATGAAGCTTTCTAATGGCAGTATCAGCCTGTTAAAAGCAGAAACTAACGGATGGAATACTACCTTCGTACTGGAATTCTTTTAAACAAAAAGAAGCCCCGAATTACGTTTATTCAGGGCTTCTCTAGTAAAATTGAATCATAACAACTAACGGTATTTTTAAACCATCGCTAAGTCGGAAGAATCCGACTCACGTTTTCTCAAAAGCATTTTCAAACCTTCCAATAAGTTCCGACATCCATCATTCATCTCCTCATTGCCATTCCTATAACCAAAATCCACATCACATGAGGGCATATCGGCTTTAGACTTACGTTTGCAGATGTCCGCAAACAAATGAATCTTGTGCCAATTACGATAATCCATAAAACGAGTCAGCAAATCTTTCTGCCACGGCTCCATTACTACTACGAAGTCGGCTTCATCGCGTAAAGCTTCGTTCATGCTCCGTTCCAACTTTCTCCCTCCCGGAGAACCAAATTCTGTCATCTCAGCTGTTACCACCTCCACATCGGTCATGTCAGCTTCGGTGAGTTTCTTCTTAAAAAGAGACTCCATTGAGAACAGCTTTCCGACACGTTCCAGACCGACTAATAGCACTTTCATAAAATCAAATTTTAAAAGTTAATAAAAAGAAGGTACTGAAAATCCTTTCTCGAATTAAATGTAACAATTTAATTCGGTCAAACAAAACGAATAATAGAATATTAGCAGAAAATACACATTAATTATGATTTGATATACTCAAAATACAAATTATAATAAATTATCATCTACAAACGGCTTCCTTGAATGATATCAATCAAAATCGGACGCATTCCTCCGACAAAACATTCTACTGCAATCACCATCAGAATCAATCCCATCAGACGCATCATCACATTATTACCCGTTTCCCCAATAATGCGAACCAGTTTCGTAGATAAACGTAGAATGATATAAGTAAGTATATACACCAAAGCTATCACGGAAACAAGAGTAACTTTCAAACTCCACGTCCGCGCATCATCCATCATGATAATGCCATTGGCAATAGCACCTGGTCCACACAACATCGGAATGGAGAGCGGCGTGATTGAAATATCGTTTGCATAAGCTTTGATCTCCTCGTCTTTCAACTTCGTATTGGTATAGCGTGCCTGCAACATATCGTAGCCTATCTTCAGGATGATAATACCTGCTGCAATACGAAATCCATTGGTAGATATTCCGAAAAACTTAAACAAGAACTGCCCGCAAAATGTAAATGCAATCAGTATAATAAAAGAAATGATTGTAGCTCTTTTCACAATATGTTGTCGCTCTTTTTCTTCCAGACCATTCGTCATTGTCAAAAAGACCGGCATTGTACCCAAAGGGTTTGTCAACGTAAAAAAAGAGGTAAAGCACAACAGTGCATAAGGTAAGATTGTATCCATAAAATATATATTTTAAAACCTAAAACAAAGATACAATAAAATCTGAGTTACGGATACAAAAAAGCCCCGAAGCGTTTCCGCTTCAGGGCTTCCGTTAAGACGGCGACTACCTACTCTCCCACTTGCGCAGTACCATCGGCGTGACGAAGCTTAACTTCTCTGTTCGGAATGGGAAGAGGTGGAACCTTCGTGCAATAGTCACCTGAATATCTTTATATATTCATGACTCACAAGCAAGCAATTTCAGCACTTCATTCATGCTAAACGTATATATCATCCTTCCGATGACTTTTCCATCCGCTCCGCGCGGATAAGGAAAGCTGACGGGCAATTAGTAATGCTCGGCTTTGCTGTCTCCAGCTTTACACCTGCATCCTATCAACGTTGTCGTCTTCAACGACCCTGAGAAATCTAATCTTGTGGCCGGCTTCGCACTTAGATGCTTTCAGCGCTTATCCGATCCCGACTTAGATACCCGGCGATGCGCCTGGCGGCACAACCGGTAAACCAGAGGTCGGTCCAACACGGTCCTCTCGTACTAGTGTCAGAGCCACGCAAATTTCATACGCCCACGATAGATAGAGACCGAACTGTCTCACGACGTTCTGAACCCAGCTCGCGTGCCACTTTAATGGGCGAACAGCCCAACCCTTGGGACCTTCTCCAGCCCCAGGATGTGACGAGCCGACATCGAGGTGCCAAACCACTCCGTCGATATGAGCTCTTGGGAGGGATCAGCCTGTTATCCCCGGAGTACCTTTTATCCTTTGAGCGATGTCCCTTCCATACGGAAACACCGGATCACTATGCTCTAGTTTCCTACCTGCTCGACTTGTCTGTCTCCCAGTCAAGCGCCCTTATGCCATTACACTCTGCGGACGGTTACCGATCGTCTGAGGGCACCTTTAGAGCCTCCGTTACGCTTTTGGAGGCGACCACCCCAGTCAACTACCCACCAAGCAATGTCCTTCAA